>NZ_AMRN01000004.1 GCF_000300275.1 Thalassospira profundimaris WP0211 | reverse complement strand
TAGTTGGAAATGATATTAAGAGCCATTTTTCATCTTCCTACGTGGAATGAAAGTCTTAGAAGACAGTTGCATGAGCTTGTTGCTCATCTTGAACAACTTAAAGTAGCCCACTCTTATACTTAAACGCTCCCTGTAGGGGGGAGTCTAGAAAAAAGTCAGGAATAGGGAATTAGTCTGAGGTAAATAGTGTGAATATGTTGGATGTCAGAGGCGACGCTTAACCGACTTCTCTTTCCATAAAATATCGTATTAACAATAGGTTAATGTGGTCGGCATGGCGATTTCTATGGGGATGAGTTCCTGCATAAGTTCGCCAAATTAAATAACCGTAGTTTGCAGCAAAAGCAAATGTCGATGCTAAGGTGCTAGGGAAAAGTAAAGCGATTCGTCAAAGGTTGCCGATCAGACGATGAGGCGTCAACCACTGCAAATGTTGACCAGAAATACCAATCACAAACAGAAACGGCGGCAATCAAAACATTGCCGCCGTTCGGAATGGTCTTAGTAAAATCGATCTTCTAAGAACTTAACCCTGAAGCAGACGGAGGAGGTTCTGAGGCATCTGGTTTGCCTGTGCTAGCATGGCGACACCCGACTGAACCAGAATCTGCTTGGAGGTGAAGTTAGTCATCTCGGCAGCAACATCGAGGTCAAGCAGGGTGGAACGTGCAGACTCAGTGTTTTCTTGCGTGGATGCAAGGTTTTGAGCTGCGAAGTCCAAACGGTTCTGATAGGTGCCGATATTGGCGCGTGCGCGTTGCAGATCGTCAATTGCCCGGCTGACGACTTCGACTGCATTCTGGGCGTTCGCCGCCGTATCAATGGCATTGTCAGTCAGGTCCGCAATCGAGTCTTGTGCACCATTCGAGCCAGAGCCGAGTGTCTCAGAATCTACGGCCGTAAACTCAATTGCCAAGCGGTCGTTTGCTGTGTTGCCCGCGCCAACTTGGAAGTCAACCGTTTGTTGCAACTGCTGACCATTGTCGGCTTCCATGGTTACAACGTTGTCGGTAGAGTCAAAGGTCGCAGCACCGTTGTTAAAGGTGGCGTCGCTACCGAAGTCCCGGCTGCCGGCGGTACCGCTTTCAACATAGCTGACAGTTGCCGAGAAGTTGGTGTTGACCGTAAAGGTCAAACCAAGTTCATCGAAGTTCAGCGTTGCGTTTTCACCAGCGCCAATTGCGGTGGTGCCACCGGACGCATAGTCGGTGACGTCAATAGATTGCGTGCGGTTAACCGTGCCATCAATGGTCGAGCTGACCGTCATGATAACCTGACCAGCAGTGCCTTCATTGATGCTGACCTGGAAGCTGTTATCGGTTACGCCACTATCGTTGGTGTCGGTTGCCCAGTAGTTATTGTCGGTAATGGCAAAGCGATCAAAGCCGGCAGCCGGAACCAAGGCAGCGCCACCACCGCCAGAGGCAAGATCATTGAAGTTCAGAGCAACGTCACCGCCATCCCCAAGCAGCTGAATGCCGTTGAAGTTGGTGGAGGATGCAATACGGTCGATTTCTTCGCGCAGCTGTACGAATTCGTCATTCAGGAAGCCGCGTTCGGTATCGGACAAGTTGCCCGAGGATGCCTGAACGGCAAGCGTCTTCATGCGCACCAGGATGTTATCGATGGTTGCCATGCCGCCATCGGCGATCTGGAGCATCGAGTTGGCCTGGTTGACGTTAACCGTTGCGGTCTTGAGGGATTCCGTTGTTGCGTTCAGACGTGCACCGATGGCCATGGATGCAGCATCATCACGTGCAGAAACAACACGGGTACCCGAGGAGAGTTTTGCAAGCGAGCGCGTCGCCATCGTGTCCGAAGCAGTCAGGTTTCGATGGGCTACGTTCGCTGCATAGTTGGAAATAATATTAAGAGCCATTTTATTCCTCCTACACGGATAAGATAGAATGGCTCAGGCCATTCAATCTTTCGGCGACATTGCCTTGGGGGACATCAAAGCAATGCGCGTGCCAATATGCTAGGCAAAAATTACAGGTCATGCTGCACAGAGTATTTTTCATTGGGCAAAATATGCTGCCAGGCGACCTGGCGCGCAGTGTCCACAAGAATGGGCGCACGCAGATTGGTCGACATCGTAATGCCCTGACCACTTGGTGCGCTCCGGATGGTGACAACCATCAGAATTGCCATGTCAGCACTTTCGATCGCGAGACTTTTCTGCGCAGTCATCAGGTCTTTGTCGGCGTAAACGCCGCTTTCCATATTATATGGTGCGACGATAAAGGACAGGCTTGCATCCGTCAGGCTTTGATAAAGCTTGAACTGATCAAGTGATGTGTTGGGGATGTTAGCCAGTCCGAAAACATGGTGTTCAGGAAAGCCAAGGAGACCGACCGGCATATAGATGCCTTTGTCCCAACTGAACTCGATGTCGCCGAAGCGTGTTTCCACGACAACGGATTCAGGTGTTTCATTCTCGGCGACGTTTTCGGTTTCCATTCCCGCAATTCTCCGACGGTCGAAAGGTTCTGTGTCGCATACTACCCTTGGTATCATGCGAACAAAACAGTTAAAGACGCAATACGATTTATATCACAATCAACGCAAATAGTTAGCCAAAGATAAATCTGCGGCGCGCGAGATGGAAATAAAACTGGCCTGCAGGGCCGTCGTATACTGACTGACTTCCGCAAGGGTCAGTGGAACGTCAACAGTTTCGATGTCGGTGATGGCTTGGGCCGCAAAAACCTTGAAATCCTGATGACGTTCTTCGAACCGTTCGACATTGGCAATATCGAGACCGATTTGCCCCTGAACATTTGGAAGTTCGTTTATTGCATCGTTGATAAAGCCTAGAGCGACAGTCAGCGCATCCTGGTTTTCTGTGCTTGCGGCAATGCCAAGGCCCTGGATCAATTTCTGGAATGCCGGGTTGTCGCCCAGAATGCCATAGGAGACATCGTATTTGTCGTCGACCCGCAGATCCATGATCTGGTGATCGCCCATATAATAATCGGCATCCGGGCGCGGATTGCCCATTTTCTCCATACCAAGTTTTGAGAGAAAATCACCGCCACCCGTTTCGGTAATGGTGATTGAGCCGTTCCCGACATTTTCAATATTCAAAAGCGTTGTGCCTTCACCGCCCAGTCCCCGCAGCGAAGCAATGGCGCGGTTGGTGGTGACGTTATTGATGGCATCCATGATGTCATCGATATCGTCGGTGGCGGCGTTGTAAGTGACGGTAGAGGTCGAGCTGTTGCCATCGACATCTGTGCTGACGATCTGGAGCGTGCCGTTAGTTGTTACGCCAAGTGAGGAAAGAAGTGCGCCGCTTGTAACTGACGTATTAAGTTTGCTGATATAGTTGTCTGGCGCTCCGATTTTCTCGATATCCACTGCCGGTTCTTCGGAACGTCCGCCGGCAAAAAGGAAGCGTCCGTCAAGGTTGGTATTGAGCAAGTTGGCAATCTGTTGCAGTGCCTGATCTGCTTCGTTACGGATATTGACGTCATCAGCCTGTTGAGCGGAGCTTGCCTGGATCAGCAAGCTCTTCATCTCGGTCGCGATGGTCAGCATGCTGTCAACGGCGGTTTCCATGCTTTGCAGGCGCAACTTACCTTGCGTTGTATTGCGCAGGTACTGTTCCGTGCGGCTATATTCGGTCTCAAGATTGAGCAGGCGTTGCGTGCTGTCGGCGATGCCTGCGTAATTGCGCGATTTGTACCCGCTGGACGCTTGGTTCTGAAGATCTGTTACACGCGCAGCATTGCGGAGTGCCAAGTCCGAAAGCAATGTGTGGTTTGTATATGTCGCAACACGAGTTACCATGACAGCCTCATTTCATAAGCATGCAGTTTAAACTGCATTGAGCAGAGCATCAAACATTTCCTCAACCGTGGTAATCACTTGGGCAGAGGCGGTGTAGGCACGCTGAAAAATCACCAGATCCGACATCTCTTCATCAAGGTTGACGCCGGCTTCGTTCTGAATGCGGGTGCTAAGGTCAACCACTAGGTTGTCCTGAAAATCATAGGAACTTTCGGCAATGCTGGCTTTTGTCGCTGCGGTTGCCACAATGCCAGCTGCATAATCGGTTAGCGATGTGCGTTCGCCCGACAGACCATCGGTTGCTCCGAAATCAATATCGGTGCGTTCAAATGCATTACTGATCGAGTTTGCAGCGCTGTTGTCGCCTTCATGGACGCCGAAAGTGATGCCAAGCCCCAGAACGGTCGTGAGTGCATCGGCGTTGGGCAGGCCATCGTCGCTGAAATAGAACGGATCGCCATCCGCATCTATGACATGGAGTTTATAACCACCCAACTGGCTGTCGAATTTGACTTCAGCAGTGATATTGTTGTCCGTCAGCGTCGCACTGTTGTTGATGGCGTCAGCGATGTCTTGTAGCGAAGTGTTGGTATCATAATCGATATCAACATCTGTAAAATTGCCACTGACAGTCAATGTATAGTTGACCGGCGGCGGTACAAGCGGGCCCAAGTTAGGAATGGCCGCGTCCGGATCGATGATTGCGGTCGAGGTATTGTAAGTGTCCGCATTCATCTGTCCGCGCACAATCCGTGAGGGGTCATTCTTGATTGCCGCGGCGACATCCATGTTGCCAGACAGGGATGGACGATCTTCGGTGAAGCCGATCTTTGACGACAACGTACCCGAATCATTGATCGTCAGGTTGGCATTATATTCAATGACCAGACGGTAGCGGTCACCATCTTCGACAATGAAGGCGGCTTCTTCGGCCGCAGCGGCGGTGAAGCCTGCACCCTGAAGTGCTGTACGGATGTTGTCGCGGATATCTTCAAGGGAGTCTGTTGCAGTGTAGTTGACTGTAATACCTGCTCCGGCGAGCGCACCCGTGCCTGCACTGATTGTAAAGGAACTTGCCGTCACACCCAGCGCATTGGTCGAACTTTGTTGCGCGGCAGAGGTCATGACATCGGATCTTTTGGTGGTCGTGACAAAGTCGTTCAAACCAAAATAGTGCGACATACCCTGCTGGCGACCATCGCTCAGCGTGATCTCACTGTCTAATTCATTAATCGCAACGCGGTTACCATCCTGGCCTTCGATAACCAGCCGATTGTCCACCAGTGATGCTGTCAGATACGATCCCGCGTCCGAGGCATTGATCGCATCAACGATGCCCTGAACCGTTGCCGGTGTTGTTGGCAGGGCAATATCAGCCCAACTGTCAGTGGCAACAAGGTCACCATTTTGATCGAGTGCGGCAACGCGAAATGCACCGGTTGCAGTTAACGGATCGCTGCCATCAACCGTGCGTGTGCCCGAAAGGTTGGCTGGCGGCGGGAACGAAGTGCCTTTGTTATGTTCTTCATTGATGGCATCGCGCAGTTGAGTAGCCAGTTCGTTGATCTGATCATTCAACGCCGGAATTTCGGAATCGCGCATTTCAAATAGGCCCTTAAGCGTGCCTGTGCGCAGCGTATCCGTGATGTCTTCGCCATCAAGTGAAACACCCGAGCCACCCGTACCCGGTTCGAAACCGGCAGTCTGTGTAAAGGAGAGCTTGTTAGGGGTGCGATCAAGAAGCGTGTTCGCGCCATTTGCTGAATATACAACGATCGAACCATCACTACGGCTGAAGGTCGTGATATCTATGATCTTTGACAGCTGATTAAGCTTCTGATCGCGCTGATCTTCAAGCTCTGTCGTTGGCTGATCAAGGTTGTTCAGGCGAATAATGCCGGTATTGAGCTCAGAAATCTGCGTGAGCAATGTGTTGGCACTATTCACCTCATCGGTGATCTGGTCATCAATGTCATCGCGCAGATCCTGAAGCTGGCTTGAGAGCCGCTCAAAAGATTCCATGACCTGAATCGCGCTTTCGATGGCTTCGACGCGCGGGGAATTCTGGTCCGGGGTAACGCCAAGCTGTTCAAACGCGTCGGCCAGATCGTTGATGCGCTGGCTGATTGCAGCATCAGACTGGGTGGTGCCAAACAGGGTCTGAACGCGCATGAAGAACTCATAACGGGCTTCTTCGCGACCGGCTTTGCCCAGTTCGCCGCGCATTTCACGTACAAGGCCCTCGTTGACGTTACGATAAATGTCAGCAACCTGGGAGCCGGCACCGACACCGTCAAGCGACAGGGTCTCCTGACCGGCGATCTTTCTGGAGTAGCCCTCGGTGTTCACGTTCGAAATGTTCGAAGACGTGATCGCAATGCGGGCCTGTGCAGTGTTAAGGCCAGAGATCGCAGTATTGAGTGCCTGAGTAAGTGACATGATCTTTGCCTTTACCCTTAGAGCGTTTCGTTGACGCTATAGGCGCCACCGGACTTATTGATCGTGCGACCATAACCGCCGAGCGACGCCTTGCTGGTGGTGGCAGAGCGGGTATAGGTCGTGCATTCTTCTTTGGATTTGTCATTGACCGCGCGGACGATGGCCTGAACCACGCGTTCGTTGGTTGCCTTGGCCGCTTGCAGCGTATTCATGTTGCGCCGCGCAGCCTGCTGGAACTCGGCCTGAAGCTCGCGCAGCTCTTCACGTTCCTCTTCGGACATGGCGCGGAGTTCGTCGCCACGGCTGCGCAGTTTCACGACCAATTGCTCGTACTGCATTGCCAGGGCAGATTTTTCCGACAGGAATTGCTCATATTCGGCAGATGTCAGGCTGCGCAGTTCACTGGATTCACGTTCCAGCAGGGACATAAGGTCATAGGTGACGCTTTTAAGTTCGGTAACCAGCTCTTGGGTGGTCATTTTCATCCCTCCTGGACTTTGAGGATTTCGCGTGTAACGGCATCTGCAATTCCGATGCCACCTGCGCGGGACATTTCTTTGGCGTATTCATCAACAAGCATGGAACGCATCATCGTTTCACCATGCCCGCCGCCAAACATTTCATTGGTTTCAAGGCCGGCAAACATGTGGCTGAGCATCTGGCCAAGGAACATCGATTCAAATTCCTCGCCAGCCTTGCGTGCCTGTGCTTCGGTCTTGATGTGCCCGTCTGTGAGTGCATCCATCCGGGCCGCGATATTGTTTTGCTTGCCGTATTGTGCGCTGGCCTGTGCCTGCGCCATCAGAGCGGCGGTGCTGTCGGTCATCATCACATCACCTCGATTTCGGCCTGAAGCGCGCCAGACGTCTTGATGGCCTGAAGGATGGTGATCATGTCGCGCGGACCAACGCCAAGGCTGTTGAGGCCATTGACCAGTTCCTGAAGGCTGACACCGCCATTCATGATGCCCAACTGATTGTCTTCGCCCTCATCGACCTCGATATTGGTGCGGTCGACAACCTCGGTTGTGCCAGTCTGAGAGAAGGGCGAGGGTTGGGAAACCTGCGGCGTTTCGGTCACACGGATCGTCAGGTTGCCCTGCGCAATCGCGACACGGTTGATCCGGACATTCTCGCCCATCACGATGGTGCCGGTGTTTTCGTCAATCACCACACGCGCGATCTGATCAGGTTCAACACGAAGCTGTTCGATATCGGTCAGAAGGGCGACAATATTCTGGTTATAGCGTTCCGGAATGTTCAGCCGCACAGTGCCCGGGTCGCTGGCGCGTGCAGCAACTTCACCCAGATAGGCATTAATTGCTTCGGAGACACGGCGTGCAGTGGTGAAGTCCGGGTTGCGCAGGACAACTGACATGTCCTGCATGGAATTCAGGTTAAAGTCAATTTCGCGTTCAACGATGCCGCCATTGGCAATACGTGCCGAGGTCGGAACGCCTTTGACGATGGTTTCAGCATTGCCACCAGCGGAAAAACCGCCAACCGCGAGATTACCCTGGGCAACGGCATAAACTTCGCCATCAGCACCGACCATCGGGGTCACAAGCAGCGTGCCGCCCTGGAGGCTTTCGGCAGTGCCAATCGCGCTGATATTGACATCAATGCGCGACCCTTGACGCGAAAACGGCGGCAGGGTTGCGGTGGCCATCACGGCCGCGATGTTATCAGACTCAAGGTCCTCGATCTGGTCGCGGACGTTGATGCCAAGGCGTTCAAGCATCGCAACCATGCTTTGGCGGGTAAATTCTGCATCGCCCAGATCATCGCCGGTACCATTCAAGCCAACCACAAGGCCATAACCCACCAGCATGTTGTCACGCACGCCTTCGAAATCGGCGATATCCTTGATGCGTGATTGTGCATGTGCAGGGGTAAGCTGCGTCAGGGCAAGCATTCCCAGCGTGAGCATTGCGAGCGCATTGCGTGCTATTTTGCCAAGACCTGTGATCATACTCTTAATTCCGCTTTTACATGGGATGCAGCGCATCCGGCAAATGAGGCGATTGATCGGGTAAACCGCGTTTGCAAACCTATTTGCGAAAACCATGCCAACTGAGGCTTTCTGCCGATGGTGACCTTGGTGACGCCAAAATCCCCTGAAAGCGACGCGTTTAAGGTGATTTTGCCTCTGTCTCGTCGCGGCCGATGCGCCAACCCGGCATTTTTTTCCCGTTGCGCGTCTGGCGCGATTGAGGGAGACTCATTTCTGCAAGTTTGGTGTTTGCCCTTTCTCCGGCCGCTTGGGCTGTATGAATGCATCCGACCATGCACTGCATATGTTCATTGAACAGATCGACAACAACTGAGCGGACACGGATCATGAAGGTTAGCGGTTCCAAGGCTGCTGGTGCGGGGGCAACCTCGCGCAAGAAATCGTCCGGCACATCTGGCGGAAGCGGTTTTGCTGACGCCATGCGTTCGCTCGACTCTTCCGGGGATGCTGGCGGTGCCGCTGGTGTTCGAAGTGCGGGGGCTGTCAGTGCCCTTGATGCCTTGCTTGCGCTCCAGCAAAGCGGGGATGCACTGGATTCGCCCAAAAAGGCCGCAATGTTGCGCGCAAAAAGCATGCTCGAGCAGCTTGAGGCTGTGCGCGACGGCTTGCTAAGTGGCCAATTATCCCCCGCACGCCTGCAGCAATTGGTCGGTTTGCTCGATCAGCAGCGCGAAATGATTGATGATCCCGAACTCTCTTCTGTTCTCGACGAGATTGATCTTCGTGCCCGGGTTGAGTTGGCGAAACTTGAAGTTTCCGGCCTGATCTGATTGTTTAATCAAAGGCATTTTCCATAGAAATATCGCAGAATTCTGCGCCTTTGAGGGGTGATTGGCATTTATTTGTTCAATCGGCTTGCACCGTTGGCGCGTGGCCTCTATATTGCCGCGCGATCGATGAGTCCTGTATAGAGGGCATACATGACTATCACTTTACCACCTGACTATCGTCCTGCTGAGGACGAAGAGTTCATGAACCCGCGTCAGCGGGAATATTTCCGCCAGAAACTTTTGACCTGGCGGGCAGAACTTCTGCATGAATCTTCAGAAACATTAGCGAACCTGCAAGATGGCGGGCTTCAGGAACCGGATCTTACCGACCGCGCGTCGGCGGAGACTGACCGGGCACTTGAACTTCGTACTCGTGACAGGGCGCGCAAGCTTATTTCAAAAATTGATGCTGCATTGCGTCGAATTGAAGACGGATCTTATGGTTACTGCGAAGAAACCGACGAGCCGATCAGCTTGAAAAGACTTGAAGCTCGTCCGATTGCGACCCTGAGCATCGAAGCCCAGGAACGCCATGAACGGATGGAGCGCACACGTCGCGACGATTGATCGCGCCGGGTGGAAAAAATACTTGGGATTTGGCTTGGCCGATCCCTGTCATGCAACGACATGACATGGTGGGAGATTACTGGTTAGGGATAACCAAAATCACAAAAGCCCGGCCTTCTGGCCGGGCTTTTCGTTTTTTTGTCGCTCTGATGCGAAAAAGGCCACCCGAAGGTGACCTTTGAACGCTTCGCCATGTGGTCAACCGGAACCAGGAAAACGGGATTGAGCCACAAGACTTTTCAAATGTTAGAACGGCAGAATGATGTCGAGAACTTCGCTGCCATAGCGTGGCTGCTGAACATCGGAAATCGTCCCGCGACCACCATATGAGATACGGGCTTCTGCAATCTTGTCGTAATTGACTTCGTTTGCGGAGCTGATGTCAGCAGCGCGAATAACACCGGCAATCTGGACTTCGCGAATTTCACTGTTCACACGAATTTCCTGGCGACCATGAATGACATAGTTGCCGTTCGGCAGAACCTGAATGACGATGGCTGCAACACGCAAATCAATGGCTTCGTTACGATCAAGAGTTCCGGCACCCCGGTTTGAGGTGTTGCTGTCGAAATCCAGCATCGAACTCGGATCAATCGCATCAGGCAGCACCTTGGCTACTTCCGCCTCGAGGCCGAACAGGTTCGGAACGGCGAGATCCTCGGAATTGGTGCGCGAGCGCACTGTCGTGTTGGCAAGGGCCGCGCGGTCTTCCATTTCAACAACCACGGTCAGGATGTCGCCAACCTGGTTTGCGCGTTGATCCTTGAAGAAGGACCGTGCGCCGGCACGCCATAGTGAGTTCGGGTTGCGTTCGGCAACCTGCGGGGCCGGCATCGGCAAACTTACCGGGCGATAGGCCTCTGACTGTGTCGGGTTATCAATGGACGACAGCTTTGGCGGTTCGCCAACTTCGGAAAGCCGTTTCATCGCGTTGCAGCCTGACAGCAATGCTGTGGCCCCGATGAGCGAACTGACAAGCGCAATGCGCCGCCATGATATCTGGGTGATTTTAGTAGGCATGAATTCCTCCTGGGTTCCTGCATTTCTTAACGCAAGTACCGTGCCAATTATCAGCTGGTATAAGAGGAAAAGCTTGCCGGGTTGTGTGGTGTTTTGGGGCGCGGATTACTGCGACAGAGCGGGCAGGGCGCGGACTTCGTTCTCGGCCACAACTTCGACCTGAATGGTCTTGTTGCTCGATTGGTTGACCACGCGAATGACATCACCAAGTGATCCGTCTTCCATTGCCTTGCCGCGTGCAGTCAGGGACATGTTGGCAGTGACCAGGCGAATAATCACAAGCGATCCGCGGCGGACCAGAATGGGGTTGCTCAGATCCCGGAACATCAAGGGTTCATTGGGATTGCTGGGCCGCATGACTTCCTTGCCAATAACATCATTGATGTCGCGAATGGCCCCGTTTGGAACGCGTTCGGACCGGAAATCACGGTATTCAACCTGGTCGGCACGGATGACGGAACCGCGAGATACTGGCTCGACCAGGACGGGAACGCTTGTTAGCGGGTAATATTTGCCGCTGATCCGATATGTCCGCTGCTGGGCCGTCTGGGCGCCGGTTGTGACGCTGGCAACAAAGCGCTGGGTGCGTGAATTGACCTCGATGGCACTGACGTCAACACTGTTGCGGGCGTCAACGGGCAGATGAATCTGGAAATTGTCACTCGAAAGATCGACCGTGAAGGGACGCTGAATACCATAGTCAACCAGGGAAATTTCGACCGCTTCACGGATTTCATCCATGGTAATCACTTGGCTGGCGCGGGTGATCAGGACCTGATCGGCTGTTGTGCGCGGACGCCATTCGACATTGTGGCGCTGGGCAATCCCGTATAGCCAGCGATAATCAAGAACGGTTTGTTTGCCCGGCTGTGGTGCATGGGCAACGGCAATATCTTGCTGTTGGGGATCAAGCCCGGAAAACAGATCACCCAAGGTCACATACTGACCTTCGACAAGGGCATCGGGTTTGAGAAAGACAGAAGAACTGCTCGGCTGATTGTTGCGAAGGTTGCTGCCTTGCGATGATTGCGCCAAAGCGCTCTCTGTCAATGAGGGCAGAGACGCAATTGCGGACAACAGTGCGAGCGCGAGGATTATGTTCTTTATCTTCATCCGCCTACTGTACCACGGAACGGTATAAATCGCGTAAATACAGTTTGCGCAAGTTCGCAGATCATGTGACCGCGACTTGCGCAAACGAAATGCTTTCAGAACCTGAAATTATCGCAGGTTGCTGACGGCGCTCATCATCTCGTCCGTGGTCGAGATCGATTTGGAGTTCATTTCATAAGCGCGCTGCGCCTTGATCAGGTTGGTGATTTCCTGAACCACGTTAACGTTCGAGGATTCAAGATATCCCTGCTGAACCGTGCCATAGCCGACATCCCCCGGGGCGCCGACATTGGCCTGACCGGATGCTTCGGTTTCAAGGAACAGGTTGTCGCCAAGCGCGTTAAGACCCGGCGGGTTGATAAAGGTCGCAAGCTGAAGCTGACCAAGGTTCTGCGGGGCAACCTGACCATCGATCTCGGCAAAAACTTCACCGTTGGAGTTGATGGTTACCGAGCGCGCATTGGCCGGAACCGTAATGCCCGGCTGAACCGCAAAGCCGTCCTTGGTCACAAGCGCACCGTTGGCATCAAGTTTAAGCGTACCATCGCGGCTATAAGCCGTTTCCCCGCTGGGCAGGTCGATCTGAAGATACCCGCGGCCCTGAATGGCAATATCAAGCTCGTTCTCGGTCATGGTCAGCGAACCCTGACCCATGTAGCGGCCGATTGCGGCGGTCTTCACACCAAGACCAACCTGAACACCGGTTGGCACGATGGTGCCGGTGTCGGAGGACGGCGAACCTGCACGGCGCAGATCCTGATACAGCAGATCCTGGAATTCAGCACGCTGGCGCTTGTAGCCGGTGGTGGTCATGTTGGCGATGTTGTGCGAGGTCACATCCACGTTGGTGGACTGAGCCTGCATGCCCAAAGCGCCGATATCAAGTGACCGCATCTGTCTTCTCCTTCGATTGCGCAGATTTCGCGCTATAATTCGATGTTATCTATCGGGTGCCACTGCCGGTTCAGGCGCGGACATCCCCGAGTTTGTTGATCATGTTGCGCATACGCTCGTTCTCGCTTTCAAGAGAACGGCTGACCGATTGATACGTGCGAAGAACGTCAATCATCTGCGTCATGGCGCTGATTGGATTGACGTTGGATTTTTCCAGCGCGCCCTGAACAATGCCGGGATTTTCGACAAGTTCGACGGCGTCTGCGTTATTTTCATCTTCCGGCGCACGATAAAGGGTGTTCCCGGTGACGATCATTTCCTGCACGTTATCGACAGTAACGACCTGAAGTTTGCCGATCTGGCCGATATCGGTGGAAATCGATCCGTCGCCCTTGATCTCGATCTGGCCGTCTGCCTCGTTAAAGAACAGAGGCTGACCGGCATCACTCAGCACGGGAAAACCGTCATTGGTGATCAGCTGGCCGCCCGGATCGAGTGAAAAGTTGCCTGAACGGGTATATTGAACACCAGTTGGCGTTTCGACGGCAAAGAACATGTCCGGCTGGCTAAGCGCCACATCAAGCGGACGATCCGTATGTTCAATGTTGCCGACAGTGGTATTTCTGTATTGCGAGATATCCTGAACCAGCGAGATTTCGCGTTCGCCACGGAACGGCGCGTCCTTGTTCTTTGCGATCCAGTCAGTGAACATCATGCGCTGCTCTTTGTAACCGGTCGTGTTCATGTTTGCCATGTTCTGCGACAGGTTGTTCATCATGCTGCGCAGCGTCTTCTGACGGGACAGTGCAATGTATGAAACGTTTTCCATGGTCGAATTTCCCTTTCAGGACTGTAACTTGACCATCAGGAATGCGATCTGCGTGCCAGTTTGATTAACCAATTGATTTAACATAATAAATTTTAAGTTCGGCATTTGTTGCCGGTCGTTTTTTGCGGTGGTTTGACTGAAAGTGCCGTTGCCGCCTGCCTTGATGGGCAAAGGATTGCCGGGTGACCGGGGAGGTCGGCAAAACATGTCCGGTTTGCAGGGTGGTAAAGGACCATCTGACAATTGCGCAACAAGCCGGATGCTCCGATCCGGCAATTTATTCCGGGATAGCCACGACAGGCTATTGCTTTGCGTGCCCGGGCTGAACATATGGCGCTGAGATGGTAATATTTGCCGCTGTGACAAATCACCAATAGACCGAAACGCAACATATTTTTAACGTGATAGCGTTATGGCTTTTAATCCGGCACAGTGTTTGCTGGATCAGGAAGATAGAACTTCAAACGCAGGAATTTGCGAAGCGATGGGTGACGACGTCGACGAAATCGAAATGGACGAGGGTGGCGGTGGCCGAAGCAAGAAGATGCTGGTCGTGGTCATTCTGCTCGTGCTGCTTTTGCTGGGCGGTGCTGCGGCGGCGTATTTCACCGGCATGCTTCAGCCGGTGATAGACATGCTGACCGGCGGCGGTGGCGAGCAGACCGAGGAAGTCATCACAGAAGATTCGATTGAAAATGACCCAGGCGTTCCGGAAAATGTCGGCTTTGTCGACTTGCCGGAAATTCTGGTCAATCTGAATACCGGTGGCGGCAAGCAGAGCTACCTTAAAATTCGTGTCAGTCTGGAAGTCGCCGACCAAGGAATGCTGCCGCAGGTCGAACAGATGATGCCGCGCATTGTTGACAACTTTCAGGTCTATCTTCGCGAACTGCGTCCAGAGGATCTTTCCGGCTCCGAAGGGATGTTCAGATTGCGCGAGGAACTTTTGATCCGGGTGAGTGCCGCAGCCAAGCCTGCGAAAATAAACGACGTTTTGTTCAAGGAAATGCTGGTACAATAATCTTGTAGCAGCCCGAGTGCCAAATTCAGGAAGCAATCGCTGATGGCTGATGAAGACGAAGATGATGATGCTCTCGCCGCTGAATGGGAAGCCATGGCAGGCGGCGATGACGAGGGTGGAGACGACGGCGGCGAGGATATGGCCGCCGAATGGGAATCCATGCTCGGCGATGATGACGGCGACGATGATGGCGGCGGCGACGATATGGCCGACGCCATGGGCGGCGGCACATCTGCGCGCGTTCTGAACCAGGACGAAATTGACAGTCTTCTGGGCTTTGATGACGGTTCGGGTGCAGGCGATCAGTCGGGTATTCAGGCAATCATCAACTCGTCGATGGTGGCCTATGAACGACTTCCGATGCTTGAAGTCGTGTTTGACCGCCTTGTGCGTATGATGTCGACATCCCTGCGTAACTTCACATCCGATAACGTCGAAGTCTCGCTTGATAACATCCTGTCGCTGCGTTTCGGTGATTACCTGAACTCGATCCCGTTGCCGGCCATGCTTGGTGTTTTCAAGGCAGAGGAATGGGATAACTACGGGCTGCTGACCGTCGATTCAGCGCTGATTTATTCCATCGTGGACGTTCTTCTGGGTGGGCGTCGCGGTACGGCGGCCATGCGTATTGAAGGTCGTCCTTACACCACGATCGAACGTAACCTTGTGGAACGTATGATCCACGTGGTTCTTGGCGACCTTTCGGCTGCGTTTGACCCGCTAAGCCCGGTGACGTTCCGCTTTGAACGCCTTGAAACCAACCCGCGTTTTGCCACCATTGCCCGTCATGCCAACGCCGCCATCGTGGCGAAGCTTCGCATTGACATGGAAGACCGTGGTGGTCGACTTGAACTTCTGATCCCTTATGCGACGCTGGAACCGGTGCGTGAACTTCTGCTTCAGATGTTCATGGGGGAAAAGTTCGGTCGTGACTCCATTTGGGAAAACCACCTCGCAAATGAGCTGTGGCAGACCCATGTTAATCTATTGGCTGTTCTTGATGAACAGATCATGGCCCTTGGCGATGTCCTCAACCTTGAAGTTGGGAACAGACTGGTTCTTAATACTGGTCCGACCTCGCCTGTCGAGGTCCGCTGCGGGGATGTGCCGTTGTTCAAGGGGTTGATGGGGCGCAAGGGTGACAGGATTGCCATTCAGGTTCGTGATCGTGCGCGCATAAACGAGGAAGACTAGCTGATGGACTTCGCGTTCTATCTGGATCTTGTGATGATCGTGCTGTTGGGGGCAACGATTGTCTATGCGATTATTCTGAACCGCAAACTGGCAGCTTTTCGGCGTAGCCGCGAAGATATGCAGAACTTCCTGACCGCGTTCAATGCCGCCAATGAGCGCGCCGAAACGTCGATCACCGCCCTTAAGGAAATGGCGGAGCAGTCTGGCGAACGGCTGCGCGAAGATATTGAAAAGGCCAGCGCGCTGAACGAAGACCTGAGCTTTATGGTCGATCGCGGTGAAAGCATTGCCAACCGTCTGGAAAAGGCTGCGCGTGACGTTAATTCCGTGCGCCGTACCGCTGGAAATGCGGCCGACGGCATCGCTGCTGGCGGTGATGGTGGAAAATCGGCCGGGGCTGGTAATGCCGGTCTTGGGCGAATGAAGGCGGCCAAAGACCGCAATGATGTAATTGACGACCGTGATCGCGTCGGTGTTGAAACCCGTGCCGAAGAACTTGCCGCCAGAATGGTCGGCGAGATCGAGCGCGGGGGAAATGGGCCGGTCGATGATGGCTATGACCGTGAAGAGCCCGCGCGTTCGGGGGGATCATATGGCAGTCGGGCGGATGTGTCCGATCCTTATGATCAGGATGAAGATGCGGGACGTTCCGAGGCAGAACGTGAATTGCTGGCGGCCTTGCGGTCGGTTCGATAAGAAGTTTCAAGCAACGAATTTGCGTTGTTGTCGGTCTTGAGATTACGAGTTTTCTATATATCTAATGGGTAGGATCCCGTTCCACTGGAACGGACAGAAATCAATCGGGAAGGAGCATGGGCACTTTGTGCCGACATGCTTGGGTGTGTGAATGTCAGGTGTGCGTATTCTGCCGTTGGTCGTTCTGGTTGGCGTGATGGTGCTTTCGATGCGGGTGGTTAACCTGTTTTCGTATGACTCCGCCAAGCCGGAAACGGCAGAGAATAAAGGTGTCAGCGTGGTGCAGATGGCCCAGGCGCAGGCACCGGCACCCGATCCTGCTGCCGAAGAGGCCGCAACGCCGGAAAATGGCGATCCGGGTCTGGATAACCCGGAAGGGCTTACCATGGAAGGTGAGCCGATTGACGGTGTCACGGGTAACCCCGACGTGCCGCCGATGCTGGGCGGCGATCCGACCCTTTTCACCCAGGAAGAAATTGACCTGTTGCAGAACCTGTCGGTCCGCCGTGTCGAGCTGGACCGCAAGGAGCAGCGCCTTGACGAACGTGAAAGCCTTATTGCCGCCGCCGAAGCGCGCATCGATGCCAAGATCGAGGAAATGAAATCCCTTAAATCGGCCATCGAAGGTCTGGTCGAAACCAAGGAAGCGCAGGAAGATGATCGCATCAAAAAGCTGATCAGCGTTTATGAAAAAATGAAGCCGAAAGATGCGGCTCGCATCTGGAACGATCTTGATATGGATATTCTTTTGCAGGTCGCACTGGGCATGCGCGAAGCCAACACCGCAGCGGTTCTGTCAGAAATGACGCCGGATCGTGCGCGCGCGCTGACGTCCGAGCTGGCCTACAAGCAGGATATCAACATGTTACCGCTTCAATAGCGGAATGCTGCAAAGGATTGACCGCACGGCCCGAATGGGAAAGAGTGGCCGTTGGGGGAGAATTTTTGAGCGAAGACAACGTGGTGGCGAATTTAATCGTGGGTTAAACATCTTGATTAACCAATATTAAATAGGTACATCACGATTATTAGGGGCCTTGTTACTATGCGGAAGTATGGTAGGCAAGGGTGGGAGATCAGATAGCTGATGGAGTTGTGAATGGCCGTCGATCCGAATATGCCGATCCTGATTGTGGATGATTACAAAACCATGTTGCGTATCATCCGTAACCTTCTGCGGCAGCTCAACTTTACGAATATTGAAGAAGCGACCGATGGTAGCATGGCGCTTCGCAAACTGCGTGAGGCTCCGTTCAGCCTCGTGATTTCCGACTGGAACATGGAGCCGATGACCGGTCTTCAGCTTCTGAAGGAAGTCCGCGCAGACGCAAAACTGAAGGATATGCCCTTCATCATGATCACCGCTGAAGCCAAGACCGAGAACGTGGTCATGGCGAAAAAGGCAGGCGTCTCCAACTATATCGTCAAACCGTTCAACGCAGAGACGTTGAAAGGCAAGATGAAGACTGTCATTGGTGATTTCTGATCAGGAGCGCGGGGCAGGTGTCCCGCGATACCGCTATGTCTAAGGCGACCAAAGACGAACTACGTCAGTTGTTGAATGATCTTCAGGCTCGCCTTGACGGTGATGACCTGAAGGTCGAACAATTGTCCGATCTGATGGATCAGTTGTCGCGCTTTATGGGCGATAAACCGACCGATGATCAGAAACGTTTGTTTGGCGAGCTCGATGAGCTTTCCGGCATCATTCGCAAGATGAAATCGGAAATCGCCTCGCTTCGTCCGGACGACATCAAGGCCGAGTATATCCCCAACGCAACCGACGAGCTTGATGCCATCGTCGATGCGACCGCCGGGGCGACGCACGAAATCCTTGATGCCATGGACACGCTTGAAGAATTCGCAAGCACCCTGCCGCCAGAACAGGCCGAAATCGTGACCAGTGCAACGATGCGCGTTTACGAAGCCTGTAACTTCCAGGATATCACCGGCCAGCGCACGACCAAGGTGATCAAGGCCCTGAAATCCATCGAAGAACGGGTTGAAGGGCTTGTGACGGCATTTGGTGATGAAATCGCCAAATATGCTGCCGCCAACCCGCGGAAGAAAAAAGAACCGGAAGGCGAAGATGCTTTGCTGAACGGTCCGCAGCTTGAAGGAAAAGGCGTAACGCAGGCCGACATCGACGCGATGTTTAACTAAGTGGCGTTATCATGGCGGAGATAGAGGACGATGGACCGACACCACCTTCCCCCCCTACAAACGGGGCAGTGGCGTTGTTTCTTGCGCTCTATCTTCTTCTGCTAGCCTTTTTCATTCTGCTCAATACCATTTCGACCTTTGAAGAGGTCAAAACCCGTGAAGTGCAGGAAAGCCTTTCCTCGGCATTTGCGGCCATTCTCCCGCCGACAACCAGTCTGCAGACCGTGACCTCCATCGAGGGGCCAACAGTATCAGCACAGGAAACACAGGACAAGCTGGGCCATCTTTTCGAGACAGCCATCAAAGTGGTCCGGGTTGAAGTCATTCAGCCGGGCAAGCTGATGGAGGTCATCATGCATGTCGATCAGCTGTTTGATACCAATTCCATTCTGGTCCGCGAAAGACAGGCCGATTTCATGCGCCAGCTTGCCGAAGTGCTGGCTGATGACGATGGTTATGCCTCCTACGAGATGGAAATGGTCATGGGCAGCCAGATCGAAGACAAAGGCACGATCCAGATTGAAAACAATCTTCAGATCGCCCAGGCTGGATCATTTGCTCGCGAGCTGACCGATGTTGGCGCACCCGAAGACCGTTTCTTTGTCGGGATTGATCCGGGTGCCGACCCGTTCATCGTGACATTTCGCTTTTTCTGGAATTTCGGTCCCAAGGAAGCGCCGGAACCGATCAATCGTAACGGCAATGGAAATGAAACGCCTGCCGCAACGCCGACCTCCACGACGCCGGATGCGGGCGCAAATGGCGGTGTTTCGGGCGGGCAGACGGGTGCTGTCGCGCCACAACAATTCATGATCCCGCCGGCAAATGGTGGCGCGCAGCCTTCCATTTCCCAGCCGATCCCGCTTGGACCACAAGCATCGGGAGGTGGCGGATGAGCGAAGACGCACCACGCAAGCCAGAGGTCAAGGGCCCGCCGCCCTGGATGCTTAGTCTGGCGGATCTGATTTCGCTGCTGCTGACATTCTTTGTCATGCTGTTTGCCATGTCCAAGGTCAAGATTGATCGCTGGGACGAGGTCGTTGATGCCTTGTCGCAATCGATCAAACCGTCGCCAGTTGAAGATACCGACGAGCCGATGGCGAACATGAACATTCCGCGCGTCTATCGCAAACCGGCAATGAACCTTGATTATCTCAGTGCCGTGATTGATGACGCGATTGATGACAACCCGGTCCTTGGGGATGCGCGCATGTCGCGCGAAGCCGACAAATTGGTGATTTCCCTGCCGGGTGATATTCTGTTTGTTGCCGGTAGTTCGGATATGACACCCAAGGCACAACAGGCTTTGTTCGTGCTTGGCGGGGTGTTGCGCAATATCGGTAACCGTATCGGTGTTCAGGGGCATACTGATCCAAGGCCGCTTAGCGGGCGTGGGCAATATGCATCAAACTGGGAACTTTCGCTGGCCCGTGCCGGGGCTGTTGCCAACGAGTTAAAGCAATCCGGTTACACAGATTACATAAATATTTACGGATTTGCGGCATCAAGATACGACCAGCTTCCCAAACTTTTGGATGAGGAGGCGCGATTTGCAATGGCGCGCCGGGTCGACATTGTAATCGAGCCTCACGGGGGAAGCGGGATCGGAGGCACGTAAGTATGGCGAAACTTGCCGTGCGCATCCTGCTGGCGGTTGCAATTGCGACCACCACGGCAATGGTTTTGCCTTATAGCGGAATGCGCCCTGCAATAGCCCAGGTGGCGGACCCTGTTATCATCCGCTCCGGGCTTCATAACGGGTATGGCCGAATTGTTCTGCAATGGAACGAGCCGGTCAATTACACCGCCGAGATCATCGGCGACCAGTTGGTCGTGCGGTTCGATCAGCCATTGGTGGCTTCGTTGCGCGGTGTTCTGACGCCGGTTTCACGCTATATTTCCGATGCATTCTTTGATCCCGATGGTCGCACAATCGCCTTTGTGCTGAGTGACGATTACGAAGTGCGCGCGTTTAACGTCGGCAGCAACGTCGTCCTGGATATCCTCGATAAACCCGACGCACCGGCACCCTCCGTACCAACACCCCCGGCGCGGCCCGCGCAGGATGCCCAAACCCCTGAAATAACCCCGGCGCCGACAACGCCGGTTGAAACCGTTGCCGATAACCCGGCAGAACTGGCGGAGCTTGACGTGCGGGTCGGACGCCATCCGACCTTCTATCGACTGGTGTTTGACTGGCCAAACCGCACCGATTACGTGCTTGAAGGGGCGCAAGGCGAGCAGACCATCGCGTTTGATGCGCCGGCCCGGATCAATGCCAACGATATTTCACGACGCCTGCCCGAAGGTGTGCGTGTGCGTCAGGGCGACACCAATCCGCTGGATGTCGTTGTCGAAACGACTCCTGCGCGGCAATTGCGCCATTTCCGGTCGGGCAACAAGGTCGTGGTTGATATCATGGGCGTGCAGCGCGCCCCGGCAACCACCACCGCGCAAACCCGGACGACAGACACACCAGAGGCCGGGGTGACAACCCCAGCACCACCCGCGCCGGAAACCCCGTCTGCGACTGCGCAGAATGAAGATGCGGCGCCGGACGTTCCCGATGCAGCCGCACCAACGTCCGAAGAGGGCGCGCTTGACCCCAACTCCCCCGAAGCCCTTGCCCAGGCCGCGCAGAACGCTGGCAATACCGTTCGAACCAATGGGCAGGCACCGATCGAACGGCAAAGCATTGGCGATCTTGTTGTCACCGTTGATCAGACCGCGACCGAACTTACGCTTGGTTTCCCGTTCGGTCAGCCGGGCGGGGCGGCGGTGTGGTCGCGCGCCGGGTTCTTGTGGTTGGCGTTTGATGTACGTGCCAATCTCAACCTTGATAACGTACGCCAACAGGCCGCCCAGATCATCGGCGTTGTCGAACAGATCGAAAGCCCGTACGCAACGATTGTCCGCATGACAATCCCCGAGGGCATCGGCCTTTACACCGGCCGGAGTGAAACGGGTGATTGGCGCATCACCATGCAGCAAGGCATCATGCAGCCGGTTGAAAAGCTGGGTCCGTCGATTGAATTGGATGAACAGACCCGTGCGCGCCTGATCGTGCCACTTGAGGATGTCGGGCCGATTATCCCGATTGATGATCCCGAAGTCGGCGACACTTTGCGTGTGACCACGACAACCCAGAACGGCTATGGCATCGAGGTGGCGCTGCGCTATCCGGAATTTGAAGTCCTGCCATCCGTTCAGGGCGTGGTCGTTGCCCCGATGAATGACAGCGTGCAGGTCGCCGGGCGCGATGATGGGCAGGCCGTGATTGTTACCGCCGAAGATGGCCTTAACATTTCACCGGAAGGTGCACGGTTGCTGGCCTCGGCAACCGGCGTACGCGCGCAAACAGGTGATGGTCGTGAAGGTCTTATTTTCGAGCTGGATGACTGGCGACGCGGTGGTCTGGATCAATACAATAAAACCATCCGTGGGCTGCGCCGGAAGATTGCAGAATCCGGTGACGAGCATCGCAACAAGGCGCGCCTTGATCTGGCCCAGTATTATCTGGCGAACGGATTGGGACCCGAAGCCGATGCGGTGATTTCCGCCATGGAACACGATGATCCGCTGATTGCCCAACGATTGCAGTTCCGTGCTCTTAAGGCAGCGGTCAAGTTCCTGAACCGGGAATACGAAGAGGCCGAACGCCTGCTTGAAGATGAACGCCTGCGCAAGATCCCCGAGATGCAGCTTTGGCGGGCAGTGACCCTGGCTGCGCGCGGGCGTCCGAACGAAGGTGCGCGCGACCTTCTTGAAAGTGTCCATATCCTTGATTACTACCCGCCCGAATTGCTGTCGCGTCTGGTGCCGATTGCAACCGAACAGGCGTTGATCGTCGGCAACCCAGAGGCCGGCATGGATATGATCGAAAAGATGCTGGTGACCCCGGGTCTTTCCGAAAGCAAGATCATGGATATCCAGTACCTCAAGGGTATTTTCGAAGAAGAAGCCGGCGAGCTTGAACAGGCTGTCGCGACCTGGGATCAGGTGGCAGAGGGTGAAAACCGCAAGGCGCGTGCGCATGCGATCTTTGATCGCACCGAACTTCTGATGCGGCTTGAACGCCTGACGGTCGAAGATGCGATCGAACAGCTTCAGAAGCTGCGGTTTGCATGGCGCGGTGATGCGTTCGAGATGGCGTTGCTCAAACGGATCGGTGAACTGCAGATCGAGAACAAGGATTTCCGCGAAGGGCTTAATACCCTGCGTCAGGTCGCAATCTTCTTCCCGAATATGCCGGTGGCGACCGAGGCGACCGACATGATGCACAAAACTTTCGAAAACCTGTATCTCGGCGAGGAAATCAATAATATCTCGGCGATCAAGGCGGTTGCGCTTTATGACGAGTTCCGCGAACTGACCCCGGCGGGGGACAAGGGTGACGAACTTATTCGCCGTCTTGCTGACCGCATGGTTGATGTCGAACTGTTTGAACGCGCCGAGGAACTCCTTGAACATCAGGTCGACTTCCGTCTGACCGGCGTGGAAAAGGCCCGGGTCGGAGCGCGACTGGCCTTGGTTTATCTTCTTGATAGCAAGCCAGAGGAAACCATCCGCATCATCGACGAGACCGAAGTGCCGGGTGTTTCCGATGAACTTGCCACCCAGCGTCGACATCTTCGGGCGCGTGCCCTGCTTGATACGGATCGCGGTATTGAAGCAATTGCGTCGCTTGAAGGCGACTATTCGCGCAATGCCGAATTGCTGCGGATCGATCATTATCGCAATACCCGCGATTACATGTCCGCCGCCGAGACGTTCCAGCGTCTGGTTGGTGAAGAACCGTTCGATGAAAACGGTATCTCGGATGAGCGTGGCCGATACATGCTAAATTGGGCGGTTAATCTGGCGATGGCCGGGCAGGAACGCACCCTTAACATGCTCAAGCGGCGTTATGGCGAAGTCATGGCCCAAAGCCCCTATGCCGAGGCCTTCAGCCTGATCACGTCTTCGCCGACCCAAGGGTTGATTGATTACCGGACGCTTGCCGATCGCGTCGACGAAGTAGAAGAGTTCCAAGGTTTCCTTGCAACCTATCGAGACCAGTTGGAAAAGTCGCAGCTTAGTGCTATAAATTAACGTTCAATAACTATATGGTGGCGCCTTTTTCGCCCAAAGTGGGTGTAAGCGCTATGATTC
Organism: Thalassospira profundimaris WP0211; assembly: GCF_000300275.1. GTDB lineage: Bacteria > Pseudomonadota > Alphaproteobacteria > Rhodospirillales > Thalassospiraceae > Thalassospira > Thalassospira profundimaris. The sequence continues at coordinate 328,454 of NZ_AMRN01000004.1, read as the reverse complement.
TGTTGGATTTTTTTGAGCGGTGAAGAGTGTAGTGCTGTGATGGATCGTGCACTTAAAATGGTCTATTACGATGAGGCGAATGTCGAAAAGGACATTTTCGCCCAGCTTTCGCTTGCCCAAAAGCATTATCTGGGCGACGGCATGCCGCGTGACGAGTCCGCGACCCGCCGCATCCTTGACCAAATTCACAGACAGAGCCGTGCTTTTGCGGCGGTTTGCTATGGCTATATGCGCAGCAAGGGACTCGGCGTTGCCGAGGATCTTGGCGAAGGCCAGCAATGGTACCGCGAAGCGGCCTACTGGTTTAACGAAGAAGCCGCCGCTGGTGGTCCGGTATCGGCAAACAACCTTGGTTATCTCTATGCCAAGGGGCTTGGCGTTCAGGAAAATGCCGAAACGGCGGCGCACTGGTTTGAAGAGGCGATCGAGTTCGGCTCAGTCGCAGCACTTTACAACCTTGGTGTTTGCTATCTGAACGGTTGGGGCGTGCCGCAGGACGACGAAAAGGCTGTCTCCTATTTCGAACGCGCAAGCGAACTGAATGACCCGTCTGCTGCCAGCGTTCTGGCATACCTTTATCTTGAAGGCCGCGGGGTTCGTCGCGATCCGTCGAAATCGTTCGAGTTTAACATGCGTGCTGCACGTGCTGGCAGTGTCGAGGCCGCATCGGCCCTTGGCTATGCCCTTGGTGTCGGGCTTGGCGCGGAACGCAATATCGCCGAAAGCATCAGCTGGTTTGAACTCGCCGCGAGCGAGGGTGATGCCTATGCGCAGGCGAACCTTGCGATGTATTTCTGCCATTCATCTGATTTGAAGCTGTTTGACCGCGGCTGGAAGATGTTGAGCCATGCGGTTAATCAGGGGGATGCATCTGCGAAATATCAGATGACCCAAATCCAGATTTTCGGTGTGCCGCATCGCGAACCCGATTACGCCAATGCGCTGGATCTTGCCATGGATCTGGCCGAGCTTGGCCATCCGGGCGGCTATCACCTGATCGGTGTGATGTACGAACATGGCCTTGGTGTGCCGGTTGATATGGTGCGTGCAGCGACCTGGTATGAACGTGCGGCCCGCAAGGGATCGGCAAATGGTCAGGCAGCACTTGGACGCCTTTATGCGATTGGCAGTGGCGTCGAACAGGACAATATTCTGGCCTATTACTGGCTGAAAATGTCGGCACCGACCGAAGGCAGTCAGGCGCAGCGCGAAATGGGGGCAATCCATGCCCGCATGAGCGAGGATGAACGCAAGGTGGCCGAAAAATACGTGGCGGAAAATCCCGGTCCGCGTCGCGGCAGCTTTGGCCTCAAGCCACTTGAACAGGATGTTTTCAAATCCGGCCGCCGCCAAGGCTAGGACCGGATAACCGTTGGGCGCCAAAGCCCAAGTCTAGGGAAGACCAAAAGCCGTCCTGCGCTGCAGGCGGCTTTTTTATTTGGCGGCCGGGTTGGAGGGATGGTGTTGTTACCAACGGCGCCCGATACATCAGAACTAATCCGTTGATGCCATCTGAATTTGAGTTATGGTTTTAAAATCAGTTCGTTAACCAATTCATTTCCGAGTTCCGCCGCAACACCCGGTGACCGAGGTCCAAATGCAAGATGATCTGACGTCGGTCTGGGAAGCGACCGCGAATAACGCCCCCGAAACGCAAAAGCCCGAAGGCGAATACGCTTGCGATGTCTTGGTTGTCGGCGGCGGTTTCACCGGGATGTCCTGCGCGCTTCAGCTTGCCAAGGGCGGTGCGTCGGTGATTGTTGTGGATACCTTCCGGCCGGGTTTTGGCGCGTCCGGGCGCAATGGCGGGCAGGTGATCCCGGGGCTTAAACAGGATCCGGACAAGATAGACCGGCTTTATGGCGAATTCTCAACCGCGTTTGCCGGTAAAACCGCCGAGACGACATTCAACCTGATCAAGGAAAACGACATCGACTGCGATGCCACGCCAAGTGGCTGGATACAGGGTTCGGTCAAGCGCGATCACCTTGGCTGGTTGGAACCCCGCATGCGCGAATGGCAGACACGCGGTGCGGATGTCAAAATGCTCGATACCGTCGAAATTCAGTCCCTTACGGGAAGCCAGCGCCTTGTCGGTGGCTGGCTCGATAACCGGGCAGGCCAGCTTCATCCGTTGAAATACATTCGCGGCCTGACGCGGGCAGCGCAGGCGGCAGGTTGTCGGGTATTTGCACCGGCACCGGTACAGCGCGTTAAAAGCATTTCCGGGAAATGGCATGCCGAGATTGGTGATGGCACGGCATCCATCACAAGCGACCATCTGGTGGTTGCGACAAACGCCTATTCCGGCGACCTGTTTCCGAAATTGCGCAAAAGCCTGATCCCGGTAAACAGCTTTCAGGTGGCAACAGCACCACTCAGTGAAGAACAGCTTGCGACAGTGCTACCGACCAAAACGCCCGTTTCCGACAGTCGCCGGATTGGTAATTATTTCCGCGTTGGACCGGGCGGGCGCCTGATGATCGGGGGGCGGGGATCCTTTGCTGATCCCGTCAGTCGCGCGGCATTCAATGGGATCGTCTCGGAACTTCATGCCTATTATCCGTGGACGAAGTCGGTTCCGATTGAGTTTTACTGGTCGGGCCGCCTTGCCATGACTTATGACCATCTCCCGCATATCCATCGCCCGGTGGACAATATGACGATGGCGGTTGGCTATAACGGGCGCGGGGTGGCTTTGTCGACGTCACTGGGCAAGGCAATTGCCGATAACCTGTTGGCGCCCGATACGCCGTTGCCCCTGCGGTTCACTGACATCAGCCCGTTGATTGCCCATGACATGCATCGTGCCTACGCGACGATTGCGATCTGGTATTATCGCCTGCGCGATTATCTCGAAAGCTGAGATAGGCTGTTTTTCTGTTGTCTGGGATGCAACGTTTTTGGCCCGTCGGCCTACCCGCCGAAACTCTCAACCAGTGATCCGGCAATCAGATACCAGCCATCCACCATCACAAAGAAGATCAGTTTGAATGGCAGGGAAATGATGACCGGCGGCAGCATCATCATACCCATCGACATCAGGATACTGGCAACCACCATGTCGATGATCAGAAACGGGATAAACAGCAAAAAGCCGATTTCGAACGCACGGCGCAATTCACTGATCATGAAGGCAGGGATCAGCGAGCGCAGCGGGATGTCATCAGGGGATGTGATTTCCTCGATCCCGGCCAGATTGACGAATAACTGAAGATCACGTTCGCGGACCTGGGTCATCATGAAATCATGAACCGGTTTGACGGACCGTTCGAACCCTTCGAATTCATCAATGTTGCCATTGATCATCGGCTCCAGCCCCTCGTCCCAGACGCGTTCCAGGGTTGGCATCATGATAAACAGGGTCAGGAACATCGCCAGACTGATCAGAACCTGGTTCGGTGGCGATTGCTGAATGCCAAGGGCGGTTCGAAGCAGGCTGAGAACCACGATGATACGGGTAAAGGACGTCACCATCATCAGGATGGCGGGCGCAATGGACAGAACCGTGATCAGGCCGATCAACTGGATCAGACGTCCCGATGATGTCACCCCGGGGCCGTCGCCAAGATCAAAGTTGAATGATTGCGCGTGAACGGTGTCACCGCCTGCCATGATGCCGATCAGCGGGATCAGCGACCAGATTGCGCAAAGCGTTAACCAGCGCGGCGCGCGCCAACCAGTTTTGGCCGGTTTCACATCCTGGGTGCGTGCTGATGGTGATGGGACGTCACGGTTCATGCAGGCGCATTCCTGTCAGTCTGATCGATGTCTTTTGGGTTGTCGGCCGTGATCGAGCTACCCGAAGATTCGGGGGTTTCATCGGCAAGGCTCTGATTGCCGAGGATTTCGCTGAACTGTGTGCCGATATTACGTTCGATCACGGTGTCGCCATTCGGGCCAAGCATGACAAGATGTTCAGTGTCATCACGTTTGAGCAGAACCAGACGGCGTTTGGTATCGACCGGGACGACTTCAACAACCGACAGGCGTCTTTTCACGCCACGGCGGTTGATATTGCGTGCACCGGGGACAAAACGCCGCGCCAAAAGGGTAAACACGCCAATAATCCCCAGCACAAAAAGCAGGGCGGCCACAAACCGGAAATAGGCGCTTAGTTCCATCAGGCAGTTTTCCCCGTCGACAACCTGTGACGCTCAGTTGGCAGGTTGATCTTGAAACGATCACCTGTCTTCGTGTTTCTGTTTACCGTGCCGTGCAAGGTCAGGCAAGGCAGCATCCACATGCATTGCCCCAACGGTCAGTTTCAAGGGCCGGTTTTAAATCAGCACCTTAGTGGGCAGGTCCTATTTCGTGCGTGCAGCCTGCGCATAGGCATTTGTTGCCTGTGCGGTGTTGCTGATGCCGCGCAGCTGGCGCTGGATGTCGCTATATTCCTGCTGCATGCGCGTTTCGAACTCTGCCAGTTCCTCGCTCAATGCGGCAAGCAACGGGGCAACATCCTGGCGCTGGTCCGGGGCCATGGTGCGGGCTTTCTCGCACAGATCGGCAATGCGGCTTTCAAGCGCTGCCAGTTCAACCACCTTGCCGTCTTCAAGGTATCGCTGTCCGGTGCGGATCAATGACAGGACGCGCTTCAGGTCGTTCTTGAACTGATCGGGCTTGTACTGTTCTGGGCTCATGATGGGCCTTCCCCGTTTACGTCATTATTTGGTGTGGCCATGATCTGATCTTCGGGATCGGACTGGCTGCGCGACGGACCGCCATAGATGCGATTGATCCGGTATATATAGTTCAAAATCTCGGCGACGGCTGCAAAGGCTTCGAGCGGGATTTCGCTTTCAACATCGACAGCCATCAGAATTTCGGTCAGGTCACTGTCCTTGCGGACCTTGATGCCGTTGGCAAAGGCGACTTGCAATATCTGTTCCGCAACGCTGCCTTCGCCCTTGGCACTTAATGTCGGGGCATTATCCTTTCCATGCCGATACCGTAGCGCGACCGCCTTTTGGTCATGCGCACCCGGTGCGGCAAGATTTTCCGTCCTGCTTGCCGGGGTGTCGGTAATGTCATAGGTGGGCTTTTTCCCGCTCATTCGGTTCTTCAACTCAGGACGGTTTGCCGTGCCAGTCTGCGGCGATCAACCTCAATAGCGTCGACCATAGACCCAAGATGGTCAACAAATCGTTGTCGCCGACAACTGCGATGTGTCGTCGGGCAAACGACTGTCAGATGACACAGTCGATAATCAGCGGACTGAGATGTTTTGGATGCGGGATGTCAGTGGGGTGGGTATTTAAGCGATAAGCGGGGCGGAGGCATAGTGCCTAATCGTCGCTGGAATCGCTCTTTTTCTCGGACGCGGTCTTGTCGGACGATCCAACGGTGCCGAGGTGGCGAATAAGATCTTCGCTGACCGCTGCCGAACGGTTTTCTTCCTGAATGCGATCATAAAGTTCGCGACGCAGAACCTGCACATCTTCAGGGAAGGTGAAGCCGAGCTTTACGGTCTTGCCGCGCACCTCAACGACAGTGACTTCAATATTGTCATCAATGACAACGGAGTCGCCAACTTTTCGTGTGAGATAGAGCATGCAATGTCCCGGTTTCGATAGATAGATGACAAATATAATTCGTCAGATGCGCTCAATATGCCCGGTTTCATACTCGGGGTCTAGTGCCCGCATCGATTAGAACGAAATGCGGGCAAATTCAACGCTGTTTTTATGTTTGGCACGCTACGTGCATTTGTGTTGGCAGGATTTATCGGGGCGGCAAAAACGGCCCTTCGAACGATCCGGGTCCGATCAGGGCGTGATGTTAACTTCGGCTTTACCCGCGCACTCAATACTGCAAGACGCGCAGACAAGGAGCAGGAAATGGATATCGGCAAACTTGGCATGTTCGCCAACCTCAAAGAGAAGATGGACTGGCTGACACAGCGTCAGGAAGTCATCGCGCAGAATATTGCCAACTCCGATACGCCGAACTACCGCGCCAACGATCTTAAGGAATTCGACCCGAAGAATATCGGCCGCGACCGCCAGTTCATCCTTGCGATGCAGGCGACCACGCCGGGCCATAGTCAGGGTCTTAACAAACCGCAGAACTTCAAGGACGAGGAAGTGCGCAAGAACTATGAAGTCGCACCGGGCAAAAACGCCGTGATCCTTGAAGAACAGATGGTCAAGATGAACGAAAACCAGGTCGATTATCAGACCATGACCCGTCTGTATGCCAAACAGAAATCAATGTTCATTTCGGCCCTTGGCCGCATTTAACCTGTCGTTAGAGAGCAAGAACCATGGAACTTTACAAGGCTTTTAAAATCTCGGCTGCTGGTATGCGCGCACAGGGTACCCGTCTTCGTGTTGCGGCTGAAAACGTTGCCAACGCAGACAGCCTTGCAACGGCACCGGGGCAGGAGCCCTATCGCCGCAAGCTTCTGACGTTTAAAAACGTCATGGACCGCGAAGTCGGTGTCGAGATGGTTAAGGTCAATAAGGTGATGCCGGATCGCTCTGATTTTGGTATGAAGTACGAACCAAGCCATCCGGCCGCAAACGATCAGGGCTATGTTCAGACCCCGAACGTTGAAACGCTGGTCGAAATGATGGATATGCGCGAAGCACAGCGTTCATACGAGGCCAACCTCAATGTGATCCAGTCATCGCGCAGTATGTTGCTCAAGACCCTTGATATCCTGCAGTAGGCAGTCGATATAACGGGACAAGAACACGCTTAAGGATTGATACCCATGGTCGCAAGCTTCAACGATGCTATTTCTGCCTACCGCAATGCGGCCGCTGGCAAGACCAACACCGTTACGGAAACCGTAACCGGTTCGGGCCAGTCCGTGAACCCGGGGGAAAGTTTTGCCGACATGGTCAAGGGGGCGGCATATGATGCCCGCGACACCATGAAAGTCAGCGAACAGATGACCCAAAAGGCCATCACCGGTGATGCCGAATTGCACGAAGTGGTGACTGCGGTGTCTGCCGCAGAAGTTACCCTGCGTACTGTTGTCTCGGTTCGTGACAAGGCCGTTGAAGCCTATCAGAGCATTCTAAACATGCCGGTTTGATCGGCATTTTCAGACGCCCTTGATAAAGCCGCGCGATCTTTCGTGCGGTTTTTGTGTTTTTGGGAAATCCGCAAGGAAGCGTTTGATAAGTCAGGAAATCATGGCAAAACCCGTGATAAATCCTGTATGAAGAATAAAGGCCCGATGCGGCCCGCATGACAAGACGGCGAACAGGAAGACCCGATGGATCAAGCTGAAATCATGGACGTGGCCTATGACGCGGTATGGACACTGCTGAAAGTCACCACGCCGTTGATGCTGATTGCGCTGGGGGTTGGTTTGATCGTCGCCCTGTTTCAGGCCCTGACACAGATTCAGGAAATGACACTGACCTTCGTGCCCAAGATTCTGGTGATCTTTATCGCCCTTCTGGTCTTGTTGCCCTGGATGATGACCGAGTTGATCGAATTCATGGGCCGAATGGTTGACCACTTTATCGGGTTGCCCAATTAGCGTGAAACCCGCGGCACACCTGCGTGAATTAGCCAGTGTGACTTTGTAAGGCAGTCGAAGACGATATGGATCTTCAAGAACTTCTTACGCTGAATGTTTACGTCGTCCTGATGACTTTCGCCAGGGTGGGGGCAGCTTTTGCCTTTATGCCGGGTATCGGGGCGCGTTCAGTCCCGGCACGCGCGCGCCTGTTATTTGCCTTCTGGGTGGCGGTTGTCATTTCACCTTTGGCTGGGCCGCTTTTCCCGCCACAGCCGGCTGATGCGCCGTCTCTTCTGGTTGGTATCGGATATGAAGTCACGGTGGGATTGTTCTTTGCCCTGTTTGCCCAGGTCATGATGGCCGGGATCCAGACTGCCGGGTCGATTATTGCCTATCTGTCATCGATGGCAAACGCGTTTACCGCCGATCCGTTGTCCGGGGCGCAAAGTGCTGTGACGGGTAATTTCCTGATGCAGGTCGGGTTGGTGTTGCTGTTTGCCACCGGGATGGATCACCTGATGATCCAGGCGGTGTTTGAAAGCTATACCCTGTTTCCGCCAGGCGGTGTTTTGCCGGTGGGCGATATGAGCGAGTTTTTTGCAAGGGCGCTGAATGACAGTTTCGCGATTGCGATGCAGATGTCGGCACCGTTTCTGGTGGTCGCAATCTGTTTGCAGATTGCGTTGGGTCTGCTCAACAAGTTGATGCCGCAATTGCCGGTGTTCTTTGTCGCGATGCCGGTCCAGATCGCGATCGCACTGCTTTTGTTGACCTTGGCCTTGCCATCCATGATGATGGTTTATCTTGCATATTTCGAGAACGGGCTTGAGGCGTTTCTTAGTCCGTAAGGCAATGACGGGTAGCATTTTCCCCCGCATTGCCAAGCATGGGTTTGCCAATGGCAGAAGAAGACGACAGCCAAAAGACAGAAGACCCCACAAGTAAAAAGCTTGAGGACGCGCGAAAGAAAGGTCAGGTGCCGGTTTCCAAGGAAGTCGGCAACTTCATGATCCTGTTCGGCGGTGGTCTTGTCATGACCATGCTCGGGCCGAGCATGGCCGCAAGCGTTCGTGATCTTGCTGTCGGTTTCCTTGAACATCCCCATCGATTTGACGTCACCCAGGCGGGCATTCCCGGTCTGTTTGAAGACGTGATTCTGGGCATGCTTTGGGTGCTGGGCATTCCGTTTGTGCTGTTGATGTTTTTTGCCGCAGCCGGGCACATTGTCCAGAACGGTATTGTGGTTGCGATGGAACGGATCGAACCCAAGCCCGACAAACTGAACCCGCTGACCGGGCTCAAGAATCTCTTTTCCATGAAAAGCATGGTCGAGTTTGTCAAAAACGTCAGCAAGATCATCCTTGTTGGTGTTGTGCTTGGCCTCGTGATCGTGCCTGAACTGATGGACGTTGAACTGTATCCGCAACTGTCACTCGGCCTGACGCTGGAACGCCTGTACGACATGATCGTGATTCTGCTGATTGCGACAATCTCGCTCACTGCGGTGATTGCCGGGCTCGACTTCGCCTATCAGAAGTACGAGTTCAATCAGAAAATGAAAATGTCCAAGCAGGAGATCAAGGACGAATACAAACAGACCGAGGGTAGCCCCGAGATCAAGGCAAAGGTCCGCCAGATCAGGATGGAACGCGCCCAGCAGCGCATGATGTCAAACGTGCCCAAGGCCGACGTGGTTATCACCAACCCGACGCACTTTGCCGTCGCCTTGCAATATGACATCGATACCATGGGTGCACCGATGTGCATCGCCAAGGGGCAGGATAATGTCGCGCTTAAAATTCGTGAGGTCGCCGAAGAACACGACATCACGATCATGGAAAACCCGCCGGTAGCCCGTGCACTTTTTGCAACCGTCGAGATTGATCAGGAAATCCCGCCGGAACATTACAAGGCCGTCGCCGAAATCATCTCCTTCGTGTTCCGTCAGCGCGGCAAAAAACTTGGATAATCGGCTTCTCTAGCCGAATAAAGTCCTGCAAAACTCCCCATTGAAACTTTTTAATAATTTTTGATTGCAACGATCTGGATCAATAAACAACTGCCGCTTTGGTAGTAAGAGTGAATTAAAGGTTCCCATTACGTGTTTCGGAAACTATACGTATGGCGACTTAGGCTCAACCAGATGGCAAAAATGTCTGCCATTTCAAACAGGAATACCTTGATGAACTTGAGGATTGCCGGGCAGATAGCCCTCTCAAACGCGATCATCGTCGTCATGCTGATCGCTGTCGCTGTTGGTATAGGTGTCGTAAATAGCCAAAGCCGCCAGGCGACTCACGAGGCTGCTGAAATCGGTGTCGTCGTCAGTATAGACGTTCCGAGCTTGATCAAGGCGATTGAGGGCGCACGGTATAACGTTATTCAGGTCCAGCAATGGTTGACAGATATTTCTGCGACCCGTGGTCTTGATGGTCTGAATGACGGTTTTGACGAGGCTGAAGCCGCCGCACAGGGGCTGGCAGAGAACCTGGCAACGGCAAAGACCTTGGCAGAAAAGCTTGGTCAGACTGAACTGCTCGCCTCGCTTGAAAAAGTTGAGGCCGCATTCCCAGCTTACTACGCCGCGGGCAAGAAGATGGCGCAGGGCTATATCGATGGTGGTCCGGAAGTCGGCAATAAGATGATGGGTGGTTTCGATGATGCCGCCGCCAATCTTGCCGCGGCACTTGAAGTGGCTGTCGAGCTTACCGACACCTATAGCTTGTCTATCGAACATGCGTTGGTCGACAAGCTCAAGGGTCTTGAGAGCAACGTTGAATCGGTCTTTGTGCTGACCACCGCAGTCACAATTGCCTCTATCATCATCTGTGCATTGATTGCGTGGGTCATGCATCGCCGCATTTCGGCACCGGTGGCCGAAAGTGTCACCACATTGGCGCAACTGGCGGATGGCAAGTTTGATGTCAAACTGACAAAGTCTGAGCGCAATGACGAAGTTGGCGATCTGGTGCGTGTCATGCATGTGTTCCGCGAAACCGGTTTGAATAACCTGAAGATGCGCGAACAGCAGGAAGCCGACCGACTGGCATCTGAAGAACAGCGTCGTAAGTCGCTGCGCGAAATGGCGGAGCGGGTTGAAAGTGAAACCCGTCGCGTTGTTGATACCATCTCGGGTCAGACTGGCGAACTCGCCGAAGCTGCCCAGCGGATGTCGAGCTCTGCTGACCTTGTTCAGGGTAACTCCCAGACCGTGGCTGCGGCTTCCGAGCAAGCATTGGCAACGGTTGAGGCGGTTGCCGGTGCGGGTGAAGAGCTGAATTCTTCGCTTGGTGAAATCAATAATCAGATTTCGCGTGCCAACCGGGTCAGCGAAGATGCCGTTGAGGCCAGCCGTTCGACGGAAGCGACTGTTTCGCAGCTGGCTGACAGCGTGCGCGGTATCGGTGAAGTGGTTGAACTGATTTCCGGCATTGCTGAACAGACCAACCTGCTTGCTCTTAACGCAACCATCGAGGCTGCCCGTGCCGGTGACGCCGGTAAGGGCTTTGCTGTTGTGGCGCAGGAAGTCAAAAACCTCGCGACCCAGACCAGCCGTTCGACCGATGAAATCACCCGCCAGATTGCTGAAATTCAGGCGGTGACGGATTCTGCTGTGACCGCGGTGGCAACCATTGCCGAGAAAATCCACGAGATGGATGAAGTCTCGACCGCGATTGCGGCTGCTGTTGAAGAACAGAGTGCTGCGACTTCTGAAATCGCACGCAACGTGAATGAAACGGCGGCGGCATCCCGTGAAGTTTCCAGCCGAATTAACGAGGTGTCCGAAGAGGCGTCTGGAACCGGTCGTCTGGCTTCCGAAGTTGGTACGCTTTCCGAACAGGTTGCTGTTGCCGTACGTGATTTGCGTAATGTGCTGGTTGAGGTTGTCAGGACATCGACTGCTGATGTTGATCGTCGTAGCTCAAAACGTCATCCGTCCTCGCAGGAAGTTGCAATCCGGTTTGGTGGCAAGGCGTCAAAAGCACGTCTTGAAAACATCTCGGAACGCGGGGCGATGCTTCTGTGCGATGACAGTATCGCTTCGGGCACCAAGATCGAGCTTGAACTACCCGGCATCAACAGCCCAATGCGCGCAATCGTCCGCAATGTCAGCGAAGAAGGCATCAGTGTCGAGTTCGATGGCACCAAGCTTGACGAAGCACAGGTCAAACGTCTGAGCAACTAATTGGGCCTCTATCGGCTTCGGGTGTTCTAGCGCACGCCTACAGGAAATGTGTGAAAGGCAGGAACTGTAATGGTTCCTGCCGCCTCAACATGTGTCTACTTAGAAGGCGGTTTCTATGTCGCTCTTAGCTTTTCTAGCAGCGCTTAAAGTGGACCCTGATATCCGTATACTATTCCCTTTTGTTTCATCTAACGCGTAAATTAATTCTATCGTTGCTAAAAAAGTTTGCCTAAGCATATCAATGCGGGCGTCAAGTTCTGGAGTGTTTGATAGGTTTACGTCGTCAAAGATAGCACCAAGTCGATCAAACCATTTCCGCTGAGTAGTATGATTTTCGTAAAACAACTGCTCGAATTTGCCAAATCCGATAACACTATAATTTCTATTATGCTGATGTTCTTGGTCGAAAAATGCTTCGCCAATTGCTGACTGATAGTCTCGATATAGCCACGCTTCTCTGATGGATATGGCTTGGATGATTTTTGTCTTCTGAGCCTCTGTGAGCGGTCCTAAACTTTTAAAAGGATCATGTTGCTTCAATTCTGCGACGATTCCATGGCACAGAGTAGATTGATCGTCAGAACTAAGTTTTGCTGGAACTCGGCAGCTTTGTTTTTTGTTCAATTCCCTGGCGATAATATGATCAATTCTGATTGCAAGCTCCGACTCTATTTCCACGCGTGTCTCTTTGCCAATAAGTTCATTAACCAAATTCTGTAATCTTGCATCTTCAACATGATTACCGTCAGACATCGCTCTTTCTAAATTAGATATCGCGGTTGCGAAGCGTTCATAACTCTTCTTGTTAGCTAAAGTCTTGTATGCATTTTCTTTCTTTAGAGCCGTAATCCAAGAGATAACTGCTCCAAGTCGATATATCGTGCTGACGTACTTGTATTCTTCAAAGGCTGTACGGGACTCTTTGGAAACAAGGTAAGTCCCTCTTCCCTTCTTTATCAGTGTTTCGTTGAGGCGAAAGAATAAGGCTGTAAGCGCATCAGAAAGAGCTGGGGCATACGCATTAAAGAGCTTCTCAGCCTCTTTCTTCTCTTTGAAGTAATCGCTGATAACTTGAAATACGAAATCTTTTAGGAAAATTCCTAAAAGCACTGTTAGAGATCCAATTACAGCTGCCTTTAGCTCAACATCAAGACTTGAGAACCAATCCATAACTCCCCCCGAGATATTCCTCTTGGAAAACGAATGCGAAACTTGCCGGTAGCCAGTCGGGCGATAAGCAGCTAAAAGTATAGACTATTTTGTTAAGTTATTGTCGTTAAAGGCGGTCGCGTGCTGTTTCGGGGGCTTATCCTTGCTGTAAGTGTCGCATTCGTTGCGTTTGTCTTCGTCCTGATGGACGTCTTGGCAAAGGCGGGGCTTGACGCGCGTCTGATGTGGATCATCGGTTCGATGGTCACCGGTGTTGCGGTGGTCGCCGTTGCCTCATTGTCGCTGTCTGCAAAGCTTCGTAATGGCGGGCATGATGGGCTTGGCCCGCTGATTTCGGGCTTTGCCAAATCCGATATCGGCGTTGCGCTGATTGATGCCTATGGCCGCACGCTTTACGCCAACCCGGCCTTTTCATCCAAGCTCGGCATAGAAGCCGGACCGGACATGCTGTCCGCGCTTGAGGCGCGCCTGTCCTTCCTTGGGATTGGCAGTGACGAACTGGCCGAATTGCGCACCCGTGCGATGCGCGGTGAAGGCGGGCAGATGTTTGTCGATCTGTCGCATTCTGAAAAGTATCAAGCCGATAGTGCCACTTCCGATGCGGATGACGAAACCCCCGAAGAAGCCAAAGATGGCGAAGAGGCTGACAAAGAAGCCGACATCACCCCTGATACGAACAAGGCCGCCAATGGTGCCTGTCTTCGCATTTCTGTCACCGCCGCCGATGCGCGTGCGGGCAAGATGCTGTGGACTGTTGACGGTGTCGACAGTGCCGTGATGGCCGATGGCGGATCTTCGTTGCTGTTGCCGACTGATGATACCGAGAAACGCTTTGCCCTGTCGGGGCCACAGGCCAGCGAAATGGTCGCCAACCTTCCGGTTGCCGAGGCGCAAGGTGGGTTTGAGCACGCCGATCAGATGATCGAACGCTTGCCGGTCGGGGTGTGTGGCCTGGATGAAGAAGGCCGCATCCTTTACCTCAACCGCCGTCTGGCAAGCTGGCTGGGCGGGGAGCCCCAAGACTTCAACAACGGGTCGGTCGAACTTGCCGATCTGATCGTTGGTGATGGCGTTAATGGCGAGGTCAAATTCAAGGTTGCCGGTGGCGAACCCATCCGCTGCTTTGTCACTCATTCGATCAATGCGCCGGGCACCGGGCCAGTGCGCAGTCAGGCCGTGATCTTCCCCGATCCGATGCCGGCCCACGAATGGGAACATGCACTGGCCGAAACCGAACGTCGGGTGCGCTGGTTCTTTGATGAAAGCCCGCTTTCGATCGTTCTGGCCGATATGTCTGGCACAGTCACGGATGCCAACCGCGCCTTTATCGATACGGCCGGTCAGATGCATCACAAGGTGGTTGGTCGTTCGATCCTGGAACTGATCGTGCCCGAAGACCGTGACGAAGTGGCGCGATACCTGTCCAAGGCCGTGATGGGCATGGGCAAAGGGGGGCAGATCGAAGCCCGCCTTTCGGGATCACGCGGTGTTGCCGCCCAGATTTACCTGCAACGTGTGGCGGGCCGTTCGGGCGAAGCCGGTGCATTGCTTCTGAACTTCCTTGATACGACCGAACAGAAGAACCTTGAGGAACAATTTGCCCAGTCCCAGAAAATGCAGGCTGTTGGTCAGCTTGCCGGTGGGGTGGCGCATGACTTCAATAACCTTCTGACCGCGATGATCGGCTTCTGTGATCTGTTGCTGTCGCGTCACGGGCCGGGTGACCCGAGCTTTGCTGACATCATGCAGATCAAACAGAATGCCAACCGTGCGGCCAATCTTGTCAGGCAGCTGTTGGCGTTCTCGCGCCGTCAGACATTACAGCCGAAAATCATCAATATCACTGATGCGCTGGCGGAAATGTCCAACCTTCTGCGCCGCCTGATCGGCGAGAAGATCGATCTTAAGGTCAGCCACGGTCGCGACATAGGTCTTGTAAAGGTCGACCCGGGTCAGCTTGATCAGGTGATCATTAACCTTGTTGTCAATGCGCGCGATGCCATGGCGGGCGAGGGCGGGACGCTTACGGTTCAGACCAGCACCGAAATTATTGACGAGCCGACCGCAACCGGCACTGAAGTTATCCCGCCGGGCGATTATATCGGCATCAAGGTGACCGATACCGGCATCGGCATTCCCAAGGATAATCTGACCCGCATTTTCGAGCCCTTCTTCTCGACCAAGCAACGCGGCGAGGGGACGGGGCTTGGTCTTTCGACCGTCTATGGCATCGTCAAACAGACCGGCGGCTTTATCGCAGTCAATAGCGAAGAGGGCAAAGGCACGACCTTTACCATCTATCTGCCGCGCTATGAGGCGTCCGAGGCCGAACTTGCCGAAACGCAGGCCGTTGTCGAAGAAACCCCGTCACGCGATCTGACCGGCACCGGCGCGATCTTGCTGGTCGAGGATGAGGACGCGGTTCGGACCTTTGGCGCGCGGGCCCTTCGCAGCAAGGGCTATGACGTGCTTGAGGCCAATAACGGCGACAACGCGCTTGAGGTGCTAAACAACACCGACAAGGTCATTGATCTGGTGATTTCGGACGTCGTCATGCCGGGCATTGATGGCCCGACCCTGATCCGCATGCTGCGCGAGAAAAAGCCGGAACTGAAGATCATCTTTATCTCTGGCTATGCCGAGGATACCTATCGCGATGAGCTGGACGAAGAAAACGGTGTGCACTTCCTGCCCAAGCCGTTTTCGCTCAAAGATCTTGCGACCAAGGTCAAGGAAGTGCTTTAAGGCGTTTACGCCACGGGCCAGCCCGCCAGATAGAATCTAGCCCGCCAGATAGAATATTGATCCACCATAAAGTGCCAGCATCGCGAAGCTTTCCCAGCCGATATTGCCGATGCCGCGGCGTTCGCGGTTGAGCATCCCTAACAGCAACACCCCGCTCATCAGGATGACCAGCGCGATGGTGAAGATGTGCTGATCGGTAAAGGCAGCGTAGATCGATCCCTCGCGATAGGCAAAGTCGGATGCGGCCAAAAACAGCACATCAAAGGCATTGCCGCCGATGATGTCGCCGACAGCCAGATTGACCGCCCCCATCCGCACCGCGGCAATGGCCGAAACAAATTCCGGGAAGGATGTTGAAATCGCAGTCAGGAAGGTGCCAACGGCGGTCTCGCTGATCCCGGTAACTGCAACGATTGCAAGGCCGGCCTGCCCGATGACGTGACCGGCAATGGCGGTCAAAAGCGCGAAGGCCAGAAATTCACCCCAAAGCCGAACGGAGCTTTCCGGGTGGGTGTCGGCTTCGTCATGTTTGGCGTCCTCTTCGGTCAGGTCGGTTTTCTTGGGATGCCACATCGGTTCATCGCGGATTTCCGACAAAAGGTTCAGGCCAAACGCATAAATGATAAACAAAAGGATCGATGCCGGGTGAATATGAAAAATCATCCATTCCGGCCCGGCATAGGCCAGAAGCGGCACGGACAGCATGCTTAAAAGAAGGGTGGTTTGCGCAAGGCCCGTCGCACTTGCGGCGGCATGTTCCAGATTGCCCTTGCGATAAACCAGATCGGCTATGGCCAGAAAGGTTGTCTGGGCGGCGATCCCGCCAAGGGCGTTGCCAATCGCAAGATCGGTATGGCCCTGCCATGCGGTCGTCACCGACAGGACACTGCCCGGCAGGCTGGTTGACATGCCGACAAACAACGCGCCTGCGATGATTTGCCCCATGCCGGTACGCTCGGCCAGTTTGACGGCAATCCCTGCAAGTCGGGTCCCGGCAAAACCGATAATCAGTGTGCAGACCGCAAAGGTCATCACAATTATGCCGAGCGACTGCTGGCCAAGGTCAAAGGGCATGCGCTGCTTTCCGTGATCAGAGAGAACTATCTAGTCTAACTTCTCACAGGCCTGCTTGTTCCTTGGCGGATGTGGTGCGCGTGGCTTACGGGATTTCAGGGACGCTCGGACGTGGACGCATCCACGCAGGCACAAGGTTCAGCACCAGCGCGCAGCCCAGCATGATTGTGATCCCGCCAATGAACTGCATGGCGGAAAGTTTTTCCCCCAAAACGGTCGCCCCGATAAAGACGGCAATCACGGTGACCAGAAACTCAACACTGATCGCGCGGGTCGGCCCGATGGAGGCGACCAGTCGGAAATAGGCGATATAGGTGCACACACTCATCAAAACTGCGGCAATGATCAGATACAGGTAATCCATGGCAACCGGTGTGCGTTCCAGCGGCACGGCAAAGATCAGTGGCAAGGTCATCAATCCACCAAACAGAAACGCCCCGATGGTGGTTTCCCAGTTGCCACTGTTGCGCAGATGGCGGCTGGCATAGTTGCTGCCAAAGGCCGCACACAGGGCGGCAAGGATTGATGCCACACAGCCAAGGGCAAATTCGAATGTGACCGGGACGGCGGGGAACCCGACCAGCAAGACAATGCCACTGATGCCAAGCACCAAGCCGGCAAAGCCCTGCCTTGTGGTGCGTACAAGGCCCCAGAGCTGGCTGATGATCATGGAAAACAACGGAATGGCCGCGACGAAAATGGCGGCCATCGCGGTCCCGATCCGCGGTGCGGCATAGGAAAGGCCGATCAATTGTCCGGCAACCGTGGTGGCACCGACAATGGCAAAGGGACGCCAGCCAGCAGAAAAATCAAGTTTGCGGCGAAATAACCGGGCAAGAAGGTAAAGCGATCCCGCCGCAATCAGGGCGCGGAAGGTGACGGCACCAACCCAGCCAAAGGCCTCGACAATTTTAACAACAACAAGGAATGACAGTCCCCACACGATGGCAAGGAACAGGTAGCGGGCGATATCCCCTGGTTTCATCGAGGGTGTCCGGAATATGGGGCGTCGTGCATCCACTCGGGATGCAGGGCGGCACGGTTGAAAACTTTGGTGGCTTGGTGGCGCTGCTTTCCCGATTTCCGGGCCAGCCGCGCGCAGATGGTGCGCCCCATCCGCATATTGGTCAAGTTCCAAAAGCGCGCAATGCAGGAACATTTATCGATGGTCAAGCGGCCAAGTGCCAGACCCTGTTTAAGGGTGCATCAAAGAAACCGAAAGTATTGGATTCTTGGGCCAGACGGTCAGGTTGCAGTGCGTCGGGGTTTCCTTTCCCTATGCGCATAGTCGCATAATTCCGGCTGGTAAAGCTTAGCATTCCGACGTATCGTTTGACGCAATGAGGCGCAAAAGCCGCAACGGCAATGGCCAAAACAAACAGGTTCCTGAGTGGTTCGAAGTAACGGAAATTCGGGAAACGAAAGAAAAAATAGACCGAATGCCTTTGGGGGTAAGTATGGCGCGCACTTCAAAGCACAGCTTTGCCACAGCCTGTGTTTTTGCAACGATATGTTTTGTGGCTGTTGTGATGTCTTTTGGGGTGTTGCCGTCTACCAGTGCGGATGAGAAATGCCTTCGTATCGCTATGCCGGAAATCTATATCGATCAGCAAAAAATCGAGCTTTATCAGAAGGCGATGAAGGATGCGGGTTTGTGTGTGCTTGCGACGGAAATGCCGCAAGTGCGCGCGATTGCAGCGCTCCGCTCGGGCAAGATTGATGGTGTTTTTGCCGCAAAGAACGATTTGCCGGATATCGCAAAACTGCCGATGGTTCCCGGTGATGTTCTTCTGGGTTCTTTGGACGGTTATCTGGTGATGCGAGAAGGCCCGATTGAGGGCATTTCTGATCTTAGCACAGAGGTGCTGGGCGTACCACTTGGTGCAACATGGTGTTCGCAGATTGTTGATAGCTATGCCAATATCGTTAAAGTGCCACGCGGCACACAGATGTTGCAGCAAATGCTGGCCGAAGGTCGGATTGACGCGATGCTGACCGATGCCTATTCGCTGGACCTCACAGGGGGAGTGCCCGACGGCTACAAGGCAATCACGATTGATCATTTCGATGTAACGAGCTGGCTGAAGGCTGAGTTCAAAGACATCAGGCCGCTTTTTGATAAGGGAACCAGTGCCTTTATGGCGTCCGTTGGACGCTGATCTGCGCCATTTTTCCGCGTGAAAATTGTCTGGACTCACGCAGGGCGGGCAATTGGCCCTAGGCAACCGGCGTGCTTGGATATATCGTCTTTTCCAACGGGTCACAAAGATCCGAAAAAAGGACTTGTGGCCCAATCACAAGCCGACTTTCCCGGGATGCGGTCATTCAACACTCAGTTGGTGCCGTGGGGCCTTAAAATGATATTTTTTCAATTGCACTGGTTCTTGCGAACCTGCTTGCTGGCAACGGTATCCATCGTTGCGCTTGTCCTTTCCTTTGCCCTGTTGCCAAGCGTGGAAGCGAAGCCGGTCTGCCTTCGCATAGCCTTGCCAGAAACTGCAGCGGGCCCGGTTGGGCCAGAAGCTTATCGTGCGGTCATGCGCGATGCAGGGCTTTGCGTCGACCCGGTGCCTATGCCGAACGCACGTGCGTTTATGGCGTTGCGCCACAATCAGGTCGATGGTGTCTTTGCCATGCTCGAGGATTTTGAACAAAGTCTCAAAATGCGGGTTATCCGCGGCAACACCCTTGTTGGCAATCCCGATGGTATTCTGGTCATTAAAGATGATGGACCGCGTGGTGTATCCGAACTGACCAACGAAGAAATCGGCATCTGGCTCGGAGCATCATGGTCAGAAAAGCTGCTTGGGACTTATGATCATGTTGTGCGTGTGCCAGGCGGCCCTGGAATGATGCGCGAAATGCTGGTAAAGGGGCGTCTGGATGGCATGTTGCTCAACTCTTTCTCGTTGGAGGTTGTGGGTGGTGCGCCAGAAGGATTTGTGCAAATCCCTGTGACCAAGCTTGAGGTCTATAGTTGGCTTCGGGCAGAGCATGCCAGTCAGATGGAGAAGTTTGATGTCGGCACAGCGCTTTATCTGGAGAAAATCATCGCCTGGCATAATCGGGCGTCTTGAGTGGCATCAAACTTTGGGCCAAAGGCGCTCCCGCCTTTGCGGTTGAATGCTGCAATGTGCGGTCAAAACGGCTCCGCGCCCTGTCGGCTTGGCTTTGATTCTGGCGCATAATGCTGCAGTGCGACCTATACGTTTGCCTTAAACGATCGGCAAACAGGCGCTTGCACGCGCTTTTGGATTGCACTTATAGTTTTCCCTAACGGCAAAAGCCGAAACCAAAGAACAATGAAAATGACCCGACCGCAAACAATGACGGCGGGCAGATCAGGTAGGCTCGCAACATGTCCCGCTATCACCGGGAAGATGTTGCTTTGGGGGTGATATTATGGCGCTTAGCAAGCCCAATGCGATCGTTCGGTCGTGTATGTTTGCTGTCATTTTTCTGGCAGCACTTTTCCTGTCATTTGAATTGCTGCCCTCGGCAAAGGCAGACGAAGAAGTCTGTCTCAAGATTGCCTTGCCGGAAATGGCCGATCATGTCCGCTCTGCCGAACGCTACCGTGCGGCAATGGCAGAGGCTGGGTTATGTGTGCAGCCGGTCTGGTTGCCAAACAAACGCACCGCCGTCTCGCTTAAACGCGGCGAAATCGATGGTGTCTTTGCCAGTGTCGAAACCATTCGACAATCGGCTGGTGTGCCGCTTGTTTCCGGGGCGGTGGTTGTTGGACGTCCCAAAAGCCTTTTGATCACGGCTGACGACACCGTGAAATCACTCAATGATCTTAAAAACAAGGAAATCGGCGTTTGGCTGGGCGATGACCATGGCAAACAGGAACTGGTCGGTCTTGCCGATATCATCACCGTACCCGGGGGGGCTGGCATGATGTTGCGCATGCTCCGTCATGGGCGGCTGGATGGTCTGTTGATTGACGATTTCTCGCTTAAACAGACCGAAGGCGTGCCGGAAGGCTATCGCACCATCGAACTGGAAACCCTTACGACCTATAGCTGGCTGCGCAAGGAATACGAGGCCCTGTTGCCGCAATTCAATCGCGGCACCGATATCTTCCGCGCGGCTCTTGATATGACTGGTCCGGAAACCAAGTCCTGATCAACCGGTCTTGCTGGCCAAAAATCTATCGAAGCTGTCCATCTGGCTCTGGCGCGTGAGCCGTCAAACCGTCATGCAATAAAAGCAATTGCCAACTTCCGAAAATTTGCGGTTTATGACAGGCAGGGTTGCCCCATTACGACCCGCCAAAACAACCGGCATTACGGTTGAATAACCAAACCCTTTCGGAAACGCGCCCCATGATTTCCCTTTTTGGTGAAGCTGCTGCCTTTACTGCTGCGCTCTGTTGGGCGAGTTCCAGCATGATCTTTTCCAATATCGGCGGCAAGGCAGGGGCGCAGACGGTTAATCGCGGGCGTCTGGCCTGTTCGATCTTTTGTCTGACCATTTTGCATTGGATACTTCAAGGCCAGCCATGGCCGAATGCCATCACGTGGGAACAACTTGGCTGGTTGTCGCTTTCATCGGTATTGGGGCTGGTGATTGGCGATGCCATGCTGTTTCAGGCTTTTGTTCTGATCGGTGCGCGGCTTTCGATGTTGCTGATGTCGACTGTTCCGATCATGGGCGCGGTTCTGGCCTGGGTCCTGTTTGATGAAACGCTGCGTCCGATTGAAATCACCGGGATCGCCTGTGGGGTGGGTGGTGTTTTGATTGTCATTCTTGGCAAAAAGGGCCGCCCGATCGGGCTTGAGGGACGCAATTACGCCATTGGTATTCTGTTTGGTTTTGGCGGCGCGGTCGGTCAGGTCGCAAATCTGATCACGGCGAAATATGCCCTGATTGATGGCTATTCAGCACTTTCCGCCACATGGATCAGAACGCTGGTCGCGGTGATTGCCATGTGGGGACTGGCGATCATCCTTGGCCGGGTGCGGCGGACTGTTACGGCCTGTATCGCGCCGGATGTTGGCAAATGGCTGTTGCTCGGCGCGCTTATTGGACCCGCAATCGGTGTGTGGCTTTCAATGCTGGCGGTTCAAAACGCCAATGTCGGGATTGCATCAACCCTGATGGCGCTGCCGCCGGTTATTCTGATTGTTTATGAAGGCCTGATCCTGCGCAAGCCTGTCGGCATTCAGGCCGTAATCGGAACCTGCCTTGCCTTTGGCGGGGTGACCTTGCTGTTCATGCCCTGATCAGTTCGACTGTTTCCGAGCCATCTGGCGACGCTGCCAAAGCATAAGCCCGCCAAACAGGTTGGCGAGGATGCTACATCCAAACAGGATGCTTGCCCAAAGTGGCAAATCAAACAGTGCGGGCGTGCCTTGTATGGCCGTTGCTGACGACGCGGCAGCTGTCTGTCCGCCCGCCGGTGTAACTCTGGTGGCGGCGGTATCGGTTGGCTGATAGGTCAATTGCACAACATGGCCCATGCCATCGGCCACCTTGATGTGGAGTTCACTTGGCGCATCTGGTGCAGGTGTGCCGCCGAGCCCAAGCGAAAACTGACCGATCCGGTCCGTGCGCGCCTTTTGCCAGACCTTGCCGTCCTTGGTTGTGACAACAACCTCGGCAAAGGCCATCGGGGATCCGTCGGTATATCGGAACCCGTAGGTCTTTGTATTGGCACTATCTTCGACCTGCCAACCAGCACCATGGGCATGGGCGGGGGCAGGGGCGGCCAATGGCCCTGCAATCAGCAGGGCCACCAGAACCGATAAATATGCAAAGGCGATCCGTGCCATCATCATTGATCAGCGGTGAAGGAGAGGGTCGCGCGGATGTTGTGGTTGCCGACACCTTCCTCGGCATCGGGCATGTCGGCCGCGACACGCACAATCCACAAACCGGGGGCCGAAACCCGGACCTTGGCAATGCCACTGCCGGTCTCGGTGCTCAGCGTTTCGGTCGCATAGGCCCAGGAGGACGGTGTTTCAGTAAATCCGGCATAGGTTGCCAGAACCGAGGTCGTCAACGGGTGGCCGTTCAAAAGGATCTGGAATTCGGCATCCTCGCCTACCTTGGTGTCACGCGGATCGCTAAGCGGCACGATTTCAAGCGCATCACCAAGTGGTTTGGTAACAAAATCAGCTGAGCCTTCGGTACCCACCAGAAGCTTGGCAAACTTTTCATAGCGGGTCGATGCGATGGCATCGGGATGTTCATCGGCGCCGCCAGCCTGCCAGCCATCGGGGGTCTGAGACCAGACAACACCCAGACGATGGCCGGAAATCCAGGCCGCGGTATCGGGCATTTCAAACGTACCGATCAGGTTGGGCGCGGTTTCATTTTGGGAAATCGCAATGTCGTTCGCGCCATCGGCGGTGATCAGTGTGGCGCGCACATCATTGACGCCTTCTGCTTCTTCCGGAAGGCCAAACTGATGGGTCGAATCAAGGATAAGTGTCGCATTCTCGCCCGGCTTCGCCGTTTCTGGCGATTGGCTTGCGATGAATTCATGGGCGTTTGCCGACAGACCGATCAAAAGCGTTGCGGCACCAATCACCATGCTTGCTGCGAACTTTGGTTGAAACATTTGCGTTCCTTTGGGAAATTGTTTTTATGGAAGAACCATGTGCGGGTGTGAACTTTTCAAAAAAGATCATACTCGTCAAGCCGTTGATTGTGAGAGGTAGTCAAAATGACCCGCGTGACCGTATCGATTGAAGACGATCTGATGGAGGCGTTTGACGCGTTTCTGGATCACCGCGGCTATACCAACCGGTCAGAGGGATTTCGCGATCTGATCCGCGAAAAGCTTCAGAACACCAAGCTTGAAGACAATGCCGACGGGGTCGGAATTGCGGTTCTGAACTATGTCTATGATCACGAGGAACGCATGCTGGCGTCACGCCTGATGAGCACCCAGCACGAACATCACAATCTGACGGTTTCCACGGTTCACTTCCATATTGATCATGATACCTGCCTTGAAAGCGTGACATTGCGCGGGCGGCTTTCGGAAATCCGCGCCTTTGCCGACAAGGTTCTGGCTCAGCCGGGTGTGCGCCACGGGCAGCTTTATACCGTGCCGGGCGAACTGCATGTCGAAAGCCATCATCATGGCGATGATCATCACGGACATGCGCATAAGCACGAACATCTTAAAATCACCACCTGATCGCGTTGCCAAACCGTCACTGACCCCACGCCCCTCTGTTGCCGGGCGGGTGATTGATGCGTCTGTTCTCAGAAAGTTCTGCTCGAAGCAATGAGAACAAACTTGCAACATCCGAATTTTTGTGAGAATGTTCGCATTATGTTCTCAGTTGTTTTGTCGATAAGAACGCAGTGGCAGGCTGCGGCAACAGGCAAAACAGTCTAGCGGTGGCGTTCCGCATTATAGGTCCGGGGAACCGCCTGCGTTGCATCCAACCCGGCCCTGTGGAATAAGAGAGTTCGAGCAATGATTCAGACCGCGCTGCATTTGGTGGATAAGGATACTATGGATAAGCAGAAGGCACTCGAAGCCGCCCTTGGGCAGATCGAACGGGCATTTGGCAAAGGTTCGATTATGAAGCTGGGTCAGCGGGAAAGCGCCGTTGATATCTCAGCCATTTCAACCGGTTCGCTCGGTCTTGATATCGGACTGGGCATTGGCGGTCTGCCGCGTGGCCGTATCGTCGAAATCTATGGTCCGGAAAGTTCGGGTAAAACCACGCTGGCGTTGCACACGGTTGCCGAAGCCCAGAAGCTTGGCGGGACTTGTGCGTTTGTCGATGCCGAACACGCGCTTGACCCGGGATATGCCCGCAAGCTGGGTGTGAATACCGACGAACTCCTGATTTCCCAGCCTGATGCCGGTGAACAGGCCCTTGAAATCGCTGACACGCTGGTGCGTTCTGGCGCGATTGATGTTCTGGTCGTCGATTCGGTTGCTGCCCTTGTGCCGCGCGCCGAACTTGAAGGTGAAATGGGCGATACGCACGTTGGTCTGCAGGCCCGTCTGATGAGCCAGGCACTGCGTAAACTGACCAGTTCTGTTTCGCGTTCGAACTGCATGGTCATCTTCATCAACCAGATCCGTATGAAGATCGGTGTGATGTTTGGCAGCCCGGAAACCACCACCGGTGGTAACGCGCTTAAATTCTATGCCTCGGTCCGTTTGGATATCCGTCGTATCGGTCAGATCAAGGATCGCGACGAAGTTGTCGGTAACCAGACGCGTGTCAAGGTCGTCAAAAACAAGATGGCCCCGCCGTTCAAGCAGGTCGAATTCGACATCATGTATGGCGAAGGCATTTCCAAGATGGGTGAAATTCTTGATCTTGGCGTCAAGGCCGGTATCGTCGAGAAATCCGGCTCCTGGTTCTCCTATAACTCGACCCGTATCGGTCAGGGCCGCGAGAACGCCAAGAGCTTCCTGCGTGAAAATCCGGAAATGACCAAGGAGATCGAAAACAGCATTCGCGAGAGTGCCGGTCTGATCGCCGAAGCCATGACCAATATGAGCGAAGACGAACCGGTCAACGACGATTGATCTGATCAATCTGGCGACATAATTTCAAAGGGTGGGGTACAAATGTATCCCGCCCTTTTTGCTGCAATACCCTATGGCGGAGATAAAGCCGTGGTTACTTGTTATGTGAAATACATCCTCGACAGCTACAAGGTCCCTGAATTCGAGACCTATGCCAAACGCTGGATCCCCATCGTCACTCGCATGGGCGGAACCCATCATGGCTATTTCTTGCCTCATGAAGGGGCCAGCAATGTTGCTTATGCACTGTTTAGCTTTCCAAGCCTTGCCGACTATGAGGATTACCGCAAACGCATGGCCGATGATCCCGAATGTCAGGAAGTGTTTGAAATGGAAGTGCGCAATCGTAGCATCATTTCCTATGAGCGCAGCTTCATGCGCCCGGTTTTGGAATGATCCGGGCATGATGCTTGGGGTGAATGCGTTGTCAAATTTCGCGTGAAATAATGGTTTTCTGCTGCCATTGGCTTGGCGTTTTGCCTGTAATCCGCAGGAATTCACGATTGAAGTTCGACTTGGTGTTAAAGCCGCTTTCAAGCATCGTGTTGGTCACATTTTCCCCTGCGTCAAGCATGCGACAGGCATGGTCAATCCGGTACTTATTGATATAGCGCGACACGTTTTCACCGGTGGAGGTGTTGATCGCCATTGAAATCTGTTTGAGCGGGCGTCCCATGCGTCGGGAAATGCGGGCAAGGGTCAGATCCGGATCAAGATACAACCGTTCCTGTGTCTGTAACGCGTTGAGTTCATTCATGATGGCCTGACATTGCTCAGAACTCAATGCGGCCTGGCCATCATCGACCGGGTCCTTCAATGCGACATCAATCGCAATGTCTGGCGACAGGCTGAGAAAGCCAATTGTCAGTAGCGCGATTGACGAGGTGACGCTGAGAACCACACCGGCAATCTCGTCGTTCCCGTCAATCTTGGCCAGCAATATCAGAAGGTCGCTGATGGCCGATATGATCAGTGCAATGGCGATAAAGCGCCAGACCATTGCGGGGATCTGTCCCGATGTCAGGCGCATATGCGCAAAATCGCCCCGTTGGCGACGAAGCATCACCAAAATTGCCGATCCATATCCGACAAACAGGCTGCACAAGACAGCATCAATCACGACAGGCAAAAAGAAGACACAGAGCGCGACAAGTGCTGGCATCGAAAAATGCAGCAGATCCCCGCGTTGTAAACGGGCGCGAAGGCTTGCCTCAACAAATGCCATCCACGCCATGACCGGAATGGCAGAAGCCGTGATTGGCTGAAGCCATCTCAGCCCGTCGATGCCGTAATATTGAACAAGCCCGACCAAAAAACTTTGCGCGGCGGCAGCCAGCAGAAGCGCCATCAGCATCTTGGGCGTTTTCTGGCCGACAAGGGCGCGGGCAAACAAGAACCCTAAAACCAGCGCCACAATCATCGGAACAGGTAGAACAAGCATCTGATCGCAATTTTCCGCCTAAGGGGTATCAAAACCGGTTTTGAGACGTCCACAAACCCGTTCGAGGACGCAAGGCCATCCTGTTTTGGGCAGAACTTCTTCTGTACTCCAACTTAGGACAAGGATCCTTGTGATGAAACCGATATATCTCGCCTTTGCCCTGTGTCTGTTCGCAGGCCTGAAAACATCGCCTGTGCTGGCGGAACAGCAAACCGATTATGCCGGGTATGATCGTTTTGATGTGCGTGCTGACCATCGTTCCATGCCAATCGCGGCCTCAGTCTGGTATCCCGCAGATACCGTGATTTACAAGGCACCTGTCGGCAACAATATCATCTGGAAGGGAACAAGCGCCTATATCGGTGCGGCAATTGCACCGGGCAGGCACCCGCTGGTTCTTCTGTCGCATGGCTCGGGCGGTAATATGGATGGACTTGGCTGGTTGTCTTCGCAACTGGCCTTGCGCGGGGCAATTGTTGTTGCGCTAAACCATCCCGGTACGACATCCGGGGATTCTTCACCCCGCCGGACACCATTTATTGGCGAGCGGGCGGCAGATGTTCGTGCAACCCTTGATCAGGTTCTGTCAAATCCGTCCTTTGCTCCTTACATTGATCGCCAAAATATCTCTGCGATTGGCTTCTCTTTGGGCGGAACGACGGTCCTAAACCTTATCGGGGTAAGGTTTGATCAAACGCTTTTTGCGCAATATTGCGACCGATTTGGCGATGCCGCACAGGATTGCGATTTTTTGCGCAAAGGAGGCGTCGATCTTGATCATATGCCCAATGACTTCCAAGTTCCCAGCCGGGATGACCGGATTACACGTAGTGTTGCGATTGAACCGGGCATGGGGTTCGCAGCGACGGAGCAAAGCCTTGCAGCGGTAACTTCTCCTGTGCTTTTCATTGGCCTTGGCGAAGAAGAAAAATGGGCGGCTGCCGATTTTGGTCCGACTGGCAGCAATCTTGTTGCGCGGCTCAAAAATGCGTCTTCGGCAAATTTTGCGCCTGCACATCATCTGACATTTCTTGACGAATGTCAGGCAAACGCCGCCGAAATCCTGGAAGAAGAAGGTAGCGATCCGATCTGCACCGATCCCCCAGGCACGGACCGCGCCCTGATCCATCGCCAGATCATTGATGAAATCAGTGAATATCTGGCGCTTGATGCAAAGGCATCCTGATTTCGCAGGTATTGATGTGAAGGAGGTCAAGCGTGATCTCCTTCGCTTGACGTGCCCCAAAATGATCACGATTGAGGAAAGTTCATTTAAAATCAACGGATTGTCGCACTGTTTATGACGGAAAATTTGACCGGGAAGAACAGTGCCGGGAACAATTATGGGTTGTCGCCGTTTGAATTCCTGTGAGCTTTGACACCATCAATCAGGAGAATGAACATGTCGAATACGATGAAAAAGTTTCTCGCGATTCTGATGATTTCCGGTATGGGCCTTGGCCTTGCTGCCTGTGAAACTGCCGAAGGCTTTGGCGAAGACGTCGAAGATGCCGGTGAAGCAATCCAGGACGGCGCTTCCTGATCTGTAACGGATCGTTATTCATTATCTTAAAGCAACAATAGTGGGAGAATCCCATGCTAGGTTGGGCAATATTCTGTTTGGTTCTGGCACTGATCGCCGCCGTTCTTGGCTTTGGCGGACTTGCAGGGACATTCGTCGGGATCGCAAAGATCTTGTTCTTTGTTTTCCTCGTGCTGTTTGTCGTATCGCTTGTCGTCAATGCGTTGCGTGGCCGTCGCCCGCCGGTCTGATGACCGGACAGTTGCAAGACTGCACGAAGCATACATGCCTATAGAAAGGACGCCATTTCGGCGTCCTTTTCTGCGTTTAGTGCGGCAAACGGCCCTTGTGCGCGATAACGGTTGCAAGCCGGATGCCCCGAGGCCAGAATATCGCGATAAACAACAAGACAGGCGACATGCCTGTTATCCGGACTTGAATGGAGCATCCTGCAAAGATGGAAACGATGACAAAACGTCTTCTGGCCGTCCTGATGGTTATTGGCTTTGGCCTTGCGCTTGGTGCCTGCGAAACCGCCGAAGGATTTGGTCGCGATATGGAAAAACTCGGCAAGTCGATCCAGGACAGTGCAAACGACTAATCCACGAACGGCCCATCTTCAGACAAACCGTCTTCAAACCGACCGCCTCCACCTTTCGGCGGCCAGATTGGCCGATATCCCCGACCTTTATGCCTTCCTTGGTGATCGTGACGCGATGCGGTTCACCCAGTGTGATGAAAGCTTTGCGGCGTGTCGCAAGCGTGTACTGGTCCATGAATGGTTCCGGCGCCGCGATGGATTTGCACCATGGGTCGTAAGGCTGCGCACGTCTGGCGACATCATTGGATGGGGCGGACTATATACCGATCCGTTTGATCCCGGTTGGGGGCCGGAGCTTGGCTATTATTTGGCGCCGAAAGTCTGGGGGCAGGGGCTTGGCCGGGAACTGGCGACTGCGGCCCTTGACTATGGACGGGGCCGGACATCGATTTCGTGTCTGACCGCCTTTGCCCATCCGCAAAATTCGGCGTCGCGCAAATTGTTGCTGGGCCTTGGCTTTGAGGCCGCCGGGTTTGTTAAGGAAATGAACCGGGATCGATTCACATTATTGCTGAAAACTGGCTGAATTTCAGCTGGGTTTGGTCCGATTAACCGGCCCCAAATCGCCGAATTGGGCAAAACTTGCGGCAAATCCCCCGGACTCCTTTCGCCTGACTGGACAGGGCAGGGCCGAGCCGCTAAATAGGGCAGTCCGTTCGCCAGTATGGCGCGCGCAGTTGTTCCGCGTTTTCCGGGTTGGAGAGATATGCAGACCGTCAACGATATCCGCACCACGTTTCTGGAGTTCTTCCGCAAGAACGGCCACGAAGTCGTTTCGTCCAGCCCGCTGGTGCCGCGCAATGACCCTACCCTGATGTTCACCAACGCCGGGATGGTTCAGTTCAAGAACGTTTTCACCGGCCAGGAACACCGCGATTATTCGCGTGCAGCGACCTCGCAGAAATGCGTGCGCGCCGGGGGCAAGCATAACGACCTTGAAAATGTCGGTCATACCGCACGCCATCACACCTTCTTTGAAATGCTCGGCAACTTTTCGTTTGGCGACTATTTCAAGGAAAACGCGATTGAATTCGCCTGGAACCTGATCACCAAGGAATATGGCCTTCCGAAAGACAAGCTGCTGGTCACGGTCTATCACACCGATGACGAGGCGCATGGCCTTTGGAAAAAGATCGCCGGTCTGACCGATGATCGCATCATCCGCATCCCGACTTCGGATAACTTCTGGTCGATGGGCGATACCGGCCCGTGTGGTCCGTGCTCGGAAATCTTCTTTGACCATGGCGATCACATCTGGGGTGGCCCTCCGGGCAGTGCGGAAGAAGACGGCGACCGTTTCATTGAAATCTGGAACCTCGTCTTCATGCAGTACGAACAGATGGCAAATGGTGATCGTGTTGATCTGCCAAAACCGTCGATCGATACCGGCATGGGTCTGGAACGCATTGCTGCTGTGCTTCAGGGCAAACACGACAACTATGACATCGATTTGATGCGTGCGCTGGTCGAGGCATCGGCCGATGCCACCAATACCGATCCGGATGGTTCGCATAATGTGTCGCACCGTGTGGTTGCCGACCATCTGCGTTCGACCAGCTTCCTGATTGCCGATGGTGTTCTGCCGTCCAATGCCGGTCGCGGCAACGTTCTGCGCCGTATCATGCGTCGCGCGATGCGCCACCTGCATATGGTCGGAACGCAAGATCCGACGATGTATAAGCTGGTCCCGGCCCTGGTAAGCAAGATGGGCGGTGCCTTCCCGGAACTGGTTCGTGCACAGGCATTGATCGAAGAAACCCTCAAGCTGGAAGAGCAGGGGTTTAAAACCATGCTGGATCGCGGTCTCAAGATGCTTGATGACGCGACCGATGGCATGGATGCGGGCGCGACCCTTTCGGGTGACGTGGCCTTCAAGCTTTATGACACCTATGGCTTCCCGCTTGATCTGACCGCCGATGCGCTCAAAGAACGCAAAATCGGCATCGATGAAGCTGGCTTCACCACCGCCATGGAAGAACAGAAAGCCAAGGCACGTGCGGCATGGTCCGGTTCGGGCGAAGCTGCGACCGAGGAAGTCTGGTTTGACATCAATGACCGTGATGGCGCGACCGAATTCCTGGGTTATGAAACCGAAACCGCCGAGGGTGTTGTTACCGCGCTGATCAAGGACGGTGCCGAAGTCAAATCCGCATCCAAGGGTGACGAAGTTGCCGTTCTTGCCAACCAGACTACCTTCTTTGGTGAGTCCGGTGGTCAGCAGGGCGATGCCGGTGTGATCAAAACCGAACATGGTGCGATCATTGAAATCACCGATACCCAGAAAAAGCTGGGAAGCTTGCATGTGCATCTCGGCAAAGTGACCGAGGGCGACGTCAAGGTGGGCGATGCTGCGGAATTCCGCGTCGATCATACCCGCCGCTCAAGCCTTCGTGCCAATCACTCGGCCACACACCTTTTGCATGCGGTTCTGCGCAAGCATCTTGGTGACCACGTAACCCAGAAGGGCTCCCTGGTGGCGGCTGATCGTCTGCGTTTCGACATCTCGCATCCCAAGGCCGTCACGGCCGAGGAAGCCGCGGTGATCGAAGCCGATGTGAACAGCCTGATCCGGGAAAACAGTGAAGTCACCACCCGTCTGATGACCCCGGACGAGGCGATTGAACTGGGCGCGATGGCACTGTTTGGTGAAAAATACGGCGACGAAGTCCGCGTTGTTTCGATGGGCCTGCCGGTTGCCAATGAACATGCCTATTCGCTTGAACTTTGCGGCGGTACGCATGTGAAGCGCACTGGTGATATCGGCATGTTCAAGATCGTGTCCGAGGGCGCTGTTTCAAGTGGTGTCCGCCGTATCGAAGCACTGACCGGTGCCGATGCCGCCAAATACATGTCAGCGCGCGAAAACGTTCTAACCACGGTTGCGGCAGACCTTAAGGCCGTTCCTGAAGATGTCCCGGCCCGCGTCAAGGCGCTGCAGGAAGAACGTCGTCGTCTGGAACGCGAAGTGTCCGACCTGCGCAAAAAGCTGGCAACAGCTGGCTCGGGTGCGGCTTCTGGCGGTGATGCGTTTAAGGAAGTCAATGGTGTCAAAATGGCACTACGGTCGCTTGACGGCATTCCTGCCAAGGAACTCAAAGGCATGGTCGACGAGCTCCGCGATCAGATGGGCTCAGGGATTGTCGCCCTTGTTTCGGGTGACGGTGGCAAGGCATCCATCGTTGTCGGCCTGACCGCGGACCTGACAGATAAATACAGCGCCGTTGATCTTGTGCGCATCGGTGTTGAAAAGCTCGGTGGCAAGGGCGGCGGTGGCCGTCCGGATATGGCACAGGGCGGCGGTTCTGATCCTGCGCAGGCGGATGCCGCACTGGCCGCGATCGAGGCACATATCGCTGGCTAAGCGATCACCCGCCAAAAAGTCTGATGAATTAAAAGGGCCCCGTTTGGGGCCCTTTTCTTTTGTCTGATGATATCGTTTGGTGCCGCGTTCGTTTGTTATGCGTCGTCTTCGGACGCAGAATTTTTGACCGGCTTCTGATGATGCAATACCCGCGTGGCGGCACGAACGACGGTTTTACGGTCGTTTTCTTCGGGGATGTCGCGCTCGGCGGCATTGGCGATCATGCGGGCGTGGGTGCGCAGCACTTCGCGTTGATGATCGGTCTCGGCCAGTCGCATCAGGCTTTCAAGGATTTCAGCCATCGGCAGCAACACATCCGGCTTTGCCGTCGCAGACTGGCGGATCTGGTCATAGGCTGCCCCCAACATGCCGCCAAAATCGGACATCAGGGCATGCAGGCGGACTTCATCGTCATCATCGCGCCAGATGCCGACCGGGTAGCGAAACTGCATGGCATGTGGAAGGGCATCCCCCAGGCGATAGATCGCGGCAATGGCCGTGAACGGGTCATTGATGCCCGGTGACAGGGCGCGCAAAGCAACTTCGACCAGTTGGCGCAAGGCAAATTCGACATCGAGCATGGCCGTGCGGTGCGATCCGATCATGATCGCCTCAAGAATATCGGCATGACACTGTTCGATATTGTCTTGCGCCTGTTTGGCGACGTCATCCTTCAAGGGGACGATGCGTCCGACAATATCACCGATCAGCACGTGCTGGCCGGCACGGATCACAAGCGAGATACGCGTATCCGTCTGTTTGGCGATTTCACAGATTTTTTCATAATCGACGCCCTGCACATATCCCGAAGATGCGACGCAAATGGCCTGATCGCGGGGGATATCTTGCGGGTCGGGCAGGGTTGTCTGGGCCTTCTCGGCGGCCTTGATCGGATCGGTCAGGGTATTGCTGGCTGACTGAATGGTTTCTTCAAGGTTTTTACCAACACGCTGAATGACCTCGTCGGCAACGATCGATCGGCCAAGGTGGTGGACAAACAGGATCAGGACAAAAACGCTGATGACAAACAGCGCGATACCGACCGTCACAGCCAGATGCGGCACCGGTGCAGAATCCGGTTTTTCGCCCATCAGCATAAGGGAGGTGATCAAAAACAGGATGCTGCCAACAAAAGTGCCCAGCGCATTCTGGGTTTTGTTATCGCCCATGAAGTTGCGGATCATACGTGGTCCAAGTGACCCGGCGGCAAGGGTCAGGACCACCATCGTGATCGACAGGGCAAAGGTCGTCAGGGTAACCAGCGTGGCCAACAGGGTTTCAAGCAAACCGCGTACCGCCTGGATTTCATTGAAACCGGGTAACAGGCTGGGAAACATGTCGCGCAGGATATCCTGGGGGGCTGCCATAATGCCCACCGCAAAGGCCGCACCGCCCAGCGCAAAAAGCAACGGCGATACCCACAGGCTATAGGTCAGAAACTCCCAAACGCGGATCAGGCGTTGAACCATGATGCAAAAACCCCTTTCGGGTCAAAGAGTGTCGCGTGACCCGGATCGGGGGAAAACGCATGGACATCATATGATTAAACGCCGATCAGCGCATGCAGTTCCCGCCTGATCTGTTTTGCCATCGGCAAGGGGGATTTCAAAATGCGCAAGCAATGAGGAAACCCGCGCAGAAAGGCTGCGCAAACGTATCAGATGTCGACTTGTTCGATGGCTGCTTTGCCAATCAGCGCCTCTGCCTCGGGTGTGCCCTTGCGCGCGGTGTCGGGCAGCTTTGCCAGTTGATCGGCGGCCGCCCGGATGTCGTCAAGATCATCGATCTCGTCACAGACTTCCATCACCCGGTTCCAGATCGCGTCATGATCCATCCCGCCCATAACGGTCAGGGCGATTGCGCGATTAAGCGTTGCCTGCGGATGGTCGGCATCCTGGGACAGAATTTGTTCAAACGCCTCAAAGGCTGCGATCAGATGGCCTTCTCGCAGATTGATCACACCCAAATCGTTTGATGCAGCAAGCGACGACGGATTGATCCGAAGCAGCTGTTCAACCGCACGCCGTTCGCCTTCAAAATCCTCGTTGGCGCGGTGGCATGTGGCGATCAGCCGGTGGATGCTTTCTGATCCCGGATTATGATGGGCGGCGGTTTGCAGGGCCGAAAGGGCGGCGTCATAGCGTTCCAGCGCGATCAATGCCTGCCCGCGCAAGGTCAGCATTTCAGGATCGGTCGGTTTGGCGCGCAGCACGATATCAATATGGTTGAGTGCGCTACGTGCGTCCCCGTTTTCAAGCAATGCGCGTGCAATGTGATGCAGGCAGTCTTCATGACCCCCATCAGATTGCAGCACCGTGCGATACTCGCCGATTGCTTCGATGATCGAACCTTTTTCATGAAGCGCACGCGCCAGCCCGAAACGGGCATCTAGGTTATCCATATCTTCGCCAAGTGCCTGGCGCAGCATGTTGATTGCGGCGTCATACTGTCGCTGCTTTAAGGCGGCAAGCCCCATATCAGAAAAGGACATTGCATTCATAGGAGGTCTCCCAATCCAATCGCAATCCGTTGACCGGATCGCTGAATTTATCGATTAACGATGGGATTATAATGCCCAAGCCGATCATTACCAGCCCTATGTCATAACGAATTCATGACGCCAGACCTGTTGCCGTTGTGAGCGCCAAAAAGCAAAGGCCCCGGAATGTGCCGGGGCCTTTGTGTGATCATGATATGCGTGGCTTAAAGCTTATGGATCATCTTGATTTCCATGAAGTCTTCAAGGCCAAACAGGCCACCTTCGCGGCCATTGCCTGATTGCTTGTAGCCGCCAAACGGACTGCCCGCGAGCGGCGAGGAGCCATTTAGCAACACCATGCCAGCACGCAGTTTGCGGGCGACGCGGTCGGCCTTTTTGGCATCCGGGGTCTGGATATAGGCGGCCAAACCGTATGGTGTGTCGTTGGCGATCTCGATGGCTTCTTCTTCGGTATCGAACGGGATCATCGAGACCACCGGGCCAAAGATTTCCTCGCGTGCGATGCGCATATTGTTATTCACATCGGCAAAGATGGTCGGTTTGACGAAGTATCCCTCGTTGGTGTCATCGGGCTTGCCCGCACCACCAACGAGAACGGTCGCACCTTCGTCAATGCCAGCCTGAATGAGGGTCTGTACCCGGTCAAACTGGATGTGGCTGACCAGCGGGCCGATATGGCCACCTTCCTTGGTCGGATCGCCGACGGATGCCTGCTCGCCGACACGTTTGGCAACCTTGACCGCGTCATCATAGATCGAGCGTTGTACCAGCATGCGGGTCGGTGCGTCACAGGTCTGGCCGGAGTTGTTGAAAACGGCATTCACACTCCAGGCGATGCGGTCTTCGATATCGACATCGTCGAACACGATGTTGGGGGACTTTCCGCCGAGTTCGAGCGTCACGCGTTTGATGTTTTCCGACGCATCCTTGGTGATCGCCTTGCCCGCACGGGTCGATCCGGTAAAGGACATCATGGTGATGTCAGGATGACGTGACAGGGTCGCACCGGCAACCGGACCAGCCCCCTGAACCATGTTAAAGGCCCCGGCCGGGAAGCCTGCCTCGTGGATCATTTCGGCATACAGCATGGCATTAAGCGGGGTGAACTCGGATGGCTTCAACACACAAGTGCAGCCGGTGGCAAGGGCCGGGATGACCTTGAGCACGATCTGGTTGATCGGCCAGTTCCACGGCGTAATCAGGCCGCAAACCCCGATGGGTTCGCGCAACAAAAGCTCGCCATTATAAAGGATTTCCTCGGTCTTGAGCTTTTTCAGCGCAACAATGAAATCTTCGAGATGTGCCGTGCCGGCTGCGGCCTGCTGTTCGTGCGACATGGTGGTCGGCGCGCCGAGTTCGGTCGTGATGGTATCTGCAACTTCGCCGTAGCGGCGCTTATAGATCGCAAGCAGGTTTTCAAGCCAGCCAAGACGCTGTTCGAGCGTGGTCTGGCTGTAGCTTTCAAAGGCGCGCTTGGCCGCGGCGACGGCAAGGTCGACGTCTTCTTCGCTGGCCAGGGTGATTTGGGTGATGACTTCTTCGGTGGCCGGATTGATCACGTCCATCTTTTCCGAGGAAATCGGATCAACCCATTTGCCGTTGATGTAAAATTTGCCTGCGTTATCCATTGGAAGCCTTCCTGAGTTTCTCTGTGTTGGGCCAAGGCGTTAGCCCCGGCACGAGTGGCGCGGTTTCAGGTTCGTTCCCTCAGCCAGCTTTTTATTATTTCCCGGTGGCGTTCGGCCCCGTAACTGGCGAAATGCCCGCCATGCACGACCCGGACCGGCAAATCATAAAGCCGTTCCATCGATCGGACATAGTCAGCTGCATTTGCATGATAAGTGTCTTCGATCAAAGGTCCATCATAAACAATGTCGCCGGAAAACAGGATGCCGGTGGCCTTTTCCCAAAGCGCAATACCGCCCGGTGAATGGCCCGGTGTGTGGATGACCTCGAAATGGCGGTCGCCCAGATCAATCACATCGCCGTCCTCGACAATGCGGGTGGCCGGTGCCGCCTTGACGGCGTAGGTGGTCGAGGCATAGGGAAGCGGCGGGAGTTTTGTGAAAATCTCGTCGGTCACATAGGGATCAGCCAGCGTGTTTTTACGCGTGGGTGCTGCCAGAAGATCGGCTTCGCACCGATGGCACACCCGGTTTTCAAATTCATGATGGCAGCCGATATGGTCAAAATGGGTGTGGCTGGCAACCGCCTGAACGCTGCGTTCGGTGACAAGCGGTACCCATTCGGTCAGCGATACAACACCCATGCCGCTATCGACCAGCATGTCGCCATCGCGGCCGCGCACATGCCAGATGTTGCAGCGGTAAAATTCCTCGATAAACGGTTCGCCGATATAGGTGACGTCATCGCCGACGGTTTTCAGGCTATACCAGTCTTCGGGTTTGGCGCGGTCGATCGTCATAGGGCAGCACTTTCTGGTGTGGGGCGGGGCGGATGGCCATGCAACACCACAACCGAGGTCGGATCAAGGGTCAGTTCAACCCATGCCCCCGGTTCGATGATGGCCGATTGCGGCATGTGGGCGGTGATCGTCATGTTGGGGTAATCAAGCGGGCTTAGATGGGCGCGATGATGGGTGCCAAAGAACGATCCGTCTTCGACCTTGGCCTTGCCCAGCGTGATGCGCGGGCCGGTCCCGGTGCTGGCACGGAAATGTTCCGGGCGAATGGCGAGGGTGACCGATGCACCGGGGACAAAGCCCCTGCATTCGAACTCCGGCAGTTCGACGGTGCCAAGCGGCGTCTTGACGGAAATGGTACTGTCGGTTGCACTTTCAAATGTGCCGGGGATGAAATTGACCTCCCCCATGAAGCTTGCAGTGAAAATCGTCTTGGGCTGCATATAGATGTTTTCGGGGCTGCCGACATCTTCGATCCGGCCGGCATTCATCACCACGATCCGATCGGCAATCGCCATGGACTCTTCCTGATCGTGGGTGACGTGGACAAAGGTGGTGCCAACGCGTTTCTGAATGGCTTTCAGTTCATCCTGCATTTGACGACGGAGTTTGAGATCAAGCGCCCCCAGCGGTTCATCAAGCAACAAGACATCGGGTTCAACCGCCAGCGCACGGGCAAGGGCAACGCGCTGGCGTTGACCACCGGAAAGTTCATGGGGTTTCTTGTTGGCCGATGTCTTAAGCCCGACCATATCAAGCAGCTCTTCGGCCTTGGCATGGCGTTCGGCCTTGCCAACCTTGCGCATTTTAAGGCCAAAGGCGACGTTGTCGCGCAGGCTCATATGCGGGAAAAGGGCATAGTCCTGAAACATCGTGGTGGTTGGGCGTTTGGCCGGTGCGACATCGCCCATATCCTTGCCATTGATTTCAATCGTGCCACTGGATGGCGACAGGAACCCGCCGAGCAGAGACAGCAAGGTGGTCTTGCCGCAGCCCGATGGTCCCAGCAGGACGATATATTCGCCCGCCGCGATTTCGAGGCTGATGTCGTCAAGGGCGGTAAAGTCGCCAAAGATCTTCGTGGCGTTGCGAATGGAGACAGGGGCGGTCATTTCTTTGCCGTCCTTCTAAAGACAATCAATTCAAGAATAAGCAGCAGCGCAACCGAGACCAGGAAGACAACGCTTCCCACCGCGTTGGTTTTCGGGTTCAGGCCCGAACGCAACATGCTCCAGATTTCAACCGGCAGGGTGACGTCAAAGCGCGATAGCAAGAATGCGATGATGAATTCATCCCAGCTAAACGTCACCGACAGGAAAAAGGCCGCAAGGATCGATGGCATCAACATCGGGGCAGACACCTGCGTCATCACCTGCCATTCGGCGGCACCCAGGTCGCGGGCGGCCCGTTCGATGTTTTTCTGATGATCGCCCATGGAGGCATAAATAATCGCAAAGCACAGCGGCAAATTGATCACCACATGCCCGATCCCGACCGTCCAAAGCGACAGCGAAACACCAAGCCAGTTAAAGGTGGTCAGCAAGCCCAGCGCAATGATCAGGTAACTGACCGTCATTGGTGCAATCAGAAGGCCGCGTTGCAGACGCGATGCTGGCAGAACAAAGCGCGCCAGCCCATAGGCCGCACAGAAACCAAGCACGCAGGCAACCGTCGCCGAGCCGATGGCAACCATCAGGGAGTTGGTCAGGGCCGACATCAGTCGACTGTCAGAAAAAACCTCGCCATACCATTTAAGGGTCGCGCCGTTAAACGGTGGAACCGGCAGGCGGCCATCCTGAAATGAAAACAGGACAAGGACCGCCACGGGCAAAAAGATGAAGCCATACAGCGCGATCAGATAGGACCATGAAGCCAGTTTCGATAGGCGTGAAGAGATCATTTTACGTTCTCTCCATCTTGAGCCAGCGCGCACAGGCAATATAGGCCAGTGTCACCACCACCATCAGAATGATCGAAAGCGTGGCGGCCATCGGAAAATCAGCCCGACGGCCCAGTTGGAGCATGATGACTTGCGGCAGGGCGAGTTCGTTATTGCCGCCCAGGATCTGCGGGGTGATGTAATCACCGATACACAGCACAAAGGTCAGGAACGCACCGACCATAATGCCCGGCAATGTGAGCGGTAACACAACATGCCAGAACACCTGAAACCCGTTTGCACCAAGATCGGCCGCAGCCCTGCGATAGTTCGGCGGCATCTGCACCAGATTGGCATAAATCGTAAGCGTCAACAGCATGACAAAGAAATGCACAAACCCGATGACGGTCGCACTGCGTGTGCTGGCCAATTCAAGCGGTTCGGAAATCACCCCCAGATAGACCAGCGTGTTATTGATCACCCCGTTTTGCGCCAGCACCAGAAGCCAAGAATAGGACCGCACCACATAGCTTGTCCAGAATGGCAGGATCGCCATGATTAGCGCCATGCGCTGCCACTTTTGCGGCACACGTTCGGCAATGATCCAGGCCAGCGGATAGGCAAGAATCACGGAAATGATCGTGACCGTGAAGGTGATTTCAAGCGAGACGAAAAGGCCTTTCAGCAAATGGGCTTTTTCAAAGAATTCAATGTAATTGTCGAAATTCCACGCCATGACGATTTCGCGCCCTTTGCGGGTCGCCAAGCTCATCGCGGCCATGACGATAAAGGGAATAACGAAAAACGCGACGGTCCACAGCAGGGCCGGGGTCACAAAGCCCCATGCGCGGCGATTTTCGCGTGTTTCAAGGCTGGCAGTGGCCATAACGGTATCCTTTTCGCAAACCAGCCCGCCTGGATGGGTGGGATGGTTGCTTATAACTCGCTTGGGATGGTGGGCGCCGTTGGGGTCAGCTTACCGCAAGTTTGGCACCGATGCCCCGCAAAAAGCGGGACATCGGCAGGTGGCAGTAGACAAGGGACTGCTTACTGCTGGAGCATCTCAACCCAGGCATCCTGCATCTCGGCATCGAGATCGGCATCCGGGATCGGGTAAAGCTGCGAGTTTTTGAGGTATCCGTCCTGATCATCCCAGCGAAGGGCTGCTTTCTGGGCATCGGTCAGGTTTTCGCCAGCCTTGGCGTTGGCCGGCATCCCCCAATAACAAGACGAGGTCGCAAGACGCGCCTGGCCTTCGGGGCTCATGATGTATTGAACGAATTTAAGCGCAAGGTCAGGCTTTTCAGAATCCTTCATCACACCGATTGACTGTGCCCAGCGCAGGCCACCCTGTTTGGGGATGATCCAATCGAGGTTCGGCTTTTCTTCGGAAAGAACCGCCGTAATCCATTCACCGCCACCAACAAGGATATCGACCTCGCCGGTTGCTAGCGCAGTCTGGGAAGACACAACTTCACCAACCTGTTTGGAGACCTTTTTCATCGCAAACAGCTTTTCCTTGATCGCGGGCATGTCGTCCGCGCCAAGATCAGCCGTATCAATGCCAAGACCCAGCCCCACAAGGCCGATCACCGGCAGGTAATAGTCATAAACCGCGATGCGGCCAGCATATTTGTCCGACCAGATCACCGACATGTCTTCCATGTCCTTGGGATCAACCTTGGTCTTGTCAAACGAAATGGTGTTGTAGCCGAACTTCTCGGTGACGGCATAGGTTTTGCCATCCACCACATTGTTTTCGGCCATCACGACTTCGGGGAAGATATCGGACGTCGGCAGGGCGTCGGCGGGGATTTCGGCCAGAACGCCCATTTCAACCGCGCGATGGACATCAACACCATCAATTACAAACACATCCCAGTCGCCCGGACGGGATTGCTCAATGATAGAAAGACCGGCACCGGTGCCTTCGTACTCCTTGAGATTGACTTTGACGTCGTATTCTCTCTCAAACGGCTCGATCAAGGCCGGATCGGTATGGTCGCACCAGACCAAAGCATTCAATTCTTCGGTTGCTTGTGCGGTTTGCGCCATGGCAACAGCGCCCAGAATAAAGGTCGCAGTGCTACTCAGAAACTTGTTGCGGGTCTTCCCCGTAGAGACGTGACGAGACATAGGCTCTCCCTGATTTCATAGTTGAGGCCTCCCTTGAATTGGGTTTTTCGGCGCTTATCCGGCACCGTTGAAAAAATATTGAACGCGTTCATTTTTTGAGTCAATGTTAATTTTGAACCCGTTCAGTTTTCCGGAGTGACGATGTCAGGACTGCGCGCCCAAAAGAAAGCCGATAAAAACCGCCGTATTCTCGAGGCGGCGACGACGCTGTTTCGCAAAGTCGGATATGACAGTGCGCGCATCGAAGACATTGCCGAAATGGCCGGTGTGTCTGTCGGGACGTTTTATAACTACTTCAAAAACAAGGGCGATATGCTGATGGCCACGGTCTCGATGGAAGTCGAGGAAGTGCTGACAGCAGGGGATGCCATCATCGCGCGCGAGCATGAAGATGTCGCCACGGCCTTGTTTGAATTGATCGGGAAATATTACGACCACTCCCTGACATACCTGTCCAAGGAGATGTGGCGCACGGCGATGTCACTCTCGATTGCGCAGCCCGAAACACCGTTTTCCCAACGCTACACAGCGCTTGATCATCGGCTGTCCAAACAGGTCTGCGATCTGATTCGCGCCTTGCAGGATCGCGGTGTCGTGCGCAAGGATGTCGACTGCGATGCCACAGGCGAGCTTGTCTTTAACAACGTCAACATGATGTTCATCGAGTTTGTCAAAGACGAGGAAATGGACGTCGATGGCCTGAAGGCCAGCGTGGCA
The DNA here is from genome assembly GCF_000300275.1 of Thalassospira profundimaris WP0211. Taxonomy (GTDB): domain Bacteria; phylum Pseudomonadota; class Alphaproteobacteria; order Rhodospirillales; family Thalassospiraceae; genus Thalassospira; species Thalassospira profundimaris. Next base: position 286,708 of record NZ_AMRN01000004.1, on the reverse strand, counting down.
CGGCAGAATGCCCCGCTGGCTTCCCTGATGTCGGTAAAGACCGACTGATCTTTCAGATAACCAGCTAGTCAAGAAACGTTTTCTCGATCCGGTCTGCATTTGCTGTTGCCCAACGGACCACAGCATCAACGTTTTCTATCTTTTCTTCTGGGAAGAATTTGCGGGTAAGAGAAACATCCTGACCTTTGGCATAGCCGGGCAGCATTTCTTCCGCGCTTTCGCGGTAATCAAAGCCATACTCGACATATAGGAACTTGTTCCTGCGTGTGATCCTGAATGCCGCACTAAGCATGTCGTAAGGGCGATCCACGTTCATCGCTCGTGCATTTGTCATTGCAACTTTTATATAGTCGGCAAAGTTGTCAAATGAACTGATGGTCTTCTTCTTGATGCCAAAGCAGCTTTGCCGCCCAAGATCAACATTGGCATTTGTTTTATGATAGAGCAGGTTGGGTTGCGGGTCACAAAATGAAGACGAATAAAATGAATATCCAAGTCCGACGTCCAGCGGTGTAGACACTGTCACCAGTCCCCGAAGATAGCCATCGCTGTCAATGTGGCCAAGGGCGACGGAACCGAACGTGTGATAAGTGTTGTTTTGGCCGGTGTCTGTCGCAAGAACTTTCCACTCTCCTTCGGGCAAGATGACGTCACCTTGCGGCAGTTCAACCTTCTCGCGGAATACTTTTCCGATTGGAAATTGGGTTTGAAATTGACCGCCAGATGTCGCCACACAGCCGGTCAGAAACAATAGTGCGCTGAAACTCAGTAAAAATTTGCTCATGACTGCCCCTAGTTTTTTATCAGAGTAGAATAGCTTCTAAATTCGAAATAAATACTGTCCAAACGTGCAGGTTTGCGAAGAGGGTCAAAAGGCGCTTGGCATCGGGACGACCACATGCAAGTGTTGGACGCAATAACAACAAAAACAAAGGACTATCGGTGATTTCGGCAGATAGGCCAATCAAAGCGCAGGCAAAAATAGTGGAACGGGCAGAGTATGCAGGAGACCGGTCAGAGCGCGGACGACGCGTTTGATATGTTTTCGGATCGGGACAACGCAGGCGGTATCGGTGAACTGAGGCTTGCCGATGGTGAACTGTTTGAATTGCCCGGTGTGACCGGGCGTCTGGAACGGATCGATTTCGGCAACGGCATCTGTTTGCACCGTGCGGAATTGAATGTCCGTGAGGATTCCAGATTTGATGTTCAAAACGCTTTGCCGCCGGGCTGGCTTGCCGGATCTGTCAATATTCTCGGCGACCTTGATTTTGATTGCCCGGATGGCGGCAAACATACCATGTCGCCCGAGATTGGTTTGATGATGCGCGTCGACCGACCCGGTACACGCTATTTTTTGCCCGGTGGACAAATGATCCGCCATGCGGGCGTTACCATCGGGCTTGATGCGCTGCGTGCCAAGTTTGGCGATGATCTGCCAGCACCACTTGATCCCTATCTGTCCGATGATCAAAGCGTGATTGAAGTCAGGGCGCTTGGGCTTAACAACAAGATCAGAAGCATCGTCAGTGCGATGTTCTCCGCCCAAGCGACCGGCGTTGGGCGCAAGTTCAAGCTTGAAGGTTTATCAACCCTGTTTCTGGCCGAGATGATTGATGCCTATTGCCTGCTGCATCACGATGGCGAAAAGACGCCGGAACCAAGCGTTCTTGAAAAGACGGTAATCGAAGACACGATTGCCAAAATCACTTGCGATCTGGCGGCCGCGGTCTCGGTTGCGCAGTTGGCAGATGCGGGCGGCATGACCGAAAGCCGCCTTAACAGCCTATTCAAGCTTGAGACGGGCAAAAGCTGTGCGGACTTTATCCGCTCCAAGCGGATGGAGCGGGCCCGGGAATTGCTGGCATCGCGTGATTTCACCGTCAAACAGGTCGCAGCAGCGGTTGGCTTTAACCATGTCAGCAACTTTTCACGGTCCTATCGCGACTGGTATGGCGAAAGTCCGGCTCAGGCACTCAAGCGCAACAACGCATAAGCTGTGCGGTGTTTGTGCCCTTGCTCAAATCAGTTGGACGCCCTAGGTTAACGCAAACGTCAACTTGTGTTGCAGGGCAAAAATGAAGTTTCAGGGTACGGAAAATTACGTCGCGACCGAAGATCTGATGGTGGCGGTCAATGCCGCGATCACGTTGCAGCGACCGCTTCTGGTCAAGGGTGAACCGGGCACGGGCAAGACGGTGCTGGCCGAAGAAATCGCAAAATCGCTGGGCAAGAAACTGATCACGTGGTCGATCAAATCCACAACGCGCGCCCAACAGGGCCTTTATGAATATGACGCGGTGTCGCGCCTGCGTGATAGTCAGTTGGGCGACGAGCGTGTCCATGACATCGGCAATTACATCGTCAAGGGCAAGCTGTGGGAGGCGTTTGAAGCCGACGGCGAAGCGCCCGTCCTTCTGATTGACGAGATCGACAAGGCCGATATCGAGTTCCCCAATGACCTGCTTCAGGAACTCGATCGCATGGAGTTCTTTGTTTACGAGACCCAGCAGATGGTCAAAGCCACCAACCGGCCGATTGTAATCATCACCTCAAACAATGAAAAGGAACTGCCAGACGCGTTCCTACGTCGTTGTTTCTTCCATTACATCCGCTTCCCGGATGCAGACACCATGGCCGAAATCATCGAGGTGCATTACCCCGGCATCCAGAAACGTCTGGTGGCTGAGGCATTGAACCTGTTTTACGACATGCGTGATGTGTCGGGGCTCAAGAAAAAGCCGTCAACCTCCGAGCTTCTTGATTGGTTGAAGCTTTTGATGGCCGAAGACCTGCCGCCCGAGGCGCTTCGCGCCAAGGATGCCAAAACCGCCGTGCCCCCGATGCATGGGGCGCTTTTGAAAAACGAGCAGGATGTGCATCTGTTCGAGCGGCTTGCCTTCATGGCACGGCGCGAAGGGCGTTAATCCCGATGTTCACCGGCTTTTTCTATAAGCTGAAAGATGCGCGCGTGCCGGTCAGTTTGCGCGAATATTTGACATTGCTTGAGGCGGTGGAAAAGGGACTGGCCGGATATTCGGTGGAGGATTTCTATTATCTGGCGCGGTCTGCGCTGGTGAAGGATGAACGCCACCTTGATAAGTTCGACCGCGTGTTTTCCGAACATTTCAAGGGCGTGATCGACCTTGCCGAGGGAATGGACGAGGTCGAGAAGACTGAAATCCCTGAAGAGTGGCTGAAAAAGCTTGCCGAGAAATTCCTGACCGATGAAGAAAAGGCCGAGATCGAAGCCCTTGGCGGTTGGGAAAAACTGATGGAGACGCTTAAACAGCGTCTGGAAGAGCAAAAGGGCCGTCATCAGGGCGGCAATAAATGGATCGGTACGGCCGGGACATCGCCGTTTGGCGCTTATGGCTATAACCCCGAAGGGGTGCGGATCGGGCAGGATAAATCCCGCCATCGCCGAGCGGTCAAGGTCTGGGACAAGCGAGAATTCAAGAACCTTGATGACAGTGTCGAAATCGGCACGCGCAATATCAAGGTCGCCTTGCGACGTTTGCGCAAATGGGCAAGGACCGGGGCGGCAGACGAGCTTGACCTGCCCGGAACAATCACATCAACCGCACGCCAAGGCTGGCTTGATGTTCAGATGCGCCCCGAACGCCACAACGCGGTCAAGGTCTTGATGCTGTTTGATGTTGGTGGATCGATGGATGATCACATCAAGGTCTGTGAAGAACTGTTTTCCGCGGTCAAAACCGAATTCAAGCATCTTGAATATTACTACTTCCACAACTGCCCCTATGAAGGGCTTTGGAAAGATAACGCGCGGCGCTGGAACGAACAGGTGTCGACCTGGGATGTGATCAATACCTATGGCGCGGACTATAAATTGGTGATTGTCGGCGATGCCACCATGAGCCCCTATGAAATCACCTATCCGGGCGGGGCGGTGGAATATTGGAATGCTGAGGCAGGGGCGGTTTGGATGGGCCGATTGCTGGATCATTTCGAACATGCCGCCTGGATCAATCCGCAACCGGAAAACTGGTGGCGGCACCATCAATCAATTCAGATCATGCACAAGCTGATGGAAGGCCGGATGTTTCCCCTGACCCTTGATGGTCTTGATCGCATGACCGGGGAACTTAACCGCTAGGTCCGCGTTCATTGCTGTAACAGTTTCATGAAGATTGCATCCAAGACGCGCTGACGCGTTTTTGTGCTGCCAATCCGCGCCTATAGTCCTTTGCTTAAAAGGACACTGGATAAGGATACCCTTGATGCTGATACGCAAAATGATCAAGTCGACATTGCTGGCTGTTTGCGGACTTGCCGCAGCCACATTGATGCCTGTTACAGGTGCAATCAATTCGGCCCATGCACAGGCGCTTGATCAGGAAATGGTGGTGATCGCCCATCGCGGGGCATCGGGGTATTTGCCTGAACATACCCTGCCAGCCAAGGCATTGGCCTATGGCATGGGGGCAGATTACATCGAACAGGATGTTGTTCTGTCCAGGGACGGTGTGCCCGTCGTCCTGCATGACATCCACATCGATACCACCACCGACGTTGCGCAAAAATTCCCGGATCGCAAACGTGAAGACGGGCGTTATTACGCGATTGATTTTACACTGGCCGAACTCAAGACACTGAGCGTGACGGAACGGTTCAAGGCCGATACCGGCAAGCAGGTTTATGCCGATCGCTTTCCGGCTGAGTTTGCCATCTTCAAGATCCCGACCCTTGAAGAAGAGATTAAACTGATCCGCGGACTGAACCACTCCACTGGGCGTAATGTTGGCATCTATCCGGAAATCAAGGACCCGGCATTTCATCGTGCGGAAGGCCAGGACATTGCCAAAACCGTGATCGCGGTGATGGAGACGTGGGGGTATAATAACCCGGACTCAAATGCCTTTGTGCAGTGCTTTGACTGGTCTGAAACCAAGCGTATCCGCCAAGAGCTTAACTATCAGGGCAAGCTGGTGCAGCTTATCGGTGAAAACCGCTGGGGCGCGCCAGAGGGAACCGATTACGATTATCTGAAATCTGACGACGGCATCACCGAGATGGCCAGTGTTGTTGATGGTATCGGGCCGTGGTTGCCGCAAGTTATTGAAGGCCTGAGCGAAAACGGCACTGCGATCATGACACCGACCCTGATTGCCGCCCAGCGTGCGCAATTGAAGGTTCATCCCTATACCCTGCGCGCCGATCAGTTGCCGAAATGGGCGGGGGATATGCAGATCGCGCTCAAGGCCATTTTTGATGATGCCGGAATTGATGGCATTTTCACCGACTTCCCCGATCAGGTCGTGCAGTATCTGGCCCGGAATCCCGACGCTTGATCCTGATGCCTGATCGGGCTCGCATCCGATAACGAACAGACTGTTTCCAAGCTGGCCGTTATCAGGGGTGCATTCTTAAGTCACTATGCAAGCCGACGAAGTTCAACCAAGGAGGATGACGTGGCGAAAGTACTGGTACTTTATTATTCGATGTATGGTCATATCGAAACCATGGCCAACGCCGTTGCCGAGGGCGCACGCGGTGTTTCCGGGACGCATGTTGATGTCAAACGTGTTCCTGAAACCATGCCCGAAGATGTCGCAAAGGGCGCAGGTGCCAAGCTTGATCAGGCTGCCCCGGTTGCCGAGGTTTCCGATCTTCCGGAATATGACGCGATCATCTTTGGTGTGCCGACCCGTTTTGGCAACATGCCAGGCCAGATGCGCACCTTCCTTGACCAGACCGGTGGTCTTTGGGCCGAAGGCAAATTGATCGGCAAGATCGGTTCTGTCTTCACCTCGACCGGCACCCAGCATGGTGGTCATGAAACCACCATCACCTCGACCCATACCACCTTGCTTCATCAGGGCATGGTGATTGTCGGTGTGCCTTACAGCTGTGCTGGCCTGACCAATATGGACGAAATCACCGGTGGTTCGCCTTATGGTGCCGGTACGCTTGCGGGTGCCGATGGTTCACGTACCCCCTCCCAGAACGAGCTTGATGTCGCCAAATTCCAGGGCAAGCACGTGGCAGAACTTGCCGCCAAACTTGCAGGCTGATTTTCAAGTCGTCTGATCTGATCAAGGCAGTGCAGGGTTCCTGCGCTGCCTTTTTTGTTGCGATTTGATAAACAATCAGGTGCCTGATTGGGCCTTGTTTGGCGACAGTTTTGTGCGACCATGCGGGGTATGAAATGTTGTCTGGCAAGAATGCCAACAGGCAGAGGAGTTTTGAAATGTCTGAGTCTGTGAAAAACGCACGCGGTGTTGAACGTATCTTGCGCGCGATGGATACATCTGATGGTGCGGGCGTGTCGCTGCGACGGTCGATTGGGACGCCGCAGCTTGATATGCTTGACCCGTTCCTGATGCTTGATTCACTTTCGACCGACAACCCGGACGAATATATCGCAGGCTTCCCGGAACATCCCCATCGCGGCTTTGAAACCGTGACCTATATGGTCGAAGGGGCGATGCGCCATCAGGACAGCATGGGCAATGAGGGCATTTTGCGTTCGGGGGGTGGACAGTGGATGACCGCCGGTAGCGGGATTGTGCATTCCGAAACGCCTGAGCAGGAAAACGGCCTTTTGCAGGGCTTTCAGCTTTGGATCAATCTGCCGGCCAAGGACAAGATGATCGATCCGCGCTACCAGAATATGGAGCCCGATGAACTGCCGGAAATCTCCCCGGTGGATGGGGCGCAGCTGCGCCTTCTGGCCGGATCGATGCATGGCGCAACCGGCCCGATCAACGGTATTTCGACCGATCCGGTCTTTGTTGATGCCAAACTTGATGCCGGTGCGGAAATCACCGTCCCGCTGCCCGAAGGGCACACCGCGGTGGTGTATGTCTTTATCGGCGATGCGGTTGTTGGCGGCAAAGATGTCCCGACCCATCATCTGGCAATTTTGAAAGACGGTGATGGTGTGACCCTTAAAGGCGGTGCCGAGGGGGGCCGGATGCTGGTGATTGCCGCACGTCCGATCCATGAAGAGGTCGTGCGCTATGGCCCGTTTGTCATGAGCAGCAAACAGGAATTGATGCAGGCGTTTGAAGATTACCAGCGTGGCAATTTTGTCCGCAAGGCTGCGTCCTGACGCCAGAGACCTGATAAAATACGATCTGGACGATCTGGCAAAACGCCCTGAGCCACATGAATGGTCAGGGCGTTTTTCATTTCACTTCGTGATGAATGCGAAGCGAATGAAACCTAGTCCTTGGCGCGTTTAACGTCGGTACTGGAACTGGTATTCGTGATCCAGGGACGGCCATCTGACAACACATCCACCCTGTCGGCAGTTACGTTGTTAACCTTGTCAAACGAGCCGTTTGTCGCATTCCATTTTTTCAAAACGTACGCATTGTTTTCATACAGGGTGACATAGACACTGCCATCCGTCCCGGCACCTATGTCTTCGACAGTTACACTTTGACCCAAAGGGCGGTTTTCAAACCTTGTGCCGGTGTACTGCTGAACAATGTTATTGTTGTCCGCGATCCACAAATCACCTGCACGGCCAATAGCCACCTTGCGCACGTCGTCATTGCTGAATTTGGTAAAGGCATTGGTTCCGGGTTTAAGGTGATAAAGCTTGCCGCTGATGACGACATAAACCGTGCCATCCGGACCAATCGATATATTTTGAATGTTGCCCGACGTTACCGAATAGGTCCGCTGGATCGTTCCCGTTGATGACAGCTTATAGATCGAGTTCGAACTGTTTCCGTTCGTCCAGATGCTGCCATCAGTCGCAACATCAAACTTCTCGACATTCTGGTTAAAGGACAGGGTGACTTGTTCGAGCTTCTTGGTCTTGGTGTTGAACTTCTGGAACTGGTTTGCTCCCTGATTTAAGGGTGCGCCATACAGGTAGAAAACATCATCTTGTCCGACGGCAATTTCATCAATCGTATTGAGGTCCGCGGTGAATGTTTCAAAAGTTATGTTTTTTGAAAACGTAAAGGCGCTTGGGGATGTAACATCCACAACAGCCGCGGTATCGCCACTGCCGGTGGTATCCCCGACGGTTGAGGCCGCAACAAGGCGATCATTCTGTTCGTCACGCTCAAAGAACTTTGATGCAAGCACAACAGTGTCAGTTGTAACAACCCAGGGATAGCCATTGGGGCCGACCGCGACACTTTCCGCGATGTGACCCGGCGTTTGAACGACTTCAAAGGTTTTGCCATCCGCGCCCAAACGCATCAGGAATTGATTGGCGGAAACGACATAAACGCTGCCATCCGGACCGATCGAGATACTTTTGGCCTTTTGCGATAAAACCTCACACGGTGATTGTTCGCACTGCTGGACAAGGTTGTCAGACCGAATTGTCCATGGGGTTCCGTCCGGGGCGACTGCAACCAAGATGCCCTGACCGGGAATGCGATCAAACCGTGTCATGGCCTCATTAAGCTTGGATAGGCTTCCGCTGGCATCGGCAATGACAACCGATCCGTCCCCGCCAATCGCAATGTCTGAACCGGTTGCACCGGGGATTTGCTTCCACAGTTTTCCGGTATGACGAAATACCCGGCCCAAGGTGGAAATTCCCCAAGGGTCGCCATTTGCATCGACTGCCAAACGCACCAGTGTTCCCGGAAAATCTTCAAAGCTTTTGCGGCTGTTGGACCAGCGGAAAACACTTCCGGCCGCGTTCAAAGCAAACACACTTCCATCCCGACCGATTGCCAAAGCCGTGGCGTTCTCGCGGGTGTTGGTAAAGGTAATGTCCTCAGTCGTTGTTACGGTCGTCGGATCAAGACCGGGATCGTCCCCGGTTGACGGGGCCACGGTTCGGCTAGTGCCTTGCGCACCTGCACCTGCAGTTGGTGTCACGGGTGACGCGGAGGCGCCAGTTGCTACCGCGACTGGTGCCGTTGATGGTGCTGCTTGTGCTGCGGGTGGTGCAACAGCTGCTGCTGGGGGCAGGGGCGGGGCTGTGACATCCGGGGCAATTGCCGCGGGCGCACTATCAACAGGGGCGACGGCATCGGGCGCGCGAATTTCCGGTGCCCGGCCTTCTTCGGTTTTGATTTTTTCCGGTGCAACCAGCAATGTCGTTGCCATGATGGCACCACCGGCGACAACCGCCCACGGCCCACCATCGGGTGTGGCGGCGGTGGCTGTCGCACCAGTGACACCGGCGACAATACGCCAACTGCGTTGTGTTGCATTCCAGGTCCTGATCTGACCTTCGGCATCGACAATTACAACCGTACCGTTACCGGCAATCGCAATGTCGAGGGCACGACCGGGCATGGTGGTCCAGGTCTTACCGTCATAGGACCGAATGCCGCCATCGCGCGCCACCGCCCATGGATTTCCCGTCCTGTCGAGTGCAATGCGATACGCACTGCCGTCGATCGGCCGCCATTCACTGCGCAAGGGGTACCATTTTTTGATTTCGCCACTGACTTTGGCAATAAAGACATTGCCTTGCGTATCGGCGGCAACATCGGCAACGTCGGTGTCCTTGTTTTCCCACCACAGCCCGTTATAGCGATAAACTACGCCGTCGGCGCTGATTGCCCAGGGGCGATTTCCCTCGGCTGCGGAAATACGCACAAAATTGCCCGACATTTTGCGCCAACGCTGTTCTATCGCATCCCAGCGCCACGGCGTGCCATCCGGGGCAACGGCATAGGCCTGCCCGTCACTGTTGATCGAGATATCAACAGCCGTGCCGGGCAAACGGGTCCAGTTTGATGATGGGGCGCTATCTTGCGCGTGTGCGCCGGTGATCGGATGAACTGTCGTAAAGGCAACACAGTACAAAACCAGACAGAACCGCATGATGAGCGGTGTCATTGGACGATTTCGCATCGCAGTCTCCGAATACAAAAAGCTATAGACCAAGCAACCGGTCACGCACCATCGCGATATGTTGCTGGCCGTTCTCGTCGTTCTGCCAAGACTGAATTTTCACATCTCCATTCCTGAACTCTTCGAAGAATTCGCGCCCCTGAAGCTTTTCAATGACTTCGCTGAAGGTTGCACGCGGCGTAAACCAATCCTTGTGACGGTTTTCCAGACGTTCGATGTCCCGTTCAAGATCCGACATTTCTTCGATCATGACGTCACGGTCTTCCTGAGCCCGACGGGCATAAAGCGGACGGCGTGGCGTCATCAGGATCAATACAGATCGTTCGAACTGGCGTTCAATGCGCTGTGAGAACAACAAATTGACAATCGGTATATCCATCAAGCCCGGTACGCCATCGGCTGATTTGGATGTTTCGCGTTCGCTGAGGCCACCCAAAACAAGCGTCTCGCCAAACTTCATGGTGACGGTCGAATTGACATTGGTTTTGGTGGTATCGAGACGGAATTCAAACACAACCGAATTGGACGGGTCGGTCAGGAAGGTACGTTCCGCAACCACGTGCAATCGGATCATGTCATCGGGCAGTATTTCCGGCGTGACGGCCAGTTTGACGCCAACCTCTTTTTGTACCGAAACACTGTCGCCATTGCCGCCGGAAACGGCAGCGGCCAGAATTTCCGTGCCTGAGAAGAACTCCGACGTTTGCCCGGTCTGGGCCACCAAGCTCGGTTTGGCCAGAACCTGATTGTCGGCATCGGCGGAGTTGGCAATATTGAGCGAGTACGTCACAGCAGGAATACTGATGGCCCGGGTAATTGTTTGCGTACTTTGTTCCAGCCCGGTGTTCAGATAATCCTTGGTCCGTGTTGATTCATAGCCAAATCCGGACGTTCCGCTGAGCGGGTCGCCGAACTGCAACTGCAACCCGTTCAACAGGTTGATGCCGCGCGAATTACGGACATCTTCCTGTGTGCCGATCAGGACCACATCCACGACCACCATGCCGGTATCTGCAAAGCCCTGTTGTGCAGGGTTTGCCGCACCATATGGATCTTGCTGCTGAGCGGCATAGGGATCCGGCGCTGCTGCTGCGCCGTAAGGATTGCTGGAACCGTAAGGATCTTGGGCGCCGTATGGATTTGCCGAGCCATAAGGATCGGTGCTGCCATAGGGATCATTTCCATACTGCGCCAACATGACCTTGGCGTCACTGTCATAAAACGACTGCCACCCTTGAACGCGACGTTCGAGATATTCGATGTTTTCCGGTCCCAGAACCGCCTTGCGATAGGCTGCCAAAAATGCCGACGCGCCTGTTCGGTCGTCCATTGCTGCCAAAGACAATGCCGCAGCTTTGAGCACTTCGGGCTGTTGTTTGGCCTCGGGTGCCACATCCATCAAACGTTTTAACGCGGCTTCCGCGGTTAGGGGATCACGCGCGTAGTATGACGCCGAAGCCAGACTATACAGTACCGCCGGGTCATCACCGCGATGAAGGGCGACCGCGGCAAAATAGGCCTGCGCAAGGCCATAGCGCCGTTGGTCCATATACAAAAGGCCCAACTGGTAACTGGCCGACAGGTTACCCGGATCGAATTTAAGCGCCTGTTTGTAGCCTTGCTCTGCCAGATCAAACTTGCTGGCGTCGCCCTGCACCCCCATCAGGTGGTAGGTCAAGCCATTGAGAAACTGCAAATCCGGATTGGTAACATCAAGCTTCAAGGCCAGATTGATCAGGCGTGATGCTTCATCCATTTTCCGGGCTTCCAGGGCCAGATTGCTTGCGTGCACCAGTTCCGAAACAGCATCCGCCTCGACCCCGGAATTAACAACAAACTGATTGTCCGTTCTGGTTGGTGTGTTGTTTAAAGACAGTGTTTGGCACCCTGCCAAAGTCACCAAGGCACAAACCGCAACCGTGCTGCGAAGAGACGTCATAAACAACCGCATCAAATACCTATTCCTGATGTTTCTTGTGCACGCTAGGTGCATAAATTCGGCGTGCGGGCGGGTTGGGGCCCCGATGAGCCCCAACCCGTGACCGGCTACTGCATTTGATAGATTTTATTGTTTTTGGTCAGCCGCCATACCTGACCATCGCCAGCACCAATCGCACGAGAGTCCGTTTCGTCTACAATCGGATCCCAGTCTTGCTTGGCGGCATTAAACAGGTAGGTTTTGCCGTCCGTGCCAATGATCAACGCCGCACCCGGGATATCGACCGCGATATCAACAGCCGCGCCCGGAAGCTTTTGCCACTTCTTGTTGTTGTCATGGACAAAGATATCGCCATTTTTGTTTACGACCCACGGTCGACCATTCTGATCAATGTCGATCCGTGTTGCCGTTCCCGGAAGTTTTTGCCAGCGGTTCCCATTCCGGACATGGATGGTGTTGTCAACGGCGGTAATCCAAACCCCGTTGGCACTGGCGCCAATATCTTGTGCCGCCGGGCCGGGGATTTGCCGCCATTTTGTTCCTGATTGGGCGAATATCAGGCCCGCATCGTTGACGACCCATGCGTCTTTATCTGAAACAGCGATACGGACTGCCGCACCGGCCATTTTGATCCATCTTTTTGCCGTCTTGGCGCGCTTGAAGATTTCATAGCCGCCACCGGCTTTGCTTACACCGATGACATAGGTGGTTCCATCCGTGCCGATCGCAACATCGGTGGCGTCCCCCGGGATCAAGTCCCAATTCGTTGCACGACCAGCAGCGCCGGCTGTACCGGTCGATTCAATCTGGCTTAACGTGATCGTATCATTATTCGTATTATTTTGGCCGCCATCGACAACACTATCGGTTTCGAAGTTCCCGACAACAACATTGCCGTTGTCCAACGTCACGCTGTAATCGTCGGTACCCGTTGCCTTTTCAGCCGGCATCAATTGTGCCCAGATCCGTGTGTTCGGCTTGACGGGCTCCTGGGTCATCAGGGCCCAGTTGCCTGCGACTTCGTTTCGGCCATCATCCGTTTTGAGCAGACGGGCGAGATTGACCGGACGCTGTGCGACCGCGACTGCGTCTTTGACGATTGCTTCTTGTTTGTTCTGTTCCAGCGCAATTTCGGTTGCGAAAGACGCAATGACAGAAGCGGCGGTCAAAACCACCAGTGGCGCGACTGCAGCGCCAGCGAACCCAGCGCTACTCACAACGACGCCTTGCGAAATCTCCTTGAAACGATAAGGCAGGATTTGCAGAGCAATTCGGGACGCAGCCTGGGCAAATGCTGGGGACACTGCCTCAGCTGTAAAGCCAGCAAGATAGATCAAACCGATACCCGCAGCGGGCCCGAGGTGCATTACTTCCTTGGCTGCCAAGGTAGTATCTGGCGGTTTTACACCGGTATCATATGCCGAAGCCAAATTGGTTCCGCGCGATTTTCGCCAGGCCTCTCTGCCGCGCTGCCAGCTCTCCCAGACATTGCTCATCTCTGACGCCGTTAGCTTGCGGGAGTCTTGAACATAGGTTGCCAGATAGTTGACCATGTCTTGTTCGGGCTTGGTTTTGGCGCCGCGTTTGATGACGTCATACAGGTAATTGTAAACCGCGCCTTTGAGCTCCAGTGAAGCTTCTGGCTCGTTTTTAATCTGTTTCCAAACGCCGACGCGATACTCCTCGGCGTCGTTGTTGTTCATCTTGGAGTCTGTGATGAACTTTTCGATCGTGGCTTCAATTCTAGTGCGTTCGGTGATGACTTGGGCGACAATTTCGTGCGCACCAGGCAAGCCAAACAGTCCGTTTGGCGTCCGTTTGGCCGACTCCCAACGCATATTTGTGTATTCGCAGGCTTTATTCGTTTTGACGCTGTGAACAGATCTTACAGACCCATCCGGACATGACCAGCAAGTGCCGCCATCGACAAAGTCGAAATGTTCGCCAGCTTTACAGGTCAGCGCAGTTATTTTTTCTGCAGCCACCAGGCTTTCATTGCGGAAACAGGCATTGTGCGCGCTGACCGCAGCCGCCGTACGGCGATATCCGTCAGGGCAGGTATAACAACTGCCATTCAGATCCGGGAACGAACCTTCTGGGCAAACCCGGTCAATGAATTCGGCCCGACGTGCTGATTCAAAGATTTTACCGCAAGCATCCCATTCATTCACGGCTGACAAGGTACGGCCAAATCCGGCTGGGCATGACCAGCATTCACCGCCATTACGAAGATCTTTGAAAGATCCTCTCGGGCAGGATTTGTGTGCGCCGACGCGGGTTGCGCGTTTATATTCTGCTGAAACCTGCTTTGAACATGCCTTCGGCGTGTCCACCGCAAAACCGGTTCGATTGTAACCACTTGGGCATGAGAAACAGGACCAGGTGCCGATATCGAAGAAGGATCCCCGCGGGCATTCACCAACAGCCTTGCCTGTTTTCGTTGCCGATGCAAAGCCGCAAGCCCCCAAAAGGGTGTTTGTGCGCAAATCCATTGCGCCACAAAGAGCGCGCCCTGTTCCTGTAAAGGCAGCTTGCGTCTGCTGCGCCTTTACCTCTGAAGTGCTTGCCAGAATACTGACGAACCCTGCAATCAGGACGATCAACGCCCGCCAGAGTATGCAGCCAGACTTAATACGGCTTCCCATCGATCTTTCCTCAACCAAACAACGCTTGTTATGTAAATTTTCCGCCCGCCGGCCATTCAGCAGGCAGGTTCACTGGGCACATCCCATGAGGTGTGCCGCGTGGACTGCGTTGGGGATGAGAAGAAGTATGGAAATCGTAACCGCTTACCTTGCAGCCGATCAATCAGCGACACACCAAGTCTCTTCGGAGCAAGGTCATCGCTTTGATTGTCGTTGGGTGGACAGTCCTGACCAATTTCAGGACTGTCCTGTTATCAGAGTGTTCCCCCACTCTCCGTCATGTCTGAAAACAAAGGCATGACGGCCCATTCCCCGCACGGAGAATTGAGCAGCGACGCCGATAAGGATACATGTAATTGGATGGTATGGTACGTTTGCTGCGCTTAGTGGATACTGAGGGCGCTTTTCGGATGTCGGGGGCGAATTTCAGCCGTGTTTGCGGATTGTCTCAGACGGAAGTTCGCCGAATTCCCGATGATAATCCTGCGCAAATCGGCCCATATGGGTGAAGCCCCATTGCCTTGCGATTTCAGAGACGGTTTTTCCGTATGGTTCCGCCATCAAAATGGCCCGGACGCGTTTCAAACGCACAACACGTAAATAAGCCATCGGCGTGATGCCAAAGGCGTCCATGAAACCTTTTTGCAGCCCGCGATAGCCGCATCCGGCCGCAGCCGAAATATCGGCAAGTCCCAGTTTCTTGTCCGCATGGGCGTGAATGTAATCACGTGCACGTTTAATGTAATAGGGCACAACTTCGGTGACGGTGCGGCCATTCACAATGTCCTGATAACTGTTGGGCAACAGGCTCAGACATTGTGCGACCAGGATGTCTTTCATCTGGGTCGTGACGATCGGGTTATGCAATTCACGCAAAGGCCCGTCGAGCGCTTCGGCGACATAGTGGACTGTATTGCAGAAAACGTTCCAGCCCGGTGTGGTGGGATCAATCACAGGGTCGAACCGCAATCCATTTAATTCAACATCTTCGCCAACCACCGAACGGGTATAGTTTTTGAGTTTGTCTTTCGATAAACGAAGGACAAAGGCGCTAAAGTTATCTTCTGTGGCGCTGACTGGTGCGGCCAAATCACGCATGAACCCCGCATTGGGGAAGAATTCCAATTCTTGCCCGCAATGCTGCGCCACACCCGCACCAGACGTGACAATATATAACAGCAGGCCATCATCATCTTCTTCGGAGGATTCGACCGTCAGTCTTGAATTTCCGAATGCGACATGCATCAGACTGATGTCATCACACTCCACGGCGGCGACGCGGGCGTTAAACTCTGCGTTGTGCCCTTTGACATCCAGATCGTGTCGTGACGCAAGGTTTTTGATCGACTCCCGGACCTCATCAAGGTCGCCCGAAGATAGTATCGTGTGATTTTGAAGATAGGTCATTGCCGTCCCCCCGACGTGCATACCCGGAAAATTGTCCATTTAGCGGATCATGGAGCCCTGTGGGCGTCTGTTTCCGGCAAATGAAGACAAACAGATGATACGCGCTCGTTGTGGGATAATCTATTGCTGATTGAGATATCTGGCGGGCAGTGGGTCCTGGTGATCGTTCGGGACAAAATCAGCAAGTAAGAACAAAAATCCCCCGCCAAAATATGGGCGGGGGAATTCCGAGGTCGCAGTTTTGACTTTTATCCAGCGGACTGGTTCACGTCATTGCGTGGCCAGATCCGGTACATCATCCTCAAGTACCCAGCCATCATTTGTGCGGCAGGCCGATTTGATTTGGCTGCTGGTACGGTTGCGTGCGGTGAGTTCCTGACGATAGGTCCTGCACCAGACGCCTTTATCCGTCTGCACGGTTTTGAGCGGGGTCACCGCGATATCAAGTGCACCGATGGATGCTGTTTTCGCATCGCCGGAATTATTGGTTTCAAGCGATTGCTGAACAGTTCTTGCCAAAAGGTCCTGTGCGGATTTTGCAATTTTTGCCGGGGCAGGGCCATATGTCACCAGTTCCTCGCTATGGTCCTCGCCGGAATTCCATGAACGGTCACGTTTGACATAAAAGCCGATTTCCGGCGCGTACCACCATTTGGTTGTCTGCATCCACCACTGTTTGTAATAGCGTGAACACTCGATAACGTAGGTGTCAAACGTGCCTGCGGGCACCTCGACCGTTTCGGTTGCGGGTACCGTGCAGGTCAGCCATTGGTCATATTCGTTTACTTCACCGGTGACAGGATCCGTATTGGATGACCGGGTCGAAATACGAACGTGGTCGCCATATTCCAACGGCCAGATATCTTCCGAGCCAGCCTTGAGCGTCGTAGAACCCGATCGTTTCTGATCCTGCTTATTCATTTTGTCAGGTCGTTAACGTCCTGGTTCTTATCGCTTGGTTGTTGCGGTTAAAAAAACACCGACAGCGACGAGGAGCCCCTCATCGCTGTCGATTTACTCAAAGCTTTTGTTTGGGCAGTGTGTCATCAGAGCTGCCAAGGTCCGGCAGATCGACACCCGGGATCAGCCGGTAAACTGTTTCCCACTGGCCATCCTCTGTGCGGCAAGCCCGGCCAAAGAACCCGTCCGGGCCACTTTCAAGGCGGTCAGCCGGGAACGTGACATGATATTCCCGGCAGAAACGCGTCCCCTGACGGAAGGTTCTGAGCGGTTCAATCTTGATGGTGCCGGCACTGTTCTCCGCTGCCCCCAGCGAGACTTGGCGAATATCGCCGCTCAGCGTTTCTTCCAGCGTCATGCTGATTTGTTCATCAAGCAAAGGGTTGTTGACCGGCGAATAGGAAAACATCTGTGCATCGTTTGATGCCAGGGTGCCAACAGCCGCATCACGGACATTTTCGTTAAACCAGTTGCCGCCAACAAACGCCAGCAGCACAGCAGCCGCCGCACCAATTCCAGTCCAGATCGGTGTATTGTTGTTTGCAACGGTGCGCGGCCGTGCATCGACGTCGCTTTTGGGAACGAAGTGTTTTGTCGGTGTCTTTTTCTGATCAAGGATATCTTCGATGTCCTGGGACAGCTGCGGATAAACCCGATCGGCCAGAAGGCGCTCAGATTGATTGCGCAAAACGACCGATTGTCCCGCCATGATGTTGAACTGACGGGTCATGGCCGGGCATTTGGCAATTCTGTCTTCCAGCTCGCGACATTCCGTCGGGGCCAGTTCGCCATCAATATAGGCAGACAGCAAAACGTAGTCGCGATCTTCAAGTTGTTTGCTCATGACGAACCTCTGTAAATGCTGTCCTTGTTTATTGTCTCGCCGTCATCATCGTGCAGAGCGGCAAGTGTTCTTCTGGCTCTGGCGACGCGGCTCATGACCGTGCCATCAGGAATGCCCAAAATGTCGCCGGCTTCGCGATAGCTGTATCCTTCGATCAGGACCAGCGTCAGGGCGGCCCGCTGTTCCTCGGCAAGGGACGCAAGTGCTGCCTGCAAGAACATCCTGTCGGTGCCACCGTGATTTATGCCCGGAACGGCACTGTCACGTGCATCTTCAAACGAAACCACATTTCCCTGGCGTTGATCGCGGCGTTTTTCGTCGATCCAGCTTGTCTGGATGATCCGGTACAGCCAGCTATCAAGCCTTGTGCCTTGCTCGAACTGTTCGATCCGTTCAACCGCCTTTGCATATGCCGTTTGCACCAGATCCTCTGCCGCGACAGCATCGCGCGTCAGCGATCGCGCAAACCGCAATGCGCGTGGCAGAAGATCTGCAAGCTCTTGTCTTAAAGCAGTGTCCAAACCAGACGTCCCATTCATGATCGCAGGCGCAATTTTTCAGTCTTGTTGAACATATAACGACGGGGCCTTCTTGTTTCTTCCCTCGGCCCCGAAAAAAATATTGTGAAAAATAATTTCGACAGCCGGGAAGAAAATTCGAACTCCGTGCGTTGTCCTGTCAAATGAACGCGAAATTCACTGCTAAGGAAGTGGAGCTGACAATGTTGACCATTAATAAGAAAAGTCTGCGCAGCAGGATTACGACAGCGGGCATTCTCGGGTTTGGCGCCTTTGCGTTGGTGGTAACGCCCCTCTCGCTTGACCTTTCCCAGTTTGACGTCGCAGGCAAAAGTGCCTTTGCGCAAGGTCAAGGTAATGGCGGCGGCAACGGTGGTGGTAACGGCGGCGGCAACGGTGGCGGCAACGGTGGCGGCAATGGCGGCCCCGGTGGCGGTGGCGGTAACGGAAATGATGGCCCTGGCGGCGGTAACGGTGGCGGCAATGGCGGCGGAAATGGCCGCAGCGGCCCGGACGGCCCGGGGAACAGTGGTAACGCCGGTGGTGGTAATGGCGGCGGCAAAGGTAATGGTGCCGAAGCACAAGGCAAAGGTGCCGCCGCGCGTTCCAATGCCAAGGGTCTGGGTATGCAGGCCGGGGGCGTTGGACGTGGTGCATCCTCTGCAAGAGAAGGTGTAACTGGTGAAAAAGGCATGCCGCCGGGTATTGCAAATGCACCGGGGCTTGCAGGTGCTTTGCCGCCGGGGATCCAGCGGGTGTTTGGCGCGCCGACCGGTCCGGATGTCGATCCGGATGTCGAACGCGACATCATTACCAAGGGCTGGAAAGAGCTGACCGGGCCTGGCGCAGGTGATGACAGTGATACGCCAGATGATGGCGAGCCGGATACCGGTGATACCGGTGGTGACACCGGGGATACAGGTGATACCGGAGACACTGGAGACACCGGCGACACCACGGGTGAAACAGGTGACGCCGGAGATACAGGTGACACGGGTGGTGACACCGGTGACGGAGCAGATAGTGGTGACACCGCCGATACTGGTGACACTGCTGCTTAAGACATCCCAGTTCAAAGCAGCTGATCCTGCTTTGACCGCCGCGGCCTGAGCCTGGGCCGTAGCAACTTGCAGCCCCGCCTGGCCCCCCGCCGGCGGGGTTCTTTTTGTCCGGATTTCAGTATTGATAAAAGAAAACCCCTGTCGGTTTCCCGACAGGGGTTTTCCTGATTGGCAAACTGCCGCTTGATCAGATGGATCAGGCCATTGCAGCTTTCAGACCTTCGTCCAGTTTGTCGAGGAACTGGTTGGTGGTCAGCCATTTCTGGTTCGGGCCGATCAGCAGTGCCAGATCCTTGGTCATGAAGCCGGCTTCGACAGTGTCGACGCAGACTTTCTCAAGGGTTTCAGCAAACTTGACGACTTCCGGGGTATCGTCGAATTCACCACGGTACTTAAGGCCCTGGGACCAAGCAAAGATCGACGCAATCGGGTTGGTCGAGGTTTCTTTGCCCTGCTGGTGCTGACGATAGTGACGGGTCACGGTGCCGTGTGCCGCTTCTGCTTCGACGGTCTGCCCATCCGGGGTCATCAGAACAGAGGTCATCAGACCGAGCGAGCCAAAGCCCTGTGCCACGGTGTCGGACTGAACGTCGCCGTCATAGTTCTTACAAGCCCAAACGAAACCACCATTCCATTTCATCGCACATGCAACCATGTCGTCGATCAGACGGTGTTCGTAGGTGATGCCAGCTGCTTCGAACTTGTCTTTGAATTCTTCCTGGAAGACTTCTTCGAACAGGTCCTTAAAGCGGCCGTCATAGGCTTTCATGATGGTGTTCTTGGTCGACAGGTAAACCGGCCAACCGAGCGACAGACCATAGTTCATGCAAGCACGTGCGAAGCCCTTGATGCTGTCATCAAGGTTGTACATCGACATCGCAACGCCCGAAGACGGGAAGTCGAAGACTTCGTGTTCGATGGGCTCGCCGCCGTCTGCCGGCTGGAACTTGATGGTCAGCTTGCCTGCGCCCGGAACCTTGAAGTCGGTCGCACGGTACTGGTCACCAAATGCGTGACGGCCGATAACGATCGGCTGGGTCCAACCCGGAACCAGACGCGGAACGTTCGAGCAGATGATCGGCTGACGGAAAACGGTACCGCCAATGATGTTACGGATGGTGCCGTTCGGCGACTTCCACATCTTTTTCAGGCCGAATTCTTCAACGCGTTGCTCATCCGGGGTGATGGTCGCGCATTTAACACCGACGCGGTGTTCCTTGATGGCATTTGCTGCATCAATGGTGATCTGGTCGTCGGTCTCGTCACGTTTCTGAACCGAAAGATCGTAATATTTCAGGTCAATGTCGAGATACGGCAGGATCAGTTTGTTTTTGATGAAGTCCCAGATGATCCGGGTCATCTCATCGCCGTCAAGTTCGACGATCGGATTCTTAACTTGAATCTTGCTCATAGAATACTCCCTTGCTGGCCGCGGCCGATATACAGCGCGGCTGCCATTCAAGATGGTTAAATCTCTGTCTTCCGGCGCGCGAGGGAGCGCCCTGGCCGCGTCGGGAGTGCGCAACATACAGTAAGCCACCCAAAAATCAAAGAGGGCTGGGATACAACAATGTGATGAGGGGCACGAAACCCGGAAAACCGCGCCTTCCAATCGCCTGGTCGGGCGATTTTTGTTGCCAAAAAGATCAATAATCCTGATCGTTTAGACAAATTCGACGAAAAGTTCGAAAAAACGTCCTACTGGCTTTGCGGGGTTGATTTTTCTGATCCGGATCAATGACCGGACGGTCAGTTAACCGATATCGTGATGCTATTGCCGGTGCACAGGGGGAGACTCCGGTCACCGGAACTCCATCAAAGGGGAACTGTCATGGACATGACGACGACTGAAAACATCGCTGTTCTGGTGATCTGTGTGATTGGCTTTTGCCTGCTTGGGTTTGGCTTTACCAACCGTGATCGCAACTGGGGCGTGGTGATGATGTGGATCGGCATTCTGACCATGCTTGGTCCGATTGCCTGGCGGTTGCTGACCCTGTTTAATTAACGGGCGTTGCAAAGGCACGGAAACGGGGTCGGGGGACCATGTTTTGTGCCGATATTTGCCCGCGATTTACAAGAAAATCAGGACGTCATCTTTGCGGGATCAAACCCGTAACCCCGTAAAAACATGTCGACAGCCGCAATAACATGTTCATGCAGGTCACTGGCCTGCGGTTCCCAGCCAACATAGGTCATCTGACGAAAATCGTAATCGGCCTTAAGTAGGCTTGTGAAAAATACCGCTGCCTGGGCGGCATTGCCCTTGGGGAAATTGCCCAACGCCATCTGGTGTTCGAAATAATCGGTAATGATCCGCCGCCCGGTCATCAGGCCGCTTTCATAAAAGACTTTCCCCAGATGCGGAAAACGCGGCACTTCCGAAAGATACAGACGCAAATAGCGAATGGTTTCAGACGTCGTCAGCATCGTCATCAGGGTTTCACCAAACTCGATCAGGGCATCGCGCAACGGCTTTTGCGCCAGATCGAGATCGGCCAGCATGGATGTGACTCGGCCCGTGCAATCGCGGATGACCGCTTCAAACACCCCGTCCTTGTTGCCAAACAGCTCGTAAATCGTGCGGCGCGATCCGCCGGCCTCGGCCGTGATCATTTCCAGTGTCGTGCCCGCAAGCCCATGTTCGCAAAACAATTCGCGCGCCGCTTCGATCATGGCTTCGCGACGTTTCAGGGTTCTGGGATCAATCTTTTTACTGTCTGCCACAGGGGTTTTCCGATTCCGGACTTGACGTTTGGTACTGGTTAGTACCATAAGTTCGTAAATGGTACTGATCAATACCAAAAGGAAAAATCAGGCAATGAGTGTGAAGAAGATCATCCTGCCCCTGATCGCAGCGGCGATTATCGGTGGCGGTGGATATTACGGGTACTACTGGATGACCGAAGGTCAGTACCATGAAAGTACCGATAACGCCTATCTGCAGGCCGATGAGGTCGCCGTATCGCCCAAGGTATCAGGCTATGTCGGGGATTTGCGGGTGGCGGAAAACCAGCCGGTGCGCAAGGGTGATTTGCTTTTGACCATCAAGGATGCGGATTTCCGCCTTGAATTGGCTGAGGCCAATGCCGCCCTTGAGGCGCGCCGGTCTGCAGTTCGCACCATGGAAGAACAAATCGCGCTTCAGGATGCCGCGATCCAACAGGCGGCTGCCAATGTCGATATTGCGCGCGTCGAACTGGAACGCACCAGCGATGACTTCAATCGTTATGACGATCTGGTCAAAAAGGGTGCGGCCAGCCGTCAGAGATTTGATTATGCCAAGGCAGATCGCGAGAGCGCACAGGCACAGGTGGCCGCGGCCAACGCCACTTTGGCGGTTGAGAAAGGCCGCCTTGGGGTGTTGCAGGCCCAGAAAATCGAGGCCGAGCGTGCTGTAAGGCAGGCCGAAGCGGCACGCGATCTGGCACAGCAGGCGCTTGATGACACCCGCATTTACGCGCCGTTTGATGGTGTTGTCGGCAACCGTTCGGTCCAGACCGGTGCCTTGGTCCAGCCGGGCGAGCAGCTTCTGGTGCTGGTGCCGCTGCCGGGCACCTATATCGTTGCCAATTTCAAGGAAACCCAGATCAGCCACATGGCACCGGGCCAGAAGGTCGCGGTTGAGGTCGATGCCTTCCCCGATGCCGAGATCATCGGTCATATCGCAAGTTTTGCCCCGGCAACGGGCGCGCAGTTCAGCCTGTTGCCACCGGAAAATGCCACCGGGAACTTCACCAAAATCACCCAGCGTGTCCCGGTTCGGATTGAACTTGATGACAGCAAATGGACCAAGGCATTGCGACCGGGCCTGTCGGTGGTGGTCAATGTGGATACCCGCAATGCCAATGGCGAGGAAGAAACCGCCGGTGTTGGTCTTGCGCAAGGGATCGTCCCGACGGCGGAACTTTCGGAGCTTAATTGATGGCAACCGCCAACCCGGCATCACCGACCCAATCTGAAACACGTCCGATGGAAACCGCCCAGTTTGTTGGCTGGGTGGCGATGGTTGTCGGCATGTTTCTGGCGATCCTTGATATTCAGATTGTCGCCAGTTCGCTTGAAAACATTCAGGCGGGATTATCGGCAAGCCCCGATGAGATCGGCTGGGTTCAGACCAGTTATCTGATTGCCGAAGTGGTAATGATCCCGCTGTCGGGGTTCCTGTCGCGCCTGATGTCAACGCGCTGGCTGTTCGTGATTTCTGCAATTGGCTTTACCGTGATGTCGGTGGCGTCCGCCTTTGCCTGGTCGATTGAAAGCATGATCTGGTTTCGCGCCATGCAGGGCTTTTTGGGCGGGGCGATGATCCCGACCGTGTTTGCCACGACCTACATCATTTTCCCGCCTGACAAACGCAATGCCGCCTCGGTGATGACCGGGTTGATTGCGACCATGGCACCAACCATCGGCCCGACCCTTGGCGGGTTTTTGACCCAGTCGCTGTCCTGGCACTGGCTGTTTTTGATCAACGTTATTCCCGGACTGATGATTGCCGCCGTTGTTGCCATGACACTGCGCGTGGATCGCGGTGATATCGGCCTGCTTAAGGGATTTGATCTGCGCGGTCTTTTGTCGATGGCGGTGTTTTTGGGCAGTCTTGAATATGTCCTTGATGAAGGGCCCAAGGATGACTGGTTTGACGAAACCGCGATCATTTATGGCACCATCACATGCGCCCTTGCCGGGATCTATTTCTTCTGGCGGATGTTTACCTATGACAAGCCGATTGTGGATCTGAAATCCTTTGCTGATCGCAATTTCACCATGGGCTGCGTGTTCAGCTTTACGCTGGGCGTCGGGCTTTATGGCAGTGTTTATCTGATGCCGCTGATGCTGGGACGCGTTCGGGGCTATGACAGTCTTGAAATCGGGATTGTTATGGCCGTCACCGGCATTACCCAGTTCCTGTCCGCACCGATTGCCGGGAAGATGACGGCGAAATATCCACCGCGCGTGGTACTGGGCATCGGGCTTGCGTTGTTTGCCACTGGTCTTGCCATGCATGGTTTTAACACCAGCGAAGTTTCGTTTAACGAGCTGATCTGGCCGCAGGTCGTGCGTGGTGCAGCACTAATGTTTTGCATGTTGCCGGTGACCAATCTGGCGCTGGGCACCTTGCCACCCGAAAAGATCAAAAATGCCAGCGGGCTTTATAATCTAATGCGGAACCTTGGCGGGGCGATTGGCATGGCGGCGATCAATACGCTGCTTGATAAGCGGATCGATTATCATTTTTCGATCCTGTCAGATCATATCAACCCGGCCAGTACGGCGTTCAAGGATTATCTTGCCACACTTACCGCCCGGTTTGGCGAGATGGGCCTTGCCGATCCGCATGCCGCAGCAATGAAATTCATCGTCAATATCGTCAACCGTGAAGCCTCAATCATATCGTTCAACGATGTCTATCTGGCGATGGCGGCGGCCTTCCTGATTGCCTTCCTTTTACTGCCACTTGCCAAGCCGCCGCGGGCTGAGCCAGGCGTGGATGCCGCGCATTAAACGCTATTGAACAGGCGCGCCAAGGACACAAGAACAAGGTCGCACACAGTTCCCCCCGACCCCGGCAAGCATATGCTTGCGTGCGACCTTACCGGCCCCTATGCAGGGGCCGGTTCCTTATGGCGATGCGCATGTGTGTCCCATTTCACAAACAAGTTATTCAACCCAAAGTTTTTATGGGGTACTATCAGTACCTCAAAGCAAGCCTTACAGGTTTAAGCGCAACCCGGGTTTCGGCGACGTGACCTGATTGGATCCCCGGAAATTCTCTTGCCGACATTGCTTGTGAAAGCGCGAAGGATAGGAGCAGATAATGAAGACGTTTCTGGTTGCGGCGGTGGCGGCGATTTCCCTGAATTTCATCTGGTCTCCAGCATCTGCGCAGGACGCGGAAAGGCCCAATATCCTTGTGATCTGGGGCGATGACATCGGCTGGCAGAACCTGTCTTCCTATGGGCTTGGCACCATGGGGTACACGACCCCCAATATTGACCGGATCGCCAATGAAGGCATTCGGTTTACCGACCACTATGCACAACCGAGCTGCACGGCCGGGCGTGCAGCCTTTATCACCGGGCAATATCCGATCCGGTCGGGCATGACGACGGTCGGCCAGCCAGGCGCGGTCCTTGGCCTGCAAAAGGAAAGCCCAACACTGGCGGAGCTTCTGAAAGAAGAGGGCTATCGCACCGGGCAGTTTGGCAAAAACCATCTGGGCGACCGCAACGAACATTTGCCAACGGTCCATGGCTTTGACGAGTTCTTTGGCAATCTTTATCACCTCAACACGCAGGAAGAAGCCGAGCAGCGCGATTATCAGCGTTTTGCCGAACAGTTTGCCGGATCGCTTGAGGAATATGACGCCCGCTTTGGTACCCGCGGGGTGTTGCACAGCTTTGCCACCGAAGAAGACAACGGTACGGTGGATCCGCGCTTTGGCCGGGTTGGCAAACAGATCATTCAGGATACCGGTCCGCTCACCCAGGAACGGATGAAGGATTTTGACGGGGCGGAAATTATCCCGGCCGCGATCAATTTCATGACGGCTGCCAAGGACGCCAATGAGCCGTTCTTTGTCTGGCTTAATACCAGCCGCATGCACCTTTACACCCGCCTGAATGACCAGTGGCGTTACGCCGCCGAGGAATATACATCCGAGGCCGATTATCACGGCAGCGGCATGTTGCAGCATGACCACGATATCGGCGGTGTGCTTGACTGGCTTGATGCGCAGGGTTTGGCGGAAAACACCATCGTCTGGTATTCGACCGATAATGGGCCTGAGCATGCATCCTGGCCGCATGGTGCGACGACCCCGTTCCGCGGCGAGAAGATGACCACCTATGAAGGTGGCGTGCGGGTGCCGTCCATGATCCGCTGGCCGGGACATCTGCCCGAAGCCAAAACCCTGAACGGCATTCAGGGCCATCAGGACATGTTCACATCCCTTGCCGTTGCTGCCGGGATTGATGATCCTGCCGAACGCGTGATGGAAGAAAAAAAACCAGTATATCGATGGGGTGAACAACCTGCCTTACTGGCAGGGCGAAACCGACCAGTCGGCACGCGATCACATCTTCTATTATTTCGAAAGCCAGCTGACGGCTGTGCGCGTCGGACCCTGGAAACTGCACTTCGCGCTCAAGGAAGATTACTACGACAACATGACGCCGCGGAACTTCCCGATGATCTTCAATCTGCGGATGGATCCGTTCGAAAGTTATAGCAGCATCGATTCCTATGGCCACCTTGCCCAGAAGGTTTCATGGTTGATGCAGCCTGTCAGTGTGCTGATGACCCAGCATCTTCAAACGCTTGGCGAATATCCGCCTGTGCAGGGCGGGGCATCGTTTGACATGTCGAACATGGTGCAGGATTTCCTTGCCAAGGGACGCCAATAGGATGACGGGACTGACGGTCTTTGGGAGATATATTTGTCCGGGCAATCTCCCGATCCTGTCTTTGGCGGTTGCAGGCCTTTTTGCAGCACCCGCCGCCAGTGCTGCGAACCTGCCTGAGTTTGTCGAACTGTCGGGTGGAACCTTCCTGATGGGGGAAGACCGCATTTATCGGGAAGAAACCGAAATCCATCAGGTGACGGTTTCGCCCTTTGCGATCAGCCGAACCGAAATCACCAATGCGCAGTTTCGCGAATTTGTTGAGGAAACCGGATATGTGACGTCCGTGGAAAAGCCGCTTGATCCGGCGGACTATCCCGGTGTGCCCGAAGAACTGCTTCAACCCGGATCGATGGTTTTTGCCCAACCCGCAGGTGCTGTGGATATGGGGGATATCGGAAACTGGTGGCGGTATATCGCCGGGGCAAACTGGCAACATCCAACCGGACCCGAAAGCAACATCGATGGCCTGGATGATCATCCGGTAACACAGGTGTCCATCGAAGATGCGCGCGCGTGCCTATGCCAAATGGGCCGGTGGCAGGCTTGCGACCGAGGCCGAATGGGAATTCGCCGCGCGTGGCGGTCTGTCGCGCAAGGCCTATGTCTGGGGCGACACATATGACCCCGCCCAGGGCTGGAAAGCCAATAGTTGGCAAGGCCAGTTCCCGACGGACGACCTGGCCGATGACGGTTATCACGGAACTGCACCCGTTGGGCAATTTACGGCAAATGGGTATGGTCTTTACGACATGGCCGGAAATGTCTGGGAACATGTCAACGACTGGTGGGTGCCGGGCCATCCCGCCAGTGCCCAGACGGACCCAAGTGGCCCGCCGATGAAACTTGCCGTACGTTTTGCCAGCAGTGCAACCGGCCCGATGACCGTTGTTAAGGGTGGTTCATGGTTGTGCGCGCCAAATTTCTGCCTGCGGTATCGTCCGGCGGCCCGACAACCGGCCGAGGGGCATATCGGTTCCAACCATATCGGATTTCGCATCGTCAGGGATATCCAATGATCCTCCCTTTCGCCTGACGGCGGATTGGCTGTCAGGACATGCTGTTTGATCTGTGCATCGGTTGTCGCCGCGACATGCGCCCCATCAACTGAGAAAGGAACAGACCATGCTTTTCGTAAGATTTCTAAAATTTTGCGTCCGCCAGCGGGTCTTTGCCAGTACGTTCTGGGGTGCCATCTTGTTGATTCAGCTCCCGGCGGTTGCACAAAGTGACAATTCCGATCTTGCAAAACAACTTGCCAATCCGGTGGCCAATCTGATCAGCGTCCCGTTCCAGGGCAATTATGACAGCGGGTATGGATCGGCAGACGGGGAAAAATACCTGATCAATGTGCAGCCGGTCATGCCGATGCGCCTGAATGATGACTGGAACCTGATTTCGCGCACCATTCTGCCGTTGGTGCATCAGAACGATATCAACGGCAATAGTGGCACCGATACCGGCATTGGCGATACGGTTCAAAGCTTCTTCTTTTCGCCGGTTGAGCCTACCGAAAGTGGCCTGATCTGGGGTGTTGGTCCGGCATTGTTACTGCCAACTGCCAGTGAAAGCAGTCTTGGCGTTGATCAATGGGGTGCCGGGCCAACGGCTGTCGGTTTGTTCGCCGATGGCCCATGGACCTATGGCATGTTGACCAATCATATCTGGGGCGCGGACGAAGGGTCTGCTGCCTCGGCGACCAACGCCAGTTTTTTCCAGCCCTTTATCAATTACACCACGCCGAATGCCTGGACTTTCGCGCTGAATACCGAAAGCACCTATAACTGGACGGCCGAACAATGGTCGGTGCCGGTCAATGGTATCGTTTCCAAGCTGACCAGCATCGGCGATCAGAAAATCAGTGTCGGGGCGGGTGTACGTTATTGGGTCGATAGTCCGGATGCGGGGCCCGATGGGTGGGGCGCGCGACTGATTTTGACATTCCTGTTTCCGAAATAACCGGTGGATACAAACACAGCTTTGGGACCGCTTTGAACAGCATAAATGCTGTGGGGAAATAGTCGGATCAAACCGACAGGTGCTGCGCGTGCAACTTGGATACCATTATGGGGGGGCTGATATGGGACGGTCAGTTGTTGGCCAGTTTGCTGGTCATTGGGCGATTGCGGGTGTTGGGGCGTTATTTGCAACGGCGTCGCTGTCGGAGGCGCGGGCTGCCAATTGTGCCGCAGGTGGTGGGCTGATTTTTGTGGGGAAAACAGCCGATAATTCCAATTCAGTGTGGCTGTCAGGCACCAGTTCCGGGGCGTTTCGCCTTGATGCACAAGGGGCAACCAAGGATAGCTGGAATCAGGCGCGGCGCGGTTTGCATCTCACATTGTCGGATGTTGTGTCGACCGGCAATGGCGGCACGCACCATCTTTATGACAATAGCGGTGGGGGCTGTCTGCTTGATAGCCAGAACCAGAAAGGCGGGGTGAACCTGCCGCCCATCGGACGGTTGTTTCCTGATTTTCTGACACCCGAGGTGCCGACGGTTGTTGATCCGCCCGTGGCGATCAAGCCCCCGATCGGGATTTTGCCGCCCCAAACGATCACACCGGAAATCCCCATCGCCGTGATCCCGCCAATCGGTATCCTGCCGCCGACCGGCATCACGCCCGAGGTCCCGATTGCCGTCAAACCGCCCATCGGCATTTTGCCACCCGATCTGATTACGCCGGAACTCCCGATTGGTGTAACGCCGCCCATCGGCACCCTGCCGCCAACCGGGATCACCCCGGAACTTCCCATCGACACAAAACCGCCCATCGGTGTGTTGCCCCCGGAACCGATTACACCGGAACTGCCGATTGGTGTCACGCCCCCCATCGGCACCTTGCCGCCAACCGGGATTACCCCGGAACTTCCCATCGGCACAAAACCACCCATCGGGGTGCTGCCCCCGGAACCGATTACGCCAGAGGTTCCAGCCATCACCCCGCCATCGCCAAACGTGCCCGAAACAGTTGCCAATGCGCAGCTTTCAAAGCGCCCTGACGCATATCTTGCGGACAGTACCTGTGCGATCCTTGAAGGGAATGGGTATCTTTATCTCGATGAAAGCGGGGCGATTTTTACCGCGCCCTGCACCTTGGTCCGTCAGGGTGGGTATGAGGGGATCACGGTGGCATCCTTGCTTGAACAGTCGGACGTGCCATTGACGCCGGGGCGCGATTTCATTCGGGAACCGTTGTGGAACTTCTGGTCGGAAACGCGCGGATTTTATGCCCAGGATCGTCGCCATAATCTTGATACCGAAGGTTACAGCGGTTCGTTCCTGTTCGGGGTTGATCGCGAAATTGCCGAGGATACGGTTGCCGGTATTTCCGCATCATTTGAAACCAGCGGGTCTGATGGATATGACGGTGGGCTGGAAACTGCGGCCTATGGCTTTTCGGTCGGGCCGTATTTTGCCCATCGGCTGTCGCCACAATGGGCGGTGCAGGGATCGCTTGGCTATATGTTGTTGCAAAACGATCTTGAGGTTGTCGTGCTCGAAGGGAATTACTTTTCCCATCAACTTTCCGCTGCGGCCGCGATCAACGGGCAGTATCGCTATGAAGAATGGATCTTGCGCCCGCGCTTTGGCCTTTCCTATGCCGAAACCTTTGTCGAGGACTATGATCTGAGCGGTACGATCAACACCACGCCGGTGACAGTCAATATCGGCTCGGATCATTTTGGCTATGGTTCTGCGGAAATATCGGGCGAGGCCAGCCGGTATGTCGATCTTGGCGATGACCTTTTGGGAATGCCCTATGGCGAGCTTGGGCTGCATATCGCACTCGATCGTCCCAATGACGGCAAGATCCTGTCGGGTGATCTGCGACTTGAAGATACATCGCCTTTGACCGGCACCATCCGCGGCGGGATGCGGTTTTTCTATGAGGACCGGATCGCCTTTGACGTCGGGGCCGGGTATCTCAGTATCGGGCAGAACGGGCTTGATATCTGGGAGGCAAAGGCACGCGTATCCTTTGCCTTTTGACGGTGACAAAAAATGCCCGCCACCCAAGGCGGGGTGACGGGCACCGGATCAACTTGATATTGCGCGCGGATGCAATATCAGTTGGCAATCATCGCGGCCGGTTTTGGCGTGTCCGTGCTGCTGACCGGCAGGATCGGGTAGGTGACCTGCGGTTCCTGACCTGTCAGGGTTTGAAGGAATGCGGTGATCGCCTTAACTTCATCCTCAAACAGCTCAGTGCCCAGTTGTGAGCTGCTCATGATCGCAACTGCCTGTTCCAGATCCCAGACCTTGCCAGAATGGAAATATGGCGCGGTCAGCGCGATGTTGCGCAGCGGACCGGCACGGAACACATAGTCATCACTTGCGGTCTGGGTGACTGCAAAGCGACCCTTGTCATCAGGGGGCAGGACTTCAGAGCCCGGCTTTTCAACAACACCGAACGGATAATAACCCGTACCGCCGACATTCACCCCGTTGTGGCAGGATGCACAGCCGGTATCGATGAACAGTTCCAGACCGGTCATCTCGGTTTCGGTCATGATGGTGTCGTTGCCTTCAAGGAACTGGTCAAACCGGGAGGCCGGGGTGATCAGGGTGGCCTCGAATGCCTCGATCGCCTTTGCCATATTGTCAAAGGTCACCGGATCATCTTCGCCCGGGAATGCCGTCTTGAAATGGTCGACATATTCCGGGATGGATTTTAGTACGGTGACGACACGTTCCGGCGTGCTGGCCATTTCAACACCGGCCTGAACCGGGCCTTTGGCCTGTGCCTTAAGATCTTCGGCGCGACCATCCCAGAACTGGGCTTCGTTGAAGACGGCGTTCAGAACGGTTGGCGCGTTACGCGGGCCTTTCTGCCAGCCATGTCCGATGGAGGTTTCCAGATTGTCGTCCCCGCCCATGCCAAGGTTGTGGCAGGTGTTGCATGAAATGATTGCACTGGCCGACAGACGCGGTTCAAAGAACAGCATCTTGCCCAGTTCGACCTTTTCACGGGTGACGGCATTGCCTTCGATGGCGGGAACCATCGACGGAATGACTTCGAAATAGTCCAGCGCACTTTCACGAAGTTCGGCTGGTTCTGCCGCGATTGCCGCACCGCCAAGGGCACATGCCGCAACGGTGGACAGAAGGGCTTTGGAAAACAGGCGTCGGGATGTCATTTCTCTCTCCCATTTTTGGTGGTTCGGGTACTAGACCAAAAACGGGCTTGTAAAACTGTGACATACATCAACTTGTTAATTAAATAACGTTGTATATCAATGGTTTAAATTGAATTTCAATAATGAGAATTCGCAAATGCACCTTGGCGATCCGTGCGGGCACAAAGAAAACGCCCGGGTGGGAGGCCCGGGCGTTTCAGCCTTTCGGGGGGACACCGAAAGGCGCAAGATGCCGGGGGACATAGCGACCGGGGAAGGTCATATGTTCTCTCCGATGGAGGGGAGAGATGCATCCTGCAGGGAGATCGTGGTCTTATCTTCTTTGGTCAGGTCGTGCTTTGGGTTGCGGGCGTATTTGCCGTCGCAGCAATCCGTTTGGTTTTTGCAGCGTGGCGGTGTTTTGAAGCTGTTATCTGGATAATCCCGATCATCACCAAAAGGGAAGAGATCCAGAACACACTGTCATGAGTTGGCGTCGGTGTGAGGTCGAATTTGGCGGCCAGCATCTCAAGCCCCAAAAGGACAAAGGGCAGGATGCTTGTCGACAGGATGTATTTCTCAACCCCGGCAATCTTGATGGATCGAAGGGTTAAAACCATTGCCGGTCCACGGAACAGAATGCCGATCATAAGTCCGGCAATCAGGGTTTCGGTGCCAAACAGCCCATCGGTCGAGATATAGGGTATCGCAACCGGACTTATGAATTCGACCACTGGCGGGGCAATCAAAAAGACCGAGGCCGTAATCAACAACAACACCCCGGTAAAGCGCAGATGCGCCCACGTGTCCTTGACCTGATTATCGGGATGAAGTTCCGCCAGAACCGAGGACGAAATTGCCGTAACTTCGGATGCGAGCATCAAAAGCACGGCCGGGTTGGCAAACCCGCCGGGCAAATGCCAGGCCAGCCACAGGGCACCGGATATCAGGATTGCATGGCCAAACCATTCCGAACGCCCCGGTGCGCGCCCAAGGATGAAGGCCGCGGCAAGGGCTGCCATCGGCATGCCGGTTTGCGACAAAATGCCGCTTTCAGGTGCGCTGATATATAAAAGGGATGCGGTCCAACTGACCCCGGTCAACACGCGCAGGAACCCATAGGCCCAGTTGATTGGCAGGGCGAATTGCCGCCACGGAATGCGGCGCCCCGGTGCAAGAAGGACAAGTGCCATCCCGCCAAAGACAAGCTGCCAGCAGGTCATGGCATAGGCATCAACCGCAAAGCTGGTCAGCGCAATGCGGTTGCTGACCAACATCAGGGCCCAGACGAGTGTGGTGCTAAAAAGCAGGAGCAATACGGGCATATGAAGAATTTTTAAAAGTTATGATCTTCAGCCATGTTGCACTAAACACGACAAAAGCGCGACAGGAATTTCGGTATCAATATCTGAATTTATTTCATGAAAACAAAAGTGTGGTTCTCAGTTGTTCGGAAAGGCCGCGCCCAGATCGCACTTATTGGTCAGACAGGATCCATCCGGCGGCCTTTTCAGCAATCATCAGGGTCGGTGAATTGGTGTTGCCGCTGGTGATTTCGGGCATCACGGACGCATCGACAACGCGAAGGCCAGCAACACCCTTAAGGCGCAGATGCGGGTCTAGCACGGCTGATGTGTCATCCTTGCGGCCCATCTTGACGGTGCCGACCGGGTGGAAAATGGTCGTGGCGATGTCGCCGGCCAGCTTGGCGAGCTCTTCATCGCTTTGATATTGCACGCCCGGTTTGAATTCGTCGGGCTGGTATTTCGCCATGGCCGGTTGGGACATGATTTTGCGGACCTGTCGCAAACTGTCGGCGGCGACTTTGCGGTCTTCGTCGGTATCAAGGTAATTGGGCGCAATTTGCGGCGCGTCGCGGAAGTCCGTGGACTTGATCTGAATGCTTCCTCGGCTGGTCGGGTTCAGGTTACAGACCGACACCGTCACGGCAGGAAAGTCATGAAGATCACCGCCAAAGGCCTCAAGGCTCAGCGGCTGGACGTGATATTCAAGATTTGAATATTGCCGCGATGGATCCGACCGTGTGAAGGCGCCCAATTGGCTGGGGGCCATGCTCATCGGTCCGGAACGGCTGAGCAAATATTGCAGGCCGATTTGCGCCTTACCGATCAGGCTGTTGGCAAGGGTGTTGAGCGTGCGCGCGCCATGCACCTTATAGATCGCACGAATTTGCAGGTGGTCTTGCAGGTTCTGTCCGACGCCGGGCGCATCAAGCACGACGTCGATCCCATGCTGCTTAAGGAGTGCTGCCGGACCAATGCCAGACAGTTGCAGGATTTGCGGCGTGTTCACAGCCCCGGCAGACAGCACGACTTCCTTGCTGGCAGTGACGCCAATTGAGGTACCCGCCTTGTTGACGATTGCCCCGGTGCACACCGTTTGGCCATCTTTATTGGTCGCAAAGGTCAGTTTTTCGACCTGTGCTTCGGTCCAGACTGTCAGGTTCTGGCGCGACTTGATCGGGCGGATAAAGGCCTTTGACGTGTTCCAGCGCCAGCCGGACCGTTGGTTGACTTCAAAGTATCCGATGCCGGTATTATCACCATCGTTGAAATCATCGGTTGGCTCGATCCCGGTTTGACCAGCAGCCTCGATGAAGCTGTCAAGAATGTCCCAGCGAAGCCGTTGTTTTTCAATGCGCCATTCGCCGCCATGACCATGCATCTCGGAAAACGGTTTGCCACTTTGTGTGTCGGGGGTGTTGTCGTGATCAAGCTTGTAGTGATCTTCATGGCGCTTGAAATCGGCCAGGGAATGCTGCCAATCCCAGGCTTCTTCGCCGGTGATCCTGGCCCAGTTGTCATAGTCACGGGCCTGACCGCGCATATAGATCATGCCGTTGATCGATGAACACCCACCCAGTGCCTTGCCACGCGGATAGCGCAACACACGGCCGTTCAGGCCCTTGTCCGGTTCGGTCTGATACATCCAGTCCGTGCGCGGATTGCCAATGCAATAAAGATAGCCGACCGGGATATGGATCCATGCATAGTTATCTGCCTTGCCGGCCTCAAGCAGCAGCACCTTGTTCTTGGCATCAGCACTCAGCCGATTGGCAAGCAGACTACCGGCAGAACCGGCTCCGATGATCACATAGTCGAAGTTTTCTGTGGTTGTCATCGTTGTGACGCGCCTTCCCTGTTGGTTTCTATCGGTTTGGTCGTCGGCCCGAAGGGCCGCGCAACCAAAGGCCTACAAAGGCAATTCCGATGGCCGCTTGTTCTTTTGATCTGCAAGCGGTCTTCATTCGGTGCGAACACCGAATATGTATTAAGCGGGCAAGCGTCGCATAAATCTAATGACAAAATCCGAATAGCAATATTAGTGTTATTTATATGACTCGTTTTTCGAACATCAACATGTTGCTGGCTTTTGTCACCGTCGCACGCGAAGGAAGCGTTTCGCGTGCCGCATCGGTGCTTAACCTGACGCAACCGGCGATCAGTCACCAGATCAAGCGTCTTGGTGAGGAAACCGGCATTTCGCTGTTTAAGCGGACATCAACCGGTCTGCAAATCACGCCCGACGGGCAGGCGATGCTCAAGAAGGCCGAGCTTGTGCTGGATGCGATGGACGAGTTTCGCCGTAGTGCGCGCAAACGTGCCGGGCGTGTGGGGGGAAAGCTTCGGATCGGAACCATCGTTGATCCGGAATTTATCCGTCTTGGCCGGATGCTAAGCCAGATGCGCATTGATTACCCAGATATCGAAACCGAACTGGTCCATGGCGTCAGTGGGGAGATGCTGACACGCGTCTGTCGCAATCAGATCGATGCCGGGTTTTACCTGAGCGGGCCGGATGTCGATGGTGATATTGCCGCCATCTCGACCGAAGAAATCCACGCAATCAAACTTGCCGACTTTAATTATCGGGTGATTGCCCCGGTCGGTTGGGAAAAAGAAGTCGCGAATGCGGACTGGAAAACACTGGCAAAGCTTCCATGGATCGGCACGACGGACGCATCGGTGCATTCAAGGCTGCTGAGGCGGATTTTTGATCAGTATGATTGCACGCAAAATTGCGTCGCGCGCGTTGATCAGGAAGCCTCGATGCTCGAAATGGTCCGCTCCGGTGTGGGGTTAAGCTTGTGCCGTGATTCCATCGCACTGCATGAAAAGCAGACCTTTGGCCTTGCCGTGTGCAATACAGTTTCCATTCCGGCCTGCCTGAGCCTGATCACCACCGAACGGCGCAAGGAATTGCCTATGATATCGGCGCTGTTCGAGGTGCTTGAAGCAACCTGGTGAATTCCGGATTGCCGGTTTCTATCGAATGCCAGCGCGCAGAAACGCTTGAATGAATTGGCGTTGGAAGATCAGGAATGCCATCAAAAGCGGGGCGATGGTCATGATGGTTGCCGCACTGATGACCGAAATATCCACCCCGGTTTCCGGTGCGCCAAACAGCGACAATCCAACCGTCAGCGGCCGGGTTTCTGGCGAGTTGGTCACAATCAATGGCCAAAGGAAGTTGTTCCAGTGGGTCGCAATGGATACCAGCGCATAGGCCAGATAGACCGGCTTGGCCGCCGGCACATAGACCTTCCACAGAACGCCCATCCAACTGCATCCTTCAATCCGGGCGGCTTCTTCAAGCTCGATCGGTACGGATTTGAACGCCTGCCTCAACAGGAAAATGCCAAACGCACTGGCCATGTAAGGCAGACCGATGCCAAGGGCTGTATCAAACAGGCCAAGCTTGGACACGATGGCGTAGTTTTCGACAATCAACACTTCCGGCAGAATGAAAAGCTGCAAAAGGACGAGGATAAAGACCGTATCGCGGCCCTTGAACTCAAACCGGGCAAAGGCGAACCCGGCAAGGGTACAAAGCACCAGCTGCCCCGCAAGGATCAGGGTCACAAGCACCACGGTATTGGTAAAATACCCACCCCACGGCACGGCACCCCAGACATAGACAAAGTTCTCGAACGTCAGCGGATTGGAAAAATCCAGACCAAGGGCCGTGCCGGATGGTTGCAATGCCGCCCAGGCAGCAAACAGCAGCGGTGAAATCCAGACGATTGCGAGAACCCATGCGCCAAGCGCATCCAGCACCTTGTCGAGATCAGGCAGTTTGAGTGTGGTGTTGGCAGTGACGGTATCTGTTTTCATCGGTAGTGGGTCCGTTTTTCAACCAGTCGGAACTGCGCGACGGCAACAAGGCCAAGAGCCAGCAACACAAGAATGGTCATGGCGGCCGCATGCGGGCTGTCGAAATAGGCAAATGCCATTTCCCAGATCCAGTACAGGATCAGTTTGGACGCGTTGTTTGGCCCGCCCTTGGTCAGGATGAACAGATGGTCGATCAGTTTGACCGAATTGATCATCGCATTGACAAACACAAAGATCGTCGTCGGCATCAAAAGCGGCAGTAACACGCGGCGTGTATAGGTCCAGCGACCAGCACCTTCGATCCGGGCGGCTTCACGCAGATCCGGCGGGATGGTCTGAAGGGCTGCCAGATAAAAGATCATGAAGAACCCGGCTTCCTTCCAGATCGTCACGATAATGACGGATGCCAGGGCCGTTTCCGGCTGTCCCAGCCAGTTGGTTGGCGATGCACCAAAGAAGCCGGTAATCTGGTCAATCACCCCAAGATCGGGCGTATAGAAAAACAGCCACAAATTGGCCGCTGCAATCATCGGCAAAATGGTCGGCGTGAAATAGGCACTGCGCACGAATGACCGTGCCGGGATATGGGCATTGGCCCAAAGCGCCATGACGAGCGCAAAGATGATCGAAACCGGGATGGTGACCCCGGCATAAATCAGGTTGTTGGTCGCAACCGTCCAAAAGGTCGGATCAGCAAACAGATCGCCATAATTTTCAAACCCGGTAAACACCGACGGGCGGCGCGACGTGCCGCGGCTAAACAGGCTGTGCCAAAAGGTCGCAATGGCCGGATAAAAGGCAAACAAACTCATCAGCGCCAATGCCGGTGCGGCCAGCATCCAGCCATAAAGCGCAAGCCTGCGTTTTTGAAGTCGGGCCATTTCATTCATGGTCGGCACGTCCTGCGAAGAAATCAATTAATCAAAGTCATCAAACAAAGGTGCCGAAGCGGGGAATATCCCGCTTCGGCGTGCAGATCGGGCGTTCTTAGTGGAAGGCCCGCAGAAGACGTTCTGCTTCGGCTTGCGCATCGCCAAGGGCTTCTTCCGGGGTCTTTTCACCGGTCAGGGCCGCCTGAATGGCGTTGTTCAGACCTTCGCGGACACGGGCGGTGTCATAGGTGGAAAACTCGGCAACCGAGACTTCAAGCTGATCACGCGCGACCAGTGCTGGCGGGAAGTCCGCAACATAGGCCTTAAGCGCGTCGGTTTCGTAGGCATCCGGGGTGACACCAACATAACCGGTGGCAATCGACCATTCTGCGGCACGTTCTGGTGCGGTCATGTATTTGATCAGCGCCAGCGATGCTTCTTTCTGCTCATCGGTTGAGTCCTTGAACAGATAGAAGTTGCCACCACCGGTCGGCGAGCCCGGCTGCTTGTGTTTCGGCAGCATGGCAACGCCGAAATCAAACTGTGCTTCGCGCTTGACCGCCGACAGGTTGCCTGTCGAATGCCACATCATGGCTGTCTGGCCCTGAACGAAGGCCTGACGCAGGGTTCCCCATTCAATGGTGCCTTCCGGCATGATTTTTTCTTCGGTCGCAAGGCCGCGCCAGAATTCAAGCGCCTCGACAACAGCCGGATCGTTGAAATAGGTCTCGGTGCCATCGGCACTCATCAGTTCCTTGCCATTCTGGATGGCAAAGCACTGGAACATCCAGTACGGATAACCGGTCGAGGGCACCATCAGGCCCCATTTGCCGTCTTTCGAAAGTGCCTTGCCAGTCGTTACCAGTTCTTCCCAGGTTTGCGGCGGCATTTCCGGATCAAGACCGGCTTCGCGGAACATGTCCTTGTTGTAGTACATGACAATGGTCGAACGCTGGAACGGGATGCCCCAGGTTTTGCCATCGACTTCGCCATTGGCCATGAGCGCCGGGTAGAAGCCGTTCAGCCATTCCTTGTCTTCGGCGGTTTTGACGACATCATCAAACGGGACAATCAGGTCCTGTTCGATCAGGTCGTAAACGTCGATTGAAAACATCACGGAAAGCTGTGCCGGATCGCCGCTTTTGATTGCAGAAACCGCACGCAGACGGGTGTCGTCATAGTTGCCGGCATAGATGGCGTTGACTTTGACATCCGGGTTTTCGGCCTCAAAGCCTTCGATCATGCCGTCAATCACGCTGGTCAGCGGGCCGCCAACAGCGACGGGATAATACATGGTCAGTTCAGTGGCAGCAAAGGCCGGGCTCGCCGCCGTTGCCATCAGTCCGGCCGCGAATGCAGCACTGGTTACGATGTTACGCATGAACAAAAGTTCCCTGTTAAAGTGTCGAAGTTGCAGTGTCAGGTTGAGAGGTGATCTTGGTATCTTGCGCTGATGTGCCCGGTACCGTCGGTGTCAGACGATGACCGTGTTCGCCATCAAACCAGTGGGCCGCAGCGCCAACCCAACTGAGCGAGACTTCTGTCCCGGGCGAAATTTCAACGCGACCCGGCAGGCGGGCGGTGGCCCCATCCGTTCCCGGGATCGCAACAAATAGAAATGTCTCGGCCCCCAAAAACTCGCTGCCGGTAACGGTCGCCGGGATGCCCCATGGATGATCGTTCTGCCCGGTCGACAGGATCAGATCTTCGGGGCGGATGCCAAAGGTCAGATTGTTGGCATCAAACCCATCCGGGATGACTGAGGTTGGCAGGGCATTGGCCGGGATCAGGGTCATCGGCGGGCTTCCGACAAATCCGGCGGCAAAGGCGGTGGCGGGTTTCAGGTAAAGGTCGGCGGGGTTTCCGATCTGCTCGATCCGGCCGTCTTTCATCAGGATGACGATGTCGGCCATGCTCATGGCTTCGGTCTGATCATGGGTGACATAGACAACCGTGATGCCAAGGCGTTGTTGCAGGTCGCGGATATCCTTGCGCACCGCATGGCGCAGTTTGGCATCCAGGTTCGATAGCGGCTCATCCATCAGACACAGCGGATGACCGGCAACAATTGCGCGCGCCAATGCAACGCGCTGTCGCTGCCCACCGGAAAGCTGGGCGGGTTTGCGGTCTTCATATCCTTCAAGCCCGGTGACGCGCAGGGCATCGGCCAGACGGGTCTTGATTTCGTCCTTTTTGGTTTTGCGGACCTTAAGGCCAAAGACGATGTTTTCGGCAACACTCAGATGCGGGAACAGGGCATAGGACTGAAACACCATCGACAGGCTGCGTTTGGAGGGCGGCGCACTTGTGACATCCTTGCCATCAATTTCAATTGTCCCGTGATCGGCGATTTCAAGCCCGGCAATCAGGCGTAGCGTCGTCGATTTGCCGCAGCCCGATGGCCCCAGCAGAACGACAAAGCTTCCGCGCGGAATGTCGAGTGACAGGTCATGTACGCCGTTGCCGCCGTTAAACACGCGCGACACAGAACTGATGCGAATAAAGGGAGGCTGGCTAGTCATTCGTAACTTTCGCTTTTGGCAATTTGCAGACGCGCGCGAACGTCCTGACGGTCAAACAACGGATCGAAAACGCCGCCGGGCACGCCATCAACCACGATCAGGTCGGGGTCGGTAATGTGGCCGCCCTTGGCCGGGGCCGGGCGGCCGAATTTGGATTGGTCGGCAACAAGGATGGATCTGCGGCAATTGGCGGCAATTGCCTGACGGAGTGAAACTTCGCGATGGTCGAAATCGGTGAGCGTCCCGTCCGGCTCAACACCGCCGACGCCAAACAGGCCGTAATCGACCTTGTATTTGTTAAACATGGCCTCTGCTTCGGGACTGATGACGTCGCGATCGGGCAGGCGCAGCGTGCCACCCGGAATGACAATCCGGTTGCTGGTGTTGTTGCCCAGCGCCATGGCGGCATTCATGTTGTTGGTAATCACCGTCAGGTGGCGATGATCGACCAGATTAAGCGCAACCAGTTCAAGCGTGCTGCCAATCCCGATCAGGATCGATGCCCCGTCGGGGATCAGGCTTGCGACATGCAGCGATATGGCATGTTTGGCGGCGATATTGGTGACCTGACGACTGTCATAGGACAGGTTCATGCCCGGTTCGCCAGCATATTCAACCCCGCCATGGCGACGGCGCACCAGATTGGCGTCGCTGAGCATATTGACGTCGCGCCGCACGGTTTGCGGGGTAACGTCAAAATATTCGGCCAGTTTGTCGATTGAGACAAAGCTGTCACGGCGCAGGATGTCGATGATGTCGCGCTGTCGCGTAGAAATATTCATTTGATCGTTCAATTTGTTGTTTTGAACATTGAAGCGATCATACGCGGCTTCGTTGTCACTAAGATTTCAGAAGCGTGACATTCATATGAATATTCAGACGGTTACGAACCGCGCGGAAATTATGGGGTTTCCGGGCGATAATCAAATGAACACCGTTCCCGGATCATCCATTTTGCACGGGCGTGTAACAAAAGCACCGCCGCGCGGTATGCGTGGCGGTGCCTGTTCGGATATGATTGAAGTTTGTCCCTGGTTTACGATCTTATCGAAACACTAGCGATTGGTGCGCGCCAAACTCGGCCATGACACCGGCGGCCGACGCCAAGGTTGCATTGTGACGTGCAGTTGCGGCATCACCGGCGGCAAATACCCCCGGCACACTGGTTTCCTGACTGGGATCAACAGCAATGAACGGACCCTGTGGTCCTTCATCAAATCGGCATCCCAGCATCTCGGCAACCGGGTTTGGCATGGAAACGGTTGGACCGGCGAAAATGGTTTGGATATGCAAAGTGCGCCCGTCCGCCAACCGGACACCATCAATGACCGGTGCGTTGCCCAGAATTTCGACAATTGGCGAATGTTCGATGGTGATGCCACGATCACGCATGGCCAGTACCATGTCGTCATCGGGTATATGTTCAGACTGGCTGAAATAGGTGGTCGGACCCCAGTCAGGCAGCATCATGGCTTGATGGCTTGACGCTGGCATGGTCGCGATGACACCGATCTGGCTATCGCGCACTTCATAGCCATGGCAATATGGGCAATGCAAAACCGTTTTGCCCCAGCGTTCGGCAAGGCCGGGAATATCGGGCAGGCTATCGCGTACGCCGGTGGCCAGAATGATACGCCGGGCTTCAAGGGCCCCACCATCTGCAAGTTTCAGTCCAAACAGCGGATCGGATGCATCGCGAAGCGTGCAGGCCATGGCGTCGGTGACCAGCCCGCGACGAAAATCAACAGTTTCATAGCGACAAAGCTGATCAATGGCGGTAGTGCGAATTTCGGCCGGGGTTTTGCCGTCATGACCCAGAACTCCGTGGGCGGTGGTCGCAAAACGGTTACGGGGCTCTCCGGCATCAATCACACATATATCGCACCGGGCGCGCGCAAGCTGCATCGCTGCCGAAAGCCCGGCGAACCCGGCCCCGATAACGGCGACGTCATATTGTTTCTTGCCTGCCGTGGTTGATTGGGCAGCAGAAGGGACATTTGGTGACATTGCATTTCCTCGTCAAACATATGGATGTGCATAATGTAACTTCATAAGTATCGTGATATGAGCGAGTCAAAGGAATTCGAAACTTTTGTTGTTGCGAGATGTGCCAAGTGCTACGAATTGCTGGAAATCAAACCCGCATCAGGAGTTCGCAATGCGTCGTGACAGCCGACTTTCGCGCATGCTGCATGTTCTTATTCATATGGACCGGATAGACGGTGCTGCGACGTCTGATCAAATCGCGCAGATGCTTGGGACAAATCCGGTGGTGGTGCGACGAACCATGGCGGGGCTTCGCGATGATGGGTATGTGCATTCGGAAAAAGGTCACGGTGGTGGCTGGGTTTTGACCAGGCCCTTATCGGAAATCACAATGCTCGATATACATCGCGCCATTGGCAATCCCGCTTTCTTTGCCGTTGGAGTTGCCGTCGATCATCCGGAATGCCTTG
The DNA here is from genome assembly GCF_000300275.1 of Thalassospira profundimaris WP0211. Lineage (GTDB taxonomy): Bacteria > Pseudomonadota > Alphaproteobacteria > Rhodospirillales > Thalassospiraceae > Thalassospira > Thalassospira profundimaris. The sequence goes on along the minus strand of NZ_AMRN01000004.1, from coordinate 244,021 downwards.
TTGAACAGGCGGTTAACTCGGCACTTGGCAGTGCGTTCGAGGCTGCTGAAAAACTGCTGATCGAAAAATTTGCCTCTGTCACATTGGCCGATCTGGCCGATGAATTTGATCAGCGCATGGCAAAGATTGCCGATAAACCAACCTGCGAGCTTTCCCGTTAATCTTCATTCGAGCTGAAGTATCGGTTCTTCCAGTGGCGTGATTACCACAAAAAAGCCCGGTCAGGTGAGGCTGGCCGGGCTTTGGTCAGGCTATTTTGCCGAGATCAGAAAAGCTTTTCGCGCGGGTCAAAGCGCGGGGCCGGTTCGGCGGCAAGCTGTTCAAAGATTTCATCGAGCGTGTTGGCCACGGTATAGAGGTTCTTGTGGCTGGGGCGGGCAAAGCCTTCGTCGATGATGGCGTCAATCATGTCAAAGCACTTGTCCCAATAACCAAGCGCATTGAGGAACACCATCGGCTTGTCATGAATGCCAAGCTGGCGAAGTGTCATGGCTTCGAACGCCTCATCGAGGCTGCCAAGCCCACCGGCAAGGGTGACAAACGCGTCCGAGCGACGGAACATCTCGACCTTGCGTTCATGCATGGATTTGCAAACGATCAGTTCGGAAAGACCCGTATGGCCGACTTCGATATCGTCAAGATGGGCCGGGATGATGCCCACGACCGATCCGCCATTTTGCATAACGCCATCTGCCACGGCCCCCATCAGGCCGATCCGGCCGCCGCCATAAATCAGCGTGATGCCGCGTTCGGCCATCATTTTGCCAAAGGCGATGGCATTTTCCATGTGTTGCGGATTCTTGCCATCCGAAGCACCGCAAAAGACACAGATTGATTTTACTTTTGTCATGGCGACCTGCCTTGTGTTTCTTGTTTCGCAGGTAGCTGGGCGACGCATTTCTGAACGAAACCCCGTACGGAAGGGGACCTTAACCGATCCGATCGCATCTGTGGCAGTAATTTCCGCATAGCAGCATCTGAATTTTATCGATCGTGCCCTGATTTGTTCGCCTTTGGCCGTAATCTTGCCAATTGGCTATGGCATTGACGGCCAAGCTCTGGAAGGCCGAAGATCGCGCGCTTTTTGTCGCAGGGTTAACAAGTTCTGAACCTGATTGTGGGATGGGTAATTCTCACAGCAGGAAACTGCGCTAAGCATATTCATAAGAAGAAGGCAGGACCGCCCAACGTGTTTGTCGATAGTCCATTCATTCTCGCCATTGTGATATCGGGCATTATCGCCGCCGTTCTGATGCTGGCCTTGTGGCTGGGGTTGGAACGTTCCATCGCGCGTCGCCTTGTTCTGGGCGCGATCATTCCGGCGGTTGCCGTGGCCGTGCCCGCGGCCATTGGACTGCCCGAAACCGCGCGCGGTGGCGTGGGCGCAGCACTTTTGATGTTGGTGCTTGGCGGTGTCTGTGGTGCGATCATGGATATTTCGCGACTGTCGGAACGCATATCACTGGGCGTTGCCGGGCTGACCCTGCTTTTGGGCGGCTGGTTGGTGTTGGCTGCACCAATTCGGGGGCTGTCATACCATCCCGGCGCGATCCAGATTTTTGCATGGCTGGCGTTTTTGATTGTCGGCGGATGTTTCCTGTGGGTGACGCGCCCGGATTTCACTGAGGATGACGATGACGCGGCAAAACCCGCCAAGGGCAGGAAAGCCAAAAGTACCAAATCAAAATCCGGCAAATCGACGACAGATGCCAAAGGCGACGTGGAAACAATCGCAAAACCCGGGCCGATTGCGGTTTTAATGACCCTGGCCCTGGGGCAGGGGATCATCGTTCATCTGTTTGGCCTTGGCGATCATGTTGTGTTTCAGGCGGCCTTGACGGTGGCATTGTTTGTCGCGCTGATTTCTGAAAAGGCGGCCCCGCAATACCGTGTGGCGGTGTGGCTTGGCGTTGTTGGTGCGCTGATGTCGGGGGCGGCAAGTGCGATGATCATGGTGCCGGCGTCCTGCCTTGCCTTTGCGGTGTTGCTTCTGGTGGTTTCAGCACGTCAGGCCTCGGTCAGGCTGGCAGCGCATCTGCCCACCGATAACCCGGCACAGGCCGCACTTCTGGGTATGATGATCCGGGTCGGTGTTCTGGCCCTGCCACTGATCATGGCCGCGCTTGTAGCCTATGTCGGGGCGGAGATGGCGGCCAGAAGCCTTTGACCTCAAGGGTGTTTGCTGTGCGCAGTCTTGCTCTCTTCATCTTTGCCTAACGGTTGCGATGTATCGTTTGTAGGTTACGTTATGGAAACTGCACGTACAAAGTAGTACAAGTTTCTAATTAACGTGCTCGCACGGGTTGTTTGAGGGGAATATGGCAAGCAATTTCAGTGTCTTGAGCAGAAGAGTTATAAACATAAACATCGTTCAAGGATATTTCCGGTGAAGCGACCCTATATCCTCGTCATTGTCGGCGTTGTACTGATCATTGCAGCGATTGCGCTGAATTACATGCTGACCAAGAGTGCGGATGAAGAAACCGCACCGGCAGTAACACAGGCGCCTGCGGTTACCACCGAGACGACGCCAAACGAACCGGCGTCTGAACCGGCCACTGACGCACCTGCGATCACCAATCCAAGCTTTGATGTCGTGCGCATCGGCCCGGACGGAAATGCCGTCATTGCAGGCCGCGCCGAACCCAACAGCACTGTTCGCATCCGCGAGGGTGAAGAAGTGATTGGCGAAGCCACGGCCGACGAACGCGGTGAATGGGTCGTTCTGCCAAACAAACCCTTGGCCAGTGGTGATCGGGAATTGTCGCTTGAAGCCGAAGACGCCACCGGGAATGTTTCCAAGGCAGATGACAAGGTCGTTGTCCTGATCCCAGAGGAAAAGGCACCGGCAGCCACCAGTGAACAAAGCGGTGAAAATGGCGAGACGACAGGAACCGCCGGGGCCACCGACAGCGAACCGGCAAGCGAAAAGCAGCCTGTGATCGCGCTTAAGGTGCCATCTGATGGTGACGGTGCCGTTACCGTAATGCAGGGACCGGCACCCGAAGCCGCAGCGAAACAGGAAGAAGGTTCTGATACGCAAGACGCGACCCTTCCGCGTCTGTCGATTGATGTTGTCGACTACGATACCGAGGGCCGCGTTGCAATGTCGGGCAAGGCCGACCTTAATCACACAGTTCGGGTTTACCTTGATAACAACCATGTTGGCACTGCGCCGGCCGATGAAAACGGCAACTGGGCACTGACCACCGGACAGCCGATCGAGCCGGGTAATTACACGCTGCGCGCTGATCAGCTTGACAGTGCCGGCAAGGTGACCGCACGTGTTGAAATTCCGTTCGAACGTGCACGGCCAGACCAAATTCTTGAGCCGGGTTCACGCTATGTCGTTCAGCCGGGCAACAGCCTGTGGCGGATTGCGCGCAGTACTTATGGTGAAGGCCTGAAATACTGGGTGATCTATCATCAGAACCGCAACCAGATCCGCGATCCTGATCTGATTTATCCGGGGCAGATTTTCGCACTGCCGAACGAAGAAAATCAGCAATAAGCATCACTTTTCTTTGCGAGGTGCAAAGCACATGGTAAGTGTGTTTTGCCCCTTTTAAGTTTGGGGCCAAACAGTTTGACGCGGGTTGCGTTGCCCTTTGTCATCACTAGATGGTAGGAAAGCGCCCGCACGGTACCAAGGGTACCAAATTGATATGCCCAACCATGGCAACCAGGGAATTAAGACTTTGAAATCCGTTCTTGTGCCGATCAATCCGGAAGGCTGGAAATTCGTTGCGATCTTTGCAGCGATCACTGTGGGCTTGTTCCTGATTGCGGAACCGCTGGGCTGGATCGGTGTGATCCTGACACTTTGGTGCGCGTATTTCTTCCGCGACCCGGATCGTATTACCCCGACCGACGAAAATCTGGTGATTTCCCCGGCAGATGGCCGCGTTTGCATGATTTCGCAAGCACCACTGCCCAAGGAACTTGAACTTGACGACAAGACCCCGCGTACGCGTGTGTCGATCTTCATGAATGTGTTCAACGTCCATGTGAACCGTTGCCCGGTCAATGGCGAAATCGTTGGCGAGGCCTATGTGCCCGGCAAGTTCGTCAATGCCGAACTCGACAAGGCATCGGAAAACAACGAACGCCAGATCCTTCTTGTCCGTGACAAGGAAGGCCGCGAGTTCGGTGTTGTTCAGATCGCCGGTCTGGTTGCGCGCCGTATTCTGTGTGATGTCGGTACCGGTTCGCAGCTGAAAGCGGGTGAACGTTTCGGCCTGATCCGCTTTGGCTCGCGCGTGGATGTGTATCTGCCCGAAGGTGTCTCGCCGAACGTGATTGTCGGGCAAACGACGATTGCCGGTGAAACCGTCCTTGCTGATGTCTCAGCCAAGGGCAAGGACGCCGCAGTCGGGGAGATCCGATAATGGCAGGCGGCATCGATCCCGTTCGTCGTCCCCGTCGTTTCAAGGCGATGTCGCTGACGCGACTTGTGCCGAACGTTGCGACGATCATGGGGATGTGTGCCGGTCTGACCTCGATCCGCTTTGCGATGCAGGATCGTTGGGAGGCCGCCGTTGCCGCCATTTTGATTGCCGGGATCATTGACGGTCTTGATGGCCGTCTTGCCCGCATGCTCAACGCCTCCAGCCGCTTTGGCGGCGAACTCGACAGCTTGTCCGACTTTGTCTGCTTTGGCGTTGCACCGGCCATGATGCTGTATTTCTGGTCGCTGCATGAATTTGGTGGCATCGGCTGGGCATTGTCGCTTCTGTTTGCGGTTTGCATGATGCTGCGTCTGGCGCGCTTCAACACGCAGATGCTGGGCGAACCTGAACTGCCAACCTGGGCCTACCGGTTCTTTACCGGGGTTCCGGCCCCGGCTGCCGCGGCGCTAGCCATGTGGCCGATTGTTCTGACCTTCCAGTTTGGCGAAGGCATCTTTGACAGCCCCTATATCGTCGCACCCTATGGTGTGATCATTGCGGGCCTGATGGTGTCGCGCCTGCCGACATTCAGCTTCAAGAAGGTCAAGGTACCGCGCGCATGGGTATTGCCGTTGATGTTGGCATTTGGCGCATCGGTAGCGTTTCTGGTGTCGTCGCCGTGGCTGACCCTCTCGGCGATTGCCGCGATCTATTTCATCACCTTCCCGCTGTCTTATCGCTCCTATCGCCGCATGGGGGTTGAGAACCAGCAGCGTCAGGACAAGGAAGATGAAGAAGACGATGATGGTGAACCCGATGACGATCCCGAAGAGGGATTGAACCGCGTCCATCAGAACTGATCATCCGATCAGAAGACCAAAAGAAAAGCCGGCATATGCCGGCTTTTTTGATTTCTATTGCGCGGTCGAGGGGCTGTATTCCAGCCGGGTTTCGAAATGTTCGGCGTGGATGTATTGGTCGCGCGCGGCATTGAACCATTCGCGGTCATTGGGGCCTAGCCAGTTGGCATAAAACTCCGTCCAGGGCATGGTCGGGTTTTCATCGACAATGGCGTTGATTTCGGCAATTGCCTTTTGCCCAGCGGGCGTTTTCGCACAACCAATCGTGGCTTCAAGCAAGGTGGTGTTGCCGGCAATCGGCAGGGCCTTGATTTCAAGCTCGGGCGTTTGGGTGCGGCGGTAATATTCGGCTTCGGATGGGAAATAAAGCGTCCAGTCTATGCGTTTAAGGTCGAGCATCCGAACGAACTTGGTATCCTCGGCAACCTGCATGACCTGATGCGTATCGCGGAACCGGTTCAGGTGGCCATCGACGCGCGAACCATACGCCCGGCCGATGCGCACTGCCGTTGACAGGCTTTCGTCTGCAAGAAGCTGCTCCAGCTCCACATGACCTTCCTTATTCAGATAAGGCGTAAAGCGGTCTTCATCCTCGGCCCGAATGACAATCGAGATCGGCAGATGCAGCAGGATGGTTTTGGCAAAGGTAATATATTCGCGCCGCTCCGGGGTCGGGATCAGCGTTGTCGAGCAGCGCAATGCCCCTTCGCCGTTTTTCATTTCAGCCAGAAGGCGGGCAAGCGGCACATGAAGAACGTCGTGACGATACTGCGGCAGTTGGGCAGCAAACCAGTTCTGGGTATCGGCGGCATAGCCGGTCAGTTTGCCTTGCTTATGGATGAAGGCCGGGGCAAAGGCGGGAACCGCCCAGGTAAAGAATTGATCTTCCGAGCTATTCTGGGCCATCGCGCCATCAGACATCACTGCGCCAAGTGCACAGGCAATGCCAAAGACCTTTGGTCGCGCGTTATGCCAGAGAGCCGATACCATGCAGTTCCTTTGATTCCGGCGGAAATCAGTTGTGACGAATAATGATAAAATACTTCTAAAATCCTTAGGAAAGTGTGTATTCGCCACCTCCGCCCGATCATGTTCGAAGCGAAAAATCATATAGTTATAAAATAATGATATAGCAAGCGCGCTCCATTCACGTTGCAGTATTGCCGGGATAAAAAGTCACCGGCCCCCGGGGAAGGGGGCCGGTGTAACCGCGCGGCGGGGTCGGGGGAAAAAGCGCGCGGCTATGGGGTTAGCTGGTCTGGTCAGTCGGGCCTTTTGGCAGGCCTGCGCTGAACGGTTTTGCGAGGCGCGGCTTGATCTTTCGCATCAGCCCGCCCAGCTTGTGACGCGCCATCAGCGCACAGGGCGTGAAGACCAGCGTAAGTGCCGTGGCAAAGGCCAGACCAAACGCGATGGAGGTCGAAAGTTGCACCCACCATTGCGTGGAAGGTGCGCCAACCGATACATCGCGCGCAGCAAAGTCGATATTGATCTGCAGCACCATCGGCACCAGACCAAGAATGGTCGTCACCGTGGTCAGCATCACCGGACGCAAACGCTGTGCGCCGGTTTGCAGGATGGCTGCTTCGATGCTGCTGGCGGTGTGCTTGAGCCGGTCGAACGTATCGATCAGAACGATGTTGTTGTTCACGACAATCCCGGCCAGCGCGACAATGCCGATCCCGTTCATGACAATCGAAAAGGCCTGCCCGGTCAGCATCAATCCGAGGAACACGCCCGCCGTCGACATGATGATCGCGATCATGATCAGAAGCGAACTTGAGATGCTGTTAAACTGGGTGACCAGAATGATGAACATGATGAACAGTGCCACCGAAAAGGCGTTTTGCAGGAACTCGGCCGACTTCTTCTGTTCTTCATCCTGACCCTTGAACTCGACCGAAATGCGCGGATCGATCGCAAGGGTGCTCATCCATTCTTTGACCTCACCAAGCTTGGTATCGACCAGAACACCTTCCTGCACGTCTGCCTTGACGGTCAGGGTGCGGCGGCTGTCAACACGATGGAGTGTGCCGGTCTTGGGCATGGGCGTGCGTTTGATGAAGTTGGCCATCGGCACCAAACCCTTGTCCGTCACGATCTTGAGGTTTTGCAATTCCTCAAGCGAGCGATATTTTGCCGGGTAGCGTCCGACAATATCGATCTCCTCCGTCGAATCATCCGGGCGATAGGTCGAGAAATTGATGCCATTGGTCACCAGTTTGACGACATTGCCAATCTGTGTGATATCGGCCCCGAATTTCAGCGCCTGTGCACGGTCAACGCTATATTCCCAGTCAATGCCCGGGGGCGATTTGCCGTCTTCGAAGTTGTAAAGACCGCCCATATCCTGAAGGCCCGTCATCAGCATGGTCGCAGTCTGATCAAGCAGTTCCGGATAGAAGGACCGCAACTGGATTTGGATGTCCTTGCCTTGCGGCGGGCCTGCTTCCTGTGCGCGGACCTCGATCTGGATACCGGCCAGATCGGCGGTATCGGCCAGAATGCGCTTTTCGATCTCACTCGCCTTGGGGCGGGTCTGCCAATCGGCATATTCAAGCTGAACGACACCAATCACGTCTTCGGCAGCTTCGTTACCACCTGCACCGGACCCGGAACGGGCATAGACGGTATCAAACCAGTTCTCGCCTTCGTGATGGGTATCAAGGGCCAGAATGCGGTTTTCAACTTCGCGCAGCAGAGTGTCCTGCTGGTAATAGGACATGTTGCCGCGTGCGCGGACCTGAACAATGGCGACTTCGGGTTCAACAGACGGGAAGAACTCAACACCCTTGCCCAGTTGACCAAATGCCGCCCAGACAGAAATCAGAACCACAAAGGCCGCAGGCACAATCAGCCAGTAGAACCGCAGGCAGGTCTTTAGCATCCGGACATAAACGCCGGTGCCGCCTTTGACCTTTTCGATGTCATCGCCATGATCAGCTGCAATGGCTTCCAGGCTTTCATTGTTCTGGCTGCCCGGTTTGCCAAACCATGCGCCAACTGTGGGCACAAAGATCAATGCCATGGCAAGCGACGCGGTCAGGGTGAACAGCACCGTGATCGGCAGGAACTTCATGAATTCGCCAACCACATCCGGCCAGAATGCCAGCGGCAGGAAGGCGGCAAGCGTCGTCGCGGTCGATGCAATGATCGGAAGTGCCATGCGTTTGGCTGCAAGCGGATAGGCTTGTTTGCGATGCAGGCCTTCGATCATTTTGCGGTCGGCATATTCGGTGACCACAATCGCGCCATCAACCAGCATCCCGACGGCAAGAATAAGGCTGAACAGAACAACAATATTGACCGTCATCCCCAGCGCCCACAGCACAAGGATCGCGGTCAGGAACGATCCCGGAATGGCAAGACCGACCAAAAGGCCCGAACGCCAGCCAAGCGACCAGATCACGACCACCATCACCAGCAGGATCGCAAGGATCACGCTGTTTTGCAGATCGGTCAGCATGGTGCGGATGTCAGATGACTTGTCCTGCGAATAGCTGATCGTCAGGTTGGGCGGGAAGGCTTGTTGTGCCTCGGCCGTAGTGGCCTTGATGGCATCAATAACTTCGATGATGTTTTCGCCGACACGCTTGGAAACCTCGATCGCAATTGCCGGTTCCCCATTAAGGCGCGCAAAGCTTTCGGCATCCTTGAAGGTCCGGCGCACATCACCGATATCGCGGAAGCGGATAACGGAATCGCCATCGACCAGAAGCGGCATATCAAGGATATCATTCACGCTTTCAAAGAGGCCGGGGACCTTGATGTTAAAGCGGCCACTGCCGGTATCAACCGCGCCAGCCGCGACCAGCGCGTTGGAGTTCCGCACCAGGGTGACGATATCGACGCCATTGAGGCGATAGGCCTCGATCTTCATCGGATCAATGATGAATTCGACGAGTTCTTCACGCTCGCCCGCCAGATTGGCTTCCAGAACGGCAGGCAGGCCTTCAATCGCGTCTTTGAGGTCACGCGCCATGCGCAGCAGCGCGCGTTCGGGCACGTCCCCCGAAAGGGTCACGACCAGAACCGGGAACAGCGACAGGTTGACCTCGTGCACTTCGGGGTCATCGGTTTCATCGGGCAGTTCGGATTTGGCGATATCGACCCGTTCGCGAACATCTGCCAGCGCCTCGTCAATCTCGACATCGGAATAGAATTCAAGCGTGACCGATGCGCCGTCCTGATAGGCTTGCGATCGCATTTCCTTCACACCTTCGATGGAACGGAGTTCCTGTTCCATTGGGCGCAAAAGAAGGCGTTCGGCATCTTCGGGCGAGACGCCGTCATGATGCATGGTGACGTACAGAACCGGGATCTGAACGTCTGGGTCGGCTTCCTTCGGGATGGTGTTATAGCCAACCCAGCCTGTAACAAGTAGCAGGACCAGAACCAGAATGACGGTGCGCGAACGATTAAGCGCGTGATCAATCAGGGACATTTTTCATCTCCTCATGATACGCGCTTACTGCGCGGCATTTTCCGAAAGGGTGGTGGCAGTATCTTCAGCCCCGGGAACAGCCCCGGGGGCTTCGCTATCCTGCATGATCGGCAGGCCGTCCTTGTCGGTTTCCAGATGGACGACATCGACGGTCGCACCTTCCTTGACCCAGTCATGGCCGACCACGATCAGTTCGAACTCTTCGGGCAGACCGCCGATCCAGATGCGTTCACGTGTACCACCCTGAAGTTCAACGGGGAGGAAATCGACCTTGTTGTCATCAACGATCGAGCGAACACCAAGCTCGCCCGCGTCATTTAGCGTCAGGACAGAAGACGTCACCAGATGGGCACGCTTGGTGCCGACCGGGATTTCAAGCTCTGCCGTCATGCCATCGGGGATGCGCAGATCGGCGTTATCGATCTCCACCTCAACCCGGAAGGTGCGGGTGTCGTTATCTGAAACGCGCGCGGTATAGCGCACGATGCCGTCATGGGTGCTGCCATCAAACAGGGTGACATTGGCAAGCTGGCCAAGATCAATCGCACGGATCGAATGTTCCGGCACCTGGGCCACAACCAGCATCGGGTCACCCTGAATAAGGGTCGCGACCGGATCACCAATGGATAAAAGGTCACCGACCTCGGCCGGGCGTTCTTCGACAATGCCATCAAACGGCGCGCGGATTTCGGTATTGCCGAGCTCCGTGCGTGCGATGGTCAGGTCGGCGCGTGCTTCTTCGAGAAGGGCAAGCGCCTCGGCAACGCCGGTTTTGGAGCGGTAATTTTTCTCAGCCAGGCTTTCAGCCGCCGAATGTTCGAGTTCACGCTGCGCGACAAGGGCGCGGGCCTTGGCAACGCGGGCCTGACGGTCCCCGACTTCAAGGCGGGCAATCAGATCACCCTTTTGGACTGCCTGACCCTTGATCGCGCCGATTTCAATCACGCGCGCTTCGGTTTCAGCACGGATATCAACAGAAATGACCGCCTCGGTGCGCCCGGTAATGCGCAGATGATCGACGTGATCGACCGCGCGGCTGGTAATCGTGCGCACGCTGGCATGCGGTTTCTCCGCCGCACTTTCGTTTGCCGGGTTTGCGGCCGCGCTTTGTTCGTTTTGCGCAGGCGCATCCTCGCCGGTCAAATAGGCACTGCCGATCCATATAACGGTCCCAACGACCAGTAGAATGGCGATCAGGCGTGAAGCATTCATTGTTCTGTTCCCTCAAATCTTCCGCTATCGGAATGCGTCAGTGGCTCTGTTGGGCACGTCTTGCGCACAGCGTTCGGTTTCGTCCTAGGACTTGTTGGTCTTGCGCGCCTTTAACTCATCAAGCAGGCCCTGCTTGTTTTCGCGAATAAACTTCAGCGTCGCATTGCGCATGGCCTGCCCCAGTCCGGCAACGAAACAGCATCCCGGTCTGAGTTCGCCGTTTTCATCGCGGGCATTTGATTTTTGATGCGCCGGTTTGTCGGTGTTTTCCGGATCAATCTGTTGGCTCATCAATTCATGACGGGCAGCAAATTCATCAATCAGCGCCTCGGTCAGTTCAATCGGCATTTCTTCGGCAAAGGTCAGCATGAACAAAATGTCGGAACGATAACGATCCTCGGCCGGTCTGGTCTGCAACAACGTGCGCAGGAATGTGCGACGTCCTTCGGATGTCAGTTGATAGATCTTCTTGTCCGGTCTGTTTTCCTGTTCATGTTCAACAAATGTCACCAGACCGTCCTGAGTCAGTTTGGTCAGGGCCGGATAGATCGAACCAAGGGACGCGATTTGAAAATGGCTGAATGTGCCATCTTCAAACATCTTGCGGATTTCATATCCTGTTGCCTCGCCGCCCATCAGGGCACCCAGACATAAAGTACGTACGTCCATCTTGTGTTCTGTATCCTTATTTACGCATCCGGGACTGAGTATGCCGCGGCGGGGGAAGGTGCCAAAACGACTATATCAATCCGATATATATCGAAATATCATATATCAATTCGATATAGTCAAATAAATATGATGGAACCTTTTGTGACAGCCCTTCAATCTGGACGAAGCATGTTTGGTTCGTGTTACAACATGATTGTTGTGATGATCGGCCACGGGGTCGGGGTATCTGTGGCCATCGGGTGATCACTTTCGCAAACTCGATCCTGGGCGGCGTCCGCCTGTGCATAATCGGACGCCGATAGTGTCCGATTGGGTCTATTGAAACGATATAGTCGATTGGGCCGAACATAGTTCGCCGTCTGAAGAGCCATCTGAAAAATCAGGAGTACGCCGGAATGACCGGTTGGACGCATTATGTAAGTGTTGTGGTCGCAGCCGTTGGCGTGGTGCAGGCGGTGTTCCTGTGTCTGATCCTGCGGTCCGAAGGTTCGCGTGCCTTTGGGGCCAACCGATGGATGATGCTGTTTATTGCCGGTGTTGCGCTTAACCTGATCGAAGATGTCGCCGATCCGCTTGTGTCGGCCGATTTTAACGGCTTCTTTGAGTTGCTTTTCAAACCAATCAATTTCGCCATTGGGCCGGCAATCTATCTGTATTTCCGCGAGATTTCCGGCAATCCGTCCCGCCGTCCGTGGGGGCATTTTGTTTTGCTGCTGGTGGTGTTTAACCTGACTGCTTGGGTTGTGATCCATGGCGGCGGCGGCGCGGTTCTTGGCAGCGGCGCATATACCACAGGTGAACTGGTCGAAGCTTTTTGCTGGGTGGCGATCTTTGTGCAGATCGCGATTTATCTGGTGCTGTTGTGGCGCATTGCATGGCGCTATCAGCGGCAAGCCGAAGAACAGCTTGGCGCCGATCGCAAGGTCATGCAGCGCTGGATCTGTGTTGTGCTGGGCGGGCTGACATTCGTTTTCATCACGGTTGCGGTTGGAAAGATCGTTGGTCTTTACCTGCCAGAAAACCCGGAACTATTTGGCAGCGAGATCGCCCTGGTATTGGTTCTGTTCGCCATGAGCTATGAAATAGCAACGCAGCCGGCGCTGTTTGTGATGCCCGATTGGCCATCAGACGATATGTCCGATGACGTGGATGAAGCAGATGAGTTGCAGAGCGAACGCGCCCCTTCAACAAGTGGAAATTTGCCCCCGAATGCACCTGTGGCCGATGATGGCGCGCCTGATGCTGTTGCCCCGCGTCCGTTGCTTGATCCCGATGGTGTCGACCGGGCGTTGGCGCGCCTTAAAGACATTCAGGCGCGAGGGGATATTCTTCTCGATCCGCTGGTGTCCTTGCCGAAACTGGCGCGTGCGGTTGGCATAACACCCAATCAGCTGTCCTATGTGCTTAATCATCATGTCGGCAAAAGCTTCTTTGATTTCGTCAATGCCGCGCGTATCCGTGAAGCGCGGTCGGTTCTGGTGCTTGAGCCTGATCGTACCATTCTTGATATCGCGCTAAGTGTCGGGTTCAATTCGAAATCGACCTTTAATCTGGCCTTCAAGAAAATCACGGGTGAAACCCCAAGTGCGGTGCGCGAGGCAGCAAGGCGGGAAGTGTTGTCCGCGTCGGTGACGTCCGAACCGCCAATTGCAGGACCGGATCAACAGCATTGGACGCCAAAGATCGGGTGATCGCAGATGCTGTGGCCTCTTTTTCCCAAGGGGGCATACATGCTGCAACCACGCTTTATCATTCAACCCAGTTTAAATTCTGCAACAGACGCGCACGCGGCGAAAGATTTACAGCGCATTCAGCGCTATCGAAAATGGACGCTTCGCGTCGGTGTTGTGCTGCTTTTGGCACTGGTTTGTTTTACCCGCGCAGGATTTGATCGTAGCAGTGTATCGCACCACACCATCCAGGTTATCGGGATGATGGCGATCATGGTCTGCATCGTGGGGCGGGGTTGGTGTTCGCTTTATATTGGCGGGCGCAAAAAGACCGAACTGGTGACGTCCGGTCCTTATTCGATGTGTCGAAACCCGCTTTATGTTTTCAGCTTCATCGGTGCATTTGGTGCCGGTGCCCAGACCGGCAGTATTGCCATCGGGCTGGTCTCGGCTGTTTTGTGCTGGGCGGTGTTCCGGCATGTGGTGCTGCGTGAAGAAGCCATGCTGGCGGAGCGGTTTGGCCGGGCATTCAAACGCTATGTGAATACGGTTCCGCGTTTTCGCCCGACATGGTTCCGCTGGCGTGACGAGAAAGAGATTTTGTGCCGACCGGCCCTGTTTTTGGCGACCACCCGCGATGCGATGTGGTTCTGGATGGCCATTCCTGTGTTGGAAGGTGTCAAAATTTTGCAAGATCACGGGTGGCTGAAACCAGTATTCTGGTTGCTATAAATCCATGATCATATGCAGGGCGGAGATGTTGGGACGCGATCAGTTGATAACGTTCTCTGCCCGGGGTGCTTTATGCTGCGCCCTTTCGGCTTGGCATGCCGTCAGGCGGCGGCGTTATCCGTTGGCCTGCCGCCAAAGGATTTGATCATCTGATTGCGTTCATCTTCACGCAACGGATCGGAATCAAGGGCAAGGGCAGCTTCAAGCACCTGCGGTTCGACCATCAGGACGTCGATGCCGTCCTTCATGTCCTCCTTCGCCCAGAGATGGACATGACATTCCAGCTTGATGTAGCTGCGCATTGCTGCATCGGGATCAAGCTTTTCAATGGTGTCGACTTCATACTCGCCAGGCGAAAGCAGCCCGGGATGACCGGGCAAGTGGAACGGATGAAAGAACGTCACCGTACGATGGGTTGTGCGGGTTATGCTCATGATCATGGCTCCTTCGAGCATCCGGAAGATGACCTTGAAGGTGCGGATCTGATTTTGTTTTGAGTGTTCACCCCTTTGGGGCGGCTTAAAATCCGCAATCCCCGATCTCTTCGGGTCATTCGGTAAGGCGCCGATACCTGTGTCATATGCTCGGGACGCACAGGCATCATTGGTCAGGCGCCAAGTGTGTCACCCTGCCTGCGAACAGGCACGGTGTATACATTATATATGGGGGGGGTCGGCCAAAACACAACGTTTCGCACAAATACGTGCGCCATCCACGTTTGAAAAACGCGGGATAAAATGCGGCGGATTTCAAAGGATGGCTGGCTCAATGATGTTCAGGGCGGTCCGGATCTGCATCGCGTGTCAGGGCGATATCAAGATCAACCGGTTTGATGGAAAGAATTCGATCAACCATCATGCCGTTATGTTTGTATTTCAGATGCAAATCGGTCGACACCCTGCGATAGGCCGTAATCGAAACACCTTCGATCAGTTCTTCGGTGGTATCGACGACATAGCTTCCCGGTGGAAACAGATCGCTATGTCCGCGCAAGTGAAACGGATGAGCAAAGGTCACGGTTTTGTGCGTCATCCTGCTGTGCTGCATGGCACCAGCCCTTTATGAAGCGGGAAACGGGCGTTTCCTGCTTGTTCATGATTTTTGGAAAAGTTCGGCCAGAAAAGGCGATGGCGGAGGATAACCTCCGCCAGCACGGTATCAGTCATTCGCGCCTTGATGCGCGGTCGGTTTGGTTTCGGCAGGGGAATTTTCGGGCTTTGGCTTTGCGGCAGGGGCCGACGCGCTATCTGACGATTTTGCATCCGGCTTCGAGCCCGCTTTTCCCTGGCTTGTCGAAAAACTGCGAAATGACATGATGTGATCTTTCTATTTGCCGGCGCAAAGCGCGCCCGCTAATGGGGAAGTGGTGCGCGTGCGGGCAAATAGCAAACATGCCAAACGGCCTGTAACGGGTCATCTGTCGCAATCGTGCGGGAAAGGCTCGCTTATTTCGGATAAAATATATTTTGTCATCACTGGCAAAGTGGGAAGCGGGTTCAAACCCCGCGCAGATTGCCCCACACATGCACATGCCACTGCGGCAGCACGCGCACATCAAACCATTTGCGCTTTGCCACTTCATCGACCAGCCAGCGATACCGTTCGGTCAGGCCATCAATATCAACACCGTCTGCACCATCCGGATGGGGTTCGGCGGGCGTTGTGTTGACCGGCTGCAAACAGACCGGAATGCCAATGTGAAGGTTCCTCACATAATCGGCAAACATCAGGTCGGCGGCATCGCGCACCGGGAATTTCAAGGTAATGGCCGGACCATTCAGAATGCCATCGGATTGCGCTGCTTCGATACAGGCCTGCAATGCATCCTTATCAAAACTGGTTGAAGAGCTTGGCGGCTTTGGGCTGATCGTCAGGAAATTGAGGTCGGCAAACCAGTCCTTGGCGATGCTGCCCTGGGTTTCAATCGCAAAGGTAAAACCTTCGTCCTTGCCCATGGCGATCAGCTCCCCCAACGGCTGGATGGCCGGGTTGCCACCCGACAGCGTAATCAGGATCGGCTTGCCACCGGAAAACTTTTTGACCGCATCCAGAACCTCGGCAGCCGACATCGGTTTCCAGTCCGCCCGAAACGCCGGATCAACCGCATAAAGCGTGTCGCACCACGAACAGCGGAAATCACAGCCGCCCGTTCGGACAAACACCGTCGGCATGCCAATCAGGGCACCTTCGCCCTGCACGGTCGGGCCAAAGATTTCCGAAATGCGGATTTTACCACGTCCCTCGGAAATATCGGCAAGGTTGGGATCGTGCACCGTCATGGACGATATTCCGCCCAGGTTTTCGGCGTTTCGGAGACGCGCACCGCCGAAACTTCCGGCCAGCGACCCTGCGCCCATTCGTAAAAGAACAGCGCAAGCCGTTCGGCGGTCGGATGATCGTGACCAAGAACCTCGTTGAGGTGACGGTGATCAAACTCGTCATCAATCAGCCGTTTGAGCGGCCCCAGTTCGCGGTAATCACGCACAAAGCCGCGCTCATCAAGGTCGGCACCCTTAAGCTCCACCTCGACGATATAGTTGTGGCCATGCAGGCGGGCACACGGGTGATCTTCTTCAAGGCCGCTGAGTTGGTGGCTTGCGGAAAAGGCGAATTGTTTTGTGATGGTGAACATCGGTTTTCTTTCGGTGTCGTCCATTTCTGCCACCATGAGCATGCGGATCGAGGTCCCCGCCTTCGCGGGGATGACGGTGCCAAATCAAGCAGGTCTGCGGTCGATCCGTCATGCCCGCGCAGGCGGGCATCCATGGTGCAAATTTTAATTGTATGAGGATTAATTTGCTGCGCTATCGGGGGTGGGCAAGGGGCCGAATTTGCGCGCCATATGATCGGCACGGGCCTGTTTCCAGTAATCGCGATCGACATAAACGGTCGGATCCTTGACGCGCGCCAGTTCAAGCGCCTCGCGCCGCTCGACACAGGTGCCGCACCGTCCGCAATGGGTTTCCCCGCCCTTGTAACATGACCATGTCAGATCGACCGGCACACCCAGACGCCCTGCCTCAAGCGCGATGTCGGCCTTGGAGACATTGACGAACGGGGTATAAAGCTTGACGTCCTTGACCCCTTCAAGGGCTTGGTCCTGCATGGTCTGGAACGATTTGATGAAATCGGGACGGCAATCGGGATAGATGAAATGATCCCCGCCATGTACGGCCGCGGCAACCGCATCGGCCCCGGCACTGGCCGCCGCACCAAAGGCCACAGCCAGCATGATCGCATTGCGGTTCGGGACCACGGTGATGCGCATGGTTTCTTCGGCGTAATGGCCATCGGGCACGTCGATATCATCACTGGTCAGCGACGATCCGGTCAAAAGGGCACCGACCGGGGTCAGGTCAACGATGTGATGTTTGACGCCAAGATTACGCGCCGCACGGGCGGCGAAATCGAGTTCCTTTTTATGGCGCTGGCCATAATCAAACGAAATCAGGGAATGGAGCTTGTGCTCGGTCGCGACCTTATAGGCCAGCGTGACGGAATCCAGCCCGCCAGAGCAGACGACAATCGTCTTCATAATGATCAGTCTTTCGTGTTTTTAACCTGGTGCTACGACAGGGGAAGGATCATCCTTCCAAGGGGGCGGGGTTTGCCATGCCGGTTGCCAAAACGCAAGCACAAATCCACGCATGCGGCCATGCGTGATGCGCGGGAATGCTTGGGTTTTACACGAAATCAGCGATCAGACAGGGTGGCCCGATCAGGCGCGCTTTGCGCTAAGTACATGAAAACAAATCGGGACCTGAAAATGGCCGTCTTCGATATAGGGGGCCAATGTTTCAAACATTGCGGCATTGATCGCGCCGACTTCCATATCCGATGATTTGCGCAAGACATTGCCAAACAGCATGTCCATTTGCGGTTTCCAGAACGGGGCATTTTCGGGAATACGGCCAGCCGGGCTGTGGGTTGTCGCTTCAATCCCGGTAAAGCCTGCTTTCTCAAAGCGCATCATGGATTGATCGGCATCGCCAAAGCAGAACGGGTCCAGCCCGGCGGCATCAAACCCGATGCCAAGGATGTTGCCAAGAACCGCGTCCATTGCGGCAAACAAGGGATTATCGACCAATGGCGCCCAGACCATAAACACCGCCTTGCCACCGGGGCGTAGAACGCGGAATGCCTCACGCAGTGCCTTGTCCGGATCTTCGCAAAACATCACGCCGAAACGGCATGACACCACGTCAAAGCTCTGATCCTCGAATGGCAGTTTTTCCATACTGGCCGGAACGGCCTTGATGTTGGAAATTTCTTCCTCGGCGGCGCGTTCCATCAGGGCATCGCACATATCAGAAACGATATCGGAGGCGGTCACGTGCCCCGCAATTCCAGGGATGTTAGCGCTATCATCTGTGCCGCCGCCCAAGGCACGGGCAAAGGAAAAGGCAGGTTCACCCACCCCGGATGCCAGATCAAGCACATCAAGCGGCGCGCCATCGCGCAAAGCTGCAAGCCCCGGAAGGTCAGCCGCCTCGATCATGTGGCGATTGATCTTTTCGGCCGCCGGTGCCAGGCGTTCGGCCCAGGTGATCCAGTCGGTCGAAAGGTTTTGCCAGGTTTGGGATGATTTGTCGGCGGCGGTGTCGGATGTGTTGTCGGATGTCGGGGTGGTCATGGCCGATCTGTCTTTCTTTGGGTGTTTAGACGACCATAGACGTAAAAGCCCCACCGGTTAAAGGATGTTTTGCAGCGCAATGAGGGTCAGAAGCCCCGCGCCGGGCGCGCGGGGCTTCCTACACTCGCTGAGAGGTGGCTCTTCAACCTGCCAGCAAGCGTATCAGGTTCTGGCGCATTTCACTGACGCGGGCCAACATCGCGACACTTGATTTGATCAGGATTTGTTTCGACGCGTAGTTGGTCAGTTCCATCGCAACGTCGAGATCAAGCAGGCTTGAGCGCGCTTCTTTGACGTTTTCAAGCGTCGAGGCAAGGCTTTCGCTGGCAGCATCCAGACGGTTCTGGTTGGTGCCGATATTGGCCCGTGCGCGTTGCAGATCATCAATCGCGCGCGTCACGGCCTCGATCGCACTTTGGGCCTTGGCGGATGTGGCAATCGCATTGCTGCCCAGCTCATCAAGGCTTGTCTCCGTGCCGTTTTTGCCCGAGCCAAGGGCGGCACCATCAACCGCGGTCGTCGGGATCGAAAGCTGCGCACCGCCGGTATTGCCGCCGCCAAGCTGGAAATAGATCTTATCAGGTAGTTTGTTGCCCTGATCCTCAAGAACCGAGAAAACCGGGCTGGCGCCAAAAATCTGCGCTGTGGTTGATCCATCGGCACCGGCACCATCGGAGCCTTGGGCCAGGGCGTTGGTGATGGTGGTTGCGATATTGAAGTTCAGGTTCACTTTTACACCGACATCCCCGAAATCGAGTGTCTGTGTTTGACCGGCATTAAGCGCCTTGCTGCCACCGGACGCATAATCGGTGACATCGATGCTGTGGGTCCGGTGCGGGCTGGTGCCATCAATTTCGGATATGGCACTCAGCAAAATGCGATCCCCGGTCTTGAGCACATCAAAGCGAAGCTGATTATCCGCCGATCCGTTTTCGTTGGTATCACGCGCCCAGTAATTGTCATCGGTGATGGTGAAATTTGAAAAGCCATTGGCAACCGAAAGAACCTCGGCGGAGCCACCAGCATTCAAATCACTGTAGTCAAGGGACACATCACTGCCATCGCCGAGCAACTGGATGCCGTTGAAATTGGTTGCGGCCGCAATGCGATTGATCTCGGTGCGCAGTGCGACGAATTCGTCATTGAGAAACCCGCGTTCCGTGTCCGACAGGTTTTCCGATGCGGCCTGAACGGCCAGTGTGTTCATGCGTACCAGCACATCGTCGATGGTGGCCATGGCCCCGTCGGCAATCTGCAGCATGGAATTGCCCTGACCGATATTGACAATCCCTGATGTCAAAGCAGAGGCCGTCGAGTTCAGCCGCGACCCGATGGCCATTGATGCGGCATCATCGCGGGCAGAGACGACACGCTTCCCCGATGACAGCTTGGCAAGCGATCTGTTCGCGGCCTCCTCGGCACGCGCCAGATTGCGGTGCGCCAGATTGGCCGCGTGGTCGGATATGATATTTAACGCCATAACGCAGTTCCTACCTGAACAAGCAAAGATAAAGGGTGGCGGCGTGGACGACCTCCTCCTGATATCGGCTGAAGGCAATGTTAATTAGATAAAACTTAAATGGCAATATCTAATATTAGAATCTTCTTAATAGTAACTATCTGAGAAATATAAGAAATATGCCATCCTACGCGAAAGAGGGGGGCTCTCATACGGATGGAAATCAGCCGTTTTGCGGCTGTTAACTTAAACCCGCGATATCACGCGCCCTCACAGGCATTTTCGCTCCACGTCGACAGGGGACGTAACCCATGAAGGTGCCCGATGGAGCAAGAAACACAAGAAGGCCTGAACATCTGGCGGTTGGCGGGGTCATCCATCTTGGCCGGATTGACCTGTGTGCTTTACTTCGGGTTTGTGATTACGCTGTTCGCCGGATTTACCGCCGATATTCAGCGCGATTCCCTGCTGCGCGAACTCGGTGTTTCATCGCCTGGCATGTTGGAACGACTGGTCCTGCAAGCCTTCCATGAGGCCGCCTTGCGCGAAGAAGCTGGCATTTTGCGCGATGATATGCGCGCGATTGATACCAGATCCCTCGAAGAGACCCGCAATGGATTGGCCTTGCGCAAGGATGCGATTGCCGCCTGGTGGGACGCGTTTGGCAGCTATTCACAACTTGGCGCAACCGTTGCCAGCAATCGCGATGCATTTGACCCCGAATTTGCAGGCGCGTTCTTAAGCGCCCTCAATGCGGCGCATCAATTCGTGACAAGCCAGCAAACCGCCATGCCGACCGACGGGCTGTTTGATCCGCCAACCGGCATGGTGGGCGGCGGTGGTACAACCCTTGGCCGCGCCGGATCGCCAATGCTTGATGTTCCGTTCGGGGAAAGCGATGCGGACAGGAAACGTCGCGCCGACGGCATCGAAATCATGACCCGGCTTCACGCCCTGCTTGATCACCCGAAATTCACCGACAAAGCCCCGGAAACCCTGATGGATCGCGCCGGCCAGCAAGTCGATGCCATCCGAAGTTCCATGATCCGGTTTGACGAGAAAAACGCCCGCGCCCAGATCGAATGGGCCAATATCCGCGCCGAAAACCAGCACGCCGCAAAGCTCAGAACGAGCTTGCAAAATGAGCTGGCCGAGATCGAGGCAGAGATCAGGCGTCAGGACGAAGAGTTTGGTCAGGACACGGTTTCGCTGGTTGCCCTGTTTCAACACCCCGTAGGCCATATGCTTTCCTATTTGATCCAGTTGCCCACCATCATGCTGACCTTGCTGGTCACAGTCGCCGCGGGCGGATTGGGCGCGGTGGTTGCCTTTACCAGACAGAATTTCGGTCAGCCGCCAACGCCCCAAACGCCGCCCCAAATGCCGCCAAAAACACCACCCGATGAAAATGCCACGGATCACAACGCCGCAGATCACAATGTCATGGATCAAAGTGCGCCGGAGGCTGTGCCAGCACCGCAGGCCGAAACACTGCCGCGGCTTCAGGGATGGGCACAGCTTGGTAAAAGCCTGAAGCCCGCCGCAAGACTGCTCGTCATGACGGGGGAGGGGATCGCCGCCGCCATGGCCATCTTCCTGTGTACAGAGGCAGGGGTACTGATGGTCAGCCAGGGCGGACCCGACGGATCAGGACAAATCGATATCAGCCCGTTTCTCGTGACCTTCATGGCTTTTGTCTCGGGCTTTATGGCGGAAGACGCCTTTGCCCGCATTCAAGCGGCCGGGCAAAGGCTGTTTCGGGTTACTGATCGTGATGAGGTCAGTTAGGGCATGGATGTTGTCAGAGCATTGCTTAAGAAGATGAAGGCTCAAGGCAGTATAAGGCGAAATACAATGCACAGCACGTAGTGTGAGCCTCAGTATGAGCACAAATAAAGCGAGATTTGCCGTCTCCGCCAGATGAATAGCAGCTTTTTCAAAAGTTGATCTCAACAGATAACCGTCGCTGCAAGCTCAAGGAAATCCGAACCTCAATCATTAGGGGTGAGGTTTTGGGGAAGGGTGGCTCTTCTCTCTGCGCCGGTGTGCAAGGGGGAGGGAGCAGAGTTGTAGTGGGATCATTCTTGATATCTTTAACTAAAGACAATTATAATTTATAATTCTACTGAGAGTTGATTTTTGATTGGTAAGGGTTGTTGGATGAAGGTCGATGTGTATACCGAAGGTTGCCAAAAAAACAGTGTCGAGGAGTTGTTTGAGGCGTTGGATGAGGCAGGTTGCGAGTTGGACGAGGGACAGGATGATGAGGATCTGCCTTTGATCGTGTTGATTTGTCCGGAGCTTGACCAAGATGAGGATTTGGAGGCTCTGCTTGTGCGCGCCGTCGCAATTGGCCGTACTGTCATTGCTGTTTGGCCAAAGACTTCAGAGAATGAAGGTGTACCAAAATCCATAGAAAAGTACAGTTCTCACCAAGTGGCCTGTGATCCTCTAGTGATCAAGCGTGTACTTACTTCTGATGACCAAGAGCCGATCTATCAAAATGCTGATGGGCAGACTCGTCCAGCGCCACACTTAGATAGAAATAAGTGCTAAGCCGGTGAAGGTTTTTTCTTATGTGGTTGAGCATGATTTGGGTTTTGCTCCAAATCCATTTTTTGGATTTTGCACACTTGCTGCTTGTAAGCCTCGTATCCGCAAACATGCAAGTGTAGGCGATTTGGTCGTCGGAACAGGTGCAACAAAACCTGGGCTGGTTGGTTCTTTGGTGTACTGGATGAGAGTTGAGGATATTATTTCATTTGATGAATATTGGATGGATCCGAGATTTATTTGTAAGAGGCCAAAGCTGATTGGAAGTTACGTTCAACGTTATGGCGATAATATTTATCATAGGGATTTTGTGAGTGGTGAATACTTGCAAGAGGACTCTTTCCACAGCGAGCCTAACGGGGTTCTAAGTAGAGGGAACTTAGAGCGGGATACAGGAGCAACTGATAATGTTTTGATATCAAAGGATTATGCTTACTGGGGGAAGTGCGGTCCTGTGGTGCCCGATAATCTCAAGGGCTTTGTGAAAAAGGGGGTCGGGCATAAATCAAAATTCACATCGAAAGATGTGGCGTTGTTTTGTGATTGGGTCTTTTCTCTCTCAGGAAGAGGCTATGTAGGTGAGCCATCTCATTGGCAATATTTGTAGTAATTTTTCTTGAAGGGGTGGGGGATGCTGGTTTCTGACTATAATAACTTCGTCCATTGTACTGAGGAGTATCAAAACAAAGACACTAAGTCCCGACGGGACATTGCACTATATGGATTGATTGGTGAAATTGGTTCGATCGTATCGGCGCTCAAAAAGAATATCTTGTCAGATCACGACAATCTAACTTCGATCAATGATGAAATAATTGAAGAGATTGGTGATGCTGTTTGGTATTGTTTTTCTTTGGTTTCAATTGAAAATCAGGGAAAATCAGTAAATATCCTTTCCAATAGCATACGAAAACTCCGTGTTGAGTTGATGTCAAAATCCGAGAGGTCTGAAAAGTTTCGAAAAAAAATAGGAGAAGAAAAGTACAAAGAATTTATGGATAATTCGAAGAAGATTCCTAGTACTTCGAATATGAAATTTTCTGACTACCAGAAATTGTCTATACTGACTGCCCGTGTTTCCGGTGACGAGCTTCTTAGGGTCTGTCTTGCTGTTTTATGGCAAAATGGAGCAGAACTTCTTAGAAAGGAGCTAAATAAAGATGAGTTATACTTCAATTCGTCAATTAATAAGCAGAAAATCAATGATATTCTAATGAGCGTTGCTTGGCATCTTTCAGCCATAGCCAGCGTTTTCAATGCGTCATTGGATGACATTGCAAAGTTCAATGTCGCAAAAATTTCGTCAAGGCGAGACGGTTTGTCGCCCACGTCTTTACATGACGAAGGCTTGCCCGATTTGGAGCAGTTTCCAAGGCAATTCAGCGTTGAATTTGTAGCTTCTGGCTGCGGTAGGTCGCAAATGTGGTTTGACGGTGAAAAACTGGGAGATGAACTCACTGATAATGCATATGAGGGAGACGGTTACCGTTTTCACGATGTTTTGCACTTAGCAAATGTTGCTCATCTCGGCTGGTCACCGGTAATGAGAGCGTTGATGGGGAGAAAGCGAAAAAGTTTACCTACTGTTGATGAGGTTGAGGACGGTGCGCGTGCAAGAATTGTTGAAGAGGCAATAGTCAAGTTCATTCACGCTGAGGGGGTCATGATCTCGGAGAGGCGAGGGCATTCTGATGAGTCGAAGCCAATGTTTTCGTCACGAGATGACATATCGTATGATTTTTTGAAAGTTATCAAGCGGTTGGTTAAGGGGCTTGAGGTGGAAAATAACTCTTATTGGGAGTGGGAGCGCGCAATTTTGAATGGATATAAAATTTTCCATGAGCTGAAAACGTTTAATCAAGGTGTAGTAAAGGTGGACTTGGATGAACGGACTATAAGTTTCTGCCAAAGCTAGATACCTTAGATATGTATTATCTAAAGGGAAATAAATCGTCTAATAGTTTAGAGGTTGAAATGGCACCTGGAATTGAAATGCAAAAATCGCCTTCAGTTGTCGTTGACGCCCTACGGTCCCTTCGATTTGATAATACTTTCAATCCATATATAGATATTTGTCCTTTGTATGATCAAGATGTGTCACCTGATGTGAGGAGCCAGATCCTGATTGATATGCTCAAGGCAGCGGAACGGGTGGAAGTGGATGCAATCTGGATTGGACGTGATTTAGGTTATAGGGGGGGGCGGCGAACCGGACTTGCATTGACTGATGATTTGCATTTTTCGGAACACTTGGCGAGGTGGCGTGTGCTGCGTCAACGACCTGCGTCAGGGCATCTCGTCGCAGAGCGGACGGCGGCTGTTATTTGGCAGATGTTGCGACAGATTGATAGCAACGTATTTCTGTGGAACGTGTTCCCTTTACATCCGTATCAGTCAGGTTCCGAGTTCTCTAATCGCGCCCATAATGCAAAGGAGCGCAAAGCTGGAGAAGCGATCCTTAAATTGATTTGCGAGCTAGTTCGACCAAAACGGCTAATAGGTGTGGGAAACGACGCTGCCCAAGCCGCTAAGAAGGTTGCTTGTGGCAAAGTTGAAGTATTTCACGTTCGACATCCAAGTTACGGTGGCCAAACAGCGTTTTGTAACCAAATCAAAGAGATTTACAGTTTAATCTAGCAGGTCGACTGAACTCGGTGCTTCTAGTCAATGTATTCAAGCTCAACTTAGCTTCTAACATGCTCAAAATTGCTTAGATGTATCTCGTTTATATTGGTACACAAAAACCGGCCCCAAGGGGGCCGGTTTTAATCTGTGTGAACGAGATGTTTGGGGCGTTAGCCGTTGGTGCCGTAGCGCGGCGCGTTGCGCTGGGCATTGCTGCCAGCTTCGGCGTAGGCTTGGCTTGCCTGTGCGGTCTGGGTAACCTGCGACTGCAGGACCTGTTCATCGCGTTCCGGCGTTGCGGCTTCGGCGGCTTCTTCTGACGCGCTGCTGTTAAACAGTTCGGTCAGGCGCTGCTCGATGCTTTGCAGGCCTTCATTGAGGCGTTCTTCGGTCTCGTTGATATTGCCGTTGATTTCGTCATTGAGCGCGCCCAATCCATCAAGGATGGCGCGGGCATCTTCAAGACCGGCTTGAATGCCTTCGCTTGCCTGATCGAAAATCTCGCGGGCTTCGGCCTCGGAACTTGCGTTCGATGCAATCAGATCGCCAACGCGGGCGAGAATGCGGTCAGCAACACCTTCCGGCGTGTAATCGTCGGGATTGACACCCTGGATCGACAGGCCGGTGGATTGCAGGCTTTCATTGATGGCGGCAACGATATTGTCCGCCGACAGGCGGGTGGCCGATTCAGAAGATAGCGAAACAGACGTCGCAGCGGCAAAGGCGGACGTGCCATTATTGTTGCCAGCTTTTTCAGTATCGCCTTGGCCCGGCAAATAGGATTGTGCCGAACGCGTAGACGCGCCGGATTGTTGGGATGACAGACCACCAATGGTGATATCCATAATCGTCCTCCCTGGACGGAGAGCTTTGAGAGCTGTGCTGACAATCAGCACTTTTCCAAGCAAGCTTGCGCGACAGTTTCGCGCGCGAACAAAGACTTGGCAAATTTCACCTTTTAATATGGCATGGATGGCCGGGAAAATCCAGTGTTGTTGTATCAGGGCTGATGTGCAAGTTCGGGTTGATGGGGTGGCGCGGGCGTATGCATTCTGCCCGGTTGGCGCGGGCGGTTGGTGGCGTGTGGCGAATGTTTGGCAAAATCGTCGGGTTTTCGCCAGAAATCTCGTTATCTGATGTTGCACGTCGATCAAAGCGCGCTTATGAACACTGCTTAAGAATATTTTGGAACCCGATCCGGGGGAGGCGCGCCATTTGGGCGGCGCCGGATGCCAGGGTCGGAGTTGGACAGGCAGGAGTTGATTGAGCGTGGCGAACTATCAGGAAAGTGCGCGGGAATTTGAAAAGCGCTGGCAGGAGTATTGGCGGGAAAACGATACCTATCGCACGCCAAATCCCGGCGATGCCGATTTCGACGCAAGCAAGAAGAAAAGCGTCATCCTGGACATGTTCCCCTATCCAAGCGGGGTTGGCCTGCATATCGGCCATCCGCTGGGCTATATCGCGACGGATGTAAAGGCGCGCTTTGAGCGCATGCGCGGCAAAAACGTTCTGCATTCCATGGGCTTTGATGCCTTTGGCCTGCCGGCAGAACAGTTCGCCATCCAGACGGGGCAGCATCCGCGCATTACGACCGAAGCCAATATCGAAAACATGTTGCGTCAATTGCAGGTGATTGGCCTTGGTCATGACCCGCATCGCCGTTTCGCCACGACCGATGTCGATTATTACAAATGGACGCAGTGGATCTTCCTGCAGCTGTTTAACAGCTTCTATGACCCGACCGTGGAATGGAAAGGCCCGCAGGGGCAGGTGATCAATGGTCGCGCGCGCCCGATTGCCGAGCTGCGCCCGCTGCTTGAGAGCGGTGATTGGTTGCTTGATGAAGATGGCGTGCCGCAGCCGAAATCCGTGATTGGCGAAGGCACCAAAGCCGAAGGCAAAGAGATTGATCGTGCAATTGATCGCGGGCGTCTGGCCTATGTCGATGAAGTGCCGGTCAACTGGTGCCCGATGCTGGGTACGGTTCTGTCGAACGAGGAAGTCACCAACGAAGGCAAGTCCGAACGTGGCGATTACCCGGTGTATAAACGTCCGCTGAAACAGTGGATGTTGCGCATTACCGATTATGCCGACCGTCTGGTGGCCGACCTTGAAGGGCTTGATTGGCCAAATGGCGTGGTCGAGATGCAGAAGGGCTGGATTGGCCGTTCTGTCGGGGCGCGGGTGAACTTCCCGGTCAAGACCGTCGATGGTTCGGATGAAAAAATCGCGGTTTACACCACCCGTCCCGACACGATCTTTGGTGCGACCTATATGGTTCTCGCACCTGAGCATCCGCTGGTGGATAAGCTTTGCGCAGCTGACAAGAAATCTGACGTTGCGGCATACCGCGCGCAGGCGTCCGAGCTTAAGGCCGTGTCGGCCAAGGATGATGCCGAGCGTGAAAAGACCGGCGTGTTTATTGGCGCGCATGCGACCAACCCGGTGACGGGTGAAGAAATCCCGGTCTGGATTGCCGACTATGTCCTTATGGGCTATGGCACGGGTGCCATCATGGCGGTTCCGGCCGGTGATCAGCGCGACTTTGAATTTGCCCATAAATTCGATCTGCCGATCAAGGCGACCACCAAGCCGTCCGAAGCTTGGCTTAAGGAAAACGCACCGGCGGATGCGGCGGAATCTGATGCCACAACGCTTCTGGCGCGCTATGAGGCAGAGCCAGGCGCATTCAAGGTCGCCCAGGCCGAAGTTGGCGAGACGATCAATTCCGCCAATGACGAGGTTTCAATCAACGGACTTTCGACCCCGGATGCCAAGTCCAAGATCATCGAATGGATGGAAGCCAAGGGCATTGGGCGCGGTCGCGTGCAGTATAAACTGCGTGACTGGCTGTTCTCGCGTCAGCGTTATTGGGGCGAGCCGTTCCCGGTTCTGTTCGATAAGGAAACCGATCAGGTTCACGGCATTGCCGAGGCGGCGCTTCCGGTCGTTTTGCCGGAAATGACCGATTTCAAACCGAAATCAAACGAAGACCCGAATTCCGAGCCGGAGCCGCCGTTGGCACGCGCCAAGGACTGGATGGAAGTCACAGGCATTGTCCTTTCCGATGGTTCGGTTCTGCCGGTTGATGCGGCGGTTGGGTCGAAACACACCCATGAGGGTGCGGAATATGAAGTGCGCGCGTTCAAACGCGATGCCAACTCCATGCCGAACTGGGCGGGGTCGTGCTGGTATTATCTGCGCTATTTCGATGCCAAGAATGATGCCAAGTTTGCATCTGATGATGCGGCGGCCTATTGGGCAAACAGCACGGACAAGGACGGCAATGCCCTTCCGGGGGCGGTTGACCTTTATGTTGGTGGTGCGGAGCATGCGGTGCTGCATTTGCTCTATTCGCGTTTCTGGCACAAGGTTCTGTTTGATCTTGGTTATGTCGCAACACCCGAGCCGTTCCAGAAGCTGTTTAACCAGGGCATGATTACGGCCGATGCCTATACCGATGCGCGCGGCGTTTATGTCGACATCCATGATGTTGAAATGCGCGATGTCGATGGCAAGAAGGTGCCGTTCAACGCTAAAACCGATGAACAGCTGATTACCGTTCCGGGCAAGATGGGCAAACGTTACAAAAACGGTATCCCGCCCGAGGAAATCTGCGATCAGTACACCATCGATACGTTCAGAACGTACGAGATGTATATGGGGCCGCTCGATAGCTCCAAACCTTGGCAGTCGGATGCGATTGTCGGCATGATGCGCTTCCTGTCCAACGTCTGGAAGGTCACGACCCAGATGGAGCGGACCGATAGTGTGGATGGCAAGATCGAAACGCTTCTGCACAAGACGATTGCCAAGGTAACCGGCGACATTGCCGATCTGCGCCTCAACACGGCGATTGCGGCCCTCATTGAGCTCACCAATGCGCTGACCAAGCAGAATGCCGTGCATGATGATCATGCCAAGGCCTTGGCATTGATGGTCGCCCCGTTTGCTCCGCATCTGGGTGAAGAGCTGATGAGCCGGATGGCTTCTGATGAATTCGGTGCCAAGAAATCAGTCATCAAGTTCGACTGGCCGGAGTTCGATGCCGAAAAGGCCAAGGATGACGAGTTCGAAGTGCCGGTTCAGGTCAATGGCAAGAAGCGTGGCTCTGTCATGGTGGCGGCCGATGCTGATCAGGCGACGGTCGAAGCACTTGCCAAGGCCGATGAAAACGTTGCCCGCCATCTTGAGGGCAAGGACATCGTCAAGGTGATCTATGTCGCCAAGCCGACGCCGAAACTGGTCAATATCGTGGTGAAGGGTTGATTGCCTCAACCCTCGTTTGACGACGGAAAAAGGGACACCTTATTGTTTTGGTGTTCCTTTTTTTTTTCGCACTTGCGAAAAGCAGGCGTATATTGTACATGTTAATTTTGGTAAATAAGCGGGATGGTTGCTGTCGCTGTGCAAGGACTTGCCCGAATTTGATTTCCTGTAATCGTTGCCGTGCCGAAATGTTGCTTGCGATTGTGGTGCGCCCTTGATCGTTCCGAATTTTGAATGTGATCGCCATTGGTGGCCAACAGGAGTGGATCATGGAAGAAACCGTCAAAAAGACCGACAAAAACGGGACCGTAAAATCGGCTGCTAAGACGACGAAACAGCGGGCGCAAGAACGGCCAAATACCAAGGTTTCCAGCAATGACAATGGCGGCAAAACAGTGTTTGATCCACCTGCGCCGGGGCAATATGTCGCCAAGGCGATTGACCGTGCTTTCAAGGCCTACATGGCACGCCTGACCTTTGGTCTCAGCCCGGCAGGGATGGCAAATATGACCAACCGTTGGCTTAGCCATCTTGCCATGTCACCGGGCAAACAGATGGAACTGGTTGAAAAAGCCCAGCGCAAAATGATGAAATTTGGCGTTCACGCGATGCATGGCGGGTTTTTCGGCGGGTGCTGTATTGAGCCTCTACCGATCGACAAGCGTCATAAAAGCGAAGGTTGGCAGCGTTGGCCGTTTAACATGATGTACCAGTCGTTTCTACTGACTCAGCAATGGTGGCACAATGCAACGACCGACATTGACGGTTTGTCGCAACTTGAGGAAGACCGCATATCCTTTACCGTTCGTCAGATCCTTGACCGGTTTGCCCCGGCTAACTTTATTCTGACCAATCCAGATGTCCTGAAAGTCACCCTCGAACAGGGGGGCACAAACCTGATTGCCGGGATGGAGCATTTCATTGAGGATATCCAGCGCACGCTTGCCGGACAAAAGCCGGCTGGAACCGAAGATTTTCAGGTTGGTCGTGACGTCGCAGTAACCAAAGGCAAGGTTATCTTCCGCAATCATCTGATTGAGCTGATTCAGTATAGCCCGACTACGCAAACCGTTGCGAGTGAACCGGTACTGATCATCCCGGCCTGGATCATGAAATATTATATCCTCGACCTGTCGCCGGAAAATTCACTGGTAAAATATCTGGTCGATCAGGGACATACCGTCTTCATGGTGTCCTGGCGCAATCCGACGTCTGAGGACCGTGACCTTGGGATGGAGGATTATCGAAAGGCTGGTGTCATGGCAGCGATTGATGCCGTATCAGACATTATCCCGGATCAGAAAATCCACGCTGTCGGCTATTGTCTGGGCGGGACGTTGCTATCGATTGCGGCAGCCGCGATGGCGCGTGACGCAGATGACCGTCTGGCCAGCATGACCAATTTCGCCACCCAGATTGATTTTACCGAAGCGGGCGAATTGATGCTGTTTATCCATGAAAGCGAGGTGGATTACCTTGAAAGCATGATGTGGGATCAGGGTTTTCTTGATGGTTATCAAATGGCGGGAGCATTTCAGATTTTACGATCCAGCGATTTGATATGGTCGCGGATGACTACGGAATATCTGATGGGGGAACGCCAGCCGATGAATGATCTTATGGCGTGGAACGCTGATCTGACGCGTATGCCCTATCGGATGCATTCAGAGTATTTGCGCGGTCTGTTTTTGAATAATGATTTGTCGGGTGGGCGCTATCTGGCGGATGGCTATCCGGTCAATATTGCGGATATCCGGGTGCCGATTTTCAGCGTTGGCACGGTGCGTGATCATGTTGCCCCTTGGCAGTCAGTCTACAAGATTTCCTTTAATCCGGCAACAGATGTGACCTTTGTACTGACCAGTGGCGGGCACAATGCCGGGATCGTCAGTGAACCCGGACATCCTCACCGTACCTACCAGATTGCAACAAAAATGGCAGGTGATCGCTATATTGATCCAGATACATGGCAGCAATCAACTCCATACCATGATGGGTCCTGGTGGCTTGCTTGGCTGAACTGGCTTACGGAACATTCTGGCGAGCAGGTATCCGCACGAACACCGGGGAACACCACGGCCAGATATCCGGCCTTGTGTGATGCGCCGGGAACTTACGTTTTGCAATGCTGATCCTGTCGCCTGAAGTATGAAATCTATGACGTTAGATTGATGCTATCGCTGTTGATTGCAGCGATGGCAGGTTAGGCTCGCGCAGGACACGGACCATTCTGCATCAAAAAGCATATTATTTCCTTGTCCAAGTCGGACGTAATCCTTGCTTTCGGCCTTCAAAGGGATAAAGAGGAAAACTACCCGTATTGGTGGCATTGCTGGTCTTGACTGGTGAATAGCAGCAAGACAGCCAAAGGCTAGGAAGACAAAGTGCACAAGGGCTGTCTCCTTCGCAATAAAGAGCTTAGCAATTGACGGGGCATGGTCGGCTGTCTACTAATCGGCAACCACGTTGTTTGCAAGGTTTTTCCAATGAGCCACGGGCGCAAGATTTCAGTTATCGGGTTGGGCTATGTCGGATTGCCGGTGGCGGTTGCATTTGGCGCATCGTGTGGTCGCACTGTTGCCTTTGATATCAATCAGGCGCGCATTGCCCAGCTTAAAGCGGGACATGACGCGACCGGCGAAGTCGATGACCATGAACTTGCCGCAGCCGATCTTTTGTTGACAGCTGACGCCGAGGATCTTGCGCAAGCCGATTTCCATATCGTAACCGTGCCGACACCGATCGACAGTTCCAACCGTCCGGATCTGTCGCCGCTGCGCTCCGCGTCGAAAACCGTTGGCGCCATCCTTAAAAAGGGCGACATCGTTGTTTACGAAAGCACGGTTTATCCGGGGGCGACCGAAGAGGAATGTGTTCCGATCCTAGAAGAACTTTCGGGTCTGAAATCGGGCAGTGATTTTACGGTGGGTTATTCTCCGGAACGTATTAACCCGGGTGATCGCGAACATCGCTTTACCACCATTACCAAGGTTGTTTCGGGTCAGGATCAAGCGACCTTGGATATTGTCGCTGATATCTACGGCAGTGTGGTGACCGCTGGCATTCACAAGGCGCCAACCATCAAGGCAGCCGAGGCGGCGAAAGTGATTGAAAACACCCAGCGCGATTTGAACATTGCACTGATGAACGAATTGTCGCTGATCTTTGACCGTGCAGGCATCGACACCCGTGACGTGCTTGAAGCTGCCGGAACCAAATGGAACTTCCTGAAATTCACGCCGGGCCTTGTCGGCGGTCATTGCATCGGTGTTGACCCCTATTACCTGACCCATAAGTCCGAAGAGCTTGGCTATTACCCGCAAGTGGTCCTGGCCGGTCGTCGGGTTAATGACGGCATGGGCGATGTGGTGGCCAACAAGGTCATCCGGGCATTGCTGCGTGAAGGCGCAACCAAGAACCCGACCGTGACGGTGCTAGGACTGACGTTTAAGGAAGACGTCCCTGATATTCGCAATACGCGTGTGATTGATATCGTTCGGTCGCTCGAAGAGGCCGGTGTCACTGTGCAGGTCCATGACGTGCACGCCGATGCGGGCGAAGTGGCACACGAATTTGATGGCTTGAAGCTTTGCTCGGACAGTTGCTTGGAACCCGCCGATGCGGTTGTTTTGGCCGTGTCGCACAAGGAATATGTTGCCAAGGGTTGGCCGCTCGTCAGCGGCTTGCTTAAGGATGGCAAGGGCTTTGTTGCCGATGTACGTGCGGTTTTGCCGCGTGATGCTGTGCCGACCGGTATTGACCTTTGGCGTCTTTAAGCCTGCAAAACTATTCGTCCTGATAAAGATCAAGCTCGCGTTGCCGCTTTTTCGTCAAACCCTTGGCGACAATGCGGTGCGAGCTTTTTAAGTGGTCCTTCAGGTCATCATCGCTCAAGCCCGGCGTATCGTAGTGCTGAATCCACTTCATGCCACGCGATGCCAGATAGGGCGCAGGACGCAGACCGGGCATGTCTTTCAAGACTTCATAGCCGATCTCGGATGTCTTGAATGTGACACCCAATGTCTCATTTGTGGCCCAGCCACCAATCGCGAACACCTTGCCGCCGACTTTCCAGACATCCGCGCCACCCCACTGAACAACGTGGGTTGTCTGCGGCAGGGACTTGCAAAAGGCGTTGAATTCGTCCCGATCCATTCTGGCCATCCTGTTCATGCGTTTGCCGTTGGTGTTGATGGTACGCAATCACCCACGGCACGTCAGTGATTTTCGACAATGCTGTGAACCCGTTGGCGCAGTTTTTCGGCAAACCTGTCTTGACGGAAGTTCTGTCGGCACATCTGATAGGCTGCATCGCGGATTGCGGTTGTTGTCTCCGGCGCACCGATCGCTTTGATAATCGCATTTGCCAATTGTTCCGGGGCTTTTGGCGGGCAAAGTCGCCCGGTTTCACCGTCCCGGACAAACTCGGGCAGGGTTGCGATGTTACTTGTGATCACCGGCACATTGGCCGCCATCGCTTCGAGTACGACAAGCGGTTGGGCTTCGTTGGGATAGTGGCTGGGAAAGATGAAGAGGTCGGAGTTTTCAAATGCATCGTGCCGTTCAGGATCGGAAACTGGTCCCAAATAAGTCGTTGCTGAGTGCATGTGATATTTTTCAAGTAATGTGGCGAGTTCGGCTTTGCCGATGTCGCCTTCGGCCCCGGCAATCGTCAAATCGCAAGCGACACCTTGCGCGCGCAGGATCTCACAGGCAGCAAGCAGGGTTTCGATGCCTTTGGCCCGAAACAGGTTGGACAGCCATAAAAGCCGGATCGGATCATGGGGCACCCATTGTTTGGTGGCTGGGCCGATGAAGGCACTATCATCGAGGCAGTTGGAGATGATGGCAGACTTGCAATCAAGGCCTTCGATTTCTGTGCGCAAGCTCTCGCCGAGCAGGATGACGGTCTGCCCTTTAAAAACCGTCTTCTGAAGCAATTCAGACCATTTTGATCTTCGCATTTCGGGAAGACCGCGACCATGCAGGTGCAGGATTGAATGCACATGAAAAAGCTTGGCCAGAAGCACATACAGGCAATCGCGGTAATAGGCGAAACCACTTGGCGCAAAGCAGATGTAAAGCGCCTTGACGCGTGGCAATGCCCGGATCAGGCGCAGCAACAAGCAAACCGCCAACCCGATCTTGCGCAGCGAAAATCGATTTACCTCGGACAATGTCCGGGCAAAGCGCATTTCAATGACATGCAAATCAAAGTCTTTTGCCAAGGCGTCGATGGCAATCCGGTTCATTTGGGCCGCCCCGTGCATGGGCGGCGGCAAGTGAACCATGGCGATGACTTTCGGGTGGCTGGTCATCGAACGTCCTTTGCCGAAAACAATTGCAACTCGCGGAGTTTGGCAGTTGCCAGCCAGATAGACCAAGGCAGGTCAGGTCGGTAACGCGCAAGAACGGAAACACGTGTTTTCTGATAAAGTGCGTTTGGTATCCTTGCGAAATGGCGGGTGCCCGGATCAAGGGTACGCTCGATCAGGGGCATGCTTAGCCGACTGATGCGAGCCTTGGCAACGCAGCAGGCGCGCAGATAAAAATCCAGATCAATGCAGCAGGGCAAATCCGTCGCATAACCACCAGCACGCGCCCAGACAGAGCGATGCATGGCAAGTGACGAATGATGCAGTGGATTGCTGAAATAAAGCCGTGCGGGTGAAAAATGCTTTAAGGCCGCCAAAGTCGGTCGCCAAGGGTCGGACATGGCGCGCGTGAAGACAAGTTGATTGTGGTCATTGGAAATCACGGCAACTTGCCGATCCAGCCGATCAGGCAGGGAAAGATCATCGATATCCTGAATGGCAATTAGATCGGCCGGGCTGTTTTCAATGGCGAGGTTAAGTGCAACGCCGCGTCCAATCTTGCCGGGATGAAGGACTGTCAGACGCGGATCGTTGTGCCAGTCCGATGGTGTTGTAAGGGGTGTGGTTGAACCATCATCGACGATGACCACATGATCACCGGGGCCGAGTATCTGTCGCAGATTGCCGAAATAGCGATCCAGATAGGCGTCGCCATCGCGCACGGTCGTGATGATGGTGATCGGATCACGCATCAGAATCTCTCCATGAAATGGTCAGAGTGGCGCTATGCCCTTGCCCTGTCTTCGCACTGATCCGTGTTGCCGGACCAGCAGCGCTGAATGTTGCTTGTGGGATCATTTGAAGCGGGGCGTTCGCAGTTAGCGTTATTCCGAGTTCGCGACAGATGATGGTGTCTTCCGCGATCTGAAACAGTTCAATTTTGCCATCAATCAAAATTCGGAAAAGATCAACTTTTCCCGGATCGTGACTGGGAATTTGATCTGAGATGATGACGCGGGCGTTTTGAAATTCGATTGCTCGATGACCAACAATATCGGCAAGCTCGAAGCTTACATCAATCTTGTTGTCAGATATCTGGCGGGTTTGAAGAAAGCGGGAGAATTCTGTCTCGCCAATGGCCGGAAGCGGGTTTGAGGCTTGATTATAAAGGCTTGCTGCATCCTGTTCGCCGCCGGTTGGTGGAAGGAAGATGCGGGCAGATTTTCCTTGGCCCGAAACAATGACGGGGGTACCGGAGACATCAAAATTCTGTCGGCCACAAAGCGTCATTTGCGCGTGATAGTACGAGGATGAAAACTGGGTGACTATGTCGTTCGAGGCGGTTTCCGATGCGGGTGAACGGATGTGTTTTGGTGCTGGCAGTTGCGAGGCCTTCAGCAGCCAATAGCCTGCAAAGGCGAGGTAATCATCGAGGCGGTTATAGCTGTACCACCCGGGTGTTTGTGGATTTTCGGGGCTGGGGTTTTCGGGCAAGGGCAGAGGGGCGAGCAGGTTGAGCGGCAGTTCCCCTGCCGTGAGAACAGCATCTTCCAGCCGATGCAGGATTGCATCAGCTTCGTTGGGGTAGCCGGTTTTAAGCAACACATAAAGCCCGCAGGTCGCGCCAAAACTTTGCCCAGCACCACGTCCGAGCAGATTGACAAATCCATGGGTGCCAGCAAGTTGTCCCAGCATTTCGGTGGCCCGGTTGGCAATGCGTTGATGCCGTTTATTGGGACTGTCAGACAGAAGTGCTGTGCAAAAGGCGTGGTATTGTGCGGAGAAGCAGTCTGGTCGATCCATGAAAACCGGTGCACGCCAATAGCGAAGCAAGATGAACCCGAAATGGGCGTGGTTGAGGAGCTTTGCGGTTAGTCCAGCATTTCGTTTCTGTCGCTTGATCAGCCCAAGTATCTGCCAGTTGGCGACATCGGGACGTTGCGGTTTCGTACCCCGAAGGATGTCGGTGATGGTATCCGATGACAGGCCCAGAGTATCCAGCAACGCATATTCGATGAATTCGCGGTGCCAGGTTTTATCGCGTGGCTCTGATTTTAAGGCAGGAAGGGCGCGGGCGATATTGGGGCCAAATTTAACAGGATCAATCCGCGTCCAGAGATTGACGGCAAAGGCCTTGGCGTAAAAGTCCGGCTGTTCAAACTGCCCAGTCGTCAGTTGACGTGTTGCAAGATCGTCTGCAATCCGCTTGGCCAGATTTTGGCAACGGTTGCGAAGCGCGTCCTGGCCTAATGAAGGTGACATGTCACCTCCATCGACAAGGACTGACCTGCTTTGAGGCAGTTCAAGGGGACGGCCTGAATTTCCGGACAGTGACGGCCCATGCGTTCGCGCAAACGCCAGATCAGCCTTTTGAGAGGTGGCATGCGCCAGAGCAAAGCTGAAAGCCAACCCGGTGCCGATAGCGTGAAGAAACGGTTTGCCCAGCGCAGCCAGACCTGATCAACCGGATCACTTGGCAGCAGGCGGGCATGAATGATCCAGTGATCGTCGCGATCGCGCAGATACATGTAGGGATCAAAGCGGCCCGCCCCATCGGCGTGATCCAAACTCACGGATATGGTTGTGCCATCTTGTCCGATCAGTGCGGCCTTATTGGTCGGATAAAGACGGTATTTGTCGCTGTTGGTGTGGTGAACTGTTTTGTTTGCGATGCGCCCGTGTTTGATGGCGGTTTTGTCGAAAGCCAGCCGGATGACGGCATCTTGCAGCAGGATATCGTCGAGTGCCCGAATGCGTAGCTTAAGCCCGATTGTGTTTGGCGTGGGCTTACGGGTTTCGTACGCGATACGTATTCGCCCCCCGGAAAGGTGCCAGACATCGCTGATCTGTTTGGCGTTTCGCGGTTGGTCGGTGAGTGTCACAAAGGAACGCTGGTCCGAACATTCCAGACCCCACGGGCCAAACGCGATGTCACCATATTGGCCTTTGATCAGCTTATTGTTGGTGATGGTGGTGGTCAGTTTCGTCATGCCATGACCTGCCGTCTTGTTGCGACTTTTTGGCAGGCCAGCAGGATCAGAACCAGACAGGCCAGGCGGACTTCGATCAGCATCATGATGTCGGGTGCGGGGTCGCGGGGCGGCATGGCGAATGCCGAGATGATCATCAGCGCAAGGCATCCCCAGCCCAGCCATTTTACCGCTGATATTTCCTGCAAGATCAGGATTTGTCGGGCGATGAACGCCATCAATACCGGCCAAGCTGCACCAACCTGAAGGACCGTGATCAGATCATCTGACGGGCTGGCAAAGAATAGATCGGCCAATTTGCCTGGCAGGAACAACAGCAGGCCTGCGATCAATACCATTGGTGCCAAAAGCCAGATGTCACGTATTTGGCCCACCTCGTTTTTGGCAAACAGGGTTGAGGTAATGGCCGCAATCAGGCCGGCGCAAAACAGGAAAACGCGTTGGGCCAGAAACAGCGGATCGCTGTCTGTGCCCAACAGGACAAAGTCGAGATTTGGCACGAACCCGGCGAGCAGGGTAAAGCCGACGAGACCAAATGCGCTGCCCCTATTCGTTGGTGCGGCGATGGTGGAATGACTTGGTGATTGTTCAAATGCAAATGCTGTTGCAAGCGCAAGGCTTGCCAGAGAAACCGCAGGCACAATGAGGTAAAGAGCCAAATCTGAAGGGCTAAGCCACGCCCAAACCGACACCATTATCCCGCATCCCTGACCAATAACCGCAATCATGCCAAGCCGTGAAAAGCGGGTTTTGGCCGTAATCATCCAGTCGGGCGAGAGGGCGGCGGCAAACGGGATCAGGATTAGTGGCCAATATTGTGCAACCGGAACGCTGGTTGTTCTGACGATCAGGGTCGAGGTCAATCCTGCAATCAGGAACCTTGTTCCGACAACATGCATGGCCTGTCCGAAGGCCTTATTTTGTGCCATTCGTACCAGAAGTGGACCACTGCCAGCCTGCGTCGCGGTCACCGCAAGACCGACCATGGCGAGCAATTGGAAGTAGGTGCCGAGATCGGCCTCTGAATAGGCATGACCGATCAGAACAAGGATTGCCATGCCGCCCAGCCGCGCGACCGTATTGGCGCCGATCATCCACATTGGATATAGGCGAGAGCACGCTGATTTTATGAGGGCTGACCATCTAACCATGGCGTGACAGGATGGTTTCATATGCATGATCAACCCGCGTGCCATAGGTGTCGCGAAGGTCGCTGGCGATTTGATCTCGCGCCTTTTGGGCGATGGTTCGGCGCATCTCCGGCTGTGTGATCAGTGTGGACGCGGCCGTTACAAGCGCATCCTGATCCCTTGGCGGGATGATAAGACCACTTTGATGATTGATGACCGGACTTCCGGCATCGAACGTGGCGATGACGGCACAGCCGGCTGCCATCGCCTCCATGGTGGCAAGGCTGCTGCCTTCTGTCAGGCTGGGAAAGACAAAGATATCAGCCGACAACATATGATTGGCAACCTGATCGTGCGGCAGGAGGCCAAACCACGTCACCCCGTCGGGCAGATTTGAAAGCAGGCCCTTGGCACAGGGTTGTGCTGCCCCGATCAGGGCAAGCTCGACCCGTAAGCGGAACTGGCGGCGAATTGTTGTCCAAGCCGCCAGAAGATGGGCGGTTCCCTTGGCGAGCGACAGATTGCCAACATAAAGAAGCCGGATGACCGTATCGTCGGGCGCGAAACGTTTCCGATCCAATAGCGCCTGACAATGGGGTGATGTGAAGGGGACGAGATATATCTTGTCAGGTGCTATGCCAGTTCTTTGCAGACCTTCCGCGACGGTATCCGAGGGTGCAAATACCGCATCGGCAAATCGGGCTTCTGCCGTGCGCCGAGCGGCAAGGAAGTTTGATATTTCGCGGTGGGTGCGACCGTGGGATGCATATTCGCCGACAAGCTGAACATGGCGTATTTCGGCCAGTTGGCCGGTGACATCGGAAATCGTGATCATATTGCGTGCCTTTGCGCGACGCATCGCAGGCAGGCTGTAATTGCCCTGCCCATGCAGGATGTCGGCGTTCGGCATTTGAAAGGCGGCCAGCAGCGACAGGGGAATATCAGAGTAAAGATTGCGCGCTGGTAACCGAAGCTTT
Organism: Thalassospira profundimaris WP0211; assembly: GCF_000300275.1. Taxonomy (GTDB): domain Bacteria; phylum Pseudomonadota; class Alphaproteobacteria; order Rhodospirillales; family Thalassospiraceae; genus Thalassospira; species Thalassospira profundimaris. The sequence continues at coordinate 204,089 of NZ_AMRN01000004.1, read as the reverse complement.
TGGGCCGTTTGTCCAAGCAAGTCGGGCAGAAGGTGGCGACCCGGGATATTGCAAAGTGCAGTGCCGACATGGCGTGATGACGGGCGGATAAGACCCGTGCCGTCATGGCGCCAAAAACTGTCCCAACGTACCAGCCGATCCTGATCGGCGAGGTGCTTGGCAAGAATTCTGGCCTGATCGATACGGCTGATCATCCAGATGGATGGCTCGGATTTCAGGCTGCAATTGCGGTTTGGTGTGATCATCCCCACCGCCGCATGTCCGGGTTATGATTAATCGCCTGATGAACTGCCTGCCACATGATGTCGCTGTGATGGGCGGGGTTGTTATTGGCAATTGCCCTTGCTTGATGCAGGCGCGTATCCTCGAGAAGTTGCGGCACATCAAGCAGGCGTTTGCAGGTCGCGATCCAACCTTGCGGATCATCGATCGGCAGGATTTCGGGGCCGCGCAAAACATCTGGTGTGCAACCGGTGAGGGGGCTTGCAAGCGCAACCGCGCCACAGGCAATCGCATCAATTACACCAACGCCATAGGCATCATTTCGGCTGGGGAATAGGGCGATCTTGCTGTTGGTCAGAATGGGCGGCAGTTGATCGGGGGGAAGTTGTCCGAATATATCCACTTGATTACCAAGGCCGGAAGATTGCGTAAGCCTTGTGGTGTTTTTAATGTTGGTACTGCCAACGATGGCGATGCGTTTTGCAACGCCTGCTTGTGACAGTCCCGCTGCGATCCGCATGAAGAGATCAAAGCCCTTCGAAACCGTTGTGCGACCGCACCAGACGATGTCATATTGTCGTTCCGCCAAGTTTTGGTTGGCGGAAATATCGGGTAAGGGAAATGACGCAGGGATGGGTGCAATCCATATGTGATCTGGCGATGCGCCATGGCTTTCAAGCCACGCCGCCCCGCGCGAACTTGCAGCAATAAAGCCATCGGCACGGGCAATCATGATCCGGCGTAATCTGCGCCGAAGCGGATTGTCATAGGTGGCATCGGAGCCTGCCCAGCCATCGAATTGCAGCACGGTCGGAATGCGGTGTTTCCGTGCCCAGTTTTGCGCCTGCCATTGCGCGATGCCAAAACCGTTTATGATCAACGCATCACTTGGTTTGCGGCAAACAGCCCGTGTGACGCCAAACGGAAGTGATAGGGTTCGGTTTTCACCAAGGGGAATTTGAACGCCCGGCAAGGTCATATGGTCAAATGCGGGGGTTGTGATTGACCAGTTGCGTTGTGGTTCGCGATGCAGGGTACATAGTACACGCAAACATCCGCCTGCGGCCATCGCGCGATGATGAAGCGCGTTATAGGCATCAGATCGGTAGGGTGGCACAAGGTTGGTCAGCAAAGTCACCCTCACCGCGGCGATCACCTTGAGATGCTAATATTGCCTGCAACTCAATCATAAGTTACCATTCAATTCAACCAATTAGCCGTGACTTAAATCGTTAATGGCGGCGAAAGACGGACGCCAACAGCAGGAACTTTGTGTTTCTGCCATTTTTAAGTGTCCGGCCGGGGTGACAGGGGTGGCACATGCGTGACGAACTCAAAGGGCACAAAGCTGCCTTCTTCGGGTTGCCGCTCGATACGAGACGACGCCGTCTCGTCTGTGCTGATATCGCCTTGACGCTTCGCAAAGGTACGGCGACTGCCGGCCAAGCCTGTTTTCGTCATCAGTGCCTGAATGCGACCAAACTGCCCGCAGCCCTGCGCGATGACCGTTTGTTTGCAGCACTTTCGCGTGCAGATTGCCTGTCGGCTGATGGCATGGGGATTGTGTGGGCAGCCCGCCTGTTGGGAATCAAGGTTGCCGAGCGGGTGACGGGTATTGATCTGATGACCGATCTTCTGGCGCAGTTTGCACAGGATGGCACGCGGGTTTTCCTGTTGGGGGCACGTCAGGATGTGTTGGATCAGTTGCAGGGGACATTGCCTGCACGTTTTCCCGGTCTGATCATCGTGGGTACCCATCACGGTTATGAGCCCGATGATGAAAAGCTGGCCGATTGTGTTGCACAGGCCAAACCAGATGCCCTTTTTGTCGCCTTGCCATCCCCGCGCAAGGAGCTATTCGTTGATCAGTATTCGGCCAAGACCGGATGCCGTTTTGCCATGGGTGTTGGCGGGGCGTTTGATGTTCTGGCCGGGAATGTCCGACGGGCCCCGGTTATCTGGCAGCGGTGCGGGTTGGAGTTCCTCTGGCGCATCTTCTGTCAACCACGCTACATGATCCCGCGCTATGGGCGCGGGCTTTGGGCATTTGCCCGTCTTGTCGTGCCACGGATTGTGCGTTTTCAAATCCGGCGCATTTGGCGTGCATTGCAGAAAGCGGCAACCATTTCGGTCATCTTTATGATGCTGACAACGGCAGCCGATTTACAGGCGCAGCCAACAACCCCAGCGACGTTCGATTTGGAAAACCGGCAGGCGGCGATCAGCTGGATTGAAGCGGAAATCGCAAAGGTCGAAGCCACCGAAGACGTCGCCAAATTGATTGATGCACTTGTCGGAGCTTTGCTGTCAGAGGATGGCACCAACCAACAATCTGACATCGATTGGCAGGTGGCAGAGGACAGCCTTAAAGTATTGCTTGGTCTGTTTGATGTGGTTCTGGGCGGTGGTAGTAGCCGTTTTTTGCTAGAGACCGTGCTGGGTGGGGTGGTTCTGCGTCTGCTTGATCTTCATCCCGAGCCCGGGCGCCTTTCGGAAATCATCCGGGGTAATTCTTCGGATTTGGCAGAGCGCCTGTTTGAACGCAATGCCAATCAAGCAACGATATTCGTGGGCGAACAGCAATCATTTGCTGCAAGCATCGAGCCCGAAGTCGCACCGCGTGTTGTCGGTTCGGAGCGGCCACCTGAAACCGAACGGGTGCTGCGTTATTCGCTTCTTTTTGTGGGTGGTCCGCGAAACCCCGTCGTCGATAGCTATTGGGGTATTGAGGATTATCAGGAACCAATCGGAATTCCAGAACTTGAGGATGCAAGCCCCAGATGACAGAGCATCTCAACCATCCCGTCGCGAGTACCGGCGTCGCGCAAGAACGGTTTGATCCGTCCTTGCGCGATTTGCTGAGCATTCTTTGGCAGCGGCGCGGGGTTGTTGCACTGACCTTTGTTGTTGTCCTGATCGCGCTTCTGAGCGGCATCGCCAATTGGCAGGGGGATTATCGATCCGTCACCGAAATCGGGCTTTCTTCAAATGTGGAAATCGCGGAACGCCAGATGCCAGCGGCATTCAACAGTGATCGGCGCATTGTAACCGCCCAGGAAATCGAAACGGCAATTGCCGAGATCAAAGGGCAGGAAACGCTTTCCACCGCACTTTCGGTTTTGCGCGGAGAGGGTGTTTCGCTGACGGATACGCCAATATCCAGTGATCTCGAAACAGACGGGATCTCTCATCTTCGCAATGCTTTGGAGGCCACCCGGGTTGGCAATGCGGCGGTCATTGAAGTGTTGTTCACCGCAAGCCAGCCGGAAACCGCGCAAAAGGCGTTGATGGCCGTTGTTGAAAGTTATCTGTGGCAGCGCGAAGACCGGCAAAAAGCCGCCATTCGAAGACAACTTGAAGAGGCGGAGGCGCAATTTCAATCTGCGCAAACTGAATTGGATGGTCTGGAAGGGGATCTCACCAGCTTGCAAAACAGCGCCGGTATTCTGGACCCGGACGAGAATGCACGGATGCTGGACCGCATCTATGCACTGGATGAACAAGCTGAAAAACTGGGGCAGGAGGTTGTCAGCCTCAGGCTTGCGCGCCAAAGCCGTAATGACGCGGCAAACATTGATGATTTGCTGGCGATTGACGATGTGGCAAGCCATCCGATGGTGCGCCAAATCTCGGCCCAGTTCGAGACGACGAAACAGGAATTTGTCAGGCTTGATCAGCGTTACGGTCCCAAGCATCCGACCATGCAGGGCAAGCAGCAAGAACTGGATGATTTGCACAGCCAACTGGCTGCTGTCGCAAGCAATATCGCCGGTCAAATGGATATCGCCCTCGCCGGGGCGGAAGAAAAGCTGCGTCTGATTACGGCGCAACGGGATCGTTGGCAGGAACGTATGACGCTGCGTAATACAAGCGTTCAGGGGCAGGCGGCCCTGGTGCGATCTGTCGCCATGGCACGCGCGAATGTTCAGGAACTGGGCCAGCAGGTACAAGCCTTGCGCCGTGAAATGGCAGCCTTTCAGGGGGATGCTTCGATCCTGCGTGCACCTACCTTGCCCGCGGCAACCGAATTTCCGGTCAAGCGCGATCTTGCCGTGTTGGCGATCATGATGGCGTTGTTTGCCGCTGTTGTCGCCGCATTGCTGCGTCACTATTTCGATCAGAGTATTGATGACAACTTTGATCCGCAGACGACGTTGGGCATTCCGTTATTTGCCCGTATTCCGGAACGGTCGCAGGCGAACAAGATCGCCAGCACTGCCGCCCATGATGAGGCCGCAGGACATCTGGCGGTTCTGATGCGGATCATGGTGCAGGGCAGGGACGTCGCAAACCAACGTCACAAGGACGGACAGGTGATTGCAGTTGGCTCAGCACTCTCGGGCGATGGCAAAAGCCACATCGTTCATGCGCTGGCCGAAAAGCTGGCCGGACTGGGGGCATCGGTGATGGTTATTGATGCCGATTTGCATGACCCGGCACCGCCGAACCGGGCGCGGTATGACGGTGAAATGACTGCCGATCTGACTGATGTCATGTCGGGGATTGTGGATCTGGAGGCCGCTCTTGCCAGGGCAGAGACCGGCGAGGGGTATCGATATCTTGGTGCGCGTATGCCGGTGCCGGGAAACATCGCAACAGGCATGATTGACGGACAATTGCCCGATTTGATCAAGCACCTGCGCACCCGGTTTGATCATGTGATTGTTGATACGCCGCCGATCCTGTCGGTTGCCGATGGTGTGATTGCGCTGGGACTGGCCGATGTCAGGCTGTTTGCCCTGCGCTGCGGACATAGCAAGCGCCGTGATATCACCCAGGCCCTGTCGCAACTGCGCGCGGCCAATCTAGTGCCAGAGGGTATTGTTTTGAACGGTGCCAAGCCGCGTGCTGCCTATGGCAAGCCACAGACGGCCATGGCAACCGAGGAGCCGACGTCATGAAGGCAGCCTTGATTGTGATTGCCCTGCTGTTGCTTGGCTCTGGCGGCATGGTCTTGGTTTCGGAAGGCAGGGCGCTATCGCAGCTTGAAAACAAACGTGCCGCCTTTGCCAACGGAGATGGCTCTGGTGCCGAGCGTGATGCGATGGTGGCCGATAGCTCGGAACTTGACGAACTGCTCAACCAGCGGCTGATCGAAAGGCCGTTTGATCCGGTTTTGCTGGGGCTGAAGGCGGGAATAGTAGCCGAAGATGATTTGGTGCTTAGCGCAAAGCTTCTGGATCAGGCACAGGCGATTGCCCCGCGTGATCCCCGCGTGCAGGCATTGCGCGATGGGTTGCAAGTGCGGCTTCAAAGCTTGTCATTCCCAGCATCACCATCGGCAGAATAAGGGCCGGCATGAGCATGACCCAGTCGCCAATGGTGCCGAGCATTGCCATCGCCAAAAGGGCGATCAAAAGCGCGCGCGTGTCGGGTTGCCGACACGTTGCAAGAACCGTTTTGATCGCGAGTGTAAGTGCTGTGGCCAAGATCAGCATGACCGGAACACCAAAGACGATTGCGCCATCAAGCCAGAGGTTGTGGCTGCTAAACCAGTGGGCATTGGCGTTCAGGTCCGGGGTGGCGAAATGAGCAATAACCAGTCCAATGCTGTCCGCGCCCCATCCGGTCAATGGCCGTTCTGCAATCGCCTGCAGGGCGGTGATCCACAAATCATCTCGCTGGATCAGATCATTGCGGGCAAGGTCGGTGAAGCGGTCGAAAAGTTCCGGGGATGCCATGATTGCGATGGTGATGGTCGCAATGATGCCAAGCGCGATTACAATCAGCCGCTTAGTGCTTTGCACGTTTTCGCGCGGGGTCAGAATGATAAACAATCCCCCGCCAACCAGCGCCATTATAAAGGCCAGCCGCGAGTGGCTTTGGACAACGGCAGTTGCGAACAGCGAGCCAATCGCCAGCCAGCCTCCGGCCTGATCAAGGCGCTTGGCCGTATTCAGCGCCCGGCTTTGATCATACAAAAACAGGCAGGCGAGAATGCCAAATGCCATCAGGTTTCCGAACGCTGTGCGATTGGCGAAGCTGCCGGTCCAGTCGCCAAGATGAGCTTGTTTGGCAAACCAGAATGTGGTTTGCCAGCCCATCACATCTGCACCTGCGGCAAGCGCCACTTGAACGGCGCAGGTGATGGCAATTGTGCGGGCGATGGTGATGTTCAGATGGTTGTTGAGGTGCGCCAAAAGTGCGGTCAGGCTCGCAACGCCGCCCAGCCAGACCAGATAGGTCACCATGTTCAGCCAACAATACGGGGCGAGTGCAATGTGCGGCGCATTGAATGGATAGGCCTGCAGGGGCCAGACGGCCAAGCTTTGCAGGATCGCCCAACCAATCAGCGCAGCGATTCCGATCCAAAGAAAAAGCAGGTGCTTGCCGATTTGCACAGGACCGGGGCGCAGGCAAATTGCAAGCACGCCAATACCGGTCAGGATCGCCAGAAGGGCAAGCGCCCATGGCCGCAATCCGCCGAGCAACAGCGGGGCCAGAATGATCTGCACCATCAGACAGGTTTGCGCCAGCCAGAGCATCAAGGTCAGCCAATCTGCTTTGAAATCAAGAGCTTCAGCCTAGCCGAATTTTCGCACCCTGTCGCGCTGCTTGCGCAGGGGGCTCGGCGATGAAAGCTATTGAGGCCGGGGTTGTGCAATACGCCGGGCAGCGAGCAGAAACCGCCAACCAAGCAGTATCACTGCCGATCTGGCTGCTGCTTGTGGGCAATCTTTTAATGGGCACTTCTCTCTGGCTGATTGCAGCGGGCGGGATGGCCGCCAAGCTTATCCTGCTTGGTTTCTGGATTGCGATGCTGTGCGCTTACGCTCGACCGGTTCGAATTGCGCTAGGTTTGCTTGCAGGCAGTTTGGCTCTGGCTGGGCTGATTGGTGTTATCGCGACAGGGAATGGCGCAACTATCGAAAAACTTCGTCTGATTGGTAACCTTTTGATGCTGCCCGTCGGGCTGTTGGGCGGGCTTGTGATTGGCTGGGACAGCCTTCGGGTGATGATGCCGGTTCTGGCGGTTTATCTGCTGCTGTCGAGTTCGTTTCAGATGACCCATGAAGGCATGCGCCTTAATCAGCCGTTTCTGTTTCTGGGGCTTTTTGCGCTCTGTTCGGTGGCCCGCTGGCGGGGAAATGGGCTGCTTGCGGTGGGATCTGCCTTGGCGGTGTTGCTAAGCCAAACACGGATTGCGGTGTTGGCGATGTTGGTCAATCTGATCGGGATGATCCGGTTTTCGCGGGCGATGACGTGGCTTGTTGGTATGGCCGCGTTGGCCGTGGCTGGCTGGTTTGCGATGTCGCATCTGCCGCGCCTGTTTCTGACCCATGGCAGTGGCCGCTTGGCGTTCTGGCGGGACTTCTGGGGGATGTGGCAAGGTGGTTCCGTCGGCCAGCGATGGCTTGGTTTCGGGGCCGGGTCGGTGGAGGAAATCCTGTCTGGCTATCAATCCTTTGCATCGTTTGGTGCCCTGCATAACGATCATTTCCGCATGCTGTTTGAAACCGGAATCATCGGGGCGATGCTTTGGACGACGGGATGGATTGTGATGCTCTGGACCGTGCGCCATGCGCGTCTTGCCGTCTGTATCCTGCTTTCGGTGATGCTGACCATGGTGACGGATAATACGCTGAATTATGGGCATTATTTGATCTGTTGCGGAATTGCTGCCGGGATTGCCGCGCGCGAGGGGCCTCATCATGGATAGGGATCATCTGATCGATATACGGGATCGCGCGCTGGCAGGCATGGTTACGGATGACTTTGCCGGGGCCGATCCGTTTGACGGGCTTGAAAGTGCTGTCTTTCGCGCAACTGGACTTGGGCGGTTCCGACTGGCGCGGTTGGCATGGTTACAGGCAATCAAGCGTGGCCCGGAAGGTTTGCGCAAGGTTGTTCGCATTCCCAAGATGGTCAATCCGAAAACGCTGGCCTTGCTGTGTGGGGCCGCGCAGGGCGTGGTGCTTTGTGACGTTCGCGATCGCCTGTTGGAACTGCAAAACCCGGATGGCGGATGGGGATATCCGTTTGAATGGCAGGCGCGGGCCTTTTACGCCAAGCGCCATCAAAGCAATGCGATTGTGACAAGCTTTGTCGTTGATGCGTTACTTCAAAGCGGGGTGCAAAAGGATCATCCGGCGTTGGTTCATGCAGCAGGGTTTGTTGAAAGAAAGCTCTGGCGCGATGGCTACTTCGCCTATTTCGATCACAGTAGCGTTGAAATACATAATGCCAGCCTCTGGGCGGCCTTTGCGCTGCATCGGATCATCGGGCCAAATGATAAAACCGCACTGGCGGTGGAGCGCGTTATCCATTCGCAAAAGGCTGATGGCAGTTGGGCCTATGGCACGCGGTCCCATCATCGCTTCGTGGACGGGTTTCACACGGGTTATGTTCTTGATCTTCTCGACCGCTTGCGGACGTCGGGGATGGAGGGGCTGGACAATGCCATTGCATGTGGGTGGCAATTTTATCGTGCGGAGTGCTTTTATGCCGATGGCCTGCCGCGCAGCTTTGCCGGGCGCGATAGCTACCTTGATGCCCATGCGGTTGCGCAGGCGATGGCAAGTCTTTGCCGGTTCGGGGATCGTGATGGGACGACCCGGGTGGCAGTATGGGCCGCAGAAAATCTTTTTGATCCGAGCCGCGATCTGTTCTTTGCCGGTATCAAGAAAGACGGTCGACCGGATCGGCGCAATTACATGCGCTGGACGCAGGCATGGATGGTCTGGGCACTGTCAATCGTGATAGAAAACACGGGCCCCAACCCGTCGAGCCCGCAAGATCAAACCATGTCGAATTTTGACCCGACCACACCACTCAGTTTTGCCCATCCCGATCCGAACCGGGCGGAGAAGGAGGCGGCTTTGCGCGCCTTGCCCGAATCTGTGTTTCGCACGTTATACGATATCACACGCGCGGCAGCATCGCGGGCCAAGGCTGAGGGCGCGATGGAAACGCTTTATGGCCTGACGCGCGGGATGAAGACCCTGCAGCGCATCGGGGCGGAGCAGGGCATCATCCTTGGTATCAGGCGCGGGGGCTAAACTCGGCGGTTAGCGTTGGTGCAGCTCGTCGACTGTCAGCTGCCCATCGCCGTTTTCATCAAGATAGTTGAACATCCGGTTATGGACTGCCTGGAATTCTTCAAGCGCCAATTGGCCATCGCCGTTGGTGTCCATCATGACGATCATCATTTCCGGGCCATGCATCTTGCCCATCATCATGCCGCCATTCATCATGGCACCATTCATCATACCGGAACCCATCGCGCCGTTATTGCACGGCATCGTGTTGCAGGGACCGTAACCTTCTCCGTTGCCCGGGCCATATCCCTGACCCATCATGCCCGGACCTTGCATCATGCCTTGGCCGTTGGGGTTCATCATTTGCGGGCCTTGTTGGGCCTGGGCGACGCCAAGGGCACCGGCAAGCATCAGTCCGATTGCGGTAATTGCGAGATATCTTTTCATCATAAGTCTCCTGTTCCAAAGGGATGAGACCATTATGTGCAGATGGCCCGTCGCATTTTGCAGGTCGAAGGCGGGAAACTGCCCAAAACAATAAAATCATCCTATCATCATCAGGCTCGCGCGCATTGAGGCCGATCAATCGATATCCCGTGTCAGAATAAATTCTGGCGTGATTTTCATTGCCCCGGCCAACCCCGCAGGGATATTGCTAGGCAATGCCCGCTAACAGGTATCTGCCGTGCCAAGCTGAGTATTGAAAAACATATGAGTTCCCGATTTCCCGCCCTGCCAATTGATGCCGTCCTGCCGGAGCTTGTCTCTGCGCTTGATCTGGGCACCAATGCCGTGCTGCAGGCGCCACCGGGTGCAGGCAAGACGACCAAGGTGCCGCTGGCGTTGCTTGATTGCGCGTGGCGCGGGGATCAGAAGATCATCATGTTGGAGCCCCGGCGTCTGGCCGCGCGTGCCAGTGCGCGGCGCATGGCGCAGTTACTCGGCGAGGCGGTTGGCGCGCGTGTGGGTTATCGCGTCCGGTTTGACAGCAAGATTTCCAAGGACACGAAGATCGAGGTCGTGACCGAGGGCATTCTGATCCGCATGATTCAGGATGACCCCGAACTTTCGGGTGTTGCCGCCGTCCTGTTTGATGAATTTCACGAACGATCATTGGATGCCGATCTGGGCCTCGCCCTTGCCCTTGAAACGCAGGGGGCGCTTCGTGATGACCTGCGCCTTGTGGTCATGTCGGCCACCCTTGATGGCGATCCGATTGCGCGACTGATGGGCGATTGCCCGGTGATCACATCCGAAGGCCGGGCCTATCCGGTTGAAACGAAATATTTGGCCCCCAAGCCCGATAAATGGGGCAATGTCCGCATTGATGTGGAAATGACCGGCGCGATCAAAACCGCCCTTCGCGAGGAAAGCGGATCGATCCTGGCCTTCCTGCCCGGGCAGGGCGAAATCACCCGGGTTGAAAGTGCGCTTAAGGATGAGGTGGGAAGTGATGTCATCATCGCCCCGCTTTATGGCGCTATGGATGCCAAGGCACAGGACATCGCGATCCAGCCAGCCCCGGACGGCAAGCGCAAAGTCGTTCTGGCCACCGCCATTGCCGAAACGTCGCTGACCATTGATGGCATCCGGGTGGTGATTGATAGTGGCCTGCAACGTTTGCCGCGCTTTGATCCGGCATCGGGCATGACGCGGTTGGTCACGGTCAAATCATCGCAAGCCAGTGCCGAGCAACGCCGTGGCCGCGCCGGGCGACTGGAACCGGGCGTTTGTTATCGCCTGTGGCCAGAAAATGAACACCGCGCGCGTGCGGCCTTTACCGCGCCCGAAATATCTGATGCCGATCTGGCACCGCTGACGCTTGAGTTGGCGCGCTGGGGTGTTACCGATCCCGAGACGCTGCTGTGGCTCGATGTGCCCGATCGCGCCAAGATCGATCAGGCGCGCGATGTCTTGCGCGGCCTTGAAGCACTTGATGGCGAAAACCGCATTACGCCGATGGGCACGGCCATGGCCGGATTGCCGGTCCATCCGCGGTTGGCGCACATGATGTTGCGTGGTGCGCAGCTTGGCCTCGATGATGTCGCCTGTGCGCTGGTGGCGTTGTTGTCTGATCGTGATTTCATGCGCGGGCGCGGGGCGGATTTACGCATTCGGGTGGAAGCGATCATCAAGGGCCGGGCGCCCAAAATGATATCGGAGGCCGCCAAGCAACTTGCCCGCCGTTTGCGCGATGCTGTCAAGCAGGGCGGGTTGGCAAAACCCTATACCGCGCGCGTGGATCGGGCCGATGAGGTTGGATTGTTGCTCGCCTTTGCCTATCCCGACCGGATCGGGGAGCGCCGCAAGGGGGCGGACGCGCGCTATCGCCTGTCGGGCGGGCGCGGCGGTGTTTTGCCCAATGAAGACAGTATCGCCAATGAGCCCTATATCGCGGTGGCCGAACTGGACGGGCAGGCGCGCGAGGCCAAGATTTACCTTGCAGCCCCGGTGGCGCGTGCAACCCTTGAAACCCATTTTGCCGATCAGATATCCGAGGGCACCGAAGTCTTCTGGGACGCGCAAAGCGATGCGGTTGCCGCCCGTTGGCAACGCCGGATCGGCGCGCTGGTGTTGGATGAAAAAGCCACCCATGACGAAGCCGATCCGGAGGCTATTGCAGCGGCCATGATCGAGGGCATCCGCAAGCTTGGTCTGCATTGCCTGCCATGGGACAAGGCATCAGAAGGCCTGCGCGCAAGGCTGGCGTTTCTTCATCGGGTGGAGGGCGATGCCTGGCCCGATGTTTCTGATGAAGGGCTTTTGGCATCGCTTGAAGACTGGTTGGCACCCTATCTCGGCGGCATTACCAAACGAGGCCAGCTTAAACAGATCAACCTGTCTGAAGCGTTGCTTGCCGGGATCGACTGGAACCAGCGACAGGAAATGGATCGTCTGGCACCTACCCATTGGCAGGTCCCCACGGGTTCAAACATCCGCATTGATTATAGTGGTGAAACACCCGCTTTGCCGGTGCGTATGCAGGAAATGTTTGGTGCCACCGAAACGCCAAAGGTGGTGAATGGCAAGGTCGCGGTGACCTTGCATCTGCTATCCCCCGCGCAACGCCCCATTCAGGTGACAAGTGATCTGATCGGGTTCTGGAACGGGTCCTATGCGCAGGTGAAGGCCGAGATGAAGGGGCGCTATCCCAAACATTACTGGCCCGACGACCCACAAGTCGCCGAACCAACACGGCGGGTTAAAAGCCGGATGTAGGGTGAGCGCGCTCAGGCCGCTTCAAGAATGCATAGCTTACAGGAATAGCCCTCTTTTTGGTGATAGGGGGCCTCTCGGATTTCGCGGATTTTGGCGATGCCGTCCTGTTCCATTTGCTCAAGATGGTCGGCGTAGCCGTCCTTGTCCCAGACCTTTTCATGAACCGTGATAACAGCCGGTGCGCCGGGCTTGATCACGCGCACGAGTTCATTCATTGCGCTTGGACCGACATGGCCGGATGTAAACACGCCGACACTGATGACACCGTCATAGGCATCATCTTTGATATCAAGTTTCTGGGTCAGGTCGGCCGTTTCAAGTGCGTCATAAACGCCCTTTTGGCGCGCCTTTTTCAGCATGTCAGCACTCAGGTCGACACCGTCAATCGTGGGTTCGCACTGTTCGTGCAGTTCCTTGCCAACCAGTCCGGTGCCACACCCGGCATCAAGCACTCGGTCCGATGAACTGATTTCGGATGCCAGTGTTTCCGCAGCAATCGCCGGGGCGACATAGCCCATGCCAATCAGCGTGTCATCATCATAGCTTTCCGCCCAATCGGCATATACCGCACGAATATCATCGCGGTCCCCAGCCAGGGCATAGGCGCGCGTCAAAAGTGGGTTTTCGGTCCCCATAAGCTTGCTCTCCATCTGTCCTGAATGGGGCAAGTGTACATGATATCAATATGTTATTCAAATCGACCACGATTTTGGCCGTTCTTCGCACGGTTTGCGATGATTAGCCGGGGTAGCTGATCTCGAGGATTTCAAGCTCATCCTCGCCCGAGGGTGTTCGAACGGTGACGACATCGCCGACACCTGATTTCATCAGGGCACGCGCCACCGGGGAGATCCAGCTGATCTTGCCATTGAGGCTGTCGGCCTCGTCCTCGCCAACGATACGGATGGTTTTTTCTTCGTCGCGGGCATTCACATAGGTGACCGTTGCGCCAAAGAAGATGTGGGCATGATCGGGTTGTTCATCAGAGCGGACAACGACGGCATCTTCGATCCGCTTGCGCAGATAACGCACACGGCGATCAATTTCGCGCAGGCGCTTTTTGCCATAGATGTAATCCCCGTTTTCCGAACGGTCGCCATTGCCCGCTGCCCAATGGACAACAGCCACGACTTCCGGCCGTTCCTTTTTCCAAAGGTGGTCGAGTTCGGATTTAAGGGCGTCTAGCCCTTCGGGGGTGATGTAAATCGGTCTGTCCATGGTCTGCGTTTTAACGCAAAGCCGATGCTTGGAAAAGAGGACAAAAAAAGCAGCGCCCGAATGGTGCCGGGCGCTGCTTTGAATTGTGAAATGCGCGGCAAGCCTATGCCTTGGCCGTGGCGCGCAGTTCCCTGTCATCAATGGGCATATGGACGATGGCGGCAAAGACGCCGAGTGCCACCGATGCCCACCAGACGGCATCGAAATTGCCGGTAAGGTCATAGACAATGCCACCCATCCAGGCGCCAAAGAACGCGCCGATCTGATGGGATAGCATCACAATGCCAAACAGCGTTGCCATGTAACGCGGCCCAAAGACCTGTGCGATCAGGCCACTGGTCAGCGGCACGGTCGAAAGCCAAAGTGCGCCCATCGATGCTGAAAACAGCAAGATGGTTTCAGATGTTTTGGGCGCAAAGATAAAGATCACGATGACCAGCGCACGCATGCCGTAAATAAACGACAGGCCATATTTCTTGCGCCATTTGCCACCGGCCCAACCGGCCGTAAGCGTGCCGACAATGTTAAACAGACCGATCAAGGCCAGACCTTCGGCGGCGACCGAACGGGGCAAGCCGCAAAGTTCGGTAAAGGTCGGAAGGTGGGTGGCGATCACCGCAATGTGGAAACCGCAGACAAAGAAACCGGCATTGAGCAATGCGAAGCCGCGATGTTTGCGGGCCTCGTGAAACGCGGCGGCCAAGCCCTGCGGACCCAGATCGGGGGTGGCGGTCGGGCTGTTGCCTTCGGCCTTGCCTGTCATGGCAAAGGCAGCCGGGATGATCAGCATCGAAATGGCTGCGAGGATAACAAGGGCCGAGACATAACCAAGCGAGCTGTTGAGCGCCTGGGTGGTCGGGGCCATCACCAACTGACCAACTGAACCACCGGCGGATGCCAGACCCAATGCGAAGCTTCGCTTTTCATTGCTGAAAACGCGGCTGATGGCGGCAAGCACCACCGGAAAACTCGTTATGCCAACACCGGTGCCAATCAGGAAACCTGCGGTGAGGTAAAGCTCGCCGGGGGAGGCGGATGTGCCCATCAGATAAAGCCCAAGCGCATAAACGATACCACCGCCAATCAGGGTGCGGGTCGTGCCAAAACGGTCCGCAATGGCACCGGCGATCGGGGCCGAGATACCCCACATCAGGTTTTGAATGGCAAAGGCCAGACCAAAGGTGGCAGCGTTCCAGCCGGTGTCGTTGAGCATATCGGGGATAAACAGGCCAAGCGACTGACGCACACCAAGGTTCAGTGACAAAACAAGGCAGCCTGAAAGCAGAACCAGCCACGGGAACCATTTTTTCGCCCGCATGATGGTCATGCGTGTGGGGCTGTGGGGCGAGCTTTGAGTGGGGCTCATAGGCGTTCCTCCGAGAGGGATTATTGTTTGGTGGCGATATTGAACGCGGTGGCGCTATGCGTCCAATTCATTCGGATTATGATGCTGATAACATTTCTGCATGGGGGTTATCGGATGCTTTGCCCGCATTAATCACCAGTTCGCCAACCTTGTCGATAATATCGTCAAGATCAGAGCTTGATGCGCGCCGGATCAGGGTGATGGCCATGCCCCAGTTCATGCCGGGAATATCAAGTATCTTGATCCGGTTTGCAGCCGGGCTGTGCTGGCAAAACCGACGTGCCATGATCCCGTAACCGGCCCCGGCGGCGACCATTTCGATCTGCAATTCAAGGGCGGAGACCTCAAGCACCGAGGTGAACTCGACCCCATTTTTATGCGCCCATGCATTGCCAAGCGCGCGGAAGGTGCAGCCTTCGGGCATCAGGATCATCGGGTTTTTGGCAAGTTCGGCGATGGTTGTCGGATGGGAACGGGATGATTTCGGACCGATGGCAACGATTTCGTCATCGAGCAAGGTTTGCGGTGACAAGCTGGCGGGCAGATCGCGGCTTTGCACCCCGCCAACAATGCCGTTTGGCCCGTCAAGCGACAGCATGGCATCAATTTCACCCCGACGCAGAAGGGGAAGAAGTTCGGCTGACCAGCCGCTTTTGATCGAAAGCGACATATCCGGGAAGGCCTGATGCAGGGAACGGAGTTCTCGGGCGGCCAGAAGCGGGGCGGCCCCGTGGCTTACGCCGAGGCGAAACGGGCCGTGGCGTTTGGTGTTGCCAAGAACCGAGTCACTGAAACCTTCAAGGCGGCGCAACAGATCGCGTGCCTCGGTAAGCGCCCGGTGCCCGGCGATGGTTGGTTGCAGGGGTTTGGTGGCCCGGTCAAACAGGCTTTTGCCAATGCGTTCTTCAAGACGCTGAATACGGCGGGTGACGGCCGGTTGCGTCAGGCCAAGGCGATCTGCGGCACCGTGAAAGGATTGCGCGTCTGCAACGGCGATAAGGGTTTCAAGCTCGCGGGTGTCCATGGGGCTATCCTGATCCGTTCGGGATCAGGGAAGTGTCCGGGATAATCCATGGTCATGCAAGAAATCTATTGTAGCGTCACAATCGATGCGTTTCACGCATTTGCGGGGGATGTGCCACTGGCCTGATCGCGCTTTCTTTTTGCCTTGAACGCCGTGGCCGCCGCGGTATAGCCGCCTTCGCCGCCATCAAGAAAATGGAAATGCGCATCGCTTGTGATGGAGGGTACGATGCAGGTCATGATCGCGCTGCGTTGGCGATGGGTGCCAAAATGAATATCGCCTTGCAGTTCTGCCGCATGCAAAAGGGCTTCGACTTCCTCGGCACGGGTCAAACTGCAATTCACCGTCATCCAAAGCCCATCACCGAACTTGCGAAAGTCGGTGTTATAGCCGGTGTAATCGCGATAGCGCCTTGGATCAAACGCGCCCAGTTTCCAGCCGGTTTTCATCAGGATGGCCGCGATCAGCGCGATGTAAAGCGCCTTGAGCCATGCTTTGATATAACCGCCTTCCTTGTGTTTGGTGGCCTCTGCCTCAAGGTGCATGCCGGGCGGCGGGAAGGCGACGCCGGGCCCGTTTTCGGGGATCGGGCTGCTTTTGCGCGGGCTGTCATCAAGAATGGCAAACAGTTCATGAACGGTGGCATCAAACCGGGTGCGGTCGTCACGTCCCGCAACAATAATCGACAGAATAACGTCTGAACCCTCAGCCCGGATCGGGGACCAGCGGCATGAAAGCCCGGTCAGATCCGGTCGACTGCCGGGCGGAGCCGCCGGGATCATGTTGTTGCCCTGTTTCATCTGATCTTCGGCCCATTGCATGCCGCCGCCGGCAAACATGGCATAGGAAACCGGATTGGAAACGGCATAGCGCGCAATGCGGACATCGTGGCCAGCAGCCCGGATATCGCCGATCCGCACAAGACCGACACGCAATTCAAGATCCAGGGTTTCCGCCGCCCAGGTGGCCGTCGATGCCATGGTATCGCGCACCGCGTCAATCTGATCCGGGGGGCAGGCAAAACTTGCGCCATCGCCACCAAACAGGAACGGATAATCTGAATGGCCAAGCACATTGCTGACAGCACAGATCACTGACGCACCGACCATGTTGACGTCCTTGTATCGACCGGCTTCGACCGCCTTGGTCGATCCAATGACGTCGGATGTGCCCACCCACCAGTCATCTGGCAGGGCATGATACACCGTGCCGTCAAGGACCTTTCCGAAGTCGTCAAAGGTCGGTATGTCGAGATAAAGGTTGGTCAAATCGATCTTTCATTGGCAGGCGCGATTGCCAGAAAGCAGCAAACCCTGCGTGCCATCAATAGTGCGGCGGTGGTGCGTCGTCTTCGGGTGCTGTACGCAGGAAATCGATCATGCGTTTAACATCAGACGACATTAATTTGTTCTGACGTTCAAGCAGATCGATGCGATCCCACTGCTTTTTGATCATGTCAGACAGGTCGGTGACGACGGTTTCCATGTGGGCAAGCTGTATTTCAAGCTCGGTTATGCGGGTGTCGGTTTCTTCGTGGCTCATTCCGGTATCTTCTGCAAATGTGTTCAGTTGGCTGTGTATGCCGTGACTTGCGGTACGCGCATGCCTGTGGCACCACTGCGCGGCACGGACCCTAACATATCTGGATGGTTGATGACTGATTTATCCGTACTGGCCCTTGTCGGAATTATTTTGGCGCTGATTGCGGGTTATGCAATCCGTCTAAAGGCCGTTCCGATGCCGACATCGGCCAAGGCAGCCGACGAAATCATCGCCTATATCCCGGGCGATACCAAGGCGGTGACGGATTTCGGATCTGGCTGGGGGGATCTGGCGCTGGCGATTGCGCGGGCAAGGCCGGACGTCAAAGTAACCGGTATCGAGCTTTCGCCAATCCCCTATGCCATCAGCCGGATGCGGGCGGTTTTGGCCGCACGGCCCAACCTTGATTTCATCCGGGGTGATTTTAAAACCCTTGATCGCGATCCCGGCGACGTTGTGGTGTGTTTTCTTGACCCAAGGGTGATGGAAGATGTCGGTGATGTGCTCGATCAGCGCATGGCAAATGGCGGCATTTTGATATCCCGCGTCTTTGCCATTCCCGGTTGGCAGGCATTCGGCGAAGTGCCGATGAAAACCGGATCGGACCACCTTTATCTGTATCGGATCGGCAGTCACAAGCCGGGCATTGTTGCCTGATCTGTGTTGCCTAATCTGGCGTGCGCAGCTCAGTTGCCATGCCCGCAACAGCCACCGTCTTCACCAGGTCCGTGTAACTGGATCGGCGGACAGGGGACTGTGCCATACGAACAAAAAACGCAGCAATCACCAGCCTTGGGACGCAGAACTGCGCCGCATCCCTTGCAGTCATAAAAATACTGGCAGGCATCGGTCGGCATGGTTTCGGTTTCGACATGCCCGCATTCGGGGCAGGTCAGAACCGAGACCAGTTCGACATGATCGGCATCAGTCTTCTTCATAGACTTTGATCAATGCTGAATGATCGAGATCGCCATGACCCATGTCGATCAATTCGTCATAGAGTTCCATGGCAAGACGGGTGATGGGCAGTTCGACCCCCAGTTCGCCTTCGGAAAATTCAAGCGCCTGGAACAGGTCCTTGCGCTGGGTGACGACCTTGCCGCCCGGTTCGAAATTGCGTTCGATCATGCGTTCGCCGTGCTTTTGCAAGATCGCAGAATCGGCAAAACCACCGGTCAGTGCAGATCGCAGTTTATCAAGATCGACATCGGCTTCATCGGCCATGGAAAAGGCTTCGGCAACCGCACCAATGGTGATGCCGACAATCATCTGATTGGCCGCCTTGGCAATCTGGCCGGAACTGACATCGCCGACATGGGTGACGCGCGACCCAAGGACGTCAAACACCCGATGGGCGCGTTCGAAATCTTCGGGCGATGCACCAACCATGATGGAAAGGGTGCCGTTCTCAGCCCCGTGGGTGCCGCCGGAAACCGGGGCATCAATCCACGTGCCGCCGGCTTCTTCGACCACATCGGCAAAGCGCCGTGTGGCTTCGACCGATGTTGTGCCCATGTCGATGACGATGGTGCCTTCTTCGAGGCCATCAATAATGCCTTCTTCGCCCAGAAGCACATTTTCAAGTGCGGGCGTGTTGGCCACACAGATGATGACGATATCGGCCTCGGCCGCGGCATCGGCCGGGGTGCCGGCCGTTGCAATGCCAAGATCTTCGAAGGCATTGAGTGTTTCGGGATTACGGGTATTAACGGTCAGGACTGCACCGGCCTTTTCAAGATTGAGCGCCATCGGACGCCCCATCAATCCAAGTCCGATAAAGGCGATGTTTTCCCCGGAAAGAGCGGTCATGACGGCGATCCCTTTGTGTGACGGTAGCGATATCTGAATTGGCGACGCAAAAACGGTCCGCGCCCATTGGCCCGAAACCGGAAAGTTTTGTTGGCTGGTCCATGTCCCATTATGGATGACCAAGAGCAGCAATTTCAGGGCGTAACGCCCAAAATGCGCTTTGGGTTCCACAAATTCGATCAGACAGGCCCAACACAAAGTTGGAATGCTGAATTAACCGTTTTTCACTCAACGAGGCCGTGCTGGCAAGGTGCCGCGGCCATCGTTGCAAACATCAAAAATCACCGGGCCGGACATAGCGCGCTGCCATGGCGCGTTCGATGGCCGATCCGACCAAACGGTCAATATCAAGCCGGTGGCGAAGCAATTCAAGAATGCGGAGTTCTTCCTGGCTGATTTCGCTGTCGGACAGGACGATTTCACAGGCGAAGACATACGCGGTTTCGCGCAGTTTGCGCGGCAGGGCATCGCGGATCATATCCAGCGTGCGGTCCATGCCGTCTTCTTCGCCCAGCAGCTTGGCGCAATCGCGCGCAACACTGGTGACGCCATCATTGTCAAATCCGGCAAAAATCGGAAGATAACGGACCCGGCGGCCCATCGCGGAAAGTTCGGCGTCGGTGATATCGTTATCGGCGGCCGATACCATAACCATTGTGTAGATCAAGGCGTCCTGATGCGAAATCACGTTGGTTACTCCTTATCGAGGATGGTTCCCTGAAACGCTTTTATCCGGACTTTGACGTTGGGATCCGGACAGTGTGAAAACCACCGAGCCGAGCGATGGTATGCCGATAAACTTCCTCGGGCAACAGTTAACCGATGAATTTTCAAGGATTTTAAGGATTACGTAGTGAAATCGCGTTCATTCTGTCGGCACCGGTCGCGCGGGCGTTGAAAGCCGTGAAAAAGGCGGCATGCGCGACCAAAAGAACACAAAATGAAGCCGCTATAAAAATACAAGCAAAATGATTGGGGTTGGTGGCTCTCGTCGGGGAAAATTTGGCTTTGCACTGCATGGGGTAGCAGTTATGGTCGCGCAGCGACAACAAACATGACGAATAAAGCCGCTATGGGAGACATCAACGCAATCGATTCCGTCGGTATGTTGACGGCGTTGATCAGCCACCTGTGTTTGCCGTCTGGAGCATATGATCCAGACGAAGGACGATTGCTCGTAAATTCAGCATGGCGCGAAGCCTATGACGAGAGTGTACAGGTCGGCGCATGGGTTTCTCCGGACGCAGTTGAAGGCCTTTCAAAACCGCTGGCCGAACTTTCGGGGCGGCTTCTTGATATTGGCGGCTACCATTATATCGAATGCGGGTTCCGGGACTCTGCATGTGTGTTGTTCGGCTGGAAGCTGAGCATCGGTCGGCGCACCTATATCCGCTTTACAACCATTGAAGCCACCGTTTCATCGGGCATCGGATCGCTGATTTCACCGCAACCGGTTTTGCTGGTGGAAACCAACGGTCGTCTGCGCAGCACCAATTGCGCAGCAGAGCAGCTTGCCCTTGAAATGGGCATGGCATCGCCGCTTGATCTGATGCATCCAGGCGACCAGCGCCCGCTGGTCAGTGACGAAGGTCCGCAATTTGACACCGACAGCCCGCGCACCGTCCATTACGGGCAGCGGTTCTTCCAGTGGCAGTATATCACGCTGGAAAATTCGGGTTGTCTGGTGCTGTTTGGTCAGGAACGCACGCGCGAGGAAAGCTATCGCCGTGCGCTTGAACACGCGGTGCACGGTATTATCGAGCTGAATGCCGAAGGCACGATCACGAATGTGAACGAAGAAACCGCGTCACTGTTCAATTATGATTCCGTGCGCGAAGTAACCCAGGCCTATTTTCGCCATCCCGAAACCTTTTATGCCAGCGACAGCGACCGCATTCAGCTGCGTCGCGATCTTGCATCCGGCAAGGGTGTTCAGGCCCGCGATATTGAAATGCGCCGGGCCGATGGCAGCCAGATCTGGGTGCGGGTGAATGCCACCGAAATTCGTGGCGAAGGCGGTATGCTGCTAGGCTATAGCGTTACCATCACCGATATTACCAAGAACCGTCAGGCGGAATATGACCTGCGCCGGCGTCAGGAACGCTATCGCGCCTTGGTTCAGACGGCGGGTAGCGTCATCCTGTTCCTCGATGCCGAGGGGCGCATTCTGGAATATAACCGCGAATGCGAATGGACGTTCGGCTATTCCTGGATGGAGGCCGCGGGCCAGAATTTCTTTGACTTTTTGCTGGTTGAAGAGGACCGCGCGCGTGTTCGGACGGCAGTGCGCCGGTTGCTGTCGGGCGAAATCATCAAGGATGAGGTCCTGTCATTCAAGCGCCGCGACGGTGAAACCCGCCTGTTGCAGTGGAATGCGCGCGCGCATTTCGGCGAAGATGGCGATGTTGCCGGTGTGATCTGTATCGGTCAGGACGTGACAGAAAAACTGTCGGTCGAACGCGCACTCCGCCATGCCGAGGAAAAATTCCGCGGTATTTTCGAAAACTCGGCAGAAGGCCTGTTTCAAAGCATTCCGCTTGGCCCGATCCTGTCGGCCAACCCGGCCTTTGCGTCCATTCTGGGCTATGACGCGGTCGAAAGTCTGATTGCCAAGGAGCATGACTGGGCGTTTCATTATCTGAACCCGGTCAATCGTTTGCGGTTTATTGGCCGATTGCTGCGTGACGGGATTGTGCAGGGCTTTGAAACCGAGATGCGCCGCGAAGACGGCAAGATCATCTGGGTCGAGGAAAATGCCCGTCTTGTCCGCGATGAGAAGGGCCGTCCGACCCTGATTGACGGATCGATCACTGATATTACCGATCGCAAACGCAGCGAAGCGCGCATTCAGTTCCTTGCCCATCATGATGGGCTGACCGGGCTTCCGAACCGGACCCTGTTCCAGGAACGGCTGGCGGCGGCCGTTGCGCGCAGCAAACGCGAACGCTGCCACTTTGTCCTGATGATGTTTGATCTTGATAACTTCAAGGACATCAACGACACGCTTGGGCATCCGATTGGCGATCTGCTTTTGCAGGGGGTTGGCGAACGCATGCGGGTTTGCCTGCGCAACGAGGATGTGGTCGCGCGTCTTGGCGGTGATGAATTCGCGGTTCTGATCCACGAGCCGGGCTCGGTCGAGGAAGTGACCTTTGTCGCCCAGCGCCTGATCGAACGCATTTCCGAACGTTTCATGCTGGATGGCAATGAAGTGCAGGCCTCGACCTCGGTCGGGATTTGCATGTATCCGCAGGATGGTCGCGATGAAAAGGACCTGCTGCGTAATGCGGACTTGGCGCTTTATTGTTCCAAGGCAGAGGGACGCAATCGCTATCACTTCTTTGAACCGAAACTTCAGGTCGAGGTTCAGGAACGCAAGGCGATGGAACGCGATCTGAGCCACGCGATTGAAAATGACGAGCTGGAGCTGTTCTATCAGCCGATCATTGATATCGTCGGTCATCGTATCATCGGCATGGAAGCACTGGTCCGCTGGTTCAGCCCGTCACGTGGGCAGGTTAGCCCGGTTGACTTTATCCCGGTGGCCGAACGGATGGGCATCATTGCCGATATCGGCAAATGGGTGCTGAAACGTGCCTGTGAACAGACCAAGGCATGGCGCGATGCGGGCTATGGCCAATTGACCATATCGGTCAATCTTTCGCCGCTTGAACTGGCCCGCCACGAAGACCTGATTGAGAGTGTCGGTGAAGTGCTTTCGCGCACTCAACTTGATCCCCATCAGTTGCAGTTCGAGGTGACCGAAGGGGCGGTGATGGACAATCCGCGCGAAGCAGCGATCACGCTTGGTATCCTGCGAAATCAGGGCATTCGTATCGCGATTGATGATTTCGGCACCGGCTATTCGTCGCTGGCCTATCTCAAACGCTTCCCGGTGGACAAGATCAAGATCGACCGGTCCTTCATCATTGATATCGACAGTTCCGATGGCAATGCTGCGATTGTGCGCGCCGTTGTGTTCCTGGCGCGGTCCTTTGGCATGGCGGTCAATGTCGAAGGCATTGAAACCGAAATCCAGCTTGAACATATCGCGTCCGAAGGTGTCGATGAAGTTCAGGGCTTCTATTTCAGCAAGCCGATCAGTGCCAGCGATATGGAAAGCCTGCTTAAGGCCAACCTGACCTCGCCCGCCCGTTTCCCGGTTGCCCAGCCTGGTTCATAATCAGCATTAGTGTTAGTCCAAAAGAAAACGCACCGGAACGGCATCCCGGTGCGTTTGTTGGTTTGGCGTATTACAGGTTTCTTATGCCGCGGACTGTTGTTGCGGGTCGCCGGCGACCTTGCACAGCTTGTCGCGATCAATTCGCATGGTCGATGGCATGCGCGGGTTTCGGGTGATAGCGCCCTCACGCCTCAGATTGGCGATCATGCGACTGGCGGTTTCGGTCGTGGTCGCAACGATATTGCCAAGCTTTTCACGGTTGGGCAGGGATACCAGATCATTGTGGGCAGACCACAACAGGAACCGGCAAATTCGGCGCATGGCCGAACCGGTGCCAAAACTGATCTTAAGCTGCTGACCATCCATGACCTCGCTTGCCAGAAGCGATGTCACAGCCGATTGCGTGCGGGCGTCATTTTGCTGGGCAAGACGGATCCGCTGGATCGGGATGCGTTTGATTACCGAGGGTGCAATGGTTTCAATCACCAGCGACGGGTCGGTCACCGCCAGCATTTCAAGGCCGATCGGATCGCCGGGGCGATAAACCCGGCAGACCTGTCTCTCCCCTTGTTCGGTGTATTTGCAGCGCAGCGCCAGTCCGGACTGCACAATGTAAACATAAGTGTGGTCCTGGCTATGATGTCCGATGCTGGCATCGGATGGCAAAGTCAAAACGGCGGGTTCGGCAAGTTTTTCCAATACAAGCAAGGCGTCGTCTTTGTTCATGGGGTTCTCCCATTGGCAAACTTACAGATACGCGGCAATGCCGTCGCGTATCGACACCAGTCTGTGAACCGGGATGTCCCGGAAGTTGCCGGTTTTACCGGCTGGCATGGGATAATGATCGGATAGAACCACGTCCGTCAGATACAGTTGTGGCGTAAAATAGCCATCAAGGACCTGAGAGACAGTGCTTGGAAATCCGGTCAGATGGCGACCGGCGGTGCGCGCGGGGATGCGGCAATCGGGCAGAAATCGTGCAGACGTGCCGTAATGTGAAGGGCGGTGACCTGATTAGACAGCCGGATCCGATGGATCAGCGGCAATTCAGGTTCTACAGGCATGCCGACCACATGGTTGCCAAGGCCACAGCTTGCGCACTGAAAACCATCAAAGGCGTCGGAACTATGCGGATTGGCAGTGCGATCTGCGGCAAGGTCGGCAGGAACCGAAATGGTTTTGATGCCATTTGCGGTACAGATAATCAGCGGGACATAGGTCTGGGAAACTTCCGTGTTCGAAGTCGGCACGGTTTCAAGGGCGACAGGCGCGTGCATGAACCCGAAAAACAGCGCGTTGACCAGCAACAGCCACGCCACACAAAGTGACAGGGTGCGTCGTGCAACCAAGCTGTTGAGCGGTGTGAAATACACGGGTTTCCATCCAGATTGGATAAGGTCTGGAATTTGATAGACCCTTGAAACCCCCATGTCAAAGCATCGAATTGTGAACGAGTTATCAGTTTTTCTTTATAATCGTTCTGATGTGCCGGGCCAGGCCCGGCACACCCTTGGTTACGCTGTTGCCCTGCGGCCCGATCTTGCCATGGAAAAGCGCAACATAACCACACCGGTTATCGCGACCGCGCCGCCGATCAGGGTCAGGATATCGGGGGTAATGCCGTTTAGAGTCCATGCCAGCGCCCGGCTGTGCGTGCGGTGGCAGAACGCCTGATCACGGCGGCGAAGGCTTGCGGCTAAGATCAGCCCCTTGGGAACTTGTCCTATTCGACAGGCGTTAGATGGGCTATAATTTGCAGCAATTTCAGGTTGATATTGCCGCGATCCACAGCAGTCAGGAGCACCCTACCATGACCTTGATCGTTAATGACGGAACGCCGGAAATGCGTGGCCTTTTGGAAAAGGGGCGCAAACGGCTGCGCAACGTCGGCGTGGTGATGCTGATCCTGGGCGTGCTGGCGGTGGCCTTTCCTTTTGTCACGACAATTGCCTTTAAAACCGTGATTGGCTGGCTGTTCCTGTTTGGGGCACTGGGCCATTTTTACGGGGCCTGGAATGCCGATACCCCGACACGGCGCAGCCTTGATGTTGTTCAGGGGATTGTCTTTGCCCTGATTGGTGGCTGGCTGGCCTTCATGCCAGAGGGCGGCATCGTGACATTGACCGTGTTGCTGGCGATTGCCTTTTTGCTGCACGGGATTTTTGAAACCCTGATGGCGTTGTGGCTCAAACAGTTTCCCGGTTGGAAATGGATGCTGGTTTCTGGCGGGATATCGGTTCTGGCCGGTGTCCTGATCTTTGCCGAACTGCCAAGCTCGGCCACGTGGGCGATTGGTTTGTTGATTGGCATCAATCTGTTGTCGTCGGGTTTCAGTTATCTGATGGTATCGATGGCGATGGGCAAGGTTTCGCAGGCCTGAAAACCATAAACATATAAGGGGTAAGGCATGGCAAACACGCCACCAGTTGGTGTTCTTGAACGGTGTGATGATGCCTTGTCCGCCCCGGCCCTTAACCGCGCCATTCTGATCATTACCCTGCTTGCCATGGCGGGGCATTTTATCCTGATGTTTCCTGGGGTGTTTGGTCTGCAAGACATCATGCTGGACCAACGCACCGCAGACCTGCCGCTTTTGGTTTTGTTCGTGACCGGTGGCATCCCCATTTTGGCGCAGCTTGCAATCAAGCTTTTGCGGCGTGAAATGGGCGCTGATTTTCTGGCCGCCATTGCCTTTGTTACCGGTGTGGTGTTGACGGAATATCTTGCCGCCAGCCTGATCATCTTGATGCTGACCGGCGGGCAGGTTCTTGAAGGCTTTGCCATGCGCAAGGCGTCCTCGGCCCTGAATGCCCTGGCCAAGCGCATGCCAAGTGTCGCGCATCGCAAATCCCCCGATGGCGAGATTTCCGACATTGCGATTGATGAGATCGACATTGGCGATCTGATCGCGGTCTTCCCGCATGAAACCGCGCCCGCCGATGGCATTGTGGTTGATGGGCATGGCAGCATGGATGAAAGCTACCTGACCGGGGAGCCCTATGTCGTTGCCAAGGCACCGGGCACCAATGTGCTGTCGGGCGCGATCAATGGCGAGGCGGTCCTGATCATCCGGGCGGAAAAGCGCGCGCGGGATTCCCGTTATGCCCAGATCATGGATGTCATGGCCGAGGCTGAACAAAAACGCCCGCGCATTCGCCGTCTTGGTGACCAGATCGGCGCGTGGTTCGCCCCGGCGGCCCTGTTGTTTGCGATATTGGTCGGGTATCTGAGTGACGACTCATCGCGCTTTCTGGCGGTGCTGGTGGTGGCGACACCCTGTCCGCTTTTGATTGCCATTCCGATCACGGTGATGAGTGCGATTTCAATTGCCGCCCGACGCGGCATCGTCATCCGGGATCCCACGGTGCTGGAACGCTTGCCAACCTGCCAAACGGCGATTTTCGATAAGACCGGCACGCTGACTTATGGCCGACCGGAACTGGTGGAAGTTTTGGCCGGGCCCAGCATGGATGGCAACCTTGTCTTGCGGTTGGCCGCCAGCCTTGAGCGTTATTCCAAGCATCCGCTGGCCTCGGCGGTTTTGAACGCCGCACGGGATCGCAAACTGCCGCTTGATGAGGTTAATCATGCCTCGGAAAAACCGGGGCAGGGCTTAAACGGGCAGGTCGATGGCCATGAAGTTGCGGTGACCCACCGCAACAAGCTGATGAAATCCGACCCCGAGATCGCCGGGCTCCTGCCCGATACCGCCGCCGGGCTTGAATGCGTGGTGCTGGTCGATGGCAAATATGGCGCGACCTTCCGCTTCCGCGATACCCCGCGCGCAGAGGGCGAAAGCTTTGTCGGCCATCTGGGCGATATCCATCATTTCAAAAAGGTGATGTTGCTGTCAGGCGACCGCGAAAGCGAGGTCAGCTACCTTTCCGAATTGCTGGGTATTTCCGAAAGCCTGGCATCGCAAAGCCCGGAACAGAAAGTCGCGATCGTCCGCGCAGAAACCGCCAAGGCCCCGACATTGTTCATGGGCGATGGCATCAACGACGCCCCGGCACTGGCGGTTGCCACCGTTGGTATCGCTTTTGGCAAGGAAAGTGCGGTCACGGCGGATGCCGCCGGTGCGGTGATCCCCGAGGCGTCGTTGGTGACAGTCGACGAGCTCCTGCACATCAGCATGGCGATGCGCCGCATCCTTTTGCAAAGCGTGATTGGCGGCATGGTGCTTTCCATCGTCGCCATGGGCTTTGCCGCGGCCGGCTATATCACGCCAGTTGCAGGTGCGCTTTTGCAGGAAGGCATTGATATCATCGCCATCCTCAATGCCCTTCGACTGGCGATCCGGCATAATATTGATGCGGATATCGTCGAGGACTAGAACGTTGGAAAGTCGCGGCCCGAACGTAATCCGGACCGCGACGAGATAGCAGGGGTTACGCCGTGCGCAATTTGCGTTGCGGGCGGGCGACCAGAAGGTAATCCAGAAGCCAGATGACGATCATCGATGCACCAACGGTCGGATAGATGATGCCGCCAATGGCAAGGATGGCGGTGACCATTTTGAGCTTGCTTGTGTCGCGCGGCATCGGCGGGACGCCAAGGGCACCGGCTGGGCGGCGTTTCCACCACATCACGCCAGCCGAGACCGACATGAAAATGATCAGGGCACAGATCACCAACAGCATGATCTGATTGGCGATGCCAAATTCCTGACCCATGTGAACATTGATGCCAAATTCCATGATCGTGCCAAACGGCCCGTAATCGGCAATGCCCATATCGATCAGGGGCCTTCCGGAATACTGATCAAGGTGAATGACCCGTTGCAGCGACAGGTCATCGGGATAGATCGACGCCGAATAAACCCCGGTCTCAGTGCGCGGCAGGGCAACCGCGTAGCCCGGTGTCAGACCCATATCGTTAAAGGTTGCGATGGCCTGATCAATCCCGATGGGGTTCGGCGTTGTCACCGG
The DNA here is from genome assembly GCF_000300275.1 of Thalassospira profundimaris WP0211. GTDB lineage: Bacteria > Pseudomonadota > Alphaproteobacteria > Rhodospirillales > Thalassospiraceae > Thalassospira > Thalassospira profundimaris. The sequence goes on along the minus strand of NZ_AMRN01000004.1, from coordinate 175,600 downwards.
ATTGGCTCCACCATCCACCGATTGCGGCAGCGGGATGTTTTCATTGGTCCAACTAACGTCGCCAAAGGCATCGATCATCGGAATGGTCGAAAGCGGCACCTCAACCCGAACGCCGGACGGATATCCGTTGGGCGTGCCATTGGCAAACTGGTTGGCATACTTGCCCCAGAACACCGACCAGAACATGCCGGTGCCCGCCATGAAGATAATGAAAACACCAATGAAGATGCCGGTGACTGCGTGGGCATCGCGCCACCAGATGCGGCGTTTGGGTGTTTCGCGCAGGCTGACAATTCCGTCTTTCTGACTGCCGCGCGGCCACCACAAATACATCCCGGTCAAAACCAGAAGGATCGCCCAGCCCGATGCAATTTCAATGATGTAATTCGGAATGGTGCCAAACTCGGCAAGGCTGTGAATACGCCGGACCACCCACATGATGGTAGTTCGATCTGGCATATGGCCCAGAACGTCACCGGTATAAGGATTGACGTAAACCGCCTCGCGCCCGCCGGCCTCAGTGGCGATGACGATTTCACTGCTGCGATCCGGACTTGCCGGGGGCATGACTTTGGCGGCAACGCCCGGAACCGCAAGGAGGGCGGCGTCAATCTGTTGGCTTATCGGAAGGGGTGTCTTGCCCGATGCCTCAACGAATTTAAGGTCGGCGTGATACCAGTCATCGATTTCATCGCGATAGATGTAAGCCGCCCCTGTGATCGCCATCAGGATCATGAAGGGCAGGATCAGAATGCCCGCATAAAAATGCCAGCGCCAGACAGCGCGATACAGGCTTGTATTGCCCTGTGATGCCGGGGTTTTGGAAGTTTCAGTCATGTTTCTTGTCCATGCATGTGCGCAAGGCGTGCGACGGTGTGTCGACACGTCAAGGGCACAGAAAATTTTGGGGAAAAGCAGACCTGAACACGCAATTATCCTGTCATGGAACTTGCGGGTTTTCAGGCGTGCTAAGGCAAATGGTCAAGAAACAGCAGGTGGCGCGCGCGGCGATGGCGCAAGCGCACAGAAAACATGCTTGCGCGCGGTAATGTGAAGGGCAGCAACTGCGTTGCTTAGTTCGATTGCTTCAAGTTTGGGGAGCTCTGGCGTAACCGGCATGCCAAAGGCATAATTGCCCAAACCGCACAGCGCACATTCAAAGCCATCCGGCGCGTCTGCGTTCTGGCCCGGTTCATCGGGCAACCCATCGGCGCGGACCAGAACGGTTTTGAAAGTGGATCCGGTGCAAATGACAATCGGAATGCGCACCACCCCATCCATCACAGAGGCCAGCGATGCCCCGTTGGCCTTTGCCATGGGAATATGCATGAAGCCGAACATGATGGTATTGGCGAGGAACACCACAGCCACCAGTGCCGAAAGGCCCTGTCTGAACATCAGACTGATCTGGTGTTTGCGTTGCACGTGTTGCGATCCATCAAGCTTTGTTTGGATCGTGTTTAGGCGCTTAGCCGGGATGTGTCAAAGGCTTCCAGTTTTGGGAAGGTCAGATTGCTCAGCGGCGCGCGTGATTTCGGCAATCGCATTGGTGATGCCGTCTTCATTGGCGATCTTGCTTGCGAGGCGTTCGGCGTTGTTGCGATAGGACGGCGTTTCAAGGACCGTTTTGATTTGCCGGGCCAGCATCGCGGCATCAAGTTTCGCGGGCTTGATCGGGCGTGGCGCAACGCCAAGCCTGTGTAGGCGCTTTGCCCAGAAAGGTTGATCACCGAAAAACGGGATGATGATGGATGGTCGACCGGCGCGCAGGGCTGCCGCACAGGTACCAGCCCCGCCATGGTGAATGACGATATCGACTTTCGGGAACAGCCAGTCATGCGGAACTTCGCGCACCGCAAGGATGTTGGCGGGCCAGTTAATGTTATCCATGCCGCCCCAGCCGGTTGCAACGATAGCGCTCACACCGGCCTGCGATACCGCCTCGGCAATCATTTCGGCCATCGCCGTCGGATCATTGCCGGGCATTGATCCGAAACCGATATAGATCAGGTTCTTTTGGCTTTCGACAAAGTTTTGTAATGCCGGATCGGGTGGGTTTGTTTGGGCGGCTCCGTCCAAAAACCAGTATCCGGAGACAGTTGCATTTGTCGGCCAGTCTTTGGGGCGACTGATCACAGCATTGCTAAAGGCGTGAATGATGCGAAGCGTTCCGGACTGGCAGGACTTCATAATGTCCAAAGACTTGGCATTGATCCCGTTTTGACGTCTTGCTGCCCACCGACAAACCTGTCGGCGCAGCGTTGCGTTCAAAACCCGGTAGACAAGCTTGCCGGTCACGCGGTTATACCAGCGACCTGAGGCTCCACGCAGACCAAGATCGGGAACTCCCACATGCGGATAATCACCGGTCGGGAGGAAGGACGGGATCAGTTGCGCCATCACAACCGGGATGCCGAAATGCCTGCCAATCGGCAGTGCGCCAAAGGCTTTCGGATGGAACACAATGACGTCGGGCTTGGCCTGATCAATGGCGCGGAATATATCATCAAACAGCGTGTTCTGAAGACCGCGCGCCTTTTTGCCGATGGACAATAATGATCTCAGCTTTTGAAAGGTCGATGCCTTCGGATCAGACGCACGGGCAAATTGCGGATCATCCATAAGCGCAATCATCGCATCGGTCAGGGGGGTGAATTCAAGGTCATGATCGGTGATAAAACCGGCAAAGCGTTCCGGGGCGGCGAGCGTTACCCGGTGCCCCTTTTGGATCAGTCCATGGCCAAGCGCGACAAAGGGCTGCACATCACCGCGCGTTCCATAGGTCATCAGCATGACATGCATGATGCGTCCTTTCCGCCGTCACAATTGAGGCCAAAGAAACCGATTAACCTTCTTCGCTATCCCGATCCTTGCCAAGGAAGTTTCGCGTTTGTTCAATCGCCTCGCGCAGGCCAACACGCTGGACCTCGACATCATCAGGGAAGGCACCCAGAAGCCGCGATGGCATGCGGTTATCAAGCAGGACAAACACACCGCGATCTTCGGCACGCCGGACAAGTCGGCCAAAGGCCTGTTTCATGCGCAACCTTGTCAGCATGTCGTCATAGCGGGCACCATGGAAGGCTGACTTGCGTGCACGGTGCAGAATGTCGGGCCGGGGCCATGGCACGCGGTCAAAGACGATCAGGCGCAAACTATCGCCCGGTACATCCACCCCGTCACGTACCGCATCGGTGCCGAGCAAGCAGGCATCGCGCTCCACCCGGAAAATGTCAATCAGGGTCGAGACATCCATGCCATCAATATGCTGGGCCAGAAGTTGCAGGCCCGCTTCGTCCATGGGGCCGGTCAGGCGCTCATACACCGCCCGCAGCCGGTTGATCGCGGTAAACAGGCCGAGCGCACCGCCGCCAGATGCCAAAAACAGCTCGCGATAGGCCGCGGCAACATGGTCCGGGTTATCCCGGCCAAGGTCATTGACGATGAAAACGCGGGTTTGTTCGCGGTAGTTATACGGGCTTTTCATTGCCGCCCGGATGGCCGGAAGCGGCATGTGCGCGGCCCCCGTACGATCCTCGGCCACGGCCCAGTCGAATTCTTCGTCGCCCGTGCCATCCCGAAGGGTCGCGGACGTCACCACCATGCCGTGCGCGGTAGGCGCAAGCGATGTCGTCAGCGGGATGGTTGGATCAAGGTAATGACGATGCATGCCGACATCAAAATCCCGGCCAAACTGGCGTTCAATTGCAAACCAGTCGACAAAGGTTTTGGGTGTTTCCTCAACCAGCGATGCCAGCATTTCACGCCATGCACCGACCTGCATGATCGCGCGGCGTTCAAGCGAGCGGATGGCGGCATCAAGGCGCTGACGTTCAGCGCTGTCGAGCTCATCGGCCTTTTCATCGAGCATATGGGCAATGATCTTGATCAGCGATTTGGCCGGTTTTTCCATGGCCTCCAGCGCGCGATCTAGATCCGCTGCACTGGCAAGAACTTCGTTGAGTGCTGGTTTGCAATCGGTCTCGATTGAATAGCCACGATCCCCCTCGGCGGAACGTGCCATCACCTGTGCCCGGACATGGGCCAAAAAGACCTCTGCCGGGCCCTTGGCATGTTGTGAGCCGTCATGAATGCGCGATAGCCAACCCTGTTCGGGCAGGCATTGGGCGGCGACAATCACCGCATTGACCGCATCGCGCAGCTCGTCACGATCCAGAATAAGCGTTTCAAGCCGCTGTTTCAGGCCACGTGCACGCGATGATCCTTTTTGCTCTGCCCCCAGAAGCCAACGACGGAGTTCCTGCCCCTCCATCCCGGTCAGGTGCGACGAGAATGCCTTGTCGGCGGCATCAAAAAGATGATGGCCTTCGTCAAACACGTAACGTGTCGGCATGGAGGCATCATCAAGCCCACCGAGTGCCGCCTGCACCATGACAAGTGCATGGTTGGCCACCACGATCTCGGCCGAGCGGGCCCGGCGTACGGTCTTTTCGACAAAGCACTTTGAATAATGCGGGCAGGCGGCATAGATACATTCGCCGCGCTGATCGGCAAGCGCCCCGGTAAAACGGTTGCCCAGCAATTCGGTCAGCCAGGCCGGGAAATCACCCCCAACCATATCGCCATCACGGGTATGCGACGCCCAGCGGGCAATCAGGCCAAGTGGCGTTGCCTGATGCGGTTGTTGATTAAGCGGCCTTTGCGCTTCTTCGAAATTGAGCAGGCAGAAATAGTTTTCCCGACCCTTGCGCACGACGGCCTTTAATCGCTTGTCCTTGGGATCGTCATACAGGCGATCAAGTTCCTGATCGATCTGGCGTTGCAGGTTACGGGTATAGGTCGAAATCCAGACTGCACCGTCATTCTTCTGGGCCCACAATGACGCCGGGGCGACATAACCCAATGTCTTGCCCGTCCCCGTTCCGGCCTCGGCCAGAACGATATTGGGCGCGCCATCATGCAGGCGCGGACCAAAGGCCGAACACACCGATGACGCATAATCGGCTTGTTGCGGGCGTTCTTCGGCCCCTTCACCCAGAAGTTCCTTGAGGCGTTTACGGGCATCCTTTGGGTCAACCGGATAGTTGGCGGGTGGCGGTGGCGGGGCATGTTCGGCCCATTCGCCAAGCTTTTTCCAGACTTTAAGGCCCTCATACACCGCATAACGATGCGGGCCATCGCCATCGGCCCCAAGGGCGGCCAGAACCGACACACCCCACGGCCAGTGGCCGCGCGCCATCGGCCATGCAACCGACAGGGCCGGACCGCGTTTGTTGCGATGGAGGGTGGCGAGTTCCTGCAAAAGCCGTTTCATGGCTTCTGCCAGTGCCTCTGCCTGACCGATCAGGTCATCGGCCGGTTTCTGGCCTGTCGCCAATGCAATGCCGCGCGGGGTCGGTACGCAAAACTGTGCCGGGCGGACAAAGGCAAACAGCTCCAGCAGGTCATGGGCCGGAAACGGATCGGATTTCAGCCGCCTTGCACAGGCCGGAGTATGAACCAGGATGGGGCGTGATGACCGCGCACGCTTGGCGGCGGCCCCGTGCGGGAGTTCCTCGATCTCGCCATCGGGCGACAAAAACACGGCATGACGCAATCCGACGACCATGACTGGTGCGTTGGGCGGCATGAAACGCGGTTGGGACTCTTCGGAACGATCATCGAACATTTGGGGCACTATAAGCAGACAGTGACAGTGGCGCCACTGCGCATTTGAGGGCATCGAGCATTGTTGAGCTAGCCAAGAGTTAATCTACTGATCCACACGCTCGACACATCTTTCTATAGTGGTCTTTTGCAACGCTTTCGATAAATCCAATAGCTGCCTTGGCCGCCCCAATGGCATCCCGCAACGTCAAATCTGGCAACGTGCCAAAGCCTTCTATAGTCCCATGAGATTCAATTTGAATGAGTCTTTCAAGTGCCTTTAGATCAATTTTACCATTAACGGTTTCGTGGTGTTCCATCAATGCGGCAGCGAAGTTGGGCTGCCCTGGAGAGCAAAAATTGGTGAAAATGTCGAGTAGCTTCCGCGTGGCATTTGGAAGAAGATAAAGGTAATCCGTTTCGTCTTTTACTGCGGCGGTTCGGACCAACTGGAACAAGTAATGGTACTCACTTTGGTGCTTTACCATTAAAGGATGCATTTTTGTAAGTGCGGTGCTTCTTAGGGATCCGTCTGGTGAGCTCCGACAATCAAGTGAGAGTAGGGATATCGTATTAGGCTCACGATGTTCTAGGTTCTGAAACTCACGTTTCACCATATTCATGAATGAAGTGTTATGAGTCAGAAGGACTAACTGTGCACATTTTTTTGTTTGTCTAAATAGTAGGCTGAATGCATGCGTTCTTGCAGAGGTGTCTAGGCTTGAAACTGGGTCATCAATGATGAGAGTCAAGTCTTGAAGCTTTTTATCTTCAGCCTCGAGAGTGGTGAGAAAGAAGCAGAAAGCAATAGCGGTTTTTTCTCCCTCGCTAAGATGTAATGCTGGTTCTCCTCCTGCCCGAGAAATTTTGTAACCACCTGCTTCTTCCGCCGTCAGATATATGTTGTTGTGCCCTAAGTAAGAAAAGAGAAGAGCGTTAAGTCGTTCTGCAGCAACACCATGATCTTGCAACTCATTCCTTAAACTCTCGAACTGTCTGTCGAGCTTTTGAATGTCTTCTTCAGTTTTGGCGAGATTGGCTTTTTGTTCGGATAAATCTGAATGCAATTTATCCCAAGTAGCTTGATTGGCTGATAGGACATGACCTTCCAAGATTCCAAGGGCAGACTTTTGTTCCTTTTCAAAATCTTCTGATTTTTTGTTGTGAGATTTTGCTAAGTTTTCCAGAGTTGAAGCTTGGTTCCCGAAGTCGCTAATAATGTCTTTTATGTCTTCTCCAAGAGTTGGAGAGCTATGTCCTAGCGTGTTTAATGTAGAGTCGATTTTTTCTTTGAGTTTAAAAATTAGATATTTTACTGCTTCACCAGTTTTCTCTGTTTGGGTGCGCAGATTTTTATATCCCGTTTCGTATTCTGTTCGAAATTCGGCGGAGAGTTTCTCTGGGTTTGGGATGTTTCCGTAAAACAATGTTAGACGCTCTAAATGAGCTTCTCCTGCCACAGCAGCATTTTTTAGATCGTCTGCTACTTTCTTCCACGCATCTGTGAAAATTGTTTTTAGAAAGTCCCGCCGTTGTTTGGGGAAAAGGTTATCGCATAGTAAGCATTTTTCTAGTTCGTGGTCCTCATGGTAATCAAGGCCATGTTTCATCCAAGGCAAGGCGTCTTGATAGTCTGCAAGAGCATCAACAGCTAAGTCAGAGGAACTACGCTCTAAAAGACGCTGGCTTTCCTTTAACCAAGACTCTAATCCGCTAGGTAAGTTGAATGAAAAATCAATTATATCTAGAGGCTTTCTGCGACTGAGGATTTCCTGATTGTGGGATAAAGCTTCGTTGCTAATGGATAGATTTTTGCCAAAGCTACTTTTCGTATAGTGCCCTTGTATTTTGCGGGCATCGTAGCTTTGAGTGTAGATGCTTGTGGGGGTCATCTCACGGATTTCTCTGGCAACGCGAGTTTTGAATTCCCGTATGCTCTTTTCCGTGGCCTTTATTCCAGTGTTTAGAGAAGGAAGTGTCTTCTTATTTTGCTTAAGTTTCTCACTACATTCATCAAAGGCCTTCTTTGCGCCTGCCTCCTTCTCGCTGATGTACACAATCCCACTTGACGAACTCTCATCCCAATTAAAGCTGCGCTCAACAAAATCCGTGTTAAAAACAAGCAAATTGGGCCCCAAAGGAGGTTGCTCCAATGTCTCAGTAACGGTTTTGCCATCAGACAGTTGTATCTTGAATTTAGTCGTACTCGGGAGCTTTGGGGAAATCTGACCCAGTTCAAGTGAAGCGAGTATACGAGAGAGAGTTGTCTTACCGGTGCCATTAAAGCCGAATACAAGTGTTCGCGAGGCTAGATGAACATCTGCAGGGGCTGTATAGTCATGCCAAATGCCCGCATTCTTGACTTCGTTGATCTTTGCGATAGTCAATTGATGTCACCTTTTGATTGCTTTTGCGTTTATTCCAGCAACTATAACTATCGATCATCGAGATGAGTAGCAAAATCCAAGCACTAAGTCTTCGTCGGGCTGGGGTATTTGATGTTTGATGTTTTAACAAAGAGAGCTGTTCAGCATTTCTGGCGCGACGATGCGATGCCGTTTGTCGAATTGCGGCGTGTGGCGGACGGGCATGCTGTTTGTTACGAACGCCACAGCCACGATACCTTTTCCATTGGCACGGTGAAGGGCGGTCACAGCACCTATTGGAACCGGGGCAAAACCCATGAAACGCAGGCAGGCTCAGTGGTGATCCTCAATCCGGAGGATGTGCATGGCTGCAACCCAGTCAAGGGCGCGGACTGGGTTTATGACATGCTGTTTGTCGATCCGGACTGGCTGCTGGATTTGCAGATTGAGCTTGATGCCGATGCAGCCGGCAAGTTTGCGATGTTTTCCGACACGCTCAGCCACGATCCGCATCTGTATGACGGCTTGATTGATCTTGCCGATATGCTGGCCAACCCGGATGTCGATATTCTTGGCAAGGAAACGGCATTGGTGTCGTTTTTTGGTGATCTGCATGTGCAGCTTGACCGGCGCGGTGTGTTGGGGGGCGAAGAGATGCGTTCCAACGGTGCGGTCCATGATCGCAAGATGGCCCGGGTGGGCGAGTATATCCGCGCCCATTATGCCGAAAATATCAGTCTGGATGACTTGGCCGCACTGGTTGGCTATTCCCGGTCCTATCTGGTGCGGGCGTTTAAAAAGAGTTTTGGCATGACGCCTTATGCCTATCTGATCAATTGCCGGGTGCAGCGCGCACGCCATGCGCTCCGGCGTGGGGAAAAGATCGTTGATGTCGCGCTTGAAACCGGCTTTGCTGATCAGGCGCATTTCCAGCGGATTTTCAAACGTCTGATGGCGGCAACCCCACGGCAATATGCCCGGGCCCAGGCCGCCTGATTTGGGGCTGTGGATGCCCGCCGTCGCGGGCTTGACGAGGAAGGCTCAGTTATGTCGTCATTCCCGCGCAGGCGGGAATCCCTTGCCGCAAGTTGTGCAGGCGCATTTATCCCAAAACCAGATAGGCGGCACTGGCGATCAGCAACACCGCCATCGCCCGGTTGAACGCGCGGATGCGGGATGGTTCGCCGAGGAAACGTGACAGGAATGCGCCGGCATAGGCCCAGCACGCGACCGAGGCAAAGCAGATGACAAAGTAGATGGCGGTGAATTCCCAGATCAGGGTTGGCGCGCCGGACGCGGCATAGGCGCCCATCCCGGCGATGGAGGCCAACCATGCCTTTGGGTTGAGCCATTGCATGACGGCCCCGGTGATGGCTTTGGGACCGGATGCGGCATTGCCTTTGCCAAGTTCGCCGTTTGACGTTGCCAGTTTCCAGGCCATAAACAGCAAAAACGCCACCCCGGCCCACTGAATGACAGTGGTCAGTTGCGGGAAGGCTTCAAGCATTTCATGCAGACCCAGCCCGATCAAAAGCAGCAAAAGGCAAAAGCCCGCGGTTGCGCCAAAGACAAGGCGAAGGGACGGGCGAAAGCCGTATTGCACGCCAGAACTCAGCACCAGAATATTGACCGGTCCCGGTGTGATGGAGGCCGCCAAGGCAAAGGCGGCCATGGAAAGATACAGGCTGAGTGTGGCGCTAAAGCCGGACATCTTGGTGTTCCTCGCACGGTGTGTTTTTTGTTGTTGATCAACATGCGCTGTCTGGCGGCGGGTTTATTGAACAAAATTGACCTGCGCGAAGTTGATTTCGGCTTTGGGCATAAAAAAACGCAACCGGATGTGGAGCCGGTTGCGTTGCGTGCTGTCGATATCCGTGTTCCGGTTGGTGTGCCGGAACCGGTGTCAGATCAGCTTGTCGTCAGATCCATCAGAAGCGATGCACAGTGCTGAGCGATCTCGTTGTTGGGTTCGTCACTGCCCGGCATGGTTGCCCAGCCTTTTGCAATCACGAAATCGTCGCGCTTGTAAGAGCTTTCAGCCTTAAGGGCCGTTAGTTCCGCCGTCTGATTGTTGGGCGAAAGCATTTTGAACTGGGCGACACATACCGGTGCCATTGCCGAGATCGTTGCTTCCTTGCCGCTTGCATCGGCCATTTCCTGCGCAGTGCCTCCAGATACCACCGAGCCGGTGCTAAAACCGACAATGGTGATCAGTGCGGCGCCGATAATGCCGCCCCAAATTCCGGGCTTTGTCCATGCAGGGATTTCGATAGCCATAAATAAAATTCCTTTTAATCAGGCCGTGAAAAGTATTTTTCGCGGCTCTGTTAGATCAAAGGAAAACATTGATGATGTAATATTACAATTGATTTATTTTTAAATATTTAAATCAAAGGTGGATTTTCTGAAGGGGAGTGGTTTTATTTTTCGATATTTCGAAGAATTATTTAGTGCTTCAACCGGAAAACATGTTCGACAAACCAGTTGCCCCACCGGCAATCATGGCATAGCGCGCCGCCTTGCCAATGGTCACCAGAATGATGAAGGGCAGAAGGCGCACCCGCATGACCCCGGCAAACAGCGTGAGCGGATCACCAATAATCGGAAGCCATGAAAGCAGTAATGACCATAGCCCGTATTTGCCAAACCAGCGCGATGCACGATCCAGTGCCTCGGCGGAGACAGGGAACCAGCGCTTGTGCTTGAAATGCTCGGCATAAAGGCCAAGCCACCAGTTGATGAGCGACCCCAGAACATTCCCGGCCGTGGCAACCAGCACCAACAACCAAACCGTATGATCGCCAGACGCAATGAGCGCGGCCAACGCCGCCTCGGACGTGCCGGGCAGGATGGTGGCCGATGTCAGGGCGGAAAGGAAAAGGGCGAAAAGCACGTTTGAAAGCCAGTCAGATCAAGTCAGGCGTTATGATTTGGGGCTGAATTTACGGACATCAAGCGGCTGTGCAAGCACTTCATCTTTGCTCTCGGCAAAGGCCTTTAGATAGGGCATCTCGAAATGCCGGGCGAGGTCTTCTTCCGAGCGCCAGTTTTCATAGGCCAACCAGAGGGCAGGATCGTCATTGGACTGGTGCATGTCATAGCTGATGCAGCCTTCCTCGGCGCGCGATGGTTCAACCAATGCCAAAAGCCGTTTGCCAAGTTCTTCTTCCATGCCGGGTTTGGCGCGTGCGGTGGCAACAACGGTAAGCTGCTTGGACATTTCGGTTTCCTGTCATTTTGATTGTTTGGCATTTGGCTAGGCTCAGGACCTATTAATTTGGTTCGAATGGTTAACCGGATTTGTGCGGATACGCGAAGTAAAGCCGCGGGAAGATATACATCTTTCAAGGTTTTACGACAAAGTAGCCCGTGCAAATCCGGTTAATCCGCAAGACAGAGGTTATATTTGCAAACTCCTGCGTCAAACCCCTTGGCCGGGATGCCAGCCCGACCTGCGGGCTTTTCCTTGGATTTCACAAATATAACCTCTGCCATTCAAATCAAATTAATAGGTCCTGAGCCTAGATCATCACCAACCACAGTGCAGGACAAATGTTTGTTTCACAAGCAGGCAGAGAACAGAAAAAGGCCCGGTGCGGGGGACACCGGGCCTGGAATTGCTGGTCAGCAGTTTGGGGGGAGCTGACCAGCAGGGGGGAGACGAAAATTAGGCGATGGTCGTGGTAACATCGACATTGCCGCGAATTGCGTTGGAATAGGGGCAAATGGTGTGCGCCGTTTCCACAAGCTTCTCGGCATCGGCCTTGTCGAGACCCGGCAGCGATACAGTGAGTTCAACCGCGATACCAAAGCCGCCTGCTTCGCGCGGACCGATGCCGACTTCAGCCGAAACCCCAACGTCATTTGGTACCTTGATCTTGGTCTGGCCGCTGGCTGCCTTCATGGCGCCGATAAAGCAGGCCGAGTAGCCCATGGCAAAAAGCTGTTCCGGGTTATGACCGTCACCGCCAGCACCGCCGAGTTCCTTTGGCGTGGACAGCTTGACATCAAGCGATCCATCGTCAGTCGAAGCGCGGCCATCGCGGCCACCGGTTGCAGAAGCGAGGGCGGTGTATTTGACATCAACAGACATGGTTTTCATCCTTTGTTTGAACATTGGTTCGGTTGGTGATTACCCGGCTGTTACGGACCAAGATCCTTCATATGTCGCCGGGGGCGGGCAGGTGCAACCGCACCTACCCGAAAGAGTGTTAAAGTTTGGGGACAATTCCCCTGTATTCGTCGTGTTATTCGCCGTGCAGGGCGGTATGGAGATACTGACCGGCCTGGGCAATTGCGCCTTTGGCAGCCGGGGTATCGGCAAGGGCATTGAGCATGACAAAGTCATGGATCGTGCCGTTGTAGCGTGTGACGGTGACATCAACGCCAGCCTGGCTCAGTTTGCGGGCATATGCTTCGCCTTCATCCCGCAGCACGTCGTTTTCCGCAGTAATCACAAGTGCCGGGGCCTGACCGGCAAGCTGATCGGCACTTGCATGGATTGGTGTGATTTTCGGGTCAGTACGATCAACGCCTTCAGGCAGGTACTGGTTCCAGAACCATTCCATCGCAGGCTCGGTCAACCACGGGCCGTTGGCAAATTCGGTATAGGATCCGTTGTCAAAATCGGCATCCGTCACCGGATAGAACAGAACCTGTGCGGTGATTTGCGGACCTTTGCGTTCCTGGGCCAGAAGCGAGACCACAGCGGTCATGTTGCCCCCGACACTGTCACCGGCAATTGCCAGACGGGTTGGATCGATATTGAGCTGTTCACCATGTTCAGCAACATATTTGGTAACAGCGTAATCCTGCTCAATCGCGATCGGATAGCGTGCCTCGGGGGAGCGTTCGTAATCCACAAACACCAGGGCGGCATTGGCACGAACGGCGAGTTCACGGACCAGACGATCATGGGTGCCGGTATCGCCCATCACCCAGCCTGCGCCATGGAAATACACGATCACAGGAAGGCGATCAGTATTGCCCGCCGGGCGGATGATACGGACCTTGGTGGCTCCCGTTGGGCCGACGCCAAAGACGGTATCCGTGATATCAACGGCCGGTTTGGCAACCTCGCCGGACTGTGCGCCAGCCAGAACGTTGCGGGCCTCAGCCGGGGTCAGGGTGTAGATGGCCGGGCCGCCGGACGCGGAAAGGACATCAATGAATTCCCTGGTGGTGTTTTCAAGAACCGGCTCTGCGAAGGCTGCGGTGCTGGTCAGGGAGGTCGACATTGCCAGTGCGCCAGTGAAGAGTGCGCCAGAGAAGACAGCAGCAGCAACTTTTGAATTGAATGGGTTCATGGGTCTGATCCTTTAAATGGGCCGTCCGTGATGTTTGACGGGCGGCGTTACGTTTTGTTGAATTATGTATCGCACACAATTAAATCGTGCACGATATAAAAATGAGAAACTCAGCCATGCAATAAAATCGCTTGTTATTTAATCGCGTGCGATTTAATGTACTTGGCTTCGAAAATTTCAGACCCAGGATGTTTTAGGAAGACGGACATCGTCGGCGGGTATGGAAGCCGCAGAATTCTGCGCAATGCGATGTCTTGTTGCCCTACATTAAAGGACCAGACCAATGGACAATTCATCCAAAGATGACCTGCTTCAGCTCGAAAAGTTTCTGTGCTTTTCGATCTATTCAGCCGGTCATGCCTTTAACCGGGTCTATAAGCCGCTTCTGGATAATCTGGGGCTAACCTATCCGCAATATCTGGTGATGGTGACCCTATGGCAGGAAGACAACCAGTCTGTACGGAGCATTGGCTCAAAGCTGTATCTTGAATCAAGTACGCTGACACCGTTGCTCAAACGTCTTGAAGCCAACGGGCTTGTCAGCCGCAAGCGCGATCCGGAGGACGAGCGATCCGTGCGCGTCAGCCTGACCGAGGCCGGAAAAAATCTGCGCAACAAGGCAGAAGAAGTTCCGCCCTGCATTCTTGACGCCACAGGACTTGATATCGAGACCGCCAAACGCCTGAACCGCGATTTGCGGACCATGCGCGATCAGATGGAGGCTGGCGGTCAGAAGATTTGATCGCTGTTATGTGGCCTGCTGTTTGCGATCCTGTTTTCGGTCCCGATGATAGGTCAGCGCCCAGCCAAGCGCGGTCTTGATCGCCGGTTCAGGCAGGGGCCGATCCAGCTGCAGGATAATGGCGCGATTGCCCTCGGTCGTCAGATCGGCCGAAAGCAGGCTGCGCGTGCGGTCAATCAGGTCGGTCTTGCAATCGAAAAAGATCATGACCTGATCGGGTGTTTTGGCTTTCCAGTCGGCACGAATGGTGATGCCCGATCCGGATTTGGGCCGCCAGGCCGGTTCGCCCCATTTCAGGCTTTCGGTGATCGGGCCAACCCCGTCAATTTCGCCCGCCAGTTCAAAGATCCAGCCCCGGATCGACATCAATGCCCGCCGGGCATGTGCCGGGCAGGCATTGAATTTTGCCGCAACATCCGGGCTTGCGAAATCCCCTGACCCCATCACATGCCCGCAGCGCTCAGATTGCCAAAGGACTGGATCAGAAGCCAGACACCGCAGATCGCAAGGGTGATGTGCTGCATGACCATGGCCGGGGCGATGATGCGTTTCGATCGGGTCAGGGTGCCAATGGCATGCAAAACCCGGCTTGCAATCAGAATGGCAGCCACCACCCAGATGATGGTCGATGTTGCCAGGATCGCCTCGATGGCAAGGATCAGCAGAATGCAAAGCGGGGCGTTTTCAACGAAATTGCCATGCGCGCGAATGCGCCGGCGCAGGGTATTATCATCGCCATCCCCGCTTAGCACATTAAGCTGGGCGCGCCGGATCGAAACCATCAGGCTGAGCACGGTCAGCATCAAAACAAAAACAGCGGTGATAAAGATGGTTATGGGCAGCGGCAGCATGTCAATATTCCCGGCTTGTGAAGGGTATTTTTAAAATTTCATGCGGTCATCCGTCGGACGGATTTTCGTTTGAAAGACCGCAGTTGAGTAATAGGCCAGCCAAGTCAATGGCTTGGCGCTGCAAAGAAGCACGATCTGCTTTAAGTTGACTGTAAGATATAATCTTGGGAAAGGGAAGCTGCGCGACGGCTTTCCGTTATCTTTAGAATTGTTGGGTTTTTCCGATTGTCGGCGCAAACACTTCTTCGGCGGGGACAGGTTTTCCGAAAAGGAATCCTTGCAGTTTGATGCCCGGCACGTCTCGCAGGAAGTCATATTGCGCCTTGGTTTCAACGCCTTCTGCGGTGACCGACAGGCCAAGCGCACCCGCCATTGCCAGCATTGCGTTGATCAGGGCCACGTCATCACTGTTGCCCGGTACTCCGCTTACAAAGGCACGGTCGATCTTGATGCGGCTGATCGGCAGGCTTTTGATCGACCGCAGGCATGAATAGCCGGTGCCGAAATCGTCAATCGCCAGTGAAACGCCCACTTCCCGCAGGTCGTGCAGGGTCTGGATCATGCTGACTTCGTCCTGGATCATGCTTTCGGTGACTTCGATTTCAAGATCTTCGGCCGGGAGGCCGGAAATCGCCAGTTCATGGGCGATGCTGTCGGCGAAACCGGGCTGTTGCATCTGGCGGACCGACACATTGACGGCCATGCGAAGTTTCTGGCCATATTCATCCTGCCAGCGACGGGCCTGATGGCACGCTTTGCGGATCACCCAGCTGCCAATTTCAAGGATAAGCCCGCTTTTCTCGGCAATCGGGATGATTTCATGTGGCCCGACAAGCCCGTGGACCGGGTGTTTCCAGCGCAGCAACGCTTCGACACCGACCATGTTACCGGTTTTACCATCAATCTGTGGCTGGTAATGCAGAACCAGTTCTTCGTTTTCAAGCCCGCGGCGCAATTCAAGGGAGCGCGTCATGTAATGGGCGGCATTGGCCGTCATTTCCGGCTCATAGAGGGCAAAGGTTCTGCGTCCGCGATCCTTGGCGGCATACATCGCGGTATCGGCAAGGCGGATCAGGTCGTGTGATGAGCGGCCATGCACCGGATAGAGTGAAATGCCCAAACTCGCCCCGATATTCATTTCGTGGCCACGGATATAGAACGGGCGTTGCAGTTCCTGAATGATCTTTTGCGCCAGATTGGCGGCGGCTGTTTCGTTGGGGATGTTTTCGCGAATGATCAGGAATTCATCACCGCCCAGCCGGGATATGGTGTCGGTGCGTTCGGTAATGCCCTTGATCCGGGTTGCGGCAATCAGAATGACCTGATCGCCGGCGGCATGGCCAAGTGTGTCATTGATCGTCTTGAAATCATCGATATCAAGAAACAGGCAGGCGACCATCATGCCGCTGGGTTCGCAACGTTCAATCGCGCGGTTCAGGCGGTCAGTTGCAAGCAGCCGGTTGGGCAGGCTGGTTAATCCGTCATATTGGGCAAGGTAATGCAATTCCTGTTCGGCCTGCCGGATTGCAGTCCGGTCAGAGACGATCATCACATAGTGGGTCAGTTCGTGTTCTTCGTTTTCGACGGCAATAACCTGCAGGGACAGCGATATCGGGCCACGACTGGCGTTGTGGGTATCAAGATCGCGATGCCATTGCCTGCGGGCACCCGGCCCGGAAAACAGTTCCTGAAAGAATTCGGCAGGATGTTCATTGGCAGAAAGGAAATAGGGCGGCTTTTGCAGCGTGTTTTCTTCGGTCTCGCCCGTGATCCGGTAATAGGCGTTGTTGGCGTTGGTAACATTGAGGTCCGGATCAAGAATAAGAATGCCGTCCTGGGTGGTTTCAAAAACCGTCATGGCTTCGCGCAGCTTGTCCTGGGTCAGGCGCTGATCGGTGATGTCCTGCATCATGCCGATGATGCGTTGTGACCCTTTGCGATCATCGCCAAAGGATTTTCCGCGGGCCCGCAGCCAGCGATAGTTCTGATCCTTGTCCAGACTGCGAAAGACAACGTCATAGAAATCGCCATGGGCAACCGCATAGGCAAACGCCTTGCGCACCATGTCACGGTCTTCTGTTGCAACCCGTTCAAGAAAGGCATCCCAGCTTTCCGTGACGATTTCGGCATTCTGATTAAGGTCGGCATTGCCAAGCCCGGTGGAGTGCATTTGCCGGGTCAGGACATCAATTTCCCAGCAACTCATCTGTGCCGCCGTCATGGCAAGAGACAGCCGGTGCTGGCTTTCCGACAGGGCCAGTTCGGCTGTGCGGCGTTCCAGCGCCATCTGGATCGTGGCATGCAGTTCACGGTCCGAAAACGGTTTGATCAGATAGCCATAGGGACGGGTTTTTTGCGCGCGCGCCAGTGTCGCGTCTTCGGAGTGGGCCGAAAGATAGATGACCGGGATCATCAGGTGCGGCGGGATGCCGGCCGCCGTTTCAATGCCGTCAATATCGCCTTCGATACGGATATCCATCAGAATGATGTCAGGCGGATCCTCATTGATGGCGGCAAGGGCGTCACTGCCACGGGTATGTGCGCTGGTGCGCTGGTAGCCCAGCTTTTCAAGCTGCTTGCGCAAATGAAGGGCGATAACACGTTCGTCCTCGACAATCATGACATGGACTGAATGTGGCATCCCGATCACTTCCCTATTTTGAAGTTGATGACAAAGGTGGTTTCGCCATTGGTCGTGATATCAAGCGTGCCACCAATCTGGTCGGCCAGCAGTTCAATCAGTTGCAGGCCAAGCCCGTCACTCGTGCCCGGGGTAAAGTCATCGGGCATGCCACGCCCGTTATCGGATACTCGCAAGGTCACAACATCTTCGTCATTCATCTGGGTCGATACCGTGATCTGACCTTTTGCGCCGTCGGGGAAACCGTGTTTCAGCGCATTGGTGATCAGTTCGTTGGCAATCAGTCCGCAGGGCACGGCCTGATCGATGGTGAGTTCGACATGGGCCAGATTGCTTTTGACCTGCACCCGGCTGATATCGACATTGAATGTCGCCAGAAGCGACGAAATAAGGCTTTCGCAGAAATCGGCGAAATTCACCTTGGCGATGTCTTCGCTTTGATACAGCGACTGGTGAATTTGCGCCATCGACCGGACGCGATTACAACTGTCGATCAGCGCTTCGCGTGCCTGTATGTCAATGACCGAGGATGTCTGCATATCGAGCAAACTATGAATGATCTGCAGATTGTTTTTCACCCGGTGATGGACTTCGGAAAGCAGGGTTTCCTTTTCACGAAGCGATCGTGCGATCTGTTCTTCGCGATGTTTGCGTTCGGAAATGTCGGAAATGGCGGCAAGGATCTGATGCTTTTCGCCATCAGAGATCGGGTTCAGGCCGATTTCAACCGGGAACTCGCTGCCATCCTTGCGCAAGGCATAAAGATCGCGGCCAGCCCCCATCGGGCGGGGATTTGGCCGCTCGGAATAGGATCGCCGCAAACGCGGGTGTCCGGTACGGAAACGTTCGGGGACCAGCATTTCAATCGGCTGGCCCAACAGTTCATCTCGCGCATAGCCGAAAATGATTTCGGTCTGGGCGTTCACCATTTCCATGGTGCCATCCGCACTGATCAGGATCATGGCATTTGGCGCGTATTCAACAACGCGTTCAAATCTTTGATCCGGACTTTTCGTCGGAAAGGCGTTTTCGGTGATGTGCCCACCGGTCTCTCCAAACGACATCAACACACTCCAATCATCGTGTTTTTTTCGTCGATCGGGTTTGCCTTCGCTTGCGGATGATCAATAGTATTAAATTAAACTGATAGTGTATCGCAGCATAAGCATATGGATTTGCAATGAAAGATCATCGCAAGTTAAGCGTGCTTCCCCTCTGTCGGATATTTGTCGGCAGGTGGTTAAAGTCAACTACACTTAGGTGTAGCTGCTAAGGTGGCTTTACAAGCAACCGCCTGCAGATAAATATCGGCGATTGGCCCGGTAATTCCGCGATTATTTGGCAGCCATGCGCAACAGGTGCTTGATCTTGGCCCGAAGTGGGGTATAGCTTCGCGCAAACATGCGATCAGCGTGATACGTATATTTCCCGAGAATTTAACGATCCAACTGACAAACAAGGTTTCAAAAATGACAGCCGATCTTCGAGATGCCGCACTTAACAGCAACGTCTGGGCTTTTCAGGAAGCCAGCAAGCTGGTCAAGCGGTATAAACAGAAGGCGCCTGAAAAGGGCTATGTCCTTTTTGAAACCGGTTATGGTCCGTCGGGTCTGCCGCATATCGGCACCTTTGGCGAAGTCGCGCGCACGACCTATGTCCGCCGTGCGTTTGAAACCATGTGCGATATCCCGACCAAGCTGTTCTGCTTCTCTGATGACATGGATGGCCTGCGCAAGGTGCCCGACAACATCCCGAACAAGGATATGGTTGCCCAGCATCTTGGCAAGGCGTTGACCAGCGTTCCGGATCCGTTTGGCACGCATGAAAGCTTTGCCCATCACAACAATGCCAAGCTGCGTGAATTCCTTGATGGTTTCGGGTTCGAGTATGAATTCAAATCATCGACCGAATGTTATCGTTCCGGCATGTTTGACGAGGCCCTTCTGCGTCTTCTGGAACGCTATGACGCGATCCAGAAAATCATGCTGCCGACCCTTGGTGAAGAACGCCGTGCGACCTATAGCCCGTTCATGCCAGTCGAGCCGGGCACCAACAAAGTCCTGATGGCCAAGGTGACCGAGCTTAAGCCCGAGAGCGGCAGCATTGTTTACGAACATCCGGAAACCGGTGATCTGGTCGAAACGCTGGTGACGGGTGGCAATTGCAAACTGCAATGGAAGCCGGATTGGGCGATGCGCTGGTATGCGCTGGGCGTTGATTATGAAATGGCCGGCAAAGACCTTATTCCGTCGGTCGAGCTTGGCAACAAGATCGTCAAGGCGCTTGGCGGCACCCCGCCGGAAGGCTTCAACTACGAGCTGTTCCTCGATGAGAACGCCCAGAAGATTTCCAAATCCAAGGGTAATGGTCTTTCGATGGAAGACTGGCTGAAATATGCGCCGGAAGACAGCCTGTCGCTGTTCATGTTCCAGAAGCCGAAAACCGCAAAGCGTCTGTATTTCGATGTCATCCCGAAAACCGTGGATGAGTACCTGACCTTTGCTGAAAAGCTTAAAACCGAAACCGATCCGGAAAAAATCCTGCAAAACCCGGCCTGGCACATTCATGCCGGGACCGCACCGGATCGCGAAATTCCGCTGTCGTTCGGCATTCTTCTGAACCTTGTTTCGGTCTGCAATACCGATGATCGCGACCTGCTTTGGAAGTTCATTTCGCGTTACGCCACCGGCGCAACCCCGGAAACCTCGCCGTATCTTGATAAGCTGGTCGGCTATGCGATCAACTATTACAGCGACTTCGTCAAACCGACCAAGTCCTACCGCGCCCCGACCGAGGCAGAAAAAGCAGCCCTTCAGGATCTGCGCGATACACTGGCGAAAATTGCACCGGGCACCGATCCGTCCGACATCCAGACCGAAGTTTTCACCGTGGGCAAAAACCACAATTACGAAAACCTGCGTGACTGGTTCAAGACGCTTTATGAAGTGCTGCTCGGTCAGGAACAGGGCCCGCGTATGGGTTCCTTCATCGCCCTTTACGGCCTTGATGAAAGTGTTGCCCTGATCGACCGTGCCTTGGCCGGCGAAGATCTGTCTGCTTAATTGCTTGTTGTTGGATTACAGATAAGGCAGCCATCCTAAAATCCTGTGCTGCCTTATCTTTATTTGAACGCGGTTTAGTATGTCTGTCTTTTAGGTAGTTTCAGGAATTCCTCTGTAAATTTCTCCAGTCGAGCGTTTCCCTTCAGTATCTCATTTAGTAACTCATCTCTCCTTAAGTAAAATTCGGCATTATTTATTGGCGAGTTGTGCGGGGCGATAACGAGATTATATGGAGTTAAATAGCGTATCCTTATCTCCGCCTGTCCTTCTAGCGCAACTGGTTTGCCGTCGATTACTGCCGCACCATCATCGAGCTCAGCTCTGGTGATATTCATTCCCTTAAACACAGCAAATTCTTCTCTAGCGTAACCGTTAAGCTTAGTGTCTTCTTCTATTTTATTTAGGGGGTATAGGCCGCTAGGAGATGATGGTTTTGTTTTAACATAAACAAAGCACTGATAGTAGTTGCGGGGGTTAACTGCTGCAATCTCATCGATTATTAGTTCTTCCTCATCAATGAGAACCGTAGTTGCGTCCAACACTTCGAATTTTTCTATGTGCAAGTCTCCTGAGCGCCACCACCAAAATGGTGTGCCGTCTTCAAACACTAGTGGCTCATGCAGCAGGAGTGCCAATCTCTGAACGGCATCTTCGTTCTGAAACCATTCAGTTCCTCGCACGCCTGGAAAAGCCTTTCCGAATCTCTGATGAAATAAGACAGTGCTATCTAAGCCGTTTAGTTTAGGTTTTGTAATGTCTGAGGCTTTAAAGGGGTTGCGGCCCAGCGCAGGTTTTGGCCTTAGAGGTACGCCGTACAGTTCGTGCAGGAGCTTTTTGAACGATTGTTCGAATTCGGTATCGTTTGAAAAGTCAATGTAGGTACGAGCAGCAAGGCCAATCGGTGCCTTTCGCTCTGTAGATACATTTCTAACCACAGGGATGAATTTTGTGGTTTCCTGATCATAAAGCAGTTCCTCTGTGAGTATAGTGTTCTCGTAGCCAACGCCACCACGACCATTGTTCGCTTTTTCGATGTAATTGTCAGTGCATACTACCAAAACTCTGTCTGAGTTACTCAGTCCGTGCGCCATAAATTTCGGAAGGTTTGCTCCTAAGTTGAGGTCCCATTGATCCAAAATCGTTTCAATACCGTTTTCAACTAATTTTGATGCAAGCTTATATACCCAGTCTGAATGTTCAGCGTCATCATGCGAATAAGATATGAAGACCTTTATGTTTTCTGCGCTCATTGCGGGGCTCGCTATTTTGATTTTGTCTAATTGATTACGCGTTAAATAAAACCGTTCCTATGCAGTATGAGTTCTTACACGCAAAATGCACGTTCGAATTGAGTTAATGTCAAATTGCTGATGTTCTAAGGGTAGCTAAATTGCTAGAGCTGCTTCCTCAAGGCTAAGTTGATGCTTCTTCACTGTTGGCGCTTCATGGGGCATATCGTTCAATAATTTACCGGTCTGATCGGCTATGGCGGTGCTTTGCGTCACCAGCAAGGAATTGAATGATATGGGATTTTGGCAGAAATCAATGATCGCGGTTGCATGTTCCAAACCGCTTCGCACCCTTGGCGAGGCCATTGGACGCAAGACCGGACTTGCCGCGCAGTTTGTCAGTGCGAACGATGGCATCGGCCATGTGTCGCGGGCAAATGCGCTGGCGGCACAAGGTATCCGGATTTCAAGCTTTTATCTTGGTGAATATGTCAAAGGTATCACCCAGGTCCGCGAAACGGTCGATCAGCTTGGCTTTGTGATGCCAAGCCTCGATATGTCTGGACTGGATGTGCATGTGTCGATTGATCCGTCGCAGCTGGGTTACATGCAGGGCGAGGCGATCCTGACCAAACATGTCGATGAGATCGCAAACAAGATCCGCGATATTGCAGCACAGGCAAACTCATCGCAGACCATCCGGCTTATGATCGACATGGAAGATTTCGACATGGTCGATGATACGCTGGCGCTGCATCATCGGTTGGCGACTGCCGGTGTGCCGGTTGCCCAAACCCTTCAGGCCCGTTTGCACCGGACGGAGTCTGATCTGAACGAGATGATTGTACGTGGGGCGATGGTGCGGCTGGTCAAGGGGGCAATGGCCCCACCGGCAAGCGTATCTTTTACCGACCGTGATCAGATTGACGCCAATTATCTGAAACTGGCCGGGATGATGTTGTCAGATGCCGCCAAGCAAAGCGGTTTTTTCCCGGTCTTTGGCAGTCACCATCGCGACTTGGTGCTCAAGATCGCGAAGCTTGCTGATGACAATGGCTGGGCGCGCGATCAGTTCGAGTTCGAGATGCTTTATGGCGTTAATCAGCCTTTGCAACGTGAACTGGTTGCGGCGGGATATCGCCTGCGGCTGTATGCGCCGTTTGGCAAGGACTGGTGGGCCTATGCCTGGCGCCGGGTGGGAGAGAACCCGCGCAACCTGTCGCTTTTGATGAAGTCGGGACTTCATCGATAACAAAAACGAATGAGGCCAGCATGAATGTGTGCTGGCCTCAAAGTTTCAAATCAGCTTGGTGGCAGGTAACGCCGCAGCGGATGATCTTCAAACGGTGCCAGAAGCACGTGGCGGGCACGCTGCCAACCCACACCAAACGCCATCACCAGTCCGCCAACGATGAAGCAGACCAGAACAATGGTCATGGACGGATCAATCGCCGCCCCCTCGAACCCGGATTGCAGCAGATAACCGACATAGATCAGGCCACTGATGATCGGCGACCGGCGATCCAGGATCAGGGACAGCACCATGGCAATGATGATCACCGGTATCATTGCAAGGGCGGCGGCCTCAAACGTGGCGGCAATCGAATGGATGGTCAGCGGCGCGCCAAAGACATAAAGCCAGAACGCACATTCTGCCCAACCATTGATCCGTTTGGGATCGCGGCTGTCGATAAAGATCGCAAGGGCCAGCAACAAGATGCCCGTCGCCGTGATCAGATAGGGGATATAGGGTTCTGCCGCCGGGCCGAATGTCGCCATCAAAGCAGACCAGAAAACGCCAACGAGGCCAGCAGCAATCAGCGCAAAGGATACCGGCAGGCGATAGCGCAGGAAGAAGCCCAGCTGGAAGGCAAAGCCGATGATGGCGACAAACACCAGCACATTCATCGACCGCTGCCCGAAATCAATCACCGTATCAAGATCGGACAACTGCCCGGCAGGCCCGGCAAGCGACATGTAAATCGCCACCGCATAGATCATCAATGTCGCGCCAAGGGCGGCCATAATCGCGATGGAGGGCAGGGATGCCTTGAGCTTGCCGGCGATATATTCCGCCAGCGCGACATAGGCGATCATGGCAAGCGGTGGCGCGATCCAAAACGCCGGGCCATTGGCAAGCAGGCCCCACAGAACGAACCAGCCGATGGTCAGTGCGCATATGCCAAGGGCGATGAAGATGTCATTCATGCCGCGAAACAGCGTGAATTTCTCGGTTTCAGGCGACTCTTGTGCTTGTTCGGCAAGGTAGCCTTCGAGCCGTGCAAAGGCCTCTTCGCTGAGCACGCCGGCCGATACCGCATTTCGGATATCGGCAAGGGTGAAATGATTGTTTTTCACGGTGGCTCCGGAGTGTGTTGTTGCTCTTGTGCCGTTTTGGCGTGTGTCCGATGGATCAGTGATACACGCCCTGTGCAATGCTTTCAAATTTCTTGGTATGCCTAAAGGCGGACTAAGGCATCGAAAGGGCACCTAAACTACGCAGTTAACAGGAAGATAATATTTGACATATAAGTTAGTGAACTGACTTATATTTTTGAGGTATCCATGGCCACCAAGCTGAGTTCCGAGCAAAAGCGTCAAAAGCTTGCCCGTGCGGCGATGAATGTGATCTGGCGCGATGGCTATCACGCTGCCACCATTCAGGCAGTCGCGACCGAGGCCGGATTACCTGCCGGTGGCGTGTTTTACCGCTTTCCCAAGAAACATGACCTTGCCCTGGCGGCACTCGAAACCATGGAAGGGGAGTTTGTCCCGCTTCTGGAAAGTCTTTCTTCATCGCGTTCGGTGGCGGACCGATTGGCAAAGTTCTTTGATTATCTTGATGCCATGACGCCGCGTCGGGTCAGTCACGGCTGCCCGTTGGCAAGACTGATGCTTGATATGCCTGGCGATGATGATTTCACCCCGTCGCGCAAAACCGGGCAGGCGGTATTTGACGCCCTGATCAACTGGGTTGCCGGTCAGCTTGAAGAAGGTGGGGTAGATCGCAAAACAGCCGCAAAGACCGGGCGTCAGATCATCATGCGCTGGCAGGGCGCGATTATTCTTGCCCATAGCATGGGGGACCGGGCCATCCTTGATGATGAAATCAATGAATTGCGCGCACTGGCCAAAGATTTGACTGGCTAAACCCCGGTTGTTTTTCCCCAAAAAGTTGATTGCCATTATTTACGCATTTTCTGATGATGCATTAGGGGTTTGGCGCATTCACCCGATGCGTGTCGCAGTTGGTCCGGCAAACATTTCAAACCAAAGGACACGGGCAATGACGAACATGAAACTTGTGCTGGTGGCGATGATGGCAACGGTCTTGGCGGCCTGTGCCACAGGTCCGCGCATCTATACCGATGCCGATCCGGCGGCCGATTTTGGACAGTATCAGACATTCGCCTTTGTCGAAGGGGCCGGCAAGAATGCCGAGGCGCAATATCAGACCTTGTCTGGCCAGCGGATCGAGGATGCGATCAACACCGCAATGGTGTCGCGCGGATATCAGCTTGATATCCATAACCCGGATCTTTTGATCAATTTCCATCTGAAGACCGAGGAAAAGACCCGGTCGTCCCCGCCGGTCTATATGGGCGGCTATTATGGCTATCGCAGCGGCATGTATGTCGGCTGGCCGGGCTATGTCGAACCGGGCTATGTCGATAGCTATACCGAAGGCACGCTAAGCATTGATCTTGTCGACCGCCAGACCCGCCAAATGGTCTGGGAAGGTACAGCTGTTTCGCGGGTGACCAGTTCGCTGCGCGAAGCCCCCAATGAAACGGTGCGGGCGGCGGTGGCGTCGATCTTTGCGCAATATCCGTATGTGGCGGGCAATAGCGCGCCCCGAGCCTTGGCGCAGTAAGAACGAGGGCCTTGACGCAGTAAGAAGGCGTTCTGACGGAACAAAAAACGGCCCGGATATCCGGGCCGTTTGGCTGTCGAGCATCTGCTAAATGCTGACTGCGCTCAGTCTTCGCTGGCGGCGACAAAGGCGGTGTAAAGGTCCTGCGCACGCCGTGTGATCGGGCCGGGCTGCAGGTTGCGGTCGTCCAGTTTGACGCAAGGGGCGACCTTGTAATAGTTGCCGGTGCCAAAGATTTCGTCGGCCGCTTCGAGTTCTTCGTATTTGCAGGTCTTTTCCACGACATCAACGCCATCTTCACGCAGAAGCTTGATCACGCGCTGGCGGGTCAGGCCATTCAGAAACGTGCCATTGATCGCCGGGGTAAATACCGTGCCATCCTTGGCAAAGAACAGGTTGGCATAGGAAAACTCGGCAACATTGCCAATCGGATCAAGCATCACGCCGGTGTCAAAGCCCGAACTGGTGGCCTCGGTCACCGCGCGGCCGACATTGGGATACAGGCAGGATGCCTTGGCCTCGGTCGGCGCACTTTCCGGTGACGGGCGGCGGAAGCTTGATTTGCGGGCACTAAAGCCGGTCTGGATGGCTTCTGGCATTTCACTGACAGAAATGCACAGCACGAACTGCGCACTTTCGGGCGTGGGCGCGATAAAGCCTTCGCCGCCAAACACCAGCGGTTTGATGTAAAGGGCCAGTTCCGGGTCGAACTTTTGAACGCCTTCCTTGACCAGTGCGACGATTTCCTCGGTGGTGATCGTCGGTTTGAGGCCCATCAGCTCGGCCGAGCGGATCACACGCGCACAATGCGGATAAAGGTCCGGCATCTTGCCGTTCATGCGGCGTGCACCATCAAACACGGTCGAGGCCATCCAGAAACCATGGGTTTGAGGCCCCATGATGTTGGGGTTGCCTTCGTGCCATTGGCCCTGATACCAGGTCCAGTTTGTGACAGTGCTATCGGTGGCGGCGTGACCCATTTTTGTACTCCTGTGGGGCGGTTCATTAGCGCTGCCTAGCATAGGATTTTTGCAAGCAAATGGTCAAAGAAAACATCACCGCTATAGTGCCTTTGAAATGTCATGAAACCTTGCAAGCAGTTATGCGATAGGTTTTTCTATAGACAGTTGATTTTGAGACGCTTTCCGCTTTGAAAGGAAGACAAGATGGGTGATGACGTCAAACTTGATCTCGACGCGCGGTTCGAACATGCCCGCGACGTCATCCGCACTGCCGGAAAGCGCGCGATGGAGTATTTCGACGGCAGTGCCGGCGATCTTGAGGTCGAGGCCAAGGAAAACCCGCTCGATATGGTCAGTATCGCCGACAAGAATGTCGAGGCGATCATTCGTGATCAGATCGCCGACACCTTTCCCGAGGACGGCTTCCTGGGCGAGGAAATGGGCATCGAGAAGGGCGACAATGATTGCCTGTGGGTGATTGACCCGATTGATGGCACGGCGTGCTTTGTCAATCAGATGCCAAGCTGGTGCATTTCCATCGCCCTTGTCGTCAAGGGGAAGATCGAGATCGCCCTGATCTATCAGCCATGTGGCAAGGAGTTGTTCAGTGCCCGTCGCGGTCAGGGTGCGCTTGCCAATGGCGAGCCGATCAAGGCGAGTGGAGCCAAAACCGTCGGTGATGGCGTGATGGGGCTTGGCATGTCCCATCGCACGACAAGTGACGCGATTATGCCCTTTATCAAGGACTTGCTGGATCGCAAGGGCATCTTTATGCGGAACGGATCGGGCGCACTTTCAATGGCCTATGCCGCGGCCGGGCGGATGATCGGCTATTACGAACCGCATATCAATCCGTGGGATTGTCTGGCCGGGATCCTGTTGATGCAGGAAGCCGGCGGTTGGGCCAATGATTATCTCGGTGCCCCCAATGCGCTTGAAAATGGCGCACCGATCCTGACTGCGGGTCCCAATGTCGCTGAAGAACTTAAATCCATGACCGGTATCACCCGTTAGGCTGCCCGCGCATCAGGTTGCTGGCGTGTCATTTCGCGCCAGACGAGCGTCAAATTTGCGGTGAATAAGGCGGGCCAGTTCAGCGTCAATCATCGCGATATCAAGCGGCTTGGTGCAATAGGCATCAAAGCCGGTCTCGTGAAAGTTTTCGAGATTGTCGTTTGATATGTCCGCGGTCAGGGCAAGCACCGGAATGGTCGCCTTGACTGGATCGTCAAAAGCGCGGATACGCCGGGTGGCCTCGATACCATCAAGAACCGGCATGTGAAGATCCATCAGAACCGCATCGAAATCGGCCCCGGCAAGAATATCAAGCGCGATCTGCCCATCAGCAGCCGTGGTAATCGTATGACCCTGCGCTTCCAGAAGCTTCTGGGCCAGGATACGGTTGATTTCGATGTCCTCGACCAAAAGCAGGTTCCATGCGCCCGGATCAGCTGCCTCGGCCTTTTCAGACCCGTCGTCGCCCGGGTTTGCGGTTTGTCCTTCCTGCCGGGCAACGTCGGTTTCGCAGCTGCGTGGCAGTGTCAGGTCAAACCAGAAACGGCTGCCTTTGCCTTCCTGGCTTTCGACCTGCACCCGGCCGCCCATCGCCTGAACCATGCGTTGACAAATGGTCAGGCCAAGTCCGGTGCCGCCATAACGGCGGGTCGTGGTGGTATCGGCCTGCGTGAAGGCATCAAAGATGGCTTCGAGCTTGTTTTGCGCAATGCCGATACCCTCATCGCGCACCGAAATGCGGAATGAAACGGCGTCTTCGGTGATGTCGAGTGCCTGCACCACAACCAGAACCTTGCCCTGTTTGGTAAACTTGATGGCGTTGGAAACAAGGTTGGTCAGCACCTGTTTGAGGCGTACAGGGTCGCCGGTGACATAGCGCGGCAGTTTCGGATCGATATCAAGTTCAAGCGTGCTTTCCTGCGCGCGTGCCGGGACCAGCATCATCGAAACAACTTCTTCGCAGATGTGATGAAGGTCAAACGGGTTTTCTTCCAGCACAAGCTTGCCAGCTTCGATCTTTGAGATATCAAGAATATCGCCAATCAGCGACAAGACGTGGCGACCGGCCCCGCGAATGGTCGACAGGTAACTGCGCAGTGTTTCGGTATTGGCATCTTTGTCCAGACTGTCACTGGCAAGCTGGGCATAGCCCAAGATGGATGTCATCGGGGAGCGGAACTCGTGACTCATATGGGCGATGAATTCCGATTTGGCCCGATCAGCCTGCTGGGCCCGGTTCATGGCGTTTTCGGCAGATGCGCGGGCGTCTTCAAGTTCGCGGGTCCGGGTCTCGACCAGATTGACGATGTATTTTTCGGTGCGGTTAAGTGATCGCAGATAGATCAAAAGCAGAATGCTGACCGTGCTGCCAAACACAAAGATCGCCCATGGCTGCCAATAAAGCAGCGTGCCAAAGCCGCGTTCCGAGGGATGCAGGACAATCGTCCAGTCGCGATAGCCAAACGTGAAATTCGAAACATTCGGGTTGAACGGCTTTTCCAGTTCCTCTCGAATGTGTTCTATCGCATAGTTGGCTAACCGATTGGAATAGATCAGTTTTTTTTCAGACTCGGATTTCAGGTCGGCAAGATGGATTTCAAAATCCAGCGGAATGCGCGCCACCCGTGCCGCCCGGCTGATCATGTCGGTCAGGCGCAACACCCCGATGGCAACGCCCAGTGGCGGTCCGGTGCGGTCCCGACGATTTTCAACCGCCAGAAACGCAAGCGAGGTCACGACCGCCGAATTCGCCTGCACCAGTTCGAGCGGCTCGGTCAGGGTGACATTGCCGGTCTGAAGGGCGGTTTCGAGCGCGCGTCGGCGCGAAGGTTCGCTCATCATGTCAAAGCCGATGACTTTCTCATTCCCTGACCGCGGGAAGACAAAGAAGACCGGATAATAGGTATCCTGTTCGCTTGACGTTTGCAGTTCGCCATCGACAAGGGCGCGGATGGAGAAATTGGTCACCCCGCGCAGCTCGGCATTTTCTTCAATCAGGCCGCGGGCCCGGCGTTCAACGTGCGGCGCCCATTCAAGGGCGGCAACACCGGGCCGACGGTTGACCCATGGGGCAATCATCGCATCAAAGGTATTGGCCGAAATGCTGCCATGCACGTCAAACAGGGTCCGGACGGCGATCAGCGCATCGGTGGCCCCGCCAAGTTCTTCGCGAAGGGACGCTTCAAACGCCAGGCGATACTGATCCGTTGATGATCGGTCGGCGGCAACAAGCTGGGTATAGGTGTACCAGGATGCCAGCCCCGAGACGCCAAACCCGATCACGCCGATGATGATCGACAGCGTCCGGCGCAAGCGATGGACATCTTCGGATTGCCGTCCATCAAGGGTTCGCGTCGTGATCGCGGCAATCCGTTCCATGCCCGCAGCCAGAAACAAGGTGCCGACCGAAATGGCAATGACATAGCCATAAAGGTTGCGAAGGCCTGTATTCAGCCCCACACCGACAAAGGTTTTATTGCCAAGGGCGGCAAAGACGATGATGTCGGCAACGATGACGGCGTTGATCAGAACCGCGCCCAGCAGCCCATAGCGCACCGCCCCCCAGATCACCAGCGGTACGGAGACAAAGATAAACAGATATTCGGGCTTTGAGATCAGCGGCGTTGTCTGAACGGCGGAGGCCAGAACGACAGCCGCGATGACGATGAAGGCAAGCTCGCCATAGTGTTGGAGCGAACGCGATACCGGCTGCCGGTTCATCAGGCGCAAGGTCAGTGGTCCGACCACAATCGCACCAACCAGATCGCCCAGGAACCAGCCCTGCCAGATTTCGCCGAACTGATCAAAGTTGCCGATAACAATCATGCTGAGTGTGGTGCTGCCCAAAAGGGCTGCGATGGCAGGGCTACATACCGCGCCCAATGCAAGGAAAACCAGCATGCTGCGGAATTGCGCCAGTGGGTAATTCCCGGCAAGGCGCGTGATCAAAAGGGCGGGCAACACGGCGGCAAGCGTATTGCCCGCCGCAATCATAAGGGCCGCAGGCACCGACGGCGACGTCGCCAGATTAACCAGAAGGGCACCGATGAACACTGCCGGGAAATACCGCCAGCCCCAAAACACCATCGCGGCAATGGCGATGCCCGATGGCGGCCAGACAAGGGTGACACTTGTGCCAAAGAACGGAAGTTGCAGTCCGGCATAGCCCGTTGCGAAATAGGCAAGGATAACCACCAGAGAACGCACAATGTGATGGCGTTGCAGCGTCAAACGATTGTTCCCCTTCCCCTCTGGCATCAGCCGGTTCTTTTGCTAAGACCAAATGTAATGTGTCGCAGGGCGGATTTGAATAGATCAATCATCGAATGTGCGCGAAAGGCCAAAGGCTTACTCGAATGCTTATTGGCTGCACCACAGAATACGGGCGACCCAGTCGATTTCCTCTGCCGGAATAAAGCGGTCTTCGAAATCGGGGTTAAGGGATTTTAACTCCACACCAAGCGCGCCGCGCCGGACCAGTTCCTTGGCCATGACTTCGCCCTCATGGGTTTTGACAACCACGCGGTCTTTGGGGCGGATGTTTGACGCCGGGCTGACAATAATCAGGTCACCATCGCGAAACACCGGCGCCATGGACTCCCCTGATATCCGCAATCCATAGGCGGTTGGATCGTGCAGGGCAGGAAAGGTAATGTCTTCCCATGATCCGCCAACCGGATATCCGGCATCATCAAAAAAGCCGCGATTGCCGGCTTGCGCAAAGCCGATCACAGGGATACGTCCGGCGCCATTGCCATCCACCAGTTCGGAAAATTCCCGGAAACTGACATCGGTGACGGAAAGCACCTTTGAAATGCTTTCGGTCGACGGCCAACGCGCCTTGCCCTGCGCGGTCGTGCGCTTGGACCGGTTGAACGTGGTCGGGTCAAGTTGTGCCAGGCGGGCCAGTCCCGAAGGGGTCAAACCGTGATCTTCGGCGATTTGATCGAGGGCGGCCCATATTTGTTGATGTCTGATCATGCCGCATTCTAGCAGCAGGCAAGATCAGAAAGAAGGAATTAATTCCTTCATTGAGGCTGGAATCGGCATGAGACAACAATCCTGCAGGGTTCAGGCGCCGAAAGTCCTGCAAACCGGGCCGTTCTGATCACCGTGGGCAAAACAAAAAGTATACCGCATTTCCATCGACCTTGATTGAAGCTTTACCCTGCCATTTCAGGGCCTTGATGACCAAGAGGCAGGGGCTTTGATCGGATTGAAGGCATGTTCCTCATCTTTGGAATAGGAAATTAATCCTTTACAAGGAGAACAAAAAGGGATTATAGCTTGCATATCAACACCGGAATTGCATCTGGAAATAAGTCGGGCCTTTTGAGGTTCGGCTGAAAAGGCGGCGAGAACCGTCGATATGCGCGGGCGGAACACCGCCCTTGGGGACATCACAAACCATTCATCAAATCAACGTGCATCGCAAGATGCGCGAACGGGAAAGTTTTATCTTTTTCAAAGGTTTGATGCGGTGAAGGTTGGTTGCAGGTCCGGTGGAATGAACAGGTTTTATCCAGCAGGAGGGCGACGTGACCGAACAACGACTTTTTCCCAAACCGCATTCTGCGCGCGACATCACCCCTTTTTCCAGTGCGAGGCAGGCGTGGTTCTGGTTCGTGCGCTGTCAAACCGCACGGATCGAGGGTGCTCGTGTGGTGGCCGACGCGGGCGAGGTGGTGCGACCCTGCGACCCTGATGATGTCTATAACGCGGTGATGCGCCTTAAAAAGGCGGGCATTCTGGGGGATCGACATTTGCAGGTGCTGGAATATTTTGGGCTGGTTGAACGCGAACCCGAATCCCGCGATCCGCGCGAAAGGGACAAGGGCGATTTATGGCAACAGGCCCTTGATGCGCTTGAAAATGTGCTGGTGACGCGCGGCATCGTCAAACGCGGGGAAGACGAAAGTTTCCATCACGAAGATGTCGCTGTTGAACTGGGTGGGGACCTGTCGCCATGCGGGATGTAACCAACGTTGTCACACAAGTTAAAACCGCTGAAACAGCACAGGAATCCGCTAGTCCATGGCTGAATCACTGGGCCGATCAATCTGCATCGGGGCGCGAGGTTTCAGTGCTTGTCGTCTTTGCCGATGCGCCGGAAAAGCGATTGTTGCGGGTTCTCAAACTGGGATTTCGCCATTGCTTTGTGCTGGTGTCTGGTGTCCGGGCAGGGGAGTGGATCTGCCTTGATCCGCAAAGCCATCGGGTGCGCTGTGAAAGCTGGTGCTATTCGCCGATCTTTGATCCGGCGGCCTATTATCGTGGCCTTGGCTATCACTGCATCTGGGCGCGGTATCCGGCCTCGATTGCGCGCAAGGTCCGCTTCGGCCCGATGAGTTGTGTGGAGCTGATCAAACGTCTTTTGGGCATTTCGGCCTTCTGGATCATCACCCCCTGGCAACTCTATCGCCACCTGCAACAGAGGTCTGAAAACCCCGATCAGATCAGTGAAGTGTTTTTTTCTGAAAAATGTTCTTGATTTGTTCTTTTTAATGTGACATAAGAGACAAATCAACGCCACAAATGCGCCCGCAGGGTTCCGACCCTTGCGGGCGTTTTTGCGTTTGGGGGGATCGGGAGGGAAAAGCGATGGGCAGTTTGTTTTCGACACCAAAACCGGCGGCGCAACATGCGCCGCTTCCAACTTCAACAGCTACCACAACCGAAGAAGACACCGGTGCCGAAGACGCCGCACGATCTGCCCGGACCGAGGCGCTTGAACGCCGCCGTTATGGCCGGGCCAGCCTGATCGGGACAAGTTATCGCGGGCTTTTGACGGACCGCATCGCCAAGGCGGGCGGTGGCAAGAACCTTTTGGGGGAATAGGCATGGCGAAATCGCAAAAGGCAGTGACTGAGGATAGGGCAACCGATGGTTCCGACATCACCCAGTTGCGCGCCCGTTTTCAAAAGGCGATGGAACGCCGGCGCAACTGGATTGCCCATTGGCAGGATTGCTATGAATTCGCCCTGCCACAGCGCAATGCGGCAGCCAGCAACCAGACCAATGGTGGCAAGCGCCTTGATCGGGTGTTTGACGCCACTGCATCGGACGCGGTCGAACAGCTTGCCGCCAGCCTGATGGCCGAAATCACCCCGCCCGGTGGCGGCTGGTTTGAGTTGGAACCCGGCGGCAATGTCGCCAACGCGGATCGACAGGCATTGACCGAGCAACTTGGCCGGGCCGTTCGGATTTTGCAGGGGCATTTTGATCGATCCAATTTTGCGGTCGAAATGCATCAGGCGTTTCTGGACCTGGTGACGGCCGGAACTGCGTGCTTGCGGCTGGAAAAGGCCGATTTGCACAGCCCGTCTGCTTTGCGCTTTACGGCCGTTCCCTTGCGTGATCTGGCATTTGAAGAACGATCGGATGGCAAGATGGATGCGGTCTTTCGCAAACTGGCACTCACCCGCGCGGAAATCCTTGCAACCTGGCCGGGGGCAAAGGGCTTGGCCGATGATGACGGCGATGACAAGGACGCGCCGAAACGCTTCACCGTGATCGAGGCCGTGCTTCCGGCAACCGACCGCAAAACCGGCTATGAGCTGTGTGTGTTTCGCGAAGACGGCGATGCCAATACCAATGATCTGATCTATCGCGACCGGTTTGATGTGTCGCCCTATATCGCCTTTCGCTGGATGAAAGCACCTGGTGAGATTTATGGCAGGTCCCCGGTGATGAAGGCACTGCCCGATATCAAGACCGCCAACAAGGTGGTGGAGCTGGTGCTTAAAAACGCCTCGATTGCCGTCACCGGCATCTGGCAGGCTGATGATGATGGCGTTCTCAACCCGGCAACCATCCGGCTTGTACCGGGCAGCATCATCCCCAAGGCCGTGGGGTCAGCGGGGCTCAAACCGCTTGAGGCCCCCGGTCGGTTTGATGTCTCTGATCTTGTGCTGTCCGATCTGCGTGATCGCATTCGGCGCTGCTTGCTGGCTGATCGTTTGGGCCAAACTGATCAACCCGGCATGACCGCGACCGAGGTGCTTGAACGCGCATCCGAGAACGCCCGACTTCTGGGCGCAACCTATGGCCGGTTGCAGGCGGAATTGCTTTATCCGCTGATTAGGCGGGCACTTTATATCCTGACCCAAACAGGCGAACTTCCCGACATCCCGCTGGACGGCGATGTTGTGGTGCTGCGTCATGCGGCCCCGCTCGCACAACTGCCAAAACGCGTACAGGCGGGCCAGGCGCTTGATTGGCTGTCGCGGATTGCCGCCCTCGGCCCGGAAGCCTTGGCAGAGGTCGATCTGCCCGTGATGGTCCGCTGGCTTGCCGATCAGTTTGGTGTGCCGGATCATCTTTTGCGGCCAAGCCTGCCGCCTGAAATCGCGGAGGCGGTGTGATGGTTGATACCGGATGGGACTGGTTCGAGGCGGAAAACGAAGCCCTGACCGAGGACGGCACTGATCACTGGCAGGCCTGTTTTGACAGCGACGCCGGGGCAAAGGTGCTGGCCGATCTTGAACGCCATTTCCTGCAAACGGCCCTTGGCCCGGATGCGAGCGATAAAGCGATCTGGATGCGCGAAGGGAAGCGCGCGCTGGTCCTGCAGATTAAGCGGCTGGCAGAGCGTTCAGCAGCAGATTGATCCCCGCCTTCGCGGGGATGACGTTCGTTCCTTGCACCTGTTCTGTCCACCGTCATCCCCGCGAAGGCGAGGATCCCGAGCCACATCTACCAATCCCAAGTTTGACGCCAATGAGCGGAGCATTCGCATGACAACCGAACCCGACCTTCTCGCACCGGAAACAGAAACGCCGGAAGCACCGGAAGCTCCAGAAACACCCGAGCGGACTGATATCGAAACGCCGGCGCCCGAACCCGAACTTGATGCCGCAGCCCTCGCCGATCTGGTGCCCGAAACACCGGACGCCTACGCAATCACGCTTGCTGAGGGCATGGAAGATATCGATGCCGATCTGAACCAGCGCCTGCATGCGGCAGGCTTCAGCAACGCACAGGCTCAGCTGGTTTATGATCTGGCGGGGGAGGTTCTTTCACCGCTTCTGGGTGATCTTGATCAGGCGGCACAGCGCGCGACCGACCGTGCGGCACTCGCCGCCGAGTTTGGCGGGGCGGGGGAGACAGGTCTTCGCTCCGAAATCCGGCGCAAGATGAATGATCCGCGCTATTGGCGGGATCGCGATCCAACGCTGGTCGCCGAGGTGCAGGCGGACTTTGCCCGGCTTTCCGGCGGATAGCCTAGAACAGCTTGTCGGCACGGTCGATGACCGCGTTGACATAGTCCGGGATCGGGGTCAGCGGCAAAAGGAAATAGCCCGCAATCCCCAGCCCGATCAGGCTGAACACAAGCAAAACCGACTTCTTCACGGCAGATACTCTTTTTCTTTGTTTTCTTGTTTGTCTTGGACCGGACCGCGCAGAAAAGCCCGTCGGGTGCAACAGGTCGGGGCAAATCAAGCGCGTGTCCTACGGAACCTCGATGGATGAGGTTTCCTGTAACAGCGCTCTTAAAACACCAAACCTTGGCCGGAAAATGACCGGTTTTGGGGCAATTGTGGCACCGGCCTTTTTGGGCAGCGCAATTGAACCCCGGCGGCTGCCTGCAATCACGACAAAACCATATCTGAAACAAGGGGATAAAAGGCGATGACAACCACGATTGATCAAAGCTTCATCGACCATTTTCAGGCCGATGTGCATCAGGCCTATCAACGCATGGGATCAAAACTGCGCAATACGGTGCGGGTCAAAAACGCCATCAAGGGCGCGACCACGGTTTTCCAGAAAGTCGGCAAGGGCACGGCCACCACCAAGGCCCGCCATGGCAAGGTGCCGGTGATGAATGTCGATCACGAGGCGGTCCGCTGCGACCTGCGTGATTACTATGCCGGCGACTGGGTTGACGCGCTTGACGAACTCAAGATCAACCATGACGAAAAAATGGTTCTTGCCAATGCCGGGGCCTATGCGCTGGGCCGCAAGACCGACGAGCTGATCATCAATGCGCTGGTTGGGACCGATGATGTCGTGCCCGATAATACAGAGGGCATGACGCTTGATAAGGTGATGATGGCGTTCGAAGGTCTTGGCGATCGCGATGTGCCCGATGACGGGCAGCGTTATGCGATTGTCGGCTGGAAACAGTGGTCGGAACTGCTCCTGATCGATGAGTTTTCACGATCTGATTATATCGGTGATGAAGACCTTCCGTGGAAGGGAACCCAGGCCAAACGCTGGCTCGGAACCCTCTGGATGCCTCATTCCGGCCTTCCGGTCGCAAGCGGCATTCGATCCTGCTTCTGGTATCACCGAACCGCCATTGGCCATGCCATCGGCTCGGACGTTCAGTCCGACATCACCTGGCATGGCGATCACGCTGCGCACTTTGTGAATAACTCCATGAGCCAGGGTGCCACGCTGATTGATGGCGATGGTGTCACCTGCATCAAGGCGCAGGAATAACTCCCACACCCGATTTTTCCCGAACCAAGGAGCCCAAAATGGCAGAAGGTTTCAAAGCCAGAAACCTCAGTGTTCTGGCATACGCCAACGGCTTTACGCTGTGGCACTACATCACCCCGGACGTCGCAGCCGACGTCGACACCGCCGATTACTTCCTTGAGGCCCGTGACATGCTGCGCGTCGGCGATTTCATCATCGCCAACACCAACCGCGACGCAACCATGTCCGGCGGCCTGTTCGTTGTCGCAAGTGCCGGTGCAAACGGCGTTGATGTCCGCGATATGACGGCAATCGGCACCTCAAACACCGACTGATTGCACACCCCCGATCCACCCTTTTCATCCTCCCTCAACCTCGCCCCGGTGACATGTGTTGCCGGGGTTTCTTTTGACCAGAACAAGGATTGCCCATGTGTAACTGCAACAAGATTACCATCTGCACCGAATTTGACGCCGCCCAGATCGCCGGCCTTCAGGTGCCGATTGCTTCCATCCATGCCTTTGCCACCCAGACCGTGCCGGACGGCTATCTGATCTGTGATGGTTCGGTTGTTTCCCGCGCAGAGTATGCCGACCTGTTTGCTGCACTGGGCACTGTTTGGGGCGAGGGTGATGGCAGCACGACCTTCAATATCCCCGATTTGCGCGGCGAGTTCCTGCGCGGCTTTGATGCTGGCCGTGGTGTCGATGAGGGGCGTGTGTTTGCATCTGAACAGAATGATGAGTTTAAAAGCCATACACACGGTTTTACCGAAACCAAGTCTGCTTTGTCAGGGTCGAGGGAGTACCCAGTCTACAGTTCGCAAGTTGTTGAGCCGAACGCTGTAGAGGAAGCTGTTACTCACACTGGTGGGGATGAAACCCGCCCGCGTAACGTGGCCGTGACTTACGCGATCAAGGCAATCCACCCTGCGAGCAACTGAGTAAGACCCGCAACCAATCCACATCTTTTCAAACGCCCTGGCAGCATCCGCTGCCGGGGTTTCTTTTTCTCAACCAAGGAGACTGCTCATGCAGGGTAATACCCCGGTCGAATGTGAAATCCTCAATGTCATTCAGGGTGCGGGCATCTGGCCCGATTGCGATGATAAAACGCAGCTTCTTCAAGCCATCGAAGCGCTGATTTCAGGCGGTGGTTCTGGTGGTGGCGGTGTCGTCGCTGGCAGTGAAATCGGTTCGGTTTCAGCTTTCGCCATGCCAACCCCACCAACTGGCTGGCTGGTGTGTGATGGCTCGGCCGTTTCTCGTACCGAATATGCTGATCTGTTTGCGACCATTGGCACGCTTTGGGGGCATGGTGATCAGGTTTCGACCTTCAATCTTCCGGACCTCCGCGGCGAATTCATCCGTGGTTTCGATGATGGTCGCGGCGTTGATGATGGGCGTGTGTTTGGGTCATGGCAGGAAGATGAATTCAAAAGTCACACGCACGAGTATCATGACTCTCGAGAAGGTGGAGAAGATGATGAGATTTCTCCAACGAACTACAATTTCGGTCCTCTGACTTTCCAAACAGAGCCTACCGGAGGAGACGAAACCCGCCCGCGCAACATCGCGATGACTTATGCGATCAAGGCGTTTTATCCGTCGGCGTCGTAAGGCTGGCGGCTGATTTTATTGCGGGGTCCGGTTTTCCGGGCCCCGTTTTTGTTTGGGGGATGTGATGGCGTTAAGTGATGTGGCGCTGTGTGCGCGGGCGTTGGTGATGATCGGGGCGGCGCCGATTTCATCGTTTGAAGAAGACGTTGCCGAGGCCGAGATTGCCCGGATGCTGTATGCGAGCGTGCGCGACGGGATGCTGGCGGGCTATCCGTGGCGGTTTGCCGGGCGGGGGTGCTGGCTCTCGCGGTTGGCGGACGGGGATGGCGCTGGGGCAGGTTCGGCCAAGGAGGACAGCAATCTGTTTGCCTTGCCACGGGACTTTATCCGCTTGCTGTCGCTGGAAAATGAGGGCGGCAAGATTGCCCGGTTTGAGTTGCGCGATCAGGCGGTTTTGGTCGCAAGTGACAGTGCGCATCTTTCTTATGTCGCACGCTTGCCCGAGGGCAGCTTTCCGGCCTGGTTTGATATGGCCTTGATGGCACGACTGGCGGCCGAGTTTTGTCTGCCGCTGACCGAAAGCAGCACGCGCGCAGAGTACCTTTTCAAGCGGGCCGAGGATCAGTTGCGTGAAGCCAGGCTTGCCGATGCGCAGCAATCGACCCCGCATGCGATTGATGATTTTTCCCTGATTTCTGCAAGGAATTGAGCTCATGGCACGCCGCGTTCTGGAGAAAAACACCTTTTCGACCGGCGAACTGGCCCCGGAATTGTGGGGGCGATCGGATCTGAGCGCCTATGCCAATGGGGCAGCACGCCTGCGCAACGTGTTTATCGAGCCATCGGGCGGGGTGCGTCGCCGTCCCGGCATTCGATTGATTGATGAATTGCCGGGCCCCGCGCGCCTGATCCAGTTCGAGTTCAATACCGAGCAGACCTATCTTCTGGCCTTTGGCGATAACCGCGCGCTGGTGTTTGAGGACGGGGTCGAGACGATCTGGTTTGAAACCACGTTTGGGGTTGAGCATCATGATCTTCTGAACTGGACGCAAAGTGCGGATACCCTTCTGGTGGTGCATCCCGATGCCAAACCTGTCCGGATCACACGCACGGCTGATGGCAGCTGGCAAACCAGCCTTTGGGCCTGGCGCGAAACCAATTTCAGAACCAGCCAGCCCTATTACAAGTTCGTTGAACCGGCTGCGACCCTGACGCCATCGAGCACCAGCGGCACAGTGACCCTGACCGCCAACATGGATGTGTTTGTGCCGGGCCACGTCGGGACCCTGTGGCGGATTCAGGGTATTGAGGGCGAGATTAAAAGCGTTGCCAGTGCTCGGT
Organism: Thalassospira profundimaris WP0211; assembly: GCF_000300275.1. Lineage (GTDB taxonomy): Bacteria > Pseudomonadota > Alphaproteobacteria > Rhodospirillales > Thalassospiraceae > Thalassospira > Thalassospira profundimaris. The sequence goes on along the minus strand of NZ_AMRN01000004.1, from coordinate 135,620 downwards.
CCGCCACCATCGCGCTGAAGCAGGCATTGCCGAATGCCAATGCCACCGTTGATTTTGTCGAACAGGCCTTTTCCGAGGTGCGTGGTTGGCCGCGCAGCGTGACCTTTCATCAGGATCGATTGATCATCGGCGGATCGCGCGATCTGCCCAACCGGTTGTGGATGTCGAAATCGGGCGATTTGTTTAATTTCGAGCTCGGCGAAGGGCTTGATGACGAGGCGATTGAATTTGCCCTGCTGGCCGATCAGGTCAATGCGATCACCGGCATTTTCGCCGGGCGTCATTTGCAGGTCTTTACCAGCGGATCAGAATGGATGGTGACGGGTGATCCATTGACACCGGCCAATGTGCAGGTCACGCGCCAGACCCGGATCGGCAGCCAAAGTGATTGCACCGTGCCGCTGGTCAATGTTGATGGGGCAACGCTTTTTGCCGGGCGGAGCGGGCGCGAAATTCGCGAATTCCTGTTTACCGATGTCGAGCAGGCCTATGGATCGGCCGATCTGGCCTTGCTGTCACGGCATCTGATCAATCATCCCATCGATCAGGCCTTTGATCCGGATCGGCGGCTTTTGCATGTGGTGATGCGCGATGGTTCGCTTGCCACTCTGACGCTGTATCGCTCTGAGGCCATCACTGCCTGGTCGGCGCAATCGGTTGCGGGGTGTGCCTTTGCATCCGTTTCGGTCTCAGGCGGCGATGTCTATGTCGTGCTGGAGCGCGACGGACGTTATTTCCTGGGCGTGTTTGACCCGGCATGCGGCTTTGATCTTTATCGCCGCCAGACGGTGGCGACGGGTGAGGCGCCGCGCCGACATTGGGGCAATCTTGATCCGCTCGATGGCCTTGATGTCAGTGTCTGGCACGATGGCGTTGTTGCCCGTGACATCCCGGTTGCCGGGGGCACGATTACCTTACCTGAGAGTATTGGGGCGGTGCCGGAGATCGAGGTTGGTTTGCCCTTTACCCACGAAATTTATGCCCTGCCGCCGGCCGCATCGGATGGCAGTCGCCCGCATGGCGGCAATGCCGTGCGGCTGGTCTCGGTGACCTTGCGTTTGCAGGAAACCGGCCAGCTTCGCGTCGATACCGGTCGGGGGTTGCGCGATGTGGCACTTCCAGTTTCCGCCGATGACAAGGATGCGCTTTATAGCGGGGATATCACGCTGCGCGCGCTTGGCTGGCGGCGGGGCAGTGGGGGGACAGTTAAAAGCGGATTATGGCGCATCGCCGGGGCATTGCCCCGGCCTTTTTTATTGCTCGGTGCGGCCAGTGAAATGGGGGTGAATGACTGATGGGTGGATTTACATCAATCGTGCCGATGGCGGCATCGGTGCTGCAAACCGGACAACGGATTAGCGCCAACCAGACCAATGCACAAAGCCGGATTGATCAAACCGAAGCCGCCCGTCAGGCGGAGCTGGCCGAGATCGCAGCGCGCGAGCGTGAAGACGCCACCAATCGCGAGGAGGAGCTCCGGCGGCGTCAGGCAACCGCGCGCGCCCGGCAAGGGGCATCGGGCCTGATGGCCGGTGGATCCGGGTCGGCCAGTGCGGTTCTGGCAGGTTACGAAAAAGCCGCGCGGCAGGATACAGACCAGAGTGCCGATGCCGCCGCGAGAAACCGCAATCGCATCAACCAGCAGGCCGCTTGGCGTGAAAAGTCGCTGTTGCGATCTTCGCAGGATGACACGGTTGCGCGGCTAAATGCCTGGTTTTCCAAGCGTGATGGTTGGGGCTGAGGTTCTGGGGCTGAGGTTTATTAGGGGGAAGAAGCTATGGGCGCTGTTTTTGCCAATCAGATCCGTGCCGCCATCGCCTTTGTCGGCGATGGCGCGCGCGACACCTTTCCGTTTGACTTTGATGTGTTTGATGCGGGCGATGTGCGGGTGGCGATCAATGGCACGGAAACCGATACTGGCTTTCACATCGCACTCACGCCCACCGATCAGGGCGGGGGTGGCGTGGTGCGGTTTGAAACCCCGCCCAAAAATGGCAGCACGATCCATATTGCCCGGCAGTTGCATTTGCGCCGCCTGAGCAGTTTTGACGCCATGTCGATCCCGCGCGGTGATGCGCTGGAACGTGACCTTGATTTCATGACGGCCGCCCTTGGCGATGTTGATCGCGCGCTTTCCGGTGCTTTGCGCTTTGGCGCGGATCAGGGGGAGGGCGCGTCGGCGGAACTGCCGGTGATCAAGCCCGGTCGGGCCCTGATCTGGAATGCGGATGGCACGGGGCTTGCCAATGGTCCGACAGCCGATGATATCGCGGTCGCAAGCCATAAGGCCAGCCAGGCACAAGATGCCGCTAACCGGGCCGAGGCCGCCGAAAGCCGGTCTGAAACAGCACGTGCGTCCTTTGAACGATCCACAGCCTCGGCGATGCTTGACCTTGATTTTCGCAGTGGCGATGTCCTGGCGTGGGAGGATGAACGCCGCATGCCGGTGATTGACGCGCCGGTCAGCCGGATCATGGATATACGCGAAACCGGATCGCTGGTCCGGCTTTCCAGCGGGGCGCAATTGACCCTGCCGGTGGCGTCCGTTGCGCGCAATGGCGTGCGCTTTCGCGTTTTTAACGGTGATGGCACCATGGTCGATATTACAACGGCGGCGGGGAATGTCATTCGCCCGACCAACGGCGGGGAGGAGGCAGCTGTTTATCCGTTGCCGACAAGGGGTGACATGGTCGATCTGGTCTGTGATGGCACGCGCTGGTTTGCCGCGCCGATCCATGAAAGCGGCCCGGTGGTGAAGCTTTTGCGGGTGGCATCGCAATCGATCCCGGCGGGGGGCGCGTTTCTGGTTGAATGGGATCAGGTGATTGAAGACAGCCACGGGCTTTATGACAGCGGTGTGCATGGCATCACGGCGCTTCCGCCGGGCTTTTATCATGTCGATATCGGGGTGCGTTTCCCGATTACCGACCAGTCGGTCTTTACCACTTTGTCGCTCGAACGCTTTGACGGTACGGATTGGTCAAGCCACCTGCAGGCCAATGATATTACCGCCATGGGCAGCGGGGCGGCGCATAGTTTGCGCCTGAATGGCATTGCCCGGATTAATCCCACACCCGGCACCGGATTGCGCCTGCGTCTGTCGCATAGCGATGCGCAAACACGCGACATTGGCGCAAGCGGTCTTTTGACCTGGTGTCACATTCATCGCATTGGCGGCTAACGTAACGCCACCATCCATCACATGCCAATTAAACGGAGATGCATCCAATGGGATTGCGTTATCAACCGCTTGCGGCCTGCATGAATGTTTCGCGCGCCAGCACCAAGCTTGTTCGCGGCCCAAATGGCCTGCTTGAAACCCGCGCGATTGATGAACCGGCCTATGACCATGATCGGCTTGGTCGTCGCCTGGGCCTTCTGATCGAGGGGGCGGCGACCAATCTGCTGCGCTACTCAATGGCCTTTGACAATGCGCTTTGGGAAAAGAACAGCGGTGTGACCGTGACCAGCAGCACCATTGCCGCCCCGGATGGCAGCCAAACCGCGATGCAGCTTGATCTGCCGGGCACTTCCGGTGGTGCGGATGGACTTTATCAGAATGTTGGTGGTCTTGTGGCCAACGATACCTATAGCTTTGCCGTCTGGATGCGTGCGGTTTCGGGCACGGCTGACATCACGCTTGGCGGGATTGACGGGGCTTCCGCGCATGGCTTTACACTCGATGAAAACTGGCAGCGGCTATGGATCGCGGAACCGGCATCCGGTACGACCCGCTATCCGAAAATCAGCACCGCCATAACTGCCCTTCCGGCCTCCATCCTGATCTGGAATGCGCAGCTTGAAGCCGGACCGGCACCGACAAGTGATATCATCAGCAACGGCATCCCGGCCGCGCGGGCGTGCGATGATGTGCGCCTTGATCCCGGCGACTGGTTCGCGCAGGGGCGCGGCACCTTGGTGTTTGATCTCCATACCGCCAAGGATTGGGCGGGTATCTGGCGGATCGTGCAGCTTTACTCAGCCAGCCTTGATGATGATCACCTTGATCTTGGCTATGACAGTGCCGCCGATCAGTTGCGCATTTCGCTGCGTTCGGGTGGCGTGCCGCTCGTCACCCAGTCGCTTTATGGAGGCCTTGCCAAGGACACCCGTCATCGCATTGCGCTGGCGTGGGATGATGACGTGATTTCGGTCGGGCTGGATGGTGTGGTGCTGTCCTCGCCGGACGGTTTTGCCATGCCGCGCAATTTTTCCAACATCGTGCTGGGTTCCTTTGGCGGCACGGAGAAGGCACTGAACGGCCATCTGCGCAATCTGGCCTATTGGCCGGAAAAGCTTTCCATTGCGCGGCTTTCTGAACTTTCGGTGGGTTAAGCCTCATGAGCACGGATAAAACACCCGACCCGATCATGGCCCTGCAAACCCGGCTGCTGGGTGAATTGCCCGATGACATTGCCATGGCGCGCGATGCCTATCACCGTCTGGCCGGGGAGGCCGCCGGGATCATGGACGCCAGGGAATTCTCCGCCCATCAGGCGGCGTGCAAGGCAGCGCTTGGGCATCTTGAAAGCCTGATCAAGCTTTTACGCTGGGCGTGTGAGGGAGCGGGAGAAGTTGATGACGACGCACCTGAGAAAAGCAATGTCGATCAGCTGATTGCCGAGGCAAAACGCAGTCTTGCGGGCGCCTGAGGTGCTGCGCCCCACCATTCAATAAGCATGGTAGGGCGCATAAATTCAGTAGGACAATGTCACCAATTCGCATTTGGCGTTCTTGCCACCGGCATAGTCGTAAATCACTCTCAGGGAACGACCAGTGCTGCTTGTGACGGGAAGCGTGATTTGCCAGCGGTTAGGCGTGCCCTCGGCAGAAGGCGTGCCACGGCGGATTTCAGATTCAAGGTCTGAGGGGGTATTGATCCCAGCATCCGGGCCGCGTTCACGGACCCTTGCGTAAAAATGAAACCCGTTATCCTGCCAGATTATGGGCAACATTTTGCTCCACTGGTTGTTGGTAACCTGTTTCCAGAGATTATCAACATTGCTGCCGCTTAGCGAAAACGTTGTCGGGGCACAGGCCGATGGCGGCTTGGCGTGTGCAGGCAGCGCCAGCAAAAAACCAAGTGTCAGGAAAAGAAAGGCTGCCATCAGGCCGCCAAAACGCATGCTGCGATAGGTCTGCATTATCGGGTTGCTCCTTGTTGTTATGGTGTTCAGACACAGCTTTGACGTCGCCCGGACGCGAACGTGACAGACCGCAACAACCAAATTGATGGAGTGAGGAAAATGCCAATGGCACAGGCCCGCTTCGCCGAATTCGTCTGGATCTGGGATCAGATGTTGGGGCTCAGCCTTCCGGCCCATCATCGCAAGATGGCCGATTGGCTTGAAGGCTGCTGGCAGTCGGGCAAGCGGGAAATGCTTTTGATGGCGTTTCGCAATTCCGGCAAGTCGACACTGGTCGGGCTGTTTTGTGCCTGGGTGCTTTATCGTGATGCGGATATGCGCATTCTGGTTTTGGCCGCTGATCTTGATCTGGCGAAAAAGATGGTGCGCAACGTCAAGCGCGTGATTGAACACCATCCGTTGATGAGCGCCCTGTTGCCTGAAAAGCTGATCGATTGGGGGAGCGAGCGGTTTACCGTGGCGCGGACGGCTGTGTTGCGCGATCCGTCGATGCAGGCGGTCGGCATTGGCGGCAACATTACCGGGTCGCGCGCCGATCTGGTGATTTGCGATGATGTCGAGGTGCCGAAAAACAGCGACACCGCCCATAAACGAGCAGAACTGCGCGAAAAGCTTGGCGAGATTGCCTATGTGCTGGGGCCAAGCGGTGCGCAGCTTTATGTCGGTACCCCGCACAGCTATTACTCGATCTATGCCGGTGAAGCACGAACTGAAATCGGCGAAGTTGCCCCGTTCCTTGCCGGGTTTTCACGCTTTGAGCTTCCCATCGTCAATAAGGACGGGACATCAAGCTGGCCGGAACGGTTTGACGCAGCCGCGATTGATGCGATGCGGATCCGCACGCCAGAGCGAAAGTTTCAAAGCCAGATGATGCTTGAAATGATGGCCCCGGTGGCCGGGATGCTCGATCCGGCAAAATTGCGGTTCTACGACGACACGGCCGAGATCACCCATGGCAATGGCCGCATGAGCCTTCGGATTGGCGGGCGCACCATGGTCGCCAGTGCCTGCCATTTCGATCCGAGTTTCGGGTCGCTTCGGGGCGACGGGGCGGTGGTGGCCTGTGTTTATATCTGTGATCAGGGGGAATATTGGCTGCAGGATATCGCGTGGCTGCGGGCGGCCAACCCGGGCGATCCGGCCGAAAGCGGTGACAGGCCATGGCGCGATGAAGCCAGCCAGCTTTGTGCGCAGGTGGCGGAATTTATGGCGCGCCATCACTTGCCGTCGGTCCGGGTCGAGACCAATGGCATTGGCCGGTTCCTGCCCAATATTCTGCGGCGTGAACTGAAATCAATCGGATGGGCGGCAAGCGTCGTAGAACATCATGAGAGTACCAACAAGGCCACCAGGATCGAGGATGCCTTTGGCGCGGTGATGGGGGCAGGATTGCTGCATGTCCATCGCGCTGTTTGCCAGACACCGTTTCTGCGCCAGATGCGCGATTGGCATCCCGATAACAGCAATGCCAACAAGGGCGCCGATGACGGGCTTGATGCGGTGGCGGGCTGTATTTTGCATGATCCGGTGCGTTTGCCGCGGGTCGATATGCCGGTCAAACGAGCCGATTGGCGGGCACAAAGCGGGATTTTCCGGGCCGATAGCCATTTCAACCCGTGAGAGCGGGCTTTCAATTCGTGAGGGAGTGAAAAACTTTCTCACAATGCCAAATGGTTAGCGCGGGTCTGTATCACATTTGTGAAATATTCATGGAAAATTCAGCTTTGGTCCCTACGTTTATTATATGGAAGCATAGTAAGTAATTTTTCTTCCTATACTAAAGTGAGTTTTCGAAGCCAGAAAAAGACGGGTCCCGGCCCATGAAGCCGGCACAAGGAAACGGCCAAAGATCATTTGTTGATTGATTTTGCAGTACAGGAAAACAAGACGTCCATGTGGGCGCACCTGACTGCCAGGAGGCCTGACCATGTTGAAAACACTGAGCTTGATTGCTGTGGTGGCAGGTGCCGTTGCAGTAACACACACACCAGCCTCGGCATCCCCTGTCTGCGGGGATCGATCCAAGGTGATCGACAGCCTGAGCGCAAAATATTCCGAAGAACCGGTCGCGGTCGGCGTGACATCCAATGGTGGCGTGATCGAGGTGCTTAAAGCCCCCGATGGCCAGACCTGGACCATCCTGTTTACCTATCCGTCCGGCCCAAGCTGCCTTGTCGCCTCTGGCGAGGCCTGGCAGGACCTTGAAGAAAAGCTGAAAGGGCCGGCGGCGTAAGCTTCTCGCCACGTGCCTCCTGACTGCTTTGATCGCTTATCCAGCCCGAGGGATGTCGCCCCGGGTGGAGAAGAGGTCGACCTGACCCGCAAACCATCGGTTTGCGGGTTTTTCTTTGTCTGAAAATCGAGGCCCCCATGACCCTGCCTGTGACCCAGACGGTTGATGTGATCTGGTGGATCACGGCTGTTGAAATTCCCGCTGTTGCCAGCCTGTTCTGGCTGCATTGGCGGATGCGTTCCGAACTGCTTGGCCGGGTGGAGCAACTCCGTGCCCGCGAGGAATCAGATGCCAGCGACCTGCGCGATGCCTTGGCTGCCTTCAAGCTCGATGTCGCGCGCAACTATGTCTCCATCCCCTATCTCAAGGATGTCGAAAAACGCCTGACCGGCCATTTGCTCCGGATCGAGGCCAAGCTCGACATGCCCCCCATCCCGACCAAAAAGGATCTGAGCCTATGACCGACCCCCAAACCCTGACCAGATCGGTATCAACGCCGGTTACTGATCACGATGCGCTGACCGAGGTCGAAGTGCTTGCCCGCACCCTCTATGGCGAGGCGCGCGGCGAAGAACTTCGCGGGATTGAGGCCGTGGCATCGGTCATCCTCAACCGGGTGGCATTTGCGAAGCGGCGCGGGCGCTATTGGTGGGGCAATGACATCAAATCAGTGTGCCTGAAACCGGCACAGTTTTCCTGCTGGAACGAAGCGGACCCCAATCGCAAGAAACTGCTGGCACTCAGCCCGCGTGACCCGGCCTATCGTCTGTGCAAACGCATCGCCAAGCGCGCGGTGACGGGTGAGCTTCCCGATCAAACCGATGGTGCCACCCACTATCACACCCATGCGGTCGATCCGTTCTGGGCACGCGGCCATGTGCCGTGTGCGGAAATCGGTAACCACCTGTTTTACAAAAACATCAGTTAGGGAGGTACCCCATGATCCCGGCATTGCTCGCCCAGATCGGCCTGCCGCTTTTGATGAAGGCGGTGGGTGCGGGGCTTGATCATATCGACAACCCGATTGCCAAAACCGCGGCCGACGGGCTTAAACAGGTGGAGGCCGCCGTCACCAAGGGCGACGTCACGCCCGAACAAATCATGGCCGCCAATCGCCACACCGAACGCATGGCCGAAATCGAACTGGCGCGTGATACAGAAACCCTCAAATCCGTCAACCGCACCATCCGCGCCGAGGTCGCCAGCGAAGACGCGTTTGTGCGGCGCTGGCGCCCCAGCTTCGGCTACGCCGTTGCACTCACCTGGATCATGACCATGGGCGCCATCGCCTATGCCATCATCCTGACCCCACTCCAGGCCCCGGCCATCATCGCAGCGCTGGTCAATACCAGCCCGATCTGGGGCATTGCGCTCGGGGTTTTAGGGGTGAGTGTGGTGAAAAGGAGTGCGGATAAGAAGTTGGGGTAGCCGACATTTGGCAGTAAGGTTCTACTTCGCCGGAGAAAGGGTGTAAATTCCTCTCAAGCCGTTATTGCGCTAGCCAGATGCGATTTCAATCTCGATGAAGTTTTATTTTGATAGCGCAGATAGTCATTTTTAGCCCCTAAGGTGATCTAAAAGCGCACGAGCCTTCTTCAATTCGAATGTACACTTCTCAACATGGGGGATAATCCCGGCCATTTGAAATGTCTCTAGGGCTTCTTTAGTCTGAGCAACGGCGAGCTCTGCCATGGTGAGATCAGATTTACGTGCCGCGATCATACGAGTACATATGGCGTGGTTAGTCAATGTCATAGCCCATTGAATTGGTCCACGGTCTCGCAGGTGTTCCTCAAGGGCGGACTGGCAAGCTGCAATGGCCTGCTCAAGCCGTTCTGTTCCACCTTCTCGTTCACCGAGTGTGCGAAGTGCATTGCCTAGATTGTTTTGCGTCATCGCCCAAGCAAGGGGTACAAGGTCTCGCCGTCGTTCTTCGAGAGCAGACTGGTAAGCGGCAACGGCCTGTTCAAGCCGCTCTGTTCCGCTTTCGCGCGTGCCAAGCGCTGCCAGCGCGTTGCCTAGATTGTTTTGCGTAATTGCCCAGTCTAGCGGCACTCTATCCCGCCGGCGTTCCTCAAGGGCGGACTGGAAGGCGGCAATGGCCTGCTCAAGTCGTTCTGTTCCGCTTTCACGCTCCCCAAGTGCTTGAAGCGTGTTGCCAAGGTTGTTTTGTGTCGTCGCCCAGTCTAGCGGAACACGGTCTTGTAGTTGTTCCTCTAGCGCTGACTGGAAGGCTTCGACGGCTTGTTCAAGTCGTTCTGTCCCGTTTTCGCGCGTTCCTAGTACTGAGAGTGCCGTGCCGAGGTTGTTTTGCGCCATCGCCCAGAAGAGAGGAACACGGTCTTGCTTGATTTCTTTGAGTGCGGATTTATAGGCGACAACTGCCTGCTCCAGTCGTTCTGTTCCACTTGCTCGCTCTCCAAGTATTCGAAGCGAGTTCCCAAGGTTGTTTTGAGTCATGGCCCAGTCGAGCGGTGTGCGGTGTTCCTCAAGCGCAGATTTATAGGCGACAACTGCCTGCTCCAATCGTTCTGTTCCGCTTTCGCGAGTCCCAAGTGTTGAAAGTGCGTTGCCGAGATTGCTTTGCGTCGCAGCCCAGTCGAGCGGCACGCGGTGCCGCAGTCGTTCCTTGAGTGCGCACTGGTAGGCGGCAACTGCCTGCTCGAGCTGTGCCGTTCCGCTTTCGCGTTGACCAAGTGTCAGAAACGTGTTGCCAAGATTGTTTTGTGTCGTCGCCCAGTCAAGCGGCACGCGGTCCTGTGGTCTTTCCCTGAGTGCAGACCGGTAGGCGGCAACAGCCTGCCAAAGTCGCTCTGTTCCGCTCTCACGTTCTCCAAGGATTGAATATGCAGTTCCTAGGTTGTCGTTCCAATGTCCGATCTGCTCAAATCCAGATGCACGTTCCAGCGCTAGAACAGCTATTTCGATTGCAACTTCCAGATCAAAATTCAAGCCAGCATCACGACCGCTTTCAAACCATTTGCGGTACGCGCCATTAAGCGCAACTAACTGGTCGTGTTTTCTATTTGGATGCTTTAGTTCGGATATGTGCGCGATACGTCTGGCGGCGGAAATTGCATTTTGACGCAGAATGTCTTGCTTGAGGCCTGCTTCCAGAATTTTTAGGCCGACCTGTAATGCTTCGGTTTTACGTTCAGTCTCACGGCGCTCCCACTCTTTAAAGCCGTGATCCGCTTCGGCGGCGGCAGCATCAAAGTCATTCGCGTCATATTTCTCCCGCACTCGTGCAAGCACCGCCTCGACAAAAACACCAAGATTGCTGCGGCCGCGTCCTTGTTGCTCGACCTCGATCGCAATGTTTGCGTTACGTTCAAGTTGCTTAAACGCCTGATCAATGTCGTTTACGTTATTTATGTCAAGTGCGGTAATGCGTGCAATTGCCATGACTTTTTGTTGAGTAACATTTTCCGCTTCCAGCTTTCTGGATAGTTCTTCATTTTTGTTCAGTTGTTTAACCAGTTGCACTGCAAGTTCATTATTGTCGTCAACAGAGTTTTGAAGCTTGTCGAGCTTGTCCTCCATCCGGTCAAGCTGATGCCTTGCATCTGTTATAAAGCTGGAAAGGTCTGGGAACTCTGTGCACTTTTGGCGGGTGAGTTCACTGAGCATTCCGCGAATATCTGCTAGTTCAGTGGCAAAAAAGATCGAGCGGAAGCGTTCATTGGTTTTTAGTTCTTCAGTGACAAAAAGCGAGAAGGCCTCATACCAGCCTGCGCCCTCTTCTTCGCCCTTGAATAAGCGTACAAACAGTACTGAGGGTGCCCGACCTGCGTCGTGAGTGATTTCTTTGAGGGCTCGTGCTTCGCAATCTAACTGTGCTTTGCGGTTCAAGTCAGCATAGCTTTGATGTGTGGTGGCGGTCGCAAGATATTCCAGAACATCGTTAATATCATCCGTGCCGAGTACATCGTGATCGATGTTTTGGTCGCGAAGGATTGTGAGGCGGGCGTCGATGAAGGCACGTAGGTTGTTCGCAAACGCATGGTCATCAGAACCGATTTCATGGTCCGGGAATGTCGTCAGCAATTTGGTGTAGCGCCTTGCGATATGATCAAGCGCACAGATATGTGCGGTGCGCACGCCCTTGACCAGATCGTGATTGTGCGGTGTTGCCCGTCCTGCGAGTGCCCGCTTCTTACACCCGTGCAGCCAATCCTTGACCGGTCCGATTCCTGCAACTGTTCCTGCAGCTTTACCAACTACCCCAAGGATAGATGTCGCGGTCGCAGTGGCAATGAATTCTGGCAAATCTATCTCCGCAGGGTGAATGCAAAATGCACGACCATTTTGGCGGGAGTATTGCTACCTGACTACTTCTTTTTATTAGTGTTTTGAATTTTATTGCTCTGTTTTCAAGATGCACCGATGAACCCTGGACTGTTTTAGGAAAGTGGCAATGTCTTCGGGCGCGTATCCCAATAACTCCCCCATTCTCGCGGAATCCGCATCGTGATCTGTCACCGTTCCGACGCATAAATTGCGACACATCACCAAGGCTTCCTCGATCCGCCATTCTTCGCCGGGCAGGGCATAGAACAGGTAGCGCATCTCATAGGGTGGGCGGGGGATGATTTCCTCAATGCGGATGATCCGGCCTGCCTCAACGTATGGGGCAAAGTCGGCTTCGGGGAAATAGTCGCTGACATGAACCGCGTCCGAGAACATCGCCATCGGCTTTGTTCCGGCCAGCATCAGTTCCAGTTCGCGATCATTGTGCGGGCCGATGCCCGGCGGAAGTTCGAAATCATCATCCATGGGATCACCCGAGTTTTCTGATCCAGGCTTCACACCGGTTTGAGACATCGTCAACGATATGGTCAAGCCTTGGGCTATCGGCATCCGTGTCGCGTACTTCATCGCGCAGCGGGTTGATGGTTTCGCGCAGTTTCTTTGCCATGGTGAGCAACGCCTTGCGGAGCGCCGTGGGGGAGCTTCCGATCATACGGGCCTGAGATTCCCAGTGGGGCCAGTCCAGTTCGGTCGGGTCAAAGCATCCGCCGATGGATTGGGCGAGGCGGGGGCGCTGGCTTTTGAAGCAATCGCGAAATGCCGCACCATTGTTGACGTCATAGAGCGGACTGATCGCGGTGTGGACATTGGTCGCTTTGGCATTTGTCGGGCGCTGCCGATAGATCAGGGAATAGTTCTTGGCGTGTGCATCCGGGTTGCCGATCAGGAAATTGAAAATCACAAAGCCAAGCAGTTTGGGGATGTCGCGCGCCGGGATGGTGGATGCCTGTTTGGTGAGCGCAAACATCGCGGCAAGGTCCGGCCCGCCCTGACGTTCATATTTGACATCCGGATTGACCCCAAGTGCCTGACAGACATCTTCCTGATGCAGGCGGGTGACGCGGACGCCGTTTGATGTCTGGGCATAGGCGCGGTCAAAGCGGGTGACGAACAGGACAGGGCGATCATTGAACAGGCGGATTTTGGTGTGCGCGGCATCAAGGCCGACCTTGCGCGCAAGCTTCATGCAGAAATGCTCGGTCCGGGTAGAGTCCGGCAGTCGTTCGATATCAACTTTAAGGATATGGGTACTTGGATATCCGCCAAACGGCAGGGAGATTTCCTGTGTGGCTGGATCGATATAAACCGCGGCCTTGTCATTCACCCCGGCCAGTGACAGGACAACTTCATCCTCTTCTATGAAAAGCGGTCTTTGGGGCAGCTCGGCAATGCGTTTGGCAAGATCATCGGTCGAAATCGCCGAAAGATGGGCATCGGATTGCAGGGGGCTTTTTGCCTGATCGGGATGGATCAGCATCAAGGCCCCGGCGCAATCGCGCCCGATATGTTCCAGAATGCCAAACTCGTCCGTCGGGGCGACATCAAACAATGCCGCGATCTGGCGCCGGACATCCTTTTTATCGGGCAAAAGCCCGTCAAAGAATGGTTCAATGGCCTGATGGTCAAACGCACCATCCCGAAGCGGAATGCTTTGCGAAACCGGATAGGCAGCGGGGCTTGCAAGCCATTCCGGGTCATATTCAAATGACATATAGCCGCGCACATCGGCGCGTAAAACACCAACCCTGTCGCGGCCATTGGCAAGGACCAGAAGGGTTTTGGTCATGCCCGGTCTCCGTCCGTTTGGCCGGGATCGGGTTCTGATGACATATCCGACCAGTCCAGCATCACCTGACCGCCAAGGGCACGGGTGATGTCCAGGATATTGGCAAAGCCCGGATTGTCGGCCTTGCCGGTTTCAAGTTGGCTGAGGAACTTGACGCTCAAGCCCGTGGCAAGCGCCAGATCGGTTTGCGACAGACCAAGCGCCTTGCGGGCCTTGCGGATTTCCGGGCCAAGCTGGTCCATGCGGGTGATGTGCACGGCATCCTCCAAATTTACCTATGGGTAAATTTAGGGGGTTTTTCTGCGAATGTAAAGTGAAGTTTACCTATAAGTAAAATTCGGTGATTGTGGCCCGATTTTTAGTGATATTTTACTTATGGGTAAAATGTGGCGCTCCTGCGAATTTACAGAAGCGCCAAACTTTGGTCCTGACACCACTCCGTGCTTAAAGCGCAATCTCAAGGTTTTTCATCACCTTGCCCTGACCACCTGCCAGAAGGCCGGTGATGCGGCCATCTTTGAGCTCCAGCGTAACCTTGATCTGGCTGGGGGATGGTTCCGCCATGAATTCGCCCTGGGCGATCAGGAAGCTGTCCTTTTTGATGTCCAGCAGGTCATGAAGCACGCAGGCCAGCGGGCCGGCGGCCATGCCGGTGGCGGCTTCTTCGGTGATGCCATAGCGCGGGGCGAACATGCGGGTGGTGGCGTCAATGCCTGCGTCGTCTGCGCCACCGGTTTTGGTGGTGAAGATATAATAGCCAATCAGATCAAGCTTCTCGCTAATCGCGTTGATGGCATCCTGATCGGACGTGATGTTGGCGAGCGTCGCCTGATCTTTCACGGCAATGACGATGAAGTTGTTGCCGGTATTGACCAGCACCGGGCGAGCACGGTCATCGAGATCATCGGCGGTGATCGCAAGCGATTGCAGGACATCACAGAGCGTGACGCCGTGATCAGGCCAACTGGTGGCCGGGGTGTAGGTCGGGGCCAGTTGCTCCATATAGGCCATGCCGTGATCAAGGATGATCTTGCGCGGGCCATCGACAGTTTCCTTCGACGTCTCGCCATCGCCAAAACGTTCCAGTTCGGCGAGGTAGGAGAATGTCGCGATGGTCGCATGGCCGCAATGGGCGATGCGTTTGGTCGGCGTAAAGAAATCAAGCTTGATGCCGCAGGTCTCGGATTTCGAGACAAAGGCGGTTTCGGAAAGCCCGACTTTCTGGGCGATCAAAAGCTTTTGCGCGTCGCTGTATTGATCGGCATCCAGCACGACACCGGCCGGGTTGCCGCCCTGACCATTTTTCACAAACGCATTGACGATTTGCACCGGGACGGTGTGGGTATTTTCTTGAGATGTACTCATGACTCTATTCCTGCTAAAATCTCTGTTGAGGCTGTTTTAATAAATCTCACAGGGATTCTGGACTCATATATAGATGAAGAAATCTCATGAAATGTCGCGGAGCGATCTGATTGCGCGGGTGAGCCCCCTAGCCCCGGTGTTGGCCGCGATTGCGCGTGAAAACAGTTTCAGCAAGGCGGCCGAAAAGCTGGGTGTGCATCAATCGGCCGTCAGTCACCGGATTACCCAGCTTGAAGAGGCGCTTGGCTTTGCGCTGTTTGAACGTACCACACGCCAGATCACGCCGACCGAATATGGCCGGGTGCTGTGTGCGGCTGCGCTTGAAACGGTGGATGTCTGGGACGGGGCGTTTGACCGGCTGGACAAATTCCGGACAGAGGGCACGGTGAGCCTGTCAGTGGCATCCGCACTTGCGATGAAATGGGTGTTGCCAAACCTCACCAGTGCCCAGCAGGCGGGGCTTGAGATCGCCTTGGACGTCAATGACCGGCCGGTGGATTTCAGCGCTGGCACGATTGATGCTGCCATTCGCTTTGGCACCGGGCCGTATCCCGGTTTGCATTCCAGCTTGCTTAAAAAGGCAGCGATCGTGCCGGTCGCCCGTCCGGGCTATGTCGGCGGGGGCAGGGGGCTTGAAGGCATTCTTGGCGATCCTGACGTTACCTTGCTTAAGGATGCAGTGGGCGAACGCGATGGCACGGATTTCAGTTGGGGCTATTATTGTGCGCAGGCCGGGGTAAGCTTTGATACGGATCGCACGGCATTGGCCTTTGATCGCGCCGATCTGGTGTTGCAGGCCGCGATCAATGGCATGGGCATCGGGTTGGGTCGAACGCTTCTGATTGAAGGCGATATCGCGCAAGGATTCCTTGAGGCGGTTGGTCCGGCGGTTCCCATGAAATCGGCCTATTGGCTGGTCTGCCGTGCCGAGTTTGCCAAGACAGAGCGCCATGCGAAGCTTTTGGCCTGGCTGAAGGATCAGATGAAATAGGCTTGCCGTTTCGCACGTGTCTGCCTAAATTCCCGCCATGACAAATACAACTGATGACATGATCTATCGCGTATTGGGTTCGGATGAATGGGCAGAAGCGCTCAGTGCCGGACAATATGACGGTGCGCCGCACGATATCGCCGATGGCTTTATCCATTTCTCGACCCAGGATACGCTGGCCGCAACGCTTGCGCTGCATTATGCCGGGCGGGATCATTTGAAATTGCTGCGGGTGCCGGTCGCACCGATTGCGGCGAAAATCAAATGGGAACCGGCCCGTGGCGGCACGCTGTTCCCGCATCTTTACGATGTGCTGTCGGTAGAGCACGTGACCAAGGTCGATGAAATTCGCCTTGATGAAAACGGTGTTCACATCCTGCCGCAAGATTTGCGCTAAATATTTGTGCTGTGATCAGCTGTCCGTATCGGTTGGGTGCCAGTAATCCTGCCGACCGTGACGGACATGCAGGATCGAAACCTGTCGATCGTTGACGTAATAGAAAATCCGCCACGGCGTTCCGCGCCCGTATAAAAGCTGGCGGATTTCAACATCAAATTCCTTGCTTTCCGGGGCAATTGGATTTTTGAACGGCAAGGTTTCAAGGGCTGTGATCGCATCGCGTAGGCCGTCCCGCCAAGACAGGGCGTAAGCCGGGTTTTCGATCCGAAGCCATTCAAATGCTTTGCGGATATCCTGCGCCGCGTTGGGCGCGATGATCACCCTGTAATGCTTCATGCCAATTTATGCCGCCGGGTCGGAAAGCGTGGCAAAGAAGTCCTTGGCGTCTTCCCCTTCGCCCTGGTCAATCTGGGTCAATCCCTTGCGGATGCCAGCAACGCTATCGGCGTATTCAAGCCGGTTTTGCATTTCCTGCCACGCGCCCGCATCCATTACAACGAGGCTTGCCTTGCCATTGACGGTCAGAAAGGCGGGTTTACCCGTTTCCTTGAGCCGTTTGGTGAATTGCGCAGTTTCGCGTTTGAACTCGGTCAGTGGGCGAATGTCCTTGGTGATATCCATTTTCGCACCTTTAAAGCATCTTTTGAAATGCGAATTTAGCGCATTTTTGCTGTAAATGCGATCTTTATCTGGATTTAAATCCCGCGCGGTTTCCAAAGATATAATCGCCCGCCGCCCTTCTTGGTGCCGGTATCGATCACCCCGGGGAGCTTCCCGGCGCGCACGGCGTTAGGCTCAGGACCTATTGATTTGGTCTGAATGGCAGACGTTATATTTGTGAAATCCAAGGAAAATCCCGCCGGGCGGGCTGGTATCCCGGCCAAGGGGTTTGACGCAGGAAGTTGCAAATATAACGTCTGTCCTTCGGATTCTCCGGATTTGCACGGGCTACTTTGTCGCAAAACCTTGAAAGATTCATATCTTCCTGCGGCTTTGCTTCGCGTATCCGCACAAATCCGGAGAACCATTCAAACAAAATTAATAGGTCCTGAGCCTGGAAACGCGTGGCCGAGTTTGACCTTGTCGCCGATATAAAGCGCATCCCAGTCACAACCATAGATTTCATGGAAGTGAAACGGGCCGGGGCTTCGCGCGGCAAGGGTTGCTTTGAGTTTATCAAGATCAAGCTGTGTCATGGGGTGATCTCACCATAGTTGCGGCGGGTTGGCATTGTTCTGGCGCAAATTGGCCGGAAACAAGCGCGCCCGTCAGGCGTTGTGGTTTCATGCATACCATTCAGATCCATAGCCAAAAGGCCAGGCCATGACAGCGCCGAAAAATGCAAAGGTCGCGGATATCGTTGCCCGGATTGGTAAGCGTGCAGAAGGCGACCGCCATGTTTCGGTCGGCGATATCGTGGCCGAGCTGGGAGAACGCAGTCAGGGTCCGTTTCTTCTGGTGCCGGCCCTGATTGGGGTGTCGCCAATTGGAGGCATTCCCTTCGCGCCAACCTTTCTGGCCGCACTCGTTGCCGTGTTTTCGCTGCAAATCATCATCGGACGCACGCATTTATGGTTGCCGGACGTTTTGGCTACGCGGGAAATTGGGGGTGAGAAGGTCCGTGCCGGGCTGGAAAAGATTGATCCGGTGGCCAAGCGCATGGATCGCTGGTTCGGGGGTCGGTTCGAAAGCCTGATCAGTGGCGTTGCCGTGCGGATCGCGGCGCTGATGTGCCTGCTCCTGTCGCTGTCGATGCCGATGTTTGAGCTTGTCCCCTTTGCCGCCATAGCGCCGCTGAGCGCCATTGCCGCCTTTGGCTTGGCGATTTTGGTCAGTGACGGGCTTTTGATGCTGGCCGCCATTGCCATGACCCTCGGTACCGTGATTTTGATGTTTCAGATCATCTGAGGCATTTAGCCCGGCGATCACTTGAATTGCCGATCTTGGTGCGTAAAGAGAGCGGAAATAACTTTCGCGCCTGTTCTTTTGGCTTTAGCTTCCCTCAACGTCGTTTGGACCCTAAGAGAACAAGGTTTCATGAAAGTATTACTGACGGGGGCAACCGGTTTCCTCGGCTCGCGATTGGGTGAAATTTTAACGCAGCGTTCGGATGTCGAACTGACTGCAGCTGTCCGTCGTCCTGTTGAAGTGCCGGCCCGGCGCATTGTTCAAGTGCCTGAACTGGATGGCAATACCGATTGGTCTGAGGCTGTTCGCGGCCAAAACGTCGTTATTCATGCTGCCGCCCGCGCGCATGTGATGAAAGATACCGCGACTGATCCGTTGCGCGAATATCGGCGGGTAAATGTTGATGGGACACTTAGTCTTGCGCGGCAGGCTGCAGAGGCCGGTGTAGGGCGATTTGTCTTCATCAGTTCGATCAAGGTGAACGGTGAGGAAACATCAAAGGGTCAACCCTTTACAGCCGATGATGATCCAGCGCCCAAAGATGATTACGGTATCTCCAAGCGTGAAGCAGAACAGGGACTTTTCCAGCTTGCTTCCGATACCGGGATGGAGGTTGTGGTCATTCGCCCGCCACTGGTCTACGGGCCCGGGGTGAAAGGCAACTTCGCCAGTATGATCCGGCTTATTGACAAGGGCATACCGCTGCCTTTGGGGGCAATTCATAACCGGCGGTCGCTGGTAGCACTCGATAATCTGGTCAATCTGATCGTGACTTGCGTGGCCCACCCCGATGCCGCCAATCAGGTTTTTTTGGCGGGCGATGGGCAGGATGTTTCGACGACGCAGCTTTTGCGCGGGGTCGCGACAGCCATGCGCAAACCTGTTTGGTTGATACCCGTGCCGGAATTCTGTTTGATGTTCGGGGCCAAGATGCTGGGCAAAAAGGCAATGGCGCAGCGTCTTCTGGGGTCGCTGCAGGTTGATATCTCCAAAGCAGAAAGGCTTTTGGGCTGGAAGCCCCCGTTGTCGGTTGAAGACGGCTTTCGCCGTTGTTTCAAACAGGATTAAAAGAACAACAGCCCGCCGATGGTTCGGCGGGCTGCTTTTTTGTGTTTGTGGTCGGTGTTAACTTACGCGAGTTCCGCTAGGGCAGAGGCGTTGAAGTCTTCCAACTGATCATAGGCGCCGCTTTTGACCTTGTTGGCCCACTGCGCGTCGCTCAGAAGCGCGCGGCCAACCGCGATCAGGTCAAACTCGCCCTTTTCCATGCGATTGATCAGCTCATCAAGGCTGGCCTTTTCCGATGCTTCGCCGGAAAACGCGCCGATAAAGTCGGATGACAGGCCGACAGAGCCGACCGAAATCGTCGGCGCCCCGGTCAGTTTCTTCGCCCAACCGGCAAAGTTCAGACCCTTTTCGCCATCAATCTCGGGGAATTCCGGTTCCCAGAAACGGCGTTGCGATGCGTGAATAATGTCCACCCCGGCCTCGACCAGCGGGCCGAGCCAATCGGTCATTTCATCGGGCGTATAGGCAAGGCGGGCGGTAAAGTCCTGCTGTTTCCATTGGCTGACGCGCAGGATGATCGGGAAGTCCGGGCCCACGGCCGCGCGCATGGCGGTCACCACTTCGCGGGCAAAGGTCGAACGTTCCTTGATCGTCTTGCCGCCAAAGCGATCGGTGCGCAGGTTGGTGCCGGGCCAGAAGAACTGATCAATCAGATAGCCGTGCGCGCCATGAATTTCAAAGGTATCAAAGCCCGCATTCTTGGCATCCAGGGCGGCCTTGGCGAAGGCGGCAATCGTGTCGGCAATGTCAGATTCCGTCATCGCATTGCCGCGCGGATCCTCCGGGCCAACCAGACCCGACGGGCTTTCGACCGGTGCGTCCGGTTCCCAGGCGTCCGGTGTACGGGTTGATCCGGTATGCCAGATCTGCGGACCCATTTTGCCACCGGCCGCATGCACGGCATCGGCAACCGCTTTCCACCCGGCCATCGCAGCCTCGCCATGGAAAAGCGGAATGTGCGGAAGGTTACGCGATGCCGGGCGATCAACCACGGTCCCCTCGGACAGGATCAGACCAACACCGCCTGCGGCGCGCTTGCTGTAATAATCGGCATTGGCGGCACCGGGAATACCGTCCGGTGTCTTGTTACGGGTCATCGGCGCCATGACAATGCGGTTGGGGAGATCGAGCGTTTTCAGCTTGAAAGGTGTGAAGAGAATGTCGGGTTTTGACATTGGATATCCTTTGATCGGAATTTCTGTTTTGGTCGCTCCTAGATATTCCGGAAATGGCGGCTGTCAATCTGTGGCCACGCGATAAAAACATTGGTGCATGTTTTTATGCAGTAAAGCGCCTGAGATCGTTGATCGAGCGGTCATAAGAAAATAACCGGCCGCATGGTGCCACTTAATGCCATTGATCCTTGCCCAAAAGCCCTTGGCCGCGTAAGAAAAGGGCATGTCCTTTCAAGCACGGAGCGTCTCGCGTGGGGTGGTATAAGTCACTGGTTTTGCCGATTGTCCGCTGGATTGATGCCGAGACCGCCCATGGTCTGGCGATCTGGGCACTGAAAAACAATCTGGTGCCGCGCGCGGATGACGCGACCGACGCGACCCCGATGCTCGAAACCGAGGTGTTCGGGCGTAAATTTGCCAATCCGGTCGGGCTTGCCGCGGGCTTTGATAAAAACGCCGAAGTCCCTAACCAGATGCTGTCGCACGGGTTTGGCTTTGTTGAAATCGGCTCGGTGACGCCTTTGCCACAACCGGGTAATCCGAAACCCCGTCTTTTCCGGCTGTATTCCGACCGGGCGGTGATCAACCGCATGGGGTTCAATAATGACGGGGCCGAGGTCGTCGCCAACCGCCTGCGCAAACGCGCACGGCGCGGCGTTTTGGGGGCCAACCTTGGCAAAAACAAATATTCCGAAGACGCGGCCGATGATTACGCCAAGGGGGTCGAGGCACTTGGCCCCTATGCCGATTATCTTGTGGTCAATGTGTCCTCGCCCAATACGCCGGGCCTGCGTGCTTTGCAGGGGCGTGCTCCGCTTGAGAAGCTTTTGAAGGCCGTGATCAAGGCGCGGAATTCCTTTGCCAAGGGTGTGCCGGTGTTGTTGAAAGTCGCCCCCGATTTGACCGAGGAAGACAAATCCGACATCGCCGCCGTGGTCACCAAGGTGAGGCTTGATGGCATGATTGTTTCAAACACCACGATTGATCGGCCGGTCGGGCTTAATTCCTATGATCAGGATGAAAAGGGGGGGCTTTCCGGCCCGCCTTTGATGGAACCCTCCACCAAGGTTCTGGCCGATTTTTACCGTTTGACCGAGGGCAAGGTGCCGCTCATCGGGGTTGGCGGGATTGCATCGGGCAAGGATGCCTATGAGAAGATCCTCAATGGTGCATCGCTGGTGCAGCTTTATTCGTCGCTGGTTTATCACGGTGTCGAGCTTGTCACCGAGATCAAGGAAGACCTTGCACGGCGCCTGCGCAAGGATGGCTTTGCCAATGTGTCGGATGCGGTCGGTGCTGCCTTTCCGGAAATTTCGGGCAAAGGTATTCCGGTCGATGAAGCCCGTTCTGCCAAGGCCGCCGTGGCCACCAAATCAAACAAGAAATAACACAAGGATCCGGACGGCATGAGCAAGACCGCCCCCTATGAAATGATCAATGGCCTGTCCGAGGTGATTGGCAAATATGATGCCGTGATCCTTGATCTGTGGGGCGTGGTGCATGACGGGGTGACACCCTATCCAAGCTCGATCGCCGCGATGACCGCCCTTAAGGAAGCCGGCATTCCGGTGGCCCTTCTGTCCAACGCGCCGCGTCGATCCTCGGTCGTGGTTGGCCGGATGGAAGATATGGGCATTTCGCGTGATCTGTATGGTCCGGCGGTGGCATCGGGCGAGGTTGCCTATGCCCAGCTCGTCGCGCGCTCTGATCCCTGGTACGCCAAGCTGGGTCGCAAGGTGCTGATGGTCGGTCCGGTGCGCGATATGTCGATGTTTGAAAATCAGGATGTCGAAATCGTCACCGAAGTCGATGACGCCGACTGGGTTTTGATCACCGGCCCGAACGAGGATCATGATCCGGTGTCGAAATATGAAGATCTTCTGCATGCGCTCAAGGCGCGTGACCTGCCGGTACTGTGCCCTAATCCGGACCGTGAAGTGATCCGCGGTGGCAAGCGCATCATTTGTGCGGGTGCCATTGCCGGGCGGTATGAGGAACTCGGCGGCAATGTCCGCTGGGAAGGCAAGCCACTGGCAAGTGCCTATGACTTCTGCCTGCAGATGTTTGACAAGGGCCCGGATGCCAAGCTTCTGGTCGTCGGCGACAGCATTTCGACCGACATTGCCGGATCAAACAATGCCGGTCTGGACGTCGTGCTGGTCACCGGCGGCATCCACGCCGAAGAACTCGACGCCCCGCGCGGTACCCTGCCGGAACGCGAAAAGCTTGATGCCCTTCTGGCCGCCACGGGCCGTCACATCACCTATGCGATGGGGGATTTCTGCTGGTGAGCCATGCCTTACCGTGATGCGTTTGTCAGCGTACTGAAGGCAATATCGCGTGCTTTTGACATCGTTGAAAGCGAAGGACACCCGCGTCCGGTCATTGTTGGCGGTGCTGCGGTAGAGCTTTACACTCAGGGTGCAATTGTTTCAGGCGACATCGATGTCGTGACGCCATGGCAAGAGGCGCTTGAAACGGCGTTGGAACGTGTCGGGTTCAAACGCAGTATTGGTTTTGGTGCCTTTGCTCGTGGCTTTCAGCATCCTGATCTTGGCTTCGGTATTGAGGTGGTTGGTAGCGCGCTAATGGAAGGCAGTGCTGATCAGGACCGGCTTTTGATCGTGGATCTTGATGAACACAGCAATGTAACCTTTATTGCGATTGAAGATCTGATTGCAGATCGAATGGGGCAATATGATGCACCACCAAACATGCGTGAAGATATGTTGGAGCAGGCCGCAGCGTTGCTGAAACTTGCGGAAAATCTGGATAACGCTTATCTTGATAAAAGAATACGTGAGGAAACAGCCGGTGATTTCGGGCTGGAATTTCTGGAAGAATATGTCAATGCGCAGAATAACTCTTGAAGAGCTTGGAGCATCTATTGAACGGAAAAAAGCCGAACTTGGCTATTCCGGACAGGATTATGTTGCGCGTAATTCAGGCAAGTATCGCACCGAAAGCAAGCGTGCCTTGCTTCGAAATATTGCCGCCGCTGCAGCTGAGCGCGGTGAGGAGCCGACTTTCAAAGCCAATTACTGAGCAGTTTTCATGGCTGTTTCTGATACCCGCTTTTCGTTAGGAAAGCGGGTTTTGTTTATGTGGTTTCCGCCGCCACCTTGCTTTCGCGGAAGATAACGAACAGGCCGCTGGCGGTAATGATCGCAGCCCCGACAAAGGTCAGAACATCGGGCGTTTCACCCCAGAACATCCAGCCTAGCGCGGTCGCCCAGATGAGGGCTGTGTAGTCAAACGGTGCCACCGTCGGGGCCTCGGCAAAGCGGAAGGCCTGGGTGATCATGGCCATGCCAAGCGAGCCGCAGAGCGCAATCGCCAGAAACAGCCAGATGTCCTCTGCTCGCACCGGGCTCCAGACAAAGATCACCGGAATGCTGGTCAGGATTGCGCTGGTCAGACTGAGATAAAGCAACAACGTCCACATGCTTTCGCGCGTATCGACAAAGCGGGCACTTAGCATCAGGATCGCATAGGTAAACGCGGTCGCAATCGGCAGGAGCGATATCAGCTCAAACGTTGCGGCACCCGGTCGGACAATCACCAGAACCCCCAGAAAACCGACACTGACCGCAAGCCAGCGCCGCCAGCCGACCCGGGCTATGAAAATCGCCGATAGGGCGGTGATAAATAACGGTGCGACGAAGGCCAGTGCGGTGGCTTCGGCAAGGCCAAGATGATGGATGCTGGTAAAGAACATCACCGTTGCGGCAATCCAGACGACACCGCGCATGAAATGCACGTGAACCCGGCTTGAACGCAAGCTGCGAGAACCGCCCATTTTGAGCGCCACCAAAAAGGCAAAGGGAAGGGCGATGATGTTGCGCAGGAAGATGATCTGGATCGGGGAATAATGATCCATCAGGCTCTTGGCCAGCGCATCATTGATACACAGCGCTGCCACCCCGCCACACATCGTCATGATGCCGGCAAGGTTGTTCTGGCGTGATGTGTTGATGGACGTCATCGCCCCTGTCCCCGCGTTTTGATCCGGTTTTTATCATTTTTCAAAATCAGATATCCCTTTCCAGATATCCGGTTCGCAACGCAGGGTCGAGCGATTTCATCACATCAATAAAGGCGCGTAAGGGTGGGGGAACCCGCCGGTGATCCGGGTAATAGAGGAATAACCCCGGAATTTCGGGTAACCAGTCATCGAGCACAGTCACAAGGTCACCACTGGCGATGGCCCGTGCGGCATAAATCTCTGAAACGTAAGCAATGCCAAGCCCTTGTCGTGCGGTATCGACCATCAGATCATGACGATCGAGCGTCAGCGGGCCGGACACATCAATCGAGATTTCCTGACCCTGCTTTTCAAAATCCCAGTGATAGATCTTGCCGCTGGGAAAACGATGGCGGATGCAGTCATGGCTTTGCAAATCATCGGGTGCGACCGGGCGGGGGCGATTTTTGAAATAATCCGGTGACGCAACCGCGACAAAGCGAAATGGCGGGCCAAAGCGCACCGCCACCATATCAAGCGGCACGGTTTCGCCCAATCGTGCCCCGGCATCAAAACCACCGGCGACGATATCGACAAGCCGTCCCTCGGTCACCAGATCAATCGCCACATCCGGGTATCTTTTGCGCATTTCCGGAACCACATGGCGGGTCAAAAGGCGCGCGGCACCATCGGATGTATTGATGCGCACCGTGCCTGATGTCCCGCCTGTGCGAAAGCTTTCGACCGTGCCCATGGCTTCTTCAAGGTTGGACAGTGCCGGGCGCAACCGGTCCAAAAGCTGTTCGCCCGCCTCGGTCAGGGACACACTGCGCGTGGTGCGGTGAAGCAGACGGATATCAAGGTTGCTTTCCATGTTGCGCAGTGCGTGGCTGAGGGTGGAGGGCGCAACGCCCAGCGCATCTGCGGCCTTGCGGAAGCTGCGATGTTCGGCGACCGCGATGAAAAACCGCATGTCATTTAAGGTCGGCTGATTGATTGCTGGCATATTTTCACGAACCCATCCGAATTAAGCGGGATTATCGCATCAATCATTGGTTTCTATAGTCCCCCCATGTTCAGAGCAAGACAGAAAGGAACTGACATGGACAAGACATGGTTGATTACCGGTGCATCGTCCGGGTTTGGTCGCGGGCTGGCGGAAAAGGTATTGGCGCGTGGTGATCGCGTGATCGCCACCGTGCGACGCACGGGGTCGCTTGACGATCTGGTTGCGCAATATGGTGAACGGCTCAGTGTTGCTTATCTTGATGTAAGTGAACCCGATGCGGTGCAGGCGACTGTTGACAAGGCCTTTGCCGATTTTGGACGGATTGATTTCATCGTCAGCAATGCCGGCTTTGGCATCCTGGGGGCGGCCGAAGAAACCAGCATTGATCAGATGCGCCAGATTATTGATACCAACCTTCTGGGATCAATTGTTGTGATCAAGGCTGCCTTGCCACACCTGCGTGCGCAAGGATCGGGTCGCGTCATTCAGGTGTCGTCCGAAGGCGGTCAGATCGCCTATCCGGGCTTTAGCCTGTATCACGCGACCAAATGGGGCATCGAGGGCTTTGTTGAATCGCTGGCCAAGGAAGTCGCGCCATTTGAAATTGAATTCATGCTGGTCGAACCCGGTCCGTCGCGCACCGCGTTTATCGGCTCCATCATCCAGCCGGAACCGATCAGCGATTATGACGGCACCCCGGCCCATGACCTTAAGGAGGCCGCCTTTGGTGGTGGCTGGGTGATCAAGGGCGATCCGGATCGCATGATCAATGCGATGATTGCGGCGGCAGATGCACCGAAAATGCCATTTCGTTTGTTGCTGGGGTCAGATGCCTATGACGGCGTTCATGCCGCACTGACCGAACGGCTGGCAAAGCTTGAGGCCGGAAAAGACATCACCATTTCCGCCGATTTTACCGAGGAAGAACTTGCCGCGATGTAGGATCTTTTCCCGCAGATACCCAACGCAAAAACGCCGCCCGAGATTGGGCGGCGTTTCGCGTTTTGATCGACATTGAGGAGACGATCATATCAGACGTTGTTTGATCGGATCAGATTGCCATTTTGCGGTTGGCGTCGATATAAATCTCGCGCAGACGCTTGGCGACCGGGCCGGGGACGCCATCGCCGATTTTCTTGTCGTCAATTTCAACAACCGGGCAGACAAAGGCGGATGCCGAGGTCGAGAAGGCTTCAGCCGCGTTCTGGGCTTCTTCGATGGTGAAGTGGCGTTCTTCGACCTTGAGCTGAAGTTCCTCGGCGCATTTCAGGACCGCGGCACGGGTGATGCCGTGCAGGATGTCGGTCGACAGTTCACGGGTGACGATCGTGCCGTCCTTGGTGACGATATAGGCGTTGTTGCTTGACCCTTCGGTGACATAGCCATCCAGCACCATCCAGGCATCGTCCTTGCCCTTGGCAGCCGCATCGGTTTTGAGGAGCGACGCATAAAGAAGCTGGGTGGTCTTGATGTCAGACCGGCGCCAGCGGATGTCGGGGAAGGTGACGATCTTCTGACCGCGTTCGGCAAGGGCCGATTTGATCAGCGATTTGCTTTGCGTGAACATGACGATGGTCGGCGGGGTTTCCGGGTTGATTGCGAAATCACGGTCACCGGCCGAGCCACGCGAAACCTGCAGATAAATCAGGCCTTCGGTGATTTCGTTAAGCTTCACCAGTTCGCGGTGCGCTTCAAGAAGCTGATCGATATCGGGTTTGAACTGGAATTTCAGCTCGGCAAGCGAGCGTTCGAGGCGCTTCATGTGACCCGTAAAGTCAATCAGCTTGCCATCAAGCACCGAGGTCACTTCATACACGCCGTCGGCGAACAGGAAGGATCGGTCAAAAATCGAAATCTTTGCTTCGGTTTCCGGCAAAAACTCGCCGTTCACATAAACAGTGCGCATCGTAACTTTCCTGTCTGGCAAGCGGACCCTTCGCGATCCGTCTTGGGTGGATAAAGCGACGTTTCCAAAGGTCGGCCTTTTGATGCGATCTTGTTCTGATGCATGGCGACCATCTGTTTTAACGTTTCAAGAGTCTCAAATATCACAGGCGCAAGCAATCTGTCGCGCAAAAGCTCTATATCGTGCGTGTAAAAGGTGAATTGTTGCTTTTGTGGGCCGTGGATGGGGTGATGAGTTGATGATGTGGTCGATATTGAGCTCAATTGTTCGCAGATTATTCGATTTCCGGATTTGGGTGATTTTCTTTTTGACCTGAACATAGGTTGAGGTTCTATCGTCTGGCTTCAGAGGAACAAAACGTCTTTGAAACGGATGGAGCCCTGTGATGAACAGCCCGCAACCAATCGCCGATGAAGTGCTGGTCGCCAATGACCGCCATGGTCTTCAGGGCCGCATCAATGCCAGCTGGGCCAAGCCGATCCGCACACCGGAGCCGGAAGTCGATCTGGACGCCTATTTCGATCGCATCGGCTATGTGGGCCCGCGCACCGCAACCCTTGATGTGCTTCAGGCGTTGCATGCTCTGCACCCGGCCAGTATCCCGTTCGAGGCGATTGATGTCCTGATGGGCAAACCGATCAGCCTGGCGCCTGCCGATATTGACCGCAAGCTGATCCATGCGGGGCGCGGTGGATATTGCTTTGAGCATAATTCCCTGTTTCGCCGTGTGCTACGCAGTCTGGGTTTTGAGGTCGAAGGACTGGCCGGCCGGGTTTTGTGGGGCTATGGCGCGCACGAAATGCCGCGCCCGCGCTGTCACATGGTCAATCGGGTGATGATTGAGGGCGAGGCCTGGCTTGCCGATGTCGGGCTGGGCGGCTGTGTGCCGACCGCACCGCTTTTGCTGGAAACCAGCGCGCCGCAGGTCACATCCCGTGACACCTATCGCGTCATCACCCTTGAGCATGCCTACCGGGTCGAGCTTGAGCGCGGTGGCATCTGGCAACCAGTGCATGAAATCGATTTCGCGCCTGTGGCCGATATCGATTAGGAGGTGATGAACTGGTATGCCGCCCACCATCCCGAAGGCGGTTTTAACACCGCCCTGATCGCGGCGAGATCAGCCGCCTTTGCACGCTTTACGCTGCGGAATAACCGCCTGACCATTCGCCTTGTCAGTGGCGAGGAAGAGCGTCACACGCTTTCGGTCGGCGACATCACCCAGACCCTTGAAGATATCTTTGGCATCACGCCCAAGCCGGAATGGCAAAAGGTTTTCGCCAAATTGGCATAGCGCCATACACCATAGCGCCGGGGCCTGCGGACGATTGTGCGGTGTTCGCAAAGTCCCGGTGTTACAGGCCATGTTGGGGCTGCACCCCTGCCATGGCCATTCTTTTGAAGAGACATTGGAGCGCATTTAGGTTCTTGCTCTTTCGTTCTGTGGTGGAGAATTGTGCTTCAGACCCATTGAAATTTTCCGATCCGCGAAATTTGAGTTAGCTGTTCGACTGTCGGTAATTGCACAGCAAAAATATAACCTAGGGTTGATTTATTTTTGGCTATCAATATTATTGTTGTCTCAATTAGGGTTTTGGGTTGCGGAGGGTGTTGTGAGAATCTCTGTCATTGCTGCTTTAAGTTTGTGTGGTTTTTTGGTTGGGTGCAGTGAGTTCCTTACATCGGGAGGTGTCGATGTTACGGGCGGGGAGGATAGTTCGCGCACCGCGCTACTCGAGAAAACCACAACTTCGTTCTCAGAGAATCAGGGCAATCTGGAGACAGGATCATACTACTTGGCGCTTGGCGTTTCGGAGGTGGATATTCCGTCGAGTATTTCAACGTGCAAAGACCGAAACTCTTTTGCAAAATTTGCAAACAGTGTTGCTGGTGTCAGTAATGTTGGTGCTCTTGCGATTGTTGTCGATGTGAAGGCCAAGGGGCAGAATTTGATTACTGAGTTCCCTGTTTATCTCTTAGGTATTAAAGATAATCCGGCGCCGGGAGAAAATGCATGTTTTAGTCAATCCCATCAGGGAGTGATAACTCCATACTTCCGGCACGGAGTGAACCTGAATTTTGATATTACATACAAAATAAAATACATTGGAAAAACGGATGTCGAGGTTCTGCAGAACATTTTTAAAGCAGCGACAAAAATTGCAAAAGTAAGTGGGTCAACTGGGTTTGCAGCGTCCTCACTCGCAGAGCTTTTACTCTCTCCGGCGACTGAGGTTTTGGATAAGGCCGCTGGCGATGCATTTTCAGACGGACAATCTGCCGACATTGCTACGCTCCAAATTTCAAGAGACCCTGATGCTGAAGGGGTTAGAAAGGATGCTGTAAAGCTCTCTTTGAATTCTGTGTTTCCCGGTTTGCCATCGGGGGCGGGGGTAACCGTTGGTTTGACTTATAAGCGGTCTTTGGTTGGCGAATATCAAATAGGTGAGGAGGGGGGCGGTCGCATTAGTTACAGCACTGATGCGGGCACACTTGTTACTTCAGTTTACGACGCAAAAACCGATAACTCTCTTGATGATGTCGTTTCGAACGGTGACAAGTTTTTTGTTAAGCCGGAGCAAATTGTTGCTTGGAACCGGGTCGAAGATATCCCCCATCTAGAGAGATTCTGCCGCGACGTTACAAGCTATTTGAGTAATGATCTTGCTCTCACTGCTAGTGACGCATTGGTTATGCGTTGGGCCATATTGACTAAATATACAAACTACAACTCTTATCCAGTCATACAGACACCTGTCTGTATGACGACGCCAAAGCATACTCAGACAAGCGATAGCGACCTTAACAAATTGATTGAACTCGATCCAAAATTTAGGTTCGCTAAAACTGTTTCGGATATCAATTCCCTGATCGACAAGAAAGTGGAAAGTATTCATCATGCTATGTCAGCAAGTGAGGAAGAATTCAGTAAATATTTTGACGTAGATAATTTTTCGATGCACACTGTTTCTAAAGGTTTTTTACCAGAATCTTTTCGAGATATAAGTGTCAGTGAGGGGGCGGAAGCGATAAAAACAGTGCAAAATCTGTTTTTCAAGGGTTTCTGTGCTGCGAAGCAAGCAGGTAGTATTGATACTGTTAGAGCAATAGCGTTGTTCATGCGGGTTAACGAAAAACACAATGCAGAACATCCTGAGCGTATGCGAGATAAAAAGGGTAATCCAATCGTTCCGGTCTTGCTTCATTTGGATTTAGAATCGGAAAAGTTCAAGAGTATGTACATTTTGGATCCGCATTATGCGCATGAATTTAATATTTCGGACCGTTGGCCTAATGATTGGCACCCACCTTCGAAATCTTGTTGTAGAAATTTGGAGGATGCTAAGTGCGCTTGAATGTTCGTCGTCGGAGCAAGTGCTCTCTAGACTGGTTTTGGCTGTAACTTATTCCTTGATGTAAATCTGTTTCGGTAAATGCTTGAGTCTTGATGAATCTATTCAATGGAAGTCTTAATAGCGCAACGTTAAGCCGTGCTTTTCAACAAGCTGGGCATAGGTGCCCGATGATTTGATCTCTGCCATGGCAGTGTTGAAGCGCTCAAGCAAGGTGTCGTTATCGGGATAGGTTTTTGACGTCATCAGATGCAGGCCCGCGCCGTCGACCAATGGTTTTTGAAGTGTATAGAAGTTCGCGACTTCTTCGGGCGGGAACAACTGACGAATTTGATACCAGCCCAGCGTGGTTGCAATGGGGAAAAGATCAATGCGACCAACTTTAAGGCGGTTTAAATTCTGTTCTTCGGAATGTGCAAAATCGACATCAAGCCCTGCCTCTTTGAACCAGCTTTCATAATAATAGCCAAAGACGCCACCAATCCGAAGGCCGCGCAAATCTGCCAGGTCCGCGTAATTATGTCGTGCTTTGACACCGCTCGCATCATAGGCAAAGAAATGGGAATCCTGTAAATACAGCGGATCGGAAAAGGCAAAGTTTTTTTCGCGGATATCGGTCTTGTGATACGGGATCGCGGCCCAGGCCATGTGGCTCTCCACGGCCTGTTCGCAGCGGCGCCAGGGCAGGATTTCAAAGCGGAACTCTACGCCCATTTTGGCGCCAATTTCTTCAAACAATTCAGGCAGGAAGCTGTTTTCAACATCCGCGTTGATGTAGGGCGGATAGATGTTGGTTGCAATCACAAGCGTTTCTTCCGCCCGCGCGATCAAAGGCAGGATGAAAAAGCTCAGAACAGCAGTGGTAAGCCGATAAAACAAGTCTGTCTCCGATGTCTGGAAATCAGCGTATCTGTTTCATATGGCAAGAAGATTGAAATTGTTAAGGGGAAGTGCGCGGCAAAGTTTATTGCGGGGCCTTCTGGTTTGCCGCCGCCGTGAGCTGTTCCATATAGCTCAGCAGATCGGCGATGCTTTGCGAGGTGAAGGAAAATTCCGGCATGGTCATGTTGTCATGCGATACCGTGATGCCTTCGGCCAGGGCTTCTTCAAGGTTTTCGAGCGGCCAGCGCTGCCCGAAACTGGCGAGGGCCGGGGCGGTGGTGACGTTCGGATCGGGCAGGGGATCGCCTTCGAATTTGGTGTGACAGCGCAGGCAGGTCTGTTCGGCAATCGATTGCCCACGTTCGACATCGCCATAGGCCTCGCCCTTGTGCGCCATGTAATCGCTGATCCCCCACATGCCCAAGGCCACAACACCGGTCAACAGGATGACAAGGCTGGTTTTCTGCATGGCGGGCTCCCGGATGGCGATTTTGAATGTGTTCTAATCGCCTGTATAGCAAGCCAAGGTAACGAAATTCCTAAGCTTTCTGGCGGTTGTTACGACGGGTTGATGTCGGGTTATGAGCGGTTTGGGGCGATAGCGGTGCTGGCATGAGAGAATAAAGGGATGGCTTTGTGACATCCCTTTACACGCGTGAGATCAGTTTAGCGGAATGTCGAGCCCTATCCGGAAGGTGCTTGCCTGGGTTGAGCTTACATCCTGATTAAATGAAGATTTGAACTTGCTGTTATCCGGCAGGAAACCGAAAGTTACCGGCGTGTTTGCAATGATTTCAAAGCTATGGGACTCATAGTTCGCCAGGCCAATGCCGTCATAGGCATATTTTGCGTAGATACTTCCGCCATCTTCAAAGGTGATGTCTCCGCCAAGTTCCGCTCTGGCGCGCAGCTTTTCGGTATCTACTTGGCTTCCGTTATTATGTGCAATCGGTGGTGCCCGAAAGTCCCAAATGCCGCGAAGAGCAACGAATGGCCGATATGTTGGGCCATCTTCGACTTGCAAAACGCGAACAACTTCCGGGCCGAACGTAAGGTTGCCGAAGGTTATTGTCTGGGCTTCGATCCGCTCCCCGCCAAAGTTTGTGTATGCTTTTTGTTCTTCACGGAAGTAGTTGATGCCAATCTGCGGATAAAATTCCCAATTTTCTGAGCGGATGTCGCCGGTCAGATTGGTTTCCAACTGTGAGCGTTCACCGTCATATTTGTCCCAACCCCGGCCGAGCGGATTGATCTTGTTTTTTGATTTACCCCAGGCAACGCGGCCATCCCAAATCAGGTTTTCATCCAGTCGAGACACCATATAGGGCCCGACCATCCAGCCTTTTCCCTCACCTTGGCTGTCTTGGCCAGTGGCAGTCGATTTGTAGAGGTCATATTGGCCAAGGATGCCAACCATCGTGTCTTTATCAACACGATAGTCGATGCCCGTCATAAACAGGCCGAAATCGCTGTCTCCTGCTGTGCCACCCCGACTATCGTTAATGCCTTCCCATCGGCCCTTCACCCACAGGTTCATCGGGCTTTCAAAATTGGAAAACGCGCTGGGCGGGAGACCACCTGTATTTTGCTCTCCGGCAGCCAGTTCTCCCGTCCAGTTCATCACACTATTGAGATTTGCTGCAAAGTTGCCTCTTCCTTCGTTCAACTCCAGTGCAACCGGCAAAGTCAAACCTGTGGATTCCGTCAAGGCATTCCCGAATGCAGCACTGTCGCCAAACAAACCGCCAAGGCTGCCGCCGCCACGGCCAAATCCGCGTCCGGTAATCAATCCGGAAAGGCTAACACTTTGCGACGTCATGTTTCTGATATGCGTAGCAAGTACAGTCTTGATCGCAGAATGGGATTCTTCAAGGTTTCCGGCGGGGGCGAGTGTGTTGTCAAACAGCTTGTGCTGTGCCGTTCCCTTAAGCGTGCCGCCTGAATCCCGTAAGGTGAACGTGATGAAAATATCACGTCCGGCAATCTGGGGAAGATTGAAGTTTGTGCTTTGTCCGGCAATTGTGCTGCCGCTGAGAACTAAGCCGTCAAAGTCGGCAAATGATGCTGGGTTTGCGCCTTGTTTTATTGTAAGGGTGATCGTGGACTTGCCTTGCGGAGAGCCCGAAAAGGTTACCCATGTCAGATCTGAGTTAGCTGCTCCGCCGTGCATGCCTTCAAAGACCATGTTGGCATCAGCAAAAGTCGCACCGCCACTCAATGAAATCTCTAGCGTGTCACCTACAGCAAAACCGGCTAGGGCCGGGTTGGCGTCCTGAAAGAACGCTATCTCATCACCTCCAAATGTTCCAATGGCTTCGTTTGTAATCGTAACTGTTTTTGCCGCAGTGCCATTATCGTCCGTGACGCTGTAAGCATGTACGCTATTGGGGGCGGCAAGCAAAAATAGTGCAATAATACAGAGCCATGCGACGTTGGTTTTTATCTGCATTGTAGATTTTGTTTTTCTGTATCGTATTGTTTCACGTTTTATATTTATTTTCAGTGTGTTGTTGGTAAATCTAGTTATAAGAAGCAATGCCGGCCACAATATGTGGCCAGACTTAAAACAGCTTTCCATAGCTCAATCGTTCTCCCAGACAATGCGTTTTACGCCACTGTTGTCTTCTGGCTGCTCTCACAGCAAACAGGGTCACCGTGTTCATGCCATAAGGTTTGCCTTATGAACTGCATCGGGGATGAGAAGGGCTCTGAAAGTCTGCTCTGCTTGCGCCTGATCACATCATCGGATTGCAAAACGCCAAGTTTTTTATCCGGGTCAATGCTTCAACGGTTATCCGCCAGACAGGTCTTTGTCTGATGCATGAATTTCCATCACGCAAAGACACCTTGAAGATCGGCTAAATTTTCAAGTGAACAAGAAACGCTTCAATCCCCGCGCAAAAAATTAAGCTGCATCTCCGATAAAGAAACATGCAATTTGGTGCGGGCATACGTTTGCTGCGCTTTGGGGATACTCTGGACGCTTTCTGGATATCGCACCCGGTTTCTAGCCGGATCGACCATTTGAATGAGTTTGGACCCTAGAACGATAGACGTCGAACGTGCGTTGGAGACAGGCGAGTGCGCGGCTGGAGATCGATAGCGAATTCTTTGCCGGGTCCCTGAGGTTCGCGAACTGGTAGCTGTCGGCCTGATGGATCGGTCCGACATCGACCCCGGATTTGATCAGGGCGTTTCGGGTGCTTTCGACATCCTCGACTTCAAAGACCAGTTTGATCAAAGACTGGCCCGCTTTCTGACCTTTGCCTGCCGGATGCAGCATCAGGATCAGGCCCCCATCGGCACGGCGCAGTTCGATGATGCGATCATCGTCTGATGGATAGGGTGCTTGATTGCTGTTGATAATCAGTATCATTTGCGCTAAGCGTGTCATCCCATGCGGGCACCAGCTTGCCCGCATCGTGCAAAGGACATTCTGATTGGCTTCAAACGCGACATCAAATGTGACGTCATTGACGCTGTTCATGCGCCAACGATCCGCACTTGTGAACTATGCCAGCAGCATCATCGGCAGCCGTGTGCAGGCCGAAGATCTGGTGCAGGAAGCATGGTTGCGCTTTGATGCGGCGACCAAGGGGCGGTTTCTCGATGATACCACCGGCTACCTTTACCGGATCGTGCGCAATCTGGCACTTGATAGCAAACGCCAGATTGCCCGTGAAAGCAGCCTGACCGGTGCATCTGATTATGATGTCGCCGTGCAAACGCGCGCATCCGACAGCCCGGACCCGGAAACGGTTGCGGTGTACAAGGATGAATACGCGATTTTGATGCAGGCCCTTTCCGAACTGCCCGAACGCACGCGCATTGCGTGTGAAATGCATCGGGTGGGTGGGGCGAAACTGCGCGAGATTGCAGATTATCTCGATATTTCCGTGCCGCTTGCTCATAAGCTTGTATCTGAGGGCATTGATCATTGCCGTGAACGGCTGGGTGGCTGGCCATGAGGATCGCCGATTGCCCGATCAAACAGTCTGTCCGTGCAGAAATTTGCGCCATAACCCGCACAGATGGTGACGCGTTGCGTGATATCGGCTATATCGCCCTGATCGCACCAATCGGTGCAACGGGGGCGCAATAGGCTGATGGCAGAGATAACCGATCCAGTTCAAAAACAGGCGGGCAAGACCGCGACCGAATGGTTGATCCGCCTGCAGGAAGATCCGGAAAACCCGGAATTGCAAGCGCAGTTTGCCGACTGGTGTGCCGAGGATCCAGCCCATCTTGATGCCTGGAACGCCACGCAAAAGACCGCCGATCTGATGGCGAAGGCCGCACCATCTGGCACGGCCGATTGGCAGGCGTTCCTTGCGGCGCGCCGTGAGGCTGGCGACAAAGGCGGTGCCGACGGCCAACAGAATGACGCGGTCGCGGCGCTTTTGAATATTGATTACGAAAAGGCCGTTGCCGAGGGCAAGGTCATCTCGGCGCAAACCCGGTTTCAAAAGCGCGGCAATATGTCCTGGCGCGGGATCGGGCTGGGCGGGGTGGCGGTGGCTGCATCCCTTTTGGCCGCTATCATCGGGCCGGATATAGCCACCCGAATGCAGGCCGATCATGTGACCGCAACGGGCGAGATGCGCACCATCACGCTTTCTGACAACAGCACGGTGACCCTTGCACCGGAAAGCGCGATTACGGTGCATTTTGACGGCACGACGCGCTTTGTTGAATTGCTTGATGGCGAGGCGTTTTTTGACGTCACCCCGGATCCGCAAAAGCCGTTTCGCGTCGGGGCCGATCAGGTGACGGTAACGGTGCTTGGCACCGGATTTGATGTTTCCGAAGGCAATGCGGTCTCCATGGTTGGCGTGGAACACGGTCGGGTACAGGTTGAAAATGCCGGCAATGTTCCGGCGGTTTTTGAAATTCTTGAGGCCGGGCAGAATGTCCGGGTCGGGCAGGACGGCACGGTGATCCGTCATCCTTCGCCGACAAGCCAGATCGGTGCCTGGCGCAAGAACCAGCTGATCGCTCAGGATCAACCGTTATCCGAAGTTGTCGATCAGCTTCGGCGCTATTTCAATGGCACCATCCTGATCACCGATGAGGTCCTGGCCGCCCAGACGGTCACCGGGGTCTATCGCCTTGATGATCCGGTGTCGGCCTTGCGCGGTATGGCACGGGCGCAAAAGGCAATGGTGCGTGAAATCACCCCGTGGGTTCTGGTTGTCTCAAAGTCCTGATGGCGTTGGGGGTCGGATTTCGGCCCCGTTTATACTCGCTTGCCAGAAAAAATAATGCCTTTCAAATCCGCAGAATTTTGCGGGTTTGGAGCCATCCTGATGAAATTCCATAAAAATTTTTGAAAAAACAGAACCGGCATCCGTTTTGTCTTTTATGCGAAATTGAGAAGCGTTTGCATTCTCAATTTGTTTCAGGCATAGGACATGAAACGGAGATAGAAGAAAATGAACAATGGGGGTGCAGCTCGACTGCAAAAACGTGGTCGTGTTGTGGTAATAGCCAGTGCCTTGATGATGACAACCGCCTTGGCGCCGGTCGTGTTGTTTGCATCTGATGCAAATGCACAGGTCAGTGCGAGCGGGATCAATGCCGAGCACACATTTGATATCCCGGCACAGTCATTGACCAGTGCCTTGGCCCAGTTTGGCGTGCAGGCGGGCTTGCAGGTGACCGTCGACGGCGCGCTGGCGCGCAACCATGATGCGCCGGCGATCAGTGGCACCATGCGGGCAAGTACCGCCCTTCAAACCCTTCTGCGCGGTTCGGGTCTTGATTATGATGTGACCAGCGATGGCACGGTTGTGATCGAGGCGGTTACAAGCAGTGCCGGCGAGGAAGTTCTTGATACGCTGCGCGTTGAAGCCAATGCAGCAGAGGCATCTGGTCCCACCGACGCCATCACCGACAGCTTTGTCGCATCTCGCTCGCGTACCGCTTCGAAAACCGACACGCCCATTCTGGACGACTCATCGGCGGTTTCAGTGGTGACGCAGGAGGAACTTGAAACCCGTAACGTGCAGGATCTTCAGCAAGCGGTTTCCTATACGGCGGGTGTGCAGGCAGCTGAATATGGTGCGGACTATCGGTATGACTATGTGCGTCTCCGTGGCTTTAGCCAAACCAACCTTGGCACCTATCGCGATGGACTGTCTTCGCGTGTCTACAATTTCATCACCAGTCGGCCGGAGACCTATGGCTTGCAGCAGGTTGATGTGCTTAAGGGGTCGACATCCAGCCTGTTTGGCATGAATGGTCCAGGTGGTCTGATCAACATGACGACCAAGCGCCCGCAGGATGAAGCCAGCGGTGAAGTTCTGACCACCTTTGGTGAAAACCATCTGCGCGGTGCGGGCGATGTAACCGGTCCGGTTGGCGAAAACAGCAACTGGTCCTATCGCCTGACGGCGCTTTGGCAGGATGCCGAGCGCGGGCAGGACTATTCACAGGATGATCGCATTTATGTCGCACCGGCGTTTAGCTATACCCCCAATGCGGATACCAAACTGACCATCCTGACGAGTTATAGCGATCGGGAAAGCGGCCTTGGTTATGGTTTCCCGGCCGGCATTGAAACAAGCCGTGATGCATTCTTTGGCGAGCCCGATTTCAACAATTTCGATACCGAAGAAACCAACATCGGTTACGAGCTGTCGCACCAGATCAATGACAAGCTCGAGTTTCGTCAGAATGCGCGTTACACCCATGTCGATCTGACCTATGAGACGGTCTATCTCAACGATACCACGCCGCTTGGTAACCGATATGCTTATGCGGTGTATGGTGAGCTTGACCGGTTTGGTGTTGATAGCCAGATGCAATATGATACGGCACTCAATGATCACTTCGACAGCAAGACACTGGTGGGCATTGATTATAGCCGTGACCAGAACCAAGAACGATCACGCACTGGTAGTGCGTCGGCAATCGATCCTTACAACCCATCCTATTGCGGTCTTTCGTGCATTACGTTTGATCCAAGCAGAGCTACGAATACCGAAATTACCCAGGCGGCCTACGGTCTTTATGCGCAGGAACAGTTGACGATTGCCGATGACTGGATCGCAACCGTTGGCGGGCGTTTCGATTATGTTCAGAGTAATACCGACACGATCAGCAGTGGCACGACCGCCGAGCGTGACGATCATAAATTCACCTCGCGTTTTGGTCTGACCTACAAGGCGACCGATGAGTTATCGGTCTACGGTAACTATTCGGAGTCTTTCCAGCCGGTTTACTCAAGCCTTGCATCTCGCCCGGAGGGTGTGAAGCCGCAGGAAGGCACGCAATACGAACTTGGTGTGAAGTACCAACCCGAGGCAATCGACGCCCTGTTCACCGCTGCGGTGTTTGATCTGACCCAAGAAAACGTATCGCAGTCACAGTTCGTCGGTGGTGCTTATGTTTACAAGCAAGTTGGCGAAATCAATTCACGCGGCCTTGAGCTTGAAGGAAAAGTATCGCTTGACGAACAGACCAATATGACGGTCGCCTACACCTACCTTGACGCTGAAATCAAGGATGACGTCACGGCGGCAAATATCGGCAACCGCCCGGCAAACGTGCCCGAGCATCAGGCTTCAGCCTGGCTTGATTACACTATTCCGGGGCAAGGCGTGCTTGGTGATCTGACCCTGGGCGGTGGTGTACGTTTTGTCGGTGAACGTCAGCGCAATGATGGCAATACCGAAACCCTGCCGTCAAACAGCGTGTTTGATGCTGCCATCAACTATGCCGTGACAGATGACGTCAGTCTATCTGTGAACGCCACTAACCTGTTTGATCGTGAATATGTCTCTTCAAACACCTTTGGTAGCCGGTTCTATGGTGAGGGCCGCACGGTTCTGGCGACCCTGAAATACAGCTGGTAATGCTGAGCCTTTAAACAGAAGCGGCCGCCTGTTGTTATTACAGGCGGCCGCTTGATTTTTCGGGACGGGTTATAAAGATCTAGCTGCCATCGGCAGTGCGAAAGACCGTCAGGCCATTGACGACAATCCGGCCATCGGGCAGCAACTGACCGTCATATTCGGTGGTCCCTTGTGGGCCCGGGCGACCGGCAGCAAGGCCATTGACGGCAAAGGGTACAAGCGCGCCAAGGATGGTCGGGTTATCGGGCGTTCCCAATAGGTCGACCAGCTTTTCCTGACCCAGAAGCCTGAAATCAAACTCACCGGTGAAGCCATAGCGTGCCGCGGCCTGTGCCAGGAATTCGCCAGAACCCAGCGCCTCAAGCCCGCGAGATTCAATATAGAACTCGTCAACCTTGACCGGGGCACCGTTCTGGGCGGCCTTTTTCCACAGCGCATCGCCAATCTGGCGACGGGCAAAGCGCGGGGCGGTGCCGGTCAGTATATCGTGGAAACCCTTTTCGATAATGGGCTGGGCATCAGACCATGGCAGACCGGTACTGCTGCTTTTGACCCGTACAGTGCGGGGCTGGATCAGGCTTGGCAGCCACAAACCGTCATGGGAATAATCAAGGTGGGTTGCGCCGTCTTTATCAGGATAAAGCGTGAAGCTCGCCGATTTGATCGAGCCGCGCTTTTCACGGTTCGGCCCGGTCCACTCGGCCGCCTGCCAGGCGATCTTGGCCATTTCCGGCAGCCATTGAATGATCAGGCCATTCATCAGCCAGTGCTTGCGCGAAACCGGTTCATCGCCGACGAGAAAATCGGCAAAGCCGTCAAAAGTAACCGGCACGTTGCGCACGGTATCCCAGCGCAGATAACCCCCGGCATTGCGCAGCGTCAGATCACGCTGATCCGTAGTTGCCTCGGCCAGCATTTTGGCCTGTTCGGGCAGTTTGACATCAAGATCAACCTGATTGGCGCTATCGGTATCGCGCACCGTGACCAGAACGTCATCCATCGCAAGCTGGCGCGGGGTGGAATAGCCGGTGAGATTAAGGGAAACCGCGTCAAAAACCAGTTCGACCGCATCGCCATCCACGGGGCGGGCATCGACCTCGGTCGCGGAAATGCCCGATTGCATCAGGATCGCATCAACGGCCGTCCGGGCATCTTCAACGGAAATAGCGTCGGCACGTGTGGTCAGGCCGGCAATCGAAATTGCCAGAACGCCAAAGCCGGTAAGTGCCTTTCGCAACTGCATGACGGGATCCTTTTGCTTGCCAGAAGGGGGAAATACACCCTCTGTTGGTAACGCACGCCAGAGTTTACCCCAAATTTGGTAATGTTAGGGCAACGTAATTCAGATGTAATGCAGATCACCCGCCACCCATCGGGAATTTTCGCCACGATGGGTCACACCTGACAGGATGCTGTCAGGAGGGGCTGGCTATAAAGCCGGTCATTGACGACGGACGGGGAGGTTATGTGTTCGCGCAGTCGAACGTGTCACGCGCTTGCGGTGTTGCGACACCACACAGGAAAGTTTCAACCGCACGTGAAACGCGTTCGTTAATTTGCTGGTCGGTCATGGGCGGGCGCGGATTGTGTTTCATGATCCGCGACAGCCAGTCGCCAATGACCATGGATTCAAACATTTCGGCCGAATGATCTGCGTCTTCGATTGTTATATTGCCAAGCTTTTGCTGCCGCGACAGGTAATCGGCAAGGTGTTTGCGTGTGCTGTCGGGGCCAACTTCAAAGAATTTTTCGATCAAGGGTAGAAAATGTTGGCCCTCGGAATACTGAATCTGGGTGAAGCGGGCGACTTCCTCGGTTACAATCTTTTGGGCCAGTTTTGTGCCGAAGTCCGTCAGGGCATCACGGGGAGGGAGATCGGTTTCCAGTGAAATATGCAGTTCGGCTGAGAATTCTTTGCATTGCTCGGTCATCACCGCTGCGAGCAAGCCATCCTTTCCGCCAAACGCTTCGTAAAGGGTCGTACGCGACCCGCCAGATTTTGAAATCACGTCATTGAGGGTCACGCCAGCAAAGCCACGTTCAAGCAATAACGCCCATGCAGCATCCATCATTGCACGACGGCGTGCAGTGCCGCGAGAATGTTGTTTTTCAAGCTTTTCGGGCGTTTCACTCATCTTTCTTGGCTCTGCTGTTTTTGGCTCTTGATCGTGCAGCGCACAATGTGTACTGTACCGTACAGTATTTATAAAAGCAATGGCAAAGCGCACACCACACGGCTTTGCGCGGACTTAGAAGGAATAAGCATTTTGTCCATGCGATCTTGTTTGAAATTCGCTGGTATGGCAGCGCTTGTCGTGCTTGTAGCCGCCTGCAGCGAGCAGAGCGAAGGCGACCAACAGGCAGCCGCCCAGCAACAGCCACAGGCGACCCCGGTCGGTACCGTGACGCTGAACGCGCAGACTGTTGGCCTGGTCGAGGAAATGCCCGGTCGTACCGTTGCCTTCCGTCAGGCAGACATCCGCCCGCAGGTCGATGGCATTATCAAGGAACGCAACTTCACCGAGGGTGCGTTTGTTGAAGCCGGTCAGCAGCTTTATATGATTGATCAGGAAGTTTACCTGGCGCGCGTTGATGCCGCACAGGCCGAACTGACCCGTCAGCGCGCAACCCTTGATCAGACGACCAAGACGCGTTCGCGCTATGACCCGCTGATCAAGTCGCAGGCCGTCAGCCAGCAAACCTATGACGATGCCGTCGCCGCCGAAGCACAGGCAAAGGCAGCGGTTGCCGCGGCGCGTGCCGAGCTTGAACAGGCGCGGATCGATCTGGCCTATACTACGGTCACCGCACCGATTTCCGGTCAGATCAGCTCGTCGGATTATTCCGAAGGTTCGCTTGTGACCGCCAATCAGTCGGCAAAGCTGACCACCATCACCCAGCTTGATCCGATCTATGTCGATGTGACGCAGGCCGGTGGCCGGTTGCTGAAAATCAAGGAAGCCATTCGCAATGGCCGCATCAAGGGTGTTGAGAACGGCCAGATCGAGGTTGCCCTGATCGTTGATGCTACCGGTGAGGAATATCCGCACAAGGGAACCTTGCAGTTTTCGGATGTGACGGTGAACGAAACCACCGGGACTGTGCGTTTGCGTGTGGTCTTCCCGAACCCGGATGGTACGCTTCTGCCTGGTATGTTTGTCCGTGGACAGGTCCGTCAGGGCCAGCTTGAGGACGCCTTCCTTGTGCCGCAGAAAGCGGTGATGCGCCGTCCGGATGGCTCGGCTTATGCCTATGTCGTCGAGGATGGCAAGGTTGCCTCCAAGGATTTGACGATCGAGCAGTCGCAGGGACAGGATTGGCTGGTGACGGCCGGTATCGAGGATGGCGCGCAAGTCATTGTCGATGGCATCCAGCGAATCGGACCGGATGCGCCAGTGACGCCGCAGCCCGTTGAAACCGCCAAAGCCGCCGAATAAGGACTTATTCAATGGCAAAATTCTTTATTGATCGCCCCGTCTTCGCCTGGGTTGTCGCCTTGGTGATCATGCTGGCGGGGGGCTTGTCGCTTTGGCAGTTGCCCATCGAACAGTATCCGTCGATTGCACCACCATCTGTCGAGATCGGGGCAACTTATCCCGGTGCCTCGGCGCAAACTGTTGAAAACACGGTCACCCAGGTGATCGAACAGCAGATGAACGGCCTTGATTACCTGCGCTATATGTCCTCGACCTCGTCGGGGAACGGGCAGGCATCGATTACGCTGACCTTTGAACCCGAAGCTGATCCGGATATCGCCCAGGTGCAGGTGCAGAACAAGCTGCAGGCTGCCATGTCATCGCTTCCGACCGAAGTGCAGGAGCAGGGGGTGACCGTCAGCAAATCATCGGGATCGTTCCTGATGGTTGTCGGCTTTGTGTCGGCTGACGGGTCGATGAATGCCCAGGACCTTGCGGACTTTGTGGTATCATCGGTCGAAGATCCGATTGCGCGTGTGAACGGTGTTGGCTCGGTCCAGGTGTTTGGGGCCCAGCATGCGATGCGCATCTGGCTCGATCCGAACAAGATGCTGTCCTATAAC
This sequence comes from Thalassospira profundimaris WP0211, assembly GCF_000300275.1. Classification (GTDB taxonomy): domain Bacteria; phylum Pseudomonadota; class Alphaproteobacteria; order Rhodospirillales; family Thalassospiraceae; genus Thalassospira; species Thalassospira profundimaris. The sequence continues at coordinate 92,227 of NZ_AMRN01000004.1, read as the reverse complement.
CTGACGGTGATGGATGTTAACAATGCCATCGAGGCACAAAACACCGAAGTCACTGCCGGTCAAATCGGCGGAGCACCGTCGGTTTCGGGCCAGCAGATCAACGCAACCATCACCGCCCAAAGCAAACTGCAAACCGTTGACGAGTTCGCCAACATCTTGCTTAAGGTCGAAACCGATGGTGCGCAGGTGCGCCTTGGCGATGTGGCCCGTATCGAAATCGGTGGCGAAAGCTATGAAGTTGTTGCGCGCTACAATGCGCAGGCTGCAACCGGTATCGGGATCAACCTTGCAACCGGTTCCAACGCGCTTGATACCGCAGATGCGGTTAAATCCCGTCTTGCGGAACTCAAACCGTTCTTCCCGCAAGGGATCGAGATTGTCTATCCCTATGACACGACACCGTTCGTTGAGGTGTCGATCGAAGAGGTGGTCTATACCCTGTTCGAGGCGATTGTCCTCGTGTTCCTGGTGATGTTCCTGTTCCTGCAGAACTGGCGGGCAACGCTTATTCCGACGATTGCAGTGCCGGTTGTTTTGCTCGGCACCTTCGGAATTCTTGCGGCATTTGGCTATTCGATCAACACGCTCACCATGTTTGCCATGGTTCTGGCCATCGGCCTTTTGGTCGATGACGCGATTGTTGTGGTCGAAAACGTCGAACGTGTAATGGAAGAAGACGGTCTTCCGCCGCGTGAAGCAACGCGAAAATCCATGGGACAGATCACCGGTGCCCTGATTGGTATTGCGCTTGTGCTTTCGGCGGTGTTTGTGCCGATGGCCTTCTTTGCCGGGTCGACAGGGGCGATTTATCGCCAGTTCTCGATCACGATCGTCTCGGCAATGGTGCTGTCGGTTGTTGTCGCGATTGTTCTGACACCGGCGCTTTGTGCGACGATGCTCAAACCCGGCCACACCGATCCGACCAAGAAGAAAGGCCCGTTTGGCTGGTTTAACCGAGGCTTTGAACGGACCAACAACTTCTATCAAGGCAGCGTTGGCCACGTTGTGAACCGCAAATGGCGCTATTTGTTCGTCTATGCGATTCTTGTTGGTGGCCTTGCAGCTTTGTTTGGCCGACTGCCGGGCTCCTTCCTGCCGGAAGAAGACCAGGGCATCATGTTTGCCATGGTGCAGTTGCCTGCTGGGGCATCGCAGGAACGCACGGTCGATGTTCTCAAGAAGCTTGAAAAACACTTCATGGAGAACGAGGCGGAAAATATCGATGGTCTGTTCACGGTTGCCGGCTTTTCGTTCGCCGGGAGTGGGCAGAACGCCGGTATTGCCTTCGTGAACCTCAAGGACTGGTCGGAACGTACCCGTCCGGATCAGTCGGTTGATGCGGTGATTGGCCGTGCCTATGGCGCGTTTGCCCAGATCCGCGAAGCCATGATCTTTGCCTTTGCGCCGCCTGCGATTATCGAACTTGGGACGGCGAACGGCTTTGATCTGCAGCTTGTGGATCGTGGCGGTGTTGGTCACGACGCCCTGATCGCGGCCCGTAACCAGCTTTTGGGCATGGCATCACAGGACCCGCGTCTTGTTGGTGTGCGCCCCAACGGCCTGAATGATACGCCGCAATTCAATGTCAATATTGATCAGGAAAAGGCCAGCGCCCTTGGCGTCAACCTTGCCGAAATCAACCAGACACTGGCGGCTGCCTGGGGGTCAAGCTATGTCAATGACTTCATCGAAAACGGCCGTGTTAAACGGGTTTACATGCAGGCAGACGCCAAATACCGCATGATGCCCGAAGACATGGATTACTGGTATGTCCGTAACAATCTGGGCGAAATGGTGCCGATTTCGGCTGTTTCTACCAGTGAATGGACCTATGGTTCTCCACGTCTGGAACGCTTTAACGGTCTGTCGTCGCTTAATATTCAGGGGTCTGCGGCACCGGGTGTCGCATCCGGGGATGCCATGGCCGCGATGGAACAGCTTGTCTCGCAGCTTCCGGGCGATATCGGCCTTGAATGGCAGGGGCTGTCCTATGAAGAACGCGAGGCGGGCGAACAGGGACCGGCATTGTATGCCCTGTCGATGATCGTCGTCTTCCTGTGTCTGGCAGCGCTTTATGAAAGCTGGGCCATTCCGATTTCGGTGATGATGGTCGTACCGCTGGGTGTCCTTGGTGCGGTGATCGCAGCGATGCTGCGTGGTCTGCCCGATGACGTCTATTTCCAGGTGGCGATCCTGACCACGATTGGTTTGTCGGCCAAGAACGCCATCCTGATTGTCGAGTTCGCCCGCGAACTTTACGACGAGGGCATGGGGCTTCTTGAGGCAACTGTCGAAGCAGCCCGCCAGCGTCTGCGTCCGATCATCATGACTTCGATGGCCTTTACCCTTGGTGTCGTGCCGCTGGCGATTTCGACCGGTGCCGGTGCCGGTGCCCGTGTGGCCGTGGGTACCGGTGTGATGGGCGGGATGATTGCGGCAACCGTTCTTGCGATCTTCTTTGTGCCTTTGTTCTTTGTTCTGATTGTTGGCACTTTTGCCAAGAACCGGAAGAAAAAGGGCGAAGTCCAGGCCGCCCACGAACATCCGGCTGAATAAAATTTAAGGCCAGCCTTATCAAAAAGGCTGGCCTTAAACGGCATCGCGCCGTGACGGTGCAGAATTTAAATTTCTGCATGATCCCCCGACCCCGCCGTTGCGCGTGCGAAAGAAAGGGCCGATGCGTTTGCATCGGCCCTTTTGTTTTGACCGCAACCCCCAATAAGGTCAAGCGCCTTTTGGATAGGGTGCGCCGCGTCAAACCCGCACGAACGGCGCAGATATCACACTTTTGGGCGGGCAAAATCAGGATTTGCTCATGGCATCAAGGGACTGCCGATGGGCGTGCATCTGATGGAAAATCGCGTATCTGCGGTCATGATCCGCTTTCGCCGATGGATCGGGCGCGTGGGCGGTTTCCTTGCCTGCCATCTGGCGTGCGGCCTGGGCAAGGCCGCCTTTGGCATCAACGGCATCAAGGGCACCGGCGGCTAACATCGCCGATCCCAGAAGAACCGGTTCCTCGCAATCAGACATCACGACCGTGCATCCGGTGACATCGGCATAGAGTTTCACCAGTACCTTGCTGGCGGTGTGCCCGCCGCTCAGGTGAATGTGTGTGATGTCGTAACCGGTATCATTCATCGCATCGATGATATGGCGCGTGCCATAGGCAATCGCGCAGGCGGTCGCCCAATACAATTTCAGGAAGCTTTCCTCGCTCTGATCCAGTGTCAGACCGGAAATCACGCCAAGCGCCTCCGGATCGGCCAGTGGTGATCGGTTGCCATGGAAATCAGGCAGGACATGCAGGCGCGGCGCCAGGTCGGTCTTTTCTGCCATCATTGGCATCAGTTTTTCCCCGGCAAGCTTGTGGGCATCCCGGCCCATGGCATGTGAAAACGGATGCATGGCAACGATGTGATCCAGCAACGCACCGGTCGCCGATTGCCCGCCTTCATTGAGCCAAAGGTTCGGGGCAATCGCCCCGAAATAGGGACCCCAGACGCCTTTGATAAAGCGCGGTTCCTTTGACAGCGCCATGTGACAGGTCGATGTGCCCGCGATCATGGCAAAATGCTGATCAAGGTTGCCGTCCAGATATTCACCAAGTGTGCCCAGCGCCCCGGCATGGGCATCAATCAGCCCCGCACCCACCACACAATCTGTGGTCAGGCCAAGATCAGCTGCCCCCTGTTCGGAAAGGGATCCGATCAGTTCCCCAACTGCAAGCGCACTGTCATGCATGTTGATCTTGTCATTCAGGTCTTCCATGTCGATCGCGCTCAGGAAATCGCGATCCCATGGTTCATCCTGATGGGCAAGGTAGGTCCATTTACACGTCACCGTGCAGCAGGACCGGGCGTTGCTGCCGGTCGCGCGGAAGGACAGGAAATCGGCCAGATCATACGCCGCGCCCATTTTCTGCCAGGCGGCATTGTGATGGCGTTTCAGCCACATCAGTTTGGGGATTTCCATTTCGGGCGACATGGTGCCGCCGATATAATCCAGCACCTTGGCGCCGGTGGCGGTGCATTCCTCGGCCTCGCGCACGGCCCGGTGGTCCATCCAGACGATTACGTCCCAGTTATCCGCCCCGTCGGGGGTGACGCCCAGTGGTCGGTTATCCTGATCGCGGATCACCAGTGAGCATGTCGCATCAAACCCGATGGCGGCGACTTTTTGCGCGGGGACCCCGGATTTGGCCATGGCATCACGTACCGACTGACAGACCGACTGCCAGATATTTTCGGAATCCTGTTCGACGAAATCGGGCTTTGGCCGGTTCATCGCAATCGCATGCGCGGCACTGCCAAGCAATTTGCCATTGGCGTCAAACACGCCGGCGCGCGCACTTCCGGTGCCGACATCGACACCGACAAAACAGGGGTAAGTGGGACTCATGATCGGGTACTCCTCCGCATATCCCCTGGCTTTTCGGAGTTTCTCCGATGCCGGGTGATCTTTTGTTTGGGCTGTTGTTTCGTCTGTTTTGGGCTCAATTTTGCCTGAGTTGATCAAAAGTTCATTAATTGGTCAAATGTTCATTTTTGTTGACGCTGAACTTATCTCTTAGCTACGCTGTAGCGATAACATAAATCACACAAGCCAGGTTCAACATGGCCCGAGGAAACAATGTCCAAGGCCCGACCGATGATGTCGGGGCCGGTATCGTAACGTCAGCATCAGAGATCCAAGGTCTGTTTGATGCCTGTCGTGTTGTCCTGTTTGACTGTGACGGCGTTCTGGTCAATAGCGAGCCGATCTCGTTGGCAACCCTTGTCGATGTGCTGGACCATTTTAACGCGCCGCTCAGTCTGCGCGACGTATCTGACCGATTTACCGGACGATCAAGTTCCGCACCGATTGAATATATCAAAACCCAAACGGGCCGCGATGTCAGTGCGGAATTTAAACCGTATTACTATAAAATGCTGTTTGACCGCTATGACCGCGACCTGACCAAGATTGACGGGATCGAAACCGTCCTGACCGTCCTTCAGGCACGCGATATTGCCTTTTGCATTTCATCAAGCAGTTCTGTCGAACGGCTTGAAAAAACCATGCAGGTCACGGGCCTTGGCCCATGGTTTGAAGGGCGTGTTTATAGTGCGGATTTCGTTGAAAATGGCAAACCGGCCCCGGATCTTTTCCTGCATGCGGCCGACGCGATGGGATATGCCCCGGGTGATGTCATCGTGATCGAGGATTCTGTTGCCGGGGTGACGGCGGCACGGGCCGCTGGCATGAAATGCATCGGTTTTGTCGGCGGCGGGCATTATGCCGATGACCGCGAAGGGGCCAGCCAACGACTTTATGAAGCAGGCGCCGATATTGTTATTTCCGATATGGCGATGTTGGCCCAGGCGATTGCGGTTTAGTGCCGCCTACCGTTGGGTCAGAAGTTTCTGATAGCGGGTCTGGCTTTGGCTGAGGTGATCGCGCATCGCCTGGCGGGCGGTATCTTCGTCGCGCGCGGCAATAGCATCATAAATCCGGCGATGCTCACCGGTGATCATTTGCATATAGGCCTTCTGGTCTTCGGCCTCGGGCGGGCGGCGACGCAATTGCGCACGCGGGATGGTTTTATCGCCCAGATGTTCAAGGAACTCGGCAAAGCGGCGATTGTTGGTGGCGGATGCAATCGCGCTGTGAAATTCGAAATCGGCCTGTTCGGTTGGCTCGCCCTTTTCAAGCGCGCGTTCCATCTTGGCCATCGCCTCGTAAATCTTGGTTTGTTGCGCGACAGAGCTTCGGATGCAGGCAAGCCCGGCCGCCTCGATCTCGACCGCCATGCGCAGTTCAAGAATTTCCAGAACGTCGGACACTTGCGCGTAATCAACCGCAAAGATCGATTTATCATTGGCCCGCGTTTGCGGTGACAGAACAAACACTCCGGCCCCCTGACGCGGCTCCAGCAACCCGTCGGCCTTAAGGGCGGCAATTGCTTCGCGGATCACGGTGCGGCTGACGCCAAACTGTTCGGTCAGAACCGGTTCGGTCGGCAATTTGCTTCCGGGTTCGCGTTGCCCGCTTTCGATCTCTTGGCGCAGGCTGGCAATGACTTTTTCGGTCAGCGATACTTTGCGCGGGGCGGCTGACACACGTGGCTTGTTCATTTTGCGTATCCGATAATTCCGGTGTAAAACAACCGGATATAAAAATGGCAGGTTGGCGTTAATCTTTGTTTGCGCCATTACAGTTACCATCTTCAATTAATCGAACGATAGTGGTTCTGTAAAGTCATCATATGATTTTGGTTGGATTTGAGGCACACAGGAATGGCCAAAAAAGGCGAACCTGAATACCGTTGGAACAGTGGTCCTTTTCAGATCGGGATTGTCCCAGACGGTGGGGCGATATCGCGGATTGACTGGATCCGCCCGGATGGCAAGGGTGTTATCAATTTGTTGCGTCCGGTCACCCCGGAGGCGATTGCATCGGGCAATCCGTCAAATTTGGGCTGTTTCCCGATGGTGCCGTTTGCCAACCGACTGGCCTTTGCCGAGTTCGAGTTTGATGGCCGCATCGTCAAGGTCCCGGCCAATCGCCCACCCAGCCCGCATGCCATCCACGGCTTTGGCCGATCTTCCGAGTGGCAGATCGAACGCCCGACTGTTGATACGCTGCGCTTCAATCACAAACATGACGACCCGCAAAGCGGCTTTGTCTACGTCGCCTGGCAGGAAATCAAGGTCACCGAGGGGGATGTGACCATCGAGATCGGCGTGCGCCATCTTGGCAGAACACCGATGCCCTATGGTATTGGTCTGCACCCCTGGTTCCCGGGCGGCGAAGATGTTTCGGTCGCCTTTATTGCCTCTGACAGTTTTGCCACGGACGAGGATATGCTGCCGACCGCGCGCACGGTGATTGATCTGGGGCGCGATTTTTCCGATGGTCGCATGATCCGCCACAACCTGGCGCTTGATGCCCATTATGCCGGTTGGCACCTTGAAGCCGACATGGTCTGGCAGGATGCCGGTTACAGTGTGAAGATGCTGGCAAGCGACAGCCTGTCAAACGTGCAATTCTATATCCCCGAAGACGGCAAGACATTCTGTGTCGAGCCGGTCTCCCACGTGCCGAACGTTCACAACCGTCCGGAATTCAAGGAACTCGGCGATCTTGTCGTGCTTGATAACAACCAGACGCTGACCGGGACCATGACGCTGATCCCGACCTTGCTTGAGACACCCGATAACGGCTTGGTCGACGAGGATGAGGTTTTCGCCAAACCGGGCAATCGCGACTATTCACTCGTCGACTAGCCGTACTGCATCCACATTTCGTGCAAGTCTGTTGATTTGAGATCAATGACACGGCGTGCTTTGGTGTGTCGTAAAGGTCGGTGCATTGCCGACCGGTTTGGCACCCGAAACTGGCATGAAATTGCTAAACTCGACTCCAACATTCTAATGAAAGAAGAATGCATGACTTCAGAAGTTCTAGAGATTCCCGCTGGAAATGAAATGTTTGATGGTTATCGCGCTGCCTTTGAAAAGTACGGCTTTTGCCCTGCTGTCAAATCCAAGGGATTTTTGTACATATCTGGGCAAGTTGGCACGCGTCCGGATGGAACCGCACCTGAAAGCATTGCCGACCAAACGACATGGGCATTCAAACGTGTTGAAGAATTGCTCAGAATTGCGGGCTTGAATCTGGGGGATCTCGTTGATGTCACGAGTTACCATGTCGATATCGAAAACACGCTTCCCCACTTTCTTGACGTCAAAAAGCACTTCATCAAAAGTCCGTATCCAGCCTGGTCGATTATCGGAATATCCGGTTTGAGCCGTCCGGAGCTGAAGGTCGAAATCCAGGCCGTCGCGGCTTTACGCGACTAACATACCTTCGTCGCGAGACAATGACGGTCTCGTCATTGGGGTTAGCCCTTGCATTGCTGAAATCCGGGGGCTTTACCGCCTTGTTATTTGTCGATAAAAACTTACAAGTAAGCTTTACAAGATAACAAGTCCGGGGGACGGATGTCGGAATTGCTTTTAAGGGTTCAGAAGCGCGAAAAGCTTGCCGATCAGCTTTATGGTCAGATCCTTGAACAGATCATCTCAGGCAACCTTGCCGAAGGTGCCAAGCTGCCCTCGGAAAATGAAATCTGTGCGTCCTTTGGCGTGTCGCGCCCGGTTGTGCGCGAAGCTTTGCGCAAACTGCAATCCGATGGACTGGTCTATGCCCGCCAAGGGGTCGGGTCGTTTGTCAAAAAACGCCCGCCGCAAGGCCTGATCGAGTTTGGCGGTGTCAGTGATGTCGCGGGGCTTCTGCGTTGCTTTGAAGCACGTTCCGCGATTGAGGGCACAACGGCCCGCATGGCCGCCGAACGCGCCAGCCCCCGCCATCATCGCGAAATTGAAAATGCGCTTAAACTGCTCGAAGACGGGGTATCGGCCGGTGATATTGCCGATAAGGCTGATCTGGCTTTTCACATGGCGATTGCCCGTGCCAGCGGTAACGAGATTTTCGTGACCATCCTTAACTCCCTGCATGAAGTGATGTCGAAATCCATGCGTGTGGCGCTTAATATCACGCGCGGGGGCTCGGCCGAACGTGCGCAAAAGGTGCTTTCCGAACACCGTCAGATCTATGATGCGATCCTTGGCCATGATGGCAATAGTGCCGAACTGATGATGCGCTATCACCTGCATCAGGCCCGTCAACGCGTCACCGACCACGCCCGCGACAAGTAAATAGATGTGCCGCCCGACGTGCCCTTAATGGGCAGGGGCGGGCACAAATCCTATTGACGAACAGGGCCCCCGACTGGCAAACCAGACACAACAAAAATTAATCATATGAATTTGGGAGTGTGCGATGACCGGTGGTGTAATGTATCAGCCGGAAATTCTCAGTGATGAGACTTTCACTTTGGCGGAATGCCCCAATTGGGATGCGGCCAACAATCGGCTTTACTGGACAGACATCCTTAATTGCAAACTGCATGCGCTTGATGTTGCCACGGGCCTTCGCAAGACATGGACCTTTGACAGCGAGCTTGGCTGTTTCGGGCTGACCGATCAGGGCCGCATTATCGTGGCGCTGCGTAAGGATATTCTTTTCCTTGATCCAAAAACCGATGCGCGTGCGCCGCTTTGTCGAATTGAAGACGGGATCAACAGCCGCACCAACGATGGCAAGATCGGCCCGGATGGCGCGTTCTGGGTCGGCACCATGGATGACAATCCTGAAAAGATGCCAGTTGCCTCGCTCTATCGTATTACGGCTGATGGCAAGATCGAGGAAAAGGCAACAGGATTCAAGATTTCCAACGGTATTGCCTGGTCTGGTGACGGGGCGAAAATGTATCATTCGGACTCACGCGGGCCGTGGGTCAATCGCTGGGATTTTGATGTTGCCACCGGCAATATTTCCAACTGCACACGTTATCTTGATCTCGATGATCGGCTTGGCCGTCCGGATGGCGGCGCTGTGGATGCCGAAGGATGCTATTGGTCGGCGGGTGTGTCGGCAGGCAATCTTAACCGCTTTGCCCCGGATGGGACGCTTTTGAAATCAATCCCGATGCCAATGCCCAATCCGACCATGCCGTGCTTTGGCGGGCCGGACATGAAAACGCTTTATGTCACCAGCCATCAGGAAGGCTATAGCCCGGAAAAGCGTGCTGAGTTCCCCCATGCCGGGAAGCTGGTCAAGCTGCGCGTTGAAGTGCCCGGTGTGCCGGTGACCAAGTTCCGCGAAAATAGCGAGCGCCGCGCGTACCCCCGCTAAGAGGACTGCTAAAACCAAAAAGGCCATGCAGGGAAATCTGCATGGCCTTTTTCTTTGGGGTCGGTTTGATCAGACCTTTTTGATTTCAGCCGTGACGGTGCCAAGCCCCTCAAAGATCGCCTCGATCTTGCCATGCGGGGTAATGGTCGGAAGCGCGCAGGCGCCGGTGGTGATGACGTCACCTGCCTTAAGGCTTTTACCGCGCTTGGCAAGGAAACCGACCAGATATTCCAGCCCGCCAAAAATCTCCGGCCAGGCATCCGGATCATCATTGCTGGCAAGGACTTCACCGTCACTTTTGGTGGTGACTTTGCCGCCGATGAAACCAAGATCGCGCCAACCGTCAATTTCAGCACCCAGGATGAAGTGACTGGTCGAATTAAGGTCTGCCAGTGTCTGGATCGGGTCCTGCTTTTCATGATAGCGGCGATCCGCAATCTCGATTGCCAGATGCATGCTTTTGATATGATCAAGGATATCGCTTGATGTCGCATCCGGGGCAGGGGTGCTGTCCATGACAACCGCGATTTCGGCCTCGATATTGGGAAAATGGATGTCCTTGGTGGTCAGCGTCGCGCCATCGCCAAGAATACGCCCATCCAGCAACGGCCCCACCAGCGGGCCATCCGCACCGATCTTTTCCTGTGCCGCACGGGTGGCAACTGCAAGCTTCCAGCCCGCCTGCGCAATGCCGACCTCGGCAAGGGTGGCATCCTGAATGGCATAGGCCTCCTCAAAGTTCTTGGGCGCAATGTCAGCAGGCAGGGGATCAATCAGGGTGTGGGTGGTAAAGGCATCGGCAAGGATGCGGCTGGCGGCAGTGATATCAGTCATTCCCGGTCTTCTTGTTTGTGGCAATTGATTTGGTCGCCAGAGCCTAGCGGGCTTTGTTGCCAAAGTCATCATACCAATTGCCGCGATTCGGTGAAATCGACCAGATCTTCCTGATTCATTCCAAAGTCGTACATTGTCGGAATGCCCAAGAAATCCATGTTTTCTGCGGTTTATGGCGATTTCAAAAAGTCTGAGTATTATGTTTGACAAAGTAATATGATGAATTTATAGAATCGTCATAGTTATTTGACGTATTCAGACATTAGGGACGCTTGATGCACTATCTAGAGATGAAAAAGGCGATTGGCGCCGGGTTGCTTTCTTTTCCGGTGACGCCTTTTGATGCCGAAGGCGCGCTTGATCTTGCGACCTATCGCACGCATGTCGGCTGGCTGTCGCAATATCCGGCAACCGCCCTGTTTGCCGCTGGTGGCACCGGGGAATTCTTTTCCCTGACCCCGACCGAGGTGGTCGAAACCGTGCGTGCGGCCAAGGAAGTTGCGGGTGATACCCCGATCATCGCCGGGTGCGGTTATGGCACGGCAATGGCGGTTGAACTTGCCAAGGCCTGCGAGGAGGCCGGTGCAGATGGTCTGTTGCTGTTGCCGCAATATCTGGTCGGTGCCGAACAGGAAGGCCTGTTTGCCCGCGTCAAGGCGGTGTGTGATGCGGTCGATATCGGCGTGATTGTCTATAACCGCGATAATTCGATCATTACGGCCGAAACACTCGCCAAGTTGTGTGATGTCTGCCCGAACCTGGTCGGGTTCAAGGATGGTCATGGCAATATCGAAATGGTCACCAAGGTTTGCACCGTGATCGGGGATCGCTTGTCCTATATCGGCGGCATGCCGACAGCCGAGGTTTTTGCCAAGGCATACAAGGCAGCCGGTGTGACAACCTATTCATCGGCGATCTTTAACTTCCTGCCGCAACAGGCGCTTGATTTCTATGACGCGCTCGGCCGTGACGATGACGCCGCAATGAGCCGCGCACTGACCGAATTTTTCTATCCGTACCTTGATATCCGCAATCGTGGAAAGGGCTACGCCGTTTCCATCGTCAAGGCGGGCATGCGCGTGATCGGGCGCGATACCGGCCCGGTGCGCAGTCCGCTGACCGATTTGACCGATGCGGAACATGACATGCTGGCCGATGTGATCCGCAAGGCATACGGCGACGCGGCCCTTCGCGCTGCCTGATGGCGGGTCGCCAACGCAACCTATGACTTGTTATTTCCCGGCGGGTTCGCCTGCCGGGGAGGCAGAATGGGACGCTAAAGCTGCAATCGGTTATCGGGAATTTGATACCGTTCGCAACTTAGTTGTTAACAAATCTTACAGTTATGTTTACAAGTGATGAATTGTAGGATTAAATGATAATAACAAGACCCAAAAGGGCAAAATGCTTCAATGAAATAGACAACAGATTGTCTGGGAGGACCTGAAATGAACAAGTTTATCAAAAGCGGCTGCCGTATCGGTGGCGCTGGCATCCGGTGCGCAGGCCAAGGAATGGCGCGGCTGGAACATTCATCCGCCGGAATACCCGGTTTCGACCGGCATGGAAGAATTCGCCAAGCTGATCAATGAAAAGTCCGGTGGCGATCTGGAAGCCAAGGTTTACCACGGTGGCGTTCTGGGCGATCAGCCTGATGCGATCCAGCAGGTCCGTCTGGGTGGTCTGGACTGGGCTGTTTTCAACCTCGGCCCGCTGGGTGAAGTCGCCCCCGAAGCCAACGTTGTGTCGCTGCCTTTCATTTTCAAAAGCGTCGATGCCATGCATGACGTCATGGATGGCCCGGCTGGTCAGCAGATCGCCGATGGCCTGATCGAAGCAGGCCTTCAGCCGCTCGGTTGGTATGATTCCGGTGCGCGTTCGTTCTATAACTCCAAGCGTCCGATCAATACCCCGGCTGACCTTGACGGTTTGAAATTCCGCGTCATGAGCAACGATCTTTATGTTCAGATGGTTGATGCGCTTGGCGGTAACGCGACCCCGATGGCCTATAGCTCGGTCTATCAGTCGCTGAAAACCGGCGTGATCGATGGTGCGGAAAACAACTACCCGTCTTATGACAGCTCCGGCCATTTTGAGGCGGCGAAATACTATTCCGTCACCCAGCACCTGATCCTTCCGGAATGCCTGTGCATGAACAAGGCGCTTTATGACAGCCTGTCGGACGAGGAAAAGAAAATCGTCCACGAAGCAGCTGAAGCATCTGTCACCGTACAGCGTGCCGCGTGGGCCGATCGTGCAGAGCAGTCCAAGGAAAAAGTGATTGCTGCCGGCATCGAAGTCAACGAGATCGCCGACAAGCAGGCTTTCCAGGATGCCATGCAGCCGGTCTATGACAACTTCCTGAAAGCCAACCCGGATCTGGCCGATCTGGTCAAGGCGATCCAGGACGCGCAGAAATAAGGCCTTAAATATCTGAAGGGCGGCGATAATATCGTCGCCCTTCTTTTTGGCTGCGCTTAGTATATTCGTCGTTTATCTGTTTCTGGTAGCGCGTAGATGTTTTCTCGTTTTGTTAATGTGATTGATCGCTTGGGCGGTGGGATTGCCGGGGTGCTGAACCTGATTGGTGGTTTGGCCCTTGTCGCGCTGATCCCGAGTTTCGCCTGGCTGGTGTTCGGGCGTTATGTCCTCAATGAAACACCGACCTGGGTCGAACAGGTTTCGCTTATTCTGATTGTGCTGATTACCTTTCCGGTCGCAGCCGCTGGCATCCGCGACAACAGCCACCTTTCTGTTTCCTTTTTCCGCGATGCATTGCCGCCGAAAATGGCCGCCATTGTTGCGGCCATCGGGTATGGCGCGTCGGCCTGGTTTGGCTATTGGATGCTGATCGGGGCAATGGATCTGGTTGCGTTTAACTGGGCCAAGACCATGCCGATCATTCATATTTCTGATGGCTTGCGGTCCGTGCCGATGGCGGTGTGTGGTGCGGGGATAATGTTTTACAGCGTGGTTCATATCCTCAAGATCGCGGCGCGGTGGAAAACCATTTCCCAGGCCCGTATTTACCATGATGATTTGCTGAACGAGGACGTGAAATAACATGGGCATGACCATTCTTCTGGGCGTGTTTGCCATCGGTATTCTGATTGGCATGCCCGTTGCCATCGCACTTGGCATTGCCGCCCTTGGCGCGTTCTTTGTCGAAGGCCTTCCGACCCTGATTGCGTTTCAGCGCATCGGATCGGGGATCTCGGCCTTTTCGCTGCTGGCCATTCCGTTCTTTATTTTTGCCGGTGAACTGATGCTTCACGGCGGGATTGCGACGAGGCTTGTGCAATTTGCGACCGCCCTTGTCGGCAGTCGCCGCGGCGGCCTTGGCATTGTGAATGTGTTTTCATCGATGCTGTTTGGCGGCATTTCCGGTTCAGCCGTGGCCGATACGTCGGCCCTTGGCTCGATCCTGATCCCGGTGATGAAAAAGGAAGGTTATCGCGCGGATTACGCGGTCAATGTCACCGTGACCTCATCAATCGCCGGGATCATGATCCCGCCCAGCCACAACATGATCCTGTATGCGGTGGCGGCCGGTGGCGGCATATCGATTTCCAAACTGTTTATGGCCGGTGTGGTGCCGGGCATTATCATGTGCCTGCTGTTGGGGCTTGCGACCTGGCTGGTTGCGATCAAGCACGGCTATCCGGCGGAACCGTTCCCGGGTTGGGCAGTGGTTTGGCGTACGGCGGTCCGCGCACTTCCGGGCTTCTTTACCGCGGTCATTATTGTCGGGGGAGTCTTAAGCGGTGTGTTCACCGTAACCGAATCTGGGGCGATTGGTGTCGCCTATGCCCTGATCATTACCGGGTTGGTCTATCGTGAACTGAGCTGGGCCGGTTTTATCGCCGCGGTCAAACAATCGGCCAAGACGACGGCCCTTGTGATGCTGCTGGTCGGTTGTGCGTCGGCCTATGGTTATATGCTGGCGTTCTATCAGGTGCCTGATGCCCTGGCCGATGCGATCACCGGCATTACCGATAATCCGATTATGGTGTTGTTGCTGATCAATGTCATGTTGCTGGTTGCCGGCATGATCATGGATATGGCGGCGCTCATCCTGATTTGTACGCCGATCTTCCTGCCGCTTGCCATGCAGTTCGGCATGGACCCGATCCAGTTCGGCATGGTTTTGATGATGAATTTGGGCCTTGGCCTGTGTACACCGCCTGTGGGATCGTGCCTGTTTGTCGGCTGCGCGATTGGCGGGGTAAAAATCGAAAAGGCCGTTCAGACAATCTGGCCGTTTTATCTGGCGATCCTGACGGCCCTTTTGCTGACAACCTATATTCCTGCGATTTCATTGACGCTTCCGAACCTTGTGTTTGGCGGCAGTTAATCGCGGGCAAAGAATGATACCAAAGAGGATAATTATGAAACGTTTGCTGATCACCGGTGCCGGTGGAAACCTTGGCAAGATCTGCCGCGAAGGGCTTAAGGGCTATGCCGATGTCATTCGCCTGTCTGACATTTCCCCAATGGATCCGGCTGGCCCAAACGAAGAAGTCGTGCAATGCGATCTGTCGGATCGTGCCGCCGTCATTGAGCTGACCAAGGATGTCGATGGCATCATCCATCTTGGCGGCATTTCAATCGAAGCGGCCTTTGATGACCTGCTCCAGGCCAATCTTGCGGGCACCTATAACCTTTATGAAGGTGCGCGTCAGAATGGCGTTAAGCGCATCATGTTTGCCAGCTCCAACCATGCGATTGGTTTTCACAAACGCACGACCAAGCTTGATGACACATCCGAACAACGCCCCGATAGCCTTTATGGCGTGACCAAATGTTACGGCGAGGCGATGGCGAGCTATTATTTCGACAAGTTCGATGTTGAAACCGTCTCGGTGCGCATCGGGTCCTGTTTTGAAAAGCCAAAGGATCGCCGGATGTTGTCCACCTGGATGAGCCCGCGTGATTTTATCTCGTTGATGAAGGCGATCTTTAACGCGCCGATGACCGGCCATCTCGTGATGTATGGCGTTTCGGACAACACATCGAAATGGTGGAGCAATGATCATGCGGACTTCCTTGGCTGGAAACCGCAAGACAGCTCCGAACAGTTCCGTGCCGAGATCGAGGCTGCTTTCCCACCCGAAGATCGCAAAGACCCGGCTGTGATTTATCAGGGCGGTGGTTTTGCCGCCAAGGGCCATTTCGAAGACTGATCCAAGGTCGGTATTCGATCTCAGATCTGCCTAAAATCAATGGCCCGAACGAGTTTCGTTCGGGCCATTGTTGCAACAGGTAGGCACGTCAAAAAGTTTGTCAGATGTGGTCCGTTAGCCTTGCAGTAACCGCAGCAGATTTTGCGGCATCTGGTTGGCCTGGGCCAGCATGGCAACACCGGACTGAACCAGAATCTGTTTGGATGTAAAGGCCGTCATTTCAGCGGCAACATCCAGATCAAGCAGGGTGGAACGCGCTGATTCCGTATTTTCCTGCGTCGATGCAAGGTTCTGGGCAGCAAAGTCCAGGCGGTTCTGGGAGGTGCCAACCGCAGCACGGGCGCGCTGCAAGTCGTCGATCGCACGGGTCACAACTTCAACAGCATTCTGTGCACCAGCGGCTGTCGAAATGGCGTTCGTACCAAGGTCTTCAAGAGACTCCTGACCGAGACCAGATGATCCCAGTACAGCAGAGTCAACTGCGCTCAAGTTAATCGAAAGACGATCATTGGCGGTGTTGCCACCACCGACCTGGAACTCAATTGTGTCGGAAAGCTGCTGGCCTTTGTCCTCTTCCATGAAAAAGAACTGGCCAGCGGATGTGTCAACGCCAGTTCCCATGAAATCGGTGTTGGCCGAACCAAAGCCGAAATTGTTGGCTGCGCTGACGGCAACATAATCGACTGTATCAGAGAAGTTTGTGTTGATCTGAATTGACAGGCCCAACTCATCAAAGTTCAGTATTGCATTTTTGCCGGGATCAATGGCCTGTGACCCACCGGTAGCAGCAAAATCCGTGACGTCGATCGACTGGGTCCGGTCTATAGAGCCATCTATCGCAGCCAGAACAGTCATAATGACCTGACCGTCCGCCATTCGGCCAATTCTGACTTCGAGGCCGTTATCGTCGACACCATCTTCAGCCGCGTCCTGTGCCCAGTAGTTGTTGTCCGTGATAGCGAACCGGTCAAAGCCGAAAGCGGGCCTGAGCGCTTCATTGCTTGTGGCAGGTGTGAGATTGATTGCAACATCACCCCCATCGCCAAGCAGTTGAATGCCATTGAAGTTGGTCGAAGACGCGATCCGGTCGATTTCGTCACGCAGTTGGACGAATTCGTCATTGAGGAAGCCGCGCTCGGTATCGGACAGGTTGCCAGAGGATGCCTGGACCGCCAGCGTCTTCATACGAACGAGAACATCATCAATGGTTGCCATACCGCCATCAGCGATCTGGAGCATCGAGTTGGCCTGGCCAACGTTGACGCTTGCTGTTTTGAGAGCCTGGGTGGTTGCGTTCAAACGCGCACCGATGGCCATGGAGGCAGCATCGTCACGTGCAGAAACAACACGGGTACCAGACGAAAGTTTCGACAGCGAACGGGTCGCCATCTCGTCAGAAGCAGACAAGTTGCGATGCGCAACATTTGCCGCATAGTTGGATATAATGTTGAGTGCCATTGGATTTCCTACCTGGAAAGTGGCGATGGTTTACTACGTGTAAAGTTCGCAATTAGTGATAAAGCTATAGTAACAACTATAAGTAAAATATCCTCTTGTCGAGCGAAATCTAATTTATACGACAGATAAACAGTATGATCCTATTCTTTAGAGTAGGTTATAGGCGGGTTTTTCCGATGAATAGGGTGCGAAATAATGCCGTTCTGAGGCCGCATGTGGGTTTTCTGTGCCGGGACTCGCCATTCTGTCATTGGAATAGGTCCGCCACAGAGTTGAGCTTAAATCGGCAGTTGTTGTGTGGTCAACGCAGCAAGATCTTCGTATCACGATGCTGGCTTTCAAACCCGGGACTTTCCCAAGGGGAATGGTCGAAGGGGCCTATGCTTTTTGAATTGACGCATGGTCAGGATTGCTTATAAGCATAAATGAAAATGATAACAGTTATCATTATCGAATTCTGGATGTGCAGCTATGGCGGTCTGTGACCGTTCCTGGGATAGTCTTTATCAGCAATATCATGACCGTTTGTTGCGACAGGTGCAGAAATATCTGCCGGCGCGCGACGAAAGCCAGGATGTGTTGCAGGATCTTTATGTGCAACTGCGCCATCGCAAGATCGATCCGGCTGACATTGCCAATCCGCCGGCCTTTCTGATGCGCATGGCGACCAATCTGGCAATTGATGCCTTGCGTCGGCACAATCGTAATCCGGTTGAATTCACCGACCCGGCCGAAATCAGCGAGATGGATGGCGCAGGCAGCCAGTCCGCCACCCCCGAACAGATCAGTTCAGATCGCCAGCGTCTCGAGATCATCCGACGTGCGATTGATGATCTGCCGCCGCGCTGTCGCGAGGTGTTCTTGCTGTGCAAGCGCGATCATCTGAGTACCGTGGAAGTGGCCGAACAACTTGGCATCAGTCGCAATATGGTCGAAAAGCATTTGCGTCAGGCGCTTGGACATTGCAAACAGGTGCTGGCGCGCCATGAAAATTAAAGATCCTCTTTTGCGCGGCCCGTTCGTCAAACATACAACAGCCCCCTCCGTCAGAAGCCGGGTAACGACACTGCCATGACCGAATTCCGCTATCCCGACGACTGCCAAAGCAATGATGACATTGCCGATTACTGGGCTGTACGCCTTGATGATATGCAACTAAGTGCCGCTGAAGAAATCGCCTTTGAACGCTGGCAGGCGGCGGACCCGAAAAACCCTGCACGTCTGATCCGGGCCCGTCAGACATGGCAGGGCATGGAAATCGCTGCCGCCGAATTTTCAGACGATGAAGACCTTTCGACTGGGGCAAGCAAACCAGTTCATGACACCGGCTTTGATAGCGAAGCTGTTCGGCGTGACCTTGAACGATTAGGCGCGCTTGAAGGCGGCAATGGCCGCCTGCCGGGCATGCGATCGGCCAAACGCCGCGCCCGTCCGATGCTGGCGATTTTCACCATTTTGTTGCTGGTGGGGCTGTGGGGCTATTCCGCGTTTCAACCCGATGCCGACCTGATTGCGGAAAGCACTCCCGGTGTTGTCGGTGAAATTCATGAACTGTCTGACGGATCGCGCATCTGGATGGAGCCGGGCACACGCGTTGCCTTGGCCTATGGCGATCAGTACCGTGATCTGACCGTCCTTGAAGGCGGTGTATTCATCGAAGTCGCCAAGGACAGCACAAGACCGCTTCGCATTCATCTTAACA
The DNA here is from genome assembly GCF_000300275.1 of Thalassospira profundimaris WP0211. Taxonomy (GTDB): domain Bacteria; phylum Pseudomonadota; class Alphaproteobacteria; order Rhodospirillales; family Thalassospiraceae; genus Thalassospira; species Thalassospira profundimaris. Next base: position 73,309 of record NZ_AMRN01000004.1, on the reverse strand, counting down.
AACTGACCGCAACGGCGGTCGGCACGGCATTCAGTGCCTCGAAATGGGGTGGGCATGTCCGGGTCGAGGTTTCCGAAGGCACGGTCGATCTTGAAAGCCGCACCGCAAAACTCGCGCGGCTGACCGCCGGGCGCGCATCCTGGCAGGATGCGGATGGCGACATGCATTACGGTATGGTGGCATCGGATCGGGTTGGCGCGTGGCGCGATGGGCGCTGGGTGGTCAATGACATGCCGATTGATGAGTTGTTTGCCCGTCTTTCGCCTTTGATGGGCGGTATCAGCTTCGTGCACGATCCGCGCTTGGGCGATATCACGGTTTCGGGCAGCTTCGATCTGACCAAACCGGACGGGGCTTATGGGGCCATTCTGGCGGCCTATGGCCTGACGGACCGCACTGTTCCGGGCGGGTTCAGAATAATTTCAAAAAAATAGAAAATTTCACCTCCTCATTTCGCGGTGGTGTTCGTCATGAAGGTAATAGTGATTTGCATTATTATTCTCATGCGAAGGGGTTCGAACTTGAATATCGTGACTTTTGGGGAAACCAGAAAATTCGGAATGTCCCGCCTTTTGGGCAGCACAGCCCTGTTTGCCACACTGATGATCGCATCGGTTTCGCAAGGCTTGGCACAAACCGCGTCTGACACCGCACAGCCGGTAACGGTCGCCGCCGGGGATCTACGCGCCGCCCTTGATCAGCTTGCCGATCAGTTCGGCTTGCAGCTTGTCGTGCAGGGCGATCTTTCGGGCATCGAAAGTGGTGCGCTGATCGCTGACATGTCCGCCCGCGAGGCCCTGCAAAACCTTCTGTCGGGCAGTGGTTACGGGTTTGAATTTGTCTCTGACGACAGCGTTATCATCAAGCCGGTCACAACCACCACCGGCGATGCACAGGGCCAAGTGATCCTGCCCGAAGTCGTCGTGACCGCCACCCGTTCACGCAGATCGATTGCCACCATGTCACCGTCGGTTGTTGTGATCGGCCCTGATCAGATCGAAGCCCAGTCGGCCAAAAGCAGCGACATCACCAATGTTATTCGCAACAATGTGCCGGGCTTCATGTTTGATGATCAAAGCCTGATCTCCAGCACCGAAACCTTCCGTGGCCGTGATGTTCAGGTCCTTGTTGATGGGATTGCCCGCAACACGCCGCTACGCAACAGCAGCCGCATTCTTTCAATGATCGACATCCAGCAAGTCGAAAGCATCGAAGTCATTCCGGGTTCGAACGCGATGAATGGCGATGGCGCGACCGGGGCGACGATTAACATCATCACCAAGACTGGTGAAGTCGGCAAAAACATCTTTGTCGTGGATGCCCATGCCAAAAGCTACACCGAAGATATCGGTGAAAGCTTCTCGCCGTCGCTGACCCTTTCGGGCAGCGGTGGTTTTGGCGCGGTCGATCTGGCAGCCAGCATCACCGGTTCGAATACCGGCAATGCCTATGACGGGTATGGCAATCAGGTGCCCTCGGACGCGATGCTCGGGCAGGGCGGGTTTGATAATGCCGAAGACCTCAATGTCTTTGGCAAGGCAGGTGTCACGCTTGCCGAAGGCCATCGCCTGTTTTTATCCTCGGAAGTCGTGCGGTTCCGTCAGGACATTGAATATTATGCCGACCTTTCGACCGACCCGGTGTCGGTCAATTATGACAGCCCCTATCTGGCGCAGCCGCTTGAAGATGAAAGCCAGTATTTCACTGCCGGATACGAGTTTGATTTTGGCAAGATCGGTATTGGCGATCTGAAGCTGTTTTACAATGACAGCTATAAACAGGCCGCCCGCGCAGAATACAGCGCGACGCACAACCCCGGCCTTGTTTCGCTCGCCAGCAACGGTGCGATTGAAGATCCGCTGGGCCAATCGGTCATTGATACCGTCAAATACGGTGTGAAATTGTCAACCGACACCAATCTTGATGCTGCCTATGAAGGGCTGACCTTGACCTGGGGTGGGGACCTGACCTTTGACGATGTCAAATATGAAACTGTCAGCGGGCGGGATATCGGTGCCCCGATGGAGCAGGAAGGTCACGCCATCTTTGCCCAGCTTTCAGCGCCGGTGACCAAGTATGTCGATCTGTCCGGTGGTGTGCGTTACGAGGAATATGACCTGACGGTCAAGGATTTCACCCGTCCGAGTTATATGCGCTACAACGGCGGCACCCCGCAGCAGATCCTTCTTGCCGCGGCCTTTACCGGCGGCGAGACGACTTATGATGCGGTGACCTACAATGCATCTGCCGTGGTACACTGGACCGACCGGATCGATACATCATTTAGCTATAGCGAAGGTTTTTCTGTTCCGGATGTTGGCGCCTATACCCGTCGCGCAGGACTGAGTGGCACGTCCATCCCGCTTAACTTCAATGACATTGATGTCGAGGCCTCGAAGGTCAAAACCTATGAGGTGGCGGCCCGCTATGACGGAACTGATTTCCGCTCCACCGGTGCGATCTATATGAGCACCAATGAGCGCGGTGATAACTATGATTCTTCGAAAAACAAGCTCAGTCAGGAAAAGGAACGGATCATCGGTGCTGAACTGACCGGCGAGTATGATATCTCCGATGATACCTATGTCGGGGCATTGGCGTCCTATGTTGAAGGCCGTTATGACACCAACGAAGACGGAGATCTTGATAGCTGGCTTCCCAACAACCGCATCCCGTCGCCGTTCCGCTTTACCGGCTATGTCGATAGCTACGTTTGGGGTGATCTGAACATGCGCTTTGACGGGACCTATACGGCGGGCCGTTACAAGATCGAAGATGCGAAGGTCAAGCCGAGCCTTGTTTTCAACCTGTCGGGCAACTATCCGCTGCTGGGCGGGACGGCGCGCTTCGGGGTCGAAAACATCCTTGATACCAGCTACGAAAATCCGGCGGCAACTGCGCTTCGTGGCTATTCGGTTGCCGGGCATGGCCGCACCGTATTGATCGGCTATCGCCGCGAATTCTGATGACGGCATCTGCATCGGATGGCCCCATCCAACGGCCCGGCGGTTTTCCGCCGGGCTCTTGCGCGTAAAGGAAACCAATATGTTTCGATCCTCAACACCAGAGACCGATATCGTTTTGTTTGAAATGATCAATCAGCAAAGCGAGGCAGACGGTAAAGCTTATATCGCTGCCCTTGATGCCTTGGCCGAACGCAGCGAACCGGCCGTCTTGATCTTTCGCGTGGCGGGTTTTATCAATCAGGATCATGAAATCCGCAAACAGGCGGCTGCATGGTTCAAGCGCAACCGCGATCGGTTGGATATCTTTGCCAAGGGCCTGATCCGCGTCGATGAAGGCCATCATCATGGCGATGATGATCACGGACATGAGGATGCCGAGGACAGCAATTTTGCGCAGATGCTGCCCTTTGCCGTCAAACGCACCGACAGCCTTGATCATGCTTTTGAATTGGCACGAAACTGGGCCGTAATTTAAATCCTGCCCCTAACGTTTACGAACCGCAAGGATCAGGAAGTAGCTCGTGCCGATCAGGGCGGCGATCAGGCCGGTCGGCAGTTGTGCCGGATAGATCATGTTGCGCGCCAGCCATTCGGCCACCATCATGACATTGACCCCGATAAGAACAGCGCCCAGCAAATGACCGCCGGCAAGGCGGTAACCCGCCACACGCGCCAGATGTGGTGCCATCAACCCAACGAAGCTAAGCGGTCCGACCAGAAGGGTTGCGCTGGCGGCCAAGATTGCAGCAAGCAGCATCATGGCAAACTGAAAGCCGGAAATCCCAAGACCCAATGACACGGATTGATCCGTGCCAAGCGATGCCAGTTCCAGCGGGCGCCTGAGCGCAATTGCCACCACCAGAAGCACACCGGTGACACCGGCAACAATCATCACCTCGTTCATATTGGTGAAATAGGTGGTGCCTGCCAGCCACGACATCAGCATCGATGTCTGCGTGCCGCCACGGGTCAAAACAATGCGAACAATCGCGCCCAAAATGGCGGTCATGGCCAGACCATTGAGCAACATGTAATGCGGTGCATGGGTGAATTTGCGACAGAGTGCCAGCAACACCAGAAGCGACGCAATCCCGCCCGCGGCCCCGATCACCATCAGTTCCGCGCGCTGTCCGAAACCAAAAATCGCCAGTGCCATGATCATGGCAAGGGCAGTGGCCGAACTGACCCCGGTGATTTCCGGGCTTGCCAGCGGGTTGCGACCGACACGCTGAATAAGCGTGCCCGAAACCGCAAGGGCGGCGCCACAAATCATCGCGGCAAAGGTCCGTTCTGAACGACCGATCAGGATATCAAGGCTGCTATCCTGCCAGCCCAGAACGACAAAACCATTGCCGTCCAGCGAGACGAACAATGAAAACACCACGCCGATGACAAGGCTGAAGGTCAAGCCAATTGAAAGGGTTGTTTTCGAGACGATCTGTTGATCGCTGTGCTGATCATCATTCTGGTTGCCGGGCATGATGCGCGCCTTGCGCAACATGAAAATGATGAACGGTGCACCAAAGAGCGCGGTGGCAGCCCCGGTCGGCAAGGGATCGCCGCCAAATTCGTTAAACTGGCGCACCAGAAAATCAATCACGACCAGCGCAAAGCCACCGGTGAAAACGGAATAGATCATCAAATCGCGTGACCGCGACAAACCGGCAATCCGCAGGGCGGCCGGAATGGCCAAACCGACAAAGCCGATCATGCCAGCGGCCGAAATTACTGATGCGGTGATGAAAACGGCAAGCCCAAGGATCAGCAGTCTAAGAACCGTAACCTTCGCGCCCAGCGAACTTGCCGTGTCATCGCCAAGGGCCAGAAGATCAAGCGGGCGCGACAGGGCCAGAATGGCAATCATACCCATCAGTACACGCGGCCAGACGAACTGCGTATCCTCCCAGCCATTCTGGGCCAGATCACCAGCCCCCCACATGAAGATCGATTGCAGATATTGCTCGTTAAACAGCAGGATGATCTGCGATCCCGACTGCAACAGCAGATTGACGATCATCCCGGCCAGAATGAGCCAAAGTGTTGCGTTACCACGATTGGCCGCAATCAGATAGACCGCACCGAGCGCAATCAAACCCCCGGCAAGGGCAAAGGCCTCCTGAAACATGGCAAGCGATGCCGGGGCCAGCAGGACAAACAGGGTCAGGGCAAACTCAACACCCGCCCCGACACCAAGGGTTGTCGGCGATGCCAACGGATTGCGCAAAACTGTCTGGATGGCCGCACCGGCAAGCGCCAGACCAGCCCCGCACAGAAACGCCATCGCAAGGCGGGGCAGGGTGCTGTAATGAAACAGGATCTGATCAAAATCGGTTTCATCCGGGCTGAACATCGCCTGGGTGGCCTGTCCATTGCCAAGATACGGCCAGAAATCAATTACCAGCACGGCAAGGGTCAGCAACCCCAGGACGCCTGTCAGGATCGCCGGAATGGACAGCGTACCGGGAAAGCCGGATCTGCCTGAAGATTGAAGTGCCGAGTTACTCATTGTTGCGGGCCGTTTTCAATGGTCTCGGTCAGGAGTTTGGCAAACCGAAGCCCGGACGGGACCCCGCCATAGGCCCAGACCACCGGCAATTCATAAACCCGGTTGTTACGGGTGAAATCCATCACCTTCCAGATCGGGGAATTCAGAAGTTTATCAAGCACAATTTCGGGCACCGGATTGGTATAGACCAGCGTTTCCTTCGCATAGGGGGCTAGGATCTCCAGCCCGCCACGGCCAAAGCCCCACTTGTTGACCTCCCCGTCATAGGCGACCGGCACGCCCATTGCCGTCATCACCGAACCTGGCAGCGAGATATCGGCAAAGATCCCGACATTGCTTTCATCAAAGAAGAACACAACGTTGATTGTCTGATCGGGTCCGATGGCGGTTTTGATACGGTCGCCATATTTGATCAATTCCTGATCAATATCGGCAAGATAGGCTTTGGCCTCTGCCTCGCGTCCGGTGGCCTTGGCGATTTTGCCAAACACCTCGCGCGCGGTTTCAAACGCGGGGCGCTTGCCATCAAACAGTCTGAGTTCCAGAACCGGCGCAATCTCGGCCAGTTTTTCATAAGACATTCCCAGATCGGGCACGGAAATGATCAGATCCGGTTTTGATGCACGAAGCGCTTCAAGATTGGGCGATGAACGCTGGCCAAGGTCAACGAAGCTGTCTGGAAGGTCCGGCTTGGCAACCCAGTCGACGTAATCTTGCGGGTCGGCAATGGCGACCGGATCAAGGCCAAGGGCAATGACGCTTTCGGTAAAGGCCCAGTTGATGGTCGCCACCCGCGTGGCCGGGGCATCAAGGCGCAAAATGCCGCGTTCATGTTCGATCTCGATCGGGTCGGCGATGGCGGTTGATGCATGTGCACCGACCAGGGCAACACACAGCAAAACCGGGCAAACAAGCGCGCGAAGGATGTTCATGCCAGATGTCCCTTACGAACCGCTTGCGGCGGTGTCAGTATTCGTAACCGCGTCGGCCAGCAATTCGGCAAAGCGTGCCGCGGACAATACCCCGCCAAAGGTCCAGCTTGCCGGGATGGCATGGACATGGCCCTTGCGTGCAAACGGCATGGCTTTCCAGATCGCAGAGTTAAACAGGGTTTCGCGTGTGGTCGGTGCGATCGGCTCGACATAGGCGAACTGTACATCGCCCATCTTGGCCAGATCGGACACATCGCCATTATGAAATGCCCAGCCATTGACATCCCCGTCCCAGGCATTGGCAAAACCCATGCGGTCAAGGACGGAGCCAAACAGCGATGTCTTGCCGTGAATTCGGAAATGCGACTCATCAAGGATACGGACAACGGCGAATTTCGCATCATCGCCGACATGATCGCGGATGCGTTTGGCAGCGGCCTCGATCCGGGCGTTGACCGATGCAATCACATCCTCGGCGGCGTCCGGCTTACCGGCCAGTTTGGCGACATTGCGCAACAGGGTCTCGGCCCGGTCAATCGCGGGTTCGTCACTGCCGGTATTATAGATCGAATAAACGAGTGTCGGCGCATAGCCAGACAGCTTTTCATAAGCCATGGCGACATCAGTACTGATCAGGATGGCGTCCGGCTTGGCATCGCGGAGCGCCTCGAAATTCGGCTCGCGGCGGGTGCCAAGGTCGGTGAAACTTTCGGGCAGTTTGGGTTCCACCACCCAGGCGCGGTATCCATCAGATTCCGGGATCGCCACCGGATCAATGCCAAGCGCGATCAGGCTTTCGGTCAGGGCCCAGTTGGAAACTGCAAAGCGGGTCGGGTGAGTATCAAGGCTGATCTCACCCAACTCATGGGTAAAGGTTTCCTCAGCCATGACGGGCTGGGCCGTACCAAATGTGCCAACCATTCCGGCGACAAGAACAAAGCGCGTCGCAATGCTGCCAATCCAAGGTTTTGATATCATGATTTCCCTGATCCCTGTTGATGTGGAGACGTGCGCAAGCAGCTAGGCGACATAGCTTATGAAGCGGTCCGGGTTGCTGAGTTTGATGACGTCGATATCGGTCTGGAAAATATCGCGCAGCGTATCGCCATTCATGAAATAGTGCGGGGTGCCCTGCCAACAGGTGCGCCCGCCGCGCAGTGCCAGAATGTGATCGGCAAAACGCCCGACCATGTCGATGTCGTGCAACACGGCAATCACGGTCAGACTGTTCTGGTCCTTAAGGTTGGCGACCAGTTGCAAAATGTCGCGCTGATGACCGACATCAAGGGCCGAGGTCGGCTCATCCAGCAGCAGCACCGGTGCATCCTGGGCCAGCAACATGGCAAGCCAGACCCGCTGGCGTTCCCCACCCGAAAGGCTTGCGATCAGCCGGTCGGAAAACTCCGTCACGTGGGTTAGTTCCATTGCCCGATCGATCTTGGCATGGTCTTCGTCGCGATACCGCCCAAACGCCCCGCGCCATGGATAGCGGCCAAAAGCCACCAGTTCGCGGACACTCAAATGCGGCGGCACAACCGGGTTTTGCGGAAGGTAGGCCACCTTGCGGGCGAAATCGCGCGTGCCGTGATGGGCAAGGTCCTGTCCGTCGAGTGCGATGGCCCCGGATGCCGGTTTGTTTTTGCGCGCCAGAAGCTTGATCAGCGTACTTTTGCCCGATCCGTTATGGCCAACAATCGCGCTGAACGCCCCGGTCGGGAAACCGACCGTGATGTCCTCAAGCAGCGTCTTTGGCTTTTTGCCATCACTTTTGAAAGCGACGTCTTTCAGGTCGAACATGGACGGAAACTCATGCGCCGGGAAATGGAAACTGCGCCATCGCCGGATCGCGGCAAGCAGGCGCGCTATAAAACCTGAGAATGCTTATCAATTACTTTGTCTAAATGCAACCGAGTTGCGATTGCAGCCTGCGGAAAATTAAAGCGACCCATCCAATCATCATATAAAATTACTTTTCAGCGGGCATCATTCCGGTTAGCAATGAAAGCTTATAATTTTGATCGCATCGGGCGGTTTGCCGCGATAAGAATGGTCATACAATTACAAGGCGCCAAAACAGACGCGCCGCGATCAGGGAGAACCCATGTCTAACGTAAAAACCGTTTTGCCAAATCTGCGATGCACATTGGGGGAAGGCCCGCATTGGGATGCCGAAGATGGCGTTCTGTACTGGGTCGATATCGTCGGAAAGACGGCCTATGCGCTCCGCCCGGATGACGGCGGATCGCGCAGCTGGGTATTTGATCAGCCGGTTGCCGCCATCGTGCCGCGGCAAAAGGGCGGGCTTCTGGTAGCCCTTGCCGACGGGTTGGCCTTTCTGGATCCCGACAGTGGCAAAACCACCCCGTTTGTCGCCCCTGATGGCGATCATCCAGGCAACCGATCAAATGAAAGCCGGGTCGATCCGATGGGCCGGTTCTGGATCGGGACCATGCAAAACAATATCGGGCCGAATGGTGAAGACCTGCCGGTCACGATTTCGACCGGGACGCTGAACTGTGTCACGGCGGACGGCGAGACATCGCGTTTTGGCGAGAATATCGGGATTTCCAACACGCTGTTATGGTCGGCCGATGGCACAAAGATGTTCTTTGGCGATACCATCACCAATACGCTCAATGTCTATGACTTTGACATGAAAACCGGTGTGCCATCCAATCCAAAGGTCTTCTTTGGCCCGCAGGATCGTGGCAATATGGATGGCTCGGCGATGGATGCCGATGGCTATATCTGGAATGCGCGGTGGGGCGGGGGATGTCTGATCCGCTTTGCGCCGGATGGCAGTGTCGATCGCATCGTCGAACTGCCGGTAACCCAGCCGACCAGTTGCGTGTTTGGTGGCCCGGATCTCAAGACGCTTTATATCACCTCGGCCGCGGTCGGGTTGGAAGGCAATGGCAATCCGCTTGAAGGCGCGCTGCTGTCGATCCGAACAGAGGTCGCCGGCCAATTGTGCCACCCGTTTGCCGGCTAGGCTTTTTTCGTCAGGATTGCATCGCCTTACACGCAAATCGCGCCAAACAGCCCCTTGGGTGCCCTAATTCGGGTAATTGGCGCGATTTGCCCATTTTTGGCCTTGGTTTTCAGTATGTTTGGCGTCACCATTATGTGGTGGCAGAACACATCACCAAAAATACGAGCAAGCCGGGGTTAAAATGAAACCTGTTACCGCCGCAACCATGTGGGCAAGGGCGCTTATTGCCTTTGGCGTGGTCGCAATATTGTCGGGCTGTGCCGCCCTGCAATCACCAAGCAACAGCGTCACCGGATCGGTCAGTTACCGTGAACGGATCGCACTTTCGCCGGATAATACCTTCCTTGTCGTGCGGTTGCTTGATGTCTCGCGCGCTGACGCGCCATCGGTGGAAATCGCATCGCTGCGCCAGCCAGTGGCAAACCCGCCGATGGTTTTCATCCTGCCCTATGATCTTGATGATATCGAACCCAAGCACAGCTATGCGGTCGAAGCCAAAATCGTCAATGCCAATGGCGATCTTCTGTTTCGCAATGATCAAAGCTACCCGGTCCTGACCCGCGGTGCGCCAAGCGACGTTGATATCGTCGTTCGCCAGGTGCCGCGCGTTCAGGGCGATGGTGCGCGCAATGGCGATGGATCGGATGTGCCTGACGACATCGCAGCGATCGAGGCCAAACTGGCCGACATGCGTGTCATTCCCGGCCAGTATTCCGCATCGGACCACACCGTGACCTATAAGGCCTATGTCACGACGGATGGTGAACCGCTTCTGGTTGATGAGCATCGCGATCTTGGTGATTACGGATCAAGTGACGTCAAACTCTATTACCGCAATGGTCAATTGCTGCGCTTTGCCGAGGACGCCAAACGGGTCAATTACGGCGGGGAGCAAAGCGACGCACCGCTGCATTACACCCTGACACTGGATTTCGCCCAGGGGCGCTTTTCAAGTGGTACCAAAACCGTCAACGGCACATCCAGCCAGCCCGATGAACATGAAATCAGCGGTGCATTATCGCAAAGCAAGGTGGCGCTCAGCCGGATCGAGGCGATGTTAAGCCAGCTTAACAGTACCCCGGATCCGATGACCGGCCCGGAACTGTTTATCTGCGATGATCAAAGCCGCTTTGCCGTGACATTTGATCATGATGCCGAACGCGCCATTGTCGAAATGCGCGGACGCGAACCGATCAGTCTGGCACAGATGCCGACCGGTTCGGGATATGGCTATGGCAATGACATGTACGAATTGCGGGGCAAGGGGGCCGATGCAATCTGGACAACGCCGTCGGGCGATTTCCATTGTGCGGTTTCATCCATGCCGGTCGAGGCCGCAAGCCTTGCCCTTGCACCGGGTGATTTCCCGGTGGTCTCGGTTGCCGAGCTTAAAAGACAGGGCGATGGCATCTGGACGCGCTATTTCGATGACATGATGCCCGCCATCACCGCCTGCCTTGCCAAAAATCCCGGTGATCTGGTGTCGGTCCTGAAAGCCTGGCCGATGGATCATGGCATGGTCGGTGTCCGAACCATCAATGGCAATGGCGGGCGTTATGATTGTCTTGTGACGTCTGATGGCATGGGCACCGCCCATACCGAACAGGTCGAAACCACGACCAACATTCTGCCCGGCGAAGACGTTGTGCGCTACACCCCGGCCAATAGCGCCTATCCCGGTGGCGAATGCTTTGCCCATGAACGCCTTGAACAGAACGGCGTGTTTATCGGCTGGTTGTCGGAAAAGACCTGCTGATCTGATCGGCAAAGGTCGGATAACAAAAATCCCGGCCGGGGAAACCCGGGCCGGGATTTTTTTGTCTTATTGCTTTGATGTCTTAGTGGACCATGGCCCCGGTTGCGCTCAGCATACCGGTTGAACCACTCAAGCCATCGCCGTTGCCAAGATGGACCGCCTGGAACCGGTGACGGTCAAAATGGCCGGGCATCAAAAGCCCGCTTGCGGGGGCCGCATGGAAGCCAAAGCGCGCGTAATAGTCCGGATCCCCCACCAGAAGAACCGAACGGTGACCGCTAGCCTGTGCCGCATTAAGGGCGGCATAAACCAGACCGGCACCCACGCCGGACCCGCTATAGATCTTGTCGACGGCAAGCGGGCCGAGCAGCAATGCATCACCTGCATCACCGGCATTGACATTCCACAACCGGACGGTGCCGATCATTTGTTTGCCGTCGTGGGCGACAAACGCAAGACCGTCCGCCGGAAGCCGATTACGGCGAAGGATTTCAGACGATTTCTGAAACCGCGCCTGACCCATTACGCGATCAAGCAGCTTTTCGCGTTCAATGTGCGAATATGCGCCTTCGCGATCAATTGTGATCATTGGCCTATCTTTCCCGAATGGGGTCAGATGATATAGGCGGCAAGCGGCGAGAAGCCGTTGAACGCCACAGATGCATAAGTGGTGGTGTAGGCACCGGTTGCTTCGATCAGAACCTCGTCACCGATGGTCAAAGAGACCGGCAGGTCATACGGGGTCTTTTCATACAGCACGTCAGCCGAATCACAGGTCGGACCAGCCAGAACGCAAGGGGCAACTTCGCCGCCATCATGGATCGTGGTGATCGGATAGCGGATCGCTTCGTCCATGGTTTCGGCAAGGCCACCGAATTTACCGATATCAAGGTAAACCCAGCGCACCGGATCATCGGCATGCTTGCGCGAAATCAGAACAACCTCGGCTTTGATCACGCCGGCATCACCCACCATGCCACGGCCCGGTTCGATAATGGTTTCGGGCATGTGGTTGCCAAAGTGGTTGTGAAGCGCGTCAACAATCGCCGCACCGTATGCTTCGGTTGCCGGAATGTCGCGCAGGTAACGGGTCGGGAAGCCCCCGCCCATATTGACCATGCGAAGGTGAATGCCTTTTTCCGCCAAGGTACGGAAGATCGAGGATGCTTCCGAAAGCGCAGTGTCCCAGGCGTCGAGGTTGCACTGCTGCGACCCGACGTGGAAGGACACGCCATAGGCATCCAGACCCATGTGATGGGCATGCTGAAGAACTTCGAGCGCCATGGAAGGCGCGCAACCGAATTTGCGCGACAGCGGCCATTCTGCGCCAACGCCGTCGGTCAGAATGCGGCAGAAAACCTGCGCACCCGGTGCGACACGGGCAATTTTTTCGACTTCTTCGACGCAATCAACCGCATAAAGGCGCACACCGAGTTCAAAAGCGCGCGCAATGTCGCGTTCTTTTTTGATGGTGTTACCAAACGAAATGCGGTCCGGGCTTGCACCAGCGGCCATCGCCATTTCGATTTCCGGGACGGATGCGGTGTCAAAGTTGCTGCCAAGATCGGCAAGCAGGCTCAGAACTTCCGGTGCCGGGTTTGCTTTGACGGCATAGAAAATGCGCGAGCTCGGCAAAGCACGGGTAAAGGTCTCGTAGTTGCGCTGAACAACGTCGAGGTCAACAACAAGGCACGGGCCTTCCGGGCGGTTCTGTGCGAGAAAATCAATAATACGCTGAGTTGCCATTGGGGCGTTCTCCCATTCCACGATATGGCAGCGTGCATGTACCTGATGCGTGTGCGCGGTGGAGGCGCAATAACGCGGACTACTTGCGTGCTGTTTAGCCCCGGGGCCAACCGGAACTGCGAAGTTAAGTCTGCCTCGCTATGGAATGGGGAGTTCCCGTTCCGCACGTGGGCAATGATGGTGTGCCTCTTTAGTGTCGGTGGATTTGGACGCCACCTGAGACCAAAAAAGCCCTACACCGTCGTTGCTTTAAGTAAGTCCTACGGGTTCCAGTAAGCAGGACCACCACAGGCACGTGCGACTTTGGGCAAGTCCGCATGTACGCCCGTTGCTTTTGGCGCGCAAGTGAAATTTTCACCCGTTTTGTCATGAAACAATCGCAGGATCGTCGAAGAACTGATGTCGCAACGCACAAAATGGCTCAAATGGCCGCGTTCGGGCTTTGCAACAATTTCAGTTGGCGCATTTCGGTATGGGGCATTGCAATTTGCGCATAACCGGAACGTGAATATCATGCCGATTGACCGTTTCCCGGCGGCGCTGTAGCCATTATTCGAAACCCGGCAGTCGCCGTGGTCATGGGGGCATTTTATGAATTGGCTGATCGCCGTTGTTTTTGTTCTGGTCTATATCGGCATGGCGCTGGGGCGCTGGCCGTGGCTTGCGATCAATCGTACTGGCATTGCCGTGTTTGGCGCGGTGATCTTGCTGATCAGTGGGGCGGTTGACCGTGATGGCGCGCTGGCGTCGATTGATTTTGCCACCCTTGCGGTGTTGCTGACATTGATGGTGCTGTCGTCACAATATGCGGCAAGTGGCTTTTTTGACTGGATCGGGCATCGGATCACCGCGCTCAAATGCGGGCCGGGCGGGTTGCTGGCCGGGGTGATCGTCATGTGCGGGGTGCTATCGGCCTTTTTGACAAACGATGTTGTCGTCTGGGCAGTGACGCCGGTTTTGATTACCGGGGTGATTGCGCGCGGGCTTGATCCCAAACCCTATGTGATTGCGGTGGCGTGTGCGGCCAATGCCGGATCGGCAGCCACCCTGATCGGTAATCCGCAAAACCTGATGATTGCCGAGTTTGGCAATCTTGATTTCATCGGCTTTGTTCTGGCCTGTGCTGTGCCTGCACTCCTGGCACTTGGCGTGGTGTATGTCGTGATCTTGCGAAGCCCGATGATGCGCGGGCAAACACATGCCGCCGGGGCGGGTGGAAATGCAATTTCAAATGCAAATGCGCGATCAGTTGATCAACCGGTTCGCCCGCTTGATAAAACCATCCTGACCAAGGCGGTTTTGGCGACCATCGCCGTGATCGCGATTTTTGTCTTTGTCGAAGACCGCGCACTTTGGTCGCTTCTGGTGGTGGGGGCCTTGCTGCTTAGTCGTCGCCTGTCGACCGATCAGGTTCTGGGGCGGGTTGACTGGCATTTGCTGGCGCTGTTTTGCGGGTTGTTTATCGTCACCGGCGCGATGGCGCAAAATGACGTGATCGCCAGCCTGTTTCGCGATGTTCTGATCACGTTGCAGATCCATCATCCGGGTGTTCTGGCTGGTGTGTCGCTGGCCGGGTCCAATACGATCGGCAATGTGCCGCTGGTGATGATGTTGCTCTCACTCGGTCCGGAATGGAGCACGGAAATGTTGCATGCACTGGCGATTTTTTCGACATTGTCGGGCAACTTCCTGATTGTTGGTTCGGTTGCCAATATCATTGCCGTTGAACAGGCCGCAAAGGCCGGAACGGTGATTTCATTTATCGATTATGCGCGCCTTGGCGTGCCCGTTACATTGATCAGTCTGGCGCTTTCGCTGGGTTGGGTCATCCTGATTTCATAGGAAACATCATGTCCAATATCAAAATTACCGCCGGTCCCTTCACCTTTGACGCGGTTCTCGAAATCGAAAAGGCGCCGCATACCTGCAAGGCGTTCCTTGATCGCATGCCGTTTGAAAGCAAGGCGGTCCATGTCCGCTGGAGCGGCGAGGGTGTCTGGATGCCACTCGGCGATTATCAGTTCGGTGTTGATTATGAAAACCACACCAGCTTCCCGGCCCCGGGCCAGATCATCCTCTATCCCGGCGGGATCAGCGAAACCGAAATCCTGCTGGCATATGGCGGGGTGCATTTCGCTTCCAAGGTCGGCCAGCTTGCCGGCAACCATTTCATCACGGTCACCAGCAATCTCGAAGACCTTGAAAAGCTGGGTAAGATGACGCTTTGGGAAGGTGCGCAGTCGATCCGGTTTGAACTGGCGTAATCAAGGCAACTGTGATCGGGCACACTTTCAAGTGTGTCCGGTTTGGCCTAGAAGGCGAACCATCATCCAATAAGTGCAGGCGGACGTGCCGTGTTTGAGACGATTAATCTGTGGATTCAGGATCATCAGGATCTGGTCTATATCCTGATCTTCACCTATTGCGTCAGCAAATCCAGCATCCTGCCGGTATTTGCCGGCATGCTGGTCGCGGCCGAAAGCCTGATGATCGTGCCGGCGGTTACATCAATGATTGCGGGTGGGCTTGTCGGCGATGTACTGCGCTTTGGGTTAGCTCGCAAATACGGCGATGCGATTGTCCGCAAGCTGCCCAAATCCCTGTCAGACTGGATGGGCAAGACCCTGGGATTGTTTGAGCATTACGGTGTCGCCTATATCCTGCTGTGTCGCTATCCGCATGGGGTGCGATCGTTTGGGGTGTTCCCGGTCGGCATGAGCTCGATGTCTTTCATCCGCTTCCTGCCGCTTAGCATCGCGTCAGTCCTGCTTTGGGTCGGGCTTTACTATGGGCTTGGCCATAGCCTGGGGGCGGGGATGTCCGAACTGGTTGAACAAAACCTTGCGATGCTCAGCCCGATCTTGCTGATCGTGTTTCTTGTGCTGGGCTGGTTTGCGCTCCGCCGGATTGATCGGCTGGAGCAACAGGCTGAACGCGCCATCAAATAACCCAATAAAAAACGGCAGCATCGAGATCGAATGCTGCCGTTTTTGTATCTGTAATGGGCGGGGTGCTTATTCAGCGGCAATCGTCTTGCCGTCTTTTTCCAGCATTTCGCCCTGTTTGCGTTTGGCAAGAATTTCGCGCGCCTTGGCGTAGCTTTCATCATGCCAGAAGATCAGGCAGCCATTGCAACCCCGGCCACAGCAGCCCTTGGTGCCAACACGCGGGGTGCGGAAGGAGCGTTCCTTCTGGCGGTCATCAAGGGCGGTCTGAAGCGCTTCGCGTTTCGCGTCATAGCGTTCTTCGTTGCCTTTGCCCATCTCGATCTTGTGGCCTTCCTGATCAAGTTTCAGGCGCTGCCATTCGTCTTCGGAAAGGGCCTTTTCCTTGCGCACGATGGTCATCGGCAGGATTTCGCGTTTCAGGAATTCCGGGTCTTCCTGTTCAAACAGGCTGAATGGCAGGCGGATGCGCGGATGGGTGTTGGCGTGGACTGCTTCGCCGACCTTGCCGGTTTTGGCATCAATGAATTCATACATGCGGATGAAGATGGTCTGGCGCGTACGCGGCGGGACGATTTCGATCACATCACCGGGCAACATGCGGTTCTTGACCGACATGATAAAGGCGTCGTCTTCGACTTCCTCGATCATTCCGGCAAATTCCCAATCCGACACATTGGTGTTGCTGTCATAGCCGTGCGCGTAGTTGGTCAGGCGGCCATCATGGAAGGCCAGCGTATAACCCCGGTTCGGGATGGTCGCCAGTTCCTTCATATATTCTTCGGCCGACCAGTTTTCCGGATCCTTGTACCAGTCATCAATCGCCATGCGGTAGGCACGGGCAACGAGGCCGGCGTAATACGGGCTTTTGCCACGCCCCTCGACCTTGAGGCTGTCGACACCGATTTTCAGGTAATCCTCAAGCTTCGGCATGATGCACAGATCTCGCGAGTTCAGGATGTAGGAGCCACGCTCGTCTTCCTGAATTTCCATCAGCTCGCCCGGACGCATGTCTTCTTCAAGGAAGAAGTCAAACATTTCCAAGTTTTCTTCGGTCAGTTTGAGTTCCTTGACCGTGCCGTCCTTAAGCTTCATGTGGACTTTGTATTTCCAGCGGCACGAGTTCGCACATGCGCCCTGATTGGCACCACGTTCGGCCATGAAGTTCGACAGCAGGCAACGACCGGAATAGGTCATGCACATCGAGCCATGCACGAATGCCTCGATCTTGATGTCCTGGCATTTTTCGCGGATTTCGGTCAGTTCCTCATAGGAAACCTCACGGCCCAGAACCACAAGCTTCGCACCAATGCTTTGCCAGAATTTGACGGACTGCCACGAGCACACATTGGCCTGTGTCGACACATGCAAATCAAGTTCCGGCGCATGTTCGCGGACAAACATGAACACACCCGGATCGGCAACGATCAGGCCATCGGGGCGGACCTTGCGCACGGTATCGACATATTCCGGCAGCTTGTCGATATCCTTGTTATGCGAAAACAGGTTCAGTGTGAGGTAAACGCGCACACCATGGCTGTGGGCGAAGTCGATGCCCTCGACCACGTCATCAAGCGACATCTGGCTTTTAACGCGCAGCGACAGGTCCGGCGTGCCCATGTAAACGGCGTCTGCGCCATAGAGCACAGCAACTTTCAGCTTTTCGAGCGAGCCTGCGGGCATCAGCAATTCGGAACGGCGCGATTGATTACTCATCACTTGCGGGTCTTTTCTATTTGGTCGTCTGCGGGAAATCTCTCTGGCGCGGCTTCTATCACAGCCTGCTGCCTGTGCCGATTAAAATCGCATATTTCACCCGCCTTGCATAGTCACGGCCACAATCAGCAGCCATGTCGTCTGCGCAGGGCGGGGGTGACATCAACTGACTTGAAGTCACCTGATTGATATAGTATACATTGCTTATTATATATCAACCATGTGACTTTGACAGAGCTGGCAAATGCCACAATCTAACGATCCCAAACAGAATATCGGTTTTTTGATGAAGGACGTAACCCGTCTGATGCGGCGCAATTTCATGCGTCACGCAGACGATTTCGGCCTGACTCAGGCCCAAATACAGGCGCTTGTCTATGTGGCGCGCAATGAGGGTGTCCGGCAGGTGGCATTGGCCGAGATGCTTGAAATTCAGCCGATTACGACCGCCCGTCTGATCGACAAACTGGTCGAGGAAGGACTGGCTGAACGCCGGGCCGATCCCGATGACCGGCGAGCATT
The DNA here is from genome assembly GCF_000300275.1 of Thalassospira profundimaris WP0211. Taxonomy (GTDB): domain Bacteria; phylum Pseudomonadota; class Alphaproteobacteria; order Rhodospirillales; family Thalassospiraceae; genus Thalassospira; species Thalassospira profundimaris. The sequence goes on along the minus strand of NZ_AMRN01000004.1, from coordinate 55,228 downwards.
TCAACTTTTTGCTACCGATGCTGCTACGCCATTGCTTGAGCGCGTCTATGAGGTTGCGGCCGCGGCGCGCGAAGATGCCATGGCCGGGATCACGCCCGACATGCAGCAAATGCTGATTTCGGTTTTGGGTCGGATGCATGACAACCTGACCGCTGTCGAGCAGGGCAGCAAAACCGACGCGCCAACCAATTCACAGCCAGCCAGTCAAAAGAACGCATAATTCAAGGCCCCGAAATCATGTCAGATCAAAATCAGAATGCTGCCTCGTCGGCGGCAAACGAAAATCCTGTCTCGAAATCGAGAAAACGCTGGCTGCGTCCGGTTCTGCTGATGGCCGGTCCGCTTGTCGTCGTGATGGGTGGTGCCTACTGGTACTATACCGGCGGACGGTTCGTCAGTACCGAGAACGCCTATGTTCACGCCGATATGGTTGCCATCGCGCCGGAAATTGACGGTCCGGTCAGCGAAATTCTGGTTGATGAAAACCAGTTGGTACACAAAGGCGACGTGCTGTTTCGCATTGATCCGCGCCCCTTTCAGATTGCCGTTGAGCGCGCACATGCCAATCTTGCCACTGTCGAGCAGGAAGTTGATTCCCTGCGCCACAGCTATGAAGAGCTCAAGGGCAGTGTCGAACTGGCGAAGATCAATCTTGATTACGCCCAGAAGAAGTTTGACCGGCAACAGGCCCTTCGTAAAAGCAATGTGGCCTCACAGGCAGCCCTTGATGAAGCCCAGAATACGCTTTTGGCCGCCAAGCAACGGATTGTCCTTAATCAACGGGCGATGAAAACCACCCTGTCAAAGCTGGGTGGGGATGTGGATACCCCGATTGAAAATCTGCCGCAATATCAGCAGGCAAAATTTGATCTCGCCCGATCTGAACTTGATCTGAAGCATACCGAAATTATCGCACCGTTTAATGGCGTGCTCAGTAACAAGCCCGAGGAAGGTGCCTATGTCAAAGCGGGCTCTGCGATGGCAAGTCTGGTTTCAAGTGATGTTCAATGGATTGATGCCAATTTCAAGGAAGTCGAACTGACCCACCTGAAACCGGGACAGAAGGCCGAAATTTCGGTCGATGCCTATCCTGATATGGTGTGGCACGGTGTAGTGCATTCGGTCGCGCCGGCAACCGGGGCGGAGTTTTCGGTGATTCCAGCCCAAAATGCGACAGGTAACTGGGTTAAAGTGGTTCAGCGCGTGCCGGTTCGTATTGCCATTGATGCCCATGACGGTTTGCCCGATCTGCGTGCAGGGATGAGCACCGAGGTAGAAGTCGATACCCATCATCAACGCAAGGTGCCGGCATTTGCTGCCGCCATGATGTCTTGGGTCGGGATAAATCAGGCCGAAGCCGGTACTGAAAATGATCACGTGATCCCTGAGGCTGCGCAATGAGTACAGCCGCCACGGCGGCCAGCGAGACAACGCCGCTTGAACGCGGTCTGACCACCGTTTCGATCATGCTTGCAACCATTATGCAGGCACTCGATACCACCATTGCCAACGTCGCGTTGCCCCATATGCAGGGCAGTATGGCTGCGACCCAGGACCAGATTTCCTGGGTGCTGACATCTTATATCGTCGCCGCCGCTATCATGACGCCACCGACGGGTTTTCTCGCGGCGCGTTTTGGCCGCAAGAAGCTGTTTCTGGTTTCTGTTACCGGTTTCACCATTGCCTCGATGCTGTGCGGGGCGGCTGTATCACTTGAAGAAATGGTGGCGTTTCGTCTGTTGCAAGGCGCGTTTGGCGCGGGGCTTGTGCCGCTGTCGCAAGCGGTTTTGCTCGATACCTACCCCAAGGAAAAACATGGTTCGGCCATGGCGATGTGGGGCATGGGCGTGATGTTGGGGCCGATTTTGGGCCCGACTTTGGGCGGGTATCTGACCGAGTTTTATAACTGGCGCTGGGTGTTTTACATCAATCTGCCGATTGGCCTGATGGCGTTGTTTGGCATCATGGCCTTCGTGCCTGAAACTGATAAAAAGCCCGGCCTGTCATTCGACTGGTTCGGTTTTGCGTTGCTCAGCCTGTCCATCGGTGCGCTTCAGATGATGCTTGATCGCGGCGAAAGCCAGAACTGGTTTTCGTCATGGGAAATCATCATTGAAACCGCCCTTGCGGTCATGTGCCTTTACATGTTCATCGTTCACATGTTCACCGCAAGGAACCCGTTTCTTGAGCCGGGCCTGTTTGCCGACCGCAACTTTGTCATCGGATTGTTTTTCATCTTTATTGTCGGGGTGGTGTTGCTCGCAACACTCGCACTTTTGCCACCCTTCCTGCAAAACCTGATGGGATATCCGGTGGTGACGGCGGGCATATTGCTGGCCCCGCGCGGCGTGGGTACCATGATTGCCATGATGATGGTCGGGCGACTGGTCGGGCGGATTGATACCCGTTTGCTGATCCTGTTTGGCCTGTTTATGACCGCCTTGTCGCTGTATGAAATGATCGGCTTTACCACCGATGTCAGCGAGTTTGTGATCATCCGCACCGGCATCATTCAGGGGATCGGGCTTGGCTTCATTTTCGTGCCGCTCAGTACGATCACCTTTGCCACACTCAATCCGCATTACCGGACCGAAGGCACGGCAATGTTCAGCCTGATGCGCAATATCGGGTCAAGCATCGGCATTTCAGTGATGACCACCATGCTGACGCAAAATACCCAGGTGGTGCATGCAAGTCTGGCGGAAAAGCTGACCCCGTTCCGGATGGCAATGCAAAGCCCGTGGCTGCCTGATATCTGGGACTGGCAAACCCGGACCGGGGCCGTAGTCCTCAATCAGGTTGTGACCGCACAGGCCAATACTATTGCTTACCTCAATGATTTTCAGGCGATGATGTGGATTGTGATTGCGGTGGTGCCGCTGCTGTTGCTGATGCAGGGGCCAAAACGCGCTACCTCGTCAAATGACGAACATATGGAAGTCATGGAGTAAAGGTCACATCCCCCGGGACAGTTGCGCGGGGGATGTGACACATTGATCGATGGTTATTTGACCTTTTTGATCTCGCCGCTTTCGATCTTGGCCCAGTATTGCTTGATCTCGCCGCGCACCACCGGCATCAGGAAATAAAGGCCGATGATGTTGGGGATCGCCATGGCAAAGATCATGGAGTCCGAGAAATCAATCACGGGACCGAGGCTCATGGAGGCACCCACAATCACGCACAGGCAGAAGAACAGCTTGAAAATGATCTCCTTGCCTTTGCCTTCACCGACCAGATAGGTCCAGCTTTTCAGCCCGTAATACGACCAAGACAGCATGGTCGAAAAGGCAAACAGCACAACCGCCAGTGCAAGGATCAGCGGGAACCATGTAAAGGCCGATGCAAACGCGGCCGAGGTCAGCTCAACCCCGGTCAGGCCGGAATTAAGTTCGCCACTGATGGTAATCACAAGGGCTGTCATGGTGCAGATCACAACCGTATCAATGAACGGTTCAAGAAGGGCAACATAGCCCTCTGTCACCGGTTCCTTAGTGCGGACGGCTGCGTGGGCGATGGCGGCTGAGCCAATGCCGGCCTCGTTCGAAAACGCTGCACGTTTAAAGCCCTGGATCAGCGCACCGATCACACCGCCGGCAACACCGGCACCGGTAAAGGCACCGACAAAGATCTGGGCAAAGGCATCACCGACCATGGTGATGTTTGAGAGGATAATGATCATGCCCGCGGTGACGTAAATCACCGCCATAAGCGGCACGATCTTTTCGGTCACCTTGGCGATGGATTTGATGCCGCCAATGATCACGACGCCAACAATCACTGCCATGATCAGGCCAAATAACCAGCCCGACCCGGCAAGGAAGCTGTTTTCCCCGCCGGTGACATTGACCACCTGCTGGAAGGCCTGATTGGCCTGAAACATATTGCCGCCGCCAACAGCGCCACCAATACAGCAGATCGAAAAGACGACAGCCAAGACCTTGCCCAATCCCGGTTTGCCTTTTTCAGCCATGCCCTTGGACAGGTAATACATCGGGCCACCGGAAACGCGGCCGTCTTTATATTCGTTACGGTATTTAACGCCAAGCGTACATTCGGTGAATTTCGATGCCATGCCCAAAAGCCCGGCCAGGATCATCCAGAATGTTGCCCCCGGTCCGCCAATGGAAACCGCAACGGCGACACCGGCAATATTGCCAAGCCCGACCGTGCCCGAAAGGGCGGTGGCAAGCGCCTGAAAGTGGGATACCTCGCCGGCGTCTTCGGGGTGGGAATAGTCGCCCTTGACCAGCGCAATGGCATGGCCAAATCGACGGAACTGAACAAAGCCGAAATAAAGCGTGAAAATGGTGGCGGCAACAACAAGCCAGCCGACAATAAGGGGAAATTCCGTGCCGGCAATGGGCACGGAATAGAACATGGTGCCGGCAATCACGTTAGAAATCGGTGCGATCGCCTGATTGATTCTTTCATCAAGGCCGACTTCCTGCGCAAGTGCGATTTGCGGCAGGGTGGCCGACATCATTGCAACGGCGCTGGCCGCTGCTGTCTTTTTCCAGAACATGATGGTTCTCCGGTTTAACTTCGTGATTGCCTTACGGAACGACAGTGACCGGAACAGGCGATGCCTGAACCAGGGTAAGCGGCAAACTGCCCAGCAGCCGCGCGCTCAATGTCGATCCACCCTTCCTGCCGACGATGATCTGACAGGCGCCTTTGTCTTCGGCGATCTTGCAGATCAACTCGCCGGAATGGCCGTAACGGACTTCCGAAGTTACCGGTATTTTAAGTTTGTTAAGCGCATCCAACGCGGGCTTGAGAGTTTTCTCTGCCCGCGACAGTTCTTCTGTTCGCCGTTGATGGCGTTCTTCAAGTTCCTGTGTCGACAGGAAGCTGTAGGGGGACCATTCAAGAACGTAAACCAGATGAATTGCGCAGCCTTCGGCTGTTGCGCGTTTGCCCGCGAATTCCACGGCACGCTGTGCGGCATCTGTTCCGTCATAGCCCACAAGAATTGGCTGATCGGTCATGTGCTTCTCCTGATCAGAGACTGAAATGTCGGATAAGACTCTCCCACTTCCTCTCGCAATACAGGTGTCGGCCTGTACCATGTCGCTTTAGGGGCAGGACCTATTAATTTGCTTCGAATGGTCGACCAAATTTGTGCGGATACGCGAAGCGAAAACGCAGGAAGATATGTATCTTTCAAGTTTTTGCGACAAAGTAGCCCGTGCAAATTCGGTCGATCCGAAGGACAGTGCTTATATTTGCGAACTCCCGCGTCAAATCCCTTGAGCGGGATACCAACCCGCCCAGCGGGCTTTTCCTTGGATTTCACAAATATAAGCACTGCCATTCTAACCAAATTAATAGATCCTGCCCCTAATCCCTGACACCAGCACACGACGGTTCCCCCGAATTTCATTTCCAGCGCCAAGTGAAACGACATCGGGGAATGATACATAAAACTGAAACGAATTCGCCAAAAAGTTGAGATATAAAAATAAGATGTTCTGTTTTGGCGTGTTATTTGCCGCCCAAACAAAATTAAACGCGCCGAATTTTTCGGCGCGCGTGGGAATGTTTTGCAAGAACGCTTAAAAAAAGTGGGTCCGACCGGATCAATCAGGTCTCGGACAAGGCGTCTTCCGGATCGGGGTCAAGCGGGCGGGGGCGTCCGGCCTCATCGAGCGCGACAAAGGTAAAGATACCTTCGGTGACTTTGTCGGATGTTTCTTCAAAGCGCGTCTGGCGCCAGGCCTGGACATGTATGCGAAGCGATGTGCGTCCGACATGGATGATTTCGGTGAAAAACGACACTTCATCGCCGACATGGACCGGGCGCAGGAACGACATGCTGTCGACAAAGACGGTTGCGGTTCGGCCCTTGGCCCGGCGTGCGGCCGCAGTTCCGGCGGCAAGGTCCATTTGCGACATCAACCAGCCGCCAAAGATATCCCCGGTCGGGTTGGTATCAGACGGCATGGCAACGGCACGCACCGACGGTTGACGGTCGGGGAGGGTGTCAGTGGCATCGTTTGGAAGGGTCATCGAGGGCTTTCCGAAGTGGGTTTGTCCGATGACGTTACTTTAGTTTGTCTAAATAAAGCCAGCACAAAATGTTGCCAAATCAGGGACATACCGGATGTCTAGTGGCCTGCAATCCGATGTGGATCTGATGATGCCGGACCCCGGTTTTTCGGCGCGGATGCAGGTGTTTTCCGACCCAACCAAGAATTCGGATTTTTAATCTTGACCAAATGATCAGGATTGGACATGCTGTATCCGTCAGAGAGAGGCATCTGCACGTGTATCAACCGGGGATAACCCCGAAACTATAATCACACGGCAGATCAAATACTGGGAAACAATCCGGCATAAGCCGGACGGATACGCCAAGAATGTCAGTACGAGAGACCCTGAGTTGGTCGGGCCCGCCCGTCCACGTAACGCCATAACTGTATTCTGATCGCGCGATAGCTGCGATCATTTTTGGCCCGCGGTCGATTGTATTTTCATTCTTGTTTTGTCTCTCGATGACGTCAGGAGAGGACGCCTTTTTGGCAGGGAGACAAACAAATGACCACCTTGCAGGCCAAGCAAGCTTCAAAATCCGGTGCCGTTCATGGCGGTGCTGGTCACAATAACGCAGATGACGGCTTTTCCGATCTGCATCCGGCCTATTCCACGCTTCAGGCCATGGCGGAAAGCAACCGCTGCCTGTATTGTTATGACGCGCCATGCGTGACCGCATGCCCGACATCAATCGATATTCCATCCTTCATTCGCAAAATCAGCACCGGCAACCCGGATGGTGCGGCAAAGACCATTTTGTCGGCCAACATCATGGGCGGCACCTGTGCGCGTGCCTGTCCGACCGAAGTGCTGTGTGAAGAGGCCTGCGTTCGTAACGTCGCCGAAGATACCGCCGTTGAGATCGGCAGCCTGCAACGATACGCGGTTGATCATCTGATGGCGCGCGATCTGCCCCATCCGTTCAAACGTGCGCCGAAAACCGGCAAGACCATTGCCGTTGTCGGTGCCGGTCCGGCGGGCCTTTCATGTGCGCACCGTGCGGCGATGCTCGGCCATGACGTTGTCGTGTTCGAAGCCAAGCCGAAACCGGGCGGGCTTAATGAATATGGTCTAGCTGCTTATAAGATGACCAACGATTTCGCCCAGCGCGAAGTTGAATTCCTTCTGGGCATTGGCGGGATTGAAATCGAATATAACAAGGCGCTTGGCAAGGACATCAACCTTGCCGACCTCAAAGCCAAATATGATGCCGTCTTTGTCGGTGTCGGCCTTGGCTCGACCAATGATCTGGGTCTTAAGGGCGAAGATTTCCCGGGCGTTGATGACGCGATCAATTTCATCGAAAAACTGCGCCAAACCGAACCGAAATCCGACATGCCGGTTGGCAACAACGTGATCGTCATCGGCGGTGGTAACACCGCAATCGATGCCGCGGTACAGGCCAAGCGTCTAGGCGCTGAGGAAGTCACCCTTGTTTACCGCCGGGGTGCGGAAAACATGTCCGCGACCGAGTTCGAACAGGATTTGGCCAAAACCAACGGCGTTGTTGTGCGTTACTGGGCAAAGCCGGTTGCGATCAAGGCCAATGGCAAGCTGATGGGCATGGAGTTCGAAAAGACCGAACTTGATGCCAGTGGCAAGCTTGTTGGCACAGGCGAAACCTTTGAAGTGCGTGCAGACCAGATTTTGAAGGCCATCGGACAAAAAATCAAAACCGATGACCTTGCCGGCATGGAGATCACCGGTGGCAAGATCGTGGTCGATAAAAACTATCAGACAACCGCCCCGGGCGTGTTCGCCGGTGGGGACTGCATCAAGAGCGGCGAAGATTTGACTGTTCAGTCGGTCGAAGACGGCAAACAGGCCGCCATCGCCATTGATGCATTCCTGAAATCCGCGTGAAACGCTAGCCAAAGGGAGAGAGAAAATGGCTGATCTAAGCTGCAAAATCGCCGGTATTGATTCGCTAAACCCGTTCTGGCTGGCCTCCGCGCCGCCGACGGACAAGAAATACAACGTCGTTCGTGCCTTTGAAGCAGGCTGGGGCGGGGTTGTCTGGAAGACGCTGGGCATTGATCCGCCCGTGGTCAACGTGTCCTCGCGCTATGGCGCGCACCATGACCAGAACCGTCGTCTGCTTGGTATCAACAATATCGAGCTGATTTCCGACCGTCCGCTTGCCACCAACCTTCAGGAAATCCGCGAATGCCGGAAAGAATATCCTGATCATGTCATCATCGGTTCGATGATGGCCCCGATTGAGGAACGCGCCTGGAAGGACCTTGCCCAGCAGATCGCCGAAAGCGGTGTGCATGGTCTGGAACTTAACCTTGGTTGCCCGCACGGCATGTGCGAACGCGGCATGGGATCGGCCATCGGTCAGGTGCCGGAAATGGTCGAACAGGTTACCCGTTGGGTCAAGGATGCGGTCGATATTCCGGTCTTTACCAAACTGACCCCGAACATCACCAACATCCTGTGGTCGGCCGAGGCAGCGCTTAAGGGCGGGGCGGATGCGGTATCGCTGATTAACACCGTTAACTCCATCGTGTCGGTCGATATCGACAACATGATCCCGGAGCCGGTCGTTGACGGCAAAGGCACGCATGGCGGTTATTGTGGATCGGCGGTCAAGCCGATTGCGCTGAACATGGTTGCTGAAATCGCCCGCACACCTGAAACCCGCGATCTTGAGATTTCCGGTATCGGGGGCATCACCACCTGGAAAGATGCCGTCGAATTCATGGCGCTGGGATCGAACGCCGTTCAGGTTTGTACGGCTGCTATGATCTATGGCTTCCGCGTGGTTGATGACCTGATTGACGGTATGAGCCAGTGGATGGATGACAAGGGTTATACCAGTGTCGAACAGTTCACCCGTGCAGCCGTTCCGCAGGTTTCCGACTGGAACGAGCTTAACATGAACTTCGACACCAAGGCGGTGATCAACCCGGATAACTGCATCGAGTGCGGTCGTTGCCATATTGCGTGTGAAGATACCTCGCACCAGGCAATCACCATGACCGACAAGCCCGAAGGCGGTCGTCTGTTTGAAGTGGTCGATGAGGAATGCGTTGGCTGTAACCTTTGCTATCACATCTGCCCGGTCCCTGATTGTATCACTATGGAACCGGTCAAGACCGACAAGCCGCCGATGACCTGGCCGGAACATCCGCTTAATCCCATGCGCGTGGCTGCTGAATAAGCCATCCGCGCAAACGCCACCAAAACCAAAAGGACTGACGAATGACTGCTCAACCCAGTGTACGTAACCTGTCAATTGATGGTGACCGCCTTTGGGATAGCCTGATGGAAATGGCCAAGATCGGCAAAACCGCAAAGGACGGCGTTTGCCGTCTGGCGCTGACCGATCTTGACCGTGAAAGCCGTGATCTGTTCATCGACTGGTGCAAGGCAGAAGGCTGCTCGATCCGGATCGACAAGATGGGCAATATCTTTGCCCGCCGCGAAGGCCGCAATCCGGACCTGCCGCCCGTGGTGATGGGAAGCCACCTCGATAGCCAGCCAACAGGTGGCAAGTATGACGGCGTTTATGGGGTGCTTTCGGGTCTTGAAGTGATCCGTACGCTCAATGAAGCCAAATACGAAACCGAAGCGCCGCTTGAAGTCGTTTGCTGGACGAATGAAGAAGGCTCGCGCTTTGCCCCGGCCATGGTGGCATCTGGCGTCTTTGCCAAGGTGTTTGACCTTGAATACGGTCATTCCCGTGCCGACGTTGATGGCAAAACCATGGGCGAGGAGCTGGAACGGATCGGCTATATGGGGCCGGACGAAGCCACCATTGATGCCCATCCGATGGGGGCCTATTTCGAAGCCCATATCGAACAGGGCCCGATCCTTGAAGATGAAGGCAAGGATATCGGTATTGTCACCGATGCCCAGGGCCAGCGTTGGTATGAAATCAAATTCACCGGTGTCGAAGCCCATGCTGGCCCGACCCCGATGAAGACGCGTAAGGATGCATTGCTTGGTGCGGCACGCGTGGTTGATCTGGTTAACAAGATCGGTCTGGATCGCTCCCCGCTTGCCTGTGCGACGGTCGGTATGATGCAAATCCATCCGAACTCGCGCAACGTCATCCCGGGCGAGGTGTTCTTTACCGTCGATTTCCGCCATCCCGATGATGCGGTTCTGGCCGATATGGACAAGGCATTGCGCGAAGGTGTCGAAAAGATTGCCAAGGATATCGGCCTTCAGACCGAGCTTGAGCAGATCTTCTATTACGCACCGGTGCCGTTCGATAAATCCTGTGTCGATGCGGTGCGCATGGGGGCTGAGCTTGGCGGGTTCTCTGCGCGTGAAATCGTCTCGGGCGCTGGGCATGATGCCTGCTATCTGGCGCAAGTCTGCCCGACGGCGATGATCTTTATCCCGTGTGTTGATGGCATTTCCCATAACGAGATCGAAGAAGTGCACAAACACTGGTCGGATGCCGGTGGGCAGGTTCTGCTGCATGCGGTTCTGGCCAAGGCCGATGAAACCGTGATGCAAAAATAAGGTCCCGACATTTCACGGTGACCAAACACAAAGCAGGGCGCATATAGCGCCCTGCTTTTTTGTTGTCTCGGTTGGGTTTGGTTAACTCGCCCCTTCGGACACATCAAGAAGATGGTTCTCTGTCCACTGATCAAGCGTTCCGTCCTTGGCAAGCTGTTCGATCAGGATATTCAGGTTTCTGACATGGCCCATACAGGGGCTTTTGCGTGAAAACATGAAATGGACTTTGTTGCTGTCAATCGGTGGCTCGACCACGAAGATCTCGTCGATCAGATTGTCGCGATAGATATTGGTCAGCCCGTCAAAGCGTCCCAGCATGACATAATCGACCCGCCCATTCATCAGGACGTCAAAGATGCGATTGCCGGTGGGGGAAAAAATCATGTTCAGCCGTTGTTCGGCAAAGCGGTCGATATAATCGCCATAACTGCCACCTTGCGGACGCGCACCGTCATACCCGATCAGATCACTCAGCTCGACAACCGGAAAACGATTGTCGTTGCGTTGAAAGACCATGATGTCGTCATTGGCGAACGGCGCACTGTAAAAGTGGACCTGATCGCGCTCGTGGGTGAAATAGGCCCCGGCAATCACATCCAGTTCGCCCTTGCTGAGCATCTGAATGGCACGTGTCCAGGGAATGTCGAGATTGAGATCAAGCTTCAAATCGTGACGGTTGGCATAATCCTGCAAAATGTCGATCGCAAGGCCGGTCTGTTGGCCATCATCACGGATATAGGTGATCGGCTCCCAACCGTCTGCGCCGCCAACCGACAGCTTCCTGCAATTGCTTGCAGGCGGGGTATTCTGTGTCTGGGCTAAAATTGCGTTTTCGGCAACTGCCGGGAATGTCATCAGGGACGCAGGTCCGCCGATCAGGACAGCGGAAATAAAGCCACAAACAGCGCGAAGAGATGGTCCGATACACACCATTATTGTCTGCAAACATCGTGATTATCAGGAATAACTAAAATTGGTCCCCGGGTAATCCGATACAACTATACAGAAGTGGTGACGTCGACCGCAGTCAGGTCCCCAAACGGGGGATCAGGCGAGGCCAACACCCTTCAATATGATGCGCACGACATTTTCCTTGGCCTCGGCAAACTGTGCGTCGGTCAGTGGCTTGTCATTGTTGAAAATCTCGATCTGGCGGCCGAAGTCGGCATAGTGCTGGGTGGTGGCAAAGATCATGTACATCAGGGTGTAGGGTTCGACATCATCCATCTTGCCCTCGTCAATCCAGCCCCGAATGACTTCCACGCGGCTATCGAGCCAATTTTTCACCGTGGTCGAGATGTATTCCGACGAGAATTTGGCGCCACGGATGATTTCATGTGCCCAAAGCCGCGACCCATAAGGACGCACGCGCGACAAATCCATCTTGGCTTCGATATAACCGCGCAGAATGAAGGCGGGGTCGGCGCTGTTATCGAACGTCATTGCCGCTTCGAGCCAATGGTCGCAGACATCTTCCATGATGCGACGGTACAGGGCCTCTTTGGTGCTGAAATAGTAATGCACATTGGCCTTTGGAACATTGGCGATTTCGGCAATCCGCGCGGTGGTCGCCCCCTTGAACCCGAAATCGGCAAAGACCCGTTCGGCAGCGGCCAGAATCTGTTCTTCGTTTTCCTGTCGGATCGCGGCCTTGTGTGCGCCGTTTACTGCGGGTTTTGTGCTCATTTTTGTGTCCCGTTTCGCGCCGATTTTGATGGATCTCAATCGTGCTGTCTAAATCGCGTCATTTATCTTGACCGTTTGGTCAGGTTAAAATAACCTCTACTGCAAATATCAAAAAGAAACTTTTTATGCGCGTCGTGCCTAGGGTCCAAACTTATCCAAATGACCGTTCCGGTCGCCCGGATTTGTGCGGATATGCGAAGCAAAATTGCAGGAAGATGCACATCTTTCAAGATTTTGCGACAACGTAGCCCGTGCAAATCCGGGTGATCCGAAGGACAACTGATATGAGAGAAAGCCTCTGCGTCAAATCCCTTGATTGGGGATCACCCCAATCTGCGGGCTTTTCCTTGCTTTTTCTCTCATATCAATTGCCGGATCGATCATTTGGATGAGTTTGGACCCTGGCCATGGTCAAGAGTCAGTTTTGTCCGAAATATCGAACAGTACCGATGAAAGATAAACACAAAATAGACGCCGTAAATAAAAATCAGGGTCGCCGAAATGGTGTTTGACAGTCGAATATTCGAAACAGTTCCGCGGTGGTATTAAAGCGCTAGTGCGTGGGCATGTCTCATGCTAACGACGTTTGTGTGCCCGCAACAGGTCGGGCCATCCCGGAAAACGAATGTGCGACATTTTGGTCATTTGGCCAGATACCTTTTCGCGAAAACGGGATGAAGAATATCAGATGCCGGTGCACGGTGGCCCGCCACCGAACCGGTCGAGGGAAGAACTTGAAAAGGTACGGGAGACCTTTTGATGACAGCCACCACGAAAATTAGCCGTCCGAACGATCTTTCGGCGTTCTGGATGCCCTTTACTGCCAACCGTCAGTTCAAGCAGACCCCGCGTATGCTGGTGTCGGCCGATGGCATGTATTACAAAACCGACGATAACCGCGACATCCTTGATGGCACCGCAGGCCTTTGGTGCTGCAACGCTGGTCACAAGCGTCCGAAAATCGTCGAAGCAGTCAAGGCGCAGATGGACGAGCTGGATTATGCCCCGGCATTCCAGATGGGCCATCCCAAGGCGTTCGAACTTGCCAGCCGTCTGGCACAGTTGATGCCGGGCAATCTCAACCACGTTTTCTACACCAACTCCGGTTCTGAGTCGGTTGAAACCGCGCTTAAAATCGCATTGGCTTATCACCGTGCACGCGGCGATGGACAGCGGACCCGCCTGATCGGTCGCGAACGCGGCTATCACGGTGTGAACTTCGGCGGTATTTCCGTCGGTGGTATTTCGGGCAACCGCAAAACATTCGGCCAGATGCTGGGCGGTGTCGACCATATGCGTCACACTTACCTGCCGGACGAAAACGGTGTTACCCGTGGCATGCCCGAACATGGTGCGTATCTTGCCGAAGATCTGGAACGCATTTGCGCGCTGCACGATCCGTCGACCATTGCGGCCGTCATTGTCGAACCGGTTGCAGGTTCCACTGGTGTTCTGATCCCGCCGAAGGGCTATCTGGAACGCCTGCGCGAGATCTGCACCAAGCACGGTATCCTTCTGATCTTTGATGAGGTCATCACCGGTTTCGGTCGCCTGGGTGCGCCGTTTGCAGTTGATTACTTTGGTGTTCAGCCGGATCTGGTCACGACCGCCAAGGGCCTTACCAACGGCACCATCCCGATGGGTGCGGTGTTTGCCACCGACGAAATCCATGATGCCTTCATGACCGGTCCGGAAAACATGATCGAGCTGTTCCATGGCTACACCTATTCGGGCAACCCGGTTGCCTGTGCGGCCGCCATGGCAACGCTTGAGACCTACGAAGAAGAAGGTCTGTATTCCAAGGGCAAGGAACTTGGTCAGTATTGGGAAGATGCGGTGCACAGCCTGATCGACCTGCCACTGGTCAAGGATGTCCGTAACCTTGGCCTGATCGGTGCGATTGAGCTGGAGCCGATTGAAGGCTTCCCGACCAAGCGTGCCTTCAATGCCTTCCTCAAGGCGTTTGAGAAGGGCATTCTGATCCGCACCACGGGTGATATCATTGCGCTGTCGCCGCCGCTGATCCTTGAAAAGTCGCACATTGATCAGCTGTTTGGCACATTGCGCGAAGTGCTTAAAGAGATCGACTAGAATTACGATTTTCGTTCCCTGCCTGCGCAATCGGGCAGGGGACACCCGGCTTGCAGAACCATCAAAAACAAACGGGTCTGCAACGCCACGGAGGAAACATCTGTTTCGCGATTTTTCTGATCGCGTCCCGTCTGGGAACGAACCCGTAAAAAACAAACAGGGTTCTTGGGGCGCGAGAAGACATAAGTCCAAAGATCAGCAAAAGCTGGCAAGGACATAAAAATATCAGATCAAGGAGGTATCTCGGATGTCAAAGCTGAGAGGTGGCCTGATTCAAATGAGCCTTAAGGGTTCAACCGATCAGTCCCCCGAAGAAATCCGCAAGGCCATGATCGACGCACACCTGCCCTATATCGAAGAGGCGGGCAAAAAAGGTGTGCAGGTTCTGTGCTTTCAGGAAGTATTCACCCAGCCCTATTTCTGTCCGAGCCAGGACAAGAAATGGTACGCCGCGGCAGAAAAAATCCCTGATGGCCCGACCACACAGCTGATGTGTGAGTTGGCCGCCAAATACAAAATGGTGATCGTTGTTCCGATCTATGAGGAAGACATCACCGGTGTTTATTACAACACCGCTGCCGTGATTGACGCCGACGGTACCTATCTTGGCAAATACCGCAAAACCCACATCCCGCATGTCGCCGGTTTCTGGGAAAAATTCTTCTTCAAGCCGGGCGTATCGAACTGGCCGGTCTTTGATACCCAGTATTGCAAACTTGGCGTTTATATCTGTTACGACCGCCACTTCCCGGAAGGTTGGCGTGCCTTGGCGCTTAATGGCGCGGAATATATCGTCAACCCGTCGGCGACGGTGGCAGGGGTGTCGGAATATATCTGGAAACTCGAACAGCCGGCATCGGCTGTCGCCAATGGGTGCTTTATCGGCGCAATCAACCGGGTTGGCCGCGAACAGCCCTGGGATATCGGCGAGTTTTACGGTCAAAGCTATTTCGTCAATCCACGCGGTGAAATCGAAGCACAGGCATCACGCGATAATGACGAATTGCTGGTCCATGACATGGATATGTCGATGGTGCGCGAAATTCGCGACAACTGGCAATTCTTCCGCGACCGCCGCCCGTCGACCTATACCCGTCTGACGGACGGGAACTGATTTCATGATACCGGCGAGCGGTCAAAGCGCTGCTCGCCGTTTTGCCTTGATCGACAGGTGGGGTATCATTCCCCGTTCCCGGCAAAGACCGGACAAAGGCTTTATGCGTTTGATCAATGTCGACAAGGTTCAGGGCAACGTCCCTGAGGGAGGCTTCCATCTACTGTGCCAAAAGAGACGCTTTTGGTTCTGAGAGAGACATACGATCAGGGGAAACCCCATGACGCTAAAACAAGTCGTCAATAATGTTGCTGAGATGCCCGCATCGAAAAAAGCAGTTGTTGATATCAAGAAACTGTCGCTGACCTTCCAGACGGCAGACGGTCCCGTTTACGCCCTTTCCGATGTCGATCTGACCATCGAGGAAGGCGACTTTGTTTCCTTTATCGGCCCGTCGGGTTGCGGCAAAACCACACTTTTGCGCGTAATCGCCGACCTCGAACAAGCCACCGGCGGCGAAATTTCGATCAATGGTGTCACGCCGCATGAAGCGCGTGAAAAGCGTGCTTATGGCTATGTGTTTCAGGCACCGGCCCTGTTGCCGTGGCGTTCGATCGAACGCAACGTGACCTTGCCGCTCGAAATCATGGAAATCTCCAAGGAAGAGCGCGTCAAGCGCGCCCAGGAGGCCCTGAAACTGGTCGAGCTCAATGGTTTTGAAAAGAAATTCCCATGGCAGCTGTCAGGCGGCATGCAGCAACGTGCGTCAATCGCGCGTGCCCTGTCGTTCGACGCCGACCTGCTGTTGATGGACGAACCATTTGGCGCGCTTGACGAAATCGTGCGCGATCACCTGAATGAACAGCTGTTGAAATTGTGGGCGCGGACCAACAAGACGGTGGCGTTCGTCACCCACTCCATCCCCGAGGCGGTGTATCTGTCGTCGAAGATTGTCGTGATGTCACCCCGTCCGGGGCGGATCATTGACGTGATCGAAACCGACTTCCCGAAAGACCGCACACTGGATATCCGCGAAACGCCGGAATTCCTCGAGATTGCGCATCGGGTGCGGGAAGGGCTGCGTGCGGGGCACAGCAATGACGAGTAACACTGCTGCCATGACCGGGTCCGTTCGCGGACCATCGACCTGGACGCGCATGATGTCTGGCCAGACCGGGCCGGTCTGCGTTGTTCTGATCGCCATTCTTGTTCTGTGGTATGTCGGGGCGGTTTTCATGAACGCGCCGACCCAGATTGACCGTTATAACCGTGCCGATCAGACTTGGACTACGGGCCAGCTGATCGAAGATACCCTGGCGCAAGATCGCCCGATCCTGCCGGCCCCGCATCAGGTCGCGGTGGAGATGTATCACACCATCTTTGCCATCAAGATCACGTCGAAACGCTCGCTGGTCTATCACAGCTGGGTAACGCTTTCCTCGACCCTTCTTGGGTTTGGAATTGGCACGTTGCTGGGTGTGTTGCTGGCGGTGGGCATTGTCCATGTCATGACGCTTGAAAAAAGCCTGATGCCATGGGTGATATCATCGCAAACCATTCCGATCCTTGCCATCGCGCCGATGATCATCGTTGTTCTGGGCGCCATCGGGATCAAGGGACTGGTGCCAAAGGCGGTCATTTCGACCTATTTGTGCTTCTTCCCGGTCACGATCAGCATGGTCAAAGGCCTGCGTTCCCCGCAGGTGATCCAGCTTGATCTGATGCGGACCTATAACGCCTCGAAATGGCAGACCTTCTGGCAGCTTCGTTTGCCATCCGCCATGCCATATCTGTTTGCCAGCCTGAAGGTTGCGATTGCGATCAGTTTGGTCGGTGCCATCGTCGGTGAATTGCCGACCGGTGCGCAGGCGGGGCTTGGCGCACGTTTGCTGGCGGGGTCCTATTACGGACAGACCATTCAAATCTGGTCGGCCCTTCTGACCGCGGCGTTTGTGGCCGCCATCCTTGTCGTCATCGTCGGCTGGTGTGAACGCAGGGTCCTTGCGCGGATGGGGGTGAAGTCATGACCTGGACGAAACTGGACAAGTTCTGTCTCGTCGCGGCGATTGCGGCCTTGCTGGCGCTGATCTTCCCGCTGGCCGGTGTGGATGGGGATACCGGCAAACAGGTTGCCTTTGTGGGGGATATTCCCGGTCTTGCCGTTGCCATGGCGCTCTGTGTGATTGCCGGGTCGGCCTTTACCTGGCTTGGTGTCGGGTCTGTCACCGCGGGCATGGTCATTCTGGCGATTGCGGTGTTTGGCTGCTGGCAGGCGATCAGTGTGCTGTATGATTACGGGGTTGCCGGTTATGCCGGACCGGGGTTCTGGTTGTTCATCGCCTCGCTTTGGGCGTTTGTCTGGCGCGGGATTGATGTGATTGCCAATTTCCACAGCCTTGATCGCACCAAACAGCATCTGGCGAACTTTGTTGTGCCGGTGGCCTTTGGCGTATGGCTTCTTTTCGTTTGGGAAGTCGTCGTTTCGGGCTTTGGCGTGCCACAGGTTCTGTTGCCGCCGCCCAGCATGATTGGCGAACGTTTCGTCAATTCCACCGACATTCTGGCCGCCGACTTCCACCAGACCTTTGTGAAGGCAGTACTCAGCGGCTATGTCATGGGCTGTGGTTCGGCCTTTATCGTGGCGATCGCTGTGGATCGTGTGCCGTTCCTCAAACGTGGTCTTTTGCCGTTGGGTAATATGGTCTCGGCCCTTCCGATCATCGGGGTCGCACCGATCATGGTGATGTGGTTTGGCTTTGACTGGCAATCGAAGGCAGCGGTGATCGTGATCATGACCTTCTTCCCGATGCTGGTGAACACCGTGACCGGGTTGAATGCCGCCGGAAAGCTTGAAAAGGACCTCATGGCGACATACGCGTCGGGCTATTGGTCAACGCTGTTTCGCCTGCGTTTACCGGCTGCCATGCCGTTTGTTTTCAACGCACTTAAAATCAATTCCACGCTTGCGCTGATTGGCGCAATCGTCGCCGAATTTTTCGGCACCCCGATTGTTGGTATGGGCTTCCGCATCTCGACCGAGGTCGGGCGGATGAATATCGACATGGTCTGGGCGGAAATCGCATTGGCGGCCCTTGCGGGGACCGCCTTCTACGGGGCTGTGGCTTATATCGAGAGAAAAGCAACGTCATGGCATCCGTCATTCCGGGTACGTCGCCATTAAAGGCATAAAACAAGGCGACCCGTCGGGAGGACTTGACTACAACCTGAGGAGACATCGACGAATGAATAAGTTTATTTCGACTGCTATGGGGTTGAGTTTCGGGTTGGCATCGTTTTCGGCGATGGCAGCAGACGAGGTAACCCTGCAGCTTAAATGGGTCACGCAGGCCCAGTTTGCAGGCTACTATGTGGCACTCGACAAGGGTTTCTACGAAGAAGCCGACCTCGATGTGACCATCAATCCGGGTGGTCCGGACGTTGCCCCGCCGCAGGTAATTGCCGGTGGTGGTGCGGATGTGATCATTGACTGGATGCCGTCGGCCCTTGCATCGCGCGAAAAGGGTGTGCCGCTGGTTAACATCGCACAGCCGTTTGCCAAATCGGGCATGATGCTGACCTGCCTGAAGGAAACCGGGATCGAAAGCCCGGATGACTTCCCGGGTCGTACCCTTGGTGTCTGGTTCTTCGGTAACGAATATCCGTTCCTGAGCTGGATGTCGAAACTCGGCATTCCGACCGATGGCGGCGAAAATGGTGTGACCGTGCTTAAGCAGGGCTTCAACGTTGATCCGCTGATCCAGAAGCAGGCCGATTGCGTCTCAACCATGACCTATAACGAATACTGGCAGGTGATTGATGCCGGTATTCCGGCTGATGACCTTAAGGTCTTCAAATACGAAGATCAGGGTGTCGCAACCCTCGAAGACGGTCTTTATGTTCTTGAAGACAACCTTTCGGATCCGGCATTCGTCGACAAAATGTCGCGCTTTGTTGCAGCCAGCATGAAGGGCTGGAACTGGGCCAAGGAAAACCCGGAAGACGCCGCGATGATCGTTCTTGATAACGACATGACCGGTGCCCAGACCGAAAAACACCAGGTCCGCATGATGACCGAAATCGCCAAACTGCTGGGTGATTCTGCGGTTCTCGATGAAGCAGCCTATCAGCGTACCGTTGACAGCCTGCTTTCGGGTGGTTCCGATCCGGTGATCACCAAGGAACCGGAAGGTGCCTGGACCCACGCCGTGACCGACAAGATGTAAGCTTCCATCTTGTGACTTTTATCCGTCCGGCGGAGTTTTGGCTTCGCCGGACGGGATGACTTCCAGGACTATGACGATCAAATGAATACTGATTGAATACCCTCGGGGGTGTTTGGAGATAACGGGCGAAATGCCGGGATGGCCCGCAACTTTTCGCCACTCAGACAGACAAGGAGCCATCCATGTCCATGGTTATTCGTGGCGGAACCATCGTTACCGCCGACCTGACCTACAAATCCGATATTCTGATCGAAGACGGCAAGATTGCCGCCATCGGGGACAACCTGACCGGGGACAAGGTGATCGAGGCCGACGGCTGCTATGTGATGCCCGGCGGGATTGATCCGCATACCCATATGGAAATGCCCTTTATGGGCACCTATTCCGAAGACGATTTCGAAAGCGGTACCAAGGCTGCCGTTGCCGGTGGCACGACCATGGTTGTCGATTTCTGCCTGCCGGCGCCGAACCAGTCGCTGCTCGAAGCGCTGCAAGCCTGGGATAACAAATCCTCCAAGGCGGTATGCGACTACTCCTTCCACATGGCCGTCACCTGGTGGAGCGAGCAGGTCTTTGATGAAATGAAGACCATCGTTCAGGAAAAGGGTATCAACACCTTCAAGCACTTCATGGCCTACAAGGGTGCCTTGATGGTGGATGACGATGAAATGTTTGCATCCTTCTCGCGCTGCTCGGAACTGGGCGCGATGCCGCTGGTACATGCCGAAAACGGTGACGTGGTCGCCACCCTGCAGCAGAAATTGCTGGCCGAGGGCAACAACGGGCCCGAAGCCCACGCCTATTCACGGCCTGTGGATGTTGAGGGCGAGGCCTGCAACCGTGCGATCATGATTGCCGATATGGCCAATGTGCCGCTTTATATCGTGCATGTATCCTGCGAACCGGCGCATGAAGCCATCCGTCGCGCACGTGCCAACGGCAAACGCGTCTTTGGCGAGCCGTTGATCCAGCACCTTATTCTCGATGACAGCGAATATAAAAACGCCGATTGGGATCACGCCGCACGTCGCGTCATGTCCCCGCCGTTCCGCAGCAAGGAACATCAGGATGGGCTGTGGAATGGTCTGGCATCGGGCAGCCTGCAGGTTGTCGCGACTGACCACTGTGCGTTCACCACGGAACAGAAACGCATGGGCGTTGGCGACTTCACCAAGATTCCGAACGGTACGGGTGGTCTTGAAGACCGCATGCCGCTTCTGTGGACCTATGGCGTTGGCACCGGCCGTTTGACCCCGAACGAGTTTGTGGCCGTAACCTCAACCAACATTGCCAAGATCCTCAATATCTATCCGCGCAAGGGTGCGATCCTTGTCGGGGCGGATGCCGACCTTGTGGTCTGGGATCCGAAGGCGTCGAAAACCATCACCGCCAAACACCAGCAGTCGGCAATTGACTACAACGTGTTTGAAGGCATCGAGGTCACCGGCCTTCCGCGCTATACGCTCAGCCGCGGTCGCATTGCGGCTGAAGAAGGTGTGGTTCTTGCCAAATGCGGCGACGGCGAATTCATCGCCCGCGAACCGTATCCGGCCGTCAACAAGGCGCTTTCCAAATGGAAAGAAATCACCTCCCCGCGCAAGGTTGAACGCAGCGGTATTCCAGCTGGCGTCTAAGCCAATCGAGCACGATCCATCAAAAAACGGGGCAGCCATCGGTTGCCCCGTTTTTCTGTTTGCAACATGGGCTCACCAAGGTTGGCAAAACATAGTCCAGGCGCAGCAATATTTGCGTGACCAACGGGCTTACGATAAGGCCAGGCGATCCCAGTAGGGCGGTTTTCCCGTAGCTTCCGAAAGAAAGTCCAGAAAGACAGTTACCTTGGGCGAACGCATTCGGTTCTCCGGAAACAGAAGATGAATGGCATCGTTTATCGTATAGGCTTCTGCTTGCCAGTCGGTCAGGATCGGCAAGAGATGTTTTTGGCGGATGTGCTCGTGTAAAAGCCATGTCGGGAACAGAATAATCCCCTGTCCCTGACGTGCTGCGGTAATAAGGCTGTCGGCATCATTGCTGCGTAGTGAACCCTTTACCCGATAGGGTCGGAAAGGCTCATTTCCCTTGCGAAAGAGCCATGGCATTTCCCCGTTTGCCCCCTTGTAAACAAGGCAATTGTGGTCGGCGAGCGCGTCGGGGGTTGGTGGTGCGCCATGTTGCTCGAGATATGACGCCGCACTCACAGCGACGTAGCGCTGCGCGGCAAGTTTTCGACTGACAAGGCTGGAATCACGAAGTGTCCCGATGCGTATGACCACATCGGCCCCTTCTGAAATCGGGTCGATAAAGGCGTCTGTGAGGGTCAGGTCAACTTCTATGCCGGGAAAACGGTGCTGGAACTCGGCAAGATGGGGTGCAATGTGATGGCGCCCAAATGCAACGGGTGCGTTGATGTGCAACCTTCCCTGAGGCTTGGTGGCATTGCCCCTGACCGCGTCGCTGGCAATATCGAGTGCGGCCAGAATTTCGCGAACTTCATGCACGTATCGGGTTCCGGCGTCGGTCAATCTGACAGCACGGGTATTGCGCACAAGGAGTTTGTGCCCCAAGCGGGTTTCCAACGCATTGATATGGCGTGACACGGAAGATGTCGGCAGGCCGCGCCGACGGGCAACGTCACTGAAACTGCCCTGTGTTGCCACATCAATAAAAAGGCGCAGCGCCTGAAGGGTGATATCTCTGCTCATTTTGCAAAAGTAATTTCCAAATTCGGGTAATTGTTGCCCAGTTTGGTGCAAAGTATGTTCCGTTGCAAGTTAACGGAGTTTGAAATGAAGCAGATATTGATATTGCTCATCGTGTTTGCAGCGGGCATGGGGCTGTCTGTCGAGGCAGGGCTACTCGGGCCGTTGGGTGAGAATGTCGGACACATGTCCGCGACCCTGTGCATTTTTCTGGTTGGTAGTTTGCTGTTGTCACTGGCGCTGGTGTTCGCCCGCAATCGGTCTTTGCCACAATTGTTTGCGCAACCGCGCTGGATGTTGACGGGTGGTGTTTTAGGTCCGGTCTATGTCGTTGTCATTACCACCACCACGCCGATTATCGGTGTTGGCGCAACAATGGTTGCAATCCTGTTTGGACAACTCGGCGCAAGTCTGTTGTTGGATCATTACGGTGCCTTTGGTGTGCAAAAGCAACCGGTAGATCGTTATCGGTTTGGCGCATTGATCCTGATTGCGTTGGCACTCTGGCTTATCCACTGAGGTGACTGATGGTTACGTTTTTTGTTATTCTTATCGCGTTGCTCGGTGGCTGTGCGCTGTCGGTGCAATCATCTGTGAACGGGCGGCTTGGGGCGGCTGCGGGCGTGTTGGGCACCGCTTGGCTGACATTTGTTCTTGGCGCTGTAATCAGTATCTTACTGGTACTGTTTGTTCAGCCGCCGCAGGAACTGACATTGCTTGACGCCCCCAAGTGGCAGCTGACAGGCGCCTTTTTTGGCGTCTGCTATATTGTGGTAATGGTGTTTGCCGTGCCACGTGTTGGTATTGCTGCTGCGACGGTTGCTGTGATTTCCGGACAGCTTGCAATGAGTTTGCTGATCGATAATTTTGCATGGCTCGGGAATGATCAGATTGCATTGGACCCGAAACGATGGGCGGCAATTGCCTTGCTGCTGGGTGCGATGGTTTTTGTGTATCTCGGCAATCGCAAATTTGAACGACGTGCGGCCAGCTAAACAATGGAAATCAACGGCGCAGTCACAGGCTGCGCCGTTCGTCTATCTGCCGTTTGGCTTTTTTTACGTACGAAGGGTTAGCTCGGACTGAACAATTTCAGCATCACGATCCCGGAAAGGATCAGCGCGATAGCGACCAATCGTCCGGGGTTGGCGGGTTCGCCGACCATGATGATGCCAAAGATCACCGCACCCGCCGCCCCGATGCCGGTCCAGATCGCATAGGCCGTTCCGATCGGGATGGTGCGCATGGCAATCGACAGCAGCCAGAAACTGGCGGCGATTGCGGCTATGGTAAGGGCACTTGGAATGGGCTTGGTGAAGCCTTCGGTGTATTTCAGGCCAATCGCCCAGCAAATTTCGAGAAATCCGGCAATAACCAACGCTGTCCAGGCCATGGGGGCCTCCTGTCTTGCGGGGCCGTCCCCATTGATCGGATCAGGAATACCGGTCGTCCGGTATCAAGGCGGAAGTCGCAAAGTCTTTAATCACTCTAAATCAATGCCCGTAGGGCGACAATGTAAAAATGATGCAGTGCAACATCAGGGCGCGACCATAGAAAATGCTTCGGTGACAAGACGACAGATGCATGGGCGGGCGCACTGGATTATGATGAGGGCGTCTGGTTATTCGCCCCCGTCAAAGGTTTGGTCTTATCGTGAACACGCCCCAATCCCAACATGTCTCAACCCTTGGCCTTGTTCTGGCCGGGGGCGAAGCGCGACGTATGGGCGGGAACAAGGCGTTTCGCGAGGTCGCGGGGAAAAGCCTGATCGGGCGGGTGATTGATGTTGCCCAAGCCCAATGCGATCAGGTGATGATTTCATCCAATACCGGGACGGAGGCGTTTGCGGATTACGGCTTGCCAGTGGTGGCCGATCATCCCAAACCGGGGCAGGGGCCGCTGGGGGGTATTCTGGGAGGCTTGCAGGCGTTGCCAGATGGTATCGACTGGCTGGTGACCTTCCCGGTCGACTGCCCGATTGTGCCGCTTGATATGGTGGGGCGTTTGCAGGCCGCAGCCGAGGATGCAGGGGCGAAGGCGGCCTTTGCCAGCCATGCCGAGCGCGACCATTACCTTTCAAGCATCTGGCACCGCGATGCCGCCCCGGTGATTGCCGGCCTGCTGGCGTCCGATGATCGGCGGGTGCGCGGGCCATTGCAGGCGCTGGATGCGCCGCGGGTGGTGTTTGAAGATAAGGTTTCCGGGTTGGGGCCGTTTACCAACGTCAATACGCCAGATGATCTGCGTGCAGTGAATGCCGCGCTGTCAGATCATATCGCAATGTCTGATAGAGCGTCGAACCGATAATAAGAGCCGCCCGGCAATATTCAGCATCACAAAACCCGTATCCCCGCGTCATTTACAAGGCGATGACGTGAAAGGATTGCTACATGAGTAATTATGGTGAGTCACTGCAGCTGGTGCTCAACACCTATATCGGCGGGGCAACCAAACTGCTGACAAGTGATATGCGCAAACGGGTCAGTAGCGTTTTCACCCAGATCGAAACGACGGTTACGAATATTGAAACCCTGACCGCAAAGGTAACTGCGGGTCCTGTTTCCGACCCTGCATCGCAGCTCGATAACTGTGAACGTTCGGGGCAGATGTTAACGATCGCTGTGCGGTCGCTGGACCAAACGCTTGAACAAATTGCAGGCGAGCGCGTGTCGGCCATCAAAAAAAGTGCAACGATTGAACAGGGTGCACTGACCGAACTCGATAAAAAGCAAATCAACCTTGATGGCCAGCTTCTTGAGAATGTGAAGCAGATTTCAAAGGCGGTCGATAGTTCGCTTGATAGGGCGACGCAACAGCTCAGGGACGCTCTTCAGGTCGTGAAAAAGCCAAGCTCGGACACGCACAGTGATCAGCCTTCAGATCATTCAGATGATCCGAAAAAGCCATCCCCTGCAGATATGAAAATTGCTGTTCCGAAATTGTCGGAAGTCATGAAATTCGACACGACCAAGACGGAAAAAATTCTTGATGACCTTGCCATCATATTGCTTGGAAAAGGAGCCTGATCGATGCCCTATTATATTCAAGCCCAAAAAGTGGCTTCTGATCATGCTGTCGTCGCCAAGGCAATTGATGTGTGGATGAGTGACCCGAACAATGCAGTGGGGCTAACATCGCAGACGTTGGCGCAAGTTCAGAAAGCCATCACCGATCATTTCAACGAGATGTTCAACGCGGTTGTGCACGGGGTCAACTACGAAGGGCCCGGACTTGAGCTTACAATCGTCAAAATGATCAAAGCCGCGAGATATGCTTTCGAGTGGCATGTGCAGAATGAAGATGCCGAACAAATCAACGAAGACGACTTTATCGAGCTTTCTGAACTTACCATTGACAATCGTGATTTTGATCTGACCTGGGGGCAAGTTGCGCGCCTGTATTTTGCCCTGGCCAAGATATTGTTGGTCAGCAGTGCGCTGTCACTTGAAGATGTGGTCACGATGGTAAACTCGGCAATGATATATCAAGCCACTGCTGTCGGAGAGCAGGATAACCGCCATGAAATATGGCTTGGTTATGCCGGGATGCTGTCGTCATTCATTTTGTGGATTTCGGACTGGCGTCATAACGGGTCGCCGCGTGTTGAATGGCGAGAGTCCGATGGGTTCTTTGAAAAAGCCAGTCTGGTAATCAAGCATATCGGGTTTCTGGGCCAGCAGTTGTCACTTGGTGCGCTTGGCTGGTACGGCGGAGAGGCCAATGCATCTACTCAGATTCAAATTGCCGGCGGTTGCTTGCTTGCCGCAACGGTGCTTAAGCACAACAAGGCCGTCGTACTTCAAATCCGAAAGGGTATTGATGTCACCTTCAAGATCGTGTTGGTACTGATTACCCTGTTTTTGTGGGCCGTGCTTTTAGGTGGCAGAGGTTTCTCTGATATGGTGGGAAATGCATTCGGGTTCGGGCCTGGGCGCTTAACGTGATGTTGGCACCGCGCAGGCCCGCCACGGCTGCCACGGCTCATAATTCTTGAAGAACTCGGACAGGAAATGATCGACGCGTTCGCGGTTGATCGCGCGGTCTTTGGGCGACAGGTCCTTGTCAAACTGGCCGCAGTTTTTTTCGACCGCATCCCCGATGGTTTTCCAGTCGACATCTTCGTTATGGCCGGGCATGCCGGTCGCAATTGCGCACCAGCCAACGGCTTCGGCCTTGTCATCAACCGTGCGGGCTTCTTCGGCAAGGTAAGCAGCCGCGCGCATTTCGCCATGTTGGGCAGCACGGCGCAAATATGTCAGGCGATCGACATCACTTTTGGCAAAGCGGTTGGCAAGAAGTGTTGCCGCGCGCGGATCACCAAGTTCCCACGCCTGTTTAAGATGGGCTTCGGCCTGTGCCGCATCGCCGCGATCAAGCGCATCAAGGGCCAGCCACAGCATCGCCTGGGTGTTGTTCTTTTGGGCGGCGGCAATATATAGGCCGCGAATTTTGTCTTTGTCACCGCCCATCGCCTCAAGGCGCCTAGCCATAACAACACTGGCATTTGGATTGTTGTTCTCGGATGCCTGTTCCATCAGCGTCCAGCCGGCATCTTCGTTGGCAGTAACACCAACGCCATTGATGGTCTGACAAGACAGAAGGTATTGCGCGGTGGCATCACCGCTTTTGGCCAGTGGTGCCAGAATATCGGCCGACTTTTCAAACTCCCCGTGGCGATAGGCAGAAATGCCGTCATCAAGTGCCGAGGACGCCGCGGCACCGGTGGCAAGAAAGCCGCTCATGGCCAGTGCCGTTACGGCAGCACAGCCAAGAGCGGAAGCAGTCCGGCGGAGGGAGGATGACAGGCGCATGGGAAAGTTACCTTTGCCCGCAAAATACCGGGCGATCAGATATGAAAAAATCAAAAGTGATGGATAAAGTCCGGGACGGTCGGGGGTGAAAAAATCACCCCCGACACCCCCAGTAGTGTAGCCCGAATTACTGGGCTGCACGCCATTCCGCGATCAGATCGTCATATTTGACGGTCTCACCCTGCGGTTTTTCGTTGGCAAGTTTCGGTTTCGGTGCACCCGGCTGGTCGAACCAGTACTGGGCATCACGTTCTTCGTTCAGCTTCGGTGCGCATTCACCACCGATGCCTGCACGCTCAAGACGCTCCATCACACGGTCCATGGAAGTCGCAAGGTTGTCCATGGCTTCCTGCGGGGTCCGTTCGCCGGTTACAGCTTCGGCAACGTTCTGCCACCAGAGCTGCGCCAGTTTCGGATAATCCGGAACGTTGGTACCGGTCGGCGACCACTGAACACGTGCCGGCGAACGATAGAACTCGACCAGACCACCCCAGTTCGGAGCGATATCGGTCATTTCCTGGGTATCCAGGTCAGACTGACGGATCGGTGTCAGACCGGTGAGGGTCTTTTTCAGCGATACGGTTTTCGAGGTGGTGAACTGTGCATAGAGCCATGCAGCTTTGCGGCGCTCAACCGGGGTGGACTTCATCAGAGTCCAGGAACCCACATCCTGATAACCAAGCTTCATGCCTTCTTCCCAGTACGGGCCGTGCGGCGACGGGGCCATACGCCATTTCGGCGTGCCGTCTTCGTTCACAACCGGAGTGCCTTTTTTCGCCATGTCGGCGGTAAAGGCGGTGTACCAGAAGATCTGCTGTGCGATCTGGCCCTGTGCCGGAACCGGACCAGCTTCACCAAAGGTCATGCCGGCTGCTTCTGGCGGGGCATAAGCCTTGAGCCAGTCGATGTATTTGGTCAGGGCATAAACCGCTGCCGGGCCGTTTGCGGCACCACCACGGGTCACGCTTGAACCAGCAGGCGAGCAACCTTCAACACGGATACCCCATTCGTCGACCGGAAGGCCGTTCGGGATGCCCTTGTCGCCAGCGCCAGCCATGGAAAGCCACGCATCGGTGAAGCGCCAACCCAGTGACGGGTCTTTTTTGCCGTAATCCATGTGGCCATAGACTTTCTGGCCATCGATTTCACCAACGTCATTGGTGAAGAATTCGGCGATGTCCTGATAAGCCGACCAGTTGACCGGAACGCCCAGGTCATAGCCGTACTTGTCCTTGAACTGCTTTTGCAGGTCTTCACGCTGGAACCAGTCATAACGGAACCAGTAAAGGTTCGCGAACTGCTGGTCAGGAAGCTGATAAAGCTTGCCATCCGGACCGGTGGTGAAGGACAGACCGATGAAGTCGTCCAGATCCAGGGTCGGAGAGGTAACGTCCGCACCTTCGCCGGCCATCCAGTCGGTCAGCGGCACAACCGCGTCATAACGCGCGTGGGTCCCGATCAGGTCGGAGTCATTGATGAAGGCGTCATAGATGTTGCGGTTCGACTGCATTTGGGTCTGCAGTTTTTCGATGACATCGCCTTCGCCGATCAGGTCATGGGTCAGGTTGATCCCGGTGATTTCCGAGAAGGCCTTTGCCAGGACCTTGGACTCATATTCGTGGGTGGTGATGGTTTCAGACACCACGTTGATGTCCATGCCGCGGAACGGTTCAGCTGCTTTGATGAACCATTCCAGTTCGGCCATCTGGGCGTCTTTGCTCAGGCTCGACGGCTGGAATTCGCTGTCGATCCATTTTTTCGCCGCGTCGGTATATTGATCTGCCATGGCCGGGTTCGCCAGCACAGCAAGACCAAGGGCGACTGCAACGGCGCTGCCTTTAACAACGCTTTTGGCACCTTTGGCTTTAACGATCATGTCGTTTTCTCCCTGGTCGTCTTCCTTATTGCTCATCCGGTAAACCCGGTCATCGACGCTGGGGGAAGACGGACAGCCCACCGTGATGAATTCGTTCGAAAACGGCACCGCTGCAGGACGCGGTACCGTTTTGGTTGTTAACCCCAGCGCATCACAATGACGAGCCAGACAAGTGCGATGACGGAACCGATCCAAAGGGCGGCATCGGTAAATGCCAGCCAGCCAAGATGGATATAGGCGGCTCCAAGCAAACTGATAAACAGGCGATCACCGCGTGTGGTGGTCAGTGGCAAAAAGCCACGCCGCGGAACGGTTGGTGAAACCGCCTGCCAAATTCCCATCCCGATCAGCATCAAGAAGATGCAGCCAAAGAACGCGGCGGTAATCGGGGTCCAGGCCATCCATGCCATTTTGATATTCCTCCTGTTTTCCGATTACACGCGACCCATCGCGAAACCTTTGGCGATGTAGTTGCGAACGAACCAGATCACCAAGGCGCCCGGGACGATGGTTAAAACACCCGCAGCCGCCAGAACGCCCCAATCAAGTCCCGATGCCGAAACGGTACGGGTCATGGTGGCGGCAATCGGCTTGGCCTCGACAGAGGTCAGCGTGCGCGCCAGCAGAAGTTCAACCCAGCTGAACATAAAGCAGAAGAACGCTGTCACACCGATGCCGGACCGGATCAGCGGCAAGAAGATCGTGGCAAAGAACCGCGGGAACGAATAACCGTCGATATAGGCGGTTTCATCGATTTCCTTGGGAATGCCTGACATAAACCCTTCCAGGATCCAGACGGCCAGCGGCACGTTAAACAGGCAGTGTGCCAGTGCCACAGCGATATGGGTGTCAAACAGGCCGACACTTGAATAAAGCTGGAAGAATGGCAACAGGAACACGGCCGGCGGTGCCATACGGTTGGTCAGAAGCCAGAAGAACAGATGCTTGTCGCCGGTAAAGTTGAACCGCGAAAAGGCATAAGCCGCAGGCAGGGCGACAACCAGTGAGATCACCACGTTGATACCGACATAAATCATCGAGTTGATATAGCCCGTATACCATGCCGGATCGGTCAGGATGGTTGCATAGTTGGCCAATGTCGGATTGTCCGGGAACAGGGTCATTGCGCCCAGGATTTCCGTATTGGTCTTGATTGACATGTTGAACAGCCAATAGATCGGAACCAACAGGAACAGGATATAAAGAAGAAGTCCGATATGTCGTTTCTGGAACTGCATTTTATTGTTCCCCCTGCTTTCCGGCGTTCATCACGACGGTATAGAAAACCCAGCAAACCAACAGAATGATCAGGAAGTAGACCAGCGAGAAGGCTGCAGCAGGACCAAGGTCAAACTGACCGACTGCCATCCGGGTCAGGAACTGGCTGAGGAAGGTGGTTGCGTTACCCGGACCGCCACCTGTCAGGACGAACGGTTCGGTATAGATCATGAAGCTGTCCATAAAGCGCAGCAGAACACCGATCACGAGAACCGACTGCATTTTCGGCAGCTGAATAAAGCGGAACACGGCCCAGCGCGATGCACCGTCAATCTTGGCCGCCTGATAATAGGCATCCGGGATAGACCGCAAACCGGCATAGCACAGCAGCACAATCAGGCTGGTCCAGTGCCAGACATCCATGACAAGCACGGTCAGCCAGGCATCCATCGGGTTCTGGGCGTAGTTGTAATCAATCCCCATCAGATTGATGACATAGCCACCCAGACCAATGTCGGCACGGCCAAAGATCTGCCAGATGGTACCAACCACGTTCCATGGAATAAGCAGCGGCAAGGCAAGCAAGACCATCGATGCCGAAACGCCCCAGCCCTTGCGCGGCAGGGTCAGTGCAACCGCAATGCCGAGTGGAATTTCAATAAACAGCACCGAAAGCGTATAGAAAATCTGGCGCAGCAGCGCATCATGCAGGCGGCTGTCGCCCAGAACCTGTTCAAACCATTCGGTGCCGACAAAGAAGCGCGTCTGCGGATCGAAAATGTCCTGAACTGAATAGTTCACAACGGTCATCAGCGGAATGATCGCGCTGATGGCGACGATAAAGAACACTGGCAGGACGAGGAACCAGGCCTTGTTGTTGGTAATCTTGTTCATTTCCCCATCCCCCCTTACGCGACCAACTGACTGTCGGCGTAAAGCTTGGTCCATTCCGGCGCAAAGCGCAGAATGCCGGACTGGCCGACAACCTGTTCGTCTTCGCCGAGCTTGACCTTGATTTCAGATGCGCCAAAACGGGTGGTCGCGATCTTGAACTGACCAAGGTCTTCGACCTTGGTGATGTTGACTTCGATCCCGTCTGATCCCTTGTCGGCATTGCCGGTTTCAAGGGTCAGGAATTCGGGACGAATGCCGAGCTCAAGCTTGCCGGTTTGTTTTGAAACGGCTTCAAGATGGCGATCCGAAAGACTGATACGCTGTCCATCAACCCAGGCCGCACCATCATCGATCTTGCAATCCATGATGTTCATGCCGGGGCTTCCGATGAAGTAACCGACAAAGGTATGGGCTGGATTTTCAAACAGTTCCTGCGGGGTGCCCAACTGCACGACCTTGCCGCCATACATGACAACAACCTTGTCAGCAAAGGTAAGGGCTTCGACCTGATCATGGGTGACATACACCATGGTCGGGCGCAGCTTGTTGTGAATTTCCTTGAGCTTGCGGCGCAAAACCCATTTCAGATGCGGGTCAATCACGGTCAGCGGTTCGTCAAACAGAATGGCCGAAACATCGTCACGCACCAGACCACGCCCAAGCGAGATCGTCTGTTTTTCATCCGCACCAAGGCCGCGTGCCTTTTGCTTGAGCTTGCCGGTCAGATCCAGCATCCCGGCAATTTCACGCACACGTGCATCAACGCGCTTTTCATCAATGCCACGGTTGCGCAGCGGGAAGGCCAGGTTGTCATAGACCGTCATGGTGTCATAGATCACCGGGAACTGGAAAACCTGCGCGATGTTGCGTTCTTCCGGGGCAAGGCTTGTGACGTCCTTGCCATCAAACAGGACCTGCCCATGTGACGGGGTCAAAAGACCGGAAATGATGTTAAGCAAAGTCGTCTTGCCGCAACCCGACGGGCCCAACAGCGCATAAGCACCGCCATCTTCCCAGACATGCTCCATGCGACGCAGGGCATAGTCCTCGTCCGTTTTCGGATCGGGGAAGTAGGAATGCGCAAGGCTTTTAAGATCAATACGTGCCATTTTCTTACTCTTCCCTCACGCCGCTTTGCCGTTTGAAATTTCGACCGGCGGGGCGGCCACGAGCGCACCATTCGCATCAAAGGCAAACAGGCGTGTCGGATCGACATAGAACTGGGTTGCTTCGCCAAGGCGCGGGTTGTGAACGCCTTCTTCCTGGATCACCCAGGACACATCATTGAAATGGACGTGGACAAAAGTTTCCGAACCGGTGATTTCGGCCAGTTCGACCTGTCCCTGCATCGCGATCGTGTCATCCCCGGTCGGATCAACCGACAGGTGGTTGGCGCGAATGCCAAGGGTGTAATCGCCATTCGACAGGTTCGCCAGATGCCCTTTAAGCGGCACTTGATGGCCGCTTTTCATAAAGATCGCGCCATCGCGCACTTCGGCTTCAACAAGGTTGATCGGCGGATCGGAAAAGATCAGGCCGGTCTTGACCGAGGCCGGGTTGTGATAAACCTCTGTGGTCGGGCCAAACTGGGTCATCCGGCCTTCATGCATCACCGCACACTTGCCACCCAGAAGCAACGCTTCCATCGGCTCGGTCGTGGCATAGACAACGATGGTATCGCGCTCGGCCAGAAGGTTGGGGATCTCTTCGCGCAGTTCTTCGCGCAGCTTGTAATCCAGGTTGACCAGCGGTTCGTCAAGCAGCAACAGTTTGCAATCCTTGACCAT
The DNA here is from genome assembly GCF_000300275.1 of Thalassospira profundimaris WP0211. Taxonomy (GTDB): domain Bacteria; phylum Pseudomonadota; class Alphaproteobacteria; order Rhodospirillales; family Thalassospiraceae; genus Thalassospira; species Thalassospira profundimaris. Next base: position 22,374 of record NZ_AMRN01000004.1, on the reverse strand, counting down.
GGCGCGCGCCATGGCGGTACGCTGTTGCTGGCCGCCGGAAAGTTCCTGTGGCAGGCGATCAAGCAGATGTTCGATATGCATCAGTTCAGCCGTCGAACGCACACGTTTTTCGATCTCTGCCTTATCAACGCCCTGCAATTTCAGCGGGGATGCGATGTTGTCAAACACGTTCATCGACGGATAGTTGATGAATTGCTGATAGACCATGGCGACATTGCGCTTCTGCACCGCCATGCCGGTTACATCAGCATTATCAACCAAAATGCGGCCCTTGGTCGGCGGCTCGAGGCCTGCCATAATCCGCATCAGCGTCGTCTTCCCGGCAAGTGTGCGCCCCAAAAGGACGTTGAACGATCCCGGTTCGAGCGTCATCGACACATCGTCGATATGGGTCTCCCCACCCACGGTCTTGGTTATGTTTTCAAGCGTAAGGGTCATTTTCCACTGTTTCCTTCGCCCGCTTTCACGGTGTTTTTTAATGTCGGTTCGGTTTTGAACCATTGGACAATGGCATTACGCGTCTCATCCGAAAGGTGCAGCCCCAGTTTGGAGCGGCGCCACAAAATATCATCGGCCGTTCTGGACCATTCGTGATCCACCAGATAGCGCAATTCGCACTCGTATACGTCGTCACCGAAGTGCTTTCCAAGCCCTTTCAGATCGCTGGCATCGCCAATGATCATATTGGTGAGTGTGCCGTAGTTTTGCACGTAACGGTATAGCTGTGCTTGCGCAATCCAGGGAAACTTCTTGTGCATCGCAGTAAGATAGCGTTCGAAATCCGCATCGGGGATATCACCGCCCGGAAGCGGTTTGTCCGCGGTCCATCTTGTGTCGTTGGTGCCAAGTAGCGGGCAAAGCTTGCTCATCGCTGATTCCGCAAGCTTGCGATAGGTGGTGATCTTGCCGCCATAGATGTTTAGAAGCGGCGCACCATTATCGGCATTTTCGCCCCGGTCAATTTCCAGAACATAGTCGCGGGTTACCTGGGATGCGTCTTCGCTGCCATCGCCATAGAGCGGGCGGACACCGGAATAGGCCCAGACAACGTCATCGGTGGTGATTTTCTTTTCGAAATAGGTATTGGCAAGTTCGCAAAGATATTTGGTTTCATCCGCGCTGATCGCGACCTTGGCCGGATCGCCTTTGTAATCGCGATCCGTCGTGCCGATCAGGGTGAAGTCCTGCTCATAGGGGATGGCAAAAACAATCCGCCCGTCCGGGTTCTGGAAGATATAGCAATAGTCATGGTCAAACAGTTTTGGCACCACGATGTGGCTGCCCTGAACCATGCGAATGCCTTGTTTCTTCTTGGCCTCAACCCGCTTTTCAAGAAGCTCGGCGCACCAGGGACCGGCGGCATTGACCAGCGATTTGGCCTGGATGGTCTTTTCCGACCCGTCGTCGATATCGCGCAGTGTCACGGTCCAAAGGCCGTTTTCGCGTTTGGCCGATACACATTCTGTGCGGGTTTCGATATCAGCACCGCGATCGTGCGCATCCATGGCATTCAGCACCACAAGGCGCGCATCCTGAACCCAGCAATCGGAATAAACGAACGCCTTGTCCATGCCCTTGACCAATGGTGCACCAGCCGGGTGGGTGGCAAGTTTGATGCCCTCGGATCCGGGAAGTTTTTCACGCCCGCCAAGATGATCATACAGGAAAAGGCCAAGCCGGATCATCCATGCCGGGCGCAGACCCTTGACGTGGGGCAGGACAAAGCGAAGCGGCCAGATGATGTGCGGGGCGGCACGCAAAAGAACTTCGCGCTCAATCAGCGCTTCGCGCACAAGGCGGAATTCATAATGTTCAAGATACCGCAGGCCACCATGGATCAGCTTGGTGCTGGCCGACGAGGTCGCGCTGGCAAGGTCATCCTTTTCACACAGATAGACGCTTAGCCCACGACCCGACGCATCACGCGCAATGCCCGTGCCATTGATCCCACCACCAATAATGGCGATGTCATATGTTTTTGGAGTGAGCAACCGATTCCTCCCCAATTGCTCTTATTTGTGACAGCTGTTCTCAACTGCCATTCTGTTCTTTCACAAACGTTACGAACGCCCCAAAATAATTGCAAGCGAAAATTATGGCTGTTTGGAATTTTCATTAACGAAACTGAATTTCTGAAATGTAACAGATTGTAATCATTGGAAGATTGGCCAATTCCCTTGTTGGATAGCAGGCAAATCTTTGTTTCTTTCGTTTGCAATCAGGGCGGAAAAACCATTGGAATCGGTTGAAACTGAAAAAATAAGTGATGAAAGCCGCCAAATATGCGGGTCTGAATACCAAAATTCTTTTGCGATTGAAAATGATTATCATTGTTGTTAGCTTGCGCTCCCCGGCTGCTGTGTGATCCGAAGTCGCATTGTGGCCGGACACGACAATTCGCGACAAAGCGACAGCAGATGACCCGAATATGAAGCCCTGGCAGAACACGCTCTCAAAACTGTTTGAGGACCACCGTCGGCAACTGGTCTCTATGGCCAATCGTCGTATCGGTGACCGTGAGACTGCGGATGAAATAGTTCAGGACGTCTATGCCAGACTGTTGCTTTCGGGGGATCACGGAACGGACGAAGAAAACGTCAAGGTTCTTTATGCGTCGGTGCGCAATGCGGTGATTGATCATCACCGCAGCACGGCGGGGCGCACGGGGCTCATGCGCCGGATCTTGCCCATCCAGTTGTGGCAGAGAGAAGCATCGTCCCCGCACGATCATGCTCAGTCGCGTCAGGCGCTTTCAGCACTTGATCGGGCCTTGCTGGAACTTTCCCCCAAGGCGCGCGAGATGTTTGTTTTGCATCGGGTGGACGGGGTTTCAAACGCAAAATTGGCGCAGAAATACGGAATATCTGTCAGCGCAGTGGAAAAGCAACTTGCACGCACCATGCGCCATTGCCAGCAACGTCTGGAAGCCTATCGGGATACAGATTGAAAAGTTTGAGCCAAACGGCATGAGGATATTTTGTTCTCAGCCGTTTATTCGTTATAGAAATCGCATAACAGCCAGTACCGTGTGGACCGATAACAGATCAATGCAAGGCGACGTTAAACTGACCGAGGCGCAAAAGGACGAAGCAGCCCTTTGGCACGTAAAGCGTGCAGGAGGGGCGCTGACGGCCGCGCAGGAACAGGAATTTGACGCTTGGCTCAATGCCGACACAGGCAACCGCCTTGCCTTTGATCAGATGCGCGTTCTTTGGGCACAGGTCGAAGAACCGACCCGCCGCATTGCAGCCAGCGACGCAGGTCAGGTGCCAGTTTGGCAAAGAGTGCTTGACTGGTTCTCTCCGCTACGGACTGTGACGTCATGTGCTGCGGTGGCGGCGGTATTGGCGATTGTTGCCTTTCTTAATCCCGACGGCCTAGACAATCTTCAGGCTGATATTGTTACCGATGCCGCCACGGTAACCGAGATCCGGCTGCCGGATGGATCAGTGGTTTTTCTTGCCGCCAACAGCGCAATTGCCACCGACTTTGAAGACGGGAACCGGGATGTCGAACTTTTGCGCGGTCAGGCATTTTTTGATGTCATGCATCGCGATGGCGACAGCTTCCGGGTTCGGGCCGGTATGGCAACAGTCGAAGTGGTTGGGACGCGCTTCAATGTTGATTACCTGACGCACGACACAACGGTCGGCGTCGAAGAGGGCGCTGTCCGGGTGTCGACCGGGGCCGATACAGGCAGTGTCATGCTCGGACCGGGGGATGCGGTGGCCGTCGGGGCTGGCGGGTTGCAGGCCAAGGAAGTCGTCGATATTGCATCCGTGCAAAGTTGGATGCATGGGCGTCTGAGTGTTCAGAACGTGCGTCTGAATGATCTGGTTACGCGTCTTGATAACTTCGCACCGGGCCGTCTGATGGTTTTGGGAAATATCGGAAACAAAACCGTTTCGGGCAGTTTTCCGACCAATGATGTTGCCAGATCCCTTGAAACGCTTGCCGTTGCAGTGGGTGGATCGGTGATCAAAACATCACCTTGGTTGACCATTATTTATTAAGATTGCGAAAAATTCGCAAAAAAGTGCTTCCTCATGTGAGGAGTTTATTTTCCCGCTCGTTTGTTTTTCTAGGTGCAGGGGGACCTGCCTGAAAAACCAATCTCAGAATGGAGCGGGAATTTGTATTCCAAGCAGGCAAAATCAAAAAAGAATATCCTGATCTCAGCGTTGTTGATGACGTCCTCAATCGGTCTGCCGACCGCTTTGATGGCGGCTGAAACCAACACTCAAACCGTGCCGGGCAAACAGGTCGAAGTCGCGCAAGCACTTTACAGCTTTGATTTCAGCGTCACGTCAATCGCCGAGGGTATCAGCCAGATTGGCGATGTTTCCGGCTGGAGCATCGCCTATACCATCGATCTGCCGGAAATCGCAGGATCGCGCGAAATTCGCGGCGAGCTCTCTGTCCCGGCGGCAATCGAAATGCTTATTCGCGGTACGGATTTGTCCTATCGCGCGATTGGCAGCCGTTCACTAATCATTACCGACACAAGCACGCAGGATAGCGCCAGCGGCGAAATGGTCACCGATCCGGTGATTGTCGAAGCCACGGGCGCACAATCCGATCTTGCCCCTGCCTACGCTGGCGGGCAGGTGGCAACCGGCGGACGACTGGGCATGCTCGGCAACACCGACATCATGGATGCCCCGGTCAGTATTACGAGCTATACCAGCGACTATATCGCCGATCAGCAGGCGGAAACCATCGCGGATGTTCTGCAAAATGACCCGTCTGTGCGTGCGCCGAATGCCGAAACGGCCAACCTCGATACCTATCAGATCCGTGGTTTTGGCGTGAATCTGTTTAATACCGGCGAAGTTTCGTTCAACGGTGCCTATGGGGTGGCGCCAACCTATCGCGTGATGTCCGGTTTGGCAGAGCGGATCGAAGTCGTCAAAGGTCCCAATGCGTTGCTAAACGGTATGTCGCCCACCGGCGCTGTTGGCGGGGCGATCAATATCGTGCCCAAGCGGGCCGGTGAAAAGGACCTGACACGAACAAGCGTTGATTACGGTCGCGGTGAACAAGCTGGCGGCGATATTGATTTCAGCCGCCGTTTCGGGGCGGATGACGAATTTGGCGTTCGCTTTAATGGTGGTTATCACAATGGCGACACGTATCTGGATCGTCAGTCACGTGAAGCATCCCTTGGGGCGCTGGCCCTTGATTACGAAGGGGATCGTTTTCGGGCATCGGTTGACCTGATTGATCAGCGTGAAAACCTCGATGCGCCTGCACGTGAACTGCGTTTCAATTCCGGCTTTGCCATTCCCGACGCACCTGATGGTTCCACCAACCTCATTCAGGATTGGGAATGGTCGGATGCAGTGGATCGCTCCGGCATGGTTCAGGCGGAATATGACCTGTTTGATGACGTTACGGTCTTTGGCAGCTTTGGCGGCGGGCGCACCGAGCTTGATCGTCTGTTCGGAACACCGACAGTTCAGAATGCGGCTGGCGATTACATCGACAGTGGCCTGTCCTATCGCCGTTTCCAGACGGATCGCTGGTCTGCCAGTACAGGCGTGCGGGGCGAGTTTGAAACCGGTGAGGTCAAGCACAAGCTTTCACTTCAAGCCACACGTTACGAAGACGAGCTACGTCAGGGCATCAGCAATGCCGGATCCAACCCGTCGGCCAACATTTACACCACGGCTGCGGTCGCGCCGATTGCCGTCAGTGCCCCGGCCAGCAAGCCCAAAACATCTGCATCGGAACTAACCGGCTTTGCATTGGCCGATACGCTGTCCTTCCTTGATGAAACGGTTCTCGTAACCCTTGGGGCGCGTCATCAAAGCATTGCTGTTGATAACTACAGCAGCGGTGTTGTTAGCAGCTCCTATGACGACAGCGAAATCAGTCCGATGGCAGGCATCGTTGTTAAGCCGACTGAAACTGTGTCGGTTTACGCCAACTATATCGAGGGCCTCAATCAGGGAGATATTGCACCCAGCAGTGCCGCCAACGCGGGCGAAGCGATGGCACCTTATGTCGCCAAACAGATTGAAACAGGCATCAAACTTGATTTCGGGAATATTGGCGGTTCCATCTCCGCCTTCCAGATCACACAGCCGGACGGTGATACCGATGACGGCACCAATATCTTTACTGCCGATAACGAACAGCGAAACCGTGGTATCGAGCTTAATGTCTTTGGTCAGGTGACCGATGATATTCGGTTGCTTGGTGGTGTGATGTTCCTTGAATCGGAAATCACCGAAGCCGTCAACGCAGATGACTTGGGCAAGCGGCCGGTTGGAACGCCTGAAATGCAGATCAATCTTGTTGGCGAATGGGACACCCCGTTTGTCGATGGTCTGACACTAAGCGGTACGGTCACACACACATCGTCGCAATTTGTCGATACTGCCAATACTCAAGACATTCCGGAATGGACCACGCTTGATATCGGTGCGCGTTACAAGACTGAACTTTACAACACCCCCGTAACCATCCGGGCGACGGTTCAGAACGTCACCGATGAAAGTTACTATTCGGGTGTGAACCAGTGGCGCTTCGTCTCGTTGGGCGCTCCGCGAACAGCACTGTTGTCGCTAACCGCGGACTTCTGATGTGACCGGACACGTGATTGGAACAAACAGGAAAACCCATCTCCTGTTTGTTCTGCAACTGGTATCGATGGGTGCCATGGAAATGAGCGGGCCTTTTTGGCCCGTTCATCTGCGTTCGCTCACCAGTTCAGATGATCTGTTCACACTCGCTAGCATCGGTGTCTATGTCGGGCCGATGCTGGGTATCATGTTGACCAGCACGTTTTGGGGGCGGGTCGGGGATCGGTTCGGCCACAAGGCGATGATGCTGCGGGCCCTTTTTGGCTTGGCCGCAACCCAGTTGGCACTGGCTTATACCGGTGATGTCTTCTCGATCCTGATCTTACGGTTTTTGCAAGGGGCGTGTGCCGGTTATATCGCACCAGCGCAGGCGTACGGCGTCAGCATCGAAAGCCCGGCACGGCGGGCAAAGCTGTTTGCCTATTTGCAGGTATCGACCAATCTCGGCTCGCTGTGCGGGGCGTTGCTTGGTGGTGTGATCCTTGATCTTGCCAGCTTCTTTTGGATCAACTTTTCGGCGGCCATCCTGTGTGCGCTGTGCATGATTTCGGTTTGGGTGTTGCTTCCGGCTGTCGCCGCTCCGGTGCGGCCTAAGACAGGTGACAGACCGGATACCAAGCCGAGCATGCTGCGATCGCCACAGGTCATTTCCTTGCTGACGATCATCGGCGTTCTGTTGCTTGGCCGAATGGTAACGCAATCGCCGTTTCCGATTTATGTCCTGCAGACTTTTGATGTCGGCAACTGGGTTGTTGGCCTGTGCTATGGCCTGTTGGCACTGGGCTTTGTCGCAACGGCATTCCTTTGGGCGCGCTATTTCGAAGGACGTTCCGCGCAAAACCTTCTGGGGCGAATGTGTCTGGTCATTGCCGGATGCATTGTCGTGACCGTGACGGCAGGGCTGACCGGATCGGTCATTGTTTTTGCCGCGATGTATTTCCTGTGGGGGACGCTTTTGGGCGCAACCACGCCGGTTTTGACCGCGCTCGTGTCACGCAGTGCATCTGATCATCAGCAGGGATATTTACTTGGACTGGCGCAAAGCACAGCCCAGTTTTCATCGATGGCCGGGATCGCAATTGGCGGCTGGTTCGCCCAGGTTTCCGGGCTTTCAAACATCTATTTTCTCGTCGGTTTTGTCTATTTCGTCGGTTTGGTGCTGACCGCTGTGACGCGGGTTGGTGTCGGTCGTACGACAAACCCGACTGAGCTATCAGAGGAGTAAAACGAGGATGCGTAAACTTTCACAGATGCTTGTGTTTATGGTTTTGGTCCTGATCGGGCCGATGCCAGCACAGGCCGAAACCATCACGGTAACCGATATTGCCGGGCGCGAAGTTGCGGTCAATGTCCCGATCAAACGTGCCATCCTTGGCGAAGGGCGCCAGCTTTACATCATTGCCGCCCTTGATCGCGAAAATCCGGCCGCGCGCATTGTCGGTTGGCGCAAGGATCTGATCGAAGCCGATCCGGCAACTTATCAGGCCTATCTTGCGAAATTCCCGGAATTTGCCGATATCCCGGCCTTCGAGGGGCTGGAGCAAAGCCTGATTGATATCGAAACCACGATTGCGCAAAAGCCTGACATCGTTTTCCTCAATCTTGAAACCAAGCGCGCGGTGGAAGAAGCCGCCTATATCGAAAAGCTTGGAGCCCTTGATATTCCTGTGGTCTATGTCGATTTTCGTAACAGCCCGGAAGTGAACACCGAACCCTCCATACGTTTGTTCGGAAAACTGTTTGGCAAGCAAGAGCGTGCCGAGGAATTTATCGCGTTCCGTGCTGAGGAAATCGCAAAAATCACTGATCGTCTGGCCAGTGTGAAACCGGAACGTCCACAGGTATTCATCGATCGTGCCGCCGGGTTTTACGAGGATTGCTGCCATTCATTTGGCGATGGCAATTTCGGTGCGATGGTTGAAATGGCCGGTGGCGACAATATTGCCAAGGACCTGATCCCTGGCACTTTCGGGCAGATCAATGCCGAACAGGTCATTGTTTCAGATCCGGATCACATCATTGTCACCAGCGCGATGTGGGATGTTTATGTGCCGGGGGGCAAATGGGTTCCGGTTGGTCCGGGTGCCGACCCGGACGAAATTGTTGAAAAACTGAAATTCTATCCGACCCGCCCGGCTTATCTCGGGATCAAGGCGCAAAAGACCAAAGCATTCCATGCGGTCTGGCATCAGTTTTACAACAGCCCCTATCAGTTCGTCGCCATTCAGCAGATGGCCAAATGGTTTCACCCCGAACTGTTTGCAGATATCGATCCCGATGAAACCTTCAAACAGCTTCATGACCGCTTTCTGCCGATTGATTATCAGCCGGGCTATTTCGGGACGCTGTCGAACTAGGTGTGTTTTTGCGCATAACATAATAACGCGATGACTGATCATGGCGGGAGCAACACTGTTGTTCCCGCTTTTTTGCGCAAATATCGCAGGTTCTGCTAATCGGCGGTGATTGGCTGTCCTTTGATGAAATCTTCTAGCAAAGCAGGCCTCGGCCCCGGTTTGCGATTGCTATTGGGGAAATATCTCGCAAAAATGTGGCATCCACCACGGAGCAGACTAGATAAAGACCAGAATGCGATCATGTCGCTCCCAATAATGCTTTCCGGAGGCACTCAAATGATTTCGCTTAAAGACCCCAGTCTTTTCACCCAGCAGGCCTATGTCGGCGGGGAATGGGTCGATGCCCCAGACGGGAAAACCGCCGAGGTAACCAACCCCGCAACCGGTGAAGTGCTTGGCACCGTTCCGGTTCTTGGCCGTGATGAAGTTGCGCATGCCATTGATGTCGCCGAAAAGGCGCAGAAGCTTTGGAAAAAGCGCACCGCCAAGGAACGCGCGGGCATCCTGATGAAATGGTACGACCTGATGATGGAAAATCAGGACGACCTGGCCGCCCTGATGACGGCAGAGCAAGGCAAGCCATTGACCGAAGCCAAGGGCGAGATCGCCTATGGCTCATCCTTCCTGCAGTGGTTTGCCGAAGAAGCCAAACGCGTTTATGGCGATGTGATCCCGACCTTTGCCGAAGGTCGCCGTGTGATGGTTCTCAAAGAACCGATTGGTGTTTGTGCCGCCATCACGCCATGGAACTTCCCGACCGCGATGATCACCCGTAAAGCCGCCCCGGCATTGGCCGTTGGCTGTGCGATGGTGGTCAAACCGGCGATGGAAACACCGTATTCCGCTCTTGCCATGGCAATTCTGGCCGAACGTGCCGGTCTGCCCAAGGGGCTGTTGTCCATCGTGACCGGTGATGCGCCGGTGATCGGTGCGGAAATGACCGAAAATGCCAAGGTTCGCAAACTGACCTTTACCGGCTCGACCGCGATTGGCCGTCTCCTGATGCGCCAGTGTTCCGATACCGTCAAAAAGGTCAGCCTGGAGCTTGGCGGCAATGCGCCGTTTATTGTCTGTGAAGATGCCGATATCGATGCGGCGGTCGAAGGCGCGATTGCGTCCAAATACCGCAACGCCGGCCAGACCTGTGTCTGTGCCAACCGTCTGTTCGTCCATGATGCAATCTATGACGAATTCGCCGAAAAATACGCAGCCAAGGTTGCCAAAATGACCGTCGGGAACGGTGCGGACGAAGGCGTTGTGATTGGCCCGCTGATCACCGAAAAGGCCGTCGAAAAGGTCGAAAGCCAGATTGCCGATGCGGTTGCCAAGGGTGGCCGTATCCTTACGGGCGGTAAGCGTCACGAAAAGGGCGGCTCGTTCTTCCAGCCGACCGTGATTGCCGATGCCACCCGCGAAATGACCGTCTTCCGCGAGGAAACCTTTGGTCCGATGGCACCGCTGATCCGGTTCAAAACCGATGATGAAGTGCTCGAGATGGCCAATGATTCCGAGTTCGGTCTGGCATCCTACTTCTATTCACGTGACATCAACCGGATCTGGAAACTGGCCGAGGGCCTTGAAAGCGGGATTGTCGGGGTTAATACCGGCATTATCTCGACCGAGGTGGCACCGTTTGGTGGCGTCAAACAATCCGGTGTCGGCCGCGAAGGATCGAAATACGGTGTCGAGGACTACCTCGAAGTCAAATATGTCTGCATGGGCGGCGTTGACGAATAACGCTTATCCCCCCAGAAGGCATACCAGAAGTCAGAAAAGAAAAAGGGCGCTGCAACTCGCAGCGCCCTTTTGTATTGAAGGCCACAAGGGCCGCACTCAGACATCAAAGATGTTTTTCTTGCGCGCGCCAGAGGCTTCATCCTGTTCGTCCTGCTTGCCGGTAATTGACTGCGAAGAGCCGCTTGGCAGTTCGGATTGCAATTCGGTAAACACATCGAACATGTTCGGGTTAAAGGCAATCCGCGCCTGCAACCGGTCGCGGCGCTCATCGGCGGTTTCATCCCCGTCGGCGGATTTGCCAAGTTCAGCCTCGGCCATGCTGTTGCCGTTCAGGCGCTGCTCGATGGCATCGGCAATGACCTTTTCGATGGCCTGGCGATCATCGGCATCCATTTCGGCCAGTTTCTCTTCATCAAGGCCCATGCTTTGCAGGATCTTTGCACGCAATTCTTCGATCTTGCGTTCCTCGATTTCCTTTACATAGGTCGTGAAACCATGTTCGCGGATATAAGCCAGCTCGGCATTTTCTTCCTTCTTCTTTTCGGGAAGCGGGACGGTGTTCGATGAAATGGTCTGGCGGAAACTGGCCGCACTTTTGGCGCTTTGTGCGGTGTTGGTGACAGCAGCCAACGTTTCATACAATCCCATCAGAAACCTCCATGGGGAAAAAGATGCCGGTTGAAATTCATTCTCCTGTTTTCGTTGCAAACCCTGTGCCGTGCTAAGCGGGCACGTTTTTCCCGCCTGTTTGATCAACAAGACCGGCTTGAAAATTCCCTTGTAAATCAGGGGTATGAACGCATTGCGCAGAAAAATTTTCGAAAACGAATTGTTTTTTGCCGCAATTTTTTTCTAAATAGAGCGATAAAACCAATGGCACCGTCATTAGGGCGGGCCGCAACGCATCAATGTATGCAGGGTCGGATGGCAGGAAACCTGCCGGCTCGGGAGGAAAACAAACATGTCAGAAACGCGCTATATCCTTGCCATCGATCAGGGAACGACAAGCTCACGCGCCATTGTCTTTGATGAAAACGGTCGCTCCGTTTCCGTCGCACAGCAGGAATTCCCGCAACATTTTCCCAATAGTGGCTGGGTCGAACATGACCCGGAAGACTTGTGGAGCACCGTGGTCGCCGTCTGCAAGGAGGCATTGGCACGGGTTGATTTCGCCAAGGTCGCCGCAATCGGCATTACCAACCAGCGTGAAACCACGGTTGTCTGGGATCGCAAGACCGGCAAGGCGATCTATAACGCGATTGTCTGGCAGGATCGCCGGACCGCAGCGCTGTGTCATGATCTTAAAAAGCGTGATCCCAAGCTTGAAGAGGCGGTCAATGCCAAGTCCGGCCTTTTGATTGATCCTTATTTCTCGGCCACCAAGGTTGCCTGGATCCTTGATCACGTGTCGGGCGCACGTGCACGCGCTGATCAGGGCGATCTGGCCTTTGGCACCGTCGACAGTTTCCTGTTGTGGCGCCTGACCGGTGGCAAGTCGCATGCAACCGATGCGACCAATGCGGCGCGCACCAACCTGTTTAATATCCGCGAAAACGCCTGGGATGACGAGCTTTGCAAAATCTTCCGCGTTCCGCGCAACATGCTGCCCGATGTCAAGGACTGTGCCGCTGATTTCGGGGTAACCGATGCCGATCTGTTTGGCGCGGAAATCCCGGTGATGGGCATGGCGGGCGATCAACAGGCGGCGGCATTCGGTCAGTGCTGCTTTGAGCCCGGCGATATCAAAAGCACCTATGGCACCGGTTGCTTTGTCATTCTTAATACTGGCGATGAAGCGGTGACCTCCCAGCACCGGCTTCTGACCACGGTTGGCTATCGCATCAATGGCAAAACAAGCTATGCCATCGAAGGTGCCATCTTTGTTGCCGGTGCGGCTGTTCAATGGTTGCGCGACGGGCTTGGTATCATCAAGTCGGCCGCCGAAACCGAAGGGCTGGCAAAATCGCTTGATGACAATCATGGTGTTTATCTGGTGCCGGCCTTTACCGGGCTTGGCGCACCTTATTGGGACCCGGATGCCCGCGGGGCAATCTTTGGCCTGACCCGGGATACCGGCCCGCGCGAGTTCGTGCGGGCAGCCCTTGAAAGCGTTTGCTATCAGACCTTTGATCTCTTCGAAGCCATGGCGGCCGATGGCGTATCGCCCAAGGCGGTTCGGGTTGATGGCGGCATGGTTGCCAATGACTGGATGTGTCAGATGCTTTCAGACGTTTTGGGTATTTCGGTCGAACGCCCGGAAGTGACCGAAACCACGGCACTGGGGGCAGCCTACCTTGCCGGGTTGCAGGCCGGTATTTACCGCGATCTCGATCATATTTCCGAGAAATGGCACCTTGATGCCAGCTTCGAACCAGATATCGAACCCGGCCGCCGTCAGGGATTGCTTGATGGCTGGAAAGATGCGGTCAAGCGCGTGCAAACAACGCCAAGTGACTGATACGCATGGCTGCCTTGCCAATGGAATTGCCGGGCAGGGCTGGTAACACTGCAAAATGATTTGTACTATCGAAGGACAGTGTCAATGATGCTGTCCTTTCTTTGTGCGTGATCGACGTGGTTTATCCGATCTGTTGCGCAGTTCTGGGCTTTGGTGCTCATTCTCGCCTTTGGGGGAAACATGCTTGATCTGATCGTCGGAAAAGTTGGACCGGTCTTTTTGACGATCCTGTGCGGTTTTCTTCTTACCCACATCAAAATCATCAAGCGTGAAGGCATCCCGTTTCTGGCCAAGCTTGCCATGAATGCCTTTATCCCGGCGATGCTGTTTCAGACCCTGTCACAATCCGACATCAGCGCGCATTTCGATCTGCGGCTTTGGGGCAGTTATTATTCCGGCGTGCTGTTGAACTTCGTGCTGGTGTTTATAATCGCCAAGCTTTGGCTGAGTGCCAAAACCGATGAAGCGGCCGTCACTGCGATGGGCGGCGTCTTTTCCAACATCGTTCTTCTCGGCATTCCTCTGGTACAGGCGGTTTACGGCGAAGAGGGCCTGGTGCCGCTTTTAATCGTGCTGTCGATCCATCCGGTCACTCTGATGGGGATGACAATTCTGATTGTTGAGGGCAGCCGCGGTGGCGATGGTCATTGGTTGTCCAATGTATTTCGCAGCATCGTACGTGTGGCCAGAAATCCGATCATTGCGGCGATCGTGCTTGGTGTACTGGCATCTCTGTTTGAAATCCGCATGCCGGAAATGGTCGATGGGACGCTGGAACGGTTCCGCACGGCTGGGCCGACGATTGCACTTTTGCTGGTCGGTGCCGGGCTTTACGGGCAGTCGGTGCGTGGTAACCTCAGTGCCAGCTTGCTCTGCACCACGGCCAAGATGTTTGTGCAGCCGCTTCTGGTGTTTTCGGTCGGGCATTTCATTTTCGATCTGCCGCCGCTTTGGCTGATGATCGTCACACTGGTGGCCGCATTGCCAAGCGGGGCCAATGTCGCGATTGTCGCGGGCAGCTATAATGTCTGCATTGATCGGTCTTCGACCACGATCCTGCTGACCACCATCATCAGCATGCTGACCTTGCCGCTTCTGATCCTCTACGCAGGATTACTCTAATTCGGCGTTTGGGCGTTGGCCGTGTTGGCAGCCATCAGGATACGCGCCATCAAATTGATTTCGTCTTCAATGCTTGGCATCAGGGCAGGGCGCTCGCCACTTAAAACGGCACCTGCGAAGGCCTTAATCGCAGCCGCCTGACCCTTGTCCTGCCCAAGCCAGTTGCGCAGAACGATCCGGCCATTCACCCGAAGCTTTTTCCAGTCAAACAGGCTGGCCAAGAAATTCGGCGCCGTCACCTCAAGTACTTCCTTGGGCTCTCCCCGATTGCCGTGCAGGTAACTGACCTCGCCCATTGATCCATCGGCAAAGCGCAACTGCCAGATGCTGTCGCCCGCCGCGCGATCAATCCAGTAACAATTGAGCTCATTCAGCTCGCTATCGACCAGGCTCATAATCAGATCAATAAAATGACTGATCTCGCCAATTGTGCGCCCGCCCTCATCCGAATGGTGAAGCCAGTGATCGTCCGGAAGCGGCGAGATACGAACCCGATAGTGAAACTGTTTTACGCCAGTTGGCAGCGCATCGCGCAGTTTCGCAGCCATCGGCGCATAACGCCGATTATGCCCGACCATGAAGATGTGTCGGGGCGTACGATCAGTGGCCTCTCGCAGCAAATCCAGCCCCGCGCGATCAATCGCAATCGGCTTTTCCAGCCAGACATTTTTGCCAGCAAGAATTGACGCGGCGGCCAGCTCAGCATGACTGTCATGGCGCGTGGTGATGATAACGCTGTTGACACTTTGATCCTCAAGCAGTTCATCTGCCCCGCCATACATGCGAAGCCCGTCAATCTTCTTTGATAGCGCAACCGCCGCCAACCCGCTTTGAGAACAGCAGGCCGTAATTTCGACTTTGGGGTGCTTTTGCAACAGGGGTAATAAACCGCCGCCCAGATAGCTGCCCGCCCCGATCAGTCCGACCCGGACATGGTCACGGGCCGGCTTGGATGTCAGTGCCGATGGAGCATGGGGCTTTAGGGGGACGTTCTCTGCGTATCTGTACCGCACCAGTGTCGCCAATTGTGCAGGGTCCGGCCCCTTGGTGAAGTGATCTGCGATGTCGGCAAAATCAATCTCGGATGTGATCAATGGTGTCGGATCAAGGCGCTCATCTGCCATCAGATCAAGGGCAGCCTGCATGTTGCGCTTAATGGTCCAGCGCACATGGCCAAGCGGATAATCTTCGCCGCGCTCTTCATAATTGGGATCATATCGCCCCGGTCCATAGGACCGGACCTGCCGAATAGTGATTTCCTTTTCATACAACGCCTTGCGCCGGCCATTCGGCGTCACATCGCCAACGCATATGATTGTGCCTCGGTCACGACAAAGGCGGGCGGCGTCGTCGATCAATCGATGGTTGCCCTTGCCCGGTGCACAGATATAGACGCTGTCAAATCTGCTTTGTGGCGCGTCGCTTGCCTTGGCGAAATCGGCGGCACGGCTCTCTCTGGTTGCAATCTTGCGGCGCGAAAGGTCCGGTTCAATCACGGCCACCAACGCCCCCGCGACGTGTGCCGCCTCACTGACAAGCTGACCAATCAAACCCGCCCCGATAACAGCAACCCGATCACCAATCGATGTCTCTCCCTGCCGAAGCGCATGCAAGGCCAAGGCATACAATGTCGCAAACACAGCCTTTCGGTCGGGCACCGCATCTGGAACCGGGCAGGCAAGGTTAACCGAAACCTGATTCCACTTGGCATGATTGGCCTGCCCCATCCCCGCAATCGCAACACGTTGGCCAGCTTTGAGGTCCGTAACATTCTCGCCCGTGGCCTCAACTCGCCCGACAGCGCAATAACCCATCGGCATCGGGCGCCCCAGACGGTTTTCAACACGCGCACGCGTTCTGCCAAAGCCTTCCGATTTCAGATGTTTCAATGTCAGCGCGACCAGATCTGGCCGCTGCCACGCCTTTTGCAACAAGGATGCGTGCGTCTGGTTAGCTTGAGTGAATTCCGTTCCGGGACTGATGACAGAGCAGGCGGTTTTGACAAGGACAGCATTTTTGCCCGGCGCCGGGATGGGGCAATCGGTCAGGGCAATCTTGCGTTCACCGGGAAAACGCAGCAGGGCCTTCATCTCCGTCATCATCGCCCTCAAGTTCAATTGGTTGAAAAATACGAAAATGATTAAACCATATGTCGTGCTAACTGGTCGATCCGTTCTTGCAATGATGATCGAGGTGCAATCTGTCTCCTCCTGACGCGCGTATGTCCGATGGAGTACTTTAGCCAAACGGGACCATTCCTGTCATTCCGCGGGTTTTGCGGACAAAACAATTTCAACAAAAATCCCGTTGCATCGTGATTTTTAGTTTTGTATACAATATACATGAATTGAATGCGGTCGCCGTTGATCGGGGCTGTGATGCTTAAAGGCGCCGGTATGCTGCCGTGCTGCCATATCAGGAGGTTTCTTTCCATGCAGGTAAACTGGACTGGCGTTTTCCCCGCCGTTGCCACCCAGATGAACGAAGACGGTTCGATCGATTTCGATATGACCGCCAAACAGATCGAAGACCTGATCACGGCCGGTGTCGATGGCCTCGTCATGCTGGGTTCGGTTGGTGAAAACACCGCCCTTGAGCCGGACGAAAAAATCGCCGTTCTGAAACTTGCTGTCGAAGTCACCAAGGGCCGTATTCCGGTCCTGTCCGGTGTGGCCGAAAATTCGACCCGTGCTGCCATCCGCTATGTGCAGGAATGCGAAAAGCTCGGTGCTGATGGCCTGATGCTTCTGCCCGGCATGGTCTATACCGCCGATCCGCGCGAGAATATCGAACATTTCCGCACGGTGGCGGGTGCGACCAAGTTGCCGATCATGATCTATAACAACCCGGGTGCTTATCGCATCGACATCAAGCCCGAAGAGTTCAACCAGCTTGCCGATGTCAAAAACCTTGTCGCGATCAAGGAAAGCTCGGGCGATCCGCGTCGTATTACCGACATCTATAATGCCTGCGGTGATCGTTTTGTTCTGTTCTGCGGCATGGATGACCTTGTCATGGAAACACAGGTTCTGGGTGCTGTTGGCTGGATTTCCGGTTTCACCGATGCCTTCCCGAAAGAATCGGTCGCGCTCTGGAAGCTGCTGTCGGAAGGCAAATACACCGAAGCGCTTGAAATCTATCGCTGGTTCACCCCGGTTCTGCACATGGATGTTCATGCCAAGCTGGTTCAGTACATCAAACTTGCCCAGGAAATGACCGGCGTTGGCAAACCGCACGTCCGTGCACCTCGTCTGCCGCTGGTCGGTGAAGAGCTTGAAACCATCAAGGCCACCATCCAGAAAGCCATCGATACCCGCCCGTCGCTTTGATCGGCAGTCCTTTGCAATCATGATGCGTACCCGCAACACCGTGATTGCATTGAGACGGTATTTGATGAAACAGTGAGCTCCTCCGCCTATCTCGCGGGGGAGCTTCCTGCTATCTGTTTGCTGCTCAGAAGCACCAAAATACGCATCGTCAAAATTCGAGAGGCCCCAAAATGACATCAACCAAAACCGCCACGCCATCCGATACCGCCGCCGGCCAAAAGGTCGTTGTGATTGGTGCGGGTATTGTCGGGGCCAATGTCGGGTTGGCGCTTCTGGATAAGGGCTATGACGTCACAATTCTTGATCGTGGCGAACCGGGCATGGGCGCATCCTTTGGCAACGCTGGCGGCATTGCGGTTTCCGAATGCGCGCCGGTTGCGATGCCGGGCGTGCTTAAAAACGTGCCCGGTTGGTTGATGGACCCGTTGGGCCCGCTTTCGGTGCGATGGGGCTATTTGCCGAAAATGATGCGCTGGTTGTTGATGTTTCTGGCATCCAGCAGAAAGCAACGTGTCGAACAGATCGCAAACAATATGGCGACCTTGCTCAACCGCGCATGGGAAGATTACGACCCGGTCCTTAAGGAAGCTGGCCTTACGGACGCGGTTTTCAAAAAACACGGTGCGATGGCGGTGTATCGCAGCAATGCGTCTCGTCAGGCGGCCGAATATGCCATTGATCTGCGTCGGCGTAACGGCATCAAGTTACGCGACCTGACCGGTGATGAAGTGCGCGATATCGAACCTGATCTGGCACCGATCTTTGCCTGCGGCGTAATGGAAGAAGACTGGGGCCATGTCCTTGATCCGTTCAAAATCACCACCGGCATTTTCAAGCATTTCCTCGATCGTGGCGGCAAGTTCGAGACCGCCGATGTCACAAATTTCGTCTTCCGCGATGGCAAACCGCGTGCCGCCACCACCGATGCCGGCGACATGATCACGTTTGATCATGTGGTTGTCGCCTGCGGTGCCTGGTCAAAAACGCTGGCCAAACGGCTGAGCTCGCCGGTGCCGCTTGATACCGAACGCGGCTATAACACCACCGTGCCCTATCACGATGCCAAACTGTCGCGCATGATTGTCTGTGCTGATGACAGCTTTGTTTTAAGCCCGCTTGAAATGGGTATTCGCGTCGGTGGGGCGGTGGAACTTGGCGGGCTTCTGGCCGCACCCAACTATGAACGTGCCAAGGCTCTGTTTGCCAAGGGCAAGGAAGTCCTGCCCAAACTCAATGCCGAGGGTGGCACGGAATGGATGGGCTTCCGTCCTTCCATGCCGGATTCAACCCCGGTCATTTCCAAAAGCCCGCATCATGCCAATGCCTATTTCGCTTTTGGCCATGGGCATCTCGGCTTAACACTTGGGGCGACGACCGGGCGTCTGGTTGCCGATCTGATGGCAACCGGCAACACGCCAGTCGACATGACCCCGTATCGCATTAATCGTTTCTCTCGTTTCTATAGCATCTAGGGCCCCATCCATGGCGAAAAGCAGTTTCTTTTGTGTTGACGGTCATACCTGTGGCAACCCGGTGCGCCTGGTTGCCGGCGGCGGGCCCAAGCTTGACGGTGCGACCATGCTTGAAAAGCGTGCGCATTTTCTTCGTGAGTATGACTGGATCCGTACCGGGCTGATGTTTGAACCGCGCGGTCATGACGTTATGTCGGGATCGATCCTCTATGACCCGACCTCGGATGACTATGACGTCGCCGTGCTGTTTATTGAAACATCGGGCTGCCTGCCGATGTGCGGCCATGGCACGATCGGCACGGTTACCATGGCGATTGAAGAAGGCCTGGTGAAACCCAAGACCCCCGGCCGCCTGCGCCTTGAAACACCGGCGGGCCTCGTCATTGCCGAATATAATCAGGTTGGCGATTACGTTGAATCGGTCAAGCTCACCAACGTGCCGTCGTTCCTTAATAAAACCGATATCGAAGTCGATTGCCCCGATATTGGTCCGATCAAGGTCGATGTTGCCTATGGCGGTAATTTCTATGCGATTGTAGAGCCGCAGGAAAACTACCGCGACATGGCCGATTTTTCGGCCGGTGATCTGCAACGCATCAGCCCGGAACTCCGCCGTCGCCTGAACGAACAGAACGAATTCGTGCATCCGCTCTATCCCGATATCAAGGGCCTGTCGCACATCCAGTGGACCGGTAAGCCGACCCAACCCGACAGCACGCATCGCAATGCGGTGTTCTATGGTGACAAGGGTATTGATCGCTCGCCGTGTGGGACTGGTTCCTCGGCCCGGCTCGCCCAACTGGTCGCCAAGGGGCACTGGGATCCTGAGCATGAGCTGGTGCATGAAAGCATCATCGGATCACAGTTCCGGGTGTCGGTGGTCGAGAAAACCAAGGTCGGCGAATTTGATGCCGTCGTGCCGGGGATTGAAGGCTGGGCGCGCAAGCATGGCTACAACACCATCTTCATTGATGACCGCGATCCCTATGCCCATGGCTTCATTGTCAAATAGGCAAAGTGCTGTCGATCACACCAAGGGGGCTTCATGCCCCCTTTGTCGTATATCGGCGAAGTTTGGCTGCTAATACAGTAGGCAATTGTATTGCGACTTGTTTGCCCCAACGCTATGAATAGCAAAACTGACAGATTCTGTCGGATGGAATTTTGCCCGATTGATCAGCATGCCATGTCGCGTCGGGGTAACACCATAAAAGAGCTGAAATGACCGCATCACCGCGATTTACCCGCCGTACCATCACCGATCAGGTGACCGAAGATCTTCGTGCACGTATTCTGACCGGCGATTTCCCTGCCGGCTATCAATTGCGACAGGATGCCATCGCGGGTGAATATAACGTCTCGCGCATCCCGGTCCGCGAAGCCCTGCAGCGCCTTGATGCCGAAGGCCTCGTCTCGTTCCAGCCGCACAAGGGCGCGATTGTCTCGCAGCTCTCGCTTGACGAGATCGAGGAACTGTTTGAAGTCCGCAAGCTGCTTGAATGTGATCTTCTGCGTCATGCCGTGCCGCGCCTGACCCCGGCGGACCTCAAATCAGTTGAAGATATCCTGATGGTCTATGACGAGGCGTT
Organism: Thalassospira profundimaris WP0211; assembly: GCF_000300275.1. Lineage (GTDB taxonomy): Bacteria > Pseudomonadota > Alphaproteobacteria > Rhodospirillales > Thalassospiraceae > Thalassospira > Thalassospira profundimaris. Next base: position 1,723 of record NZ_AMRN01000004.1, on the reverse strand, counting down.
CCGGTCCGGCGATGTTTCCAAGTGGGGGGAGCTTAACCGCGAATTCCACGACCGCCTTTACCGCGCATCGAACCGTCCCAAGACGCTCGAGATTGTCCGCATGATCGGCAACAACACCGTGCGCTTTACTCAGGCGCAGCTGGCCCTTTCCGGCGCAACCGACCGGGCCGAACGCGAACACCACCAGATATTTGACGCCTGCAAGGCCGGGAATGTCGAAGAAGCCGTCGAGCTTCTCGCCAACCACATTCAAAGTTCGGCCGACAGCCTGATGGACTGCCTGCGCAAGGCGCGTGAATAGGCGAACCAAGTCCGACCAAGTCCGAAACGTAAAAAGGGATGCTGATGGCATCCCTTTTCTGTTTCTGTCTTATTGAACTCAGCCAACAATAAAACCCCGCCCGATCACATCATCTTCTTCAAGCCAGAAACTGGCCTTGCCACTGTAATGCGCCTTGCCCGTGACGGAGGCGATAATGGCTTGATGCGGGCCACAGCTGGTTGTCGCTTCAACCGATCCTTCAAAGCTCGATCCGATCACGCTTTCAAACACGCGGATATCTCCCGGTGCAATCAGTCCCTTGGCATGTTGAATGGCAAGGCGGGCACTAACACCGGACCCGGTCGGGCTGCGGTCGACCTGATTTTTGGCAAACACACATATATTACGTGTTGCGGATGCCTCAAACGCATCGCGCCCGTCGGTCAGGATTGTCCCATATAAAAAGGCCAGATCATCATGATCGGGATGGGCCAGCGTCACGCTGTCATTCACCGCTTGGCAAATCGCCTCCGCCAGCTGTGTCAGTTGGCGGGCATTTTCCGGCGCGATGGCGATATTAAATTGCCCGGCATCCAGAATGGCATAAAACGCCCCGCCATATCCGACATCGGTTTTAAACGCTGTTCCGTCGGCAAGGCGTAAGGAAACATCACTGGCAAACATAAACGATGGCACCGATGAAAACCGCACCTTGCCGGTTTTGCCATCACGGACCTCGACCTCGGCACGCACCAGACCACAGGGGCATTCGATATTAACTGTGGTGATCGGCTCGACCGCTTTGACCAGACCATAATCAATCGCATAGCGACCAAGCGCCAGAATCGCATGGCCGCACATGGTCGAATAGCCTTCATTATGAATGAACAGAACCGCAAGGTCGGCATCGGGCAGGCTGGGCGCGACCAGGATCGCGCCATACATGTCGTAATGGCCGCGCGGCTCGAACATCAAAAAGCGCCGCAGGTGATCAAGGTGCTCTTTGGCATAGCGGCGCTTGGCCAGAATGTCCGCGCCGGGAATATCGGGGTAACCGGACGTAATGATTCGCAGCGGCTCACCCCCGGTATGCATGTCGATCACCTCAATCGGGGCTGATTGATGGGGATAAGAACGCATGATTTCCGAATCACTTTGCGATCTCGGGGATGTTTTGTCGTCTTGCATGGGCGTTGATCCGGATTATTTGCTGCTTTTGGCGCACGTGATTCTGTGGCGGGTAAAAAATTGCGCGAACATCTTATCGGCATTATCGCGCAGAGCAATCGGAGCGACCCCCGATTTTCGGGTTTTGGGCCCCTTGCAGGTCATAAAAGTGAAACCTATATATGGTTTCGCGCAAAAATTTTGCGTAACGACATTTCTGTCATTTTTTTGCAAAAAGGTGTTTGACAGTTTTGGGAGTGGGGCCTATAACCCGCCTCCACCGACGGGGTGCGG
>NZ_AMRN01000003.1 GCF_000300275.1 Thalassospira profundimaris WP0211 | reverse complement strand
CTGCCAGCTGATCCGAATTCAACGTCCAAGTCCCGTCACCGTTGTCGGCACCAGCCGACAAGGTCCCGCCGTTCGAAACGCCGCTGATTGTAACTGTGAGTGTCTCGGAGCTGTCAGCCAGACCCGCATCAATATCAAGCGCGATGGCGCTGTCTTCGTTCCCGCTGGCGTCAGAAACATCCAACGTCGGTGCATCTGCAACGCCAGCCACATCAACGGTGATTGAGCTGGTCGTTGTCGCAACATCCGATCCATCTGCTGAAGTTGCCGTCACACCAAGATCGAATGATCCGCTGAAATCCTCAGGCGGGGTGATCGTCAGTCCTGCAAGTTGCTCAGAGCTTAGCGTCCATGTCCCGTCACCGTTGTCAGTCCCGGCAGACAGCGAAGTACCATCCGGAACGCCGCTTATCGTGATGGTGAGTATTTCGGAATTGTCGGTCAGGCCCGCATCGATATTAAGTGCAATGGCTGCGTCTTCGTTGCCTGATGCATCGCTGATATCCAGCGTCGGTGTATCGGCGACGCCTTCGACGTCAACAGTGAGGTTTTGCATCACAACGGCGGTATCATCGCCATCGGTGGTCGAAACCAGAACCGAAAGATCGATTTCGCCACTGAAGTTTTCCGCAGGCGTGAGGGTGAGGCCTTCGAGTTGATCCGCACTCAGCGTCCAGGTGCCATCCCCATTATCCGTCCCGGCAGAGAGCGTCGCGCCATCCGGCACACCTTCAATGGTGATCGCGAGGTTTTCACTGCCATCTAGAAGTTCGGTATCGATATCAAGCGCGATCGCGCTGTCTTCAGTACCACTGGCATCGGAAACATCAAGCGTTGCGCCGTCTGCAACACCGGTGACGTCGACGGTGAAGCTGGCGTTTGTTGTCGCAACACTGCCATTGGCTTCGCGACTGGTTGCCGATATGTCGAGATCAATCGATCCGCTGAAGTTATCCGGCGGCGTCAGGGTCAAACCGCTCAGTTGTCCTAGCGTGAGGGTCCAGGTACCATCGCCATTGTCGGTACCAGCCGAAAGAACAGCACCGTCGGGCAAACCGGAAATCGTGATGGTGAGCGTTTCACTTCCGCCATCAAGGTCATTAAGCGATGCCGACAGATCAAGGGCAATCGCACTGTCTTCGGCACCGGTGACATCATCCGCACTCAGAGACGGCGCATCAGCCACCTTGGGGTCTTCAACCTCGAGCTCGTCCTCGGTATCAAGTTCATCCTCAAGAAGAAGCTCGTCTTCTTCTTCAAGCTCGTCTTCGGCAACCACGGCTTCTGGCGCTGCTGCCTGTTCAACGGGGGGAATGAATTCGGGCCGAAGACCTTCGTCCGCGCCCGGGCCAGGTTCTTCGCGCTCACCGCGCAGCGCGTTGGTATCATTGGTCGCAAGCGGGATTTCCGGCAAATCAACCGTGCTCGGCTCCGATTGCAGGGACAGGTCATCGGCCCCATCAGATCCAAGATTGCTTTGGAATGTATCAGCGCCGGTATCGAGATTGTTTTCGATCTCGGCCGCCTCGTTCAGGGAAATGGTCTGTTGTTCGGTGGCTTCTCTGGCCTGCGCACGTTCCTGACGCTGGGCTGCGGCATTCTGGCGCTGGAAAGCCTGTTGTTCTTCGCCTTGCGGATTTCGGATCTGGGTACCGTAATGAACCGATCCCAATTCCTGTTCCTGCGGACGCGCGGAACTGTCCTGGTCGTCATGCAATTCGACCAGTTCATCACTTTCGCCATCCTGACCAAGCGAACGCTCCAGATCCTCTGTCGAGGCCTGCTGGTCAAGATCACTCCGACCATCGTCAGAGCGGGAATTTTCAGTATCGCGCGCGTCGTCCGCCATCTAACCCATTCTCCGTAAAGTGCAGGACGGGATAGCCCCAACCTACACTTCTATACCATAGTATAGATTCACTGGTGACAACCAGCGAAATGTACGGCCAGGCAGTAGAAATGGGGACCATTTCCAGCGGGACCAGATAATTGCTCAGCGTTCGCTAAACGCTTGATCAAGCGAGACATAGACCGGCTTCAACAGATATTGAAGGAGAGTCCGCTCCCCGGTCTGGATATCGGCCTGAACCGTCATACCGGGAATGATCTTCTGAGCTGAAGCACCTTCGCCGACAGCATCGGCTTCCAGCGCAACCTTGCCCTTATAATACGGACGTCCATCCTCATCAACAAAAGTAGAGGCCGATATCGATACCAATTCACCGTTTATCCCGCCATAGCGGATGAAATCAAACGCACTGACCTTGACCGTGACCGGCTGGCCAAGGTGAACATGGCCGATATCCTCGGTTGAAATGCGGGTTTCGGCGATCAAAACATCATCAACCGGCACCAGCTCCATCACCACCTGTGCAGGCGCAATCACCCCGCCAATCGTGGTGAACTGAAGGCCTTTGATATAGCCGCGAGTGGGCGCAATGATTTCAAGCCGGTCGACGCGATCCCGCAGTTTGCGCAGCGCTTCGCGGGCCTGAGCAATTTCGCCGCCCAGACGGCCAAGTTCGGTAATGGCCTCTTCGCGTTGCGTTTTTTCAAGCTCGTTCAGGCGCAAATTTGCCTCGGCGATGGTTTCGCGCGCCCGCGCCTTTTCGGCAATCACGCCCGAAAGGTTGCCTTGGGCTTCGTTCAGTTCGCGCTGGATATTGAGGAACAGCACCTTGGAATTAAGCCCCTGCTCATAGAGCGACCGGCGCATGGTGACTTCCTGGCTCAGCAGATCAACCGATTTGCGAAGGGTTGCTTCCTGCTCGCTCAGTTGGGCCAGTTCGGCATTGCGTTCCTTGATCTGGACCTCAAGGATTTCGCTTTGGTTGGCATCAAGCTCGGTCTGGATGCGATAAATCTCATCCTGATTCTGCGCAAGTTCCGGATATTGCACCATCAGGGTGGTGAAATCCGGTTCGCGGCCTTCGGCCAGGGCGCGGTAGCGTTCGGCTTCAAGCTGCAAGTTGCCAAGCCGTGTTTCGGTCTGGGACAGTTCCGCCTGCGCCCCGTCGGCCTTGAGGCGGATCAGAACCTGTCCTTGTTCCACAAGGTCACCGTCGCGCACCATGATCTGCTCAATGATGCCGCCTTCAAGATGCTGGATCTTGTTGACCGCACTTGTTGGCATGACCTGCCCGAATGTGATCGCAGTTTCCTTGATTTCGGTGGTTGCAGACCATGCAATCAAGGCAAGGAAGCCAACCGAAAGCATCACCATCGCAGAACGCACAAAGACGGAAATCCCGCCTTCTTCCAGCAGGACCGCATGCGACAAATACCGCGCCATGCGCCGGGATCGCCGGAACCGCTGGATCGCAGTATCCTGAACTGCTGCTTCACTCATAGGTAGCCTCCGTCTATCACTTGCTGCTTGATCCGTTCGGGCGGCCCGTCGCCGCGCAACTGTCCGCCTTCAAGCACAAGAATGCGGTCCGCCAAATCCAGATGACTTGGTCGATGGGTAATCAGGAAAATGGTCGAACCGCCACGCAGACGATTGATCGTGCTTTGGAAGGCACGGTCGGCCCGCTGGTCGAGACCATTGGTGGGTTCATCAAACAGGATAATTGGCGCTTCGCGCACAAACGCACGCGCCAGCGCAAGTCGTTGCAGGAAACTGGCCGAGAAGCGCGATGAGTGCTGATCACCAACACGGGTCTTGAACCCGTTGGGAAGTGCTTCGACCTCATCAAGGATCCCCGCTGACATGCAGGCCATACGCAGATCATCATCGGTCGCGACCGGATTGGCCAAACGCAGGTTTTGTGCAATCGACCCCCGGAAAAACTCGATATCCTGCGGCACATAGGAAATGGCCTGACGCAGGGTTTGCGGGTCCATTTGACGGATATCCGCACCATCAATCAAAACAGCCCCCGCCTGCGGCTGATACATCCCGGCAATCAGTTTGATCAGCGATGATTTCCCTGCCCCGTTCGCCCCGACCACGGCAACCACCTGACCCGGTTTGATATCGAAATTGACCCCGACCAGGGCCGGATCGGAATCCGCACTGTAACGGAAACTGACCCGTGAAAATGTCACTGCCCCGTCAAAGCGATGTTGTTCGACCGAACGTGGGACAAGATCCCCTTCAGGCGCAATGGTCATCAGGCGGTTGATCTGGCGCACACTGCCGCGCAACTGCGCCAGCCGTGGCATGCCGAGAAACGCCTGATTGATCGGGCCAAGAACCCGCCAGGCCAGCATCATCGATGCCACCAGCGCACCGACACTCATTTGGGCTTCCATCACCCGCTGCGCACCAAAGGCAAGCACAAGCGCGCCGGACGTAATCATCAGAACCTGGGCCAATGTATTGATGACGTTATTGACCATCGCCACCCGATAGCCGGAATAAGCCGTATCAGCGGAAATATCGCGAAAGCGTGCCAACCAGCGTTGCTCGGATGCGGTGTATTTCAGTGCCGACATCTTGCCGACGGTCTCGACCAGGAATTCCTGACGGTTGGCGCCATGACGACCAAGTTCGGAAACGCGGCGTGCGACAACCGGAAAGGCAACGATGCCGATCAGTGCGAATACACCGATCAATGCAATCGGAATCAATGCCAGCCAGCCGCCAAGATAGAACATGACAATCAGGAAAAGCGGTACAAACGGCATTTCCATAATCACCAGTGCCATTGGCCCGGTGAAAAATTCACGCACGCTTTCAAAGTCGCGAATACGTGAAATCTGCACCCCCACCGGCGCACGTTCGGTAAAGGCCGGCGGCAAGGACAACAACCGTTCGAAAATGGCACCACTGACAAGCGTATCAAGACGCGCACCAAAGTGGCTGACGATCTGACTGCGAAGTGTGCGCAAAACCCAGCTCAGGATCAGGACGATGCCGATCCCGATGGAAAACTGGATCAACATCGGGATTGACCGCGTGCCGATGACCCGGTCATAGATGCCCATGACGAAAATCGGGGTCGCCAGTGCCAGGATGTTCAAAACAAACGTCATCGCCAGCAACTGATGAAGCAGCCCCGAAAACCGGTCGGCAATCCCCCCAAACCAGCCGCGCTTGTCATCTTCCAGATAACGTTCACGACGATCCGCCGCCGAGAACTGATAAATCTTGCCCGGAAGGGCCGACAGCCTGATGACCATTTCCCGATCCGTGCCACCGTCAAAGACGCGCACACCGTTTTCTTCGGGCCGGATCACGACAAGGGCCGTTCCCTCGTCCGGGACAAACAGGCACGGCATCAGGCGTTCGTCGATCAGGTCAAGCGTCGCGTCGATTTCGCGCGACTGATAGTTCAGATGCGCCATGACATTGCGGAAATCGGTCAGATCAAGCGCCTGATCCATATGTGGCAGCGCCTCGGCGACCTGACGCGGCAATCCGCGCCATCCCAGCGCCTGAAGCAGCGGCCAGACACATGCGTCGAAATCGGACAGCGCATCGGTGCTTTCCAGCCCCATCCGATAGTTCATCGCATAGTCCATGTTTTCGAGCTTTTTCATCATGCCTTCGACCCCGCTGCTGCCCGGGTGCCAGTGTTTTTGGCCGTCTCCGCAGTTTTATTGGTACGACGCAAAACAGGCACAAGATGCTTGTCGATCAGACGGTATTGCTTGTTGGCCATGGCAATCAGGGATGGGCGATGTGACACCATTACCAGCGTGCAGTGCTTTTTAAGCTCCACCATCAGGCTGGTCATGATGTTGTCACCCGCCATATCAAGCGAACTGTTGGCTTCGTCAAACAGGACAATGCGTGGGTAATCAATCAGGGCGCGCGCAACCGCGATGCGCTGTTTTACGCCGCGCGGCAGGGTTTCGGATGCCTGACCACCAACTTCCGTGTCATAGCCTTCGGGCATGCGCATGACGATGTCATCAAGCCCAAGACGCCGCGAAATCTCGATCACGCGATCGACGCCGATTTCCTTGCGAAACCCGGTGATGTTTTCAAGGATCGTGCCTTTGAACATCACGCCATGCTGCGGCAGATAGGCGATCTGACGACGGGTGGACTCGGCGGTGTAATCGGCCGGGTCCTTGCCATCCAAAAGCACTTCACCCCGATCCGGGCGCAAGGCCCCCATCAGAAGCCACAAAAGTGTGGTTTTGCCGGTGCCGTTGTCGCCGGTAATGGCGATGGAATCGCCCGGCTCCACGACCAGATCAAGGTTTTCGAAGATCTTTTTGCCATCCGCATGGGAAAACGCGACATTGCGCAACTCGATCTTGCCATCAAGCAACGGCATTTCCGCGGCCCCAAGCTGGTCTTCTTCTTCGATTTCAAACAGCTCGTTGACGCGCTGGCGCGCAACGCGAATGTTCTGGAATTGCGTCCACAGGGTCATGGCACGCTGAAGCGGCTGGATCGAACGGCCCGACAACATCGTGCAGGCAGCAAGCCCACCGACGGTCAAAGTCCCGTTAATCACAAAAACACTCCCGACAGAAGCCACCAGCACCATGGTCAGCATCGAAAAGGTCGCGCTGGCATTGACCGCTGTGTGGGCCGAGCGTGCGGCACGCAGATCATCACCCGAACATTGTGTCTGGAGCTGATCATGTCGGCGGATCATCAGGTTTTCCATCGCCATCGATTTGATGGTGTGAATGCCCGTCAGGGTTTCGATGATGAAGTTATAGCGCCGTTCATCTGACTGGCTGCGATCATCAAGTGCGCCCCGCAACTGGTGGCCCAGAAACATTGCCGTCAAAAAGAAGGCTGCAAGAATACCAAGCGGCACAAGCACCAATTGACCGCCAATCACTGCAATCAGGGCCAGGAACAAAACAATGAACGGCAGATCGACAACCGCACCAATTGCCTGTCCGGAATAGAAGTCGCGCAGCATATTCAGGCTGTTAAGGCGCTGCAGATGAAGACCCGGTGCGGTTTTGCCATAGTCGGTCAAGCTTGCCGACAGCAAATGTCCGACCGCCTGCTGGGAACTGTAATGTTCAAACTTCGCCGCCGAGAGCGAGGAGATATAAGCCCGGCCAAGACGCAGGATCGCCTCAAGCACAAGCGCGCCCAGCACCCCGAAAATCAAAAGGGTCAGTGTCGGTATGGAACTGTGTGGCAGGACCCGGTCATAGACCTGCAAAAGGGTAATCGGCAGGGCAAGCGTCAGCAGGTTGATCACCAACGCTGTGATCAACAGTGCGAAACGGCCGGTGCGCAAGTGCGACAATGTACCGATATTCAATCGAGACCGACGTCTCATCACGCAGGCGAGCTCCAGATCTTCACAAAACCTACCACCCCAAAGTATGGGGCATATACAATCAGATAGGATGCATACCGGATTGCCCCAGCCAAAGCAAGAAAATCGTGACGAGATTACAACCTGATGTGATCCATTCCATCCCGTGTAAACGGGCACGGGTCAGTTATGGGATACATATTAGCGATACCAGCACATACTATTCATTACTGCCATCACCGCGCAAGCGATCCAGTGCCCGTCGCTCGGCCTTTGTCGGACGCCCTGCCCCCGCTCCGCGTTCGGCCACAGGTGCGGTACGGATATCCGAAGCCACTTCTTTTTTGGGTGTTCGCGGCGGGGAATGATCGGCATAAAGCGCCTGGGCCTCGGGCGCTGGCCCACGTCGTTCTCCAAGGGCGACAACCTCGACAACGCGCAGGTGCGGCCCCTGAAAGAACTGCAGGCGATCACCGGCAACCACCGTGACGCTGGCCTTGGAAACCGACTGACCATTCAGAACAATATGCCCGGCTTGGCAAGCCTTGCTGGCGAGCGATCTGGTTTTGTAAAACCGCGCATGCCAAAGCCATTTATCAATACGAAGCTTCTCTGCCTGTTCCTTCACGGCCACCGATTCCCTGAAATCAACGGGATATTATACAGTTGGAAAGCAGAACGGCGACCCACAAGGGTCGCCGCTCGAGACATGATATCTGAAACGATCAGCCCTTGGCTTCAAGCATTTCCTTAAGCTTGGCAAACGGCGAATCTTCATTGATCTGGTTGGCTTTTTCCGGGGCCTGATTGCGACCACCGCCCGGTTTGCCACCACGGCCACCTTTGCCGCCCTGGTTCGGACGATTGCCGCCCTTGCCTTTCGGGCCACCTTTGCCGCCACCACGGGCTTCCTGACGCGGGCCGCGCTGACCACCACGGTTTTGTCCGCCACCGCGTTTGCGACGATCGACACGGACGAAGTATTTGACTTCGACCAGCTCATCACCATCGGCGTCGGTTTCAACCGCCGGCGTTTCCGAAGTTGCTTCGCCAGACGCATCCGTAGCGACCTCTGCCGGTTCTGCCTTTGCTTCAGCCGGTGCAGCTTCTTCGGCCGGGGCAGCAGCCTTGGCTTCGGTTGCAGCCGCCTCAGAACCCTCTGCGGTTACAGCTTCGGCTTTGCCCGCTTCAGGCTTTGCTTCCTCAGGCTTGGCTGCCTTGGCAGCTTCTTCGGCCTTTTTCTCGGCTTCCTTGGCTTCAAGCTCGGATTTCTTGACCTTGGTTACCTCGGCGCGCCAGCCAAGTGCCGTGAAAACACCTTCGGCCTGTTCGACCGTGCAGCCCAAAAGCGACAGCAGATCAGGATCCGGACGCACCTTGCCATCGTTTTCACGTGCCTTCTGACGCAGCAGGGCGGCAAAACGTTCCAGCATGTCGACACGCGCAGCAAGCGGGCCAACCGGCATGTAACCGGCAGCCAGATAGAAGCCCTTGGAATTCGCACGGTCATTGGGGACCGAGGTCCGGCCTGCCGGCGGCAGTTCCGGAAGGGCATCAAGTTCACGTGCCACCGCCCACAGAATGCCGCGCAGCTCAACCGGATCTGGTTTGAGCGCATCAAGCACATGGACGGTTTCAACACCCAGACGCACGCCAAGCTTGGCAAGTGCCTTGCGGTCTTCGTCAGACAGGTCCTTGACCAGACTTTCGAGTTCCGAACGCGGCACACAGCCCAGACCTTCGTTCAACTGGAACAAAAGTCCGCGAATCGGCCCGGACAACTGACAGTCGCGCAGGCGGGTCAGCATTTTAAGGCGCGTTTCGATATGGGAATTGATGAAATTCTGCAAACGGGTGCGTACCCGTTCGCGGGTCGGACCGTCAAAGAACTCGCTGTCGATGACCTGAACTTCGGGCGACAGAACCGTGTCCCCCTTTTTCAGCACACCAACCGGCGAACCGTTCCACAGCACCTGAAGCTGGCCGTTTACTGCGAACTTGTCGTCTTCGTCAGTTTCAAGTTGTTTGACACGTTGGGCGATTTCGCCGGTCAACGCGCGACGTGCGGCACTGGCAATCGCCTTGCCTTCAAAAGCAGCATCGGTTTCATCAGCAATGAAACGGAATCCGTCAAGACGGCCGACAAATTCACCTTCGACCTGTACTTCACCATTCGCAGTGATGGTAGACATGAGTTCAGACTTGTCCTTGAGACTTTTCAATAAAACCGAGGTCCGTCTGTCAACGAACCTTTGGGTCAGGCGTTCATGTAGCACATCTGAGAGCTTGTCCTCAATGGCCCGCGTGCGTTCCTGCCAATGATTGGCATCTTCGAGCCAGTGATGCTTATGCGATACATATGTCCAGACGCGAATACCTGCCAAACGTGATGACAACTGGTCAATATCACCATCATAACGATCCAGACGCAAGATTTGTTCGCCCAACCAGTCAATGGGCAGTTTGCTTCCGGGTTTCGCAAGATAGCGATAGATAGATGTTAGCAGCCTCGGATGGGCATCGGTATGGATATTTCTGAAGTCGGGAATCTGGCAGATTTCCCACAATAATTGCACCCGATCCGGGGCGGTTGCGATGCGTGCGACATCCTCGTTGCGCGCCAGATGATCAAGCATGATCTCGTCAACCGGTTCGCGCGCCAAAATAAGGGTCGGGTCATCCGACCGCCGGCGCAGCGATTTCTGCAGCGCATCCACGGTGCGAAAATCAAGCCGCGCGTTGCGCCAGAACACTTTTGCAAGCGGCTCGAACTCGTGTTCTTCGATCTGTTCGATGATGTCGGGATCAATCCCCGAAAGATTTCCCGTTACCCCGAACGTGCCGTCATTCATGTGCCGCCCGGCACGGCCAGCAATCTGGGCGGTTTCAGCCGCGGTCAGGCCACGATTGAACTTGCCGTCAAACTTGGTCATCGCGGCAAAGGCGACGTGGTTGAGATCAAGGTTCAAGCCCATGCCGATTGCATCGGTCGCAATCAGATGCTCGACCTCGCCATTCTGGAACATCTCGACCTGGGCGTTACGCGTGCGCGGGCTTAGCGCGCCAAGCACCACCGCCGCCCCGCCCTTTTGACGGCGCACCAATTCGGCAACAGCATAAACTTCCTGGGCAGAAAACGTGACTACCGCCGACTGGGACGGCAGGCGCTGGATTTTCTTGGCCCCGTTATAGGTCAGAGTCGAAAACCGCTCCCGGCGATCAAATTCGACATTATCAACCAGCTTGCGGATCACCGGGCGAATGGTTTCCGCCCCCATGAACATGGTTTCATGGCGTCCGCGCGCATGCAAAAGCCGGTCGGTAAAGACATGGCCACGTTCCGGATCGGCACACATCTGGATTTCATCAATCGCCAGGAAATCAACCTGCTTGGCAACCGGCATGGCCTCGACCGTGCACAGGAAATAACGGGCTGTTTTGGGAAGGATGCGTTCTTCGCCGGTAATCAGTGCCACCGCACCCTTCCCGACCTTGGCGACCGCGCGGTCATAGTTTTCGCGCGCCAGAAGTCTGAGCGGGAACCCGATCATCCCGGTCGTATGTGCCAACATCCGTTCCATGGCGAGATGGGTCTTGCCGGTGTTGGTCGGCCCCAATATGGCAAGGATACGAGGACCGGTTCGGGTTGAAATCTGCATCAAACTTTTCCAATCGACAGCCCAATGATCCGGGCCATCGCAATCATTGGGCCTTTCAACACGCGAACCAGCGCGCTGTCAAGCTTTCTGCCTGCCGTCGCAAGGCGCATCAAACTGGCGTATCGCGGCCCAAACCGCTGATGCCGCGCAAACCCGCCTATTCTTCCTTGAGTTCAAGCAATCTGGCGCCCGGGCCATCACTGCCAAGCGTGTCTCCGGGGTTGTATAGCGGGCATGCGGAAATCGACAGGCAACCACAGCCGATGCATTTACCCAACTGATCGCGCAAACGGGTCAATTGTTCGATGCGTTCATTCAAATCATCGCGCCATTGCGAGGAAAGCTTTTCCCAGTCTTTGATGGTCGGCACGGTATTGGGAGGCAGCTTATCGAGCGCCGCACCGATTTCCGACAGCGGAATACCGGTTTTCTGCGCGACCTTGATGATGGCGAGCTTGCGCAACACGCCGCGGTGAAAACGGCGCTGGTTGCCGTCGGTCCGGATCGAGCTGATCAAACCTTTGCGTTCATAAAAATGCACCGCCGAAACGGCAATGCCGCAACGACTTGCGACTTCTCCGACGCTCAGATAGCGCTGCAACACGCCTTTTTCTGCCATTTTCCCTGCTCCCATTGCCAGCTTTGAAAAAGTTCCAAAACGCGCTTGACCTTAACATTAGTTGAGGTTTTAGAACCTTACTCATTGAAGCGAAATTGGCAAGGAGAGAACACCGTGAAGGAGACATTTAATATCGCCGTCATCTTTGGCAGTGCGCGCGAAGGCCGCTTTTGCGACACGGTCGGGACCTGGGTCGTTGAAACCCTAAAATCGGATCACGAACTTTCTGTTGATATGATTGATCCCGCTGTCTTGAACCTGCCGGCGGCCCACGTTGGGGCTGATCACCCTGCGGTCGCGCACCTTAATACTGCCTTGACCGAGGCCGATGGTTTCATCGTCGTTACCCCGGAATACAATCACAGCTTTACCGGCGAGCTAAAGCTTCTGATCGATGCCGCCAAGCAACAATGGAAACGCAAACCCGTCGGGTTTGTATCCTATGGCGGAATGTCAGGTGGTCTGCGCGCTGTCGAACAATTGCGTCTTGTCTTTGCCGAATTGCATGCGGTGACCCTGCGCGATGTCATAAGCTTCGCCCAAGCCTGGGACAAGTTCGATGATACCGGTCGCCCGATAGACCTCGAAGGTACGAATAACGCCCTTCGTCACATGATGACCGATTTCAAATGGTGGGCTGCCGCACTGCGCGATGCGCGTTACCCGCAAGGCAAACACCATCTTCTTGAGGCGATTGCATAACGCGCGTCCTCTCCGTGGCTGAAGCGACTTCCCCCCGGTCGGTTCACCCCCCCGTATCAGTCCGGCACTGTTTAAATCCCCCAACCCCGGCGGTGTCGGGCTGATACATTTTTCCAACCACCTCGTGCCACCACACGACAAAGCCATCCGGTCGCCCCGCTTCATTTTTAAAGGTATTCAGTGACCTTAGTGGTTGCGCATCTTGTCGGCATATTCCTTGAGCTGTCGACGTGCGGCCTGGAAACTGTTTTTCAGCGCGATATAGACATCCTCATGGGCATGATCGGCACTGTCGCGCTTCACCATGATTTCCTTGCCCGGCACATTAATGCCGAAATGCACGGCAAAACGGTTTCCATGGTTATGAGATGCCTGCGGGCGTTCCACTACAACATGACAACTGGTCATGCGATCGAAGGTTTCTTCCAGTTTTTGCACCTTGAAACGAATGCGCTCGTCCAGCGCATCAGACTGATCAACATCACGGTAGGTGATTTGAACGGGAACCTTCATGGTACGGCCTCCTGTGTAAAGCCTTGGACGCAAGACAGGGCGTTGCACCCTGCCGATTACCCTAGCACTTTTGCTGCTCGGGAAGTTTCAGGAACGCTTCCAGAATGTGGCGTGCGCCCCTGTTATTAAAGCCTCTATATTTATACTTAGGATACAAGACTTGCGCTGCAAGATGCGTTGACGCATATCAAGCTCGGTTTAAAGTTCACCCCGTTAAGGTGTCGGTCCTTCTGCCAATATCGGAGGAGGCTGACAGACGCTTGAAACAAAGGAGAAAAAAGAGGTCATGACGGAAGAAAAAATGCGGTTCGAGGCTGAGGTTAGCCGACTGCTCGATATCGTTGTCCATTCGCTTTATTCCAACAAGGACATCTTCCTGCGCGAGCTGATCTCCAACGCCTCGGATGCGTGCGACAAGCTGCGCTATGAAGCGATTGCCAAACCGGATTTGCTCGCTGGTGATGCCGATTTCAAGGTGCGCCTTCTGACAGATAATGTCCGCAATGTTCTGACGATTGCCGATAACGGGATCGGGATGAACAAGGAAGATCTGGTCGAAAACCTGGGCACCATTGCCAATTCCGGCACCGCCAAGTTCCTTGATGCCGTATCGAAATCCGACAACGCCAAGGATGTCGACCTGATCGGTCAATTCGGGGTCGGTTTCTATTCCGCCTTTATGGTCGCGAGCAAGGTCGAAGTCGTCAGCCGCAAGGCCGGCGATGATCAGGCATGGAAATGGTCATCTGACGGCAAGGGCGAATACACCATTGCCGAGGCCGAAATGGAAGGCCGTGGCACCCAGATCACCCTGCATCTGACCGACGACAACAAGGAATTCACAGACGAACATCGTCTGCGGCATATCGTCAAAACCTATTCCGACCATATCGGCATTCCGGTGGTCCTGATGAAGGGCGACGGTGATGAAACGCTCAATGAGGCCTCCGCCCTCTGGACCCGCCCGAAAAGCGAGATCACCGAAGAACAATACAACGAATTCTACAAGCACACCTCGCACGCGTTCGATGATCCGTGGAAAACCATCCACTATCAGGCCGAAGGTGCGATTGAATATACCGGGTTGCTTTACCTGCCGACCATGCGCCCGTTCGATCTCTATGATCCGCAGCGCAAAGGCCATCTGAAGCTTTATGTCCGCAAGGTGTTCATCACCGAAGGTGCCAACGAATTGCTGCCGCCGTGGCTGCGTTTCGTATCCGGTGTGGTCGACAGTCAGGACCTGCCGCTTAACGTCTCGCGCGAGATGTTGCAGGACCATCCGCTTCTGACCAAGATCAAGAACGGCCTGACCAAAAAGGTCCTGTCCGAACTTGAAACCGCGGCCAAGAAAGACGCGGAAGGGTACGAAACCTTCTGGGAAAACTTCGGCTCGGTCGTCAAGGAAGGCCTTTACGAAGATCAGACCAACCGTGACCGTATCCTCAAACTTGCCCGGTTCCGCTCGACCCATGGCGATGGCTGGACCACACTTGCCGACTATGTCGAACGGATGAAGGACGGCCAGAGGGCGATCTATTACATCAGTGGCGAGGATATCGACGCCCTTAAACGCAGCCCGCAACTTGAAGGCTTTGCTGCCAAGGGGATCGAAGTCCTGCTTCTGACCGATCCGGTTGATGAATTCTGGATGCCGTCTGTCGGCCAGTTTGATGGCAAAGACTTCAAATCTGTCACCCGTGGCGGTGCCGACCTGAACGACATCAAGTCAGATGACAAGGATGACGCCAAGGACGAGAAAAAAGATGATGCCGCAAATGAGGCATCGGTCAGTGCCTTGATTGCCGCGATCAAGGTTGCCCTTGGCACCGGGGTCAAGGACGTTCGGGAATCAGATCGCCTGACCAGTTCGGCCTGCTGTCTGATTGCCGATGAGATGGGCATGGATCTGCGCATGGAACGCCTGATGAAACAGCACAACCGTGTTGATGAAATCAGCCCGCGTATCCTTGAAATCAATCCGAAGCACAGCCTGATCAAAAAGCTGTCTGACATTGCGACCAAGGATGCCAAGGCCCCGATCCTTCATGACGCAGCCCTGCTGTTGCTTGATCAGGCCCGCATCCTCGAAGGCGAAGCCCTGCCCGATCCGGTCAGCTTTGCCCGTCGCCTTGATACCGTTATGGAAAAGGGACTTTAAGGCCCCGACCAAGGACACCAATACCGTTTTGAAACGAAAAAAAGGGCAGCCCTTGTGGGGCTGCCCTTTCTCTTTGCGCTCAGACATCAGGCGGAATTGCGGATCCGCTTGATGAACTGGTCAACTTCCTGGCTCAGGGTTTTGGCCTGTGCGCCCAACTCATTGGCAGCCGACAATACCTGTGTCGACATCGAGCCGGTTTCGTTAGACGCCTGGGTCACATCGCTGATGCTTGCGGAAACCTGGGTGGTCCCGTGCGCAGCTTCCTGGACGTTGCGCGAAATTTCATTGGTCGCAATCGTCTGTTCACGCGCAGACACCGCCACGGTCGATGCCCGGTCGCTGATCTGGCGGACCATTTCGCGGATGGTTTGTACCGCGTTGATCGACACATCTGCACGGCTCTGCATTTCGGAAATCTGGTTTGAAATTTCCTGGGTTGCCTTGGCCGTCTGGGATGCAAGGTTTTTAACCTCGTTTGCAACAACGGCAAATCCCTTGCCCGCGGCACCGGCACGTGCAGCCTCGATGGTGGCATTAAGCGCCAGAAGGTTCGTCTGCGAGGCAATGTCCTCGATCAAAGAGGCAACATTTCCGATCTGCTCGACACTTTCTTGCAACGAAACCATCGTGTCGTTCGTTTTGTCTGCTTCAACCGACGCGCTCTGGGCCAGTTCGGACGCACCATCAATCTGCTGATTGATCTCGTTGATCGATACCGAAAGTTCTTCGGTTGCGGACGCGGCCGACTCAACGTTGGCACTTGCCTGTTCGGTTGCGGCAGCAACCGAAATCGACTGCCGGTTAGTTTCCTCGGCGATCGCGGACAGGTTGCCAGCACTGGTCTGCATCTGCTGTGCAGCGCTTGATACGTTCTCAACAACTTTCTTAACAGATGCCTCGAACTCGTCGGCCATTTTGTTCATGGCTGCTTTTTGCTGCTCAGCTGCGCGTTTTTCGCTTTCGGCTTGCTGTTTCTGCAGCTCTTCCATTTTCTGGGCGTTTTCTTTGAAGACCTGGGTGGCTTTTGCCATGTCGCCAATTTCATCGCCACGATCAAGGCCAATAATCTCAACCTCCAGATCGCCGCCAGCAAGTTTTGCCATTGCGGCTGTCATGCGATTGATCGGCCCGGAAATGCCATTCCCGATCAGAATCGCCAGACCGATCCCGACAGCAAGGGCAATCGCGATGGTTGCGATGA
Source organism: Thalassospira profundimaris WP0211 (assembly GCF_000300275.1). Lineage (GTDB taxonomy): Bacteria > Pseudomonadota > Alphaproteobacteria > Rhodospirillales > Thalassospiraceae > Thalassospira > Thalassospira profundimaris. Next base: position 467,531 of record NZ_AMRN01000003.1, on the reverse strand, counting down.
TGATTGTGTTCGTCGTGCTGACGCGTTCGGCATTCTCAGCCTTACGCACGCCGATCAGTTTGGCTTCTTCTGCTCTGAAGTCAGCCATGATCTGGCGGAACTTGTCGAAATACAACTTCCCACGTGCTTCACCAACAATATTGGCGATGTCATTCATTGTTTGCCCGTTGCCCACTTCACCACGCATTTTGATGTAGGGCTCGGTGATATTGGCCTGCCAATCCTTTAGGACATTTGCCGCCTCTTCGAGACGCGCGACCTGTGGCGGGTTGTCACTTACGGTCTGCTGCAGTTCTGCGATGTTTTTATAAGTATTCGCCTGGCCCTGCTTGTAGGGATCGAGAAACTCTTCTTTCCCGGCCAGCAAATAGCCACGCATGCCGGTTTCCATATTGACTGCCGAGGCAACGATAGAGTCAGCAACCGAGAGAACCTCGTATGTGTGGTTTACCCAACGGTTCGACTCCGTCAGTTTGTGGAGACTGTTTGAAGCCACCAGACCAACGCCGATAAGGCACAGAAGAGGGAAACCAACCCCGATCATAAACTTGGTTTTGGTTTTAAGGTTAGAGAACTTAAGCATTCGCATTTCAGTGATCCTGGAAAGAGAAAGCCCACCCTCGCAACCTTTGGCCATGAGGACGGGCTCGCCGCGAGAGCATATACTTAAGTATCCACCTTGCACCTATACTTTGGTTTATATCGTATATATCTGATCAAATTTCAACCCTTAAGTATAGATTTACGCGAAAAAAACTGACCCATCACACGCTGCCCAAATAACACATTGAAAATAAATGATTTTCCATATCTTCATGGACTATTTGCCGGTTCATATTTAAAAGAAGCGCGCACAGTCAGCGCGCGCAATCCGGAACAGGGGCCTTCCAACCATGATGAACTGGCAGCAATTGCTATCTCCAGCTCGGCTTGGGTCGCGTCATTCCAGTGTGGGTACATTTGGCAGGTCCGATTTTCACAAGGATTATGACCGGATCATTTTTTCGGCGGCCTTTCGCCGCTTGCAGCGCAAAACGCAAGTTCATCCGTTGCCGGAAAATGACAATGTCCACACCCGTCTGACCCACAGTCTGGAAGTATCCTGTGTTGCCCGGTCTTTGGGATTGATGGTCGGGAACCGCCTGCATGAAAAGGGCAGCCTGCCCGATGCGATTGAGCCCGACCATATGGCCGCCATCGTACAGGCAGCCGCACTTTGCCATGATATCGGCAACCCGCCCTTTGGTCATGCCGGGGAATATGCCATCCGCCAATGGTTTGTCGACGCAAACCCCAAATTCACCGAAGGCCTGACAGAGGCACAGTTTGCCGATCTGACAACATATGAGGGCAATGCCCAGGGTTTCCGCCTTCTGACCAACAAACGGACCGGTCTGTATGACGGCGGAATGCGCCTGACCTATGCGACCTTGGCAAGCTTCTTGAAGTATCCGTGGTCAGCCGCTGGAAGTCCTTTTCCACAGAAAAAGAAATTCGGCGCCTTTCAAAAGGAATTCGGCCTGCTTGAAGAAGTCGCCGATGCCACCGGGTTGATCCGCACCGGCGATCAGGCCTTTTGCCGTCACCCGCTGGTCTATCTGGTCGAGGCTGCTGATGATGTTTGTTATGCCCTGATCGATATCGAGGACGGCGTTGAACTGGAACTTGTCGATTTCGCTATTCTTGAAAAGATGCTGCTGCCCTGCATCACTGATGACCTGCCGGCCGAGTACAACCGTGAACCCAATGTCAGCCGCAAGATTTCCTTCCTTCGGGGTAAAATCATTGCCGGTGTTCTTGATGCACTGGTTGACGCCTTTGTCGCCAACGAGGAGGCACTTCTGGCTGGCGAATGGAAGGGAGATCTGCTGGCATGTGCCAAGGGGCCCTTTAATGACCTGATCGCGCAAGCCAAGTCATTCTCCGAAAAACAGATCATTCTCAACCGCCGCAAGGTCCAGATCGAGGTCGGCGCCTTTGCCCATCTTGAAACCTTGCTCGAAACATTCTGCAAAACCGCCCTTGATGTGCATCACGCACAATCAGAAGCCGACATTTCCTATCGAACCGGACGAGTCCGTGAACTGATCGGCAATGATGCCATGTCCATCGGGGCGTCGCTTTATGATCTTTACCTGGTCATTCTCGATTACGTATCAGGCATGACCGACGATTTTGCCGCCCGTCTTGCCCGTGACATCGGTGGCGGACAGCACTAGGCGATGTGGCTCCTCGGTCCTTTTATTGCCCGCTATCGACGCAGAACGGCGTTTTTCGCCGCCGGCGCACTTGCCGCGATCATCTATGGATTGGTTGATCAAAGCACACGCCCGGAAATACAGGCGTGGTATTGGCCATCTGTTGCCAGTGCGGTGACGTTTTTTCTGACCCGGTTTATCATCTCCCGGCTGATTGGCCGGTTTATCGGCGGTGTGCGCCGTAAACTGCACTAGGACACCCGCCCGGCATTCTAGTCAGATAAAGAAAAAGGCAGGCTCGAAAGCCTGCCTTCTGATGTCGGGATCGTTGCTGTTTGCCATTGGGCAAACGGCTTCAATCATTCCTGACCGCCACCCATGGCGCTGCTGATTTTCTTGTCGGTGTTATACTGGCTGAGCGCGTAAACGGCCCAAATTGCTGCCGGAACCCAACCAATCAGCGTGATCTGCAAGATCAGGCAGATAACACCGGCAATCGGACGCCCGATGGTAAAGAAAAGCAACCAGGGCAGAAGAAGTGCAATCAATAGACGCATGGATGAAATCCCCTTTTTAGTTCGACGTGCTTACATGCCGTCTTCGAAAGTAACCGTCACAACGCGGTTGCCCTGTTCGGGCACGCCGTCAGCAGTTGAAACCGGCACATTGGCTTCACCGCTGATGCTGATTGCAAGTTTGCTTGCCGGAACACCGGCATCACGCAATGCCTTGACCACCGCATCAACGCGCGATTTGGCAAGGATGTCATTATACATCGCATCACCGGCACGGTCAGCATAGGCAACAAGGCTGATCATTTTCGGATCATACTTGCCATAGGCCTCGACAATACCGTTCACAACAGACATCGCCTTGCTATCAATGGCGGCACTGTCGAACCCGAAATAGACATTCATCGGAACCGGCATCGGCATCGCTGCCATCGGGGCCGGGCCGGTATCAAGTTCGGCCTGTACGATGGCCAGGGCCTGATAGAATGCCGAACGGCAGTTATCAATGTCTTCCTGCTGGATGTTTTCTTCGAGTTCCTGCAACCAGCAATCAAAGCTGCTCTGTGCCCGTGCGGCAGCACTGGCAGCCTTTTCACGACCACCGGCCTCAAGGGCCGCCATCAGGTCAGAACGGGCGACTTCGACCTCGGCCTCGGAACCTTCGGGCAGGTTACGTTCGGCAATTGCCTGCGGACCGGAATCCATGCCCATCGCCGCAGTCTTTGAACGGTTGGTGAAATAACGTGCATCGGCCCAGTCAGCCTCATCATATTCTGCCTGGGCAAGGTCTGCATAATTCTGGTGAAGAGCTGCGTCAAAAGCCGATCCTTCGTCGGCCATATCGCGCACTCCGGGAATGTTCATGTTCGCGCACGCGCTCAGAAAGGCGGCGGATACAACGGCAAGCAGTTTGGCTCTCATCGGTGTTACTCCTTGATCTGACCGACTATCGGGATCCCAATCCCATTCTATTTTTTTCGACCCTGCCGACATTTTTTCCAATGTCTTGTCAGGCCATATGGCGGGCCTTGTGACCCGTCCTGTTCCATGCCGTTCTTGTCATAATCAGATCAAAAGACCTGACCCCGAATTTCGATCCACCTCACGTCCGTGGTCGAAGCCCCAAGACAACACAGATTGTGGATATAACTATCCCTAACCCAAGATATATAGAAGTCAAATTCATGAAAAAAAGCAGTGGGATAGAGAAAATTCACAATCAACAGACATCCGGTCTCGCGGCCTGCCTGTTTGATTTGATCACGCTATCGCCAAAAACACAGCGGCCCGATGGATCAAAAACAAATCCATCGGGCCGAACATCACATCAGATCAAGACGATCACACGATGACCTAGTCCGAGGAACCGCCAAACAGCCCCTTGACCGCGCCACCAAGCGCATCGGCACCTTCTTTCAGCTTGGTGCCACCGCCACTTGCAGCGCCACCAATGGCACCGACGACGCCTTTGCCAAGATCACCGACGCCCTGCAACAGGCCATCGACATTCAAGCTTGAAACCGCCTTGAAGACGGCGGTATTGATCGCCGTCAGGATTTCACCGGCAACCTGGGCCGGGGTCGCGCCGCCTTCTTCCTTGCCCACATCGGTCAGATGAATTTCCGGCAGGCTGGCAGACAGTTTCTTGCCCTGCAGGAAGTCTGCCGAAACGCCAACATCACCGTTGCGGACATAGACATTGTCGATAATGATTTTGGTTCCGCCCGCGGCATCGTCGCCAGATGCGGCACCATCAGCGCCACCCGCCCCGGTCGGACCGGAAACACGTTGAACAAAGGCTTCGACGTTGCGCTGGATGGTTGCGATGTTTGAACTGCCATTGCCCAGCTCGTAAATGACACTTGGCTGATCAACCACCACTTCGATGATACGGATCGTGTCGCTGGTCAGGGTCGAACCATCAAGACGGACCGAGATATTGCCAAGCGAGAACGCATAATCGGAGTTGAATCCGTCCGGATTGCCGACCACAAGCCCATTGATCGCCGCTGTATTTTGCGTCGGCTCGATCGACACACCTTCAACCGCGACATCGGCCAGCGTCACACGCGTGCCAGCCTCTTCGATGGTGGATTTCACGATGTTATCAAGATTGACGTAAACATAGACGAGGGCCCCGACGACCAAAACGATGATCACGGCCAGACCAATCAGTATCTTTTTCATTGCCCGTTTCCTGCGTAGTGCCTCACCGAAAATACGCGAAATTCAACCCTTAGGGTGCAAATGGGGACGCATCCGGTTTCGTTCAACCAGAAGAGTTGCGCTGATCGGCCAGACAATCAAGTTATTTCACATGACAAAACAGCGGATTAGGCTTCCCTGATCCGCTGTTTTGAAATCTCGGCTAATCTGCGTATTCAGAGATTGAATTCCACCACAACGGGTGCGTGGTCTGATGGTTTTTCCCAATCCCGGGCAATGTCATAAACCGATGCTGTGCGCACCGTTCCAGCCATGTTTGGCGTCATCCAGACATGGTCCAGTCGACGGCCCTTGTTGCTCGCCCGCCAATCGCGTGCGCGATAGCTCCACCAGCTAAACAGTTTTTCGGGTTCGGGAACCACTTCGCGAACAGCATCGATGAAATCGCCCGATTGGCGGAATTTCTCAAGGATTTCAACCTCTATCGGCGTGTGACTGACCACGCGCAGAAGCTGCTTGTGCGACCAGACATCATTTTCCGATGGCGCAATGTTGAAATCACCAACCAGAACAGCCTTGCGGTTGGGATCGGTTGCCCGACGCTCCCCCCACCAGTTGGTCATTTCATCAATGAAGGACAGCTTGTGGGCAAACTTTTCATTGATTGCCGGATCGGGCTCATCCCCACCAGCCGGGATATAGAAGTTATCAAGTTCGACGCCATTTTCGAACTTTGCCATGCAGTGACGGCGATCTTCCTTGCCACAGAAATGCTTGATGTCGGTTTCGACAAACGGCAGGCGCGATATGATCGCAACCCCGTTATAGCTTTTCATGCCGTGATTATGGCGATGAACATAACCAGCCGCCTCAAAGGCATCATGCGGGAAATGCTCATCGGGGCATTTCAGTTCCTGCAAGCACAGCACATCAGGCTGCTGATCATTCAGAAACTTGATGACCTGTTCAATACGCAGTCGGACGGAATTGATATTCCAGCTTACGATTTTCAAAACGGGCTCCGTTTTTGCTCGATTGAGGATGGGCCCCTGCCCCACGATCCCCTGAAGGGTCTATTTCAAGGTCACAGACAGTTCCGCGACATCTACAATCACCAGATCCATGCGATCACCACGGACAACCTGGCCAACGCCTTCGGGCGTTCCGGTAAACAAAAGATCGCCCGGTTTCAGTTCGATCAGGGTCGAAAGGTGCACCAACGCATCCACCACCGGCCAGATCATTTTCGCCGTGGTGTCGTTCTGGCGCACATCGCCATTGACCGACAATTTAAGGTTGGTTGCATGCGGATTGCCGGCATCGGCCTTGGGCTTGATGGCGGAAATGGCCGCACAGCCATCAAATGATTTTGCCATATCCCATGGCAGGCGACGGTCCTTGAGACCGGCCTGAACATCGCGACGCGTCATATCAAGACCGGCGGCATAGCCAAAAATTGCATCCTCAACGGCGGCACGATCCAGATCCTTGCCCCCCTTGGAAAGCGCAGCCACCAGTTCACCCTCGTAATGCAGGTCTTCCGTGCCCGACGGGTATGGCAAATCACCATTTCCGACCACAAGGCAGTCCGTCGGCTTCATAAAGACACAAGGCGGCGTGTCCGAAGGATCGGAACCCATTTCGCGGACATGTTCGGCGTAGTTTTTGCCGATGCAGAAAATGCGATTTACCGGGAAAACGTCGTCGGTGCCCTGAACCGGAATGGTCGTCGGTGCAGGTGCGTCAAAGATCAAACTCATGATGACCCCGTGTTGTTTATGCGTGATATGCAACAGTCATAAACAAGCACGGATCAGAAAGAAACGCCCAATGCACATTGGCACGTATCTGCTGTCAGGAATTGTCAGCAGGTTGGATCACCGCGCAGCAACAATACGCAGACAGATCACTTGCACTTCTCGCGCAGGATCATATCGCGAACTCTGGTCTTGGCGATCTGCAAGGCAGAAAACTGTTCCGGATCCTGAACAGACGGCACAGCAAGGATCAAAAGTTTGGCGGTTTGGCCGGCATTGACATGAAGATGGTAACGCTGCCCCTGAAGGACCGAAATGCAGCCGTAGTGGCTTTCATATACATTCCCGTCGCCATCACTGACCATGACGGTTCCGGAACGCACAAAGACAATCTCTTCGGCGTGACGGCTTTGGATGCCTGATACCACACATGGCCCGTGCAAGACGACTTCGCGTGTTGCAAGCCCGGCCGCGACGTCGTCATTTGCCGGGGTCGCGACACCCAGATCAGCAACAAGCGTTTTTGGCCGTCTTACCATTTGCATACATCCCGAAATTGAAACCGGTTTGGTTTAATGCCGGGGAAAATGCCTGTAACGGCCACGTCACACCATCCACATATGGGGAGTGTATGAAAAAAGGGGTGATGTACGCGCCATCACCCCTTTGAAATCATTATGGAAAGCAGCCTACAGCAATCCTTCGATCACGCGATCTGGTGGTGTGTGACCGTCAACAAACGTCTTGATATTGATCAGGACCTTTTCGCCCATGTCAACGCGGCCTTCGATGGTGGCCGATCCCATATGCGGCAACAGAACCGCATTTTGCAGTTCCAGAAGCTTCGGGTTCACCGCCGGTTCGTGTTCAAACACGTCCAGTCCGGCACCGGCGATTTCACCATCGGCCAGCATCCGGGTCAGGGCCGGTTCGTCAACGATTTCGCCGCGTGCGGTGTTGACCAGAATGGCATGCGGTTGCATCAGTTTAAGACGACGCGCCGACAGCAAATGATAGGTCGCAGGCGTATGCGGGCAGTTGACCGAAATGACGTCAACATGGGCCAGCATCTGATCAAGGCTTTCCCAATAGGTCGCATCCAGTTCTTCTTCAATATCGGGATGCACACGGCGACGGTTATGGTAATGCACCGAAAGGCCAAAACCCTTTGCCCGGCGTGCCAGCGCGCGGCCGATACGGCCCATGCCGACAATGCCAAGGCGCTTGCCCCAGATGCGATGACCGAGCATAAGCGTCGGGCCCCAGCCCGCCCATTCGCCCTTGCGAATGAGGCGCTCGCCCTCTGCCAGGCGGCGCGATACCGACAAGATCAGCGCCATGGTCATATCCGCGGTATCCTCGGTCAGGACATCGGGCGTGTTGGTGACCGTAATGCCACGCGAACGGGCAGTTTGCAGATCGACATGATCGACACCGGTGCCGAAATTGGCAATCAGGCGCAGATTGGGACCCGCATGGGCCAGAACTGCCGCATCGATCTTGTCGGTGACGGTTGGCACCAGCACATCGGCTTCCTTGACCGCATCAATCAGTTCCTGCTTGCTCATCGGCGCATCATCGATATTCAGACGCGCGTCAAACAGTTCCATCATGCGGGTTTCAATCGCTTCCGGCAGTTTCCGGGTCACGACGACAAGCGGTTTTTTCTTGGTCATGTGCCGATCCTATGCGGTCTTTTAACTCTTTTTCAGACAAAATAAGGCATGGTGCATTTTTGTGCCCTGCCGCAGTGCAGTGATGCCATGCCGTAAGGTACAAAAGCAAGAATTTTGACGCACTTTTTGTAATTTTATTTCGCAACAGCGAATTATTACAAAACCAGCGCAAATGGAATAAATGAAGGAATACCAACAAGATGCCGCAGGTTTTGCGCAAATTTCTGTATCGCTTCATGGCCTTGGCGATTCTTGGCAGTCTGACCGCTCCGATCGTGGCCAGCGCACAGGAATCGGGCCTGCCGATCCCGCGATTTGTCGCGCTGCGCTCTGACAAGGTATTTTTGCGCTCTGGCCCCGGCCTGCGATATCCGAAAGTCTGGATTTATCACCGTCGCAATATGCCGATGGAAGTGGTGTCAGAATTCGATACCTGGCGAAAGGTGCGTGACTGGGAAGGCAGCGAAGGCTGGGTTCATCAAAGCCTTCTGATCGGGTCGCGCCACGTCATCGTGACCGATGAAAACATCACGCTCTATTCCGCCGCCGACAAGAATGCCCGCAAGATTGCGCTGGTCTCGGCAAGTGTGATTGGCCGCATCGAAGACTGCCCGGCGACGGTCGATTGGTGTCAGTTGCGGTTTGGTGATTTCGAAGGCTGGGCGCCCCGCCACGGGTTCTGGGGTATCTATGAAGGCGAGAATGTCGAAGGATAAAACGCCTTCTGTTGATCACCTCGGAAACCAAGATCAGGCTCACGCTTCGACAGAAATCCGATTGGCCGGACGATCCGCACTACCACTGCCGCCCGATGTTCCATTGCCACCGCTGTCATATCCGCCAAATCCGGTGCTTGCCAAAGGCCGGGTTGTTGCGCTGTCTGGAACCGCTTGGCCAAGGAAGTCTTGTGATTGGCTCGGATCGTCGTCTTCGGCGGTCGGGTCGAAGAACGGATATTCTTCCTGTTCGGGCACAGGATCAGGGCGCGGTTCTGGCAAGGCGATACCACCCACCGCGACGGTCTGGTTGGCAAGCTGTGCGGAAATATCGCCAAGATAGGCCTGCAGGTTTTGCGCAATGTTTGCCTGCGCATCCTCGCGACCAGATGGTGCCGATGCCGCCAGTTGCGCCTGGACAATGTTTTCACCCGCAACCTGCGAAACACGGTTCTGGTCCTGCGCTGTTCGCAGGCTCCCCTGATCGGCAGAAACGGAAATCTCGCGCTCACGAAGCGCTTGCTGCGCCTCGTCCACCAACGCACGCGCATTGGAAACGCCCGTGCTGTCGGAAACATTTATCGCCGAAAGGCCGGTCGCCAGATCTTCGGAACTCGAAGCCGACAACGTCACATCAATACGATTGTCTGATGATGTACCGCTGCCAACCTGCAGCGTAATTGTCTGATCCGATGCCAGAAGATCTCGACCCTCAAAATTGCTATTGGCCGCGATATCGTCGATCCGGGTCAGATAATCTTCGATCTGTGCGTTTAACTGGGCGCGTTGCTGTGTGGACAGGTCGCTGTTTTCTTCCGCGACCGTGACAAGCGCGTCAATTTCGTCAAGCGCATCGCCAATCCGAGAAAGATCGCTTGATGCCTGACCAAGAAGTTCACCCGCACTGCCCAAAGACCGGTTTAGTTGCGCATTGGTAGAACCTGCGCTGCGAAGCGGGTCAGTATTGCGGTTTGTGTTTTGATTGTTAGCGGAGAACTGGCTGCCTTCAGACGCAATCAACCGGTTCTGCGGGGCTATTGCACGCGCAGTACTGGTATAAATCGGCAACTGACTGGCCAGTGGTTCCATTGTTTTTCCGCTCAAACAAGCCGGCAAAACAACTACGTGCTGCACGGGCAAAGGGACTGATCAATTTCAATCCCTTGCCAACCTGACCATCCTGGTGTCCGGCGGAAATACCAACTGATAGTATAGTATATCAGTGAATAAAAATTAAGCCCCAAAGCGCACCGCTCTGCAAACGGCGTCAACCGGCAGAAACGCGGCGCAAAATGGCGAATAATTCAAGATGTGACGACCACAGGAACTGATCGACCGGCACGACTTTGGTGATTTCATAGCCGCCATTCCGAAGAACCCGCATGTCACGGCTAAACGTCGCCGGATTGCATGATACGGCAATGATCCATTCCGGCCCGTCGACGGCAAGCGTCTCTGACTGGGCAAGGGCCCCGGCACGCGGCGGATCAAACACCACAAGGTCAAAGCTGCTCAGTTCATCACCAACAAGCGGCTGGCGAAACAGATCGCGCTTTACGACTTTGACCGGGCTACCCGATTGTCCAACCGCATATTGCAGTAACTCCACGGCCCGCGGATCGCTTTCCACAGCCGTGACCGAACGCCGTTTGCCCGAAAGGGCCAGTGAAAATGTAAAACTGCCCACACCGCAAAAAAGATCGGCAACGTTTTTCGGCGCGATATCGGCCAATGCCGACTTGATGGCCGCAACCAGTGCCTGTTCCCCGTCCTGTGTGGCCTGCAAGAAACCGCCCGGCGCAATCGCCACTTCGACACCTTCAAAACGGACAACCGGCAAATGACGCGCAGCAACCGGTTCATCAGGACGATCCCCGGTTTTCCAGCTCAGCCGGGCGATATTTTGCGCTTCCGCGAATTCCGCCAGATCCTGTCGCATATCAAGGTCGGGATCGTTGCTTGCCTGAATAAGCACATCCAGACCACTATCGGTCAGGGTGACAAAAACTTCCTTGATGTCGCGTGCATGTTCCGGCGGGCAGGCTTCAAGGAACATGACAAATGCTTCACGAAACGCCATCAGTTCCGGACGCAAAACCGCACAGTCGGGCACATTCAGAACCGTATGACTGAACCGGCCATGGAAACCGACAAAAACGCCCGTTGCCCCGACATGCACCGAAAAGCCGGCACGACGGCGACTTGCCGGCGGTGAAATCTCCACATCCCCGACAAGCGTTTCGGCATCTTGCGGATCAATGCCAGCCCGCTGAACGGCGACCAAGGCCTTGTCACGTTTCCAGGTGCGATAGTCGTCATCGTTCATGTGCTGCAGGGCGCAGCCCCCGCATTCCTTGAAATGCGCACAGCGTGGCGTGTTATAGCCGCTTGATCGTGCGATTTCGGCAACCACCTCGGCCCCATACCCGTCGCCGCGTTTCTGGCGAAGGGCAACGCGCACCTGATCACCCGGCAACACGCAATCCACATAGATCAAAACCGACTTTCCATCGGGTGTCGCGACATGGGCAATGCCATCGCCGCGCGCACCGATCTGTTCGATGGTGACGTCTGCTTCAAACCCGATCAGCGGATCACGCCGGGATGGCTGACGTTTGCGTCCTCCCCGTGCACGGGGATTGCGGTTATGGTGTTTCATGGACTCTCTCTGGGGGTGATCTTTGTCACACAATGACCGGCCTTTACTGCGGGTGCCGGATTTCCGCCTCAGATACAACACTTCACGTTTTCAGAACAGGGGCTAACACGGATTTATTATCGCCAAACCTGTATCAAAACCCTGTCCCGGAACAGTTTTTGGCAATTACCGTCGAAAATTAATCCGTAAATGCAGGCGACCAACCCCTTAAAGTCGTGTAAGAATAACACCATAAACAAATAGTACCGGTTATCGGCCAGCAAAATACACTGGCATCTTTATCCATCGGTGCATGGATGTTTACTGGTGATAACCGTATGCACACACATCCTGATCGGGGAGGATCAGCAAGGGTCGTTGTGTTTGGGGGAGAGATGGAAGAAGAAACAAAGCACGCTGAGGAAAACGCAACCAAACAAACGTCACGCCTGAAAAAACGGGCGTTGGCGGCTGGTTTTCTGACGGCTGTTTTCTTCGCATCTGTCACCTATCTGATTTGGCAAATGGTTGAAAGCGATCGCCGCGTAATCCTTCAATCTGCGGGCCAGATTACGGCAAATTCCGTTTCCCAGCAGATCAAAGCCATTGTGAACAATAACCTCGCGGTGCTCGAAAGCTTTGCCGACAATTGGCAAGGCGGCCCGCCCGAGGACGAAAGAGACTATCTTTCGATTGCGACCCCGCTTCAAAGCCGCTTCCCGGCACTCCAGGCGATCAACTGGATAACGCCGAACTACATCATTTTGTATGTCGCCCCGATCAAGGGCAACGTTCCGGCCATGGGGGCGGATCTCAAACGCCATCCGCTTGCTGGTCCGGTTCTTGATATCGCGCTTGATCAACGCCGCACCCAGATCACACCAACGCTTGAGCTCATGCAGGGCGGGCGCGGCTTTGCGGCCTATACCCCGGTTCTGGGCCGCGATGGCGAGATTATCGGGATCATCAACGGGGCGTTTCGCATTCGCTCCATGCTGGCGGCGGTGATCAATACCGAACAGGTCGAAGATTACACCGTCCGTGTCCGCGAAGGTGACACCGTTCTGTTTGAAATCCGCGGCGAAGGTGACGATGAAACCCTTCAGCGCACAGTCGCCTTTGATGTGGTTGGCCGCCAATGGCAGGTCGATGTCATTGCCGATCCGCAACTGGCGCACAGCACGATCAATCCCGAACTGATCCTGATATTCGGTGCACTGACGACCATTTTGTTCACGACGATTGTCTTCCTGCTGAGCAACCGGCAGAAAATGGCAATGCGCCGCACGGTTCATCACATCCATGCTGGCGATGACATCAGTGACCTGTCGCTTTCGATCACCAAGCTTGACGGTCATCTGAAATCAATGTCGCCGGAAACCGCCGAATTCTTTGATTTGCGCGAAGAGGATTACGGCTTTATCCGGTTTTATAATCTGGCACCGGAATTCCAGTCGGATGGCACCGCATCCCGGCGTTCGCAGGAAAAGATGCTGCTGGCGATCAACCGTGGCGATGACGAACTCAGGCGTGAATGGATCGTCCGCAGTGCCGAGGGTGTGCATGTCGTCTGCGATCTGACAATGCGGCCCTCCACGACCCATCCGGACTGTGTTGACATCACCTTGCATCACAATCCGGCTGCCAATGCATCGGTCAACCGATTGCGGTATCTGGCGACGCATGATCCGCTGACCGGCCTTCCCAACCATGCCCTGTTTGAGGATCGCCTCAATCAGGCGGTTGCCCATGCCAAACGCTATGAAAAGCTTCTGTCGGTTCTTGTCGTCGATATCGACAATTTCCGGGCGATCAATGACCGGTTCGGGGCGGATGTCGGCGATGAAACGCTGCGCACCATTTCCGGGCGCCTGCGTGCGACCGTGCGCGAAAAGGATACCTGTGCCAGGTTCTCGGGCGATATGTTTGCCATCATCGCAACCGACCTGTCGGAGGCTGAGGGCGCAGCCCTTGTCGCCGAACGCGTGGTCGAAGCCATGTCGCAACCGATCCTGACCACCACGGGCGATGAAATTCGCCTGCATGTCAGTGTCGGTGTCGCACTTTATCCCAACGATGCACGCGCACCATCGCAATTGATGGCCAATGCCGACGCGGCAATGTATCGCGCCCAGAAATCCGCAGAATCATCTTATTGCTTCTTCGTCGAGACGATGAACAACGTGATGCATGCGCGCCTGTCGATGGAAACGCAGTTGCGCCGTTCGGTCGATGAAAAACGTTTTGTTCTGGAATATCAGCCGCGCTATCGCACATCGGACCGCACGCTTACCGGGTTCGAGGCGCTGCTGCGCTGGATTGATGACAGTGGCAAGCGCCGCCTGCCGCCCGATTTCATCGCGGTTGCGGATCGGACAGGCCTGCTTTCGCCCCTTGGTCACTGGATCATCGAAACCGTCTGCAAACAGGTCGCCGACTGGCGCCGTCAGGGCTATGTCCCGGTGCCGATTGCGCTTAACGTTTCAAGCCGCCAGTTCATTCAGGCCGATCTGATCAAGAACATCACCGATCTGACCGCCGAACATGAAGTTGATCCGGCAATGATCGAGATCGAGGTCTCCGAAGAAATCGTCATGCGCGATCCCGAACGCGCCCTTGGTCAATTCTATCGTTTCTCGGAGGCGGGCATTGGCCTGACGCTTGATCATTTTGCGGCGGGCAACACGTCGCTGCGGTATCTGAAACGCTTCCCGGTCCAGCGCATCAAACTGTCCAAGTCGCTGTTTAATGTCGCACTTGATGAACAACCCGAAAACAGCGTCCTGCAACCAGCGATCCGGTTGTGCAAAAGCCTGAACCGTAAGGTGGTTGCCGTTGGCGTTGAAACCGAAGAACAGATGGCATCCCTTCAGGCGGCCGAATGCGATGAAATTCAAGGCTTCCTTCTGTCGCCACCGCGTGATGCGGCCGATACGATGGAACTGCTGATACAGCAGAAACCGACAAAATCGGCAGCCAAAGGCAAGTCACGGCCTGCCAGCGACACGAAATCGGGATAGCCTGAGCCTGTCATTCCGATCAAACAAAACCCCCGCAATCAGATCGATTGCGGGGGTTTGTTTTTTTTGGTGTTCGGATGACTAAAGCAGGAAGACTGCCGCCAATCCCAGAAAGGCGAAAAAGCCGACAACATCGGTAATCGTCGTCAGGAAAACCGCCGACGAGACGGCCGGGTCAATGCCCGCACGTTCCAGACCAAGCGGGATCAGCGCCCCGAACAGACCGGCAAACAGCAGGTTGATGATCATGGCAACGCCGATCACACCACCAAGCAGCATGTCATCAAACCAGAACCACGTCACAGCCCCGGCAAGAACGGCAAAGGCCAGACCGTTCAGGCCACACACCGCGACTTCCTTGCGGATCACGCGCAATGCGTTGGTACTGGTCAGCTCACGCGTGGCAATCGCACGCACGGCCACAGTCAATGTCTGCGTGCCCGCATTACCGCCCATAGAAGCGACGATTGGCATCAGCACAGCCAGCGCAACAAGCTTTTCAATCGTGCCTTCAAACAAACCGATCACAACCGATGCCATGATCGCAGTGCCAAGATTAACCAAAAGCCATGTAAAACGTGATCGGGTGGTGGCAAAGATCGCACTTGAAAGGTCGTCTTCCTCGCCAACACCGGCAAGGCGCATCATGTCTTCTTCGTATTCCTCGTCGATAACGTCAACGACGTCATCAACCGTGATCACACCGACCAGCCGTCCGCTGTCATCCACAACCGGGGCGGAAATCAGGTCGCGCTGACGGAACAGGTGGGCGACGTTTTCCTGTTCCTCGGTCACGACGACCGTGCGCATTTCATCTGATTCCATCACATCGCGGATCAGCACCGGGCGGTTTGTCCGGATCACACGCGACAGCGGCACAATCCCGACCGGGCTATAGCGCGGATCAACGACAATGATGTCATAAAAATCTTCCGGCAGACTTTTGGCGGAACGCAGGAAATCAATGGTTTGCCCGACAGACCAGTAATCCGGGATCGCCACCAGCTCGCGCTGCATGATACGACCGGCGGTATATTCCGGATAAGACAGCGCCTCTTCAACGCGCGCACGCTCGATATCCGACAGCGCGCCAAGAAGTTCGCGCTGCTCATCCTCGTCAAAGTCCTCGATGACTTCGACGACGTCATCGGAATCAAGTTCGGTGATGGCCTCGGCCACCACATCGGTGCCAAGCAGACCAATGACTTCTTCACGAAGTTCATCATCAAGTTCGGTCAGGAATTCCGGATCAAAATCCGGCCGGATCAGATCGACAAGCAACTCACGCTGGTTGGAGCTTGCCCAACCCAGCAAATCGGCAATATCGGCAAAGTGCAACTCGCCCAGAAGATCAGCAGCCTTGCTGCCTTCTTCTTCGCCCAGCGCATCAAAGATTTCGCGGGCATATTCGGGAGTCAGATCGACATATTCATCGCCAGACGACTTTTCCGCCGGCCGGTCGAGTTCTTCAACTTGACCTGTCATCTGCCCCTCCCTGTTTAATGAGCCGCCAATTTTTCCTGCAAAAGATTAAACGCCGTGTCGGGCATTGTGTTCCAACGCCCGGCACGGCTGTTTCTGCGCTATCACATAGCCCCGGTCAAGAGCGCGATAGCAATTCACCCCAGCCCCGCTTGGGATCAAGACGGGGCTGGGAGTATGTTACTGGCTTTCCTGCGTACGTGTGACGGCATCAACAACGGCAATCGCCGTCATGTTGACAATACCGCGTACGGTGATCGACGGGCTGACGACGTGGGCTGATTTGGCCGCACCGACCAGGATCGGCCCAACCGGAAGCCCGTCGCCCAACATCTTGACCATGTTGTACGAGATATTGGCCGCATCGAGTGTTGGCATGACCAGAAGGTTGGCCGAACCGCTCAGCATCGAGTGCGGGAAGATCCGGTCACGGATCGGCTGCGAAATGGCTGCATCCGCATGCATCTCGCCTTCGACCTCAAGATCAGGTGCCTGCGTTCTGATCAGCTGAAGCGCATCACGCATCTTGCAGGCAGACTTGTTTTCGTGGCTGCCGAAGTTGGAATGCGAAATCAACGCGGCCTTTGGCGTCATGCCGAACCGCTTGACCACATCGGCGGCCATGATGGTGGTTTCTGCCACATGTTCCGGGGTCGGATCGACCGACACATAGGTATCGGTCAGGAAGAACGTCCCCTGCTTCATGATCATCATGTTGACCGTGGAGAAATCGGTCACACCTTTGCGCAGGCCGACAAGATTGCGGACATAGCGCAGATGGCGCAGGAAACCGCCCTGACAGCCGCACAGCATCGCATCGACTTCCCCGCGACGCAGCATCAGGGCCGCGATCACGGTCGGACGGGTACGCACAATCGCCCGGGCATATTCCGGGTTGATGCCGCGACGTCCCATGATGTTGTGGAAGTCCTGCCAATCCTGTTCGAAATGCGGATTGTCATCAGGATCGTGAATTTCAATCTGCTCATCGGGGACAAGACGCAGGCCAAGCTCGGTAATCCGTTCAAGGATAACCTCGCGGCGACCAATCAGCACCGGATGACAAATGCCGTCATCGACAAGCACCTGACAGGCCTGCAGAACACGGCGCGATTCGCCTTCGGGATAAACCACGCGTTTCTTGTGCGAGCGCGCCACGTCAAACACCGGCTTCATGACAAGGCCGGACCGGAAGACGAAACCTTCAAGCTGCTGACGATACTCGTCGAAATCCTCGATTGGGCGTTTGGCAACACCGCTTGCCATGGCGGCCTTGGCCACACGGGGCGGAATTTCCAGCATCAGGCGCGGATCAAACGGCTTCGGGATAAGATATTCCGGACCGAATTTAAGTTCCTCCCCGCCATAGGCAGTTGCCACCACGTCTGAAACCTCGGCAGTTGCCAGATCGGCGATGGCATGGACCGCGGCGATCTTCATTTCCTCGTTGATCTCGGTCGCGCCAACATCAAGCGCGCCACGGAACAGGAAAGGGAAGCAAAGAACGTTGTTCACCTGGTTCGGATAATCCGTACGACCGGTGGCCATTACGGCATCCGGGCGGATTTCCTTGACCAGTTCCGGGGAAACTTCCGGCGTCGGGTTGGCCAGCGCCATGATGATCGGGCCTTCGCCCATTTTGCGAAGCTCATCCTCGCCCATCACGTTCGGCGCCGAAAGACCCAGGAAGATATCAGCCCCTTCGATCACGTCGCTCAACGTACGCGCGTTGGTTTCAATCGCGTATTCGGCCTTCCACGGATCCATTTCCTCGGCCCGGCCCTTATAGACCACACCGAACCGGTCAGTGACCGTGATGTTGTGCTTGGGCAAACCCATGGAAACCAGAAGGTTCAGACACGCCAAGGCGGCTGCACCGGCCCCGGATGTCACAAGGCGGACCTTGTTGATGTCCTTGCCGGTCACACGCAGGCCATTGAGGACCGCGGCGGCAACACAGATCGCCGTACCGTGCTGGTCATCGTGGAAAATCGGAATGTTGCAGCGTTTGCGCAATGCCTCTTCGATGATGAAGCATTCCGGTGCCTTAATGTCTTCGAGGTTAACACCCCCGAAAGTCGGCTCCAGCGCTGCGACGATATCGATAAATTTCTGCGGGTCGGTTTCGTTCACTTCCAAATCGAAAACATCGATATTGGCGAACTTCTTGAACAGAACCGCCTTGCCTTCCATCACCGGCTTGGAGGCCAGCGGGCCAATCGGACCAAGGCCAAGCACCGCCGTACCGTTCGAAATCACCCCGACCAGGTTACCGCGCGCAGTGTAATCAGCTGCGGTATCGGGGTTTTTGACGATTTCCTCGCACGCGAACGCGACGCCCGGCGAATAGGCCAGGGCAAGGTCACGCTGGTTTGCAAGGGTGGTGGTTGCCGTTACGGACAATTTCCCCGGGGTGGGATACCGGTGATAGTCCAAAGCTGCTTCGCGCAGCTTGTCATTTCTATTTGCCATTATAATACCTTTGATTTCAGGTATTTACATAAATTAACCGTTAATCGGTTAAATCCTGATAATTCACTCTAGCGGGACCGGTAGACTAAATGAGTTTGGCCCGCGATTGAAGCACTCAGTTCATTCTTCGCCAAGGGGCTGCATTGCGTAATTTTCAACGCGGCACCGCACAATAAATCAATTGTTTATGCCGCAACCGCGTGATGACGCACACCAACCGATCCATTGCCGTATTCAAACCATTGTAGGGGATATATGGGGAAGGTCCACAAACGAAAAAACCCGCCATTGCTGACGGGTTCTTTTTCGTGACCTTCCCGATTGAACGGGAGGCCAGATAATGGTGCGGTCGAGAAGACTCGAACTTCCACGGGGGTTAGCCCACAGCGACCTCAACGCTGCGCGTCTACCAATTCCGCCACGACCGCATATGTTTTGCAGCAAAGCCCTTGAGGTAATTAAGTGGGCTTGCCTTGGTGCGGAAAGGGAGATAGCAAATTGGTATCCCCTGATCAAGGGCTCATTTCACTTATTTGACAGGAAAAATGCAAAGCAACGCCCCAACCGCGCAAATCCCCGAGTGGCGCACCACCCCGGAGTTGGTTTCCTACCCCGAAGCCCTTGCAGAAATGGAAGCCCGCGCAGAGGCCATTCATGCTGGCGAAGCCCATGAACTTGTTTGGTTTCTTGAACATCCGCCGCTTTATACCGCCGGCACCAGTGCCCATGCCGAGGACCTCGTCGATCCGGATCGCTTTCCGGTCTATGACGCGGGCCGCGGCGGGCAATATACCTATCACGGGCCGGGTCAGCGCACGGTTTATCTGATGCTCGACCTTAAGAATCGCGGTCGCGATGTCCGGGTCTATGTCCATAACCTTGAAGAATGGGTGATTCGCACCCTGGCCCTGCTTGGCGTCAAAGGCGAACGGCGTGATGGCCGTGTTGGCATCTGGGTGGTGCGCGATGATGGCCGCGAAGACAAGATCGCCGCCATTGGCGTTCGGGTGCGCCGCTGGGTGACGTTCCATGGCATTGCGATTAATGTCGCCCCGGACCTGACGCATTTCGGTGGAATCGTGCCGTGTGGCATTTCCGACCATGGGGTCACTAGCCTCAAAGATCTTGGCGTCGATATTCCTATGGCGGAACTTGATCGCCTGTTACAACAGACCTTTGGCGAAATCTTTTCGTAACACCAATCCGGGCCTTCCGAATGAGTGACAAGTCGCAACCGGCCAAGGCAGACACCCCGCCAGCTAAAGGCAGATCCAAGGGCCATAAAATGCCCGAAAGCATTGCCGATGGCGGGATGGCCGATGCCGAACGCGACATTCTTGCCGAACTTGAAAAGGCGCTTGGCGAACATATCGCCCTTTTGCTGCGCTGGAACCGCAAGCTGGTTCTGGCGGATTCGGGGACGTCATCTGACACCGACGAAGACGATCATGATTGTGATTTCGGGGCGTGGTACGCGCTTAATCGCCATAACCGCCTGATTGACCAACCCGCCATGCGCGCCCTGGCAACCACCCATCAGCAACTTCACGAGTCGGCCAAACGGCTTTTAAGCGCACATGATGTCGATCACGAAGTCGATTCGGCCGAGTTCGACATGATGGCCCTGCGCGCAGAATCGTTTTTTGCTCAGTTGCGTCGTCTGGAGCGTGCCTTTCGCACCGCGCGATCAGATGTCGATCCTCTCACGGGCACCTATAACCGTCAGACCATGATGGGTGACCTGAATGCCGAACGCGAACGTGCGATCCGCACCGGCGTCCCTACCGCGATCGCGCTGGTCGACCTTGATCACTTTAAATCGGTTAACGACACCTATGGTCATCAGGCAGGTGATCTGGTTTTGCAATCAGTCGCTGGCATCCTGCAATCGCATGTGCGCCCGTTTGATAAAGTATATCGCTATGGCGGTGAGGAATTCCTCGTCTGCCTGCCCAATGCCGACATGAAGCAATGCGCGCGCGTTCTCGAACGCCTGCGTCGCGTGATCGAGGCATCCCCGGTCGCCATCTCGGATGAAACGATATTGCCAGTCACGGCCTCCATCGGCGCGGCACCGATGACCAAAAACCGCACGACCGAGCAAATCATCGAGAAGGCCGACAAGGCCCTGTACGCCGCCAAGGAAGGCGGTCGCAATCGCGTGCGCGTCTGGCGAAACCCGGATGGCAAGACCGCGTCCACGGCCACAAAACCCGGCAAGAACGCGACCTGAGGCGATCTGCGCCGATGCACCAAGGCCGAGAGTGCTGCTACCTGGCCCAAGCCACACCAAATCAGGAAAAATTTTCACCAAATTCTGCTGCAACGCAGCAACGACAATAGGCACCTGTTTTCAGATTGTTACGCCGTGAAAGTGTTTTTGTTCACTACCAAGAACAAAAAATTCCGCATAAGCGAAATCTTGTCTTCACAAGTTGGCAACATATCTGCAAACTATAATAAGAAAAAGCAGCAGGGCTTTGCCCCCATCAAGACCGAGAGAGCAAGGCCAAGAGATAATCGCTGCCGACTTGGGAGGGAATTCGTTTAGACCCGAACGGAGGCCCATGAATGTCCAGTTCTATGGATTTCGCGCCTGGCGACCCGACCTTGATGCTGACCGTACTGCGCAGCGCCGAGGCAAATCTTGATCGCAGCATGTTGCTGCGCCGTGTCTTGTCCCTTTTCTGTACCGACGATTATGGCAATCAGGTTGCCATCCAGGACGGCCCTGACTTGCAGCGCCGCATCGACAATGCCATTGCCAATCTTCAACTGGCTGGCTTGATCCGCATGACGGCTGGCGAAGAACTCTCGATCACCTCGCTTGGCACCGCCATGATGATGGCCTACCCGCTTGGCATCGATGATGGTGTGCTGTGTTCGCTGCCGGCATTTCGCAACAGCCTTTATGAAACCCATGCGCCGGTGGTTCAGGAACGTCACCTGCCGAACTCGGCCTATGGTTCAGGTTTTTCGGCCGGGATCGATGCCCATCGCCTGACCGAAAACCCCTATCCGTCTGATTGCCGTGATCATGAAGACTGGTTGATGGGATGGGATGAGGCCCTTGATCAGGCCAAACGCGAAGCGGAAACGCTGCTGAACTGATCCCCGTGATCCGTTCACACTGCGCCTGAAGACTTGCGACCGGCAAACGGAATGCAATGTCCGAAGCCGCGATTTGAATACCCGGCACTGCCGGTGATGCCGTGCCACCTTGTGCAACGGCCGACACCTGCCCGTTTGATCCGCAACGATGGCAATATGCCATTGCCTCTGCACGTCACACGCGGGCAACAGTTCTCTGCCCCCTGATCACAACTTACAAACCAACAAAGCACCACACGCGGTTTATGCGCATGTAGTCGGCATCTTCTTGTTCACTTGATTGGTTGGGGCGCTATTTAACTTCGCTGTCGGACGGGTCATCAGATGCGAAGATTGAAACCACGTTATTTTCGCTGAGCTCTGCGGCTTGGTCTTCCTCACCACCGGTCGGCTTTTCACGCTTGTGCCCATCATGCTGTTTGTCGGCGTTCTGACGTTCATGTTCAGTCAGGGTGCGTTCGCCGCGCGTGCGCCCGTGCAGCAAGCGGTTCTGATCAGCCTTGCGCGCCTTTTCGTCGCGTTGCTTGCGTTTGCGTGCCTGACGCAGATTAACCAGATCGCCCATATCAGCCTTCTGTTTTCTGGCTTCTGTTTTTCTGGCTGACCGGATCAGGCGAAATAACCTGACCGGCATGACCCGAAATAAAAAACGGGTGCTTCGATCTCCCGAAGCACCCGCTAGCCGTTCTTAAAATCCGTAGGTGTCCGGCAGGACTTAGCGCACGAAGACGTGCACCTCGTTTGCCGAGACAGATGCGCTGGTCGCATCGGAAGCACGCACGCGCGAGCTTGGCATGCCCATATCGGTCAGCGACCGAAGAACTGCCTGCGCGTTGCGCTTGGATTTATTGGCATTCAGCGCAACCTGCGCCGGGGTACCACGATTCGGTGTCACCGCAACCACATCAAAGCTTGCCTGCGGGCGACGTTCAAGAACGCGGTTCACCGCGTTATACAACGCCTGCTCGTACTTGACGCTCGCCGTGTCAAAACGGATCACGACAAGCGGACGATCACTTGGTGCGGCTGCCATACGCTGACCGCTTGATGCCGGTGCAGCCTGCGACTGGAAGACACGCTTGGAAAGGGAATCCCCGAAGATCTCGCCATTCTTGACAGCCAGAGCCAGCGCATTGAGGTTCGCGCGTTCTGTGCTGACATAAGACGTCTGACGGGCAAGGCTTTCGCTGATTTCGTTCAGAAGACGATCAATCAGCACCGTGGTGCGGTTGGTTTCGTCTTCAAGCAGGGCCAGCTGACGGTGGTCTTCGTCAACAGCGCCTGAAACCTGATAGGCCGAACGAACCGACTCAAGCAGGAAGGTCGACAGCGTGCTGTCGGCAGCAACCTTGTTGGCCAGCGAGTTCAACGCGGCAATGTCATCATTCACACGGTCCAGTTCGGACTGTGCGGTGTTCCACTGCTGCACCAGAACCGGGTTACCCGGCGTGGTGCCGACCTGCAGACGGGCACTGATCGCGGCAACCGTGCCGTGATAGGCCTGCGAGTGCGCGACGGTCTGTCCACGCAGCTGCTGCAGTTCGTTGCTATGATTGCTCAAAGCGGATTTGAGACGGTTCAGCTCCTGCTGCATGTTCTCGACCTTGGTACCAACAAAGGTTCCGGTCTGAGATACCCCAGTCAGCGGTTCCGTGCTTGCAGCAACGTCATAGCTGGTGATGGCATCGGCACCAACAGGCTGATTGGCAACGACGTTTTGCTGCGTCGTTTCCTCTTCACCGGCAAGTGTCGGCCACAGGGCCTCAGAAGAAAAAGAACATCCCCCCAGCATCAGGGCGGTGCCGATTACGGCGAGGTAGGTTTTACGAACGGCCATTTCGATCTATTACCTAAGTAGAAATATGCGAATCTCCCTGGGCCTGCCTTTTTATCTAGGTGAAACAAGCCCCTGCTCCCCCGGGATTGAAAGCATCTTAGTCTACGACCACTTATGGAACAAGACGCATTTGCCCCTTTTTTGCCGAGTCTTGTCCTTATTCACTTCAAAGCGGACAAAGCCGGGCAAAACAGGGGCGTAGCAGTCAGGTAAACTGCGCCCTGTGAAAAAATGGCAAAAATTCAAATTTACTGCTTGCAATGGCATGCTCGTTTGCATAAGTTCCGCTCCGCCGACGGGGAGCAGACCTTTGCAAACCGCCGGAAATTAAGGCAAGCGCCCGTAGCTCAGCTGGATAGAGCATCTGACTACGAATCAGAAGGCCGGAGGTTCGAATCCTTCCGGGCGCGCCAGTGAAAGGCTCGACGTTACCGCGTCGGGCCTTTACCATTTATACAAGCGTAAAAGCGCCCGTAGCTCAGCTGGATAGAGCATCTGACTACGAATCAGAAGGCCGGAGGTTCGAATCCTTCCGGGCGCGCCAGTCAAAGGCCCGACGTTACTGCGTCGGGCCTTTGTTGTTTCGCCCACCTGCTTTGCGCTTGCTTGGTCCGGCGCACAATCTGCAAACAACCCCCAGCAGAAAAAAGCCCGGCACATATTTGCACCGGGCTTCGTATCTTATTTCGGGGACTTTATGTCGGTGTGTGCGGGATTACATGCCCGGCATGATCACGGTGTCGATCACGTGAATAACACCGTTGTCAGCTTCGATATCGGCATTGACCACAGTGGCTTCATCGACCATGACACCGTTCATGGCATTCACATCGATGCTGTCACCCTGGACACTGGCCACCATCATTTCCTTGCCTGCGATGTCACCCGACATCACTTTGCCCGGCACCACATGATAGGTCAGGATGGAAACAAGCTTGTCCTTGTTTTCCGGCTTAAGAAGGTCTTCAACGGTGCCTGCCGGCAGTTTGGCAAAGGCTTCGTCGGTCGGCGCAAAGACCGTAAACGGACCTTCGCCTTTAAGCGTATCGACAAGTCCGGCGGCCTGCACGGCCGCTACAAGCGTGTTGAACGAACCGGCGGCAACGGCGGTATCAACGATGTCAGCTGCTTTGGCAGACATGGCGCCAAAGGTCAGGCTGGCAGCAGTCGCAACGGCAATGAGAGACGATTTGATCGCAGACATGGTCCTATCTCCTGTTAACCAACGTGGAATTTCAACGTCGAATTGTTGCTGTCACAGGAAGGCATACGGCCCATCATCGCGTATCAGTTCAATCATATGATTGTGATAACAAAGGCGCATCCAATCACCTTTGCACAACGTACTACACCCTTGGCGCGTAGCCATCCGATCGACAAAATCACTGCATCTTGTATCGCTGCGGTGTTATGGTCAGCTGATCACAAGGGCAAAGCCCGATAAGGGACCTAGGACGGAGCGCACCAATGAATGCCAACACCCGGATCACCATTTCCTGCGATGACCGCGTCGGTTTGATTTCCGATATCACCGGACGACTGTTTGATATCGGCACAAACCTTGGCCCAACGTCATTTTCGCTCGACGGCGATGTTGCGAAGTTTGAAACCAGTTGCGAACTTCCCGACGAATGCCCGATATCCGAATGCGAGGCTGTGCTGCGCGGGCTTTCCCTTGGCAATGCCGACATCACGGTCGAAGCCATTGCCGCCGCCCCTGAAATGACCACGGCACCGGGTGCGACCCATCTGATCGAATGTTCGGGGATCGATCAGCCGGGCCTGATCGCGCGCCTGTCGGAAATCTTTATTGAATACAATGCCAACATCGTCCGTCTGGCGGCATCGGCAACCGATGAAAAGGACGCGCGGATTTATACCCTGCGCTTTGCCGTCGCCATTCCGCCGGAACGCGCCGCCAACTGCCTGGCAACCCTTGCCAATACCGCGGGCTCGATGCGGCTTGTTTTCAAATACGACGAACTTTAGGCCAGGCTAAATCACCACCCGGTTTCGGCCAGATTGCTTTGCCTGATAAAGCTTCTGGTCCGCACTTTTCAGGACTGCCCACGGGTCGGTGGTGTCTTCATCGCGTTCGCACACACCAACTGAAATGGTGACGGAAACGGATTTGTTTTTTTCCGGCGGAGTGATCTTGTTCTCTGCAATCCGTTTACGCAGCGCATCAAGTGGCTCTGCGGCACGTTCGGCACTTCGTCCGGCAAACAGCACGGCAAATTCTTCGCCGCCATAACGGTATGCCTTGCCACCACCGCCGACGCGCGCAAGCTCCCGCGCAACCTTTTTCAAAACGATATCGCCAACATCATGGCCGTAGGTGTCGTTGAACTTCTTGAAGTGATCAACATCAAGCATCGCAATCGCATATTGATTGCCAAGTTCCGCCATCGCATGACCAAGGGCACGCCGACCGGGCAATCCGGTCAGATCATCAACGAATGCCATCCGCCAGGCTTCCTGCGCCAGCCCCGCCAGAACCACACCGGTTGCCGCCAGATATCCATATTGAATAATGCCGGTGCCCATCACCGTTGCCACATCAATCGCAATGATCGCGGCCGCAAAACTGGTTTCAAGCGGCTTGTGCCGGATCAAAAGCAAGACCACCGCGATGACCGATATGATCATCGCCGGATGGGGCATTGCGCCCAAAATACCGGTGCTGACAAAAAAGCGCGTATCGAGCACGCGATGCAGCGCCGATCCGACATCGGGTTGGCCCGCCAGCATCAGCATGACAAAGATCTGCAATCCCAGAACCAGCATCCGGGCAATGCCGCGCGGGTTTAAAACACCGCGTTCGGCCGTAAAGCCCAGCAAAAGCAGATTGATCGGGATCAGATAAAGTGTCGCGACCCGCAGGAACGCCAATCCCTCGGCCGAAATGCCGGCCCCATTACCGACCAGAAGCCAATAGCAAACCAGCAGCAAAGCCATGACAAAAACCGCGCGCCCGCGGTTAAACCACCAGCCAATCGCCCCGCCCAGCACCGCAAGCAAAAACGGTCCGTATCGGACCAATCCGGAAAGTTCGGCTGGCACCAGTGTCGGTGAAACGGCCAGCACCAGACACGCGCCCAAAATCAGGGCAGGTGCCAGTCCGGCAGAAACAACAATGGAATAAGCGCGACGCATGGGGCGTTCGATACTACCTGCTGATGGGGTCTAAGGGCCCGCAACCGATGGCGTTC
The DNA here is from genome assembly GCF_000300275.1 of Thalassospira profundimaris WP0211. Lineage (GTDB taxonomy): Bacteria > Pseudomonadota > Alphaproteobacteria > Rhodospirillales > Thalassospiraceae > Thalassospira > Thalassospira profundimaris. The sequence goes on along the minus strand of NZ_AMRN01000003.1, from coordinate 440,734 downwards.
CCGGTATCGCCGGTAATCTAACGACAGTCCGGTTAAGGGGCTATTGCTTTATCCGGCTTATCTCGAGTTTTTCTGATTTACGGATCGTGTGCACCGAAAGCACTAGAGACATAAGTGTTTTAAAACTTGCCAGCATTCGCATCCGCACCCTAAATTACCCACAGGATTACTGCGACGCACAATGATCGCAGACCACATAACTGTCACGGCGGCCACGGTACGATCCCGAAAACGGGACGCAAGAATACGCCACATGCTTCGCGCGATGATCGATTGAGGATCCATCGCCTGCGACGCACTGATTGAAATGACAGGTTCTGGAGAAACGTTACCATGAGCTTCACCACACCGACCCCGGCCCCGGCACGCCTGAACCGGTCCGAACTTGCCGTTCCCGGCAGCCGGATCGAACTGTTTGAAAAGGCCGCGAAATCCAAGGCCGATGCCATTTTCCTTGATCTGGAAGACGCCGTTGCGCCCAGTGACAAGGAACAGGCACGCAAAAACATCATCGAGGCCATCAACGATATCGACTGGGGCGACAAGGTCCTGTCGGTGCGCATCAATGGTCTTGATACCCATTACATGTATCGTGACGTCGTCGATGTACTTGAACAGGCCGGTGACCGGCTTGACCTGATCATGATCCCCAAGGTCGGAACCGCTGCCGACGTCTATGCCCTTGATATGATGGCAACCCAGATCGAAACGGCCAAGGGCCGCAAAAAGCGCATCGGGTTTGAGCTGATCATTGAAACCGCCCTTGGCATGCAAAACATCCATGAAATTGCCGCAGGCTCCCCACGCAATGAAAGCCTGCATTTCGGGGTCGCCGATTACGCCGCCTCGACCAAGGCGATGACAACCGGCATTGGCGGCCCGAACCCGCATTATGGCGTTCTGACCGACAAGGATGGCGATAATCCGCGCGATTATCACTGGGGTGACATGTGGCATTACGCCATTGCCCGCATGGTGGTTGCGGCCCGCGCCAACGGTCTGCGCCCGATTGATGGTCCATTTGGGGATTTCTCTGACCCGGATGGTTACCGCGCGCAGTCGGCCCGCGCTATGGTTCTGGGCTGTGAGGGCAAATGGGCGATCCACCCAAGCCAGATCACCCTCGCCAACGAGGTCTATTCGCCTTCTGACGCCGAAGTCACCAAGGCCAAGCGCATCCTCGAAGCGATGGAAAAGGCCCAGTCCGAAGGCGCCGGTGCCGTGGCCCTTGATGGTCGTCTGATTGATATCGCATCCATCAAACAGGCCGAGGTCATGGTCCGTCAGGCCGAAGCCATCGCCGCACGCGACGCGGGTTAAACGCCTCATATACAGATCACATCAAAAGGGCCGGGATTTTCCCCGGCCCTTTTCAGTATCATCTAGGATGCCAATCGGCGTGATTGCCTGACCTGCCCGTGCAGGATTTCTTGGGGATCGCCTTCACGCACCAGATGCATGTTGATGCCATCCGACCCACCACCGAGTTCCGGTTTCAAGCGCTGCTTACCATCATAATGGCCACCATTTTGGGTGCGGTACGGGATTGGATCATCGGTGAACAAACCGGCAAGGCGTTGCTTGAACGCAGTCTCGATTTCTGCCCAGCCGTCCTCATCCATGCGATCGGTGCTGTAAACCGGGAATGGCGGCATGACATCCATACCGGGATAGAAAAGCGCACCATGCTGGATCGGCCACAACACATCATCGATGCTGCCATTAACACCGCGGTCACTGTAATGCGGCAAATGTCCACCAATCGGCACAATCAGCATCGCGCGGCGTCCGGCAAGCGTGCCTTCGCCATATCGATCGCCCCAATGCGTCTCACTATGTTCGCCGACACCATAAGCAAAGCCATAGGCGAACACCCGATCAAACCAGCCTTTCAGGATGGCGGGCATGCCGAACCACCACAGTGGAAAGCTGAACAAAACCGCATCCGCCCACAAAAGCTTATCCTGTTCGGCGGCGATATCCGCCGTCTGAAAGCCGGACGCATAGGCATTTTTGGACTCTGCCACATAGATCAGCCGATCAGGATTACGACGTTCGGTGAAATCGTGCGCATCAGCCAGCGGCTTCCATCCCATGGCATAAAGATCAGAAACCTGCACGGCGTGGCCGTCAGCACGCAGTGTTTCAACCGCAACATCCTTTAATGCGCTGGTCAGGGATGCGGGTTCGGGATGGGCATGGACAATCAAGACATTCGACATTGGGCCGTCCTTTCCAAAGGGGATCACGTTCGATGCGTGATCATGGCCTGATGTTCTGCTATCTTTGAAATTCAATAATTTTTGATCTGGTATAAATATGACAGATATCAGCAAGCTTGACCTGAACCTGCTGGTCACACTCGACACGCTGCTGGCCGAACGCAATGTCACGCATGCGGCAAGGCGCCTGAACCTCAGCCAGCCGGCGATTTCAACCCGGCTGACGCGCCTGCGTGATTTGCTGGGCGATCCATTATTACTACCCGCACAGCGCGGCATGATCCCGACCGAACGCGCACTGGAACTGCAAGAACCGCTGCATCAGGCACTGGAAGGTGTTCGCCGGGTCGTTGCGGAAAACAGTCCGTTTGATCCATCAACAATCACCGCCACCATCGCCATTGCCGCCAGTGACTATGTGCAATACGCGATCCTGATGCCGCTTCTTGACGTTTTGCGGCGTGATGCACCGGGGATCAAGGTCGCCTGGCGCACGATCAACACATCCATGCTTGATAGCCAGATGGCGCGCGGTGATGTCAGCCTTGCGCTTTCAACGCCTGAAACCGCGCCAGAAACGCTTCGGATGCGCAAAATCTATCGTGAGGAATATGTCGCAATCGCCAGATGCGATCATCCGGCAATCAGCGAGCCACTTGATCTTGATAGCTTTTGCGCACTTGACCATGTCGTGGTTTCCCCCGAAGGCGGCGGATTTAAGGGGCCCGCGGATGATGCCCTTGCGGCACTTGGACGCAAACGCAACGTTGCCCTGTCTGCACCGGGGTTTCTTGTTGTCCCCGAAATCGTCGCACGCAGCGATATGATCGCCCTTGTGCCCCGGCGGGTTGCCTGCGGTCGCAGCGGTCAGATCCAGATATTTGATCCCCCGATGCCTGTCACAGGTTTTGACATGGCCCTGATCTGGCATGATCGCACCACCACCCATCCCCTCTATCGCTGGCTCCGCGATCAGATCACAGCATTGATCGCAGATGCCTCCGGTGATTAACCGGCAGAGCCCGACAATAAAAAAGGCCGACCCGCGACATTCACGCGGATCGGCCCGAAATTCAGATGCCTGTTACTCTATGGCACTGCGATCAGTCGGCAATGCCGTCAAAGATGATCTTGCCAATGGCCTTGCCACTTTCCAGCAACGCATGCGCTTTCTGCAGGCTTTCCGGTGACAGTGCGCCAAAGCTTTCATTCGCCGTATTGGTAATGGTGCCCTCATCAACCAACTGGGCCACCGTCGCCAGAAGCTTGTGCTGTTCAATCATGTCAGCCGTCTGGAACATCGAACGGGTAAACATGAACTCGTAGGAAAAGCTGGCAGACTTGGCTTTCAGAAGATCCACATTGTGATTTTCCTGCGCCTCGGTGATCGTGACAATCCGGCCCTGCGGCGCGATGACACTCGCCATCACATCAAAATACTGATCGGTTTCCGACGTGCAGAAAATGTAATCAACATTGGCGACATCAATGGCTGCCAGTTCTTCATCCAGCGGATTGCGATGGTTGATCACCTGATCCGCGCCAAGCTTTTTGACCCACGAAATGGTTTCCGGGCGTGATGCGGTCGTGATGACTTTCAGACCGGCAAGCTTTGCCAACTGAATGGCAATCGATCCAACACCACCAGCCCCGCCAATGATCAGGATCGTTTTGTTTGCATTGGCGTCAGCCGCCTTGCGGTCAATCAGAAGACGATCAAACATCGCTTCCCAGGCGGTAATCGTCGTCAATGGCAGGGCGGCTGCGGCGGCAAAATCAAGTGACTTCGGCTTAGGCGCGACAATGCGTTCATCAACAAGTTGCAGCTGGGCATTGGACCCCGAACGGGTCACATCCCCGGCATACCAGACTTCATCGCCCGGACGGAAAAGGGTGACGTCTTCGCCAACGGCTTCGACAACACCGGCCGCATCCCAACCAAGCACCTTGAAGGCGCCGTCATCCTGCTTGCCCTTGCGGACTTTGAAATCAACCGGGTTCACTGCAACGCCCTTTACCCGCACAAGGATATCGTGACCCTCGGCAACCGGGGCATCGGTTTCGATCTGGGTGAACAGGCCGTCGGTTTCGACCGGGGCAGATTTATAAATACCAATGGCTTTCATCTTTGGCATTTCCTTCCATCAAAGGTTTGATTTGTGAATGGCCAAGTTTTAACGCATAATCCTTTTTGAAATAAGTACGCACAATTTCAGCATATAGTATCAATTTGTATACTATTGCGGATTTCCGGGCATTACAGGCACATCACCTGAACCGGTCTTGCTGATTTGGAGGTTGAAGATGAATAGCTGCCCACCCAACAGAAGCCCCGGCTGCCCGGTTGAAGGTGCGCTTGATATGATTGGTGGCAAGTGGAAAGGCGTTGTGATGTTCCATCTGCTTGATGGCACGAAACGCTTTAACGAACTGCGCCGTCTGATGCCCGGCGTCACCCAGCGCATGCTTACCCGCCAGCTCCGCGAACTTGAGGCCGACGGTCTTGTGCATCGTGAAGTCTATGCCGAAGTCCCGCCGCGCGTTGAATACAGCCTGACCCAAAAGGGTGAAACGCTGCGCGGCATTATTCTGGCCCTCAAGGACTGGGGCGAAACCCACGTTCCGTATTATGCGATGTCAAAACGCCCAATGCCCGAAAGTAAAACAGCCTGATCAGATTTGCTGCAAATCACGCGCCATTTTCCAGAATGTCGTTCTGTCATATCCGTCATGAACACCTTCGCCGACAATCGCAAACCCGCGTGATTTGAAGAACGCGATATTGTCTTCAAGTTCGATCCGAACACTAAGCCGCATATGCTGCTTGCCGCGATCACGCGCAAACGCGCAGGCGGCTTCGACCAATGCCTTGCCGATACCAGCCCCCTTGACCGCCGGGTCAACCGAAAGCTTGTAAAGATAGGCGTCCTTGCCGACATCCTCGATCCAGATTTGGCCGATGATGTTGCCATTTCCATCCCGGGCAACAAACAGTGTGTCACGGGCAAAACGCCATTGCAGTTCGGAAACCGAAACCGATTTGGCCGAGCTTGGCGGATCGACAATATCGTCCTGAAAGGCAAAGGCTGCCAAAAGAATTTCAACAAGCCGCTCGAACGAAACGTCGTCCGGGGCATTGATGTGTGTGATCTCGATACTGGACGTCATGGGGTTCCACGTGCAAACTGTCGGGCGTAATGAATGTATGAACACTACGCCATAATTATTACGTAAACGGAAAATATGGACTGTTCATAGCTCCGCCCTTGACGTGGCGGGTCGATATACTATGTTCCGCCCCATTGTTTCCCAGTCGGATATGATGCCCTGATGCATAACTTCCTCGATTTTGAAAAGCCGATCGCCGAACTTGAAGGCAAGATCGAAGAGCTCCGTCATTTGACGGGCAGTGACGAAGTCAACATCGCAGACGAGGTTTCCCGCCTGCAGGAAAAGCTGACCAAGCTTTTGCAAGGCACCTATGGCAAGCTGACCCCCTGGCAGAAAACTCAGGTGGCGCGCCATCCTGATCGTCCGCATTTCACCGACTATATCGCCAACCTGTTTGACGATTTCACCCCGCTTTCCGGTGACCGCCAGTTTGGCGAAGACGCCGCAATCATCGGCGGTTTCGGTCGTTTGCAGGGCCGCACGGTGATGGTGATCGGCCATGAAAAAGGCCGCGACACCGAAACCCGTGTGAAACACAATTTCGGTTCCGCCCGCCCCGAAGGCTATCGCAAGGCAATCCGCCTGATGCGCATGGCTGAGCGTTTCAACATCCCGGTTGTCACCCTTGTTGATACTGCTGGTGCCTTCCCGGGTGCCGATGCCGAGGCGCGCGGCCAGTCCGAAGCCATCGCACGTTCGATCGAAGCCTGCCTTGATATCAAGGTGCCGCTGGTGTCTGTCATCATCGGCGAAGGTGGATCGGGTGGTGCGATTGCGCTTGCGGTTGCCAACAACGTTCTGATGCTTGAAAACTCGATCTATTCGGTGATCTCGCCAGAAGGTTGCGCATCCATTCTGTGGCGTTCTGGCGACGAAGCCAAAACCGCCGCCGAGGCGCTCCGTCTTACCGCGCAGGATCTGTTGCAGCTTGGCGTGATTGACGAAATCGTACCAGAGCCGCTTGGTGGCGCACAGCGCGATGCCAAGGAAGCCTGCAAACGGGTTGGCAAAGCGATCATCAAGGCACTTGAAAGCATGGATGACGTCGAAGGTGGCGTGCTGAAGGCGCGCCGTCGTGACAAGTTCCTTGAAATGGGCCGCAAGGGCCTGAACTGATTTTCCATTCAGGGCGCAGACCATCGTCAATGATGCTGCGCCCTGTTGTCATTTTCCGGCGCAGTCTGTCCGTCGGTTATATCCGGCAAAATGAAGCGCCCTTTTCCGGCCTGGTCGGGAGGCACCATGAATTTTCTTCGCCGGATCGTTGAATCCAATCGCTTTCAAAACTTCATCACCGCCGTCATTGCGATTAACGCCATCATCCTCGGGCTTGAAACCTCCCCGACCGTGATGAATGCGGCGGGGTCGGTGCTGCATGTGCTCGATCAGGTGGCAGTCGCGATTTTTGTCATCGAACTGGTGATGAAACTTGCACTCTATCGGCTGGCCTTCTTCAAGCGCGCCTGGAATGTCTTTGATTTCACGATTGTTGCCATCACCCTGATGCCAGCGGGCCAGGGCGTCTCGGTCCTGCGTGCGCTGCGTATCCTGCGTGCCTTCCGCCTGATTTCGACTGTGCCCTCCATGCGCAAGGTGGTCGAGGCCCTGATGCGCGCCATTCCCGGCATGATTTCCGTCCTGACATTGCTGTCGCTGGTGTTTTATGTCTCGGCCGTGATGGCGACCAAGCTGTTTGGCGAAGGCTTCCCCGACTGGTTTGGCACGATTGGCGAATCACTTTATTCGCTGTTCCAGATCATGACGCTGGAAAGCTGGTCGATGGGCATTGTCCGCCCGGTGATGGAGTCTTATCCGCTGGCGTGGCTTTTCTTCGTGCCGTTCATTCTGGTGACGACATTTGCCGTCCTGAACCTGTTTATCGCGATTGTGGTTGATGCGATGTCGACACATGTCGATGTTGAAGAAACCCAGACCCGCGATGTGATCGAACTCGATCATCAGGAAATCATGACCGAACTGCGCGCTCTGCGTAGTGAAATGAGCAAACTTGCCAACGCCCGGAACGACCATCCACAAGACGTCCCATCCGATCAAAACAAGACATCGACACCATCCTGAACAGTCGGTCAGGCCAGGCTTGCCGGGAAAATTGAGCGGTTACTCATAAAAAGGGGGTGGTTAAACGCCCCGAACCTCGTCTAATCTTTCGACAAATATCGGGAGATCGGGGAATGAAGCTAACGTTTGCGGGGACAGGATCGGCCTTTTGTATGGCCGCTGACAATTTTCAGAGCAACATGGTTCTGGAAACGACCCCGTCGGGCAATGACCAACCACAGCGCCTGCTGATTGACTGCGGTTCAGACGCGCGCCATTCGCTGCGCAACATTGGTCATATGCCAAACGACATTCATGGTGTCTATGTCAGCCATCTGCATTCGGACCATATCGGTGGGCTCGAATGGATGGCGCTTGCCAATTATTTCGTCTTCGAGGGGCACCGGGCGGAACTGTTTGCGGTTGACGAACTGCTTGAACCGCTGTGGGAACACTCATTGCGCGGCGGCCTTGAAATCAGCGACCACGGCAACAGCAAACTGTCGTCCTATTTCGATGTGGTTCCGCTTTCCACCAAGAACGGATTTGACTGGCATGGCATGCATTTCGATGTCATCCCGGTTGCGCATGTCGTGACACCGGAAAGCACGATGTATTCCTATGCCCTGTTCGGTCACGGCCAGAACAAGTCCTTCTTTCTGACAACAGATGCGATTTTCAATCCCGAAGACCACATGCCGTTCTACAAAAAGGCCGACATCATCTTTCAGGATTGCGAACTCGGCCCCCGTCATTCCGGGGTCCATGCCCATTACGACCAACTTGTGACCCTGCCTGCCGAGATCAAGGCGAAGATGTGGCTCTATCACTATCAGGCTTATGATAAACCCGACGCCGTGGCGGACGGTTTCTGCGGGTTCATTGAACCGGAACAAAGTTTTGATCTTGGTTGATCAGACAACCGGCGCATAACCTGCACATTAGGGTCCTGACCCTGCCCAAATATAAAAACGAGCAAACGGAACAAAAATGTTCCACAACCACAAAACGGGACGTGCGAATGCCCAAATCGGTTTTTGCCTATATATGGCGTCATAGCCGCCTCCAGCAGATCATGCTGACATTGGTCACGCTGGCCTCTTTCCCGTTTCTGTATTACTCGCTTGATCTGCCCAAGCAGATCGTCAACGAGGCCATCGGTGGTGCCGGTGCGCCCTATGACATCCTTGGCGTCGATCTGACCCAGATCGAGTATCTGTTCGCCCTCTCGGGCATTTTCCTCGCCCTCGTCTTCGTGAATGGCGGCTTCAAATACTTCATCAACGTCTATCAGGGCGTGATGGCAGAACGCATGCTGCGTCGCATGCGCTACGAGCTTTTTGATCGTGTTCTGCGTTTTCCACTGCCGCATTTCCGCAAGACCAGCCAGGGCGAAATCGTTTCCATGATCACCGCCGAAGCCGAACCGTTGGGCGGCTTCTTTGGCGAGGCCTATGCCCTGCCGCTTTATCAGGGCGGCATTCTGATCACGATTTCGGCCTTTATCTTTATTCAGGACCCTTTGATGGGCCTGGCAGCGATCGCGTTTTATCCGTTGCAGGGCTATCTGATCCCGAAACTGCAACGCCGCGTGAACCTGCTTGGCAAACAGCGCGTTCAGAACGTGCGCCGCATGTCCGAACATATCGGCGAGACGGTTGGTGGTGCGACCGATATCCGTGCCAACGAAACCCAAGGGTTCGAACTGACCCACTTCACCCAGCGTCTGGGCCGGATTTTCGAGATCCGCAAGGAAATCTATTTCCGCAAATTCTTCATCAAGTTCCTGAACAACTTCATCGCCCAGATCACCCCGTTCTTCTTCTACTCCATCGGTGGCTATCTGGTGATTACCGGTGACCTCAGCTTTGGTGCGCTGGTCGCGGCCCTTGCCGCCTACAAGGACATGTCGGCACCGTGGAAAGAGCTTCTCGCCTATTATCAGCGCCTTGCCGATGCCAACATCAAATACGAACAGCTGCACGAACAGTTCGAGCTGCCTGATCTTGCACCGGAACACGAACTGATTGCACCGGTTTCGCCAAAACTGGCCGGCCCGCTGGATGTCAGTGCCCTGTCATGGACGGACGAGGATGGCACCCGCGTTGTCGAAAATGTTTCGTTTAACATGGGGTTGCCGGGCAAGGCCCTTTTGACCGGCGCATCAGACAGTGGCAAATCGCAACTTGCCCGTCTGATTGCCCATATCATGACCCCGACGGGCGGGCGCATTCAGTTTGCCGATTTTGATGCCACCACCCTTCCGGCTGCGGTGGTCGGGCAACGTCTGGCCTATGTCGGGGCGGATGCGTATCTGTTTAATGGCAGCATTTCCGATAACCTGTTCTATGGCCTGAAACACCGCCCCGTCCTTCTGGAGCAGGATAACGATAACCCCGCACCCGACAGCGATGCGGACGCCAAAGCCTATCCCGATCCCAAATTTGTCGATGTCGTCGAACTTGCCGATCCGGCAGACCTGCCGTGGAAGCTGACGCGCGAAATGTATGACGAGATCCAGATGTCGGGCAACATCCCCTATGATCCGTCTGCCGAGTGGATCGATTATGTCGGACCGGGATTTGAATCGCGCGAAGACATGCAAAAGGAACTGATGCGCCTGCTTGAGGTGGTTGGCCTTGATCGTGATATTTATCGCATTGGCCTGCAACGCCGCATCAGCCCCGAAGAACGCCCGAACCTTGTTCAATCGGTACTCGATGTCCGTCCGCGCCTTAAGGAAATTCTGGCCGAACGTCAGCTTTCCGATCTTGTCGAACCGTATGATTTCGACAAATACAACGACAACGCGCCGGTCGGTGTGAACATCCTGTTCGGGACGCCATCACGCACCGAATTCAAGCGGATGGACTTCCTGTCCCATCCCTATATCCAGAAAAGCCTGCGTGAAAGCGGCCTGTATGAAAAGATGATCAAGATGGGGCGTGAAACGCTTGATCTGATGATCGAACTGTTTACCGGCCTGCCGCCGGGGCATGAATTCTTTGACCGTTACAGCTTCGTCTCGGCCGATGAAATGCCCGAGGTGAAGAACATTCTGAAACGTACCGACGGTGTGCGTGTTGATGACATGCGCAAAGAGGACCAGTTGCGTCTTCTCGACGTTGCCATGCAACTGACCCCGGCCCGTCACCGCCTGCGCGTGATTGATGATGATTTCCGTGAACTTGTTCTTCAGGCCCGGCCCAAGTTCCGTGAAAACATGCCCGATGATCTGGCAGGCTATATCGACTTCTTCGAGGCTGATGGCTACGCATCAGCAGCGCCGATCCTTGATAACTTGCTGTTTGGTCGCTTTGCCTATGGCCGTGCAAATTCCGAGGAACGCGTCGGAGAGGTCCTGTTTGAAATCGCCCACGAAGGCGGCCTCTACGAAGGATTGGTGTCCCTTGGCCTTGAAAGCCAGGTCGGCGTTGGCGGCAGCCGCATGTCCCAGACATTGCGTCAGAAAATCGCCCTTGTCCGTGCACTGATCAAGAACCCGGATCTTCTGGTCGTCGACGAAGGTCTTTCGGCGCTGGATCGCGAAACCCGCGAAAGCATCATCAACTACCTGACAGGCGAAAGTGACCATACCAGTCTGGTTTGGGTCGATGATGATGACCATGCCGGTGAAAAGTTCGATACCTTGCTCTATATGTCGAACGGAAAACTGGTCAAACGCAAAAGCATTGCCGATGACAGTGAAACAACAACCGAAGAAACCGAAGACGAAGCCGCAGCTGCACTTGCAGCAGGCGACATCGATCAGGAAGTCCGGTTGCTGCGCACCATCCCGCTATTCGCAGGCCTCGATCCCAGTGTCGTCAAGCTGCTGGCCTTTACCAGCCCGCGCCTGACCTTCAAGCATGGCGAGGTTCTCGTCAAACAGGGCGATCCGGGTGATGCCGCCTTTATCGTCATTTCCGGGCGCGGTGAAATCTGGCTGACCACCGATGAACACCAGACGCTCAAACTGCGTGACGTCCATGCCAAGGAAGTCATTGGCGAAATCGCCCTGCTTGTCGATGCACCGCGCTCGGCAACAATCCGTGCGGTCGAAGACATGACGGTTCTGAAACTCGACAAGACCGAATTCCTCGGCCTTGTCCGACAGGATCAGGCTGTTTCCAATCAGTTGATCCGTGTTCTGGCCGAACGGCTTGATCAAACCACCAAACAGCTGACCAACCGAAACAACGACAAGAACTGACAAAACGAACGGACGGAGCTTCCCGGCAACGGGGCTCCGTCCATCCTTCTTTTGCCTGACCTTATGAACTGCGCCTTATGAACAAAATCGCCTCCATACTTCTTGCCGTATTGCTTGGCATCGTCATGCTGGGCGGCTTTATCGCCCTTGTTGGCGGCAGTGTTATCGGTGCACTGGCCTTCGTCATTGGCATCCCGGTGGCCTTCCCGATGACAACAAGCGTCGTGATCTTGTTTTTTGCCGCCATCATCATCCGAACCCTCATTGAAAAGCGCCGCCAGAAACGCGAAATGCGCAAATATCTTGATCAGTCAGAAGACTGATTTTCTGCGCGTTTTGGCGCTCAACAGAAAAAACATTCGCTTTTTGCCACTCCGCGCCAAAAAAAACGCATCAAATGGCGCCGAGTTCGGTCACCTCCTCTGATCGCCTGTTGATACCTTCCTCTCAGTTCAATGACATGCTTCGCGCAAACCGCGCCAAGCTTAAGGAAGGAGGCCACCATGACGGCACAATCAAAGGAACAGCGTTGCGTATCGCTCAGCCAGCTTTCCGATCTGCGTTTGCTGCGCGAACATGCCTATATTGATGGTCGCTGGTGCTCGGCTGACAACCTTCAGGTGATCGAAGTCACCAACCCGTTCGATGGCAGCTTCATCGGCACCGTTCCGAACATGGGCATTCACGAAACCCGCAAGGCCATCGCGGCTGCCCGGGAAGCCTTCCCGGCATGGGCAGCCCTTCTGCCCCAGGAACGCAGTGCCGCTTTGCGTCGCTGGCATGATCTTCTGATTGAAAACAAGGAAGACCTGGCGCTTCTGATGACCCTTGAACAGGGCAAGCCGATCAACGAAGCCCGCGGCGAGATTGATTACGCTGCAAGTTTCATCGAATTTTACGCCGAAGAAGCCAAACGGGTGAATGTCGAAAACATCACATCCCACCTGCCGGGCCGCAACATGTCGATCAAACGTGAACCGATCGGGGTGACTGCCGCCGTTACACCTTGGAACTTCCCGTGTGCGATGATCACGCGTAAGGCCGCGGCTGCTCTTGCCGCTGGTTGCACCATGATTGTACGCCCGGCCACCGAAACGCCGTTTTCGGCCACCGCACTGGCCGAACTGGCCGAACGTGCGGGCATTCCGGCGGGCGTATTTAACATCGTCACCGGCGATCCGAACCCGGTTGTGGGCGAGCTGTGCGGCCATCACGATGTCCGCGCACTGTCCTTTACCGGCTCGACCGAGGTTGGCCGTCTTCTGCTGTCGCAAGGTGCACAGACCATCAAGAAAATGTCGATGGAACTCGGCGGTCATGCCCCGTTCATCGTCTTTGATGATGTCGATCTCGACGAGGCGGTTGCCCACGCGGTGAACGCCAAATTCGCCACCAGTGGTCAGGACTGCCTGGCGGCCAACCGCATCTTTGTTCAGCGCGACATCTATGATGACTTCCTTGATAAATACGCCAAGGCCATCGCCGATCTGCGGGTTGGCAACGGCATCGAGGAATATGTCGAAATCGGTCCGCTGATGCATGACCGTGCGGTTGCCAAATGCGAAGAACATGTTGCCGATGCGCGCGCCAAGGGTGCCCGTGTTGTCACCGGTGGCAAGAAAATGGGCGGGCTGTTCTTTGCCCCGACCCTGCTTGCCGATGTCACCGAAGACATGAAGATCTTTTCCGAAGAAACCTTTGGCCCGGTCGCCCCGGTCATGCCGTTCGATACCGAGGACGAAGTCGTCGCCAAGGCCAATGACAGCGAATACGGCCTTGCCGCCTATCTGCTGACCAAGGACAACGACCGTGCCGCACGCGTCTCAAACGCCCTTGAATACGGCATGGTTGCGCTGAACTGCGTGAAAATCACCGGTGCACCGATCCCGTTTGGCGGCGTCAAACAATCTGGCCTCGGCCGCGAAGGATCGCGCCATGGCCTCGAAGAATTTACCGAACTGAAATACGTCTGCGCTGCTTACAAAGCCTAGGCTTCAACCTTGGTGCGCGCAAAAGACATCAACCGCATTCACATGGGAGAATTCAAATGAATGTCATCAAAAACACCACTGCTGATCTGCAGGAAATGGACCGGGCGCATTTCATGCACCCCTCGACCCACATGCGTCAGCACGCAGCGGGCGAAACCCCCAACCGCATCATCAATGGCGGCAAGGGCATCTATATCCACGACACCGAAGGTAAGGAAAGCCTTGATGCCTTCGCCGGTCTGTATTGTGTAAACGTCGGCTATGGCCGCACCGAAATTGCCGATGCGATTTATGCGCAGGCAAAGGAACTGGCCTATTACCACACCTATGTCGGGCACGGGAACGAGCCGGTCATTCGTCTGTCGGACCGCATTATCAAAAGCGCGCCCGAAGGCATGCAGCGCGTCTATTACGGCATGTCCGGATCGGACGCCAACGAAACCAACATCAAACTGATCTGGTACTACAACAACATCCGCGGCCTGCCGCAGAAAAAGAAGATCATCTCGCGTTGGCGTGGCTATCACGGCTCGGGCATCATGACCGGCAGCCTGACCGGCCTGGCTGCCTTCCACAACGCATTTGATCTTCCGCGTGCGCCCATTCTGCACACCACCTGCCCGCACCATTACTGGAATGCAGAGGCCGGCGAAACCGAAGCAGAATTTGCCAAACGCTGTGCCAATGATCTGGAAAAAATGATCCTGCGCGAAGGTCCGGAAACCGTTGCTGCCTTCATTGGCGAGCCGGTCATGGGCACAGGCGGCATCATCACCCCGCCAGAAGGCTACTGGGAAGCCATTCAGGCCGTTTTGAACAAATATGATGTGCTTCTGGTCGCCGACGAAGTTGTGACTGCCTTTGGCCGTACCGGGTCCTATTTCGGGTCGCTTCACTATGGCATCAAGCCGGACCTGATCACGATTGCCAAGGGCGTCTCATCTGGCTACCTGCCGCTGTCGGGTGTGATCATTGGCGAACGCGTCTGGAAAGTTCTTGAACAGGGTTCCGATCAGATGGGCCCGATCGGCCATGGCTGGACCTATTCCGCCCATCCGGTCTGTGCGGCGGCTGCCAATGCAAACCTTGATATCGTCGATGGTGAAAACCTGACGGGCAACTCGGCGGAAACCGGTGGTTACTTCCAGAAACGCCTGCATGAAACCTTTGACAACCACCCGCTGGTTGGCGAGGCGCGTGGCGTTGGTCTGATGGCCGCCCTCGAGTTTGTCGCCGATAAAACCAAGAAGGAACGCTTCGATCCGAATGCGAAAATCGGTCCGCGCGTATCAGCCGCCTGCCTTGAGCGTGGCATGATTGCACGCGCCATGCCGCACGGTGACATCCTTGGCTTTGCCCCGCCGCTTTGCATCACCAAGGCCGAAGTCGACAAGGTCATCGACATCGCCAAACAGGCTGTTGATGCAGTCGCCGACGAAGTTGCTGCTGGCAAATAAGCCAGACGGGTGTCACTGCGACATCAGAAATACCCGCCGCGTCAAACCTTCTTCCCGACGCGGCGGTGCACAGGGGCCGGGCCCATGACCGGCCCCTGTTTTATTTCCACGCGACGATGATCTCACTGCCACGATCTCACGGCCACCGGGCGCAAACCCATAGTTACTGGCAGGTCGTCGCAAACTTCCCGGCAGTATCTTTCTTGGACGTCAGCGTGCAAGCAGCGGTGACGCTGCCCGATGCATCTATGATTTGAAGTTGGATCTCGGCATTGCCGCCATCTGCTGACGGCCACCAGATCGAACCGGCACCGTCAGAACCAAACAGGTTCAGATAAGGTGCCGCACCCGCATTGGTCACACCGGCAACAACCGTGGCATTCCCGGAATTACTCAGCGCATCCTTTACCGTCACCTTGGCTGAGTCCGGGGATGTTTCGGCCCATTCGCTCGACGAGATCGGCACGCCATTGGGATTGTAAACTTCCGCCTTTGGCGACGACACAAGCGTACCAAGCGCCATCACGGCAAACATGATTGCCGGGAAGATCGCGTCACGGACAGTTTGAAGCAGGTTGAGCATATTCACAGCCAGTTCCTTTCACGTCAGTTTCATCACCACAGTCCGCTTATCGGAAAGGGCACGTATGAGACGCAGAAACGCTGATGTTGTGAGCATCACCGGGATCACAGACCGACCGTTCAAGACAAACAAAAACCCCCGCAAGCAGTGCCTGCGGGGGTTTGCGATATCTTACGAAATCGGGAAGGCCCGATTACATGTCGGTACCAAACTCTTCACGAAGCGAGTTCAGTACTTCTTCGGTGTCACCACCGACTTCCTCAACAAGGCTTGCGCCAACGCCTTTGGAAGCTTCCTTGAAGACCGAACGCTGTTCGTCATTCAGACGGATCACTTCGATTTCCGGCTTGGCTTCCTTGATGCGTGCAAGGGCTTCGTCATTGGCCTTTTTCTGGGCTTCATAGATGAAGTCATCCAGTTCGGCCTTTACTTCCGCCAGCATCTCTTTGCGTTCATCCGACAGGCCGTCATAGAACGCCGCGTTTGAAACCACGGTGGTGGTGTATTGCTGCTGACCGGCATAGATCAGATGGTCGGTCACTTCGTAGAATTTGGCACTTTCAACGAAGAAGATCGGGTTGACCTGTGCATCAATCACGCTGGTCTGAAGACCGGAATAAACTTCACCCCACGGCAGGGCGACCGGATCAGCACCGAAAGATTCATAAGTTTCGATCAGGATCGGCGAGGTCATAACACGGAATTTCACACCATCGAAATCAGCCGGTTTTTCGACCGGTTTCTTGGTGGTCCAGACCATTTCGCCTTCCGGGTACATGGTATAAAGCTTCAGCCCTTTGGACTCGAAGTCCTTGGACAGACCTTCGTAAATGGTCGGGCTCGAAGACAGGACCTTCTTGTTCACCTCGTTATCCTGCGACAGCAGGTAGGGAACACCAAAGACCTGAATTTCCGGAACGAAAGTCCCCAGGTGACCCGGCGATGCGTTCGAGAACTGAACAGCACCGGCTGCGGTCAGCTCGGTAATGTCGTTCTCGGTGCCAAGCTGGCCATAGGTGTAAATGGTGACATTTACGTCGCCATCGGTCTTTTCTTCGACCAGGCGTTTGAATTCCTGAGCATAAAGGTCCTGAACATCACCCGGGCTTTCTTCGTGGGCGAATTTCCATTCCTCGGCGTGGGCAGCGGTCCCTGCGACGGCAAACAGTGCAGCCGCCGATAGGGTCGCTTTAAGGAGTTTGTTCAGACTCATATCGAAGTCTCCCGTGTTATCGCGCTCAACGATCGGCGCCAACGCTTGTGAAGGCACTCGGATCGGAACGCTTAATTTCAACATCACTGTGATGAACGCCCAAAGTTTTGAAATGTTCCTGCATCAGGTCAATGTTAGTTTTGTCTCATGACAAATTAGTCCGAACACCTACACAGAACAGGTCCGCCATGTTACGCTGGCCAAAACATCAGGGTGGAAAGACAATCATGTGGTTACCTGACATCGACCTCAGCGGCGAAACAGGCCCGAAATACAAGGCACTGGTCGAAGCAATCATTACCGATATTGAATCAGGCAGATTGCGCCACGATGTCCGCATGCCAACACACCGTGAACTGGCCTATCGCCTGAAAGTCAGCGTTCAGACCGTCAGTGCGGCCTACAAGGAAGTCGAACGGCAGGGCTATTTGCGGTCCGAACGGCGTCGCGGCACCTTTGTCCAGGCCCGCCTGACCGACCGGGCATCGTCCTTTATCCTCGATAGTCGCCAACCCGATCTGGTTGATCTTTCGATTGTACGGGCGGCCTATACCGATTTTCACAATGATCTGTCGCGCCAGATGCATGCAAAACTGGCCGAAGAACCCCATCACGGCTGGATGGAAAGCTGCCGGCCGGTTGCCGGGTTTGATTATCACCGCGACATCGGGCGCAACTGGCTTTCCGGCATGGGGGTCGATGTTGAAATCCCCAACCTTCTGATTACCAATGGCGCGGCACAAGGCGTCTTTACCGCCCTTTCCACCGTCATTCAGCCTGATGACGTCGTCCTGACCGAAAGCCTGACCGATCACGGCGTGATCGGCTCGGCCAGCATCCTGCGCTTCAAGCTGGGGGCGCTGCCGACCGATGATGAAGGCATCCTGCCCGATGCGTTTGAGCAAGAATGCCGCACGCGCCAAATCCGGGCCCTTGTCGTCACCCCGATCTTTACCAATCCGACCAACTGCCTGATGGGGTTGGAACGGCGCAAACGCATCGCCGAAATTGCCGAACATTACGGCGTCTACGTCATCGAGGACGATGTCTATCGCCCCCTTCTCGAAGAAAACCTGCCACCAATCACAAGCTTCCTGCCCAAGCTTGGCTTTCATGTCTCAAGCCTGACCAAGGCGGTCATGCCGGGCCTTCGAACCGGCTTTCTGGCTGTTCCCGCGCATTTGTCGATTCGTGCCAGCAGCGTTTTGCGCGTCACCGGATGGATGGGGACTCCATTGATGGCAGAGATCGGCGCACGCTGGATTGCCGATGGCACGGTCGATCAGGCGGTGACAGTCCAACGCGCACTGATGCGCGAACGCCAGGCACTGGTCGCCGATATTCTCGGCGATGCGGTTGTGCGTCATCACCCGACATCGCTGTCGGCCTGGGTGCGTATTCCCGAACATTGGCAGGAAGAATGGTTTGCCTCCGAACTGCGCAAAAACGGCGTAGCTGTCACGATTTCCGACCCGTTCATGACCGTCAAGGTCCCCCGGCCAAACGCCATGCGGATCTGTCTTGGCGGCGCCCCGGATACGCCAACGGTTCAGCATGCCCTGATCCAAATTCGCCATACCATGGATCAAATGCCCGGCGTTCACGCTTTCGACGTGATGTATTGATTTTGTGTCATGACAAAAATCTGATTGAACCATCACAAAGCGTTTTTATTCTGACTGAACCGGCGTGAAGCGAACGACAATCCGTGTGGGAGGGAACCAACATCCGCACACAGCGTTCCACAAAAATGTCTCGCACACGCATCAAGGAGGTTCTATGTCAGGTGCAAACGGGGAGGCCCCCGCTCCGAGTGGCGGGGCGTTGGGGATTTTAAGAAAACTCGACCACGGCTTGTCCGTCGTCGAACGACAGCTCCTCGGATGGAGCATCATCATCATGGCGGTGAACACCGTCGCCAATGTGATCATGCGCCTGGGGTTCAGTTCGAGCATCTTCTTTTCCGAAGAGCTCAATCAGTTTCTGATCATTCTTGTGACATTTGTCGGCATCAGCGAGGCCGCCCGCATGGGGCGCCATATCCGCATGTCGGCCTTTACCGATATGCTGGGGCCGCGCGCCAGCAAGGTCATGATGATCTTCATTACGCTTGGCACGGCCTCTTTGCTGTTCCTTCTGGCCTGGTATTCGATTGATTACGTTTCGTCGCTGATCACATCGAACCGGCTGACCCCGGCCTTGCGCATCCCCTATTACCTGACCGTTCTGATCGTGCCGTTTGGCCTGTGCGTAACCGGCATCCAGTTTGTTCTGGCAGCGTTGACCAACATCCTCAAACCGGGGACGCACCTGTCCTATCAGGTCGAGGATACGTTTGACGACGCCGACGAGCATCATCTGTAAGGGGGAATGGAAAAATGGATTTAGGAACAACAATCCTTCTGGTGATGCTGGGGCTTCTGGTGCTGGGCTTCCCGATGATGGTGCCGCTGGCAACCGCCAGCGTGGTTGCCTTCCTGTTTTACATGCCGATTCCCGAACGCATCCTGATACAGCAGATGGTCACGGGCATCTCGCCGGTCGCCCTGATCGCGGTGCCGATGTTTATCTTTGCCGCCGATATCGTGACAAAGGGGCATACGGCCAACCGGCTGATTGACCTTGCCATGACCTTTGTCGGCCATGTGCGCGGCGGCCTTGCGGTCACAACCGCGCTTGGCTGTACCATGTTTGGCGCGGTATCGGGCTCCACACAGGCGACTGTGGTTGCCATGGGCGGCCCGCTGCGCCCCAAGATGCTCAAGGCCGGCTACGAAGACAAATTCGCCATGGCGCTGATCATCAATGCCAGTGACATCGCGTTTCTGATCCCGCCATCGATTGGCATGATCGTGTTTGGCGTGGTGGGCAAGGTTTCGATCGGTGAACTGTTCCTGGCGGGTATCGGCCCGGGCATTCTCATTCTGATCATGTTCTCGCTGTACTGCATGTACTACGCCAAAAAGAACGACATCCCGACCATCCCGCGCATGACCTGGGCCGAACGCGGCAAGGCCGTGATCAATGCTGGCCCCGCCATCATGTTCCCGGTTCTGATCGTCGGTGGCATCTATCTGGGCTGGGTCAGCCCGACCGAGGTTGCGGCTGTTGCCGTGGTCTATGCCATCATCCTTGAAGTGCTGATCTTCAAGTCGGTCAAATGGTCCGAGTTGCTGGCGATTGCCCGTTCAACCGGTCTGATCACGGCCGTCGTGTTCATTCTGGTCGGCGCGGGCACGACATTCTCGTTCGTGATTTCCTTTGCCCAGATCCCACAACACGTCATTGGCGCATTGGGGCTTGAAGGGGCGAACTCCTACGTGATTCTGGCCGCGATCTGCATTGCCTTCTTTATCGGCTGCATGTTCGTTGACCCGATTGTTGTCATTCTGGTCCTGACCCCGATCTTCATGCCGCTTGTCAATGCGGCCGGTCTGGATCCGGTGCTTGTCGGTACGCTGGTCACACTTCAGGTTGCCATTGGCTCTGCCACGCCACCGTTCGGGTGTGACATCTTTACAGCCATCGCAATCTTCAGGCGACCCTATGCCGAGGTGATCAGTGGAACACCGCCCTTCATCATCATGCTGCTGCTTGCGGCCGTGATTTTGATCTTTGTTCCGCAGATTGCGCTGTTCCTGCCAGAGCTTGCCTTCCGCTGATCAAGTTCTGGCCCGTAAATTCCGGCTGCGACCGGAAGCATATTTGAAAATTTGAAACTGGGTCGTCCTGATTAAATCGGGACGACCCGCTTCTGGAGTTCAGGATGATTTCCGTATCCCGTGCGGTTACGCCAGAGCCGGCAGACGTGCCCTATTCCCCTGATCCGGTCGGACCGGCAGGGCGGATTGGCCTGATCACGCTGGCAACCGATTTTAATAGCGAGGATGACCTGCGCGCCATCCTGCCGGGCGACGTGCGCCTGTTC
Source organism: Thalassospira profundimaris WP0211 (assembly GCF_000300275.1). Classification (GTDB taxonomy): domain Bacteria; phylum Pseudomonadota; class Alphaproteobacteria; order Rhodospirillales; family Thalassospiraceae; genus Thalassospira; species Thalassospira profundimaris. Next base: position 419,898 of record NZ_AMRN01000003.1, on the reverse strand, counting down.
ACCACACGCATTGAAAACGCCAACCCGGTTACGGTCGCAAACCTGCAATCGATGGCGGCTGATCTGCCACGCGCAGCCAAAACGCTGTTGCCGGGGTATGGCGTTGATGTTGCCATTTTCGGCTGCACGTCTGGCACCGCCGTGACCGGTTCGGACAAAATCGCCGAACTGATCAATCAAGGCATGCCCGGCACCAAGGTCACCAATCCGCTTTTGGCCAGTGAATTGGCCCTGCGTGCGGTCGGTGCGCAAAAAATTGCCATCCTGACCCCGTATCTTGCCGATGTAACCCAATCGGTTGCCGACGGTTTTCACCAGCGCGGCTTTGATGTTACCCGTGTGATGGGCTTTGGTCTTGATAACGACTTTGACATGACCGCCCTGCCGCCCAAGGCGCTGCTTGAAGGTGCGCTTAAGGTCGACACGCCGGATGCCGATGCGGTGTTTATTTCCTGCACCGCGATCCGGTCTGCCGAAATCATCTCTGATGCCGAACGTCGCCTGAAGAAGCCGGTCATCACCAGCAATCAGGCCCTGATCTGGCATGCCTTGAACCTGATTGGGTACAAAAATCCGATCACAGGGTTCGGAACCCTGTTTGATCATGCCCCGCAACCAACGAACCAAGTCGAGGTCCCATGAAAGACCCCATCACATTTGCTGATGTTCTTTCTGCCCGCAAAACCATTGCGGGTCATGTGATCCACACACCCTTGCGCCCGTCCGCCGCCCTGTCTGATCGTATCGGAAGCCCCGTCTGGCTGAAATGCGAACAACAACAATATACCGGCAGCTTCAAGCTGCGCGGTGCCGCCAACGCGGTGCTGCGCCTCCGTGACGAGGAAAAGGCCAAGGGTGTCGTTGGCGTATCAACAGGCAACTATGGCCGGGCACTGGCCTTTGCCGCCCGCAATGCCGGGGTGCGATCGATCATTTGCATGTCCGAACTGGTGCCGCAAAACAAGGTCGATGGCATCCGGGCACTCGGTGCCGAAGTCCGCATCATTGGCCAGTCACAGGACGAAGCCCAGCACGAAGTCGACCGGCTGGTCGAACAGGATGGCATGATCATGTTGCCGCCCTTTGACCATGCCGATGTCATTGCCGGCCAAGGCACCCTTGGTCTTGAAATCGTCGAAGCCCTTCCCGACGTGGATACCTTGCTGGTCCCGCTGTCGGGCGGTGGATTGCTTGCCGGTGTGGCGCTGGTTGCCAAATCGGTCAATCCGATGATCCGGGTGGTTGGCATTACCATGGAACGTGGCTGTGCCATGATCACAAGCCTTCAGGAAGGCAAACCGACATCGGTCAAGGAATTGCCGACACTGGCCGACAGCCTTGGCGGCGGCATAGGTGAAAACAACCAGTACACGTTTGATATGTGCGGTGATCTGACCGACGATTTCGTTCTGGTCAACGAAGCCCAGATCGCCGATGGCATCCGGGCTGCCTACCATGATGACCAACAAGTCGTCGAAGGTGCCGGTGCCGTGGGCATTGCCGCCCTACGTGCCGGTCTGGTCGACAATCCCGGTCGCACCGTGGTGCTGACGACGGGGTGCAATATCGACATGGACCTGCACAAACGCATTGTTGGCGGCGAAGACGTCGACCTGATGGCGGAGTAACAAACCATGCCGACAATCAGAATTCTGACCGAAACCGACCTGCGCAAGGTCATTGATCTCGATATGGATGCCATCAACTGTGTCGAAGGCGCGTTCAAGGCGCTTGCCACACAGGACGTCCGCATGCCGCCGATCCTGCGTCTGGATATCGACGAATATAATGGCGAGGTCGATGTCAAAACCGCCTATGTGCCGGGCATCGACAGCTTTGCCATCAAAATCAGCCCGGGCTTCTTTGATAATCCCAAACTCGGCCTGCCATCGGTCAACGGATTGATGAACCTGTTTTCATCCAAGACCGGCCTGCTGGAGGCCGTCTTGCTCGATAACGGCTATCTGACCGATGTGCGCACCGCCGCCGCTGGCGGGGTGGCTGCAAAACATCTGGCCCGCGATGACGCCAAACATGCTGCCATCTTTGGTGCTGGCGTGCAGGCACAGTTGCAGCTTAAGGCACTCACACTGGTGCGCGATATTACATCCGCGACGATCTGGGCACGTGACATCGCCAAGGCCGAGGCGTGTGCCAAAAAGGCATCGCTTGAACTGGGCATTCCGGTGACCGCCACCACGGATGGCAAAGACGCCGCAAGCAACGCGGATATCATCGTCACAACGACGCCTGCGCGCGAACCGGTTCTGATGGCCGATTGGGTCAAGCCCGGAACGCACGTGACCGCGATGGGGTCCGATGCCGAACACAAAAACGAAATTGATCCTGCCCTGATCGGGCAGGCCGACCTTTATGTCAGCGACAGTCAGGCACAGACACGCATTCTTGGCGAACTGCATCACGCCATCGATGCCGGTGTGGTGTCCTCTGACGCGACATTCCCCGAACTCGGCCAAATCATTGCCCAATCCTTGACCGGCAGGACAAGTGCGGGTCAGACTACGGTCTGTGATTTGACCGGAACCGGTGTGCAAGACACCGCTATCGCCACTCTCGCCCGTCACCGCTGTGATGCAGCCGGTACAGGGGTCGAGATTACTTCTTAACAACAAAGGGAAACAGGGTCTGGACCCACCTTTATCTGGAGGCCTGCGATGAGCCAGGTAGAATTGAATTTCACGCGTGAGGAATATGCCGAGCGCCTGGAGAAAACCAAAAAAGCCATGGTGGAAAAGGGGCTCGATCTTTTGATCGTGACCGATCCGTCAAATATGGCCTGGCTAACCGGCTATGACGGCTGGTCGTTCTATGTCCATCAATGCGTACTGGTTCCAATCGAAGACGACCCGATCTGGTTCGGGCGTTCGCAGGATGCCAACGGGGCAAAACGCACGGTCTATATGCCGCATGACCGCATCATTCCCTATGCGGATTACTATGTGCAATCGACCACCCATCACCCGATGGACTACCTTGCCGAGGTGATCGAATATCGCGGCTGGGCATCGCGCCGCATTGGTGTGGAAATGGACAACTACTATTTCTCCGCCAAGGCCTTCCTGCAGCTCCAGACTCATCTGCCAAACGCCAAGTTTTCCGATGCCACGGCCCTTGTGAACTGGCAGCGCGCGGTCAAATCCGAGACCGAGATTTTCTATATGCGGCAAGCCGCCCGCATTGTTGAAAACATGCATGAACGCATTTTCGAAATCGTCGAACCGGGGATGAAAAAGAACGAACTGGTCGCGGAAATCTTCCGTACCGGGATCGCCGGTGTTGACGGCATTGGGGGCGACTATCCGGCCATTGTACCGCTTCTGCCATCGGGCCCGGATGCTGGTGCGCCGCATCTGACCTGGGATGAAAAACCCGTTCCGGGCAATGCCGGGACTTTCTTTGAAATTGCCGGCTGTTACCGCCGTTATCATGCGCCGCTGTCGCGCACGATTTTCCTTGGCGAACCGGATCAACGGTTCCTTGATGCCGAAAGTGCCCTGATCGAAGGCCTTCAGGCCGGGCTCGAAGCCGCCAAACCGGGCAATGTCTGCGAAGACATCGCCATCGCCTTCTTCGGGGTCTTGCAGAAATTCGGCATCGAAAAAGACAGCCGCTGTGGCTATCCGATCGGGCTTTCTTATCCGCCGGACTGGGGCGAACGCACCATGAGCCTGCGCCCCGGTGACCGCACGGTTCTTGAACCGGGCATGACCTTCCACTTCATGCCGGGCCTGTGGTTCGATGACTGGGGGATCGAAATCACCGAAAGCATGATGATCACCGAAACCGGGTCGAAAACCCTGACCAGCTATCCACGCCAGCTGTTTGTCAAAAACTAATTCCGCCAAAGCCGCACCGGACGCGCATCCCAAACATGCCACGTCCGGTGCCAGACGCCACAGCCTGACGACGACGGTCGCGAAGTCAGGCTTTTTAAGGATACGACCATGACAAAACCATCGCCCATCAGCCCGACGATCCCGCTTGATCAGGATGGCATTCACCACGGCTTTTTAAAGCTCCCCTATTCGCGTGATGATTCCGCGTGGGGTGCCGTGATGATCCCGATCACCGTGGTCCGCAATGGCAATGGCCCCACCGCCCTTCTGACCGGCGGCAACCATGGCGACGAATATGAAGGCCTGGTGTCACTATTCAAACTGGCGGAATCCCTGTCCGCGGGTGAAATCACCGGTCGTGTGATCATTCTGCCAGCCATGAACTATCCGGCATTTCGCAGTGCATCTCGGACATCCCCGATTGATGCCGGCAACATGAACCGGTCCTTCCCGGGCAAACCCGATGGCACGGTGACGCAAAAGATCGCCGATTATATCTTCCGTTATCTCGTGCCCGAGGCCGATATCGTTCTTGATATCCATTCCGGCGGCAAGACGCTTGATTTCATCCCGTTCGCAGCCGCCCACGTCCTGCCCGACAAGGAACAGGAAGCACGTTGCGTTGCCGCCATGAAGGCATTCGGCGCACCCTATTCGATGATGATGCTCGAACTGGATGCGGTCGGCATGTTTGACACCGTGGTCGAAGAAGCTGGCAAAACCTTTGTCACCACCGAACTGGGTGGCGGCGGGTCAACCACGGCCGAACGTGTCGCGATTGCGGACCGTGGTGTGCGCAACATCCTTATTCACGCCGGTATCCTCAAGGGTGAAATTGAACCGAGCCCGACCGGCACGACCATGCTTGATATGCCCGATGACCGTTGCTTTGTCGCATCGGAGGCATCCGGCCTGTATGAGCCGTGCGTTGATCTGGGCGACATGGTCAAGGAAGGCGATCTGATCGCGCGTATTTATGATGTCGAACGCACAGGCACCCCGCCGCGCGAATATTATGCCCCGCGTGAAGGCATCGTTTCGTGCCGCCATTTCCAGGGCCTGATCAAAACGGGTGACTGCTTGATTGTGATTGCCGAGGTGCTCTGACCATGGTCCGGCTTGATGAGCTCGATCTGAAAATCCTCAAAACCCTGCAACGCGAAGGGCGCATCACCAAGGTCAAACTGGCCGAGGCGGTGAACCTTTCGCCAAGCCCGTGCTGGGAACGGCTCAAACGCCTCGAAGACCTTGGCGTTATTTCGGGGTATCACGCCCATATCAATCTGGAAAAGCTGGTCAAACCGACACTGGTTCTGACCGAAGTCACCCTCCGTCATCACCAGCATGATGATTTCCAGATTTTCGAACGCGCCGTGCAAGACATCCCCGAAATCGTCGAATGCTATGCGCTTGGCGGCGGGGTGGATTACATGCTCAAGGTGCTGTGTCATGACGTTGATGCCTATCAACGTCTGATCGACCGGCTTTTGGTGTCCAATATCGGGATTGACCGCTATTTCACCTATATCGTCACCAAAAAGGTCAAAACCACCTCAATCACCCCGATTGAAAATCTGGTCGAGCCCCCCGAACGCAAATAAAACCGCACCAGCGGGCAGGATGATTTTTCCTGCCCCGTCTGCATCCGCGCCCCAAAAAAAACGGTATGATTGTTCATATTAACAATTAACGTTTAAGGCGAATTCGCGGCTAATTGCAGACCAATTCGCCGCAATTACCGATAAAATCGCCGTAAATTTGCCCGCACGTCTGCGTAACCTTTCTGTCAAAATACACGGAGGTTATGCGTGCCTGATACTCGTCAATACGAAGAGTCCAACACCACCAATACCGGTGATCGCCTGTTTCTCACAGCCTCTGTGATCGGAATTGCCGCGATCAGCTTTGGGCTTGGCGCGTTTGTGGTACTGGCGGAAGTCCCGCCGTACCAGTCTCTGAAAAATGCCTGGCGTGCCGGAACAGCACTTTGGGAACAACGGACCAAATATACCGATGTCGAACGGCTTGATTTCTGGTCACCGGCCCGCACCGATGAAGTCGGTGTCACCATCCACGACCAGGACAAGGCACAGGCTGGCCTGACACTGTATTCATCGGGCGATGGGCCGCATGCGGTTCTGATCGATATGGATGGCAACATCGTCCATGAATGGCGGATGCCGTTCAGTGCCATTCACGATGAAACATCCCCGATCCCCAATCCGCAAAAAGATGAATTCATGCATTGGCATACGGCCAAGATGGCACCGGATGGCAATCTGATTGTCCAGTATACCGCAGCTGGCGATACGCCTTATGGCTATGGCATGGCCAAGATTGATCGCAATTCAAAACCGATCTGGAAATATCTTGGCACCGCCCATCATGATTTTTCCATCGCCGATGATGGTCGTGTTTATGCGCTGACACAGGAATTCCGGTTCAACACCTATCCCAATCGCAAACAACTCAGGCCGCCGCGCCTTGATGATTTTGCCGTGATCCTGTCGCCCGATGGCAAGGAGATCAAACGCGTCTCGATCCTTGATGCGCTGATCAAGTCCAACTACGCCAACATGGTTGATTTTGCCCCCTATTTCGCCAATGAAGACATCCTTCACACCAACACGATCCAGTTGATCGACGATAAAACAGCCGCCAACTTTGCCTATGGCAAGGCGGGTGATGTTGTTCTGTCCTTCCGCGATCTTGGCATCATTGCCGTTCTGGATATGGATGCGGAAAAGATCACCTGGGCCACCCGTGGGCCGTGGCTCGGCCAACATGACCCGGATGTTCTGCCCAATGGCGACATCCTTTTGTTCGATAACCAGGGACAGTTTGCCGATCCCGATGCCGGGTTCTCGCGCATTTTGCAAATCGATCCGCAAACAAATGCCATTACCTGGCAATACAAGGGCAACGCCGATCAGAAGTTTGACAGCAACATTCGCGCTGATCAGCAACGTCTGCCCAATGGCAATACATTGATTACGGAATCAAGTGGCGGCCGCCTGCTGGAAGTCACCGACAGCGGCGAAATCGTTTGGGAATTCCACAACCCGATCCGCCGCGATGATCCCGACAATCCCGGCAAGAAACTCGTCCCCGTCGTTTCACAGGCCGAACGCATCAGCGATGCGCGTGCCGACCTGTTTCGCACTACCGCCCCCGCCTCGAATACAGGCACCTCCAACGCAGGAGAAGCACAATGAAACCGCAAATGAACAGCTCGATAATTCCGGCATTTAAAGCCAAACAATCCAAGACATTTCTGACCATTGGCACTGTAACGCTTGCAGGCGCGATGATGCTGATTGCCTTTCCCGCCCAGGCCTATGTCGGGCCGGGTGCCGGTCTTAGCCTGTTATCCGCCTTGTGGGCAGTTTTGGCGGCAATCGTCGTTGCAGTCGGTTTTGTCTTGATGTGGCCGCTTCGCAAAATGATGCGCAAACGCAAGGCAAACCGCGCGGCAAAGCCTGCGACCGCCAACGCATCAGAACATCAAAATTCCTGATTGGGCAGGCAGATGAACTCATACCGGACTATTTGCCATGGGATTGTTTGACTGGCCCGCCCCGGCATTTGCCGCCCTTGATGACCTGATGGCCACGGCCATTGGTCCATTTGGCCGGGTGCTGATCTGGGGGTTGATCTGTGCTGGCGTTTCCATGGTTTTATATCGCCTGATCTCGCCGCAAACCCGCATCAAGCAGGTAAAGGCCGAAGTCAAGGCAGCCCAGCGCGCCATGTCCGATGACGATGGCGAGGATTTCGGGCAGGGCATGCAACTTGCCAAGGCGCAGCTTGCCAAATCCTTCAAACTGGTCGGCTTTGTCATCGGCCCGGCGGTTGTGGCATCCCTTCCCGCCCTTGCCCTGATTGTTTGGCTGGACGGGCAATACGGATATAGCTGCCCGCCGCCCGGCGAACCGGTTCAGATCGATGTAGAACCCAAGGACACCGAGATCGAACAGATCGGCGGCAATCCTGATGCGGTCACCGGTGCCTGCCCGATTGTCCAGATCCCCGGACATATCGAAGGACACAGCCATATTGTCGAGGCAGCAGCCCCCATTCCGGTCATGCATCATAAAGTCTGGTGGAACAGCCTGATCGGCAATCCGGCGGGTTATTTGCCCGATGACACCCCGGTCACACAGCTTCGCTTTGCCCTGCAAAGTCAGGAAATCCTCTCTGCCGGTCCGGACTGGGCCCGCGGGTGGGAACTGACATTCTTCGTAAGCCTGTTGCTGGGGTCACTTGCCATCAAGAAAGGGTTTCGGATCGAATGACCAATGCGACCGCGAAACAGGCATCAAACAGCAATGCGTTTCATGTCTCTGGCTGGGATCACTGGCTAAGCGGGCTGGTATCACGCCACCCGCAACACTGGATCCGGCTGGGAAATTTCGAAACCAAACTGGCCGCCGACGCCATTGAAGATATCCGGATCGAAAAGCCGATTTTTGTTGCCGGCCTTGCCCGATCGGGCAGCACCATTTTGCTCGAAACACTGGCCGGTCACGCGGATGCGGCAACCCATCGCTATCGCGATTATCCGCCTGTTTTCACGCCCTGGCTTTGGAACCGCTTTGTCGATCTGGCCCCTGGCAAGAAAAACGTCGCGGTCGAACGCACCCATGCAGACGGCATCAATGTCACCCCCGAAAGCCCCGAAGCCTTCGAGGAAATGATCTGGATGGCCTTCTTTAACAATCTGCATGAAATCGGCAAAAGCAACGTTCTTGATGGCCATATCAGCAACCCGGCCTTTGAACAGTTTTATCGCGATCACATTCGCAAACTGATCCATGTTCGCGGTGGCCAACGTTATGTGTCCAAGGCCAATTATCTGGTCACGCGGATGGAATATCTGCTGTCGATTTTTCCTGATGCCCGGTTTGTCTTACCGGTGCGCGATCCGGTCTGGCACATCGCATCCCTGATCAAGCAGCATAAGCTGTTCTGCGCAGGCGAAGCCGACAACCCGCGCGCCATCGCCCATATGCAACGCGTCGGCCATTACGAATTCGGGCTGGACCGCCGCCCGATCAATACCGGTGATTTGCACGAAACCTTCGCAATCATGAAGCTCTGGACCAATGGCGATGAAATCGAAGGCTGGGCGCGCTACTGGTCCAACCTGCATCATTATCTGGCCGACCGGATGATCGTGAACAAGGATCTGGCAAACGCGACACTGGTCGTGCGCTATGAAGACCTGGTCGCCGATCCTGCCCATCAACTCGCATCCCTGTTTGACCATGTCGAACTGGATGATGCGGGGCCCCTCATTGATCGTGTCGCGCCGACCATTCATGGCCCGGACTATTACCGGCCGAAATTCGATAATGCTGAAATTGCCCTGATCCGCGATATCACAAAGATCGCCGCCAAACGCTTTGGCTATGAATAGGCATCTGTCTGATCCCGCGTGATCGGCCCCACGCGAACGTCACCAAATAAAAAAGCGGGACAGGATCATCATCATCCTGTCCCGCAAGTTTGCTTGCATCTTCTGGGGTTCTCCCCGTCAGATCAGTGTTTGTCTTCCTTGTTGCCCATGGCGACATGCCACATATCCCACCCGGCAAGTCCCACCGTCAGCGCTACGATCAACGCAAGGTCAAAGCGGGTGACATAGCCGACAAGAATGCCGACAAATCCGACAAGTACAGCAAAGGACAGAAGTGCCATGGCACGGTTCAAAAGACTGTTTTCCATTATGCGTTCTCCTGACTGCTGAGATGTGATTTCAACCAGTTGGCGGTCCGCATCAAACGCGCATCATCGCCAATGCGACCAACAAGCTGCACGCCCATCGGCATCCCGCTTTGTGACCACAAAAGCGGGATGGTCACGGCGGGCGTTCCGCAGAACGTCCACAACCCGTTAAAGATCGGGTTGCCGGTGGTCTGATGGTTGGCCGGTGCCGGGCCCGTGGCCGCAGGCGTGATGATCGCATCACAGCGATTGAACACTTCGTCTAGCCCGGCATTCAGGACCTTGCGCCAGTCAAGGGCCGCCAGATAATCCCGTGCCTTGACGTCATTGCCCTTGTCGATGGCCTCAAGGATTTCGGGTGACAGGTGATCACGGCCACGCTTTTCGTAACCGTAATAATCCTTGGCCATTTCGGCAAAGTTGATCCGGGCCCGCAGGGCATTGGCATCTTCAAACGCCTTGGGCAACGGGGCCTCGAAACATTGATCGCCCAGCATCTCGGTAATTTCCCGAAACGCCATGATGGTTTCCTTGTCCGCGACCTCGTCAAATTGCGGCGGCCGAACAAAGGCAAACATCGGTGTCACCAAGGGATCGCTTTTGGCGACATCGACCAACCTTGGCGTCGGGCTTGGTTCTGTTGCCGGATCCCCTGCGTCATATCCAAACAGGCTTTCGGCCACCATCGCCGCCCCGGTGATCGAATTGGCGAAAACACCAATTGTATCAAGGCTCGGACTTTGGCTAAGAACGCCGGTCCGGGCAATCGCGCCAAAGGTCGGCTTGAACCCGACAACACCGCAAAACGATGCCGGTCGAATAACCGATCCGCCGGTTTGCGTCCCCACGGCAAGCGGCACCATGGCGGCTGCCACTGCTGCTGCCGACCCGGCCGATGATCCACCGGGTGTATGATCCGGGTTATGGGGATTGCGCGTTTTAGACGGATGCATAAAGGCAAGCTCGGTCGAAACCGTCTTGCCCATAATGATCGCGCCGGCCGCCTTAAGACGCGATACCAGAACCGCGTCTTCTTCCGGCACGCGCCCCTTATCAAGGACGGTGCCGTTTTCAGTCGGGATCTTGGCGGTATCGATGACATCTTTCAGGCCGACAGGAAGCCCGTGCAACGGACCAATCGGCGCACCTGATTGACGCCTGGCATCAAGGGCACGGGCCTGGGCAATCGCGTGATCGCTGTCAAGCCACGCCCATGCCTGAACCTTTGGTTCGATCTCGGCAATACGCGCCAGACAGGCTTCGACATATTCGACCGCGCGCACCGCCCCGCTGGCAAGGCGGTCGCGCAGTTCGACAACTTCAAGTGTCAGTAGCGGGTTGATATTACTCATCTCATCCCTCCCTTAACGTGCGCCATAGAACAGATCGGGCAGATGGAACACGATTTGCGGGAAGGCGTACATCAGAACCATGCTGACGATCACCATGAACAGGAACGGCATGATCCCCTTGAAGATATCGGTCAACAATATCCCGCTGGGTGCCACCCCCTTAAGGTAATAGGCCGACATCGCCATGGGCGGGGTCAGGAACGAGGTCTGAAGGTTCAGCGCCACCAGAATACCAAAGAACAGCGGATCAATATCAAACAGCGGCAGAAGCGGCAGGAAGATCGGAACGAAGATAATGATGATCTCCGACCATTCCAGCGGCCAGCCCAGCAGGAAGATGATCAACTGTGCCAGCAAAAGGAACTGAAGCGGTGTCAGGTCCAGACCACCGACAAACTCGGCAATCACATGTTCACCACCAAGGTAGGAGAACACCGACGAGAACGTATAAGACCCGACAAACAGCCAGCACACCATCGCCGATGTCCGCACCGTCAGATAAACTGATTCGCGCAGGCGATCAAAGGTCAGGGCCCGATAAGCCGCCGCCAAAAGCATCCCGCCAAGCGCACCGATGGACGCCGCCTCGGTCGGGGTTGCCAGACCAAACAGGATCGATCCCAGAACCGCCAAAATCAGGAAGGCCAGCGGGAAGAACGAGGTCGCCAGCATCCAAAGGACTTTCGGCAACGGCACTTCCGGAATTTCATCGCTGGTTGGACGGGGGGCTGCCTTTGGCTGCAACATTGCACGCCCCATGACGTACAAAAGATACAAACCAACAAGGGTCAGACCCGGCAACAGCGCACCGGCATAAAGCCGCACGATCGACACACCCGACGCCGCGGCATACACAATCAGCATGATCGACGGCGGGATCAGAATGCCCAACGTCCCGCCAGCGCAAATGATGCCCGACGCAAAGCTTTTGTCATAGCGCGCCTTAAGCATCGCAGGCAGCGCCAGCATCCCCATAAGTGTCACCACCGCGCCGACAATGCCGGTTGCGGTTGCAAACAGCGCACAGGTAATCAGCGCCGCAACGCCAAGCGATCCGGGAATGTTACGCGCCGCAATATTAAGGGTGGAGAACAGCCGGTTCACGATATTGGCGCGTTCAACGATATAGCCCATGAACAGGAACAACGGCACGGCGGTCAGAACTTCGTTCGACATCACCGTGTATGTCTGGTTGATGAACAAATCGAATATTCGGTTGTTAAACGCCCCTTCGAACCACGTTATCACCGAGGTCAGGGTTTCGCTGTCCTCAGCCAGCCGGTTAAAGGCCCGCCACATGCGGCCTGCATCGAAATAAGCGTAATATCCAAACCCGATGCCAAGCGCCATCAGGGTAAAGGCAACCGGGAAACCGAGGAATACCAGTATAATAAAGATGCCCAGCATCATCAGGGCGACATGTGCGTCAATCACGTTGGCTGCTCCGTTCGGGGGCGTGTATCGCGTATGGCCGAGGGGTCTGGTTGATCTTGATCGTCATGGGATCAGTCTTCCTTGGCCACTTTTTGCTTCATCAGCAATTCTTCGGTTTCCTGAACATCATCATCGGCATTGCGCCAGTACCCTTCACGGATACACAAAATGCAGCGCATCACCTGTGCGATGCCCTGGATGAACAGAAGAATGCCGGCTGCGACAATCACTGCCTTGAATTGAAAGATCGGAACACCCGCCGGGCTGTTCACGCTTACTTCCCCATAGCCCCATGAACGGGCGGCATATTTCCAGCCCGACAGGATCAGGGCGGTCACACCCGGGAAGAAGAAGAAGATATAAAGAACCAGATCAACCTTGGCCTGGGTTGTGGGTTTCCACAGACGATAAAGGAAATCGCCGCGGACATGCCCGCCACGAGACAGGGTATAGGCCCCACCCATCATGAACAGTGTGCCATACATGATAAATGACACATCAAGCGACCATGTGGTTGGCGCATTAAATAGGTATCGCGATGCCACCTCATAGCTCATGCCAAGCGTCATGAGGATAATCAACCAGCCAAAGGCCTTGCCAAACCAGGCCGAAAGCTTGTCCGCGAATTCAATAAATCCAATCATGAAATCCTGTCCGTTCGCGTATTGACTGCTCCGCCAGCCAAAAGATCAGGCCAACGGAGCAGTCAGGATCATCAAAACACTGAAATCCGAAACAGGATCAGAGTTTCAGTTTGCCCGGGAAGTAGTGTTCATAAGCGAGCTGATAATCAGGCGAGTTCATCAGTTCATAGAAGGTCACACGTTCGACCCAGGCACGCTGGCTGTCGAGAACCCGTTTCATGAACGGATCTTCTTCAAGTGTCGGGATCAGTTTGTCCCAGGCTTCAAGCTGTGCGGCCAGGATCTCTTTCGAGGTCCGGTGAACTTCTACGCCCTCATCCTGCAATTTCTGCAGATCCGAGGAATAGTTGTCCATCGCAAGCGCCGTGTTCGAAGTCGACGCCGCCTCGACAGAGTGACGCAGGATCGCCTGCAGATCCGGCTCAAGGTCTTCCATCAGGGATTTGTTGAACAGGAACTCAAAGCTTTCCGATGCCTGATGGTACGAAGACAGATAGTAGTTCTTCGCAACATCCTGTGCGCCAAAGCGCATGTCAGACGACGGGTTGTTGAATTCGAACGCGTCAATCACGCCACGTTCCATCGCCGGCACAATCTCGCCACCCGGAAGCTGTGCGACCGACATGCCCATCGACTGCAGAAGGTCTGCTGCCAGACCAACGGTGCGGTATTTGAAGCCTTCGATATCGGCAACGGTGTTGACCTGCTCCTTGAACCAGCCGAACGGCTGTGCTGGCATCGGGAAGCCAAGAAGACCAACAACATCCAGCCCCATCACATCCTGGGTCAGTTCGCGATAGAACTCTTCACCACCGCCAGCATAGAACCAGCTCAGCATGGTGGTTGCGGAACCACCAAACACCGGACCGGTACCAAACAGCGATGCCGCCTTGTTTTTACCGTACCAGTAAACCGGCACGGAATGGGCGATATCAATCACGCCGTCATTGACGCCATCAAGAACCTGGAAGGCAGCAACAACAGCACCCGCCGGCAGAAGGTCGATTTTCAGACGACCACCGGACATGGCTTCAACACGGTCAACATACTGCTGGGCAAAGGTCATCCAGATGTCGGATGACGGCCAGGAAGTCTGCATCTTCAGAACCATTGGTGCCGGCTGCGCGTGGACAGCCGGTGCCGCAAACATCCCGGTTGCCGCAGCACCACCCGCCACAACCCCGGTCGCCCCTTTGGTCAGGAACGAACGACGGGATACTTCCTTGGACTTCACGTCTTCAGATTTGGTTTTCATTTCCATTTTTCCTCCCAGATATACCGTTGTTTGCCGTCCACCATTGGCGGGAAACAATCGGTAACTGTCAGCCTTCAAAAGCCCCTGATCTTGATATCCAAGACCATTTTTGATGCGCTTGGTCCGTTCCGGGACCGCAAAAACGGCGCGCATTTTGTTATTGTTAAAGACTTCAACAAACTGGACGCAGGCAGTCTTCCCGACTTCTACGCCACCCGGTCGCCGGGTTCTTTCCCCTGAAAATAGGCATCAAGGTTATCAAGTGCGCGAAACCCCATGGCATCACGCGTTTCTTCGGTAGCAGACCCTATATGTGGTAACAGAAAGACGTTATTCAACGCGCTAATCCGTTGATTTCCACCGGGTTCGTTGCAAAACACATCAAGGCCCGCTGCAAACAGCTTTCCGCTTTGAAGGGCGGCCACAAGCGCATCCTCATCCACCAGGTTGCCACGCGCTGTATTCACAAGGATCGCGCGGTCAGGCAGCATCGCAATTGTCTTGCTGTTGATGATGCCTTTTGTTTCTGGCGTTGACGGGCAATGCAGTGACAGTACGTCGGAATGGGCAAACAGGTCTTCGACCGTCTCGTGGAAAATCGCGCCCTTGGCCATATGATCGGGCAGTGGCTTGCGGTTGTGGTAATGGACTTCCATGCCAAATCCGCGTGCCCGTTCAGCCGCGACCTGACCAACCCGGCCCATGCCCAGAACACCAAACCGCTTGCCGGTGACCTGACGCCCGACCATAAAGGCCGGCGACCAGAAATCCCACTTCCCGGCCCGCACCATCGCATCGCCCTCGGCCCCGCGACGCGCCGCACCCAGCATGCACAGCATGGCAATCTCGGCCGTGGCATCCGACAGCACATCGGGCGTGTTGGTCACGACAATCCCTGCATCCTTGGCTGCAGCCAGATCAACGTGATCCACCCCGACCGAATGATTGGCAATGATCTTGAGGCTCTTGGGCAGTTCGGCAATGACATCAGCCGAAAAATGCTCGGAATGGCACGGCAGGACAGCATCGACCTGCTGGCACTTTTCAATAAGCTCCTCACGCGTGAACACGCGATCTTCGGCATTGGTCAGAACCTGATAGTCCCGCGCGGCGCGTGCCTGAACGGCATCACGCAATCGTCGCGTTATCAGAAGCTTTGGCTTCTCGGGCATGCGGACGCTCCCGGTGATTTCCCTGAAAGTAGTCTTATTTTTTATGATCCTAGGAAACACCTTTACGGAAAATCCAGCAATAGGGGATCAACCAAGAGGCAAGTCTTTTTCACTTCGTGGAAAACCACAAGGCGCGCGAAAGCCATAATATTCACGCCATTGGATATTCAAGCCGTTGATTTCAAATCCTAAAATTCAGAACAGCCCGTTATTTTGGAGTTCGTCCAGAAACAAACAATGTAAAGCAGTTCACACCTCCCGTTTCACCGGTCGCTAAATCTCCACCAGAACAAAAAAGAGCCGCAACCAATAAGGCTGCGGCTCAATGCCGACAGAGCGCCGGACGGGAAGAACACGTTTCAATGGTGAATTCGCGCACACGGAAATCCCCAGATTTCCCGATTGCGCGAAATGATCACATTTTGACCCAAACGGCCCCGTCCCGACCAGAACGCACGACGGCTTCGACAAATTTCATGCCCTCAAGACCTTCCTTGACGCCGGGCACCAACATGGCGGCGGCATCGGCCTTGCCATTGGTCAGATGCGCAACCAACTGATCGGCAAAATCGGTATAAAGGTTTGCAAAGCCTTCAAGATACCCTTCCGGATGCCCGGGCGGCACGCGCACACCATGAAGACCTTCGGCCCCGATGCCTGCCCCGCCGCGGGTCAGCAATTCCGGACGCCCGTCAAGCGGACGGAAATGCATGTGGTTTGGATGTTCCTGCGCCCATTCAAGGCCGCCCTTGTCGCCATAGATCCTCAGGCGAAGGCCGTTTTCATGGCCAATCGCCACCTGGCTTGCCCACAGCATGCCGCGCGCACCATTTTCATAGCGCATCAGGATCTGCACATTGTCATCAAGCTTGCGGCCCTCAACGATGGCATCAACATCGGCACAAAGTTCACTCGGCGTCATGCCAGACACAAAGTTCGCAAGGTTATGGGCATGCGTTCCGATATCGCCAAGCGCACCGCCCATCCCGGCCTTGGCCGGGTCGGCACGCCAGTTGGCCTGCTTGTTATCGGTATCCTCGACCTTGGTTGCCATCCAGCCTTGCGGATATTCGACCTGCACCAGCCGGATATTGCCAAGCTTGCCATCGGCCACCATCTGGCGCGCCTCGCGCACCATCGGATAGGCAGTGTAGTTGTGGGTCAAGGCAAACAGCAGTCCGGTTTCCTTGACCTTGGCCGCGATCTTTTCGGCCTCATCGACGGTCATGCAAAGCGGCTTGTCGCAAATCACGTGAATACCGGCATCCAGCATCGCCATTGCGGCCGGGAAATGCAGGTGGTTGGGTGTGACAATCGCACAGACATCAATGCCGTCTTCACGCGCAGCTTCCTGTTTGGCCATGTCTTCAAAACTGGCATAGCTGCGATCACTATCGATAAACAGCTCTGCTGCCGAGGCCGCTGCGACATCGGGCTTGGATGAAAGCGCACCTGCCACCAGTTCATAGCGATCATCCAGTCGCGCCGCGATGCGATGAACGGCCCCGATGAAGGCCCCCTGCCCACCGCCAACCATGCCCAGGCGCAAACGACGGCCAAGCGATGTTTGTTTGCTCATATCTGCCTCCAAAGTCGAAATGGACGAGTATTGCCCGTAATGCTGCTAGTCGATGCCAAGGATGCGGCGATTGGCCGCCTCGTCCGTGCCGCCATCGGCAAAGTCATCAAAGGCTTTCTCTGTCACACGAATGATGTGATTTTTAATGAATTCGGCCCCTTCGCGGGCACCGTCTTCGGGATGTTTGAGCGCGCATTCCCATTCGAGCACAGCCCAGCCATCAAAATCAATCGCCGCAAGCTTCGAGAAGATGGCGCCAAAATCAACCTGCCCGTCGCCAAGCGACCTGAACCGGCCCGCACGATCAACCCAGCCCTGATACCCGGAATAGACACCCTGTCGGCCGGTTGGATTGAACTCGGCATCCTTGACGTGGAACATCCGGATGCGATCAGCGTAAATATCGATGAAATCAAGGTAATCAAGCTGCTGAAGCACGAAGTGGCTCGGATCATACAGGATGTTGGCACGCGGATGATTTTTCACCCGTTCCAGAAACATCTCGAACGTCGCCCCGTCAAACAGGTCTTCGCCCGGATGGATTTCATAGCAAACATCAACACCCGCCTCGTCGGCGGCATTCAGGATCGGTGTCCAGCGCCTGGCAAGTTCGTCAAACGCGGTTTCGATCAATCCGGCCGGGCGTTGCGGCCAAGGATAAACAAACGGCCAGGCCAGTGCGCCGGAAAATGTTGCATGGGCGTTGATTCCCATATGTTGCGAAGCCTTGATCGCGGCCTTGACCTGTTTGACCGCCCATTCCTGGCGCGCCTTTGGATTGCCGCGCACTTCAGGCACGGCAAAACCGTCAAACATCTCGTCATAGGCGGGATGGACCGCCACAAGCTGGCCCTGAAGATGGGTTGAAAGTTCGGTCACCTGCACGCCGTGCCCGGCAAGTTTACCGATCACTTCATCACAGTAATCCTTGCTTTCGGCGGCCTTTTCGACATCAAACAGGCGCTTGTCCCAGCTTGGAATCTGAACACCTTTATAGCCGAGTGACGCCGCCCAGCGACCAATCGCGTCAAGACTGTCGAACGGGGCTTCGTCGCCGGCAAATTGCGCCAGAAAGATCGCCGGTCCCTTAAGCGTTTTCATCTCAGACCTCTTTAACTGCGTTCTGGTGGAAATCAGTGGAATTCAGTAGAAATCAGGCTGCGTCGGGCGGCGAGCGCCCGACGCAAGAGTGCTTGTCCCAACCAAAGCTCTATTAGAACGGGCTGTCCGGGAAATAGAAGTTCTCGGCATTTTCCTGGGTAACAACGGTCGCACCCAGGATATAGCGACCTTCAACCGGCGCATTCGACGTGAACTTCATAACCGTCACATCCATCGCAGTTGCGATCATTGCCGGCGGATACAGAACATCAATCGGGGTCAGTTCATCGCCATCCATCACGCGTTTGATGATGTCTTTCATGCCAGCACCGCCAACGATGAACATCTCATCGGTACGATCGGCCTGTTTGACGGCCTCGATCACGCCAAGCGCGATGTCGTCATCCTGTGCCCAGACCGCGTTGATTTCCGGGAAGCGTGACAGGAAGTCCTGCATCACTTCATAGCCGTCATCACGGTTCCAGTTGGCATGTTTCATATCAAGGATTTCGATGTTCGAGCCGTCAAGCGCTTCGACAAACGCGTCCACACGCTCGGTATCGATCGTGGTCGGAATGCCGCGCAGAACAACGATCTTGCCTTCGTCATTGAGGCGCTCACGGATGTATTCGCCCGAAACACGGCCAAGTTCCGGGTTGTTGCCCGCAACATAGACGTCTTCAATCCCCGGAAGCGAAAGACCACGGTCAACCACGGTAACAAACTTGCCCGCCTGTTTGACCTGCTGGACCGGAACGGTCAGCGGATCAGACTCAAACGGCAAGACAACCAACGCGTCGATATTCTGAACCGACACCAGATCTTCAAGATCGTTTGCCTGTTCGGTTGCACCATTCGCGCTGACCACAATGACATCGATATTGGGATAGGTTGCCTCAATACGCTTTTCGGCCTGTTCGGCATGCCAGTTCAGGCCACCTGCCCAACCATGGGTCGCTGCCGGGATCGAAACCCCGATCTTGATCTTTTCCTGTGCGATTGCACCGGTCGATGCCAAACCAAGGCCCAGAACACAGGCGGCCCCCAGATATTTTGTAAACGTTTTCATCAACGTTTCCTCCTGATCAAAAAAATGATGCGTTTTCACATTCTTCCCGGACGTTGATCGCCGGTTATTTGCTCTTTTTGCGTCGCCAGTCCCCGCGCTGCAGGAATACCGCAACGATGATGATCAGACCCTGAACTGCTCCGTTCAGATAGTTGCTGATCGCATCCGTCAAATTCAGAATATTGCCAATCGTGGTCAGCATGATCGCGCCGATCACCGTGCCCCAGATCCGGCCATAGCCACCCTTAAGCATCGTGCCACCAATGATCACGGCAGCAATCGCTTCAAGTTCCCAAAGCACCCCGGTCGAGCTTGAGGCCGACCCAAGACGCGGCACATAAATGATGGTCGCAACCGATACGCACAGCCCCTGAATGACATAGGTCAGGGTCTTCACACGGTCGACATGGATTGCCGAATACCGCGCGACCTGCTCGTTTGAGCCAATCGCAAAGCATTTCCGCCCGAACGGCGTCATGTTAAGTAATACATAGCCCGCAACCGCCACGGCAAAGAACACAAGTACCGGCACAGGAATGCCCAGAATGTCGCCGTAATAGACCGGGCGATAAACACCGCGCACATCGAAATCAAGCGACAGGGTCCCGCCATCAGCCATATAGGTCACAAGCGACCGGTAAATCCCCATGGTGCCAAGTGTGACGATAAACGCTTCGATCTTGCCCTTGGTACTGACCAGGCCATTAACGGCACCCGCCGCAATCCCCAGCAAGACTGACAACACCACACCGATCAAAACCGTCTCGATCCCGGCCCCCAGCGTTGCGACAAGCGTATTCATCACAACAATCATGGCACCCGAAATAAACGCCGCCATGGAGCCCACCGAAAGATCAATGCCGCCCGCGGTGATCACAAAGGTAGCACCCACCGCGATGATGCCGATAAAGGCCGCACGGGTGAAAATATTCGAAAGGTTGCCGCCGCTCAGGAACGCGTCATTAATACCCGTGCCCAGAACAAACAGGCCAACGAGGGCCAAAAACGGACCCAAGGCTTTGAAATCGATATTGAAACCACTCGAAGTCGAAGCTTCAGAGCGCTCAAGGCTACTCATAAACAGACACTCCCTGCTTGCCTGAAATTCCTGTCGCGTGCCGCATGATTTCATGCTCGTTGCGGTCGTTGCCTTCGAGAATGCCGGTGATACGCCCCGCCGCCATGACCGCGATGCGATCAGACAGGCCAAGCATTTCTGGCATCTCGGACGACAGGAGAATGACGGATTTACCGCGTTTGGTAAGATCGCCGATGAAATGATAAATCTGGCTTTTGGTGCCGATATCGATGCCGCGCGTCGGCTCGTCGATGATCACGACTTCCGGGTCGGTTTCCATGACCTTGGCCAGCAAAAGCTTCTGCTGATTGCCGCCGGAAAAATCACCGACCTTGGCTTTCGGATCGGCCGCGCGAATGTCAAAGGCCTCGATCGCATTTGCCAGTGCGGCTTCTTCGGCCTTGCGATTAAGGATCACGGTCCCGAATTTTTCAAGTGCCAGCAATGTCAGGTTGGGCCGCATATCCATATTCAGCAACAACCCGCTGCCCTTGCGATCCTTGGTCAGATAGGCAATGCCGCATTTCTTGGCATCTTGCAGGCTGTGGATCGAAACCGGCTCGCCATTGCGTTCGATCTCGCCAGATGATCTGTCGCGCAGGCCAATGATGGCTTCCATCAAGGCTGTCCGCCCGGCCCCGACAATCCCGGCAAAGCCCAGAACCTCACCCCGACGAAGGTCAAAGCTGGCGTCACGCACTTGGCCGTCAACGGATACATTGCGAACAGACATGGCCACATCATGGGCCTCAACCGGCGCGCGGTCGGGGAACATCTGTTTGATGTCCCGCCCGACCATCAGGCGCGCCATGTCGTCTTTTTCAACATCAGTCACCGGCTCGGTCGTGATCAGGCGCCCGTCGCGCAAAACCGTTACCCGGTCGGCAATCGCCTTGATCTCGTCGAGCTTGTGGGAAATGTAAAGGATCGCGACACCCTGTTCGCGCAGGCGCCGGATCTGATCAAACAGGATATCAACCTCGCGCCCGGTCAAGACCGCGGTCGGCTCATCGAGGATCAGAATATCGGCATTTTTGGAAAGCGCCTTGGCAATTTCGACCATCTGACGGTCCGAAACCGCAAGATCCTTGATGCGTGTGCGCGGATCGACATCGCATTGCAATTGATCGAGAAGCTTTTTGGCTTCCGCGCGCATCACCGCCTTATCAAGGAACCAGCCCCGTTTGATCTCGCGGCCAAGGAAGATGTTCTCTTCGACGGTCAGTTGCTCGGCCAGGTTCAGTTCCTGATGGATCAGGATGACGCCATGATTTTCGGCAACTTCACTGTCTTCAAAGGTGACGTCGGCCTGATCAAGGCTAAGCGCACCACTGGTCGGCTGATGATAGCCAGACAGGATTTTCACTAACGTCGATTTGCCCGCACCATTTTCGCCCAAAAGCGCGTGCACTTCCCCCGCATGCAGATCGATGGAAACATCGAAAAGCACCTGTGCCGGGCCAAATGACTTGCAAATCTCCCGACCGGACAACCGCACGCGCGCCTGCTGATCGGGATTAACGGCGTGAACAGCCGCATCCGTCATGAATATATCCTCCCTAGCGTCGCATTTCTTGCGATCAACTGCTTGTTAGGGTCAGGACCCACTAATTTGATTTGGATGGCAGACGTTATATCTGTGAAATCCAAGGAACAGCCCGACGGTCGGGTCGCCATCCCGACCAAGGGATATGACGCAGGAGTTCGCAGATATAACGTCTGTCCTTCGGATTGACCGGATTTGCACGGCCTACTTTGTCGAAAAACCTTGAAAGATATATATCTTCCAGCGGTTTTGCTCCGCGTATCCGCACAAATCCGGTCAACCATCTAAACCAAATTAGTGGGCCCTGACCCTCGCCTTATGTAAACGTTTTCATTTTCGATGTAAACCTTTACATTTTGCTCGGAGTGATCAAAATCACCTGCCGATCCGGGCGTCGAATGCCGCTGGACAGCCTGCAACCGGCGGAGTAGGAAGAAGAATGACTGAAAAAATCGCGACGATTGAAGATGTTGCCCGCCAGGCAGGGGTGTCTATTGCCACTGTCAGCCGGGCCTTGCACAAACCCAATGTGGTTTCCGAAACCACACGCGAAAGAGTGCAAACTGCCATCGCCGCGACCGGTTACACCGCCAATGTCATGGCCCGGAACCTGCGTCTGAACCGTTCGGGGATGATTCTTTTGCTGGTGCCCGATATCGGAAACCCTTTCTTTTCGGCGATTCTGTCCGGCATTGAAAAGGGTGCCAGCCAGGCGGGCTATAACGTCCTGATTGGCGATACGCAAAACGATCCCGAACGCGAAGCAACCTATGCCGCCTATCTGCGCAGCAATCAGGCCGATGCGATGATCCTGCTCAATGGCAGGCTCCCGGCACCGCTTGCCAAGGCCCCGGCAAACGCCACACCACCGGTGGTGATTGCCTGCGAACGCATTCCGGGATGTGCCTTGCCAACCGTCATCATTGATAATGACGAGGCATCCTTTGTTGCGACCAACCATCTGATTGATCTTGGCCATACCCGCATCGCCCATGTCAGTGGCCCGACGGGCAACATCCTGACCACGGACCGCGTGACCGGATATCGCCGCGCCCTGAAATCAGCCGGCATCACCCACGAGCCAAACCTGATTTATCGCGGCGATTTTTCCATCGATTCCGGTATTGCCGCCGGGCGCGCGCTTCTGGCTGATCCAAAGACCCGACCAACGGCTGTGTGTTGCGCCAGTGATGGCATGGCGATCGGGGTGATTGTGGCTGCCAAGGAATATGGGCTTCGCATCCCGCATGATCTATCGGTTGTCGGCTTTGACGATATTCCGCATGCCGCGGCCTATGACCCGCCGATCACCACCGTGCGCCAACCCCGCCGCCGTCTGGGCGAACAGGCGATTGCCTTGCTTCTCGATCGGCTGGGATCAAAAACGCCGCCGTCGCACGGCGAAACCGGACCGGTAATCATCCCGACCGAACTGATCGTCCGGCAAAGTACCGGTCCCTGCCCGTCATCGTAAACAGCCGAAATGACGTCACGACCGGTTCAGGCACTGGCAATCTTTTGCCACTCGCCCATGACGGAACGCGCGTTCCCTTCATGATCCTCGCCGGATTTGGCAATTTCAGAGGCAAAGATTTCAAACCGGATACCATTGGGATCGCGCATAAATAACCGGCGCGACTTGCCGTCATCCTCGCTGTGATAGACCACCTTGTGCTGGAACAGATGGTTTTGCCAGGCAATCACATCGCGCGGGGCGGCACAGCGCAACCCGATATGAAACACATCATCGGGCATGTTTGGATCATCCGGATAAGGCCCGGTATCGGCCGGCCAATCAAAGAACGACAGGCGCGTACCATCGGGCAGCGCATAGGTAATCAGCAAATAATCGGATTTCCACGACGGGCTATAGCCACTTTCCGCGTGGACCAGTGTTGCGCCCACCACTTTGGAATAAAAATGGTCGGTCGCCTCAAGATCGCGGGTCGGAAATGCAAGATGGTCGACACTTACAGGTGCAGGTGACATGGGGCCTCCTCCGTCTGAATGTATCCGTGTTACGGGCGCGACAACATGATGGTAATCATGAATGCGCCCCATGATCAACAGATGGGGCAATGGCCCTTCGAAATCAATGCGATTGCCCCTTGATCAAACCGTCATGAAACCACAACATGCACAGAGGCGCGAAATCGCCTAATAAAGGCGACATTGCAGTATTGACCGCCCCTGCCCCCGCTGCTATTGGGACGCAGCAAAACGCATTTGGCAAACCCGAAGGATGGAGGCATCTGATGAATGAATACAGTTTATCTGTCTCCGTCTATTGGATGACGCACCGTCAGGCTGACCACTAGAAAAGCCGGTTGCCCCACCAATTTGGTGATTTTGCCCAAACCCGGAACCTGACAGCGTGATCGCGCGTTCCGAGTTCACCCGCATTCCCCGTGACATAGTTGTAGAGAGCCGTCCATGCCCGCAACGCCCTATTATCTGATCGACAAGTCCAAGCTTAAAAGCAACATGGAAAAGATCGCCTATGTGCGCGAACATTCCGGTGCCAAGGCGTTGCTTGCGCTGAAATGCTTTGCGACCTGGTCGGTGTTTGACTTCATGTCAGAATATATGGACGGCACCACGTCTTCGTCGCTCTATGAGGTCAAGCTTGGCCGCCAGAAGTTCGGTAAGGAAACTCACGCCTATAGTGTGGCCTATTCCGATGATGAAATCGGCGAAGTGATTGAGAATGCCGACAAGATCATCTTCAATTCCATCAGCCAGCTGACCCGCTTTGCCGATCAGGCATCGGGCATCGTGCGTGGTCTGCGCCTTAACCCGCAGGTCTCGACCTCAAGCTTCGATCTGGCCGATCCGGCCCGCCCGTTCTCGCGCCTGGGCGAATGGGACGTCGCCAAGGTCGAAGCCGTGATGGACCGCATTTCCGGCTTCATGATCCACAATAACTGCGAAAATGCCGACTTTGATCTGTTTGATCAGATGCTGGGCAATATCGAGGAAAAGTTTGGCTCGCTTCTCGCGCGCGTTGAATGGGTAAGCCTCGGCGGCGGCATCCATTTCACCGGCGAAGATTACCCGCTCGATAAATTCTGTGCGCGGCTCAAGGCATTCTCCGAGAAATTCGGCGTGCAGGTCTATCTTGAACCCGGCGAAGCATCGATCACCAAAAGCACCACCCTTGAGGTCACCGTGCTGGATACCCTGTTTAACGGCAAAAACCTTGCCATCGTCGATAGCTCGATCGAAGCCCACATGCTCGATCTTCTGATCTATCGCGAAAATGCCAAGGTCCTGCCGAACACGGGCGATCACCCCTACATGATTTGCGGCAAGTCCTGCCTTGCCGGCGACGTATTTGGCGAATTTGATTTCGAAAACGAGATCAAGGTCGGCGACCGTATCTCCATTCAGGATGCAGCCGGCTACACCATGGTGAAAAAGAACTGGTTTAACGGGGTCGGCATGCCGTCCATCGTGATCCGGGAACTCGACGGAACAGAGCGCGTTGTGCGTGAGTTCAGTTTTGACGACTACGTTTCGAGCCTTTCGTAAATACACGAAAGCGCAGTTTTCATAGCGAACCGGGGAAGTGTTTCCCCACCTCTCAAAACAGGGGAGTTTTTGGCCCGACATGAAAAAGAATGTTCTGATTATCGGCGCAGGTGGCGTCGCCCAGGTCGTTGCACATAAATGCGCACAGCATAATGACGTGCTTGGCGATATTCATATCGCATCGCGCACGGCATCAAAGTGCCAGTCCATCATCGACAGCATCCATGAAAAGAAAAACCTTAAAGAGCAAGGCGTTCTTGAAGGTCACGCCCTGGATGCCACCGATGTCGATGCAACTGCGGCCCTGATCGAAAAAACCGGCTGCCAGATCGTCATTAATGTCGGCTCTGCCTTTATCAACATGCCGGTCATGTCGGCCTGCATTAAAACCGGTGTCGCCTATCTCGATACCGCCATCCATGAAGAGCAGGACAAAATCTGCGAAACCCCGCCATGGTATGCCAACTATGAATGGAAACGCCGTGCCGAGTGTGAGGCCGCTGGCGTTACCGCGATCCTCGGTGTCGGCTTCGATCCGGGCGTGGTGAATGCCTATGCCAAACTGGCTGTCGAAGATTACTTCGATAAAATTGACTCGATCGACATCATCGACATCAACGCCGGCAGCCACGGCAAATACTTTGCCACCAACTTCGATCCGGAAATCAACTTCCGCGAATTCACCGGCACAGTCTATTCCTGGCAGGACAGCAAATGGCAGTCGAACAAGATGTTCGAAGTCAAAAAGATCTGGGACATGCCGGTGGTCGGCGAAAGCCAGACCTTCATGACCGGCCATGACGAAGTCCATTCCCTGTCCCAGAACCTTGACGTGCCAAACGTCCGCTTCTGGATGGGCTTTGGCGATCACTACGTCAATGTTTTCACGGTCCTGAACAATATCGGCCTGCTGTCTGAAAAGCCGGTCACCACAGCCGAGGGCCTCGAAGTCGTACCGCTCAAGGTCGTCAAGGCCTGCCTGCCCGACCCAAGCTCGCTTGCCCCGGACTATACCGGCAAGACCTGCATCGGTGATCTGGTCAAGGGCACCAAGGACGGCAAGGAAACCGAAGTCCTGATCTATAACGTGGCCGACCACAAGGACGCCTACAACGAAGTCGGAAGCCAGGGCATTTCCTATACCGCCGGTGTGCCGCCTGTCGCGGCCGCGATGCTGATCGCAACCGGCGAGTGGGACGTGAAAAAGATGGCAAACGTCGAAGAACTGCCATCCAAACCGTTCCTGAATTTGCTCAACGGCATGGGTCTCCCGACCCGCATCAAGGACGCCAACGGCGACCGCGCGCTCGACTTCTCCTAAGCGCACCTGACAAAATACAAACAAAATGGCGGGCACACATTGCCCGCCATTTTTGTTTTTGATTAGACCGTCATTCCCGCGCAGGCGGGAATCTCCGGCCACTCGAACCGCTATGGATTCCAGATCTCAGGCGCGTCGCCAACTGACGATCACACCACACATCACCAGAACGGCCCCAAACCCGGCCACGGCTGCAAAGCCGAACCCGGCATAAATCGGTCCCATGATCATCGGCCCGGCAAACACCGCCGAATAGGTCACCGCACTATTCAGCCCCATCACCGCCCCGCGCGCATCAGACGCCTGACGGTTCAGCGACACCACCATCGCATTCAGACCAAGCTGATTAAGCATCCCCCAAATAGCGGTTCCGGCCATGGCGCTGATCTGGCTTTGCAGGGTCAATCCCCAGCTGGCGTAACTTGTCGCAATCGCGATCAACACCAGACACAAATACCCGCGGGTAATTTTGGGCGATATCACACCCAACACAAATCCCATGACGCCAAACCCCACGCCATAGGCCATCACGAACATACCGCTGCCCTGTGCTGACAGGTCAAAGGCCGTGCGCACACCCACCCCAAAAAATGCAAAACAGCCGTAAAACGCGGTCATATAAACCAGCATCACCGCCAGCAATTGCCAAACCCCCGGCAGCCGAAATGCGCGCAAGGGCGATGTCCGCGTGCTCATCCCGCCGCGCACATCCGACAGCAACATCACCAGAATACCGGCCACCAGGACCGACAACCCGGCCATCAGGAAATAAACCATCCGCCAGCCAAATTGCTCGGTAATGAACGCTGCGGCGGGGACCGCCACCACCAACGATAACGCCCACCCGGTCAGAACCACACCAAGCCGCGCGGCCTCGCGCCCCTTGGGGGCTGTGGCGGTGACCGTGGCATAGGATCCCGGCAACAACACACCAACCGCCACCCCGGCCAGCGCCTGCGACAGACACAGCCAAATCCAATGCTGACTGAGCCCGCTTGAAATCTGCGCCACCGCCAAAAGAAGTGCCGCACCGCCCAAAACACGCCCGACCGACATCCGGTCAATCATCCCCGCCAGGGTCAGCGCCGATAGGGCCGTCGCCGCCCCGAACGCCGAAATCGCCCAGGCCACATGATAGGTCTGCGTCGAAAGCCCGCCCGCGACTTCTGAGAGGATCGGGCTTAAAACAAACGAATTCGACCCGACAAGCAACACCGCGCCAAGCAAGGCAAGAACCTTTACTTGCGCAATGGCATTCGGATTAATCTCGGCATTTTGGTCTGTCATCATGCCATGTGATAGGGTTTTCCCTGTTTTAGGCAAGGAAATTCAATACTTAGCAGAAAAAAACGAGCCCTGACTTCAAGGCATGCCTCAAACGATAAAAGCAAAAAGGGGACAACCCCCTTTTGGAGATCGTCATTCCCGCGAAGGCGGGAATCCCCTGCCATTCGAACCGCTGTGGATTCCGGGTCTGCGCTTCGCTCAGCCCGGAATGACGAAGCTCGAGGGTTCTGAGGTTTGTCAATGTTCCGGTAGCTGATCATGAATGTTATCGAGTCCTGACCACAAGGTCAGGAAATGATGGCATGGGACATCCCACCCCGCATAGTGCGTCGCACAAAACAACCGGCGCCCAAAAACAATACCATTGGATAAAGGCGCCTCACGATAGACTGGTAGCGCCAAATTTTTCTGAAAACACCCCACCCTTACGAACAGCCCAAACCTGCTACCGCGCCGCAAAATAAACCGTTCAAAATCAACTGTTTGACAACCGAAAGCGGTTTCGGATAGCGTTTCCCTGTTCCGAAAGCGGTTTCGGAGCACCAAACACCGTCAAAAAGACGGTGAAAAGCACAAGAAAGACACTCAGGGAGGTTCCGTGCCGCGCGTTCGGAAGCAAAACGAAACCATGTCGATTGCCCGGCTGGCCAAACATCTTGGTTTGTCCGAGGGAACCGTTTCGCGCGCGCTGAACAATTATCCCGATATCGCCGAGAAAACCGTCGCCCGTGTCCGCAAGGCCGCCGATGAGCTGGGCTATCGCCCCTCGACCACAGCCCGGCGTCTTGCCCGTGGCGTGGTCGAAACCATCGGCTTTGTCCTGCCGGCCCGCGACGGTCATCAGATTGATCCGTTTCTGGCCGAAATTCTCGACGGGCTTGCCACCGAACTTGCCCTGTCTGACTGGGACTTGCTTGTTTCCGCCGTCCCTGATGGTCATGACGAGGTCGAAGTCATGGACCGTTTGATCCAATCGGGCAAGGTCGGCGGATTTGTTGTTGCCCGCACCAAACGCCATGATCCGCGCATTGATTTTTTGCGCACATCCCACATCCCGTTTGTCGCACAAGGCCGTACCGAAAACTGTGACGACTATGCATGGCTTGATATCGACAATGAAAAGGCCTTTGTCGATGCGGTGAATTACCTGGTCGGCCTTGGCCATCGCAAGATCGCCTATCTCGGCGGTGATCCCGAGCTGAATTACGCATGGCAACGGCGCGCCGGCTATCTTGCCGCGACCAAGGCCAAGGGCTGCGATATCGCGCCGGGCTATATGCATGACGGGATCACCAACGAACTGGCCGCCCGCGAGGCCGTCCTGGAAATTCTCAAACTCCCCGATCATCCGACCGCCATTTTGTGTGTGACCGATGCGGTTGCCATCGGCGCGATCCATGCGCTGGCCCATGCCGGTATCGACGTCGGATCGGAAATGTCCGTGATTGGTTTTGATGGCCTGCCGATGGGCGAGGCCATCCATCCCGGCCTGACCACCATGAGCCAGGCCAGCTATAAGATCGGCCGTGAAGTCGGGCGGATCGTTGTTGCGCAGGCGAACAAGGCAAATTCGCCTGCATCCGAATTTTCCCAAATCCTGTGGGAAGCATCGCTGACCGTCCGTGGGTCAGCCAACCCGCCAGCATTGAAGCTGGCCGCCAATGCCAAGGGAGGCATCTCATGAAAACAAGGTTTACGCGTGCATTGACACTCGCAGCCGCCGGTCTGCTGGTTTCCACCAGCATCGCCAGTGCGCAACTGCGGTTCTGGACCACCGAAGAACAACCCGAACGCCTGGCCAAGCAAGAAGAAATGGCCAAGGAGTTCGAAGCCAAAACCGGCACTTCTGTCGAAGTCATTCCGGTCACGGAAACCGAACTTGGCACGCGTGCCACCGCGGCCTATGCCGCCGGTGACTTGCCAGACGTCATTTATCTGACACTGCAATATGTCCTGCCCTGGTCCGAGGCCGGCATCCTTGATACCGAAGCCAATAACGAAGTCGTCAACCAGTTGGGCAAGGATACCTTCGCACCGGCCGCACTCAGCATGGCCGATTTCGACGGCGAAGTTGCCGCCGTGCCCTCTGATGGCTGGACCCAGATGGTGCTTTATCGCAAGGACCTGTTTGACGAAGCCGGTCTTGAGGCCCCCAACACGTATGCCAATATCGTCAAGGCCATCGAAGCCCTGCACAATCCGCCTGAAATGTATGGCTTTGTCGCCGCGACCAAGATCGATGAAAACTTCATGAGCCAGGTGCTTGAGCACGTCTTCCTGGCAAACGGCGCAACCCCGGTGGCCGCCGATGGCTCGGTCGGTTTTGACAAGGCAAAGCTCGTCGAGGCGCTTGAGTTTTATAAAAAACTCGCCGATGCATCGCCCCCCGGTGATCTGTACTGGAAACAGTCGCGCGAGGTTTACTTCGCGGGCAAAGCAGCGATGATCATCTGGTCGCCCTTCATCCTTGATGAACTGGCAGGCCTGCGTGACAGCGCCCCGCCCACCATCAATAACGATCCCACCTCGGGCGAGCTCGCCTCGAAAACCGGTGTTGTCACCCGTCTGATGGGCCCGTCCAATCCGAATGGCGCCGCCTGGGGTGACATTCGTTATTTCGGCATTACCAATGATGCCGATACCGACCCGGCCGAGGAATTTGTCAAATTCTCGCTCGGTGAAGGTTACACCAGCACCCTTTCCATCGCGCCAGAGGGCAAATTCCCGGTCCGTCATGGCACCGCCGAAAATCCCGATGAGTTTGTCAAGGCATGGGCCACCCTTCCGGTCGGTGTGGATCGCAAAAAACCACTGTCGGAGCTCTATGACCCGGCCGTCATCACCGATATCGTTTCCGGTCTTGAAACCGCAAACCGTTGGGGTGTTGCCGAAGGTCAGCTGGCCAAGGCATCGCGCATCATCAACAGTCAGGTCATCAATCGCCGTGTGCGCGAATTCATCGACGGCGAACGTAACGCCGATGCAACTGCTGATCTGATCAACGAAGAAGTCAGCAACATCGAATAAGCGATCTTGATCCGGGGCGCAGATTATCACCGCGCCCCGGATTTCCGATTTTCACAACGGATTTCAAGACGATGGCCCCTTCCAACTCAACCGCTCACCCCCCGGCAACCACCACGCCGCCGCGCAAAGGCAAACTGGGCCCGATGGCCCGGCGCGAAGCACGGCTTGCCCTTTGGATGCTGGCCCCGACATTTCTGATTGTCATGGGCATTGTCCTGTTTCCGTTGCTGGCCAATTTCTGGATTTCGGTCAAGCCGGTCACACTATCGGATTTGCGTCCGCCAACCCCGGTGGTGTCCGAACGGGTGCGGGGCGATTTTGACATCGCCGGACAGGAATTTGAAATCCAGTACCGCCTGCGCAATTCATCGCGCGACGGCGATATCACCGACGTCGTCCTGACCGATACTTTGCCTGCGGGCATTACGGTCATTGATCCGGGGGATGTTTGTACGGTCACGGGGGCTGAGGTCCGCTGTGCCCTTGATGGCCTTCCAGCTGGCGAGCGTACCCGGCTTAAAATGACGGCTGTTTCAGATGAAAGCTTTGCCGCCAATCCGGTTTCCCCGCGCGATAGCGAACCCACCGTTACCGGCACGTCCGACAACATCCTGACCAACAGTGAATTCACCCTTGATAACTTCGCGCGGATATTTGATTCCCACGAATTCTGGTCGGTGCTGTGGGTGACGATCACCTACACGGTCTTTGGCACGCTGGGCGCACTGGTTTTGGGCCTGTTTGCCGCACAGATGCTCAACAAACCCTTTGCTGGCCGCTCGATCATTCGCGGGCTTTTCCTGTTTCCCTATGTGGCACCGGTGATCGCGGTTGCCTTTACCTGGGTGATCCTGCTTGATCCCTTCAACGGCACCTTCAATGCCATCTTGCAACGCATGAACCTTGCCGACGAAGGCGTAAACTTCTTTGGTCAGCGCGACATTCCCATTGATGTTTTTGGGCTCACCATCGATTTCCCGCTGGCCTTGGCAACGGTGATTGCCTTTGAAGCCTGGCGTTATTTCCCGCTGTCCTTCCTGTTCATTCTGGCCCGGATGCAGTCGATTTCATCAGACATGTACGAGGCCGCAGAGGTCGATGGTGCCACGCCCTTGCAACAGTTCTGGCACATTTCCCTGCCGCAACTTCTGGGGATTCTGTCGACGCTGTTCCTGCTGCGCTTCATTTGGACGTTCAACAAGTTCGACGACATCTTCCTTCTGACCGGCGGGGCGGCAGGCACGCGCACACTCACGGTCGATGTCTATGAACAGGGCTTTGCCCTGTCCAATCTTGGCGCCGGGGCGGCGGTGGCGGTTGCCATCTTCATCCTGCTTCTGGTCTTTGCCGTGTTCTATTTCAAATTCGTCCATCGGGAGGATTCGTAATGCGTATCGGTACGGGTCTTCTTCTGGGTCTGCTGACCGGTTTGCTTTGGGGTACAATTGCCGTTGCCCTCACCGGCATTTCATTAACCCTGATCACTGGCCTTCCGGCCACACCGATCATATCGGCGGGCGCACTTGGCGGGGCGGTCAATGCCGCCATCATCATGCTGCGCGCGCCCGCGGATCGCACACCGGGGCTTTACCTTGTCGCCTTTGCTGGCGTCATCATAACCATGATGCTGGTCTCCTTTGGCGCACCGTTCAGTCTGGCCTTTTCGGAAAGTTCGCTTATTCAGGCATTTGGCGTCGGGTTGATCGCACTTACCGTGACTTTTGCCAACCGGGCGGTCCTGATCGACATTCAGTCGGGCATGCTCAAACGCTATAAGATTGATCTGGTGATTGTCCGCACACTCAAGGGCTTTGGCTTTGTGTTCTTTAGCGTCATTGTCATCCTGCCCTTCTACGTGATGGTGATGACCAGCCTCAAGAACCAGCAGGATCTGTTCCTGAACCCGCTGGATCTGTCGATTGATCTGACACAGGGTGCGGCCAGCCTGTTTGACAGCTATGTCGAACTGTTCACCAAGTTCAATTTTGGCCGCTTCCTGCTGATTTCGACCATCGTGTCGGTCTGCACCGTTTTGATCACGCTGGCCTTTTCGATCCCCGGCGCCTATGCGGTAGCGCGTTTGAAATTCCCCGGACAGACGGTGCTTTCAAGCTCGATCCTGCTGATCTATCTGGTGCCGATGATCGTTCTGGTCATTCCGCTTTATGCCGTGTTTAGCCAGCTTGGCCTGCGCAATACGGTAGTTGGCCTTCTGATCGTCTATCCGGCCACCACGGTGCCCGTGGCCCTTTACATGCTGCAGGGCTATTTCCGCGGCCTCCCCGCCGAACTCGAAGAAGCCGGTCTGATGGATGGTCTGTCACGCTTTGGTGTGATCTGGAAAATCACCCTGCCGCTCGCCTTGCCGGCACTGGCATCGGTGTCGCTTTATGTCTTCATGATCGCCTGGAACGAGTTCTTGTTTGCCTTCATGTTCCTTGATGATCCCGACATCTTCACCCTGTCGCGCGGGGTGGTGTCGCTCAATTCATCGGAAGTCCCGCGCCAACACCTGATGGCCGGTGCGGTGATCGCAACGGTGCCGATCCTGGTCATTTTCCTGTGGTTTGAACGCTTCCTCGTTCAGGGCCTGACCGCCGGGAGTGTCAAGGGATGAGTCAGATGAGCCAGATGCGCCTATCCCTCGATCAGCTTACCGGCACCAACAGACGTGCGGCCGACATCCTTATTGGCAATGATCGCGGCGGCTATACCGTGCCAAGTGCCAAGCTCTATCCGTTCCAGTGGAACTGGGATAGCGCGCTGGTTGCCCTTGGCTTTTCGGTGTTTGATTCTGACCGTGCCTGGCAGGAAGTCGAAAGCCTGCTTTCCGCGCAATGGGACAACGGCATGGTGCCGCACATCATTTTCTGGAAAGAGGAAAAAAGCTACTTCCCCGGACCGGAACAGTGGGGCACGACCGACATCGCCAAAAGCCCGCCAACATCGGGCATCACCCAGCCCCCGGTGGCGGCAACCGTGATCGAACGGCTTCTGGCCGAAGACAGTGCTGCCCATCGCGACCGCGCGGCAAAGCTTCTGCCCAAACTTGATCGCTGGCATCAATGGTTCCTCGATGCCCGCGATCCGGATGGGCGCGGCGTGGTTGCGATCATGCATCCATGGGAAAGTGGCCGCGATAATCTGCCCGACTGGGATCGCCCCTTATCCTTTATCGACACCACCGGGGTCGGCACCTATCACCGCCGTGATACCGATATCGTCAACGAAGACGAACGTCCTAAAAACAACGACTATGATCACTATATGGCGCTGGTCAAATTCGGACGCGATTGCAACTGGAACACGGACCACATCGCGCGCAACTGCCCGTTCTGGGTCGCCGAACCGGGCATGAATGCCATCCTGCGGCGGGCCGAACGCGACCTGATCAATATGGCAACGCTACTGGGCCAGGGTGATATCGCCGCCCGCGCCACCGCCCGCCTCGCCCGTCTTGATGCCGGGTTTGAGTTGCTTTGGTCAGAAACCGTCGGCGGCTATGTCACGCTTGATTTGCGTCGCGATGAACACGCCACCGGCCTGACATCAGGAAGCTGGCTTGCACTCTTTGCCGGTCCGGTCGAACCGACGCGCACAACCAAGATGGCCGCAACCCTGACCCACTGGCTTTCGCAGGTCAAACACGGCGTTCCAAGCTTCGATCCCAATCATGAACTGTTTGATTCCATTCGTTATTGGCGCGGTCCGGTTTGGGCCATGGTCAACTGGATGATTGCCACCGGATTGTCTGAGCATGGCGAAACCGACCTTGCCGAGCGTATCCGGCGCGATACGCAGTCCCTTATCGACCAATCCGATTTTCGTGAATATTTCTGCCCGGTGACCGGCCGTGGTGGCGGGGGCACGGATTTTTCGTGGACGGCATCGATGTCGCTTTATTGGGCGGCCCGTCCCGAAACTTTGCCCATCACCCCACACCTTTCGAAAACCGGCACCGCAGATCAGGAGAACACATAAAATGGGCCAGATCGAACTTAAAGGTATCCGCAAATCATTTGGCGGGATTGATGTCATCAAGGGCATCGATCTTCAGATCGATGAAGGTGAGCTGGTGATTTTTGTCGGCCCGTCCGGCTGTGGCAAATCGACGTTGCTGCGCCTGATTTCAGGCCTTGTCGAAGCATCCGATGGCCAGATCCTGATTGATGGCGATGATGTGACCGGCAAGCCCCCGGCGGAGCGCGAGCTTTCGATGGTGTTTCAGTCCTATGCGCTCTATCCGCACAAATCCGTGCGGGAAAATATGGGCTTTGCTCTGACCGTTGCCGGCATGCCAAAGGCCGAAATCACCCAAAAGGTCGATGAAGCCGCCGCAACGCTCAAACTCGAAGACTATCTGGATCGCAAACCCAAGGCACTGTCGGGCGGTCAGCGCCAGCGTGTGGCAATCGGTCGTGCGATTGTCCGAGAACCGCGCGCCTTCCTGTTTGACGAGCCGCTCTCCAACCTTGATGCGGCTTTGCGCGTTGAAATGCGCCTTGAAATCGCCCGCCTGCACCAGAAACTCGGTGCCACCATGGTCTATGTCACCCATGACCAGGTCGAGGCGATGACGCTTGCCGACAAGATCGTCGTTTTGCAAGCTGGCCAGATCGAACAGATCGGCACCCCGCTTGATCTCTATCGCCATCCGGGCAACCTGTTCGTCGCCCAGTTTATCGGCTCGCCAAAAATGAATGTGGTCGACTGCACGGGCAAGGGCACGCAGCTTACCTTTGGCAATGGCAACACATCCGATATTGCCCGCAATGCCGAAGGTGCCACCAAGATGGGCATTCGCCCCGAACATATGGCGCTTTGTGATGCCGGTGATGCCAATGACACCAACAAGGCCATCCTGACCGGCCAGATCGATGTCATGGAACATCTCGGCTCTGACAGCTTTGCCTATGTCAATGTGCCCGATGTCGGTCTGTTCACCGTGCGCATCGTCGGTCATTCCGACGCCAAGGAAGGCGACATGGTCGGCCTGCATTTCGCGTCAAACGATGTCCATCTGTTCGACGCATCGGAAAAAACCATCCCGGCATGACGAAACGCGCATGTCGGATTTTCGATTTGGGCGTCATTGCAATTGTATGAGGATTAAAATGATGTCCAATATCGGGCTTTCTGCCCGATGCCAGACTTTTCACCAATATTGAATAATGGGCTTGGTTATTCATTTTAAGTGAATACCCAAAAAGCCCCTTTTGGCGCTATTTCAGCGATCCCAAAACCGCCAGACTTTCATAGCGTTTGATATAGGGTTCATGAAACACCCGGTCGACAAAGGCGCTGTATTCTTCCATGTCGCTGACCTGAATACGCAGGACAAAATCATGCGCCCCTGTCACATGATGACACTGCACAACCTCAGGCATTCTGCCGAATTCCTCACGCATCAGCATATACCGATCCGGGCGGTCGCGCTCCATGGTCAGAAGCACGATCACCATCATCTTCTTGCCAAACACCTTGGGTGACACGATCGCAACATCGCGTTCAATCACCCCGGTTTCGCGCAGACGCTGCACCCGGCGCAAACAGGCCGCCGATGAAAGACCAACTTTCGCGGACAGCTCATTACCTGTTAAGCGACTGTTTTCCTGCAATAATTCCAGCAGGCGATAGTCAAATTTATCGAGTTCCGCCAAGGTCCAATATCCCAAACGACGCTGTAACATCCTTCGGATAAACATGACCGAAGCAGCCCGCGAAAGAAAATCGTTTTTACAGATTCTTTGCGAAAATCTCGCACGGATTTGCGAACTTTGCGCGCCGTTTCACATAATCCAGACGTAAATTGTTTGTGGGTCCGAAGGAAACTTTGTCCCCTTATTAGCAAACAAACTAGCGAGCCAGCATCATGCCAGCACAGTTTACAAATGGATCCCTCGTCGCCACCACCAATGTCGCGCCGGTATCAGGCGTAACCATCTGGCGCTGGCTCGTCCTTTTCCCGCGCAAATGGGCACAAGCCTACAAGGTCGCCCGTGATGCAGAAATGCTTCGCAACGCCCCACGCGAAGTGCTTGAAGATATCGGCATTGCCCGCAATGACGTCGCGTTCGTCTGCGAACATGGCCACCTGCCGAGATAACGACCTCCCTTATTAACGGTCATCAGGCGCCCCACCTGACGGACCGGCCTTAAAAGCCTGTCGGTGTCCATGCACTGGCAGGCTTTTTGTTTTGATCTCTTTCTCGTCTCCGACGTCCCGCGCGATCCTTCTTAATTCCCTTGGCAGGCTGCCGCTATTGCCCTCCGACCGGCCCGGAGATCGCCATCCCATCACTACCAGATCACGCATTCCGGGCGTTTACCGCTTGGTTACCTGCCCCCACGCGATGATCAGGCATAACAAGCCAAAAGAGAGAGATGAGGCGGTCATGCAATATCAGCTTAAGATCAATGGAGAATCCCGTACCGTTGATGTCGAACCGGGCACCCCGCTGCTTTGGGTTCTGCGCGACGAATTGGAACTTACCGGCACCAAATTTGGTTGCGGCGTTGCCTATTGTGGTGCCTGCACTGTGCATGTGGATGGTTACCCGACCCGTTCCTGCCAGACCTTTGTCGAGGATGCGGTCGATAGCGAAATCACCACCATCGAAGGGGCAACCGACAAGGTCGCCAAGGCAGTACAGGCCGCCTGGCAGGAAAAAGATGTCGTGCAGTGCGGCTGGTGTCAGTCCGGTCAGATCATGTCGGCCATCGGCCTTTTGACCGAAAACCCCAATCCGACCGATGAGGAAATCAAGGATTACATGTACGGCAATGCCTGCCGCTGTGTGACCTATGTCCGCATCAACGAAGCCATCAAGCTCGCATCTGAAAAGCTGGAGGCCTAAGCCATGAACATCAGTGTATCCCGTCGCGGCTTCCTTAAGGGATCGGCCGCTGGCGCCACAGCCCTTTTTGTCGGTGTGAATGCCAAGGGTGTTCTGGCTGCCGGAAGCTCGCTTGCGGCAAATACCGACCTGAACCCATTTGTCAAAATTGATGCCGACGGTGTTGTCACCGTCATCATCAAACATTTCGAAATGGGTCAGGGAACGACCACCGGCCTGACAACCCTGGTTGCCGAAGAAATCGATGCCAACTGGGACAGTGTCAAAACCGATTTCGCACCGGCCGATGATGTCCGCTACAAGAACCTGTTCTTTGGTGCGCAGGGGACCGGTGGTTCGACCTCGATTGCCAACTCGTTTGTCCAGTACCGCGAAGCTGGTGCTGCCGCGCGTGACTTGCTTGTCCGTGCAGCGGCCCAAAGCTGGGGTGTAGATGCATCGACCATCTCTGTTGAGAACGGCATCATTTCATCAGGGAGCAATTCCGGGCACTTTGGCGAATTCGTTGCGATTGCAGCAACCCTTGAAGCCGTTGAAAAGCCGACGATCAAGACCCCGGATCAGTTCAAGCTGATCGGCAACGAAAAGCTCCACCGCAAGGACAATCACGGCAAGACCACCGGGACCGCGATCTTTGCCATGGATGTCAATCTGCCCGGCATGATCTATGCCGCGATCATGCACAGCCCGAAATTCGGTGGCACTGTTGTTTCCTTCGATGACAGTGCGGCAAAGGATGTCGGTGGTTTCATCGCCGCACAGGTCCTGCCAAACAAGGCTGGTGTGGTTGCCTTTGGCAAAAACACCTGGTCGGCATTCCAGGCGCGTGATGCGCTTTCGGTTGAATGGGACTTCAGCGTTGCTGAAACCCGCAGCACCGATGCCCTGATCGCGGCCCATCAGGCCCTGCTTGATGAAAAGCCGGAATTCGAAATCGGCCACGAAATCACGACCGAGAATGTCGCACCCTTGATTGACGGTGCGTCAAAAACCATCGAGGCTGACTTCACCTTCCCGTACCTGGCGCATGCGTCAATGGAATCTCTGAACTGCACGATTGAACCAACCGATTTTGGTGTGCGTGTTCATGACGGTTGTCAGTTCCCGACCATCACGCGACCGACGGTTGCAGCAATCCTTGGGCTTAAACCCGAACAAGTCGAAATCAAGACGTTATATGCCGGTGGTTCGTTTGGCCGTCGCGCCAACCCGACCGCCGACTACAATGCCGAGGCTGCCATGGCCTTTGCCGTGTCGGGCAAAAAAGTCCCGGTCAAACTGGTCTGGAGCCGCGAAGACGACATGAAGGGCGGCTATTACCGCGCCATGTCAGCACACCGGGCAAAGATTGGCCTGGATGCGGATGGCAAGATCGTCGGATGGGACCATCGCCTTGCGATCAAGTCGATCATGAAAGGCACAAGCTTTGAAGGAATGATGGTCCGTGACGGGGTTGATGCGACCTCTGTCGAAGGCGTTTCCGAAAGCCTTTATGCCATCCCGAACCAGGCCATCGGCCTGACGGATTTCCATAACCCGGTGCCGGTTCTTTGGTGGCGTTCGGTGGGACATACCCACACCGCCTATGCCATGGAAACCCTGATGGATATGGTCGCAGCCGAAAGTGGTCAGGACCCGATCGAACTGCGTCTGGCCATGCTGGACGCAGCGCAGCCCAACCAGGCCCGCATGATTGAAGCCATCAAGCACGTGCGTGAGATTTCCGGATGGAAAGAAGGCGACAAGCGCGGCTTTGCCTGCCACTTCTCGTTCAATACCTGCGTCGCGGTTGTGGCGGATGTCTCGGTCGATGACACCAGCGTGCATGTCAACAAGCTGTTCATGGCGGTTGAATGCGGTGTGGCTGTAAACCCCGACGTCATTCGTGCGCAGATGGAAGGCGGGGCAGGCTACGGCCTGACAGCGATCTTGCGCAATCAGATCACCCTGACCGACGGTGAAGTCGATCAGTACAACTTCCCGGATTACGAATTGCTTCGTAATCCCGAAATGCCCGAAGTCGAGGTCGCCATCGTTCCATCGAACGGTGCACCGACCGGTGTTGGCGAACCGGGTCTGCCCCCAACCGGGCCGGCCGTTGCCAATGCGATCTTTGCGCAAACCGGCAAGCGGATCCTGGATCTTCCCATGACCAAGGCCGGTTTCGACTTCGTGTAAGAGATAACTGCTCGGGGGATCATTTTCCCCCATCCCCCACCCCGTGGTTTCCCGGGCAGTTACCCTTTTGCTGAAAGGGCGAGGAATATGACCAATCAACTTTCTGCAATGCTTGGCACCTGGCAGGAAAACCGCGACAGCACTGAATGGGTGCTGGGAACGGTTTATCGCACCGAAGGGTCGGCTTATCGCAAGGCCGGTGCCATGATGCTGATCAACGGTCACGGGCAACAGTTCGGACTACTCAGCGGCGGCTGCCTTGAGGCCGACATTACCCGCAATGCGCGCCGGGCCATGGTGACCGGCAAACCTGTCATGTTGACCTATGACGGCACTGACGAAGATGATCTGTCATTCAAACTTGGCGTGGGATGTGGCGGCACGGTCTATATCATGCTCCAGCCACTTGGCTCCGCGAATGATCTGGGCCTTGGCGATTTGTATGAAGCCCTGCAAAAACGTCAAAGCGGCGTCTATTTCCAGAAAATCGATGCGGTCGAAGGCTATTTCGAGACTGGTGCGCTTTATGGGCAACGCCCGGCCCATATTGAAAACCGTGAGGACGGCAATTGGCTGGTGACACCGATCCAGCCTGAACCCCATGTTCTTGTGGTGGGCGGTGGCCTTGATGCCCGCCCGGTAATTGGCATTGCCCATCAGATGGGCTGGCAAACAACGCTGGTCGATCCACGCCCGGCAAATGCCCGGGCGGAGCATTTCCCCATAGCAGGCACCATCCTGCGCAAGATTGATGGTGACCTGGCAACCTATGTGACCGATCACAAAGTTGATGCGGTTATTCTGATGGCTCATAGTGTCAGCATCGATGCCGCGGCCCTTGCGGTGCTTTGCGATGCACCGATCAAACATCTGTCCGCCCTTGGTCCACGCCATCGGTTTCGCGATGTTCTGAACGAAGCTGGCATTTCGCGGAACGATCTGGCATTTGATATTTCAAGTCCGGCGGGCCTCGACATTGGCGGACAACTTCCTGAAAGCATTGCTCTTTCGATGTTGTCAGGCATTCATGCCGCCCTGTTCAAACAATCAGCGGCCCCGGCCCTGGCACAAGCCGCCGAATAATGCGACCTTGATGATGACGTCACGCACAGACATCCCGAAACCGAAACTGGCCACACTTCTTCTGGCGGCCGGGGAAAGTGCGCGCTTTGGCGGGCGTAAGCAGCTTGCCGATATCAATGGCAAACCCATGATCGAACACGCGCTTGATGCCCTGTCAGGGATGCCAACATCAGACACCTTTGTGGTTCTTGGTGCCTATGGCGATGAAATCGCGCCGTGTCTTGATAGTGGCGTGACGATTATCACCAACGAAAAGTGGGCCACGGGGATGGGAAGCTCGATTGCGTGCGGCATGACGAAAATCGCACGCAACGGCGGGTATGATGGTGTTCTGATTGCCCTGTGTGATCAGGTCAATCTGACCGGCGATGATTACACCCGATTGATCACGGCCTTTGACGGCAAACAGATTGTCGCAACCCGGCACCAAGATGGGCTGGGCGTGCCTGCCATTTTTCCAAAATCTGTCTTTGATGATCTGCAAGGCCTTGCCGGGCCGATTGGCGCGCGCAAAATCATCGACAGCCATGCCGATAACGTGACCGCCCTATCACTTGTAAATGCCGCACTTGATATCGATACCCAAGATGATCTGAAACAAGTGACAGACTAACCGACCTTATGTGCCAAACCGGGCAGCGGGGTGTTTCCTGCTGACCCGTCGGCTGAATTGCGGCATGCTTGCATGTCTTGAAAAACGAGATGACGTGAATGAAAGCAACCGCCCACATCATGGTCCTTTTGGTCGAGGACAACATGGATATCGCCGCCACCGTCAGTGACTATCTGACGATTGAAGGCGTTGAATGCGACCATGCCTATGATGGTGAAACCGCCTATCAGATGGCGCTGACCGGCGAATATGACGTCATCCTGCTTGATCTAATGTTGCCATTCCGTGATGGCATCAGCATCTGCAAGGCGCTGCGCGACGAAGGGGTGGACACCCCGGTTCTTATGCTGACCGCGCGCGATACACTTGATGACAAGATCGAAGGGTTCCACGCCGGGGCGGACGATTATCTGGTCAAACCGTTTGAGCTTGAAGAGCTTCTTTTGCGCACGCGGGTTTTGTCGCGTCGGCGCAGTGGCGAGGTCAGGCGTTTCTCGCTTGGTGACCTGCTTATTGATTTTGAAAACCGTTCCGTGGTGCGGGCTGGTCAGAATATCAGTGTATCGCCAACGGGTTGGACCATTTTGGAAGTTCTCGCGCAAAACAGTCCGCAGGTTGTAACCCGTTCTCGTTTGTCGATGGCACTCTGGCAAGGCGATCCACCTGATACCAATGCGCTGAAGACACATCTTTACAAACTGCGTCATCGGATCGACAAACCGTTTGAGCAAAATCTGATTCACACCATTCCGGGCCAGGGCGTGGCCCTTCGCGAGTAGCCGCTATGAGCACATGTTGCGCACCCAAAACCCGATCCTTTTCCCGCTTTGTGCGCAATTACGTGCTGCTGGGTCTGGTGATTACGCTCGTGCTTTATACGGTGGTCGTCAATTTCTACATGCTGTATGGCAAGTGGATGGTGGCGTCCTTCCAGCTTCAGGTCATTGCCGAACAATATGACAATGAACTGGCCGAAAACCCAGAAGCCGCCTTGCCCAAGGGTTTCAATATTGAAACCTTCACCGGTTTTGATCAGTTGCCGGCGGAATTGCGCGCGCACGCAACACCGGATGATCTTGAGATTGGCGAGCTTTTCTATATCAACACCGACAAATACGCCGCCGAAGAAAACCCGGAAAACCCGGTCTTTCTGGTCTTTCCCTATCAGCTGCGCAATGGGGATGACATCCTGATCCTGCAGACCTATCACGCCGGGGATGAAGACAGCATCTATTTCGTGCGCCTGCACAAGCTGGCTCTGCTGTCGATCCCGTTTGCCATGGCGGTGGTCGGCATCTTTGCCTGGTTCCTGTGGGTGATTGGCAAACGCCTGACCAAGCCATCCGAGAACCTTCAGAACTGGGCCAACAATCTGACGGCAGATAACCTGCGCGAGCCGATCCCGGATTTCGGGTTTGAAGAGCTGAATGACGTTGCCCACGAACTGCATCGATCTGTTGATCAGATCGACAAATTCGTTGCCCGTGAACGTGAATTCCTCCGTCAGGCCAGCCACGAGTTGCGCACGCCTGTTACCATCGTTTCGGGCAATGTCGAACTTCTGGAAAAAAGCCCGCTTAACGCAACGCAGGCACGCGTTATGGCCCGCATCAAACGGGCCAACCGCAATATGCAGCAATTGCTTGAAACCCTGTTGTGGCTGGGCCGTGACAATGCACCGCTTGGCCACACCGAAACGATTAACATCAGCGCCTTCATCGAACAGGAAATCAGTGATCTTTCCTATCTGATGGAGGGCAAACACGTCAGTTGTGCGTTTGAACCTGACAGCCGCGAAACCGAGATCGCGACCTCGCGCGCGGCACTGATGATTGTGGTGTCCAACCTGATCCGAAATGCGTTCCAGCACACACCAAAGGGCGAGGTCAAGATCACACTTTCCGGCACGCAGATCTGTGTCGAGAACGCCATCCTGACCTGCAATGGCCAATGCACGATGCCACAGGGCGAAGGCATTGGCCTGCAACTCGTCCGGCGTATTTGTGAACGTCTTGACTGGACCTGCACGCTTACGCATCTGCCCAATGGCGGCATGTCGGTTTGCCTGGATCCCGGCGCCGAAACGCGGGTTGAGCGCAAACCCGAACTGGTTGAAAACTAATCCTCAGACAAAAAAGGGCAGCTTATCCGCTGCCCTTTTTTATTTGTCTGGCTTATGGCCGAAACAGCTTTGCCGCCGGATGTTCAAACGTTACCCGACCATCCTTCATACCCCAGATCGGGAGACTGATTTCTGAGACCACTTGTGCGCGGCTT
Organism: Thalassospira profundimaris WP0211; assembly: GCF_000300275.1. GTDB lineage: Bacteria > Pseudomonadota > Alphaproteobacteria > Rhodospirillales > Thalassospiraceae > Thalassospira > Thalassospira profundimaris. The sequence continues at coordinate 375,910 of NZ_AMRN01000003.1, read as the reverse complement.
TGGGCGGGCAGGACGATGAAGCTTGCGGCTTCGCCAACCGCGATTTTGTTGGATCGGCCGAGAAGTTTGGCCGGGGCGTCGGACACCATGGCAAAGCAGTTTTCAAGTTCGGCCTCGGTCGCGAGCTGACTGACATTGGCGTAAAGATTTGCCATGCGCGAAAGTGAACAGTCCCCATAGGGCGTAAACGGGTTCAGCACATTATTGGTCGCAATCGTGCAGCAAACACCATGGGCGGCAAGCTTGTGCGCAGGCGCGACACCGCAGGGTACGGAATGATCATGATCGCGCCCGGTCAGGAAAAGGTCGGTTGCGGGCAACACGGTCAGGCCGATCCCGGCATCGCGCATAATCGCAATCGTGTCTTCAAGTTCGGGTTTGGGCAAGACCGACAGTTTGGTCACATGCCCGATCATCACCCGGCCCTGCCAGCCAAAGGCGATGGATTGCTTGGCAACTTCGTCAAGATGCCGCCAGCTGGCATCGAGATCGAAATCAAGATGGAAATCCAGATCGACATCATAGTCGCGCGCCATTTCAAACAGACGCAGGATCTGGCCATGTGGATCGGTATCCATATAGGGACAACCGCCCAGTAGATCGGCACCGTTATCCAATGCTGCGCGCAACAGCTCCTCGGTGCCGGGATAGTTAAACAGGCCTTCCTGGGGGAAAACGCAAATCTCGATATCCATTGCCCAGGCATAGTCGGCCTTAAGCCGCTTGATGGCGTTAAAGCCCGCCAAGCCGATGCCCGGATCAATTTCGACATGGGTGCGCACCGCATTGGTGCCCTCAGTAATTGCCTTTTCAATCACGCGGGCACCGCGGGCGTAAATGTCATCCTCGGTAAAGCCGCTTTTGGCGTTGGCGACGGCACTGATCGCGCCCTGAAGCGTGCCGGTTTCGTTTTTGGCACGGTCAAGAATGCAGGCCTTATCAAGGTGAATGTGGCTTTCCACAAAGCCGCAGCTGATCAGCTGGCCAGCTGCATCAAAGCTTGGCGCATCGCCGGCAATTGATTGGGCGATCTCGACAATTTTTCTATCCGCCACGGCAAGATCGACAAGCGTATTCTCACCAGTCAGGCAGGCGTTCCTCACCAGATAATCAAGCATTCTCATGTGTTTCCTGTTTTGGTTTCTTATCGCCTTGTTCCGAGCCCCCCAGATAGGCGGTAATCAGGCGTTCATCTTTTCTCAGCTCGGATGCCTTGCCCTTGGCAACCACCTGCCCCTGTTCAAGGACATATGCATAATCAGCTACCGAAAGCGCCATGGTCGCCATCTGATCGACCAGAAGGATGGTGACACCCTCATCGCGCAATTCGCCGAGAATGGCATAAAGTTCCTCGACCATGGCAGGCGCCAGACCAAGAGATGGTTCATCAAGCAACAGCGCCTTTGGCTTGGCGACCAGACCACGGGCAATTGCCATCATTTGCTGTTCGCCGCCGGACAAAAGACCCGCCGGGCTGTTGATGCGATCGCGCAGACGCGGGAAGCGGTTCAGGATGGCTTCAAGTTCTTCCGAACTGACAGGTTTGGGTTGCTTATAGGCCCCCAGTTCGATGTTTTCGCGGACCGTCAGCTCCGGGAAGACCTGACGGCCTTCGGGCACCAGAACCAAGCCCTGTTCGACGATCTGATGCGGGGCAAGATCATGGATGTATTCGTTATTGAGAACGATCTTGCCATCCACCGGGCGCAGCAACCCGGCCAGTGCGGTCAGGAAGGTCGACTTGCCCGCACCGTTTGCCCCCAGCAGTGCAACCATTTCGCCCTGACGGACCTTAAGATCAATGGAATGCAGAACAGGCGCGGCGCCGTAGCCAGCCGTTAAACGCAGGGTTTCAATCACCGGGGAGTCCCCGGCCTCAAACGGGATCGGGCGCGGGCGGGCCTTCATTTCGCCGTCGCCAAGATAAGCGGCGATAACCTGCGGGTCGTTTTGCACGGCCTGCGGGGTGTCAAAGATGATCGCGGTGCCGGCATCCACGGCCAAAATCTGATCGGAAATGCCCATGACCATTTCCATGTCATGTTCGACCAGCACCACCGTAATCCCGGCATCGGCCAGTTGGCGCAGCAATTTCGCCAGTGACACCTTATCGGCATGCATCAGGCCAGCAGCCGGTTCATCCAGCAATAACACACCGGGTTTGGTCGCAAGCGACCGGGCAATTTCAACAAGCCTGCGATCAACATGCGGCAGGTCACCGGCACGGGCATCAATATCGCCATGATAGCCACAAAAGGCCAGAAGCCCGGCGGCATGGTTGCGGTTGCTATCCGACGCAATCGCACTGAACGGCTTGCCAAACCGGCCGACCGGAAGACCGGCAATGACGTTGTCGATCACCGACATGTTTTCAAACAGACGGGTCGCCTGATAGGTGCGCGCAATGCCATTACGCGCAGCAAAATCGGTTGGCTTGCCTGCGATGTCCTGATCCCCAATCCGCACCACACCTTCGGTCGGTTTGTAAAACCCGCTGATGATGTTCAAAAGTGTGGTTTTACCCGCCCCGTTCGGGCCGATGATCGATGTGACATCGCCCGGCTTGGCGGTGAAGGAAACGGCATTGACCGCCTTGACCCCACCAAACGCAATCGACAGGTTTTCAACCACCAGACCATCGGACTTGGCGTAATCCTTAAGCCCTGCCTCGATCTCGTGCGCCGGGGTGGCGGTGACACCGCGTCTGGTCAGCGGGATGAACCGTTCGATCACGCCGACAATCCCGCGCGGTGCAATCAGCAACACGACAATCAAAAGCCCACCAAAAATGAGCAGGCGATATTCGGCAAAATCCGCCAGCAGTTCGGGCAGCAACACCGAAACCGATGCGCCGACCAGCGGGCCAAGCACCGTGCCCGCCCCGCCCAGAATGACGGCAAACAGATACAGGATCGACTGACTAAGCGGGAAGTTTGACGGTGCGATAAACATCATAAGCGGCGCAAACAACGCCCCGGCAAGCCCGGCCATGGCAGCCGCAATGGCAAAGCCCGATGCCTTGACGGCAAAGGCGTTATAGCCAAGCGAACTTGCGGCGATTTCGGCATCGCGCATGCTGGTCATCGCCATGCCCCAGCCACTTGTTGCCAAGCGACGGAAGGCAAAAAGCGCGACCCCGGCCAGCAAGACACACAGCATCACAAGATCGCGTTCGCTAAACATATAGCCAAACAGGTCGGGCATCGGGAAGCCCATCAGGCCGTTTTGCCCACCCGTCAGTGCGCGCCATTCAATCGCGCCATGTTCAACAATAAAGGCGAAGGCAATCGTCACCATGGCCAAGAACGGCCCGGCCATCCGAACCGCCGAAAGTGCCAAGACACAGCCCGCCAAACCGGCAATCACGGTCGATGCAATCAGCGCCATCCAGAAATTAAGCCCGGCCAGCGTCAGGATCGCACTGGCATAGGCCCCGATGGCAAAGAACCCGACCTGCCCCAGCGACACCAGCCCGGTCAGGCCATACAAAACGTTCAGCCCCACACACAGAACCGTAGTGATGGCGACAAGGCCGATGACGAACTGGGTATAGCCGCCCGTGATCGTCACACCGATCAAACCGGCAATGATGGCGGCCAGGATAGTGGCATCAAGGGCGATGGATTTATTGAGTTTGGGCATCGGATTTTTGAATTTGATTTCGCGTTTCATCATCAGACCTTCTTGATCGCAGCACGGCCAAACAGGCCGCTTGGTTTGACGGTCAGAACCGCGATTACAAGCGCGAAGACGACGATGAAGGTGTAGGACGATCCGAGATAGGTGGTTACCCCGGCCTCAACCAGGCCATAGATAAAGCCGGCCAGCATGACGCTATAGGCCGATGTCATGCCGCCCAGAATGGCAACCGCAAAGGCCTTAAGCCCAAAAAGCGTACCCATATCCGAATGCACCGAAAACAGCGGCGCAATCAGAAGCCCGGCACAGCCGGCCAGCATCGATGAAATGGCAAAGGATCCGGTCACCATCAAGGTGGTGTTGATCCCCATCAGCTTGGCTGCCTGAAGGTTTTGGACCACCGCCAAAAGGGCGCGGCCCTGACGGGTATGACGGAACAGGGCATGCAGTGCGAGTGCCACACCAATGGCCGCGACCGGGATCAGGATCTGTTGCGGATAGACACCCGTGCCAAACACGTTCCAGCTTTCACCCACAAGGGCGGATGGCAGGGTGCGCGGTTCGTTACCAAAGGTGAATAGCACCGCGTTATCAAGCAAAATACCGCCGGCGACGGTGGCCATCAGCCAGGCTTCGGAATTGCGAATGGCAAACGGACGGACAAGGAAAAATTCAACCAGAATACCGGCAAGCCCGCAGCACAAAATGGCCAGCGGATAACCGACAATGACCGGAAAACCATATCTTTCGCAGAATACAAAGCCCAGAACAGCGCCCAGCATCACCATCGATCCTTGCGCGAAATTGACCTTGGAGGACACCGAATAGGTGATCTGGAAACCAAGCGCGATCAGCCCGTACATACTGCCCAGACCGATCCCGGTTATCAGAGCTGCGATTAAAAGTGTCATTGCCAGCCGCCTGCTTATGCCGTGCACGTAAGTGCATCATTTAAAATGGATAAATCCCCTGTCGGCGTGCATTGGGGAACACGCCGACAGGGTTGGATAAGTTGCTTATTTGATCGGAATGATCTGGCCTTCGACGAAATGCGCGAAGGTGTAGTCTTCAGGACCAAGCGCATCCTGATCGTCCGGGGTGAACGGCTTGTCATAGGTTTTGATCATGCCTTCGACACCGCTGATTTCGTACATGGCTTCGCGGATGGCCGGACCCTCGGTCGAACCGGCTTTTTCAATGGCGGCTGCAATCAGAAGGGTCGCGTCATAGGCATTGGCAATGCCGGTTGCCGGGGTCACGTCGGCAAGGGTTTCGATCTCCGGGAATTTTTCCTGAAGTTTAACGAACATCGGATTTGCCGGATCGGTGAACAGATAGGTCTGGATGAAGTGGACTTTCTCGCCCGACTTGCCAGCCAGTTCGGTGAAGCGGCCACCGGCCGGACCCCAATGCGATGAAATCGGCACATCCCAGCCCATGCGATCAAGCGACTTGATCACCTGCGCGGTCGGGGCGACGTTGGCAACGACAAACAGGGAATCAGCGCCGTTTTCCTTAAGACGGGTCAACTGTGGGACAACATCGACATCGTTTGATTCAAACTTTTCGATCCCGGCATGTTCCATGCCACGCTTTTCAAGCGCCTTGAGCAGGCCCTTTTCATTCGACTCCCCCCACGGGTTGTTGATCAGGATCATGCCCGGCTTCTTGGCACCGTAATTGGCGATCAGATATTCCGTGATGGCTTCGTCGACATATTCATCAACGGCCGAAACGCGGAAGACATAGTTTTCCTCGGCACCGTTTTTGGTGATCCCGGTTCCGGCAGCCCACGGACCAATGAACGGGATTTTCTGCTGGTTCACATAGGGCACGATGGCAAAGGATACCGGCGTATCAAGGCCGCCAATGATTGCCGCAACGCCTTCGCGCTGGGCCAGTTCACGGGCCGCAACCAGACCCTTGCCCGGGTTGCTTTCATCATCACGCGAAACAAGTTCAAGCGGCTTGCCAAGAACGCCGCCCTCGGCATTGATCTTGTCAATCGCAAGGGTGATGCCGCGGGTAATGGCTTCGCCCGATTTGGCCGACTGACCGCTAAGTGCGGCGACAAGGCCAAGCTTCACAGTGTCTTCTGCACGGGCATCATGGGAAGGCAAGGTGGTGGCGAACATCAGCGCAGCAGCAGCCCCGAGAAGGGCGGCACGCCGCGTTATTTTCCGGAAAGGCGAAGAAATAGGCATGTGAGACTCCCTGATTATGTGTCTGCGTCGTCCGGCGTCGCAAATTGGGCATGCGCACCAAATCGTCACCGCACTGCAGCAAGCGACATGCCAAGAATCACAATCATTCAAAATCAGGGACTTAGGCGTTTTCCCACCGCTTCGGAAAACAGAATTGCCTCATGTATACGCAGATTGCATGCAATTTTTGCATAAAATTAGTGCATGCAAAATTTCTGCACAGCGTTTATGCTGATGCCAGATCAATTCCCGAAACCAGAGGCCTTCCAAATGAGTGACCAAACCGCGGAAAATGTGCTCGATACCCTGCCGCCAGAGGCGCAGACGGTGCGTGATTTTCTTGACGCATCCATGAAGCCAGACCCGGAACTGGCGGCGACATTCATGTCCGATGATGTCGTCATCACCTTTACCGATGGTCAGAAATACGATCATCCAGCGGGCACAACGGCCTTTAACGCCGCGCGTTATAAATGGGTGAAAAAGAAGTTCGGCCAGTTTGATGTCGCCCACACCAACGGCCAGACTGTTGTTTACAGCACCGGGTGGCTTTACGGCGAATGGCCGGACGGCACCCCGTTTGAAGGCAACCGTTATGTCGACCGTTTCGTGATTGAAAACGGCAAGATCATCAAAATGGATGTCTGGAATGAAAGTGCGGAACGCATCCTGATCCGCAAGGGCATCAAGGCTTGAGCCAGACCGGAACCCGAATGATGCAGCCCGAACCAGCCATCTGCCATCCACACGCCACGCACGAAGTCCCGTGTGTGGCTGTTGATATGGCAGTGGTGCGCGCAGACTTAGCTGGTGCCGTCACGCACCTTTTTGGCATAGGGTTCCAGCGCATCAAGATACAAAAGCGGCCCGCTTTCCTTGGTTGTGAACAGGGCTCGGTCGGCAACTGCCGTCAGATGATGGCGCATCAGTTTACGCGCCGCATCTTCGTCGCCCTTGGCCAGGGCCTCGATAATCTGGCGGTGTTCCTGAATGCCGCAATCGGTCGAATGCGGGCGGGCATAAAGCGACAATGTCAGGCCACAGCGATATCCGATCTCCTCGACATAGCGCAGCAAGACCGGGCTTCCGGCAAGGCGGGCGAGCAGGATATGGAATTCGGTGGCAAGACGGATCGAAATCGGTTCGGACGCGTTTTCGGCTTCGACTTCCTTGGCAAGATGGGCTTCAAGTTCGCCGAGAATTTCCGGGCTCATATTCTTGATCACCCGACTGATGACAAGGTCTTCGATCTGGGTGCGGAGCTCAAACAGATCACGCGCCTCTTCAAGGCTGGGCTTGGCAACAGCAGCCCCCTTGTTACGGCGGAGTTCGACCAGCCCTTCGGCGGCAAGCCGTTCAAGCGACTGACGAATAAGGGTGCGGCTGACGCCGAAACGTTCACCAAGGGAATCTTCGGGCAGCTTCATGCCAGGCATCAGAACACGTTCGAGGATTGCCGAACGCAATGCCGAACTGATCATGTCTGTGCGATGCTTTGCCTTGTCCGCTGCTTTCATCCCGATCCGCCAAGTTTCTTGTTTCGATCACTTTATTGCCTGCGCCTGTATAAAGGATTGCATGCAATTTCGCCACAACCGATGCACGCATAACGCTAACCTGTTTGAAATCAATCCTTTTGGCTGAAAGAACCAAGCCCATGACCGACCATCAAACTGCCCCCGAACATCGCGCCATGGTGACAAGCCCCAGCACAGCGGCCAGCGAAGCCGGTGCGCAAGTCTTGCGCGACGGTGGCACCGCGATTGAGGCCGTCGTCGCCACCGCGGCAGTGTTGGCGGTAACATACCCGCATTTCTGCGGCATTGGCGGTGATGCAGTCTGGATGGTTTCAGACAACACGGGCAAGGTGCAGTCTTTCCTGGGTATTGGTCAGGCCGCCGAAAAAGGCGGCAATACAATCACGCCCGGCACGCCCATTCCGCTACGCGGTCCGGGCTCGACCCTGACCACGGCGTGCACGGTAGATTCATGGCAACACGCCCTTGATCATTCGGCAAAGAACTGGGGCGGGACCAAAAGCCTGTCGCAATTGATCGCGCCTGCGATTACGCTTGCGGAAAATGGCTTTGCGATCAGTCCGTCACAGTGTTTCTGGCTTGATTTCCGTAAAGAGGAAATCGCCAATTGGCCGGGCTTTATGGATGTCTTCACCCCGAATGCCAGAATGCCCCATGTCGGCGAAACATTTCATCAGCCGCATCTGGCGCAAAGCCTCAAACGCATTGCCGAATTTGGCGCGCGTGATTTCTATGAGGGCGGGCTTGCCGATCAGATCGTCAAAGGTTTGTCAGCCGTCGGATCGCCGATCACCAAGGGGGATTTGGCAAAAACCCGGACCCGCACGGTGGATGCGGTGTCGCTTGATTATGGGGACGTCACCCTGTTTGCCCCGCCTGCGCCAACGCAAGGATTGGCGACGCTTATGACCATGGGGGTGTTGCGCGAAATGGGCCAAAAGAACTGGGCAGAGGGAACGGCGGATCATTACCATCTGGTGGTCGAGGCCATCAAACGCGCATTCCTGAAACGCGATCAGATCGCCGATCCCGATTTTACCAGCACCGATTTTACGGCCCTTCTGGATCAAGCCGGTCTGGCCGCAGACGCCAAGGATATCTCGCCCAGCAAGGCGCTTGATTGGCCGCATCCGTTCCGGCATGGCGACACGGTGTTTCTGGCCGCCAAGGATGCCAATGGCAATTGCGCCAGTGTGTTGCAAAGCACCTATTTCGATTGGGGCAGCGGGGTTGTCGCGGGCGATACCGGCATTGTCTGGCAAAACCGCGGGGCAGCGTTTAGCACCGATCCGAACCACCCGAATGCCTTCGCACCGGGCAAGCTTCCGTTCTATACGCTTAATCCCGGCATGGCGCTTAAGGGGGGTAAGCCGCATTTGCTGTATGGCACGCAAGGGGCCGATGGACAGCCACAAACCCTTGCTATGCTGTTGACCCACCTGCTTGATTTCGGCCTGTCGCCGACGGACGCACTCGCCAAACCGCGTTTCCTGTTGGGCAAGACGTTTTCAGACACCAATGACAGCCTGAAACTTGAAGTAGATGCCGGGGATGACGTGTTTGACGAACTGGCCGCACGCGGCCACATCCTGCGCGCGATTGAACCGCAAAGTGCGCTTGCCGGTCAGGCGGGGATCATTCGCATTGATGACGATGGTTACGTCGATGGTGCGCATGATCCACGCAGTGACGGCAAGGCGATTGGCGTTTAGAATCTTCGTTCGCTTGGCCTAGCGCGGGCACTGGTCCGGATGGGCGTTGGCGAAGGCTGCAATCGCGTTACAGCGTTGTTCTATCGCGCAAATTCGCGGAAGGTGAGAAAAGCTCACATTCCAGCGGCGCGCGTTATAAAGCTGCGGGATCAGGCAGATATCGGCCATGGATGGGCGGTCGCCGTGGCAGAAATCGCCATGGTTGCCGTCCCCGTCACCGGCCAGCATGGCTTCAAACCCGGCAAGGCCCGATCCGATATATTTCGCCATCCATTCCTGTCGTGCGGCATCGGCGTCATCACCATGCGCCTCGGCAATATCCATCACATGGCGCACCACACCGAGATTACAGACCGGATGGGTATCCATGGCAATCGCATGCGACAGCGCCCGCACCCGTTGGCGGGCCAGCGTTTCGGTCGGCAAAAGCCCCTGCCCCGGCCGGGTTTCATCAAGATATTCGATGATCGAAACCGACTGGGTCATCATGACCCCGTCGATTTCAAGGGCGGGGACAAGGCCTTGCGGATTGCGCACCAGATGCGCGCCGATTTTGTGGCTGCCAGCCAACAGATCAACCGGCACCGTCCGGTACGGAAGGTCGAGCAACCCCAGCGCAATCCGAACGCGATAACTCGCCGAGGATCGCCAATAGTCATACAAAACGATCTCGCTCATGATCTCGCTCATAGTGGGGCCTTATGGTTTGTATTGGCGGACAGTTTGTTCAATCGCGCCAAAGATTGATTGGCCCTTGGCATCGCGCATTTCGATTTTGACGCTGTCGCCAAATTGCAGGAAGGGCGTTACCGCCGAGCCATTTTCAATGGTTTCGATCATGCGGATTTCAGCAATGCAGGAATAACCCGCACCGCCCGCGGCAACCGGTTTGCCCGGTCCACCATCCAGCTTGTTCGATACCGTGCCCGACCCGATGATCGACCCGGCACAGAGCGGACGGGTGCGTGCGGCGTGGGCCACAAGCTGGGCAAAGTCAAAGGTCATATCGATCCCGGCATTGGCACGCCCGAACGGCTTGCCATTGAGATCGACACACAGCGGCAAATGAAGCTTTCCACCATCCCACGCATCGCCCAGTTCATCCGGGGTCACGGCAACCGGGGAAAAGGCCGAAGACGGCTTGGACTGGAAGAAGCCAAATCCTTTGGCCAGTTCGCCGGGGATAAGACCGCGCAGCGACACATCATTGACCAGCATGATCAACCGAATGGCATCACGCGCCTGATCAAGGGTTGCACCCATTGGCACATCATCGGTGATGACGGCAATTTCGCCTTCCATGTCGATGCCCCAGGCGGTATCGCCCATCAGGATATCATCGCGCGGACCAAGGAAGCTGTCCGACCCGCCCTGATACATCAGCGGATCGGTCCAGAAGCTTTGCGGCATTTCGGCACCACGGGCCTTGCGGACCAATTCAACGTGATTGACATAGGCCGATCCATCAGCCCACTGGAACGCGCGCGGCAAGGGTGAATGCGCCTCGGTCTGATCAAATGCAACGCGTTTGGCCGGACCTGATCCGGCTTCGACATCGCCTGCCAGATCCTTGAGGCGCGGGGCAATATTAGCCCAGTTATCAAGCGCGGCCTGAAGGGTTGGCGCAATCGCGCTGGCATCGACATATTCCGACAGGTCCTTGGAAACCAGCACCAGCTGGCCGTCGCGGGTACCATTTTTAAGGGTGGCGAGTTTCATTGTTTTTGTGCCTCCGGCATTCTTTTCGTTAAGTCCTGAGTGATTGTTTTTGGGGTCGCGGTGACTTACGGGCGACCTTCAGGGGTGCCATCGAACTTACGTTCCAGCCCCGACCAACAATCAAGATAATCGTCCTGAAGCGTTTCCAGTTCGGCGGCGAATTTTGTTAATTGCTGCGGATAGCGGGTCTCGAACATGAACGCCATGGTACCATCGAGTTTTTGCGGCCCGAGTTCGGCGTTCGATGCCTTGTCAAACCCGTAGGCATCCGGGCCATGGGCCAGCATCATGTTATGCAGGCTCATGCCGCCGGGGACAAAGCCCTCTTCCTTGGCGTCATACTGGCCGCAAATCAGGCCCATGAATTCCGACATGATGTTGCGGTGATACCAAGGCGGGCGGAAGGTATTTTCGGCCACCATCCAGCGCGGCGGGAAGATCACGAAATCCACATTGGCGGTGCCGGCCTCGTCCGTCGGGGCGGTCATCACGGTAAAGATCGATGGATCGGGATGATCAAACAGGATCGCACCGACCGGCGAGAAGGTCCGAAGATCATATTTGAACGGTGTGTAGTTGCCGTGCCATGCGACGACATCCAGCGGCGAATGGCCGATTTCGGTGACATGGAACTGCCCGCACCATTTGACCAACACCCGACACGGGGTTTCCTTGTCCTCATAGGCGGCCACGGGGGTTTTGAAATCACGCGGATTGGCAAGGCAGTTGGCCCCGATCGGACCGCGTTCGGGCAGGGTGAATTTGGCGCCATAGTTTTCACAGACATAGCCACGTGCGCCACCATCAACCCCGGCCTCAAGGATGCTGACCTTAAATAACATGCCACGCGGAATAAGTGCTATTTCAAGCGGGGCGACATCCATCATGCCAAGTTCGGTGAAGATGCGAAGCGTGCCACTTTCGGGCACGATCAGAAGTTCGCCATCGGCATTGAAGAAATAGTCATCGACCATGTCGGTGTTACAGACATAGACATGGCTTGCCATGCCGGTCTGGGTCATGGCATCGCCCGCAGTTGTGACCGTGCGCATGCCAGAAATGAAATCAACCGCGTCCTTGGGCATCGGCACTGGATCCCAGCGCAACTGACCAAGGGCAAGGCTGTGATCATTCAAACAAGGTGCGGTTTTCCAAAACGGTCGATCAAGGGCGGCAAAGCGCCCGTTATGCTTTACACTTGGGCGAATGCGATACAGCCAGGACCGTTCATTGGTGCCGCGCGGGGCGGTGAAAGGCGATCCTGAAAGCTGTTCGGCATAAAGCCCATAGGCGCATTTTTGCGGGCTGTTTTGCCCCTGGGGCAACGCATCCGGAAGACTTTCGGTTTCAAAATCATTGCCGAAACCGGGCATGTAACGCAGATCGTTGGCACCACCTTTTTCGGCATTTTTGGTCGGCTCATTGTGATCCGTCATTGCCTTTTTCCTCCCAATCTTTGATATAGTTACATTCGTAACTGTAATTTTTGTAACTATCAAACAGCCTTTTGAAGCCAATGAAATCCGAATTCGATCTTCACAGTTTCCTGCCGTTCCTGATGCATCACGCCAGCGAAAAGCTCAGCCTTGGCTTTCGCGATATCTATCGCGACCGATACCGGATGACGCGGTCCGAATGGCGGGTTCTGGCGACACTCGGCCAGTATGGCGCCCTAACCGCGACCGAAATCATGACCCATACCGGACTGCATAAAACCAAGGTTTCGCGGGCTGTCTTTTCCATCGAGAAACGGCGTTGGTTGAAACGGTTTCAGGATGAAAATGACCGCCGTGTGCATCGCCTTGACCTGACTGCGCAGGGAAAATCGGCCTTCACGTCACTCTGTGAGGCGGGCGTCGCCTATGACCGGAAAGTGCGCGATTTTCTGGGCGAAGATGAATTCAAACGTCTTTCAGACCTCCTGAAACGGTTTAACGACCTGTGATCTCAGCCCCCTAGGCCTGATCAGACTCCGCGCGCGGCGTGCCACCCCAACTTTGCGTGAAATCGGCAATGGCACGGGTAAACACATCGAACGCGGGTTGGCCGGGCTGAAAGTAATTGGCATTGGGGTTCATCAACGTGACGCAACAGGCCACCGCCCCATCCAGATTATAAACCGGCGCACTGATCGCCGATAAACCGGGCACGATATCGCCTTCGATCACAGCCGCCCCGCGATGTTTGGTGTCGGCAATCAGCCGTTCCACCGTGGCATCATCCCAATGCAGGATATCCTGTTCGGCCGAAATAACGTGTTCGATCGCGCTGCGCGGCATGCTGGCCAAAAAGGCCTGCCCGGTCGCAGAGCGCAAAAGCGGCATGACGGTTCCAAGCCCCATGGTCGATATGATCGGCGGGCCACCATGTTCGGTGCGGATCAGGACCGGACCACGTTCCCCCCAGATCGCCAGATGCCCAGATGATCGCAACTCAATCGCCAGATTGCGCAACAGCCGACCGGCGCGCATCACCACATCATTGCGTTCAATCGCCGAAACACCCATGCGCAACGCCATCGGACCAAGACCATACAGCCCCGTCTGGTCATCCTGCCAGGCAAGGCCAATGCGCACCAGACTGGCAAGATAGCGATGGACCTTGGCCGCGGGCATAGAAACCGCGTCTGCAAGGTCCTTTAACGGCACCGGGAATTTGAAATCGCACAAGGCGGCAATAATGACGCCACTGACCTCGACCGACTGAATGCCTTTGCGCTTGTCAGCGGCATCAACCACGTCGGCGATGTCATGTTCGGTTTCGCTATCCGGGATATTTTTGGGCGAGGCTTTGGTCAAAATTTACCTGCATAAATTTCATATTGCGTAATTGATTATATATATCATAATTCCAATTCAAAGAAAAAACAGCATTCCAGGCGCGATCCCAGACTGCCATCCCGGACATGTACAGGCTGATGGCAACTGCACAGCAATCGCTTGGCCCGAAGCAGGTCAGACGCAAGACCAAATGAACGACTTAAAAAAACAGGGAGACATCCGTGAAACATCCTAATCTTCGTAAAACGCTGCTTGGTCTTATGACCGGCGCAACCATTCTGGCCGGTGCCGGTATCGCGCATGCGGCCGACATCACCCTTAAGGTCAGTCACTATCTGCCGCCAAGCCACGGCTTCCAGAAAGACTTCCTTGAAAGCTGGGGACAGCAACTGTCGGAAAAAACCGGCGGCAAAGTCGAAGTCGAGATCTATGACGCCACGTCGGCCTTTGGCAAAATCGACCGTCAGGCCGATCAGGTGCGCGCGGGCGTTATGGATATGGCCGTGGGCCTTAATGGCATTCCGCGTGACCGTTACCCGGCTGCCTCGGTGATTGAACTGCCGTTTTTGGTGAAATATGCCGATTCCGGGTCGGAAACCCTGTGGCAGCTCTACAAGGAAGGCCTTCTTGGCAGTGACTATCAGGACTTCAAGGTCCTTGGCCTGTTTACCCATCCGGGTGGCCTGATCCACACCCTTGATACACCGGTCAGATCGCTTGAGGATCTTAAGGGCCTGCGTCTTCGCACGCCAAGCCCGGCGATTTCGGCAATGCTGGAATCCTTTGGGGCATCCCCAGTCGGCCTGCCGCCTTCGGCCATCTACGAAAACCTTGAAAAAGGCAATATCGAAGGTCTGGTTGCCACCTGGGATCTGGTCAATGCGGTCAAGGCCAATGAACTTTTGAAATATCACACCGATGCTGCGGCCTACATCGCCGGCTTCTATTTCGTCATGAATCAGAAAAAATATGACAGCCTGCCCGACGAAGTGCGGGCCGCAATTGACGAAATTTCCGGCGATGTCCTTGTCGGGAAATTCGGCGACTGGTGGGACAAATGGGAAGCAGTTGGCAAGGCCGATGCGGAAAAACACGGCAATGAAATCATCACGATTGATGACGCCACCCGTGCGGAATGGCAGGAAGCATCCCAGCCGATGATCAAGGAATACCTTGCCAGCCTGAAGGAAAAAGGCGTCTCAGACCCCGAGGCCGTCTATGCGCGCGCGCAGGAACTTATCGCGGAATTTGATGCCAAATATCACGCTGGCGACAAATGACCCAACCGACTGAAAACTTTGGTGGATCGCGGCTTTATGCCGCGGTTCACCGCACTGACCGCTTTATGAACAGACTGACCGACATTCTGGCTTTTGTCGGCATGGCCGCCCTGATCGGTGCGATTGCCATTGTGGTTGTCGACATCATCTGGCGGCGCATTGGCGGCCAATCGATGGTGGGCGCGGTTGACCTGACCCAGTTTTGTGTCATGGCGGCGGCATCCTGGGCGATCCCCTATGCGTTTAGCGCCCATGCCCATGTCACGGTCGACCTGGTCGGCAAGAACCATCTTCGTTTCCTGTTTCGCATCATCGACACCCTGATCCCGCTTCTGTGTGCCGGGTTGATGGCGTTCCTGTTTTACCTGTCATGGGGACGCGCGATGGAACAATGGAGCTATGGCGATGTGTCGCAGAACCTTGAGATCCCGATGATCCTGTTCTGGGGCTTCCTTCTCAGCGGCATGGCGATATCGACAGTGGTCTGTCTTGTCCATTTTCTGAAAATGCTTTTAACGAACGAGAATAACTGATGGCGACGGAATGGGCGGGATTGATCGGGTTTGTTGCAGCACTTGCACTGGCCCTTCTGCGTGTACCGGTTGCTGTTGCGATGGCGGTGGTTGGTATTATCGGAACGCTGCTTTTGACCGACTGGATGTCGGCAAGCTATGTGATGGCAAGCCTGCCGTTTGAGGCGATCTTCCCCTATGGCCTTTCGGTGGTGCCGCTGTTCATTTTCATGGGCGTGTTCGCATCGCACTCAGGCCTTTCAAGCAACCTGTTTCGCGGTATCACGGCGTTTTCCGGACATCGTCCGGGCGGACTTGCCGCATCAAGCATCGCGCCAGTGCGGTGTTTGGCGCGATTTGCGGATCGTCGCTTGCGACCTGTGCGACCATGGGCCGTGTGGCACTGCCTGAAATGCGTCAACGCGGCTATGCCAAAAGTCTTGCCGGGGCATCGATTGCGGCGGGCGGTACACTGGGCGTTCTCATTCCGCCATCGATCCTGCTGGTGATTTACGCGCTGATGACCGAACAATCGATTGGCGCATTGTTTGCCGGTGCGATGATCCCGGGTCTGTTGGCGACGGTTCTTTATATCGCCTCGATCCGTATTCAGGTGATGCGCGATCCGTCGCTTGCGCCGGTCAGCACTTATGTGCCCTGGTCGCGACGCTGGGGCGCGTTGCTGCAAATGTGGGATGCGGTCCTTTTGATCGCCTTGGTGATTGGCGGTATTTATGCCGGCCTGTTTTCCCCGACCGAGGCCGCGGCCGTTGGCGCGGGGGCAGCGTTGCTGTTCGCCTTTATGCGCAAACGCCTGACCTGGAGCGTTTTGCGCACCGGTATTCGCGAAACGGCCGGCATGACCGGGATGATTTTCCTTATTCTGGTGGGGGCGGCACTTTTCAATTTCTTCATTGAAACCAGCGGACTGACCCAGACCTTGGTCGACTGGATCACCACACAGGGCTATTCGCCAATTGTCGTTTTGATCGCGCTTCTGGTGTTTTATGTCGTACTGGGGTGCTTCATGGACAGTCTGTCCATGATCCTTCTGACCGTTGTTCCGGCCTATGGCGTGATTACCGGGGTCGGCTATGACCCGATCTGGTTTGGTGTTGTTCTGGTATCGGTTGTTGAAATCGGCCTGATCACCCCGCCAATTGGCATGAACCTCTTTATCATTCAGGGCGTTTCACCGGACATGAAGATCACGACCCTTGCACGCGGTATCCTGCCATTTCTGGCGGCTGACTTTGTGCGGGTGATCCTGATGATCGCAATCCCGGGGCTGGTTTTGTGGTTGCCGCATATGCTGGGATTTGGTGCCTATTGATTGGTCCCACGGTAAAAAACGAAGCCCCGGAACAGGCAGAACCTGTTCCGGGGCTTTTGCGTTTCTGACCTCAATGGCGCTTATTCGGCGGCATCAACCTTCAACACGCCACGGCGGATCTGGTCTTCTTCGATGCTTTCGAACAGGGCGCGGAAGTTGCCCTCGCCAAAGCCTTCGTCGCCTTTGCGCTGAATAAACTCAAAGAAGATCGGGCCGATCACGGTTTTCGAGAAGATCTGAAGCAAAATCTTGGTCGTGCCGCCATCAACCACCCCTTCACCATCGATCAGGATGCCGTGGGTTTTCATACGTTCAATCGGCTCGTCATGGCCGTGCACACGTTCGTGCGATTTCTCGTAATAGGTTTCCGGCGGGCCGGGCATGAATTTCAGGTCATTGGCGGCAAGCTTGTCGGTGGCGTCATAGATGCCGTCCGTTCCGACCGCGATATGCTGAATGCCTTCGCCCTTGTATTTGCGCAGGTATTCTTCGATCTGGCTTTTATCATCGGTCGATTCATTGAGCGGAATGCGGATCTTGCCACAGGGGGACGTGATCGCGCGGCTGACCAGACCGGTGATTTTACCGGCAATGTCAAAGAAGTGGATTTGCTTGAAGCCAAACAGATCGCGATAGAAGTCCCACCATTTATCCATATTGCCGCGATAGACGTTATGGGTCAGGTGATCGAGGTAATAGAAACCAACCCCTTCTGGCTTCGGATCGCGTTCGCCCAGCCAGTCAAATTCCGCGTCATAGGCCGAACCGGTTTCACCATATTTGTCGACGAAATACAGCAACGACCCGCCAATGCCGACGATGGCCGGGACATCAAGCGTCTTGTCATCCCCGGTGTAGGGCTCCGCCCCCTTGGATACCGCATGATCAAAGGCATGCTTGGCATTCACCACGCGCCATGCCATCGAAGGTGCGCAAGGGCCATGCTTTTCAACGAACTTCATACCATGCGAAGATGGCTCGGCATTGAGGATGTAGTTGATATCGCCCTGACGCCAGACGGTGATGTTTTTGGTCTTGTGCTTGGCAACCGGGCTGTATCCCATGCGGGCAAACAGGGTTTCCAGTTTGTCGGCGTCTTCATGGGCGAATTCAACGAATTCGAACCCGTCGGTTCCGGCCGGGTTTTCATCGCTAATGGTTGCGCGCGGGGCATCATGCGGGAACGGACCCATCGGAAGTCTCCTTTGATTGGAACATTCGAATGATTGGAATTATTCGAATTCTTGTTATGTCCCAATCGTGCGCCAAACCGCGTGCAACGTGCGTGCATTTACGCTTGCTTTTCGGAATTCTTTGCATACATCATGCATTAAACAATCATTTGGCGCGTGAAACATGCAACTGGACCGACTGGACCTTAAACTGCTGGCGGAACTGCAAAAGGATGGCCGTCTGACAAACAATGATTTGTCAGAACGCATCGGTCTTTCGGCGTCACAATGTTCACGCCGCCGTGCCCGCCTTGAAGACGACAAGGTCATTCGCGGATACAGGGCCGATATTGACCGGCAAAAGATGGGCATGGGGTTGCTGGTGGTGATTTCGGTGACACTTGCCACCCATAACCGCGACAATGCCAAACGGTTTGCCAGACTGTTGGCCGATCTGCCCGAAGTACTCGAAGCGTTTTCGCTGACCGGGGAGATGGATTACCACCTTAAGGTCGCGACCAAGGACCTGGCCGCACTTTCGCATTTCGTCAATGAGGTGCTGTTGCCCCATGACTCGGTCCAGCATGTGAAGACGTCGATTGTGCTGAATGTGCTTAAGGATTTCGAGGGGCTTGCCGTTGATCCGGATCTTTAAGCCATAAAAAGGGAAAAGGCCGCGCCCCAGAGGCACGGCCTTACCTGTCCCGAAACTCCCCTTACAAAAAAGTTTCGGTGACGCCCCCCTGTCGTGAGGGTCAGGACCCATCAATTTGATTTAAATGGCAGACGTTATATTTGTGAAATCCAAGGAAAAGCCCGCAGGGCGGGTCGGTATCCCGCACAAGGGATTTGACGCCGGAGTTTGCAAATATAACGTCTGTCCTTCGGATTAACCGGATTTGCACGGGCTACTTTGTCGTAAAACCTTGAAAGATAAATATCTTTCGGCGGCTTTGCTCCGCGTATCCGCACAAATCCGGTCAACCATTAAAACCAAATTGATGGGTCCTGACCCTAATCACTAGATGGCAAGGTACTGGTCGCGCAGTTCCTCGTTATCGAGAACAGCCTGCGCGGTCCCGTCAAAGACGATCTCGCCGCTATCCATGATAATCGCGCGGTCGGCCAGTTTCAGGGCTGCAATTGCATTCTGCTCGACAATAATCGTCGTAATGCCGAGCTTCTTGACGTTTTGCAGGGTCTTTTCAATTTCCTGAACAATGACCGGAGCCAGGCCTTCATAGGGTTCATCAAGCAGCAGAAGCTTGATGTCACGGGCCAGTGCGCGGCCAATCGCCAGCATCTGCTGTTCGCCACCGGAAAGGGTGATGGCTTCCTGTTCCGCCCTTTCACCAAGACGCGGGAACAGCTCATAGATGCGCTGGATCGACCAGCCATGCGGCTCGGCAATCTGGGCCAGTTCAAGGTTCTGCTGAACCGTCATGCCCGGAATGATGCGCCGATCTTCGGGCACAAGTTGCAGACCCAGACGGGCCGCCTGCCATGCCTTCATTTCGTGCAACGGCTGGTGATCAAGCCAGATTTCACCATGCTTGAGTTCCGGGTCGCCCATGCGGGCGAGCGTGCGGAGTGTCGATGTCTTGCCCGCCCCGTTACGACCGAGAAGGGCCAGAATTTCGCCCTCGCGGACATCAAAGGACAGCCCCTGAACGATATAGCTTTCGCCGTAATAGGCGTGGATGTCATAGACCGAGAAAAACGCCGGATCTCCACCCTGTTTACGGACGGGTTCCTGTTTTGGCAAAGCGTTCATACCGTTTCCCCTCCGAGATAGGCTTCCTTGACCCGTGGGTCGTTACGTACTTCTTCCGGTGTGCCTTCACAGATGATGGCACCCTGGGCCAAGACGCTGATGCGATCGGCCAGACTGAACACAACATGCATGTCGTGTTCAATGATCACCTTGGTCATGCCGCGTTCCTTGATCCGTTTGAGCAGATCAATCGTGCGGTTGGTGTCATGGCGCGACATGCCAGCTGTTGGTTCATCGAGCAGGAACAGTTTCGGCTGCTGGCCAAGGCACATGGCAAGTTCAAGACGACGTTTGTCACCACGCGACATCGAACCGGCAAGATGATCCTGGTGCTGAAGCAAGCCGACATCTTCAAGAAGGTGTTCGGCATGTTCGCGGACTTCTTTTTCCGCAAACAGGCTTTTGAGGAAGTTCATCTTGAAAATGCCTTCGCGCTTGGCAAAGGCCGGAACCATCACGTTTTGCAAAAGCGACAGTTCCGGGAAGATTTCCGGCGTCTGGAAAACACGCGCGACACCAAGCTGGTTGATCTCGTGCGGTTCCTTGCCGGTCAGAACCTGGTCGCCCAGCAACACACGACCGCGGCTTGGTGCCAGACGCCCGACGATCACGTTCAGCAATGTCGATTTGCCCGCACCGTTTGGCCCGATGATCGCGTGCACGGTGCCTTCCTTGACCCGAAGGTTGATATCGGAAAGCGCCTGCAGACCGCCAAAGTTCTTGTCGACGTCGGTGACGTCAAGAATGTATTCGGACATGGATCAGACCTCCCCCGCCGATGTTTGTTCTTTTTCTTTGGTTTCGTGGGCTTCGGACTTCGGCTCGGCCTTGTCACGTTTGGTAACCAGGCGCGTCAGGCGCGTGATACCTTCCATGATGCCACCGGGCAGGAAGATCACGATCAGCATGAAGACAAGACCAAGGGTCAGGTGCCAGCCTTCGCCGACAAACAGACCAACCACGGATGCCACCGGATGGGCCAGCCAATCGGGCAGGAAGGAGAACGCATTCAGCAGCACGTCATCGTTAAAGGCCGAGAAGATGTTCTCGAAATACTTGATGATACCTGCACCCAAAAGCGGACCAATCAGGGTCCCGACACCACCAAGGATGGTAATCAGAACGACCTCGCCCGATGCGGTCCATTGCATGCGCTCGGCCCCGGCCAGCGGATCGGTGACCGCCAGAAGCGAACCGGCAAGACCGGCATACATGCCCGAGATGACAAAGGCGGTCATCAGATATGGTCGGGTGCTGAACCCGGTATAGCCCATACGGTTCTGGTTCGACTTGATCGCACGCAGCTTAAGCCCGAACGGTGAGCGGAAGATGCGCAGATATATGAAGAACGATATCAGCATCAGGGCGGCACAGATATAGAAGCCGGAATAACCGATCCCCTCGATCCCGAATAGGTTCGGGGTCGGCAGCGATCCGTCGGCAACGATGCCTGACATGTGATCAAGAATGCGCGGATCGGACTGTGCAAGTTGCAGACCGGTTTCACCATTGGTGATCGGGGTCAGAACCGAATAGGCAAGGTTATAGGACATCTGCGCAAAGGCCAGTGTCAGGATCGAGAAGTAAATCCCTGAACGACGCAACGACACAAAGCCGATCGCGAGCGCAAACAGCCCTGAGAGAACCGTGCCAAAGATCATGGCCGGAATAACGTTCATCGACAGCAGCTTGAACGACCACACCGCCGTGTAGGACCCCACACCCAGGAAGGCTGCGTGACCAAAGGACAGATAACCGGTCAGACCAAACAGGATGTTATAGCCGATGGCAAAGATGCCAAAGATCATGAACTTCTGCATCAGGTCAGGATAGGCCGCCCCGAAGGGCTGCAACCAGATCGGCATGGTCAGGACCACGACCGACAGGATGGCCATAAAGATCATATCTTTCTTGGGCGAGACGATTTTTGTATTTGACATTATTAGCTCTCCATCACGCCCCGGCGTCCCAGCAGACCACGCGGACGGGTCAACAGAATGACGACGGCAACAAGGTAGATGATGATCTGGTCAATGCCCGGGAAGATGTCTTTTACCTCGGTCATGGACGAGAAGGACTGCAGGATCCCCAGCAGGAAGCCAGCGGCCACCGCACCGGGCAAGGAGCCCATGCCACCCACAACAACCACGACAAATGACAGCACCAGGAAGTCCATGCCCAGATGGTAATCCGGGGGCAGAACCGGCGTGTACATCACGCCTGCCAGACCCGCGACCACTGCCGCGATGCCAAACACAATCGTAAAGCGACGTTCAATATTGATGCCCAGAAGTTCGACCGTTTCGCGGTCGGCCATCCCGGCGCGCACCACCATCCCGTAGGTGGTGAAATGCAGGAACGAGAACACAAGACCAATGGTGATCAGCGAGAACGCCAGATAAATCAGACGCCACCAAGGATAAACTACCGCTTCGCCCAGACCAAAGATCGCACCAACGGCGGCAGATCCGGAAACGATATCCGGTGCGCCCTGCGGGATCGGGTTTGCGCCAAAGGCGGCCTTGACCAGTTCCTGAAGCACGATGGCCAGACCAAAAGTCACAAGAATCTGTTCGGCGTGAGGACGCTTGTAGAAATGCCGGATGAGTGAGCGTTCCATGACAATGCCAATGAGCAACATCACCGGTATCGCCAGAATGATCGACAGCGGTACAGACCAGTCAATGATTGCCGTGCCGGTATCGCCAAACCACAGTTCGAGGTAGGGCGTTTCCTTGTAGGCGTCAAAGAAGGTGACCGACTCATCCTTGACCTTGACCGAAAGGGTCAAAAGTTTTTCGAGAGTTACCGCGCAAAATGCGCCCATCATGAAGATGGCACCATGCGCGAAGTTCACCACGCCAAGCGTGCCGAACACCAGAGTCAGGCCAAGCGCAATCAGTGCATAGGCACCGCCCTTGTCCAGACCATTCAGGATTTGAAGAAATATAGCGTCCATCAGATATCCGCCGCGTATTCGTAAGGGACTTAGTCAAAAGTCGTACAGGCCGAGGCCAGAGGGCAAACGGGCCGACCATTGGGAGATGGCCGGCCCTGCTTGCATCAATTTGGGTGCATCAGACTTGATACGGACCCAGTTCACCGCCGAACATGTCGGCCGGATACTCGACCTGTGCACGCGGCACTTCCTTGACGACTTCAAGAAGGTCGAAGTTGGACTGCGGGTTTTCTTTACCACGCACAACCAGAACATCCTTGAAGCACTGATGGTCTTCTGCACGGTACAGGGTCGGGCCATTGCCCGCGCCATCGAACTCGAAACCTTCAAGCTGTTTGATGACTTCCCAAGGTGCGAACGTACCGGCCATTTCGCAGGCGTTTGCATAAAGCAGCGTCTGGACGTAGCAGGTATGCGCAGCCTGGGACGGCGGGAAGCCGTATTCCTGACCGAACGATTTCACGAAGGCCTGCGAACCGGCATCCTGAAGCGACCAGTGCCAGTTGGTGGTCCCAAGGATACCCTTGGCTGCATCGCCAGCACCCTGTGCCATCAGGCGGGAATACAGCGGAACAACGATTTCGAAGTTCTTGCCATTCACCTGTTTGTCACGCAGACCGAACTGAACGGCCTGGGTCAGGGAGTTGACCATGTCCTTACCATAGTGGTTCAGGATCAGGACATCTGCGCCAGAGTTCAGAACCGGGGTGATGTACTGGGAGAAGTCACCAGCACCCACCGGGGTACGAACGGTGTTCACAGTTTCCCAACCGATATTTTCGGTCGCGGCCTTGATCGATTCTTCCTGGGTCCAGCCCCAGGTGTAATCGGCCGTCAGGTGATAGGCGCGGCGTTCTGCGCCATACTCGTCGAGCAGAACCGGCGCGATCGCCTGACCGGACATGTAAGCGTTGAAGAAGTGGCGGAAGCCATAACGCTTTTTGTCTTTACCGGTGGTGTCGTTCGAGTGGGTCAGACCCGCCATGAAGATGACGCCCATTTCCTGGCAAAGACCCTGCACGGCAACAGCCACACCAGAGGACGAACCACCGGTGATCATTGCCACATTGTCTTTTTCGATCATGCGCTTGGCAGAAGCACGCGCGGCATCGGACTTGGTCTGGGTATCACCGGTCACGAACTCGACTTTCTTGCCGAGGATGCCGTTACCCTTAAGCTGAAGCGGCTTGATGGTATTGAGCATACCGCCATCGCCTTCGCCATTAAGGTGCTTGACCGCAAGCTGATAGGCACGCAATTCGTCAGCACCCTCATCGGCATATGGGCCGGTCTGCGGCACGTTGAAACCGAGTTTGACGCTGGCAGCACTGCCCGGATCACCCCGGAAGGTCTGGGCATGCGCGTTCTTGATGAAATGCATCGGGAAAGTGCCGCCGATGAGGGCTGCACCCGTGGTTGCCGCGGATCCCTTCAGGATCGTACGACGAGATACATTTCCGATAAGCTTAGTCTCCGACATGGTTTTCCTCCCCAATGTCTTGGGATCTGTTTCAGAGAAATCTGAGGCCTGTTTTTTGGTTCGTTTTTTTATCGACCTGACAAAACAATGAGGATCATCTGAAAATGAATCAACACCTAGTTGATATAAAAGAACTTTTTTGTAAATATATAGATGAGCTTTGTGAAAATTAGTAAATTCTGTCAACAGGTAAGACTTTAGTATGGCGCGTCAGGCCCCCATCGGACACCGCATTCGCGGACGGCGAAAAGACATCGGGATGACCCAGAATGCCCTGGCGAAGGCTGCGGGCATCTCGGCGTCCTACCTTAATTTGATCGAACATAACCGCCGCTCGATCGGCGGCGGATTGTTGATGCGAATTGCCGAGGCACTGGAAATTCATCCTCACAGCCTGTCAGGGTCCGAGGAAAGCCGGTTGCTTTCGGATCTGGCCGAAGTTGCATCCGACCCGGTCTTTCGCACCACCCCGGTCGAAAGCCGCGAATTCCCCGCCATGATTGCGGCCTCACCGGGCATGATCACAGCGTTCTTGTCGCTGTATCGCGCCTATCGCAGTGGCCTTGATGATATTGACGCGCTGTCCGAACGGCTCAGCCATGACCCGTTCCTAACCGAGGCCAGCCATTCGATCCTGACCCGGATTACCTCGATCCGGACAGTGGCCGAGATTTTCGATGACTATGATGATCTGTCACCCGACCAGCGCGCACGCTTTAACGCGACACTGGTGCGCGAATCCCAGCGCCTTGCCGAATCCGCGACCGAAATTTTCAACTTCCTTGAACGCGGCGAGGCCGGCCGCCCGGCCGCCAGCCCGGCCGAGGAAGTTGATGATCTGTTATATGACAATGCCAACCACTTCCCCGCCCTTGAAGACCACGCCAACAAGATGCGCCCGGTGATTGATCCCGATGGCGGGCTCTATCTGACCGATCTGATCAATTACCTTGAAGACACCCACAACACCCGGATCGAACGCCGCCCGTCCGAGGACTTCCTGACAAGCGGCTATCAGTGGGATGCCAAGAATAATACCCTGTGCATTTCCCGCGCGCTTCCGATCACCTCGGCGCGTTTTCAGGCAGCGCGCACCATCTGCCGGCTTGAGGCCGCAGACCCGATCAACGAGATACTGGATCGCGCCCAGATTGGCAGCAAAGCAGGACGGGTTCGCGCATCCGAGGCATTGATATCCTATACTGCCGCCGCACTCCTGTTTCCCTATGACCTGTTTTTGGATGACGCGCGCAGCATGCGCCATGACATCGAACTTTTGCAGCAACGCTACGCGGCAAGTTGGGAACAGATTTGCCACCGCCTGACGACGCTTCGCCGCCCGGGGGCCGAAGGCATTCCGTTCCACTTGGTGCGCACCGACATCGCCGGGAACATTTCCAAACGGTTCTCGGCATCGGGCCTGCAATTGCCGCGTTATGGCGGGGCGTGCCCGCGCTGGGTGGTGCACGAAGCCTATACCGCGCCCGAACGTGTCATTCCGCAATTTGTCCGTCTGCCCGATGGCAGTGAATTTTTGTTTGTTGCGCGTGCGTTGCGGTCCGGGGCCGGGGGATATGGCGTTCCGCGCTCGGTTCATTCGGTGATGATCGGTTGCGACACGGCCTTTTCAAATGATGTGGTTTATGGCGACCGATTATCGCTTGATCGTCCTGAATCGGCGGTCCCGGTCGGGATTTCATGCCGCCAGTGCCCGCGCGATGATTGCGCACAACGCGCCTATGAAATGGCCGATGGCACGCCGAAAACCGCCAAAAAATGATCTGATGAGGGCTTTCAAGCAACGTCTTATCTATACCACCCCAAAGTAGCATTATCATTCAGCCCGTAAGTCGTTAGGATTGGGAATATAAAAATCCAAAAAATCGGGGAGAACGTCCTTGAATGAGAGACCAAAGGTCTTGATTGCCGAAGACGAGGAAACCATTGTCGAATCACTCAGCTTTCTGATGGAAAAGGAAGGCTATGACGTCAGTGTCGCAACGGATGGCCGTACGGCGATTTCGATGATTGCGCGCGATATTCCGGACATGGTTTTACTTGATGTCATGATGCCCGTTTGCGACGGGTTTGAAGTCGTGCGCGCAGCGCGCAACGACCCCAACACCCGACAAATGCCGATCATGATGCTGACTGCCAAAACCCGCGAAGTGGACCGCCGCAAGGGGCTTGAACTTGGCGTGGATGACTTTGTCACCAAGCCGTTTTCCACACGCGATGTTGTGTCCCGGGTCAAAGCCCTGCTGGAACGTGCGGAAAACTGAGACGCGCGTTTGCGTTGCCCATCAATGCGCAGGAGGCCCCCATCACACCACCACGCAAACTTACCGAACGCGCCCTTGTTCTGATGCTGGTGGCGCTGTTCATCTGGCTGCCGCCGATTGTGGGGATGTTTTCGCTTGATGGCACGATCCTTGGCCTGCCGATCCTGTTTGTCTATTTCTTTGCCGGATGGGCTATCCTGATTGCGCTGTGTGCTGTTCTGACACGTGCGCTGCGCAGTGCTGCCCAGATCGAGAGGAAATAGCCCATGCTATCCTCGGAACTGGTCATCCTTGTGTCGCTGATTTATGTCGGTCTGCTGTATGCGATTGCATGGTGGGGCGACAAACGCGCGCGTGATGGCCATTCCTGGGTCCGCAACCCGACGGTCTATACCTTATCCATCGCGGTATATTGCACGTCATGGACGTTTTATGGCGCGGTCGGAACAGCCGCGCGCAACGGGCTTGAGTATCTGACGATTTATCTTGGCCCGACCGTGATCTTTCTCGGCTGGTGGTTTTTGTTGCGCAAGATGCTGCGCATTTCCAAGGCCCATCGCATTACCTCGATTGCAGACTTTATCTCGTCACGCTATGGCAAAAGCACGCAGCTTTCGGTCCTTGTGACCCTGATCGCGGTGATCGGCACCACGCCCTATATCGCGCTTCAGCTCAAGGCGATTGCCACCAGTTACACTGTTCTGACCGGCTGGGAATTCGGCATGGTCGAACCGGTCCGCGAAACGGTCAGCATCTTTTCCGATAGCGGCTTTTGGGCCGCGGTTGGCCTGACGCTGTTTGGCATTCTGTTTGGCACGCGATTTATTGATGCTGATGAACATCACGAAGGCATGGTGGCCGCCATCGCCTTTGAAAGTCTGGTCAAGCTGTTTGCCCTTCTGGCCGTTGGCTTCTTTGTCTCGTTTGTGATGTATGACGGGCTTGGCGACCTGTTTGCCCAATCAGCCGAAAACGCCGATACGGCAAAGCTCCTGATGCTGCCCGAAGGGGGCAGCTCACGCTGGCTGACGCTTATGATGCTTTCGATGGCGGCCATCCTGTGCCTGCCGCGCCAGTTTCAGGTGATCATTGTTGAAAATGTCGATGAACGTCACCTTGCCACCGCAAGCTGGGCCTTCCCGCTTTATCTTCTGGCGATGAACCTGTTTGTTCTGCCGATTGCACTGGCGGGGCTCGGTGCCCTTCCGGTCTGGTCGGACCCGGACTTCTTTGTGATTTCCGTGCCGCTGTTTGAAGATCAATCGCTGCTGGCGTTGCTCGCCTATGTCGGCGGCCTGTCGGCCAGTACCAGCATGGTGATTGTTGCCACCATTGCGCTTTCGACCATGGTGTGTAACGACCTGATTGTGCCAGCGCTGTTGCGCATTCGCCCGCTGCGCCTGACCGAACGTGATGATCTGACCGGGCTTTTGATCTTTATTCGGCGGGCCTCCATCGTCGTCGTGGTGTTTATGGGCTTTGCCTATTATCGGTCTGCCGGGGCCAGTGATGCGCTGGCCGAAATCGGGCTGATTTCCTTTGCCGCCATTGCCCAGTTCATCCCGATCATGATTGGCGGGCTTTACTGGAAGGGCGGCACACGAACCGGCGCGCAGGTCGCACTCACCATCGGCTTTGCGGTTTGGGGCTATACCCTGTTGCTGCCATCACTTGCCGATAGTGGCTGGATGGATCCGTCGCTTATTCTCAATGGCGCGTTTGGTCATCCGTGGTTGCGCCCCGAAAGCCTGTTTGGTCTGACGGATTTCGCACCCCTGACCCATGCCCTGATCTGGTCGATTTCACTCAATACAGCGGCCTATGTGTTGATCAGTCTGTTTACCGAGCCAAGCGCGCTTGAACGCATTCAGGCAACCCTGTTTGTCGATGCCTTTTCACGCAAGGGGCAGGATACCGTGATCTGGCGGTCATCGGCCTCGGCCAACGATCTTTATGAACTGGTCGAACGGTTTTTGGGCCGGGATCGCGCCTATCAGTCCTTCCGCCAGTTTGATCAAAGCATCGATCCATCCTGGCGCGGCAAGGGCGAAGCCGATGCCGACATGATTGCCTTTACCGAACGGCTTCTGGCGGGCTCCATCGGGGCGGCATCGGCCCGTGTGATGGTGTCATCTGTCGCCAAGGGCGAGATGGTCAGCCTTGATGAAGTGCTTGAGATCCTCGAAGAAACCTCTCACGTCATTGAATATTCCCAGCGCCTTGAAACCAAGTCGCGCGAACTTGAAAAAGCCGCCGCCGAACTGCGTGCCGCCAACGAACGGCTCAAGGAACTGGACCGGCTCAAGGATGAATTCCTGACCATGGTCAGCCATGAATTCAGAACGCCGCTAACCTCGATCCGGTCGTTTTCGGAAATTCTGGTCGACTCCCCGAACCTTGACCCGAAACAAGCCGATCACTTCCTTGAAATCATTGTCCGCGAAAGCGAACGCCTGACCCGCCTGATTGATGACCATCTTGATCTTGCCCGTCTTGAAGCCGGTCATTCCGACTGGCGCGCGGTCGAAGTCGATCCGCGCACAGTACTTGATGAAAGCATTGATGCTGTCAAAGGCCTGTTTGATGCCAAGGGTGTTGTTCTGACCAAGGAATATTCGCGCAATTCGGCCCTGTTGAATGTTGACCGCGACCGCCTGACACAGGTCTTCATCAATCTGCTGTCGAACGCTGCCAAATTCTCTGCGCCGGATCACCCCGAAGTATCGGTGCGCGGGGAAGCCATGGATGGCGGCTATCTGGTTTCGATCACTGATAACGGCAAGGGCGTTGCCCCGAACGAGCTTGAAATCATCTTTGACAAGTTTTCGCGCGGCGGCAAATACGCCGATGACAAACCAAAGCCATCCGGTTCGGGCTTGGGCCTTGCGATCGCCAAGCATGTTGTCGAACATTGTCAGGGCAAGATATGGGCCGAAAGTCCTGCGGGACGCGGGGCAACCTTCCGCGTTTTCATTCCCGGCACCATCATGGAAGCCATCAAGCCCGCCAAACCGGCATCCTTTGGCAGCTAACACCCCGAACAAATAAGGGCGCGCAAATTTGGCTTTGCGCGCCCTTTAATACTGCGATGAGTGCAATACTTATTTCATCGCTTATTTCATGGTCGGCATGACGAATTCAGCACCCTTGCGAATGCCGGTCGGCCAGCGCGTGGTGATGGTTTTCAGCTTGGTATAGAAGCGAACGCCTTCCGGGCCATGCATGTGATGGTCGCCAAACAGCGATGCTTTCCAGCCACCAAACGAATGGAAGGCCATCGGGACCGGGATCGGCACGTTGATGCCGACCATGCCGGTCTGGGTGCGTGCGGCAAATTCACGGGCGGTATCACCATCGCGGGTGAAGATCGCGGTGCCATTGCCATATTCGTGGTCATCAACAAGGTTGGCAGCGGTTTCGAAATCATCGGTACGCACAACCGACAGAACCGGGCCAAAGATCTCTTCCTTGTAGATGCTCATATCCGGGGTGACGTCATCAAAGAGCGTACCACCGACGAAGTAACCGTCTTCATAGCCCTGCAGCTTGATGTCACGGCCATCAACCACCAGTTTGGCACCTTCTTCAACGCCCTTGTTGATATAGCCGACAACCTTGTCACGGTGGGCTGCGGTCACAAGCGGGCCCATTTCGGCCGCCGGATCAATACCCGGTGCCACGCGCAGTTCATTGATGCGCGGAACCAGTTTTTCGATCAGGGTATCGGCGGTTTCCTTGCCGACCGGCACAGCAACCGAGATTGCCATGCAACGCTCGCCGGCCGATCCGTACGCCGCTCCCATCAGGGCATCGACCGCCTGATCCATATCGGCATCAGGCATGATGATCATGTGGTTTTTCGCCCCACCAAGCGCTTGGCAACGCTTGCCCTGCGCGGTCGCGGTTTCATAGATGTATTTGGCAATCGGGGTCGATCCAACAAAGCTGATGGCCGAAACATCCGGATCAAACAGAAGCGCATCCACCGCTTCCTTGTCACCCTGAACAACGTTGAACACGCCATCCGGAAGGCCGGCTTCTGTCAGCCATTCAGCCAGCAGAAGGGAGGCGGACGGATCACGCTCTGACGGCTTCAGGATGAAGCAGTTACCACAGGCAAGGGCGACCGGGAACATCCACATCGGCACCATGGCCGGGAAGTTGAACGGCGTGATACCGGCAACAATACCAAGCGGCTGACGGATGGAATGGCTGTCAACCTTGGTGCCGACATTTTCGGTGAACTCGCCCTTAAGCAGCTGCGGCGCGCCGGTGGCAAATTCAACAACCTCGATCCCGCGGGTGACTTCGCCCAGCGCATCGGACAGAACCTTGCCATGCTCAGCCGTGATGGCGGCTGCGAGTTCTTCGGAACGATCTTCGAGGATGCCAAGGAATTTGTTCAGAATACGCGCACGGCGCAGCGGCGTGGTTGCGGCCCATTCGGCGGCAACGGCGGACGCGGATTCAACAGCGGCACGGACCTCGGCCTTGGATGCCAGATCAACCGTCGCACTCTGTGCGCCTGTTGCCGGATTGAAAACCGGTGCCGAACGCCCGGAGTTACCGGCAACGCGTTTGCCGTTGATGTAATGGGTAAGTTGGGTTGCCATTGGGTTTCTCCCGATAAACCTGATGATCAGTGGGACGATCTTAATATAAGTGGGGGTCTTCCCCCTTAATATCCTGCACCCATTATGACTATGCACAGGGATGCACATCAATTATCATTTCCGCAAATTCGATGTGCAAAAATTAAAGTCACAACAGGATCACACCCATCATGGATTGGGATCGCTTCCGCATCTTTCTGGCTGTTGCCCGCCAAGGCCAGATCCTTGCCGCTGCCCGGCAACTTGGCCTGAACCACGCAACGGTGGGCCGCCAGCTGACAGCACTTGAACAGGAACTTGGCACCAAACTGATTGAACGGCGCACCACCGGATCGGACCTGACCCCGGCGGGACGGGAATTGATGCAGGCGGCAGAGGCCGCAGAGTCGGCTTTTTTGCGTGCTGGCACCGCCGTTTCCAACCAGTCAGAGCTGATCAGCGGCACGGTCCGCGTCGGCGTCCCCGACGGATTGGGCAATTATTTTCTGGCAAGTGAGTTGGCTCACTTTGCATCCAATCACCCGGATCTAGTGATCCAGCTGGTGCCGCTGCCAAGGACATTCTCGCTATCGCAACGCGAAGCTGATATCGCCATCACGCTTGATCGACCCAAGCAAGGGCGCCTGGTGATCAGCAAACTCACCGACTACACACTCAGTGTCTATGCCAGCAAATCCTATATCGAACGTTTTGGTGCGGTCAAAACCGAGGCCGATCTGACAGACCGCCTGTTTGTCACGCATATCGAGGACCTGATTTACAGCCGAGCACTGGATTACGCCGCCCGCCTTGGCAAACTGATGAAACGCCGATTTGAATGCGGCAGCGTGGTGGCCCAGATGGAAGCGGTGCGCAACGGATACGGCATCGGCATCCTGCACGACTACGCCACCGAAGGCATCCCCGACCTCGTCCGCCTGCTGCCTGAAATCCGCTTCACCCGAAACTACTGGATGCTCCAGCACCCGGACACCAAGGATACGCGAAGTGTCGCGGCCATTGTCGATCATATAACGCGCGTCGTACGTGGGGCTCGTGATCGGTTTATCATGAGCTGAGAACACACAATTGCCGTCAACGGCACCGGCCTGAATGCGCAAAGCGGATCGCGATCACATTCCCGTTTGCGACCAGGCAGACAAAACAAAAGCCCGTTCAATGCTGAACGGGCTTTTTGATCACCAAGAAGTGACAAATGGTCATTTATTTCGCCAGTCAATTTCGATCTTGGTCTGCGGCGAGAGGGTCCGAAGCTTGTTTTCGAAATAAGCCTGCATGTCCGCAAGGCTGTGTTCATCGGTCGCCGACATCGCAACTGTCAGAAACAGCGGCGTCGCCGTCAGCTCGCACGCACCATTTTCAAATGCCAGTACACCAGCATCGGGTTTGCGCAGGGTTCCCTTGACGTCTTCGCCACGGGCTTGCAGCATCATCCCCTTGAGAAAGCAAGGCGCGCCGCGCAAATAGATATCTGCAAACGCAAAGCTACCGACACCATCCTGTGCCTTTGAAGTCCGAGACACAGGGCCAGCCTCATCAACTGAAACATCCATCGGATTGACCGAAACCGGCCAAGACTCGTTCACTTTGATCGCCAGATTAGACATGTGCATCACCAATCCTGTAAGGGCGCTTCATGCGCACGGTATCCCCATACCCCTTGGACAAGCATTTCACATTGCTTAAGCACTGAACAACAATGACCTAAAGTCACTTATCGCAGATTGCTTAACAACGTCAATGCACTTTGTTCTGACAAAAATGTCCTGAATTGGGCAAGATGCAAGTCCATGCCCACTAATTTTTGATTTTTTGTTCTCAAGCCAATGAAAACAGGTAGGCGGCACATAAAACAAAGACTTTTATAGAGGCTTAGATCTGCAGTTCACATTCATGTGAGCTGCAGATGTGATAACTATCCCGCCTACCGCTTATCGCAGCCTATTCCCAGCTTAGCCCTGAACGACTTCCTGACGCTGCGCCCCCAAGCCATCGATTCCCAGTTCCATCACGTCACCGGGTTTGAGGTACACCGGCGGGTTTTGCCCCATACCCACACCCGGCGGGGTGCCGGTCGAGATGATGTCACCGGGTTGCAGGCTCATGAAGCGCGACAGATAGCTGACGACGAACGCAACACCATAGGCCATGGTTTTCGTACTGCCATCCTGATAACGCTTGCCGTTCACATCGAGCCACATGGAGAGGTTCTGTGGATCGGCAACCTGATCACGGGTGACAAGCCACGGACCAATCGGACCGAAGGTATCGGCACTTTTGCCCTTCACCCACTGGCCAGAATGTTCGAGCTGAAACGCGCGCTCGGAAACATCATTGATCAGGCAATAACCTGCGACATGATCAAGCGCATCTGCCTCGTCAACATATTTGGTGTGCTTGCCAATCACCACGCCCAGTTCGACTTCCCAATCGGTTTTGGTCGAACCGCGCGGAATTTCAATCGTGTCATTCGGACCACAAACGGCCGAGGTTGCCTTGAGGAAAATGATCGGTTCTGGCGGGAGTTCCATACCGGCTTCTTGCGCATGATCGGAATAGTTCAAACCGATGCAGATAAACTTGCCCGGCCGCCCGACACAGGCACCAATGCGCGGATCACCCGACACGACCGGCAGGCTTTCCGGGTCAAGCGCTGCAATACGTGCAAAGGTTTCATCGGAAATCGTGGTTGGATCAAGATCATCAATCACGCTGGAAAGATCGCGGATTACGCCATCCGCATCACAAAGCCCCGGTTTCTCCGCCCCGACCGGGCCATAGCGCAAAAGCTTCATGAATTCTCTCTCCTGATATCGTCACGCGGGTTCTTTTGCGTCCTGCACAAGCCAAGTCCTGCAAAAAGAACGATTTATTCCTCATACCTTAGTGATGTCACATCATCATCCCAAAGGGCAAGCCAATTGAGGATACATTATCCGCTGTGACCATGATGATTGTTCTCGCCCCGCAATTCGATATCATCACCGAAAGGACCATTGCGCCGAGAAAGGAAAGGAAACGACAGGACATGATGGAGACCCTTACCGCAGCTGACGGGCACAAGCTTGATTGTTGGTTTGAGCCACCCGTTGGTGCAAGACGCGGCGCGATTGTAATCCTGCAGGAAATTTTTGGGCTCACCGAACAGCTCAAGGGGGTTGCGCGCAAATATGCAGCCCTTGGCTATGAGGTCGCCATCCCTGCCCTGTTTGACCGGGTGGAGCGTGGTGCGGTCGTTGACTTCAACGATTTTGATCGGGCGCGTGCGCTGATGATGGCGTCCGAGTTGCCAAACACCCTGACCGACATCGATGCTGCCGCCCGCGCCATGTCTGCCAAGGGTGGCAGGGTTGGCGTGATCGGTTTTTGCTGGGGCGGCGGGTTGGCCCTGCGCAGTGCCCAATGTCTTGATATCGCGGCGGGTGTTTCATTCTATGGCACGCGTATCGACCAATATCTGGATAAGCCGCTGCACACGCCATTTCTGGCACATTTCGGCCTGTCTGATGGCCACGTCCCGATTGAGATGATTGAAGACGCCAAGGCAGCCCTGCCCGGCATGGAAGTACATATGTATGAAGCCGGTCATGCCTTTGCCAACGAAGCACGTCCATCCGCCTATGTCGAAGCGGCCGCCGAAGTTGCGCATGCCCGCACAGCCGAATTTCTTGCCCTTCATATCGCGGCCTGACGCGACAGCCCCCCAGCCCTGACCCATTGGAAACACAGCCCAGATGCGTATTGCCATTCTTGATGACTATCAAAACATTGCCCTGCAGTCGGCCGATTGGACAGACGTCCAAAATCACGGCGAGATCACCGTATTTGACGATCATGTTTGCAATACGGGCGATCTGATCAGCCGCCTTGAGCCATTTGACGTCCTGTGTGTCATGCGTGAACGCACAGCTCTTACGGGCGACATTTTGCGCGCCCTTCCGAACCTGCGGCTGATCGTGACCACCGGCAAACGCAATGACGCCATTGATGTCGCAACCGCAAGTGAACTGGGCATCACAGTTTGCGGCACAGAGTCCCCATCCACGGCAACGCCGGAACTGACCTTTGCCCTGATGCTGGGATTGGCCCGCAATCTCATGGCGGAAAACGCATCGATGCGCGCCGGCGGCTGGCAAGTCGGAATCGGTCAGGATCTTGCAGGTTCGACCTTGGGGATTATCGGGCTTGGACGGTTGGGCGCAAAGGTCGCGAAAATGGCGCAGGCCTTTGACATGCATGTCTGTGCCTGGAGTGCCAACCTGACGCAGGAGCGCTGCGACGAACTTGGCGTGATCCATATGGCAACCAAGGAAGATTTGTTGCGCGCGTCGGATTTCGTCACCATCCATCAACGCCTGTCTGATCGCACCCATGGCCTGATCGGCACGAATGAGTTCAAACAGATGAAGCCAACCGCCTATCTGATCAACACATCACGCGGCCCGATCATTGATGATACTGCCCTGATTGATGCGCTCAACAGTGGCGGGATTGCCGGTGCTGCACTCGATGTCTACGACCACGAACCGCTGCCCGTATCGCATCCGCTGCGCCATTGTGACGGCCTGTTGCTAAGCCCCCATCTTGGCTATGTCACCCGCAACACCTGGAACGTGTTTTACGGCCAGACGGTCGAGGCCATTTTGGCCTGGCACAGCGGCGATCCGATCCGGGTTATCAATCCGGATTGATTGCGACTAGGCTGTCAAAACGCGCAAAGGAATTTTTTAGGCAAATCACGGTGATTTTCGCCTTGATAGCGCAGACTTATTCTATGCAAATAAGAACCATTCCTATATGAATAATCCTCCCGGTTATCGTTGGAATGCACGTGATGCTCAAAGAGTTCTTTTCCTATTATCTTCCGCACAAACGCTTGTTCCTGCTTGATTTCGGGTGCGCTGTTTTGTCGGGTCTGCTGTCTTTGGGCTTCCCGGTTGCTGTCGCCGGATTTGTTGACACCCTGCTGCCTAAACAGGACTGGGGTCTGATCCTGCTGGCGGCCCTTGGTCTGTTGATTGTGTATCTGGTCAATACCGGCCTGATGGCGGTTGTCACCTATTGGGGACATGTTCTGGGCATCACGATTGAAACCGAAATGCGCCGCCGCGCGTTCGACCACCTTCAGAAGCTCTCCTTTCGCTTTTACGACAATCAGAAAACCGGTCATCTTGTTGCCCGCGTGACCAAGGATCTTGAGGAAATCGGCGAGGTTGCCCATCACGGCCCCGAGGACCTGTTTGTCGCAATCATGACCTTTGTCGGCGCGCTCATCCTGATGTTTACCGTCCACACGCCGCTGGCGCTGATTGCGATGACCATCGCACCGCTGGTGATGTGGCTGGTGGTACGTTTCGGCGGGGACATGACGCGCAACTGGCAAAACCAGTTCGGGCGCGTGCGGGCTTTCAACGCGCGGATCGAGGAAAATGTCGGTGGTGTGCGTGTGGTGCGTGCCTTTGCCAATGAAGATCACGAACGCGCCCTGTTCCATCATGATAACGAGCAGTACCGAACTGTGAAGTTGCAGGCCTATGCCATTATGGCGATCAGCCTTGCGATCAACTATCTCGGCATGCGCATCGTTCAGGTCGTCATCCTGATCGCCGGCACCTATTTCGTGGTCAATGGCGGGCTGAGCATTGGTGGTTTTGTCGGCTTCCTGTTGCTGGTAAACGTCTTTTACCAGCCGCTTGAAAAGATCGCCGCTGTTGTTGAAACCTATCCCAAGGGTATTGCGGGGTTTCGCAACTATCAGGAATTGATGAACACGGAACCCGACATTGTCGATCGCCCCGATGCGCATGATGACCTTGTTCTGTCGGGCAACCTTGCCTTTGAAAAAGTCACTTTCGGCTATAGCCCGGACCGCACCATTCTTGATGATATCAACATCACGATCGAGGCGGGCGAAACCGTTGCCTTCGTTGGTCCGTCCGGCGCAGGCAAAACCACACTCTGTTCACTGGTGCCGCGTTTTTACGACGTGGATGACGGGCGCATCACCATTGATGGCACCGACATTCGTGACATGACGATGAAATGCCTGCGCAGTCAGATCGGCATCGTGCAGCAGGATGTCTTCCTGTTTGCCGGGACGTTGCGCGACAACATTGCTTACGGCCGCCTTGATGCCAGCGAGAATGAAATTCTTGATGCTGCCAAAAGTGCGCGTCTTGATGATTTGATCGCAAGCCTGCCCGCTGGGCTTGATACGGTGATTGGTGAACGTGGTGTGAAGCTATCAGGCGGGCAAAAGCAACGGGTTGCCATCGCGCGCATTTTCCTGAAAAATCCTCCGATCCTGATTTTGGATGAAGCGACATCGGCGCTGGATACCGAAACAGAACGCGCCATTCAGCAATCGCTTGATGATCTGGCCAAGGGGCGCACGACCCTTGTGATCGCGCACCGCCTTGCCACCATCCGCAATGCGGATCGCATTGTTGTCATCACACAAGATGGCATCGCGGAACAAGGCAGCCATGATGTGCTACTGGCCCGTGACGGTGCCTATCGCCGCCTGCATGAGGCACAGGTGCTTAGAACCGGCTAGGCGCCACGATAAACCTTGCGTTATGCGGTTTCAAAATCACGCAACGGGCGGATGACATGCACGATCGGTCGTCCGTCCTCATCGGCGGTGACGCGGGTTTCAACGCGATAAACACGTGCAAGGTTGGCTGGCGTCAAAACCTCTGACGGGGTTCCGGATGCGATGATCTTGCCCCGATGCAAAAGCACAATCAGGTCGCAATAGCGCGCCGCCAGATCAAGGTCATGCAGGGCTGCAATAACGACCCCGCCGCGCTCTGCCAAGCGTTCACGCACCAGATCAAGCACCACCATGCGCCAATGCAGATCAAGGGCCGATGTCGGTTCATCAAGCAACAACACTTCGGGATCGCGCATCAATGCCAGCGCCAAACCAACCAATTGGCGCTTGCCCCCCGACAGGGTGTGAAGCGGGGATAGGGCAACCTCTGCCAGTCCCAGTCTTTTGAATATGTCTTCGATCTGACGCCCTAGTTCCTGATCGGAAATATCAAGATCAAGCGCACGCGCCGTACTCCACATCAGTTCAGTCGGCAAAAGCGCAGATGGATTGGGTGGGGACTGATGCATCGACGCCAAACGGTGATGCCAACCGTCATGCCCCATATCCGCGCGCGTTTCACCATCAATCGCGATCCGGCCTTCGGTTGTCTTTTCACCAGACAGGCAGCGCATCAAAGTCGACTTGCCCGACGCATTGGGCCCAAGAAGCCCGAGAACCTGATTATCCGTCAAATCGGGGAGATCAACCCGGTCAAGCACATGCTTGCGCCCGTAAAACGCGGATATGCCGCGTGCTGTAAACCGGGTCATGCCATGCGCCTCCGCCCCGACAACAATCCAAAAAACACCGGCACACCGACAACGGCGGTTAAAATACCAACCGGAATAATCACACCGGGTATCAGTGCCTTTGACAGGAAGGACGCGCATGACAGGATCAGCGCGCCGCATAAGGCCGATCCGGGCACCAGCATCCGGTGATCTTCGCCCAGCATCAACCGCGCGATATGCGGCCCGACCAATCCGATAAAGCCGATTGCACCGACAAAGCACACGGCAAAGGCCGCCAGAAGCGAGACCCGCAAGATCACCCAAAGACGCAAACGTGCGACATTGATCCCCATGCTGCGCGCATGAGCCTCCCCACCACGCAAAAGCGTCATGACCCACACATGACGTAGCGAAAACGGCAGGACACACACAAAGCACGCACCGACCATGGCAACCTCGGGCCATCCCGCGCGGGTCAGGTTGCCAATCGTCCAGAAGACAATCTGCTGAACCGCCTCAGCACTGGCGATATATTGCAGGCCAGCCGTCAGGGCATTGCACAAAAAGACAAGCGCAATGCCAAACAGCACCACGGTTTCACGCGCCCCGTTGCTCCATCGCACGATCATCAGGATCAGCACCCCCGATCCCAATGCAAACAGCAACGCCATCATCGGTAAAACTGCCGCCTCGGCAAAGAATGGGACAACTGGCACCACGACAATCGCCAGACTGGCCCCCAGAACCGCGGCCGATGACACGCCAAGCGTAAACGGACTGGCCAATGGGTTATCGAGAATGGTCTGGGTCTCGATCCCAGCAAGTCCAAGTGCCGCGCCCACCGCCAATGCAATCAGGGCATCGGGCAGGCGCACATCCCACAAAATGATGCGATGACGAAGTTCAAGCTGTTGCGGGTCTATCAATCCCAAAACGATATCAGAAAACGCAAGTCCGGCTGGCCCGGCCCAAAGATCAAGCCCTAGCATCACCACAACCCCGACCGCCAAAGCCGACACCGTCACAAGACGCCGCTTGTGAATGCTGCCAAACCGTTGATAGAGCGTCGCGCCGATCTCTGTCATTGGACGGTCCCAACAGTGGCGGCAAAGGTCCCGTTCAACGTAAACGGAAGCCAGCGGTCATAGATCTCGGCCAGGGTTTCCATCGGATCAATGTCGTTGAAAATCTCCGGATGAATCCATTTGGCAAAGGCCTCAAGCGCGACAATATTGAACGGCGAGTTATAGAAATTATGCCAGATGCTGTGCGACCGACCGTTGCGGACCGCATCCAGCGCGGCAAATTCCGGGGCTGACAAATAACGTGTCAGGCTTTGCGATGCCGTTTCGGGCGTCATGCCTGCGCCAAGTGCGACCGGTTCCGCACCATCGGTAAATTCGTCAAAGGTGCCGGAAGCCGTTCCGATCCAGACATCTGGATTTTCGGTTAGCAGGAACTCCGCTGTATGCTGGGCAGTCGGCCCCGGTGCCACCGCGTCGGCAATGTTTGTGCCACCGGCAATTTCAATAAATGGCCCCAGCATGCCATCCGCCATCCCCCAACAGCATTCAAAGCGCCCAGAATGAGCTTGCAAGAAAACGCTCGGACGCTGTTCAGTCTGGCTGACGCGGGTGACAACGCGATCAAAGCGGGTTTGATAAAATTCCGCATATTCCTCTGCGCGCTTTTCCGCACCCAGCAGACGCCCCAGCAACCTTATCGATGGCAAGGTGTTATGAAGCGGGTCGGATCGGAAATCGATAAAGACGATCTTCGTACCTGCCGCTGTTAGCTGATCAATCAATTCAGCATTTTTTGCCCCGGGCCCGTGATCATTCAGCCCGAAAATCGCCAGTTCCGGTGCCAAATCAATGATCTTTTCGACAGACACACTGTCCTTGTTCTGTCCGCCAAAAAGCGGAATATCACGCGCGTTCGGGTGCTGTTCAAAAAGCTGTGCTTCAAGTTCTGGATGCGTCCAGTTAAGCGGTGTCATGGTCCCGACAATGCCACCAACCGGATCATCTGGCCGCAAAAGTGCTAGCAACGGGATATAGCGCGCTTCGCTGACCACCATGCGTTTGACCGGCAATTCAACCGCCACCGAACGCCCGGCAATGTCGGTCACCGTGACGCTACTGGCCTTTGCAACTGGCACCGCGACAAGCATTCCAAGCAAAATCAGAAAACATGTCCGTAAGGTTTTCATTTCCCACCTCAAAATCACGAAATCCGGGGCAACTGATGCTGCCCCGGGTGAAACGTCACCAAAACATGGCGGACTTAGAAAGTTGCCTTTGCCTGTAGCAGGAACGAACGACCCGGTTCATAGAGCGGCTCCACCGTTGTGAAGTCCTGACCGTAGGTCGCACGACTTGCATAGTTTTCATCAAACAGATTGTTGACTTCAGCACGCAATGTCAGGAAATCCGCCCCGGATGGCTTATATTCCGCGTAAAGGCCGACCACCTCGTACGCCTCAAGCGCCAATCCGCCGGCATCCTGAGTATCGGTATTTTTCAGCGCAGCTTCACCGGTACCGCCAACGCGCAAGTTCAGGTCCTCAAATGTATGACCAACTTCAAGGGCAAAGATCCGACCAAGCGGCGCACCAAGATATTGCGTGTCATAAGAACTGGCAGAACCACCATTCACTGTGATTTCAGTGTCGGTGTAATTCAGGCGGGCAAAGCCGGCACCCCAATTATAGCCGACACCAAAGCCATATCCGCGTGTTTCAAAATCACTGTAAAGCGAAGGACCGCCGTTATAGGTCGGGTTGCGAACGTTATCGAAGACACCGCGGAAAAGATCACCGCTAAATGTGAAGCCGTCATAATGGGCTTCAAACCCGGTCGTGTAGTTCTCTGCACGCACGGCTTTTACGCCCTTGCTATAATCCCACGACGGGTTGTGCAAGAAGCTCTCGGCCAGTGCGATCCCACCCCAGACATTGGAGTAGCCTGCCTTCAGGGTCAGGAAATCGGTCGCGTCGAACGCTACCGAAGCATTGCCGCTTACACCATCAAGGTCGATCTCTGTCCCGTCGATACCTTCAAAAGCCTGACGGTCACCGCGCAGGCCAAAGGAAAGGCGCAGCGGATCAAGCGGTTGCAGGCGTGCCTGACCATAGGCGCCGACATTGGTCGCGACCTCGTCGGTCGAATAGTTCGGATCATGGTATTTTGAACGGTCATGATAGAAATCGACACCGGCGGTGATTTTATCAACATCGGTGATGTTGAAGTCGTTCTCGACCTTGCCGGAATAACTGGCTGACAGCCCTTCGCTGTTGTCCGGACTGGGAACACTCAGATCCGACTCAGAATAGGCCATCACAACTCTCGGATCCCAAATGCCGTCTGCTGTCGGCGTGTCATAGTTAAACACGAACTTCCGCCGTGCCAGATCATAAACACGTTCCGCCGGGTCGTTCCGGTTGGTCAGGTTACTCATGTTCGCGCGGTATGGACGGCGCGCATTGTCGCGGACCTGTTCGGCAGAGACTTCAAAGCGATGATAATCGTTGGCTTCGTAAGCGCCTTTCACAAGGCCGGATCGCAGGTCCGAACCCGTACCTGGCATTTGATCGCCATCGCCGGATTCAAAATCATCGCCCTTGGCCCATTTGAAATAACCAAGAAGCTCAACATCGCCTGCGCGGCCATAACTTGAAAGATCGTTGGTAAACCGACCACCATTGGTATCAAAGCTGGCAACCGCAAAACCACCCAATGTACGATCCGGCGCCAGAAGGTCGCCGACATCTACCGTCTCATAGACGATGGAACCACCAAGTGCTGCTGGTCCGGCATCAGCCGGGGCAACACCCGGATCAACACGCGCAGCCTTCAGCAAGGCCGGATCAATCAAAGTTGTCCCGTTATGGTGAAACACCTTGTTGTTCTGACGGGCGCCATCGATTGAAACCGCAAGATTGGTTTCTTCAACGCCATTAACATAGACCTTCTGGCTCAGCGGCACGGAACCACCGACAGAAACACCCGATTCACCGCCAAACACCTGTTTGACATCCTGCGGATTGCGGCGTTCGAGATCTTTCTTCGTGACATAGATCGAGCTTGCCCGATCTGCCGCACCGGCATGGTCATCCGAGATGGCGTTGGCTTCAACAATCACCGGGGCCAGAACATCACCATCGTTTGCTGAACTCTGAGCGGAGCCGGTGATCGTGATCGCACCGCTTGTCGCGATCCGGAATGTCAAACCCGTCCCTGCTAGAAGGCGCTGCAATGCGTCCTCGGTCTGGTATTCACCCGACACACCGGACGTTTCAACACCGCGTACCAGCTCGCCATCGGCTGAGACCTGCACGCCGGCCTGCTGACCAAACAGCGCGAGCGCATCGGCCAGCATTTGCGGCGCGATGTCAAAGCTGTGCGTTGCAGACGCTTGTGCAAGTTCCCGACTTGCATCCGTAGTCAACATGTTTGCCGTTAGTTTTTCGCTTGCACCCGCTTGCGAACCGATCACCGGCAGCGCCAGAACCGACAGAGCAGTCGTTAACACAAGGCGATGACGCCATTTCCCCGCAACGACCGACAACTGATCCCCCATCATTCCATATTCTCCGCTTCGCTAAGCCTGTTTGAACCGGGCAAATTGCAAATGATACTTAAATTCACCCTATATCCAAGCAACGAAGCGGCGCGGGCCGATTTTCAAATTAATTTCAATTTTCTTGGATTTTTCTGCACAAGCCTTTGATAAGGCGCGAAATTACTTTGGCGAAATCAGCACCAACCATGGGGATACCTGCTTGATTTCCGCCCCTTGTGCATCCGCCATCGCCTGAAGCGCTGCTAACGGATCGTTCAGATCATAGAAACCGGTCAAAGACGTTGCGGCCAGATCGTCATCGGTCACAACCACCCAACCGCTTTGATAGCGATCAACGGTTTCAACCATGTCGGCAAAGGGCTGATCCTTGGCAATCAGTTGCCCATTGCGCCAGGACGCGACCAGCGCTGGGGACATCTTGCGCATCACGGTTTGTCCATCTGCCATGACATGCACAGCATCACCAGCATGCAATTCGCGCGGCGTTGCAACGCCGGAACCATCAACGCGAACATGGCCATGCTCCACCGCGACATCTACGCTGGCGCGGTCGCTTTGCACATTAAATGCCGTTCCCAGAACGGTCACCCGGGCTTCTTTGGCGCGCACCACAAACGGACGTTTTTCATCGGGTTTGACTTCAAAGAACGCCTCCCCATCAAGCAGCTTGATGCGGCGCCCCTCATCAAAATCAAGTGCAATCGCACTTTCGGGCCCAAGATGCATGATGG
Source organism: Thalassospira profundimaris WP0211 (assembly GCF_000300275.1). Taxonomy (GTDB): domain Bacteria; phylum Pseudomonadota; class Alphaproteobacteria; order Rhodospirillales; family Thalassospiraceae; genus Thalassospira; species Thalassospira profundimaris. Next base: position 332,269 of record NZ_AMRN01000003.1, on the reverse strand, counting down.
AGCCATCAGGCAGATCAACAACCAGTGTTTCCCCGGTGGCGGTAATATAGTCAGCTGCCAACCGCTCGGTCACGGCAGGAGATACAAGCAACAGCACACAGGCAACCAGGGTGGCAAAAACACCGCCGACGATACCGGCCCTGCGCCATGAACGGCGCGCATGACCGAGTGCCGACGCGCAACTGGCGGGCCGATTTGTCCGCAGTGAATGCCCAATATCTCCGACGGGCGAAATACGATCTTGTTGCGGTGTGTTTGCACGTACCCGGTGCGCCCATTCCGCCCCATGGACCGGGACAGTCATATCAAGCATCTGCCAAACCCGGAGCGTCTCATCCCAATCCGCCCGGTTTTCCTCAGACGCCATCAACCAAGCATCATGGGCGTGGCGCAACTGCGCGTTATCCGGTTCATCGGCAAGGCGCGTAATCCATTCACTTGCCGTGGCGGGGATTGTCATATTGCTCATGGCCGTGCATTTCTCCAAACGGCATCAGAACAGAATGCTGCGCTTTGGCAGTTTTCTTGGCTTGTCTTTCTGTTCTGGCACATTTGCATCTCTCTCCTGTTTAATAAACGAACCGAGCCCGGCGGATTTTCAAATTTCCGCGGACTTTTTTGTCGTTTACCCCCCCTTTCGCCAGAACTTGTTTGCAGTGCTCGATGGCTCCGGCGACCAGCGCATGCGCGGTTCCAACCGAAACATCAAGCCGCCGGGCAATTTCGGTATATTTGCAGCCACCAAAACGATGCATTTCAAGTGCGATACGGGATTTTTCAGGCAATTGGGACAGGGCCTGTTCCAGTAACCGAACCTGACCGCATGCAATGGCCTTTTCTTCGGGATCGGGGCCGTCTGCAGCAATCATGTCCGTTGCATCGCTGGCATCGCCCTGGATCAGTGTGCTTTCGCGCCCGATCCGGCGCCGACCATCAATGGCAAGGTTGCGTACGATGCGGAAAATATAGCCAACCGGTTCATCAAGCTTGTCATCAAGCTTGACCTGCTGGGCGCGCTCAAGCCGGAAATAGGCATCCTGCACCACGTCTTCGGCCAAGGCTGCGTCCCCGACAATTGCGCGCGCATAGTTTACCAGCTCTGCCCGATGGGCAATCAGCAAGGTCAACAGTTCCCTATCGCGCAAGGTCGCAACCATTCCCAAAACCTGTCCGCATCGCAATCAAAAGCGATTGCGAATTGTTTGCATTTACTTGGAATGGAACGAGCTGTCAAATCGCCCGTTGAGAAAAGCGTGCATTTATGCGCGAGGATCAGATCGCAGAATGTTTGCGATAGCCCGGCGCGAACAGAAGTCTGGCCGATGTGATGCCGGTGTTATTTTCCCAAGTGGTACGTTCCATCAGGAAAAGCGATGTGCCGGGATCGGTGCGCAGCACCTTGGCCTCGGCCGCGCTGGCATTGACGGCGGAAAAATAGATATCGCCGCGGGTATAGGGCGCATGCAGAACCAGCCATTCATTGGCACTGATTTTTTCAAGATCGGCATCAAGGATTGTCGGCGTTGCGGCAATCGACACCCAGCGATCTTCAAACATGAACGGCTTGCCATCGGCCAGATGAAGCGAGGTGATATGCAACATGTCACTTTCGGCCGTGACGCCCAGATTGGCGCAGATTTCCGGCGGCGGGGTGCGCCGTTCGCTAAACAGCAGGCCATAGGCATATTTCTGCCCGCGCCCTTCGATCTCAAGTCGGATGACCGGAATATCAAGCTTGGCGCGCCGCACCGGGTGGGCCGCGACGCGCGTGCCGGCCTTCCGCCTGCGATCGAGGAACCCTTCGGATGCCAGTTCACGCAGTGCACGGTTCACGGTGGCACGCGCACAGCCAAGTTGCTCGGCAAGTTCGACTTCCTTGGGGATCAGGTCGCCGGGTTTCCACTCACGGGTATGAATGCGGCGCAAAACCTCGTCATGGACGGATTGCCAGCTTTGCTGTTCCAGGCTGTTCACACTGCTTCCTTGAGTTGTTCCATCACCTTGCGATACCGGTTGGTGATCGCGTCATGGGCGATGTGGCGGCCCTCGGTCACAACATGGCGACCGGCCGACCAGACATCACGCACCATGCGATCATCTCCGGCAAAGATATATGTATCGAGGATCGTATCGCCTGTCCGACCGATCAGGTCAACCGCCGAACCATCCAGCGCCATCAAATCGGCCAGTGCGCCAACTTCAATCCGGCCTGAATCGCGCCCGGCGGCCTGTGCCCCGCCCTTGGCGGCGGCGTCATAAATGCGACGTGCAGTCGATTTTTGTTCGGTTGCCAAAGCCGCGCGGGAATTATCACGCAGACGCTGGCTGTATTCGAGGGTCCGCAATTCTTCCGAGAGCGAAATACGGATATTGGAATCCGATCCCACACCAATCACGCCATCGGCATTCATATAGCGCACGCCATCAAAGATACCATCGCCCAGACTGCTTTCGGTGATCGGGCAGAGACCGGCCACAGCGCCGGTTTTGGCCAGCTCAAGCGTTTCGTGTTCTTCCATCTGGGTGCAGTGGATCAAACACCAGTTCGCATTCACATCGGCATTTTCAAGCAGCCATTCCGTCGGGCGCTTGCCCCAGCTTTCGCGCACTTCATCCACCTCGGCCAGTTGTTCGGCCAGATGCATGTGGATCGGGCCGTCCTTGGAAAGAAGACTGGTCGCAAGCAGATCTTCACGGCCAACAGCACGCAAGGAATGTGGCGCAACACCCATCACCGTATCCGCGGGCAGGTTTTTGATCGCGCGAACGGATTCCTCATACAATTTGGTGAACTGGTCGGGATCATTGCCAAACCGGATCTGACCGGGACCAAGCGGGCGCTTGTCACAGCCGCCATATTGATAATGCACGGGCAGAAGCGTCAGGCCGATGCCGGTGATTTCGGTCGCCGCCGCAATGCGTTCAGCCATCTCGGCGATATTGTCATACAAATGCCCGCCGGGACGGTGATGCAGGTAATGGAACTCTGTATTGTTGGCGTAACCGGCTTCCAGCATTTCCATCTGAACGAAGGCCGCAATCGCCTCGACATGGTCCGGAGTCAGCTGATCAAGGAAGCGGAACATCAATTGTCGCCAGGTCCAGAAGGTATCGCGCGGGTCGGGGCCGCGCCGTTCCGTCAGGCCGGCCATGGAGCGCTGAAACGCGTGGCTATGCAGGTTTGAAATCGCCGGTAGAAGAATATCGGTTTTGCTGGTGGCATCGGATGACGCAGCAGAATCGGCCTGAATCGCAGCAATTCTGCCATTCTCATCAATCTCGATCCGGACATTGCGCTGCCAGCCTGATGTCGTAAGTGCCTGATTTGCCCAAAGAACCTTCATTGCCTCTACCCGTCTTGACAGAAATATTATGTACGTACATATTATCTTTAATAACAAACTTATCAAGGGGTGATGCTTCGCGATGCTGCTTCGAAACGCAAAAATCGTCACGATTGAGGATCAGGACAGTTATGGCCTGATCGAGTGCGGCGCGATTGCCATCAAGGACGGCCTGATCGATTGGGTCGGTGCCGATGAAGCCATCCCGGCAGCCTACCTTGACGCCCCAACGCGTGACCTTGAAGGTCGCCTGATCACTCCGGCCCTGATTGATTGCCATACCCATGTTGTTCATGGTGGCGACCGCGCGGTTGAATTTGAAATGCGCCTGAAGGGTGCAAGTTATGAAGAAGTCGCGCGTGCTGGCGGCGGCATTGTTTCGACCGTGAAGGCGACCCGCGAAGCATCGATTGAGGACCTTCTGACATCCGCCCTGCCGCGCGTGGACGCGCTGCTGGCGGAGGGCGTTTCGGTGATCGAGGTCAAGTCGGGTTACGGCCTTGATCGCGAGACCGAGCTTAATATGCTGCGCGCAGCCCGCATGATTAGCGCTCATCGTAATGTGCGGATCAAGACCACCTTCCTTGGCGCCCATGCGGTGCCGGTTGAATATAAAGATAATCCGGACGGCTATATTGATGAGGTCTGCATTCCGACCCTGAAGGCCGCCCACGCTGAAGGACTGGTCGACGCCGTTGACGGGTTCTGCGAAGGCATTGCCTTCAACACCGATCAGATCAGACGCGTTTTTGATGTTGCCCGCGAGCTTGGCATTCCGGTCAAACTCCATGCCGAACAGCTATCGAATATCGGCGGCACCAAACTGGCCGCCGAATATGGGGCAATTTCGGTCGATCATATTGAATACGCCACCGAGGAAGACGCGATCGCCATGGCCAAGTCTGGCTCCGTCGCAGTACTTCTGCCCGGTGCGTTTTACACCCTGCATGAAACCCAATTGCCGCCCATCGATGCTTTTCGCAAGCACGGCGTGCCGATGGCAATTGCGACCGATTGCAATCCCGGCTCATCGCCGCTGGCATCGATCCTTCTGACCATGAACATGTCCTGCACCCTGTTCCGCCTGACGCCCGAAGAGGCACTTGTTGGCGCAACCGCCCATGCGGCGCGCGCCCTTGGCCTGTCAGATACCGGGCGGATCAAAGTAGGCCTGCGGGCAGATATCGCCATCTGGAATGCCAAACACCCGGCCGAGCTTGCATACCGCATTGGTTTCAACCCGCTGTTCGAACGCATTATTGGCGGTGAAAGCACCGCCGCCTGAGCCCAAAGATAACTGCGCCACCGCATCAACATATGCCCTGAGGATAGATTATGACTGTCACCCTTATCCCCGCCTCGGTCAAACTGGCAGAGCTTGAACGCATCTGGCGTGATCAGGTCGCAGTCAAACTCGACCCCGCAGCCCGCGACGGTGTTGAAGCGGCGCACGCAATGGTGCGCAAGGCCGCCGACGGCAGCGATGCGGTATATGGCGTGAATACCGGCTTTGGCAAACTGGCCTCGGTCAAGATCGCCCCGGAAGATACCGAAACCCTGCAACGCAACCTGATCCTCAGCCATTGCTGCGGCGTGGGCGAGCCACTTGATATCGCGACCACCCGTTTGATGATGGCATTGAAATTGCTGTCGCTTGGTCGTGGGGCATCAGGTGTGCGTTGGGATCTGATCGAACTGATCGAAGGCATGCTGGCCAAGGGTGTTACCCCCGTCGTCCCATCGCAAGGATCGGTTGGCGCATCGGGCGATCTGGCCCCGCTGGCGCACATGGCAGCCGTCATGATCGGTGCGGGCGAAGCCACATATGAAGGTAAAACCCTTCCGGGTGGCGAGGCACTTGCCAAGGCGGGCCTGCCCCCGGTGGTGCTGGGTCCGAAAGAAGGCCTGGCGCTGATTAACGGTACGCAGTTTTCAACTGCCTGCGCGCTGGTCGGGCTGTTTTCGGCATGGCGCAATGCGGCAAGTTCGATTGTCACAGCATCGCTTTCGACCGATGCCATCATGGGATCGACCGCCCCGCTGGTCGACGAAATCCATACGCTGCGGGGGCATCCGGGCCAGATCAATGTCGCGCGTGCGATGCGCGACCTGATGACCGGATCGGAAATCCGCGAAAGCCACCGCGAAGGCGATACCCGTGTTCAGGACCCCTATTGCATCCGCTGCCAGCCGCAAGTCACCGGGGCGGCGATGGATTTGCTGCGCTTTGCCGGTCAGACGCTTGAGATCGAAGCCAATGCCGTGACTGACAACCCGCTGGTTCTGAAAGAAGACGGCCGCATTGTTTCGGGTGGCAACTTCCATGCCGAGCCGGTGGCGTTTGCCGCCGATCAGATCGCGCTTGCCGTTGCCGAAATCGGCGCGATTGCCCAGCGCCGTGTTGCATTGATGGTCGATCCGACCCTGTCACATGATTTGCCGCCGTTCCTGACCCCGGAACCCGGCCTGAATTCCGGTCTGATGATTGCCGAGGTGACGACGGCAGCCCTGATGAGTGAAAACAAGCATCTGGCCAACCCGTGTTCGACGGACAGCACGCCGACCAGTGCCAATCAGGAAGACCACGTGTCGATGGCGGCCCACGGCGCACGCCGCCTGGCCCGGATGAATGCCAACCTCTCCTACATACTTGGGGTCGAGCTGATCTGTGCCGCACAGGGTGTTGAATTCCGTGCCCCGCTTAAGACCAGCCCGGGTCTGCTCAATGTTCTGAAATCGGTTCGTTCTGACATCCCGACCGTCAAGGAAGACCGTTACATGGCACCGGATCTGGCGAAGGCGGCCGAACTTGTCACTGGCGGCACGCTTGTAGATGCCGCCAAGCTTTCAGGCTTTGTCGTCGGGGAGGCAGCATAACCATGACCGATCCGGTTGAAATCAAACGCGGTGATGGCCCCATTGTCCTGGGACTGCCCCATACTGGTACTTATGTACCCGATGACATAGCGGCGAAACTGAATGATCGTGGCCGTGAACTGGCCGATACCGACTGGCATATTCATACCCTTTATGACGGGTTGCTCGATGGTGTGACGACGGTGCGTGCGACGTTTCATCGTTATGTGATTGATGCCAACCGCGACCCCGAAGGGGTCAGCCTTTATCCCGGTCAGAACACCACCACCCTTGTACCCCTGACCGATTTTGACGGCGAAAATATCTGGGACGTGGCACCGACCGAGGATGATATCGCCTATCGGGCCGCAACCTTCCACGCGCCCTATCATCAGGCACTGGCGGCCGAGCTTGAACGGGTGCGCGCCAAACACGGGGTGGCGATCCTGTATGATTGCCATTCGATCCGCTCAAACATTCCTTTCCTGTTTGAAGGGACCCTGCCGGACTTCAATATCGGCACCAATCTGGGCGCGACATGCGATCCGATGATCGAGACGCTGACGTCGGAAATCTGTTCGCAGGCCCAAGGATACAGTGCGGTTCTGAACGGTCGTTTCAAGGGTGGCTGGACCACCCGCCATTACGGCCGCCCGGAGATCAATCAACACGCCATCCAGATGGAACTAGCGCAATCCACCTATCTGACGGCCGAGGAAGCTCCTTGGTCCTATGACGAAAGCCGTGCAGCAAAATTGCGCACGCATCTTACTGAAATCCTGAAGACACTGGCCGATTTGGCCCCAGCACTAAGAGGCAAGTCATGACCAACAATCCGCGTCACAACCAGCGTGATATCTATCCCGATACCGGGAGCGAAATTTCGGCGAAAAGCTGGCTGACTGAAGCGCCGATGCGCATGTTGATGAACAACCTGCATCCCGATGTTGCCGAAAACCCGCATGAGCTGGTTGTTTATGGCGGCATTGGCCGGGCAGCGCGCACCTGGAAGGATTTCGATCAGATCGTTGCCAGCCTGAAGGAGCTTGAAGATGACCAGACCCTTCTGGTGCAGTCGGGCAAGCCGGTTGGCGTATTCCGCACGCATAAGGACGCGCCGCGCGTTCTGATTGCGAACTCCAACCTTGTGCCGCATTGGGCCAACTGGGACCATTTCAACGAACTCGATAAGAAAGGTCTGGCGATGTATGGCCAGATGACCGCGGGGTCGTGGATTTATATCGGGTCACAGGGCATTGTTCAGGGCACCTATGAAACCTTTGTCGAGGCAGGCCGCCAGCATTATGACGGTGACCTTACGGGCAAGTGGATTTTGACCGGTGGCCTTGGCGGCATGGGTGGCGCACAGCCGTTGGCCGCTGTGATGGCCGGTGCTTGTTGCCTCGCGGTCGAGTGCGATGAAACCCGTGCAGACTTCCGCCTGCGGACCCGTTATGTCGACGAGAAAACCCATTCGCTTGATGAAGCGCTTGAAATGATCGAGCGTTGGACCAAGGCAGGCGAAGCCAAGTCCGTTGCCCTGATCGGCAATGCGGCCGATGTCTTCCCGGAACTGGTCAAGCGCGGCGTTCGCCCGGATATCGTCACCGACCAGACGTCAGCACATGATCCGGTGCATGGATACCTTCCGCAGGGTTGGACCGTTGCCGAATGGCGCGAAAAGCAGGAATCTGATCCCAAGGCTGTTTCCAAGGCCGCACGTGCATCGATGCGCGTTCAGGTCGAAGCCATGGTTGCCTTCCACGAGGCGGGTGTCCCGACGGTCGATTACGGCAACAACATCCGTCAGATGGCGCTTGAGGAAGGGTTCGAAAACGCATTCGCCTTCCCGGGCTTTGTTCCGGCCTATATCCGCCCGCTGTTCTGCAAGGGCATTGGTCCGTTCCGCTGGGCGGCCCTTTCGGGTGATCCCGAGGACATCTACAAGACCGACCAGAAGGTCAAAGAACTGATCCCCGATGATCCGCACCTGCATAACTGGCTGGACATGGCGCGCGAGCGCATTTCGTTCCAGGGCCTGCCGGCGCGTATTTGCTGGGTCGGTCTGGGACAGCGCCATCGTCTGGGTATGGCGTTTAACGAAATGGTCAAGAATGGTGAACTGAAAGCCCCGGTCGTCATCGGGCGTGACCATCTTGACAGTGGTTCGGTTGCAAGCCCGAACCGCGAAACCGAAGCCATGAAAGATGGCTCGGATGCGGTCAGTGACTGGCCGTTGCTTAATGCGCTGCTCAATACGGCGTCCGGGGCAACCTGGGTATCGCTGCATCATGGTGGCGGTGTTGGAATGGGCTTCTCGCAGCATTCCGGCATGGTGATTTGTTGTGACGGCACAGAAGATGCCGCACGCAGGGTCGAACGCGTCCTTTGGAACGATCCGGCAACCGGTGTGATGCGTCATGCGGATGCAGGATATGACATCGCACTGGATTGCGCCCGGGAACACGGGCTGAACCTGCCCGGGATTCTCGGCAAGTAATTAAAACTCACGCGTGGGGGCAGTGACGACTGCCCCTGCATCGCCCTGTCAGGGTACAATCAAGGAGGCTTCTTAACATGAAAAGACGTGAATTTCTGACTGCCGGTGTTGCCGGCGCAGGTGCAGCGGCCGCTGCAACATTCGCAACCCCTGCCATCGCACAGGACAAGCGCCAGTGGAACATGGTTACCGCATGGCCGAAAAACCTGCCTGGGCCGGGTGTGGCTGCGCAGAAACTGGCAGACCGTATCACCACACTTTCGGGTGGTCGTCTTGAAGTGAAACTTCATGCCGCGGGCGAACTGGTTCCGGGCAATGGTGTGTTTGATGCCGTTGCCGAAGGTACGGCCGAGATTTATCACGCGGTTCCGGCATACTGGGGTTCAAAATCCAAAGGTATCCTTCTGTTTGGTTCGCAGCCGTTTGGCCTGCGTGCCGATGAACAGGTTGGCTGGCTGAACTATGGTGGCGGTCAGGAACTGTATGACGAGATTTATGGTCAGTTCGGTCTGAAGCCGTTCCTGTGCGGTAACTCCGGCCCGCAGTGGGCAGGTTGGTTCCGCAACGAAATCAACTCGGTAGATGACCTTAAGGGGCTTAAGTTCCGCACCACCGGTCTGGCATCGGAGATGTGCTCGAAACTTGGCATGGCGGTTCAGGCCATGGGCGGTCGTGACATGTTCCAGGCACTTCAGTCTGGTGCGCTTGACGCCGGTGAGTTCATCGGCCCGTGGAGCGACAGTGCGCTTGGCTTCTATCAGGTTGCCAAGAACTACTACTGGCCAGGTGTTGGCGAGCCGTCCTCAGCCGAGGAATGCGCGGTGAATGCCAAGGCCTATGCCGATCTTCCTGATGACCTGAAAGCCGTCGTCAAGTTCGCGGCAGACAGCCTTTATAACGAAGTCTGGACCGAGTATGAGACCAAGCATGCCATGGCCCTGAAACAGCTTGTTGCAGAACAGGATGTCAAGGTTCGCAAGCTTCCGGACGAAGTTGTTGAAGCCATGGCCAAAGCCGGTGCCGAGGTGATTGCGGAGCTTCGTGAAAGCGACGATGCACTGACCAAAAAGGTCACCGAAAGCTTTGTTGCCTATCGTGACCTGATCGGTGGTTACATGACCTATGCCGATAACGGTCAGATGAATGCACGCGCCAAAGCGCTTGGCTTCTGATAGACGTTATGACCGGTGCCGGAAATATCCGGCACCGGTTTCTTTTTTCAGGCGTGCCTTTCACGGGGAGATGTCATGCAACGCCTTGCTGATGCACTTGACCAGATAAACCACTGGACCGGGATGACCGTGCGCTGGTTCGCACTTCTGATGGTTCTGTTGCAGTTTACCGTGGTCTTGCTGCGCTATGTTTTCGGGTTCAGTTCAATCGCGCTTAATGAAAGCGTTCTGTATCTGCATGCCGCTTTGTTCATGTTGGGGGCGGGCTATACGCTGTTGGTTGATGGCCATGTCCGGGTGGACATTTTTTATGCCGCAGCCACCGACAAGACCAAGGCGCGGATCGATGCCTTTGGCTATGTGGTTCTGGCAATCCCGTCGATGGCAGCCCTGCTGTATTGGACCTGGCCATCGGTGATCAATTCGATCTCGATGATGGAAGGGGCGATTTCGGTGGGGGGCATTCCGGCCGTCTGGTTTTTGAAATCCCTGATCCCGGCCTTTTGCATTCTGTTGATTATCCAGTCCGTCGCCTGCTTGCTCAGGCAGGTGGTTTTGCTGCGCGGCAATGTTGAAGATCAAGGCGGTGCGAAGTGATGGAATATCTTGATCTTTTGATGTTTGCCGCCCTGATGGGCTGCATCCTTTTGGGCTTTCCGGTGTCGTTTTCGATTGCCGGAACGGCGGTGATTTTCGGCTATCTCGGCTGGGTCACCGATACGATGAATATCGGCCTGATGGGGGCGTTCGGGCAGCGCGTGTTTGGCACACTGACCAATGATGTTCTGATCGCGATTCCGCTGTTTGTCGTTATGGGCGTTGTCCTTGAACGGTCGCGCATTGCCGAAGATTTGCTCCATACCATGGGCCGACTGTTTGGTCAGTTGCGCGGCGGTTTGGGGATTTCGGTAGTACTGGTGGGGGCGTTGCTCGCGGCCTCGACCGGGATTGTCGGGGCCACCGTGATTGCCATGGGCATGATTGCGCTTCCGACCATGTTGCGCACCGGCTATAACCCGAAAATGGCATCGGGCCTTGTTTGTACCGCGGGCACATTGGGCCAGATTATCCCGCCCTCGACGCTTTTGATCATTCTGTCGGACGTGATGTCGTCGGCCTATCAGCAGGCGCAATATGAACAGGGCAAGTTCACGATTGAAACCATTTCGGTCGGGCAGATTTTTGCCGGTGCGCTGATCCCGGGTCTGACGCTGGTGGCGATTTATATCATCTATATCCTGCTGCGCGGGCTGATACGCCCGGCCGATATGCCACCGGTTCAAAGTGATGATGGCCGCCCCAGTGCGGGCGAAGTGGTCGGTGCGGTTTTGCCGCCTGTGCTTTTGATCATTGCCGTTCTTGGTGCCATTCTGGGCGGGGTCGCCACCCCGACCGAGGCTGCATCAGTGGGTGCGATTGGTGCGATCCTCATGGCGGGCGTCCGTCAGGGGGCGAACCGCAATCTGGTTCTGACCGGGACCGTGGCACTTTTAATCCTGGCGATCATGGCCGGTGTCGCGCCGGTGCGTTTCCAGCGCAGTGACCTGACCGGTGTTGATTATGCCCTGGGTGCTGGGTATGTGGCGCTGGCCGTTATCGGGATTATCGCGATCCTCGCCTGCCTGCGTCAGGCATGGAAAGCCGACATTCTGAAATCGGCGCTGACATCGACCATGACGGTCAGTTCAATGATCTTTGCCACCATCCTGACGGCCAGCATGTTCTCGCTGGTGTTTATCGGGCTGGGCGGCGAAGACCATGTCGAGGAAATTCTTGAATCGATGCCGGGTGGCCCGACAGGGGCGCTGATCTTCTGCATGGCGTTGATCTTTGTGCTGGGCTTCTTCCTTGATTTCGTCGAAATCACGGTGATCCTGCTGCCGCTGATTGCGCCGGGGCTGATCATGATGGGCCATGATCCGGTGTGGCTTGCGATCCTGATTGCGATCAACCTGCAGACATCGTTCTTAACACCACCATTTGGCTTCTCGCTGTTTTACCTGCGCAGTGCCGCCCCGCCGGAAATCACCACCGGCCAGATTTATCAGGGCGTGGTGCCGTTTATCGCGCTTCAGCTGTTTGGCATTTTCGTGATCTGGCTTTGGCCGTCACTGGCCAACTGGCTGCCAAGCGTGGTGTTCTAGGCAAAGAACTGAAAATGAAAAACGCCCCCGATTTATTGGGGGCGTTTTTGTTTGGGGTATGGCCAAAGCGGCTATTACAGGACTTCGTAAACCGACACATAGACCGTGCTTTTTTCGCGCTGCCCGGATCCGACAAAGATGCGATGGTTCAGCCAGCTATAGCGTTCATCGCCGGTTTCGAACCGGGGCTGGGTGCGCATGTAATATTTCGACGGATCGACATGTTCGCCGCGTGCAAGCGCGTCCAGAACATCCTTCGGACCATGCCGGAACCCGAAATTGCGGATATCAATCAGCGCCCCGTCATGGGTTTCGATGCAATATCGGGTATCAAGTTCGGCCACACCGTTGTCGAAAACGGTTTGCCAGTCCGCCCCCAAAGCCAGAACACGGCCGTTCAACGATTTGCCTTCGACATGCCCGCCAATGATCGGAATGATCCGGCGTGTGCCACGCATTGAGTTGCCAAGCTCCATCGGGGTTTCCAGCTCGACCGTCAGATCGCAAAAATGTTCAAGTTCAAGCTTCATATCGGCCTCTTTAGTTCATGGTCGTCGGCAGGAAAAGAACGATGGATGGCACAGCAACCAAAAGGATCAGGCGAATGATGTCGACCGCAACAAACGGGATGACGCCCTGAAACACCTTTTGCAGGGGCACTTCGCGGGCAATCGAATTGATGACAAAGACATTCATCCCGACAGGCGGTGTGATCAGGCCAAGTTCGACCGTCATGACAACGATGATGCCAAACCAGATCGGATCAAACCCCAACTGGGTGACCACTGGAAACACGATGGGCACCAGAAGAATGATCATAGCCATCGCATCAAGGATGCAACCCAGCAACAGGAAGAACACAAGGATCAGCGCAAGCGTCGGATAGGCCCCGATATCAAGCCCGAGCAGCCACGCGGTGATCTTTTGCGGGGTCTGGGTGATGGCCAGAAAATAGCCAAACAGGATCGCACCGATCAGGATGGTATAGATCGCAACCGAGGTGCGCAGGGCCTCGACCAGACTATCAAGAATGCTGCGCCAGCCAAGCCGCCCCCGGATCACCCCGATCAGGGCGGTCAGGACAGAGCCAACCGCCGCAGCCTCGGTCGCGGTGACAACACCCAGATAGATGCTGCCGATAATGGCGATGAACAGGGCCAGAACCGCCCAGACATCGCGCAAGGATCGAATGGCGTTGCGCAAATCAAACGGTTCGCCCGCCGGCAACCCACGGGCATAGGTCACCCGAAAGGCCAACATATACATCACAATCGCCAGAAGACCTGGGATGATCCCGGCAATGAAAAGCTTGCCGACATCCTGTTCGGTGATGAAGCCATACACCGCCAGGACAACCGATGGCGGGATCAGAATGCCAAGCGTTCCACCCGCGGCAATCACACCGGTCGCGACATGATCGCGATAGCCGCTGCGCTGCATTTCCGGCAATGCGACCTTGGTCATGGTTGCCGCCGTTGCCACCGATGATCCCGATATGGCGGCAAACCCGGCACAGGACGCAATGCTCGAAAGCGCCATGCCGCCCCGAAATGATCCCAGCCACGCCTGCCCTGCGCGAAACAGTTCGCGTGACATGCCGGAATTGGTGGCAAGAACGCCCATCAGAATAAAGAACGGAATGAGGCTGAGGTTAAAGTCGGTGATGGTGCGGATCGGCGATTGCGCCAGCAGGTTGAGTGCCGGCGTCGGGCCGACGATTGCGGCAAAACCGCCGACACCGACAATCCCCATCGCAATGCCGATCGGCACCCGAAGCAGCATCAAGGCAAACAGCGCAACAAACCCGCCGAGTGCGACAAAATCGGCTTCAGTCATCAAATCCCCCTGAACCACCAGTTTGCTTTTGTTTTTGCGGGTCGGAGGCAATATGCGGCTCTGACTCGGCGGGTTCAAAATCATCCAGACCGGCATTGGTTAGCGCGATCATCAAGGCACGCGCCAGAATGGTCAGCATGCTGACCGCAACGCCAAGCCAGATCAGCCCCATGACCGGCCAGACGGGAACCTGCAGATCAAATGTCGTCTCGCCGCTGTTATAGGCGCTGGTGACACGCGCCAGCATCTTCCAGCACAGCAAGCCGGTGAAACCCAGCAAGACCATCCAGGCAAAGAAATCCGTCCATCGGCGAACACGCGCGGGCAGCATCAGGGCAAACAGATCGACCTTGATATGCGATCCACGATACCCCACGCAGGCAAAGCCCCACATGATGACCACGCCCAGAAACAGGCGCGAAAAATCAAATGCATCGGGGATCGGCCATGCAAACAGGTAGCGACCAATTGCGGATGCCAGAACCAGCAACGTGATCACCGCAAGCAAAATGGCCGAGACCATTTCGACCTTGCGCGAAAAGGCTTCGAGATATGTCAGGGAGCGATGAAGAACCCGCATGATTTATGCACTTTCAGAGGTATCGGCAGCACCGGGATACGATGCCGCCGATACAGGGAGTGTCATCAATATTTGGCGTTCTCGGCTTCGAGCGCGTCGATGAAGGCCTTGTAAATGGCATCGGCGTCACCGCCCTTGGCCGTAACGCTTTCGCGCCATTGGGCAACAAGCGGTTCGGCGGCATCGCGCCATTGTTGCAGTTCATCGGCGGTCGGCTGATACAGTTCGTGATCGCCAGATGCCATCATCTTGTCGCGACCCGATGCCTCGTTCTCGGCCCAGCCCTTGGAAAAACGACCGGACCATTCCGGCGTGCAATGATCATCCATCACCTTGCGGTTTTCGGCGGACAATCCGTCATAGACACCACGATTGATCACAAGGATCTGCGAGGACACATAGAACGGCATATCGAGGTGATATTTGGTTTCCTGATCAATTCCGAAGATATAGATCGAGTTCCACGGGAAGGTGATTGCATCTGCCGTGCCCTTGGCGATTGCTTCGCGGGCCTCGGGGGCTGGGACCTGAACACTTGCCCCACCCAGCAGGTTTACAAACCGTGCCATGGTGGCATGGGCCGGACGCACCGCATGGCCGTTGATATCTTCTGGCACGCGGACCGGCATTTTTGAATGGATGGTGCCGGGATCATGCGGGTTGACCAGACAGAGTTTGACTTCCGGCATTTCCTGTTCGGCGTAGTTGTCATACCACTTGTGAAGGGCGACCGATCCATTGACCGCATCCTTCACATTGAAAGGCACCTCGGTCAGGCCATAGATCGGGAAACGCCCGGCCTGATAACCCGGATTGATATAGCCGATATCGGCAATGCCATCGCGGGTCATGTCATAGTGATCAGGTGCTGAGCCCAGCTGTTGGGCCGGGAAAATGGTGAAGTCGATTTTACCCCCGGATACCTCGCGGATGGAGTTTGTCCATTCTTCAAGACCCATGGTTTGAACCGGATGGGTTGGCGGCAACCAATGGGCCAGACGGAAATTCACTTCCTGGGCAGACGCACCAGAAATGGCAGACATGGCGGCAACTGACGCCAAGGCAATCACTGAACCAAGTTTAAGTCGTTTCATTGTTTCCTCCCTGAGAAAACCGACACCGGCAATTTTGTTTTTGTTGCCTTGTCTGTCGGTAACTCGATTTGATCAAACCACCCTTGGAAGCCTTTGCCCCATGGGTTGGGCTGATCGCCAAACCGGGCACAAAACCAATGTCCCGGTCAAAAATAACG
Organism: Thalassospira profundimaris WP0211; assembly: GCF_000300275.1. Taxonomy (GTDB): domain Bacteria; phylum Pseudomonadota; class Alphaproteobacteria; order Rhodospirillales; family Thalassospiraceae; genus Thalassospira; species Thalassospira profundimaris. Next base: position 316,585 of record NZ_AMRN01000003.1, on the reverse strand, counting down.
TCTCCGTTTGTCGCGACCCGGCGCGGCTGATGGCGCCCTGGATCGTGCTATGCCAATTTCGTGTTTTCGATCAGAACAGCAATGCCCTGTCCGCCACCAATGCAGGCCGATGCGATGCCATAACGCTGACCGGATTTGACCAGTTCGCGCGCCAGCGTATTGGTGATGCGAACCCCGGTTGCGCCCAGCGGATGACCAATGGCAATCGCGCCGCCATTGACATTGACCTTGTCTTCATCAAGACCAAGTTCGCGGATGCAGGCCAGGATCTGTGCCCCAAAGGCCTCGTTGATTTCGATCCGGTCAATCTGATCAAGGGTCATACCGGTTTGATCGAGAACAGCCTCGATGGCCGGGACCGGGCCAATGCCCATGATTTCCGGCGGCACACCGACAGCTGCGCCTGCGATGATGCGGGCACGCGGTGTCAGGCCGTGTTTGCGGGCGTAATCGGAACTGCCCAGAACAACACCGGCCGCGCCATCCACCACGGCTGATGAATTGCCACCGGTCTGAACCCCGCCAAAGGCCGGGCGCAGTTTGGCCAGAATGTCATAGGGCGATGGCCGGATGTGGCTGTCGCGGTCGACCTGATCGATCTTGCGCGGCAGGCGGATGGAGCGCGGATTACCATCGGCAAATTCAAAGGTTTCGTTGGTCACGGTCGCAATTTCACCAGCAAGGAAGCCGTTTTCCTGTGCGCTCACGGCACGGGCAAAGCTGCGTTCGGCAAAGCGATCCACTTCTTCGCGGGTGATGTTGTATTTCTTGGCAAGATTTTCCGCCGTGTCGCCCATGGAGCAACTGACCGCCGGATCCAGAAGCGCTTCCCACAGGAAGTCCTTGAATTCGACCTGCCCCATGCGAAAACCACTGCGATGGGTGTAGGCGGCAATCGGATTGCGGCTCATGGATTCAGTCCCTACACAAAGGGCAAGATCCCCACGACCGAGTGAAATATGATCAGCAGCCTGCAGGATGACTTCGATCCCGGTGCCACATATCCGCTGCACAAGATGGGCGGGGCGATCCACCGGCACCCCGGCGTAAATCCCGATATGGCGCGGCGTCATATAGGCATCATAGGATGCCTGGGCCATCGATCCGGCGACGGTGAAATCGATATCAGCGGCGCTCACCCCGGCATCTTCGATGGCCGCGCGGGCGGCCTTGATGCCGAGATCAATCGGGGAGACCAGCCCGAAGGCCCCGGTATAATCGACAAACGGTGTGCGTTTTCCGCCCAGCAGCCAGACATCTTCAAATTCGGTCCGAAGACCTTTGGCGTTCGCAGTCATCTGCTTATCCCTTTTTGGCAATCATGACCCCGGCGGGTGACGGGTCGGTATAAAGTTCGGCGACCTTGTCAGCGCGTTTGGTCAGAACCGCGCGCTGATTGATCGAGCCCTTGTCGGTGACTTCGTGCGCATCGAGTTCCGGCGAACTTTCAAGCAGGATCGCGCGCGCGACAAAGTTCGAACTGCCGGTGGATTTGGTCGCCAGTTCATTGAGGCATTTCTGGAAATGCGCCTGCACGGCCGGATGGATGGCGATGTCACGCTCCGACGCGGTGACGGGCAGATCCGGGCACAGTTTTTTGCAGGCGGTGAAATCGGCAAAGATCAGCGCACCGACATAGCCTTCGTTCAAACCGGTCAGCACGGCATCACGCACATAAGGCGCAAAGGTCTGGGCAATGGCGGTGCGGATGGCCGCAACATGCACCCAGGTACCGGTCGAGAGTTTGAAATCTTCGCAAACCCGACCATCAAACAGGAAGCCCCGTTCGATATTATCTGGATCAACAAATTTCAGGGCATCCCCAATCAGGTAATATCCTTCATCATCAAAGGACTCGCTGGTTTTATCAGGTTGCTTCCAATAGCCCGGTGTGATGCTGGGTCCCTTAAGGCGAACTTCAAGCTTTTCGGCATTGGGCACCAGTTTGATATCAAGCCCGACGGCTGGCAGACCAACACTGCCCGCCTGATCAACCGCCCAGGTGGTGGTAAAGGCAAAGGGAGCCGTTTCGGTGGAGCCATAGCCGGTGACGATGACGATCTTTTCGCCAACCGTGTCCTCGGCGATCTTTTCCAGATTGTCCCAGACATATTGCGACAAGCCGGCACCGGCATATTGCATGAGTTTGAGCTTGGCAAAGAACATCTCGCGCAGTGTTTTGTTTTCGCGCAGATGATGGACAAGTGCCTCGTACCCCTTGGGGACATTGAAATAGATGTTGGGCGATACTTCGCAAAGATTGCGCACGGTTTCATGAATACCGTCCGGGGTCGGTTTGCCCTGATCGATATAGAAACTGCCGCCATTATAAAGCGCAATGCCGAAATTATGGTTGCCGCCTGCGGTGTGGTTCCACGGCAGCCAGTCAACCATCACCGGTGGTTCATCCTGCAAAAACGCCAGCGCGTGACGCAGCATCATCTGGTTAAAACACAGCATCCGCTGGGTATTGATCACGGCCTTTGGCATTCCGGTGGAGCCGGACGTGAACAGGAACTTGGCAATCGTGTCTTCGGTGATTTTGCCATTGGCGGCATCGACCGCATCGGTCGGTGTGGTCTGACGAACATCATTGAAAACATCGCAGTCATATTGCGACAGCGGATTTTCCAGAACCAGCAGACGGGCATCCTTTGGCATGATGGCGGCCAGTGCCTTGGCATATTTGGCACCATCATCCACAAAGATCAGACCGGGGTTTAACAGATCACAGATATGGCGCAGCTTGGCAAAATCGGACGACACCAGCGAATAGGCCGGTGACACCGGCGCATAGGGAATACCGGCATACATCGATGCCAGCGCAAGAAGCCCGTGTTCAAGGCTGTTGCCCGACAGGATCAGGACTGGGCGATCTTCGGACAGGTCCTGTTCGATGAGGTATTGCGCAAGACTGCGGACCTCGTTTCGGGTTTCAAGGAAGCTTCGTTTTTGCCAGCCGCCGGTTTTGTCGCGGTCGGCCAGAAACATATGATCGGGTGTTTGTTGCGCCCAATGGTCAAGCTTGTCGGTGATGGCGCGCGGATAGTCATCCGGCGTTTCCGTGGATCGGATATAGATCGTGCCGTTGTCCTTTTTGGACATCGAGACACGCGTATCTCCCATGCGAACCGGACGGAGTCCGGGTTCAGCAATCATAGGCATGAGACGAAACCTCCAGTTTTCATTTTCTTATTTGTTATAATTCATAACAATCATAATTCATCACATCAAGCGCAATATCTTTATGCGTGTACGCGGACCCAACAATTTGACCTTGAGTATAATTATGCTCGCGCGCGAGAGGTGCGAATTTCGATGCGATTTCAGTTGACTAATGACGATTGACGCCGCTCTTTTACTGTGTAAACATAATTGTTATAAAACATAACAAACTTTGGGTAAGGAAATGCAGCTCAATCAGGTTCCCGCCATCATTACCGGCGGCGGCAGCGGCCTTGGTGCCGCCACCGCACGCACATTTGCGGTTGCGGGCGCGAAGGTCGCGGTGTTTGATCGCAACGGCGATGCCGCCAAACGAGTCGCCAGTGAAACCGGCGGAATTGGCCTGGAAGTCGACGTCTCTGACCGAAGCTCGGTCGAAGCTGCATTCAAGACCGTGAAACAAAATCTTGGCCTGCCGCGCATCCTTGTGAATTGCGCGGGCATTGGCACCGCCAACCGCATTTTGCCACGCGATGGCAGCCTTCCGATTGAAGATTTTATCAAAACACTGAACGTCAATCTGACCGGCAGCTACATCACCATGAGCTATGCCGCGCAGTTGCTGTCGGAAGCCACCCCGGTAAATGACGATGGCGAACGCGGCGTGATCATCAATACATCGTCCGTCGGGTATGAAGACGGGCAGATCGGCCAGTGCGCCTATGCGGCATCAAAGGGCGGGATTGCGTCGATGACGCTGCCAGCCGCGCGCGAGTTGGCGCGGATCGGTGTGCGGGTGATGGCGATTGCGCCGGGACTGTTTTCCACCGCAATGACCGACACCCTGCCCGAGGAAGCCCGTCAGGCGATTGAAGCCAACATTCCGTTTCCCAAGCGGCTGGGCAAGGCACAGGAATATGCCGACCTTGCCCGCCATATCGTCGAAAATACCATGCTGAATGGCACCGTTGTTCGGATCGACGGCGCGGTTCGCCTGCAGGCGAAATAAAGACCAGATTGCTTTACGTAAGGAACAAGAACATGACCAACGGCGCGAATGACGTATTGAACGTCGCAATCAACGGATCGATTGCCCGTTTGACCATCACGCGACCTGAAAAGCGTAACGCGGTCAGCGATACTTTGATGGCAGCACTTGAGGCGTTTTTTGCCAATCCACCCGAAGGGGTCCGGGTTGTCATCCTTGCCGGTGAAGGCGGGCATTTTTCAGCCGGGCTTGATTTGGCCGAGCATGTTGCACGAAATGCCGCCGATACGATGCGCCATTCACGCAACTGGCACCGCATCATGGACATGATCCAGTATGGTGGATTGCCGGTGATTTCGTTGCTTAAGGGGGCGGTCATCGGTGGCGGCCTTGAACTGGCCAGTGCGACCCATATTCGTATTGCCGATGAAACCGCCTTTTTCCAGCTTCCCGAAGGACGCCGTGGCATTTTCGTTGGCGGCGGCGCATCGGTCCGGGTCGGCCGGATTCTGGGCGCGGATCGCATGATCGAGATGATGCTGACCGGGCGCAAATACAACGCCGAAGACGGCCTTCGCCTTGGCCTGACCCACTACGTCTGTGACAGCGAGGAAGCCGCCGAAGCAAAGGCCATCGAACTTGCCAATACGGTTGCCGAAAACGCCCAGCTTTCGAACTATGTCATGATCCAGGCCCTGTCACGGATCGAAGACATGGCGAAAACCGATGGCCTGTTTACCGAAAGCCTGTGTGCCGCCCTGACGCAAACCAGCGAAGATGCACAGGAAGGATTGAAGGCGTTCCTTGAAAAACGTGCACCTAATTTCAAGTAACCGCCTATAACAGAGCCGCAGATAATTGCGGCCATCAGATCGCATACCATAAGATCAAGGATCGGCAAGAAACCGCACAAAGCGGACGCCAGAACAATCAGGAAGGAACAGGGCCACCCAAAAAACCGGTGCGCCCATAATGTGAGGAGACGTTCGATGTCAGGATTTTCCGTTAATCGCCGCCAGATGCTCGGCATCATGGGCGGCGCACTTGCAGCCCCTGCAATCATTGGCAAGGCACGCGCAGCCGAAGTCACCCTTCGTCTGCATCATATGCTGCCGCCGGTGGCCCCGATGCACAAGGCGTTCTTCGAACCGTGGTCCAAGACCATCCGCGAACAGTCCGATGGCCGTATCGATATTCAGATTTTCCCGGCCATGCAGCTTGGTGGCAAACCACCGCAGCTTGCCGAACAGGTGGCAAACAACGTTGTGGATATCGCCTGGACCTTGACCGTCTACACGCCGGGTCGCTATCCGATTTCCGAAACGCTGAGCCTGCCCTTCATGGTGACAACCGCCGAGGCAACATCGGTTGCCATGCACAAGTTCATGGATGAGTTTGGTCAGGACGAATACCGCGGCATGAAGCCATTGGCCTATCATGTTCATGCCGGTGGCAAGTTCCACATGCGCGACAAGGCGATTGAAAATCAGGCGGATCTTGACGGCCTGCAAATCCGCGCCCCGAACCAGAATGTTGGTAAGGCCCTGTCCATTCTGGGTGCTGAGCCGGTCTTCTTCCCGGTCACGGAAATGGCCGTCGGCCTTGCCAATGGCGTGATTGATGGCACCTGCCTGCCCTATGAAGTGGTTCCGGCCTTCAAACTTCATGAATTGACGTCGGTGCATTGCGCCCCGGCAGAAGGCGGACGTGGTCTTTATGCCAACTCGTTTGCGCTTTTGATGGCGGGCAATGCCTATGACAATATGCCCGATGATCTGAAAGCAGTGATTGATGCCAATTCCGGTATCGACCTGTCACGCCAGATTGGCAAACAGTTCGATAGCTTTGAATCGGTTGGCTACAAAATGTGTGCTGATCGCGGCAACAAGTTCGTCGAGATTCCCAAAGACGAAATTGAACGCTGGCAGTCTGCGACCCAGCCGGTCGTCGATGAATGGATCGAGACGCTCAATGATGCCGGACATGATGGCAAGGCGATGATTGATCGCCTTAATCAGCTGATCGACGCCGAGACCGCCTGACATGTCAGGAGCCACCCGTGATCACAATGGGCGCGGCAATCGCGCTGCGCCCATTCATTTTCTTGGTCAGTTTGTTGATCGTGCCTGCATTGCATCCGCTACTGTTGCGGGTGCAGTGATGCTTGCTGTCGCCGTCACGGTAACGCTGTCAGTGACGATGCGATATATCGGCATTGGCGGCATTCGTGGTGACTTTGAAATTGTCGAAATGGGATGCGGGATTGCCGCATTTCTGTTTTTGCCGTTGTGCCAGCGCAAGGGCAACCATGTCATGGTCGACATTTTCAGCATGGCCTTCCCCCAACGCACCCGCACCATTCTGGATCAACTTTGGGAGATCCTGTTCTGTTGTGGCTGGGTGATTATTTCCTGGCGGGTCGCATACGGCCTGATTGATATGTTTGATTATAACGACCGCAGCATGCTTTTGAGAATGCCCACCTGGATTATCTACGGCTTCGCACTGTTCGGACTTGGGCTTTCAGCCCTGACCGCCTTGTCGAACGTGATCGAACAATTTGTTCGCCCAACCACCTCATCGCAAACGGATGCCCCACAATGAGCCCGGTTGAAATCAGCATCATTATGGTCGTCGTCCTGCTGGCGCTTATTTTCCTGCGCATGCCGATTGCATTGGCGATGGCCGTTGTCGGGGCGGGCGGATATGTGGTCCTGTCGGGATGGTTGCCGCTGTCGGCCTATCTCAAGACCGCGATTGTCGATAAATACATTTCCTATGACCTTGCCGTCATTCCGCTGTTTATCCTGATGGGGCAGATCGCCACCAGAACCGGTATCAGCCGCGCAATCTTTACCGCATCCAATGCCTGGCTTGGTCATTGGCGGGGCGGACTTGCCATGGCATCGGTTGCCGGTTGTGCGGCGTTTGGGTCGATTTGCGGATCCTCGATTGCGACCGCAACCACCATGGGCCGGGTGGCCCTGCCCGAAATGCGGCGCCACGGATATTCCGGCGCACTTGGGGCCGGAACACTTGCCGCGGGCGGCACACTTGGCATTCTGATCCCGCCATCGGTGGTTTTGATCATTTACGCCCTTCTGACCGAACAAAACATCGTCAAACTGTTCCTGGCTGCGACCATTCCGGGGCTTCTGGCCGTGCTTGGCTTTATTCTGGCGATTGGCGTTTACGTTCGCCTGTTCCCCGAAGAAGGCCCAGCACATGCCGGACTTCCGATGCGCGAACGCATCAGGTCGCTTGGCGGGATCTGGCATGTTGCGCTTGTTTTCATTGCCGTTCTGGGCGGGATTTATGGCGGTGTCTTCACCCCGGCCGAAGGGGCATCTGTTGGTGTGGTCCTGATTGCGTTGACCGGTTTTTTGATGCGCAGCCTTTCGATCAAGGGCCTTTTTGAATGCGTGATCGAGACTGCCGGGACCACGGCAATGATCTTTGCCATCATTTTTGGTGCGGATCTTTTCAATGTCGCCCTTGCCCTCACGCGGGTGCCGACCATGGCCGCCGAGTGGGTCGGCACGGCCGGGATCGCCCCGATGACGGTTCTGATGGTGGTGATCCTGTTTTACATCGTCATGGGGTGCATCATGGACAGCCTGTCGATGATCCTTCTGACCGTGCCGGTGTTTTTCCCGGCCTTCATGGCGATGGATTTCGGGATGGATCCGACCCATCAGGCGCTGTGGTTTGGTATCATCACCCTGATTGTTGTCGAACTGGGGATGATCACACCCCCGGTCGGGCTTAATCTGTTTATGATATCGGCGATGGCACCCGACATTCCGACCCGCAAGATTTTCCGCGGGGCGGTGCCTTTCCTGCTGGTCGAGTGCCTGCGCATCGCGATCATTGTCGCGTTCCCGGTACTGACATTCTGGCTGGTGGATATCGTCACAGGATAGCCGCGTCCAAAAAGATGGAGACACCGTTGCAAGCAAACAAAAAGAAGAAGAACGATACGGATACCGGTATTGCCGGATTGTCGCCCGACAGTCCGCTGCGCGGTTTTGTCGGCTATAACCTCAAGCGTGCCTATATGTCGATCCATAGCGATTTTGTCGCCAGTCTGACGCATCTTGATCTGAAGCCGACGACCTATAGTGCGCTTGCCATCATCAATGAAAACCCAGACATCAGTCAGACCGATCTGGCCAGATCCCTTGCCATGGAACGGTCGAACATTGTCGTCATGGTCGATGAACTTCAGGCGCGCGGATTAATCGTGCGCAACAAGGTGCCAACCGATCGTCGCGTTTATGCGCTGCGCACCACCGCCAAGGGGATCGAGCTTTTCCTTGAGGCCAGCCGTGCAGTTCAAAAACACGAAGACAAGCTTCTGGAAGGGTTTGATCCCGAAGAACGCGCGCACCTTGTAGAGATGCTGATCCGTATTCAGCAGGTCAAATAACGCTTAGATCAGGTAAGGTTCAATGTTGCGACTGTCCCGTGAAATCCGTGTTGAATGGGGTCACTGCGATCCGGCCCGGATTGTCTATAACCCGAACTTTTATGACTGGATGGAAGGCGGCCTTCTTGCCTTGTTGTCAGTTGCCGGGTTCGACCTTGCCACCATGATCGCAAAGGATGCCGATTTTCGCGGAACGCCACTTGTGCGTGGTGATGCCAGTTTTATGGCCCCTGCCCGGGTCGGGGATTTGATCGTGCATCATGTCGAAGTATCACGCTGGGGCGGCAAATCGTTTGACCTTTCCCATCGCTTTACGCTGGGTGAAACCACCTTGCTTGAAGGATCGCAAACCCGCGTCTGGGGCCGTGCCAACCCGGACAACCCGGCAAGTCTGGTTGCTGTTCCCGTGCCCGATGCGGTCAAGGCCGCCTTGTCAGAAAACAAGGTTATCCGCCTGACACTCCATCAGGAAACGCAAGTTTAAGAGACGCCGCCGTGATCCCCTTCAAAGCCCCGATTGACGATATTCTGTTTGCCCTGTCAGTGACCAGCGATGAAAACGGTGCTGCGGAACACGGCTTTGATGCGGAAATCACCCGCGAAATTCTGGATCATTTTGCCCGCTTTGCCGAAGACGTCATCGCCCCGATTGACGAGCCGGGCGATCAGGAAGGCTGCCGGATCGAAAATGGCCGGGTCCGGATGCCATCGGGTTTCAGCAACGCCTATCAGGCCTATGTCGAACAGGGATGGCAATCGATTTCACTGGCCGAGGAATTTGGTGGTCAGGGCGCCCCGGCCACCGTCTGTGGCGCGATCAGCGAAATACTGGCCGGGGCCTGTCATTCGTTTCAGATGGTCACCGGACTTGTCCCTGGTGCCGCCAGGCTGATTGCGCAATTTGGCACCGATGACCAACGCCAGACCTGGCTTCCCAAACTGGCATCGGGCAGCCACCTTGCCACCATGTGCCTGACCGAACCGCAAGCAGGATCGGACCTTTCAGATATCCGCACGGTCGCAAGCCCGCAACAAGACGGCAGTTGGGTTCTGTCCGGGGAGAAGATCTTTATTTCCGGTGGGGATCAGGATCTGAGTGATGAAATCCTGCATCTGGTTCTGGCGCGGACCGGCACCCGCGAAGACGGGGTTCGGGGGCTGACCCTTTTTCTCTGTCCGTCACATTCGAGCGAGACCGAACGCAACGCCATCACGGTCACCCGGATCGAAGAAAAGATGGGTTTGCATGCCTCCCCCACCTGCCAACTGGTGTTTGATGGCGCAATCGCCACCCCGATTGGCCCGGTTGGCAAGGGGTTAATGTGCATGTTTACCATGATGAACCATGCCCGCCTTGATGTCGCCTTGCAGGGGGTGGCACATGGCACCCGCGCCCATCACATCGCGCAAAGTTATGCCGCGGAGCGCAAGCAGGGCCGTGACCGAAACACCGGCCAACCGATTGCAATTGATCAGCATCACGACGTTGCGCGCATGCTGGCCCGTCAGGACATGCTGGCGATGACCGGCCGCTTGATGGCCTATAAGACCTTTGCGTTGATGGAGACCGGTACAAATTTCGACCTGATCGAATTCCTGACCCCGATTTGCAAATCGTTCTGCACCGATGCCGGGGTTGAAGCTGCCCAGATCGGCATACAGGTGCTTGGCGGTTATGGTTATTTGCGAGAATACCGGGTGGAACAAACACTTCGCGATGCGCGCATCTGCCAGATTTATGAAGGCACAAACGGCATTCATGCCCTGACCCTTGCCGGTCGATTGACCCGCCACAAGGACGGCGTAAGTGCCAAGGCGTTCGAGGCCCTGATCAGCGACCTGATCGCGGGCACCCGCAGCGATAGCGAGCTGGCAAAGCAACTTTTGGCATATTGGCAACAGATGACATCAGAAATCATCGCCAGCGATACGCCTGAAAAATTCGCCCACGATTATATGCAGATCAGCGCAGCAACCTATGGCGTGGCACTTTGGACGGAACTGGCGGATCGACTTTCAGCCGATCAAACCAGTCGCTATGAGAAATGCCTGGCGCAGGCAATGGAATGGGGTGCTGTGACACTCGCCTGCAGCACCGCACGTATGGCGCATCCCTAAAGCCATGGATGCCTCCTCGCCGTCAAACTCGAGCATTTAAATTAAACACGTTTCTTTGGCACGTGGGCCAATTTATAGTTCGAGAACCGAGTCCTAATTCAAGGGAACGCTTTTGGCCGGATTTCATTGGTCCCGAAATCAACGACTAAGCCTTGTTGGCCGATATACCTTGTTATCGGTCGGTGTTGTCGTGTGCGCGCTTCTGGCACTCAGTTTCTTTTATCAGCGCTTTTCCAATGAACTGATTGACCGTCTGACAGGCGAACGGCTCAGTGCGCAGGTCGCGGCGACGTCAAACAAGCTTTCTGCCTTTCTAGATGCGCGCATCTATCAGTTGGTCACCCTGTCAAACCACCCGGCCCTGCCGGCCTTTATTGAAGCGCCGAACTCCCCACAGGCGGAAGAGGCCCTGACGCTGCTTCGGGTGGAGGCAGATTCACCCGACCTTTATGGTGTGCTGTTTTTTGACTGGTACGATAATCTTGATCGGCTGGTCGCAGGCCAAGCCGCGTCGGGACCGCCTTATTGGTCGAAAAACGGCTGGGATATTTCCGGCCTTCCACGTGTCGAACATGAAGGCATTGAGTTTATCGGCCCCAAATTGCCTGAAAATGGTAATTCCGGCTGGATTTTAATGCGTGCACATATTCGCGATACCGGTCTGGGGCAGAACACGTCTGTCGCCCTGCATGTGCGTCTGGCATCCCTAACCGAGCTTCTGGCAAGTGCCGGGGTATCGGGCGTGATTGATCCGCTTTTGCGCACGCCGGGCGGCATTGTTCTTGATGCGACCGGGCGCCCGACCGAGGTCACTAGCGAGCTAATTGAAGGCCCCAGCATCCTTCCGGGATGGAACCTTGTGATGAGTGTTCGACCGGGCACCATCCTGCAACCGATTGATGAAACGCGCTTTTGGCTAGCGGTGACAGCCGCCGTCATCATTGTGGTTATTCTGGCGATCTTTTTTGCCCTGTCACGCAGCCTGCGGCGGCGGGTCGATACGCTTGTTCAGGGGGCACACAGTATTGCGTCGGGCGATCTGTATTACCGCCTGCCCGAAGGTCGCCGTCGCGATGAAATCAGCACGGTCGCCAAGGCCTTCAACACCATGGCATGGCAGCTTAAAGACCTGATTGATCGGACAGTACGCGCCGAAAAACTTGCCGTTCTGGGCCAGTTTGCCACCGGTGTCGCGCATGAGGTCCGCAATCCGCTGGCCACCATGAAAACCACCGTTCAGGCCCTTGTGCGCAAGGAGCCCGATGGCGAGCGCAAAACACTTTTGGATGATATGGGCCACCAGATTGATCGTCTGTCACGCGTGGTGAATGATCTTCTGGCTTATGGCCGACCCGGTGAAGCCTGCCCGCAGGAAACCGAAATACGGGATCTGTTCCGACAGTCATCGCGCGTCCTGACCCCGGTCGCCGAAGAGGCCCAGGTGCGGTTTTACACCAGCGGCGATTCCCGCCTGACGATCTTTGTCGACCCGGATCAGGTGCTGCAGATCCTGCTAAATATCGGGATCAATGCCATTCAGGCCTGCCAGCCCGGTGGCACGGTGAGCCTGCGCGCAGAACGCCACAAGGATCAGGTCGAGATCCGCGTCACCGATGATGGTTCGGGCATCCCCAAAGAGCATTTGCTTGACGTCGTGCAGCCATTTTTTACCATGAAAAGCAAAGGAACCGGACTTGGCCTGACAATCAGCCAACAACTGGTCGAGTCAAATAACGGTTCAATCAATATTGAAAGTGCCCCGCAAGAGGGCACGACAATCACATTGAAGTTCCCGGCAACGAAATCGGAAACTTCAAAGGAGGAAACATCGAAAAATGCCCCGCCAGATCAGGATTCTGATCGTTGATGATGAGGAATCATTCGTCCGATCACTAAGCTTTGCGCTTCGTACCGAAGGCATGGATGTCACCGGCGTCCATTCCGGTGAAGATGCGTTTTTGCAAGTCCGTGAAAACAAGTTCGATATCATCCTGCTTGATCTGCGCCTGCCCGGTGCCAATGGCATGGAGGTCCTTGATAGCATCCGCAAACTTGATATCGACGTGCCCGTCATCATGATTTCGGCCCATGGCGATACCCGTGCGGCGGTAAAGGCCGTCAAACTCGGTGCGGCCGATTACCTTAGCAAGCCGTTCGAACTTGATGAGCTGATCCACACGATCAACACCACCCTTGATCAGAACCGCACCGCACTTGAGCTTAATTACCACCGCAAGCGCAATGTCCCGACCAACGGTCTGATTGGCGAATGCGCGCCGATGCGCGAATTGCGCACAACGATCGACCGTGTCGCACAAAGCAGTGCCAGCCGCATCCTGCTGCAAGGGGAGTCCGGGACCGGCAAGGCGCTAGTTGCGCGTGCCATTCACGGCCAAAGCCCGCGTGCTTCCAACGCCTTTATCGAAGTCAACTGTGCCGCCCTGCCAGAACAGCTGATCGAAAGCGAACTGTTTGGTGCCGAAAAGGGCTCCTACACCGGTGCGCATCAGAAACGCACCGGCCTTGTCCGTCTTGCCGATGGTGGCAGTCTGTTTCTGGATGAAATCGGCGAATTGCCACTGGCACTGCAGGCAAAGTTCTTGCACTTCCTTGAAAACGGCGACTATCGCCCGGTCGGGAGCGAACATTCCGCATCGGCCGATGTCCGCGTGATTGCCGCGACCAACCGCGACCTTGCCGAGGAAGTCCGTCTGGGCAATTTCCGTGAAGACCTGTTTTACCGGTTAAATGTCATCACCATTGATATTCCGGCCCTGCGCCACCGCGGCGAGGACATTATCAAACTGGTCTACCATTTCGCCGATCATCAGGCCAAGGCCGAAGGGTGCCATCCGATCCATTTTGACGATGCAACCCTTGATCTGCTGCGCCACCATCGCTGGCGCGGCAATGTGCGCGAACTTAAAAACCTGATTGAGCGTCTGACCATTCTTTATCCGTCCAAACAGATTTCGCCGGACCTGCTGCCAGCTGAATTCCACGTCACGGATGATAACCCGGATGATCTGCATGGCGGAGTTTCGGATGGTAATGCGCAATTGCAGGACCGCATGGACAACACCGAGCGTCATCTGGTGCAAGACGCGCTTGATCAGGCCGACGGTCACAAAGGCCGTGCGGCAGAAATACTTGGTATTTCGCGTCATGCCCTGAAACGCCGACTACAAAGGCTGGGCCTGCAATAACGTATCCCCAACCCGAAGCATTTCCGATGCACCCTTGAGCGGTTTCCGCTCAAGGGTGTTTTGCTGTTTGAGCGCCTAACGCTCAAATTCGCGCTCAAGACCGCTCCATGATTTCGGCCCAAAACGGTCAATCGCGCGGCTTTCCTGACTTTGCGCCGAAATTTCGCAACTGGCACAGCCTTTGCGGAATAGCGAGACAAAGGTACAAACGCGGATGGAACAACCATTCGCAGGGAGGAAAGTCATGGAGATGTTCAAACACCCGGTTTCCGGGTGCATCACCATTATTGTAGCCACGTTCGTACTGTTTGCGGCCAATACCGCACAGGCAGAACGTTTTGAGCTGGGCGCATCTGCCCAGAACGCAGATGCTGTCATCGGCTGTTTGTACCCGATGACCGGACGGTCGGCCACCTATGGCCGCGACAGTATTTCCGGTATCAAGATCGCCCTTCAGGACTTGGAGGCCGAAGCTAAATCCGGCCTGGATGTGCCCAATCTGCGCGTCATCGCCGATGACCCGCGATCAAAGGCATCCTATGCAGTCCGTCTGGCACAGGATTTCATCACCAATGACAATGCCAAGTTCTTCTGCGGCATCGTGTCATCGGGTGTGGCCCACGCCGTAAGCGATCTCGCCAAGAACGAAAAGATCATCATGGTCGGTACCGACCATGCGTCATCGCGGCTCAGCATCGAGGCCGGTCACGATTATTACTTCCGCGTTACCAATGACAGCTGGACGTCGATGGCCGCCGGTGCGCGTTATTTACGCGATCTGCAAAAGGAAACCGGCTGGAAACGCCTTGCCTTTGTCGGACCGGATTATGATTACGGCCATGTTTCCTGGACGGATCTGCAACTCGCCCTTGATGAATTGGGCGTCGAATATGAGACCGTCGGCGATCTGTGGCCGAAGCTTTATGAGCCGGATTATTCGATCTATATCAACGCCCTGCAATCGGCGAAGGCCGACGTGGTCGTAACCGCCCTTTGGGGCGGGGACTTCATCGCCTTTATCAAACAGGCGGCATCAACCCGTTTCTTTGAAACCACCCGTCTTGCCAATTTCGATACCGGAGCCAATTACGATGTGATGATGGCCCTTGGCGATCAGCCCTATCCGGGTTTGATCCTGTCAGCGCGCCATCACAATAACTGGCCCGACACCGGACGTAACAAGCGGTTCGTCAAACAGTTTCACGACATGACCGGGCGTTATCCGACCTATGCGGCCGAAGGCGCCTATACCGGGATCATCGCCATTGCACGCGCCATTGAGAAGGCTGGCGGCGTTGACGATGACCGCGCGCTCATCACCGCACTTGAAGGATTGCAACTGGCCCTGCCCGAAGATCCGCCGGGCTTTGCATCATATATCGACCCCGAAACTCACCAGATTGTCCAGGCGCAAGCCGTGGGCACGGTCGTCCACAACGAAGACTTTCCGCCATCGAAACTGATGGTGGGGAACTGGGCGATCTACGATGCCGAAGACCTCAAACCATCAAAAGAGATGGTCAAACGTCGCCGCGATGCCGTGGCCGGCGGGTCGGAGGCAGTTCCACCGCCAACTCCATGACCTTTCCCAAGGGAGGAAATAGTGAAGAACAATAAATCAAAATTCAGCAAATACCTTGTATCGGGCGTCGCAGCGCTTGCCCTTGCAGCTGGCGCAGCCGGTTCTGCATCGGCCGCTGAGAACGGCAAATTCCGCGTCGGGATCGTGACCTTCCTGTCCGGTCCGGCAGCTGGTCCGTTCGGCGTTCCGTCGGCAAATGCCGCCAAGGTTCTTGTTGAAGAATTGAACAAGGGCAACCTGCCCGCACCATACGACAAGATCGGCATCAATGGCGCCGAAATCGAAGCCGTGATCATCGACGAAGCCGGTGGTGCAACCAAGCAGGTTGAAGAATATCGCAACCTTGTTCAGCGTCAGAAAGTCGATGCCGTCATCGGCTATGTTTCTTCGGGTGACTGCCTGGCAATTGCACCGGTTGCCGAAGAACTGAAAACCTTCACCATCGCATATGATTGCGGTACTCCCCGTCTGTTTGCGGATAACCCGGACGCGCAATACATGTTCCGTACCGGTCTTGACGCATCTGTCGATAACATCGGTGCTGTACGTTACCTTGCCGCGACCCGCCCGAACGTTACCCGTCTTGCCGGCATCCAGCAGAACTATTCCTGGGGTCAGGACAGCTGGGCTGACTTCACCGCCGCTGCATCGGCACTCCTCCCTGAAGCAGAAGTTGTCGAAGAACAGTTCCCGAAAATCTATCAGGGTCAGTACGGTGCAGAAATCTCTGCCCTGTCCGTGAAACGCCCGGAAATCGTTCACAGCTCCTTCTGGGGTGGTGACATGGAAGCCCTGGTTCTGCAGGCAAATGCCCGTGGCCTGCTTGAAGACGCCACCGGCCTTCTGACCTGCGGCGAAGCATCCTTTGCCACCTACAAGGATCAGGCCCCGAACGGCATGATCATCGGTGCACGTGGCCCGTTTGGCCAGTTTGCCCCGGACAACGAACTGAACACCTGGTTTGAGGGTGTCTATCAGAACGCTTATGACCTTGAGCCGGTCTATCCGGCAACCAAGATGGCCCAGGCGATCCTGGGTCTGAAGTATGCCGCCGAGAATGCCGGTGTCGCCGATAAGGAAATCCCGTCGGCAGAGCAACTTGCTGCTGCGATGAAAGGTGCAACCTTTGAGTCGGTTTCGGGCACGGTTGAAATGGCACGCGGCAATGGTCATCAGGCCATGCAGGGTATCACCTATGGTGAATACCACTACGAAGATGGCGTTGCCTCGATCAAGAACGCTGTTTCGTTTGATGGCGAATGCGTAACACCCCCGGAAGGTGTTGCTGCTGCGGACTGGATCGCAGACGGCTTCCCGGGCGCTAAGTGTAACTAAGTTGCCCGCTCTGTTTCACAGAGCTTCCTGATCCTGCGGACATCCCGTCTCCCTTGGGATGTCCGCCCCTTTCCCTGCACACTGGATATTTGTGATGACAAGTCTTCTTGCCGTCCTGATTGATGGCTCGATCTATGCATCGTGGCTGTTTCTTGTGGCTGCCGGCCTGACCGTGATTTACGGGGTGATGCGCATCCTGAACATGGCGCATGGCAGCTTTTATGCAATCGGCGCCTATTCGGCAGCGTCACTGGTTGGCTGGTATTTCAACAACGGCATGGGCCCGGCATGGGTCAGCTATTTGTTGCTGGTTGGTGCCGCGCTGGTTGCCGGTCTGATTGTCGGTGTGATCGTCGAACGCGGATTGCTGCGCCTCATGTATGGCCGCGACGAAATCCTGATGGTGATCATTACCTATGCCCTTCTTCTGATTCTTGAAGACGGTATGAAAATCGTCTGGGGTGTCAGCCCATATTTTGCCTATCAGCCTTATTCCGAGCTTGGGCGAACATCGCTCGGCTTGCTTAAGGTTTCCAATTACGACGTCGCCCTGGTCGGGGTATCCGCATTGCTCGGGCTTGGCCTGTGGGCGTGGCTTGAACGCACCAACCAGGGCAAGGTCCTGCGTGCAGTGATCCATGACCGCGAAATCGCGGTTGCCATGGGCGTGAACGTGAAACTGATGTTCACCATCACCTTCGTTCTGGGCACAACACTGGGCGCACTTGCCGGTGCGCTGACTGCGCCTGCGATCTCTGTCGTGCCGGGGATCGGCATCGAAGTGATCGTTCTGGCCTTTGCCGTGGTGGTTATCGGTGGCCTTGGCAGCATCGGGGGGGCCGCTGTTGGTGCCCTTTTGGTCGGGCTAAGCCGTGCAGCGGCCGTTCACTATGCCCCTGAATTCGAACTGTTCGTCATTTACGGCGTGATGTCACTGGTTCTGGCGTTCCGTCCCGAAGGCCTGTTTGGCCGTACTTTGGCGAGGAAAATCTGACATGCGTCTTGATAAAACTGAAATCTCGCTCGGACTGATCGCGCTTGCCTGCGTTCTGTTCGGCTTCGTTTCGCCGGGTTGGCTGATCTTCCTTTTGACCATCGCACTGGCCAAGGCACTTGTCGTCCAGGGCGTCGTCATGCAGATGCGTTCCGGCCTCGTATCCTTTGGTCAGGGCCTGTTCTATTGCATCGGTGGTTACACCGTTGGCATGGGCGGCCAGTTCTTTGGCATTCATGATGCGATTGCTGCCCTGTCACTTGGCATGTTTGTCGCAATCGTTGTCGCCATGCTGTTGGGTCTGTTGCTGACGCGCTATCGCGAAATCTTCTTTGCCATGCTGTCGCTGGCATTTTCGATGATCCTGTTTGGCATCCTTGTCAAAAGTCAGGAACTGGGCAGCACGGACGGCTTTAACGTTCATGACTGGACCCTGTTTGGCTGGGCCCCCGAAGCAGGCGCTGGCAGCCAGCACACCGTCTTTACCATGACTGTGGTCTCTGGTCTGATCGTTGCTGTTCTGATCCATCGGTACACCAAGGCAGGCATTGGCGTCATTTGCGAGGCCGTTCGCGAAAATGAAGTCCGTGTTGAATATCTTGGTCTGTCGCCGCGCTGGTTGCTTTATGGCAACTATGTTGCTGCGGCGGCGGTATCGGCCCTTGGCGGCGGTCTGACGGCCCTTGCCACCGGCCACGTTGATCCAGAGATGGCTTATTGGACCACGTCGGGCGAATTTGTCTTCATCGCGCTTTTGGGTGGTTTGGGCCACGTGGCGGCACCGTTTATTGCGGCCATCGTATTCTCGTTCGTGCGGACCTACGCCATCGAATTCGTTCCCCACACCTGGCAGATGATCCTCGGTTTCACGCTGCTTGCGGTCATTATCTTCCTGCCCAAAGGGCTGTGGAGCCTGGTCAGCCGTGAAAAAACAGGAGAACGGGCATGACCTGCATTCTTGAAACACGTTCGCTGAACAAGGAATTCGGCGCGGTCATCGCCGCAAAGGATTTGAACGTTCAGATCAACAAGGGTGAAGTCGTTGGTGTGATCGGCTCCAACGGGGCTGGCAAAACGACCTTCATCAACATGGTGACTGGCTATCTCAAGCCAACACGCGGCGAGATCCTGTTTAACGGCAAGTCCATCATGGGCCATTCCCCGCGTGCGATCACCCGGGCCGGCATGGCGCGCTCCTTCCAGGTTGCGCAGCTGTTCCCGGAAATGACCGTGATCGACAACCTGATTGTCGCGCTGGCTGCTGCCGAAAGCGCCCGTCCGAGTTTCCTAAGCCCCCTTCGCAGCGATGCCCGTATTGCCAGGGCTGAGGAAATCCTTAAGGAATTCGGTGTCGAAAACTATCGCGATTCACTGGTAACCGCCGTTCCGCAGGGTGCGCGTAAACTGGTTGATATCGCCATGGCGTTGATCGGCAATCCTCAGATGCTGCTGCTTGATGAACCGACCAGTGGTGTCAGCGTGGATGAAAAAACCGACCTGATGGATACGGTCATGAATGCCGTGCGTCAGCATGGCGTGACCGTGCTGTTTGTCGAACATGACATGGATGTGGTCGAACGCTATGTCTCGCGCGTTCTGGCATTCTATAGCGGCGAAATCATTGCTGATGGCGAACCTGCGGCTGTTCTGGCCGATCAGCAGGTCCGCGATCTTGTGACCGGCCATCGTCCCACCACCAAACAAGGGAATGGCGCATCATGACCCTGGAAATCAGTAATCTCGATGTATCGATCGGTAATATTCCGATCCTGCGCGATGTCTCGCTTTCGGTGCCGTCCGGCAAAATGTTTGGCCTGATTGGTCATAACGGGGCGGGCAAGACCACGCTGATGCGCGCCATCATGGGCCTTCTGGACGCAGATCAGGGCACCATCACCTTTGATGGGCAGGACCTGCGCAAGATGGCTGACTTTGCCCGTGCCAAAGCCGGCATCAGCTATATGCCCGAAGATCGCCGTCTGATCCCGTCCCTGACGGTCGAGGAAAACATACTTCTTCCGGCCTGGACCAACGGTATTGCGGACGCCGAGGAACGGTTGAAATGGGTCTATGACCTGTTGCCGGAAATCGCCCAGTTCCGGGATCGCCGTGCGCTGCAGCTTTCCGGCGGTCAGCAGAAACTGGTCTCGCTCGGGCGTGCATTGATGCCCGGTCGCAATCTTTTGTTGCTCGATGAACCGTTCGAAGGGGTCGCACCCGTCCTGTCACGCCGCCTGTCGGAAGTCATTTCCGATCTTGGCAGCAGCGGGCTGTGCGTGCTGATCTCTGAATCTGATGACAGCCACTCCGCCGATCTGGTGGCGGGCAGTTATCGCATCGAACGTGGCACCGTTTCCAAGGCTGAACTGGAAACCGCCTGATCCCGACGACAGCCCCGATAACAGACATGTCAAAAGACGAGGTCCCCATGTCAGACTTTGTGTTTGAAACCACCCCTCGCGTCATCTGCGAGTTCGACGGTGCCTTGCAACTCGGCACCCTGTGCAAGGAGAACGGCGCGAAACGCGCCGTTCTCCTGTCCGATCCGGGCTTGCAGAAGGTTGGCCTGATCGACGCCCCTTATGCAGCCCTTAAAGAAGCCGGGATTGAAACCCTGCTCTGGACCGATGTTCGGGCAGACCCGCCCGAGGAAAGCATCCTTGCCGCGGTCAAGGGTGCCTGTGACTTCAAGGCCGATATCGTCATCGGCCTTGGCGGCGGTTCATCGCTTGATACCGCAAAACTGGTCGCCCTTCTGTGTGGTAAGGGTCAGAAACTTGACGAGATCTATGGCATCGGTCTGGCGACGGGCCCGCGCCTGCCGCTTATTCAGGTGCCGACCACGGCGGGCACCGGTTCGGAGGTCACGCCGATTTCGATCGTCACCACCCCAACGCACGAGAAAAAGGGTGTGGTGTCCAGCCTGCTTTATCCCGATGTCGCACTGCTTGATGCCAAGCTGACCATGGGCCTTCCGGCCCCGATCACGGGCATGACCGGCATTGATGCCATGGTGCACGCCATTGAGGCCTACACCACCAAGCACAAGAAAAATGCCCTGTCGGACGGACTTGCCATCCGCGCGATGCAGTTGATGACCGCCCATATTGATGATGCGGTTTCTGCCACCCCGTCACGCGAAGCGCGTGAAGCCATGCTTCAGGGGTCCATGCTGGCCGGAATGGCCTTTGCCAATGCCCCGGTCGCAGCTGTTCATGCCCTTGCCTATCCTTTGGGCGGGCATTTCCATGTCCCGCATGGACACAGTAATGCGCTGGTCCTGATCGAGGTTTTGAAATTCAACCGGGATGCGGCCGTATCACAATATGCCGAACTTGCCCGCGCCATTCTGCCGGATGAAAAGTTCGCTAATGACGATGCTGCCTGTGATCGCTTCATTGCTTTCATGACCGACATGGTCGAACGCATGCCGTTCAGCCGCACCTTGCGCGAAGTCGGCGTAGCGGAAAGCGATCTAGATATGCTGGCGACCGATGCGATGAAGGTGGAACGCCTTTTGATCAACAACCCGCGTGAAATGACGTTCGACGCCGCCCGCGCGATTTATGCCGCCGTGCTGTAACGAAAAGGAATAGCCACCATGACCATCCAGCTAAATGATACTGGCCTTTGGCAAACCCAGGGGCATATCGACGGCAAATGGGTTGCATCCGACAGCGGCAAGACCTTTGCGGTTGTTGACCCGGCCACCGGCGAACATCTTGCCGATGTGCCCGATATGGGCGCGGCCGAAACCAATCGTGCGATTGATGCCGCCAATGCCGCCCTTCCAACTTGGCGGGCCAAAACCGCCAAGGAACGTGCAAATGTTTTGCGTAAATGGTTTGACCTCTGCATTGCGGCACAGGCCGACCTTGCATTGCTGATGACCCGCGAACAGGGCAAACCCCTGGCCGAGGCATCCGGCGAAGTGGCCTATGGCGCGTCCTTCCTTGAATGGTTTGCCGAAGAAGGCAAACGCATTTATGGCGATGTTATCCCGTCGCATGGGGCGGACAAACGCATCATCACCGTCAAACAACCGATTGGTGTTGTTGCCGCAATTACGCCATGGAACTTCCCGATGGCAATGATCACGCGCAAATGTGCCCCGGCCCTTGCCGCGGGTTGCACGGTCGTCATCAAACCTGCGGAAGATACCCCGCTGACCGCGCTTGCACTGGTCGAGCTGGCCAAACGCGCCGGGTTCCCCGATGGCGTAATCAATATCGTCACCGCATCACACGGGGCGGAAATCGGTGGTGAACTGACTGCCAACCCGATCGTGCGCAAGCTGTCCTTCACCGGCTCTACCCAGGTCGGCAAACTTTTGATGCGTCAATGTTCTGATACCGTCAAAAAAGTCAGCCTGGAGCTTGGCGGCAATGCACCGTTTATTGTCTTTGACGATGCCGATCTGGATGCGGCCGTTGCAGGCGCGATTGCCTCGAAATACCGCAATGCCGGTCAGACCTGTGTCTGTGCCAACCGCATTCTGGTTCAGGAAGGTGTCTATGACGCCTTTGCCGCCAAACTGGCCGAGGCCGTTGGCAAATTGCGTGTCGGTTTGGGCACCGAAGAAGGCATCACCCAGGGCCCGCTGATCAATGCCAAGGCGATTGAAAAGGTCGAAGCACTGGTCGAAGACGCCGTTTCACGTGGAGCAAAGGCTGTTCTGGGTGGTGACCGGGCCAAGCCCGACAGCAACTTCTTTACCCCGACCATTCTGACCGGGGTTACGTCGGATATGCGGATTTTCTCCGAGGAAATCTTTGGTCCGGTTGCACCACTGTTCAAGTTCAGCAGCGAAGAAGACGCCATTCGCATGGCCAATGATACGCCGTTTGGTCTGGCGGCCTATTTCTATGCCCGTGATATCGGCCGCATCTGGCGGGTTGGCGAGGCGCTTGAATACGGCATCGTTGGCATCAACGAAGGCATCATTTCGACCGAATCAGCCCCGTTTGGCGGGGTCAAGGAATCCGGCATCGGCCGCGAAGGGTCGAAATACGGCGTCGATGACTTCGTCGAGATTAAATATATGTGCCTCGGCGGTCTCGCCGGGAATGCCAACTGATCCCGGATAAGGAGACACATCATGAGTTTCATGTTCCGAAGCGTGCCACGCGTCGTCTGCGAAGCCGGTGGCATTGCCAAGACCGGTATCCTGATGAAGGAACTCGGCGCCAGCCGTGTCACCATTGTCTGCGATCCGGGCATCGTCAAACTGGGTTTTGCGCAAAAGGCGCAAGACGCACTTGAGGCCGCCGGTATCGCGGTTCAGGTATTTTCTGACGTCGAAGCCGACCCGCCCCAGAAAATTGTCGAAGCCGCCATTACCGGGGCACGTGACTGGAAGGCGGATGGCGTAATCGGTCTTGGCGGCGGCAGCTCGCTTGATAGTGCCAAGCTGGTTGCATTGCTTGCCAACAGCGACCAGACCATCGAAGAGATCTATGGGGTGGACAAGGCAACTGGTGACCGCCTACCGTTGATCCAGATCCCGACCACCGCCGGGACCGGATCAGAAGTTACATGGGTGTCGGTAATTACAGATAACGACCACCTCAAACAGGTTGTCTACACCCCGCAACTGATGCCCGATATCGCCCTTCTTGATGCGGAACTGACCTATGGCCTGCCGCAAAAGGTCACAGCGGCCACGGGCCTTGATGCCATGGTCCATGCGATCGAAGGCTATACCAGCCGCACACGCAAAAACCCGATTGCCGATGGCATGGCGGTCACCGCCCTTTTGCTGCTTGGCAAGAACCTGATGAAGGTGATTGAAAATCCGGGCGACAAGGAAGCACGCTCTGCCATGTTGCAGGGATCGCTGATTGCCGGGATGGCGTTTGCCAATGCATCGGTTGCCGCCATTCATGGATTGGCCTATCCGCTTGGCGCGCGTTTCCACATCCCGCATGGTCATGCCAATGCGCTGGTCATGGCGCAGGTGATCCGCTTTAACCTGCCTGCCGCGAAAAAACTGTATGCCGAACTCGCTCCGTGCCTGATCGAAGGGGTCGATTTCGACAGCGAAGACGCCGCCGCCGAGGCGTTTGTCAAACGGATCGAGGAAATGGTCCCGGCCAGCGGTCTTGAAATCCGCCTGCGCGATCTTGGCGTCACCGAAGAGTCCCTGCCGGAAATGGCTGAGGAAGTCTTTACCAAAATCCATCGCCTGATCGACAGCAATCCGCGCGACATGACCGCCAAGGAAATCGAGGCGATTTATCGCAGCGTTTATTAATTTGCCCGTCTGCAAACTTCGGTTTGTATCGCGGCACAAGAACCGGCGGCCTGTTTGGTCGCTTGGCCGCCGGTTCTAAAGTTATCAAAATGATCAGACCGGCTTAACGAATGGCAACCGGGTTGATGATCATCTGTACAGCGCCCTTAAGCTTGGCCTGCCCGAGAACGAACAGGAACTCGTGCGCCCGGTCTGCGGCCAGGTCCCGGGTGACGATATTTTCAAGAATATAGACACCGTTTTCTGCCAGAAGCTTCACATGGACCGGGAAGAAAGCACTTGGATCTTCATGGGGAACAGCTTCAAGCCCCCATGTATCGGCGCCAACGGCGACAACACCCTGATTTGCCAACCATTCCGCTGCTTCCAGACCAAGGCCCGGTTCGGTCGTTCCGTACAGCTCATTGTCCTTCCCGACCAAATCAAGCCATCCGGTATGGATCAGAGCCACATCTCCCTTGCGAATTTCGGTACCGGCCGCTTTTTGAGCCGCCATGATGTCCTCAAGGGTGATGACATAGCCGCCTTCCAAACGCTTGGTACCCTTGATCGCCGCAACATCCAGCAAGACACCGCGTGTTGCCATCGGCGGCACATGCTCAATACCAAGCTTGGTCAGGCCGGTTGCTGCCACCATGTCTTCGGCGTGGTTATTGTTATAATAGGTATGATGATCACCCAGATGGCCCAGACCATCAATCTGTGTCCCGACACCGAGCCAGCCGGTGAACATGTCATCGTTATAGGTTCCTGCATTGCTGCCGATTGTTTTGTTGCCGCTTTGTCCAGGCGAGAAAACCGTCACAGCGACACCACGTGGTGCAAAGGCCGGCGTATCACGTGAAATTTCCATCCCCAGTGAATAGACCTTGCCTTCGGAAATCAGCTTACTGGCTGCAAGTGTTACGTCCGAAGTGAGATAGTTCGCTGCCCCGATTTGATCATCAGGTCCAAACGGTGATGTGAACCGGTCATCGGCCAAAGCGGTACCGGTTGCGCCGATAAGACCAAGCATCATGGATGCAGAGAAAAGCATTTTTGCTTTTTGCATTTTTTCCTCCCTAAGTTGATAAGGACTCAGGGAACAGCAATTCCAATGCCAACAAAAAAATGGCTCAAAACGGCGATCGTCAAAAGGAATTTGAGCGGCAACCGATCAATCGAACACCTGACATGATCGGTTATCGCTCCGGCAAAACACGCAGGCGATCAGCCTGTCTCACCAAGCTCGCAATTTTTGTCATTCTATCTTTTGGGAAAAGTGATGGTGCCCCCGGGGAGAATCGAACTCCCACTCACTAAGTGAAACAGATTTTGAGGGCGGAGAAAACTCAATGAAATCAGTACATTTCCAAAATACAGGCAGCATTTCGGAGCTTGTATCTTGTACCTCGTGAATGAATTTACGGAATGGATTTCATCATATCCGCTGACCACGCAGTACTTAAGATTTCTCGGCTCAGATTGCTGTCAACTCCAAAGCTGAAACAACATGATTATTCAACCTGCCGTTCAGCGAAGCTGTGAAAAATCGATATGCGAAGATGACCGCGCGCCGAAGAACTCGGGGCTTTCTCAAACGAAAGTCCCTTTCATTTGACGGGCACATTCAACTTTTACGCCCCCAAAATTGGAAACGAGGGCCGCGCATCACAGCTTGCTCAACAAGACACGTTCATTCTAATTGAAAAGAAAATCATGCTTAACTCATGGACGATACTTTCCGAAAGGGCCTGCTATTTACCCGGCCTAGCATGCAAGGCCCAATCACCTTCGGAAAAACGGTCATGTGCAAATTGCCCCTGATGCCAGTAAGGATAAATCAACGGCGGAGCACTGACCTGATCAAGACGTTTAAGATCATCTGGATCAAGCTTGACATCAAACGCACGGAAATTAGCTTTGAACTGATCGATATTGCTGCCCCCAATTACAAGCGATGAAACTGCGGGGCGGGTTAACAACCAAGCCAGTGCAATCTGGGCGGCTTCAACGCCATGTTTTTCACCCACCGAGATCAGGACGTCAACTATGTCCCACAAACGATCCTGATCCCGGATGGGTGGTTCGGTCCAGCCCGCAGCCTGCCGTGACCCTGCCGCAACAGGCTGACTACGGCGATGTTTGCCCGAGAGCAATCCCGCCGCCAATGGGCTCCAGACCAAAACCCCAAGCCCTTGGTCCACCGAAATCGGCAGAAGTTCATATTCTGCTTCGCGGGCTTCAAGGGTGTAATGAATTTGCTGTGTGACGAACCGCACACGGCGATCCCGTTCGGATGCCTGCAATGATTTCATGATGTGCCAGCCCGAATAGTTTGAGCAGCCGACATAGCGCACCTTGCCCTGTGTGACCAAAGCATCAAGAGCGGCCATCTTTTCTTCGACCGGGGTGACGCCATCCCATTCGTGCATGTAATAGATGTCGATGTGGTCGGTGCGCAGATTCTTGAGCGTCTTTTCGCATTCCCGGATCAGGTGATAGCGACTTACCCCCTCATCATTCGGGCCATCGCCAACCCGCATGCGGGCCTTGGATGTGACAAGAACCTGATCACGTCGGCCGTCAAGGACTTCGCCAAGGATTTGCTCGGACAGACCCGTCGAGTACATATTGGCAGTGTCAAACAGGTTCACACCGTGATCAATGCAGCAATCGACAAGACGGCGTGCTTCGGGCACTTGTTGCGAACCGACCATTGCGAACGGTCCGTCGCCGCCAAAAGTAAATGTTCCCATCGAAAGGGCTGAGACTTTCAACCCTGATCTGCCTAGTGTTCTATACTCCATAACCCGGTCCTTTCGATGCAAGTCATTGCGGTGTGGCGCAAGGAGGAAAAGGTCTCAGCATGCCGCCCAAGCACGGCGCAATCATGCTGAGACTTAGAAAGTCAGCCTTTTACAAAGCGTGCGAGCGTTTCAATCAACAGGAAGGCAACCGTGCCCCCCGCATCCTGAAGACCTTTGCTTTTATCGGCAAACGCCGCGGCCTTGCCGTGCTGGGCGACCATATCCTTGGTTGCTACCAGCGCTGCCTGTCCGGCACGTGCGGCGTCTGCAACCGCATCGACCAACGGGGCGTGTTGGTCGGCAGATTGTTCAAGGCTTTGGGCGATGGGCTCAAGCACATCCAAGACAGTTTTATCGCCAAGTTTGGCTTTGCCGCGTTCGGCAATCCCGTCGGCATACGCCCGCCAGAAGGCCATCATTTCCTTGGTGCCAATCGCGTCAGCATCATCAACAGCCTTGCCTCCGCGCATAAATCCGGTTGCTGTCAACGTCCCCATTGTCGAGGGCGCTGCCTTTGCCATTGCCGCACCAGCCATTTTGAACTGCTTGCCCAGTGGTTCGCCATCCATGTCAGAGACCGTTTTAGAGGCAGCCTCAAACGCAGAATTCATTGTTATGCCAAGATCACTGTCACCGACCTTTGCATCCAGGGCGATCAGCTCATCACGCTTGTCGCGAAATGTGGTATGAAAGGCCTCGAACAGGGCGGCAATATTGCCGGTATTAATTGTGTCCATCATGGCCTCCGATTACTGCGCGAAATGTTTGAAGAATGGCGTGTCGGCTTTGGCAGCCATCAGGCGATCAAGTTCTTCGTCAAGATGCAGAACCGAAACAGATGCACCGGCCATTTCCATCGAAGTCGCAAATTCACCGACCCAAACATGCTTCACGTTGATGTCGCGCTCGCTCATCAATTGGGAAACACGACGGAACATGATGTAAAGTTCTTCAAGCGGTGTCGCGCCAAGACCGTTAACCAGAATGGCAACATCGTCGCCTTTCTTGTAATCCTGCTCGGCGAAGATTTTCGCCATCATCTCGTCGACGAGCGGATCAGCAGCAGTCAGTTTTTTACGGGTAATACCGTTTTCGCCATGGATCCCCATGCCGATTTCCATCTCGTCATCGCCGATTTCAAAGGATGGCTTGCCAACTTCGGGAATGATGCAGCTGCTCAGCGCGACACCGATGGTGCGTGTGCGATCTTTGGCCTTTTCAGCAACGCGAACGACCTCTTCAAGTGACATGCCTTCCTGTGCGGCCGCACCGGCAGCTTTATAAAGGAAGAATATCCCGGCAACGCCACGGCGCTTGTGTTCTTCACCAACGACAGAGGACGCCACATCATCATTGCCGACAACCGACATCACCTTGATGTCTTCAAGGTCGGCCAGCTCGGTCGCCATATCGAAATTGATGATATCCCCGGTATAATTGCCGTAAATGTAAAGGACACCCGCCCCCTGATCGATATGCTTGGTCACTTCAAGCATCTGTTCGGCACTGGGTGACTGAAACACGCCGCCAACAGCCGCACCATCGAGCATGCCTTTGCCGACATAACCCAGAAACAGCGGCAAATGCCCCGAACCACCACCGGTGGCAATGCCAACCTTGCCTTTGACCGGCTCGGCCTTGACATAGCAGCGCTTGTCATCGGCAACATAGGTGACCTCTTTGTTCGCCAGATAGATGCCTTCAAGCATTTCATCGACGAAATTCTTCGGATCATTCATAAATTTTTTCATGATTTTCTCTTTATTTCGCAGGTTTGAATTTGCGCTGACGGGTTACGAAGAACGCCGCGGCAAGCAGAATGAACGCGCCGACGAACACCCGTTGCCATGTGCTTGGAATTCCAACCATCACAAGAACATTATCGACCACAACGACAAGCAAAACGCCCAGCATGGTGCCAATCACCGACCCGGTTCCGCCGGTGATCCGGGCCCCGCCCAGAACAACCGCTGCAATCACCGCAATTTCGGTTCCGACAAGATCAAACGGGTTCGCCAAACGGTTGGCCGTCACATGAACGATGCCTGCCAGGCCGGCCAAAGCACCGGCATAACCAAACACGAAAAGATGGACGATCTTGACGTTGTACCCCAGACGGGCGGTGACATCCGGACTTCCACCAAGCGAGAAGATGGCGCGTCCCATCAGGGTACGGCGCATGATCCACCAGGTCAGGATCGCTGCTGCTGGCAGGATCAGGAAGTAAACAGGCAAACTGACCGTTGCGCCATTTGCCGTTTCAAATTCTAGCAGGGAAATACGCCCGAACGTGCCCATCTGACCGGGCAACTCCATGATCCAGGTCGTGCCAACAAAAGCCAGCAAGCCGCCCCGAAACAGGTACTGCGTCCCAATCGTGACAATCAGAGACGGCACACGCAGCGTATAAACCAGAAAGCCATTGAGAACGCCCAGTGCAATGCCACCGGCAACCGCGATCAGGAACACGACATAGATCGGCATGTTCGGTGCATGGTTGATTGCCAGAAGTGTGATCGAATACATCGTCAGTGCTGCGATGGCCGTAAATGACACATCAATGCCGCCTGCCGCCAGGATCACAAAAACACCCAATGCAAACAGGCCGGTCACGACACTGGCACGACCAATATCAATCAGGGTGGATGGCTGCAAAAAGGCCGGGTTTGCAATGGCGACAGCGATACAAATGGCAATAAGAAGACCCAAGGTCACCAATTCCGGTTTCTTGGCAATCAGATCACCCAATCCCCGGCGCTGCTGCAATTGCCCGGATGCCGATACATGGCCCGGAGCAGGTTTGTTTGAGGTTCCAGCCGAACTCATGCTGCACCTTCCTGTACTGAACCAAGCATCGCTTGGTAAATATCGTCTTCACTTGCGGATGCCCCATTGAGGTCTGAGACGACCTCGCCGGCATTCATCACAAGTATGCGGTCACAGTTTTGAAGAAGTTCAGGCAAATCGTCGCTGACGATGATCAGCCCCATACCGTCTTCAGCCATTTTCTGAATTGTCTGATAGATCGCGTCCTTTGACCCGACATCGACACCAACAGTTGGACCATGCAGCACGAGAATTTCCGGATTGATGCTTAACCAGCGACCAATCAGAACGCGTTGCTGGTTCCCACCCGAAAGCGATGAAACCGGCAATTCGATATCTGCGGTGTTCAGACGCATGTCGGCCGAAATTTCGCGGGCAATTTCCTTACCCTTCTTCATGTCGAGAATGCCCATGAACCCCGCAAGTTTACGCAGGATCAGAGCCACTTCGTTCTGATAGATAGATTTGCTTAAAAACAGGCCTTCGGACAGACGATCTTCCGGGACATAGGCAATGCCGGCATCAATTGAATCCGATGCTGTTGCAATGCGGATGTTCTTGTCATTGATGGAGATCGTGCCACTTGCCGCAGGCCGGATACCGGCTATTGCCAAAGCAAGTTCATTTCGCCCGGAATCCGACAGCCCGGTAATGCCAAGTACCTCGCCTTTGCGAAGATCAAATCCGACATCGTTGAAACGGCCCGGCATGCTGAAGTTCGAAAGCGACATCAGCGTATCTTCCGAAGGGCTACCTTCGCGGTATCGCTTTTCGCTGATTTGACGACCTGTCATCAGTTCGGCCAAATCGGCCCTGCTATAACTTTCAATCGGTCCTTGTGCCACGCATTGCCCGTCACGAAACACGATCGCATGCCCGCCAATACGATAGCATTCTTCGAGTTTGTGGGTGACAAACAGCACCGCGACATTTTGCGACCGCAGACGTGAGACCACATCAATAAGGTTTTCCACCTCGCGACGGGTCAGCGACGTCGTCGGTTCATCCATGATGACAAGGCGTGCTTCACAGGCAATCGCACGGGCAATTGCCACAAGCTGACGTGTTGCCAAAGGCAGTTCCGAGACAATCGTCGACATCAGTTCGGGTGTTACGTCCAGGCCCACTTGCGACAGGGCTTTGGTCGCCGTTTGCCGCATCCGCGCCCGGTCAATACGGCGCAGAAGCCTGCCGTGGCCTTCGACCAGTTGCTCCCCAAGGGCAACATTTTCCATTACGCTCAGATTGGGGATCAAAGACAGGTCCTGATAGACGGTCTCAATCCCGAAATCGAGAGATTGAATGGGGGTAAGTTCGTTAAACACCTCGCCATCAAGAACAATCTGGCCTTCGCTGGGCGGATGCGCCCCGGCCATGATCTTGATCACGGTGCTTTTGCCACAACCGTTTTCGCCCAGCAGGTGGTATACCTCCCCGGCTTCAAGTGACAGGTCAACACCGCGCAGGGCATGGACACCGCCAAAACGTTTGTGAATGTTTCTTAGTTCAAGAAAACAGCGATTTTTCTGCGTGTTTTGCGTCACCAGTCAGACCCTTTCCTGCTGACATGTCCCGGCCTTTGACGAGGCCGGGCGGCCCGAAACATGCCAAGACACATTCCGGGCTGCCTCAACCGGGTTCGCTTAGAAAAGGTAATCTTTGTAGGTTTCCTTATCGACAAGGACCATGCCATTGCCAACAATCAGAAGACCTTTGCCTGCGCCTGGTGTGACGGTCACGCTTTCGTAGCCTTCAACACCAAGGTCCATGCCATCGGTAACTTCTTTGCCTTCAAGCATCAGCTTGGCAACGGCATTCATTGCCATGCCAGCTTTCTGCGGATCCCAGAAACCAATTGCGGTGATCGCACCAGATTCCAGATAGGCCGTTGACGGGTTCGGAAGACCGGTACCAACCAGGCAGACCTTGCCGGCAAGACCAGCTTCTTCGATCGCACGTCCGACACCAAGAACATCGTTGCCAGCCGAAGTCTGGAAGCCCTTGATGTCAGGATGTTTGCGGAGGATTTCCTTGGCTTTTTCATAGGTACCATTGGCATCATCGAACGATTCATTGTTCGGGTCGACCAATTCCATACCCGGATATTTTTTGGCATTTTCTTCGCCGGCACCAACCCACTGCATGTGCGTACGGCTTCCCAGCGATCCAACAAACGTTGTCCACTTGCCTTTTTCGCCCATGCACTGCGCCAAACGTTCGTTCAGGGCCGCACCATAATCGCTGTTATCGAATGCTTCGATATCGGCATGGGTGTTGGTCTGGTTATCGGCTTCGTGCGTCACAACGATTGTGCCGCGATCCATCGCGCGGCCAAGGATACCTTCGAGAATATCTGGATCCATCGGCACAACAGCCAGTGCGTCTACGCCAGTTGCCACAAGATCATTGACGATCTGAAGCTGCTGGGCGGAATCCGCCGTTGCCGGACCGACCTGACGAATATCCATTTCGGGGTTTTGTTCGGCAAACTTGGTAACACCGGTTTCCATACGATCAAACCATGGAATACCGCTAATTTTAACGACAGTCGTAATGGATTTTGTGTCCTGCGCCGAGGACGGAGCAGCAAAACCAAGAACAGACATCGCAGCCAGTGCGAAAGCTGTGGTTTTCATAAGGTTGGCAATTTTCATAATGTTTCCTCCCAATTGGAAATATTCTGTTTGGCCAGATGTTTCCCTCTGATTTTTGATTACTTCTGTGCGTGAGGGCTGCGCACAGAGGCAGAGATCGCATGTTTTTGCAGGTTAATCAGATCAAGCAATCTGAACCGCCCGATCGCAAGGAATCCAAGCAACAGGGCCCCCCAAGCGAAATCACGAATAAAGTTTGAAAGGCCCATGAAGTTGAGCATGCTCGACATCATCTGCAGCGTGATTGCCGACAGAACAACACAGATCACCCGCCCATAACCGCCTTCGGGTTTAACACCGGCCATCACCGCAATCAGGATTGCCACCAGAAGGTAGGATGTGCCGTAATCCCACTTCACGTTGATGGTCCGCGCGGCAATTATGATCCCGGCAAGCGACGACAGGATGCCGCTTACGGTATAGGTCGAAATAATCACTTTGTTTTTTGGAAACCCGGCATACTCAGCGGCCTTGGGGTTTGACCCATTGAGCATCAGCCACATGCCAAACGGCGTATAGCGCAGAACAAAACCGATGATGCAGGCAACCCCGATGAACAAAAGGAAACTGATCGGGATTTCAAACAACAATCCGTTGCCGATTTCATAAAGCGGGCCCGGTGCACCAACCCTTACTGAACGACCATCGGAAATCGCAACGGCAAGCCCGATAAACAGCATTTGCGTGCCCAGCGTGCAAAGGATCGCCGTGATTTTAAGATAGGCAATCAACAGGCCGTTCAGCAAACCGCCAAGAAACCCGGTTGCCAATGCCACCACGATAAAGATGAGCGAGAAAATCTCCGGGTCCTGAGAGGCAGAGAAAAAACTTACAGCAATGGTCGCAGCGACGACGCCCGAAAGATTGGCCAACGCGATCCCCGACAATTCGATGCCGCCATTCCCGACACACATCGCCAGCAAAACACCGATCGCCAACAACCCGATTTCAGGCACTTGGCCCGCCATCGACTGAAGATTAAACAGCGAAAGATAGTTTCCATCAGAAACAATCGCGCCCGCCGTCATCAACGTGATGATCAGCCCGATTAGAACGGTCAGGTGCCCGTCAAAAAAGCGCATGGATCCTCCCCATACTTTTAGTAAATTTTTATGTTTATTGACTAAAAACTATCAATTCATTTTTATGTTGGCAAGCATCTGTTTGACACAAACTGTTACATCACAGTTGCATTGATATCCGGCAGGATGTTTACTAAAAAACATAAACAATGAAGAATCAGGGAAGAGCACCAAGGTTAAGTACATGAAAAAAAATAACAAACCGACGATCAAACAGATTGCCGAACAGGCGGGCGTCTCCCCTTCGACGGTGTCGCTTGTTCTGAATGGCAAGGGTGAAATTTCCGGCGTTACCCGTTCACGGGTCCTTGAAGTTGTTTCTTCGTTGAACTACCTGCCGCGCGCTCCCAAAAATCGCGAAAAAACGGCGAGAACCATCAAGTTTCTCAAGATCGCCAAACACGGTCATACTGTGAACCGTGACCATAGCCATTTCATTTCTGATTACATTGACGGCATGTCATCAGAGGCAACCAGTCGTGGTTATAAGCTGCAGGTTTTAAGCTATGAAAATGTCACAGCAAGTGACATCACAGACATCCTGGCAAATTCGGATGCAACGGCCGCCATCATACTTGGCACCGAGCTAACGCGTGAAGATATTCAGAAAATCCAGGACTTCAGATTACCAACTGTTTTTATTGATTCTTTTTATGATCTCATTGATGCAAATTTCGTCGACATGAACAATGGCGATGCGGTTTACACCGTGCTTTCGCACTTAAAAGATCTTGGTTTTAGTAAAATTGGCTTTGTCGGCAGTGAAACTCAGACCCGAAACTTTGCTCTGCGCAAGAAAGCCTTCCTGAAAAACATGCACCATCTCGGACTGACAGTGAACAGCAGTCACATCCTGTCAATCGGTTCCACCATCGCCTCGGCATATGAAGATAGCTTCAAGGCGCTTTCCAATCAAGGCAGCGTTGCCGAAGCTTATTTTTGCGCGAACGACATCATGGCATATGGATTTACCAAAGCCCTGAAAGAAAAAGGATATAAGATTCCACAGGACATCTCGATCGTCGGGTTTGATAACCTTCCAATGAGCGCCACTCTTGACCCGTCCTTAACGACGATAGATGTTTCGAAACGCAAAATCGGAAGCATGGCTGTTACGGTACTTGATGAACTCTTAAATGCAGAGGGCTCCCTGCCTGCGGTCAAGGTTCAGGTCGGCGCAGAGCTTGTTGTCCGCGCAAGTACAACCCCGAAGAAAACCGACTGATAACGCAATGTTCCATCACCATTGCCAACACTGCCTTTAAGCACCCCGTATCTCAACGTGGCACATATCGATTAATACGCAGCGTCTGGAAAAGATGTGGGAAGCTAAAAGAGCAAAACCCAACCGATTACGGCTGGGTTTGGAAAAGCGATGGTGCCCCCGGGGAGAATCGAACTCCCACTCACTAAGTGAAACAGATTTTGAGTCTGCCGCGTCTACCAATTCCGCCACAGGGGCAGGCAATTCGGGTGCGTGTGCGCACCCTCCATCAACGGGCGGGATAATAGCCGTAAATTTCGCCGGGTCAATGGGGCTTTGTGCAAAAATACGTCTGCGTCGATACGGATAAACTGCGTCATTGCGATTGCCGGCAAAATGCGGTTTGATCTGGCCTGTTTTCAAGGCCAAGCGCCGCTCCAAATCGCAGACAACATGACAAGGCGCTATTGCCGTGATCCGCAGCCTCTATGACTGGACCATGAACCTTGCCGGCCACCGCCATGCCGGCTGGGCCCTGTTTTTCATTGCAGCGATTGAAAGCTCTGTCTTTCCGATCCCGCCTGACATTTTGCTGATCCCGATGATCATTGCTGCCCCCACGCGTGCCTGGCGCTATGCGCTGATTTGCCTCGTGGGGTCGGTCCTTGGTGGACTTGTCGGATACGGTATCGGCTTCTTCCTGTTTGAAACGGTCGGACAGCCTGTGTTGGAGCTTTATGGCTATGCCGACAAATTCGATCAGTTCCGCGACTATTATAATGAATGGGGCGCCTGGGCGGTGTTTATTGCCGGTGTAACGCCATTCCCCTACAAGGTGATCACCATCCTGTCGGGTGTGACCGCACTTGACCCGGTTGTCTTTACGCTGGCATCGATCCTGGCGCGCGGATTGCGGTTCTTCGTCATTGCCGCCCTGATCTGGAAATTCGGCCCTGTCATCCGCGACTTCATCGAACGTCGACTGGGCCTCGTTTTCACCATATTTATCGTGGTTCTTGTCGGTGGGTTTGCCGCGATAAAGCTGATCCCGCATGGTTGACCCGACGCCAAATTCTGATGCACGCCAATAAACGGACCAACTGATGTTCAATTTGCTGCGCCCACGCTTCATCCCGGCCTTTCCGCCCCTTGCCCTGCTGCTGGTTTCAGCAGGCAGCATCGGCTTTGCGTTTTACGCGCAATATGTCCAGAAGCTGCTTCCCTGTGTGCTGTGCCTGTATCAGCGTGTGCCATTTTATATGGTTGCCGGTCTTTCGATCGTCGCGCTGTTGCTGATCCGCTTTCCTGCCGCCGCACGGGCGGTGGTTTATCTGTGTGCCGCGACGTTTGCAGTCGGGACGGCGATTGCATTTTACCATGTTGGTGTTCAGGAACTGTGGTGGGAAGGGCCCGCCATGTGTGGTGGTGTGCAAAGCGGTGCTGCATCCGTGGCAGATCTGAAGGCGCAGCTTATGGCGCAACCGATCATTCGCTGTGACAAGATCGACTGGACCCTCTTTGGCATCACCATGCCGACCGTCAACGTGTTCTTTTCAGCAGCACTGACTGTTTTCTGCCTGATCGCACCGTCGCGCTGGATGAAGAAATAACCGCGAACACCTTCGGCGCTGCTGAAGCCAAGCCTCACAAAACCCGTCTGACACGTCAGGCGGGTTTTTGCATTTCCAAAGGCCGCCTTTTGCGCGAACAATTGCTCAGAAATTTGACAATTCTTCGCATGATAATGAGAATTGTTATTGTTTGCAGAAAATTCCCGGTTATATTGAGACCCATTCGCACCATAAGTTCCGACTGCACAAAGGACCCCATTGTCGTGAGCGCCATGGCATTCCATCCGCATATGACCAGCCACATCGAAGGTATTTCGCATCTTGATGACCTGCGGTTCCGTCGCTGGAACACCGCCATTTCCGATTTATGGCATGTGGAATGTGAAGCAGAGGCCGGGGGAACCTATGTTTCGCAAGCCCCCCGTCTGGTGGCGATCCTTGATTGCGTGGGCAATGGGCGTATCAACGTCCGTTCCTCAGATGACGCGGCAGATCAGCAACGTCGCGGCAAAGGATGCCTGTCCTACATTCCGGCCGGGATGGAGGTCTCATCCGAGGTTTTCGGCGCGTGCCGTCTGCGACATCTTGATATCCATCTTGATGTCGACGCTCTTGAAAACAGCATGGGCGTGCCACTTGACCGTGCGACCCTGGAAACACCGCGCATCGGTTTTTGCGATCCGCGCATCAATACTTTGGTACGGTTGCTGGCCGATGACATGCAAAGCGACCACCAAAGCCCACAGATCTATGGCGAAGGTTTGATCAGCGCGCTGACCGCGGCCCTCCTGCAACCGCGCCAAGTCAATGAACCACAACGCAAACGCGGCAAACTCGCACCCTACCATTTGCGCAAGTCAGTCGATTATATTGAACAGAATTGCGGACGCACCATCCGCCTTGATGAACTGGCAAAGCTGACCGGGTTGTCACAATCCTATTTCTGCTCGGCCTTTCGCGAAAGTACCGGCATGCCGCCGCAACAGTGGCAAATGAAAGCCCGGGTGGAGCGCGCCAAAAGCCTGCTTAAAGATGCCGAAACACCGCTTGCCTCGGTGGCCCTTCGGGTCGGCTTTGCCGATCAGGCGCATTTGACCCGCGTGTTCCGCAAAATCGTTGGCACCACGCCGGGTGCATGGCGCAAGGAACAGATCGCGTAACTTAAGCCAAATTCCGTTCAATACGCCGAAATCCGGTTCAATATTCCATCCCCCACCGCGTGATATCGAAAAGGCCATCATCATAGATGGCCCGCCGGTTCCCGCCCGACAGGTCGTCGTCAAAGACAACCGATACAGGGAATCCCAAATGCGTTTTACAGGACAGAAATTGTCTTCAACCCTTTTGCTGGGTACGGCACTTGCGTTGGTTTTTGCCGCACCCGATTTTGCGCTGGCGCAGTCTGCAGATGACGCGACAGAACGTGACGGCGAAAGCACTACCCTTAAACCTCTGATCATTGAGTCCGAAGCAGAGCCTGCACATGCTCCTGTAAGCGGATATGTTGCTACACACAGTTCAACCGGCTCAAAAACCGGCACCGCCATTGAGGAAATCCCGCAATCCGTATCCGTTATCGGCCGCAAAGAGATGGACAGCCGCGGTGTCGACAAAGTCGATGAAGCATTGCGATATACCGCTGGCGTATTCACCCAGCCTTATGGCTCCGACACGGATACCAACTGGTTCTTCATTCGTGGCTTTGAAGCAACCCAGAGCGGAGCTTATCTTGATGGCTTGCAAAACTACGCCTATGGCTTTGGCGCATTCTTGGTCAATGATTACAATCTTGAACGGGTAGAAGTTCTTCGCGGTGCCGCCTCTGTCCTGTATGGCAGCACCAATCCCGGCGGCATGGTAAACTATGTCAGCAAACGCCCGACCGATGTGCCACTGCGCCGTCTTGAGTTTTCCGTCACCGAGACTGGGAAATATGGCACAGGCATCGATTTCAGCGACAAGCTTAGTGACGTTGCAGCATACCGCCTGACCGGTAACTTTACCAATGGCGACGAACAGGCCGACGACAATGAAGGTTTCCAGGGGACGGTTGCACCAAGCTTCGCCTGGACGCCGAACGAAGACACCAGTCTGACCCTGCTTAGCAGCTTTACCTTCGTGGACGGCAAGCATAATGGCGGCCTTGGTTTCCTGCCCTATTTCGGCACTGCCAAAGATGCGCCTTATGGCAAGATTGATCCGGAAACCAACTTCTCTGAACCCGACCTTGATAAAAACCTGCGCCGTCAGGCTATGGTCGGTTACGAACTTGAACACGATCTCAATGACGACCTAACCTTCCGCCAGAATGCGCGGATCGGACATGCAGACATTCATGAGATTTACTACTACCCAAGTGGCTATGCCACCGGTGGAACGTCACCGACAACCACCAATTACGACCTTGATCGCTGGGGGTTCGAACACCGCACCCAGATCACATCCATCGGTCTTGATAGCCAGCTCGAACAACGCTTTGAGACCGGTGCACTTGATCACACATTGCTTGGTGGCATCGACCTAAAGCGGTTTGATATGTCGCGCAAAGAATATTCCGGCGCAGGTACCGATATTGATCCGCTGAATCCCGTACATGGCACCGCACAGGTCGCACGATCTGCCTATCTCGATCAGGACATTGTCATGAACCAGGTCGGTGTCTATGCACAGGATCAAATCCGATTTGGTGACGGCTGGATTACGACGCTGAATGGTCGCTATGATTATGTCAAAACCGATGGTGACGATCCGATTTCCCGGTACAACAACTATAGCGAAACCACAGGTGAGTGGAGCGGTCGCGCTGGCTTGGCATATACCTTCGACAATGGTCTGACCCCGTATGTAAGCGCTGCAACGTTCTTTAACCCGGTTCTCGGTTCAAGCTCCCAAGGGGTGTATGAACCGGAAACCGGCAGCCAGTATGAAGCAGGCCTGAAATACGTCCCCAATAGCTTCGACGGCCTGTTCACGGTTGCTGTATTTGACCTGACCCGTCAGAACGTGATTACCGGCACCTTCCAGAACGAGCGTCAGCTTGGTGAAGTTAACTCACAGGGTATCGAGTTTGAGGCCAAGGCGAACATCACTGAGAACCTTCTGCTCAGCGCTAGCGCAACTGCCTACGACCTTGAAGTTACCAAGGACGAAGACGCGAGTGTGATTGGTAAGCAACCGGTCACCGTCCCGACTGAAATGGCGACCCTTGGTCTCGATTACACCATCCGTCAGGGCACGCTCAGCGGCCTTCGCCTAGGTGGTGGTGTACGCTATCAAGGCGCATCCTATGCGGACGAGGCCAACCAATACGAAGTACCGGCAGCAACATTGTTTGACGCGGGCCTTGGCTACGGCGTTGAGAACCAGTGGAACCTCAGCCTCAATGTCAGCAACCTGTTTGACAAGGAATATGTCGCAGGTTGCAGTTCAGCCACGGCCTGCGGCTATGGCGAAGGACGTACGGCACTTCTAAAGCTTACCCTCGATCTGTAAGTTTTCTTGAACCAGCGAATACAATGAAGCCGACGGTCCTGCCGTCGGCTTCATTGTTGCCAAGCTGAACTTTGTAAAAGTTTTGGTGTCGACTAGAAGTCGTATTCCAGTTCGGTATCCCAGTATAAAAAATCCCGCCAACTTTCGTGAAGATAGTTTGGCGGGAAACGGCGTCCTGTGGTCTGAAGTTCGTGCATCGAGGGCTGTCCCGGCGTCCTGCGCAGTCGCAGGCCGGCCTCACGCACCGATCGACTGCCCTTAAACAGGTTGCAGTCAGAACAGGCCGTGACGATGTTTTCCCAATTGGTTCGTCCACCGCGCGCACGCGGGATGACATGATCAAAGGTCAGCTCATTTGTCGGCAGGCGGTCACCGCAATATTGACAGGAAAATTCATCGCGCAAAAAGACGTTAAACCGGGTAAAGGCC
The DNA here is from genome assembly GCF_000300275.1 of Thalassospira profundimaris WP0211. GTDB lineage: Bacteria > Pseudomonadota > Alphaproteobacteria > Rhodospirillales > Thalassospiraceae > Thalassospira > Thalassospira profundimaris. The sequence continues at coordinate 276,468 of NZ_AMRN01000003.1, read as the reverse complement.
GGGCTGCTTTTGAGCGGGACATATTCCTTGAGCGAGATAACGCTCGGCAGGCGCATTTTAAAGGAAGGAGAACGTACTTCGCGGTCGTATTCGGACAGAACATCGACGCGTTCAAGAAAGACTGCCTTGAGCGTATCCTGCCATGACCAAAGAGATAGCGGGAAGTAGCTCAACGGCCGAAAATCGGCGTTAAGAACAAGTGCCGGACACGCATTGGGCGATAAATGCATACCATCCGCTCCACCGTGTTTACCGAGTCGCTTGCCTTATTTAGCAGGTCCGGGAATCGCTGTTGATGAACATATCATGACGTTTCACCAAACCGGGCGACACGGCGACGTAAACCACTGATAGAGCAAAGTATAGAGCAAATTTCCAAAAGCGCAAAGCTCGTGTTCTGCCGAGTCGCGTTTATTGAGACAGTACCCTTGCCCAACCTAAGGAACCCTTGGATAACTGCAGTACGGCACGGCACAAAAAAAGCCGCCCGACGATGTCTGGCAGCCTGTCTGCTGTCCCCGAACCGATGCATCGGTTGCCCAAGCCCAGAGCCGAAAAAAACGAAAGGCCCGCTAAAAAGCGAGCCTTCGTAAATTCTGTCTGTAAAGCAGAAGCCTTAATTAGGCAGCTTTTGCTTCAACAGCTTTGGCGACCTGGCGTTTGATTTTCACCAAATCTGCCGGCAGCTTTGCATTTGCAGTGCTGAGCAGATACGCATCCAGACCACCACGTTTTTCGATGGTGCGGACAGCATTGGTGGTCAGACGCAGACGCACCGAACGACCGAGCGACTCACTAAGCAGCGAGGTCGGCTGCAGGTTCGGGAGGAAACGACGTTTGGTACGATTGTGGGCGTGGCTCACATTCATGCCGACCAAAACGCCTTTGCCGGATACCGGGCAGCGACGTGCCATGACCTGATCTCCTGGTCTATAAATTCGCAAAAGGACGCTTGGCCTGAACATGCAGGCCCGCGCTTGGAAGCGGGTTATTACCGCCTCTAACCCATGCCGTCAAGCCTTCATCAACCGAAAACCGCGACAAAAACGCTTATCAGAGCTGTTTTGACGATAATCCTTGGTTTGTGCCGGTATTTGCCCAACTCAACCGCACGGAATCTGATGTTTTCCAAACCGGGGCGACAATAACAAAGACCCCATTTACAGGCAATTGCGCCATTCTGACACAGGGCGAACAATCGATTCTCTGTGTTTATATAATAAGAGTACCCTGCTTGATGCCTGCAACAGCCTTTGGATTCAATCTGTCGCGTTTATTGATACGGATCAAAACGCCTACGCGCACAGCATGGTAGGTTCGACACCATGAGTTAAGAAATCCGTTTCGGGAGCATGACGGGACATGAAATCAGATAGCAAAGTTTCTCTGCCGCTTTTGGGCATTCTGCTGGTCGCTGTAATCGGCTTGGCACTTTATCTTGCCGGTTATGTTCTTGCCGCGTTCGGCGTTCCGATCGCATCCTTCTGGATTTATGTCGCGCTGGCGCTTGTGCCGGTCAGCTTCCTTGTTCTGATTGATTTTAGCCGCTGATTCTGTCCCCCAGCAGAACAGGACTGTGAACGGCTTGCCACGCTTACGGCAGGCCGTTTTTTTTTGCGCCAGCTCCAAAGAAACAGCCTCAGGTCGGCAAATCCGGATCAGTTTGCCAGTGAATGTCGCGACACGGGAGTTGCCCCGGACGGGCAAAGAAATATCCCTGATAGGCATCTACCCCCATCGCGTGGAGTTCCGCACGCTGTTGCGGCGTCTCGATCCCCTCGGCAATGACCTTAAGACCAAAGCGATGAGCGATCAGGATTGCCGCCTCGATCACCACGCGGGCATTTTCATCCATCGACAAGACAAAGGACTTGTCGATCTTGACCGCATCCACATGAATTTCATGCAGGCGCGACAAGGATGAATACCCGGTCCCGAAATCATCAATATGAATACCAACTTCCATCGCGTGCAGATGATCAAGCACGGCGGAAATCTGGGACGTCTGGCGTTTTTCAAAGATCGATTCCGTGACTTCCAAAACCAACCGATTTGATGCAAGACCAGTTTCCGGCAGGATGCGCGAAACCATATCGGGAAAATTCGGCATCACGATCTGACGGATCGAGACGTTGATGGCAATTTTCGTGGTAACCGGAATCTCGGTATTGTCATGGAGGGTCTGGCAGGCGCGCCGCATGCACCATTCCCCGATATCAACGATGAGCGCACTTTCCTCGGCAATCGGAATGAATTCATCGGGTGGAACAGTACCAAGCACCGCGCTGTTCCAGCGTAAAAGCGCCTCGTAGGCAATGATGTCGCCACGGGTTGCATCAATGACCGGCTGGTACTCGATATAAAATTCATCGGCACTCAGCGCCCGTCGCAGCGCCTGTGTCACGCTCAGGCGACGTTCCTGTTCCGTCAGCAGCATCTTGTCGTAGTTATGCACACTGCCACGACCGGATCGCTTGACCTCGGCCGCGGCCAGATCCGCCCAGTGGATCAGTTCCGATATCGACGGATTACGTCCGGATGAAAAGGCAACGCCGGTACTGAACCCGACATGCAGTGTATGACCGACAATATTGATCGGCTGATTAACCGCGCGCTGAGCCAGTTCAACCGTGGTTTCGACCAGTGGGTGAAGCTCTTCATGCGGGGCGGCCAGAACGATCAGAAACTCATCCCCGCCCCAACGCCCCAACGCATGGCGGTCATCAACACATTCCCGAAGCCGCATGCTGACAGCACGCAGAACTTCATCACCAATCGCGTGACTGAGGCCATCATTGATCTGTTTGAACCGGTCGAGATCAATAAACAGCACAGCGTAATCCAGAAGCGCGTCCGATCTCTTTTTGTGCTCGAACCACGCGACAATCCCGTCACGGTTAAGAATACCGGTCAGGGCATCGTGTTCGACCAGATTGCGCAGCTCCTCTGTGCGCTGTTCGACCCGCGCTTCAAGGGTGGCATTCCAGTTTTCGGTAATCCGGTTTTTCTGCCTTAGGTCTTCGACCAGCCCCTGATTTTGATGCTTGAGGACAAAAGATCTGAAAAGAACCGCGTGATTGTTGCGATGTGTAACCAGCATCACCAGCAGGAACACCAGCGCCAAGGCGGACAGGATATAGTTCGCATCCCCCATCACCGACAGGATCACGGCTGGCGGCAATAGCAGCGCACACAGATAAAAGCGCCCGACGAGGAAGACAGGAGCAAGAATACCCGTGGCACCCCCAGCCATACCGGCAATGATGATCATGGTCAGAAACTGGCTTTCGCCCTGAACAGCGGGAATTTCAATCGCACCAACCATGGACCATAGCAGTCCGGTGACAATCACCCCGATCTGATAGCGAAAGCGCCATTTTCGAAGCAGATCAGAGGAGAGCTCCGTACTGTTTTCACGCGTCAGGTGATAGAGATACCCACCCCAAAGCCGAATGCTGCAAATCAAGGTGACGGCCAGAAGCCAGATAACGGTTTCGGCGCGCAAATCGCCGCGCAGCCAGAACATCGCAACCATGCTGGTGCCAGCGGCCAGATTGACCAGAATGTTAGCCCAGTTATTGCGATAGGCCAGATCAAGAAGGTCTCGCTGAACCTTTCCGTTCAACTCTTCCCCGGTACTCATTTCTATGCCCGGGTCGAGAATGCGTTTCGCAATTCCCCTAACCAAGCCAGCATCTTTTTTCATCTGGTCTTGTGCCCCCGACATCATCGTTCGATCAAAACATCCTATACGGAGGTAATAATCAACGACAACGGGAATATGAAAAACACAAAATATTAAGGCTTACTAAGAGATCACCGCCGAGCCCCGGTCAATCAGAATTGATCAGCCAGTTTGATCACGTCGGCGGACAACATCCCTTCTTCGCGCATGGATCTGAGCGTCCTGGATTTGTCACGCTTGGCAAAGCGTTTGCCATCCGGCCCGGTCAGAAGCCCGTGATGGTGATATTCCGGCACGTCATAGCCCAGCAATTCCTGCAACAAACGATGCAGGTGGCTGGCAAAAAACAGATCCTCACCGCGGGTGACGAGGGTTATGCCCTGCAGATCATCATCATGGGTAACCGAGATATGATAGCTGGTCGGGGTATCCTTGCGCGCCAGAACTACATCACCAAAGATTTCCGGGGTGGCGATCTGTTTGCCCGCAGCGCGATCAAACCATGTCAGTTCCTTGCCGACCCGTTTGATCGCCGCAGCCATATCAAGGCGAAGTGCATAGCTTTCACCGGCCGCAATGCGATCCTTGCGTTCGGTTGGCGAACACTGTCGGCAGGTACCGGGATAAAGCGCGCCATCCGGGCCGTGTGGTGCGTTGCCGATGCGGGCTATTTCTGCCTGAATATCCTTGCGGGTGCAAAAGCACGGATAGAGCAATTCCATATCCGACAAGCGATCCAGCACCGCTTGATAATCGGCGAAGTAATCGGACTGCACCCGGACCGGCACTTCCCATTCAAGGTCAAGCCAGGCGAGATCTTCATAGATCGCATCAAGATATTCCGGGCGGCACCGGGTTTGGTCGATATCTTCGATCCGCAAAAGAAAACGGCCATCCGGCCCGGCCTGTTTTGCAGAAAACAGGGCCGAGGCCGCATGGCCGAGATGAAGATATCCGGTCGGGCTTGGTGCAAAGCGGGTGATCGCGGTCATCCTTCAAGCACCCCTGCCCTTACCAGCGGTCGCGATCGCCTGTGGCGTGATCGCGGGCCTGCGCGTTATCGGCGGGCACATGGCGCATCGGGCGTTTGGGTTGACGCGCGCCTTGTTCGTCAAACAGGTCGGACAATTCACGCAGCATGGTGCCACCGAGTTCTTCCGGATCGTTGATCGTGACCGCACGACGGTAATAGCGCGTCACGTCATGGCCGATACCGATCGCCAGAAGTTCGACCGGTGATCTGGTTTCGATCCATTCGATCACTTCGCGCAGATGGCGTTCCAGATAGTTTCCGGAATTGACCGAAAGGGTCGAGTCATCGACCGGCGCACCATCGGAAATCACCATCATGATCCGGCGTTGTTCGGTACGACCCAGAAGACGTTCATGCGCCCAAAGCAGTGCTTCGCCGTCGATGTTTTCCTTAAGCAGCCCTTCGCGCAGCATCAGACCAAGGTTCTTGCGCGCCCGACGCCACGGCGTATCAGCAGCCTTGTAGATGATGTGCCGCAGATCGTTCAGACGACCGGGCTTCGGCGGTTTTCCGGCCTCGACCCAGCTTTCGCGCGACTGGCCACCTTTCCACTGACGGGTGGTGAAACCAAGGATTTCGACCTTAACGCCACAACGTTCCAGCGTACGGGCCAGAATATCAGCCGACAGGGCGGCAATCGTGATCGGACGGCCGCGCATGGAGCCGGAATTATCGATCAGAAGCGTCACCACCGTATCGCGGAAATCGGTATCCTGTTCCTGCTTGAACGACAGTGACGTCGACGGGGTCGAGACGATGCGGGCCAGCTTGGCGGCATCAAGAATGCCTTCTTCAAGGTCGAAGTCCCACCCACGGTTCTGCTGCGCCATCAGGCGGCGTTGCAGACGGTTGGCAAGCTTGGAAACCACGTTCTGAAGATTGGCCAGCTGCTTATCAAGCATGGCGCGCAGACGCGACAGTTCGAGGTTTTCACACAGATCATCTGCGGTGACGACCTCGTCAAATTCGCGGGTAAACGGTTCATAGCCGCGTTCGACCGGCTCGTTGCGGCCATCAAATTCCGGCTGCTCGCCCGGTCCGGCAGGCTTTTCTTCCTGCGACATGGCTTCAAGCTGCTGGTCGTCGATGTCGCCTTCACCGGCTTCGGCTTCTTCGGAACCGGCGTCGGTTTGATCATCGCTGCCATCAGGTTCGGAATCGTCATTCTGGCCCTGCTGGCCGCCCTGACTTTCCATGTCTTCCTGATCGGGGTCGTTTTCGCCGTCTTTTTGCTCGTCATCCTCGCCTTCCTGTTCGGGCGGGGCATCATCGAGGTCGTCTTCAAGCGAAAGGTGATCAAGCAATTTGCGCATGCCGCGTGCAAAGGCATCCTGGTCATCGAGCAGATCGCGCAGGTTGCTCAGGTCTGAACCGGCATTTTCTTCGATATGTGAACGCCACAGGTCAATCAGCGGACCGGCGGATTCAGGGGCCTTTTCACCGGTAAAGATTTCACGCGCCAGCATGCCGATGGCATCAGCAAAGGGGGCATCGTCGCGTGAGGTCACACGGTGATAGTTCTTGGCATGGCAATCCTGTTCGGCATGTTCGCGAAGGTTTTTGCGCACACCGGGGAAATACCGCGAACCAACTGCTTCGACACGAGCAGTTTCAAGCGCATCGTAAACAGCCTGAGCCTCGGCGGTTTCGGGCATGCGCTTGGCGTGCAGGGTCGCATCATGGTGACGCATCTTAAGCGCCCAGCCATCGGCAACACCGCGCAGATCGGCGACTTCATCCTTGGGCATGGACTGTTTGGGCATCGGCAAACGCACATGTTCACCATAGCCGCCCGGACGCCCGCCTTTGACAAAGCCGACTTCCAGATCATTGCGCCCGGCAAGCGCACGAAACGTCGCTGCCGTGCCGCGCAAGAAGCCGGAAAGAGCCTCATCATTCTTCATCGCACTACTCGCTTGTGGAACCAGTTCGCCAATCTGCTTAAGAGCCACGCCTTAGCGGACCATTACATTAATGGCTTCCTCAGGCAGTTCTTCACCAAAGCAACGCTGGTAATATTCCGCCAAAATCGGACGTTCGACTTCATCGCAACGGTTAAGGAACGTTACGCGGAAGGCATAGGAAACGTCGCCAAAAATCTTGGCGTTTTCGGCAAGCGTGATCACGGTACGCGGACTCATGACGGTTGAGATATCACCGGCTACAAAGCCCTGACGTGTCAGGTTGGCAAGGGCAACCATTGCCTCGATCTTCTGGCGGCCTTCGGCAGTATCAAATGCCGGAACCTTGGCGGTGACGATGTTGGTTTCGTCTTCGACCGACAGATAATTCAACGTCGCAATGATCGACCAACGGTCCATCTGGGCCTGGTTGATCTGCTGAGTACCGTGGTAAAGGCCCGTGGTATCGCCAAGACCGACCGTGTTCGAGGTCGCAAACAGGCGGAAATGCGAATGCGGGTGGATGACCTTGTTCTGATCAAGAAGGGTGAGCTTGCCATCAACTTCAAGCACGCGCTGGATCACGAACATCACATCCGGGCGACCGGCATCATATTCATCAAACACCATCGCGACAGGGCGTTTGAGCGCCCAAGGCAAAATGCCTTCGCGGAATTCGGTGATCTGTTTGCCATCACGCAAAACAATCGCGTCCTTACCGATCAGGTCGATACGGCTGATGTGGCTATCAAGGTTTACACGCACGCACGGCCAGTTCAGACGCGCTGCCACCTGTTCGATATGGGTCGACTTACCGGTGCCGTGATACCCCTGGATCATCACGCGGCGGTTATGGGCAAAACCCGCCAGGATCGCCATCGTGGTGTCGCGATCAAAACGATAGGTCGGATCAATCGCCGGCACATGTTCGCTGCCCTGACTGAATGCCGGGACTTCCATATCGATATCAATCCCGAACGTTTCACGGACGGAAATGGTGATGTCGGGTGTATCAAGCGGATGTTCTGCCGCTGCACCGCTCGCTTCGTAACCTTGGCTCATAAGTACTCGCGCGTTTTTCGGACCGGCGCTGGTGACGCGGTCGTTTCGTTAAACTTGCTCATTAATAGCGGTTATGACGCATCACACAAAGGGAAGATGCGCAAAAAATATCTATTATCGCAAAAGGTTTGGTCGATAAGACCTTCGAGATACGCAAACTGCAACCAGATAGACCGGTTTTGATCAAATTTCGCAGAAAATTAGCCAGAAAGCTAAAGTGTCACACGCGCTTCAAGATCACGGATATAGCGTGTGAGTGACGTATAGGCCGCACTGATCCGCTTGAACCGTTCCTCGGCCGCCTTGTCGCCGCCATTGGCATCAGGGTGGTACTTTTTGGAAAGTGCCTTGTATTTCGTCTTGAGTTCATCGCGGGTGAAGGGCCAGCCCAGATCAAGGGTCGCCATGGCCTCTTGCTGTTCGGCAGGCATGCCCATGGCACCGGCGCGACGCTGGGCTTCTTCACTTTTGCGTTTGCGCTCGGCATTAGCCCTGGCTTCGGCGCCGGGGCCATGATGGGTCTGGTCGCCGTCTTCATTAAAGAAGCCGAACCCGTCCTTGAATTTGAAATTGAACGGTTTTTTTGATCCGCGGATATGACCGAACTGCCATGTCGGGCGTTGCCAGTGGGTATCGCGACGCATGTCGTTTTCGATATCCTCGGCCTTCATGCCGGCATAATAGTTCCAGGACTTGTTGTATTCGCGGACATGTTCCAGACAGAACTTGTAATAGTCGCGCAACTTGCGATCCTTGGGCGCACGGAATTCCCCATGCCCGTCACATTCCGGCCAGTCACATTCCGGCAGAACGGGTTCTTCATGGTAGAGCGTCTTGCGCTTGTTGCGGTGTCCTCGGTTCATTTGCGTCTATATGTTCTGAAAATTCGATGCGCGCAATATCATACGGGCGCTTTAAATGCGATAAAAGGCTTGAAAAACGGTCACCGCATGACAGAACGTGACGTAAAGAAACGTTTTTGCAGCAATCTGCAAACATCACCAGAAAACAGAGGCCCTTACCATGCAGGTCGCCAACCAGATCCGTGACATCCTGACCGAACAGTTCAGCCCGGTCGAACTACAGATCAATGATGATTCGTCCAAACATGCCGGTCATGCCGGTGCAGACCCGCGTGGCGAGTCCCATTTTTCTGTTCTTGTGGTTTCCGAAAAATTCGAAGGCGAGAACCGCGTCAATCGTCAACGCCTTGTATATGGCGCGCTTGATGCGTTGCTGAAGGATCGCCTGCATGCGCTGGCACTCAAAACCATGACACCAGCGGAATACGAAACCGCACTGGCTAACAAAAACAATTAAGAATAATTCCACATAATGAAATCAACCTAGACGTTCATCCCGATTAGGCGCAATGCTTATACACAAGCCGTGCGAATGGTGAAATTCGCGCGGCACGGATGCCGGTCAATGGCATCCGCGACAATCGGGAGGACTACGTAATGACGAAACGCCTTCTAATGGCGAGCATTGCGCTTGCCATGTCCGGAACCGCCTATGCGCAAGCACCTGCGCCGGACAATCTTGAAAAACTCTCCAACTTCCAATCAACCGGAACGACAGAATTCACCGTCATCGAACAGGGTGGTGATTACGCCGAAGGGATCAAAAAGACCCTTGAGCGCATCAAGCTTCCTGATGGTTTCAAGATCGGTCTTTATGCCATTGTCCCCGATGCCCGCCATATTGCCGTCGGGCCACAGGGGGTTGTGACCTTTGTCGGCACGCGCAAGGACAAGGTGTGGTCAGTCACAGACCGCAACAAGGACCGTGTCGCCGACGAGGTAAAGGACTTTGCCCCGTCGCTTCGATTTAGCATCCCGAACGGTCCGTGCTTCTCGTCGGACGGGTTCCTTTATATCGCCGAACAGAACCGTGTTCTGGTATTCCCGGCGGCCGAGTTTTTCTATGAAAGCCCGGATGTCGCGGCCTTTAACGTGGTCAAGCAGGGTGATCTGATCCCGCCAGCCGAGGAAAGCTATAACCACACCGCGCGCGTTTGCAAGATCGGCCCGGACGGGAAACTTTATATCTCGCTTGGTCAGCCATTCAACGTGGCGCCGGAAGACAAGCTGGATCTTTATCGCGAGTGGGGAATTGGTGGCATCATCCGCATCAATACCGATGGCACCGGCCGCGAAGTCTACACATACGGGGTGCGCAACTCCGTTGGTCATGACTTCCATCCGGTCACAGGTGAGCTGTGGTGGACCGATAACCAGGTTGATGGCATGGGCGATGATATCCCGCCCGGCGAGATCAACCATCAAACCGCAGCTGGCCAACATTTTGGCCATCCTTGGTATGGCGGCGGTGATGTCCGCACCAATGAATATGCTGGTCAGGAAGTGCCGTATGATGTGGTCATGCCTGCGGTTGAAACCGTGGCCCATGCCGCCGACCTTGGCATGAGCTTCTACACCGGCAACATGTTCCCCGCCAAATACAAGAACGCGATCTTTTCGGCCCAGCATGGGTCGTGGAACCGCACAACCCCGGTGGGCGCGCGGGTGATGGTCACCTTCATTGACGATGAAGGTAACGCCACCATCGAACCATTTGCCGAAGGCTGGATTGACGAGAACGAAGAATATCTTGGACGTCCGGTTGACGTTGCCCAATTGCGTGATGGCTCGATCCTTGTTTCCGATGATCTGGCCGGTGCGCTGTATCGCATCTGGTATGAGAGCAATTGATGCGCAGATTTATGATCGCACTCCTCGGCGGGCTTTTGTCCGCCGGGGGCGTATCCAATGTGGCGGCCCAAGATACGCCCACGCCAGATGCCGACGCCCTTCAGGATGGCCGCAAGGTTGCCGGAATGTGCCGTACCTGTCACGGGCTTGATGGTCTGGCACGCATTCCGATTGCGCCGCATATCGGCGGCGAGCCGGTCGATTATCTGATCGCCCAGCTAAATGCCTTCAAGACCGGCGAACGTGAACATGAAATGATGACCGTGGTGGCAAGCGGCCTGTCTGATGATCAGATCAGCAAGGTTGCACTTTGGTTCAGCCATTTCGAGGTATCAGGCACCCTGCCCGCGGACACATCCGAAAACGATGCACCCGAACTTTGCGTTGGCTGTCATAGTGCGAATGGCATTTCAACACTGGAAGACGCCCCCAATCTGGCGGGCGAGACCAACATTTATATCGAAACGCAACTCAAGGCGTTTCGCACCGGCAAGCGGGTTCATGACGTCATGACACCGATTGCCAAGGACCTGACGGATGCGGAGATGCAGGCCGCGGCAGACTGGTACAGTAATATCGCGATTGAAATTTCCGAGCCGCCCGGCAAGTAATCCGGGCGATTTGCCGATAGGTGATTTCAGCTTTCCGGACGCAGTGCTGCGGAAACGTTCAGGCCCACCGTCAGGGCGGCAAGCGTCTGACCACTATCCGGGTCAATGATCGGCACCGTGATTTGCGACAGGAACGCACGGGTCGAGGCGTCATACCAAATATCGGTGATCAGTGCCTTTTCACGATTAAGGCTATCGATCATCTGAAACTGGGCTTCGTCACTCTGATCAAAATCCGATGTCAGGCGGCTCATGCCGATGATCTGACCATGGGTGTCAAAAACGAATGCCTCTGCCACTTGTTCGCCAATACTGGCCTGAAACGTGCGAAGGTATTTTGACAACTCATTGCCAAGGATTTCCGTCGCAATTGCACTGGCGGCACCTTCGCGCGCCAGCGTGATCCATTCTTGATCGGTCAGGTGTTTTTGATCAGCACTCTGTATCTCTGTCCCATCCAACTGGTTAAAAACATGGCCCAAAAGTTCCGGGGAACTTGCAAACTGGCGAATACCGGGTAGTTGAACATTCTGGATTGCTTCGCGTTCCCAGGCTTCCAAATGCATCGGGCGGGTTTCACAAAATTCCAAAACAGCATTGAGGTCATCAAGCAGCCGCGGGAAAGTCGCAACGTAATGTTTGGAAAAATACACAACCAGTGGCACATAGCGCTCGAACTGCATCCGGAACTTATCGGCTGTCAGTTGTAGTTCCTTACGGGCGAATTCAAAACTGTGCTTATCGACAAGGGCATATTCGACCCGACCTGCGGCGACTTGCCCAACCAGTGATGCAATCGAAGGTACCCGCATGACATCCGTGTAACCCTGTTCAAGCAGCCATTCGGCCTCGTTCGATCCCAGTATCGCCCCGACTGTAGAAAAATCACCGGGCTTTGGCCGCCGACTGACACGGGGATCGTCCGATTTGATCGCGGGCGACACCCATACCCATTTTTCAAGCGCCAACGGATTTGACGCCACGGCATATTCGTCCATCGCGTCGCTGATGCGGGCCAAAAAGAACCCGTCCGCCTTGCCGGTGCGCACCATTTCGCGGTTGCGTTGACGGGGGGCAATCGCCAGCCCATAGCCAATATCAAGCCGATCAAACACACAATTCAGGATCGAAACCGAATATCCGCTGAGTATGCCGTTCTGAAGTTCCTGATAGGGGGGGTGCAGGTTGGTCTGCAAGATCAGGAAGCCATCCTGTCCATCAACATTGGCTTGTCCGGCTTCTGCCTGTGGCGATGCAAGATCATGCGCGGTCGCCCAGGATGATATCAGAAGCAAAATGGCAGTCACGCAACAACAGAACACCGCCATTTCAAACGGGTGCAAGAAGCCTTTGCAATCTTTCTCGTTATTGGCGTTTCCACACCGGCGCAACATGAACACACGCCACCTGACAATTACACGTTACGGACCATTTGGATATTGGACCGCACAGATGCACTTGCAAGACGCCCCCGTTAATCGTCACCGGTATAGAGTTCAGGAGATATCCGTTTGACGGCGGGCCCGTCACTGCGCCAGCCATGGCAGGTATTGATCAAGGGATTGCGTCGTGGCGGTTTTTCATCGTTTTCATCGCGTGCCTGCAGGGATTCCTTGGCAAGGATCGGGAAGACTGTCTGAAACGCGGTGGTCGCAACAGGTCCCATCAATTCATTCAGATGCGTACAGCCATGAACGCCCCCTACCCGGTCGCGGATCTGTTTGCGCAGGCCTGGGCCAAGCTTCAAACCGACAAGCTTTTCGTAATTCGGGGCAATCGCATCGCAGGCCGAAAACGGGGCAAAGTCGGTCACCGCCTCGACCTCGCGAATCACAAGATCATCGCCAATGGTAACACGTATCCACATCCCGTGGACCGGCTCGCCAGCAGGGATTTCACCACGATCATGATTGGAAAAACCATAGGTTTTGACATCGGTGATGTGGCCTTCGATATCCCAAAGGCCGTCTTTGCGCCGGAACCCCTGACAGGTCACCGTGCGGGTATGGATGTGTTCGCGTTCTGCGGGGCGGGACAGTGGCATCGGAATTTCTCCTTTACGTAAACGTAAAGACGTTCACCTGCATGCTGTCAAGTCGCAAACGCATTTTCCGTCATCCCCGCCGCCCAAACCTGGCGGCAAAAGACGATCACCGGAATTTCGGGAAATTCATCGGAATTCATCACGGCGCACAGGCCTGACGGGGAATTCCCCATCAGGCCGATGCCATATGCTGCTTCCAGAAAACCGGTGCTTCAGGCCACGCCGTAGTCCGAGCCGAAGATGAACTTTTCGCGTTCCCGCACATCTTCTTCGAGTTGGCGTTTGACCACATTAAACAGGTCACGGATCGACACCATGCCAACAACCTTGTCGCCATCGACAACCGGCAGGTGGCGGTATCGCCGTGCACTCATCAGATCAAGCGCACTCATGGCGGAATCGTTCGGACCAAGCGTATCAGGATCAGCGGTCATGACTTTGGAAAGCGGAACAGATGCCGCATCCAGCCCCTTTGCCACCACACGGTTGACAAGGTCACGCTCGGTAAAAATTCCAGCCAGTCTGGCGTTGTTATCAACGATGATGACAGCGCCAATCTTACGCTCGGCCATCATGGTGACGGCGTCCATCACGGAATCGGCGGGGTTGAGTGTCGCGATGGATTGTTCCTGGACCACACCCGGTACAATTTTCGTATCCATGCATCTCTCTCTGCAGGTTGCTGTTGCCACATGCCCAAACCCGATCAGATCATCTGGTTTCACACTGACTGACGTCACATAGAAATGACGGCACTGGATGACACAGTGTGACGGGCCCTTATTTGCAAGTGGCCCTGCAATCCTTTGGGTCAAGACCCTGAAACAAGAGTTTAACCCATAAGTAGATAAAGCTGAAATTTTTTACGCTATAGTGGTTTGCTGGCAACACACCGGTAAAGCGGGGAAGAAGGTTTATTCCTGTTCTTCCCCGGCCGGATCCGTCACCGCGCGCAGACGCACACGGGTGATCTGGTTGCGAATACGCCGCAGCACTTCAAACTCAAAGCCATGGAAGCGGAACTGTTGCCCGACATCGGGAATACGCCGGGTTTCATACAGCAAAAGACCGGCCACGGTGGCGGCTTCTTCATCTGGCAGACGCCAGCCGAAACGACGGTTCAGGTCGCGAATGGTGACATCGCCGCGCACAATGACCGATCCGTCAGCCTGCGGCTGGACACCAACCACTTCGACGTCGGTTTCATCGGCAATATCGCCAACGATTTCTTCCAGAATGTCTTCAAGCGACACAACGCCTTCGAACGCGCCATATTCGTCAACCACGATGGCAAAATGTTCGTGCCGTTCCTTGAACGCCTTAAGCTGGTCGGCAAGGGTGGTTGAATCCGGGATAAACCAGGGTTCGGAACTCAGTTCGCGGACATCCTCGGCGCTGGCGGGCTTGGCCCCGCGTACAATCGCCTTGAGAACTTCACGCGCATGCAGGACGCCGACAATATTGTCCGGGTCCTTTTCATAGATCGGAATACGGGTGTGCGGACTTGCCAGAACCGTATCAAGGATTTCTTCCATCGGGCGGGAAATGTCGATCATTTGCACCTTGCGACGGTGCACCATGATTTCCCACACGCCGACATCTTCAAGATCAAGCACCCCGTGCAACATCGTGCGTTCGGCATGGTGGTTACCGACAACCACGTCATCGGCATGCAGTTCGATGGCACCACGCAATTCGCGTTCGCTATCAAGACCGGGGCCCTCGCCACTGCCAAACAGGCGCAGGGTCGCCTGCACCAGGACCTGAATGGTCTGGGTGATCGGCGCGAACAGAACGACAAGGATGCTCATCGGGCGCGCGACGCGCAGCGCCATGGTATCGGCATGCTGAAGCGCGTAGGTCTTTGGCAGAATTTCCGAGAAAATCAGAACAAGCGCGGTCATCACGGCTGTCGCATAAACGACACCGTTTTCACCAAACAGTTCGATCATCACCGATGTTGCAAGGGCAGAGGCCAGAATGTTGACCATGTTGTTGCCAAGCAGGATCGCGCCCAGCAACCGTTCCTGATACCGGCGCAACCTGTTGACGATTGCGGCCCGAATGTCACCATCCTGTTCCTTGTGATGCATGACCGGACGCGACGCCGCCGTCAGCGCGGTTTCCGAGCCAGAAAAGAATGCCGAAAGCATCAGCAGCAAAAAAATCACGACAATCGTGATCGTCATTCAGGGCCGTCTCCAAGCGGTGATTGCAACAGAGCAAGTTTGTTCTGTGTTCATCTATAAGGTCAAATGCCGTTAAACAAGTTAACAACAACACATTGGCGGCAAAGTCACCACCGCGAAGTGATCGCCACCATGCACGTCCGTCGACCCACACGCATTGTGGATCAGAAGAATATTGATCAACCGCGGCAGGATCGGGTGATCGCGGCACGCATTTTTTCAACATCCATTGCCTTGGATGTAAACGCCTTGCCGATCCCGCGGGTCATAACAAAGGTGATCTCGCCGTCGCGGACTTTTTTGTCGCGCGACATGTGACTGATCACCTTGTCGATATCCCAATGCATGCCCGTCACTTCGGACGCCGTCACCGGAAGACCAACCGATTTCAGATGGGCAACAATCCGGTCTTTCTCGCCCGCAGGTGCCATACCCATGGCACCACAAACGTCATGGGCAATGACCATGCCCATGGCAACGGCTTCGCCATGCAAAAGCTTTTCGCCATATCCGGTTTCGGCTTCCAGCGCGTGGCCAAAGGTGTGACCAAGGTTCAAAAGTGCACGTTTGCCGCCTTCGCGTTCATCCTCGGACACAATGCGTGCCTTGGCCGCACAGCTTTTGATCACGGCCTGACGGCGCTCAGGCCCGTCTTTATCAAGAACCGCCTGCCCGTTTTCTTCAAGCCAGGCAAAGAATTCCGGATCATCGATCAGGCCATATTTGGCAATCTCGGCATAACCCGACCGCAATTCACGTGCTGGCAAGGTATCAAGAACGGATGTATCGGCCAGAACCAGACGCGGCTGGTGAAACGCACCAATCAGGTTCTTGCCCGACTTGGAATTGATCCCGGTCTTGCCACCAACGGAGCTATCAACTTGCGACAGCAAAGTGGTCGGGATCTGAACGAAATCAAGACCGCGCAACAAAGACGCCGCAACAAACCCGGCAAGATCGCCGACAACCCCGCCACCCAGGGCAATGATCAGGGTGGACCGTTCGATCCCCATCGCCAAAATCTGTTCGACGACGTTTTCGAACATGGCAAAGCTTTTGGACTTTTCACCAGACGGCACAACGACTTCACGGTGAGGAATGCCTGCGCCGTCAAGGGATGCCAGCACGGTCGGCAGATGATTGTCCGACAGTGCCGCATCGCTGATCACGACCACACCGGCCTTCTTGACGAACGGGGCAATATATTTGGCGGTATCGGCCAAAAGGTTGCTGCCAACAAGGATGTCATAGCTGCGCGCGCCAAGTTCGACGCGAAGGGTGTCGTGATTGCTCACTCTGTCAGGTTCCTGTCTTGATCAAATGACCGTTGTCATCAAAAGAATTCGCAAGCAGTTCAAGAACCGCATCGCGGGTGGCTTCCTTTGAGGATTCATCACAGTCGAAAATAATGTCTGCCCCGGAATAGACCGGGTAACGCGTCTCGATCAGATCCGCGAGAATTTGTCTGGGATCACCGTTATTCAGCAACGGACGATGGGTCCGCCCGCTGGTGCGGTGCATCAGCAGATCAAGGTCGGCGCGCAGCCAGACCGATACGGATTTTTCGAGGATTAATTGTCGGGTACGTTCGCGAATGAACGCACCACCGCCTGTGGCCAACACGATCTGTTCGCCATCAAGCAAACGGGCAATTACACGTTCCTCGCCGTCGCGAAACGCCTCTTCGCCATACAGCTTGAAGATATCGGCGATCGAGCAGCCAGCGGCTTCTTCAATTTCGCGGTCGGCATCGACAAAATCCAGCTTGAGTTCCTTGGCGACCATACGGCCGATGCAGCTTTTTCCTGCACCCATCAGTCCAATGAACACCAATGTCCGGCCTTTCAGGCCGTCCCGAATTTTGGCGATCACGTCTTCGTGCAAACCCGACTCGGCAATGTTGCTGTCCATGTTCGGTTTGCAGTCCTGTGGTTCAATCATTGAGATACAAATTACCCAAATCTTTAGGCCAGCTTGCCCCCGAACGCAAGCAAACCGGACAGAAAACACGACAAAAATACTGCGCCAAATTGCCCCTTTCAGTCACTTTAGGCATGGCTATGCATCGTTTTGCCCAATGTTGTTCTGCGCGATGGTATTAACTCTCTGTGAGTAACAGGCACTTATACTGCCTTTAAGTTGCCGAATTGGAGTGCGACCACCCCAATGCGATGACAGGTTCAAGATACTTGGACGGATGGCCAGAATGATTGGCGGTTGCGGTTCTTGCATCTTTGATTTTCGTCCGCATACTGGTATTCGCGTCCATCGCTTAAACGCTTCGAAGTCTGGATTAAAATGAGAATTTTATCGCGCATCATCCTGTTGCTGGTTATCGCCGTGATTGCCGGCGGTGCCACTTTCCTGGTGACCTGGGACATTCCTGCCCCGACCGCCCAAATCGAAGAAACCATCCCGAATTCGAGGTTTAACTAAGATGACATTGCGTTCCCGCCTGTTAATGCAGACCTGTTTACTGGCCATGATGACGGGAACGGGACTTGGTTCCGCCCCTGCAAGCGCGCAAAACTCGGCCCCCGTGCCGTTGTTTTTAAAACAGGAAGCAGAACAGGACGCGGAACGCCAGGTTGCCCCAAGCCCAACCAATCCGGGGGCCACATCGGCCCCGCGATCAGGCGGCTTTGGCAATACGTCATCTGGCACCACCGAGACTGATACATTCCCGTCGGATCCGAACGCGGTGCAATCGCTGTCGCTTGGCGCAGTCGATGCCGAGGCCGTCGGGACCATTGATCAATCGCGCGGCGGCCTTGGCACCGATATGTGGAACGGCACCACCCGCCGGTCTGCGGCACAACTGATTTCAGAATTGCCCGCGACCCCGGCGACCCATGCTGCGCGTGACTTGCAAAAACGCCTGCTTCTGTCCGCAGCAGCCCTGCCACAGGGGTCGGCCGATATCAGCCTGCTTGAAGCACGTGTGGCCAAACTGATTGAGATGGGTGCGCTTGATGACGCCATCGAACTTGTTCGCGCCGCCCCGCAAGGATCGCGCGGCTCGATGCTTGCACAGGCAGAGGTTAATGCCCTTCTGATCGGTTCAAACATCGATGCGGCGTGTGACGCGATTGAAGGTTACGGCGCAAGTTACGAGGAACTTTTCTGGCTCAAGGCGGTGGCGATGTGCGCGTTTTACGCCAACGATCCGACTTCGGCGGCCTTCACAGTCGATCTTGTGCGTGAAATGGGTGGTGAAAGTGATGCCACCTTCTTTGGTCTGGTTTCCGCAATCCGCAGTGGCGGCACTGCCGATGCCGATTTGCTAAGTGATTTGCGCCCGATCGATCTGGCACTTCTGGCGATTGCCAAACAATCGATCCCGACGAGCCAGCTTGAAACCGACAATCCAGCAGCCATCATTGGCATTACCACTGCCGATGCGACTGCGACCGATGTTCGCCTTGAGGCCGCCCGCAAGGCTGAAAATCTTGGCCTGATCAGCCCGGAAAAGCTGGCTGATGTGTATCAGTCGGTGAATTTCGAACCGGCGGCATTGGAAAGCGTTCTTGATGATGCCAGCGAAGGCATTCAGGCGCGCCAGTATGCCAAGCTTTATCAGGCCGCGGCACAAAGTGATGTTGCCGCCGCACGGGCCGAAATTCTGGCCGCCCTGTTTGAAGCCGCCGATTTTGAAGGCGATTTCATGCAGGCCGCAAGGCTGGCAGCGCCGCTGATGACCGACATTCCGGTGAATGGCGACTTTTCTTGGTTTGCTGTTCCCGCCCTTCGGGCATCAATTGCCGCAAACAGTTTCGAGCGGGCAGAAAACTGGCTTCAGGTTGCCAAATCATCGGCCAATGCATCGAATGATATTTCATCACGACTGAGCCTGCTTTATCCGGTTCTGGCGATTTCCGGCCTTGAAGAAACCGGTGCCGTTCGACCGACCGCCATGGCATCAGATGGAAGTTCTTCGCAGAGTTTTGGGTCTGATCCGCAATCCGGCCCGACGCAAAACTTCGGGCTTGGCGGTGCCGTCGTGCCGGGCGCACCGACATCAAGTGGCGGCATGGCATCGGCAACCGTCATGCCCAACTCGGCCTCGGCCGAGGATGTGCAAAGTGCATCTGATCGTGCAGCCGCCCTTGCCCGTCATCGTGCCCGCATGGTCGAATGGCAGGAAATGCAGGCAGCGCGCGGTGATCAGGCCGCTGCACGACGTTATAGCGAACTGATTTTCAACCTGTTTGAAGGTTTCGGCATCGAAGTCCCCAATACGTTGTGGGACAGCATTCTGACCGCACCCTATGCCGAACAACGCATGACAACCAGTAGTGCTGTATCGCATCAACTCAAAGCAGCTGCGGCTGCGCGGCAAAAGGCGAAAACCGCGGCATTGGCCATTCAGGCCCAACAGGTCGCAGCCGTTGATAATGCCGACCCCAAGGTCCTGAGCGATACCGTGACATCGCTTCTGATCATCGGGCAGGAAAATGACGCGCGGCGTCTGGCGACAGAACTGCTGATGTCGTTTAATCAGTAGGCTCTTTAATCACTGGCAGGACCGGTCATGGCCAAGGCACTGACAAGCTCGTTGATATCGGCCTTTCTGGAAATGATGGCCGCTGAACGCGGGGCCAGTGTGCACACGCTTGATGCCTATCGGCGTGATCTTGAAGATTATGCGTCATCGTTGACTGCGGGCAAAGCCGATCCGGTATCGGCAAGTGATGTAGATGTCAGGCGCTATATGTCCGAACTGGGGTCTGCCGGGTTTGCGCCGCGTACACAGGCGCGGCGTCTGTCGGCCTTGCGGCAGTTTCACAAGTTCCTTTATTCCGACGGGTATCGCAATGATGATCCGTCGTCGAATATCGACAGTCCGCAACAGGGTCAGACCCTGCCCAAATTCCTGTCGATTGAGGAAATTGATCGTCTGATCATCGCCGCAACCAATCATCCGGGTATCAAGGGCAAGCGCTTGCTTGCGATGGTGGAGCTGATGTATGCCACCGGCATGCGCGTTTCGGAACTGGTCGAGCTCCCCTTTGCCGCAGCGGCGCGTGATCCGCAGATGCTGATTGTGCGTGGCAAGGGCAGCAAGGAACGGCTGGTGCCGCTTTCAGATCCGGCCCGTGATGCGCTGCGTGATTATCTTGAAGTGCGCGATGCCTTTATTCCATCAGACAAATCAAACGGCCATGCCGATCGCCCCGGGCAATCCTCATACCTTTTCCCGTCACGGGGGAAAACCGGGCATTTGACCCGTCAGATGTTTCTGAAAATGATCAAGGATCTGGCGATTGAGGCCGGTGTCCCGCCATCAAAGGTTTCGCCGCACGTCTTGCGCCATTCCTTTGCAAGTCACCTTCTGGCCAATGGCGCAGATTTGCGCAGCCTGCAAAAGATGCTGGGCCATTCCGATATCTCGACCACGCAGATTTATACCCATGTTCTCGAGTCACGGCTGCGCGGACTGGTTCAGGAACATCATCCGCTGGCCACACGGGCAATTGGTTAGTCGAAGCAGTATCGGGCTCGCCGATTTGTCTAACCCCTTTGTATAGAGATCCCGCCGTTTCTTGATAAAAAAGTGGATGTTTTCTGCGGATGTCACATATTCGTAACCCCACTGTCATGAACTTGTTGTCATATCTGGGATAACAGCAAACCTCGGAACTTCTAATTCTCACAACTTCCGGGAAAGCCGACCATTTTGAAGATCGGGGTACTGCATTTGACCTTTGATGCAGATGAACAGTGGATATCCGACCGACCCATGACCCAACCGGTCATGCTCCGTAACTGGCAGCAGGTCGTCGAAAAAGTCGACTTCGCCTTCCAGCCCATTGTCAGTCCGCACACCGGTCATGTTTTCGGCTATGAGGCGCTTTTGCGGCGCTGGGAAGAAGCCGGATTTACATCCATTCAGGCCCTGTTTGATACCGCATGGGATACTGGCAACCTGCACAGTGTCGATATGATGCTGCGCGCCAAGGCGATTGAGAAATTCGCGCGTTTCCCCGGCGCCAAGCGGCTCAAGCTGTTTTACAATTTCGACAATCGCGTTGTGAAAACCGAGGATTACCAACCCGGTCAAACCGCCGCCCTGCTGAGCGATGCCGGACTTGAACGCGATACCATCTTCCTTGAGATTTCCGAACGCCACGACATCAGCAATGCCGGATACCTCAAAGACATTCTGGTGCGCTACCGCAGTCAGGGCTTCAAAATTGCCATTGATGATTACGGCAGTGGCTTTGCCCAGTTGCGCGCCCTTTATGAATGCGAACCAGACATCATCAAGATCGACCGGTTCTTTATCGATGGCATCGACCGTGACCGTCGCAAGGAACTGTTTGTCACGCAAATAACGGCGTTCGCCCACATGATTGCGGCACAGGTCGTCGCCGAAGGTGTGGAAACCCGTGAGGAGTTCCTGTGCTGTCGGCGTTTGGGTTGTGATCTGGTACAGGGTTTCTTTATCGCGCGCCCGTCACTCGACATCCCCGAACAGACCGATATTGTGTCCTCAGCGGCCGACATTGCCGCAGATTCGCGCCGCCAGTCGGATCGCGATGATGATGTTGTCAGATCCTACCTGCTGGAAACACCGGCCCTGCCGATTGATATCAATCCGGTCGATATCCTGAGCTATTTCCAGCAAAATCCGGATATCTCGCTGGTGCCGGTGGTCGACCATGACGGCAAGCCATTGGGCATTGTCCGGGATTCAGAATTCAAGGCGTTTATCTACACGCCGTTTGGCCGTGAATTGCTGCAAAACCCGGCCAACCGGGCGAATATCAAACGTTTTTTGCGCCGTTGTCCGGTTGCCGATATCCGCACCAGCCTGTCGGAGCTTCTTGAAACCTTTGTCGCGACCGAGGCGCTGGACGGGGTGATATTGACGGAAAATGACCAGTATCTCGGTGTTCTGGATCAAAGTGCGCTTTTGCGGGCGGTCAATGAACGCAATACGCTAAATGCCCGCGATGAAAACCCGCTGACCCGCCTACCGGGCAATAGTGCGATTTACCGCTATGCCGCCCGCGCCCTGGCCGAGCCACGCCGACGCCGGTTTGCCGTCTATTTTGATTTCGACAATTTCAAACCGTTTAACGACCAATACGGGTTCCGCCAAGGTGACCGCGCGATCCTGCTTTTCAAGGATATCCTGGGCAAGGTCCTGAGCCAGAATGACTGGTTTGTTGGCCATATCGGCGGTGATGATTTCTTTGCCTATGTGCAATCGATTGACTTCGAAGATGCGGTCGCGGCCGTCCAACGCGTTCAGGCCATGTTTGATGCCCAGATCAAAAGTTTCTATGACCCGGAAACACGTGAAAGTGGATACCTGACCGGCAAGGGTCGGGATGGCAAACCCGCGCGGTTTGATCTGATGAGTGTCAGTGCCGCGCTGATCCGGATTCCGGCAGAACGCACCGACATCACCCTTGATCATATTTCGGTCGAAGCGGCAAAACTCAAGGCGCTTGCAAAGACCAGTCCACGCCGATTCGCGGCAGGTATTTATGATCCGGACAGCAACAACGCAAGCGAACCAAAACTTCTTTGATCGCTTTTTCAAAGACTTGTCATTTTTGTCACTCTGAAGCGCAAATTAGGGCTTCAAATCCGAGTCACTCTGAGTAATATTCCGGCCGAATTAAAAACACCAATCGGTTCAAACGAGCAGTTCCGTCAATGGTAAATATCGCGCCTTTTTCTGATCTTTCGCTGTCCAATCCCGTCCGCCAGACCAGCCCCATCGCCCCGCAACGTGGCGATGAGCAACGGTTTGCCGAACAAAACCGGATTATCGATGGGACACGCGCCTCTGTCCTGACATCGGATCAGGAGATCGAGCGCGCTGTTCAGTCCTATCAGCGCGACCGCAATGAACAAAAACAGTTCCTGAAAGACGGCGAACAGAAAACTATTTCAGACAGCTATGTCGAAAAGATCTCGTCACCGACATACAGCGCATCTGGTGATCCACTGAATAACCTGACCTCGGGTGCCGGCGGTCGTGGTCAGTATTTCGATATCCTGACCTGATCGTTTGCCCGACCGTTAATCGTCTGACGCCGAGAGACCGATGGTCTTTTGCACGGCACCCCATTCCCAGATCAGATCTGCCAGCCGGTCATAGCCGAATTTGTCGGGATGATATCCATCGCCGCGCCGCAATGCGCGTTGCCATGTATCGTCTTCAAGCGTCGTGGCAAGCAGATCGAGATAGGGCACATCGAACCCGCGCGCAGTTTCGAGATAAATCTGGTTTAGCCCTTCGAGGCGCTGGTTGATTTCCTGACTGGATTTGCTGCCGTTAATCACGGCCTGCGGCCCGACCCAGAGGGTTGGTGCCAGTTTGACAGCCGCCCCGATAATCTCGGCGGCGTTGGCGGCCGACTTTGCCGGGGAAACCCGCATGGTGGTCTCCTCGCCACGGTCTTCGGCGTGGTTGGCGTCATTGACACCGAAACTGAAAATCAGGACCGTCGGGAATTCTTCAACCATGCGAAGGCTTGCTTCAACCTGCCAGCGGGACTTGAGCCCCTCGGACGTTTCAGCGCGAATACCAAGATTATAGATCGTGACGTCACGCCCGACCTCGTCCAGAAGACGCCGGGCCAAACGCATCGGCCAGCCGCCCTTTTCACCGTCGCGAACACCATTGACCAGACTATCGCCAAAACAGCAAATCCGATGTCCAATTGCGCCTGTCGTCATTCTTTCTCCTCATCGCCTGCCGTGATCTGGCGGGCAATATAGTCCATCAGTTCATCCCGACCGGGCTGGAAATCGTGATCGATCCAGTATTCCTCGGCCTGTCTTAAAAGCGCCCCGACACGCGGCCCCGCAGGTGCAAGGCCAGCTTTCAGAATATCGCGGCCTTGTATCGGCAATTTCACCGGTTGCCAGTTTGCCGCGGCCTCAATCAAGGCTTTCCATTCGTCATTTTCTGCACGTGTGCAACGTGGTGGCACCGCGGCGCGTGCGCTCCACGCCAAGAGCACGGCATCCCGAAATGCAGCGGCCCCCATCCGGTACAGATCGCAGCGCACGATTTCCGGCCGCAATTTCGGATCAATCAGCGGCGCATGCGCGACCATTTCAGCAAAACGGTCGGTTTCCTCGTTCGACAGTCGCAAATCGCGCGCAAAGCGTTCTGCCGCCGCCAGATTGTCTTCGTCATCATCGCTGTTGCGTCTATCGCCCCCCGGCGCAAACAGTGCCGCAAGGCGGCGCAACGGATCGGGCTGTATCGCCGGATCGGCAAGGGCGGTGCTATCAAGCCACTGCATGATACGCAGGCAATCGGTGTGGATCAGTTTGGGCAGAATGGCGGGTAGAATGCCAAACCCGATCATGTCGTTGATCGTACCAGCAGGACTGCGCGAGCGCAGAAGCTTGAACATCTCGTCGCGAATACGTTCGACCGAAATATCATGAAGACCGTTTACCGCCTTGCGACAGGCTTCCGCCCCGACGGGATCAATCGGCGGGCGTCCAAACCACGCCTGAAAGCGGAAGAACCGCAAGATGCGCAGGAAATCCTCGGCAATGCGGTTTTCGGCCACCCCGATGAACCGCACGCGCCCGTCGCGCAAATCGGTTTCTCCATCAAACGGGTCATAGATCGTGCCATCAAGGTCGCAGTATATGGCGTTGAAGGTAAAATCACGGCGCTTGGCATCTTCAAGCCAGCTGTCGGTAAAGGCGACCTCCGCGTGGCGGCCATCGGTCAGGACATCGACACGCAGCGTCGTAATTTCATAGACCCCGGCATCGGTAATTGCGGTGACAGTCCCGTGTTTCAGGCCAGTGGGGATGACACGAATACCCGCCTTTTCAAGGGCGGCCTGCGTTTCCTCGGGCGCGAGATCACAGGCAATATCGACATCGACCAGATCACGTTTAAGCAACGCGTCACGCACGACACCACCGACAAAGCGCGCACAACCGCCTTGCTGCGCAATGGCATCAAACACGCGGGCGGTATCATCGGCGACCATGATCCCGTATGGCCGCAATCTGCCGGTTACTTCGAGTGCTGTCATCGCTGCCTTGTTGCCACCTGTCATATCAAGTGCCACGACGGTGGCTGGGCTGTTCTATTCCTTGGGTTCGAAATAGCCCGGCTCGACCACGCCGTCACGCAATACCGGCGCATGATAAATGGAATCGGGCGGCGCACCAGTCCCAAGTGCAGTGAAAATCAGGATTGCGGCGGTCAGCAACACGCCCAAACCAAACAGCATCAGCCACGGCCCCTTGTTCCATGGCGGAATGATGTCGTGACCTTCACGGATGGCCTTGGCACGGGCCCATTTCAACCACAGCCCGTAAATCACAAAGGGCAGGATCAGAGGAAGACCGATCTGGATGATTTGTCGTAACATAAAGCTCTGTCCTAATATTCGGATTAACGGTTAAGCGATGGTGCATTGGCCCGGATGACTTCAGAGAAGTTGACAAGCATCCCGGCGGTCGCGCCCCAGATGTAATATTCGCGATACGGAATCGCAAAATACCGCCTGCGGGTGCCCTCGAACGTCACGGTTTGCAGTTTCTGATTTCGTGGATCAAGAATGAAACTGAGTGGTACTTCAAACACTTCGGCCACTTCGTGGTCATCGGGCTTAAGATCGAATGGCGGTGTAATCAGACCGACAACCGGGGTCACCTGATAGCCGGTCACGGTGTAATAATCATCAATCCGGCCCACCAGATCGATGTGACGGCGGGCAAGACCAATTTCTTCCTCCGTCTCGCGGAGCGCAGTTTCTTCAAGCGTGGTATCAAATTCTTCCTGCCGCCCGCCGGGGAAGCTGATTTGACCTGCATGGTCGCTGAGGTGATCAGTACGCCTTGTCAGGATCACATGCAAACCCGCATCTCGTTTGACCAACGGCACCAGAACGGCTGCCGGACGCGAAATCAGTTCCCCGTCGGCAAATGCCCGTGCGCGCGATTTCGAACCCGGAAAGTCCACCGCATGGTCGCCACGGCGCTGCAAAACATCGCCAGTTGGCGCGCGCAAGGCGGCAACGATGTCATCGGGTGTCATTCCGTGGCCTCCATCCGACCGATCTCAAAAAACTTCCCATGACTGTAAACACCGATACGTATCATGTTGTGGTCAGGGTCACTAACTTCTTCGGCCAATTCGACCAATTGATAGAACACCGCCCGGTTCAGGCGCGCCTCAAGGCCGCGCTCAAGCCCGACATAAGGCGATGGTTCGTCGGTTTCAGGGTCGTGTTCGACGCGCAGGGGATGATCATCATCAAGTTCCACCCACTGGTCGATATTGGTCCGAAAACGGATATTCTGATCTTTGCCTTCGCCTTCGTTTTGCATTTCAACTGCGATGAAGGCGACGTCCTCGACCTCGATCCGGGCCATCTCGGCCGGGGTCACCAACCAGTGCCCGCCTTCCTCATCACGCTGCAACACGGAAGAAAAAAGCTTAACCAGCTCAATTCGGCCAATCGGACCACCTTGATAGAACCAGGTTCCATCCCGACCTATAGACATAGGGATATCGCCACAGATTTGTGGGTGCCGCCCGGTGTCGGGCTTCTGCCCGCGCAAGCGCGTCCACAACTTCTCGGCGAGATCGATGGTTTTTTGGTTTTCATTCATGCTGTAGAGTTGATCCTGAACCAGACGTTTTCCCGTTATGCTTATGCGATTTCATCTGCGTTCTCTGGCCTGCCAACGCCTGCACTGCAACATAGGAAGCACAGTCAACCGCCATGACAAACGCGCCACAATTCCCCGAAGAAATGGGTTTCTCCCAGGAAAGCAGTCTTGAACGCGATGCAGCCCGTCTGGACGAGTGTGTCGCACGGCTGGCCGAAGCCCGCAAAATGATTTCCAGTATTATATTTGGGCAGAATGATGCCGTAGAGCAAACACTTATCGGCATTTTATCCGGTGGACATGTGCTGATGGTCGGTGCGCCGGGCCTTGGAAAGTCGCTTCTGGCGCACACGCTGGGCAAGGTTCTTGGCCTGCTTGACAAGCGTGTCCAGTTCACACCCGATCTGATGCCCGCCGATATTCTGGGCTCCGAAGTTCTTGAAGAAGGGGCAGACGGCAAACGCGCGTTTCGCTTTATCAAGGGACCGGTATTTTGCCAGTTGCTTTTGGCCGATGAAATCAACCGTGCCAGCCCCCGCACCCAGTCCGCCCTGTTGC
This sequence comes from Thalassospira profundimaris WP0211, assembly GCF_000300275.1. Taxonomy (GTDB): domain Bacteria; phylum Pseudomonadota; class Alphaproteobacteria; order Rhodospirillales; family Thalassospiraceae; genus Thalassospira; species Thalassospira profundimaris. The sequence goes on along the minus strand of NZ_AMRN01000003.1, from coordinate 249,055 downwards.
AGGCAATGCAGGAACGCGAAGTCTCGGTTGCCGGTTACAGCCACAAACTGCCTGAACCGTTCCATGTTCTGGCCACCCAGAACCCGTTGGAGCAGGAAGGCACCTATCCCCTGCCCGAAGCACAGCTTGACCGTTTCCTGCTTGAGGTCCGGCTCGGCTATCCCGATGCCGATGAAGAACGCAAGATCGTGACAAAAACCACCGGCAGGTATCCGGCCCGCCCGCGACAGGTTCTTCAAACCGATGATCTGGTGGAGGCACAGGACTTTGTCCGCCGCCTGCCGATGCCGGACCGGGTTCTTGATACCATCATTACCCTGTGTCGCGAATGCCGCCCGGAAAGCACATCACTTGCCGATATTCGTGAAAATGTCGCCTGGGGCCCCGGTACACGTGCGGCACAGGCCTTGTCACTGGCGTGCCGGGCGCGTGCGATGCTGTTTGGCCGCTTTGCCCCCTCGATCGAGGATATCGAAGAACTTGCCGTTCCTGTTTTGCGCCATCGTTTTGGCCTGACCTATGGCGCACGCGCCGAAGGCTTTACCGCCAAGGGGCTGATTACCGATGCGCTTGCCCACCTGCAGGAGAAAAACTAATTGGTCACCGCCCCCGTGCAGGATCATGTTGCCGCCGCCCGCGCCCTTGCGGCGAAACTGCCACAGCTGATTGATGAGTCGCGCCGAACGGCCATCAGTCTGCGCAGCGGCCTGCATGGCAATCGCAAGGTCGGACCGGGCAGTGATTTCTGGCAGTTCCGCCCCTATGTCCCCGGCGATCCAACCAACCAGATTGACTGGCGCCGATCTGCGCGCAGCGAACATACCTTCATCCGCCAGACAGAATGGCAGGCCAGCCATAATTACTGGATCTGGCCGGTACTTTCGCTGTCGACCTATTGGGCATCAAGTGACAAGCTGCCGTCAAAGGCCGAACGCACCCTGATCATATCCATCGCATTGGCCGACCTTCTGATCCGTAACGGCGAAACCGTTGGCACCTTTGATGGCGAACGTACGCGCATCACATCGGCAGAGCATCTTGAAAAACTCGGTCACGCGATGCTGGCAAGTCCACAAAGCATCGCTGGTCAGGCGACAAACATTCACCCGGGCCGCAAACATTCAGTTCTGATCCTTGGCGACTTCCTTGAATTTGCGGATCAAAGCGAACAATCGGCACGTACGGTGCGGCGTTTGGGCCAATACCAGAATGACGGTGCGCTGGTGCAAATTCTTGATCCTGCGGAAATCGCCCCACCATTTCAGGGGCGGGTTGATCTGTTTGATACCGATGATCAGATGATCTTTCGCAGCGAAAAGTTCGAAGATCTTACGGAGGGCTATAAACTTCGTGCACAGAAATGGCGGGCACTGGTCCGCGATGCCGCGCGCCAGAATGACTGGCTTTATGACCGGCATGTCACATCCGAAAGTGCCAGCCCGACATTGCTGGCCCTGTATCAGCATCTGAGCGAACGACAAAATCAAAGCGGATCGAACGGGCGCGGTCGTCCTAACCTGCACCGCCATAACACGCAGGAGATGTCATGAGCCTGTCGGCCATCACATTCCTGTATCCTGCGATGCTGGCCGGGCTGCTGGCATTGCCGATTGTCTGGCTTTTGATCAGATCGGCACCACGGTCACCCAAGACCGTTATCTTCCCGGCTGCGCGCATTTTGCGCGGTCTTAAAAGCAAACGCCGCGATATTCAGCGCGCGCCGATCTGGCAAACCATTCTGCGCTGTCTGATCCTGACGCTTCTGATCATTGCCGCTGCCCGCCCGGTGATGAACCGCAATGATTTTGCCGCCAATGATGGCGCGATATTGATCATTGCCGATAATGGCTGGGACAGTGCGGCAAACTGGCGGCAATACCGCACGGCATTGCAACAGATCGCCAATCAGGCCCGGTTCGAGTTGCAAACGGTCTATATTGCCCAAACCGCGCCCGAGGCCGCAGGTGCGACCACATGGAAACTTCCAGACATTGTCGGGCCGGTATCGCCCAACGATACCAAAAACCTGTTTGATCGCTTGCAGCCAAGGCCTTGGCCCTCGGATTATACCGCCCTTTCGGATTTGATTTCCGAACGCCCCGAAATGAACAGGGCTGTTGGCAGCATCTTGTGGCTAACCAGCGAGATGGACAGCCCCGGCAAGGCCAAAATCGCATCCGAGCTGCTTGATATCGCGCCGATCACAACGATCTCACCAACCATCACCGACCGCATTGCCATCCGGTCGCTTAGCCGGTCGGGTACCGGCATGTTGGCAACATTGGCCCATAATCGCGATGACCAACCGCGCGAGATTAATCTGCTGGCCCGCGGCGAACGCGGCAATGTGATCCTGCGCCATACGGTGGAAATCACACCGGACAGTGATCAAAGCGATGTCGCCATTCTGTTGCCGCGCGATATTTCCAACGCCATTCAATCCGTTGGCATTGAGGGGGTCGAAAGTGCCGCATCGGTATTTCAGACCGGTGCCCGCTGGCAACAACGCCGGGTTGGCGTCGTGGTCAGTTCTGGCGACGGTCCGGGGGTTTTGTCTGATCAGTATTTCTTCCTTGATCGGGCGCTTTCGCCCTATGCCGATGTGACTTATGCGCCACTTGGAACATTGCTTGAAGACAAGGTCGATGTCCTGGTCTCCGCCGGGCCGATTTCAGGGCTGGGCAGCCAGTTTGACGCGCTGGAACGCTGGGTCAACGAAGGCGGCATGCTGGTGCGGTTTGCGGGCGACAGTTCGTCGCAGATCGGCAACGAATTCCTGCCCGTCACACTCAGACTGGGTAACCGGGACTTTGGCGGGTCGATGTCGTGGGAAAAGCCCAAAAGGTTGCTCGACTTTCCGGACAACAGCCCGTTCCACGGGGTCGAAGTGCCGGACGACATCACGGTCACGCGCCAATTGCTGGCCGAACCGGACCCGGACATTGTCAGCAAGACGTGGGCACGTTTGACCGATGGGACGCCCCTGATCACAAGCACACCGCGCAATGCCGGACGGATTGTTCTTTTCCATGTCACACCTTGGGCGGACTGGTCCAACCTGCCGATGTCGGGCCTGTTTGTCGAGCTGTGGCAGCGGCTTCTTCCCCTTGCAAGTCCGAGCAACCGCAACGATGCCGAACTGCAAAGCAGCCTGCCAGCCCAGACCATTCTGGATGGCTTTGGCCGACCGCATCAGCCTGATGCCTTGATCCTGCCGGTTCAAACCCCGCTTCCGACACCAAATCCGCGCCATCCGCCGGGCATTTACGGTGAAAACGGACAGGCGGTTGCGCTGAACCTTGGCCCGTCACTTACCGATATCGGACGCGATGTGGTCTGGCCTTCGGGCATCAGCACACGTGAAATCACCGATCAAAGCCAGGTTGATCTTGCCGCCCTTTGCCTGTTGGCGGCCTTTATTCTGATCTTGTTTGATGCCGCGATTTTGCTGGTACTCAACAACGTGTCGCTGCGGCGCAGTCGACGCAGCAATGCCCTGACATCGCTTCTGCTGGCCGCCGTCCTGACGGGTGCGGCCTCCGCCAGCGTGATGATGCCCGCAGCATCCATGGCGGCAACACTGCCCGAAGCAGCCCTGCAACCGCGTCTGGCGTATCTTGAAACCGGAAATGCGCCGGTAGATCGCCTCAGCCGTGCCGGGATGACCGGCCTGACCGAAATCCTGCGTCGGCGAAGTGCGGCAGACCTCAACACTGTCGATGGCGTTAATCCGGAGACCGACGAGCTTAGTTTCTATCCACTGATCTATTGGCCGCTGGTTGACGGGCAGGAACCGTTTTCCGAACGCGCACAGGAAAGATTGAACCGTTATCTGAACAATGGTGGCATGATCCTGATTGACAGCCGGGACCGCGAAGTCCAGCCGGCGCGGTTGCGGCGTCTTTTGGCCGGGTTGGAAGTCCCGCTTTTGGATCGCGCGCCAAGTGATCACATTCTGTTTCGCAGTTTCTATCTGCTTGACCATGCCTTTGGCCGGTTTTCCGAACCACTGTGGCTTGATGCCCGCCCCAGTCAACGCCTTGATGGGGTTGCATCGGTTCTGTTTGGGGGCAATGACTGGGCATCGGCCTGGATCATTCCCGAAGGCCGCGATGAACTGCGCAGCGAAGACATATCCCCCCGGCAACGCGAAATGGCCTATCGGTTTGGCGTCAATTTGGTGATGTATGCCCTGACGGGGAGTTACAAGGGCGATCAGGTGCATATCCCGGCCATTCTGGAAAGGTTGGGCCGATGAACCAGGGATGGCAGAACCTTCAGATTTCCCCGCTTCTCGATATCACCATCCTGCAAGGGTTGGCTGTTTTGTGTTTGGTTGCCGTCATTGTCTTCACGATTTTCCGGCTGCGTGGAACGGTCTGGCGCGGGGTGGTGATGGTGCTGGTTCTTCTGGCCCTTCTGGCACCGCAATTTACCGACCGTGAAAGCGAAAAACTAAGCGATATCATTCTGGTCCTTGTCGACCGATCGGCAAGTCAAGATATCGCAAACCGTACGGCACAAACCGATGCGGCGATTGCCGAACTGCAAGATCGCTTTGCAGATGATCCATCGGTGGAGCTTCGCTTTGAAGAAGTTCCGGGTGATACCGATACCCGCATGTTTGCCGTCCTTGACCGGTTGCTGGGCGGGTTGCCGCGCGAACGGCTGGGGGGTGTCATGATGATTACTGACGGGCAGGTTCATGACGTGCCAAGCAGCCTTGATCTGAACGCGCCCCTGCATGTTTTGATCAGTGGCGGACGCGATGAACGTGATCGCCGGTTGGTCATTCGCCAAAGTGCCGATTACGGCATTGTCGGCAAGGATGCCGAATTCATGATCGAGGCGGTCGATCCGCAATTGCCCCCCGGCACGGCGATCCCGGTTCGGATGCTGCTTGAAGACGGTACGGAACGCGAAATTGCCCTGCCCGCCAACGAACAACGCCGGGTCAGCATCCCGGTGCCGCATGCCGGATCGGTTCTTGCCGAATTGCGCATGGATACGCTTGAGGAAGAAACCGACAAATCCAACAACCGGCTGATCCTTGAAACCACCGGTGTGCGAGATCGGTTGCGTGTGCTGTTGTTATCTGGTGAACCCCACCCGGGCGAGCGGGCCTGGCGTAACCTTTTGCGGGCTGATCCCGGTGTGGACCTTGTGCATTTCACGATTTTGCGCCCGCCTGAAAAGGGTGACGACACCCCGATCAATGAACTGGCGCTAATCCCGTTTCCGATCCGTGATCTGTTCGAAGTGCGCCTGCGTCAATTTGATCTGATCATTTTTGACCGCTATCAGATGCGCGGCGTCTTGCCGCCGCACTATCTTGAAAAGGTGGTTGATTTCGTCAAATGGGGTGGCGCGGCACTGGTCGTCGCCGGGCCGGAATATGTCGGCCCGGACGGGCTTGCCAGCACCGCCTTGAATGACCTGATGCCTGCCGCGCCAACTGGCCGGGTTATCGAACAGGCCTTTGTCCCCCGTGTTAATCAGGCTGGCCGCCTGCACCCGGTCACAACCGCCATTGCCGGATCCCCCAACACGCCCCCGAAATGGGGTCAGTGGTATCGTCAGATCGAAACGCGTATTTCTGATCCCGATGCCATGACGCTTCTGACCGGTGTCGATGACCTGCCACTTCTGACCATGCAGCGGGTCGAGGAAGGCCGTGTGGCGATGTTAAGCTCCGATCAGATGTGGCTTTGGCAGCGTGGCCATGATGGCGGTGGCCCTGTGGCAGAATTGCTGCGGCGTTTATCGCACTGGCTGATGAAGGAACCGGCTCTTGATGAAAACACCGTGCTGACCGAACGCAGTCCAGATGGCGAGAGCCTTATCCTCAATTGGCGCAAGATCGGCGCGGCCCCCGAAGCAGCCAGCGTGATCAATCCGGAAACCGGTGAACAGATCAATGCCGCCTTCGAACAACTGCCCGATCAATCCTGGCAGGCGACTGTTCCGATTGAAACCCGCGGTCTGATCCGGGTTCGGGTACGTGATCAGGATGATCGCAGTCAAACCGCGTTGCATGTCGATCGTGATGTCCTGACCGCCGAAACCCGAAATACTAATTCCACCCCGGATCTTTTGACCGGGCTGGTTGCGGAAAATGATGGCTATATCGGCCGGATCGAAGATGGTTTGCCCGATTTCCGCCATGTGCCCGACGACCGTATCTGGCATGGCAGCAACTGGGCCGGGTTCCTTCAGACCAACAGTTTCAAGACCGTGATTGGCGGCATTACAAACTTGCTGCCGATCCCGTTTGTCGCGCTTTTGATCGGGGCGATCTGTTTGTTGGGCTGGCGGGTCGAAAGCAAGTGATTAGGGCCGTGGTCTTTGGCGGCCACGCCCTTCACGATATTCCGCACAGGCTTCCTGATGGAAGTTGCACAATCCGCCTTTGAATTTTTCGACCAGAAAATCGATGAAGACGCGCACCTTGCTGGGTAGGTGGCGGCGTTCGGGATAGACCGCGTAAATACCGCCACTGCTGAGCGGATCGTAATCATGGAGGATGCGGACAAGACGCCCTTCGCTCAGCGCCTCTGCAACGATGAATTCCGGTTCTCGGGCAATACCAAGGCCGCGAATGGCCGCAACGGATGTGAATTCACCATTATTGCATGACATCACCGGATTGACCCGGACTGAGACCTGACCATCTGGTCCATCAAAATCCCAGATATTGGGGCTTGGTACGTTGGTGTAGGAAATCGTTCTGTGCTCGGCCAGTTCCTGTGGCGTTTTGGGTTCGCCATACTGTTCCAGATAACCCGGTGAGGCCACCACATGGCCGGTGAAATCGGCCAGTTTACGGGCAATCAGGCTGGAATCCTTAAGCCGGGTGATCCGTATTGCCATATCAATCCCCTCGGCCACCAGATCGACCATATGATCGGCCAAATGGATATCGACATGCAGGCCGGGATACTTATCCATGAACTCGGTCACCAGTTGCGGCAAATACATCTGCCCAAAGGTCAGGGGGGCCGAAATACGCAATGTGCCGCGCGGCGTGCCGCGCAAATCGGTCAGGGCATGTTCGGCTGTTTCGATTTCTTCAACGACACGCGCGCAGTGCTGATAGAAGGTCGACCCGGCATCCGTCAGGCTGAGCCGACGGGTGGTTCGGTTCAGAAGCCGGATACCAAGATTGTCTTCAAGCTTGGTTACATGTTTGCTGACTGCGGATTTGGACATGCCAAGCTTGCGCGCCGCACCGGAAAAACTGCGTTCCTCGACGACACGGGCAAAGACGGTCATGCCGTCAAGATTTCCGATCAGCATTGTGCGGCTCCTGAGCGGGGTACTGTTGCGCGATTGGAAACAAATTAATGTCACATCAACGGATTGTCTTCAACGCGCAAATAAGCACAATAAAGCTTAACCGCGGCAGAATGCCTGCCAGAACCGATTAACAAAATTTGGGAAACGGACATGGGATTACTTGTCGACGGAGTCTGGCACGACAAATGGTATGACACGAAAAGCAACGGCGGAAAATTCAAACGCCAGGATTCAGCTTTTCGCAACTGGGTGTCTGCCGATCAGGATGCCGAATTTCCGGCCGAAAAGGGCCGCTACCACCTGTATGTATCCTACGCCTGCCCCTGGGCCCATCGTACGCTGATCTTCCGTGCGCTTAAGGGACTGGAAGACATGATCAGTGTATCGGTCGTGCATTGGCACATGGGCGAGAACGGCTGGAAGTTTGATCGCGATGCGGGCCTTCCCGACCATCTCGAAGACCGTGACTTCATGCATCAGGTCTATACCGATGCGATGTCGGATTACACCGGTCGCGTCACCGTGCCGGTGCTTTGGGACAAGAAGACCAACAAGCTGGTCAGCAATGAGTCGGCTGAAATCATCCGCATGCTTAACAGCGCGTTTGACGGTCTTGGCGCAACAGAGGTTGATTTCTATCCCGAAGATTTGCGCACCGAAATCGATGAAGTGAACGAACGGGTTTATCACGATGTGAATAACGGCGTTTACAAGTCCGGCTTTGCCACCACGCAATCAGCCTATGAAGAAGCCGTCACCACGCTGTTTGATGCGTTGGACTGGCTTGAAGAACGCCTTTCAAAGCAACGCTACCTTGTTGGCAACCAGCTTACCGAAGCCGACTGGCGCCTGTTCACGACCTTGTTGCGCTTTGATCCGGTCTATCACGGCCATTTCAAATGCAACCTGCGCAAGCTGAATGAATATCCCAATCTTTGGGCCTATACCCGCGATCTGTATCAACACCCGGGGATCAAAGAGACGGTCTTTATGAACCATATCAAGGGCCACTATTACGAAAGCCACCCGACGATCAATCCGTCCGGCGTGGTGCCATTGGGCCCGGTCCTGGATCTTGATGAACCGCATGGCCGAGAACAGTTGTCCTGACCCTCAGGCAGACTGTCGAACAACAAAAAACCCCGCAGCATCGCTGCGGGGTTTTTGGTTTCCGGAAACCGGAAAAAATCAGTTCAGACGAACTTTGAGTTCCGCGATCGCGCTATCAACCAACTCGTCTGCCTTTGCACCAGAAACCTTGTCACTGACAAGGGCCATGGTGGCCTTGGCTGCGATTTCGGCAACATGTGCACGAACTTCGGCGATAGCCTGGCTTTCGAGGTTGGAGATACGGTCCAGAGCTTGCTGTTCACGACGTTTAAGCGCCGCTTTCAGTTCTGCCTGGGCGTTCTCGAGCATACGGTCGGCTTCCACCTTGGCATGCGCACGGATTTCGTCAGCTTCCTTAAGCGCTTCACGCTGTTTGGCCTGATAATTGGCCAGAAGCTCCTGGGCTTCTTCGCGAAGACGCTGTGCTTCGTCCAGTTCGTCGGAAATCTTCTGTGCACGTTTATCAAGTGCGGCAGAGATCCCTTTGACGGCTTTGAAACCGCCAAAACCGACGACCAGCACGAAAGAAAGCGTGGTCCAGGTGTATGGATCGGTAAGGAAAGTAACCTCTTGGGTTGCCATTGTCTTACTCTCCTACGATTGCCGAAACAGCCTTGTCGGCAGTTTTGGCCTGAACCTTGACACCGATAAGTTTGTCGGTTGCTTCACGGGCAATTTCCGATGCTGCTTCTGCAACACCCGTCATTGCATCCGCTTTGGCGTCCGCAATTGCCTTCTCGGCATCAGATGTCTTTTTAGACAGCTTCTTGACCATAGCTTCGGTTTTCTTAGCCTGCTCTGCAGCAGCCTTTTCCGATGCTTCGCGAATGTCAGCCTGAGCGGCTTCACGAGCTTCTGCGAGAGCAGCCTCGTATTTCGCGATGGCGGCATCGGTTTCGTCTTTCAACGCCCGAGCCTTGCCAAGGTTGTCTTCGATGGTTTTTTGACGGCGTTCAAGAACTTCACCAACCTTCGGAAGCGCAATTCTCGACATCAGGAAATACAAGATGGCGAAAATGACGAACAGCCAGAAGATCTGTTCCGAGAACGTCGCAATATCAAACTGCGGCATAGCCTACTCCCGAATTCAACGACGCCGGCGAGGGAGTGCCTCGCCGGGCCGTGTATTCGCGCAAAAGGCGCCGATTAGCCGAACAGAACGATCAGCGCAACGACGAGTGCGAACAGTGCAATAGCTTCGGTAACAGCAAAGCCGATCCAGCCATACAGTTCAACGTCGCCTTTTGCAGCCGGGTTACGGCCAACAGTCGCAATCAGGCTCGACCAGATGTTACCAACACCGATACCGGCACCAATCATGCCAATAGCAGCCAGGCCAGCACCGATCATCTTAGCAGCATCGAGTTCCATAACTTCACCCTTTCGAATTTCTTAAAGGCAATCAGAAGAGATCACACCAAACCACACACATCAGTGCATGTGGATTGCATCATGGAGATAGATGCAGGTGAGAATTGTGTAGACGTAAGCCTGAAGCGCAGCAATGCCGAACTCCAGAACAGTAATCCCCGTCAGCAAAGCAAAGGGAAGCACGCCGAGAATGCCAATCAGGCCAACGAACCCACCGATAACTTTCAGCATGATGTGGCCGACGGTCATGTTCGCAAACAGTCGGATCGCCAGGCTGAACGGACGAGAGAAATAGGAGATGATTTCGATCGGGATCAGAATGATCGCGGTCGCAATCGGCGCACCTTCAGGGAAGAACATCCGAAGGTAATGCGTACCATGACGCATGAAGCCGATGACCGTCACACCGAGGAAGATCACCAGAGCCATCGCAAAGGTAACAGCGATGTGGCTCGTAAAGGTAAAGCTGTGCGGGATCATGCCAAGCAGGTTCCCGAACAGAACAAACATAAACAGCGTAAAGACGAACGGGAAATATTTGCGACCTGCGCTTCCCACGTTGTCCTTGAGCATATTGGCGACGAATTCGTACATCACCTCGGCAGATCCTTGCCAGCGGCCCGGAACCAGCGCGCCGCGACGCATCGAAAGCGTCATGAAGCCCGTTACGAGAACGGCTGCGATCACCATCCAAAGTGCGGAGTTGGTGAAGGAAATATCAATGCCGGCAACCGAAAGTTCGGCCAAGGGCTTGATTTCAAACTGCTCTAGCGGTCCAGCCACCGTAATCCTCGCTCAATATTATCAGGGTTCGGATTTGTCCCCGTTCCCCTGCTTGCGCTCCCCCATCGCACGACCAAGTCCGACAGCACTGTCAAAACCCTTGGCAACGCGATAAGCGTTCAAACCTCCGGCACCTGCTCCGAGAAAAACAAACAGAACAAGCAGCCAAGGTGTCGTATCAAGCACCCGATCCAGCGCCCAGCCAATCAGCAAGCCGACAAGAACCGCAGCGATCATTTCCGCCGAAATCCTCATGCCAAGCGCCATCCCTTGAGATGGTTTGCCGGTCGCCCGGTTCGGGCTGTGCAGTTCCTCTCGCTTGCCTGCTACAGCTGCCAGTTTGCTCTCAAGCTCTGCTAATGAAGCGCGATCTTTATCATCGCTCATTGTCCTGAACCCCGCTTTGGCAGCCCTGCAAACGTCGCAAGGAAATGCGCGGGCAACATACTTAGCACCCCATGGGCTGTCAAGCTGTAAAACCCCGTCTCCCCGGACCTTTGAAAACCGAAATAATAATAATTATTTCAGTCACTTAACCCCTTAAATGTGAAGGAAAACACTTTTAGAGTTAGGCAATAGTCGCAGTCAAAAGAATTGACAGTGATCTGCGCCACTGGCCTGCAACCGGCGGTTTTCCTTGGTTCCTGCCGGTTTTATCACCTTTGACATCACAGATGACAAATTTGGTGTTTTTCACCGGGCCCCGGCAATTTGCCAAAATCAGGAGCGTTTTTGCCCAAAACCATGAAATATCGGCGGATTAAAGAAAGTCGGCATTCCCGATTCACCAGCGGTCACCGAATGACGCTTGCAGGGGCACTACCCCCGTAAACCAATCAGATCTTGCGCACGCCAAGTGTTCTCTCACCGTCGGTTTTTTGCCAGCCGCCAGGCTTTGATGACAGCATCCAATCAAACTTGTGAAACAGCGCCCACACAGCCCCCAATGTATTGATCGCAATCGAGTTCATATCAATCGGCTGGGTATCAAGAATTTCATCGCGCAGAATGGCGACAAGTTCTGCAACCGTCTTTTTGCCATCAAAGACCGCCAGCAAGCGGGCCAGATCCGGTCCACCGGTCAGGTCAACTGCATTGCCACTGCCGTCTTCGATCAGAACAGGTTGTCCGGCGAGTGCCACCAGATCATCAAAGAAGGTCTTGTTGGGCGGGACGAAGAAGTAAGGTGCCAGTTCTGCGTCGGGCAGCATTTCGGCAGTTTGGCCCTTGTCTTCACGGGTCAGGTAGAATGCATGAAGCGGCATCGCGCCACTGAACCGTTCGCAAAAGGCCTGCTGATCGCGAAGCGGCTTGGCCGCCAATTCGCGCAGAATGGCCGGATCACGCACCAGATTATCGATCTTGTAATGGGCCTTGCCCGTTCCACCAAACCCGAAGAAGCCGGTGAAGGCCGCAACATGCAGGTCCGCGGAAGAGGCGAAATCATATACCCCGTGGACGTCATATGCGCATTCAACGGGATGAAGCAGCAAATCAACGATTTCCGGATCGTTTTCAAGCAACCCTTTGATAAAGCCCGAACCACCGCCCATTTTAAGCAGCATGTTGTCTTCCGGCAGGGCCGATAACAATGTTCGCGTCATGGCCAACTGTTGCTGCAGGTCTTTGTCTTCCAGCAATGGCTCGATCATTTTGCGCCACTCGGTCACGGCAAGACGCCCATGTTCGCCATAAACCATGATGCCCATCGCACCGTCGGCCTTAAGCACCGACGTCAAATCGCGAAGGCCTTCTTCCGGGTCTTCAAGATGGTGCAAGACACCGGCACAATTGATGTAATGAAACGGCTCGGGCTTGGATTTGGCAAATTCAGAGATTGTCTGATTGACGTAGGTGACGTTTGAAAGACCGCGTGCCTCGGCCCGGGCGCGGGCGACCTTGGTGCTGGCCGCGGACGGTTCAAGATAGGTGACCGATCCACCGACATCGCGCAATTGTTCTGCCAGCCAGATCATCGAATCCCCGGTGCCGCCACCGGCAACCAGTGCGCGGAAGGTGGCATCAAATTCCTTTGTCCCGCCAAAACAGTAATGATTGACCCGTGACAGGGTATCGATCGGCGGCATTAACAGGCGGTCTTTTTCCTGCCCTGGATCGCGCAACGGATAGGGAAACTGTTCATAAAGCTCGCGCACTTTCTGGGACATCAGGCCTTCACCATCATTGAGTTTCAATGATGTGTAACATCGCGTGCCCTATCAGTTTATTAATGGATTGCTTAATAAACGGCACGGATTAGCTGGTGAAGTCGAGCTCGGTCTGTTCTTTCTTGGAATAGACTTCTGCCTGATGCAGGTCGACCGAGACCAGCGAAGACACACCACGTTCGGCCATGGTCACCCCAAACAGACGGTTCATGCGGGCCATGGTCATGCGGTGGTGGGTGATGACCAGGAAGCGGGTATTGGCATGACGGCCAATGGCCTCCAACAGCTTGCAGAAGCGGTCAACGTTGGCGTCATCAAGCGGGGCGTCAACCTCGTCAAGGACGCAGATCGGGGCCGGATTGGTCAGGAAGACCGCAAACAGTAGCGCCACAGCCGTCAGCGCCTGTTCGCCACCTGACAGAAGCGACAGATGCTGAAGCTTTTTACCCGGCGGGGATGCCATGATTTCAAGTCCGGCTTCAAGCGGATCATCCGCATCGGTCAGCATCAGATGCGCACCACCGCCACCAAACAGGCGGACAAACAGTTGCTGGAAATGCTTGTCCACCTCGTCAAAGGCCGCTTTCAAACGGGCACGGGCTTCGCGGTTGAGCTGATTGATGCCATTGCGCAATTTTTCAATGGCAGCAATCAAATCATCGCGTTCAGACACCATGGTGTCTTTCTGTTCCTGCATCTCGGCCAGTTCGACCTCGGCACGCAGGTTAACCGCACCGAGATTTTCGCGTTCGCGGGTCTGGCGTTGCAGGCGGGCTTCGATGTCGCCTTCGCTTGGCAGGTCCTTGGTCAGGTCAATCTTGCCAAGCTCGACCAACTGATCCGGCGTCGCATTGACACGTTCGCGGATACGTTCGATCAAATCGCGGCGATGCTGTTCGGCTTGCTCAAGCAACGCTTCACAGCGCACGCGACCCTCGCGGGCTTCGGCCAGTTTCTGGTCGGCTTCGCGCAGGTTGATATCGGCTTCGCGCTGGGCGTTCTCAGCGCGCTGTAACTCATCAGCGGCATCCTTGCGGGTTTGATCGGAAAGTTCGATCCGGTCAGAAAGAATGGCACGACGTTCTTCGATCTCTTCGGGCTTGAGTTCAAGCTCCTCGATCTCCATACGCGCTTCTTCCTGACGTTCGCGCAGTTCGGCAACCCGTTCACCGGCACCCGATGCACGTTCATTCCAGGTGGCAATTTCATTTTCAACGAATTCAAGGCGCTTGCGCCGGCCTGACATGGTGCTTTGCATGCGTTCAAGCTGACTGCGGGCTTCCATATGGTCCGCACGCGCATCGGCCAGATTGGCGCGCTTTTCAATCAACTCAGCCTTGATTTCCATCAGGCCCTCGCTGCTTTCCTCTGGCAGGGCGGCGAGTTCTTCCTGTTCGGCAATCAGTTCATCAAGGTCCTGCTTGGCGCGTTTTTCGGCCTCTTCGGCGTTTTGAAGGCGGCTTTCAATCGCGCTGGCATCGCGTTTGATATTGGCAATTTCTTCGCGTGCGGATGACGCCGCAGTTTCAGCATCGCGCACCGCGCGGTGTGCTTCCTGTTCGGCCGTACGGGCCGCCTCGATTTCTTCATCAAGGCGTTCGACATTTTCGCTGGCGATTTCGGCGCGCTCGCTTGCGGCTTCGACAACTGCATCGGCTTCTTCAAGTTCGCCGCGCAATTCATCAAGGCGGTTACGCTGGCGCAGACGAACCGCGGCGGGAAGTTCTGCACCGGCCAGAATACGATAGCCATCCCAACGCCAAAGTGCTCCTTCGCGCGACACAAGGCGCTGACCAACCTTGAGGTTTTTGGCAAGGAAGTTACCGGTTGCTTCGTCTTCAACAATGCCGATCTGCCACAGACGCCGGTTCAAAAGTGCGGGTGCCTCGACATATTTGGCAAGGGCCGACACGCCATCGGGCAGAGCCGGGTCATCAGTCGCCGGGTCAATGGCGGCCCAATGCATTGCGGCATCGGTTGCATCCGGCGCGTCAAGGTCTTCGCCAAGGGCGGCTGCCATCGCAAGTTCAAAGCCGCTTTGCACCGTGATGTTTTCGATCACACCGGGATATTTATCATCGTCACCGCCACGCAGCAGGCTTTCAAGTGCGTCGATCTCGGCAGTCAGGCGTGCCTTGCGGCTTTCGGCATCACGCAGTGCATCGCGTGCATCACTTTCGGCGATTTTCAGGCCATCTTCGCGATCACGCATTTCGGCCAAGCGCATCTCGGCCTCTTCGACCGCCATTTTGCGCTGTTCGACCAGCTCCTCGCACTCTTCAAGGTGCATGCTGGCTTCTTCGAGCGCCTCGGAAAAGTCGGCCTCAATGCGGATATCATCAAGCTTGGCAACCGCTTCGTCATGGCGTTCGGTCAGACGCGACCGGCGGGCATTGAGTTCGCTTAAGCGCTGTTGCACCGATTTGAGGCGTGCCTCTTCCTCGGCGACCTTGTTGGTCATCGCATCAACATCGGTTTCAAGTTCTTCAACCCGAAGGGCCTTTTCCGATGCGACTTCGCGGGCTTCATCAAGCGCGTCGTCTTCGCCGCCCTGCGCTTCGCTTAGTTCTTCGCGCTCGTCCTGAAGTTTTTTAAGCGCGCCTTCCGCGTCACTTGCCAATTCCGCCTCACGGGCAAGGTCGGCATCAATCTGTTGAATGCGACCACGCAGCTGCCCCATCTGGGTTTCGATCTGAGCCTTGTCCTTATCAAGGCCTTCGCGTTCGATCAAAAGGCGCTGAAGGGCGGCGGCGGCCTCAGACTCTTTTTTACGAAGATCAGGCAGGCTGGCAGCGACATGGGCCTGAACCGTTGTGGCCTCTGTCACTGATGAGGTCAGGTCACGCACGGCACTTTCACCCGCGACCAGCAATTCCCGGGCATCTTCCTGACGTTTCTGGGCGTCGGTCCAGCGGATGTGGAACAACAGTGCCTCGGTCTCGCGGACACTTTCGGAAAGCTTGCGATACCGTTCGGCCTGTCTTGCCTGTTTTTGCAGCGAAGCAATCTGACCATCAAGCTGCAACAGAACGTCTTCAAGACGTTCCATATTCTGTTCAGCGTTTTTAAGGCGAAGTTCCGCCTCATGACGGCGCGAATGCAGACCAGTAATGCCGGCAGCTTCTTCAAGGATCAGGCGACGCTGGATCGGTTTCGCGCCGATCAGTGCACCAATCTTGCCCTGCGACACCATGGCGTTTGAGCGCGCACCGGTCGCGGCATCGGCAAACAGCAATTGCACGTCACGCGCACGCACATCCTTGCCATTGACGCGATAGTTCGACCCGCCGCCGCGCTCGATACGGCGTGTGACTTCGAGCATGTCGAAATCATTGAACATCGCGGGCGCCTTGCGTTCACTATTATCAAGGGTCACGGAAACTTCAGCGACGTTACGCGCAGGGCGACTTGATGTGCCGCCAAAAATCACGTCGGACATGTCGGAGCCACGCATCTGCTTGGCCGATGTTTCACCCATCACCCAGCGCAGTGCTTCGACAAGATTGGATTTGCCACAGCCGTTCGGGCCGACAACACCTGTCAGCCCGTCTTCAACGAGTAGATCTGTTGAATCGACGAAGGATTTAAACCCCGTCAGCTTTAGCGATTTAAACTGGACCAATCATGTCCCCCGGTCCGACCCTGTCCCCTGTTGTCGAACACCGCTTCTGCGGTGTTCGACGGAATTGTTTTATTTAGTCGATAAGGTCTTCGACTTTTTCGATAAAGAATTCTGCTTCGCGCGACCCGGCAATGGTGTCGCCATCAAGGATGAAGCTTGGCGTGGAGCTGACGTTGAATTCCTGCTCGCCGGTCATGCGCGAACCAACAATACCATCAATCAGTTCCTGATCCGCAATGCAGGCATCCACCGCATCGCCGGTCATGCCGGCAAAGCGCACCACTTCCTTGATGCTGCCAATCGGGTCCTGCGAACGTGCCCAGGTCATCTGGGATTTGAACAACATGCCCAGAACACCGAAATAGCGATCTTCGCCCGCGCACTGCGCAATGGCCGCTGCACGCAATGCAACACCATCAAGCGGATAGTCACGATAGATCAGCTTCAGTTTGCCAGTATCAATCAGCTTTTCCTTGATCTCAGGCAGAACCTCGGTGTGGAAGGACGCGCAATGCGGGCAGGTCAAAGATGCATATTCAATCATGGTGACCGGCGCGTTCTCGTCCCCCATCACATGTTCTTTCCACTCAACTGCTTGTGCCTGTTGGGCGCTTGCCAGCCCAACCATCATCAAAAAAGCACCAGCAAGAAACTTAACTGCCTTTAGCAAGGAAACCTCCGTTAAAACAAAGTTTTGTGATTACAAGCCTGTTGCAGCGCGGGAGTCAACACACCCCCGAAAACGGCTATGCCACCAACGAGTCGCCAAGTTGGCGCGCAATTGCGGCAACTCCGTGATCGTTCATTTAAGAAAACTGATTCGATTATTCACAAAGCACAATCCAACAGGCCGTGATCGCCAAACACAGGAATGCAGACACACGGTAACGACGCCGAATGCCTTATTTCTTGCCGTTCTTGGGACGCAGGCCACCGCTTGCGCCGGCGATATGTCGGCCAAGGCGCGCAAGCACTTCACGAAGATGGGGATCTTCGATCTTTTCGAGGTCGGCCTGACTGGTTGGGCTGATGTCGGCTTCGGGGACTTCGGCCGGGCGATGGACGGTGCGTTCGGGGCGGGAAATATCACCCTGAAGCATCGTGATCTTGTTGATCGCACGATAGCCGAAATAGCTGTTCACCCGCTCAATGATCTGCGGCATGCGGTGTTGCAGCTCAAGCGCAACCGGACCAACCACCCGGATCAGCAATGTGCCCCCGGCAATGCTTTCCTTGGGCGGCGGGCTGTATTTCAGCGGCATGGTATATTGTTCAAGATCACGCCCGACGATCTCGGCCCAATGCAGGATAATCTCGGTTTGGAAAAAGCCACGCTTACGCACAAGCGGCCGGGTCAGATTGCCGACAAGCGGGGCAACATTACGAAGGCCCATGCGGCGCTCTGAACTGCCCAGCGGGGCAAATGCCTGCTTCTTTTTGGGTGCCACGGATTTGGATGCTTGATCCATCACCGAGCCACTTTTCGTACCAGCACTATCTTTTTTCTTGCTCACGCCCGCTTCTTTCGTAGGGTCTGCTTCAAAGTCGGCAAAACAACATAACACGGGATCGACGTGCATTTCACCCATCAGGACACCCAACGCCTCGCAGAAACGATGCTGGAGTGGTACGACCGCCATCATCGCACTCTGCCCTGGCGATCAGAACCCGGCGAGACGCCCGATCCATATCACGTCTGGCTCAGCGAAATCATGTTGCAACAAACCACCGTGCAAACGGTGGGACCATATTTTGCTGCCTTTTTGAACCGTTGGCCGACAGTGATCGATCTTGCCAATGCCGAACTTGATGATGTTCTCCATGCCTGGCAAGGGTTGGGATATTATGCCCGTGCGCGTAATCTTCATAAGTGTGCCAAGGTGGTTGCATCGGAATATGACGGTGTTTTTCCCGATACCGAGGAAGGCTTATTGAAGCTGCCGGGCATTGGGCCCTATACCGCCTGCGCAGTTGCCGCCATTGCCTTTAACCGGCATGCCAGCCCGGTGGATGGCAATATCGAACGGGTGATTTCGCGCCTGTTTGCGCTGGAAACGCCGTTGCCCGACGTCAAACCCGAAATCAAGGAAAAGTCGGCCGCCCTGACCCCGTCTGATCGCCCCGGCGATTACGCCCAGGCGCTGATGGATTTGGGGGCGACGGTCTGCACGCCGCGTAATCCGGCATGTGGCATTTGTCCGTGGCAGGCCGATTGCGAGGGTCGCAAGTCCGGCATCGCGCCCGATCTTCCGAAAAAACGCAAGAAGGAACCGAAACCCACCCGGGTCGGCTATGCCTTCTGGATCCGACGCGAAGATGATGGCCGTATTCTGGTGCGTCGTCGCCCGGAAAAGGGATTGCTGGGCGGCCTTTATGAAGTGCCCGGCAGCGACTGGCGCGCGATTGAAGCACCCGATGATGTCATGCTGTCCGAAGCACCGGTGTCGGCAGAATGGTCGGAACTGGACGGTACGGTGGGCCATACCTTCACGCATTTTCATCTTAATGTCAGCGTGCTTGCGACCACCCTGCCCGTTGAGGAGGCCGATAAACTTGACGGCAGCTGGACAACAATTGACGGGCTGTCGGACTTTGCCCTGCCGACCGTCATGAAAAAGATCGTCCGTCATGCCCTCAAATACGGGCCAGCCTGATCTGGCAGCTCTGTCGCATAAAACCTGCGTAATTAAAAAGGCCCGTGATCAAAACCACGGGCCTTTGTTTATTAACATCGTGCGGCGCGATCAGGCGTAAATATCGATTACCTGTCCACGGCCCTCTGTCGGGGTCGGTGCGGCCTGCTGCGACGTTTCGGTTTCTGCTGTTTGCTCTACCCGCTGTGTCGGCGGTGTATTCAGGTCGTTATTACCCGTTTCAGCAATCGGCGCGGTTGCCTGCTGAATTTGGACCGGGTTGGGTGCGTATGCGGCACCCCCTACTGCACCTGGCTGCATAATCTTCTCCATCTATCCTTGCGGATAAGTTTGAATGGAAAAGATAACAAGATTTCCCGGGAAAAGCAAAACCGGCGGGTTTTGCAACCACGCCGGTTCTGTTGGGCATCAATCATTTAGCCGGATTGAACCGACAATAATCAGGCGGGGACCTGACCCATTTCCTTACGCAGCTGGCTGCGCAGATTATCGATCGAAACCAGTCGGCCATCACACTTGTAATGCCAATAAGTCCAACCATTACAAGCCTGTGCGCCCTGAACGTGCGCGCCAATCTGATGGATTGAGCCTGCGTTGTCCTTATGACTGATCGAACCATCAGCACGCACCATGGCGGCGACATTGCCCCGGTTGTCATAGATCTTGTCACCCGGTGCAAGCAGGCCACGTTCAATCACCGCACCAAACGGAATACGCGGCAGGGAACGCTTCGACTCGGTCAGCTCAAGGCTGTCGCCATCAAGCATCTGAACCTTGGCAATGCGGTCACGTGCGGCTTCCGCATAGCTTTCTTCACGTTCCAGACCGATGAAATGACGGCCCAGACGGCGCGCCGCCGCACCGGTCGTCCCCGTGCCAAAGAACGGATCAAGCACCACGTCACCCTGACGGGTAGTTGCCATCAGAACACGCTGAAGGAGTGCTTCGGGTTTCTGGGTCGGATGGACCTTCTTGCCTTTTTCATCCTTGAGACGTTCGGAGCCCGAACATATCGGCATCAACCAGTCTGAGCGCATCTGCAAGCCTTCATTAAGCTGCTTCATCGCTTCGTAGTTAAAGGTGATGGCTTTCTGCTCTTCGCTTTTCGAGCACCACAAAAGGGTTTCATGCGCATTGCAGAAACGCTTGCCACGGAAGTTCGGCATCGGGTTGGTTTTGCGCCAGACGATATCATTGAGGATCCAGAACCCGATATCCTGCAGCGTGTTACCAACGCGATAAATGTTGTGGTACGAGCCGATCACCCAGATCGCACCGGTGTCCTTAAGGACACGGCGGGCCGCCGTCAGCCAGTCACGAGTGAACGCGTCATAGTGACGGAAGCTGTCAAACTGATCCCAATGGTCGTCGACGGCGTCGACCTTGGAATTGTTCGGCCGTAGCAGATCACCGCCAAGCTGAAGGTTATAGGGCGGATCGGCAAAAATAAGATCGACGGATTTTTCCGGCAGGCTGTTCATCAGTTCGATGCAATCGCCAACCATCACCTGATCAAGTGGTAAAGATGTCTTTTTTGTCATGATGCCTTCTAGGTTCCCCCTTGAAATCTTGATGAAAGCATCAACCGAAATAGTTAATGAAAGAGTTAACCGACTCCGAAATTTTTCAAGGATTCGCATTGTGTTAGAAAGTGCGTCATCTGTTTAGACAATCTTAACTGCTATGGTCGAAAAACCGGAAGATTTTGCCCCTGCTACCGCATGACCGTAAATGCGGTTGGTACAGCCCGGACTCGGGTATCGGGCCTGTGTGGAACAGCACCAATCGGCACCGGAATATGCGCACCTCACCTTTTGGCTGCGCAGAAACCCGCCAATTGCACGCGTTAATTCACCCCAAACCCCGTGCATTCCCAAATACTTACACCAAAGAGTGGAAAACTGACCATTTGGACAGAAGGTGCTTTGCCTCTTTTGTGATCGCGTATACAATCTGCCCACAATCTATGCAAAAGGTTGAGTTTCGCATAACGGCAATAAATCCGCAGGGGGACAAAAATGAAGTCTGGTACTTTCCGCCTATCGCGTCGTGCCATGCTGTCGGCCATCGCTGGCGCAGCCGCAGTCGTATCGTTTGGCTTTGGCGCACCGGCCGAGGCCGCCGATCCGCTCAAGGTTTCGGCAATCTACACTGTTCCGGTCGAACAGCAGTGGGTATCGCGCATTCACAAGGCGCTTAATGCTGCCGAAGAACGCGGCGACATTTCTTATGAATTTTCCGAAAACGTCGCCAACACCGACTATGAGCGCGTCATGCGCGAATATGCCGAAAACGGTTCTGACCTGATCGTTGGTGAAGTGTTCGGCGTTGAACGTGCTGCGCGCAAGGTTGCAGCCGACTATCCGGAAACCGCGTTCCTGATGGGGTCAAGCTTTGCACCGGATGGGGAAAACTTCTCGGTCTTTGATAACTTCATCCACGAGCCGAGCTACCTTGTCGGCATGGCGGCTGGTAAGGCGACCGAAACCAACAAGATCGGCATGGTTGGCGGTTTTGCCATCCCGGAAGTGAACCGTCTGATGCATGCCTTCATGGCAGGTGCCAAATCGGTCAATCCGGATGTCGAATTCATGGTGACCTTCATCAACAGCTGGTATGACCCGCCCAAGGCCAAAGAAGCAGCCTTTGCCATGATCGATAGCGGTGCGGACATCATGTATGCCGAACGCTTTGGTGTTTCCGATGCTGCCAAGGAACGCGGTATTCTGGCCGTTGGTAACGTGATCGACACGGCGGCGGATTACCCGGGCACCATTCTCGGCTCCGCGCTTTGGCACATGGAAGCCACCATTGACCACGCGATTGAGGCGGTCAAAGCCGGTGAATTCGAGGCCGAAGATTACGGCAAGTTCAGCTACATGGAATATGGCGGTGGTTCTGTCGTTCTCGATCCGGCCCTGCTGCCGGACGGCACGGTTGAAGAAGTCGAAGCCAAACAGGCTGAAATCCTTGATGGGTCCTTCACGGTCGACGTAAACGACGAAGAACCGAAATCATCAATGTAAGATTTCGCTGAAATCACTGGGCAGTTCGGTTAAACAATCGAACTGCCCTTTGTCATTTACGACATAATACCCACCACAAAGCCGCCCACTGCCCCACAGCGTGACGCATAAAAACAAAACGGATTACCCGAATGTCATCTGCTGCGCACACACCATCCGAAACGTCGCAAGACCTGCTGCTGTCGCTGGCAGGTGTCACCAAAAGATTTGGCTCACTGGTTGCCAATGACGCCATCGACCTGACCGTTCACAAGGGCGAAATCGTTGCCCTTCTTGGTGAAAACGGTGCGGGTAAAACCACCTTGATGAATATTCTGTTCGGTCACTATGTCGCAGATGAAGGCACCGTTACGGTTGCCGGTCGCGATGGTAACCTTGAACAGCTTGAACCGGGCGCCCCGCAGGCAGCCCTTGATGCCGGGATCGGCATGGTTCACCAGCATTTCACATTGGCCGAAAACCTGACCGGTCTTGATAACATCGTCCTTGGGACCGAACCGATTTTCAGGCTCCGTCGTGATCGCAGCTCTGCCCGCGCAAAGCTTGGTGAACTGATGGCCGGATCGGGGCTTAATGTCGATCTCGATCAGCCGGTTTACAAATTGACTGTGGGCGAAAAGCAGCGTGTGGAAATCCTCAAGGCGCTTTACCGCAATGCACGGCTTCTGGTTCTTGATGAACCCACCGCCGTTCTGACCCCACAAGAAGCCGACAGCCTGTTTGCCATCCTGCGCAAACTTGCCGCAACCGGCCTTGCGGTGATCATCATCGCCCACAAGCTGGCCGAGGTTCTTGCCGTATCGCACCGGATTGCGGTTCTGCGCGGCGGGGCCAAGGTTGGCGAACTGAAAACCAGCGACGCGAACCATAAATCCATCGCCGAACTGATGGTCGGTCGCGAAGTTCCCGCCAGCCGCCGTACACCGCGCGCGCCCGGAAAGCCCGTCATCACCCTTGCCGATGTGACCATTGATCGCGGAGATTCCCGCCGGTCCCTGCATGGGGTGAACGTCACCGCCCGTGAAGGTGAAATCCTTGGCATCGCCGGGGTATCGGGCAATGGGCAGGCGGCGCTCGCACAGCTCATCGCCGGGCTCGACAAACCCGATAGCGGCACAGTCGAAATATTTGGCGAAAAAGTCACCAAGTTTGATGCCCACACTTTCGCGCAGAACGGCATCGCACGCATCCCCGAAGACCGCCATCACGATGGCATGGTCGGATCGATGACGGTGGCTGAAAACATCGCGATTGAGGATGTTCGAAGCGCGGAATACCAGAAACTCGGCTTCCTTGATTTTGAGGCCATCCGCAAACGTGCTGAACATGCGATTGCCGATTATGATGTGCGCTGCCCGGGTCCTGATGCCCCGGCACGCCTTTTATCAGGTGGAAACATACAGAAACTGATCCTGGCGCGTGTTCTGGAAAAATCACCCAAGCTGATCCTTGCCAACCAACCATCGCGTGGCCTTGATGTCGGTGCGCAATCCGAAGTCCATCGTCGCTTGCTGGAAGCCCGTGAGAGTGGGGCGGCAATCATTCTGATTTCCGAGGACCTGGATGAACTTCTGACCATTTCCGATCAGATCGCGGTGATCCATGCCGGGCATATAACCCCTGCCATGCCAACCGATAGCATTGATCGGTCCGAACTTGGCCTGATGATGGCCGGACAAAAAGCCGCCCCGCATGCCCCCGATGGCACAACGACCACCAAACCGGGAGAAACGGCATGATCCGCTTTGAACCACGCAGCAATCCCGGCCCGCTTCTTGTCTATGGTGTGCCGGTTTTGGCGGCAACGATTGCCATTCTTCTGGCCGCCATTCCGCTCGCTCTTGCCGGTGCCCCGATTATTGAGGCCTATGGCCTTATGATCAGTGGTGCCTTTGGCTCGGTCTTCTCGACCTCGGAAATGCTGACACGTGCAACGCCGCTGATCCTGACAGGGCTTGCCGCCGCCATCGCATTCCGGGCCAAGCTTTGGAATATCGGTGCCGAAGGCCAGCTTTACATGGGGGCCATGGCCGCCGTTGCCGTTGGTTCGGGTGTGATTGACGGGCCAAGCTGGGTGATGATCCCGGTTGTGATTATTGCTGGCATGGCTGCCGGTGCGTTGATGCTGATCGGGCCCACGCTTTTGAAGACCCGCCTTGGTGTGGACGAGGTCGTCACCACCCTTCTTTTGAACTTCATCGTGTTGTTGTTCGTGCAGATGATGCTGGAAGGGGCGCTTAAAGACCCGATGTCGATGGGCTGGCCGCAATCCGAACCGGTCATTGACAGTGCCGCTTTCCCGGCACTTCTGGAACGCATGCGGGTGCATATCGGCTTGATCATCGCACTGGTCTCCGCCGTTGCCTTGGCGATTTTCGTCAAACGCACGATCTGGGGCTTTGAAATTCGGGCGGTTGGGGAAAATGCCGCGGCTGCCAAATTCTCCGGCATTTCGGTAACCAAAACCATGATCCTGGTTGCGGCCCTTTCGGGCGGTCTGGCGGGTCTGGCCGGGGTATCGGAAGTGGCGGGTACACGTGGGTATCTGGCAACCGATCTGTCGCCGGGCTATGGCTATGCCGGGATCGTTGTGGCGATGCTCGCCCGTCTGTCGCCCATCGGGGTGATTGCATCGGCCTTGTTCGTGGCATCCGTTTTTGTCGGTGCAGATTCCATGAGCCGTGCAATTGGCGTTTCAAGCTATCTGGCGGATCTGATTGTTGCCATGGCGTTGCTGTGCGTTTTGATCGGCGGGTTCTTGACCCGATTTAAAGTTCATTTTGATCGCAAATCGGTGCACGGCTAGGGGCGAGGGAAAAGACCATGGAAATCATTGATATTCTTCTTGCCGCCAGCTTCTGGGAAGCCGCCATTCGCATCGCGACCCCATTGATATTTGGCGTTCTGGGCGCACTGATTTGCGAACGCGCCGGTGTGCTTAACCTCGGGATCGAGGGCATCTTTACCGCCGGTGCCATGGCGGGCTGGATGGCCGTTTGGCTTGGTGCCGGGCTTTGGGGTGGCGTATTGGTTGCCGCCCTTGCCGGGGCATTCTTTGGCCTGATCCATGCGATCCTGACGGTACCCTTGGGGCTGAGCCAGCATGTGTCAGGGATTGGCGTGACACTGCTTGCCACCAGCCTGTCTTATTTCACCTATCGCACGGCATTACCCGATGTTTCGTCCCCGCCACGGATCGAGCCATTCCGTCCGCTTGATATTCCGTTCCTGTCCGACCTGCCCTTCATTGGACAGGCGCTGTTTTCGCAAACGGCGATGACGATGCTGGCCCTTGTGTTGGTATTTGTGACGGGTTGGGTTTTGTATCGCACCCCGCTGGGCCTTGCGATCCGGGCGGTTGGTGACAACCCTTCTTCGGTTGAGGCACAGGGACTTTCGGTTTATGGCCTTCGCATTGGTGCGGTCGTGGTTGGCTCATCACTAATGGCACTGGGCGGGGCGTTCCTGACCATGTCGGCCTTTGATGCGTTCTTCTTTGGCATGATCAACGGCCGTGGCTGGGTCTGTATTGCGTTGACCGTGTTTGCCAGCTGGCGACCGGGCAAGGCCTTGATCGGGGCGTTGCTGTTTGGTGCATTTGACGCGTTTCAGGTCCGCCTTCAGACAGAAGTCGGTGCATTCCTGCCCTCGCAGGTCTTCCTGATGATGCCCTATATCCTGTCGATCATTGCGCTTATTGTTGTTGCCCGTAAAGCCGATTACCCCAAGGCGCTTCTTGTGCCATGGTTCAAGGGACAGCGTTAAGCCACGCATACCATTTGTGACTGCCACCACCAGACCAAGGATGACATCATGCAACCCGATCTGATCCTGAAAAATGCCAATATCGCTAACGGCCAGACCGGTGTCGATATTGCCTGTCAGAATGGCAAGATTGTCGAGATCGCCAGTCATATTGATGTTCCGGCGGTCGAGGAGCTTGATTGCGGCGGCATGCTGGTCAGCCCTCCCTTTGTCGACAGCCACTTCCATATGGATGCGACTCTGTCACTGGGTCTGCCGCGCATGAATGAGTCGGGTACGTTGCTTGAAGGCATCGCGCTTTGGGGGGAGCTCAAACCCCTCCTGACCCCCGAAGCGGTCATTGAACGCGCGCTGAAATATTGCGATCTGGCGGTGTCAAAAGGCCTGCTTGCAATCCGCACCCATGTCGACGTTTGTGATTATCGCCTGCTTGCTGTCGATGCGTTGCTTGAAGTCAAGAAACAGGTCGCACCCTATATCGACCTGCAGCTTGTTGCGTTCCCGCAGGATGGCTATCTGCGCAGCCCGACGGCCAAGAGCAATGTCATTCGCGCTCTTGATAAGGGGGTCGATGTGGTCGGTGGCATTCCGCATTTCGAACGCACGATGGCCGATGGTGCGCAAAGCATTTCGGAACTCTGCCAGATGGCAGCCGACCGTGGCCTTATGGTCGATATGCATTGCGATGAGTCGGATGACCCGCTGTCACGGCATATCGAAATGCTGACCTATGAAACCCAGCGCCTTGGGCTTAATGGTCGGGTGGCGGGATCGCACCTGACATCGATGCATTCGATGGATAACTATTATGTCTCCAAGCTGATCGCCCTGATGGCCGAGGCAGAGGTTTCCGCCATCGCCAACCCGCTGATCAACATTACCCTGCAGGGCCGCCACGATACCTATCCCAAACGTCGCGGTATGACCCGTGTACCGGAACTGCGCAATGCGGGTCTCACGGTCGCCTTCGGGCATGATTGCGTCATGGACCCCTGGTACTCGATGGGGTCGGGCGACATGCTTGAAGTCGCCTCCATGGGGATGCATGTGGCGCAGATGACTTCGCGTGAGGATATCCGTGCCTGCTTTGACGCGGTCACCACCCAACCAGCCAAGATCCTTGGCCTTGAAGGTTACGGGATCGAAGTCGGCAACAAAGCGGACTTCGTCATCCTTCAGGCCCGTGACACCATCGAGGCCATCCGCATGCGCGCCAACCGCCTGTTCGTTATTCGCCGGGGCAAGATCATCGCCGAAACGCCAATGGCGCAGACACGACTGCATCTGGCAGACCGCCCGGATCATGTACGCGAACACGAATACGCGCCGGGACAATAAAATATGACGCATGATCAAGTGATCTGATTGCTTTTTGCAGTCGGATAAAAGACACCGCCAACCAAAAACGGACGTCCCGATGTTTTACGAGCCCGGAAAAACCGCCCACAATCTTCCACATGATCCGTTCAAGGCCTGTGTGGCGCCGCGTCCGATTGGCTGGGTATCGACACTCGATAAAGAAGGCCGGGCCAACCTTGCGCCTTATTCCTTTTTCAATGCGGTGCATGGCAATCCGCCGATGGTAATGTTTTCGTCGGGCGGGTCGGTCGACAGTTTGCGCAATGCGCGCGATACCGGCGAGTTCGTTGTTGGCGTTGCGCCGAAGGCGATGCTGAAAGAACTTAATTTTTCCTCCGCCCCGTTGCCGCCGGGCGAAGATGAGTTTGAATATGCCGGGCTGGAAAAGCTGCCGGCTAAATGCGTCAAACCGCACTTGATCAAGGGCGTGCCGATCCATATGGAATGCGAAGTGTTCCAGATTGTCGATCTGCCAAGCGCCAATCCGGAACGCCCATGCGCGATGGTGATTGGAACCGTTGTGGGCCTGCATATTGATGATGACATCATTCGCGATGGCATGGTCGATATCACCCTGTTTGAACCGCTCGCACGGCTTGGCTACCAAGAATATGCCAGCGTTTCGGAAACCTTCACGGTCCGGCGCGAGGATTTCTGGAAGTAGTACATTCCAAACCTGGCCAAGCGTCTGATTTGTTTCATCAAAGCGACGCTCAAGTGCAAACAAACTGTCACACAGAACCCTTAATGTGAACAGGAACACAGTTCGCCCGAACATTGCGGGCTTGAGCTTAGGTGTTTTTGTGAAATTTTTCGGGGAATTCCCAGTGATGAAACGGACGTTTGCAGCCGGTCTTTTCGGTGTTACCGCCATGCTGATGGCGGGTTCTGCCATGGCAGGCGAAGCCAAGGTTTTTGAAACCAAAAGTGCGATCAACAACCTTTCAACCGTCATGGTTGACGGAGGCAAGGCACGCGCGCTTACCGTCGGCTTTGGTTCCGGCGCATACCGCCGCCCAGGCGATCCGGCCAACATGTTCTATGCCGTTTCTGACCGTGGCCCGAACTTTGTCTGTGGCGATGTTGAAACCGTCCTTGGCGTTTCGGCCGATCAGGTCTGCAAGGGGCAGAAAGTCCGCGTTTATCCGACCCCGGATTACTCGCCTTCGATCTACACCATCTTCCTGAATGACGATGGCAGCTTTGACGTCAAGGACGTCATTACGCTTAAGGATCAGAATGGTGTGCCTTTGACCGGCCTGACCAACAAGCTGACCGTCGCCAAAACCGAAAAGCCGGTCGATGCCAATGGCAATCCGCTTGAACAGTCGGTGTCCTCGATCGATGCCGAAGGCATTATTCGTTTATCTGACGGGTCTTACTGGATTGGTGAAGAAAACGGCCCGTCGATCCTGCATGCGTCGGCGGACGGCACCGTTATCGAACGTATCGTTCCGGCCGGTTCGGAAAAGGATTTCGAAGGTTCGGCTTATAAAGTCACCGGTGGTCTTCCGGCCATTCTGGTCAAACGCCAGACCAACCGCGGCATTGAATCGATGGCCGTATCACCAGACGAAACCAAGCTTTACTTCATGGTTCAGAACCCACTGGCCAATCCGAATGCCGATGCCTACAAGGCGGCCAAGAACACCCGTCTGTTCGTTTATGATCGCGCAGCGTCCAAACTGAGCGGCGAATATATCTATCAGCTGGATGACCCGCAAAGCTTCCGCAACGACCCGTCCAAGAAACAGAACGCACCGCGTATTTCCGAAGTTCTCGCCCTTGGCAATGACCGTCTTCTGGTGCTTGAACGTACTGACAAGACCACGAAGCTGCATGAAGTCGAACTTAAAGGTGCAACCAACATCCTTGCCACCCGCTGGGATGACATGTCGACCAGCCCGACTTTGGAACAGCAAAACGATCTTGGCAGCATCAATCTCACCCCGGTTTCCAAGACGCTTCGTTTTGACAGCGTGGACTACCCGGAAGCACCGAACAAACTTGAAGGTCTTGCGATCATGGGCGACGGCGCACTTGCGATGATCAACGACAATGACTTTGGCATCAAGGGCGATCCGACCAAGGTTATCCTGATCGACGGTCTGGTTCAGGCTGACAAATTCTGATCTGTCGTCTTACTTCTCGACAATCACAGGCGGGAAAGCTGTCATGCAGCTTTCCCGCTTTTTTATTGGGTCAAAACGGCGTAAAAGCAGGCCCATGATGGAAAACACACAGACATTCGATACCCCGGACGGCGTTGATGCCGTGATTGAGCCGATGGATGCCACCGGCTACCTCGCCCCTGTCGGCTTTGAGGATCAACTTGAAGCCGAACTTGGCGACGTCATTGAACGCCATGACCGGTTGATGTTCGCCCCCGGTCCGGAACGGCGCGTATTCTGGGCGCAGAATGTCTGGCGCAATCCGGTGCGCATTGCCATCCCGTCGATCAAGGGTGCGTCCAAAATCCTGAAATTCAATCAGCGCAACTGGGCCCTGTTCAAGTTCGACCATTTTTCGCGCGCCAAACTGATCGAAGGGCATCTGCCCCATGTATCGGCAAAACGTCAGGTATTTGGTGAACCGGCCCCGACCGCACCGCTTGGGTCATGGACGCTGATTGATCCCGATACTATCATTGCATCGGCCGATTGTTCCAGCCCGTGGAAAAACGGCGAGGTCGAGTTTGAAGAAGACAAGGTCACCCCGCCGAACCGTGCCTACCTTAAACTTTGGGAAGCCTTCACGCGTCTTGGGGCCTATCCGCAGGCCGGTGATCGCACCATGGATCTGGGCGGAAGCCCGGGCGGCTGGACTTGGGTTTTGCATGAATTCGGCACCGATGTGATTTCCATCGACAAGGCGCGTCTTGATGCCAAGATCGCCAATCTGCCGCGTGTGGATTTCCGTCAGGAAAGTGCCTTTGGCCTGAACCCGGAAGAAATCGGCTATATTGATTGGCTTTGCTCGGACGTCATTTGCTATCCGGATCGCCTTTTTACGCTGGTCAATCAGTGGATGGATGCCGGGATGGCGACCAATTTCATCTGCACCATCAAATTGCAGGGCGATACGGACTATTCCGCAATCACCCAGTTTGCCGATATCCCAGGATCAAAGGTCGTGCATTTGTATAACAACAAGCACGAACTGACCTGGATGAAGGTGCCCGGCGTTACCGATCAGGATTGATCGGCAACGGCAGCATTGTCGGCCTTGTCTGAGTGATCATGTTGGGGAATTGCCGGATCAAGCGGATAATAATCGCCTTTATCCGCGCAATAAATCTGCCCGACTGTGGTCATACCCTTTGTATCATCGAGAGTTCCGGGCATCAGTGCCATATTGTCGTTGCGCACAGGGCGCCAAAACAGGGCAGTGCCGCATTCATTGCAAAATCCGCGATCGGTTTTATCGGACATGCGATACCAGCGCAGCCCTTCATCCTTAGCCAGTTTCAGATGATGGCGGTCAAAGCGGGCATAAGAGCTGACATGTCCGTGCAGCTTGCGACACAGTTCGCAGTGACACATCACCGCATCGTCAACCGGCCCATGAACTTCATAACGGACATCGCCGCAATGACATCCACCGCGATAAACCGTCTCCTTGTGCGCAGAATTGCCCACAGCAAACTCCCCTGGTTGGTGTTGGGTGGTCCTTCTTAATCTGTCTGGTTGGCGGCCATTTGCAAGCAACGCGCAATAAATCTGACACAGGCAGACAGAAATCATCACACCATTTCAGACAAATATGTTTGAGATTGGCTAAAAGCAGTCCTATTCTGCGCCTCTGTTCGGAGCCCGATGTTGACGCCACCGCGCCAGTTTCCGCCATCTGGCACCGCCCGAAAGCGATGGGAAAAAATGTCCGAAAATTCTTTCCAGTATGATGTGCTTATTATCGGCAGTGGTGCTGCCGGTTTGTCCACGGCACTCAAACTTGCCCCACATGTAAAAGTCGCCGTTCTTTCCAAGGGAAAGATCGACGATGGATCGACCAACTGGGCGCAAGGCGGCATTGCCGCCGTGCTTGATGCCGCCGACAGCATCGAAAACCACGTTCGCGATACGCTGGTTGCAGGGGCCGACCTTTGCAAACGCGAAACCGTCGAATTCGTCGCCACCAATGCGCCAAAGGCGATTGCCTGGCTTGATGAACTTGGCATTCAACTGACCCGCGACCCCAACGGGGATAACAATCAGCCGTTCCACCTGACCCGCGAAGGCGGCCATAGCCACCGGCGCATTGTGCACGCTGCGGATGCCACCGGGCGTGCGGTCCAGACGACGCTTCAGGGGCAGGCGGTCAATCATCCAAACATTGATGTTTTTGAAAACTATTTGGCGATTGATCTGGTGACCGATCGCAAGTTCGGTGGTGAAGGCCGCCGTTGCATCGGGGCCTATGCGCTTGATCTTGGTACCGGAAAGGTCAAGTCATTCAATGCGCGCACCGTGATCCTTGCCACCGGCGGGGCGAGTAAGGTTTACCGGTTCACCTCAAACCCGGACGGGTCAACGGGCGATGGTATTGCCATGGCATGGCGTGCGGGTTGTCGCGTGATGAACATGGAATTCAGCCAGTTCCATCCGACGTGCCTGTATCATCCGCAAGCCAAATCCTTCCTGATTTCCGAAGCCGTACGTGGTGAAGGCGGCAAGCTTTTGCTGCCTGATGGCACACGCTTCATGGACCGGTTTGATGAACGTGGCGAACTGGCCCCGCGTGATATCGTTGCACGCGCGATTGACCATGAACTCAAACGTCTGGGTGCGGATTGTGTTTACCTTGACATCACCCACAAGGGGGCAGATTTCATCAAGGAACACTTCCCGACCATCTATGAAAATTGCCTGAGCTACGGCATTGACATGACCCAGCAACCGATCCCGGTTGTTCCGGCGGCCCATTATACCTGCGGCGGGGTTCTGACCGATTTGCGCGGGCGCACCGATCTGACCGGGCTTTATGCCATCGGTGAATGTGCCGGCACCGGTTTGCATGGTGCGAACCGCCTGGCATCGAACTCGCTTCTGGAATGCCTTGTGTTTGGCGAGGCCGCGGCAAAGGACATTATCGAAGCCCTGCCGGTCGAGGATCTTTTCAAACCGATCCCGGACTGGGATGAAACCGGCATCACGGATTCCGACGAAGAAGTCATTGTTGCCCATAACTGGGAACAGCTGCGCAACGTGATGTGGGACTTTGTCGGCATTGTCCGCACAACCAAGCGCATGCAACGCGCTCAGCACCGTGTTGATTTGCTGTTATCGGAAATCGATGAATATTACGGCAATTTCCGTGTCACCAATGACCTTCTCGAACTGCGTAACCTGTCTGTCGTTGCCAAGCTGATCATTCAATCTGCCCTGTGGCGGCGCGAAAGCCGTGGGCTGCATTACACCACCGATTACCCTGATCTTGATGAAAGTGGCACGCCGCGCCAGACCATTCTGGTGCCGGAAAACTTTGCAGGTCGTTGGGTGATCTCCGGTCAATGGAAAACCTGAATGGTCGATAAAGCCGAACTTGTAGGTATCGCGCGCAAGGCACGCCCGCGTGCCCCGATGGAAAGCCTTGAAAGTGTTTCAGTAACAACCGAGCTGGGCATCGAAGGGGATTTTCGCGGCAAGCAGCGCCGACGTCAGGTCACCATTCTTGCCGAAGAAGACTGGCAGACGGCATGCCATGAAATTGGCCGCGATGACATTCACTGGACCGAACGCCGCGCTAACCTTTTTGTCCGCGGGATTGCCTTGCCACGCAGCAAAGGCAGCAAACTCTCAATCGGTGACGTGGTGTTTGAAATTACCGGCGAAACAGACCCGTGCAATCGCATGGATGCGGTTGCCATGGGACTGCAAGAAGCTTTGAGACCAGACTGGCGGGGTGGTGTGACCTGTCGCGTGATCACGGGTGGCACAATGACCGTCGGTGATCCGGTGACTGAGAACACCTAGTTTCCACCAACACCAAGTAGTTGGCAAAGCTGTGGTGGCGAAAGGCTGACAAGTTCAGCCAGTTCAATATACGGGTCGCCGGACAATCCCAGAAGTCTGGCAAAGGCCGGTTCGGTCTTGATGCCTGACTGCTTCAGCGCCCTGACCTCGCGGGCAAATTCATCGCCCATCACACATAGTATCCTCGCCTCGACCAGCATATGGACAAAACCGTATTGCGAGCGTGTCGGACAATCGGTGGCAAAGATTTCGACAGGCAGTCCGTCACACTCAAATCGGACAACCGATGCTGCCGCGACATGGCGGGTTGCAGGACGCTTGTGAAGACGATAACCGTCAAAATGACCAAACACCCGGTCTGAGAGTTCAGAGAACGCCGTCAAATCAGGGGCGTTGCACAGGATATCAATGTCAGAATCCGGCGTATCAATCGCAAGCGGCAAGGTCCCGACAACCTCGGGCTCATACACCGCCAAACAATCAAGTAGCCGGTGACGGTCAAGAATTTCGGCCGCGCGTGCGCCACGTGGAGACGCATTCGCAAGCCGGGTCACCCCGGAAAAGCTATTGCCATCCAGTCCTTCTGGCCAATCCATTACCGTATGGTTCTTTTTTGAAATCATTCTGTTTCTTGACCTTAGGCCAATAGGGGGCTAGCTGATGAAGGCCTTACCACAATGAAAGCCTCTGGCCCAGATGCTTGATATCCTTGCCGTTACATTGCCGATATTCCTGATCATCGCCATTGGCTATATCGCTGTCTATCGCAACATCGTTGCGCAAACGGTCGCACGTGGCATGGGGGCATTTGTGATCAACTTTGCCTTGCCGTGCCTTTTGATCCGCACGTTGATTGCCCATGACATCAATAAGGTGTTCGACACCAACTATCTGGCGGCATATGGCAGCGGGTCCTTGATCGTGTTCGCGCTGGGCTATTTCTTTGCCCGATTGATCGCCAAGAAAAGCCAACAGAATGCCGCCCTGCAGGGTATGGGCATGTCGATGTCCAACAGCGGCTTTATTGGCTATCCGATTGTTCTGCAGCTGCTTGGTCCGACGGCGGGTATTGCACTGGCACTTTGCTTTATCATCGAAAATCTGGTGATCACGCCACTGACCCTGATCCTGGGCGATAGTGCCGAGGCTGAGGGCACCAGTCGTTGGCAAATTCTGCGCAAGACCTTTACCCGGCTTGCACGCAATCCAATCATTGTCGCCATTGTGATCGGGATGAGCATTTCGATCTCCGGGATCACGTTGCCCGGTCCGATCTTTTCGGTGATTGATATGCTGGCATCGGCCTCTGGGCCAGTGGCGCTGTTTGTCATCGGTGGCGGGCTTGTTGGGCTCAAACTGCGCGGTTTGCGGTTTGACATGGCGCGCATCGTGTTTGGCAAACTTGTGCTGCACCCGTTGATCATTTTCCTTTTGCTGGGACTTGTCCCCGATCTTGATCCGGTGATGAAGATCGCTGCTGTCGGTTATGCCTGTGCCCCGATGTTTAGCGTCTACCCGATCTATTGTCAGCGCTACGGGCACGAAGCAATGGGCGCGGCATCCCTGATGGCAGCCACATCGCTGTCCTTTATCACCATCAGCACGGCACTTTGGTTGCTTGATAGCACCGCGGTATTCGGGCCATTGCCTTAGGCAACCGCCCGAAACCACAGTTTCAAATCTGCCCGCAGAAAAATCAGCCCGGAATTTCACCCGCGTGGGCAAGGA
Source organism: Thalassospira profundimaris WP0211 (assembly GCF_000300275.1). Taxonomy (GTDB): domain Bacteria; phylum Pseudomonadota; class Alphaproteobacteria; order Rhodospirillales; family Thalassospiraceae; genus Thalassospira; species Thalassospira profundimaris. The sequence continues at coordinate 214,201 of NZ_AMRN01000003.1, read as the reverse complement.
TTTCCTCGGCCTGGCGGATTTCCTGTTGCTGGGCCCACATCTCGGCATACAGGCCATCACGATCAAGCAATTCCTGATGGCGGCCACGTTCGGCCACCTGCCCATCGCGCAGCACGATGATTTCATCGGCGTCAATCACGGTGGACAGTCGGTGCGCGATAATCAGGGTGGTATGCCCGCGCGACACTTCACGAAGCGCCTGCTGGATATCCTTTTCGGTGCGGGTATCAAGGGCGGACGTGGCTTCGTCAAAGATCATGATTTTCGGACGTTTGAGCAACATGCGCGCAATCGACACGCGTTGCTTTTCACCGCCCGAAAGTTTCAGGCCACGTTCGCCGACCATGGTTTTGAAACCTTCGGGAAGGCCTGCGATAAATCCGTCGATGCTGGCAAGCTTGGCGACATTTTCGATCTCGACCTGTTCCGAACCGGGACGGCCATAGGAAATGTTATAGGCAATGGTATCGTTAAACAGGACGGTATCCTGCGGCACGATGCCAATTTCGCGACGAAGCGAGTTTTGCGTGACGTCACGGATATCCTGACCATCAATCGTGATCTTGCCACCTGACACATCATAAAACCTGAACATCAGCCGCGTCAGGGTCGATTTGCCCGCCCCGCTTGGCCCGACCACGGCAACGGTTTTGCCCGCCGGCACTTCAAAACTGACCCCCTTAAGGATCTTGCGATCCGGGTTGTAGGAGAAATGCACGTCTTCAAACCGGACGGTTGCCGCATCACAGGCAAGGCTTTTGGCACCCGCCTTGTCTTCAACTTCCTTTTCGACATCCAGAAGCGAGAACATACGTTCCATATCGGTCAGCGACTGCTTGATCTGGCGATAGACAAACCCAAGGAAGTTGAGCGGCATGTAAAGCTGCAGCAAATAGGTGTTCACCAGAACGAAGTCACCGACCGTCATGCTGCCATCCTTCACCCCCTGGGCGGCAAGCAGCATGTTCAGAACAAGGCCGACGGCAATGATCGCGCCCTGCCCGACATTGAGCTTGGAAAGCGAGACTTGCGACTGCACAGCGGCAACTTCATAGCCCCGTAGCGCCTTGTCATAGCGGGTTGATTCATGGGCTTCGTTGTTGAAATATTTGACGGTTTCGTAGTTGATCAGACTGTCGATGGCCTTGGTGTTGGCCTCGTCATCGCGCTTGTTCATTTCGCGACGGAACTTCATACGCCATTCGGTCACCACCAGCGTGAAGACGATATAAATCACGATGGTGGTAAAGGTGATCAGCGCAAACCAGACATCATAAAGCGCCCACAGGATGATCGAGACCATGAAGATCTCAAGCAAGGTCGGCAGGATGTTGAACAGCATGAAGGACAAAAGAAATTCAATGCCCTTCACCCCGCGTTCAATCGCACGTGAAAGCCCGCCCATCTGACGATCCAGATGGAACCGCAGTGATAATCCATGCAAATGTTCAAAAACGCTGAGCGCGGATCTGCGAATGGCACGTTGGGCCACCTTGGCAAAGACCGCATCGCGCATCTCGCCAAAGGCCGAAACCAGAATCCGCACAAGACCATAGCCGACGATCAATGCCACCGGCACGACAATCAGGGCTGTGGTATCTGTTGATCCCGACTGGGCGGCGTTTGCCGCCGCATCACCGGCCTTGTCACCACCGCCAAGGGCATCGACGGCGTATTTGTACAGCACCGGAATATAGACGTTTGCCACCTTGGCCCCGACCAGAAACAGCAGAGCCAGAACAACACGTACCTTGAGCTCAAACTCCCCGCGCGGCCACAAATAGGGCAGGAACGTCTTCACGACGCCGAACTCTGCACGCGCAGTCGGTTGATCGGAACCCATATTTTTCAAAATCTTATCCCCAATCAGCAACCGGGCAGCATTGCGGTATGTGCACGGCATGTCATCTCTTTGTGTCATCAACAGATGGACCGCCACGCACTATTTGGCAAGCATTCAGCGCGCTTTGTCCATTCAAGGACATTGCAGATAGCCGGTTTGATGTCTATTTTGCCAATTTGTTGATAAAATCTCAGAACAATTGGCCAAGTGCGTTTTGCACTGGCCAGAATGACAGGAACGGAACCAGGACCATGACGGCGCTTGCCAGTATCGAAAGCCAGGATATCGCAGCACTGATGCGCGATATGGGAATCAAAGCCCGCAAGGCGGCACTCGAACTCGCACAGGTCCCGGCCGAGCCAAAGGAAGCCGCCCTTAAGGCCGCAGCCGCCAAACTGCGCGAAAACGCAGATACCATCCTTGCCGCCAACGCAAAGGACATGGAAGCCGGTCGCGCCAAGGGCCTGACGGCAGCCTTGCTGGACCGTTTGGCACTGGATTCTGATCGCATCGAAGGCATTGCCACGGGTATTGAGGCCGTTGCCGAGCTGCCCGATCCCGTCGGTCGTGAGCTGGCGCGCTGGAGCCCGGAACATAACGGCCTTGATATCGCGCGCGTATCTGTCCCGCTTGGCGTGATTGGCATCATCTATGAAAGCCGCCCGAACGTGACGGCCGATGCCGGTGCCATGTGCATCAAGTCGGGCAATGCCGCCATCCTGCGTGGTGGGTCTGAAAGCTTCCACTCATCCCGTGCGATTTTTGACTGCATGGTGGCTGGCATCCGTGAAGCGGGCCTTCCCGAAAATGCCCTTCAAATGATCCCGGTAACGGATCGTGCCGCAGTTGGCGAAATGCTGAAACTGTCGGATTACATTGATGTCATCGTCCCGCGCGGGGGCAAGTCGCTGATTTCACGCATCACGGATGAAAGCCGCATTCCGCTGTTCAAACATCTGGAAGGGCTTTGCCACACTTATGTCCATGCCAGTGCCGATCCGCAAAAGGCAGTCGACATTGTTGTGAATGCCAAGATGCGCCGTGTCGGGATTTGCGGTGCGACGGAAACCATCCTGATCGACAGTTCAGTTGCCGGGCGTCTGTTGCCCCGCATTTCCGAAGCACTGGTTGCAAAGGGCTGTGAACTTCGCGGGGATGAAACCGCACAGGCGATTGATGGCCGCATCAAACCGGCCACGGCCGACGATTGGGTCACCGAATATCTTGATGCGATTGTATCAATCAAGGTTGTGTCGGGCGTGCAAGAGGCGGTTGATCACATCAACACGTTTGGATCGCACCATACCGATGCGATTGTTGCCGAAAACGCCACCGCAACGGCCACCTTCCTCAACGGGGTGGATTCCGGGATCGTCATCGTCAACGCATCGACCCAGTTTGCAGATGGTGGCGAATTTGGCATGGGGGCCGAGATCGGCATTTCGACCGGCAAGCTGCATGCACGTGGCCCGGTCGGAGTCGAACAGCTGACCAGCTATAAATACATTGTTCGTGGTAACGGTCAGACCCGTCCATGACGTCATCTGCCCCCAGATCACATGCGGCCCCACCACGGGTCGGCCTGTTGGGCGGGTCGTTCAATCCCGCCCATGAAGGTCACCTTCACATATCGCTCGAAGCGTTGAAACGCCTACAGCTTGATGCGGTCTGGTGGCTGGTGTCGCCGCAAAACCCGCTTAAGTCATCGACCGGCATGGCGGACCTTGCCGACCGCTTTGATTCGGCACTGATGATGGCAAAGCATCCCCGCATTGTTGTTTCTGCAATTGAAACCGAGCTTGGAACCCGTTATACGGCCGACACTCTTGCAGCCTTGCAACGCCGTTTTACCCGAACAAAGTTCGTTTGGCTGATGGGAGCAGACAACCTGGCCCAGTTCCATAAATGGAAATGGTGGGAAAGGTTGATTTTACGTGCTCCCATTGCGGTTCTCGACCGTGAAGGGTATTCTAACAAGGCATTGTCCGGGACCGCCGCGCGCCGTATGGAACGCTGGCGCATTCCCATGGACAGGGCGGGTTTGCTGGCCGATCTGGATGTTCCGGCCTGGGTATACCTGCCAATCAAGCGCCATCCGGCCTCTTCGACCGCAATTCGCGCCGAAGGCAGATGGCAGGTGTAAGCATCGCAGCGATGTATTTGGCTGGTGAAGTCCGGCCTTCGCGCGAAACATTAAGGTGGCGACCATAGGTACCGCAAAACAGACTCTGACCTCCGGCGAAATGCTTTCGCTGATCCAGAGAACGCTCGAAGATGACAAGGCCGAAGACCTTGTTACCATTGATCTGACCGATAAAACCTCCCTTGCCGATCACATGATCATCGCAACCGGCTCGTCATCGCGCCGGGTCGCATCCATGGCTGAACACCTTGTCGAAGCCATCAAGGATGCCGGTCAGGGCCGTGCATTGGCCGAAGGCAAGGAACAGGGTGACTGGGTTCTGGTCGATACGGGCGACGTCATCGTTCATCTTTTCCGTCCGGAAGTTCGTGCCTTTTACAACATCGAAGAGATGTGGGGCGTTGAAAACCCGGCTCTGAAACAGCAGGCAGCGCGGCTGTACTAACAGCCCGCGCTGTTTGGCGCCTGCCCAAGGCGGGTAACGGCGCCAAACAGATATCTTGCGTAACGGTCTGGATCGACGACATGCAAATCACCCTTGCTGCGGTGGGACGGATGAAAGCCGGCCCCGAGAAAGATCTTTTTGACCATTACGCCGCCCGACTGCGCTGGCCTTTTGTACTGCGCGAAGTCGAAGAAAAAAAGAAACTCCCGCCCAATCAGCTTAAAGACCGTGAAGCAGAGCTTCTGCTTGGTGTCATTCCGGAAAATGCCTTCCTGATCGCGCTCGATGAGCGCGGCAAGGAATATGGATCGATCGAATTTTCGCAAAAGCTTGAAGGCTGGATGGATCAATATGCCGGCAATGTCGCCTTTGCCATTGGCGGGGCGGACGGCCATGGCGCAGCCCTGAAATCACGCGCCAATACGCTTTGGTCGCTGGGCAAGGCCACATGGCCCCATATGCTGGTCCGTGCCCTGATTGCCGAACAGCTGTTTCGCGCCCACGCCATTCAGACCAACCATCCCTATCACCGCGAATAATGCCGCATCGCGGCATAAAGATAGGGCCAGACCCTACCTGCAGTGCAAGGCACCCTATACCGTAGCTCAAATTATGCCCGAGAAAATAAAGATATTTTCTCGTTTTAGCCCATGCTGCCTTGCAACATACAAACAGCGCCGCTAACATTCCCCAGAAGAAAAAAATATTCCCAAAATCAAAGAATGACTCTTGGGTAATGGTAAGGCGTTGAATATGGAACAAACTGTTTTGGCTGCGCAGGACGGCGAAACTGCGCGCAAGGTCGCCCAAACCAATGCTGGCATCGAAGACCTGATGCGCGGCATCTCCACCTCACTGGATTACATTCAGCATCTTCTGGAATTTGCCAATACGGCGGGCGAAACCCAGGACAGCCTGATGCGCGAAATTGACGTGCGATCAAACAATCTGCGTGCCGGTCTGGATGACACCGGGCGCGAGATCGAAAACAGCACCTCTGTTGCCCATGACGTTCAGGAAGCCACCCGCGCCACGGTGGCGGCAAAAACCGACGCCATCCGAACCGACCTTGAACGCATCAGCGCCGAACTGGAAACCAAGGCCGAAGGTGCGAACAAGGTACTGAGCGCGATTGAGGATATCGGCAAGGGCATCAAGCTTTTGGCCCTTAACGCCGCGATTGAGGCGGCGCGTGCCGGTGATCATGGCCGTGGATTTGCCGTTGTTGCCAAGGAAGTCGGCAACCTTGCGCAAAGCACCATGCAACGCACCCACGAGGCGGTTGATCTGATTGATCTGTCGGATGTCACAAAGGCGCTGCGCGAAAGCATGGCCAGTATCGGCAATGACCTTGATAGCCTTGGCAATGAAATCGAAGGGTCGCTTGCCACCCTTCAGGAACGCTTTGCCAACATGTCAGAACGGCTATCTGACATCTCCGAGCACAATCAGGTGGTGTTTGAATTGCTGGCTGGCAGCAAGGATGCATCGGCCCGCACACGCAGCAAGGTCTCCTGGGCGCATAATGACACCAAGGCGCTGAGCACAAGCCTTTCGGATGCGACGTTGGCGCATGACAACCTTGCACAGTTTTTGAAGTCCCATCACCTGCATGATGATCCAACCTATGACCGACTGGCCGATATCAAGGCGCGCGGCAAAATCCGCATCGCCATTGAACCGGCCTTTGTCGGGCTGTCATTCCGCCTGAAGCCAAATGATCCGCTGCGTGGCCTAGATGCCGATTACGCAAGGGCACTTGCCAAATGGCTGGGCGTTGAATGTGAATTTGTTGAACATCCCTGGGATCTTCTGACAGAGCTTCTTTTTGTTGGCGCAAAGCCCGGCGCACCGACCGCCGATGTGGTCTGGAGTGCCCTGCCCCCCAGCGACTTTTACAAGGGTGTCGCTTATTCAGATACCTACACGTACCTCAACTTCGCGCTTTGTCGGCGGGCCGGAAATACCGCGATCAATCGCCTTTCGGACCTTGATGGCAAGGTGTTGGGTATCATCAATGATCCGGTGGCGTTTCAGGTTCTTGAAGAACAGGGGCTGCGCTGGGCAGATAATGAAAGCAAGCCGGGCGGCATCGCGAAGCTTTCCAACCTGATTGCCTATAGCGACCAGACACGCCTGCACGATGCCTTGGCCGACGGGGCCGTTGATGCCTTTGCGGTTGATCAGCCGATCTTCCACTGGGCGGCAAATAACCCGGAAAGCCCATGGCATGGCCGTATTGAAGTCCTGCCGGGTAATATCCTGCCGCTGCCTTATTACTATACTGCCGCCGTGGCCGCCGAACCGGCATCCTGGAAGTTGCTGTGCGCGATCAACGCATTCATTGCCGAATTCCGTGGCACGTCTGCGCGCGCCGACATCGAAAAACTTTGGCAGGGCCAGGCGCTTGAACATCACCTGACCTACAAGGACGAGGCCGGAAATCTGATCGGAGCCGATGAATTGGCAACCCTGTATCACGCTCATTGCCGCAAGTTCGGTATTGCCGAGTACTAGCCATTGCAACGCAACACAAAATTCTGGTGTGCCGGTGCACGGCGCCCTACGAGATTTGAAAAGCATTGCAACTTCAAGGCATCACAACACCTGTTATCAACTTTCATAATATGCTGCCTTGCAACATTTTCCACCCGACGATAGAGTTTCCTTATAAGAAATAAAAATTCACAAAATTCAGTGGCAGTGGTGAGGCTTTGAAAAATGGAAGAAACCATCTTGGCGCCGCGTGCGGACCTGGTCGATCAGGACGAGCCGCAACAATCATCAGACACTCAGCCCATGCAGGCGGATACCCCACCACCACAAGCCGACCAACTTGACGGGCTGATGCGCGGTATTTCTACGGCCCTTGATTACATTGAAAATCTTCTGAAATTCGCCAATACGGCGGGCGAAACCCAAGACAGCCTGATGCGCGAGATCGATGTGCGATCCAACAATTTGCGCACTGGTCTTGAACAAACGCGCCGCGAAATCGAAGAAAGCACCCATACCGCCAACGACGTGCAGGAAAGCACGCGTGCAACGGTATCGTCGAAAACCGATGCCATTCGTGGCGATCTTGAAAAGATCAGTCAGGACTTGGAAACCAAGGCCGAAGGTGCGGCAAAGGTTCTGAGTGCGATTGAAGATATCGGCAAGGGGATCAAGTTGCTTGCCCTTAACGCCACGATCGAGGCCGCCCGCGCCGGTGAACATGGGCGCGGCTTTGCAGTTGTTGCCAAGGAGGTTGGCAATCTTGCGCAAAGCACCATGCAGCGCACCAACGAAGCGGTCGATCTGATTGATCTGTCCGATGTCACCAAATCCTTGCGCGAAAGCATGGGCAATATCGGCAATGACCTTGATAGCCTGGGTGGTGAAATCGAAGAGGCGCTGGGCGGGCTTAAGGATCGCTTTGCCCAGATGTCGGGACGCCTTGAACATATCAGCGGCCACAACCAGGTCGTGTTTGAACTGCTCGATGCCAGCAAAGACTCATCAGCCCGCACACGCAGCAAAGTAAGCTGGGCATCAGGCGAAATCGCCAAACTCTCAAGCTGCACCACCGATACAGCAAACGTATCGACCAAACTTTCGCAGTTTCTGTCCGCCAGTTACATTCCCGAAGACCCGGCCTATGACCGCCTTGCCGATATCAAGGCGCGCGGTAAAATCCGCATCGCCATTGACCCGGCACTGGTCGGGGCATCGTTCCGCCCGCAAAAAGGTGGCCCGCTGCATGGTATTGATATCGACTATGCCGAGGCCTTTGCCAAATCCATCGGCGTTGAGTGCGAGTTCATTGAACATCCGTGGGATCTTTTGACCGAACTTCTGTTTGTCGGCAAAAAGGCCGGACAACCGCCCGCCGATGTTGTCTGGTGCGCCTTGCCACCCAGCGATTTTTATAAGGGTGTCGCGTTTTCAGATACCTACACCTATCTGAACTTTTCGCTGATCCGCCGTCCTGACAACACATCCATCAACACCATTGCCGATCTTGAGGGCAAGGTACTGGGCACGGTTAATGACCCCGCCGCCCTTGCCGTGCTTGAAGATGTCGGTCTTCGCTGGGCGGATAATGAAAACAAACCCGGCGGCATAGCTAAGCTTTCGAATATGATCGCCTATGGCGATATTTCACGCGTGCATGATGCGGTTGCCGACGGGGCGATTGATGCCTTTGCCGGCGACCATCCGGTATTTTACTGGGCATCGAAAAACCCGCAAAGCCCTTGGCATGGCCGTCTGGAAGTCCTGCCCAAACCGATCCTGCCGCACCCGTTCTTCTATGTCGCGGCGGTCGCAGCCGATCCGGCGTCCTATCCCCTGCTTTGCGCCATCAACGGCTTCATTGCCGATTTCCGCAAGACGCCGAAACGGGCCGAGATTGAAAAGCTCTGGCAGGGTCAGCCGATTGAGCATCACCTGACCTACAAGGACGAAGCCGGCAATCTGATTGGCGCAGATGAACTTGCCAGCAGCTACCACGCCCATTGCCGTAAATACGGGCTGAATTCCGATTGACGGATTGCTTAAAACGGCTGGCGCGATGATGATCCGGGCACTATCATCGCGTCATGGCAGCAAACAAGAAATCCCTTCGACAACAACGCATTCTTGGCGAACTGGACCTCGAACCGTCATTGCGGATCGCGGATCTGGCCGAACGTTTGAATGTCTCGAATGAAACCATTCGACGCGACTTTGACGAATTGACGTCGCAAGGGCTGATCAACCGTACCTATGGCGGTGCTGTCCGCCGTCAGGCCAGCGAGCCCGGGCTGAACGAACGCCATCAGCTTCACATTGCCGAACGCGAAAGCATCGCCAAACAATCCGTGCCGGTTCTGGCCGGTGCGCGCCATATCATGATCGGATCCGGGGCCACGACGGTTCATGTCGCCAAACGACTGGCGGTGACGATGACGGACCTCACCGTCATCACCCATTCGTTTGGCGTTGCCACCGTACTTGCGATCAACCCGACGATCCGGGTGATCATGGCGCCCGGCCTTTATCACGCACAGGAAGGTGCTATGCACGGCGCGCAGACCGTGCGGTTTTTAGAAAACTATCGGGTGGAATGGGCCATTCTGGGGGCCAGTGGCCTTGATGGTGACGGGGCAAGCGACGCCCTGATCGAGGCGGCTGATGTCTATTGCGTCATGATGGAACGTGCCACGCGGAGCATGATCGTTGCCGATCACACCAAGTTCAATCAGGCCTTCCCGGCGCGCTATTGCGACTGGACGTCGGTCGATGTTCTGGTGACTGATGAAAGCCCGATGGGGGTTCTTGATGAAACCATCCGTGCCGGTGGCTGCATGATCAAGGCGGCGACGCGTAACTGATCCCTAAATCGCAGTCCGGACGCTTAGCGACAGGCGCGCAGCGACTTCGCCAGCGCCTCGATAAAGAAATCGACCTCGGAAGATTTCAAGCAAAGTGGCGGGCGGATTTTCAATGTCTGGCCGTATTTCCCGGCCGCCCCGATCAGAACCCGGTTCTCGCGCATGGCATTGATGATGTCACTGACCAGTTGCCCGCTAGGCTTGGCAGGATCACCATCGGGTGACAGATCAACACCGATAAACAACCCAGCCCCGCGCACATCGCTGATACGGCCATCAATATCAGCCAGATGCAGCAACCCTTCGCGCAATGATTTGCCACAAAGCGCAGCATTCGCCTGAAGGTTTTCATCGCGGATGACATTCAAAACGGCCAGCCCCGTCGCCGATGCCACCGGGCTTGCCGCGAATGTGTTGAAATACCCGACGTCATCGCAAAATGCGCTGAGCAATTCCGGCCGCACCGCAATGCCAGCCATCGGAAAACCATTGCCCATCGGTTTACCCATGCTGACGATATCGGGTTCGACATCGTGTCGGGCAAAACCCCAGAACGCATCACCAGTTCTGCCAAACCCCGGTTGCACTTCATCGGCAATAAACAAACCGCCTGCCCGATGGACAATCGCGACCGCCAGACGCAGGAAACCACGCGAGTTGGAAAACACACCGTCACTGGAAAAAATGCTATCGGCGATCAGGGCCGCCACCCCATATCCGCGATCCTGCAAAACCAGTGCGGCCTTGTTGACCTCATCTGCAAAACCAGCAGCGATATCATCGCCGTAGGTAAGCTTGCTTGGGGCTGGAATGGCAATCACGTGATCGGGCAGTTGGCCACGTTTCAACGCCGATGGCGAAATGTCGGTTACCGCCGCCGTGTTACCGTGATAGGCGGACTCAGTCACGATAAAACCACGCGCACCCGTCGCACGCTGGGCAATGCGCAGCGCAAGGTCATTGGCCTCGCTGCCGCTGCAGGTCAGGACGATATTTTCAAGGTAATTAGGAAATGTTGCCTTGAGCCGATCCAGATATTCCTCGGTCGTCTGATGCAGATATCGACTGTTGATATTAAGCTTCGCGGCCTGCTCGGCCATGGCGGCCACCACACGCGGGTGGCAATGCCCGACCGAGGGCACATTGTTATAGAAATCCAGATAGCTGGTGCCATCCGCCGCCGTCATCCAGCAGCCTGATCCCGACACCATTTCAATCGGATCGCGGTAAAACAGAACCGATGCCGCACCAAAGTTCCGGGTGCGGCGCGACAAAAGGTCATCGCCCTCCTTGGTCTGCGCGAAAGACGTTTTGCCATCATAGGCGTTCATATCAAGGATGGGGCGCACAGGCTTCATTTCGCACTCTCGGCAGTCAGATAATCCTGTGCCATTTGCAGGGTCCCGGCGGCAAAGCCTGTGCCCATTTCCTGCGCGGTCGGTGTTTCCGGATGGCTGGCAATCCAGGCAGTCAAAAGCAGGCGACGCAGCATAACAAAGCTATCAAGCATCGCCACGTCGCTGGCTGAGAACGGGGCCACGGTCCGGTATCCCTCAACCCAGGCTTCCTTGAGCGCCGGGACAATCGGATCAAGCTCGATAAAGCTGATGGCGGCGGCAAAGTCATAACCAAACCAGCCAAAACCGCAGTCATCGAAATCAATCACACCCAGCCGGTCGCCATCGACCAGAAGGTTCGCCAGACGCAGATCGGCATGGATCAGACCATATCGATCATTGCCCATCCCGAAAGACGCAAACTTCTGATCAAGATGGCTGCACAGACGTTCAAGCAACGCCAGACCATCTTCATCAAGGCCCGGCGCATCCCGCCAATCCCCCCAATGCGGATTGGCGCCAAGGGTGGTATCGAATGTCCAGCTTTTGCGCACAAAATTAACCGATCGCGTCCATTGCCGCGCATGACCATGCAGGCGCGCACTGATCGCACCCAGCTTGAAAAATCCATCAACCAGCGCCTCATCAGCAGAGGGTTCGGCGCCACGCATAAAATCAAACGCGACCACATGGCGACTGACCCCGCCCTGATCAAACTCGGCAACCAGTGATCCGTCACTGCGCATGCGTGGCTTGGGTGTATCGACGATATCACTGGCACGAAGGGCATTGATCCAGGCGAGTTCAGACTCGATTTCCGCACGGGTGTGATAGCCCGGCCGATGAACGCGCAGGATCAGTTTTGCCCCGCTATTTGGATCGGTTGCCAAAAAGGTCGCATTTTCCGAAACGGTCAGAAGCGACACCTCGGCATCCGGCCCCATGCCCCAACCGGGCAGGACCGATATGGCGCCCTCTTTCAGGACATCAATCATGTTGTCATCGTAAATGCCGCCCAATTGATGCCTCCTGTCGCTATCTAGTGACCGCCTTGAAACGGGCGTTGCGCCCCGTTTCAGGACCATCTCAGTGTCATTTTGTGAATAATGCGGCACAAAATGTGTAACTTGCAACATTTTTTGTTGCATCACGGAATATTTCGACCAATCATCAAGAAAACATAACGCAGCGCACAATCAGGGAACCGGCAATCCGCAGCACATTGCAAAGCTGGCGCATTGCCCAAACACTTCACGAAAGGATCGACCATGCTGACTTCGATTTCCGGCAAAAGCGTCATCGTCACCGGTGGCTCAAAGGGCATTGGCAAGGGCATCGCCAAGGTATTTGCCAGCAAGGGCGCAAAGGTCATGATCGCCGCCCGCACCGAAAAGGACGCGGCCGCGACGGTGGATGAAATCAAGGCCGCCGGGGGCACCGCCGACATGTTCCTGTGTGATGTCTCGGATTTTGATCAGGTTTCCGCGCTGGCGGACTACACGGCCAAGACCTTTGGCGGGATTGACATCCTGTGTGCCAATGCCGGCATCTTTCCACAGGTCAAGATGGTCGATATGACGGCGGATGACTGGGATCAGGTGATGTCGACCAACCTTAAAAGCAGCTTCTTGTGCGTAAAGGCCTGCATTCCCTATTTCGAAAAAAGCGGCAAGGGCCGCGTGGTGATCACGTCCTCGATCACCGGGCCAATCACCGGCTATCCGGGGTGGTCGCACTATGGCGCGTCAAAGGCCGGCCAGCTTGGCTTTATCAAGACCGCCGCCATGGAATTGTCGCGCTATAACACGACAATCAATGCCGTCATGCCCGGCAATATCATGACAGAGGGACTGGCCGATCTTGGTGAGGATTATCTGAGCTCGATGGCAAACTCGATCCCGCTGAAACGTCTGGGCAGTGTCGAGGATATCGCCAACGCCGCCCTGTTCTTTGCATCCGATGAAGCGGCATATATCACCGGCCAGCAGATCGTGGTCGATGGCGGTCAGATCCTGCCAGAATCGCTTGAGGCACTTGAGGAGATCTAAGGCTTCATCCTGCGCAAAATGGCATAGAACGACAAAGCCCGCATCCGGCTCACCAGATGCAGGCTTTGTGTGTTCTCGAGCTTAGGCCAAACCGTACTGGCTGCGCACGACGCCGGAATTGTAACGCTCGGACGCCAGTAGACGGGGCTTAAGCCCGCCAGCGTCACGCCCGAACAATGAAATGCCGGACCCCAGCACTTCCGGGATCGTAAAGATATCAAGCTGATCGGCGAAACCGCCAAACAGGAACTGTGTGACCACACTGCCCCCGCCGACGACCCAGATATCACCATCTGCCGACCGCCGGTCGCGCAATTGATCGACCAGTTCGATGATACTCCCGCCATAGGCCTCGGTATTGGCAGGCCGATCTTTGGGTAGTTCGCGTGAAGTCAAAACGATTGTGCGGCGGGCCTCATAGGGCCAGTCGCCAAATTCCATCACCTGATCAAAGGTGTTTCGCCCGATGATCAGCGTACCGACGGAGTCCAGAAAGTCGTCAAAGCCGAACTCGGCCGGGTCATATTCCCCCAACCAGTCCACCGCACCATTAGCACGCGCAATGAAGCCATCCAGACTGACCGCGATGTAAATGCGGAACAGTTTTTTGCTCATGTCTATGTCCAACCGATATTGGGGTCTTTGCCCCTATTTTTAGTCGGCAAATCATAGCAAAACACCAACCGCAAGTCGCAGGAAACAAAAACAGAAAACCGTATAATTTACATTGCAGATGTCAAAAAGCCCGGTTTTCCGCCCTATTCTTAAGAGTTGGGGCTAGCACTCGACCACGTTGACATTGACCGCAAGACCGCCCTGGCTGGTTTCCTTGTACTTGCTTTGCATGTCGAGTCCCGTCTGGCGCATGGTCTCGATCACCTTATCAAGCGACACGGTATGCTGTCCGTCACCGCGCAATGCCAGGCGCGCAGCATTGATCGCCTTGACCGCGCCCATGGTGTTGCGTTCGATACAGGGCACCTGCACCAGACCGCCAATCGGATCGCAGGTCAGGCCAAGGTTATGTTCCATCCCGATCTCGGCGGCGTTTTCGACCTGTTCGGGCGTTCCGCCCAGCACGGCACACAGCGCGCCAGCCGCCATTGAACAGGCAACCCCGACCTCACCCTGACAGCCAACTTCGGCCGCGGAGATTGAGGCGCGCTTTTTATAGATCGACCCGATGGCCGCCGCAGTTAAAAGGAATTCACGAATTTTGTGCTGATTGGCGTTGGCACCAAACTTTTCGTAATACCGCAGAACGGCGGGAATAACGCCGGCCGCCCCGTTGGTTGGTGCGGTCACTACCCGCCCGCCTGCGGCATTTTCTTCGTTCACGGCAAGGGCATAAAGATTGACCCAGTCAATCACCGTTAACGGATCTCGCAGGCCTGCTTCGGGCTTTTCGGTCAGTTCCTTGTAAAGGTTCGATGCCCGGCGTTTGACATTCAGGCCACCGGGCAAGATACCGTCAGTGCGGATGCCACGGTCAATGCAGCTCATCATCGCGTCATGAACGCGATCAACAAAGGCGATGGTTTCGTCAGAGCTGCGCCAGCTTTGCTCGTTCTCCATCATGATTTCCGCTATGGAGCGCCCTTCGCGCTTGCAGATTTCCATCAGTTCATCGGCGGACGAGAACGGAAATGGCAAGGTGATGTTATCGCCGGAATATTCCGCACCGTGATCGTCACTGGATACGATAAAGCCACCCCCGACCGAGAAATATTCCTGGGTATGGATTTTCACGCCATCGTGGTCAAAGGCGGTAATGCGCATGCCATTGGGATGCTGCGGCAGGGTTTCGGTGAAATGAAACACCAGATTGGTATCGCGGTTAAACGCAACCGGATACTGCCCATAAAGCTGCAACTGGCTGGTTTCATCAATCGCCTTCACAGTCGGCACAATATCATCAGGATCGATATTGCGCGGGCGCTTTCCATTCAGGCCCATGATCACCGCGGTATCGGTTGCGTGACCCTTGCCGGTCAGGGCAAGCGATCCATAAAGATCAACCACGACACTGCCGGTCTTTTGCAAAAGGTTGCGCGCCTCAAGTTCAAGGCAGAAACGATATCCCGCACGCATCGGGCCAACCGTATGCGAACTCGAAGGACCGATACCAATCGTGTAAAGGTCAACAACCGACAGGTTGACGTCATGTTGGGATTTCTTTTGCGATCCCGAAGTGGGATCGGTCGCGGGATTTGTCATCAAGGGCCTCCTTCACGGCTCAATAACGCGCTTGTTTTCGCGCTGTTTACGAACCGGTGTTTTTGCCCCCTCTGTCCCTTGACCTGAGATTATCCGCCCTGCCCGATCAAGATCGGCTTGAGGCGTTCATCCTTCGGTGGAAACCTGACTAGCGCTTTCTCCCAGGCGCTTTTTGGTTTCTCTCTCCAGAGCCTCTTCCGTGACGGTCCATCTGCCTGAGAGTGTTTATGAGGCATTGCTCCTTCGGCGCCGCACATCATGCAAATCGCGTGATATCCGAACTCTCCCGTCACGGTGCGAGATAACATTTCTGCCACCTCAGAGGTTCACCGTCAGATTGAACACTATCTGCGTCTTTAGACACTGTCAAAAGAACTGGTTTGCATCTGCAAAATTTTCTGCGGCAGATGCTGTTAAGCAACGGTAATCGTGCTAAATTGCCCGGGTAATTGATGTACCTGTCGTGCGCGAAGACTGACCCACCCTGTCCGCATGGCGGGATTGATGGCGAAAGAGCCCGTAAGTCACCATATTTACGGGACATTCAGCCTTTTCCTTTATCTGTGGGGTTTATGAACGTGACTGTATCGAATTCCGTAAAGCGCCCGCGCCCTGTGGTACTGTGCATTCTGGACGGCTGGGGTTATCGCGAAGAAAGCAAGGACAACGCTGTCGCCCTTGCCAACACGCCTGTCTGGGATGACCTTTATGCCAACAATCCGACCGGGTTCCTCAAGGCCTGCGGTCTGGATGTTGGCCTGCCCGAAGGTCAGATGGGCAACTCGGAAGTCGGTCACATGAACCTCGGTGCTGGCCGTGTGGTCATGCAGGAACTGCCCAAAATTGACGATGCCGTCAAAACCGGCACCATCGCCGATACCGACACCGTCAAAAAGATCATCGCCAAACTTTCCGATTCCAAGGGCGTTTGCCATATCGCGGGTCTTCTGTCCGAAGGTGGGGTGCATTCCCATCAGGCCCACATGGCGGCCCTGGCCAAGATCATTGCGGGTGCCGGTGTGCCGGTAAAAATTCACGCCTATCTTGATGGCCGTGATACCGCACCGAAAAGTGCCGCCAAGTTCCTTGAGAAATTCCGCGCCCTGATTGGTGATGCCAATGTTGAAATCGCCACCATCACCGGCCGCTATTACGCCATGGACCGCGACAACCGTTGGGAACGTGTAAGCCAGGCCTATTTCACCATGGTTCAGGGCAAAAATTACGCCGATGGCCGCAGTGCTGACAGTGCGGAGGCCGCGATTGCCAACGCCTATGAAGCCGGCACCACCGATGAATTCGTTCTGCCGACCGTGATTGGCGATTATGACGGCATGAAGGATGGCGACGGCCTTCTGATGACCAATTTCCGGGCGGACCGCGCACGTGAAATCCTTGCCGCCCTTTGCGCACCGGAGTTTGACGGCTTTGGTCGCGGCACGCCGGTCAAGTTCGCCGTTCAGGCCGGGATGGTCGAATATTCGTCCGAACATGCGAAATATATGGATGCGATCTATCCGCCACAGACCCTGCCAAACATCTTTGGTGAAGTGGTTTCCAAGGCCGGCATGAAGCAGCTTCGCATCGCCGAGACCGAAAAATACCCGCACGTTTCATTCTTCTTTAACGGCGGCGAAGAACAGGTATTCGAGGGCGAGGACCGCATTCTGGTCGCGTCCCCCAAAGTCGCGACCTATGACCTGCAGCCGGAAATGTCGGCACCGGAAGTGACCGAAAAACTGGTCGCCGCCATCAAGTCGGAAAAATACGACACCATCATCCTGAACTTTGCCAACCCGGACATGGTCGGCCATAGCGGCATCCTTGAAGCCGCTATGAAGGCCGCCGAGGCTGTTGATACCTGCCTTGGCAAGGTGATTGACGCAATCAAGTCGGTCGGTGGCGTTGCCTTTGTCACCGCCGATCACGGCAACTGCGAAGTGATGGTCGATCCGGAAACCGGTGAACCGCACACGGCACATACACTTAATCTCGTTCCGACCATCCTTGTTAACGGTCCGGAAGGGGTAACATTGGAAGATGGTCGTTTGGCCGATGTCGCACCGACCTTGCTGCAATTGCTTGGCGTGCCGCAACCGGCAGAAATGACCGGTAAACCCTTGCTTAAGGGCCTGAAACAGAATGACGCGCTTCTTGCGAGCTAAGTTAGCTTATGAGATCGCCCTGCCTGCGCTGATCGCTTTTGCGGTTTTTGCTGCAGGCGGGGCTGCGCCTTCTTTTGCCCAATCGCTGCAAAAGGTTGATCAGCAACTTGATCAACTTGAAAACCAGCTTTCCGAACAACAAAAACAGGAAGAGTTCCTGTCACGCAAATCACGGGAACTCTGGACCGAGGAACAAGCCCTTCAGTCCGAGGCGATATCTGTCGCCAGACGAACCCAGCGCCTTGAAACCACGCTGACCGAACTGGAAGATCAGCTCGAAACGCTTGAATCACGTGAAAAGGTCGCGGCCACCAGCCTCGAAGACAAAGCCGGGCAATATGCCCGCATCCTGATGGCCCTGCAACGCCTGTCGACCACCCCGCCCGAAGCAGTTATTGCCCTGCCGACATCACCGCAGGATACGTTGCGTTCGGCGGTATTGCTTAAGGCCGCCCTGCCCGGTGTCGAACAGCACGCCCGCGATCTGCGCAAGGAACTGGGCGAGATTGCCACGCTGCGCGAAGATATTCGCAATCGTCGTAGCGAATTGGCCGCTGCCACCCAGGAATTGCAACAAGAACGCGCATCCCTTGCCGCCCTTCTGGATGAAAAGCGCCGCCTGCGCGCCCAGACAGAGGCCGAAGCTGAAGAGGCCGCCAAGGCCGTAAGTGTGCTTGCCGATGAAGCCAAATCGTTGGGCGAGCTTTTGCGCAATCTGGAAAATCGTGCTGAAGGGCTGCCACGCCCGCGCGCCCGCCCGGAAGTTCGTGTTGCGACACGTACTGAACCGGATGCAGACACGCTTGGTGCGACAACAATTGCCAAAAACACACCGCCAGCGCCGCCCGAAAGCAAATCTGATGCGGGCAAGACCGGTGGTAACGACACAAGCGACGAAGAATTCGCTGTTGGCAGCTCGATCACACTGGCACAGGGCAACCTCCGCATGCCCGCCAGTGGTAAAGTGGTTACACTTTTTGGTGAAAAATCACGCGGCCCGGATGGTTTGACCGTAAACAGATCCAAGGGAATTGAGATCAGCACACGCGCAAATGCGCAGGTTGTCTCGCCTTTTGACGGCAAAGTTGTCTTTGCCGGCCCCTTCCGCGGGTATGGCCGGCTCTTGATTATCGAACACGGCGAAGGATACCATAGCCTTATCGCCGGTTTTGATCGGCTGGACAGTGTGGTAGGACAATATCTATTGGCGGGCGAACCTGTTGGTATTATGGGTGAAACTTCGCCAAAACTATATCTGGAGATGCGCCAGAACGGGGAAGCAATCAATCCGCTTCCATGGCTGGCCTCGAAAAACGGCAAGGTAAGTGGATGAAAACCTCACGATTGGCAGTACTCGCACTCGCGACCGGCATGACTATCGGCCTTGCGTCGCCAGTTTTGGCGCAATCTTCAACCTCCTCGGCTGAGACCTATCGGCTGCTCAACCTGTTTGGCGATGTGTTCGAACAGGTCAAAAGCAAATATGTCGAAGACGTCGATGACAAACGACTGATCGAAGCGGCCATCAACGGCATGCTGACATCGCTTGATCCGCATTCCTCATATCTGAATATGGATAATTTCGAGGAAATGCAGGTCGATACCCGCGGCGAATTCGGTGGTCTTGGCATCGAAGTCACCATGGAAGACGGCTTTGTCAAAGTTATCGCACCGATCTATGACACGCCGGCCGAAAAGGCTGGCCTTCAGCCGGGCGACTTCATTACGCATATCGATGGCACCGCCATTCGCGGCATGACGCTGAATGACGCGGTCGAGATGATGCGCGGCAAGGTCAATACCGACATCGTCCTGACCATCATCCGCAAGGGCGAACAAGCACCATTTGACGTGACCCTGACCCGTGCGGTGATCAAGATCCAGTCGGTCCGCGCCGAACCGAAAGACGATATCGGCTATATCCGTATTACCAAATTCAACGAACAGACCGCCAGCGGCCTGCAGCGCGCCATTGCCGACATGCGCGAAGAAATCGGCCCTGAAATCAAGGGTCTGGTGATTGACCTGCGCAACAATCCGGGCGGTTTGCTTGATCAGGCGATCTCGGTTTCCGATGCCTTCCTTGATAAGGGTGAAATCGTATCGACCCGTCCACGTGATACCGAAAACACCGAACGGTACAATGCACGCAGCGGTGACCTCAGCGAAGGCTTGCCGATTGTTGTGCTGATCAATGATGGCTCTGCCTCGGCATCCGAAATTGTTGCTGGTGCGCTTCAGGATCACCGCCGTGCGGTCATTATGGGTACACGCAGCTTTGGCAAGGGATCGGTCCAGACCATCCTTCCGATGCCCGGAAACGTGGCACTTCGTCTGACCACGGCGCGGTATTACACGCCATCAGGCAAATCCATTCAGGAAGTCGGCATTGTGCCGGACATCATCGTTCCGCAGGCACGTGTCGAAAGCATTGAGGCGGATACCCGTCGCTCCGAAGCATCGCTTAGTGGCGCCCTTCGCAACGAGGACGAAGGCATCACAGATGCGGAACAGGATGCAAATTCCCGCCGTGACGAGGCCGAACAGCTGGCGATTGATGATTATCAGCTGTCGCGTGCGCTTGACATGATCCGGGGTATTTCGCTGTTTGGCCCGCGTCCGAATGGGTAAGGTTGGACCCGGCATCGTGAGAGACTAGTTGCGCGTGTTCAGGAAAATCCTAAATTCCTTGCCGTTCCGAAAGAAAAAGAACGGTGACATCGACGAGGACA
Organism: Thalassospira profundimaris WP0211; assembly: GCF_000300275.1. GTDB lineage: Bacteria > Pseudomonadota > Alphaproteobacteria > Rhodospirillales > Thalassospiraceae > Thalassospira > Thalassospira profundimaris. The sequence goes on along the minus strand of NZ_AMRN01000003.1, from coordinate 193,914 downwards.
TGGCCAGTGATTTGGCCGACGACCTTGGCGACGGGATGACTGACGCCGACGACGATGAAGACAACATCAATCTCGATGACCTTCCCTTCAATGAACTGCCGATCGAGGTGCAGTTCAAACGAATGCCAAAGCGGCCGAAATCCCGGCGCAGCTGGCTTTCGAAACTGCTGATCATTACCCTGTTCCTGTCGCCGTTTTGCGCAACAGCGGTCGCGATGATCCCGGTGCTTGATCCGGAAACCGGCTGGCGGCTGTTTCATGCTGGCGGGCCGGAAGCCACGATCACGGTTCCGGGCACCGAACGCGAACTGCAAGAAGAAATCGCGCGCGGTGTTAAGGACATTCAGGATCGCGATCGCGCCGCGATGGAGGCTGCAAATGGTGCAAATGGCCAAGGCCAGTCGGCCGAAGACATTGCCGGCAACCTTGATGGCGTTTCCGACCTGATCGGAACACCGGGGGCAACCGATGGCACCGGTGATGGTGCCCCGACACCAGAAGAACTCGCCGCCCTGATCGAGGAAGAAGGATCGTTTGACGAACCGATTGAACCCGATCCCTTGCGCCCGGCCCCATTGCCCGGTCTTGACGAGGAAGGCAGTTTTGGCCGCATCCCGCGCATCGGCGATGATGGCACCACACCGTTTGAAGCCTACAAACGCCCGTTCGAACTGCCCGAAGGTACCCCGGTTGTCGCCGTGATGCTGACTGGTGTTGGCCTGAACGAAGAGCGCACCGACGCGGCCATCAATGATCTGCCCCTGAACATTTCACTGGCGATTTCGCCCTATGCCCGCGATCTGCAAACAGTTGCCCGGGAAGCACGCGCCATGGGCCACGAGGTCTTCCTTGAACTTCCGATGGAACCGGCGGACTTCCCGCTGTCAGACCCCGGACCGCGCGCACTTTTGACATCCCTGTCAGAGGGTGAAAACCTTGTCCGGCTGGAATGGTTGTTGGCACGTTTCCCGGGCTATGCCGGTCTGGTCAGCCGTCAGGGATCGAAATTCGGCAGCCTAGATAGCGCCATTCGCCCGGTGATCGAATTCATTTCGCGCACTGGCCTGATGTATGTCGAAGGCACCGGAAGCGGTGTCGCCAGCTATGGCGCGCAACTGGCGGCAAACGACGGAACACCGAATGCGATCAGCAATGTCATCATCGATGACACGCCAAGCCGCCGCCACATCGACAGGCGGCTGGCCGAACTGGTCGAGATCGCCAAACGCAATGGCGTTGCCGTCGGGATTGCGCAATCCTATCCGGTGACGATCCAGCGACTGCGCAACTGGGCCTTCCGCCTGAAACGTCAGGGCGTTGTTCTGGTCCCGGTCAGTGCCGTATCAGGCCAGCAGGTCACGCCGCAATCTGCGGACGAGGCAGAGGCCGCCCGCATTGAAGCCGAAGAACGCGAACGTGAGGTCATGGCCGAACAGGCCGAGCAGGAAGAAGCACTTTCGGAACCTGCCGATCCGGCGGAGCCCGACGAACCCGCCAACACAATCGAGAACTAATGACAGATGCCGGCACCCCGGCCCTGTCAGTCAGGAGCAGTCATGGCAAAGAAGTCCGACACCCCGAACGCAGACAAAGTCACGGCAGATGATCTTCCTTATCGGCCATGCGTCGGTATTGCCCTGTTTAACGCAGACGGCTTGGTCTGGATGGGGAACCGTTTCGGGTTTGAAGGCGCCTGGCAACTGCCGCAAGGCGGTATTGATGACGGCGAAACGCCGATTGAAGCCGCCATGCGTGAACTCAAGGAAGAAATCGGCACCGACAAGGCCGAAATCATTTCCGAAACACCGAACTGGCTGACCTATGATCTGCCCGAACACCTGATTGGCAAGGCGTTCAAGGGCAAGTATCGCGGCCAGAAACAGAAATGGTTCGCCATGCGCTTTACCGGCAAGGACAAACACATCAATATTGATGTCCCGGATCCGGAATTTGACAGCTGGCGCTGGAACGATCTGGCGACCCTGCCGGACCTTATTGTGCCGTTCAAAAGGCCGGTTTATTTGCAAATTGCCGCCGAGTTTCATGACATACCGCAAAGAATTCGGGAAAAGGGTCAGGCATAAGACGATGTTTGCGGTTTGATCGCAGTACAATTTTCGATAAATTTGAATAACAAACATTCGGCTTAGAGGAGTTCCAACATGGGTATGGATCGGTTGATCTTTGGTGTTCTGACCATCGTGGTCGGTCTTTTCGGCCTGTTTTACGCGTCAGGTTCGCAGGACGGTTATTCCTACTTCGTCGGACTTGCGATGTTCATTGGTGCCGTGCTGTTCATGTTCCATCTGATCAAGGGCCATTATGACCAGCTTGAAGCGTCCGATCACTGATCGCTGCGTTTGATATATAATCGGATTTCTGCGCCCCAACCTCTGGTCTGGGGCGCTTGTTTTTGGCGGCACCTCTCCTCGATGCTTCAAATGACATCCGAAACGCGATAAGACTTTCCCCATGAGCAATACACACTGGGATCCTGCCCGTTACGGTTTGTTTGGCAATGAACGCCTGCGACCGGCCATCGATCTGATTTCGCGTTTGCCCAAACCGGCAAGCGGGTTTTCACCCCGTCATATTGTCGACCTCGGCTGTGGCCCGGGTTCGGTAACAGCCATACTTGCCGATGCATATGGCTCAAGCGATCCTGACGGACCACGTATCACAGGTGTTGATTCGTCTGACGAGATGCTTGAAACCGCGCGCAAGCGGGATGAAAAAATCACCTGGCAAAAGGCCGACATCGCCGACTGGCAACCGGACGCGCCAGTTGATCTGCTGTTTTCCAATGCGGCCCTGCACTGGGTACCCGATCACTCAAAGCTGTTTCCGCGCCTTCTTGAACATCTTCGCCCCGGCGGCATTATCGCCATTCAGGTGCCCAACAATTTCCTGGCACCCAGCCACCAGTTGATCGGCGAAGCCGGGATGGACTGGCGCAAGGAAGTGGCAACCGCGATGCATGCGGCCCGCATCATGCGTCCGGGTGATTATTTCGATGTGCTGACACCCGTATGTGATGAAGTCGACCTTTGGCAAACCCAGTATTGCCATGTGCTGACCGGGCCAGACGCGGTCTATAACTGGACCAGTTCAACGATCCTGCGTCCCGTCATGGATGCCTTGCCCGATGATGAAGCGCGCGCAAAATTCACTGCGAAATACAAGGAACGGCTTAATCAGGTCTATCCGTCACGCGATGACGGACGTACCCTGTTTCCGTTCAATCGCCTGTTCATGATCGCCCGCAAGAAATCCGCCTGACGATCCGAACAATACATCCCTGACAAGGAGCACCCCATGGCCGATTTTCGCGAACATTTCGTCAAATCCTGTGGCTATGAAGTCCACGTCAGGGCGTGGGGAAATCCGGCCAATCGACCGCTTCTGATGATGCACGGCCTAGCGCGTCTGGCAGATGACTTTGACCATGTCGCGCCGCATTTCACCGACAAGTACTATGTTCTTTGCCCATCAATGATCGGACGGGGATTTTCCGGCTGGGCCCGCGATCCGGACACGGAATACACCGTGCCATTCTATGTGGCGCAGATGTTTGAACTGCTCGATCATTTCAATATCGATACCTGCGACTGGATCGGCACATCTATGGGCGGCCTGATTGGTCTTTATGCTACAACCGAAGTCGCCGGACGCATCGAACGGCTGGTGCTTAACGACATTGGCCCCGAACTTGATCCTGCTGCGGTTGCGCGCATCAAATCCTATGTCGGGGCGTCCCCGGAATTTGAAACCATCGACGAGGTCGAACAGCTTGTTCGTTTGGTTTATGCATCGTTCGGGGTGGCCGATGATGCGACATGGGCCTTTTTGGCATCGCGTTCCGTACGTCGCCTGCCCAATGGCAATTTCATGATGCATTACGACCCGCAAGTGATGCGGGTTTTTGCCGAACATATTGATAACTTTGATGCCTGGGCTGAATTTGAAGCCCTGCCCTGCCCGGTCATGCTGATCAGTGGCGAACAGTCTGACCTGATCCCGAAATCCATCGTCGATAAAATGAAACAGAAAAAACCACAAATGCCGGTTTTTGCAGTGGCGAACTGCGGGCACGCACCCCACTTAAATGATAAAGCGCAAATCGACGCAATTCGGGACTTTCTAAGCACGAGCACATCCTGACCGGCAATCCCCGGTAAATCGCAGGATCAAGTCACGCCTGAAAACCCCGTCCGTCAAGAACCCGATAAAGTTTGCTACGCGCCAAGAACGCAGCAAGGGTTCAACGGTTGTTGGTTGGGACCAACAAAATCAAACCATTCAAGCGTCCGGCAAAGGACGCAGTCTGGCTGTTGCCTCGATTGCTGCGGTTATTTGATCACCTGTGGGCACAGGCGACATGAAAAAGCGGCATTGGCCAAATTGGGCAAAAAGACACCGGATATGGATATTTCTGACGGCTTTGCTGCATGCGGGTCTGGTTCAGAACCCTTCGGCTTTTGCCCAATCGCTGCAAACTGAACCAACATCGCAAACCGGCGTTACGTTGATCCCGGGCGGCAGCGCATTTGGCCCCGGTGGTATTTCATCCTCAAACCCAACCGGCTTTGATCGCAGCTTCACCCCGTCGGCACGCTATGGCCTGACACTTGGTCCCGATGCAACAGATCCTCACAATCCGGCACAGTACTGGCTTGAATTCGGTGGTACGCCGCGTTCTGATCACGGCATGAATGCGCAAATCGGGTTTGGCTATTCACCGTCTCCTGATGTTGGTTTTACCGTAGGACCGTTCGTTGATCTTGATGCCGCGACGCCGGGCAGTTTTGGTGTTTATCAGACCGATGCATTCGGTATGCAACATCGTGCCCGTCCAAGGTTCGGCTTTACTGGCACAGGTCTGACCAACGATGCCGGACTTGCCGGTTCACTGTCCTACATGCCGCTCGAAGATATCTGGATCGGTCTGCATGGCTCGGTTTCACGTGATTTGACCACAACGAGCCCGAGTGACGGTCTACTTGATGGCATTGATGCGATGTTGGGGCTGACGGCCAGATACCGGATCCAGTTCTGATATTGTAATCGCGCACCGTATGCCAACGCCCCTGACAATTCCAATTCGGATGTTGCGCAGCGCTGGCAGTGCTGTATGACTGTTTGAAAGCAAACCAACGGGACATCCAGACACGCATGAGCCATTCGCTCCCTCCTGAACACGCTGTACTTGGACCACCATTCGATGCCTGCAACGAACTGGCAGCCGCAAAGAATGCCAATCTGTATCGTGCCGCAATGCGCCTTTCGCCCGAACGGCAGCGTTTCTTTCTGGCAGCCTATGCCTCGATGCGTGTGATCGACGATATCGTAGATGACGGGTTCCTTGAACTGCCCGATGCCGAGCGCGATGCCCAACGCGAATTTGTCCTGCAAACCATTCATCAATGGCAAGCACAGGTCATCGCCGCCAAGGCAGATCTGGATAATCCGCTGCCCGAAAACGGCCCTTTGTCGGCTGAGGTCTATCAGGCCCTGCGCCTGACGTTGGGGCGCAGCGACCTTCCCGCAGATCCATGGATCGAACTGGCGGACGCGCTTCATCGTGACATCGCCGAAGAACCGATGGACGAATGGGACGATTTTATCGCCTATTGCGAAGGGGCAACCGCGGCACCGGCATCGATTTTTGTCTATCTGTTGTCCGCCCGTTATGACGCAGAGATCGGCTATACGTCGCCACTGACCAATCCGCCGCTCTATCACGCACGGGACATGGCGATCTTTTGCTATATCATTCACATCCTGCGCGACCTGCCCGAAGACATCAAAGGCCCCGACCGCCTTGTCACCATCCCTTCAGAAGTCCTGATCGCTGCCGACATCACCCTTGGTGAAATCCGCAATGCCATCGGCCAGGGCAAATATGGTGATCTCGATTATCTTGGTAAAATCCTGCTCGAACATGCATGGGAGCATTTCGAAACCGGGCAAGCCAGATCGGGTGAATTGTTGTCGGTTCTTGATACGGACGAGGCCGATACCTTATCGCGCCTGTTCACCGTCTATATCGAACTGGGCGGAGCCATGATGGAAAACGGCTATGCAGGTTTCCTGACCGAACGCGATGAAATCATGCAAAGCACGGCCCAAAACAGCCTGCCTGACGTCAAAAAGGACTAGGCTTCCTAAACGCGCCGCAAAGAAAAACCCCGCCAATTCGGCGGGGTTTGTTGTTTTGCAGGCAAACCAAATGGCTTAGCTGGCGCGAAGGGCTGCCACCCCCGGAAGGGTCTTGCCTTCCAGCCATTCCAGGAACGCACCACCCGCGGTCGAGACATAGGAAAATGCCTGATCAGAAGCGGCATGACGCAGGGCCGCGACCGTGTCGCCACCGCCTGCAACCGACAGAAGCTTGCCAGCCTTGGTCAGTTCTGCTGCATGCTGGGCGACCGAAACGGTTGCCGTGTCAAACGGTGTGATTTCAAACGCACCCAACGGGCCGTTCCAGACCAACGTTTCACAAGTCTCAAGACGCTTGTTCAGGTCTTCGATGGTTGCCGGACCGGCATCAAGGATCATGCCATCGGCAGCGACGTCGTTGATGTCACAAACATCATGCGGCGCATTGGCGGCAAATTCCTTGGCCACCAGACCATCGACCGGCAGGACGATTTCGCAATTGGCGGCTTCGGCCTTTTTGAAAATCTCACGCGCGGTATCAAGCAGATCATGCTCGCACAGTGACTTGCCAACATTGACACCCTTTGCCGCCAGGAAGGTGTTGGCCATGCCACCGCCAATCACCAGCTGATCGACCTTGGCAACAAGGTTGCCCAGAAGATCAAGCTTGGTGGAAATCTTTGCACCGCCAACAATCGCCATCACCGGATGCTTCGGCGCTTCCAGCGCATTGCCAAGCGCTTCAAGCTCAGCCTGCATCAAACGACCGGCATAGGCCGGAAGCGCACGTGCCAGCCCCTCGGTCGACGCGTGCGCACGGTGCGCACAGGAAAACGCGTCATTGACATACATATCGCCAAGCTTTGCCAGCTCAGTGACAAAGGCCGGGTCGTTCTTTTCTTCTTCGGCATGATAACGCAGGTTTTCCAGAAGGGCGATTTCGCCATCCTCCAGGCTGTTGACCACGCTTGCCGCTGCATCACCGATGCAATCATCCGCAAACTTCACCGGACGGCCAAGCTGCTTGGCAAGGGCATCGGCAACCGGTTTCAGGCTCATTTCCGGGACGCGCGCACCTTTGGGACGACCGAAATGCGTAATCACCACCAGTTTCGCCCCGGCATCGGCCAGTTCGATCAGGCCCGGTACGGTGCGGTCGATACGAGTCGTATCGCCAACAACACCATCCTTCATCGGAACGTTAAGATCAGCGCGCAGCAAAACGCGCTTGCCAGCGACATTGACACCGTCAAGCGTATTGAAGTCAGCCATTATCTGAACCTGCTTTTGAGTTTCACAAAAGACGGGATTGGGTGTCCCGACATGGATTGAACCAAATCCTGATGCGCCTTGTTTTGCCCGATCACCTCATCCGACGCAAGGCCAGATCAAATCGGCAAAAAGACCAATCAGGAAAACCTGATCAATGGTTTCCCAGAAGGGACGCGTGCAAAAAGCCAGAAAAACTGGTCGCGACCGGGCCGGTCATCAACACATGATCATCGGGCAGCCATTCAATGGTCAGTGGCCCGCCATCAAGGATCACTTCGACCTTGCGACCGGTCAGGCAGCGGCGTGCCGCCGCAACACCAGCCGCACAGGCGCCCGTCCCACACGCACGGGTCACGCCGACACCACGTTCCCAAACACGCATACGGATCTTGTTTTCATCAATAATGCTGCAAACTTCGATATTGGCGCGTTCCGGGAACATTTCGTGATGTTCAAGCACCGGACCGAATTTCTCGATATCAATGGACTCGGCATCATCAACAAAGAAAACACCATGCGGATTGCCGACATTAACACCCACCGCATCCGAGAGCGGGCCGAGTGAAAGCGGGATGTGGTTGGTATCGACCGCCTCGGCCAGCGGAATGTCACGCCAATCCAGTTTGACCTGCCCCATATCAACCGTGACACGGCCATCAGCCAGACCATTGGCATCCAGCAAACCGACAACGGTTTCAATGATTACGTCTTTGCGGCCAAGCTCGCCCATGACGATATTGGCCACACAGCGGGTCGCATTGCCACACGCCTGAACCTCGCCGCCATCATTGTTGCGAATGCGCATGAAGGCATCGGCCAAATCATCGCGGGCCGGTTCGATAACGATCAACTGATCGCAACCAACCCCGGTTTTGCGATCGGCAATACGGGCAGCGGTCGCGTCATCAAGATCAAGCACAGCGGGATCGCGTCGTCCGTCAAAGACAACGAAATCATTTCCCAAACCATGCATTTTGACAAAAGGAATACCGTTCATACCCGCCTTATAATCCTGATTGCGCAAGGCGTCCACAGTTGGAATTCCCGACAGAGCGGGCGTTTTATCAAATCGGAAAAGGTCAGACTTGGATTGAACTCTAGGCCGTCAAGCGCGGGCTTGCTGGCGCACAATAGCGCACCTTGCTTGGCGCATAGCCGGCCCGGGAAAAATATTCCCTGAGACGTTCATCCGGTTCACCAAGCGAGACATAGACATTACTGCAGGCATGCACACGGGCAAGTCGGCTCATGGCGTCGCGCATCGCATCAAGAACATAGTCGCCCGACACGATTTCAACCGCCATCACATTGTCGACATGCAAGACAACGCCATCGGTCATGTCATCGCGGACATAATACGAAAACAGTCCATGGATATAGCCACGCTCGTTGGCGATCACGATGATGCCGCGCTCACGCTGCCAGAGGATGTCATCACCGTCGGTGCCTGCACCAACGGACTCCTTGTTAACCGGCATGCAATACTGATCGACGAATGCACGCCAACGGTCAAAAGACATGTCGACTTTCAACATCTGAACCAGCGGATATGTCATATCCGCGGTCTGTGCTGTAAGTGGAAGTGACTTATAGGCTTCTGACATGATCCTGCCCTCTGGAATTTAGCAGATCATGCCGCAAATAAATCGGCCCCACCTTGATGTGCATCAACACCTTTTGAGGGTTTGGCGCGCATAAACACAGCCAGTACAGAAGTACCCAGCCGAAGGGCCAATACGTTTCCGCCGATTGAATTTCTGACGGGTTTGCAAGCCGAGATTGACGTAGGTCAATGGCTTTTGGATGAACTGTCCGCATACTCGCCGAACGAATTGGGAAACCTCGCCCGGAATAACGCGCCCTGACTTTCAGACAAGGTGCATTTTGGGTGGGGCTTTTTGTGCAGGTGGACCGAAGATCAAGAAGGTCGTCGGTTCATCGGGACTATTGAAGCTGCCCGAGAGGGTTTTGGGCAGTTCACCCGACCACCTTGAACGGGAGTCAAGCATGAGCCAGGGGAGCATGGCACAGGCAGCATCGCCTTCAGTTGCTGTCAATTATAATATGGACGTTGTGCGCTGGGCCGCACTTGCGACCGTATTTTGGGGAGTAGTCGGATTTTTGGTGGGCGATGTCATTGCATGGCAGCTCGCATTTCCGGTTCTCAATTTTGATACAGAATTTCTGAACTTCGGACGCCTGCGTCCGCTGCACACCTCGGCAGTGATCTTTGCCTTTGGCGGTAACGCGCTTCTGGCAACGTCATTTTATGTCGTGCAGCGTACCTGCCGCGCACCGCTTTATGGCGGCCGCGCACTTCCGGCGTTCGTGTTCTGGGGGTACCAGCTGTTCATCGTGATGGCGGCCATCGGTTATGTTACCGGTGTGACCCAGGGTCGTGAATATGCCGAACCGGAATGGTTCGTTGATATCTGGATCACGATCGTCTGGGTTTGCTATCTGGCAATGTTTGTCGGCACCCTTTTGAAACGTACCGAGCCGCACATTTACGTCGCGAACTGGTTCTATCTGGCCTTCATCGTGACCATTGCGATGCTCCATCTTGGCAATAACCTTGCCATTCCGGTCTCGTTCATGGGCACGAAGTCCTATTCGATGTTCTCGGGCGTGCAGGATGCATTGACCCAGTGGTGGTACGGCCATAACGCTGTGGGCTTCTTCCTGACGGCTGGCTTCCTCGGCATGATGTACTACTTCATTCCGAAACGTGCCGAACGTCCGGTTTATTCCTATCGCCTGTCGATCATCCACTTCTGGGCGCTGATCTTCCTGTATATCTGGGCTGGTCCGCACCACCTGCACTACACCGCACTTCCTGACTGGGCACAGACCCTTGGCATGACCTTCTCGATCATGCTGTGGATGCCGTCATGGGGCGGGATGATCAACGGTCTGATGACGCTTTCGGGCGCCTGGGACAAACTGCGCACGGATCCGGTTCTGCGCTTCATGGTCGCGGCTGTCGGTTTCTACGGCATGTCGACCTTCGAAGGCCCGGTCATGTCGATCAAGGCGGTCAACGGCCTGTCGCACTATACCGACTGGACCATTGGTCACGTGCATTCCGGTGCGCTTGGCTGGGTTGCCTTCGTATCGTTCGGTGCGATCTACTTCCTGATCCCGGTCCTTTGGCACCGTGAACGCCTGTATTCGATGCGCCTCGTGGCCCATCACTTCTGGCTCGGTACCATCGGGATCGTTCTTTACATCACCTCGATGTGGGTTTCGGGGATCATGCAGGGCCTGATGTGGCGCGCCTATGACGACCTTGGCTTCTTGCAGTATTCCTTCATCGAAACTGTCGAGGCAATGCATCCCTACTACATCATTCGTGCAACCGGTGGCCTGCTGTTCTTGCTGGGTTCGCTGCTGATGGTCTGGAACATCTACAAGACCATCAAGGGTGACCTCCGTAACGAAGCACCAATCGGCACACCTGCACCCGTTGCAGCCGAATAAGGGGGGAACCAGAGATGCTTCTTAAAAAACACCATATCGTAGAAAAGAACGTCTTCTTTCTGATCCTTGGTATTTTCCTGACCATCATCATCGGCGGTATCGTTGAAATTGTACCGTTGTTCACGATGGAACAGACCATTGAGAAAGTGGAAGGTGTCCGTCCCTATTCGCCACTCGAACAGGCCGGTCGTAACATCTATCTCCGCGAAGGTTGCTATAACTGCCATTCCCAACAGATCCGTCCGTTCCGTGACGAGGTCGAACGTTATGGCCATTACAGCCTTGCAGCAGAATCGATGTATGACCATCCGTTCCAGTGGGGGTCAAAACGAACCGGTCCGGATCTGGCACGTGTCGGCGGAAAATATTCCAATGCATGGCATGTGGCCCACCTGATTGACCCGCGCGCTGTTGTGCCGGAATCGATCATGCCGGGTTATCCGTTCCTGGCGGAACGCAAACTGAATTTCGATGACGCTCAGGCACATCTCGAGACCCTCAAGATGGTAGGTGTCCCCTACACAGACGAGATGATCGAGGCAGCCAAGGCAGACCTGTATCTGCAGGCCAGCGAGGATGCGGCCTATGACGATGATTTCCTCGCGCGCTATCCGAATGCGGCAACAGGTGACTTTGACGGCAACCCGGCAGAATTGACCGAAATGGATGCGCTTGTCGCATACCTGCAGGTCCTGGGCCGGATGGTCGACTTCACCACCTATAACCCGCAGATGAACCTGCGCTAATGCAAGGGGATCGTCATGGAATTCTTTACGCAACTCGCTGACTTTTTCCGCCCTCTGTGGGGTCTGTGGCTGATGCTGCTGTTCGGCGCAATTATTGCCTGGGTCATGTGGCCAAGCAAAAAGCGCAACAAGGACATGGAATCGCATGCGCAGATCCCCTTCCGGGATCAGGATTGAGGGGAGAACAGAGCAATGTCGACAAAAGTCGAGAAAGATCAGGTATCCGGCACAGATACCACCGGTCATGAATGGGATGGCATCAAGGAACTGAATACTCCGCTGCCGTCCTGGTGGGTCTATGTCTTCTGGATCACCGTCATCTGGTCTGTTGGTTACTGGGTGGTTTACCCGTCCTGGCCGACTGCCAATGACTACCTCAAAGGTATGTTTGGCACCACCAACCGTACCGAACTGCACGAAACCATGGCCAGTGTTGCGGCCGAACGTGCACCTTACATGGAACGTCTGGCTGCCCTGGATGTATCGGAAATCGCCAATGACAGCGAACTTCTGAACTTCTCCATGGCTGGCGGCAAGGCCGTTTTCGCTGATAACTGCGCACCGTGCCATGGCACCGGTGGTTCGGGTAACCCGGGCTTCCCGTCGCTTCAGGACGATGCGTGGCTTTGGGGCGGGACGCTTGATGCCATCAACCAGACACTGCATGTCGGTGTGCGCTGGGATGCCAATGAAGATACCCGCTTCAATGATATGCCGGCATTTGGGCGTGACGAACTGCTTGAACGCGACCAGATCGAAGATGTGGTTCAATATGTTCTGTCCTTCACGGACCGTGCAACTGACGCCGCTGCTGCCGATCGCGGTGCGGTGGTCTTTGAGGAAAACTGCGCTTCTTGCCACGGTGACGATGCCAAGGGCGTTCAGGATCTCGGTGCACCGAACCTGACGGATGCCATCTGGCTCTATGGTGGTTCGAAAGAAACCATCACCGAAACGGTCATGAATTCCCGTCGCGGCGTAATGCCGGCATGGGAAGGCCGTCTGGACGAAGAAACCATCAAAATGCTGACGGTTTATGTCCACTCGCTCGGTGGCGGCCAGTAAGTCCGCGTTCAAATACAACTTTTTCAAAAAGGCCCGTGATTTGTAATCGCGGGCCTTTTTCTTTGCCGGGCGGCTCACCCACAACAATTCATACCAATATCGGCTAATAAATTGACATGTGTCATGGTGAGCAAGCCGGGTCTCTCGTATTTTCTGCCTGAGATTTGAATAATTAGAGTTTGCTCTGCAAAGCTGCCAGAAACCCAAGTTCTCCTGACAGACCAACCTTCAAAGCGACTGGCGGGTTCGCCCCGCACAGAGAGCAGTCGCAAGGTTCAGAGCAACAACCAGGTAGCGAACATGGCCATGTCCACTTTGCAGCAACCAGATATCGAACCCAAAAACGTCCCGCACATCGTCGACGAAGGCGATTACGATGAAGTCCCGCTTTATAAAAAGCGCGACAAAGTCTATCCGAAGCGCGTCTCAGGACGTTTCCGGAATCTGAAGTGGTTTGCGCTGATTGCACTTCTGGGCATTTACTGGGTCGTGCCATGGCTGCGCTGGGACCGTGGACCAAGCGCACCGGATCAGGCCGTTCTGATCGATATGGATCTGGGGCGTGCCTATTTCTTCTTCATCGAAATCTGGCCGCAGGAAGTCTATTACATCACCGGCATCCTGATCATGGCTGCCGTTGGGCTGTTTCTGGCCACGTCGTTGTTCGGGCGTATCTGGTGCGGCTATGGATGCCCGCAAACGGTTTGGACCGACCTGTTCATGTTGGTGGAACGCTATATCCAGGGTGACCGCAACGCACGTGTTCGTCTCGACAAATCGAAATGGACGCTGGAAAAAATCTGGAAAGTCGGGGCAACACATGTGGCATGGATCGCCATTTCCATGGCGACCGGTGGTGCTTTTGTCCTTTATTTCCACGATGCCCCGACCGTGATGGTCGATATCTTCACCGCCAACGCAACCTTTGGCACGTATGTCACCATCGCATTCCTGACGGGCTCGACCTACCTTCTGGCAGGCTGGGCACGTGAACAGGTTTGCACCTATATGTGCCCGTGGCCGCGTTTCCAGTCCGCCATGCTTGATGATGAAAGCATGATCGTCACCTATGAAAGCTGGCGCGGGGAAACGCGTGGCCCAATCAAACGTAAGAACCTTGTGCGCGGCGAAGTGCCCGAAACCGGTCACTGCATCGACTGCCACGCCTGCGTGAACGTTTGCCCGACCGGCATTGATATCCGCGACGGCTTGCAACTGGAGTGCATTGGCTGTGGGCTGTGCATCGATGCCTGCAACGAGATGATGGACAAGGTCGGCTTTCCGCGCGATCTGGTTCGGTTCGACTCGGTCCAGAACTCCCAGCTTCGTTCACAGGGCAAGGCGACCCGCGTGCGCATCATTCGCCCGCGCACCATCTTCTATTCATTGCTGCTGGTGATCATTGCCGTGGTCATGATGTTTGGTCTTGCCAACCGCTCGGTGCTTGAACTCAATGTTCTGCGCGACCGTAACCCGCTGTTCGTTGCCCTGTCTGATGGTGACGTGCGCAACGGCTATACCCTTAAGGTTCTCAACAAGGAACAGGCAGAAAAAACCTATGTTCTGTCGCTTGAAGGGATTGACGCAACTGATTTCCAGATCATCGGCCTGACCCCGAACCAGGACGGCACCTATGATCTGGACGTGGCCCCCGACCGGGTCGGCAGTTTCCGTGTCTTTGTGGCAGCTGATCCCCAAACACTTGATGGTAAATCGACACCATTTGAATTCACGGTGACCGATAAGGAAACCGGTAACACCGAAACATATGATACAGTGTTCGCCGGTCCGGAAAACGACCGCTGATCGCAAAAGCGTTTCAGTTCAGGAGACAAGATATGGCAATGCAGATGACATCACCTTCCACAGATCAGAATGGACCGCGCAAGTCGGATCGCTGGATTCCGTGGTATTTTGTCGGCGGCTTCGCCGTCATGCTGATTGCCAATATCTCGCTGATCACCTTTTCGATGACCAGCTGGAATGGCCTTGTGACCAAACATGCCTTCGAAGAAGGCAACAACTATAACGCGGCCATTTCCGGTGCTGCCCGTCAGGAAGAACTTGGCTGGCGCAGCAAGCTTAGTGTCGATGGTGTCATTGATCAAAACGGCACCATCACCGTCCTGTTCCGCGACAAAGATTCCAATCCGATCACCGGGGCGAAAATGTCCATTGTGATGTCGCGGGCGGATCGTGATGATCTTGATACCACCATCGCGATGGCCGAAATCGCACCGGGTGAATATCGTGCAAGTGCTGCCTTCCCGGTTTATGGTCGTTGGCAATTGCGCACCATCGCCAACGCGATGGGGGATGATTATCAAACTGTCGAGTATGTCGTCGTAAATCCATGAACGTCGCCCTTCAGCCCTGTCGCCATTGCGGCGAGCCGGTGACAGCCATGTCACCTGCCGCACCCGACTTTTGTTGTGCCGGGTGTGCTGGCGCTTTTGAGCTCTTGGGCGAAATGGGGCTGACATCCTATTACAATCGACGTGCCTTTGATCCCAAGGTCCGGGCCCTTCGCCCGGACGAAGACGAAATCGCAAGCTTTGATTTCACCGAACTGGCCAGCACCGATACCGAAGGTCATCATCATCTGAACCTGATGGTCGACGGCATCCATTGCGCTGCCTGTGTCTGGCTGATCGAAACCCTGCTGCAACGAAACAGTGCCGTGTTGCAGGCCCGGGTCAATATGACGACACGCCGCCTGCGCCTGAGCTGGCAGGGTGAAGTCGCCGATATCGAAGACATCATTCGCCCGGTGATGCAAATGGGCTATCGCCTGATCCCGTTTGATCCGGCCGCCCTTGAACAGGCAACAACTTCACGCAACAAGGAATTGCTGCGCTGTCTGGCGGTTGCCGGGTTTGCGGCCGGGAACGTGATGTTGCTGTCGGTCTCGGTGTGGGCCGGATATTTTCAGGGCATGGGCGGGGCGACCCGCGATCTGTTTCACTGGATATCGGCCCTGATCGCGCTGCCTGCGGCGGCCTATGCCGGATTGCCGTTTTATCGATCCGCCTTTGGCGCCATTCGCAATCGCCGGGTCAATATGGATGTGCCGATCAGTCTGGGCGTCATTCTGGCACTTGGCATGAGCTTGGCACAAACCATTCGTGGCGAACCGCATGCCTATTTCGACAGTGCGATTACCCTTTTGTTCTTCCTTCTGATCGGACGATATCTTGATGGTCGTGCACGCGGGCAGGCACGCTCGGCGGCTGAACATCTTCTGTCGCTTAATGCCCGCTCGATCACCGTGATTGAACCTGATGGTACGCGGCGCCTGATCGCACCGCAAAAGGCCACACCGGGCATGATCGTTCTGGCTGCGGCCGGTGAACGGATCGGCATCGATGGCAAGGTGATCGACGGCCAATCTGATGTCGATACCAGCATCATTACCGGTGAAAGCATCCCCGTCCTGACCCGTCCGGGCACCACCGTATTTGCTGGAACCACCAATATTTCCGCCCCGCTTCGTATCGAAGTCACCGCCACCGGTGGCAATACGTTGCTGTCCGAAATCGTGCGTCTGATGGAAAATGCCGAACAGGGCCGTGCCAGATATGTCGCGATCGCCGATCGGGTGGCAAAGGCCTATGCGCCGGTTGTTCATACCCTGTCGCTGGCGACCTTTATCGGCTGGTGGCTGATTGGTGGCATTGGCTGGCAGGATGCGCTGATGAATGCCATCGCGGTTCTGATCATTACCTGCCCCTGCGCATTGGCCCTTGCCGTTCCGGTGGTTCAGGTGATTGCGACCGGGCGTCTGTTGCGTGCGGGTATTCTTGTCAAATCGGCAACCGCCCTTGAACGACTGACCAAGATTACCGGCATCATTTTCGATAAAACCGGCACATTGACCACGGGCAAACCTGAACTGGTCGGCGAGCCACAGCAAGACAAACTGATGCTTGCCGCCAGCATGGCCGCCAACAGCAATCATCCGTTATCCCGCGCACTGGTGCGTGCCGCCGGAAACGTGACCCCGCAAACCAATGTTACCGAACAAGCTGGCCTTGGCCTGATGATGCAGGGTCCCGCGGGTCCGATCCGGCTTGGCAGTCGTGCTTTCTGCGATGTTGCCGAAAACGCCGATGTGCCATCCGATATTACCGGACCGGAATTGTGGCTGTCTGAGCCGGGCATTGCCCCGACCCGGTTTGTCTTCCGCGATACGATGCGCAGCGACGCACCCGAAGTGATCGACACCCTGCGCACGCGTGGTTTTGAAATGACCCTCTTGTCGGGTGACCGCGAAAGCACCGTGCGCCAGCTTGCCGAAACACTTGGCATTACCAGCTGGATGGCACGGATGTCGCCGACCGAAAAAGCCAACCATATTCAGGCCCGCGCTGATCGCGGCAACCATGATTTGATGGTCGGCGATGGTATCAACGACGCACCGGCGCTTGCAGCGGCGCATGCGTCAATGTCCCCGGCGACGGCTGCTGAAATTTCGCAAAATGCGGCCGATATCGTGTTTCAGGGTGATCGGCTTGGCGCCGTGATCGAGGCAATTGATGTCGCGCGCAAGGCTGATCGACTTGTCCGTCAAAATTTTGCCCTTTCCTTTGCTTATAACGTGATCACGATCCCGCTGGCGGTATCAGGGTTTGTCACCCCGCTTTTTGCGGCAATCGCCATGTCATCCTCATCCCTGATTGTGATCGCCAATGCCTTGCGTTTACACGCAAAATCGGGCAAGTCTGACGGGGTCGGCATCAAACCGGCGACCACGTTGTCGCAGCAGGCAGGGATATAATGCCATGAGCAACCTCCTTCTCCTGATCCCGATTGCATTGTTTCTGGGGCTTCTTGGCCTTGGGGCCTTCTTGTGGTCGTTGCGTTCCGGGCAGTTTGACGATATGGAAGGTGCGGCAAATCGCATTCTGTTTGATGACGATGACGTCACGCCTCCGGGGAACTCAAAGAAGTTCCATCAAGGCGATAGTTAGAATTGCTTGAAACAGGGCTATCTCATCGGATAGATTTGTTTACAATCCGCCTACCGGGTCACCAGCATCGGAGTCTACGATGGCAGTCCGCCCCCAAATCTGCGAAGCCTGTTCTATCAAGGACTTAACTTTTTGCTCCGCATTGCATGGCGATGAACATGATCAGCTGCGTCAATTGCTTACGCATGCACACTATGACCCGCACACGACGATTTTCCACGAGGCAGAAGACGCAGACTACGTCTTCAACGTCACATCCGGCTCTGTAAAGTTGTATAAATTGCTCGGCGATGGCCGCCGCCAGATCACAGGTTTTCTGTTTGCGGGTGACTTTCTTGGTCTCGCACTGAATGCCAATTACAGCTACACCGCCGAGGCGATTGAACCGGTAACCGCATGTCGGTTCCCGCGTCAGAAGCTGGAAAAACTGTTCGACAAGTTTCCGCATCTTGAAAAACGCATGCTGGGCATGGCGGTCGATGAACTGGCCGCCGCACAGGATCAGATGCTTCTGCTTGGCCGCAAGACCGCCAAGGAAAAGGTCGCATCCTTCCTTCTGATGCTGGCCCGCCGTCAGGAACATCGCGGCGAAAGCAGCGAGACCATCAACGTGCCCATGAGCCGTTCCGACATTGCCGACTATCTGGGTCTGACCATTGAAACCGTGTCACGTACCCTGACCCAGTTGCGCAAGGAAGCAACGATCACGCTCAAGGATAACCGCCATATCGAGGCGGTCGGTCTCGACATGCTTGAAGATCTTGCCGAAGGTCTGTGATTTCTGCGTGCCTGTAATCGGCCAATAGCAATTTAGGACGCTGATCCTTCGAACGATCAGCCAAACTATGCCCAAAATCCCGGTTATTGGCCGAATTGCCTATTTCGCGATTGCAAAAAAGGTTTCCCGATCGCGGTCATGATATTGTAAACATGACCGCACGCTCGACAAAGATCGGGCAGAGAAATCCGGTTGTACCGGGGGAGAAACGTCATGAGTGCCACCAGCAAAAAGATGGGCCGGACCTCCGTCCCAGAACTCCGTGCCCGTAAGGGCAAAGATCCGATTGTCTGTCTGACGGCCTATACCGCGCCGATGGCGCAACGCCTTGATGAACATTGCGACCTGCTTCTGGTCGGCGATTCACTTGGTATGGTTGTCTATGGCATGGAAAGCACGCTTGCCGTGACCGTCGATATGATGGTCAACCATGGGAAGGCCGTGATGCGCGGATCAAAAAATGCCTGTGTTGTTGTTGATCTGCCCTTTGGCAGCTATCAGGAATCCAAGGAACAGGCATTCCGCACGGCATCCCACATTCTGGCTGAAACCGGCTGTGCCGCCGTCAAGCTTGAAGGCGGTGCCGAACTTGCCGAAACCATTGAATTCCTGACCATGCGCGGCGTGCCGGTCATGGCACATATCGGCCTGATGCCCCAACAGGTCAACACCATGGGTGGCTTCAAAAGTCAGGGCCGCGACGAAGAAACCGCACGCAAAACCCTTGCTGATGCCAAGGCGGTTGCCAAGGCGGGTGCCTTTTCGGTTGTTGTCGAAGGCACGGTTGAACCCGTCGCACGTCAGATCACCGAGGCCATCGACATCCCGACCATCGGCATTGGTGCCTCGGTCGCCTGTGATGGGCAGGTTCTGGTCACCGAAGACATCCTTGGTCTATTTTCCGACTTCACGCCAAAATTCGTCAAACGCTACGCCAATCTTGGCGATGCGGTATCCGAGGCCGTCGGCCAATATGCCGACGAAGTGCGCACCCGTCAGTTCCCGACGGATGAACATTGCTTTGGGTTAGCGAAAAAAGGTAAGTTGCGCGCGGTCTGATCCAGACCGCCGCGATTTTCTGCAATCTTCGATACGACGAAAACGATGTCCCTTACGACTGTTCACACTGTCGCTGATCTGCGCGCGACTGTTGCCAACTGGCGCGCCGAAGGCCTGCGTGTCGCCCTGGTTCCGACCATGGGCGCGCTTCATGATGGCCATATCAGCCTGACACACCTTGCCCGTGAACATGCTGACCGGGTGATTGTTTCGATTTTCGTCAATCCGACCCAGTTCGCCCTGAACGAGGATTTCGGCGCCTATCCCCGCACCCTGCCCGCCGATCAGAAACTGCTCGATGACGCCGGGGTGGAGCTGTGCTTTGCTCCCTCGGTCGAGGAAATGTATCCCGACGGCTTTGCCACCAAGGTCTCTGTTGATGGCGCGATGACCAATGTGCTGTGTGGGGCGGCCCGCCCCGGCCACTTTGATGGCGTGGCACAGGTTGTTACCAAGTTGCTGCTTCAGGCCCTGCCAGATTGTGCGATTTTCGGACAGAAAGACTATCAGCAACTGATGGTCATCCGGCGTTTCAGCACGGATCTGAACATTCCGGTCGAGATCATCGGCGCCAAAATCCTGCGTGAAAATGACGGTCTGGCGATGTCATCGCGCAACCGCTATCTGACACCTGACGAACGTGCGATTGCCCCGACACTCAACAAGGTCTTGGGTGACATCACTGCCAAGGCCGCCAAGGGCGCCGAACTCGGCCCGCTTCTGGCCAGGGGGCGCGAAGATATCCTCTCTGCCGGGTTTGATCCGATTGACTACCTTGAAGTCCGCGATGCCGATACGCTGGAACTGATCAGTGATACGGTGACAAAACCGGCCCGAATCTTTGTTGCCGCCCGGCTTGGCAAAGCGCGTCTAATTGACAATCACGCGATTGAGCCTGCGTAATTCTGGGCATGGGCCGGGCATGACTGCCGGTTAAACACCCGGGCACAGTGGCGGAATCGCCGATTGCGCAGCAAACAGGATGAAAAGCGCAGAATAACGCGCTTTTGCGCCCGATTGCGCTTGACTCCCACCCCCTGATCCAATAAACCCTCCCCACCAAAGGTCGCCCAAGAGGTGACTCCCCCAGTCCTCGAGTTTCGAGCACTGGGTTTTAGTTTTTTGTGCGCACACGGTGGAAACACCAGCAACACAGACGGGATTTGGAATGTTTGAAGGACTAAGCGATCGCCTTGGCGGGGTTCTCGATAAGCTGCGCAAACGTGGCGCGCTGAAAGAATCCGACGTCAAGGAGGCCATGCGCGAAGTACGCGTCGCCCTGCTTGAGGCGGACGTGGCACTTCCGGTCGTTAAAACCTTTATCTCCAACGCCACCGAACGTGCAGTTGGTGCTGATGTTCTGCGCTCGGTCACGCCGGGCCAGATGGTCGTCAAGATCGTCCATGACGAACTGAAAAACATGCTGGGCGAAGGCGAGGAAATCAATCTCGCGTCCACCCCGCCGGTTCCGATCCTGATGGTCGGTCTGCAGGGTTCGGGTAAAACCACCAGTTCCGCCAAGATCGCGCTGAACCTGACCAAAAAGCGCAACAAGAAAGTCCTTCTGGCATCGCTTGATATCTATCGTCCGGCCGCCCAGCAGCAGCTGAAAGTGCTGGCCGACGATAACGGTCTTGGCATTCTGCCGATCGTCATGGGCGAGAAACCGGTTTCGATTGCCAAGCGCGCGATGGATACCGGCCGCAAGGAAGGCTATGACGCGGTCATCCTTGATACCGCCGGTCGTCTGCATATCGACATGGAACTGATGAGCGAAGTCGCCCAGATCCGTGATGCGGTCAACCCGGTCGAGACCCTTCTGGTCACCGATGCGATGACCGGTCAGGACTCGGTAAACGTTGCCAAGGAATTTGCCGACAAGGTCGGCATCACCGGTATCGTTCTGACCCGTGTGGATGGTGATGCGCGCGGTGGTGCCGCCCTTTCGATGCGTCAGATCACCGGCTGCCCGATCAAGATGATCGGTATCGGCGAAAAAATCGACGAGATGGAAGCCTTCCATCCTGATCGTATCGCCAACCGTATTCTTGGCATGGGCGATGTTGTCAGCCTGGTTGAAAAGGCTGCCGAAAACATCAAGGCCGAAGACGCCGAGAAAATGGCCAAGAAGCTGCGCAAGGGTCAGTTTGACCTGAACGACCTTCTGGCACAGCTCAAACAGCTTCAGAAAATGGGTGATCTTTCCGGCATCATGGGGATGCTGCCGGGCATGGGCGCGCTGAAAAAACAGATGTCGCAGACCAAGCTTGATCCCAAACTTCTGACCCACCAGGAAGCGATCATCTTGTCGATGACGCCAAAAGAACGTGAAAACCCGGCCCTGATCAAGGCATCGCGCAAAAAGCGTATTGCCGCTGGCTGTGGTCTGACGGTTCAGGATGTGAACAAGCTTCTGAAGCAGTACCAGACCATGTCCACCATGATCAAAAAGATGGGCAAGATGGGCAAAAAGGGTCTGTTTGGCGGCATGCCGAAAATGGACCCGGCAATGCTTGAGGGCGGCGATATGCCCGACCTCAACAACTTGCCAAAAGGATTTACCGGTGGCGGGGGCGGTTTGCCGCCCGGGTTGCCGGGATTGGGAGGCGGCGGTGGCTTGCCTCCGGGATTCCCGGGGTTCGGCAAAAAGAAATAGCCAAGCCCCCGGTTCTGAAATGGGTTCTTCAAGAATTCCTCTTAGGAACCAAAACCGGCCCACAAGGCCGGATCAAAGACCAAGTGAATAGGCCCCTCGGGGTCATGATTTAGAAGACTACAAACCCAAGCTGAAAGGAACTTATCCGAATGGCTGTCAAGATTCGTCTTTCCCGTGGCGGTGCCAAGAAGCGTCCGTACTACCGTATCGTAGTTGCTGACGTTCGTGCCCCGCGTGACGGCAGCTTCATCGAGCGCGTCGGTACCTACGACCCGATGCTCCCGAAGGATGCTGACAACCGCGTTACCTTCAAAGAAGAGCGCATCAAATACTGGCTGTCCGTTGGCGCACAGCCGACCGATCGTGTTGCACGTTTCCTGGGCAAAGCTGGCCTGGCTGACGCGTTCAAACCGACCGAACAGCCGCAGAAGTCTGCTCCGAAAGCGAAAGCTCAGGAACGTCTTCGTGAGAAAGCTGAGAAAGCCGAAGCTGCTGCTGCCGCTGCTGCGGAAGCCGCTGCCGAAGCAGCAGCACCTGCTGAAGAAGAAGCTGCAGGCGAGTAATCGCTGAACGCACGCTTTGATCAGATACCGGAAACTTGTGAACCGAAATGGCTGATACCCGCAAATCCAAAAACGACGAAGCTTATGTCTGCGTCGGCATGATCACCGCCCCGCACGGGGTGCGTGGTGCCGTGCGCGTCAAAAGCTATACCGTCGATCCGGATAACCTTGTCGGTTACGGCCCGTTGTTCGACGCCAAGGGACGCGTGAAATACAAGTTGTCTCCTGTCGGACATGTCCGCGACCAGTTGATCGCCAAGATCGAAGGTGTGGACGACCGGGACGCTGCCGAACGGCTGCGGGGCACCAAGCTGCATGTACCGCGTGCTGCACTGCCTGACACGGTTGAAGAAGATGAATTCTACCTTGCTGACCTTGTCGGCCTGAAAGCGTTCCACATTGATGGTTCGGTTTTTGGCACCGTACGGGGTGTGGCTGATTTTGGCGCTGGCGACGTAATCGAAGTCGCGCTCGAAGAAGCCAAAAACAAGGTAGTTGTTCTTCCCTTCACCAAGGAAGTCGTGCCCGAGGTCATTCTTTCGGAACGCAAGATGGTGGTAAATCCGCCCGAGGGGCTACTGCAGGATGAGGACGGACCCGGTAATCGTAACCGTCGTCCGAACAAACCCCGCAAAGACTCTCAGGCCGACCGCGATTCTGATGCCGTTGCTGCAGATGCAGTAGGCGCGGAAACCGCGACCGGCAGCGGGAAGGAGGCCTGATCGATGTCTGTGTGGCAGGCAAAAGTTGCAACCCTGTTCCCGGAAATGTTTCCGGGTGTGCTTGGTCAGTCTTTGGCTGGCAAGGCGCTTGAAAACGGGATCTGGTCGCTTGATGTCAAAGACATCCGCGATCATGCAACCGACCGCCACCGCACTGTAGACGACAATCCCTTCGGGGGCGGGGCCGGCATGGTCATGCGCCCGGATATTGTCGACGCCGCCCTGCGTGAATTGCGTGGCTCTGCACCGCAGTTGCCGCTGATTTATCTCAGCCCGCGGGGAAAAGTGCTGAACCAGAAACGCTGCCGCGAATTGGCAGCAGGCCCGGGTGCCATCCTGCTTTGCGGTCGTTACGAAGGTATCGACCAACGGGTTCTAGATGAACACGAGGCCGAGGAAATCAGCATCGGTGATTACATCCTCATGGGCGGCGAACTGCCGGCCATGGTCCTGATTGAATCGTGCATTCGCCTCATCGAGGGAACGGTCAACAAGACCGAGTCTGTCGACGAGGAAAGCTTTGAAACCGGGTTGCTTGAATATCCGCATTACACGCGCCCGGCCAACTGGAACGGGCGTGAAGTGCCGGAGATCTTGCTTTCCGGACATCATGCCAAGGTACAAGCCTGGCGGCATGCTCAGGCAGAAGAAATTACCCGCGCGCGACGCCCGGACCTTTGGGACCGGTACGTGGCAAACGGGAACATCAAAGAGGGTTAAACCATGACCAACATCATCCAGCAGCTCGAGAAAGAGCAGCTCGACAAAATCGTTGCGCAGCGCGAAGTTCCGGAATTCGATGCAGGTGATACCGTCCGTGTACACCTGAAAGTCGTTGAAGGTACCCGTGAGCGTATCCAGCAGTTCGAAGGCGTATGCATTGCGCGTAAGAACCGCGGCCTGAACTCTTCCTTCACCGTGCGTAAAATCGCATCGGGCGAAGGCGTTGAGCGTATCTTCCAGTCTTACTCCCCGGCCATCGACAAAATCGAAGTCGTTCGCCGCGGTGACGTACGTCGCGCGAAACTCTACTACCTTCGTGGTCGTACCGGTAAATCTGCACGTATCGCCGAGCAGACCACCGGCCACAAAGGCAAACTGACCGCCGAAGAACGCAAGAAGAAGTAATTCTTCGCTGTTTTCAGCATCAGAACAAAGACGGGCTCACCTTCGGGTGGGCCCGTTTTCGTTTCCGGTCCCTGGTCGGGGCGAGACCAGAAACCACCTAATGCACTCATTAGTTGCATTATAGCGAATCGCCGGATTTAACCTCAAACAATGCAGTCCCGCAGAAATCCGACGATAAATTTATCAGCTTTCATTATATCAGATATCCCTTATCTATATCGTTACACGCTGATTTGGCTACTCTGGGATGCTGTAAAACGGCACACTCTATTTAAAAGTGTGCATAACCCAAAAACACGCGCCCGATACCTTGCGATTTGGAAGGCGGCGTGTATAAAGGCACTCCCGCGGCAAAAACGAACAAACCCGCGTGGTTCTGGATAATAAAATTTCGCAAACCGGATAAAGCCGGTTGCGCCGGAGAAACGCCAAGCCCCACCCGCCGTCAAAAGCAGGTATCGCAGCGATCTTCGTCCCATTCAGAACCGCACCCAGCGGCTTGATCGTTGCTGCTCAAAAGATCGATGTATTATGAGGAGGTCGAGATGGGTCAACCTAAAACCCTTTTTGACAAGATTTGGGAAAGCCATGTGGTCGACACGCAGGATGATGGTACCTGCCTGCTTTATATTGACCGTCATCTCGTCCACGAAGTGACCAGCCCGCAGGCCTTCGAAGGTCTGCGCAATTCGGGCCGCAAAGTGCGCCATCCGGAATTGACGCTCGCCGTGCCTGATCACAACGTTCCGACCTCTGACCGTTCCGAAGGCATCAAGGAAGAAGACAGCCGCATTCAGGTTGAAACCCTTGACCAGAACGCCAAAGACACCGGCATTCACTATTTCCCGATGAACGATCTCCGTCAGGGCATCGTGCACATCGTCGGCCCGGAAGAAGGCTTTACCCTTCCTGGCGTGACCATGGTTTGCGGTGACAGCCACACCTCTACCCATGGCGCATTTGGCGCGCTGGCATTTGGTATCGGTACGTCCGAAGTTGAACACGTTCTGGCCACCCAGACGCTGGTTCAGAAACCGGCCAAAAACATGCTGGTCAAGGTCGAAGGCGATCTGCATCCGGGTGTAACCGCCAAGGACATCACCCTTGCGATCATCGGTCGCATCGGCACTGCTGGCGGCACCGGCTATGTCATCGAATATGCTGGCTCGGCCATCCGTTCGCTGTCGGTTGAAGGCCGCATGACGGTCTGCAACATGTCGATCGAAGGCGGCGCGCGCGCAGGCCTGATCGCCCCGGACGAAAAAACCTTTGAATATATCAAGGGCCGCCCGATGGCGCCGAAAGGCGCCGCGTTCGAGCAGGCTGTTGAATACTGGAAGACCCTGCCGTCTGACGAAGGCGCACATTACGACAAGATTGTCGAAATCGATGCCGCCGAAATCGTCCCGCAGGTTACCTGGGGCACCAGCCCGGAAGACGTCGTTCCGGTTACCGGCACCGTTCCGTTCCCGTCTGACGGCAAGGATGCCGGCAAGCAAAAGGCCATTGCCCGTTCGCTGGAATATATGGGTCTGACCGCCGGCACCCCGATCGAGGAAATCAAGATCGACCGCGTCTTTATCGGTTCTTGCACCAACGGTCGTATCGAAGACCTGCGTGCTGTTGCCGAAGTCGCCAAGGGCCGCAAGGTTGCAGAAACCGTCAATGCCATGATCGTTCCGGGCTCCGGCCTTGTGAAAGAACAGGCAGAGGCAGAAGGCCTGCATGAGATCTTCATCGAAGCAGGCTTTGACTGGCGTGAGCCGGGCTGCTCGATGTGTCTGGCGATGAACCCGGACCGTCTGGCCCCGGGCGAGCGTTGCGCTTCGACCTCGAACCGTAACTTCGAAGGCCGTCAGGGCCGTGGTGGTCGTACCCACCTCGTCAGCCCGGCCATGGCAGCTGCGGCTGCGATCACCGGTCATCTGACCGACATTCGCAAACTCGGTTAAGGAAGGTTCCCCATGGCCGATCACACATTGATCAATTTCCGCGAAAGTGCCCCTCGTCTGGGCCGCGCACCCGTGCTTGAGCACCTCCTGCCGCAACTGACCGGCATCAACCTGCCGGACTTCGTGGCCCAGGAACTCGACGCGACCGAAGAATTGATCGAAGCACTCGGTCTGGCCTGGGAAACTGGAAGCAAGGGATAAGATAATGGAAAAATTCACCAAGCTCACCGGTGTTGCAGCACCGCTGCCGATGATCAATGTCGATACCGACATGATCATTCCCAAACAGTTCCTCAAAACCATCAAACGTTCGGGCCTTGGCAAGAACCTGTTTGATGAAATGCGTTACGACGATAACGGCAACGAAATCCCGGATTTCGTTCTGAACAAACCGGCCTATCGCAATGCCAAAATCCTCGTATCGGGTGACAATTTCGGCTGTGGCTCGTCGCGTGAACATGCACCGTGGTCGCTGCTTGATTTCGGCATTCGCTGCGTGATCGCACCGAGCTTTGCCGACATTTTTTATAACAACTGCTTTAAGAACGGCATCCTTCCGATCCGTCTGCCGCAGGAAGATGTCGACAAACTGATGGCCGATGCCGAACGCGGTGCCAATGCCACTGTCACGGTTGATCTTGAAAATCAGGAAATCACCGGTCCGGACGGCGGCTGCATCAAGTTTGAAGTCGAAGAATTCCGCAAGCATTGCCTGCTGAATGGCCTCGACGACATTGGCCTGACCCTGCAGAAGGCCGATGCCATCAACGATTTCGAAGCCAAGCGCGCTGCATCGCAGCCCTGGCTGTCGCTGTAATTGCAAAAAACATCGGTTTGCCGCCCGTTTTCTGATCGTTACGGGGTGAGCGGCCCCAAAAAATCTGGGAAGGAAGCATTTATGAGCACCACCAAAAAAGTACTGATGCTGCCGGGCGACGGAATTGGCCCGGAAGTCATGCGTCAGGTTCAGCGCGTCATGGACTGGATGGCGAAAAAGCGCAGCGTGAATTTCGAAATCACCGAAGGTCTGATCGGCGGCGCATCCATTGATGCCCATAAAAACCCGCTGACCGACGAAACGCTTGCGGATGCCATGGCAGCCGACGCTGTTTTGCTGGGTGCTGTTGGTGGTCCGAAATGGGACGACATGCCGTTCGACATCAAACCGGAACGTGGCTTGCTCAAAATCCGTAAGGAAATGGGCCTGTTTGCCAACCTGCGTCCGGCACTGGTGTTTGACGCCCTTGTTGGTGCATCGACGCTTAAAGAAGACGTCGTTAAGGGTCTTGATATCATGATCCTGCGTGAACTGACCGGTGGCATCTATTTCGGTCAGCCGCGCGGCATCGAAGAACGCGACGGTGTCCGTCACGGCTTCAACACGCTGGTCTATTCCGAGCCGGAAGTCGAACGCATCGCACGCGTTGCCTTTGACATGGCAATGAAACGTAACAAGCGCCTGTGCTCTGTCGACAAGGCCAACGTTCTGGAATCCACCGTTCTGTGGCGCGAAGTTGTCGAACGTGTTGCCAAGGACTTCCCGGAAGTCGAACTGAGCCACATGTATGTCGATAACGCCGCCATGCAGCTCGTGCGTAACCCGAAACAGTTTGACGTGATGGTCACCACCAACATGTTTGGCGACATTCTTTCCGATTGTGCCGCCATGCTGACCGGATCGCTTGGTATGCTGCCGTCTGCATCCCTTGGTGCGGCCGACGCAAACGGTGCGCGCAAGGCGCTTTACGAGCCGGTACATGGCTCTGCCCCGGACATCGCTGGTCAGGACATCGCCAACCCGCTGGCAACCATCCTGTCCTTCGCCATGATGCTGCGCTATTCGTTTGACATGGGCGACGATGCCACCCTGATCGAAGACGCGGTACAGAACGTCCTTAAGGGCGGCCTGCGTACAGCAGACATCATGCAGCCGGGCATGGCCAAGGTTTCGACCACGGTTATGGGTGAATCGCTGATCAGCGAACTCGACAAGCTCGTCTGATCGTTTCCAACGATCCCGATATTAAAAAGGCCGGATTTTGATCCGGCCTTTTTGCGTTAATGGGCAATCTCGACAGCTTCGGCAAGAATGCCGGAAAACAGCGCCAGCTTGTCCGGATTTCGATGAACAAACAGATCAACAATCTTCCCGTCGCGTTCGGTCGCGCAGAGTGCGGTTGCCACAACACCGTCTTCGGCCATAAGGATCCAGCATTGATCCTTGATCGTGACGCCAAAGATGCGCTCGCCCGGACTGCGCTTGCCCCAGACACCAAGAAAGAACCGCGATACATGGTCCGCACCAAACAGCGGATTTGCCGTCGCCAGTGCCTTGCCCCCACCATCGGAATGCAAAATCACGTCAGGTGCCAGCAGATCTAGTAACCGCCCCACGTCACTCGTTCCGATGGCCGTGACAAAAGCATCCAGCCGATCCCGATCACAGGCCGTTGCATTCGGTTCGGGCGTCGCATCGCGATCACTGTCGCGCTGCATCTTGCGCCGGGCGCGGAACAGGATCTGACGGGTATTATTCGGCGTGCGTTCGATCAGGGGGGCGATATCGTCATGCATCCAGTCAAAAACTTCATGCAGCACAAGTGCCACCCGCTCCACCGGTGCAAGACGTTCAAGCATCAACATATAAGCCTGCCCAAGGCCGTCCTGCTCGATCAGTTGCGTTTCGGCTTTGGGTTGTTCGGGCGGCAACCACGGTTCTGGCAACCACTGACCGACATAGTTTTCGCGCTGGCGGCGGGCTGATTTCAAAACATCGAGGCAGATATTGCTGCACACCCGGACAAGCCAGCCGGTGGCGTCATTGATCGTCTCAAGATCCTGATTGCGCCACCGCAGCCAGACATCCTGAACCGCATCCTCGGCATCGGCGTGACTGCCCAGCATGCGATAAGCCAACGCGGTCAACCGTGCCCTGTGTTGTTCAAAAACCCGATCTGCCACAGATGTCCCACCAAACGCGTGAAGCGATACGGGGAAATCCCGTATCGCTGTGTGTCTCCGATTGTAAGGGGTTTTTACGCCTCCGTCAGGAAGCTTACGACGATCACGCAAATTCATGCTGCGCAATGCCCAACCGGTTCCATGCATTCATCGTGGCAATGACGCAGGTCAGCTCCGAAATCTCGGCTTCCTCGAAATGATCAAGAAGCACGCGATGGCATTTCGAAATCGTGACTTGGCATTCCGCCCGGGTCAGGCATTCGGCCCATGCCAGTGCCGCACGCTCTGCCGCGCTAAACCCTTCGGCACTCTGCCAAACCGGCAACATCGCAAGCTTGACCGGATCGCCGCCATGTTTGGCAAAGCTGTCAGAATGCATCCGAACGCAATAGGCACAGCCATTGATCTGCGATACCCGGCACTCAATAAGGTCACGCAGCACGGGTGCAATCAGCGGGTTCTCGCCAAGCTTGGTGGCAAGGTCAAACTGGGCCTGAAACAGTTTCGGGCTGACTTCATGAAAGGCAAAGCGGGTCATGGCAATTCTCCTTGGTGACACGAGGAATAACGGGGGAAGTTCTCCCCTCTGCCCACAAGGACGAAACACGGGCGGCCCGCGTTACACGACCCGTCCGCAAAATTCGAAATTTATGAAATCAGCAATCCGGGATTTCAGACGATGCCCGCATCCGCAAGCGCACGGGCGACATTGTCATGCATCACCCATGTCCAGTCCTCGCCATCGCTTTGCGTGCCATCGGCAAGGGTGAATATAGACGCCAGATAATCACTGACATCACTCTTGCAAATCGGAAGGTCTGCTGCGGCCGCGATCTTGGCGGCAAGCCGGCCATACTTCTTATTGCCAATACGGCATCCGAAATGCCCGACCGTCTCGGCCAGCTTCAGCCCGGTAATCTTGCGCCCCGGTGCTTTGGCGTGCGCACGCAGCATATCGCGTTCGCAGCTCGACATTTCAATTTCGGCCAGGGCCCGGACATAGTCCTCTGGCCGTCCGATATGCGGTGCAAGTGCCGTATCACCGCCTCTGGCGCGGGTCGCGTCATCCCGGCTGATCATTTCAAACATGTCGTTTCCTCCCGACAGAATGATCGGTTTTCCGCTTTTCACATCTGTCGTGCCGGTCCATCACGCGATGTGGCTTGGTTTGCAGGCACGTCTTTGATCTTCTTTGTTTTGATTTTGATTTGCAGTCATGCAGTGCATTTTGCCGCAACAGGGTCGCACGGCTCATTATTGAATATGGGAAGCAGCAAGCAGAAAACAAACAGGGCGGGAAACCATCGCTCCCCGCCCTGTTTCTTTAGGCATATTCAAAGCCCGGCTTGGTAAAGACGAACTGGCCGACCCGCATGCCGCCGCCGCCCTCGCCCGCGTCAAAGGCATTGATGCATCCAGCCAGATAGAATTCCCACATGCGTTTGAATTCTTCGTCGTACTTTTCCGGATCAAGCTCATCGGCGACTTTACGGAACCGATCGCGCCACGCAATCAGGGTTTGGGCATAGTTGCGACCCGCATGGAAGTTTGAGGCCTCTACCGTCAGGTTGGCATGTTCGGCTGCCTCGATCACTTCATGCACCGCCGGAATGTACCCGCCGGGGAAGATATATTTATCAATCCACGGCGAGGTAAACTCAGCCCGCGGTTTGATGATGGTATGGATCACAGCCCGCCCACCGGCCTTAAGCAACTCACTGACCTTTTCGAAATAGGTTTTGAACTGATGGCGACCGACATGTTCAAACATGCCGACCGATACCACCCGGTCGTACTTCCCGGCATTGGCATCGGCAAACAGCCGATAATCCAGCAGGTGGTAATCAAGCCCCGCCTTCATATTGCCGCCCATCTCGGAACGTTTTTCCTGCGCCCAGTTATATTGTTCGGTCGAAAGCGTGATGCCATGCACCTCGGCCCCGGTTTCACGGTGGATAAAACGGCTTAAACCGCCCCAGCCGCAACCGATATCGACCACACGCAGGCCCGGCTCATTGATCTTGAGACGCTGGGTGGTCAGGCTCATTTTCCGATGCTGGGCTTCTTCAAGGGTCTGGGCCCCATCATCCCAGAAGGCACATGAATATTGCATCTCCGGATCAAGGAACCGGGTGTAAAGATCATTGCCGATATCATAGTGATGGCGCACGCGGTGCGACGCGGCCCGGACAGATGTAAACTGCCCGATCTGGAATTTCAGCGCCTGCAGCTTTTCAATAAAGCTGCCAAACCCGCTGGTCGAATGCCCGCCTTCGAAATTAAGACGCAGCACCTTGATCAGGTCCTCCATCTCGCAGTTCACAAGGTCGAACCCGCCATGCATGAAGGCTTCGCCAAAGCCCGGGTCCGGGCTCAGTGCCATTTTAAGTGTGTTGGTCCAATCCGGGACGGTCATACCCGCCCGCGGTTCTGATCCATCTCCCAGCACGATCTCGTGCTTGTCATCCACACGGAATACCAAAGTCCCGCGCGTGACATGTTCCCGAAAGAAATCGAGAACCTTTTTCTGTGTCCAATCCAAACTCATCGGGTACGTCATTGGCCGTCCTTTTGATAAAAGTCCGAATAGTGATCGCCCCATATGCAGCAATGCCGCATATCTGTATTGAACCCGTGATCAGGATCGTTTTGTCTGGCCGTCCGGAGGATCGTCAGGTGGTCACATCGGTGGCGTGGACGCCAACCAGGCAGAAATTCAGAAATCAACCTGGCAAGATGCAAAACGTTTCTGATTTCAGGTTCGCTACATGAACCCCTTTGGTAATTCTGCCAGATTTTTCTGCGATCTCAAGTAGTAATCATGATCACATTGGCAACGACATGCTTGCGCAATCGCCGAGAAACCCTTACATCTCGCCGCAGATTATCAGACATTACCCAAAGGCATGGTCGCTGCGTCATCCGTTGTCGCACGGGGTTTTCCCGTTCTGGCACCATTTTGATCACCATGCCGACAAGACTGAAAGAGGCACCCTGATGGGCTACAAAATCGCCGTTGTCGGCGCGACCGGAAATGTCGGGCGCGAGATGCTTAACACCCTTGCCGAACGCAAATTCCCGGCAGATGAAATCTTTGCGCTGGCATCGTCGAAATCTATCGGGCGCACCGTAGGCTATGGCGAAGATGACCAGATCAGTGTTCTCGATGCCGCAACCTTTGATTTCTCAAAGGCCGATATCGCCCTGTTCTCGGCCGGTGGTGAAACCGCCAAGAAACTGGCCCCCAAGGCCGCCGAGGCAGGCTGCGTTGTCATCGACAATTCCAGCTATTGGCGCATGGAACCGGGTGTTCCGCTGGTCGTGCCCGAGGTCAATGGCGATGCGCTCGCCGGATACGCCAAAAAGAACATCATTGCCAATCCGAACTGCTCGACCATTCAGATGGTGCTGGCCCTTAAGCCGCTTCATGACATCGCCACGATCAAACGCATCGTTGTTGCGACCTATCAGTCGGTGTCGGGTGCCGGTCGTGCCGCCATGGACGAGTTGTTTAACCAGACCAAAGGCATCTATGTGAATGATCCGCCCAAGAAGGAGGAATTCACCAAACAGATCGCCTTTAACGTCATCCCGCATATCGACAATTTCATGGATGATGGCGCGACCCGCGAAGAATGGAAAATGTCGGTCGAGACCCGCAAAATTCTTGCACCGGAAATCGCAGTCCACGCCACCTGCGTGCGCGTCCCGGTCTTTGTCGGCCATGGCGAAGCGGTCAATATCGAGTTTGAAAAACCGATCACGGTCGAAGAAGCCCGCAAGGCGATGAAAAACTTCCCCGGTGTTTCGGTTGTCGATTACCGTCAGGACGAAGGCTATGTCACCCCGCAGGAAGTCCAGGGCGAGGACAATGTCTTTGTCTCGCGCGTGCGAAAGGACCCGACGGTCGCAAACGGCCTGTCGCTTTGGTGCGTTGGCGACAACCTGCGCAAGGGTGCCGCCCTGAACGCGGTTCAGATTGCCGAAAAACTGGTCGCAGAATTCCTGCCGAAGAAATAAGCGATCCCTTGGATCCGCAACAGATTTCCAACAAAACCCGCCTGTCATGGGCGGGTTTTGTCGTTCCATATCCCGGCAAGATGCTGGTCAGAGGCAAAAAAAGGCGCTAGGGAAAAAGAAGACAAATTTTCAAAAGCAAAAAATACCTGTTCGCCTTTTGGCAACGGATCAAAAAGTCCGGGGAATGAGATGGTCAAACGCACCCGCAAGGAAGCGGCCCGCCTCGATGAAGCAGCCCGCGCTGGCTGGCTTTATTATTGTGCTGGTAACACGCAAGATGAAATCGCCCAGAAGCTTGGCGTGTCACGCCCGACCGCACAGCGTCTGGTATCTGCTGCCGTCAGCGAGGGGCTGGTAAAGGTTCGCCTTGATCACCCGATTGCGCGTTGCATGGAACTGGGCAAGGCGATCTGCGAGACCTATGGCATTGCTGGTTGCGATGTGGTGCCAACCGATCCGGCCGCCCCCGATGCAATGTTTGGCATGGCGCAGGCCGCGGCAAACTATCTCGAACGTGCGCTCCATTCCACCGAGCCAAAAATCATCGCACTCGGTACTGGGCGCGCCATGCGCGCCATGGTCGATGAAATCGGGCGTATTGATACCTATCATCACAAGATCGTCTCCCTGGTCGGCACCATCGCCCATGACGGGGCGGCGAGTTTCTATGACGCGGTGACGGATCTTGCCGACCGCACCCGTGCGCCGCATTACCCGCTGCCGATCCCGGTTATCATCGCCGATCCACAGATGCGCGAACGCATGCAGCAACAGCCCCCGATGGACAATATCCTCAAACTCGCGCGCGAAGCCGACATCCGCTTTATCGGGGTCGGGCATCTGGGCGATGATGCACCGCTGCATATTGACGGCTTTATCTCGAAAGACGAGCTGGTATCGCTGCGCGAAAGTGGCGGCATCGGCGAAGTGATCAGTTGGTCGTTTGATCAGGACGGCAATATCCTCGATCATCCGGTCAATCACTGTGTCACCAGCGCGCCGGCTGTTCAGCCCGCAACCAATACCATTGCGGTCGCCAAGGGTGCGAAAAAAGTCGCCGCGATTCGCGGTGCGATGCGTGGCCAACTGATTTCAACGCTGATTACCGACGAAGCCACTGCGGAAAGTTTGCTGCGCTAGCACGCGGCATTTTTCACCCACACAGCAAATAGTTCTGCGCCCTGCCACCCATATTGGCAGGGCGTTTCTTTGTGCGCCGCAAAAACGATTTTGTTTGACAAGCAATGGTGAAATTGAGTGAATGCTCATTACCTGAACAAATGATCAATGTGGGCAACCGAAGTTGCTCAGCGGGTAAATAGTCCTTTGGGAGGAAATATGAAACGCGTAATGGGAGTAGCGCTTTGTGCGCTGCTGGCAGGCGGTGTTGCACACGCCAATGCCGAAACGAAACTGACCATCGCTACCGTCAACAACGGTGACATGATCCGCATGCAGAAGCTGACGGATGATTTCACCTCCAAGAATCCTGACATTTCCCTTGAGTGGGTCACGCTCGAGGAAAACACCCTGCGTCAGCGCGTTACCACTGACATCGCCACCAAAGGCGGTCAGTATGACGTCATGACCATTGGTACCTACGAAGTGC
Organism: Thalassospira profundimaris WP0211; assembly: GCF_000300275.1. Lineage (GTDB taxonomy): Bacteria > Pseudomonadota > Alphaproteobacteria > Rhodospirillales > Thalassospiraceae > Thalassospira > Thalassospira profundimaris. The sequence goes on along the minus strand of NZ_AMRN01000003.1, from coordinate 158,774 downwards.
CGATCTGGGCTGAAAAAGGCTGGCTCGCACCGCTCGATAATCTTGGTTCCGACTATGACGTCGATGACCTGATGCCTGCGATCCGCTCTGCCGTTTCCAACGATGGTCAGCTTTATGCTGCACCGTTCTACGGCGAAAGCTCGATGATGATGTACCGCACCGACCTGTTCGAAGCTGCCGGTATTGAAATCAACGGTCGTCTGACCTGGGACCAGACCCTTGAAATCGCCAAGAAACTCCACAAGCCTGACGAAGGTGTCTATGGCATCTGCCTGCGTGGCAAGGCCGGCTGGGGTGAAAACATGGCGCTGATCACCACCATGGGCAATGCCTTTGGTGCACGCCTGTTCGACGAGAACTGGAACCCGACCTTCGACAGTGCCGAGTGGAAAAATGCACTCGATATGTATACCAACGTCCTTGGTAACTACGGTCCTCCCGGTGCGACCTCGAACGGCTTTAACGAAAACCTTTCGCTGTTCAACTCCGGCAAGTGCGGCATGTGGATTGACGCCACCGTTGCGGCATCCTTCGTAACCAACCCCAAAGAATCCAAAGTTGCAGACAAGGTCGGCTTCACCGAAGCTCCGTGCGCTGTAACCTGCACCGGTGCGAACTGGCTCTGGGCTTGGAACCTTGGCATTCCGATGGGTTCCCAGAAAGTAGAAGCTGCTCAGAAGTTCATCTCCTGGGCAACCTCGAAAGCCTATCTGGAACTGGTTGCCTCCAAAGAAGGTTGGGCAAACGTACCGCCGGGCACCCGTATGTCGCTTTATCAGAACCCGAAATATCTTGAAGCGGCACCGTTCGCAGACGAGACCCTTCTGGCGATCGACAGCGCAGACCCGATCAACTCGACCCTGGAACCGAAGCCCTATGTTGGTGTTCAGTTCGCTGCAATCCCTGAATTCCAGGGTATCGGCACCACGGTCGGTCAGCAGTTCTCCGCAGCCCTTGCTGGTCAGATGAGTGTTGAAGAGGCCCTTTCGGCCGCACAGTCCAGCACTGATCGCACCATGCGCAAGGCCGGTTACTACTGATACACTACCCAGACCGGACTTCCGTCCTTGATGCGACGTCCGGTCTGAACCTCCTTGACCTGAGAGAAACTTGGGTGGTGGTTGCAAAACACACCACCCTTTTTTTCCCTTAAAGACTAGGCTCAGGGCCTAAGGATCGAAACGACAATTTCGGGGAGCACATCATGTCGACACGGGCCTCGACCCTTACCGGGCGTATCATGTCCGCACCGTCGATCATCGTCCTGTTCTTGTGGATGGCCGTCCCGCTGGGCATGACGATTTACTTCTCCTTCCTGCGCTACAACCTGTTGTCGCCGGGAATGGAAGAGTGGATCGGTACACTTAACTACGAATTCTTCCTGACAGATCCGGCGTTCTTCGCGTCCCTTACCAACACCCTTTTGCTGGTCGGGTCTGTTCTGGTCATCACGGTGGTGGGTGGCATCCTTCTGGGTCTGATGCTTGATCAGCCGATCTTCGGGCGCGGTGTCTTGCGCCTGCTGGTGATCGCACCGTTCTTCATCATGCCGACCGTGAATGCGCTGGTCTGGAAGAACCTTTTGATGGATCCGGTGTCAGGCATGTTTGCCTGGATCGCCAGCCTGTTCGGGCTGCCCGCGATTGACTGGTTCACCAATGCACCGCTGACCTCGATCATCATCATGGTGTCCTGGCAATGGTTGCCCTTTGCCGTTTTGATCCTGCTGACTGCCCTGCAATCGCTTGACCGCGATCAAAAAGAAGCCGCCCAGATGGACGGTGCCGGTCCGGTCGCGATCTTCTTTTATATCACCCTACCGCACCTTAGCCGTGCGATCACGGTGGTCGTTCTGATCGAAACCATCTTCCTGCTTACCGTCTTTGCCGAGATCTTTGTCACCACTGGTGGTGGCCCGGGCCTGGCAACGACCAACATCGCCTTCCTTGTTTATACGCAGGCGCTGTTGCAGTTCGATGTTGGTGGCGCATCTGCCGGCGGCATTGTCGCGGTCATTCTGGCCAATATCGTGGCGATCTTCCTGATCCGCCTCATCGGCAAGAACCTGGACAAATAGGGGCACGACATGGAAAGCAAACAAACACCCCTTGGCTATGTCAGCTTCTCGGTCTTCGCGTGGATCGTGGGTCTTCTGATCTTCTTCCCGATCTTCTGGATGGTGCTGACCAGCTTCAAGACCGAACTCGAAGCGGTGTCCATCCCGCCAAGCTTCATCTCGTTCGACTGGACACTGGAAAACTATGCCGAGGTCCAGCAACGCTCGAACTATTTCAAGTTCGCCATGAACTCGGTGATCCTGGCGGTCGGCTCCACCCTGGTGGGTCTGGTCTTTGCCGTGACGTGTGCCTGGGCAATGGCCTTTAACCCGACCAAGCGCACCAAGGACGCTCTTCTGTGGATGCTCTCGACCAAGATGATGCCGCCGGTCGGCGTTCTGGTCCCGATCTATCTGGTGTTCCGCGATTGGGGACTGCTTGATACCCGCTTTGGTCTGATCATGGTTCTGTTCTTGATGAACCTGCCGATCATGGTCTGGATGCTCTACACCTATTTCAAGGAAATCCCGACCGACATCCTCGAAGCGGCCCGCATGGATGGCGCAACCCTGCCCAAGGAAATCATCTTTGTGCTGTTGCCCATGGCGGTTCCCGGCATCGCATCGACCATGCTGCTCAACATCATCCTGGCATGGAACGAAGCCTTCTGGACGCTCAACCTGACAACGTCCGATGCAGCCCCGCTGACAGCTTTCATCGCCTCCTATTCAAGCCCCGAGGGCCTGTTCTGGGCGAAGCTTTCAGCGGCATCGACGCTCGCGGTTGCCCCAATTCTCGTGATTGGCTGGTTCTCTCAGAAACAGCTGGTTCGTGGTCTGACATTCGGCGCGGTCAAGTAACCGCAGCCTGATAGCAATCTGGAAAGAAGGAACACCAAAATGGGTGCTATCCGACTGGAAAAAGTCAAGAAAACCTTCGGCACACTCGATGTTATTCCCGGTGTCGATCTTGATATCAATGACGGTGAATTCGTGGTCTTCGTCGGTCCGTCGGGCTGTGGCAAATCAACGCTTCTGCGACTGATTGCAGGCCTTGAAGACGTCACCGATGGCAAAATCCTGATCAACGGAACCGATGTCGCCAACGAGGCCCCGGCCAAACGCGGCCTGTCCATGGTCTTTCAGTCCTATGCGCTTTACCCGCATATGACGGTCTATAACAACATTGCCTTTGGCCTGAAAATGGCTGGTGAAAGCAAGGAAGTTATCGAAGAGAAAGTCCAGTCGGCGGCCAAGATCCTGAACTTGACCGACTATCTCGAACGTCGCCCGGGCGCACTTTCGGGTGGTCAGCGTCAACGTGTTGCCATTGGCCGTGCGATTGTCCGTAATCCAGCGGCCTTCCTGTTTGACGAACCGCTTTCCAACCTTGATGCGGCGCTGCGTGTGAACATGCGGCTCGAAATCACCGGTCTGCATCAGGAACTGAAAACCACCATGATCTACGTGACCCACGATCAGGTCGAAGCCATGACCATGGCCGACAAGATCGTGGTCCTTCAGGCGGGCCGTGTTGAACAGGTCGGCAAGCCGATGGAACTTTACAACAACCCGACAAACAAGTTTGTCGCAGGCTTCATCGGGTCACCGAAAATGAACTTCCTGGGCGGGGAGCTTGCAAAAAAATACGATTGCCACGAAATCGGCATTCGCCCGGAACACTTCGCGATCAGCACCGAAAAGGGTGAAATCCCGGCCACCGTCAAGATCGCCGAACACCTTGGTGCCGAAACATATCTTCATGTCGAAGCCGACGGTCTCGGTCCGATGACGGTCCGTGCCACCGGGGAAATCCCGCTTGGCGAACATGACAAGATTTTCCTGACCCCGGAACAGGATCGCATCCATCGCTTTGATGCCCAAGGGCTGGCGCTGGCCAAATCCTGATACGTGCAAAAACCGGATCGCGATGTCCCACAAACATTGCGATCCCGTCTTACCAACCAAGCCACTTGTGAGTCCAAAATGTATCTGAAAAAGTTCGATCTTACGGGCCGTCGGGCCTATGTCACTGGCGGCGGTCGTGCCATCGGCCTGTCCTGCTGCGAAGCTCTGGCAGAGGCCGGTGCCCATGTCATCATCGGTGACATCAGCGAAGGTGTTGCCGAAGAAGGCCGCGATTACCTGAAATCCAAAGGTTACTCGGCTGATATTGACATCATGGATGTCACCAACACCGATCAGGTCCGTGCAAGTGCCGAAAAGATGGCCAAGCAGGGCGGCGTTGATATCCTGGTCAACAATGCCGGTATCGCACGTTCGGAAACCCCGGCGGAAACCGTCACCGATGAACATTGGCTCAATGTCATTGACGTCAACCTGAACGGCACCTTCTGGTGCTGCCGTGAATTCGGCAAGCAGATGCTTGAAAAGAAAAACGGCGTCATCGTCAATGTCGGTTCCATGTCCGGCTTCATCGTCAATAAGCCGCAGGAACAGGCCTATTACAACGCCTCCAAGGCAGCGGTCCATCATCTGACCAAGTCGCTGGCGGCCGAATGGGGCAACCGTGGTGTGCGCGTCAATGCCGTCGCACCGACCTATATCGCAACCCCGCTCAATGAATTCGTAAAATCCAAGCCGGAAATGTATGACGCATGGATCAACGGCACCCCGATGGCCCGTCTGGGCCTGACCGAGGAAATCGGATCGGTTGTCCTGTTCCTTGCCTCTGATGCTTCCAGCCTGATGACCGGGTCCATCGTTCTGGCAGATGGGGGTTACACCTGCTGGTAAGGCCAGGTGAAACAATATGACCACATTGTCCTGAAGCTTTTGTGGTCAGCCAGTTCGACGGATAAACGGGGCGCGGATGTGGGACCTGCGCCCCGTTTACCTTAAGGGTACGCTGGATAGGGTCAGCACCCATTAATTTGATTTGAATGGCAGACGTTAAATTTGCGAAATCCAAGGAAAAGTCCGCCGAGCGGGTTGGTATCCCGCGCAAGGATTTTGACGCAGGAGTTTGCAAATTTAACGCCTGTCCTACGGATTAAACGGATTTGCACGGGCTACTTTGTCGCAAAACCTTGAAAGATGCATATCTTCTTACGGCTTTGCTCCGCGTATCCACACAAATCTGTTTAACCATTTAAACCAAATTAATGGGTGCTGACCCTATATACTTTGAAAAGTCATTGGCGGGCATCACTTCGACCCCGCCCAGTCCCAAAAAGACCGCCAAGCGGTGCAGGTTTTCCATCAACGGCCCGGCAACATCGGCGGCCTTCACATGGTCTTCAAGATGCGCACTTTGCACTCTAAGCACCCCGGCCTGCCGATCTGATTTCAAATCCACCCGGGCAACAAATTCGCCGTTTAACATGAATGGCAAAACGTAATAGCCGTGCTGGCGTTTCTCGGCCGGAACATAAATCTCGATCCGGTAGTTAAAGCCGAAAATCCGCTCCACCCGATCACGTTCCCACATCACCGGATCAAACGGCACCATCAGGCATGTCGGCTTGGCACGTGACCGCGGATTAACCTTCGGGCACAGATAACCCGGCTGTTTCCATCCTTCGACGTCGGCCTGCAACAACCGGCCCTCTTCGACCAGTCGCGCCAGACAGGCCTTGGTTTCATCGGTTGGCAGGCGGAAATATTTGCGCAGATCAATCTCGGCTGCCACCCCCATGGCCGCAATCCCCTGACAGATCAGGTCGCACATCGCATCCTGCCGATCGCGGTCGGGTTCATGTGCCGCATCGCCAATGATCCGATGCGGCAAATCATATTCGCGCTCAAAACTGCTGCGCCGTTTGCGCGCCATCACCTGCCCGCTCCAGAACAGATATTCCATCGCGGTTTTGGTATTCGACCAACCCCACCATTTCTCGCTACTACGCCCCTCGGTCTCAAGGGAACTGGCTGCAACCGCGCCCTCTTGGTCAATATGGCGCAGGATGTTGTCAATCAGATCGGGTTGTTCGCGCTGAACCCGCGCGATCCGTCCCCACGTGCCCATGCCCCGTTCGGCATCACGCATCCGCCAACGATAAAGCGGGTAATCCTCAACCGGGATCATCGATGCTTCGTGGCCCCAATATTCAAACAGCTTGCGTTGGCGCGCCGTTCCCCAGACCATTTCATCAAGCATCTTCGGGTCATAAACGCCCAACCGCGAAAAGATCGGCATGTAATGCGCCCGTGTCAGGACATTGACACTGTCGACCTGCAACATATTGGTCGCGCGGATGGTTTTAAGGATCTGGCGCTTGGTCACATCCCGGTCGGGATTGGCGGCAAAGCCCTGCCCGACAAGTGCCAGGTTACGCGCCTGTTTGGCAGATATCGAAACGGTCGGGGACGGGATGGCAGCACTGTCAATCGGCATCAGGACACACTTGGAAAATCGAATAAAAACAGGTGCATGCTAACACAGGCTCCTGACAATTCTGGCAGGATGATTTTGCCGTCGTTCGCACGGACGAACTTGACCGCGCATCGCCGCCCTCATAGGCTTCAATCCTGATCGCGACAAAAGCGCCCCAACAAACAGGACAGCCCGAATGACCACCCCGCAAATCATGATTCTGGCCGTGCTGCTTGGCACCGTCGTGCTGTTTTTGTGGGGCCGCTGGCGCCATGATATGGTGGCGATGGCATCCCTTCTGGTTTGTGTGGTTCTGGGGTTGGTTCCGACCGACGGGGCCTTTGTTGGATTTGGTCATCCCGCCGTCATAACAGTCGCCTGTATCCTGATCCTGTCATCAGCCCTGCAAAGGTCAGGGGCGGTTGATACCCTTTCGCGCACGGTCCTGCCGCAATCGGCGGGCCCGTTTGTCACCATGGCAGCGCTCAGCCTTCTGGCCGCGATCCTGTCGGCCTTCATGAACAATGTCGGGGCACTGGCCCTTTTGATGCCGATTGCCCTTCAGATCGCCAACAAACAGGACCTGCCACCGGGCAAAATCCTGATGCCGCTTGCCTTTGGCTCGATCCTTGGCGGCATGACGACGCTTATCGGCACGCCCCCCAACCTGATCGTTTCGGGCTTTCGGGCCGAGGTAAACGGGGCAGGCTTTTCGATGTTTGATTACAGCCCGGTCGGCGTTGCCATCGCCCTTGCCGGACTGCTGTTTGTGATTCTGTTGGGCCGCTTTCTGGTACCAACCCGTCAACGCGCCGGGGCCGAAGGGTTCGAGACCGGATCCTATTTGACCGAGGCCCGCATCACCGAGGGCAGCAAGGCCATCGGCATGTTCATGCGCGACATCAATGACGAGCTTGAAAAGTCGGACGCGCAGGTGATCGGCCTGATCCGCAACGAACGCCGCATTCCGGCACCAAGCCCCTATCGCGAACTGCAACAAGACGACATCCTGCTGATCGAAGCCGAACCCGAAGGATTGGCAAGTGCCCTGTCTGGCCTTGAGCTGACCCTGGAAGCCGAACTGCGCAGCGAAGAAGCCAACGCCGAACAAAAGGAAGAAGCCAAGGAACAGGTCCGCGCGCAAAAGGCTCAAAAGGCAGCCGAAAAATCCGGTGACGCACCAAAGGCTGACGCTGAAAACGATGACGCCTCCAAATCGGAGAAAAAGGACTCTGATACAAAGAAAACGGCCCTTCAGTCCGACGATATCTCCCTGATCGAGGTCGTGGTCCTGCCGAACGCATCCTTCATCGGGCGATCTGCGGCCGATATCCGCATCCGCAGCCGCTATGGCATCAACTTGCTGGCCCTGTCCCGTCAGGGACACCGTTCGATGTCACGCTTGCGCACCATGAAAATGCAGGCCGGAGACGTGCTTTTGATGCAAGGCACGCCTGCGGCCATTAACGAATTTGGCAATCGCCTGGGCTGCGCGCCGCTTGCCGAACGGTCGCTCAACCTTGGCGACAAGACACAGGCCGTCAAGGCCACCGCCATCATGGCCATTGCGATTGCGCTTGCGGCCTTTGGCATCCTGCCTGCCGCCATTTCGTTTGCACTTGGCGTGCTTGCCACTTTGCTGGTGGGTGTGGTCTCGCCGCGCACCCTTTATGATGCGGTCGACTGGCCGGTGGTTGTGTTGCTGGCCGCCCTGATCCCGGTCGCCAATGCCATGGAAAGTACCGGAAGTGCCGATCTGATTGCGCGCTTCCTGCTCGATACCGTCGCACAAGGAAGCGCGCCAGTTGCCCTTGCCCTGATCCTTATTGTCACCATGACGCTCTCGGATTTCATGAACAATGCCGCCACCGCCGCCGTCATGTGCCCGATTGCAATTGGCAGTGCCGCCCAGCTGGATGCCAGCTCCGACCCGTTCCTGATGGCAGTGGCGATTGGCGCCTCCTGCGCCTTCCTGACCCCCATCGGCCATCAGAACAACACCCTCATCCTCGGCCCCGGTGGCTTCCGCTTCAGCGACTACTGGCGCCTTGGCCTGCCGATCGAAATCATCGTTGTGGCAGTTGGTGTGCCGATGTTGTTATGGGTTTGGCCGTTGTAAGGAATAGAATGTTACTTGGACGGAGTTAAAACGGGTAGCTTGGAAAACATCAAATGTTCAAGCGACGCAACTTTAACGACCTACTCTAAATTTTTCAGTCAAACGTTACCAGCTGTTGTCTCATTAGGGGGAATAGTTCCTCTTGCGGCATAACCTGCATTGCTCGCGGAGCGATCTGATAGCTCACGACATGCTCACCTTGTGCTTTAGCCTGCATATAGGCTCTCACTTGTTCAAAACAAAGCAACCAAAAATCAAGCGCATTATCTGTGGTCTCACAAATAGCATTGCCCATACCTGATAACATTGATGCGTAATAAATAGTTCGTTCTGCGGTCATATCGCTCTCTAGCGCCTGCTGAGCGATCAGATTGTTTCTAGTTCGAGCGTACTCGTTTAGCTCCTGAGTAAACGTCACAGCACGATGAACAAACAATGTTAATGCCGGCATATCTTTGCTTAAGGATGAATACTCCGAGAACGCTGGAGGATGCATAATGGAGGTTTCTGGCAAGGTCATGTAGAAATGAAGCATTGACCCGGAAAGAGTTACCAATTCGGAGACGCGCTTCGCACGTTCCTCACTCGGGGCTTCATAAATCTCATCGGATATTGCCTTTATCGCATCCACCTCCGGCTTCATATCCGCAATGAGATGTATCTTACTATTAGCCAGTGCTTCTATATTTGCGCCAGCTGCCATAGTTAGACGATTGAGCGCATCAAGTGCTGATCTCCACTCTTCTTTCTCTTGCTTAGATAGCTGAGAACGCTGCTGCCAATGAAAAGCTGCGATACCGAAAAAGAAACCCACAGCGGAACCGATCATAGTTTGCAACACGCCCAACCAAAACTCGCCCGCCATTCTCCCGCTCCCGTAAAGTAGTAGCTTTGTTCTATATGGCTTCGTGCCTCAATCTCAAATCGATAGTACAGCATGAAACATGCCCAAGAATACCCAAAGCCGTTTTATGCTACGAAGCTGGTAGTAACGGCATTTCGAGTACACCTAATGGCACTATTGGGCTGAAACTTGTTTAAGTTCCAAAGCAGTGGAAAACTGCCGATCACCTGACGCCAAAACTTATGCCGCGAATCCAAGGTTCGGCACATCAAGGCCGTTGGCTCGGCAGGCCGAAATCAGGGTGTTGTTGAGCAGACACGCGATGGTCATCGGGCCGACACCGCCCGGAACCGGGGTGATGGCACCAGCCACCTTGGATGCGGTTTCAAACTCGACATCACCGACCAGCTTCATTTTGCCTTCAGAACCTTCAACGCGGTTGATACCAACATCAATCACGGTGGCACCCGGGGCGATCCAGTCGCCCTTGATCATGTTCGGGCGGCCAACGGCGGCAACCACGATATCGGCACGACGGACTTCTTCGGGAAGGTCGCGGGTACGCGAATGCGCGATCGTGACCGTGCAGCTTTCCTTCAGCAGCAGTTGCGCCATCGGCTTGCCAACGATGTTCGAACGGCCAACCACGACCGCACGTTTGCCCGACAGGTCCCCAAGCGTATCTTTAAGCAACATCAGGCAGCCATACGGCGTGCAGGGCGCGAAACCTTCGCCGCCCGTTGCCAGTGCGCCAGCATTTACAACGTGGAAGCCGTCAACATCCTTGGCCGGGTCGATGGCGGCCAGAATGGCCTGCTCGTTGATGTGCTTGGGCACCGGAAGCTGACAGAGGATGCCATGGACATTTTCATCGGCATTCAGCTTGGCGATCAGGGCCAGCAGGTCTTCCTCGCTGGTTTCCGCCGGGAGCTTGTGCTCATAGGAATTCATGCCGCATTCAAGGGTTTGTTTGCCCTTGTTGCGGACATAGACCTGACTGGCGGGGTCTTCGCCGACCAGAATGACGGCCAGACCCGGTGTTACGCCATGTTCGGTTTTAAGTTTCGATACTTCGGCTGTGATGTCGGTGCGCAGTTTGGCTGCGAATGCCTTGCCGTCGATGATTTTCGCGTCACTCATATGTCTGTCCGCCCCGTGAGTTGGGATATTTTCGCCATCAGCTCTTCGGGATTTCCGTCGATCAGCAGCGTTTTGGTGCGATCAGTTTGCCCGGAAACAATCCTGACCGACGATTTAGGACATTTGGCCGCTTTTGCCAAAAGTTTTATCAGCGCCTGATTGGCTTTGCCGTTTTCCGGCACCGCCGTCACCAACACCTTAAGCCACTGCTGCCCGTCAGCGTCGGCCACCACATCGCCAATCGCGTTGCGCGATGCTTTTGGTGTTAACCGAACAAACAGCCGAACCCCTGATGGCTCGGACCGTAACACGGGCGAGTGATCAGACATTGTCTAAATGAGACATTTTACTAGGCGGAATGAGACATCAATAGCCGACAAGCGCCATCCGGACATCGGTCTGGATCAGCATGTTGGCGAACTGCAAAATCAGGATCAGGATGATCGGCGAAATATCAATGCCGCCAAGATCGGGCATGATCCGCCGGATCGGGCGCAATACCGGTTCGGTAACCCGATAGAGGAAATCACCAACCAAATAGACAAACCGGTTGCTGGTATTGATCACGTTGAACGCCACAAGCCATGACAGGATTGCAGATGCAATCAGCATGAAAATGTAGATCCCCACCACAGTGTCAATAAGCCAAAAAATCGCCAGCATCGCCGCTCCTTACAATCGCCGGGCGCACGGATGCTTTGGGCCCGGAAAGATGTTTGCACGCAGCAAAACCTAGTCGGCAATGGCCGCTAACGCAAGCACACAGCGTTGATTTTGCCGCAAATGAGGGGAAGTTTTCATCGCTTTGTGATCATGCTCACCAACCGGCTTGCCAAAACGCCTGCCAGAAACTGTCAGGAGATGTCAGGCGCACCCCGATTACGGCTTGCGAGTTCGCATGCTCCACGGCCAGAATGCGCACGCCACAAGGAGGATTTAGCATGCAGAACCAAGATCACCTGCGCCACCAGCACCACCCGCGCTGCGGCTGGGCCCTGAGCCATGCCGACAAGCCGTTCTATGTTGATTATCACGACACGGAATGGGGTGTGCCGGTGCATGATGACCGACATTTCTTTGAAATGCTGATCCTTGAAGGTGCGCAGGCGGGCTTGAGTTGGCTGACCATTCTGACACGGCGGGATACCTATCGCGCGGCCTATGACAATTTCGATGTAAACAAGGTCGCGACCTATGACGCGGCCAAGCAGGAAGCGCTTCTGGCCGATCCGGGGATTATTCGAAATAAATTAAAAGTCGCGGCGTCTATTCAAAATGCGCAAACATTCATCGCCATCCAGAAAGAGTTCGGAAGCTTCGATTCCTACATCTGGTCATTTGTAGGAGGAATGCCGGTGATCAATCATTGGAAGCGCATGTCGGACGTGCCGGTTTCGACCGACCTTAGTGACAAAATCTCCAAGGATCTGAAAAAGCGCGGCATGAAGTTTGTCGGCACCACGATCATCTATTCCTTTCTGCAGGCCACCGGCATCGTGATGGACCACACCACCGACTGTTACCGTTACCCCGAGCTTTCCTGAGTAGACCCGCGCAACAACAGGCTGGTTTGAAGAGTGATGGTTTTGCCCGGCTCATCGGACAGCGCCATTTCGGCAGCAAGCCTTCCTTTTTCCACCGAATCCTGATGCATGGTGGTCAGTGGCGGGTCGGTGCGTTCGCCAGCGACAATACCATCAATGCCAATGACCTTGAGATCGCCCGGCACGTTGCGCCCGATGGCACGCGCGGCGTCAATTGCGCCGATGGCAATCACGTCCGACATGGCGAGAATGCCGTTGATTTCGGGATGATCTGCGAGGAGCGCTGTCGTCATTTGCGCGCTTTGTTCGGACTGGTTGTCACATTCGATATGCACAACATCGCTGGCAGTAATGCCAGCCGCTTCAAGCGCCGCGTGATAACCCGCCAGCCGTTCGCGCACCACCCGGTGGCTGGCCGCACCCAGACGGTTGGGGCTCATCGGGCCGAAATGATCGTGCTCGGTCGCCTGAAGCGACAGAATGGCGAATTTCGAGGCGCCGCAATCGAGTAAATGCCGCGCCGCATTTTTCGCCGCCGCGAAGTCATCAAGCACCACGGTCCCCGCTGCACCGGCGATGTCGGTATCGATGCTGATCAAGGGCTGATTGCGGCGCTGGATGGCCGCGATGATGTCGTTATTATCGGAATAGCAATGCACCAGAAAGGCATCGACCGCGGCATTATTGACCGCGGCAATCGCTTGTTCGGGGTTTTCGGCCGAAATGATCATGACATTGACGCCGTGGCGCGCGCATTCGCGCCCGATCCCGCGCAGCAATTCAATCGCCACCGGATCGGTAAAGGCATATTCAAGATTATCGGGGAAAACGACACCCAGCGCACCCGCCTTCCCGGTGCGGAGCATGCGCGCCATGACATGCGGCCCGCGATAACCCAGTTCGCGCGCGGCTTCAAAGATGCGTTCGCGGACTTCCGGGCGGACCAGATCAGGCTTGCCAAACGCATTGGAGGCTGTCCCTTGCGAAACCCCGGCCGCCTTGGCGACATCCAGAAGTTTTACGCGTTTTGCCATGCGTGCCTTATCCCCGAAACTGTCGTGTGTGATCTTTACCCAGTTGAATTGCCGACACTATAGCCAGAACCAGCACGATACTACCAGAACGCATTACCACGTCAGGATACGATCACTTATCGGCTTTCGGGGCGGGTATTGCGGAAGGTCAGGTTGATCCGCGGTCCGACCTGACGCGCCGTTTTGGGCAATTGATGCAGCCAGCAATGCTGTGTCGCACCCGACATGATCAGGGCCGAGTTATGCGGCAAATCAATGCTGAGGCGATCACCGGTTTTCTTATGGCGGAAATGAAACCGGCGTTCCTGCCCGAAGGTCAGGCTGGCAATCACCGGGTTTTCGCCCAGCACTTCCTCGTCATCCGCATGCCAGGAAACGCTGTCGCGCCCGTCGCGATACTGGTTGAGCAGCACGGTGTTAAAGTGCGCCCCTGCCAGTTCTTCGGCCAAGGTGCGTAAAGGGGCGACGATAGAGGGGAACGGGCTTGCCGGGTGATAAACCCCGCTATAGCGATAGGCGACTTCGCCATACCATGCGGTCAGACGCGGGACCGGGATTTCCTTGCCGTGGAGTTTGGCGATTTCCTGTTGCCAGACGATGTTGCTTTGAAGCCGGGCAAAGGTCTTGTCGGCTTCATCAGCATCCATGATGTCACGCAGCAACAACACTTCGCCATCAAAGGGCAAAAGGTTGCGTGGTGGTTCATTGGCAAACAGATCGCCGGTCATGATTTTCCCCGGAATACAGATTGCCAAAGACCTAGGATGAACGGCGCCGAAACTCAAGCCACAGTTTGCTGATATGTGCTTTGCCGCAACAGGTTCTAGCCGTTTGCCAACGTCACACCGGCCTCATTGGCATAACGTTCGACATCCTCAACACTCAGTCCCGCCGCGCTATAGAGATTGATGGTTTCAAGTTCCAGATCGGTTTCGGAATCGGCCAATGATTGCAGCGATGTGGTCAGGCTGCGTTGGGAATCGAGCACATCAAGGAAGTCCGACAGCCCCTGCACGTAGCGCACGCGTGACTGCTCAAAGGCATCGCGGTGATATTGCACCGATGCGATCAGGGAATCGCGCTGTGCCACCGCCCCGACATAGCCGTAGATCGCACTTTCAACTTCCTCAATCGCGCTCAGAAGCGTCTGGCGATAGGTGAGGAAGGCTTGTTCTGCCTCTTCCTCGGCCACCGTGATATTCGCACGCCGTTCGCCGCCATCATAAAGGGTCGCATCAATCAGTGCCCCGATGGCGGCCATGGCCGTTCGGACAATCGGACCTGTGCCATAGCCCGTCACACCAAGCGCCAAGGACCCATCAAGGGTCAGTTCCGGATACAGCGTTGCGGTTTCCACCCCGATTTGCGAGGTCGCGGAAATTAGCGCCAGCTCGGCCGCGCGCACATCTGGCCGACGGCGGAGCAAATCGGCCGGGATGCCAATTGGCGGGCTGCTTTGAAATTCGGGCAGTGGCGATGCATCAAGCAACAGATCGCGATGGGTGCCCGGCTGTGCGCCGACCAGAATGGAAATCGCATTGATTGACCGGTCAATGGTGGTCTGCAGGATCGGAACCGTCGCCTCAAGATCGGCGACCTCGGCGCGTGCCCGAGAAAGATCAAGCTCGGAGCCAAGACCGGTTTGCAAACGGACCTGCACGATGTTGCTGGTCTGGCGTTGCAGATCAAGCGAGTCCCGCAAAAGGGCCAAGCGCCGCTGCGCCCCGCGCAGTTCGATATAGTTGCGGATGATGTCGGCAATCATGGTGCGATAGACGTCTTCACGCAGATAGACCTGCTGCAGGTAATCCGCCTCGGCGACTTCTTCCTCGCGGGTTTGACCGCCCCAGATATCGGCGGTCCAGGACAAATCAATGCCAGCACCATAGCCCATATCGGTTACCTGATCACCATTGGCGCGGCTGGAGGTCGACCGACTGGCCGATCCGTTAACCGATGCGCCAACCTGCGGCCCATTGGCCCCGGCAACGCCACGTGCCGTTGCGGCAGCGGCACGGATGCGACTGATTGCGATCTGAAGATCGATATTGTTTTCGACCCCTTCATTAATCAGACCATTTAAAACCGGGTCGGTGGTGCTTTCCCACCAGCGGTCCTGTTTGCTTTGATTGGCGGCAATCACCGGGATTTCCGGGGTATAGGCGCCGACAAGATCGAAATTCGGCGCGGTATAATCCGGCCCGACAGACTGACACCCGGCCAGTGCCAGCAAAAGGGCAATTCCCGAAATCGCAGAAATGTGAGGATTATTCATATTATTTCGCACTTCCTTGCAGACCGCCACTTCCGGGCTCCGCCGCGACATGTGATGCTGCCTCGCCAT
This sequence comes from Thalassospira profundimaris WP0211, assembly GCF_000300275.1. Taxonomy (GTDB): domain Bacteria; phylum Pseudomonadota; class Alphaproteobacteria; order Rhodospirillales; family Thalassospiraceae; genus Thalassospira; species Thalassospira profundimaris. Next base: position 143,357 of record NZ_AMRN01000003.1, on the reverse strand, counting down.
GATCGGGAATGGCTTCGGCGGCGCGCAGTTGCGATTGCAGTTTCTTGCCGCCATCGGCACGGGCCGACACCAAGGGCGCCAACAACAGATACAGCACCGGGGTCAGGAACAATGTAAAGACCGTGGCAAAGCCAAGACCGCCAAACACCACCCAGCCGATGGCCGCACGGGCCTCGGCGCCGGCACCGGTGCCAAGAACAAGCGGCAAGCCGCCCAGAACGGTAGAAATCATGGTCATCATGATCGGGCGCAAACGCACCATCGCGGCATCATGCACGGCATCGCGCACGGATTTACCGGCATCACGCAACTGATCGGCAAATTCGACAACCAGAATCCCGTTCTTGGCCATCAGCCCGACCAACATCACCAACCCGATCTGGCTGTAGATATTGATCGAGGTGCCACTCAGCGCCAGCGCATAGATCGCAGCCGCCAAACCAAACGGTACGGTGAGTACCACCACAAGGGCGGAGGTAAAGCTTTCGAACTGGGCTGCCAGAACCAGCAGCACGACAAGAACCGCAATCAGGAAGGTGATCTGCACGTCATTGGCGGTTTCGCCAAGGGCAGCAGCATTGCCAAGGAACAGGATGCCGACACCGGGTGGCAGCAACTGATCGCCGACCGTGTTCACATCCGCGACCGCCTCAGCCAGGGTATAGCCCGGTGCCAGGTTGGCCGAGATGGTGACGGCGCGTTGTTGCCCTTCACGTTCAAGTTCGGAGGCGACGGCTTCCTCGGTCAAGGTGATGACAGAAGACAGCGGCAGGATGCGACCATTGGTGCCGGTGACAAACAGGTTTTCAAGATCCGACGGGTCGTTGATGCTGCCCAGCGCACTGCGCAGCTTGATCGGGACGTTCTGGTCATCGACATTGATTTCGGTGACTTCGTATCCTTCGATCATCGCACGCAGCGTGGTATCAAGTTCTTCGATCGGGATGCCGAGATCAAAGGCGCGCTTGCGATCAATATTGACCAGAAGCTGCGGCTGGGTGGTTTGATAGGATACCCGAAGGCCGGTGAGGCCGGGATAGTTTGCCTCGATCTCCTGCTGCATGGCGCGGGCATTTTCGGCCAGCGTGCGATAGCTTGTCCCGGTCAGGGCAAATTCAAGTCCCTCCCCGGTGCCGCCGCGCAAACCCAGACTGTTGGGCTGCCAGACATAGGCCTGCACGCCCGGAAGCGCATTAAGATCCCCACGGATGGATGCGGTAATTTCCTGCTGCGAGCGGCTCCGTTCTTCCCACGGTTTTAGCGGGGCGATCACAAGGGCGCGGTTCGGATCCCACAGGCCGACAATGGTGTAAATGTTATAAGCATCGCCAGCCTCGACCACCGGGCGCAGAATGTCTTCAACCGCCTCGACCTGACGGTCCATATAGTCGATACCGACCCCGTCAGGCCCCCGCATGGAAACAAGAATACGCCCGCGATCCTCATCGGGCAGCAATTCCTGCGTCACGTTGGTGTAGACGCCAAAGGCAAGCCCACCGGCAACGACACAAATCATCACGGTAATGATCGGGCTGCCAAGGGCGGCTTCGAGAATGCGGCGATAAATCCCGGCACAGAAGAAGCCGAAACGCTCCAGCATGTTGGGGGCATCATCGGCCTTGCCATCATGCGGATCGATATGTTTCAGCCGCGATGCCAGCATCGGACACAGCGACAATGCGACAAAGGATGACACCACCACCGCAAAGGCCAGCACAAAACCGAATTCACGGAACAGACGTCCGGCCGTACTTGGCAGGAAAGAGATCGGAACGAACACCGAAATCAGCGTTAGCGTGGTGGCGATCACGGCAAAGAACACCTGCCGCGAGCCAAGCACTGCGGCGGCCATGGAGCCAAGCCCCTGATGACGGCGGCGCTGAATGTTTTCAAGCACAACAATCGCGTCATCGACAATCATGCCGGTTGCCAGAACAAGTGCGAGAAGGGTCAGGATGTTGATCGAAAAGCCCATCGCCCAAATGGCGGCAACCGTGCCGATCAGTGCAATCGGAATGGTGATGGTCGGAATAAGCGTCGCGGTAAAGGATCTGAGGAACAGATAAAGCACCCCGATCACAATCGCGATGGCAAGGCCGAGGCTAAAGATTACTTCCCAAAGCGCGCCTTCGATAAAGACCGCGTCATCGGAGTTCACGAACACATCAAGATCGTCATATTGCTCGTTAAGGCGTTCAACGACATCGCGCACGCCATTGGAAATCGCAATGGTGTTGGATTGGGCCTGACGGGTAATACTCAGCCCGATCACCGTGCGCCCATTGAGGCGTACATAGGACGTTGCATCATCCGGGCCGTAATAGATATCGGCGACATCGCCCATCTGCACACCATCGCGCACCAGCATCTGGTTCAGTCTGTCGACTTCCCAGACGGATGCATCGGCACGGACAAACAGTTTCTGATCGGATGATTCAAAACTGCCGGCGGGAATATCAAACTGGGCTGTGCGCAGAAGGTCGGCGACATCCTGAACAGACAGGCCGTAACTTGCCATGCGAAGCGGGTCGATGCGCACATGCAAAACACGTTCGCGATCACCGTTGACCCCGACCTCTGCCACACCGGGCACAGACAGCAAGGACGGGCTGATCTGGTCTTCGACGATGTTGGCGAGTTCTTCCTCGGTCAGGCTGTTGCTGACAACCGCGATGCGCATGATCGCACTGGCATCGGCATCGGCCTTGACGACGCGAACATTTTCCACCCCGTCGGGCAGGCTGCGTTCGGCACGGCTGATGGCTTCGCGGATGTCACTGGCGGCATCGTTGATTTCAACATCTGGGTAGAATTCGATGCGAATGCGGGCGTTGGCCTCTTCGCTTTGCGAACTGATTTCCTTGATGCCACTGACACGTGATGCCGCACTTTCGATGATCCCGGTGACTTCGGAATCGACCGTTTCCGGCGATGCGCCGTCATAGTCCGCGGTCACAGTGATGGTCGGGCGGTCGACATTGGGCAGTTCGCGAATTTCGACCCCCAGCATCGCGGCAAGACCGGCCAGGATGATCAGCATGGACACCACACTGATCAGAACAGGGCGGCGGATACTTAGCGATGCAAGATCGTTATGATCGTGATTTTCGCTTCCTGTCGTCATGATCAGGACCCCTCGCCAGCGCCTTCGCGGGTGGCAACGCCGCCCGCATCCGACGGCGCATTTTCAGGCGCGGGGTTATCACCGCGAATGGTTGCCGAAACAGTCCGGCCCGGACGCAGACGCAAGACGCCCTCGACCACGACCAGATCGCCCTCGGCAATCCCGCCATCGAGAAGGATCCGACCATTGGTCCGTTTCACAACACGGACGGGAACGCGCGAGACCTTGTCTTCATCGTCGATCCGCCAGACATAAGTGCCTTCATCGCCCCAAAGGACCGAGATTTCGGCAACTGCGGGATATTGTTTGCCTTCGATGTCGACATAAACCGCAAAGGACATCCCCGCAAGCAAGCGACTATTGGGGTTTGGCACCCGGGCGCGCACCGCAAAGGTGCGGCTTTCGGGATCGATGCGGCTGCCAATAGATTCAACCACACCGGTGAATTCCTCGCCCGGCAGGCTCCAGGTTTCAACCCGGACAGACTGGCCGGGACGGACATTATCGAACCGTGTTTCGGCAACTTCGAAATCGACCAGAATGCTATCGATATTATCAAGCGTCACGATGGCGGTGGAGCTGTCAACACGGTCGCCGGCCTCAACCTGCGGGATGCCGACGATGCCATCAAACGGGGCCAGAATGGTGCGATCGGCCAGATTGACCTCTGCCTGATCAAGGGCGATGCGGGCCTCGGCCAAGGCGGTGCGGGCACTGTCGACTTCACTTTCGGCAACGGCACCCAGCGGACGGGCCTTTTCATAGCGGGCAAGGAGTTGTTCGGCATCGCGGGCCTGAACAGCGGCAAGATCGCGGGCAAGGCGTTCGCGATCAGAGTCCAGAATGACAAGAACCTGTCCTTTGGTTACCTTGTCACCGGCGCGCACAAGCACATCGGCAACTTCGCCCGACACGGCTGGATAGATCGAAACACCCAGGGCCGATTTACCCGTCCCGACCGCTTCGACAACGGTTTTTTCATCCATCAGGCTGGCATATTCGGCAATCACCGGAAGACTGCGTTCGCCGCCCCCGCGCTGCCCGGTGCTTGCGGGTTGCGCATCGGGCGCGATCAACGCCGTGATGTCGTCTTTGGCAAAGATATAGGCAGAGGCCGCAACAACAATCAGTGCAACACCTGCGATCAGAAGCGTTGATTTACGCGCCATCACATTGATACTTCCAAGTCGGGCTGACCAAACAACCTTACTGCAAATGACACTGTTCCCGCGCCGGGAAAGTGCCGGTATTTCAATTCAGTACCGAATAGTAGGCTTTATGCTTTTGATGAAATACCGTTGCCCCGAACGATATTGCAACCCGCCAGTGAGAACCACACAAAAAGTGTATCAGAAACGTCGCAGTTTGTATCTTAACTGCTGACAAATCCTGCGTTTTGCGCCGATAGCACTGAGCTAATGCATTAGGCCTGCACACCCCCTATACGGTGTGCAGGCCTTTGTTGTTCAATTTTGAATTTTAGCAGTGAAACGGCGGGCTGACGCCGACAAATCAGGCGGCACCACGCTGTTGCGTTTGCGGGAAGACCACCAGATTATCATCGTGCCATATGGTGGTTTCTGCGTCGTTGTCGTCAGCGGCATCTGCGTCTTCGTTGCCAGCCGCAGCGGCCACCGCACGGTCAAGGGAAGCTGTGAGCTCGGTCACATTGCGGTCAACCTCATCGGCACGACGATTAAGATCAAGGCTGAGCTTGCGGGTGACTTCGATGTCTTCGGATACCGCACCGATGGCGGTCGCAACATTGCGCACCGCATCGCCGGCAAGGGCGATGGCACCGGTAATTTCCTCGGTCTCGCGGCGTTGATGTTCAACATCGCCTGCGACCTCTTCGGAAATCGACATCATCGACCGCACGGTTACCCCGACATCCTCCATCGAGGCAACACAGCGATCCGTAACAGCGCCCATGGCGTTGACATGTTCGGTGATCTGTTCGGTTGCGCGTTCGGTCTGGCTGGCAAGGTTTTTGACCTCTGCGGCGACGACGGCAAAGCCCTTGCCAGCATCCCCCGCACGAGCGGCCTCGATGGTGGCATTCAGGGCTAGCATGTTGGTCTGTCCGGCAATGCCGCGGATCAAGTCGACAATCTGTTCGATGCTGGTGGCAACTTCGCGCAGATCATCGACGGCCTTTGCCGATTCCTCGGTCGAGCCGACGGCACTTTGGGCGATTTCGCGTTGATGTTCGACGCGGTTGGCGATTGAGACGATGGCTTCGCGCAGACGGTTGGCAGCATCGCCGATGGCATTGGAATGCGACTGGCTGTCATGTGCGGCACTGGTTGCGGTTTCGGTTTGTCCGGTGACGCGTTCGGCGGCGGCGGCGACTTCGACCACGGCTTCACGCATACGGGTCACCTGATGATTGACCGATTTGACAAGACCGGTGGTCTCGCCCTCAATCGTTTCGGCCATCGCGCCAAGCGATGCACGTCGTTTTTCTTCCTCGATGCGCTGAAGCGTGATGCGTTCTTCGGCCATTTTTTCGATCTTGAGCGCGTTTTCGCGGAAGATCGCAACGGTGCGTGACATCGCCCCGAATTCATCGCGGCGCTTGATATCGGCAAGGGCGATATCGGTGTCGTTTTCACTGAGCCGCGTCATATCACCATTCACCCGACGCAGCGGACGCAGGATGCTCATCGCGATGCCAAGCGCAAGGGCGACGGCAATCAGAACCCCGATAGCAGCAACCACGATGTTGGTAAGGGCCGAGTTTTCCGACTGATTATGGGCGGCCTCGACCAGGGCGGTTTGATTGGTCATGGCGTCTGTTCGGATATTCTGGGTGATGGTCTGGACTTCACGAACGGCCGATTTGAAGTCATCCATCGATTGACGGAACCCGGCGATGGAGGCTTCGAGCTGGTTTGCACCCTGTTTTAGCAAGTCATTGTCGCGGATCGCGTAGGAGAACAGCTTTTTCTCGTTACGCGTCAGACCGTCAAAGGACGCTTTGATTTCTTCCTGAAGATCGGTCAGGGCCGAAGTCTGCGTGCGGGCGGCATCAAGTGAGTCCGCGGTGCGCAGGATCGGGAATTGCAGGGAATTGACGATGGCGGCCAGATTGGCAGCACCAAGCTTGTCTGCATATTTCTCGGCGATGACCGGATCGCGTTTGGCGATGAAATCTTCAAGCTGGCTTGCGGATTTGCCAAGCTGATTGGCGCCAAGCAGCATGGTTTCCGATGCCGCCGACAGGTTTTCAGCCCGCAGCACAAGCGGCTCGAGCGTTGCGATGTAATCAGCACTGAGGCTTTCAAGCGCATCTGCGCGATCACTATCGCCGTTTTGACGCAGTTGCGTGACAAGGGTGGCACCGCTTTGTTCGGCCGCCTGGCGCATGGTGGTGATGCCTTCGCGGTCAAGCGGATCAACCGTCTGGGCAAACAACAGGACCTGGTTGGAAAGACGTTCCAGACGCAGTGCATAGTCATTGGCAAGCCCGACCAGACCAGTACTTTTGGCAATGCGGTCTGCATGCGCGCCAAAGCCCAGAAGATAGGTTGATGACAGGGCGGACAGGCCAACCAGCAGAACAACCAGAACAAAGAAACCGGCGAAGATGCGCGATCCGATACGAATGCGATCAAGAAACATGGGACATCCAAACAGCAAAATTTACGTTTGGCGCGATTCATACATGTGGGCAGGGCGCGGTTTTGTAACAGTTGGATGAAACCCGCATTTGTCGATCAAACAAGGTGCCGGATGGTGATTTGCGCTGCGTAAAACAACATTCTGGGCACGCGGAAATGTTCATATGAACATCGCATTATACAATTGGACGAAGGTCATTATCCGTTTCGAAGGGCTTCAAAGCGGCAGATTTCCCAAAATCGACCGCGACTCGACCATCCGCCGCAAGGTTACGCAGGCGTCCGGCGATTTTTTGGAATGATGCCAGCTAAAATGTCACGATGACAATATTGTACAAGCTGGCACCCGGCCTTGGCGTTATAATGGCCCGATGAATAGTGCTGCGCGACAGAACACGGCAGCCCAGCGTCGCCAGACGTCATCGCGACCGGCGACCGGCCGCCCCCGCGAGATTGCCCGCCACTGGCGGGCAGCCGACGGCATTGATATGTTCGAAGCCGATTACAAGAATTTCTCTTTCCCAAAGCACAGCCACGATTATTACGCCTTTGGCACTGTCCTGAACGGGGCGGAGCGGTTTACCACCCGCGGGACAAATTATGTCGCCGCGCGCGGGCAACTTTTGATGATGAACCCGATGCAGGTGCATGATGGCAGCCCGGCATCCGATGATGGCTATCAATACCAGATCATGTTCATCGACCCGAAGGTGTTTGGCGATCTGGTGACGGAGCTTTCGCCCAAAAACAGCGGCCTGCCGTTTTTCGGATCCTGTGTCGTCAACGACCCGGAATTGCATTTGCAACTGCAAGGCCTGCACCGCCTGTTTCGCCCGAATGACGATGGCAGCAACGGCAGCAACAGCTTGTTGGAACGTGACAGCCAGCTTCTTTATAGTGCTGCCCGCCTTGCACTGCGCCATGCCGATGCCCCGCCCTATCTCTATCAGCCGGGGTCAGAGGACAAACGTGTTCGGGCGGTGATTGACTATATGGCGGCACATCTGGATGCCAATATATCGCTTGATGATCTTGCCATGATTACCGGGCTCAGCCGGTTTCATTTGCTGCGCGTGTTTCGCGCCGCAACCGGGCTTCCGCCGCATACCTATTTCAACCATATGCGGTTACGGCGGGCCAAGCGGTTGCTGTTTGACGGGGCGAGCATTGCCGATGCGGCGGCGGCCACCGGCTTTGCTGATCAAAGCCATCTGAACCGGCACTTCAAGGCCATGTGGGGCGTCAGCCCCGGCGCGTTTATCGCAAGTCTTGATCCTTAAACCGGCATAAAACCAACATCGCCTGCCCGTCACACGCTTAGCTTGGGCAGGCGACATCAGTTGTATTTACGCGCCAGCGTCGCGGCGTTTCATCGCCTCAACCACCAGACACAGTTCTTCGAACAGGACCTGTGCGGCGATATGGGCGGTGTTGGTGGTGGCATCATATTGCGGGGCGACTTCGACAACATCCGCACCGACAAAATCAAGGCCCTTGAGCCCGCGCAGGATCGCCAATGCCTCGCGCGAGGTAAGGCCACCGACCTCTGGCGTGCCGGTGCCCGGTGCGAAGGACGGATCAAGGCAATCAACATCAAAGGACAGATAAACCGGGCCATCGCCGACCACTTCACGGGCCTTGGCGATCACGGCATCAATGCCCATTTTCGGTACTTCTTCGGCGTGGATGACGGTCATGCCGCTGTCATAGGAAAACTCCCAGACATATTCCGACGCGCCGCGAATACCGATCTGGATGGTGCGTTCCGGATCAAGGACGCCATCCATCACCGCCTCGCGGAACGGGCCGCCATGATGGAAACGCGACCCGTCATAGGCCCCGCAGGTATCGCAATGGGCATCAAGATGGATCATGCCAACCGGACGATCCTTGCCCACCGCCTTCTGGATGGAATAGCTGATTGAATGATCACCGCCGACCGCAATCGGAATGACGCCAGCGCCGACAATTTTAGTGAAGTAGGCTTCGATATCCTCGTGGCAGCTTTCAAGCGAATAGCGGCTGCGGAACGGGACATCGCCAATATCGGCAATGCGCGCCATCGCACCGGGCACCATGCGCAGGACATGTTCATACGGACCGATGCGTTCGATATTACGCACCGCGCGCGGGCCAAGACGGGCACCGGCACGGTTGCTGACCCCAAGATCCATCGGAACGCCAACGAGTGCGATGTCGAGGTCTGCGAAGTTGTCACTTTCGGCATCGGCGGCAAATGGCGCATCGAGGAAAGTCGGCACCCCGGCAAACGGCCATTTGCGCCCGCCACTTTCTGAAAACTGTGTTGCCGCCACTTCACGGAAATGCGGATCAAAGATGTCGGCACCTTTGGCGTTGCCGTATTTTTCGCGCAGTTTCGCAAGCTTGTCGTCTGTGAACATGGGACCTCCTGAAGAGGCACATCGGTTTGATAAAACCTGAACCAATGGCCGAATGTTTTTGTTGGCCCGATCAGATCAAATTGCGCGGCCGTTAAAAATCACGTATTTCTGAACTTTACTTTGGCAATCCCCAAAGTAATGACCGCTTACCCATGGACCCCGCCCGATGATCACGGAACAGGCCGATCTCAAGCTTTTGCGTATCTTCCTGACCATCGTCGAGGCAGGGGGATTTGCCGCGGCGCAAAGTGATCTCAATCTGTCACTTTCAACAATTTCAAGCTATGTTACCGCCCTTGAAACACGGCTGGGCTTCACGCTTTGCAAACGCGGGCGGGGTGGCTTTGCCCTGACACGCGAAGGCCAGGTAGTGTTTGAAGAAGCCCACCGGCTTTTCAAATCGGTCGCGCAATATGAAACCAAGATGCGGGCGCTCCGCGATAAACTGAGCGGTACACTGACCATCGGGCTTACCGATAATACCATCACCGATCCGGGAGCGCGGCGGATCGAAAAGACCATTGCGCGGTTTATGGAACGCGCACCGGATGTGACGCTGAATGTCGTGACCTATCCGCCCAATGACCTGCTGCGCGAAGTGGTGACTGACAATATCCAGATCGGTATTTGCAGCTTCCCGAAAACCGTGCTGGGTCTGCGCTATATCCCGCTTTATGACGAAGTCCACCGGTTCTATTGCGGATCGGACCATCCGCTTTTTGCGCTGGATGATGCGGACATTGATATTGATGAAATCCGGCGTTATCGCCTGATCGGGCGCAAATCCTGGCTGGGTCGGGATTTGAAGGAATTCGCCATTTCGCGCCCGCATGCGACCGTCTCGGACATGGAGGCCGAGGCACGCTTGATCCTGTCTGGCGCCTTTTTGGGCTATCTGCCCGAACATTACGCCAAGCAGTTTGTCGAGGCAGGGCGCATGCGCATGGTCCTGCCAGATCGGTTGAAGGTCAAAGTTACCTTTCAGGCAAGCCTTGATGACAGCAAGCAACCCGATCCGATCACCAAGCTGTTCCTTGATATGCTGATCGCCGATTTCGCCACCGAACGGGCCTGAGCCGCAGTCCCAAAACCGGCACCAACAACCGATAGCAATATCGTCCAATACCGCCTATTTGATATCGGGCAGTATGGTGCCTGAAATGATGGCTCCTCGCCCACCCGTTTACGCCCATGAAAGTGCCGGTCGCCAAAACGAACAGGCACCAACAACCACAGGAAACGTCGGAAATGTCACGCCCCGGACAGACCGAAAATCAGATACAAAACCCACTCCAGAACCAGTCCCAGTCAGGGCATTTCGACGCGGACACCATCCGGCGCGGCGCCCTTGCCTGCCTGCCGCTTTTGCCCAGCACCATCATCTTTGGTGCCGTGCTTGGGGTGCTGGCCGCACAGCGCGGCTTGTCGCTTGGCGAGCTGTTGTTCATGAGCCTCGCCGTATTTGCCGGATCGGCACAGTTCGTGTCGGTCGATCTTTGGCGCGAAACCATTCCAAGTGCGACCATCATCATCGCAACGGCGGTGATTAATATGCGCTATATCCTGATCGGGGCGTCACTGCGCCCGGTGTTTCGCGGTCGTCCGCTGTGGGTCAAGGTGACCGGCATGCATATGGTCGCCGATGAAAACTGGGCCGTGTCGATGACACAAAAGGATTTGGCCAATCCGGGCTTTTTGCTGGGCGGCGGAATTTTCCTGGGCGTGGTCTGGGCGACCGGAAATACAGTGGGCTACCTGCTTGGCGGGGGTATTCCCGATCCGGAGGTTTATGCGCTTGATTTCGCCTTCACCGCCGTCTTTGCCGCACTGACCATTGGCATGTGGAAGGGCAAGGTTGACCTTTTGCCATGGATTGCCGCCGCAGTCGGATCGGTCATCGGCCATTACACCTTGCCCGGCACCTGGTCGATCCTGGCCGGTGCGGGTGCCGGTGTCCTTGTCGCCGCCCTGACCTGGCGCGAAGACATGGATGATGACAGCCTTGAAGCTGAATTTGCCGTTGAAGGCCGGGATGCTTATGGCGCGCCCGAAGGCACAAACGCTGCCAAACCTGCGACAGAGACTGCAATGGAGACGGGCCAATGACCCAATTCCCCGATCTGACAAGTTTCAGCCTTGAGGCCGTTCTGACCATCCTTGGCATGGCGGCGGTGACCTATGGCATGCGTCTGGGTGGGCTTTTAATGGCTGATCGCCTGCCGCAACATGGCCGCTGGGCACATGTGCTGGAACGCCTGCCCGGTGCGGTTTTGATTTCCGTCTGGGTGCCAAGTGCGCTTTCGGCAGGTGCGATTGGCATTACCGGGGCGGCAGCCACCGTGATTACCATGGCGCTTGCGCGCAACCTGTTTGCCGCCATGGCGGTGGGCATGGTTCTGGTCGGTGTGGGCCGATATTTCATCGGTAACTAGACAACGGCCGAAGACAAACAAAGAAAAAGCCGCCCTCGGATGAGGACGGCTTTTTGCGTTTGGGTGCGTGCGAAAGTTACGCAGCAATCAGGTTCTGTTCGCGGGTGGCTTCGAATTTGAGGTTCGGCCAGTCGCGTTGCGTGGTTTCAAGATGCCAGGCGTTGCGCGCGATGAAGACCAGTGTTTCGTCATGGTCTTCAAACAGGGCGGACTGGTTGGCATCCCGGAATTTCTTGATTTCAAGCGGATCATCGCCCACCACCCAGCGGGCGGCATAGGCAGGCGTCGGTTCGAAATGCACCTTGATGCCGTATTCGGCCGAGATGCGTTCTTTCAGAACCTCGAACTGAAGCTGTCCGACCACGCCAACGATCCAGTCCGCACCCATCATCGGCTTGAAGACCTGGGATGCACCTTCTTCGGCGAGCTGTTCAAGCGCGCGCTGAAGGTGCTTGCCCTTCAGCGGATCATCAAGGCGGACTTTCTGGAGCAATTCCGGTGCAAAGGCCGGAACCCCACGGAAGCGAAGATCTTCGCCCTCGGTCAGGGTATCGCCAATGCGCAAGGTGCCGTGGTTTGGAATACCGATGATATCGCCCGGCCAGGCTTCTTCGGCAATGTCACGTTCATTGGCAAAGAACAGCATCGGGTTATGCACGGCCATCAGTTTGCCTGCACGCACATGCTTAAGCTTCATGCCGCGTTTGAAATGGCCCGAGCACAGACGAATAAACGCAATACGGTCACGGTGGTTCGGGTCGATGTTGGCTTGTACCTTGAACACGAAGCCGGCGACCTTTGGCTCCACCGCTTCGACTAGGCGCGTTGCCGCTTCTTGCGGGCGCGGGGTCGGTGCGATTTCGCCAATGCCGCGCAACAATTCACGCACGCCAAAGTTATTGACCGCCGACCCAAAGAAGACCGGGGTCAGATGGCCTTCGCGGTAGCTTTGCAAATCAAATGGCGGGCAGATTTCGCGCACCATTTCGACTTCTTCACGCAGCTTTTCCAGAAGGTAATCCGGGATCAGTTCATCAAGCTTTGGATCATCAAGCCCCTTGATCGGAATGGCTTCCTTGACGACATTGCCGCCTTTTTCCATGAACAGAAGCTGATCATTGACCAGATCATAACAACCATGGAAATCACGGCCCGAGCCAATCGGCCAGGTAACCGGCGACACATCAAGGGCAAGATCCTGTTCGATCTGATCGATCAGTTCGAACGAATCCCGTGCTTCGCGGTCAAGCTTGTTAACGAACGTCGTGATCGGCACGTCACGCAGACGGCAAACCTCAAACAGCTTGCGCGTCTGGGCCTCGATGCCCTTCGCGCCGTCAATCACCATGACAGCCGAGTCAACGGCGGTCAGCACGCGATAGGTATCTTCGGAAAAGTCTTCGTGGCCCGGCGTATCAAGCAGGTTGAAGATATTTTCTTCGAACTCGAACGTCATAACCGCAGAGGACACGGAAATACCGCGATCCTGTTCGATCTTCATGAAGTCCGAACGGGCACCCTTTTGTTCCTTTTTCGCCTTCACTGCACCAGCCATCTGGATGGCACCCCCGAAAAGAAGCAGTTTTTCGGTCAGGGTGGTTTTACCCGCATCCGGGTGGGCAATGATAGCGAAGGTACGGCGACGCGATACCTGCTTGTCAATCATCGACATGGTTATCAACTTTAATCCGATATGAATTTCTTGGCGCGCAATGTAGCGATTTTTAACGTCATTGCCACCGTGAAATCATCATATCGGACATGAAGCGGGCGGTTTAACCCAGCCAGGCTTGCGAAATAACGCCAATTGCGAACGAACCGACCAGCGCATAAACCAGATACAGCGCAAAGACCGGCTTTTTGACCAGCGCAAAAACGGCAATCGCCGCCGGGATGGACGATACCCCGCCGGCCACCAGAAACGCCATCGCCGCCCCCGATTGCATGCCCTGCGCAATCAGGCCTTCCATGATCGGAAGGGCGGCATAGCCATTCAAATAGGCCGGAACCCCGACAAGGGTGGCAATGGCAATCGGGCCAATCCCGTCACCACCAAGCAATCCACTGACACTTTCAGCCGGGACATAGGCGACCATGATGCTTTCAAGCAGGAAGGCAAAGGCGATCCACTTGCCCAAAAAGAGCATGTTGGCAATCGCGGACGATCTGAACTTTTTGATCCGTTCATCATCGCGCCAGAACTTCCAGACAACCGCCTTGTGTGAACGGACCTTGGCCCCGCCGCAGCCACCATTTCCCACCCCGTCACGCAACGGATCAGAAAGGAAGCCCCGCGAGCCCAGCCATAGGGTGACAAAGCCGCCCATCAAACCAAGACCAATCGCCGAGATCATTTTAATCACCGCGAATTCGGTCCCAAGCGTGCCCGCGGTCAGAACAAACATCGCCGGGTCAATCACCGGACTTGCCAGCCAAAATGCCATGACCGGTGCCAACGGCACCCCCATGGCAAGCAGGGCCGCAATCAGCGGGATCACCCCGCAGGAGCAAAAGGGCGACAGTGCCCCGAAGGCGGCCGCGGTAAACACCATCCGCACAGGCCGCCCGGCAAAGGCGCGCGAAATCAGGTTATCGGCCCCGGTTGCCGTCGCGTAGGCGGCAATGCCGATTGAGAGCACCAGAAACGGTGCCGTGCTAACAAAGGACTCAGCCGTGAACTGCAAACTTGGGACAAATTGCGGCGCGTCAAAGATAAAGATCGCAGCAAGGATGATGCAGGATGCCAGCAAAACCCGGTCTGTTTGTCGGGCAGAAGTGCCGATGCGGCGCAATTGAAATGTCAGGGCACTCATATCTATATCCCTAGAAAATTAGTTATATTGATCCAAAAAAAATGCCCGACCTAGCAGGCCTTTTCCGTTTGATGGGCGGCATCAAGATCGACACCGCTGCAACATTCATCGGTGATGAAGCCGACAAGATCGCGCATAACATCGAAATCAGCCCGATTACGGGTTTCGCGCCCCAGTTTTTCCTGTTTGACCAGACCAGCCTGAACCAAGGTGCCGAGATGATGGGAAAGGGTTGATGCCGGAAGGCCAAGCACCCGCCCGATATCGCCAATATTAAGCCCCTCGTCCCCGGCCTTGACCAGCAGACGATAGATTTTCAGACGGGCTTCGTGGCCCAGTGCGGCAAAGGCCGGTGCAATGGTTTTTTCACTCATGCGGTCATTATAACTATATTTCTAGTTATTTAAATACATTTTCTGCAGCTCCCACATCTGACTGATTCAAATATCCTTTTTAGCATCAGGCTTGAGCATGACCACTACTGCAATACAAATGTCACTTGCCAGCACCGATATATGTCGATATTTCCCGACATATGGAAACAAAGCACGCAATCAGCGCCCTTGGCGCCTTGGCACAGGAACACAGACTGGCAGCATTCCGCTTGCTGGTCCGGGCCGGGAATGACGGTATTGCCGCGGGCGAACTGGCCCGGCAGATAGCCATTCCGCACAACACCATGTCATCGCACCTGACAACACTTAGTCAGGCCGGGTTGATTACCAGCACCCGCGAAGGCCGGTCGATCATTTACCGGATCGTTCCCGATGCCATGCGTGATCTTCTGGGGTTTCTTGCCGATGACTGCTGTCAGGGGCAACCCGAATTGTGTGGGCTGCCAAGCCGCTCTGCCACCGTCGATAAAAAAGGATGCTGCTAGATGGGTATTTTCGAACGTTTTCTGACCATCTGGGTTGCTGTCAGCATCGTGGTCGGCATCGTCTTGGGCGAAATGTTTCCCGGCGTGTTTCAGGCGATTGGCAATCTGACCGCCTATGAGATCAATCTGCCGGTGACGGTTCTGATCTGGTTGATGATCGTTCCGATGTTGATGAAGGTCGACTTTGGTGCGCTTCATGAAGTCGGTCGACAGTGGCGCGGGATCGGCGTCACGCTTGGTGTGAACTGGCTGATCAAGCCTTTTACCATGGCAGCCCTTGGCTGGCTGTTTATCGGCTTTCTGTTCCGCCCGCTTTTGCCCGAGTCACAAATCGAAAGCTATATCGCCGGTCTGATCCTTTTGGGGGCTGCCCCCTGCACAGCAATGGTGTTTGTCTGGTCACACCTGACCAAGGGGGATGCAAACTTTACGCTGACCCAGGTGGCACTGAATGACACGATCATGATCTTTGCCTTTGCGCCGATTGTGGCCTTGTTGCTCGGCATTTCGGCAATCACTATCCCGTGGGAAACGCTGACCATTTCGGTTGTGGCGTTTATCGTTATTCCGGTGATTGTTGGCCAGATCATCCGAAACCGCGTCATGAAAGGCGGGGTCGCGGCATTCAACAGCTTTGATGCCAAGCTCAAACCCGTATCGATGATTGCGTTGCTTAGCACGCTGGTTCTGCTGTTTGCCTTTCAGGGGCAGCAGATCATTGCCCAGCCGATGATCATTGCCCTTCTGGCGGTGCCGATCATTTTGCAGACCTATTTCATCGCGGCCATCGCCTATGTCGCCAACAAGCTGCTGGGTGTGGAACACAAAATCGCCGCCCCGTCTTCGATGATCGGGGCATCGAACTTCTTTGAACTGGCTGTGGCGACTGCCATCGGGTTGTTTGGTTTTTCATCGGGTGCGGCCCTTGCCACCGTGGTTGGTGTGCTGGTCGAAGTGCCGGTGATGCTGTCGCTTGTCGCCATTGCCAACCGCACCCGTGGCTGGTTCACCCCATCAAAAATTGCAAACTAACGGAGCCCTGATATGAGCCGCAAAATCCGCATTGGCATCAATGGTTTTGGCCGCATGGGCCGTCTGGTTCTGCGCGCAGGATGGGGGCATCCGGACCTTGAGTTTGTCCATATCAACGAAATCAAGGGCGGGGCTGTTACTGCGGCACACTTGCTGGAATTTGATTCGGTCCATGGCCGCTGGGGCAATGGTGTTGCCTGCATCGATGATAATGTGGTGATCGATCAGACGCACAAGATCAGTTTTAGCGAAAATGCCACCCCCGGCGAGACCGACTGGGTCGGCATGGGATGCGACATTGTTCTGGAATGCACCGGCAAGTTCAAAACGCCCGAGACATTGCAGCCCTATTTCGATCAGGGGGTTAAGAAAGTCATCGTTGCCGCCCCGGTCAAGGAAGGCGCACTTAATATCGTCTATGGCGTAAATGATGATCTTTATGACCCAGCCCAGCATCACCTTTTGACCGCGGCGAGTTGCACGACCAACTGTCTGGCACCGGTGGTAAAGGTTGTGCATGAAAAGCTTGGCATCGTGCATGGATCGATCACCACCATTCATGATGTGACCAACACCCAGACGATTGTCGATCTGCCGCACAAGGATTTGCGCCGGGCGCGGTCCTGCCTGCAATCGCTGATCCCGACCAGCACCGGGTCGGCGACCGCGATCACGCTGATTTACCCGGAACTCAAGGGCAAGCTGAACGGTATTGCCGTGCGTGTCCCGTTGCTGAATGCGTCGCTGACCGATTGTGTGTTCGAAGTCGCCGAAGACACCGATAATGAGACCGTCAATCGCCTGATGCGTGAGGCATCTGAAACCTATCTTGCCGGTATTCTTGGTTATGAAGAACGCCCGCTGGTCAGTGCCGATTACCTTAATGACAGCCGGTCTTCGATTATCGATGCCGGGTCGACCATGGTGATCGACAAGCGGCAGGTCAAAATCCTGGCCTGGTATGACAATGAATGGGGTTATGTCTGCCGGATGGCGGATTTGGCGGCCAAAGTCGCGCAACACCTGTTGGGGAAATAGCAAAAATGTCGGCCGCAATCCGCAACTATGCGCTGGTCACCGGGGCCTATTGGGGTTTTACCCTGACCGACGGGGCGCTTCGTATGCTGGTGCTGTTGCACTTTCATGCGCTGGGCTATTCGGCATTTGAAATCGCGCTTTTGTTCATCCTGTATGAAGTGGCCGGGATCGTCACCAATCTGGTTGGTGGGTGGCTGGCGCAGGCGCGCGGATTGCGTTTTACCCTGTTTGCCGGGCTGGCATTACAAATTGCGTCGCTGACCGCGCTTTCATTTACCAATCCCGATTGGCTCCCCGCCATTTCTGTCGCCTATGTCATGGGACTTCAGGCGGCATCGGGGGTTGCCAAGGATCTGACCAAGATGTCGAGCAAATCGGCAATCAAGGTTCTGGTGCCGGCCCATGCCGAAGGGGCGCTTTTCCGCTGGGTGGCGCTTTTGACCGGATCGAAGAACGCGCTTAAGGGTGTTGGCTTTTTCATGGGCGGTGCGTTGCTGTCCTGGCTTGGTTTTTCCGGTGCGCTTTTGGCGATGGCGGCGGGTCTTGCGCTGACCCTTGTGGCGGTTGCGATATCGCTCGGCTCTGCAATGGCTGGACCAGCCGGCGCGATGAAGCCGAAATTTCGCGATGTCTTTTCGCGTGATCGCAAGATCAATGTGCTGTCCGCCGCTCGTCTGTTTTTGTTTGGCTCGCGCGATATCTGGTTTGTCGTTGGCCTGCCGGTATTTCTGGCCTCCGAGCTTGGCTGGGGCCATATCGAAGTCGGCAGTTACATGGCGCTTTGGGTGATCGGATATGGCTTTATTCAGGCCATTGCGCCGAAGATGCTGCGTGCCAAAACCCGCGAGCCGGATGGCCGAACCGCGCAAATCTGGATTGCCGCCCTTATTGCCGTGTCTGCTGCTATTGCCATCGCCATCACACAGGACTTTGCCCCGGAACTTGCCGTTCTGGGTGGGTTGCTGGTGTTCGGGATTGTCTTTGCGATCAATTCATCGCTGCATTCCTACCTGATCCTTGCCTATGCCGAGGGCGACAAGGTCGCGATGAATGTCGGGTTCTATTATATGTCGAACGCCATCGGTCGATTGACCGGAACTGTGCTGTCGGGGGTGGCGTATCTTTATGGCGGGTTGGCCGGATGCCTTGTGACATCAATCGCGTTTTTAACGCTCGCCTGGGTGATCAGTGCCGCCCTGCCTTCGCGCTCAGCGACACCAACGCACGGTTGATTGGAAAAAACTTCCTTCGCAGATGCGGGATAAATACCTGAAAAGACTCATAAACCGAATTCATGAAACTTTAATCGCGCAAAAAGCCGTGACAAGACACTGCATATAGGGGTACGATTCCAATTAACGGTCAATAACTGGACCGCAGGAGGAGTTCCCGAGTGCCGCGAAAAAGCGTCTTAAACCGAGAATTTTCGCCCCCCGGATCGCACATGCAACATGCTGTGACCGGCGGAAACTCCTACCGCCACTTCCATCGCGAGATGAAAATTGAATGCGCGCCTTTCCATAACGGAATGGCGCGTTTTGCTTTTTTGGCCACTTTGTTGAGGTGATTGTCATGGGTAAGCGCGCAGCACGTCGTCGTAACCGTCCGCAGCAGTCTAATAACAATGTTCATGAACTGTTTGATGAAAACAATGCTGATTGGCACCCGCTTGGCGGGTCGGATCAGACCGGAACAGAACAGAAAGGACAACGCGATCAAAGCTACCGCCGCAACATCCGCCCGAAAAGTGAAAACCAGGCAGCCCTGATGGATGCCATCGACAATTACAATCTGGTCATGGCCCTTGGCCCGGCCGGCACCGGCAAGACCTATATCGCTGTATCCAAGGCGGTCGAAGCCCTTGATAACGGCGACATCGCCCGCATCGTTCTGGCCCGCCCGGCGGTTGAAGCCGGGGAAAATATCGGTTTCCTGCCAGGTGATGTCGAAGCCAAAATGGCCCCGTATCTGCGCCCGCTTTATGATGCGCTCAATGATCGTCTGGGGGCCAAGCGCCTTAAGACTTACATCTCGGACGGCACGATCGAGATTGCACCGATCGGTTATATGCGGGGTCGTACACTCAACAACGCCTTTGTGGTGATCGACGAGGCGCAGAACTGCACATACGGACAGCTTAAGATGCTGGTCACCCGCCTTGGCTGGAACTCCACCATGATCCTGACCGGCGACCCTGACCAGACCGACCTTCTGCCGGAAATGTCGGGTCTTTCGGAAATGTCCGAACGTCTTGAAAATGTCGAGGATGTCGCCTGTGTCCAGCTGCGCGACAAGGACATCGTCCGCCACCCGCTGGTCGCAAGCATGTTGACCGTTCTTTAGGTTTCAACACAGCAAACTGCAAAAACACTGCATAAAACAAAGGCGGGCCCGAAAGGGTCCGCCATTTTTTGTGGTCATCTGTGAAACCGGCTGGCGCCTAGCGCCCCATGGCCGCGACTTCGCCGCCACTGTTATTGACCGGAATATCATGTTGGCCTGCACGTTTGGCGCGGCCGGTGTGCCAGAATTCCGGATCCTCGGTATAGCCGCTGAATTCATCAAGATGGATGTCTTCGGGCGGTTCGGGATGGATGGTGATATCGAGATCAGGATATTCGGCACGGATGCTGTCCATCACCTGATGGCAGATGGTGTGCGATTCGCGCATCAGCATGCCGCCATCCATGATCAATTCGATCTCGGCAAAGCGATGCACACCCGATGACCGGGTCCGCAGACGGTGAATACCAATGACATCGGGGTTTTTCATCGTCAGTTCGATGATGCGCTGGCTATCAGATTCGGGAAGTTCCGCATCCATCAGAACCTTGACCGAGGTCCGGCCGACCTTGACCGCGGAATAGAGCAGGAAGATCGCAACCAACCCGCCAATCGCCGGATCGGCCCAGGCAAGGCCCGACATCCCGCCAAACAGGGCAATCATCACGGCCAGATTGGACAGGATATCGCTGCTGTAATGAAGGGAGTCCGCCTCGACCGCGGCTGAGCCTGAAATACGCACCGCCTTGCGTTGAAGCAATACCAGGCCAATGGTCATGATCAGCGAAACGCCCATGATCCAAAGGCCTTCGACGGCAAATGAAATTGGCATGGGTTCGGTGATGCGCGATGCCGCCTCGGCCAGAACCAGGATCGCAGCCCCAATCATGAAGGCCGATTGGAACAGCCCCGCCAGCGGTTCTGCCTTGCCATGGCCAAAGCGGTGATCGTAATCCGCTGGGCGCCAGGCCGAACGCACAGCCATGAAGTTGATCACAGAGGTACCAACATCAAGCATGCTATCAATCATGGAAGATAGAAGGCTTACGGAATCGGTCAGGAACCAGCCGACAGCCTTGATCAGGATCAGTGTCGCAGCAATGACAATGGAGGCCGTCGTTGCACGACGCGCCCAAGTCTCTTTCTGTGCTATGTCAATGACGGGACATTGACTCATCAGTTGTCAACCTCTGGCCTACCAATACGCTTACTGACCACCGTTTTATAGCCTGTTTGCGTACAATATGTAATGTCTATTGCCATATTTTCGCCCGTCCTAGGGCAGCAAATAGCGCATATTTGATATTCCGCAAGGTTTCCAAGCCTTTTTAAAGGGATTATATGTCGCATCCGGGCACATAATTGATACTGTAAAGCCTGTTAGGGACGAGAAACGATAATATGATTGTAGAGATCGGACATTACGCGCTGATACTGTCATTGGTGATGGCAGTGGCCCAATCCACCGTACCGTTTCTGGCGGCATCGCGGCGTGACGCCGCACTTCTGGCCGTCGCACCACGGTTGGCTTTGGCCTGCTTTGCACTGGTCGCGGCGAGTTTCCTTGCGCTGACCTATGCCTATGTCAGCTCTGATTTCTCGGTCCTCAACGTTCTGGCTAACAGCCATACCTCCAAACCGATGATCTACAAGATCACAGGCGTCTGGGCCAATCACGAAGGATCGATGTTGCTTTGGGTGCTGATCCTGACCCTGTTTGGCGGCGCGGTGGCAGCATTTGGCCGCAATCTTCCGCCGACCTTGCTGGCGCGCGTTTTGGGTGTGATGGGCCTGATCGGGGCTGGCTTTATCCTGTTTATTGTTCTGACGTCGAACCCGTTTGAGCGCGTCCTGAACCCGCCGCTTGACGGGGAAGGCATGAACCCGCTGTTGCAGGACCCGGGCATCGCCATTCATCCGCCGTTCCTTTATCTCGGCTATGTCGGGTTTTCAGTCGCCTTTGCCTTTGCCGTCGCAGCCCTGATTGAAGGCCGGGTTGATCCGGCCTGGGCACGTTGGGTGCGCCCCTGGACGCTGGCAGCCTGGGTATTTCTGACCGCTGGCATCGGGCTTGGTTCCTGGTGGGCCTATTACGAGCTTGGCTGGGGCGGCTGGTGGTTCTGGGATCCGGTCGAAAACGCATCCTTCATGCCGTGGCTGGCCGGGACTGCGCTTTTGCATTCGGCCATCGTGGTGGAAAAGCGCGACGCACTTAAAAGCTGGACCATTTTTCTGGCGATCCTGGCGTTTTCCTTCTCGCTTCTGGGGACCTTCCTGGTGCGGTCGGGTGCTCTGACATCGGTGCATGCCTTTGCCACCGATCCGACGCGCGGGGTGTTTATCCTGTTCCTGCTGTTCATTGCGGTTGGCGGGTCGCTAACACTTTATGCCTGGCGGGCACCGACATTGAAGGGCGGCGGGTTGTTTCAGCCGATTTCGCGTGAAGGGGCGCTTATTTTTAACAATGTCCTTTTGTCGATTGCCGCCGCCATGGTGTTGCTCGGCACGCTTTATCCGTTGCTGCTTGAAACTCTGACTGGCGAGAAAATCTCGGTCGGGGCACCGTTCTTTAACGCGACCTTCGTTCCGATCATCACCCCGGTAATTGTCGCAATGGCCTTTGGCCCATTGATGCCGTGGAAACGTGCCGACCTTCTTGGCGTGTTTAACAAGCTCAAGATCGCCCTTGCGGCTGCCGCCGTTGTCGTACTGGTGACACTTTGGCTTTCGGGTGGCCCGGCCTTTGCCCTGTTTGGGATGGGGCTGGCAGCCTGGCTGTTTGTCGGATCGATCCTTGAATGGTCGGGCCGCATCAAGCTGTTCCGCGAGCCAATTGGCACCAGCCTGCGCCGCATGCGCAATCTGCCGCGCTCGGCCCATGGGACGATGCTGGCCCATGCCGGTGTGGCAATCGTGGTGGCCGGTATCACCGGATCGCAGGCCTGGACCGAGGAAGCCGTTCAGTCACTTGCCGTTGGCGAA
Organism: Thalassospira profundimaris WP0211; assembly: GCF_000300275.1. Lineage (GTDB taxonomy): Bacteria > Pseudomonadota > Alphaproteobacteria > Rhodospirillales > Thalassospiraceae > Thalassospira > Thalassospira profundimaris. Next base: position 120,748 of record NZ_AMRN01000003.1, on the reverse strand, counting down.
AGCACCGAACTTGCCGGGCATACCTTTATCCTGTCTGGCATCCGTGAATATCAGGGCCCGAACTATGCCGCCCGCGAAGCGGAAATCACCATCACCACACCGGGCGAACGCACCGTTGTCCTGACACCGGAAAAACGCGTCTATACGGTCGAAGGCATGCCAACGACAGAAGCCGGCATTCAATCAAGCTTCACCGGCGACATCTATGCCGTGATCGGCGATCAGGATGAAAGCGGCAAATGGATCACGCGGTTTTACGTCAAACCCCTGATCCCATGGATGTGGTTTGGTGGGCTTGTCATGGTGTTTGGCGGATTGATGTCGCTTTCGGATCGTCGTTATCGCATCGGGGCACCAACCCGTTCCCACAAAACTGCCGCCAAAGCAGTGCCCGCAGAATAAGCCAAGGACAGGATACCTAAATAATGACCATCTGGATTGTTCTTGGCGCGATTACCCTGCTGCTTGCGGGGTTCATTCTGTGGCCGATTTTTGGCGGCAGTCGTAAAGCGGCGTCGGATGAGGCAAGCGATGCGCCGTCCGCATCGGAGCTTGAAGATGGCAGCCCGGAAAACGAGCTTTCGCGCGACCTGGCGGTTTATCGTGATCAGCTTTCCGAGATTGACCGTGACATTGAACGCGGGGTTCTAAGCGCCGAGCAGGCCGATGCGGCGCGCACCGAAGTTCAGCGTCGTATTCTGGCGGCCGATCAGCGCATCAAAAAGCAACAGCCCACTGACACCATCCAGCAGACATCGGCAAACAAGCCCGTCCGGGCCATTGCCGCCGGTTTTATCGTGCTGTTCATTGCAGGCGGGTTCGGGCTTTATCTTGATCTTGGCAATCCGACCATGCCAGACCGACCGATCACCAGCCGCACCGATGAGATCAACGCCGTGCGGATGGCCCAGACGGCGGATGAAGACCGCCAGTCGGTGCTTAATCGTGCCGTCAGCGACCTTTCGCAGAGGCTTTTGGAAAATCCAGATGATCTACGTGCCTGGGAATTACTGGGTGCCAGCCTGATGGCGCTTGGCCGCCCGGAAGAAGCGCAAACCGCGTTTCTTGAAACCGTCAAACGGTCGGGACGCGACGGTGACTATCTGGCCATGTATGCCGAAAGCCTGATCCGCAGCAATAATGGCCAAATCAACACAACCGCCCGTGGCGTGCTGCGCGAAGCCGAAAAAACCGACAGTACCGATCCGCGCATCCAGTTTTATCTTGGCCTTGCCGATGCACAGGAAGGCAATGTCGGTGCGGCGGTTGATCGCTGGATCGCGCTTGCCAATGGGGCACCGGGCGATGCGCCGTGGTTGCCGATGGTGGTTGGCCGGATCAATGAAGCCGCCCTTGCCCAGGGGATCGACATTGAAGGACGCCTGAATCTTGCCGAAAACACTTCCCCCGGTCCAAGTCAGGAAGATATCGCCGCCGCGCAGGAAATGACACCTGAAGAGCAGCAGCAAATGATCATGTCGATGGTCAATGGATTGGCCGAACGGCTGGAGGCTGAACCGAACAATCCCGACGGGTGGGCCCGCCTGATGCAGGCCTATATGGTGCTGGGCCGGGAAGACGATGCCAAGGTGGCGTTCGAGAAGGCCAGAACGGTGTTTGCCGACCAGCCGGAGCTGTTAGCCCGATTCGACTCGCTGGCACAGGAAATCGGCATCTCGGCGAACTGAACAGGCATTTATCGGTAATATTGCCGATAAAAATTGTTTTGCAGAAACTCTTTTCCCTGCACTTTTGAACCATTATATCCCATACAGTCGGATAATATCTGCAACTTTACTGAAGTCTTATTGAATTGAACTTCGTGCTGAGGTATGAAATTAAGACTTAAGGATAGATAAGAAATACATCATATATGTAATTCCAAAGAATACCTTTCGATGGTGGGGGCCATCTTTTTCTTTAGGATCAATATATTGACAGGCTCACAAAACAAAAGATCAGGGATGACCATGCGCACCAAAAGCTCATCCCTAAGGATAGCGGATCAGCATGCCGGATCAAAAGAACGGTTCAATAAACAACCTGTTGTTGATTGAAGATAATCCTGGTGATGCGCGCCTGGTGCGCGAAGCACTTCGGGAATTCAAACAACCGGTTGAATTGCATCACGTAAAGGATGCGATGACCGCGCTGCAGTTTTTGCAGCAAGATGGTCCGTATCGCAATTCACCGCGCCCACGCCTGATTCTTCTGGACCTCAACATGCCGCGCAAGGATGGCCGCGAAATGCTGCGCGATATCCGCAATGATCCCAATTGCGCATCCATTCCGGTAATCGTTCTGACAACATCCGGTGCCGAGCATGATGTCGATCTGTGCTACGCCGCCGGGGCAAACTGTTATTTGCGCAAACCGGTTGATGTGACAGAATTCATCGAACTGATGAAAATGATCGAATCCTTCTGGCTGGGACTGGCGTTGACCCCCACGCCGTAACCCCCTGCCAGAGAGAGACTGCCGTGCGCCGCCCGACATCTCTGCTTTTGACATCCCAGTCCATCCCGACGAGCCTTAGGATTGCGCTGCGTGAATTGCGCAAGCCCGGTATCGGCATTGTCACCCTGTTCGCCACCCTTGTCTTTGCGGCAACCATTCTGGTCCTGACCGTCAGTCTGACCCAGTCGGTTCGCGATGGGTTGCGCCAGTCGGCACAACAGACCATCGGCGGGGATATCTCGCTGCGTCTGTTTCACCGGGCACCGACGTCAGATGAAATTGCCTTTCTTGAAACAATTGGCACCCTCAGCCTGACAATCGAACAAAGGGTGATGGTTCAGTCATCCGATAATCAACCGACCGTACTTTCCGAACTGAAGGCGGTTGATGCCACCTATCCGCTTTTTGGCAATCTGGCACTGTCGCCAGACATTCCGCTTTCGGAAGCCCTTGGCACCCGCGATGGCACACCCGGCATTGTTGTTGGCCCCGAACTGGTTGAGGACGGCGGGTACAGGGTTGGCGATACTCTTTATCTTGGGGGTCAGCCTTATCAGATCCGCGCGCGCATCGCCGCCGAGCCCGAACGCAAATTCAGGCTGTTCTCGCTTGGTCCCCGCGTGATTGTCGGGCTAGATGCGTATCGCAACAGCCCACTTTTGGCACCGGGAAAGCAGGTTTACTGGTATCTGCGGATCAAGCTGCCACCGAATAACACGCAAACGCAGGATCAGATTATTGCCGCCATCGAAGGCCGATTTCCAGATAGCGGATGGCGGATTGTCAGTGCTGCGGACGGGGTCCCCGGGCTTGAACGGATCGGGGATTTCGCGTCTGCCTTCGTCAGCCTGATGGGAATTGCGATCTTTGCCATCGCGACAAGTGCCATCCGAAATGCCCTGACAGCCGATCTTGCCGCACGACGTCCCCGCTTTGCGACCCTGCGCAGTCTGGGCGCCCGGCCACAGGAAGTTGCCACCAGCATTATCTGGCAAATGGGACTTATTACTGGCTTTGCCATCCTGATCGCGGTTGTTTTGACTGTAATCGCGGGCGCGGTGCTTGGTCCGTTGTTCGCCGAAATGTTTGGTTTTGAAGTACGGCCAACTTTCGAGAATGGCCCGCTGATTACGGGTTTCGTTTTCGGCTTTGTTGCCCTTGTTTCTATCAACCCGATCCGCGATGCCAGTGATGCTTCGCCGGCCTGCCTATTTCGCCATCAGGATCAACGTGAAACGCAAAGCCCCTTAAAACGCCGTTGGACCAAGCTCATAATCATAAAGGCCCTCATTGCAGGCTGCTTGCTTGGCATTGCCAGTGCCCTGATTGACCTTGGCTGGTTTTCGCTTGTCTTGTTGGCGGTTCTTGTCGGATGTCAGGTTCTTTTTGTCGGTCTCGGGCGGATAATCCAGGCAATGGCAGGACGGCTTTCGACACGACATCGCCTTTCCCCCACGCTTCGTTTGGCATTGCGCAATATCGCCCGGCCATCTGCGCCGACCGTGACCATCACCGCGTCCTTTGGCCTGGCGATGGCATGTCTGACCGCTGTTATTCTGTTTGGCAGCTTGGCGGGTCAGCATTTGGAATCTGTCTTGCCGTCCCAGACCCCGGATGTGGTGTTTTTCGATATCCCACCAACCACACAAGACGCCTTTCAGGCAGATGTCCTGCGTGCTGATGGTGTTCAAAGCGTCACCCAGATGCCGTTTCTGCACGGTCGGGTCACGCATCTGAACGGCTTGCCATTGACGCAGACCCAAGTACCACGGCGCTATCACTGGTTCCTGCGCGGCGACCGGGGCATGTCATGGACAGATCGTCCGACAGCAAACATGAGCCAAAGCACGCTTACAGATGGCCATTGGTGGCCGCCAGAGAGCGTTAATGAAGATTTGGCATCCGTTGACGCCGGTGTTGCACAGGCAATCGGTGCGGCGGTCGGAGACAGCCTGACGGTCAATATCATGGGAAAACCCCATAACGTCCGCATTGCCAATCTGCGTCAGATTGACTGGACACGACTTGACCTTGATTTCCCGATTGTTCTGTCGCCAATGTCGCCGCCCTTTGACCATGGGGTGATCAGTGCTGTGCAGCTTAGTGACACAATGGATGCAACGGCGTCGATGGCCCCGATCCTTGAGACCTATCGCGATATCCCGGTGATTTTCGTCAACGACGTTCTGGCAAAACTGACCCGCTTGTTTGACGGCGTGGTGGCAGGGCTGCTCGCGATCACCACACTTGCGACCCTTGGCGCGGTTCTGGTGATTATTTGCGGGCTGATCGCGCTACGCCAGCGCCAGACAGAGACACTTGCCATGCTGCGCGCCCTTGGTATTCGGCCGCGTCAAATCAGCCAAACCGGGGCGCTTGAAACCGGACTGATGATTGCGACCAGTGGCCTGATCGGCCTTATGGCAGGCAGCGGAATTGCAATTATCGCCGCACAAGCCATCGGCACCATCGATCTGGCGAAGGTCGCGGCACTCGCCGGACCGATGATCGCAACAGCATTTGGTATGATCGTGGTGCTTGGGTTTGGTGGTGGCTGGATGTTGCAGGCGGCAAGTTTGCGTGCACAGGCGGGCTGGCGCGGTTAGACCGAAACCCTCCAGCCCCAAAACGACCCCAAACGATATCGGACAACAAAAAAGGCCGCCCTATCAGGACGGCCTTTTTAAATGATTTTCTGAAAGCAGGCTTAGTTGCTCAGGGCCTGGATCTGTGCACGGGCAATGTCGAGCGCGCGCTCGGCATTGGCTTTGTCGTGTGCAGTCTCGGCAGACTTGAGAGCGGCCTGAGCCTCTTCAAGACGGGCCTGTGCTTCGTCAGCTTTCAAATCGGAAACCGGAACCGCTTCTTCTGCCAGAATGGTGCAACGCTCGGGATTAACCTCGGCAACACCGCCAGCAACGAAGATACGTTCGGAAACCTTACCACCTGCATAGATGTCGATGACACCCGGACGAATGGTCGAGATCATCGGCGCATGCTTGGGCAGAACACCAAAATTCCCGTCCGTGCCCGGAACAACGACCATCTCGACCGGCTCGGATTTGAGCAGGGCAGACGGTGAAACAAGTTCCAGTACAGTCGTATCAGTCATGACAATCCTCGCTCCTTAGCCGGAGGGGGACCAAAGCTGCCTTAGGCAGCTTCGGCCATCTTCTTGGCTTTTTCGATGGCTTCTTCGATGGTGCCGACCATGTAGAATGCCTGTTCCGGCATGTGGTCATATTCACCAGCGCAGATCGCTTTGAAAGCCTTGATGGTGTCTTCGAGCTGAACGAACACGCCCGGAGTACCGGTGAAGACTTCTGCAACGTGGAACGGCTGCGAAAGGAAACGCTGGATCTTACGGGCACGTGCCACAACCAGTTTGTCTTCTTCCGAAAGCTCGTCCATGCCGAGGATGGCGATGATGTCCTGCAGACCTTTGTAGGTCTGAAGAACACGCTGAACTTCACGAGCGGTCTCGTAGTGTTCCTGACCAATGACGCCCGGATCCAGAGCACGCGAAGTGGAGTCGAGCGGGTCAACTGCCGGGTAGATGCCGAGCTCGGCAATCTGACGGTTCAGCGTGGTGGTTGCGTCAAGGTGGGCAAACGAGGTTGCCGGTGCCGGGTCAGTCAAGTCATCGGCCGGGACGTAAATTGCCTGAACCGAGGTAATGGAACCTTTTTTGGTCGAGGTAATACGTTCCTGCAGCGCACCCATGTCGGTTGCCAGCGTCGGCTGATAACCCACAGCAGACGGGATACGACCGAGAAGTGCCGACACTTCCGAACCCGCCTGGGTAAAGCGGAAGATGTTATCGACGAAGAACAGAACGTCCTGGCCTTCTTCATCACGGAAGTATTCCGCAAGGGTCAGACCGGTCAGAGCAACACGTGCACGTGCTCCCGGGGGTTCGTTCATCTGGCCATAAACCAGTGCGGCTTTGGATTCGCCTTCCGGGTTGATAACGCCCGATTCCATCATCTCGTGATAGAGGTCGTTACCTTCACGGGTACGTTCACCAACACCAGCAAAGACCGAGTAACCACCGTGGCCTTTTGCCACGTTGTTGATCAGTTCCATGATAAGGACGGTTTTACCAACGCCCGCACCGCCGAACAGACCAATTTTACCACCCTTGGTGTACGGCGCGATAAGGTCGATAACCTTAATGCCGGTCACAAGGATTTCGGTTTCGGTGGACTGATCGATGAAGTCAGGTGCTTCACGGTGGATCGGAGAGGTCTTGGCTGCATTAACCGGACCACGTTCGTCAACCGGCTCACCGATAACGTTCAGAATACGACCAAGGGTTTCCGGACCAACCGGAACCGAGATCGCGTCACCGGTGTCGGTGACTTCCTGACCGCGCTGCAGACCTTCGGTGGTGTCCATTGCGATCGTACGGACCGCATTTTCACCAAGGTGCTGTGCAACTTCAAGAACCAGACGCTGACCGTTGTTGTCAACATGCAGCGCATTCAGAATGGGAGGCAGATCGCCGTCGAATTTAACGTCGACGACGGCGCCCATTACCTGGGAAATTTTCCCCGCCTTCTTGTTCGCCATAGTTATTGTCTCCTGCTCGGACAAAGCTATCCGTTAACTTCCTGCGACCCGCTTACAAAGCCTCGGCGCCGGAAATGATTTCAATCAGTTCATTGGTGATCTGAGCCTGACGTGAGCGGTTGTACTGGATGCTCAGTCGGTCGATCATATCGCCGGCATTGCGGGTTGCGTTATCCATCGCGGACATACGCGCACCGTGTTCAGATGCGCTGCTTTCAAGCATTGCACCGAAAATCTGGACGCCAACGTTACGCGGCAGCAAATCAGCCAGAATGGCTTCTTCGGACGGTTCGTATTCATAAACCGCAGAAGAACCAGTTGCTTCTTCCTGCTCGTCTGCCTCTTCACCCGTGAACGGGATCAGCTGCTGAGCGGTTGCCACCTGCGAAATCGCAGACACGAACTTGTTGTAGAAGATCGTGCAGACGTCGAATTCGCCTTCGTCGTAAAGCGCCAGAACCTTGTCTGCCACCTCGGTTGCCGAAGAGAAATCAATCCCCTTCTTGCCCTCGATGCCAGTATACCGGGCGACAATATTGTCACCAAATTCACGCTTGAGCGCATCTGCACCCTTGCGGCCAACACAGATCAGCTTCACCGTCTTGCCTTCAGCCTGCAGGGCTTTGGCTTTCAGACGGGTTGCTTTGACGATCGATGCGTTAAAACCACCGCAAAGGCCACGGTCTGCGGTGAAGACGACGAGCAGATGCACATCATCCTTACCGGTACCGGCCAGAAGCTTTGGCGCCCCTTCATTGCTGCCGACGGCAGTTGCAAGACGGCCCAGCATCGTCCCCATGCGTTCAGCATAGGGACGGGCTGCTTCCGCTGCATCCTGTGCACGACGGAGCTTGGAGGCTGCCACCATCTTCATCGCCGAGGTAATCTTCCTCGTCGATTTGACGCTGGCAATGCGCGAGCGCAGATCCTTCAAACTAGCCATTGCGTTTCCTCCTTCGCCTAAGTTTCAGTCTTACGCGAAGGTTTTCGCGAACTTGTCGAGGAACGCTTTAAGCTTGGCTTCGCTGTCATCGGACAGAACTTTCTCGGTGCGGATCGCATCGAGGATATCAGCGCCAGCCGAACGAATTTCGGACAGGTACTGTTCTTCGAAAGCGCGAACCTTGTTCACCGGAATGCTGTCGAGATAGCCTTTAACACCAGCGTAGATCACAACAACCTGCTCTTCGACCTTGAGCGGCGAGTACTGCGGCTGCTTGAGCAGCTCGGTCAGACGTGCGCCACGGGCCAGAAGTTTCTGGGTTGCCGGATCAAGATCCGATGCGAACTGTGCGAATGCTTCCATCTCACGATACTGTGCGAGTTCCAGCTTGATCGAGCCAGCAACCTGCTTCATCGCTTTGATCTGTGCGGACGAACCAACACGCGAAACCGACAGACCAACGTTCACAGCCGGGCGTACGCCTTTGTAGAACAGGTCGGTTTCAAGGAAGATCTGACCGTCGGTGATCGAGATCACGTTGGTCGGAATAAACGCCGAAACGTCGTTACCCTGGGTTTCAATAACCGGAAGTGCGGTCAGCGAGCCAGCGCCGTTTTCGTCATTCATCTTTGCCGCACGTTCCAGCAGACGGGAGTGCAGATAGAAGACGTCACCCGGGAATGCTTCACGTCCCGGCGGGCGGCGAAGCAGCAGCGACATCTGACGATAAGCAACAGCCTGCTTGGACAGATCATCATAGAAGATGGTTGCGTGCATGCCGTTGTCACGGAAGTACTCACCCATTGCGCAAGCAACGAACGGTGCGATGAACTGCATCGGTGCCGGGTCGGATGCGGTCGCAGCAACAATGATGGTGTTTTCCATCGCGCCGCGCTCTTCAAGGACCTTAACAACCTGTGCAACGGTCGAACGTTTCTGACCAACTGCAACATAGATGGAGAACATCTTGTCGCTGTCGGATTTCGCTGCATCGTTCACCGGCTTCTGGTTCAGAATGGTGTCAACGATGATGGCGGTTTTACCGGTCTGACGGTCACCAATGATCAGCTCACGCTGGCCACGGCCAATCGGGATCAGCGAGTCAATCGACTTGATGCCGGTCTGTACCGGCTCGTGAACCGATTTACGCGGGATGATGCCCGGTGCCTTGACGTCAGCAAGGCGACGTTCTTTTGCACCCAGTTCGCCTTTGCCGTCGATCGGGTTACCCAGACCGTCAACAACGCGACCAAGAAGTTCTTTACCAACCGGAACGTCAACGATGGCACCAGTACGTTTAACCTGGTCACCTTCCTTGATCGAACGGTCAGAACCGAAGATCACGACACCAACGTTGTCTTCTTCGAGGTTAAGGGCCATGCCCTTAATGCCACCCGGGAAGTCAACGAGTTCACCAGCCTGGACGTTGTCCAGACCGTAAACACGGGCAATACCGTCACCGACAGACAGAACCTGACCGACTTCGGCAACTTCGGCTTCAGCACCAAAATTGGCAATCTGATCCTTAAGAATAGCGGAGATTTCCGCGGCGCGGATTTCCATCACGCAACCCCTTTCATAGCGAGCTCGAGCTTCTGCAGTTTAGTACGAAGCGAGGCATCAAAAACCCGGGAACCGACCTTGACGACAAGACCGCCAAGAACAGCCGGATCAACTTTAAGGTCCACTTTTACAGTGGCGCCGACAACTTCTTTGAGAGCGCCGGTAACGGCTTCGATTTGCTCTTTTTTCAGCTCGGAAGCCGAGGTCACCTGTGCGGTAACTTCGCCCTTGTGAGCCGAGAGCATGGAAAGGTAGGAATCAATGACATCCGGCAGGGCAAACAGACGACGCTTCTGAGACAGAAGCCCTACGGTCTTCTTGGTCAACTCGGAAACGCCAAGCTTGTCCAGAAGAGCCGCCATCGCCTTGGCCTGCACGTCCCGGGAAATCACGGGACTGCGGAGTACATTCCGGAGGTCATCGCTGGTTGCGATGGCCTGGTCGAGCAATTCAAGATCGCTTTTGACAGCATCAAGCTGGTTGGCCGAGTTGGCCAAGTCAAATAGTGCTGTGGCGTAGCGCCCTTGGAGCCCGGTCGCGGCAGTATTTTGGGACACCGGTGAAAGCCCTCAATTCTGGTTATGAGAACGACTCGGATACGTATAAAAAAATGATCCCCCGAAAGGGTTTCCTTCCGGGAAGCGAGCGTTTGGTATCACATGTCCTTTGAGTGGGCAACCCCCGCGCAAGCGCAATTGCGCCCTCTTTTCCATTCTTTGGCAAAGTTCGGCCAAAACACCCCGAAATCGCCCATTTTTAAGGCAGGCTTACAACTATTTAATAAGATGCCTCTGGTTGGGGATGGGGCCGCGAGGTTAATGAAATCCTGATTCAGCCGACGAATCCCCGAATTGCACAGAGTTGGTTTTTGTCGTGGCGGCAATTATCGGGATAAACCGGTCGAAACTGTAACCGACTTCACACCTGACCGAGACTTGAGGTGGCCCAGTAGAACTACCTGGTTCCCGGATCATCGCGAGGTATCATCACATTAAATCAAGTGACGTCGATGGTTTCAGACGTGTGATCCCGTGCCATCGCCCTTTGATACCCAGGTTCGTGATCGATTGATCGCCATCTTGGCCTGAACTTCCTGATCAAGATCGAGGTTGAACTGATCAGCCAGACGATACAGCAAAATCAGAACATCGGCGGCCTCTTTGCCGATCTCGCTGATGTCGCGATCCTGAACCGCTTCACCAAGTTCCTGCATTTCCAGAAGTGCGCGTTCCACAAGCGATGCCGGATCACTGACCGGGCCAAATGTCTGCTCTGCCCAATCGCACATGCTGCGCTGATTTTCAGATGATTCGTTATTACTTTCACAAAGCATTATCAAATTAACTCCTTAAATATAATATGACAGCAGATGCACCTGCGCCGTTTTCAGGACAACAGGAACGACAATGAAGACGCCAACGGCACGAAAACAAAGCTTCCTTGAACTGGGAATTTGCCTTTGTGCAGCAGTGTGCCTGATCCTGTTATCGTGGAAAAGCCCTTCGGCCCGCACCCTTGTGATCGAGGGGCTTGAAGAAGCCCCGTTGAAATGGGTTGGCCATGAAGACCCCATGGGCATTGATATCGACATCATGACCGAGGTGCTGCGCACTATGGGAATCCGGGATTATGTGTTCCGGTTTGTCGATAATGGCAGCCGTTTGCTGCACAACGCCCGCAACGGCAACTCGGACATCGTCCTGACGCTTTCGATGAATGACGAGCGCGCCGAATTCCTTCTATATCCCAATGAGGCGCATCTGCTGCTGGATTGGCGGTTTGCAATCCGGGCCGAGGACAAAGAAAAAATCCGGTTCGAGGAGTTTTCCGATCTCGCACGGGTGCGGATCGGGGCTGCGGCCGACTATTCCTATACCAGCGCCTTCTGGAATTCCGGTCTTGATATCCAGACAGTGGCCCGCAGTGACCTTCTGATCCCGATGTTGCTGCAAAACCGGTTTGACGCGGTACCGGTCAATTACCTCAACACCATTTATGACAGTTTGCAGAATCGCTATCGCAACAAGATCGCCTTTCTGCATCCACCACTGCGTCGTGCGCCCTATTATAATGTGTTCTCAAAGGCATCCGATTATCCCGACAAGGAAGCTTTCCTGAGCCGGTATGACGAAATCATCCGTGAAATGCGCGAAGACGGCCGGTTGCTTCGTATCTTTGAAAGATACCTTGGACCGGACGGGTATGACTGGTGGCAGTCGCAATATTCGCAATGAGCGACACGACGCGAAGCAATCCCGACTACATAAAGCTGTAGGGGTCGATATCGACCTGCACACGCACACTGCCCGGTGTTTTGACCTTTGACAGCCAGTCATGGATCAGTGCCTGCATCTTGACCGACTTGTCGGCACGGATCATGAAGCGGCGACGATAACGCCCGCGCAAAAGCGACAAAGGTGCGGGTGCCGGGCCCAGAACCATCAGTCCATCCCCGCGCGGCGCAACCCGGCCGATGCGCCATGCGGCCTCATCAACTTCGCTTTCCTTTTTGCCACTTATAATAAGGGCGGCCAGCCGACCATGTGGCGGCATGCCATGGGTCATACGTTGCGATAGCTCCACCTCGTTAAAGGCATCACGATCACCAGCGGCAATTGCCTTGATCACGCGGTTGGCCGGATCGGCTGTTTGCAGCATCACCGTTCCCGGTCGATCGCCACGGCCTGCGCGGCCCGCCACCTGGGTTAGCAATTGATAGCTGCGCTCGGCCGCGCGTAAATCGCCGCCAGCCAAACCCAGATCGGCATCAACCACCCCGACGAGCGTCAACATCGGGAAGTGATAGCCCTTGGCCAATATCTGGGTGCCGATCAAAAGGTCGACTTCGTGATTATGCACGCGATCAATCAGCTGTGCCGCGGCCTTGGGGCCCATGATGTTGTCGGATGTCGCGACCTCGACCCGGATATCGGGAAAAGTCTCAACCGCCTCTTCATACAGGCGTTCCACCCCCGGACCACAAGGGGCTAGTTTTCCCTCTGCCCCGCAGGACGGGCAGGCATCCGGGGCCTTGGCCTGATAGCCGCAATGATGGCATTGCAACTTGCCCCATGCCCGATGTTCGACCAGCCAGGCCCTGCAGTTCGGACACTGGAACCGATGACCACAGGCCCGACATAGGGTAAGCGGCGCATAGCCCCTCCGGTTCAGGAACAGCATCGCCTGTTCGCCATTGGCAAAGGTTTCTGCCAGCCGTTTTTTAAGCGTCGGCGTGATCCAGCGATTGCGTTGGGGTTTGTCTTGGCGGATATCGATGATCTCGACAGATGGCAACACCGCGACACCATGACGACTGCCAAGTTGAACATGCTGATAGCGTCCGGCTTCAACATTGGCCAGGGTTTCAAGCGATGGGGTCGCGGAAGCGAGAACAATAGGGATATTGCCCAGATGCGCCCGTGTCACGGCCATGTCGCGGGCGTGATACATCACGCCGTCTTCCTGCTTGAAGGCGTGTTCGTGTTCCTCGTCGACCACGATCAGACCAAGGTCATGATAGGGCAGGAAAAGGGCCGACCTGGCACCGACGACAAGCTTGGCCGATCCATCGGCCACCGCGCGCCAGGTATCACGACGCCGGGCCTGCCCGACTTCAGAATGCCAAAGGGCAGGTTCGACGCCAAACCGATCGCGGAAACGTTGCAGCCACTGGGCGGAAAGTGCGATTTCCGGCAACAGGACAACAACCTGCTTGCCCTGCGCCAGCGCGGCACGGACCGGTTCAAAATAAACTTCGGTCTTACCCGACCCGGTCACACCATCAAGGAGCGTGCAGGAAAAACCATCGTCATCAAGGCGCGCGCACAGCGCATCAGCGGCCTCGTTCTGTTCGGGTGACAAGTCCGGTCGCGGAATATCAAGATCAGGTGCCTCAAACGGCGATGGCGGGGTGACCATCAGGCGCTGCACAGCGCCAGCTTCGACCAGCCCCTTGATGACACTCGCCCCGGCACCGGTTTCGCGCAGGATTTCGCCCTGCTCCATCGGCGGATGATCGGCCAGAAACGCCAGAACGCGTTTGCGCGGCGGCGTCATGCGCAGAGATGTAGCGTCAAATTCCGGATTTAGGGTAAATCGAAAGATCGGTTTGGGGGCCTCAAGCGCATCTGGCACGCTCATGGCCATACGCAACACCGCCCCTTGCGGCGCCATGGTATAGGCCGAAACCCAATCAATGAATTTGCGGGTGACATCGGCCATCGGCGGGGTTGGCAAAACACCGAAAATTTCACGCAGCTTGGCGGGGTCAACATCGCCCTTGGCATCGCCCCAGACGACACCGCGCTGGGTTTGACGACCGAGGGGAATTTCAACGAAATCACCGGGTGCAACAGAGACGCCTTCGGGCACCAGATAGTCATATGGCCCGGCCAAAGGCAGCGGTGGCAGGACGCTCACGGTCTGGGCGGTTACCTCAAAGGCCGGATCATTCGCAAACAAATTTCCAGAGGTGGCCTTTGCGGCACGCATATATTATAAACCCCGTGAGGTTGCCCATCAGACCGAGCCGTTTCAGGAACGCCAGACATATGGGCACAGAAACAAACGGTCCCACAGCAAGGATCTGGTTCCGTCATCAGATGATCCAGAACCTAGCAGCTAACCGCATCATTGAACAACAGGTCCTAAACAGGAATTCCAATGAAGTTTTTCATCGATACCGCTGACATCGACGCAATCCGCGAACTGGCCATGTCCGGCCTCGTGGACGGTGTCACCACCAACCCCTCGCTGGTAGCAAAGTCTGGCCGACCGTTTCTCGAACTGATCAAGGAAATTTGTGAAGTTGTTGACGGTCCTGTCAGCGCAGAAGTTGCTGCGACCGACTACGAAACCATGGTTGCCGAAGGCCGCAAGCTTGCCAAAATCGCCGACAATGTCGTCGTCAAGCTGCCGCTGACCGCTGATGGCCTCAAGGCTTGCCGTACCTTCACCGACGAAGGTATTCAGACCAACGTAACCCTTTGCTTCTCGGTTGGTCAGGCCATTCTGGCGGCCAAAGCAGGTGCGACCTATGTTTCGCCGTTCGTTGGCCGTCTGGATGACATTTCCTCGGATGGTATGCAGCTGATTGCTGACATCGTTGATGTTTATGGCAACTACCCGAACTGGACCACCGAAGTGCTTGTTGCTTCGGCACGTGGCCCGCAGCACGTTGTCGACTCGGCCCGTCTCGGTGCTGACGTTGTCACCATCCCGCCGCAGGTTCTGGGCCAGCTGACCAAACACCCGCTGACCGACAAAGGCCTTGAAGCCTTCCTCGCCGATTGGGAAAAAACCGGCCAGTCGATCCTGTAATTTTGGATCGCTGATCGCGACAGACATATAAAAACCCGCATCGCGCGCGGTTTTTAACATGCATTTAACCCGGCAGCCCGCATTGTGGCAGCCGGGTTTTTTGTTTCTCACTTTTCAAGCCGGAACCGATGGAAAAGACAGCTTTGCGCGCCGACGATGTGGCGGACTACCTTGCCGAACATCCTGAATTCTTCACTACGCGCCCGGACTTGCTTGAAAGTCTTGATTTGCCGATGCGTGAACTGGGCAATGGCGTTGCCGACATGCAGCAATATGTCGTTGCGCGCCTGCGCGATGAACGTGAAAAGCTGCGCGGTGCCACCAGCGAACTGATCAATATTTCCAAATCCAACCTCGAAACCCAAAGCCGCATTCACCGTGCGGTTCTGGCCCTTTTGAATGCGCGCGGATTTGAAACCTTTGTCGAGGCACTTCAGGACCTTGTACCAGAGCTTCTTGATCTTGATGCGATTGCGCTGTGCTTTGAAGAATGCAAAGAGGCACCGGTACCAAGCTGTGATGGCCGGGTCCGGCGTCTTGTTGTAGGGGCTGTTGATCAGGTTCTGGGGGACGAGCACGATGTCTGGCTGTTACCCGATGATGCCGGTGACGAGGCGATCTTTGGCCCGAAGGCATCTGAAATCCGGTCTGCCGCGATTGTGCGCCTGGCACCATTTTATGGCGATCCGGTCGGGCTTGTTGCCTTTGGCGTCAAGGAACCGGATTATTTCAGCCCGGCACAGGCCAATGATCTGATCATGTTCCTGGCATCCGTTATCGAGTTTGGTGTGCGTCGATGGCTGACCCAAACGGTCTGACCGCCATCACCCTGCCACAGGATGTGCGCGACGCCATTGCCGACTGGCGTGGCTGGCTTGCCAATGAGCGTCGCGCGTCCAATCACACGACCGACAACTATCTGGCCGATCTTTATGCCTTTCTGGGTTTCATCAAGGATCACCTTGGCGAAACACCGACACTTAAGGATCTTCTGCGCCTGAATCCGCGCGATTTTCGAAGCTGGCTGGCACGCCGCAGCATGGATGGCATGGCCAAGACGTCGACCGCGCGTGCGCTATCCTCACTTCGCAATTTTTACCGATTTCTTGAACGATCCGGGCGCGGTCAAAACGCCGCGGTGCAATCCATCCGCAATCCTCGCCTGCCGCAATCAACGCCCAAACCGCTGGCGCCAGATGACGCCATGGCAGTGCTCGAAAATGCCGATGCCTGGCAGGATGAGCCGTGGCTTGGCAAACGTAACCTCGCCCTTTTCACCCTGCTGTATGGCTGCGGCCTGCGTATTTCCGAGGCACTTGATCTGAATGCCAATCAACGCCCGACCGGGGATTCGATGGTGATCACCGGTAAAGGCAACAAGCAGCGCCTTGTCCCGGTTTTGCCCATCGTACGCGACACCATCGAGGATTATGTCCGCACCTGCCCGTTTGCGCCCAATGGCGATGATCCCCTGTTTCTGGGCGCACGCGGCAATCGGCTTGTGGCGCAAGTCGCCCAGCGTGAAATGCGCAAGGTCCGCGAACTTTTGAACCTGCCCGATACCGCCACCCCGCATGCGCTGCGCCATTCCTTTGCGACCCACCTTTTGGCCGGCGGTGGTGATTTACGCACCATTCAGGATTTGCTCGGCCACGCATCGCTTTCAACGACCCAGCGCTATACGGCCGTGGATACCGAACAATTGATGGCGGTTTATAACGGCACCCATCCGCGCGCCCGCCGCTAGACCCCACTGCTAGAACACACATCGGAACCGTTTTGCGCGCTCAGGCGTTGGATGCCAAGACACAGCTCCGCGAAAGAGATCCAGTGATGAAGCTATTTCGATCCCGCCGCTTTGACGCCAGCCATCGCCACCGCCAGATTTACAGTGCCTATGAGATAGCCTATTCGGTCATCGACCTTTTGGCGGCCGTCCTGTTTATCGTTGGCAGCGTGTTGTTTCTTGATGATGCAACGGTCAAGGCCGGGACGTGGCTGTTTATCATCGGATCGGTGTTCTTTGCCGGTCGACCTGCCGTGCGGCTTGCCCGCGAATTGCATCTGGCCGGACTGGGTGACGAGGGTCAACAAGATAGGGCTGAGCCGGGTTCTGCCAGTAACCGCGCCGGGTCTTGAAAATCTTTTCGCAAAATTTCGGTTCCTAGCGATCACCTTTCGCCATTAGACTGCGGGCAAACACCTGATATGCCCGGAGGAAAACCATGATATTGCGTTCGAGTGGCCCGTCGCCGTTTGGCCGGAAAGTCAAAATCGTTGCCAAGATGCTTGGCATTTATGACCAGCTGACGGTTGAAGATTCCAACACCAACGACCCGGCAGATACCCTGCGCCAGCAAAACCCGCTGGGTAAAATTCCGATCCTGATCCTTGAGGACGGACGCAAGATTTTTGATAGCCGCGTGATCTGCGAATATCTTGATGCGCAGGTCGATGGCACCAGCCTGCATCCCACCGAAAGCGACGCACGGTGGGAAGCCCTTACCCTTCAGGCACTGGGCGATGGCATTGTCGATGCATCCATCTTGCAGGTCTATGAAAGCCGCATGCGCCCGGAAGAAAAACGCCATGGCGATTGGCTCTCCTATCAGGCGGACAAGGTCAAACGGTCCCTTGATCATCTGAGCGCCAATGCCCCGTCACTGGAAGGTGACCTGACAATTGGCCATGTCGCGATTGCCTGTGCGCTGGGCTATCTTGATCTGCGTTTTGAGGGCAAATGGCGCGAAAGCTATCCGGCACTGGTCACATGGCTTGAAACCTTTGATGCGCGCGTTCCGGCCTTTGAGGCCACCAAGTTTGTCGCCTGAGACTGATGCCCTTTGGCGCAATGCTGATTTCGCCAAAGGGCAAAGCTTTTAAATCAAGTGCTTAGCCACTGAAAAACAACCCGGAGCCTTTTGCACAATGTCCCGTCTGAACAGCGTTATCCGCCGCCTTCAAGCCCAACGCGATTGCCTGAATGCGGCAGCAGAAATGATCAAGGATCAGGACGGCATCGTGCTTGAAGTCGGGCTTGGAAACGGGCGCACGTTTGATCACCTGCGCGAAATCATGCCGGACCGCGAGATTTTCGTCTTTGACCGGCAAATCGCCGCCCACCCGAAATGCATCCCCGATGATGACCATTTGTTCCTTGGCGATATCTTTGAAACCCTGCCGACGGCGGTGGAGCGGTTCAAAGGCAAGGTCGCACTGGTTCACTCCGACGTCGGCACTGGGGACGAGGCGCTTAATGCCAAGATCGCGGCCTTTATCGGATCAACCCTGCCCCCGGCATTGATCAAGGGTGCAATTGTGGCATCGGACCAGAAAATCGATGTGCCGGGCACGATCGCCGAACCGCTGCCCGAAGGCGTTCCAAAAGATCGCTATTTCTTCCGTCGTTATCAGGGCTAATATCGCGCCCAGTTTTGGAATTGGTTCTGCACCCGCATCGCCCCCGTCAGCATCTTAGGAAATCGTGCCGTGGCCACCGCAAACGCCCCATCGCCCAGTGGAAGTCAATTGTCCGAAGCACAGGACTTTCTGACCAAATATCCCGATGTCGAGGCCATCGACATCATCCTGACCGACTTTCACGGCATTGGCCGGGGCAAGACGATCCGCCGTCACGAACTTGAGGGCATCTATAAATCCGGTCGCGGCTTGCCGAGCTCCTTGTTCGGGCAGGATGTCAGTGGCGAAGATGTTGATGATTGCGGCCTTGTCCAGACTGGCGGCGGCGGCGATTGCCGGTGCTGGCCGGTACCGGGCACGCTTGGCTATCTGCCCCATACCGGCCGCGGGCAGCTTTTGATTGCCATGTATGAAGAAGACGGCGCGCCGCATGACGTTGATCCGCGCAATGCTTTCGGCGCACAGGTCAAACGGGCGGAAAATCTTGGCTTCTATCCGATGGGTGCGTTCGAACTTGAATTCTATCTGGTCGATCAGACCCCCGACGCCCAGGGCCTGTATCACCCGGCATCCTATGCCATCACCAAACGGCGCAGCAAATTGCGTAACACCATGTCGGTCGACGAAATTGACGAGATGTCACCGCTTTTTGATGCGGTCTATGAAGGTGCCAAGCACCTCGACCTGACGCTGGAAACCCTGATTTCGGAATATGGTCCGGGCCAGTATGAAATGACCATCCGCTATCGCGATCTGATGCGCGCAGCCGATGACGTCATTATCGCCAAACGCCTGATCCGCACCGTGGCAAGGCGTTTTGGCAAGGAAGCGGTCTTTATGCCCAAGCCGTTCGGCAACGAAGCCGGATCTGGCATGCATTTGCACCTGTCGCTTGCAGGCCAAGACGGCAATAACCTGTTTGCCGATCAGGCGGATGGATCGCTAAGCCCCTTGATGCTCAATGCGATTGGCGGCATTCGCGGCACGATTGGCGAAACCATGTTGTTGCTCGCCCCATTCATGAATTCCTGGCGGCGTTTTGCATCGGCAATGTATTCGCCGGCCTCTGATGACTGGGGTGTTGAAAACCGCACCGTGGCATTGCGCGTGCCCGGCACACCGGGCAAAACACGCCACTTCGAACACCGTATTGCCGGAGTTGATGCCAACCCGTATCTGGTCGCGGCTGTAACACTGGGTGCAGCCCTTGACGGGATCGAGGGCAAAATTGATCCGGGCAAACCTTGCGAAGATGAAATCGGCGAGGCAAAGGCACCAAACGACCTGCCGCGTCATTGGCTTGAGGCAATTGATCAGTTTGCCGCATCCGATTTCAACAAACGCACGCTCGGCGAACGCTTCCACACCGCATTCACCAAAATCAAACAGGCAGAATACGAACAGATGGCGCTGAAGGTGTCCGCGGCGGAGTGGGAGTATTACGGATTTTCCGTCTGATCCCCTATCTGCGGGGGCGGTGCCGCAGCGATCAGTAACTTAGGTCCAAACCAAGGAAGTTGCTGAGTGCCAGGGTGATGCCCCCGACGACCAGAAGTGCAAGCACGAAGACGCCAGTGATCTTGGCGCTGGCGCGCAGGACCGCCTGTCTTCCGTACTTTTGACCTTGGTCGTAATGCCACTTGATGGCGAAGAACATCGCGGTCAGCAGTGCGACAACCTTGAACGTGCCAAAGGCGATCGGAACCCAATCCATAACAAAGACTTTCATTTACAGCAGTTATGGATGTTATGGGCGCATCTTGGCTCAAGGCAAACTTCCCATTCTGCAACCCTGTCATGAAACAGAAGGTGGCACCGGGAAGATCGGCTACTGCACGGGAATATATGGGATTTTCAGATGTAAGTGCCGTCTGGTCAGATTGCTCTGACCAGGACTATCGGCAGCGTGCAGCGCTAGGACGCGCGTTTGGCACGGTTGTTTGATTTGCGCGCCGAGAAGGCCACTTGCGGGCGGGCATCCATGGTTTTCTGATCGCGGAGATATGCGACTTCAAGATCGCGGGGCTCAACACTGAGAACCCGTGAAGTATCCGGGCGGTCAGAATTCGTATTGAGGTGAATCTGAGTCGAAACCCACTGCCATGTCGGGTATGTCAGCTTTTCATCCTGGGTTTCTTCGGTAATCACCTTATAGGATCCGGCCGGAAGGACTTCTGCAAGGCCACGCATGCTGAACGGACGTGTGAAATTCAGAATTCTCGAAGTGGTACGATTGGTCAAAAAAGGCTCCTTGCGCCGGAATGCGCGTTGGACAGGCCAAACGATCGGGACCATTCCCGCCGTCGGACACTGGCTCAGGTTACAGACAGATCAAAGTTTTCGGATTAACAACGGACAAAAGTGCCCAGGCCAATAAAATATTGGAAATTTGAGAATCAAAAAATATTTGCAGCATCAAGCATATGAATATTTTTGGTTAATTTACAACGTAATTATTTTTTATTTATACGATCAAACAAAATGGTGAAATTTAATTCGCCGATCAAAGACACCGGATTTATTTATTAATTCAGATAATTCCGTTCCATTTTCTGGCTCAGCAGCCGTCAGCCCCAATCAATATCGGACGTATGCCGCCTATTCCTTGCCATCCCGTCGCAATGGCGATATTCAGGTTTCAAACTGTCATTAACTTGCAATGCCGGGCCCCGCGACTTATCTCCGGCTTGCAAACAGGCGAGATGAGACGACGCCATGAATGAAATGATCACCATTGCCGAGGCATCTGCCGACGCAATGTCGGAAATGCAGATTGATCCCACCCTTGATCTGGAAGCTGAGATTCAGCGCCTGAAAAAGGAAAAGAACGCGATCATTCTGGCCCATTACTATCAGGATGGGGAAATTCAGGACCTTGCCGACTTTGTTGGCGATAGCCTGGACCTGTCGCGCAAGGCGGCCGAAACCGATGCAGATGTCATCGTGTTCTGTGGCGTGCGCTTCATGGCTGAGGTTGCCAAAATCCTCAGCCCGAACAAGACTGTTTTGCTGCCGGATTCCAAGGCCGGTTGCTCGCTCGAAGATTCGTGTCAGCCCGAACCGTTCCGCAAATTCCGCGAACAGCACCCGGATCACGTATCGATCACCTATATCAACTGCTCGGCCGAGGTGAAGGCAGCGTCTGATATTATTGTGACCTCGTCGAATGCGGCCGAGATCATTGATCAGATCCCGCTCGACAAGCCGATCCTTTGGGCGCCTGACCGCCACCTTGGTTCCTATCTTGCCAAGAAAACCGGTCGCGACATGACGCTTTGGAACGGCTCGTGCATTGTGCATGAACAGTTTTCCGAACGTGAACTGATCCGCCTGAAAACCCAGAACCCGGATGCCAAGATCGCAGCCCACCCGGAATGCCATGACGGTATTCTCAAACATGCCGATCACATCGGCTCGACCCGTGCGATCCTGGAATATGTGATTAACGGCCCGGATCAGAAATACCTGATCGCGACCGAACCCCACATCATCCACCAGATGGAAAAAGCAGCCCCGCACAAGGAATTCATTCCGGTGCCGGGTGCGGACGGGTCATGTGCGTGCAATAACTGCCCGTTCATGGAACTCAATACGCTTGAAAAGCTGTATCTGTGCCTGGTCAATAACGGCCCGCAGATCGTCATGCCCGAAGACCTGCGCGTCGCAGCGGTCAAGCCGCTTGAACGCATGCTGGAAATGTCAAAGAACATTCCGGTCAAAAAGGACGACGCGGCGTAAGCCAGCCAACCTCACAGCCCCGCAAAATTTGCGGGGCTGTTTGCCATCCCCCATCAGAATTCAAAGCAGCCCGCCATCATGACCGTCCTGACCCAAGCCGAAATCGCGGAATTCATTGATCGTTCCTTTGCCGAGGATATCGGCACGGGTGACATCACATCGGACAATGTCATCCCCGCCGATGCGCGCCTGCGCGTTGCGCTTGAAACCCGCGAGGATATCGTTGTGGCCGGGCTTGATATCGCCCTTGATTGTTTCCGCAAGCTGGTCCCGGATGCGAAGATCGAAAAGCACTGCGAAGATGGGGATGCGATTGCGGCCAAAGACGTTCTGGCCGTGGTCGAAGGCAATGCGCGCGGCATCCTGACGGCTGAACGTACAGCCCTTAATACGCTGCAACACCTGTCTGGCATTGCCACCACCACGCGCAGCTATGTCGCGGCGATGGGCGAAACAAACGCCAAACTGCTTGATACCCGCAAGACACTGCCGGGCTGGCGCAAACTGGAAAAATACGCAACCCGCATGGGCGGGGCGCAGAACCACCGCATGGGTCTTTATGACGGGGTGATGATCAAGGACAACCACATTGGCGTTGTCGGATCGATCACCAAATGCGTCGAGGCCGCCCGGGCCGCCAACCTGCCCAAGATCGAGGTTGAATGTGACACCCTTGATCAGGTCAAAGAAGCCACCGAAGCTGGCGCAGACATCATCCTGCTCGATAATATGGGTCCGGATATGTTGCGCGAAGCGGTTGCCATTGTCGCTGGTCGCTGCAAGACTGAGGCATCCGGGGGTGTAAACCTTCAGACCATCGGTGCAATTGCCGCAACCGGGGTCGATTATGTGTCCGTCGGGCGGATTACCCAATCCGCACCGGCCGTTGATATTGGACTTGATGTCGCAATCCTGTGAGGCCCCATGCGCGCAAGCAGTCATAGCACCACAGACCCAGCCTTGATCAAGGTGATCGAAACCGCCAACTGGATCTTGCGCGACGGCGAAAACATCCTGTCGGTCCGCAGCCACGGCCGTGACCGGTTCTATTTGCCCGGTGGCAAGATTGATCCCGGCGAAACCGCGCGCGAAGCCATCAAACGCGAAATCAAGGAAGAACTCGGCGTCGATCTGATCCCCGGCACGCTCCGCCAGTTGGGCACGTTTGCCGGACAGGGCCACAACCTGCCCGAAGGGTCGATTGTGCGCATGACCTGTTTTACCGGCTATTATTGCGGAACCCTTGCGCCTGAACGCGAGATCGCCGAACTCAGGTGGCTATCGCCACGAGAACGCCACCTGATGGCCCCGATGGGGCAAAAGATCACTGCGGCCCTTTTCGATATTTGATCCCCCGATCAACGCTACGTTGCCAACCGGCAGCACCTTGTAGTTGCAACCTTCGCGACAAATGTTCTTTTTATGTTCTATTCTTTTGTGGTAAGCATGATTTGCGATTTTGCACAAGGGGATCAGAACATGACGCAGGACAAAGGGGCATTGTTTCGGGCGCTTCACGAAGAACCCGGTGCATTCATCATTCCCAATCCATGGGATATCGGAACAGCCCGAATTCTTGCCGCACTCGGCTTTCGCGCCTTGGCAACGACAAGTGCGGGCATGGCCTTTTCCCTTGGCGTTGCAGAGGGCAAGACATCACCCGAAAATACGTTCAAGCATTGCCAGGCACTGGTTTCGGCCACGCCACTTCCCGTCACGGCCGATCTTGAAAAAGGGATGGGCGATAGTCCGGAAAGCTCGGCTGAAACGATTTCGGTCGCAGCGTCAATCGGCCTGGCGGGCTGTTCGCTTGAAGATCACACAGGGGACCGGGCAAACCCGGTCTATGATTTTTCGCTTGCTGTTGAACGCATTCAGGCTGCTGTCGAAGCCCGATCAACCTTGCCGCATGATTTTGTTCTGACCGCGCGGTGCGAGAACTTCCTGTGGGGACGCCCAGACCTTGACGACACGATCAAGCGCCTTCAAGCCTTTGAAAAGGCGGGGGCGGATGTTCTTTATGCGCCGGGCTTATATGATCTTGAAACGATCCGCACGGTTTGTTCATCGCTGAGCAAGCCGGTGAATGTCGTTATGGGCATGCCCGGAAACACCTTCAGCCTGACTGAACTGGCGGACGCGGGCGCAAAAAGGATCAGCGTCGGATCAGCACTTGCCCGCCTTGCCTATGGCGCCTTTGTCAAAGCATCGCGTGAAATGATCGATACCGGCACATTCGGATTTTCCGACCAGGCCATGGGTTTTGCCGAGCTTGAGGAATTTTTCACCGGACAAAACCACAAGGCCCAATAGCAACAGGCAGATTGAAACAGCAGATGGAACACACGCCCTAGCGCGGTGCATCCCCGTCAGGACTGCCGCCTGCATCTGGAATTTCACGGCTAGGCGCATCGCGATCGCGCGAAACATCCTTGGTCGCAGACGGTGGTGCGGCTTTTTGATCCGCCCCGCTATCGTCGGTGCCTGAGGATGTATGTTCTGCTTTGTCTTCTGACGTTTCGGGTTCCTCAGGCTCGGCCTTCTCGATCTTTTTCGGAGCCCCCTTGCCAGCGTCGCGGATGGCGTCGGTCAGCTTATCGATATCGCGCAGGTTCAGATCACGCTGCGGGAACGGAATTTCGATGCCTTCATCACGGAAGCGCTGGACAAGTTCAAAGCGGATCGAGCTTGCGACCGCAATCACATCGCCAATATCGCGCAGGAAATAGCGCAGTTCGAAATCAAGCGAGCTGGCCCCGAAATCCATGAACACAACCTGTGGTGCCGGATAGGTCAAAATCTCGCGGCGCTTGTCGGCCATTTCCAACAGGATCTCGCGAACCTTGTCGACATCCGATCCATAAGACACACCAATTTTGATGATGCCGCGCCCCGAACGTTCCTTAAGCGTCCAGTTCAGAACCCGGTTGGAAATCAGTTCGGAGTTGGGGATGACAACCGAAGACCGGTCAAAGGTTTCGATCTCGGTCGCGCGCACCCGGATGTCCTTTACAAAGCCCTGATCGGCGCCAACGACGATCCAGTCACCAACCTTGATCGGGCGTTCGACCAAAAGGATCAGACCCGACACAAAGTTGTTCACAATGCTTTGCATGCCAAAACCGATACCAACCGAAATGGCACCGGCGATGATGGCAAGATTGGACAAATCAAGCCCGGCGGCCGAAACCGCAAGCAATATGGCAAGACAGATCCCGGCATAGCCAAAGATCGCCGAAACCGAATGTTGCAGCCCCTGATCAAGCTTGGTGTTGGGCAGCACCCGCGTGCTCAACATGCGCTGGAAGAAGCGCATCACCGCCAACACGATGACAAACATCAAGGCCGCCAGCATGATGGAGCGCAGCGAGAAATGAATGCCGCCGACCTGAATGCCGATAAAGGCCTGCTGGACGGCCAGAATAAGATCAGCCCAGGCAATATCGGTAAAGATCATCACCGCGACCGGCACGGCGATGGAAAACATCACCACATCGATCAGAACCCGCAGCCAAAAATACAATGTGCCATGCACCGCATCGCTGACATTGCTGTCCTCGCTGCTTTCCGGACGCACCAGATAGGTATGCATCAAAGCCCGGCAATAACCGCGCAGCAGCCAGTAACAGGTCAGAAACGCCAGCGCCATCATCAGGTTTTCAAGGATGAAGCGTGCCAGGGCAACGTAACCCAGCAACATCAGCACCGGCATCATGATCGCGATGACTTTCAGGCCACGGCGCGACCGGCGTTCGATCTTTGACCAGATTTCGTGACGGTCGCGTTCGTCGTGCTGCCAGAACACACCGAGTGAACTGACAAACAGCAAAACCGAAATCACCAGCACGTTCGAGATGCTTTGCACAAGCGCGATATCAAGCGACGTTCCAAGCGTCGTCGCGCCCTGCAACAGCACCATGTCAAAGGCAAAAATCACCGCCACTGCCAGCGAACAGAACCCGACAACCCGCGCCCCCCTTGGCGTTGTACCCGAGCGTCGTAATGTGGGCGCAAACGGTGAATGCACACTGCGCACCGCAGCCCCGACAAACAACAGAAACAAGGCAGCCGCAAAGCATTGCAGAACAAAATCACCCATCGCACCGCTCAGAAGCGCATCGCGCGATTCAAGTATTCCATAGGCGATCAACAGAGCAATGCCCGGCACCAAGGCGGTAAACAGGAACCGCGTTCCCGATATCAGTGATACGCGGTCTTCATCCGGCACAGTGTTCCAACGCGCAGGCATATAGCGCAGCACGACCACCTCGCCACCAATCAGGGCGGCGATCACGATGAAGGTCAGGAAAACCAGACCCGGGGCCACTTCGGACAGCTGATCGGCGACGTCCCCTTCGAGTTCAAGGTTGGAATAGCGCGCCTGCACCATGCTGGGCAGCTTGACGATTTCGCGCCAGGCTTCAAACCAGACAACCGGATCAAACGGCACATCCACCCGGCCCAGAACACGCCGGGTAAAGCGTTCGCGCGCCAGGCCAGACAACTGGTCAGACAGCTCGCTTGCGCGGAAATTGACCAGTTCAAGCTGTTTGAGCACACCGCCAACACGCGCGATGTCCTGTCCAATACGATCTCGTTCACGGGCGACCTCGGGGACTTCTTCCTCGCCCTCTGCCGGGGGCTCGCCAAGTTTGCCACGGGCGGCCTCAAACCGCTGCAAACGTTCATCGGCCCGACCGCGCAGCTCGTTAATCGCAAGCTGGATGGTTTCGATCCGGTCGCGGCCATCGGAGATCACGCGCCCGGAAATTTCTTCGCCGGAAATCGATTCTTCAATCTCATCAAGCGTCGCTTCCCAGTCCGCAATGCGGTTCTGGGCATTTTCCAGTTCGATCTTCTGCACAGAGTCAGGGCGTGGTTCGTTGGGCTGTGCTGCCAAACCGAAAGAAACCGTCATTGCAAACAGACAGATTGCAAGACTTGCGATTACCTGACGAACTGATGTCATGCCTGATGATCCATATTGATGCCCGAAGCGCTGCCCGGCTTCCGTTTCTTGAGTGTTTTTCGCGTTTTGTAAACAGGTTGGCCTGATACTTGGTCACAGAACCGAACCCTACACTGAGAACAGTAACGAATCATCTAACGTTTCGTTCCGTTGTCATTGTGACGTGATGATGACCCCATCCCTGACCTGCATGAACGCAGTCAGCCAAGGAGCCCTGCGATGAGCAAAACCGCGCTGATCAATGCCTTTGAAATTGCCCCGGATGGCACCGCACAACCGGTTGGATGGGACGCCCTGCAATCGGGCCTGCCGCCGATTGCCGAGGGAAATTATCTTTGGGTGCATCTGGACTGGATGGGCGACGGGGTGCGCGACTGGCTGATCACGGTTGCCGGGATTGATGCGACAATCACCGATACGCTTTCGACCCGCGGCACGCGTCCAGCGGTGTTTTTCTATGATCCGGGCTATTCGCTTAATCTGCGCGGGGTGAACCTGAACGCGGAAAATGATCCGGCCGATATGATTTCGGTGCGTTTCTGGGTCACAAACAACATGGTGATCACGCTGCGCAACCAGCCGCTCAAGGCGTTTGATGACATGCGGGCCGCCATTGCCGACCACAAGGCCCCTAACAGCGTTGATGATTTCGTTCTGACCGTGGCCGAAAGGCTTGCCTTTCGGGTCGAGAATGTCGTGCGCGGCATGGAAGAAGATGTCGAGGCGATCGAAGACGATCAGGAAACCGTGGCCGAGGGCAAAACCCTTGCGCTGCGCAAACGTGGATCGGACATTCGCCATCGGCTGTCGCGCCTGCGCCGGCATCTGGGACCGCAACGCGATGCGCTGGCGCACTATGTCGAACAGAAACCGGTCTGGTCTGACAAGCGGTTCAAACGGCGCGCCCGCGCACTGACCGATAAAACCGTCCGTCTGGTCGAGGAATTTGATTCCCTGCGCGAACGCATTCAGATCGTGAATGAAAACCTGATGGCGCTTGAAAGCGAACAGATGAACCGCACGATGTATTGGCTTACGGTGATTGCCGGTCTATTCCTGCCGATCAGTTTCGTCACCGGCCTTCTGGGGATCAATGTCGGCGGCGTTCCGGCAACGGACAGCCCTTATGGCTTCCTTGGGGTGTCGATCATTCTGGCGGTGATTACCGCGTTTGAAATCTGGCTGTTTAAAAAGATGCGCCTGATCTGATGGCAGCAATGCAAACCGTCTTGTTGCAATGCGATGCAACTTGGAGCTATGACAATCTCACAGTCCTAATTCCTTTCACTGCATTCGAGATTTGTTGATGACCGACGGACCGCTTTCACGTTACCGCGCGAAAATCACCGCTGGTGAGCTGTCCCACGATCCGATGCAGGAACTCTGTGCGGAAAAACTCCAAAGCCTAAAAAATGCGCTGATCAACTACGAGCCGGCGACAGGCACAGGTGGCTGGCGCGAAAGGTTTGGCCTGACCCGTCGGCGCGATGAACCGACCCCGCCATCTGGACTTTACATTTATGGCGAGGTTGGTCGCGGCAAATCCATGTTGATGGATCTGTTCTATGAAACCATCGACATTGAAAAAAAGCGTCGCGTTCATTTCCATGACTTCATGCAGGATGTGCATGAACGCATGCACCGTTATCGCCAGACCAAGAAAAAGGACGATGCCGATCCGATCCCGCCGATTGCCAAGGACCTTGCAAACGATGCCTGGTTGCTGTGCTTTGACGAGATGCAGGTAACCGACATCACCGATGCCATGATCCTCGGCCGCCTGTTTGAACAGTTGTTTGATCATGGCGTCGTGATTGTCACCACATCGAACCGCGTGCCGGATGACCTGTATAAGGATGGCCTGCAACGCCAGAACTTCCTGCCCTTCATCGACATGATCAAGCAGAAGCTTGATGTGCTGGAACTGGCGAGCCCCACCGATTACCGCATGCGCAATCTGACGGCCGCCGAGGTATTCCTGTATCCGATATCCCGCGAACAGGCATCCAAGCGGATTGACGAGATGTTTGCCACCCTGACCGAAGGCGCACGCGTCGCGCCCGACAGCCTGACCGTCAAGGGACGCAAGATCGAAATCAGTGCTGCCGGTGCCGGGGTTGCCAAGTTCAGCTTTGAAGAACTCTGTACCCGTCCGTTGGGACCGGGGGATTACATCGCGCTTGCGACGCACTTCCACACCATCGTCATCGACTTCATCCCGAAACTGCCGGACTCGCGCCGCGACTGGGCCAAACGGTTCGGGACCCTTGTTGATGCGATGTACGAACACAAAACCAAGCTGATCTGTGCGATTGAGTGTGACCCGACCGAGATCTACACCGACGGTGATTACTCATTCGAATTCCAGCGCACGGTGTCGCGCATGACCGAAATGCGCAGTCAGGAATATCTCGATATGGCGCACCTGACCTGAAGGCTTTCAGAACGGCGGGACGGCTGATCAAAACGGTCGTTTTGATCGCAGCTTTGACCTACCTTTTTCGGACGACCTGCCAGCGATAGCGCAGCCTGTGGAAAACGACTCCATCCGGGTCACTTTAAAATCGTCGCAATTATTCGCCATATGAGCGCTTATCATCGCGCGATTCTTGCGTTTGACGCAGGGGAAACGATGCTTCACGCAAAAATCGTCATATATTGGATTTCACGTCCCCGTCCCGACCGCATGGCTGATGGCCGTTTCCTGCAATGCTGCGCCAGTGTAATCCTGTTCATACGCACGAATTCGCAGCAAAGGGGCGCACTGCCTTTCATTTAGGCAGGCCGCAATCGTAAACCAGCTTTGGTTTTGCTGCGCATTAGCCCGTGTTCGCATCTGCAACGTGAATGGTTTTTAAGCGTTTAGACCATAGTTGCAATAAACCGCGAAGCGGCGGTTTTCCTCGTAAAAACAGTGGGGTTTCCCCTTGTCATTCGTGGCGATTCAGTTTACGACACTCGGTGTTTACGAACGATTATTTCGCGTTCGCAGGTTTAAATTTTCAATCGCGCTCCCAAGTTGAGTTTCGACCCCCAGGAAGCGCAATAGGGAAGAAGGTAACGGAATGGCCCGCAACAAGATCGCGCTCGTCGGTGCCGGCAATATTGGTGGCACGCTTGCTCACCTCGTCGGTCTCAAAGAGCTTGGCGACGTCGTCCTTTTCGACATCGTTGATGGCATGCCACAGGGCAAGTCGCTCGACATTGCTGAATCCTCCCCCGTCGACATGTTTGATGCCGACCTCAAGGGTACCAGTGACTACAAAGACATCGCAGGCGCTGATGTCGTCATCGTCACCGCCGGTGTTGCTCGCAAGCCGGGCATGAGCCGCGATGACCTGATTGGTATCAACACCAAAGTCATGACCCAGGTTGGTCAGGGCATCAAGGAACACGCTCCGAACGCATTCGTCATCGTCATTACCAACCCGCTTGATGCGATGGTTTGGGTGATGCAGCAGGCAACCGGCTTCGATCCGAAGAAAGTTGTCGGCATGGCTGGCGTTCTGGACTCTGCACGCTTCCGTTACTTCCTCGCAGAAGAATTCAACGTCTCGGTCAAAGACGTTACCGCCTTTGTCCTTGGCGGCCACGGCGATACCATGGTCCCGTCGATCCGTTATTCGACCGTTGCCGGTATCCCGGTTCCGGATCTGATCAAAATGGGCTGGACCACGCAGGAAAAGATCGACGAGATCGTGCAGCGCACCCGTGACGGTGGCGCCGAAATCGTTGCCCTGCTCAAAACCGGTTCTGCTTTCTACGCCCCGGCTGCTTCGGCAATCGCGATGGCGGAAAGCTACCTCAAAGACCAGAAGCGCGTCATGCCGGTTGCTGCTTACCTGAGCGGCGAATACGGTGTTGACGGTCTTTATGTTGGTGTCCCGGTTGTTCTGGGTGCCAACGGTGTAGAACGCATCGTCGAGATCAATCTTGATGAGTCCGAAAAAGCAAACTTCGACAATTCCGTGAACGCTGTTCGCGGCCTCGTCGAAGCTGCAAAGGGCATGCTCTAAGAACGCGAAACGGGCTGGTCAGTGACCGGCCCGTTTTTCAATCATTGTTGTTATTCAAACTTCAATGATCGCGGCCTCTTAACAAAGTCCCTCCCGCTCGTTACAGGGACATTGAAATCCAGATTTCTGACCCACCGGAAATCGTACGGAAGGCAAGAAAGCGACCGAACATGAATATTCATGAGTACCAGGCGAAAGAAATTCTTCGCAAATACGGTGTGACCGTGCCGAACGGCAAGGTTGCATATACCGCTCAGGAAGCCATCGAAGCTGCCCAGTCCCAGGCTGGCCCGGTTTACGTGGTAAAATCCCAGATCCATGCAGGTGGCCGCGGTAAAGGCACCTTCAAGGAAGCCAAGGCAGGTGACAAAGGCGGCGTTCGCGTCGTCAAGAGCCCGGAAGAAGTCGGCACCAATGCCGAACAGATGCTCGGCTCCACGCTGGTTACCCACCAGACCGGCCCGGATGGCAAAGAAGTCAAACGCGTTTACATCGAAGAAGGCTGCGATATCGCACGCGAACTGTATCTTTCGGTTCTCGTCGACCGCGCCTGCTCGCGCGTGATCTTCATGGCGTCGACCGAAGGCGGCATGGACATTGAAGAAGTTGCAGAAGCAACCCCGGAAAAGATCGTCACTGTCGAGATCGATCCGGCGGCTGGTTTCTCTGGCTTCCACGGTCGCAAACTGGCGTTTGCACTCGGCCTCGAAGGCAAGCAGGTTTCCAAAGCTGTCAAATTCATGACCGCGATGTACCAGTGCTTCCTCGATACCGATGCTGCCATGGTTGAAATCAACCCGCTGGTTGTTACCGGCGACGGCGACATCATTGCGCTTGATTGCAAAATGAACTTCGACGACAACGCGCTGTTCCGTCATCCGGACATCGAAGAGCTGCGTGACGAAGACGAAGAAAACCCGGCCGAACTCGAAGCTGCAAAACACAGCCTCAACTACATCAAGCTCGATGGCACCATCGGCTGCATGGTCAACGGCGCAGGCCTTGCCATGGCAACCATGGACATCATCAAGCTTTATGGTGGCGCACCGGCTAACTTCCTTGACGTTGGTGGCGGCGCAACCAAAGAACGCGTGACCACTGCCTTCAAGCTGATCCTGTCGGATCCGAATGTCGAAGGCATCTTGGTCAACATCTTTGGTGGCATCATGCGTTGTGACGTGATTGCAGACGGCGTTGTGGCAGCAGCCCGCGAAGTCAGCCTGAACGTCCCGCTGGTCGTTCGCCTTGAAGGTACCAATGTCGAACTTGGCAAGAAGATCCTCGAAGAATCGGGTCTGCCGATTGTTTCGGCTGACAACCTTGCCGATGCCGCCGAGAAGGTGGTCAAAGCTGTGAAGGAGGCCGCGTAACTATGGCTGTTCTCGTCGATAAAAACACCAAAGTTATCTGCCAGGGTTTCACTGGTTCGCAGGGTACTTTCCACAGCGAACAGGCACTGGCATACGGCACCAAAATGGTTGGCGGTGTTACCCCGGGTAAAGGCGGAACCAAGCACCTTGACCTGCCGGTTTTCAACACTGTTGAAGAAGCGGTACATGTCACCGGCGCAAATGCCTCGGTTATCTATGTTCCGCCGCCCTTCGCAGCAGACGCAATCCTTGAAGCCATCGACGCCAAAGTCGAACTGGCTGTCTGCATTACCGAAGGTATTCCGGTTGCTGACATGGTCCGCGTCAAGCGCGCGCTCGACGGTTCGTCGACCCGCCTGATCGGCCCGAACTGCCCGGGTATCATTACCCCGGACGAATGCAAGATCGGCATCATGCCGGGTCACATTCACCGCCGCGGTAAAATCGGTATCGTTTCGCGTTCCGGTACGCTCACCTACGAAGCAGTTGCACAGACCACGGCCGCTGGCCTTGGTCAGTCGACCTGTATCGGTATTGGTGGTGACCCGGTCAACGGCACCAACTTCATCGACTGCCTCGACCTGTTCCTGAAGGATCCGGAAACCGAAGGCATCATCATGATCGGTGAGATCGGCGGCTCGGCCGAGGAAGAAGCATGTGAATTCCTGCAGGCTTCCAAAGTCAAGAAACCGGTTGCCGGCTTCATCGCCGGTGTTACCGCACCTCCGGGTAAACGCATGGGCCATGCCGGTGCGATCATTTCCGGTGGCAAAGGTACGGCCGATGCGAAAATGGAAGCCATGCGCAGTGCTGGCGTTCTTGTTGCCGATTCCCCGGCAAGCCTCGGCTCGACCATGCTGAAGGCTTTGAAGGGCTAATCTGGGTAGTCAGAGGAAAGGCAAGGGGGGGCGTGGTCCTTCTTGGGGACCATGCCTTCCAAGACCACAAATGAAACCTCAAGATCTCGACACGATTCTGAACGAGTCGAACGCAACCTACATCGCTGAACTTTATGCCCGGTATCTGGAAAGCCCGTCTGCGGTTGACCAGAGCTGGGCTGAGTTTTTTGACGGGTTGCAGGACGACGCCTCCGAAATCCTCGCAGAAATGCGCGGGCCGAGCTGGCAGCCACGGGAAACCAAGGTTGTTGGCGGCATGGAGGGATACGACGTCTCACAGGGGCATGCCGAACGCCCGGCCCAGATGGGCTATGCACCGGCACCTCATGCAGCACCCACGGCTGGTCAGGTAAATTCTGATGCCATCCGCGCTGCCGCCAATGATTCCATTCGCGCTCTGATGCTGATCCGCTCCTTCCGGGTACGCGGCCATCTTGAAGCGAACCTGGATCCGCTGGGCCTGGCACCGCGTGAACCGCATCCGGAACTTGATCCGAAGACCTATGGCTTTACCGAAGCCGACATGGATCGTCCGATCTTCATCGCCAATGTTCTTGGCCTTGAAACCGCGACCATCCGTCAGATCGTCTCGCTGGCACGCAAAACCTATTGCGGGTCGATCGGTATCGAATTCATGCATATCCAGGAACCTGAACAGAAATCCTGGATTCAGCAGCGTATCGAAAGCATCGGCAACCAGACGCAGTTCACCACCCGTGGCAAGGAAGCCATCCTTGAGCGCCTGATCGAAGCCGAAGGTTTCGAAAACTATCTTCACACCAAATATGTCGGCACCAAGCGTTTCGGTATTGATGGTGGCGAAGCCCTGATGCCAGCACTCGAACAGATCCTCAAACGTGGTAGCCAGCTTGGCATCCGCGAGGTTGTGTTCGGCATGCCGCACCGTGGTCGTCTTAACGTTCTTGCCAACGTCATGAGCAAGCCGTTCCAGGCGATCTTCTCGGAATTCATGGGCAACCCGTCCAAGCCGGACGACGTGATGGGCTCGGGTGACGTTAAATATCACCTTGGTACCTCCGCCGACCGCGAGTTTGACGGCAACGTTGTTCACCTGTCGCTGACGGCAAACCCGTCGCACCTCGAAGCAGTGAACACGGTTGTTCTTGGTAAGGTCCGCGCCAAGCAGGCCCAGCGCAAAGACACCAATCGCGAGCAGGTTATGGGTATCCTCCTGCACGGTGATGCGGCCTTTGCCGGTCAGGGTCTTGTGGCGGAAACCTTCGATCTGTCGCACCTCAAAGGCTATCGTACCGGCGGTACGATCCACTTTGTGGTCAACAACCAGATCGGTTTCACGACCAAACCGACCGATTCCCGTTCTTCGCCTTATTGCTCGGACATTGCCAAGGTCGTTCAGGCTCCGATCCTGCACGTCAATGGCGACGATCCCGAAGCTGTGGTTCATGCGGCGCGCATCGCGACCGAATTCCGTCAGGAATTCAAGCAGGACGTCGTTATCGACATGTTCTGCTATCGCCGCTTTGGTCACAACGAAAGCGACGAGCCGGCATTCACCCAGCCAAAGATGTATGACGTGATCGGCAAACACCCGACCACCAAAGACATCTATGCCCAGCAGCTGGTCAAGGAAGGTCTTCTGAGCGAAGAACGCATCAAGGAACTGGACAAGTCGTTCCAGGACTACCTTGATGAAGAGTTCAAGGCATCCGAAAACTACCGTCCGAACAAAGCTGACTGGCTTGAAGGCAAATGGTCGGGTCTTGCGTCCTCTCATGGTGACGATGCTGACTGGATCGGTAAAACCGGCGTTGAAAACGACCTGCTGCAGGAAGTCGGCCGCGCACTTTCGACCCCGCCGAGTGACTTTGACATCAACCGCAAAATCCTTCGTCAGTTGAAGGCCAAAGCGAAGATGTTCGAAACCGGCGAAGGTATTGATTGGGCAACCGCCGAGGCCCTGGCATTCGGGACCCTGATGTGCGAAGGCACACCTGTTCGTCTGTCGGGTCAGGATTGCCAGCGTGGTACGTTCTCGCAGCGTCATGCCAAGCTGATCGATCAGACCACCGAAGCAAAATACACCCCGCTCAACAACATCCGTACCGGTCAGGCCGAGCTTGAAGTTCTCAACTCGCCCCTGTCCGAAGCAGGTGTTCTTGGCTTTGAATACGGCATCACCCTTGCAGAACCGCATTCGCTGGTTCTCTGGGAAGCCCAGTTCGGTGATTTTGCCAACGGTGCACAGGTCATCATTGACCAGTTCATCAGCTCGGGCGAAGCCAAATGGCTGCGTATGTCGGGTCTGGTGATGCTGCTGCCGCACGGTTACGAAGGCCAGGGTCCGGAACACAGTTCCGCACGTCTGGAACGTTACCTGCAGCTTTGTGGTGAAAATAACATGCAGGTGGCGAACTGTACGACGCCGGCAAACTATTACCACATCCTGCGCCGTCAGATCCGTCGCTCGTTCCGTAAGCCGCTGATCCTGATGACGCCGAAATCGCTTCTGCGTCACAAACAGTGCGTGTCGAACCTGTCCGACTTTGCGACGGGCACGACATTCCTGCCTGTGATCAGCGAAACCGCTAAGCTGGTTGACGACAAGAAGGTCAAACGCGTCGTTCTGTCGTCGGGCAAGGTCTATTACGATCTGCTTGCTGAACGCGAAAACCGTGGCATCGAAGATGTTGCGCTTGTGCGTGTCGAACAGCTTTATCCGTGGCCGGAAAAAGAACTGGCAACGGAACTGGCCAAATACCCGAATGCTGATGTCGTCTGGTGTCAGGAAGAATCGGAAAACATGGGTTCCTGGTTCTTCGTTGATCGCCGGATCGAGGCAACGCTTGCCAGCATCAAGCACAAGGCAGGTCGTCCTGTTTATGTCGGTCGCGCAGCATCTGCTTCGCCGGCAACGGGCCTTCTGAAAGCCCACCTGCGCGAGCAGGCTGAGCTGGTCGACGCGGCACTTAGCGTAAAATAACTTTACCGGACGGGCGAGAAATCGCCCGTCCGCCACGTTCATTTAGATTTCATTCGTATGCTGGCAGACCCACACTGCCTGATTGAAAAAACGGTCGAGGAAAAAATGGCGACTGAAGTTAAAGTTCCCGCACTGGGCGAGTCTGTATCTGAAGCCACGGTGGCAAAATGGTACAAAAAAGTCGGTGACGCTGTTGCAGCCGATGAACCAATTGTCGAACTTGAGACCGACAAGGTCACCGTCGAAGTCAACTCCCCGGTTGCTGGCGCAATTGCCGAGCTGGTCGTTGGTGAAGGCGACGAAGTTGAAGTTGGCGCGCTGATCGCGCACATCAACGAAGGTGCCGAAGGCGCCGCTGCTTCTGATGAACCGGCCAAGGAAGAAGCCCCGGCCGCGAAGAAAGAAGAAGCTCCGGCCAAGAAAGAAGGGCCGAAAGCAGCCCCGGCTGCTGCACCGGCAGAAACGACCGCGTCAAACAGCGATCATCCGCTGGCACCGGCCGTTCGCAAACTGGTCGAAGACAAGAACCTTGATCCGTCCAAAATCCCGGCAACGGGCAAAGACGGCCGCCTGACCAAGGGCGACGTTCTGAACTTCCTTGAAGGCGGCGGATCTGCTTCGCGCGCTGCTGCCCCGGCTCCGAGCGCCCCGGCAGCTCCGAAACCGGAACGTGAACTGCGTGACGGTGAAGAGCGTGTCAAAATGTCCAAGCTGCGCCAGACCATTGCGCGCCGTTTGAAAGAAGCCCAAAACACTGCGGCCATGCTGACCACTTATAACGAAGTGGATATGACCAACCTTCTGGCTTGCCGTAACAAGTACAAAGACGGTTTCGAGAAGAAACACGGTGTGAAGCTTGGCTTCATGTCCTTCTTCATCAAGGCCTGCACCACGGCGCTCAAAGAATGGCCGGCTGTCAATGCCGAGATCGATGGCAACAGCTTCATCTATAAAAACTACTGCGATATCGGCGTTGCCGTTGGTACCCCACAGGGTCTGGTTGTTCCGGTCATCCGTTCGGCAGAGGAAAAAACCTTTGCGGATCTGGAAAGCACCATTGTCGATTTCGGCAAGCGTGCACGTGACGGCAAACTGGGCATGGATGAAATGACCGGCGGATCGTTCACCATCTCCAACGGCGGTGTCTTTGGTTCCCTTCTGTCATCCCCGATCCTGAACGCGCCGCAGTCCGGTATTCTTGGCATGCACAAGACCCAGATGCGTCCGGTCGCAATCGACGGCAAAGTCGAAATTCGTCCGATGATGTATCTCGCGCTTTCCTATGACCACCGTATCATTGACGGCCGCGAAGCCGTTTCCTTCCTGGTACGTGTCAAGGAATGCATCGAGAACCCGGAACGCATTCTGCTCGATATCTGATCAGACAAAAGGATCAAAGAACTCATGAGTGAGAACTACGACGTTGTCGTGATCGGTGGCGGTCCTGGCGGTTATGTTTGCGCCATCCGCGCCGCACAGCTTGGCCTTAAAGTCGCCTGCGTTGAAAAACGCGGCGCACTTGGCGGTACCTGCCTCAATGTAGGCTGCATTCCGTCCAAGGCCCTGCTGCATTCCTCGCACCTGTTCGAAGAAGCGACCGAGCATTTCGATACCCACGGCATCGAAGTCTCCAAGCCGAAGGTCAACATCGAAAAGATGATGGCCCGCAAGGACAAGGTCGTTGACAGCAATGTCAAAGGCATCGAGTTCCTGTTCAAGAAGAACAAGGTTACCTATGTCAAAGGTGCCGGCGAAATCACTTCGCCGACCTCGGTCAAGGTTGCCCTTCTGGATGGCGGCGAAGAAACCCTGAATGCCAAGAACATCGTCATCGCGACGGGTTCGGAAGTCACCCCGCTGCCGAGTGTCGAAATTGACGAAGAAAAAATCGTCTCTTCGACCGGCGCACTGGTTCTTCCGAAAGTGCCGAAAAAGATGGTCGTGATTGGCGCTGGCGTGATCGGTCTGGAACTGGGTTCCGTCTGGCGTCGTCTGGGTGCCGAAGTCACCGTTGTTGAATATCTTGACCGCATTCTGCCGGGCATGGATGGCGAGCTGGTCAAACAAACCCAGCGCATCTTTGCCAAGCAGGGTCTTGAATTCAAACTCGGTCACAAGGTTACCGGTGCCAAGACCACCAAGTCTGGCGTGACCCTGACGGTTGAACCGTCCAAGGGCGGCGATGCAGAAGAACTCAAAGCCGATGTGGTTCTGGTTGCCATTGGTCGTCGTCCGTACACCAAAGGCCTTGGTCTCGACGCTGTCGGCGTTGAACTCGACGATCGTGGTCGTGTCAAAACCGACGAGCATTTCCAGACCAATGTTGGCGGCATCTTTGCGATTGGCGATACCATCGTCGGTCCGATGCTGGCCCACAAGGCTGAGGAAGACGGCGTTGCCCTGGCAGAAATGCTGGCCGGTGAAGAAGGCCATGTCGATTACGGCAAAGTCCCGGGTGTTGTTTACACCTGGCCGGAAGTTGCCGCTGTTGGCAAAACCGAAGAGCAGCTGAAGGAAGAAGGCGCAGACTACAAAGTCGGCAAATTCCCCTTCACCGCAAACGGTCGCGCCAAGGCAATGGAAAGCACCGAGGGCTTTGTCAAAATCCTCGAAGACAAGAAAACGCACCGTGTTGTCGGCGCGCATATTGTCGGCCCGGCTGCGGGCGATCTGATTGCCGAAGTGGTTCTGGCGATGGAATACGGCGCTTCTGCCGAAGACATCGCACGCACCTGCCACGCCCACCCTGCCCTTGGCGAGTCCGTCAAGGAAGCGGCACTGGACGCGGACAAACGCGCAATCCACATGTAATTGATCAGTTCTCTGATCTGCAAACGGCCGTCCCATTCACTTGGGGCGGCCGTTTTGTTTTGACCTGCAGAAACGCCTAAGTCCCTAAATTTTATGTGGTTTGTGGAATTGTCAGACTTTTGGCAGGTGACGCTGGGGGTCTTTGGGGATTAGTATGACAAAACCTGTTTACTGGCCCGGAGAATGAAAATGGTGCTGTCTGTTGGCGTTGTTGCCCACGACCGTCGCAAACGCGAAATGGCTGACTGGCTGGAAAAACACAAGGATGTATTCGCCAATATGCGCATCTTTGCCACCGGCACCACCGGGCGTGTGTTGCAGGAAAGGTTTACCGAACTTGATGTACATCCGCTTAAAAGCGGCCCGTTTGGCGGCGATCAGCAATTGGGATCGATGATTGCGCACGGCGAATTGCAAGCCATGTTCTTTTTCACTGACCCGATGACACCCCAGCCCCACGATGTCGACGTCCGTGCCCTGATCCGGCTGGCCAACATGTATGAAGTGCCGATTGCCTGCAATCAAAGCACGGCGGACCTTTTGATCAGCAATCCGAGGTTCGAGGAAATCTGCGAACAATATCGCGACCATTCCCCCGAACAGGTCTTTGCCGATTACAGCAACCGCAAGGTTTAGCCGCCACCCCACTCGGCCCAACAAGACGTTTTCTGCGCCGGAGCGCCCCACCCGCCATGCAGCTCGCCTATGATGTCATCGCCGCGATCTTTCCGATCTTTGCCGCCATTCTGGTTGGTGCGGCCTTAAAGCATTTCCTGATCAAAACCGCCGATATCTGGGCCGGGATTGATCGGCTGACCTATTATCTGTTGCTGCCATCGCTTCTGATCGTCGAGATTTATCGCGCCGATTTTTCCAGCGGCCATGCCGGCACTGCCGTCGGTGTCACCCTTGCCGCAACACTGGGGCTGTCTGCGGCCCTGCTTTTACTGCGTCCGGTGATCACGCGGGACACGCCGCTTTTCACATCCATCTTTCAGGGCTCGGTACGTTACAACAGTTATGTCCTGTTGGCGGTCGCCGATGCGCTTTACGGGGCGGAAGGATTGGCGCTTGCCATCATCTTTGTTGCGGTGATGGTGATTGCCACAAACATGCTGGGTGTTGTGGTTCTAAGCGCCTTTAGCAGTGGCAAAAGCAACCTTAAACGGATCATCGCAGGCGTTCTGAAAAACCCGATCATTATTGCCGCCGGGGCCGGCGCCATCCTGAATGTGAGTAATATTCACGTTCCGTTGCCAATTGAAAATACCGCCGCCCTGTTCAAGACAGCCGCCCTGCCGCTCAGCCTACTTTCGGTCGGTGCGGGTTTGCGCTTTGTGATGGATAAAAAGGCCGTGGGCGCGATTGCCCTTGCCACCACCATCAAGCTTGCTGTTTTGCCGGTTATTACCGGCGTCTGCCTGTATCTTGCCGGTGTCGATGGCATGGTTCTGGCGATGGGGGTTCTTTATGCCGGCATGCCGTGTGCGGGCAATGCCTATATCCTGGCGCGCCAACTCAATGGCGACCCGGAGGCAATGGCATCGATCATCACGCTGGAGACGTTACTCTCCGCCTTCAGCGTCGCTGTCATCGCCGCTGTATTGAGCATCAATTGAGCTTGCATGCGCGGCGTATTCGCCGACGTAACCGCACGCTTCGAGCCCGGGGCGCATCAGTTCTGGCGGCGGTGCGTCGACAATCACCGGATCACGGTCGGCATGGAACGGAACGATGATCTGGCGCGATAGCAACATCAGGGTCGGCGGCGCACCAAAGACCGGCGGCTCATCGCCACGGCCATAAAACGGATCGCCAATCACCGGGTGCCCGACATGATCAAGATGCACACGCAGCTGATGGGTCCGCCCGGTGTGCGGGACAAGCTCCAGCCAGGTAATGTCCTTGCCATCTGCATCCTTGCCACGGCCCAGCACGGTATATTCAGTTTTTGACGGCTGACCATCTTCATGCACCAGCATTGTCCAGCCGCTTTCATCATTGATCTTGCCAATCGGCGCATCAATAAAGCCGTGATCATCTTCCATCGCACCACGGACCACCGCCCAATAGGACTTGCCGATTTTCTTTTCGGTGAACAGGCGGGTGATCTTTTTTGACGATTTCGGATGACGGCACAGCAACAGACAGCCCGCCGTATCACGGTCGAGGCGGTGTGCGAGTGTCGGTTCCGGCTGAATACCAAATTTCAGATCCGGCAGATAGGCATCAACATGAAAATAGGTTTTCGGCCCACCATGCGAGGCCAGCCCGGGCGGCTTGTTCAGAACAATGATGTTGGAATCGCGGTGCAGAACATGCGCGATCAGGTCGTCTGCAATCGGATGGGGCATGGCGTGGCCTTTCATTTCGGGTCTTGGCCCGTGAGCCCCTGCTTACCCCATCAGACCTTTGCGGGCAATGATCATGACGTTTGATCCGCAGATCACGCCACTGCGTAACAAGAAGGGAGTATTAGTTTTTCAACCCGGCTTTGGTACCAATCATGAAGACATCCATGGCATATCCGGTCAAATCGCTGTTTGGCGCCTGCGCCGTCGCGGGCGGTATCGCGCTGTCTTCCAATGCCTTTGCGGCCGACCCGCAATCATCAACGCAACCCAACGCCACACCCGTTGAGCAAGCGCGCCTTTCCGAGGCATTCGATGGCCCGGAAACGTGCCGCGAATTTGATGCGATCCAGCGATATGGCAACGAGCTTCGCTTTCAGATCCGGCGCAATGATTCCCCGGTAGGGAGCCATGTTGTCCAGTTCAATCAGGGGCGTGATGGCCTGCAGGTGGTTGCCCAAAGCAATATCGATATCAGCTTCTTGGGGTTTAACGCCTATAGCTTTGACTATCGATCCGAAAGCCTGTGGCAGGGTGACCGTCTGGCCGCCCTTTCCGTGCGGGTAGATGATGATGGCGACAAGACCGAGGTGGTCGCCAAACCTGATGCGCAGAGCACACTCGTTGTCAGTGGTCCGGAGGGGGATCAGGCATTGCCAAACGGGATTTTCCCGACGGATCACTGGCATTGCGGTGTGTTGGGCAGCAAAGCGGTCCTTAATACCATCACCGGCAAGTCAAACGCGGTCGATATCAGCGCGAACGAGCCAGAAACGCTGCAGACAACCAACGGCACGTTGCGCGCCACCCGTTTCACCTATGACGGAGAACTTGAAACCACTGCATGGTATGATGCCGACGGCCGCTGGGTCGGTCTTGCCTTCGAGGCACGCGACGGATCGCAGATCACATATCGTTGCATGAATTGCGCGACACAAACCGCGCAAAAGGATTAGGAATGAAAAAGCACTTCCAGACCATCTGGATTATCGGGGCGTCTTCAGGGATTGGTGCCGCATTGGCACGCAAACTCCATGAAAACCCGACATCCTCCGCGCAAAAAATCATCATTTCGGCCCGAAATTCCGACAAACTCGATGAACTTGCGGCTGAAATGCCGGGTTTAACCCCGGTTCCGGTCGATATTACCGATACAAATGCGGTGAATGGTGCGATTGCCAAGGTTGAAAAGCAGTTTGGCCTGCCTGACCTGGTTGTTTTGGCGGCTGGTATTTATTCCCCGATGAAGCTGAGTGCGTTTTCTGCGGCCACCATCCGCAGTCACGTCGATACCAATTACATGGGCATCGTCAATTGTCTGGAGCCGCTTTTGAACAAGATGCGCGCGCGCAAATCTGGCGAGATTGCCGTCATGGCATCGGTGGCAGGTTACCGCGGCCTGCCCAATGCCGCGGCCTATGGCCCGACAAAGGCCGCCCTGATCAATCTGTGTGAATCCCTGCATACCGAACTGAGCGGCAGTGGCGTTTTGTTGCGTGTGATCAATCCGGGGTTTGTTAATACACGGCTGACCGACAAGAACGATTTTGAAATGCCCTATCTGCTCGAACCGGAACAGGCCGCCGATTACATCTATCGCGGGCTTTGCGGCAGTGACAAATTCGAGATTGCCTTCCCGCCCCCATTTGTGCGGCAATTGAAGCTGACGCAAATTCTGCCTTATCCGATTTTCTTCAAACTGATGCGTAAGCTGCTTTGATCATGAACGACATCACCGACGCCAAGCGCCAGTTGCTGGCGACTTACGCAGACTATTACGAGAAACTGTCGCTTGAGACTGTTGATCAGTTAAAGGAACTGGTGACAGACGATTTCGTGTTTTGCGACCCGTTCACGACCGTCAGGGGTCCGGACGCCGTTTGTGCCTATCTGGCCAAGGCGTTTACCGATGCGGATCATCCGCGCTTTATCGTCACCCACCGTGCGATCGATCGGGATCGCGGATTTTTACGCTGGCGGTTTAGTGCGCGGGTAAAGGTGATCGGCAACTGGGAATTTACCGGCATGTCAGAGGTGACGTTTAACGACGATGGCACGCGCCTGGCATCGCATTTTGACCATTGGGATTCCGGCCAGAACTTTTATGCCAAAATCCCGGTACTGCGCTGGTTTATTCAGCGGCTTGCGCGACGCGTTGGGTCTTTGTGAAAAACAGCGTTACTTCGCCGATCTCAAAGCCCCATTTCTTGACCCTCGCCCGGTTGACCAGAACCCCATCTGGCTGCAGGAACATCCAGTCGTCGAACGTCACACGCCAGGCACCATCACCGACCTTAAGATCCATGTCATAAGACCAGTTCAGCGCATTGCCGTACTGACTGCCAATCGCCTTGCCAACGATGTCGTCCGCAAGCCCTTCATAGCTGTGTTCATCGGTTTTGCTGATTTTCCAGACACGGCGGTCTGTTTCGCCGTCGTCATAGATAAAGTCTTCTTCAAGTGTCAGAACACCATCTTCAACGGTTCCCGTTATTTCGACGGTGAACTGACGACGCAGGGTTCCGAAACGATCTTCGAAAATTCCCCAAGCCCGGCTGTCGCCTTCGAAATAGTCAAACACGTCGAAGCGGGGTTCTTTTTGCGCAAAATCCTGCGGTTTCATCGACCCACATCCGGCTAATAGTACCAAAACACACAGCGCCATGAAGTTCCGCAGCATCGATTTTC
This sequence comes from Thalassospira profundimaris WP0211, assembly GCF_000300275.1. Taxonomy (GTDB): domain Bacteria; phylum Pseudomonadota; class Alphaproteobacteria; order Rhodospirillales; family Thalassospiraceae; genus Thalassospira; species Thalassospira profundimaris. Next base: position 76,670 of record NZ_AMRN01000003.1, on the reverse strand, counting down.
TCCTGTCCTGACAATCCCAAGATCAATCATTGCGGCGTGAAAGGCGCCGACGAATGGCAACCTGATGCGTGCTGTCCAACGGAAAGCGCCACATCATCCCGATTGCTCCTGCCTTCAATACGATGGGGATCACCGCATAGATCAAAACCAGCACAACCAATGCGCCAGTTTTTTCGTCTCCGCCGTCGGTCAGGCCAAATGCCCCCAATATCGGGAAGGCAATCCCGGCGGCAAGCGCCATGGCAAGCTTGTTGGTCATGTTCCAAAGGGCAAATAAAAGGCCGGTGCGCCGCACCCCAAACCGGTAACGATCCCAGTCATCGACATCGGCCTGAATGGCGGGTGGCAAAGCCAGATCCGCGCCCAGTGCCGCCCCGGTAACAAGGCATATGACCGCAAAGGCACCGAAATCCCCGGCATCAAGGATCGGCACAAAGGCGAAGGCGGCAATCGCCATCACCATGGCAAAACACCAGACGCGGTGCTTGCCAATGCGGCCGGCCATCACAACCCAAAGCGGAATGGCAATGATCGCCGCGGCGAAATAAAGCAGGATCAGGATATTCTCGCTGTCCTGATCAAGTTCGAGGTAATAGCGCACAAATAACGGAAAACACACGGCCGGCAGTCCGGCCGCCAGACCGTTGATCATCCATGCCGCAAGCAAGCGCATGAAAAGACCATTGTCACGCAGGCTTCGGGCGCCAAGGCGCAAAGTTGCCCAAAGGTTTCCTCTGCCAAAGCTCGTTCGGCTTGTGCGTTTATGTTGCGCAACCGGATCGGGCACCTTCCAGACCAGAAGGGCAACAAATACAGCCCCCAGTGTCAGTGTCACGGTGGCAAGGGTTTGAATTTCGGCTGCGCGATCCGGCGCATTAATCAGCACCGGAATGGCACCGGCCAATACAATCCCGATCAAGCCCGCCCCTTCACGAAGGGCGGTAAGCGTTGTGCGTTTTTTGTAATCGCCCGAAAGATCCGCCCCCCAGGCAAGATAGGGCACCTGAAACATCGTCCAGCCCAGAAACAGCACACTTGCCCAGATGAGGAGATATATCGCGCTCGGTTGGGATGGCGGGCTGAACAAATACCAAAGCCCGATACCGGCAATCACCGCCCCGGCACCGGTCCAGATTTTGCGATTGCCCGTCTTGTCGGAAAGCCAGCCAACCACGGGGTCGGTCAGCATATCGATCATGCGGACCAGCAACAAAACAACACCCGTGATCGCCAATCCAATGCCAAGGTCATCGCCATAATAGCTTGGCAACAATACATAGGCCGGAATGGTCGGTACGGCTGCTGCCATCGCCGGTAGCGCATAGAGAACCGAAATACGGGTGGGGTATTCAGCCTGTCGCATTTTCGCGATGTTCGATCACGAACAGCCCGACATCGATGGAGCCCTGATCAAATCCGGTTTCGCAGTAGGCAAGGTAGTATTCCCACATACGTTTGAAACGCAGATCAAATCCCTGCTTGGCAATGCCATCCCAGGCATGCTGGAAGCTGCGCTGCCATTCGGCCAGTGTGCGGGCATAGGATTTGCCGAAGAATTCCGAATGACGCAGTTCAAGCCCGGCGGTATTAACCGCCGCCGACAGCGCAGTTGGCGAGGGCAACATGCCGCCCGGGAAGATGTAGCGTTGAATGAAATCCGCCCCGCGGCGATAGGTTTCAAACCGGTCATCATCAATCGTGATGATTTGCAACACCGCCTTGCCGCCCGGTTTCAAGCGTTTGCGGATCATCTCGAAATAGGTTGGCCAGTGTTCTTCACCGACCGCCTCGAACATTTCGATCGAGACAATCTTGTCGTACTGGCCTTCTTCATGACGGTAATCGCGCAGAACGATATCGGTGCGGTCGCTAAGTCCCTGCATCAAAAGGCGTTCGCGTGCGAAAGCGTGCTGTTCATTCGACAGGGTCAGACCGGTGACATTGCAACGATACTTGCCGGCTGCAAGTTCGGCAAAGCCGCCCCAGCCGCATCCGACTTCCAGCACATCTTCACCTGATTTCAGGTCGGCAAGTTCGCAAATACGTTCATATTTTGCAGATTGCGCCGCATCCAGAGTCATGTCGGGCGAGCTATACAGGCCCGATGAATAGGTCATGCTGGGATCAAGCCATGCGCGATAGAAATCATTGCCGAGGTCATAGTGATAGGCGATGTTGCGCTTTGATCCCTCAAGCGTATTGGCATTACGCAGATGTCCGATCCGCGCCACCGTACGTGCCAGAAATCCTGCGGCCAGACGGGCCCGCACGATCGTTTCATTGTGCATGGCAAAGTGCATCAGATGCGTCAGATCAGGGCTGCTCCAACTGCCATCCATATAGGCCTCGGCAAAGGCAACATCCCCACCCGTGGCCAGTTTGCGGATCGCCTGCCAGTCATGGATGTGGATGGCCGCGCGCAGATTGGTTTCATGTTCGCCGGAAAAATGCAGGGTGTCGTTGTCGGGCAAAACAATGGTCAAACGACCGTAATGTAGATGCGCCAGAACGCGCTTGAGCATCGCCTTTAGAAGGCTGCGGCTGCCGGTCATGCTGCCCAGCATCGGCAGAATGCGGTCACGCAGTGAAAAGGCGGAAACGGATGCATTACGATTGCTGTTTGGCATTGTTTTTATCTCTTCCCTGATTGGGCCGCTGCTGTCCCGGCTTCCAGCACATAGGTTACAGGCTGTTCTGGCGGTGCTGGTCGTTTATGGAATGTCATACCTTTGCGCCAAAGATGGAGCGCCTCCCAGTGGATACCTGCCACGACCTTCAGGGTCATCAGCGGGTATCGAATGAAGGCTCCTAAAAGTTTACGGTCGGAAAGTTCGGTTCGATCACCGACAAAGGCAGCATTCAAAAACAGACCTTTTGCGTCGGTTTCGCGAATGGCAACCGCGACATTTTCATCGGGCATGCGAATGCGGAAATGATAGTCCGCGACCATGTCGATAAAGGGTGAGACGTAAAAACCCTTCGCACAGGACTGGCGCAGCACGTTCTTGTCATCCAGCGCGCCTTCGCTGACCGGGATCAGGTAACTGTGCCGATCTCCGAAGGTGTTTGATACCTCGTACAGAACCGCGCCCACCGATCCATTGGCACGATGGCAGAAATAAACCGAGAGCGGATTGAACACAAAACCAAGCAAGCGCGGATAGCACAACAGCCGGATCTTGTCCGCGCAATCACCAAGCCCGTGATCACTCAGAATTGCTTCCAACCGGGTGCGCAAATCGGTGGCACCCCCGTCGGCGTGATCGCGGTCATGGAATGAAAACAGGTTAAAGCGATTGCGACTGAACAGTTTCAGCTTGGCGGCAAGACCATCAATCTCGTCGAGATCAAGCAGGAAGGAAAACACCCGATAGCGCAGTTTGTGCTTTTTCGGACGCAAACGATGATGCGTGACCACCCCTTCAAACAGGGCCGATGCCGGTTTTGTCGCAACAGGACGTGTCATGCAGCCTCGCTTGATTGCGAACGGGCTGTTTCGCCAACATGGATACGGCCGCTTTCATTCTCGACATTCCACGGGCGTCGCACATTGCCAAGGGCCTCGGCAACCGCAAGACCGGACTGAATACCATCTTCATGGAAGCCATAGCCAAAGTAACTGCCGCAGTACCAAAGGTTATCCACCCCCTGGATCGACCACAGTTCCTTTTGTGCTGCCATTGCGCCCGCATCAAACAGCGGATGATCATACAGGAAGGATCTGATGACACTGCCTTCTGCCGGATGGCGTGGCGGGTTCAAGGTCACGAAAAGCGGCTGCCCCGGATCAAGATGCTGCAGACGGTTCATCCAGTAGGTGACACAGACTTTCTGTTCGCCGTCATGATCTTCGGCCAGATAGTTCCAGCTTGACCAGACCTTCTCGGTCTTTGGCATCAGGCTGGCGTCATTGTGCAGGATCGCCAGATTGCGTTCGTATTTGAACGCCGAAAGCAGTTCTGCAGTACGCGGGTCGGGTGTTTCCTGCAATGCCAGCGCCTGATCACCATGGCAGGCCAGAACGACATGATCATATTCTTCACGCTTGCCATAGCGGTCCTCGACAAACGCGCCACCAGATGCGGTCTTGCCGACCTTGGCAATGGCGCGGTCAAGAACCACACCGCCGGAAATCTGTGCCGTCATGCGTTTCACATATTCGCGTGATCCGCCAACCACGGTGCGCCATTGCGGACGGTCCTTGATCTGCAACAGGCCGTGGTTCTGGCAAAACCGCACGAACGCCGCCAGCGGATAGGCCATCATGGTATCAACCGGTGTTGACCAGATGGCCGCCCCCATCGGCAGCAGATGATCATTGATAAAGGCTTTGGAATAGCCATTGTCGCGCAGGTAATCGCCAAGGCTTATATGCTCAGCCGTGCCGTCTTCAAGGGCGGCCGGGGCTTCGCGATAGAACCGCAGGATATCGCGGACCATTTTCCAGAAGCGCGGACGGAACAGGTTGCGTTTCTGGGCAAACAGGGCCGAAAGATCACCACCTCCATATTCCAGACCGCCTTCATCCATCGAGGCAGCAAAGGACATGTCTGTCGGGGTTGTTTCAATGCCCAGATGATCAAACAGGGCACACAGGTTGGGGTAGCATCGGGTGTTATAGACAATGAAACCGGTATCGACCGGCGTTTGCCCGGCATCGACCGTGTTGGAATGACCGCCTGCGCGATCATCCTTTTCATAAAGCGTCACGTTGTGTGACTGGCTCAGCAGCCAGGCAGCAGACAAGCCCGATATCCCAGACCCGACAACGGCGATATTGAGTTTTCCCGGGGTGACAATGTTCATATCGGCGCGGCCCGCTTGCTGTTACTGTGTGACATTATTTATATGAGTACGCGAATCTGTAATTCGCGGATCACTCGGATTATTTTGGATTTGTTTGCCTGAACAGATTGTAAGTGTCTGGTAGGAAACATACATTTTTATTTGATCCGAATGAACGTGGCCGACGTAGGAATTGCATGATGAACACAATTCTGGCGCGGCCCCAACAGGGACCTGAAACAAAAATGAGCGGCACCACACCACGACGCACCGGGCCAGCCGATCCGGTCGAAGCGAAAAGATGTGCCGATTGGATTGTTTCCGTCGCAGCGACACGCGACCGGGAAGCATTTGCGCGATTGTTTGCGCATTTTGCCCCGCGCGTGAAAGCTTACATGTTCCGGTTTGGCGGTAATCCCGAGACCGCCGAGGAAATGGCACAGGAAGCAATGATGCAGGTATGGCGCAAAGCGCACCTGTTTGATCCTGCGAAGGCAGCCGCCAGTACGTGGATTTTTACCATCGCCAGGAACCTTCGGATTGACCGGTTCCGGCAACGCAAACATATCGAGGTAGATGATTCCGACCCGACTTTGATTGTTGACGAAGATCCGCTGGCAGATGACCTAGTCAATCGTGACCAGGAGGCCGTCCTTGTCAAAGCCGCAATGGAAGAATTACCCGCCGACCAAAAGGTAGTTGTAGAATTGTCGTTTTTCGAAGATTGCTCACACAGTGAAATTGCCGAGCGTCTTGATATCCCGCTGGGAACTGTGAAGTCCCGTTTGCGGCTTGCGCTTGGCAAGTTGCGTGGCGGACTGGAAGGTGTCGCATGAACATTAAGCATCATCCAACCGATCAGACATTGATGGAATATGCCAGTGGTTCGCTGTCGCAAGCGATGGAGCTTCTGGTGGCAACCCACATGACCGTGTGTCCGCATTGCCGTGACAAGGTCAGTGGGTACGAAACCATGGGCGGTGCCGCGCTTGAAACCACGAATAGCATGTCGATGGCGGATCATTCGCTTGATCACGTCATGGCGATGCTTGAACTTGAAACAGCGAACGAAAACATCGTTGCGCAAGAACGGCCGTCATTGCGTCGTGTTGCGGTCGGTGAAAGCATTACCGGCAGTGCCATGAGCGCCCTGCCAAGGCCGCTTGCCGATTTGCTGCCTGACGATGTGATGTCGCTTGATGATATTCCGTGGAAATCGCTTGCACCGGGTGTGAAGCATTTCCAGTTGAAATCCATCGAAAGCAAGGGCACCGTGCGCCTGATGAAGATCGCGCCGGGTGTTTCGATCCCCGATCACGGGCACCATGGACATGAAATGACCCTGTTGATCAAAGGATCCTATATCGACGAGATCGGCCGGTTCCGGGCCGGTGACGTGGCAGACCTTGATGATGACGTTGATCATCAACCGATTGCTGATACCGCCGAGGAATGCATCTGCTTGATCGCAACCGATGCGCCGATGAAGTTCAATCGTCTGCTGCCGAAATTGCTGCAGCCGTTCTTTGGCATCTGATACCTGTTACCAATGCGTCCCAACGCATCGAGGCCCCGCTGGCATCACGCCTTCGGGGCCTCTTTTCTTTGCAGCGGGTCTATGCGGCGGGCACCAGCCATCGCATCTGATGGTTTGCGGGCCCCGGTAGTTTGCAGGTTTTCGCAAGCCAGTTTCCGATATCGCCCAGTTGCTGATCAAACTGCCACGGCGGATTGATGACCAGAAGGCCGGTACCGCGCATGCGGCCCTTGGCCCCACCCTGATCAGTGGCAAGTTCGGCACATAGAACACCACCCGATGCCTTGATCGCGGCAAACGATTTGCGAAGGTCGGCATCAAACCCGTCCAACAGGATCGGGTACCACAGCATGAAAGTCGCCGTTGGCCATTTTTCCCAGGCTTCGCGGATTGCCGTGGCGGCCTTTTGATAATCCTGTTTCACATCATAGCTTGGATCCATCAGAACCAGTCCGCGACGAATGGCGGGCGGCATCATCGCAACAACACCCTCATAGCCATCGCGTTTGTGCAGATGAATGCGCGCATCACGTTTGACCCGGTGATGAAGCATTTCATGTTCACGCGGATGAAGTTCCATCAGGACCAGTTCATCATCTTCGCGCAGCATATCGCGGATGATAAATGGTGATCCCGGGTAAAACGGACCTTGGTAACCATCGCCTTCGCGTACCCCATAATCACGGCCCCTGGCCACCGGATCAAACGCGGCGACATAGTTTAAGAATTGCTGCAGCGTTTCGGGTGCATTGGCACCGTCCTTGGCGCGCGCATAACCGTCTTTCCACTCGCCGGTTTTGGCGGCCTGTTCACTGCCAAGGTCATACCAGCCCGATCCGGCATGGGTATCAATCACACAGAAAGGTTTTTTCTTTTTGCGCAAATGTTCAAGGATCAGCCAAAGGGCGGCATGCTTGTGCATGTCGGCAAAATTCCCGGCATGAAAGCCGTGCAGGTAACTCAGCATGGCGGCTATCCTTTCTTTGGGCGCGAACGGTGGCGTGCAGGTTTATACCCGCCCTTGCGTCGTGGACTTTTGCCCGCCTTTACGCCTTCACGCGCGATATTGGCTTTGTCGTCGGCATTGGGCGCATTGGTAACATCGGGCAACTGATTACGGCGCGGCGGCTTGGCCGATCCGGGGGATAGCCTTCTATGGGTGGCAGGCGGTGCATCGACCTCGATCACCTTCCATTCGCCGGGCGCCAAACCATCGAGCGTCCAGTCCCCGATGGCATGCCGGATCAATCGCAAAGTCGGAAACCCGACGGCGGCGGTCATGCGGCGTATCTGGCGATTTTTGCCCTCGGTAATGGTCAGTTCGATCCAGCTTGTCGGGATCGCCTTGCGATAGCGCACCGGCGGATCCCGTTCCCAAAGCCCGGCCGGTTCATCAATCCGCCGGGCCTTGGCGGGCAGGGTCATACCGTCTTTAAGCTCTACCCCGCGGCGCAGGGCATCAAGTGCGGCGTCAGTGGGTTCGTCATCGACCTGAACCAGATAGGTTTTGGGTTTCTTGAACTTCGGATGGGCGATCTGGGCGTTCAGCGGCCCGTTATCGGTCAGAAGCAACAAACCCTCGCTATCGCGATCAAGCCTGCCAGCGGCATAAACGCCGGGCAGATCGATATAGTCGGCCAAGGTCGCCCGACCGTTTTCACGGTCGGTGAACTGGGTCAAAACGCCATAGGGTTTGTTAAACAGGATCAGTTGCGCCATGGCGCGCATAAAACCAGCTTTGACGAGGCTGTCAACTCAGTTCAACCCCTAATCGCGGATGAGATATTCCATGGTGGTGACCACGCGCACGGTCTTGTTGATCTGGTTGGCTTCCATCATGTTGGGGGCGCCATCGGCGGCCAGTATCTGAAACAGGCCCTGTGTCGCGCGACGAATACCGCCAAGTTCACCACCGGAATCCGCGGCAAATTGCTGGGCTGCTTCGCGGGCATTGGCGGTGGCGGCCGCGATCATTTCCGGTTTGATATCGTTAAGACCGGTGAACAGGTAACTCGGCCCGGGGTTATAGCCCTGCCCGCCCAGAACAACACCACCCTGCAACAATTTGCCGATATCCTGGGATGCGGCAGCCACCGCATCAACATCATCGGTGCGGACCTGAATGGTCTGATTGACGATATAGCGGCTTTCAATCGGTCCGGACCGATAGGACTGGGCAAGCTGATCGGTTACCTGAAGGTTTTGCAGCTCGGTCGCTTCGCGTCCTATGCCGTGGCTGGCAAGAAATTCAAACAATGTGTTTGTATCAGCATCAATCTTGGCCTGTGCATTTTGCAGCACATCATCAGTCGCAACATAGGTAATCGGCCAGACGGCCTTGTCGGCCTTTACATCGCGTTCGGCCAGTCCCTTGACCGTGACATAGCGATCAAGGGCACGCATGTTCTCAATGCCTGTCCCGACCAGCCAGCCCGATGCGGCCAGCCCCCCGGCGACAACGATTGCCGCGACAACTTTGGCAAATCCCGATGATTGCGACATGATGCAGTTCCCCTGTCCAGTTTCGGGCGATATCGCAAACATGATATCACACTGTATGATTTTCATTGTATTGCGCTGAAAAGCGGCGATTGCGGGGCAGCTTGTGATAGGAACTGCCAAGACCCGCAGTGTGAAATCGAAATGCATTGAATGCATTCAAAAACTATCGCATTCACCATTCGGGCGTGGTAAAACCCGGCCCAATCAATCATGCCAAATGCCACAAGAGGTCAACCATGCTGCGTTCTGAAATCAATGCCTGCATCGAGCATGCCAAGGAACTTTATGCATCCATCGCGTTCAAACTGCCGGAATGGGCGCATTACAGCCCGGCACAATGGGAAGCTGAACCTGATCTGGCAAAATGGTGCCGCAACCATCAGATGGGCTGGGATGTCACCGATTACGGCGAAGGCAATTTTGAAAAGCGCGGCCTGATCCTGTTTTGCCTGCGCAACGGCATCCTGCGCCAGCCGGGCGAAGTGCCCTATGCCGAAAAAATCATGATCGTTGGCGAAAATCAGGAATGCCCGTGGCATTACCACAAGGTCAAAATGGAAGACATCATTGTACGTGGCGGCGGCAACCTGGTGATCGAGCTGTGCAACCTGACCGAAGACGGCCAGATGGACCGCGAAAACGAAGTTCGCGTGCGCACCGACGGCAAACTCAACATCCTGCCCGCAGGTGGCAAGGTTGTTCTGGAACCGGGTCAAAGTGTGACCCTGCCGCGTACGCTGATCCACCGCTTCTATGGCGAAGAGGGCAAGGGTCCGGTGATCGTGGGTGAAGTGTCGCAGGTCAATGACGATCTGACCGATAACTACTTCTTTGATTGCGATGCGCGCTTTACCAAGATTGAAGAAGACGTCGCACCGATCCACCCGTTGTGGAACGAACTGCCAAGCAGCTAAGCGACTGCACATACCCGGATATCAAAAAGCCCTGCAGCAATCCTGCAGGGCTTTTTCGTATGTGACTTATATTTCCCGGGTTACTCGGCTGGCGGCAGGTCTTCCTTTTTGCCGAGAATCTGGGTGAATTCCGGCATGTCGCGGAGCGGTTCGAATTCTTCCTCGACCCAGGCGGGCTGGCGCATGGTATCAGACAATTCAACAGCACGTTGCAGGTCGGCAAGGGCTGCTTCCTTGAAACCAAGGCCGGCATTGGCACAGGCACGCTGATAGTACCCGTTGGCGTTTTCGGGGGCCTCCGCCAATAGCCGATTACAAAGACTTAGTGCCCAGTCACGATCCCCGAGCTGCAAAGCAGCATCCGCCTTATAGGCCATGACTTCCGGATCACCCGGTGCGAGTTCGAGGATCTTGTCATAGGTTTCGATCTTTGCCCGCGGATTGCTGAGCTGGTTGGCTTGCAGCCACAGGGCATGGATGGTCTGGGTGCGTTCGATCTCGTGCTGATGTTCGTTGATCAGTTTGGATTTCAACAGCAATTCGTTTTCAAGCGAGGTGAGCCGCCCTTCGAATTCCTGCGACAAACGTTGCAGTTCGGTATTGGCCAGATTGCGCACGCTTGACTTCAATTCGCGCAGAGACTGCCATCCCAGCATGGTCAAAAGCGCACCGACGGCCGCCACGAAATAGAAGAAGTAAGTCACGGTGTTCGATGAATAGGAAATAGCCTTGTCGATGGCCTCAAGCTGCCGGTTAACGACCTCGCGCAGCAATTCGGCACGCATGCCTTGCATTTCGGTACGAAGGTTTTTCAACTCATCAAGCACATAGCGTTCCATCAGAGGTGGCATGTTGGACCGTTCCTCGGCAGACAGGGGACGATAGTCGATCGATGGAACATCGGTCGTGCTGTCTGTGACCTGGCCATTGACCGTCGTCTGGTCTGTTGAACCGCTGGTCTGGGCGTTTGCAACGTCACCTGACAAAACAAAGCCCAACGCCACCACGACAGCAGCCATCAAAGCCGATAGTTTCTGCATCTTTTTATCCCGTTTTCTTTTCCGGATCGAAGCCGTTTCCTGACAAAGGCAGACTAGGGTCCACACTCATTCAAATAATCGTCCCGGTCACCCGGATTTGTGCGGATACGCGAAGCAAAACCGCAGGAAGATATGTATCTTTCAAGGTTTTGCGACAAAGTGGCCCGTGCAAATCCGGGTGATCCAAAGGACAATTGATATGAGAGAAAGCCTCTGCGTCAAATCCCTTGACCGGGGGGCACCCCGATCTGCGGGCTTTTCCTTGCCATTTCTCTCATATCAATTGCCGGGTCGGTCATTTGAATGAGCTTGGACCCTAGGGCTTAGACGTGAACAAACCAATAAAACTACAACCGCTGCGCTCTGTACGCGCATGTGGGAAAGCTGATATACTGCGTGTGCGAAATGCGCGGCCCAGACTTAAAGAAGTGCCTTTACATCCGACGATATCACTCCTTCAGGTTCCCAGGAATGCCTCAGCAAGAACAATACCGGCAGCGGTCATACGCGCTGTCGCGCGAAGCGCTGGAATTGATCAATGAATTGGGTTTGAGTGCAAACCCGATCAATTATGCTGTGTTCTTTGCCTATGTCGAAAAATCAAACGATGACCTTGTTGCGCTGATTGATATTCTGCGCGGCAACAAGCGTGCGCTGGATGATGTCAAATGCCACGAGCTTTATCAGCGGTTTATCGAACCCAGTCGGGCAGAGCTTCTGCGTGAAACCATGTCCCATGAGCTGCAACGGCAGGTTTCCGATCTGATTGATCGACTGGCAAAAGGCAAGGACGTCATCAGCACTGCCGATCTGCGGGATGCTGCCCACGATCTTTTGGGGATGGAAAACCGGGCCAACGCACAACAAGGCGCAAAAGGCGTGAACGATGCCGATCCGGCACCGGTCGAAGTCACCCAGTTGCTTCTTGATCTTGAGGAAATGAAACGCGAAGCCCACACAGACGGGCTTACCGGGATTGCAAACCGCAAGGCCTTTGACGAAAGCCTCCGCGATGCAGCAATGACAACGATGGAACGGGGGGAGCCCCTGAGCATCCTTCTGATCGACATTGATCATTTCAAACGGGTCAACGACAAACATGGTCATCAAGCTGGCGACCAAGTCATCAGGACATTGGCCAAGACCCTGCAGCAGAATGTCAAGGGACGCGACACCACCGCGCGCTATGGCGGTGAGGAGTTTGCCGTCGTCCTTCCGGCCACGACGCTTGCGGACGCTATGCGGGTCGCGGAAAACATTCGCGCATCAATCGAGGCTCTTCATCTGAGAAGTTTTAATCGCAACGAAGATCTGGGCCGGATCACGGCATCTGTCGGGGTTGCGACGTATCAGCTGGGTGAACCCCTGACCCGCGTGATAGATCGTGCCGACCAGGCGCTTTATCTTGCCAAGGCGAATGGTCGAAACTGTGTGATGAACCAGAATGATCTTCTGATCCAGCCGATCAATCGCGCAGAAAGCGCATAAGCGTCCCCCATCACAATTGACCTATTTTATCATGTGAAATCAAAAATCCCCCGGATTACGGGGGATTTGATGATTTAAATCAAACCTTTCGCATATGCGTTTGCATAGGATGTTGCCGAAACTTATGGCGACATAATTCTACTGCAGGCAATTGATGAGCGCGTACGGGTTTAATCACAGAACAGCTCAACAGCACAGCAACGCTGCGAACAAACTGATGGCAGAGTTGGGTGTGGTTTCGCATCCGGACAATTTCCAGCTGTTTTTTACCTATGTCGCGCATACGAACTTCGATCTTTGCCGCACGATCGACATTCTGCGCAGCAACCATCGCGAATTTGATGAAGCACAGTGCGAAGAACTCCATACCCGTTTCTTCAGCGACAAGCGCGAAAACGAAATCATCGAACGCATTTCAAACGACTTGCGCGCGCAGTTGGGCAGCATCCTTGATACTGTTAACAAGGTCGGCGTCGACACACGGAAATACAAAAAGGCGCTTGATCATTTCTGCTCCTATGTCGGGGACAAGAACCGCAACCTCAGCAATCTTGAACAGGCACTTCATACCCTTCTGGGCGCCACCCGCGAGATGGAGGGCGTCAATCGCAACCTTGAAAGCCGGTTGACGAACAGTTCGTCGGAAATCAACCGTCTGCGCGAAGATATGGAAAATCTGAAACGCGAAGCCATGACCGACGGGCTGACCGGCATTGCCAATCGCAAGGCATTCGATATGCAACTGCGCGGTGGCATGATGCATGCCATGGAAGACGGTCAGCCGCTTTGCCTTTTGCTTCTTGATATTGATCACTTCAAAAAGTTCAACGACACCTATGGTCATCAGGTCGGTGATCAGGTGATCCGGTTGATGGCAGAATCGCTGAAACGCAATATCAAAGGCCAGGATACTGCCGCCCGTTATGGCGGCGAGGAATTCGCAATCATCCTGCCAAGCACGTCGCTTGGCAATGCCGTGTTGTTTGGCAACAAGCTGCGTCAATATATCGAAAGCCACAAGGTCGTGACCAAAAGCGGCAAGACGATCATCAGCAAGGCGACGGCGTCAATCGGGGTGGCTGAATTCCGGCCCGGCGAACCGGCCGCCAAATTGATCGAACGGGCCGACAGGGCACTTTACTTCGCCAAGGAAAACGGCCGCAATCAGGTTGCAAGCGAACAACAGATTGAACAATCCAAAACCGCCGGCAAACGCGGGGACCTAAAACCCCCGAGTTCCAGAGGCATCGCCGCCGAGTAGGTATTTGCGCCACTGGCACTGACAAGGCCACGTTTTCCACGTATAAGCAGGTCCGAAATTCACATGAATGGATCTGACGGGCTTGAAAAAGATTGATGTTCTTGTCATCGGGGCGGGTGCGGCCGGCCTGATGTGCGCGATTGAAGCAGGAAAACGCGGAAGAACCGTTGTGGTGGTTGATCATTCGACCAAACCGGCGGAAAAAATTCGCATTTCCGGTGGTGGGCGCTGCAACTTTACCAATATCCACACCAGCCCGGAAAACTTCATTTCCGAAAACAAGCGGTTCTGTGTTTCAGCGCTTAAACGCTATACGCAGCAAGATTTCATTGATCTGGTGAACCGGCACAATATCGCCTGGCATGAAAAGACACTCGGCCAGCTTTTCTGCGATGAATCGTCCTTTCAGATCATCGATATGTTGCTTGATGAATGCAATGCCGCCGATGTGACGATCAAGCTTAATACCGAGATTTCAAACATCATCAAACGCGACGATGGCGGCTTTGATGTCACCACGCGCACTGGCGCGCAATGGACCTGTTCATCACTGGTTGTCGCATGTGGCGGCCTGTCGATCCCGAAAATCGGTGCTACCGGCTTTGGCTATCAGATCGCACGTCAGTTCGGCATTAATGTCATTCCGACCCGTGCCGCACTTGTGCCGTTTGTTTTTGATCCGGATTTGCGTGCGCGTACTGGCGAACTTTCGGGCATTTCCGTTGATGCCGTTGTTCAATGTAACAAAAAGCAATTCCGCGAAGGTTTGCTGTTCACCCACCGAGGTCTCTCCGGCCCGTCGATCTTGCAGATTTCATCCTATTGGAACGAGGGCGACAGCATTACGGTGAACCTTAACCCGGAAGAAGATGCGTTCGATCTTTTGAAAACGGCCAAGGGTGAAAACCCGAAACAGGCGGTGCACACGGTTCTGTCACGCATATTGCCAAATCGCCTTGCCCAGATGATTGCCGCCACCCATGGCCTTGATCGCCCGATTGGCGAAACCGGTGACAAGGCACTGCGCAAATTGGCGATGGATGTCAATCAATGGGCCCTGACACCAAGCGGGACTGAGGGGTATCGCACGGCCGAGGTCACGGTTGGCGGTGTCGACACCAATGCCCTTTCGTCGAAAACAATGGAAGCACGTGACGTACCCGGCCTTTATTTCATTGGCGAAGTGGTTGATGTCACGGGCCATCTTGGCGGCTTCAATTTCCAGTGGGCATGGTCATCGGGCTGGTCTGCCGGACAGGTGGTTTAAACTGCCCTTCCCAACCCGCCTGATGCACTGATTGAATTCAGTGCGGGAACAAACAAGAAAACCAATCGTTTGAGTTGTAAGCGCGGTACAGATACCGCAGCAACAAATGTGAGGTTGGAACATGCTTGAATATGGTGGAATTATCGGACTTCTCGTCCTGATTGCCGATATCTGGGCAATCGTGAATATCATGGGCAGCGGTGCAAGCACCGGTGCAAAAGTATTGTGGACAGTACTTGTTGTTGTCCTGCCGGTTCTTGGCCTGATTATCTGGTTCTTTGCTGGCCCGCGCAGCGGACGCGCGACAGCTTAAAACCGGTTAAATCATTTCCCTCAATGACGAAAAAGGCCGACAGGAAACTGTCGGCCTTTTTTCGTGGTTCTAAACACCCGCAGCAAAAATCACTGCACCACCAAGTGCAACCATGCCGATCCTCTGCCAGACAGGTCTGGGCGCGATCAGGCCATATGAAATGGCCGTCAAACCCACCGCGACCTTAAGCCCGGCGATGATCGCCCAAACCGGATCACTGCCAAGTTCGATCAGCGTGCTGTTGGCGATCATTGCCAGTGGCACGATATAAAGCCCGATGCCAAGCGCCATCGCCGTTCCGGCGACCTTGAGCCAGTTTTCCTCGACCATGCCCGCGGCAATGAACACCGCCCCGCAAACCGGCGGCGTAATCGTCGATAAAAGCGCAAACCAGAACACAAACAGATGCGCCTGAAGCGGTTCAAGCCCGAGCTCTATCAACGCGGGCCCGGCAACCGAAACACAAATCACATAGGCCGCCGTGGTCGGGACTTCCATCCCTAGGATCAGACAAGCC
This sequence comes from Thalassospira profundimaris WP0211, assembly GCF_000300275.1. Lineage (GTDB taxonomy): Bacteria > Pseudomonadota > Alphaproteobacteria > Rhodospirillales > Thalassospiraceae > Thalassospira > Thalassospira profundimaris. The sequence goes on along the minus strand of NZ_AMRN01000003.1, from coordinate 61,046 downwards.
AGTGCCGTCAGCAAAAGAGCCGGCCACAACATGCCACCCGATCCGGAAATCAGAAGCGAGGTGATCTTCACACCAAGTCCGGTCAGGCCGAGAACCCCGATCACGATCGACGCGCACAAGATGATCGAACCGATCATTGCCACCTGACGTCCGGCATTAAGGCAAACATCGGCAAACCGTTGTTTGCTGCGCAGCAAATCAACCGTCAGATCCGCATCAAGCAACAGCAAAGCTGCCCCGGCCAGAAGCGCCAGACAGGCGGCATATTGTGGTGTGTAACCACCGCCAAACATGCCCCAAAGCAAAATGGTAAATGGCACCAGGAAGAAGGCCGATGTGATTACGACCGACCGCAGGTTCGGGCGATCTTCGTTTGGCACGCCGGGAAGATCATAGCGCATGGCAAAGGCATTGATGCCAACCCAGACGGCAAGGAAGTAAAGGACAGCCGGCAAGATGGCCGCGACCATGATGTCGACATAAGGCTTGCCGGTAAGTTCCACCATGACAAACGCCCCTGCCCCCATCAGTGGTGGCATGATCTGCCCGCCACTGGATGCTACGGCCTCAACCGCAGCCGCCAGACGTTTGGGGTAACCAAGCTTGGTCATGGCAGGCAGGGTAATCGCCCCGGTCGAGGCCACGTTGGCCGATGCAGACCCCGATATCGAGCCAAACAGCGCGGATGATACAACAGAAACCTTTGCCGCCCCGCCCTTAAGCCGACCGGCGGCGGCACCTGCGACATTCATAAAGCCCTGACCGGCCTCGCCGCCATTCAAAACCGCCCCGAAAATAACGAAGATCGCGACGATATTGACCGACACGCCCGTCAGGCTGCCCCAAAGGCCGCCCTCGGCGATGGTCAGGGTGCCCAGCATACTTTCAACTGGCAGCCCGGCATGGCCAAACTCGCCCGGAATATGTTGCCCGAACAGCGCATAGAGCAGTGCAATTGCCGCCACCGTCGGCAACGGCCAGCCGATTGCCCGACGTGCCATTTCAAGCACAATCAGTAATAACGCCGCTGCCAGCATGATCTGGCTATTGCCCATCAGGAAACCGTATTGATCGCCAAGCGTCTGATGATTGGCAACGATCCAACCGCACGCAATCAGACCAATCAGCGTCAGGACGATGCCAGAGATTTTCTGTGCACGGGTTTTGGCAACAAAGATCAGCGCCCAAGGCAGGGCAAGCGCCATGTGGATCGGGCGGCTAACAAGATTGGGAACCAATCCTGAAAAAATCAGCCACAGGTGAAAGGCAATTGAAACGGCGCCAAGGGCGATCCAGAAGGGACGAGTGGTGGCTGACATAATCTAAATGGCTTGTTTGACAAGAAACGGCCCGGCAAAACTGCCGGGCCTTGAACATGTTATCTGATCAGCACTTAGCGCTGATCGTCGCGGATGGAAAACCCGACTTCGTCATAGTAACGCAGCGCACCGGGATGCATTTTGCCCGTGATGTTGGCAAGCATTTCCGGGCTGACACCGTTCCACCATGAAGAGCTTTCACCCATTTTCGCCTTCTGCTCCCAGAAGGTTTTGGTCAGCGCATAAGCCGTATCGGCATCCATTTGGGTGGTGGCAAAGGCAACAACCGAAAGCGATGCAGTGGTGATGTCTTCTTCCTGACCGTTATAGGTCCCGGCCGGGATGACGGTTTTGTCACGCTTGGTCTCGGCAAGCTGATCTTCGGACAGCGACAGAACAATGACGTCGGTTCCTGCCGCGGCCTCGATCACGTTCGGGGCAGGCCAGGAACCAGCGGTCACAAAGCCATCAATCTGACCGTTTTTAAGGGCGGCCACCGCATTGGACAGTTCGGCATCGGCCAGATCGACCTTGCCTTCAAGACCAAACAGCTGAAGGTATTTTTCACCTTCACGCGCGCCAAAGGATCCCTTGCCAAGCAGAATGGTCTTGCCTTCGAGATCGGCAAAGCTGGTCGCACCGGAATCAGCACGCATCACGAAATGCATGGTCAGCGACGGGATCGGGAACAGGGCGCGGACTTCGGCAAACTTTTCGGTCGGACGTCCGTCGAACGGGCCTTTGCCGTTCTGTGCCAGGCTTACGAGACCGGGCGGGGAGGTGAAGACATAATTGCCCGGACGTACCATGGCTTCCATGACGTTCTGAACCGAACCCTGGCTTTCCTCGACCGTGACGATGATATCGCCATCGGTACCGGTTTTCATCGCCTCGGCAAACTGGGCGGCCATCTGGTAATAGGATGACGCGGCCTTGGCCGATTTCAGGGTGACGCGGGTTTCAGCCTGCGCGGCATTCGCCACGGACAAGGCCATCATACCGGCGGCAATCACACCGAGTGTGCGCAAAATTTTCAAGGTTTCCTCCCCTTGTATGGTCGGTTCATCAGTTGGCTTGAATGCCGATTATCATCAATGAACCTGAAGTCTGGTGGCGAAACGCAAAATCCAACCCCGGATCGCGGGAATTTTGGCAAATTGCGTCTGATTTCGGTCCATAGAAAGCATCAACACCCCCAAGGTCAAGCTGCTTGTGCGATTTTCACCGAACAAAGCCTGCTTTGGCGCCAAGTAAAGCCGCTTTACACATATCAGTTGCGCGAAACCGGCACTATGCGCGTGGGCCAAGCAGGATTAAAGAAGGTTCATAATTTTTGCGGAACTTCTTGTGCGCCGTGGTGTTAAACACAAAATGCACTATTCCCCTTGTGTGCCAAGGGCTTGTAAGGATTGACACGGTCGATCCCCTTGCCGCAGGGTGCCTGCCTGATTGAAACTCAAACGAGGATGCCATGCCGCGTTCGCCGGTCGCCCTTATTATTGCACTGTCTGCAACGCTGTTCGCCGCGTTTGCGCTAAATAGTGGGGCATCTCTGCAATCATCGCTGCTTGCACTGCGTGCATCCGCCGAGGGATTTGCGCCGGTCTATACCGGTATCATCATGGCATCCTATTATATCGGGTTCGTTGCCGGCATCATCTGGGGGGCGAGCCTTGTCAACCGGGTCGGCCACATCCGGACGTTTGCCGCACTGGCATCGGCCGCATCGGCCATCACACTTTTACATGCCGTTCTGGTTGATCCGATTACCTGGTCGCTGTTTCGCATCATGACCGGCTTGTGTGTTTCGGGCCTGTATCTGGTGATTGAAAGCTGGCTGAATGCGCAAGCGGACAATACATCGCGCGGTGGGACGATTGCGATTTACATGACGGTTTCGCTTGGCGGGCTGGCGATTGGTCAGCTGTTGCTCAATGGTGCCCCGGTCAGCAGTTTCGAGCTGTTTACGGTGGCCTCTGTGCTGCTGTCGCTGTCGCTTGTTCCGCTTGCCCTGACCCGTCAGCCACCGCCGTCGGCGGTCAGCGGTGAACGCATGACATTCCGCCGCCTTTACAAGATTTCCCCGCTGGGCTTCGTTGCCGCATCGGGTGCAGGCGTGCTTTCTGGGGCGGTTTATGGCGTCGGGCCAGTCTTTGCCGCCGACCTCGGACTTGCGACCAATGAAATCGCCTATTTCATGTTCTTCGTCATTCTGGGCGGCATGATCATGCAATTTCCGATCGGCAAGATTTCGGACATGGTGCCGCGCCAATATGTGATGATTTTCGTTCTGACCGGGCTTGCGATCTGTGGATTTTTCCCGCTGGTTGCGCCGGATCTTGTCCGCGACAATCTAACAGTCTGGGGCGGGATCACGGGCGTGTTCATCATGCCGGTTTACGGCCTGGCTGTGGCCTATGTGAATGACTACCTTGAGCCCGAGGACATCGTTCCTGCGTCAGGTGGTCTTCTGATCATTTATGGTGGGTCTGCTGCGTTTGGTCCAATTCTGGGATCCAGTGCAATCGGTTATTTCGGCCCGTGGGCCTTGCCTGTACTGTTTTCAATCGTTGGCATTTGCGTTGCGAGCTTTGCCACGTACCGCGCTGGCTTTGGCCGTCGTATCTCGATCGAGGAACAGGGTCAGTTCGTTGCCGTACCGCGCACAACGCCAATGGCGTTTGAGCTGTCACCGATTACCGACGACATCAGTCTCAATGACGAAGACGACAGCACAGAGCCAGATAGTGAAACAAAACCAATGGACCCGCATGATCTGCAAGATGTGCTGACCCCCGACGGCACGGCACATCCCGACGACATCGGACAGGTACCGCCGGCAGACACGGACGGCACGACGGATCCGAATGAAGACAAGAAGATGTGAACGTCTGTCGATTGAGGCAGAATGATCAGGCTTCCATAATGCGGAAAACATCCCGCAATTTTGAAACCGGCTGTGGACCCGGGCCTGCTTCAACCCATATGTTGTGAACCAACGATAAGCGAGTTGCCTTTGCCGCGCTTTGTGTGTTCGTCGGCAAAGCCATATTAATCGCCCGAAACAGTTCCAAGTCTGGTGAGAGAAAACATGACCCAACGCATCCAAGAAGGTGGACTTCAGATTGCAAAAGTGCTGCACGATCTGGTGGCCAACGAAGTCATTCCGGGAACCGGGATCAGTTCCGATCAGTTCTGGGCATCCTTTGAAAAGCTCGTCACTGAACTTGGACCACGCAACAAGGCGCTGCTGGCAAAGCGAGACGAATTGCAGGCCAAGATCGACCACTGGCATCTGTCGCGTCAGGATCAGCCACGCGACCCGGCCGCCTACAAGGAATTCCTGACCGAGATCGGTTATCTGCTGCCCGAAGGCGATGATTTCTATATCACCACCACCCATGTCGATCCGGAGATTGGCCGGGTGGCAGGTCCGCAGCTTGTCGTGCCGGTGATGAACGCGCGCTATGCGCTGAATGCCGCCAATGCACGCTGGGGCAGCCTTTATGATGCGCTGTATGGCACCGATGTCATCGACGAAGCCGACGGCAAGGAAAAGACCAAGTCATTCAATCCGAAACGCGGTGCTGCGGTTGTGGCTTATGCCGCGAACTTCCTTGATGAAGCCGCCCCGCTTGCAACCGGCAAACATGCCGATGCCACGAAATATGAAGTGCGCGAAGACGCATCTGGCTGGTGGACGCTGGTTGTCACCCTTTCGGATGGCAGCGAAACCGCACTTGAGCTGCCATCCCAGTTCATCGGGTACAACGAAAAGGACGGCAAGCTGACCGATGTCTTGCTGCGCCGTCACAGCCTGCATATCGAAATCCATATCGATCCGACGCATCCGATTGGCAAGGAACATGCCGCGGGTGTGTGCGATGTCATTCTGGAATCTGCGGTCAGTACCATTCAGGATTGCGAAGATTCGATTGCTGCCGTGGATGCCGAGGACAAGACCGTTGCCTATCGCAACTGGCTAGGCCTGATGAAAGGCACGCTTGAAGAAAAGTTCGAAAAAGGCGGCAAGACGATCACCCGTCGTCTGAACCCGGACCGGACCTATCAGGGCTTTGACGGGACTGAAGTTGTCCTGCCGGGCCGCAGCCTGATGCTGATCCGTAATGTTGGTCACCTGATGACCACGGATGCGGTGCTTGATGCCAATGGCGACGAAGTCCCGGAAGGCTTCCTTGATGCCATGGTCACCAGCCTGATCGCCAAGCATGATGTGATTGGCAATAGCGAACTTTCGAACTCCCGCCATGGCAGCGTCTATATCGTGAAGCCGAAAATGCACGGCCCCGAAGAAGTCACGCTGACCAACGATCTGTTTGCCTTTGTCGAGAAGGCGATTGATCTGCCGGAACATACCCTTAAGGTCGGCATCATGGATGAGGAACGCCGCACGACGGTCAACCTCAAGGAATGCATCCGTGCTGCCAAGGACCGTGTGGTCTTTATCAATACCGGCTTCCTTGACCGTACCGGTGATGAAATCCATACCAGCATGGAAGCTGGCCCGATGGTCCGCAAGGAAGCGATGAAAGACCAGTACTGGATCGCGGCCTATGAAAACTGGAACGTTGATATCGGTCTTGAATGCGGCATGAAGGGCGTTGCCCAGATCGGCAAGGGCATGTGGGCCAAACCGGACCGGATGGCCGAAATGATGGAAGCCAAGATCGGCCATCCCAAGGCCGGCGCGAAATGCGCCTGGGTCCCGTCACCGACCGCAGCAACCCTGCATGCCATCCACTATCATCAGGTTGATGTCCGTGCGGTTCAGGACGAGATTGGCAAACGCGAACGCGCAAGCCTTGATGACATTCTGGCGATCCCGCGTCTGGGTGACATCAAACCGATGCCAAGCGAAATCCAGGAAGAGCTTGATAACAATGCCCAGGGCATTCTGGGTTATGTTGTGCGCTGGATCGATAGCGGGATCGGCTGTTCCAAGGTGCCAGACATCAACGATGTCGGCCTGATGGAAGACCGAGCGACGCTGCGTATTTCAAGCCAACATATCGCCAACTGGCTCCATCATGGCCTGTGCAGCGAAGAACAGGTGACGGAAACCATGAAGCGGATGGCCGCCGTCGTCGACAAACAGAATGCCGGTGACCCGACCTATCGCAACATGGCCCCGAACTTTGATGACAGCATCGCCTTTGCGGCGGCCTGTGATCTGGTCTTCAAGGGCCGCGAACAGCCAAACGGCTACACTGAACCGGTCCTGCATGCGCGCCGTCGCGAAGCCAAGGCAAAATACGGTTCGTAATCGCGACACCGCATATCAAACACACACAAAACAAAAGCCGCCCGACACATTCGGGCGGCTTTTATGTTGCAAGAAATGCTGCAGCATGAACTGCAACATTTTAAACGGGATCAGTTTCCCAGCGTCATGATTTCATAGCCCTTTTCGGTGACAACAAGGGTGTGCTCGTACTGCACGGTTGCGTCACCGGTATCGGCATACAGCGTCCAGCCATCTTCGCTATCAAGGGCCCATTTCGCGCCACGTGACAGAAACGGTTCGATGGTAATCACCTGCCCCTTTTTAAGGGCACGGCGTTCCTTGGGGTCATCCCAGGTCGGGATGGTGTGGGGATGTTCATGCAGCGACTTGCCAATGCCGTGGCTGGCAAGATTGCGGATCAGGGTATAGCCACCCTTGCGGGCGAACATTTCGATCTTAAGCCCGATCTCGCGGATCGGCGCCTTGTCACGCACCACCTTGATGCCCGCCCACATCGCTTTCTTGCCGTCTTCGCACAGCTTTGCAATTTCGGGCTTTGCCGTGCCGCAGATGAAGCTGGCACCGGTATCGGAAAAATAGCCATCAAGCGATGCCGAAACATCGATATTGACCAGATCACCATCAGCCAGAACCTGATCACCGGGAATACCATGCGCAACCGCATCATTCACACTGATGCAGGTCGCACCGGGGAACTTGTATTCGCTTTCCGGTGCTGAAACCGCACCGGCATCCTCAAGAACCTTGCGGCCGATATCATCAAGCTCGGCAGTTGTAATCCCCGGGACAATAGCCGCCCCCATGACATCGCGCGCACGGGCACAGATCCGCCCGATCTTGCGCAATTGTTCGAGTTCTTTTTCGGATGAAATTGTCATGAAATGCTTATTGCGATGCCCTGAGACAAAGTCAAGAAAACCCGCATTTCACGCCAGCGACGACTTGCTGCCGGACGGCTCACCATCATCAGACGCAAGCACATAACAGTTCTTGCCGCGCGCCTTGGCGGCATAAAGGGCATCATCCGCCTGATCAAGAAGCACGTCGATGGTTTTGCCGTGCACCGGACAAATGGCAATGCCGATGCTCATATGAATGGAAACACGATTGCCGCCGGTAATAAAGGGCATCTGGATGTCGTTCAAAATCCGTTCGGCCAACATTGCGGCTTCACCCTCGCCACTCGTTCCGACATGACACACCACCACCATCTCATCCCCACCGAGACGCACAACCAGATCGCCACCGCGCACACAACGGCGCAACCGTTTTGCGACCTCGCGCAGGACATCATCGCCAGCTGAGTGACCGAACTTGTCATTGATCGGTTTAAAGTCATCAAGATCAAGCATCATGACCGCAAGTTGGGTCTTCTGGCGATCAGCATGGGCAAGTGCATGTTCGAAATAGACATCAAGCGCCAAACGGTTGCCAAGTCCGGTCAGGTTATCGTGATGGGCAATGTGTTCCATCTGGCCAAGGGCTGCGTCCTTTTCCGTCAGCTTGGCAAGCAACGCATTGAGGCTGTTTGACAGGATTTTGATTTCTCTTGCGCCATCAAAATCGGGAAGACGTTCAATTTCGCCACGTTTCATCGCCTCGATCGAACGGGCCATCTTGCCGATCGGTCCAACAAAGAAACCAGCCCCCCACCATGCAATCACGCTGGAGACGATACTTAACACCAACCCCCACGCCATGATGTCGCGGCGCAGGACATACACCGGCTCAAGCGCCTCTTCGACGGGCTGACGCACCAGAATTGACCAGTTCAGACCGGCATAATCAAGGTGACCGTCGGCCGGGGCATAGCCCGTCAGATACTCTGCGCCATCCGGCCAAGTGCTGATCTTCCATCCGATATTGTTGCGCTGCGCCTGCTGCAGAGCATCAAGTTCAAGCGATGAGCCGACCATCGCCCCGTCCGCCCCCAAAAGAACAGTGCCATCGGCAGATACGACAAATATATCGACATCCCGATGGATCCCCTGCCCGGCAAAAAGTGTTTTGCGGACATTATCGGCCCATTCCCAACTCAGATGGGTGGCAAATACGCCGGTGAACTGATCGTTTTTGTTGAACAGGGGAACGGCAATATCGACAAACTGGATCGGCTCCCCGTTATAAAGCGGGAATTTTTCAGCCAGCAATTTCGCATCGTGAACATCACCGATAAACTGTCCGTTCTTGCCATACTGATACACTGGGCGCTGCGCGATATTCGCCCCGAGTAACAAGTCGTTCGTCGACGCAACCACCGTCCCGTCGCGATCAAGCACACCTATCCAGGTAAAGATCGGGATTTCGCGGCTTAGGCGATTGACGATGCTTGAAATCTGTTGGGTATCTTCGAGCTCTTGCAGGACAGAGAGCGTGCTTAGGACCGAAACCTCGCCACGGTGGGTCCACATGATACGGTCAAGTTCATCAGCCATCTGACGGGCAATATCAGAAACACCCAGACCAATCTGCTTTTGCAGATCAGCACCGGATCGCTTTCCGATCACAAAGCTCATCAGTACGGTCAGGCCAACCAGTAGCAGCGCTGTTGCCAGAGCTACTTGCACGCGGATTCCGACCTGTAACAACTTGTTCAAGGCTGATCCTCTCACTCTCCATTGCCGGGGTCTTCTTTTTGTTTTTGAAACCCTCAGCAGCGGTTGTTTTACCACACCGCTTTTATGAACGTGAATATAAGAATCAGCAGACGGCTTTTTAAGTAGTTGATTGAACAAAAATACGGCAACCGCAAAGAGCGGTCGCCGCATTACCCATACAGTTTTAAGCGCTGTTAGATGTCAAAAAACACGGTTTCGCCATCGCCCTGCAAGATGATGTCAAACCGGTAGACCGGGATCGGTCCACTGTCATCACGATCAGCAATCAGGGTCTTGCGACGGGTTTTCTGTTCGATCAGGTTCAGAACAGGATCAGCCGCATTCGAATCTTGTTCGTCGGCGAAATACATCCGGGTATTCAGCCCGATATTAATACCCCGTGCCACGATCCAGAAGTTGATATGCGGCGCCATGTCTTTGCCATTGCGACCGGAAACCACACCTGGCTTGATGGTTTCAAAGCGATAGACGGCAGTATCGAAATCCGTTCCCGTCCGGCCCCAGCCGCGGAAATCCTCATCGATTTTGCCAGAATTCTGACGATCAAGTTCATGGTTGTAGCGCCCGTCTGCATTGGCCTGCCAGATTTCAAGCAGCGCATCACGCAGTGGCGTTCCGGTACCATCAATCACCCGCCCTTCGATGATGATCCGTTCCCCACGGGTGTTTTCATCGGCCAGAAGGTTGGTGAAGTTGTTTTCAAAAATGTCAAAACCGGCCTGATTGGGAATGAGCCCGATATGAACATACGGGCCCGCCGTCTGGGAGGCGGTTTCTTTGAGATAATCAAGGCTTTGCACCATGGATCAGTTTCCTTCCAGACGGTTTTCAAACAGGGTCGAACGACGGCCGCGCAGGACGATGTCAAACTTGTAGGCAATGGTATCAAGCGGCACCGAGCCCTTGAGATCAATCGGCGCTATCAGGCGGTTGATCGCATCCTCGTCCGGGATGACATGCACAATCGGACACTCCTTTATCAATGGATCGCCTTCGAAATACATCTGGGTGATCAGGCGCTGGGCAAAGCCGGACCCGAATACCGAAAAATGGATATGGGCCGGACGCCAGCTGTTGACGTAGTTGCGCCATGGATACGGACCCGGCTTGATGGTACGGAAAAAGTAGTAACCGTTTTCATCGGTCAGCGCCCGGCCACAGCCGCCAAAGTTCGGATCAATCGGCGCCAGATAGGTATCTTTTTTGTGGCGATAGCGTCCTCCGGCATTGGCCTGCCAGAATTCGACCAGCGTATTGGGTACCGGACGGTTGTTTTCATCCAGAACCCGCCCATGCACGATGATACGTTCGCCAATCGGATCGCCATCCTTGGCGTAGTTTCGGACCAAATCGTTATCAAGTGGCCCCAGTTCGTTCTGACCGAAAACCGGACCGGTAATTTCCGACAAGGATCCTTGCAGCGACAGCAGCGACTGGCGCGGGGAACGCGCAACCGATGTCTTGTAGATCGGGGTGTAGCCTGCTGGCTGCAGCGTTCTGTCACGCTGATAGAATTCCATGATTTTTCCTCCGCAGATGATGCTCCGGACTATTGAATGTCCGCGTTAAACGCATCCTGCGCGGCCAATTGCATAAAATAAATGCATCATTTATCATCTTACTCATGAGCAATTTTGATCATTTGGAACTGGACGGCCATGCGTTGCGTCTGTTTCTGGCCGTTCTTGAAGAAGGGTCGGTCACGGCTGCCGCCGAACGGCTTGGCGTGACGCAATCGGCGGTCAGCCACAACTTGACCAAATTGCGCCGGATCATGCGCGATCCGCTTTTCACCAAATCCGGGCGCGGGATCGTGGCAACCGCGCATGCACAAAATCTGGCCGAACAGGCGCGGTTTCTTCTTGATCAGATGCAGGCCTTTGCCAGTGGTGCGCATTTCGAACCCGATGGCGCATCCATGAGCCTGACCATTGCCGCCAACGATCTGCAGCGTGATCTTTTGTTGCCAACACTGTTTCGCAATCTGGAAAGCGCGCTTGCTAATATCCGGATGACGGTGGTGCCGTCCCTTCTGCCCGGACCGGCCTTGTTGCGTGAAAATCATTGCGACCTTCTGATTTCGCCGCGGCCACCCGAAGGTGTGGATATCGTGCAAAAGCGTCTTCTGACCGATCATTACATGGTGTTTTATGATCCGGATATGCGCGACGCCCCGCAAAGCGATGATGATTATCTGTCCGCGCGCCATATCACGGTGCGCTATGGCAATAACCGCACGCTTGAGTTTGACGACATGCTTGAAAATCATGGTGTAGAACGCAACATCGCTTTGCGGGTACCGAACTTTACCGCCATTGCCGAATTCCTGCGCGGAAGCAATATGATCGCAACCTTGCCAAGCCTTCTGCAAAAACATGCGCTGCGTGATTTTGCACGTGCGCCGATGCCGCTCGCGGGTCTAAAAAAGGGCACGCTTGATCTTCCTATTTTCATGTGTTGGCACCAACGCTATCAGCACGATCCATCGCATCTTTGGTTACGTGAACAGCTTGAAGATGTTGCCGCAGCCAGATTGCGCATGCCGATAGAACACCCCGTTTCGCAACCCACAGATCACGGGCAAGCCCCGCAAAGGACATCATGACGATTACCGAAATCATCTATTGGCTTGAACTGGCAGGGGTCGCCGTTTTTGCGATTACCGGCGCGCTTGAGGCATCCCGTCGCCAGATGGACATGGTCGGATTTGTCCTGATTGCGACCTTTACCGGCATTGGCGGCGGCACTGTTCGCGATGTCATTACCGGGGCAACACCGGTTTTCTGGATACGCGATACCACCTGGCTTGTGACCTGCATCGGGGCTGCCGTCATCACATACTTCACCGCCCATCTGGTTGAACGACGTTATGTTGCCTTGCTGTGGCTCGATGCGCTGGGGTTGGCAGTGTTCGGGGTCACCGGGGCCGCCATCGGCCTTAATCTGGGCGTATCCCCGTTGGTCGCAATCGTTCTGGGCATGATCACGGCCACCTTTGGCGGGATGGTGCGTGATGTTGTCTGTAATGAAATCCCGCTGATTCTGCGCCCGGAGATTTATATCACCTGTGCGCTGGTCGGTGCAGGGATCTATGTGATTGGCACAGCGATCCTTGATTTGCCGCGCGGGCCGATTGCCGTGATTGCGTTCTTTGCCGCATTCCTGATGCGGGCATGTGCGATCAAGTTCAAGCTAAGCTTCCCGGTCTACAGGGCCCGTCCGGGTCGGGAATACTAGGGCAGCACACCCGCTGTCCCATTCCCTACTCAACGATCAACTGAACCCGGTCGCTTGAAAAGGCGGTCACACCGTATTCGATTGGCGCACCAGCGGAATCAACATCGACACTTTCCGTCGAAATCACCGGTCGATTGCGCGCCTGTTTAAGAAGGTTGGCAACACGTGATGACGGAAGCGTTGCCGAAATGCGCGTGGTCTTTCGTGTGTAATCATCAATCCCGAAGCGTTTGAAGGCTTCTGTGAGCGATTTGGTTTCGACAAATATCTCGACAATGCCGTCAAAGCGCGCGGCCGGAAGATAACTTGTCGCAACCGCAAGCGGGACACCGTCGGCCTCGGATACCGAAAACAACTCGATCACCCGCGTGCCCGGTTTGACATCGAGGAACTGCGCGATGGTCGAATTGGCTTTGAGGACCTCGGACGAGATCAGGCGTTTGTCGGGCAAGCGATGGCGGCCCGATACGATCTGCGAAAACCTGGTCTTGGAACCAAGCGGGTAGTCAAGGATCTGTTCCTGAACAAAGGCGCCGCGCCCCTGTTCGACACGGACAACATTGGAATCGACAAGTGCGGCCATGGCGCGGCGCACCGTATGGCGATTCACCCCAAAACGCCGGACCAATTCCATCTCGGTCGGCATCTTTTCGCCCGGTGTGAAAACGCCGTCAGAGATATCAGCCAGAAGCTGCTTTTCTATTTGCTTCCAAATAGATAGGCCCGGTTCCCAATCCATTGCATTCCCCGTTCACAAAACTTTCACCGCAAGACCTTTGCCTTTGGTGCTGGATCGTCTTATAACGTCAATAGGTATAGACGTCTAGACAAATTTTGAATTTGTCGACATAAGTTGAAAAGGGATCAGTTTGATGACGGCGCACCCCGCCCCGAATGCCCGGACAGATCAAAACCGGAATGCAGACACCCCCACCGATCCGCATATTGCCGCGCGCCAAAAATGGATGTCGGTTCTGGCCCGCACATCCCGTGCCCGCCTTGAAACCGAATGGTCGGAAAATCACGGTAATGAAAGCTGGACACACCTGCGCGAACCGCAAATCGGCATGGTGATGGTACGCGGCCGCGCTGGTGGTGCCGGGCAGCGTTTCAACCTTGGTGAAATGACCGTGACGCGTTGTGCCGTCACGCTGTCAGATGGCACCGTCGGGCATTCCTACGTCAAGGGACGTGATCGCATTCAGGCGCAATATGCCGCCCTGTTTGATGCGGTGATGCTGCGCGACGGATCGGCAAGCGATTTCATCGACACCCTGGCCGCCGAACAGGCCGCGGCCAAACGCGATCATGCCCGCAAGGTTGCCGCCACCAAAGTTGATTTCTTCACACTTGTCCGCGGAGAAGACGAATGACGCCCCAACCCCAATCAGCCCCCGCCCAGACAAGCGAAATGCTGCCCGGTTTTGACCATGCAGCATTTGATTCAAACGCTGTTTTCCGCGCCCTGCTTGATGCGATGTCACGGCCCGGTCGCATTTATGATTTGCCGGTCAGTGTTTCCGCACCCGATGGCCTGAACAAAGCCGCCACTGCAACGCTTCTTGCCATGGCAGATATGGATACGACCATCTGGCTATCGCCAAGTTGCGCGACCAAGGCCGCGGGCAATCATTTGAAATTCCATTGTGGTTGTCCGATCAGCACGGATGTCAAACAGGCCGATTTTGCAATTGCGCGCATTTCCGACGATCTGTCCTTTGTCACCGATCTTGCCGTTGGCAATGCGGAATACCCGGATCAATCGGCAACCCTGATCCTGATGGTTGATGAGATTTCAGATCGCCCGTCCATGACCCTAAAGGGGCCGGGCATCAAGGATACGCATAGCCTTAGCATCAAGGGCCTGCCCGCAAGCTTCCATGCATGGCGCGCAGAAAACCATCACCTGTTTCCGTGCGGTGTTGATGTGATTTTCGCAAGCGAAACCCAGATCGCCGCCCTGTCACGCACCACCCGGATCGAGGTCAATTAATCATGTATGTTGCAGTAAAAGGTGGCGAACGCGCCATCAACAATGCGCACAAGCTTCTGGCCGAGCAGCGCCGGGGCGATACGGACATTGCCGAAATCGAAACTGATCAGATCGAACAGCAACTGTCGCTGTCCGTCACCCGCGTCATGGCCGAAGGGTCGCTTTATGATCGCGATCTGGCCGCTCTTGCCATCAAGCAGGCCCGTGGTGATTTGATCGAGGCGATTTTTTTGATGCGGGCCTATCGCACGACGCTGCCGCGTTTTGCCTTTTCCAAACCGATCAAAACCGCCGAGATGGATGTTTCACGTCGCATTTCGGCAACCTTCAAGGACCTGCCCGGCGGGCAGATCCTGGGCCCGACCTTTGATTACACGCATCGCCTGCTGGATTTCACGCTGATGGCCAACGGCGAAGTACCGACCGAGGCGCCGAGTGGTGAAAATCCGATCGATGAGAACATGCCGCGCGTTCTTGATGACATCCTGAACTATGAAGGTCTTATTCAGGATGAACCGGTTCCGGTTGATGAAAATGCCCCGGTTGCCGATCTGACCCGCGAGCCGGTCAAATTCCCGGCCGGGCGTGACTTGCGTTTGCAGAACCTGTCACGCGGGGATGAGGGATTTGTTCTGGCACTCGGCTATTCCACCCAGCGCGGCTATGCCAACAGCCATGCCTTTGTCGGCGAAATCCGCTATGGCACCGTTTCGATCGAAATCGAACCCGAAGAACTCGGCTTTGCAATTGATATCGGTGACATCGAACTGACCGAGTGCGAGACGGTCAACAAGTTCAAGGGATCAAAAACCAAGCTGCCGCAATTCACCCGTGGCTATGGTCTTGTGTTTGGTCAGAACGAACGCAAGGCCATTTCGATGGCACTGGTCGATCGTGCCATGCGCGCCAATGAAATGGGCGAACAGATCATGGGCCCGGCACAGGACAGCGAGTTCGTGATGGAACATAGCGACAATGTCCAGTCCACCGGCTTTGTCGAACATATCAAGCTACCACACTATGTCGATTTCCAGGGCGAACTTGAACTGGTGCGCCGTATGCGCGCCGAGGTCGAGGAACGTCTGGCAAAGTCGGAAACTGAGAATGGCACATCCCAACCTGAGGCCGCGGAGTAATCCCATGGAACAGACTGTCAAAAATCCGGCCGACGGAGCACCGGACTATAACTTTGCCTATCTTGATGAACAGACCAAACGCATGATCCGGCGTGCCCTGCTTAAGGCCGTGGCGATCCCGGGCTATCAGGTGCCGTTTGCCGGGCGCGAAATGCCGATGCCGTATGGCTGGGGTACAGGCGGTGTTCAGGTAACAGCCGCCGTAATCGGCCCGAATGATACGCTTAAGGTCATTGATCAGGGGGCGGATGACACCACCAACGCGGTTTCCATACGGCAGTTCTTTGCCAAGACCGCACAGGTGGCCACCACGGAGAAGACCGCCGAGGCATCGATCATTCAGACCCGCCACCGCATTCCCGAAAAGGAACTGCGCGAAGATCAGGTGCTGGTCTATCAGGTGCCGATCCCCGAACCGCTTCGCTTCCTTGAGCCGCGCGAAACCGAAACGCGCAAGATGCACGCGCTTGAAGAATACGGCCTGATGCATGTGAAGCTTTATGAAGATATCTCACGTCATGGTCATATCGCGACCACCTATGCCTATCCGGTTATGGTCGATGATCGCTATGTGATGGACCCGTCGCCAACGCCAAAGTTCGACAATCCGAAAATGAACAATATGGCAGCCCTTCAGCTTTTTGGGGCCGGTCGCGAAAAGCGCATCTATGCCCTGCCGCCCTACACCAAGGTCAAAAGCCTCGATTTCGAAGATCATCCGTTCGAAGTTCAGACCTGGGAAGACGAATGCGGCATGTGCGGTGCCCGCGACAGTTACCTTGATGAGGTTATCCTCGATGATCAGGGCAATCGGATGTTTGTCTGCTCGGACACCGATTACTGCGCGGAACGACAGGAAGCCGGCCATCGCGGCCCGCAACATCATGACCAACCCCTTGGCACCGCAGATCGCGGGAAGGCAGCAGAATAATGACCCAAATGAACGAACCGCTTCTGCGCGTGGATAACCTGACCATGATGTATGGCGACCGGGTTGGCTGCAAGGATGTCAGCTTTGAACTCCGTCCCGGTGAAGTTCTTGGCATCGTTGGGGAATCCGGATCTGGCAAGTCCACTTTGCTGCGCAGCATTTCCGCCCAGCAGGAACCGACGAAGGGAACGGTTGAATACCAAACCCGCATTGATGGCGTGCGCGATGTCTATCAGATGTCCGAAGCCCAGCGTCGCCTCTTGATGCGCACCGATTGGGCGTTTGTGCATCAGAACCCGCGTGATGGATTGCGTATGAATGTCAGTGCCGGGGCCAACATTGGCGAACGGCTGATGGCGATTGGTGATCGTCATTATGGCAACATCCGCAGCAATGCGGACAGCTGGCTTGGCAAAGTCGAAATTGCGTCCGAGCGCCTTGATGATCTGCCATCAACCTTTTCGGGCGGCATGCAGCAACGCTTGCAGATTGCCCGCAACCTCGTAACCAGCCCGCGCCTCGTCTTTATGGACGAACCCACGGGTGGGCTTGATGTTTCTGTTCAGGCCAGATTGCTCGATCTGCTGCGCGGGCTGGTTCACGATCTTAATCTTGCGGTGATCATCGTCACCCACGATTTGGCAGTGGCACGACTTCTTTCGCACCGGCTGATGGTGATGCAACAGGGCAAGGTCATTGAACATGGCCTGACCGATCAGGTTCTTGATGACCCGCAGCATCCCTATACGCAGCTGCTTGTTTCTTCCATTCTGCAAAACTGACCGGGGCGAAGAAAATGTCTGAAATGCTTCATGCTCAAAACGTCGCCAAAAGCTTTACCCTGCACACACAGGGCAGCGTGACCATCCCGGTTTTTGAGGGCGTTGAATTCATGCTTTCGGCTGGTGAATGCATCGCGCTGACCGGTGAATCCGGATCGGGGAAAAGTACCTTCATGCGCATGCTTTATGCCAATTACACATGCTCTCAGGGCTCTATTAAGGTGTTCCATGATGGCGACTGGCTTGATATCACCACTGCCAGCCCGCATTCGATACTGGAAATCCGCAAGCGTACGCTGGGCTATGTTTCGCAGTTTCTACGCGTGATACCGCGTGTACCGACCCTTGATATCGTTGCCGAACCGCTGGTGGCCCTTGGCACGGATCGCAAGACCGCCACTGACAAGGCACGCGATCTTTTGACACGCCTTCGCATACCGGAACGTCTTTGGCAGCTTTCGCCACTGACCTTTTCGGGTGGGGAACAACAACGTGTGAATATTGCGCGTGGCTTTATTGCCGATTATCCGATCATGCTACTTGATGAACCGACCGCATCGCTTGACGCCCAAAATCGCGCCACAGTTCTGGCGCTGATTGAAGAAGCCAAAAGCCGTGGGGCCGCGATTGCCGGTATTTTCCATGACCACGAAACCCGTGATGCCGTCTGCACCGGGTCGTTTGATGTGACTTCGTTTAAAGTTGGGGCCAATGACTGAACAGATTTTTACCAATGCCAAACTCGTTCTGGCCAATGAAGTCATTGATGGCGCCGTGCAGGTCAAGGACGGCAAGATCAGCGATATTTCTGATCGTCCGTCCAACCTGCCAGGGGCAGAGGACATGGGTGGCGATTACCTGATGCCGGGTCTGGTCGAGCTCCATACCGACAATCTCGACAAACATCTTACCCCGCGCCCCAAAACGCGTTGGCCGGCAACAGCCGCCGTGGTTGCCCATGACAATCAGGTCGCCAGTGCCGGGATCACCACCGTGTTTGATGCGGTATCCATCGGTGATGTCAATGAAGGGTCAGAACGCATTGTCAGACTGATTGAATCGGTCAATGCCCTTGAACACGCACTGGAAAATGCATTGCTGCGCGCGGACCATAAACTGCATCTGCGCTGCGAAACGTCCTTCCCCGGCATGGTCGAGGCCCTTGGTCAATTGATCGACCTGCCACTGGTCAGCATGCTTTCGGTGATGGATCACACACCGGGTCAGCGCCAGTTCGTCAGTCTTGATGCCTATTACACCTACTATCAGGGCAAATACGGCCTGAACGACGAGGAAATGCGCAAATTCATCGCCACCCGCCGTCGCGATGCAGAGCTTTATTCCGAAAAGCACCGCCGCCATGTGGTCGAACAGGCCCATGCCAAGGGCCTTGCACTTGCAAGCCACGATGACGCCACCACCGAACACGTCGCCGAGGCGGTTGCAGACAAAATGACCGTTGCCGAATTCCCCACCACGCTTGAAGCCGCCAAGGCATCCCATGAAGGTGGGCTTGGTGTGATGATGGGTGGCCCGAACCTTGTGCGCGGCGGATCGCACAGCGGCAATGTTGCGGCAGGCGAGCTGGCAAAGCAGGGTTACCTCGACATCATATCAAGCGACTATGTCCCGCACAGTCTTTTGCACGGTGCGATGAAGCTGTTTGACGAGTTCGAAGGCTACGATCTGCCACGGGCCATTCGCACGGTGTCGCTTAATCCGGCGACCCAGGTCGGGCTTGATGATCGCGGGGAGATCGCGGTTGGCAAACGTGGTGATCTGATCCGTGTGCATCATTCGCCGCACCACCCAATTGTGCGCGGTGTCTGGCGCGAAGGCGTGCGGGTGTCATGACCGGGGCGCCAGCACATACTTGCAGATCAGGATACGGACTTTTGGTCCTTGTCGTCGGCCCAAGTGGTGTTGGCAAGGACACCCTTCTCGATGCGGCGCGCGAAAGACTGGCTGATGACAAGCAGTTCTGCTTTCCACGGCGCTGCATCACCCGCCCGGCCGGATCGGTCGGAGAAACACACATCCCCGTCCGGCCCGAAGATTTCGGGCAAATGGCACGTCAGGGGGCGTTCCTGCTGAGCTGGATGGCCCATGATCTGGGATACGGCATCCCGCGCCATGTTCTTGGTGAGGTCGAGGCCGGCAAAACCGTCATCGTCAATGTATCGCGCAGCGTCATTGGCGATGCCTGTGCCCTTGTCGGGCAAAACAACGTGCGGGTGATCAGCATCAGCGCCAGCAGCGAGGCATTGCGCAAACGGCTTGAGGCTCGCGGGCGCGAAGATGCCCTTGATATCGAACGCCGGCTTGCACGCGCATCCGCCTATCAGATCGATGGCGATCATGTTGTTCATGTTGATAATGATGCCGATCTTGAAACCGGCATCGCGCGCTTCATCCACGCAATTGAAATGCCACAACCAATTGCAAACCGCGCCTGAGGCTGTTTCAGCCATCCAAAAATGCTGCACCTTGAAAGCGCAGCATTTTTATCCTGCCAACGGGAAACGTTTCAGCAATCTGAACGGCTTATGATCACCCGGATCACCAAACAGGCAGACTTCGCGAACGGTAAATGGTTCCTGACACAGTCGTGCGACCAAGCCGGACAGTGCCGCCTTGAAGGCATCGATCTGGTCGTCTGACAGTTTATTGGTCAATGTCAGATGGAAGCGGAATTCTTCCATGACATAGGGATAGCCCCAGCGCACAAGATAGGCTTCCTGCCGATCCGTCAGACCGCTAGCACGGCGCTTGTTCATTGCCGCTTCGTCTTCGGGCTGGCGAAAGTCATCGAGTTCGCGCACCAGTGTTGCCGCAAGGTCGGCCAAGTCCCCGACAGGTTCGGTCGGAACAAGGGCCAGAAAACGACCAATCGCCTTTAAGACCAGATGCCCGCACGTTACCGGTGCAGTCGTTTTGCAAAGGCGCGAAACGGCTGCTTCCAGATCGCCACGATCCATGCCGCTTGGCAGTGCGAATGGCGGTTTCAGGGTACCATGAAAACCGTATCGGCTTGGCGACGTGGTTGCTGCCACAATCTCGGCTTCCGTCAAGCCCGCAACAGTTGGACGGGCCAACTGGTTTCCGGTTTCCGGATCACGCCCCAGCCAGGCATTGCCAAACTGCCCCAACGCGCTTTGCGGTTCTGGCGCATAATAAAGCGCGTAGCGTTGATATTGGTCGGTCATGAGTGAACTCTGGAAACGGGTGACGTGGCGAGAAACGCCGAAGGTCAGTAGCTTAACCTCCGGCATCCATCAAATCATTGGGAAATATTGATCGGTTAAACCGTATCGTATTTCAGGCAAAAGTCACGCACCGGAAGCGTTCGGAAATCCTGCAACCTCTCGCGCAGAATATCGTGCGACCAGTCCCACCAGCGAATACGCATAAGCGCATCGACGATGTCTGCCTCAAACCGGGGACGCAGGGGGACTGCCGGAATGCCTGTCACAATCGTGTAGGGCGCGACATCCTTGGTGACCACCGCACCGGACCCAACGACCGAACCGATCCCGATAGTGACACCACCTTGGACAATCGCGCCATGTCCGATCCAGACATCATGCTCCAGACGCACACGTTTTTCGCGACGCCAGTCAAAGAAGGCCGGATCATCTTCGCCCAGTTCATAGGCGCTGGAGCGATACTGAAAATGATGCATCGACGCCCGATCCATCGGATGCTGTCCCGGGTTGATCCGGGTATGGGCAGCGATGTTCACGAACTTGCCGATATCGGAATAGATGATCTCGCTGTCATTCACGACATAGGAATAATCATCCATTTTCGTTTCGCGCACCGAGGTCCGTGCACCGACTTCGGTCCAGATCCCCATTTCGCAATCAACGACAATCGCTGTTTGGTCAATCGTGGGCTGTTCCGACAATGCCTTCATTGCCGGTTTGGCCTGCGTAATCTTAAACGCCATGATCAGGTCACCAGTTTACGCAGACGCTGGGACACCATATCGAGCAGGCTGACCGAGATAATGATGATGATCATGACTGCCGCTGTTTCCGCGTAATAGAAGCCACGGATATATTCCCAAAGCACCATGCCGATACCACCGGCCCCAACAATGCCCAGCACGGTGGCCGAACGCACATTGCTCTCGAACCGGTAAAGCGAATAGGAAATCCAAAGCGGCAAGACCTGCGGGATCACACCAAAGATGACTTCCTGAAGCGCATTGGCCCCCGTTGCACGAATGCCTTCGACGGGTTCGGGATCAATCGCCTCGACCGCCTCGGAAAACAGTTTGGCAAGCACACCCGTGGTGTGAATCCAAAGTGCGAGGACACCGGCAAACGGGCCAAGGCCGACCGCAACAACGAACAACATGGCAAAGACCATTTCGTTGATCGCGCGGAAGGAATCCATCAGGCGACGGACCGGCTGATAGACCCAGACAGGGACGATATTTTCAGAAGAAAGAATACCAAACGGGATCGAGCAAACGATGGAAAGCGCTGTGCCCCAGATCGCAATCTGGATGGTGATCCACATTTCTGCGACATACATCTTCCACATCAGGAAGTCGGGCGGGAAGAAGCCCTCGGCAAAGTCGACCATGTTACCGCTGTTTTCAAACAGCGCCATCGGGCGCATATCTGCCCCCTCCCACGACATGGCCAGAAGTCCAAGGATGATCGCCCAAAGCAGGAAGCTTGATGCCGACCGCTTAAGGTCACGCGGCGGAAGCTCCGTTGCGACAGATGATGTCGAAGAAATGCTGCTGTTCATCGTTCAAATCCCGGAATTAAAAGCAAACAGGGAGCGCACCTTTGATGCACTCCCTGTCGAAAAGTCGGTTACTGGTAGGCAACCAGGATGTCGAGTTCAGCAAGTTTCTTGTCGATCTCGGCAACACGTTCTGCTTTTTCTTCAGCAGAAAGCTCTTCGGTGTTCTGGATTTTCAGCTTGTCCTTGAACAGGGCCAGCTGACGGATCGGGTAAAGCTGTGCGTTCGAGCTTTCCATGAAAAGACCCATGCCATCGGAGTTGTTGGCAAGAACTTCCTTGGCGCTTTCAACATCGCCGAAACGACCGTAACCAAGGAAGAATGCCTTGATTTCGGATTTCAGTTCGCGCGACAGGTCTTTACGGTAAACCATCGGGTCAGACGGGATCAGCGGCGAGGTCCAGATGACTTTGACCTTGTCGGTGATTTCCGGCTTGTTCATTTTGGTACGGCCAAGCTGCTCGGAGTTGTTGGCAGCAACATCAACCTGCTTGTTGGCAGTCGCCATCAGGTTGGTTTCGTGGTTGGCATTCCGAACGGTCTTGAAGCATTCCTTCGGGTCAACGCCATTCTTGGCGAAGACATAATAGGACGGAACCAGGAAGCCCGAGGTCGAGTTCGGATCACCGATCCCGAAGTTCAGCGAACCATCACATTTCAGCATGTCTTCAAGGGTTTTGACCTTGTCGTTATCAGCCTGGGTGATGATGTGGGAGTAGTAACCGTTCGAACCATCGGATTTGGAGGTCTGAACGAAAACTTCGCCACCGGCGCGGTCAACGGCTTCCATTGCCGACTTGTTGCCGAACCAGCCAACATGAACCTTGCCAAAGCGCATGCCTTCGATGATGCCGGCATAATCCGGTGCAAAGAATGCCTCGACGTCTTTGCCAAGGGCTTCTTCCATGTCATCGATCAGCGGCTGCCACTGAGCTTTGAGGTTGGAAGTAGATTCGGTCGAAATGATACCGAAAACGATGGTTTCCGGGTCCTGTTCGAGCGGCTTGAATTCAACATCGGCCTTGGCAACGACGGATGCCAGCATCGTTGCCGCAAATGCTGCGGATGCGATTGTCTTAACGTTCATAAGAAGTCCCCTGTCAGAATAGATTTCGACATGTTTCGAGAAGGTAAGGCAGTCATGACAACTGGCCCGGCTAGCTTGTTGCGACAGCCAGGTCCTTTTCTGCGATGGGCCGTGTAACGGGCTCTGCGGCCTTTGCCGCACCATCGGCAAAAAGTTCGGAAGAATGTTCGCCGTAAAGTTCCTGAAGGAATTGCGGCGTCAGTTCGCTTGACGGTCCGTCAAAAACGACTTCACCATCGCGCATGGCGATGGTGCGTTTGCAGTAGTCTTTTGCGTAATCAACCTGATGAAGCGATACGATGACGGTGACGTTGTCTTCGCGGTTTACGCGATCAAGCGTGTTCATCACCTTACGGGACGACGCCGGATCAAGCGATGCAATCGGCTCGTCGGCAAGAATAAGTCGGGCACCCTGGGTAATGGTGCGCGCAATCGCCGCGCGCTGTTGCTGACCACCCGAAAGGTTACGCGCCTTTTTCGACGCATGGGCATCAATGCCAACACGATGAAGTGCGCTCATGGCGCGCATCTTTTCGGTTTTGGTAAACAGACCAAGCGACCCGCGCCATGCCGGCACACGGCCCAAAAGCCCCATCAGGACGTTGGTCAGAACCGAAAGACGGCTAACTAGATTGAACTGCTGGAAAACAACACCAATCTCGGAGCGCACCTTGCGGGCACCGCGTGAAATCTTGCCATTTTCCTGAATGGTTTCGCCAAACACGACAATCTTGCCGCCATCGCGATCCCCGCGCAGCAAACCGGCAATATGACGGATCAGTGTGGATTTACCCGAACCCGATGCGCCAATCAGCGCCACCATCTCGCCTTCCCGCACCTGCAGTTTGACGCCGCTAAGCGCACGCTTGTCACGGGTAAAGCTTTTGTTCAGTCCAGAGATATCTACAACCAGCATCAAAAGAGTCGCCTGAATGTGTTTCGCTGGATGAAGAAGCTACGCACAAACCGCGACTCTACGGTGACACTGATGTTACAGTTCGATGATTACGCAGAGCATATCGCCCCGACAACAATTAAACTTGTCTATACATCAAGAATTAATCGAAGTACTCACCGGTAATTCCGACATTATTTCTGTAACATTTTTAAAATTTCCGGCAGGTATTTGTCTGATGAATGTCCACTTTTAAAAATACAGAACAGTCAAACATTCTACATCAACCCTTTTGACACCGATATAGACGGACCGATCGCGAGATTTATTTAATTTTACTGATGGTCTCCATGACGTCGTCTTCAATCTCAAGGCCCTCCGCTTCGGCAAGTGCGCGTGCCTGCTTGCCGCGACGCCCCGGCAAACGAACGCCTTCTTCTGCGGCAATCTCGTTGGCAATATAGGCAAGGTGATCCATTACACCGACACCGCCGGTTGCCTTGGGATCAATGGCAATGATCAGTTGTCCAAGCGCAGGTGGTGCGCCTTTGTCATCAAAAAGTGACGAAGACTGGTGACCGAACTGTGCACTGGTAAGACCAGCCGCAAGAAGCTCCACCATCATGGCAAGTGCCGCCCCTTTGACCCCACCGGCCGGGATCATCGTGCCATCAATGGCTTTGACGGCATCGGTGGTTGGATTGCCATCCACATCAAGCGCCCAGTCATCGGGAATGGCGACACCCTTTTGCTTGGCGGCCATGATCTTGCCGCGCGCAACCTTTGAAAGCGCAAGGTCGATGATGATCGGATCACCGGCATCGCCAACCGGCACGCCAAAGGCAATCGGGTTTGTGCCAAACATCGGACGTCGGCCGCCCCATGCCGCCATCGCCGCCGGGGCATTGGCAAACATCATCGCCGCCAATCCCTTTTCCGCCAGACGTTCGACCGTAAGCCCCATCACCCCTGCATGATGCGATCGGTGGATTGCGGCAATCGCAATACCCTGGGTGCGAGTCATATCTGGCAAGTGATCCATCATCAGATCCAGTGCCGGATAGGCAAATCCATGCTGCGCATCAATGCGCAAAACGCCAGGTGTAGGCTTTTCAAAGATCGGGCTGATCATGCCATCAACCTTGCCGACCTTTGCCTGCGCGCTATAGGCCGGCACGCGACGAAAACCGTGTCCCCCTTGTCCGGATGCCTCGGCCGTCACCAGTGCCGTTGCGACCGAGGCCGCATTGTCTGCCCGCACATTGCAGCGCATCAAAGTTTCGCACACAAGTGCGTGGGCATCTTTCACGGAAATCTTCATCGTCAGGTAACCTTGATTTTCAAAGTGGGGCTTTGGAACCGGGAAACGGGCGCAAGGATCATGCGCCTGCAGGATCCGTAACATAGCCACAAGCCATCCCTGCGTGCAAAGCCGTTTTGGGTGCGACCAGAAGCGCCTTTGGCGCCAACGACTTTGAAAATATGATACCATCACCAGAATTTGCGAATGACAAGATCGCGCGGAGGCCGCGCAAGCATTACAGGAATTCAGATATGCGTCAGGTTAAACACAGGATCGGCTTGCTTTTGGCATTGGTGGCATTGGCATCACTTGCGGCCTGCGGCACCGCGTCCACAGGCAACATGACACCGGACTGGGGAAGTGTAACTGATCAGGAATGGCAACTAGTGCAGGTCATTGATGGCAACAGCACCCTTTCGCCGACCCCGCCTGTCATGGCGACCGCCACATTTTCCAGCGATGGCATGGTGTCGGGCAATGCAGGCTGCAATCAGTATTCAGGCAGTTACGAACAGGCGGGATCGTCACTGGGTGTCGCACAGCTCGCCATGACACGAAAGATGTGTATCGCCGACAACGCCATGCAGATCGAAAATGCCTTTAGCGGTGCATTCGTCTTGGTCAGCAGCTGGGATGTCGTTGATGGGCGTCTTGTTCTCAAGGACAGTGACGGCGACATGGTTATTGAGCTGACGCCCGCCGCGCAATAAGCACATCGGCATTGCTCACATACCACCAGACGCAACATGCTTGCACGAGATGAAAAAGGGGCACCAGTTGGCGCCCCTTTTCTTTGATCAGGTATCATAACCGCCAAACGGCGAGATACGCATATGTCGATATTCTAGTCCTTGCTGACCGTTGCCTCGGAATTGGCACCGACGGCCTTGGGTTCGGTCCGCAGACCCTGAATGATCGAATAGCAGGCCATCAGAAGGACAATCGCAAACGGGAATCCGGTCGAAACCGCCATCGCCTGCAATGATCCAAGACCACCACCCAGCAGCAATGCAATTGCAACCAGACCTTCGAAGGTGCACCAGAAGACACGCTGCGGGACCGGTGCATCGACTTTGCCGCCTGCGGTGATGGTATCAATCACAAGCGAGCCAGAGTCAGACGAGGTCACGAAGAACACGATCACCAGAACGATCCCGATGAAGGACGTGATGGCTTGCAGCGGCAGCTGATCAAGCATGGTGAACAGTTTGATCGGAAGACCTGCTTCGGCAATTGCGGTAACGCCTTCGGTTACCATATGCACAGCGGTGCCGCCAAAGGCCGTCATCCACAGAACACACACCAGCGACGGAATAATCAGAACGCAGGTGATGAATTCACGCACGGTACGACCACGCGAAACACGCGCAATGAACATGCCGACAAACGGTGACCAGGAAATCCACCACGCCCAATAGAAGGACGTCCAGCCCTGACTGAAGTTGGCGTCTTCACGACCGACCGGGTTTGAAAGTGCCGGAAGATATTGTGCATATGACAGCAGGCTCGAGAAGAAGCCGGTGATGATTTCCATCGTCGGACCAACCAGAACCACAAACAGCAACAGAAGTGCTGCAAGGATCATGTTGATTTCCGACAGACGCTTCACCCCGGCATCAAGACCCGCCAGCACCGAAATAAGTGCAACACCGGTAATCCCGACAATCAGGAAAACCTTCGATGTATCGGAAACCGAAATGCCAAACAGGTAATCAAGCCCGGCATTGGCCTGTTCCGCACCGAAGCCAAGCGAAGTTGCAAGACCAAACAGGGTCGCGAACACCGCCAGAATATCAATCAGGTGACCGGTCCAGCCCCAAACACGTTCGCCAAAGATCGGATAGAAGATCGAACGAATGGTCAGCGGCAGGCCCTTGTTAAAGGAAAACAGTGCCAGTGCCAGCGCGACAGTGGCATAGATCGCCCATGGGTGAAGACCCCAGTGGAAGATGGTTGCAGCCATGCCAAGATCAAATGCAGCATCGGCATCCCCGGCGGCCGCACCAAGCGGCGCCCAGTCGGTGCGAAGACCATCTTCACCGACAGCAATTCCACCCATCGAGGATGTGAAGTGCGAAATCGGTTCTGACACGCCATAGAACATAAGACCGATGCCCATGCCTGCAGCAAACAGCATGGCAAACCAGCCGGCATAGGAATAATCCGGTGTTGCATCCGCACCGCCAAGGCGCACACGACCGAGCGGCGAGACAATCAGAAACAGACACAACACAACAAATACGTTGGCAGCAGACAGGAAGAACCAGTCAAGCGACGATGTCAGCCAACCACGCAGGTCGTTGAACATCGGCCCGACACTTTCCTGAAAGGCCAGGGTGAGAAAGACGAATGCAACAATCGCAAGACCCGAAATCAGAAAGACCGGGTTATGGACATCCAGTCCAAATGGCCCGATCTCTGCTTGGATATTGTCTTGCCCGATTTCATATTCTGTATCAATCGGGTTCGCTGCACCGTCCGGGCTTTCAATGCCCGTGTCAGCTTCAGACCCCATTTGAAACTCCCTAGGTTAAATGAATATACAGCTACCCCTAGCCGTAAAGGTTCGTCCGCATCCTCTAACGCACGAGGAATACAGAAAGATCCGAGTGGGACGCGACATATCCGCCATGAGACGCAAAAATGTGGTCCGCAATACCGGGCACATGCGATGCCATGACGATGACGTCGGCACCAAGCTCGTCGGCCTTGGCGACAAGTTCCTTGCTGAGATCCACTGCCGGATCATGCGAAATATGCACGACCGCCTTGGTGCTTACACCATGCTTGGACGCCAGATCTTCGGCGAACGCCTGAAGTTTCTGTTCAAATTCCTTTGGCGTATGGGCCACCGATGACGGCGTATTGGTACCGACACCTAGAAGGCTTATCTCGGCCTTGTAATGCTTGGCTAGATCGACCGCCGTTTTAATTGCTTTATCCAATTTTTCAACGTGGGCCAAATCGACAGGCACGAGCATCTTCTGATACATTCATTCCTCCGTTATGTGCACCACCCCTGAAGTCCGTGGTTTCACGAAATATCAGGGCAGCGAAAAGAACCTAACATTGACGGTCAGCAAAATCAAAAACGGGCTTTCGAAAGTGCGCACAAGCAATGCTGCAATATTTGCCGTAAAATTCCGTCACACCGTTTGACAGTACTCGTTGCCGAAAATTGACCTGACCACATTGGGAAACTGCGCCTAAAGTCGAATCGCCAAATGATTATTTTTCAGGTTTCCAAACAGAACATCCGGTGCCTTTAAGCGAATTTTCGATGTTCGAACTTGAAAATTTTAAAAAATTTTTCTCGCTCTAAATCGGCCTATCCACGCCATCAGCTTTTCCACCCGTAAACCCCTTAATTGGCAAGGCGTTTCTTGGCAAAATCCATCGGATTTCTATTCTATTTTTCAGAGAGTTTCGAATGGCGAAACTCTATCCCCGGATGCCGAAAAATCGCACGGTCATGCGCACTTGGCTTGATGAAGCCCCCAAACTCGTGTCACGATGTGCGCGATTTGTGCACTGTCTGTCCCACACAACATGTGCCTCCAGATCAGAACACCATAAGTTCTGAATGGACATATTTGCTGGATCCGTCTTGTGAAAGGCAGGCATCCATGGCCGTGCACATACCCGAAAGGGAAAATTATTGTGGCCAACGGGGGAGTTGATCAACTGCGCAATAACGGTGCCATGGCGCAACAGCACATCTTCATGCTGCATGCCCGTTTGTGTCTGAACGACACCCCAACCTGCACAACGAAGCACAACCAAATCGCGGGTAGGATCTGCCACACCATTAAAATAATTCAGCAAAATCAAAAGCATCAGAGAAGGAACAGGGATGACTGACCCTATCAAGTATTTCGCGTCACGCGTCACAGCATCTGAAATGAACCGTCGTGAATTCATCGGCCGTTCGATGGCCGCCGGCCTGACCCTTGCCGCTGCCACAAGCCTCTATGGCAAGGCTGCCATGGCACAGGAACCCAAGCGCGGCGGGCATCTGAAACTTGGCCTTCAGGGCGGGGCTTCGACCGACGTTATTGATCCGGCAAAATCCTCTTCGCAATTCACCTTTGCCATGAACCGTAACTGGGGCGACACCCTGGTTGAATCGCACCCGACCAGCGGCCTTGCCGTACCGTCGCTTGCAGAATCCTGGGAACCGAATGCCGATGCATCTGTCTGGACGTTCAAAATCCGCAAAGGTGTCGAATTCCATGACGGCTCCGAACTGACCATCGACGATGTTGTCAAAACCCTGAACCGCCACACCGACGAAAAGTCCGAGTCCGGCGCACTGGGTGTTCTGGGCTCGATCAAGGGCATCGAAAACAAGGGCGGCGATCTTGTTCTGACGCTTTCGGAAGGCAACGCTGATCTTCCGCTGCTGCTGAGTGACTATCACCTCGTGATCCAGCCGGGCGGCGGTTATGACAATCCGAATGCCGGTATCGGTACCGGTCCGTTCAAGATCGACAACTTCGAAGCCGGTGTGCGCGCAACGTTTGTGAAAAACGAAAATGACTGGCGCACCGATCGCGGCTTTGTTGATTCCGTCGAAATGATCGTGATGAACGATGCGACCGCACGTATGGCAGCCCTGTCATCGGGTCAGGTTCACTTCATCAACCGCGTTGATCCGAAGACCGTTGGCCTTCTGAAACGTGCACCGAATGTCGAAATTCAGACCACTTCGGGCCGTGGCCACTATGTCTTCATCATGCATTGCAACACCGCACCGTTTGACAATAACGACCTGCGTCTGGCGCTGAAATACGCGATGGACCGCGAAACCATGGTCGAGAAGATCCTTGGTGGTTACGGCAAGGTCGGCAATGACTTCCCGATCAACGAAACCTATGCCCTGTTCCCGGAAGGCATCGAACAGCGTTCCTATGATCCGGACAAGGCAGCCTTCCACTTCAAGAAGTCCGGCCATGACGGTTCGGTTCTTCTGCGCACGTCTGACGTCGCCTTCCCGGGTGCTGTTGATGCGGCGGTTCTCTATCAGGAAACCGCGAAAAAGGCCGGGATCGACATCGAAATCAAACGTGAGCCGGGTGACGGTTACTGGTCAAACGTCTGGAACGTTCAGCCGTTCTCGACCTCTTACTGGGGTGGTCGTCCGACCCAGGACCAGATGTATTCGACGGCCTATCTGTCGAGTGCTGACTGGAACGACACCCGCTTCTTCAACACCGACTTCGACAAGATCCTTCTCGAAGCACGTGCTGAGCTTGATCAGGCCAAGCGTAAGGAAATGTATCACGACATGGCACTGATGGTCCGTGACACTGGTGGTCTTATCCTGCCGATGTTCAATGACTTCGTGAACGCAACCACGACCAACGTTTCCGGCTTTGTCGATGACATCGGGAACGACATGTCGAACGGTTATGTAGCGACACGTTTGTGGATCAACAGCTAATCAGCCGGGGTGCATTGCATCCCGATGATTGAAGACTTGCGGGATCACGGTTGGTTTGACCGTGGTCCCCGTCTTGTTGTTCGCCTGTTTGTTTGACACATGGTCTGATCGAAATTTCCAGATGGAGGCAAATGATCCTTTGCCGTCCCACCCGTCTTGAATTTCCGTTCAGGCCATTAAGGGGGAGTATGTGTTCATGGCCAATCCCTTGGCCGGCGTACGAGCCACGCGACACAGACTGAAAGAAACCCATCCGTTATCGGTACTGATTGCCGAACGTCTGGGTTTGAGTTTGTTGTTGCTCTGGGCTGTATCAATTCTGATTTTTGCCGGAGTCGAAGCCCTTCCGGGCGATTTTGCCGAAACCTATCTTGGTCAGTCTGCAACACCGCAGGCGATTGCCAATATCCGCGCCGACCTTGGCCTGGATCGCCCGATTACCACCCGCTATTTCGAATGGCTTGGCGGCGTTGTTCAAGGCGACTTTGGCAACAGCTGGGCCAGTGGTGCGCCGGTGACCGAACAAATCACCAAACGCCTTGGCAACTCGCTGTTTCTTGCGTTCTTCGCCGCGGCGATCTCGGTGCCGCTTGCGGTCGGGCTTGGCATGGTGGCGGTTCACTATCGCAACCGTATTCCTGATCGCGTGATCAACGTTCTGTCGCTTGCCGCGATCTCCCTGCCGGAATTCTTCATCGGCTATATCCTGATTGTGTTCTTTGCCGTTCAGATGGGGGTCGCGACCTTCCCGTCCACGGTCTATGACAATATGAGCTGGTCAGAACGACTGGCCGCCATTGCCCTGCCGACGGCAACACTGGTGATGGTGGTGCTCGCACATATGATGCGCATGACCCGTGCAGCCATCATCAGTGTGATGTCATCGGCCTACATGGAAACGGCCGAGCTTAAAGGCCTTGGCGCCTTCAAGGCGATCGTCAAACACGCGGCCCCCAACGCAATCGCCCCGATTGTCAACGTGGTTGCGCTTAACCTTGCCTATCTGGTGGTGGGTGTTGTCGTGGTCGAGGTTGTCTTCGTCTATCCCGGCATGGGCCAGTATATGGTTGATGCCGTGACAGTGCGTGACATGCCCGTCGTGCAGGCCTGTGGGCTTATCTTTGCGGCGGTGTATATCCTGCTCAATATGGTGGCCGATATCGTCGCCATTGTCGCCAATCCGAGACTGAGGCATCCGCGATGAGATTACGTGAAATCCCGCTGACCGCCTGGATCGGAATTCTGGGCATTCTGTTTGCTTTTGGCTGTGCTGTCTTTGCCCCGCTCATCGCGCCCTATGGGGAACGCGAAATTGTTGCGGGCGTTTGGGAACCGGCCAGTGACCTTTATCTTCTGGGCACCGACAACCTTGGCCGTGATCTTCTGTCACGCCTGATTTACGGTGCGCAGACAACCCTGTTTGTGTCGCTTGCGGCATCGATCCTGTCGTTTTCCATCGGCATTTTCCTGAGCTTCACGGCCGCTGTTTCCGGTGGCCCGATTGATCAGGGACTGTCGCGTCTGAACGACTTGATGATGTCGATCCCGACCCTGATTTTCGCCCTCGTGGTGCTGGCAGTCCTGCCGCAAAACATCTTCATCCTGATTGCCGTAATGGCCATTCTCGACTCAACGCGTGTCTATCGTCTGGGCCGTGCAGTCGCGCTTGACGTTGCGGTAATGGAATTTGTCGAGGCCGCGAAACTGCGCGGTGAAGGCCGGATGTGGATCATCTTCCGTGAAATTCTGCCCAATACGCTGTCGCCGCTTCTGGCGGAATTCGGGCTGCGTTTCGCCTTTTCGATCCTGTTCCTGTCGACGCTTTCCTTCCTCGGCCTTGGCATTCAACCACCCGCCGCCGACTGGGGTGGCATGGTCAAGGACAACAAGGATGGCATCATCTTTGGCATTCAGGCCGCCCTTATTCCGGGTGGCGCGATTGCGGCCCTGGCTGTCTGTGTCAACATGGTTGTCGACTGGTTGCTGAAACGTACTTCCAGCCTGAAAGGAGGCCGCGGCGATGTCTGATCTTTTATCGGTACGCGATCTGCGCATTGGCGCGACCATCTTCCCGCCGGGTGAAGCCCCGATGGATATTGAGATCGTCCATGGTGTGTCCTTTGATCTGCAAAAGGGCAAGGTCCTTGGCCTGATCGGGGAATCTGGTGCGGGCAAATCCACCATTGGCCTTGCGGCCCTTGCCTATGGCCGGGGAGGTGTGCGCATTACCGGCGGTGAAGTCCTGCTTGATGGCCAGGACATCCTACCGCTGGATAAAAAGGGGATCCGCAAAATCCGCGGGGCACGTGTCTGTTACGTTGCCCAATCGGCAGCGGCATCGTTTAACCCGGCGCACAAGCTGGGCGATCAGGTGATTGAGGCCACGGTCGAACACGGCCTGATGAGCCGTGACGAAGCCCGCAAACGGGCCGACTACCTGTTTGAAATTCTGGGTCTTCCAGACCCCAAGAATTTCGGCAACCGGTTCCCGCATCAGGTATCGGGTGGACAGCTGCAACGTGCCATGACCGCCATGGCACTGTGTTCCAAACCGGAATTGATTGTCTTTGACGAACCAACCACCGCCCTTGACGTGACAACCCAGATCGACGTTCTGGCCGCGATCAAGAATGCGATTGAAATGACCGGCACAGCCGCCCTTTACATCACCCATGATCTGGCCGTTGTCGCCCAGATTTCGGATGACATCATGGTGCTGCGCAATGGCGAAACCGTCGAATATGGCCCTGTCCAGCAGATCATTGAAAACCCGCGTCAGGAATATACCAAGGCGCTGGTCAATGTGCGTCAGACCAAACAGACCGAAGCGCGCGATCAGTCCGATGCGTTGCTGAAAGTTGAAAACATCTCGGCGGCCTATGGCAACGGGGTGCAGGTTCTTCATGACGTATCGCTGCATGTGCCGCGTGGTCAGACACTGGCTGTGGTGGGGGAATCCGGTTCGGGTAAATCGACACTGGCCCGCGTCATCACCGGGTTGCTGCCGCCCTTCCAGGGCAGCGTCACATTCGGTGACGAGGAACTGTCCAACGCCCAAAAGGACCGGTCACGCGATCACTTGCGACGTATTCAGCTGATCTATCAAATGGCGGATACCGCGATGAACCCGCGCCAGACCGTCGGGCAGATCATCGGTCGTCCGTTGCAGTTCTATTTCGGCAAGCGTGGTGCGGAACGCAAAAAGGAAGTCATCAAACTTCTTGATGAAATCGAGATGGGTGAAGCCTTCTATGACCGCTATCCGGCCGAACTTTCCGGCGGGCAGAAACAACGTGTGGCGATCGCGCGTGCCCTGGCCGCACAGCCGGAACTGATCCTGTGTGACGAGCCGACCTCAGCTCTTGATCCGCTGGTGGCCGAAGGCATCCTTGATCTTTTGCTGCGTCTGCAGAAAGAACGTCAGGTATCCTATCTGTTCATCACCCATGACATCGCAATTGTGCGTGCAATTGCCGATTCTGTTGCGGTGATGCTGCAGGGCAAGCTGGTCGATTTCGGCCCGCGGTCCGAAGTCCTGAACCCGCCATTTGACGATTACACCGACCTTCTTTTGAAATCGGTGCCGGAAATGGAACTGGGCTGGCTGGAAAAAGTTCTGGCCACGCGCAAAATGGAAAGTGCCGGTCACTAAAAACCGTGCAAAAACAAAAAAAGGCGGCCCGGATCATGGGCCGCCTTTTTGAATAAGCCCCACATAACCACTCCAAAGGACCACGCCCCAATATGTCCGACAGAAATTTCACTGTTATTGAAAACACCTTTATCACCATCGCCGACGGCACCCGACTGGCCGCACGCATGTGGATGCCCGAAAATACCGAAAACGATCCGGTTCCGGCAGTGTTTGAATTTCTGCCCTATCGCAAGGGTGATGGGACCTGTGCGCGCGATGAGTCGACCTATCCCGAATTTGCCAAGGCCGGCATTGCCGGCGTACGCATTGATATTCGCGGATCAGGTGAATCTGATGGTGTGATTGACGGTGAATATACCGAACTTGAGCTGGCCAATGCCTGTGAGCTGATTGCATGGATTGCCGATCAGCCGTGGTGCAACGGATCGGTTGGTATGATGGGGATTTCCTGGGGCGGATTTAACTGCCTGCAGGTTGCCGCCCTCAATCCGCCTGCGCTCAAGGCGGTGATTTCCATCGCATCAACGGTGGACCGCTATAACGACGACATTCACTATAAAAATGGCTGTCATCTCTCAGCACAACTGTCATGGGCAGGCACAATGCTGGCCTATCAGTCACGCTCACCTGACCCTGCATTGGTGGGTGATGACTGGCGGGCAATGTGGCTGCACCGCCTGAAGGAAGAACCGTTCTTTTTGGAAGAATGGCTTCAACACCAGACCCGCGATGATTTCTGGAAACATGCCTCGATCTGCGAGGATTTTGATGCCGTCCAAATCCCGTCGATGGTTCTGGCCGGGTGGGCGGATGGCTATCGCAACACGCCAATACGCGCGATTGAAGGTATGCCCGATCGCGCGAAGGCCCTGATCGGCCCATGGGTGCACAAATATCCGCATTTCGCCTGGCCAAAGCCGCGTGCCGACTTTACGGGCGAAGCCATCAAATGGTGGAACAAATGGCTGCGGGGTGATGATAACGGCATCGACGAGCTGCCGCAGATGCGCGCCTATATCCTGGATGGCCCCAAACCGGCCCCGCGGCGTGACTTTGATCCGGGCTTCTGGATCGCCAAAGACACATGGACGCAGCCCGAAACCAAGACCGTCTATGTCAATGACGGCAGGCTCTCCTTCGAGGCAGGTGACGAAAGTGCCCCTGCGGCCGACATCTATTTGAAATCACCGCTCGATACCGGAACCGCATCGGGCGAATATTTCACGCTGAAACCCGATGCCGAAATGGCCATTGATCAGCGTCCTGATGACGCTGGATCGCTGGTCTTTGAAACCGCACCGCTAGAGGCCGAGATTGACCTTCTGGGGCGTCCGGTTTTGCGCGTTGATCTGGAATGCGATGCAGACTGGTCGAACCTGTGCGCACGTCTGGTCGATGTCCATCCTGATGGTACAGCAACCCGCGTATCGTTCGGGGTGCTGAACCTTGCCCATCGCGACCTTGAAGCCAATTATGCCGACCCCAAGCCAATGCCGCGTGGCCAGAAAGTCACCATCACGCTGGTGCTTGATGCCTGCGGTTATCGCTTCAACGCCGGGCATCGCATGCGGCTTGCACTGTCGACATCCTATTGGCCAATGATCCTGCCGCCGCCGTTTGACGCGGGTCTGACCATTGCACCGTCTTCGATTGCGTTTGACCTGCCGCTGCTTGGCGCGCACGAGAAGATTGAGGTCAAGGAACCCGACAATCCCGATCCGCTGCCCAAATATATTGAACACAAACCGGGCCGGACGGAACGCAGTGTTCAGCGCAATCTGACGCAGAACGAAACCCGTTATCGCATCTATGAAGATACCGGTCTTTTTGAGCATCCGGACTCACGCCTGTCGACCCGCGAAGTGCGCAGCGAAACCTGGACGATCAACCCGCTTGATCCGACTTCGGTTAAGGGTGAAGCCGCCTGGACCTGCGATCTGGAACGTGATGACTGGTCAGTGCGGACAGATTGCCACGCAGAACTGACATGTGACCGCGACAATTGGTATGTGTCGGCCTGGGTGATTGGCTATGAGGGCAGTGAACAGATCTTTGAAAAGACCTGGGAAAAGACAATCCCGCGAAACTTCATGTAAGCATCTGCAGAAACGCAAAAAGGGCCGGTTATCCGGCCCTTTTCTTATGACTGATCGATCATGCTGTGAACAGCATCGCGCAAAACTCAGAACTTCAGATCAAGCGTGATCAGAATATCAGCGCTGCGTGTGGCCGGATCGCCTGAGAAATCCAGTTTGCTGGAAAATCTTTCATCAAGGTCGGTCAGCGTTGCGCCAGCGGAAATTTCAGGTGTGCCGCCATCAGACAGGCTGGTACCGACATAAGGCGATGCCGTTCCGGCAAAACTTCCGTCCCTACCGGTAAACGAAATGCCATAAGCAACCAAACCACTCAGCGTATATTCGCTGTAGTCATCACGCCCGACCACGCGCGAGCCTTCGATTGCGCCCGACAGGCCTGTCCCGCCCGAGGCAAACCGCAAACCACCGCCAAGGTCAAAGGCCCCGGCATCGCCGTTGGTCTGGTCGGTAAAATCGTGAATATAGCCCGCTTTCACATATGGCGTCAGAGATGTCTCGCTGAACTGGAAAGCATAAGCCAGCTCGGCATTAGGCTTTAACTGAACGGTATTAACTGCGGATTCCTCGACCCGGTTGCCGTCACTTTCGGTGTAGGCAGCAAGCGTATTTCGCGACGTCAACGCACCAAGCCCACCTGTCACGCGGAGCGGGCTATCTGCGATCGGCTGGAAAGTTTGGCGGACATCGACCTGCATATACCAGCTCTGGCTGTCAGTATTGCCTGTCACGCTTGTATTGCGGCTCTTGGTCACATCGCCAAACGCATAGCCCGCGATTGCAGAGAAAATTAGATTATCGTGAGGCGTGTAGATGACATAGGGGGAAAGGCTCCAGGTATCCTCGTCATACGTGCCGGTTTCAAAGGTCGTCGTAATATCTGTCTGGGCATAGCCAATAGACAGACCAGCTACGAGTGCGGGCGACAACCGGTAGTCTGCACCAAGATTATATCCCCAGACGCTGCCATCGAAGCGATTGTCTTCGTTTGTTCTGTTGCGTGTGTTCTCGACATCGGTAAAGGACCCGTGACCCCAAAGCGTAATCGGACTTTCGCCTGATATGAAAGTGCGTTGTCCAATTCCATCCGTCGGTATATCCGATGTTTCTGCTGCAGACAGAACGCGCGACGTATCGAAGGATGCAAGCATCGCCAGTCCGCGTACGGTTGTTCCCTGTGTGCGCGTTTTCTTTTCCATGGGATCATCGAACAAACCCGAAGAAGCAAAACCGAATTGCTGTGTCGACGGGGCATTGGCTGGCACCGTTCCAACGGATGGGTCGGCTGCCACATTGGCCACCCGCGACCCAAAATTCTGTCCGATAATTACAGACTGTGATCGCGTCACTGAACCCTGAACCGCGCGCCGGGCCGCGGCCGAGCTCTCCGATGACGCTGCATCAGCAGTCGTAATTGTGACTGATCCGCTATTGTAGCTGAAATTGTTTCCCAAGCCGCCGGCGAGGGTATAGGAGAGGGTCATTCGGATCGTCGACCCGTTTTCACCGTCAATTAAAACCGTCGCCGTTTCGGTGCCGTCTGCTGACCGGTTGCTAGAGCAGTTGGCACCTGCTGCGGCGTTAAAGCTCCCCATGGAACAACCTTTATGCGCCGTATCACTATGCGCTGCACCTGTACCGATTCGGAACTGTTCTGGACCGCCGATCTGATTGAAGAAGACGATATCGAATTGGGCGCTGCTGGGTGAAATCGTATTTGCTGTCAGGGTGCAGGTGCCCGCACTGTGATCGTATTGCAGAGTGCTCGGCTGAGAGGGATTAAACCCCGCCACCGAACAGGTGATTGTCGTCGTTGCCGCAAATCCGTCACGCCCATCACCGATCATAACGCTGCAAAAGACGGTCATCGCCAAAAGCAGCGATGATTGCAGTTTCGCAAATTTGATCATGCAGGTCCCCCCGAACCATTATGCACCCACGCGACTTAATCGCAGACAAAACTTGGTTGCATACGAATCTTATAAACTCAAAGTTTTATTGGGATCAATATCTTATCAGTCACAAAGAACGACGCGCGGTTCCACCACGCGAAAACTGTTCGCCCTGTGCCGCTTCTTTTTGATGAGGTGGGAGATCTTCTATTGAAGGTGGCCTTATTGCGCTGCTTCCAGCATCTCAGAAATAGCTTTGCACAGATGCTCAAACGCCATTTTCGCCCCCGGGCTCATATGCCAGGCACGCAGCCAGCCATGGATCATTTGGGGTTCTTCACGGTATTGGACGGAAATGCCCGCACGGGCAAGACGGGCGGTATATTCGCGGCCATCATCGCGCAGCGGATCAAAATAGGCCGCCGTAATAAAGGTTGGTGGCAAGCCCCGCAGGTCATCAACCGACAGCGCATGGGCAAACGGATCATCCATCGGCGCCTTTAACACATCACGGTAATAAATCACGTCATCGGTACTGAGCCCCGGCGCATTGGCCATCTGGCCATAGCTTGGCCAGTTCAAGTCACCGCCAAGGGCCGGATAGATCAATGCCTGCCCCAAGACGCGGTTACCAAAGCCCTCTTCGCGGGCCCGAACCGCGATCCCGGCGGCCAGCATGCCACCCGCACTGTCGCCAACCAGCACAATCTTCTTGCCTGACGCCAGGATGCTTTGGGTCACCCGATGGCAATCTTCGTGCTGGGCGGGCCAGATATTTTCCGGCGCAAGACGGTAATCAATTGCGATCAGTTCGGCTTTTGCCGCCTCGGATATTTCCGCACAAATCGCATCATGGCTGTCGCGCGAACCAACCACAAAGCCACCGCCATGCATATAGACGATCTTGTGGTTTGATGTGCAATCGGCCGGACGGTAATGGCGCACCGGTACGTCGGCAATCACGTCATCTTCGACCTGCATACCGTCCGGATGCGGAAAGGCAAACTCGGTACAAAGTGCATCGTACCAGCTGCGTTGCTGCTCGATTGAGGCCGCCACCGCGTCGGGGGGATAGAACCCGTCGCATTTGGCGATAAAGGCACGAATGCCTTCTTCCTCTGGCATCGGGTCATAGGTCACTTCGGGGGAAACCTGATCGGAATTGGCCATCAACGGATCCTTGGTCAAAGACGTGATAGATCAACCTAACGCGGATGCCCCCGCAGTTAAAGACTGCAGGGGCATCACACAGCGTTATTGTGAACTGGTTCCACGCAAAACGGATCGAACGTATAGACTAACCGATTGCACGGCCAAGCTGATCTGGCTTGGGCAGGTCTGCATGACGTTTTGCCATTTCAGCCAAATTGGTTGCCACCACGCCACCAGGCTCGGACGTGCGACGGGTTTTAAGGTCGACATGCAACAACATGGTCTCAATCGTTGCCGCAACCGCACCCTCATCATTGATCAGACGATGGAACAAATGAAGCTTCTTGCCTTCGCCCTTGATCAGTTGGGTGGTCACACGGATATGGTCGCCGGCACTGATTTCGTGCAGGTAGCAGACATGGGTTTCAACCGTGAAATAGCTGCCCCCACTGGCGATATAATTTGCATCCGCCCCGACCAATTCCATGAAGCGGTCGCTTGCCTGCGAACTGACCTCGACATAATGGGCTTCGTTCATGTGCCCGTTATAGTCCGTCCAGCTTTGCGGGATCTGACGATCACCGGTTACCGGAAGATCGTTGATCGGCATTGGTTCGGGAAGCGACGCTTCGTGATCATTGATCGTGCCGCCGGCACCACTGCCCGATTTCTTAAGCGCGCGCATCATGCCAACAAGGTTGTCATCGCGCAGGCGTTCAAGGTCACGGATGCTCATATGACCGGACTGATCATCTGATTGCTGCGCAATACGGGCGGTCAATTCCGGGGTCAGTTCCGGCACATCCATAAGCTTCGTCCACGGCCATTTAAGGGCCGGTCCAAACTGCCCGATGAAATGTTCCATCCCGGCCTCACCGCCCGCAATGCGATAGGTTTCAAACAACCCCATCTGCGCCCAGCGAAGGCCAAAGCCATACCGGATGGCGTCATCAATTTCCTCGGTGGTCGCGACCTCGTCATGAACAAGCCACAGCCCTTCGCGCCAAACCGCTTCAAGCAAACGGTCGGCAATATGGGCATCAATTTCCTTGCGCACGACAAGTGGTTTCAGCCCGACGGACCGCAACACGTCACAGCCAGCTTCAAGCGTTGCAGCGTCGGTCGCGGCAGACGGCACGACTTCGATCAAGGGCAGCAAATAAACCGGGTTGAACGGATGGGCGACAATGATCTTTTCAGGTTTGATTGATCCTTGCTGCAACTCGCTTGGCTTAAAGCCCGATGTCGAAGAACCGATCAGGCAGTCCGACGGGGCGTGGGCCTGAATTTGTGCAAGGATCTTGTGCTTAAGCGCAAGTTGTTCGGGAACACTTTCCTGAATCCACTGCGCATCAGACACGGCCTTTGCCATATCGTCATGGAAGGTCAGTTTGCCTTCTTCTGGCAGGGAGCGATCATAGAGTGCAGGCAAGCTTCGGCGTGCGTTTGCGAGAACTTCGTTGATCTTGCGTTCTGCCTGCGGATCCGGATCGAAAACCGCCACATCCCAGCCATTTAGCAAAAACCGCGCGGCCCAGCCGCCACCGATGACACCACCGCCAATGATGGCAGCTTTTTTGTTGATTGCCTCAGCCATTAGCGTGGCTCCCGCTTGGTCAGGCCAAGCTTCTTGCGAACCGCATCCGGGCCAATCACGGTGGCGCCCATGCCTTCGATAATGCCAACCGCGCGCTCAACCAGCTGGGCGTTGGTGGCAAGCACGCCCTTCGACAAATAGATATTGTCTTCCAGACCTACCCGAACATTGCCCCCGGCCAAAACCGATGCGGCAACATAGGGCATCTGATCGCGCCCGATGGAAAAGGCCGACCAATTCCAATCAGACGGCACGTTATTCACCATCGCCATAAAGGTATTAAGGTCATTTGGCGCACCCCAGGGAATGCCCATGCAAAGCTGCACCAGGGCCGGGCTTTCAAGGATGCCCTCGGACACCAGTTGTTTGGCAAACCACAGATGGCCGGTATCAAATGCCTCGATCTCGGGCTTGACGCCAAGGTCGGTCATCATCTGTCCCATGGCGCGCAGCATGCCCGGCGTGTTCGTCATGACATAGTCGGCCTCGGCAAAGTTCATGGTGCCGCAATCAAGGGTGCAAATCTCGGGCAGGCAATCGGCGATATGCGCCATGCGCTCGGACGCGCCGATCATGTCGGTCGCGGCTTCATTGACCGGAAGCGGTGCCTCGGTGGAGCCAAACACAATATCGCCACCCATACCGGCCGTCAGGTTCAGAACAACGTCAACATCCGCGGCCCGCACCCGTTCGGTCAGTTCGCGGTAATATTTCAAATCACGTGACGGTGCCCCGGTTTCGGGATCACGCACATGGCAATGCACCACGGCCGCCCCGG
This sequence comes from Thalassospira profundimaris WP0211, assembly GCF_000300275.1. Lineage (GTDB taxonomy): Bacteria > Pseudomonadota > Alphaproteobacteria > Rhodospirillales > Thalassospiraceae > Thalassospira > Thalassospira profundimaris. Next base: position 19,104 of record NZ_AMRN01000003.1, on the reverse strand, counting down.
CCTTGGCGGCGTCTATCGCGCTATTGGCGATCTGTTCAGGCGATCTTGGCACGTGCGGGGATTTGTCCTGCGTGCCACCCGAACCGGTCACGGCGGCGGTAATGAAGACTTCCTTGTTCATCGAAAGCGGCATGATGGCCTCACTGTTTTTGCAATCATTCTCTGCCATCAGGATATCTCGATTGACGATATTGATTTTACATATTCCGTCATTTACTTTTCTGATCATGCCAAGCACGCATCACCGATTTGTCTTTGTCCTGTTTGACGGATTTTCCAATCTGGTTCTGGCCAGTGCACTGGAACCATTGCGAGCGGCCGCAGGTCTGCCGGGCGGGCCGGAGATCAGCTGGGACATCTGCACGATCGACGGATCACCGGCAACAAGTTCCAGTGACCTTGTCATCACGCCGAAGGCCGCCCTCAATGCCATCCCGGACCCGACACATATCGATTATCTTGTGGTGATTTCGGGTTATGACATGCGCCATCATTTGTCTTCACGCACCCGGGCAAGATTGCAAAATGCTGCGCAACATGCACGCACGGTGATTGGTGTCGATACCGCCGCCTGGTTGCTGGCGTCATGCAATATGTTGGCGGGAAAATCGGCAACCATCCATTGGCAGGAACTTGATCAGTTCCGTGAACAGTTCCCCGATGTCACCGTTTTGACAGATCGCTTTGTCGAAGACGGCAAAATGATCACATCCGGGGGGGCCGCAACCGTCATGGAAATGATGTTGCACATCCTTGCGCGGCAATATGGGCCTGCGGTTGCCTTTGATGTCAGCAATCTGTTTGTCTATGACGCCCGCCATCAGCGGCACGGCGACCCCAATATATCTGGACGCGGCGCAGACCGATTGCATGGGCCGGGCGCGGATCATGTCCGGCGGGCGGTTGCCGAAATGATCTCCCATATCGAAACGCCGGTTGCGCTGAAATCCATTGCGATCCATGCGGGATGTTCCCTGCGCAGTCTGGATCGCGCCTTTCAGGACAATTTGCAGATGGCACCGGGGAAATATTATCAGATGCTGCGTCTTGGCCGGGCCCGCGATCTGGCACGATCAACCGACATGAAGCTAGCCGACATCGCCCTTCAAACCGGGTTCAAAAGCCACGCAGCACTCAGCCGGGCCTATGCACAGGCCTTTGGCACAACCTTGCGCGCGATGCGCAGCAAACGTCGACCTGCCGCCGCCGTAGGCACATAACAGATCAAGTTACAGCCGGATTGACTCAACGCTGTCCTTTAAAAGCCGCGCACTTTTTTCAAGGCCGTCACGCTCTGCACTGACAAGGTCAGGCATCAGATCGGTCTCAATCCCCTGCGCCCCGACCACGCGGGGAATGGACAGGGCAACGTCCTTGACCCCGACGATTTCGGGGGTCACGCACGATACGGTCAGAACGTCATGCTGATCCTGAGCAATCGCCTTGATGATCCGCGCCAATCCGGCCCCGATCCCGTAATAGGTCGCCCCTTTGCCCTTGATGATTTTATAGGCCGCATTGCGCACACCATCATCAATGGTGGCACGCACATGCTCTGTAATCGGGGAACCGACTTGGGCGGCAATATCGGCCAGTGAAAGCGATCCCACCTTGGCGTTAGACCAGGCCAAAACTTCGCTGTCGCCATGTTCGCCAAGGACATAGGCATGAACCGATTGCGGTGAAATGCCCAGATGCCGCCCCAAAAGACTGCGGAAACGAGCAGTATCAAGGATCGTCCCCGAACCGATCACGCGGTTGGCAGGCAGACCGGATATCCGTTGCGTAATCTGCGTCATGATATCGACCGGGTTCGATGCAATCAGGAGAATTGCGTCAGGCGCAACCGCAAGAACATTGCCGACCACATCTTTGAAAACGGCGGCGTTTCTTTCCAGCAAAGCCAGCCTGCTTTCACCGGGTTTCTGACTGACCCCGGCGGCAAGGATGATCACCGATGCCCCGGCAAGACCGACATAGTCAGCCGCCTCGACAATTGTTGAGGACAGAAACGGCACTGCGTGCGCAATGTCTTCGGCTTGGGCGACGGCCAGATCGTGGTTCTGATCAACCAGAACCACCGAACTTGCGAGTCCCATGACGGCAAGCGCATAGCCCGCCGAACTTCCGACCATTCCGGCCCCGACAATGCCGACTTTCATCACCCGAATCCCCAATTTTCACAGTCTGTTGTCATGATGATGCCATTGCGGCCGATTGACGTCAAAAAAAGCGAGGAAAACTGCTGTTGCACATTGAAATTTCTCCAGACAAAGGCCACCTAGCCGGTATCGTGTGCCCGACAATGATAACTGCGTCGCAAAACTACTGCCCAATTGACTTATGCTTTCTCCCTTAGCGACCTCATTTAGAAATAGATTTTCTGATCGCTCACTCTTCACCGTGGGCGTGCCAAAGAGCAGGTTACCTGCCGGCGGAGTAGAGGGAGACTTTGGGTGCAACTGACGGCCCGCAAACCGGCACGTACATTGTACGTGAAACCATGTTCGCATTCGCTTTTGGGTGCGAATACCAATCGTGCCAACCACCATGGTGTTGCGGCAAACGGTTTCCTGCGTTCGGGACCATCACATTTTGTGCGGACGCAAAACTGTCAGTTACCTCGGCTATACCAACTTTCTCGCGCGCAGATAGCCACTGAAGACGTCCAGGAAATAAGCCCGAGGCCGGAAACAACCGGTTTCAATTGTCTGTACACCGACGAATGTGATCGGTGATATGCTTACGCCCTGATGCAAACGGCTAGCCATGCACAGGATTCCATCCAGATACCATTGAGAGAAGCCGAGGTATCCGACCATGCATTCTTCTGACATTCAAAAACTCGTCGCCCGCCGCCAGACATTCAAAAGCCTTGAAGCGCCGTTCTACAGCGATCAGGACATTCTGGATCTGGATATGGAAGTGATCTTTGGCCAGCACTGGATCTTTGTTGGCGTAGAGCCGGAACTGCCCGAGCCGGGCGATTGCATCACGGTTGAAATCGGCGGGGCGTCGATCCTGATCCTGCGTGGCGACGATATGGGCATTCGTGCCTTCCATAACGTTTGCCGTCACCGCGGTGCGAAACTGATCGACGAACGCCAGACCACGATTGGCAATATCGTCTGCCGTTATCATGGTTGGACCTACAACGAGGATGGCGACCTTATCCTTGCGGAACATATGGGCTCCGACTTTGATAAAAGCTGCCATGGTCTTAAAACCGTCCATGTTCGTTCCATCGCAGGTCTGATCTTTATCTGCTTGGCCAAGGATGCACCGGACGATATCGAAGAAATGGCCAAGGTCATGGAGCCGTATATCGCGCCGCATGACCTTGCAAACTGTAAAGTCGCCCACGTTTCCGAACTGATCGAGGAAGGAAACTGGAAGCTGACCATGGAAAACAACCGCGAGTGCTATCACTGCGAAGGTAACCATCCGCAGTTGACCGTGCCGCTGTCAGAATTCGGTTTCGGTTTCTCGCCTGATGAACTTGATCAGCGCCGCTCCGAAGACGTTGCGAAATACACCCAGACCATCGCCAATGACCATGCCCGGTGGGAGGCCTGCGGTCTGCCGTCTGCCGAACAGGATCAGTTGTCGAGCGTGACCGGTTTCCGCACCATGCGCCTGCCGCTGATGCGTGAAGGCGAATCACACACCCTTGATACAAAATCGGCATCCAAGAAACTGCTTGGCAATTTCACCGATGCCAAACTTGGCGGGCTCAGCTTCTGGACCCACCCGAACTCCTGGCACCACTTCATGGCTGATCATGTCGTGACCTTCTCTGTCCTGCCACTGGCACCGAACAAAACGCTGGTCCGGACCACCTGGCTGGTTCACAAGGACGCACATGAGAACGAGGATTACACGCTTGATAACCTCACCCATGTGTGGAACATGACCAACCAGCAGGATGCAGACCTTGTGCGCCTTGCCCAGATTGGCAGCGAACAGCCTGCATACGAACCGGGCCCCTATTCCAAGTTTACCGAACCGCATGTCGAAGCATTCTGTGACTGGTATATCAAGCGTCTGGAAGATCACTTCGCAACGACCAAAGCCGGGATTGCCGCAGAATGACCGACAAGAATACCACCGACAGCAACAAGGGCGATCAAGCCCCGGTAGAAGAAATTCTGACCGAAGTTACCCGGGTCCCGCTTTGGGACCCGGAAAACGACGACGTCCTTGTTTGCCGTCAGGTGCGTCAGGAAACGCACGACGTAAAGACCTTTGTCTTTTCCGCACGTGAACCGCGCGCGTTTCGTTTCTACCCCGGCCAGTTCATGACGTTCGAACTGCCGGTCGATGGCATGATTACCCGTTGTTACACGATCTCGGCTTCGGCAGCCCGCCCATACCGTCTTGAAATTACGGTCAAACGGGTTCCGGGTGGCCCGGGATCGAACTGGCTGCATGACAACATGCTTCCGGGCAAGGAAATCAATGTTTCCGGTCCGGGCGGCGAATTCACCGCCGATGCCACGGGCGAAGAAAAGCTGTTGTTCATTTCGGCTGGCAGCGGCATCACCCCGATGATGTCGATGACACGTACCGCCTGTGACCTGTCCGAACCGACCGACCTTCATTTCGTTCATGCGGCACGTACGCCGTCTGATCTGATTTTCCGTGACGAGCTTGCCCTGCTGGCCGCACAGAACCCGACCCTGAAGGTGGCACTGACGTGCGACAGCGCGTCTGCAAGCCATCAGTGGACCGGTTATACCGGCCGCCTGAGCTTGCCGATGTTGTCGCTGATGTCGCCCGACTTCAAGGACCGCAAGGTATTTTGCTGTGGACCTGCCCGCTTCATGGAGGGTGTTCGCCACATGCTCGAAGAAGCAGGCTTCGACATGGGCAAATACTACGAGGAAAGCTTTGATTTCGGGGCTGAAACCGCGGGCACGTTCGAAGAACACGCCTCCGTCGCACCGGAGATCAGCGAACAAACCTTCCGCGTCAGCTTCAGCAAGACCGGCCACGTGGTTGAATGCAGCCCGGGTATGACCATTCTGTCTGCGGCCAAGGAAGCCGGCCTGATGCCGATGTCATCCTGTCAGCGTGGCATTTGCGGTACCTGTAAATCCAAACTGGTGTCCGGTGAGGTCGACATGAACCATGGTGGTGGTATCCGTCAGCGCGAAATTGATCAGGGCAAGATCCTGATTTGCTGCTCGACCCCGCTTTCCGATGTCGAGGTCGAGATGTGATATCTCTGCGATCTTAATCGCACCAATTCAAACGCCCTGCTTGCCATCACAGTAAGCAGGGCGTTTTCGTTTCTTATGCGCCGGCCTCAAGTTGTGGTGCGTTTTCGACCATCGCACTTGTGGCCAGTGAATCCGGGATCGGGCGACGCAGGGCCTGTGGTGTACAACCATAACGACGGCGGAACATCCGGCTAAGGTGCGAAGAATCACAAAAGCCGCAATCAACTGCGATCTGGGCGACAGACTTGTCGCTTTTCTCGATCAGGTGCTGGGCCAGATCAAGCCGGATATTAAGGAACGCCACCTGGGGCGATGTATCCAGCGCCATCCTGAAATGCCGTTCGATCTGGCGTTTGCTGTTGCCCATGCGCCGCGCAATTTCCTGAACGGAAATCGGCATATCTATATTTTGCTGCATGATCAAAAGCGCGCGCTGCACGATCTGATCCTGCGTTTTCAAATCCAGTGGAATGCCCGGCTGGGGCTTTTCCGCCTGAAGCGCATCATCAATAATCATGATATGCAGGCTTTTGTTCGCCTGTGCCCGCCCGACATGCTTATCGACCAGATAGGCCGCCAGATGTGCCGAACTGACCCCGCCCGAACAGGTCAACCGGTCACGGTCGACCACAAAAATCTGCTCGGTAACCGGGTCAAGTCCCTCGAACTGCTCGACCACCTCGGAATGATGGAACCAACTGACACAGCAACGATACCCGTCAAGAAGCCCGGCCTCATGCAGCATAAAGACCCCGGTGCAAACACCAACAAGTGGCACCCCGGCTTCGGCCGCTTCGTGCAGGAATTTCTGATAGGCGGGGCTCAGCTTTTCGGCGTCATCCATCAGCCCACCAACAACCACGATATAATTGAACCGCCTTGGATCGCCCAAGCGTTCCTTGGGCTGAACCGCGATGCCGCTACTTGATGTGATCGGGTCCATCGTGTCGGACAGAACCGTCCATTTACACAGGATCGGACGACTGCGATCACCTTCGTCTGCGGCCAGGCGCAAAACATCGACAAAGTTGGCAAAGGCGCACAACGTAAAGCGTTTTGCGAGGATAAAACCGACGGTTAAACGCGGCGCAGTCTGGGCACGTGCTTCAGGCTTCTTGAGCATCGGTTCCTCCGATACAGACAAGGTTACCGGCTTTGTCGTAGCGGTAATCTCACTTTGACGCAAACATTCTATTTTTTGGCGCAAAAAGTCGCCAGATTACTTTCCATGATACCGAAGGGTATGTCGGCTAAGCAAGAGAAACACAGGGTCACGGCAGAATCAACAATCGGATTGCGATCAAGATGCCAAAATCGGCAAACAGTACATTCGCGCCCCGAAACGATCGCCAGAAACCTGTCAAAATTGCCCCGACCCCGGAAACTCGGCATCCAGAATTGCACCACGCTCAATATCGCCTCCGGTAGTGTCGCATCGCGTAACGCTTCCAGTCTTTGAAACTTAAATCGGGTTGCTGCAATACGCGCCCACACCGGACCAAAAGTTTGTTTGATCCGGATTTCGTCAGAGAGGGAAATGATGAAGGTTCTCGTACCGGTCAAACGGGTCGTCGACTACAACGTGAAAATCCGCGTCAAGGCGGATGGTTCCGGTGTCGACCTTGCCAATGTCAAAATGTCGATGAACCCCTTCGACGAGATCGCGGTCGAAGAAGCCATTCGCCTTAAGGAATCCGGTCAGGCTGACGAAATCGTCGCCGTTTCGATTGGTCCGGCACAGGCACAGGAAACCCTGCGCACCGCCCTTGCCATGGGTGCTGATCGCGCCATCCTGGTCACGGTTGATGGTCCGGTTGAGCCGCTTGACGTCGCGAAAATCCTCAAAGGTGTTGTGAATGCCGAGGAACCCGGCCTTGTCATTCTGGGCAAACAGGCAATTGACGACGATGCCAACCAGACCGGCCAGATGCTTTCGGCCCTGCTTGGCTGGTCACAGGCAACTTTCGCCTCCAAGCTGGAACTCTCGGCTGATCACGCCACGGTAACCCGCGAGGTGGATGGCGGTCTTCAGGCCATCAGTGTCAGCCTGCCGGCAATTGTCACCGCCGACCTTCGCCTAAACGAGCCGCGCTATGCGTCGCTTCCCAATATCATGAAGGCAAAGAAAAAGCCGCTCGATAGCAAAACCGCCGCTGACTTTGGCGTTACCCTGGCCCCGCGTCTGCGCCTGATCCGGGTTGAAGAACCGGCAACGCGCAAGGCGGGCATCAAGGTTGCCGATTTTGCTGAACTTACCGACAAACTCAAGCATGAAGCTGGCGTCATCTGACCCAGGCGGAGATTGAAACCATGGCTATTCTTCTTTTTGCCGAACACGATAACGCCACCCTGTCCGAACAGACCGCAAAGGCGCTGAGTGCTGCAACCCAGATCGGTGGTGATATCGATATTCTGGTCGCGGGCTCGGGCGTTGGTGCGGTAGCTGATCAGGCAGCCAAACTTGCCGGTATTCGAAGCGTCCTGGTTGCTGACAACGACGCACTGGCAAACCATCTTGCCGAAAATGCAGCCGATCTGATCGTTTCACTTGCAGGCGATTACGACACCATCGTTGCCGCCGCAACCGCCAATGGCAAAAACATCCTGCCGCGTGTTGCGGCCCTGCTCGATGTCATGCAGGTGTCCGAGGTGATGGAAGTTGTCGATGCCGATACCTTCAAACGCCCGATCTATGCCGGCAACGCCATCGAAGTGGTGCAAAGCACAGACGCCAAGAAAGTGCTCACCATCCGCACCTCAAGCTTTGGCGCAGCCGCGGCCGGTGACAGCGCTGCCGAAATCAAATTGGTTGATGCCGGAAGTGCCAATAGCGGGAAATCTTCCTTCCTTGAAAACATTCTGTCGGAAAATGATCGGCCGGAACTGGGCTCTGCCAAGATTATTGTTTCCGGTGGTCGTGCCCTTGGTTCGGAAGACAAGTTCAAATCCGTTATCACACCACTGGCCGACAAGCTTGGTGCCGCCGTTGGCGCATCGCGTGCGGCTGTCGATGCGGGCTATGCCCCCAACGATCTTCAGGTTGGTCAGACGGGTAAAGTCGTTGCCCCGGACCTATATATCGCATGTGGTATTTCCGGTGCGATCCAGCATCTGGCAGGTATGAAGGATTCCAAGATTATCGTTGCCATCAATACCGATGAAGAAGCGCCGATCTTCCAGGTCGCAGATTACGGCATTGTCGGTGATCTGTTTGAAATCCTGCCGCAGCTGGAAAACCAGCTTTAACATTCAACACGAGACATCAAGACGGAACCAAACCAGTGAATGATACCTCTTATATCCTTCGTGTTGCCTGTGATGATCAGCCGGGCATCGTTGCGACCGTTACCTCTGCTCTGGCTACGCGCGGCGCCAATATCGCCGAGTCCAACCAGTTCTGGGACCGCCACACCAACAAGTTCTTCCTGCGTGTTGCGATCATCACACCAGCAGATATCGACAAGGAATCCGTTGCCCTGTCGCTGAACCCGGCGGTGGATCGCTTTAACCTGAAGCTCAAGATTGATGAAGTTGCACGCCGTCCGAGAATCATCATCATGGTTTCGAAATTCGACCATGCGATGCTGCACCTTCTTTACCAAATCAAGGTGGGCTGGCTCGACGCAGAAGTTGCGGCCATCGTTTCGAACCACGAAGATGCCCGCAAGGTCGCCGATCAGGAAGGCATTCCCTTCTACCACTGGCCGGTGAACAAGGAAAACAAGGCTGAACAGGAAGCCAAGCTTGCTGACCTGATCAAGGAAACCAAGTCTGAACTGGTGGTCCTCGCGCGCTACATGCAGGTCCTGACCAACGAGCTTTCAAGCCAGTTCTATGGCATGATCATCAACATTCACCACTCGTTCCTGCCAAGCTTCAAGGGCGCAAAGCCCTATCATCAGGCTTACGAGCGCGGGGTGAAACTGATCGGGGCGACCGCACACTATGTTACGCCGGATCTCGATGAAGGCCCGATCATTGAACAGGAAACAGAACGCGTGAACCACGCGATGTCCGCAGACGATTTCGTCGCGGCTGGTCGCGATATCGAATCCCGGGTTCTCGCCCGCGCAGTCAAATACCATCTTGAAGGCAGGGTGATGCTTAACGATCACCGAACGGTTGTCTTCACTTTGTAGTAAACTTCGCAAAGGGGCCGGCTTTGACCGGTCCCTGACGCGTTTTCGCCATGCCGAGCACTGACAAACATCTCGGAAAGAAGGATTGAGAGAAATGAGCGCATTTCCAAGCAAGGCCAAAGTCGTCATCGTCGGTCTCGGGGGTATTGTTGGTTCCTCGGTGGCGCATCACCTGATCGAAAACGGCTGGGATGACATTGTTGGCATCGACAAATCCGGCATTCCGACCGATATCGGCTCGACGGCCCACGCATCCGACTTCTGCTATGCCACCAGCCACGATCAGTTGACCACCTGGACCACCATGTATTCCATGGATTTCTATGAAAAGATGGGCCATTACGCGCGCATCGGCGGTCTGGAAGTCGCACGTGTCGGTGACCATGAACGCATGGGCGAACTCAAACGCCGCGTTGATTCCGGCAAGGCATTTGGCACCAATGTCAAAATCATCTCGGCCGCTGAAGCCAAGGAAAAATTCCCGCTTCTCGAAGAAGACCAGATCATGGGTGCGATGTGGGACCCGGATGCCGGTCTTGTTATTCCGCGCTCCCAAACCGTTGCTGGCAAGCTGATCGATCAGGGCGTTGCATCTGGCAAGCTCAAGATCTTTTCCAACACCTCGGCACTTGAACTGATCACCGAAGATGGCCGCATCAAGGGTGTGGTTACAGAACGCGGCACGATCCATGCCGATTATGTTGTTGTCTGTGCTGGTCTCTGGGGCCGTCTGATTGCGGAAATGGCCGGTGAAGACCTTCCCGTCATGCCGGTTGACCACCCGCTGACCTTCTTCGGGCCGTACAACCAGTTTGAAGGCACGGGTGTTGAAATCGGTTATCCGTTGCTGCGTGACCAGGGCAACTCGGCCTATATGCGCGACACCGGCGATCCCAAAAGCACTGAGGGTGGCCAGATCGAATGGGGCTACTACTACGAGGAAAACCCGCGCTTGGTCCACCCGCGCGACATCCTTGAAAAGGATCAGGCACGTCTGTCCCCGTCGCAGCGCGACCTTGAACTCGAAGACGTCATGGAACCGCTTGAACGCGCCATGGAACTGACACCGATCCTGACCGAGCTTGGCTTTAACGAAAGTCACTCGTTCAACGGTCTGTTGCAGTCCTCGGCCGATGGCGGCCCAAGCATGGGTGAAAGCCAGAACCTGCGTGGCCTTTGGTACGCAGTAGGCATCTGGATTAAAGACGGACCGGGCATGGGCAAACTGATTGCCGACTGGATGACCCATGGCCGCACGCATATCGACCACGCATCGGTTGATTTCTCGCGCTTTAACAAGTTCCAGCTGAACGAACAGTATATCCACGACCGTTGCTACGAAACGGCGAAAAAGATCTACAACCCGCCGGTCCACCCGCGTGAGCCATTCGCCAACGCCCGTGGCATTCGCCGTTCACCGTTCTACGAGCGCGAAGTCGAACTGGGCGGCTACTTCATGGAACTCGGCGGCTGGGAACGTGCACATGGCTATGCCGCCAACGAGCACCTTCTGGAAAAATACGCCGATCGCGTCCCGGTCCGTGAACATGAATGGGACAACCGCCATTTCTGGCGTGTGTCCAACGCCGAACAACTGGCCATGAGTGACGATTGCGGCATCATCAACCTGTCGCACTTCCACATGACCGACATCTCCGGCCCCGATCACGTCGAACTGATGGAATGGCTTTGTGCCGCCAAGATCGGCGGGGATGCCAATATCGGCAAGGGTATCTACACCCACATGCTTGATGACGAAGGCATGGTGCGTGCCGACTTCACCGTCTTCCGCATGGAAGACCGCTGCCGTCTGGTCAATGGTGCTGATACCGGCCCGCGTGACCTGACCTATATGCGCCGCACGGCCCAGGATAAGGGTTGGGATGTCACCATCACCGATGTGACCGAAGATTTCACCACCATCGGTATCTGGGGCCCGAACGCGCGTGAAAACCTTAAAAAGGTTGTCGAAGACCCCGAGGCGCTCAATGTGGAAAACTTCCCGTTTGCCGCGATCCGTCAGATCAAGATTGCCGGCAAGACCGTTTCGGCCTTCCGCATTTCCTATGTCGGTGAGCAGGGCTGGGAACTTCACATGCGTTACGAAGACGGCTTGGCTGTCTGGGATGCGCTGCGCGGGATCGGTGTTCTGGCGGTTGGTGTTGAAACCTATGCCAACTCGCGTCGTCTGGAAAAGTCGCTGCGTCTGCAGAACGCAGACCTGCACACCCAGTACAACCTGCTGGAAGCTGATCTGGCCCGCCCGAAGGTCAAGGAAGCCGAGTTCCGCGGCAAGGCAAAGCATGTTGAATACCGCGAACGCGATCATCAACCGGCCATGCTCTGCACCCTGATCATGACCGAAAACGTCGATGCCAATGGTGTTGCCCGTTATCCGGTCGGACGTCTGCCGGTAATGGATCCGGAGTCTGGTAAAACCCTGATCGATGAATTGGGCCGTCGTTCCTACACCACCTCGATCGCCTTTGGCCCAAGCATCGGCAAAAACATCGCCCTTGCCTACCTGCCATGGGACTATTGCCAGGAAGGTCGCAAACTGACCGTATCTTATATGGACGAGATCTATCCGGTCGAAGTCTATGGCATCGGCTACAAACCGATCTACGATCCGGAAAACCTCAAGCCGCGCAGCTAAATCGCCTACGCGCCATACGAACAAAAAGGGCGGGGAAATTCCCGCCCTTTTTTCATATTCGAACCGATCAAACCTTAACAACCGGCTGAACAGACCCCGGCACCATCGAATTCCATGGTCTTGCCACTCAGCGGAACATGGGCTGGAACACTCACTGCGTTGATAAACGCCTCTGTCCGGGTACCGGAACGCACATTACCGCCATCCGTTGCCCATTCATTGGCATGCGATGGAATAACCGATGCAGGCATGATCAGGTCATTGATGACATAGGCGGCTTCGGTCGGGCCGGTGGTGTAGGTATCACCGATATTCATCACCACAAGCTTCGCGCCGTAATGGCCGCGCACCACAGCATCCTGTTCGGCCGTGATGCCGGTATCACCAGACAGATACACCGACAACCCGTTCGAGAAGGTCAGCACATAACCGGTCGGCGGTCCTGCATACGCCGTTACCCCGGAAGATTTAAGCATCTCGCCCAACGGCCCGCCAAGGAAGTCACCTGAAACGCCGTTGCTGTGCACAGCCGGGACCGTGGTGATACTCACACCACCGACCATGCGCGAAGCCCCGAAACGCACCAGAACGGACTTGTCCGGATCACCCCCGATACTTTCAAGCTTACGCCCCAGAATACCGGGCATTTCGCTACCGGTTACAATCAGTGCATTCTTGGCATGTGCGATCTGAACCGTGTTCGATACGGACCGGACATCAACCGGGAAGGATGGCTTACCGCATTCGGTTGCGTTCACCGCCTCGATATGACGGTCACCAAGATGGTCGCCATGCATATGACTGAGCAATACCGCATCAATCTCGCCCAATCGCGCGTCATCTGGACCCGCCACCGTTCGACCGGTGTCATACAGAATTCGGGTACCATCCGGATCTTCGAAAATCATCGCCCGATCAAGCGGGCAGAACTCGCCATCAACCGCACCAAGCGGCGTCACCTTGACAGTCTGGGCCTGTGCCGATGCACCGATGGTCAATGCTGCGGTAATCAACCCCGCAGCAAATCCACCCCATTTTCCACGCGTCTTCATGATCTGTCCTCCACTGTTTCATCACATTGAGTTTTGATCCGCTGACTTTAATACGTGCAAATAGGGCATCGGATTTACTGCCCTGCACCCGACCTGAACGATCCTAACATAATCCGCCTTGCGACCCGGAGTTATTCAGCGGACGACGGTGGCGGCCTAAGACTGACTCTCCGGACAATAAAAAACCCTGCCACCGAAGGGGGCAGGGTCTTTTTATTGGTTGCGGGGGCAGGATTAGTCTCCGCCCTATGGGCTCCGCCAGCTTCGGCCAAAGGCCTTCGCAAAGAACCTACAAACAGGCATTGACCTGTTTGCGATGTTCCCATCCATATGCACCCGGCAATCGAACATTAAAAAAGCCCGCCACAAGGGCGAGCTTTATTAATGTTGGTTGCGGGGGCCCGAGGCCACCTTTGTTATAACTTCAGGTGGACATTGGCTTCTCCGCTCGGTCGCAATGTCGAGAATGCCCATTAACTCACCCCACAAGCTGATTTGAAATTCACCGCGCTTATCTCCCGGCGTGACAATTATTTCTCCAACTACAGACCTAATCGCGTCTGCCGCCTCCGCATACATCTGTGGATCGTCGAGAGCTGCGGTCAGATTTTGCACCTTTTTCCGATAAATCTCCGCAACATTTGGATGGATATCAGGAACGTCTTGAGGAACCTCGCTCATACGAGCCATGATCTCTTGTTTTTCCTGCTCAAGCTCTTCCATACGAGCCTTCATCGCCGACTGATACATGCCATCTTCAATAGCGGACATAATGCCAGCAATCCCGCGCTCGACCTTTTCCAGTTTTTGCCGATCAAGAACAGCTTCTGCACGGCGCTCCCGGTTCATCTGGTTCAGACCTTCGGCATAGGCCTGAACCGCTTCTGCCACCGCCTCTGCAGAAACCAGTTTTTCGGTAAGCCCGGCCAGAACACGGGTTTCAATTTTGTCTCGAACAATTGTCCGACCATTGTCACAGGTTCCACGACGATAACGATTTAAGCATCCATAGCGGTCTCGGGTGATGATGCCATAGTTACCCCCACAACAACCGCACTTGATAAGGCCGGAAAACAGGAAAGCAGGTCTGCGCAAGGTATTGAGCTTTGCGGCATGATAAGCGCGAACACCCTTGGTTAAATTTGCGTACTTTCTGGAAATTTCTTCCTGCCGACGACGTGCCGCCTGCCAAAGATCATCGCCAACGGTCCTCAATTCGGGCACCTCAGTCCGGATCCATTCGGTTTCCGGGTTAGGTCGTGAAACCCTCCTTCCGGTCGCCGGGTTCTTTACATAATGAAGCCGGTTCCAGACCATCACTCCTATATAAAGTTCGTTGTTCACGATGCCAGTCCCTCGGGAAACATGACCACGAATGGTGGTATCCCCCCAAACCCGACCATACGGTCCGGGTATGCCTTCCCGATTGAGATCAGCAGCGATCGCCTTCGGACTTTTACCCGCAGAAAATTCACGGAAAATGCGGCGGACAATTTCAGCTTCCGCTTCGTTGATTCTGCGCTCACCGGTAACCGGTTCGCCATCACTGTTTAGACGCTTTACAACATCATAGCCGTAGCAAATCCCGCCACCGGATTTACCGCTCTCAACTCGACCGCGCAGACCTCGACGGGTCTTGTCAGCAAGGTCCTTGAGAAAGAGAGCATTCATAGTACCCTTGAGGCCAACATGCAGTTCGGAGATTTCACCTTCAGCCAATGTAACGATCCGCACTCCGGCAAACTTGAGGTGTTTGAACAAGGTTGCGACATCGGCCTGATCGCGGCTGACTCGATCCAATGCCTCTGCCAGCACCATATCGAACTTCTTCGCCTGCGCGTCCTGTAACAGGCTTTGAATACCCGGTCGTAAGGTAATGCTGGCACCTGATATTGCTGCATCGTGGTAGGTGCCGACAATTCGCCATTTCTCCCGCTTTGCCTGCTCCCGGCAAATTCGGAACTGATCTTCTATGGAGTTTTCACTCTGGTTGTCGGAGGAGTAACGGGCATACAACGCTACACGGGTCATGAGGCTTTCCTTTCTCGTAGAACAAAAGGTTCACCCTTTGGGGCCTTGCCCCTCTATCTCTTCTCCCAATGTGGCAGGACTATTGTCATTGGCTGCCCGACGTTGTTTTTTCTCCCAGGCCGAATAGTGTTGTCGAGCCATATGATGGCCTATGGCACGGGCTATAAGACAAACATGCTGATCCTGCTTAATTTCCAGCCCACGCCCCGGCCAATCATTATCGTTAACCGGGGGCATTACAGCTACCCTTGCTTCTGGTTTCTCACCCATCGGTCTACCTATTTATGCAATGGATAGAATGCCAAGGATACTTCACAACAAAAGATAACAGAACCGGGTCTGACGCCACCAACTCACGATCCAGCCAGGTCGCGCCGTCACTTTCCAGTTGCTGCTCAAGCGACAGATGGGATAGGTGCCGGATGATCACCGGCGAAGCCTTGCCACGCTCCCGTTCATATTCAACAGCCTTTTCCAGATGATCGGGTGTGATGATCCATGTCCCATCTGGCTCACGTTCTACACCTTGGGTTAAGCGGCGCATAGCTTCCAGCCGCCGGACATGGGTTCTGACATATTCCTCTGTTGCCGTCCGATCATGGTCGAGGTGCAGGTCGATGCTGTATCGCCCGTCATTCTCCCGGGCGATCTCTGCCACCGTGCGATCAACCATTCTGGGCTGGATGTCTCTTGCAGATATCTGAACAATGCTGTCTTCCGGAACCGGCTCGGTTGCTTCGCCTTTGCCGATCTCGACATAGCGGGTCTTGCCATCCACCCCGTCGACGATCAGGTAATACCTATCATTCAATTCATCGGATAGACCACGTGTAATGACACGACCGACAATAGGTCGTTTGTCCAGTTCATCTCCGGCATCAATCACAAAATCGGTAGGACTGCGGGCAATTTCCCGACGCTTCATTTCCCGATGCAAAGTTTTGATGATGTCATCGCATTCGCCCATCCGGGATAACGTTGCTGCCAGACCTTCCTCAAGTCGCCATTGACCGGGGGTTATCTCCTCGGCCAGTCCGAGGCGTTTGAGCTTTTGCAAACGCCCTGCGCGGAGGCTCTGGCGAAAAGCATCTTTATCTACGGCACTGACAATCCGGTCCTCACCCACCTGACGCAGCAGGTTACGATCAATACTGGTCAGGCGATCCTGATCGATTTCACGCCGCAACCGGTTTTCAATTTCCAGATCGGTGCGCGGACCGAGATCGAGGCTGACAATCTCGGACGCCCGCTCGCGCATGCCATGTGCCATATAGTTGCGGGCGATGACGAGATCGCGCCCCTGCTCGTCCTTGCCCCGCACCAGAATATGGCTATGCGGATGGCCGGTATTGAAATGATCGACCGCGACCCAATCGAGGTTCGTACCAAGATCGACTTCCATCTGCCTCATCAGCCGTCGGGTGACGGGTTTGAGATCGGTATATTCTACGCCATCCTCGGCCGAGACGATAAAGCGGAACTGATGCCGGTCACCATCGGCCCGCTCGAGGAATTCTGTGCCATCCGCCCGGTCCTGATCGGCGTTGTAAAGTTCGCCTGGCAAACCTTCTCTTGTGACCCCGTCGCGCTGGATATAGCGCAGATGCGCCCGTGCACCCTGCATGCCTTTCCCGGTCAACCGGACAATTCGTGATTTGATAATCACCCGACGCTGCCGGAAGGCGGCATAACGATCCCGGCTGGCAAGAACCTGCCCGGCCCCACTCGCTCGTCCCAACCGGCTGCCGGTAAATCGGGACCGGCCCAAACGCCGATATCCCCCTACCCGATTGGTGGCTGCCAGCACCCGATGCAGGAACTTTCGGCTGCCCTTGCCGCCACGTGAGCGGATCTTGCCAAGCTTGGGTTTGAAGACATCATCTGCCATTGCGTTCTCCACGACCTGCCTGCAACATTTGGCACTGTTTAAGGCAAGGGTTTCCAAGGGTTAGCGCGGAAAATGGCACCATCCTCACCCGCCTTGGCACTATCCTTGATCCTGAAAAAAGATGTGCAGACAAAGACTTGAGGGCATCGAGACAACGCGATGGTGCCGTTCTTTTATCTTGCCCTACCGGGCTTCTGAGCCACCTACCGTCCCTCCTGCGATCACCTGCGATCTCTCACTGAACCTCGGCTCGGGCAACGGGTCGCGCACCGGCCAGGATCACCACACAAAGAAGTCGGGAGCGGCACTTGGCGGTACCGCTCCCAGGGTGGCTCATGGCATCATCCGCCGCCCGCGAAGAACGCCTGATCGGCGCTCTCGAAGCTCTCGAAATGCCGCAGACCGAGCATCCAGTGGACATGCCGATCGGCATCGATGAGGCACGTCGCGACGTAGTAGCGGGCGCGGAAGTAGCCGAGAATCGCCACCCGCTCGAACGTCTCGTCTTCGTCGTCGAGGCTCTCCCAGGCGCCGAGATTCATCTCCGCGATGCGTCCGTCCCAGTGGAAATCGGCCCGCTCGGCGGCGATAAAATGCTCGATAACGGCGTCAATTCCGTCGCTGCCGAACTCGGCGGTCAAGTCGCGGCGGAGCTGCGGGAAGCGGTCGAACGCGGCGTGCGGATGCGTGTGAAGCGTGGTCATCGGAACCTCCATCGTTGCTGTCCTCCTCATCGAGGACAGCTCCCGCCATCGGCCGGCGAAGCGGCCGTCAAGGACGCCGGAGGCGCCGCGCCAGCGGGGCGCGGGGGAGCCGAAATGCGGAGCGGAGCGCCAGCGCAGCGGAGCATTTTGGGGGGACCGCGCATCCTTGACGGCCGCTTCGTCCTGGCTGGTACGCTGGGATAACCGAGACGAGGTTCTCTCTCTCCGACAGGGCACCGTCCGTGCCGCCGCGGCTCATCGGTCTCTGTCCGGGACGGTGCGCAAGGGCACGAACAGGTTCCCCGAGGCCGGCGCCGCCAAGGGTTTGTGACCGCCCGCGACTGTCGTGCGCAGAGGAAAGAAGAGACGCCGATCCGGAAGGACGATCCCATCGATGCTGGTTGTCAAGCGGGTCGGATCAAGTCGCGCGAGGAATAGACGCGTCTCGCGCGGTAACGGTCGCCCGTCAGTCAGATGCTCCTGGTATCGCCTGGGCCCGGCGTTGTAGGCGGCGAACAGACCCGGGAATCCGAAGCGTTCGTAGAGGGCGCGGAGGTAGGCGGTCCCGGCCAGAATGTTGTCGCTCGGATCGTGCGGATCGTGACCAAGGCCATTTCGCCGGCGCATCTCGTCGTAGGTGTCAGGCATCACCTGCATGAGGCCCATGGCACCGGCGGATGAAGTGATCGGACGGCCGTTGAGCATGGTTCGCCCGGCGCTTTCGGCCTGGATGACCGCGCGTATCCAGAGTGCCGGGACGGCGAACCGGGCGGAGGCCCCGGCGATGAACGGCTCCCAGCGGTCGAGCCGCTGCTTGATGGCGGCCGGTTCGGCGACGGCGGAGGACGGGCACGCCAGCGTCGCGACGGCAACCATGCCCAGCACCCGGACGGTCATTCGGTCCATAGCGGCACGAGCCTCCCAATGATCGTGGCGCACCGCACCGGCCCGAAATACCGGCTGTCGAATGAGCCGCGGACATGTGCCATCAGCAGGAAGACCTCGTCGGCGGCGAGCGTGCGACAGCCGGTCCAGCGCGGCAGCACACGGCCGAAGGAGTCGCGATTGCGACGCGTGGCGACATACGTGCCGTTGACGAAGACGGCATCGCCGACGGCGCAGACGACATCGTCCGCAACCGCCACGAGACGCTTCACCAACGGCACCCCGACCGGCAGATAGCCACGGTCGGCCGCGAGCCGGCGGGCGTCGGGCGGCAAGGTGGCGAGCACCAGATCGTCGCGTGCCGGAGCCGTGCGGCTGACCCAGTAGAGCCCCACGGGCGCGCTGGCGCTGGCGTTCCAGACGAGGCGCGGCGCCGGCGCGGCGAGTGTTGCGAAGCCGAGCGCTGCGAGCCCGAGGCCCGCGAGGACGAGCGGGACGCGCGGGCGGCGACGCCCGCGCCGGCGCCG
>NZ_AMRN01000002.1 GCF_000300275.1 Thalassospira profundimaris WP0211 | reverse complement strand
GTCGGAGGTTCGAATCCTCTCGCTCCGACCATCAGTCGGGCGGTCTTTCATCGAAAGGCCGCCCGTTTTCGTTTTCAAACGATTTCTTCCCCTGTGTTACGTCGAAAATGACACCATCTGTTGCATTTGCAATATCGCAAGACAGCATCCTTCGCCAAGATTGAAGCAACAATCGTCCCGACATCACCCTGGCGTCACACAGAATCCCGGGTACGAATCCCCCCACAATAATTGGGGTGATAAAACCAAAATCCCCTAAGCCGCGACGATCATACAGCTTTTTGACCCGGTATTTTCAAACGGCATGAATGAACGCCAAATGCGCATTCCCGTGCGGAATTCCTGCTTTCCACGCCTGACACGAAGTTTTCTTTTCGCACTGCAAAAGGATATTTTCTTTCGCAAACGGTGAAACAAACTTGCTCATCCTTGCGAAATACGCTTATGCTTCGCCCTGCAACATAAAAATCGGGGAGAATACCACCCAATAATAAAAGCAAAAGGTGGTGGTCGGCCTCACGTGGTATTACCAATTTCGGACTTCTTAGGGAGGAAGACGAATGACTTTTTCTAAAATGCTTAAATCCGCAACTTGTGCGGCCGTTCTTGCTGCGGTCGCGGTTGCGGCAGTACCTTCTGATGCGGATGCCCAGGATCGCGTTCGCTGGAAAATGGGCTCGACCTATCCGGGCAGCCTGACCCAGCTTGGTACGCTTGGCAAACGCGTCGACGAGAAGATCGACCAAGTTTCTGGCGGCAATATCAACATCAAATTCTATGAGCCGGGCGCACTTGTGCCGGCACTGGAAGTTTTCGATGCGGTTTCGACCGGCTCGATTGATGCGGCCTTCTCCACCCCGGGTTACTGGGCAGGTAAGGTTCCGGCCCTTCAGCTTTTCGGTGCCGTACCGTTCGGCCCGCAGGCAGGTGAATATCTGGCATGGGTCAAGTTTGGCGGTGGCCAGGAAATCTTTGACAAGCTTTATGCCGAACATGGCATCAAATCGCTGTTCTGCGGCCTGATCGCACCGGAAGCATCTGGTTGGTTCTCCAAGGAGATCAATTCCCCGGAAGACCTCAAGGGTCTGAAAATGCGCTTCTTCGGTCTTGGCGCGAAGGTGATGGAAAAACTTGGTGTGTCCACCCAGCTTCTGGCCGGTGGCGACATCTATCCGGCACTTGAACTTGGCACGATTGACGCGACCGAGTTCTCCATGCCGGCGATTGACTTGAAACTCGGCTTCCACCAGGTCGCAAAGTACTACTACTTCCCAGGCTGGCATCAGCAGTCGACACTGTTCGATCTGATGATGAACAAGGAAAAATGGGATGCGCTTTCCGATACGCAGCGTGCCCAGATCGAGTCCGTCTGTAACGACAACCTTGCATATGGCTTTGCAGAAGGTGAAGCGATCCAGTTCGACGCCCTGAAAGAACTTCAGGAAAAAGGCGTGAACATCAAGAAGTGGTCGCCGGAAATGCTCGATGCCATGCGTGGTGCCTGGGAAGAAGTCGCAGCCGAGCTTTCAGCTGAAGATGCGAACTTCAAAATGGCTTACGAAAGCCTCCAGAGCTTCCGCGAAAACTACAAGATCTGGAAAGACATCGGTTATCTCGATTAATCCAACAGGTCTGAACGACTGTTAAGTCAGTCGACAAAAACAAGTCTCGGCAAGGCCGGGTGCTCCGTGCCCCGGCCTTGACCGCGATAAGAAGACCCGGGAGACCTTCTATGGAAGCGCTACTGAAATTTAGTGACATCATCGATGCCATCGTGACCCGTGTGGGAAAGTGGGCAAGCCTGCTTGCGATACCATTGATGATCGTCATCTTGTACGACGTGATCCAGCGTAAATTCGGCGGTCAGGGATCCATCAAGCTCCAGGAGCTTGAATGGCACCTGCATACCGGCCTGTTTATGCTGTGCTTTGGCTTCGCCTATATTCGCGATGCACATGTTCGTATTGAACTTATCCGCGACAATCTTCGCCCCCGTACCCGCGCGATTGTCGAGATGATCGGTGGCATCATTTGCGTGCTGCCATTCTGTGCTTTGGTGCTGTATTTCGGGTTTGATTTTGTCGCCCGTTCCTTTGAAAGCGGCGAAGTATCGGCTTCAACAACGGGTCTGACCCATCGCTGGATCATCAAATCAACCATTCCCATCGGCTTTGGCCTTCTCGCCATGGCGGGGCTTTCGATCTTCCTGAAATGCTTCGTCTATGTCTTTGGCCCGACCAACCTGCACAAGCGCGCAGGCTATTACGTCGGGACCCACCATCTTGAAGAACTTGGCACTGCCAAGATCAAAGACTGAGCGGAACGGGGATAATTCCAAATGGATAACTTCTATATCGAAGACTGGTTTCCGCTGTTCATGTTTGCCTCGCTCGGCATTCTTGTCTTCACGGGACTTCCGGTTGCTTTCGTCATTTCCGGCATCGGGATCGGCTTTGGCTTCCTGGGCATGGCCTATGACGTTTTCTCGTTTATTGAATTTTTCAATATCGTTTCACGTATCTGGGGCGGCATCTCCGAAAACATGGTGATGGTTGCCGTGCCGATGTTCATTTACATGGGCACGATGCTTGAAAAAAGTGGTGTTGCAGAAGATCTTCTGGAATGCCTCAACATGCTGCTGCGCAAGGTGCCGGGCGGTCTTGCCCTTTCGGTAACCCTGATGGGCACCATCATGGCGGCAACCACCGGTATTATTGGCGCATCGGTTGTCATGATGACCTTGCTCGCCCTGCCGGTGATGATGCGTCGTAATTATGATCCGTCACTGGCCACCGGCACGATTGCGGCATCGGGTACGCTCGGCATTCTGATCCCGCCATCGATCATGCTGGTTCTGATGTCCGACCTTTTGTCGGTATCGGTTGGCAACCTGTTCCTGGCAGCGATCATTCCGGGTCTGCTCCTTGCAAGCTTGTACACGGTCTATATCTTTGTACGCTGTCAGCTGAACCCGTCGCTTGCCCCGCCGCTTCCAGAAGGCGAAGCCGTACACGGCAAAGACCTTGTCATGATGATGCTGCGCAGCTTCTTGCCACCGGTCTTCCTGATTGTTCTGGTTCTGGGTTCGATCTTTGCCGGCTTTGCCACCCCGACCGAGGCCGCAGGCGTTGGTGCGGTTGGTGCGACCTTCCTTGCACTGGTCAAGGGGCGCCTGAAATGGCCGGTCCTTAAGGATGTCTGCGAACGTTCGGCACTGACCGGCGCGATGCTGTTCTTCCTGTTTGCCGGTGCGACGGTGTTTTCCTACGTCTTCCGTTCGCTGGGCGGTGATGATCTGGTGATTGACCTTGTCGAAGGTGCCGGTCTTGGTCCATGGGGCATCTTGCTTCTGCTGATGCTGATCGTCTTTATCCTTGGCTTCTTCTTTGACTGGGTCGAGATCACCCTGATTGTTCTGCCGATCTTTGCACCGGTCATTGCCCAGCTTGATTTTGGGCATCACCTTGATATCGGCGGCCTCGAAGCCACCGAGGCACAGGTTCTGACCTGGTTTGCGGTCCTTGTGGCGGTGAACTTGCAAACAAGCTTCTTAACGCCACCGTTTGGGTTTGCCCTATTCTATCTCAAGGGTGTGGCGCCGAAATCCATCACCATCCAGCAGATCTACAAAGGCATCATTCCCTTCGTACTTCTGCAGGTTCTGGGTCTTATCCTCGTGATGTACTTCCCGGAACTGGCCCTGTGGATGCCCAATACGCTGCTTGAATAGCATGGCGTTTGGATAAGAACTGACAAAGGGCGCTGCCGGCATGGCAGCGCCCTTTTTGTTTGGCCAACGAAGCCCCAAAAGAAAACCGCCCGGATTACACATCGGGCGGTTTTGACTGCAAGATCATCGTGCTGACAGGCGAGATCAGTGATGCAACGCCCGTTCCCCCGGAAGCTGCAACATACGGCCCATCAGATAATCGACGTCATCTGAATCAAACTCGACCCCAAGATCACCGTACTGGGTCAGGACCCGTTCGATCATCCGGCGTGAATAGCGTTCCTTGTCATGTTCTTCACCATCAAAGGAAGTCTCGCGGGCAACTTCAATCGCCGCACGAACACCCGGAAAGAAATGTTCTGGCATGCCGGCCTTGTTATAGATCGCTTCAAGGCCGAACGGACCACTGTCATGAATAAGAATACGGGTATTGATCAACGAGACACCGGCACGTTTCGCCAATGCGGCCTCGAAAAAGGATACATCGCCCATGCAAAGTGCACGCAGGATCAAACCGCTTGTCAGACGCTTGTTGTTATAAAGATGTTCGACAAGCAGTTCGACATCGCGTTCCTCGACACCATCACCAAGAAGCCCGATGGTCGCGCTTTCCTGCGACTGGGTCATGACGGCGTTAACGATTCCCTCGGGGATGTGACCGCGTGAAATCAGTTGCGAACGCATCCGTTCGGACACCAGTGTCACCATGCGTTCGGCAATCGTGATTGGCAGATGATTGCGTTCGATCATCGGTTTCTGGATGCGTTCATTGTCGCCGAAATCATCAACGACCTTTTGCAGGGAAACCTCGCTGATTTCGGCACCCTGGTTTGACATCAGGTCGACCATCACGTCTTCATGGCCGATATCGACCAGCGTTGCCGAAACAACTTCGGAAACATATGACCGCGAAGCGATCGCACGCTGCTTTTCGACACTGTCGGCATTGTCACCGATGATGTCGACAAGGTCGTCGTCATTAAGAACTTCGGAAAATTCAAGAACCGGAAGCGCGACTTCGTCCACATCGCGGGCCAGCGTCGCGGCAACGTCGTGTGGCACCAAAGGTGTCTGGGCAAGGTTTTTGGCAAGGGCCTTGCGCACGCGGACTTCCGCGTCACGGATCATCAGACGGAAAATATCTTCGGCCAGGACACGTTCGCTGTCAGTCAGGGTCTCGGTCGTGAATTCACGACTGATCTTGTCGGCCGTGTCCGCGCGATTTTCCCCTGACGGGTCCTGAACCAGCTTGCTCAGATCTTCTTTGGTGATACGTGGCAATAGATATCTCCTGGCACGCTTCTCATATGGCTGCCAAATTTATGCCCAACATTATACTTCTGGCAGGAATTCGACAAACATATTTTCCTTAGTTGGGGCACAAGGTCCTGATTTTCAACCATCCTGTTGATCAATTGCCGAACCGGGATAATCCCCGTCCCTGATGGATTTCATCAAACCTTCTGCCACAATGGCAAAAACACACTATTTCAGTCTTAGGCCTTACACCAGCAATCAAAAGCATCTGAAATCTGGCAAATTTCGACAGCTCAGTCCAAAAATTGACTAAACTCAAATTTTTCACCATCACACTATGATAGATCTGGTTACCAGTTTTTGAAGATCAAGCGATCTTGTACTTGTTCGACGCATAACAATATCCCGCGTTGACCTTGCGTTTACCCACAAATGCGCCAGAAAGTGGTGCATTATCCCGATCACCGGGAACATCGAACTAAGAGAGAGGCTCAATAATGACGTTTTCGCGCAAACTGGTTCTCGTTGCCAGCTCCATCGCCTTCCTGTCTGCCGCGCCTGCGATTGCTGGTGATGCGGCGAAAGGTGAAAAACTTTTCAAGCGCTGTGCTGCTTGCCACAGCCTTGATGCTGGTGTGAACAAGGTCGGCCCAAGTCTTGCTGGCGCTTTCGGTCGTGAATGCGGCACGGTTAAAGGCTTCAAATACGGCAAGGGTTATCTTGCTGCCTGCGAAAAAGGCTTTGTTGCTGACGAAGCGTTCCTGACCGATTACCTCAAGGATCCGTCCGCGAAACTGAGCGAAATCGCAGGTTCCAAGGAACGCTCCAAAATGGCGTTCAAACTCAACAAAGATGAAGATGTTGCCGACATCATCGAGTTCCTGAAAGCTCAGTAGCACTTTCACGATCTCGCAATACGAAATGGCCGGAGCATCATGCCCCGGCCATTTTTGTTATTTGCACTCTGTTTACAATCTCTGGCAATGCGTCTTGGGTATTGCAGATACCTGTTGCGCAGGCTTGCTATGCCGCCTCGCGCCGACGCAAAAGTTCTTCGCCGACCGAACGCATCTGCTCCACCGTTGCGACATCAAGGGTCGCGGTAACTTCAAGATCACGATCTTCATACACGTCACGGTCGGGGTGTTTTTGCGCCCAGTCGGCCACCGCCTGATCGCGTTCGCGGATCAGCTGTTCAATCTGCGGCCGGAAAAGCACCATCATGCCCGACACCCAGCGATTGACCGGCCAGGACGGCTGGGCATGGTCGATGACAAAACCATCAAGCATGCCGATGACGTCTTCGGCGTCATACCAGACTTCGCCCGTGACCCAACGGTTGGTGGTAAACAATCGCTGGCAAAAGCCGAACTCATCCATCGAAAACGCGATCAAATGCGAAAGCGCATCGTTCGGCCCCTCGGGATAGGTGAAGCCTTCGATCTGTTTGGGTTTGCAGCCATCGGGCATGCCGCGCGGGCGCATGAAGGTATGGAAATGTCCGTGCTCGTCCCAGTCCCGGCGTTCTTCCTTGGGATGGGCATGATAATAGAACTGCGCATGTGACTGGCGATCATAGACATCGCCTTCGGGGTAGTGGTTCCATTCATAGAACGTCCCCGATCCCTTGATCAGTTCACCGACGATGTTATCGCCCGTCGCCGTCAGAACGCGGTGACATTCCATAACATCGCGTCCCGCGGCCAACATCTTTTCAAGCTGATCTGTCGGGATAGACGCCAAATCGAGTTTGTCTTCAGTCATTTCTTTACCAACATCGTTGCGATCCACCCGTTATTCCTTTTGCACAGAATAAGGCGGTTTGCGACCGATCACGCCAATAAACCCCTTTCAACAGTTAGTGATTTGATGGCGCTTTGCAACAATCGTCTCGGGCGATCAGTGATCGCGCATCACCCGAAAACCAATCAGGATGTGCTTGAGATATTCCGGGCGGGCGTGACGGGCAGCCGGGCGACAAACCCCGCACCCGCGATCATCCCATGATCCGCCCTTGACTGTCCGATAGCCCGGCTGGGAAGACGAAGACGTCCATTCAAACACCTGCCCGACACCGTCAAGCACACCATATGGCCCGGCTTCGAACTGACCGACAGGCATGGTATCAAACGGTCCGCTATCAGCACTGTTCAGGCGGCTTGCATCGAAAATATTTCCCCATGGGTAGAACGTACCATCCGGGCCACGCATCGCCTTTTCCCAATAAAGCTCGTCGGGCAAGTGCCAGCTTTCACGCGTCTTTTCGCTGAGCCAACGGGTATAGGCGTTGGCATCCTGCCACGACACCAGAACGACGGGATGATTGCCACGCCCGCGCGGGGGACGACCATCGTTCCAAAGGAATGGTACGATGGTGTCATAGTTATAAATCAGCCCCTGACGTTCCCAGTCTTCCTGGCTGATCGTTGGTGCGGGATGGCCAGTTTCTTCGACAAAAACCGCATACTGGTCGTTGGTTACCGGTGTTTTGCCGATATCATAGCCCAAAAGATGGACGCGCCATTTATCGGCTTCGAGATCATACCAACGGTTACGGCGGCTGATATCGTGGCCATAGACCTGCTCGTCAATCTGATAGGCATATTGCCGTTCGATTGAATCGGATCCCTGCCAGAACCAGCCAGACGGAATGTCGACCGTCTCGGGGATTCCATTACCTGCCGCCTCTGCGTTTCCCGCAAGGCCAACAACGCACGCAACAGCGCAGAACTTCCAGATTTCTGCGATACGTTCCCCGACTATCATACAAACTTCCGTCCTGATGGGCGGTGCGGCTCACGCTTTATTCAAACGAAACCCCAACTTATGCCCCCTTTATAACTGACCCCAAGATGCTGAACTTTTGCCGCACTTTCAATCGGTTTGACAGTTTTCAACCAGCATTTCTGACATGCATTTTATCTAATGGGCTTCTAATCAATTGTAGGCAAACACCTTTTTGAACACGACGGTCTCACATAACAGTGAAACCATGTGACGCCGCTTCGGTGAAGAATTGGATCATAGTGCGCTTACCGATGGGCGATGGAACGCCCCGGATTGAACCCGGATCTTCAGAGAGGCACGACATGACCAAGAAATCCATGACTTTCGCACAAAAGGCACTCATCCCGGCGATGGCAATCGGCACCAGCCTTGCCATGGCAACACCGATGGCGATGGCCGCCCCGCTTCCGGCACCGACCGCCGAAGTGGCAAGTTGCGCACCATGCAGCCCGTGTGCAGCCAATCCTTGTGCCGCGAACCCGTGTGCTGCTAACCCGTGTGCTGCCAAAAAAGTGGTTAACCCGTGCAGCCCGTGTGCGGCTAACCCGTGCGCAGCTAATCCATGTGCTGCGAAAAACCCGTGTGCGGCCAATCCGTGTGCGGCTAACCCTTGCGCCGCGAAGTAAATAACTGATCCGTCCCAACGGCAACGGGGGCGATGCAACGGCATCGCCCCCGTTCTCTATTCAAGCAGAAAAGCCGTCAAATCCTATTCGCGAACGACCATGACCGAACAATCGGCATGGCGCACAACGCGCGCGGCATTCGGCCCCAGAAGGTAATCCTTCAGTTCCGGGCGGTGGGACCCGATCACGATCAGGTCGCAATTGGTTTTCTTCGCGATCTGAAGGATGACCTCGTAAACCGTTCCCTGGCCCACGATGTGCTGCACCTTGATGTCTGACGGAATATGTTTAGCCACAAATTGATGCAGACGTTCGTTATAGGCTTCAAGAACCTTGGTTTCGTAGCCTTTCGGGAAGAATTGACCGACCATCGACATTCCAACCGTGGGTACCACGGTCAGAACATGAAGGCGCGCGCCAAAGCTTTGCGCCTGCTTGATTGCAACCGGCACGGCCTTCTTCCAGGAAGACTCATGATCAAGATCTACTGTGACCAGAATATCCTTGTACATGTTCAATCTCCCAGTCAGGCCGTACCAAGCGCGTCTTCACTGCGCTTGCGTCGGCGTTGAAGAACAATAATCCCACCCAGCAACAGGAAGGCCGGGATAAAGAAGACTTCCTTGGCCGGACGATCAGCCTCGACCTTTACCGCGGTGATTTCAAAGTCGAAATCAAGCCCGGCTTTCTCGGCCGGACCAGCAAAGACCAGATCGTCGATATAGATACGACCATCCTCATTCCGGATACCGATACCGGCGTGATAAAGGCGATCCTCACCCGCGCCTGCCGGACCAAGCGGCAGCATCACGGATTTGGAAACCTCATCCCCTTCGATGCTGATGCCTTCGACATCCAGGAGGATGTTTGATTCAGGCGGCATGTTGGCCGCATCTTCGACAATGGTTGTCGCCGGCAGGTTTTCATAAGGCGGCGCAATCATGTCGAGCCAGAAACCCGGCCGGAACAAGGTGAACGCGATCAACAGCAGTGCCGCACTTTCCCAAAGCTTGGAGCGGGCAAAGAAATAACCCTGCGTCGCTGCGGCAAAGACCAGCATGGCGATTGTCGAAACAATGATCACCATCACCACATCCAGCGGATGATCCAGACCGATCATCAGAAGTTGCGTGTTGAACAGGAACAGGAACGGCAGAACAGCTGTGCGCATCGAGTAGAAGAACGCAACCAGACCCGTCTTCATCGGATCAGCCCCCGATACGGCGGCCGCGGCAAAGGAGGCCAAACCGACCGGAGGGGTCACATCAGCCATGATGCCGAAATAGAAGACGAACAGGTGAACTGCGATCAACGGCACGATCAGTCCGTTTGCCGCGCCAAGTTCGACAATCACCGGTGCCATCAGGCTCGAAACCACGATGTAGTTTGCCGTGGTCGGAAGCCCCATGCCAAGGATCAGGCTGATCACGGCGGTGAAGATCAGGATCAGCATCAAATTGCCGCCCGAAATCAGTTCGACGAATTCAACCATCACCTGACCGATACCGGTCAGTGACACCGTGCCAACGATGATACCGGCGGCGGCGGTTGCCACACCGATACCGATCATGTTGCGGGCACCGGTGGCAAAACCGTCGATCACGTCGATCAAGCCAAGCTTAAGATCGTTGGAAACATTGCGGCTTTTGCGGAAGATGCCCTTGGCAGCATGCTGGGTCAGCATGATGAAGATCATCAGAACCGTTGCCCAGAAGGCCGACAGCCCCGGTGATTTCAACTCAATCATCAGGAACCAGACCAGAACCACAACCGGCAGCAGATAATGCAAGCCAGCCTTGGCGGTTTCACCCAAAGCCGGCAATTCGACCACCGGCTGGTTGGGATCATCCATTTCAAGGTCAGGATATCTTGCCGCGTAATAAAGCCCCGCCAGATAAATCGCAGCGCACTCGAGCGCGACAATCCAACCAACGGCATCACCAAATAGCTGCTTCTGGAAGACAATGGCGTAATAAACCAGCCCCGAAAGCACGACGAGTGACAGCACGAACAAAAGTGATCTGATCAGCGTTTGACCAAGGGTCGAGGTCACCCGTTTCGGCAGGCCCTTCATGTTCGCCTTAAGCGCCTCAAGGTGAACAATGTAGATCAGCGCGATATAGGAAATCGTAGCTGGCAGGAAGGCATGTTTGATGACTTCCGGGTAAGGAATGCCGACATATTCAACCATCAGGAAGGCCGCAGCCCCCATCACAGGCGGCATGATCTGACCATTGACCGAGGAGGCGACTTCCACCGCACCGGCCTTCTCGCCCGAGAAACCAACGCGCTTCATCAGCGGAATGGTAAAGGTACCGGTCGTCACAACGTTGGCAATCGAGGAGCCTGAAATAAGCCCCGTCATCGCCGATGACAAAACAGCGGCCTTTGCCGGGCCACCACGCATGTGACCAAGGGCGGCAAAGGCAACCTTGATGAAGTAATTGCCTGCACCCGCCTTATCGAGAAGCGATCCAAACAGGACAAACAGGAACACAAAGCTGGTTGATACGCCAAGCGCGATACCAAACACGCCTTCGGTGGTGATCCACTGATGCGACATCGCCTTGGAGAAGCTCGCCCCACTCCATTGCAGAACGTCGGGCACCCACGGTGCATTGCCAAAGAAGACATATGCCAGGAACACCATCGCAACGATCATCAAGGGCGGGCCAAGTGCGCGACGGGTTGCCTCAAGCAGCATGACGAGACCAACGCCAGCCGCAACAAGGTCGCCCGTCGTCGGAAGCCCGGGACGATCCGAGATTTCACGATAGAAAATGTAAATATAGGCCGCGCAAAACGCGCCGACCGCTGCCAGCACCCAATCCATGATCGGGATATAACTGCGCGGCGAATTCTTGAAGGCCGGATAGGCCATAAAGGCCAGGAAAATTGCAAAAGCGAGATGGATCGACCGTGCCTCGGTCGAGTTCAAAACGCCGAAATTAAAGATAAATGGCAATGGCGAGGCCAGCCAAAGCTGGAACAGTGACCATGCAACCGCAAGCCACAGCAATATTTTCGCCGTCAAACCACTTGGTTGACGGGCCCCTGTATCATTTTCCGCAATCAGGTCCTGCAGCCCCTGATCGACGGACACATTTTCCGTATTCTTGTCGTCAGTCATCACAAACTCCCGGTCACTACGAAAGCCATTTGAACTGGGGGTCCAGAAACAAAAAGCCTCCGTCGACACACACCCGGTCCCCTACGGAGTACTCCAACACCTGAATAACGGTGTTCATTTTATTCAATTTTTGTGAGCAAACCCGTCGGGCGCAAAAGAAAAACGGAGGGCGATAAACGCCCTCCGCCCAAAGCCTGATTACATCAGGCCAGCTTCTTTGTAGTACTGAGCTGCGCCGTCATGCAGCGGAGCCGACAGGCCGTCCTTGATCATTTCTTCTTTTTTCAGGACTTCAAATGCCGGATGCAGCTTTTTGAAGTCGTCGAAGTTTTCAAAGACTGCTTTGACAACGTTGTAGACGATGTCGGCATCGGTGTTGGTCGAGGACACAAAGGTCGCACCGACACCAAAGGTCACAACATCATCCGGGTTACCACGGTACATGCCGCCCGGGATGGTGGCTGCACGGTAGTACGGGTTGTCAGCGATCAGCTTTTCAATTTCCGGGCCAGCAACTTCAACCAGAACCGAATCACAGGCAGTGGTTGCTTCCTGGATCGAACCGGACGGGTGACCAACGGTGTAGATCATCGCGTCGATCTTGTTGTCGCAAAGCGCCTGGGACTGCTCAGCCGGCTTCAGTTCGGATGCCAGCGAGAAGTCATCAAGGGTCCAGCCTTTTGCAGCAAGAACGATGTCCATGGTACCGCGCTGACCGGAACCCGGGTTACCGATGTTCACGCGCTTGCCTTTGAGGTCGTCAAAGGTCTTGATGCCGGCATCTGCACGGGCAACAACGGTGAACGGCTCCGGATGGACGGAGAATACAGCGCGCAGGTCTTCGAACGGACCCTGGTCTTCGAATTTCGAAGTCCCGTTATAGGCATGGTACTGCCAGTCAGACTGGGCAACACCCATGTCCAGCTCGCCGGTACGAATGGTGTTGATGTTGTAGACCGAACCACCCGTGGATTCGACCGAGCAACGAATGCCGTGCTCTTTGCGATCCTTGTTGACCAGACGGCAGATCGCGCCACCGGTCGGATAGTACACACCAGTCACACCACCGGTACCGATGGTAATGAAACGGTTTTCCTGTGCCGAGGCCTGACCGGCAAACAGCGAGGCGCCAGCAATCGCAGCGACTGCACCCGCTACAGCGATAAGTTTTTTCATTAGGATTCGCTCCCTTTTTACACCCTATTATCAGGCATTCAAATGTTCGACATCGAACAACTGAATCAAACGGAAACATCAGAAAAATCAGATGTTTCGACGATGGGGATTATAGTGTCCGACTTGGCGGAATAAAACCCTATAACCCCGAAACCTCCTGACGAAATTCAGTATTTGTGCGTATTGTCCGGTTCTTTTTGCCCCTCCTACCACATGGGTTGCATAATCTGGCGGGCCTGTTCACCTGTCGCGATCTTCCGCCCCATCAGGATCGAACCATCATGTGCCTGGGCAATAAGTTCAGCATTGTTCGAAGCAGGCGATCCGTCAACCCTAAGGTGATTATTTTCAAATCCGATACGCGCATGCCCACCCAGTCCAGCGCCCGTCAGAATGCAGGCGTTTTCATAAGGCCCAAACGCACACAGCATCCATTCCGAGACATATGAACTGGCCCCGATAAACGGCAAAAGTTCGAAGGGTTGCGACACCTGACCCGCGGTGTAGCGGCCCAGCACGAACAAGACCGGGAATTTGTCGCCGGGCAGAACGCCGATTTCAACAAGCTGATTAAAGCGCGCCACATCTTCAGGCGCATACAGGATCAGTTGCGGTGCGATTTTGGCTTCGCGCATGAATTCGAAAAACGATTTGAGTGCATTGAGGTCAGCATCGACGGGTGCAATTTCACGCACAGCGATTGACACCGCCTCTGGCTGCAGGTTTATGATCATTTCCATCTGCTGCTGGGCTGTATAAATGCCAACCGCCTCGGTCGTGACCTGCAACAGCATATCGTCACCAACCGATGATCTGACCTCGGTCAGCATTTCGCGATAACGACCAACATCGAGGCTGTGTTTTTGATCCTCATCGCGAACATGCAGATGCATCATCGATGCACCGGATGCCTTGCATTCCAAAGCCGTCCTTGCGACTTCGGCTGGCGTGATGGGAATATTTGGTAAATCGGCCTTTGTCTTGCGCGCACCATTTGGGGCCGAGGCAATCAGAAACGGTTTGTCACCATATCCCATCACGCCAGTCCCTCGGCCTTAAAGACATCATCAAGCGCACAGGCAAACAGATCGACAATCTTGGCGACATCGTTTTCATCAATGATGAAGGCCGGGGCAAACAACACATGGTCGCCGCGAACGCCATCAATCGTGCCGCCCATCGGATAGGCCATCAGACCGCGTGCAAAGGCCGCCTTCTTGATCTTGGCATTGATTTTAAGGGTGGGATCAAACGGGTCCTTGGTTTCACGGTCCGCCACAAGCTCCACCCCGCGAAACAGGCCGCGTCCGCGGATATCACCAACAAACGGATGCTGGCCCAGTTTTGCCTGAAGTGCCGTGACAAGGTTTTCGCCCTGTTTAACGACATTGGCCAGAAGGTTGCGTTCCTTGATGGCGCGTTGGGTCGCAAGCGCAGCCGCACAGGCGGTTGCATGCCCCTGATAGGTGTGACCGTGCTGGAAGAAACCCGATCCATTGGCAATGGCATCGTTGATTTTCTTTGACACAAGCACGGCACCAATCGGCTGGTAACCTGCCCCAAGCCCCTTGGCGATGGTTTGCAGATCGCCAGAAATGCCTTCCTGCTCAATCGCGTGCAGGGTGCCGGTGCGCCCCATGCCGCACATGACTTCATCAAGGATCAGCAACACACCATATTTGTCGCAAATCTCGCGCACGCGTTTGAAGTAGCCTGGCACCGGTGCCAGCGCACCGGCGGTTGCCCCGACAACCGGTTCGGCGACGAATGCCGCCACGCTTTCCGCCCCAAGCTCAAGGATCGCGGTTTCCAGTTCTTTGGCAACGCGAAGGCCATAGGCCTCTGGCGTTTCGTCATCACGCTGATCACGATACTGATAAACAGGTGCGATGTGACTTGCGGTGATCAGAAGCGGTTCGAACTGTTTGCGCCGCCACATATTGCCACCAACCGACAGCGCGCCAAGCGTATTGCCGTGATAGGATTGGCGACGGGCGATGACGTATTTACGGTCCGGCTGCCCGATTTCCAAAAAATACTGGCGCGCCATTTTAAGGGCTGCCTCAGTGGCCTCCGACCCGCCGGAAACAAAATAGACTTTGTCGATGCCTTCGGGCGCCGATGCGACCAGTTCATCGGCGAGTTCTTCCATCGCATCGGATGAAAAGAACCCGGAATGGGCATAGGCAATCTGATCAATCTGCGCATGCATGGCAGCACGGACATCCGGATCGGAATGCCCAAGGCATGACACGGCTGCCCCACCGCAAGCATCAAGATAACTCTTTCCGTTCTGGTCAAAAATATAGATCCCCTCCCCCCTGACTGCGCGTGGGGGGATGGATGTGCTCGAGCGGTGCAGAACACGTGTTCCGCCATTCGGGATCGGGACAGAGGATCGGGCAGAGTTTGACGCGTTGGTCATGATCGGGCGTTCCGTAAAGTGCCTAGTCTTCGAGATATGTATCAAAGACAGCGAGTTGTTCTTCTGCAGCGGCAATCCGTTGCAGGGCCTTGGGACCGCCCCGCGCGACCAGCAGGGCAACAAGGGCCTGCATCACGGAAAGGGCGGCGGTAAAACTTTGGAAAAACGATTGCGAGGTGTCACGCACCACAAGTTTACTGTGGGCATCCGTCGCAATCGGTGAAACATCAGAGTCTGTCACGGCAATGACCGGGCAGTGTTGGGAGTGGGCAAACTCAACCGCACGCACCGTGTCGCGAATATAGGGTTTTGCCCCGACAGCAATCATGATGTCACGCCGTCCAATGCCACGCAGTTCATCGCCAAAAGTGCCGGAATGGCCATCGACCAAGACGCCATTGTCGCAAAACAGCCGATAGGCATAAGCAAACTGGAACGCGGCCGGATATGCGGCCCCCCGACCGACGATGAAGACCTGACGGGCGTTTTCAATCGCCTCGCAGGTCGCAATCATGCGTGACACAAGATCCGGCGAGTAAGCGTCACTGACATTGTCGATTTCGGTGCGGCAAATGCTTTCAAGAAGATGCTGGTCCCGGTCGACATCGTTATCAGTCTTTTGCGTTTCGCGCGCGCGGCGGGCGTAGCTTGCGGGCTGATCAAGCAACCGGGTTTGATAATGATCCCGGAAGTCCTGCCAGGTTTCGACGCCAATCGCAGTCATCAGACGAGTGACCGTACTTGGCGGCACATTTGCCGCACGGGCCAGTGCCCGCATGGAACGCAAGGCGACATCATTTGGATGATCCAGGATATAGCGCGCAGCCTTTTGCATTTGCGGACTAAGCTTTGCGTAGTCCGAAATCAGCTTTTCACGCAGATCAGTTTGCAAACCCATCACCCGAATATCCTTGCCCTGTCAGGAAGACCAAGATTACGCCACAGGCAGCCGCGACGCACAACAGATGTTTCAAAAAATAAAAGGTACGAAACATATGTTTCGCACCTCTGTTTCATCTTTGGGACCGGGACATTCGGTGTGACGCCTAAAAAACATGGACTTATTAGAAAAAACTGTAAAAATAACTGGACTCACAAATGAAACCTTTGCGTTTCATACGGGAAATTCAAATGTGCCCTTTGGTGGAAACCGAGGCACCGAATCGGTCGATGTCCAATGGAAACGAAGATCATCGAGGCCCTTAATCAGGCACAGACAGGCATTGCGCTGTTTGATGCAGACGAACGGATTGTTTTTGCCAATCCGGCGTGGGAACAATTGATCTCCGGAATTGCCGAGGAAGACCTGATCTTCAATGAGACCGAACTTGCCGATGGCGGCATGATTTCGGTGTGCTTCGTCAAGCCGCAAGTCCCGCAGTCCGAACGGATTGAAACGGCCAGCTCTGCCAATGATGCCAAAATCGGCACCGTCATCATTGCCGATGACAGCGAAAGCAACCGCATGGTGGCACGCCGCATTCTGCAGGCCGAGGGATATGGCATTGTCGAGGCCAGCAACGGCCAGACGGTGCTAAACATGCTCAAGCGTGGGGTGAATGCCGACCTGATCCTGATGGATGTCGAAATGCCTGATATGGACGGGCTGCACACCACCCGCCGCATCCGCCATATGAGCGGGCCGGTTTCGCGCACGCCGATCATTGCACTGTCCGCCCATCAGTCGCGTGACTGGAATGTCATTGCCCGCCAGTCGGGTGTTGATGATTTCATCAACAAACCTATTCAGCGGCAAAAACTGATCAAAACCATGCAGGAACTGATCACCCGGCGCAGCGGCACCACAGGCGATCCGAACGCAGCCCAAAAACGCAGCAAGGGGGCACGGATCGGTCGTCCGTACCGTCCGGAATCCCTGACCAGTCCGGTTCTTGATGTGCGTATTCTGGAACAACTTTACACCGATGCCGGGGACGAAGGTGCGGGATGCGGCATCGAGATTTTCATCAATGAAACGGAATCCCGTCTGGTCAAGATCGACAAGGCCCTGTCAGAAGACGACATGACCACGGTCCGCAACGAAGTTCATGCGCTTAAAAGCACATCCGGGACTTTTGGATTGCGCCAGCTTTCCGAACTTTGCGAAACCACCCAATCCGTCTTCGAAGACAATGATCCGGATGAAGACCGACTGCTGTCACTCTCGCGCCAAGTGGTACAACTGGCCCCGACGGCCCTGACCGCGCTCAATCTGTATCGCAGATCACGCAGTATCAGCAGCGCACCCCATATCTGATCCATCCAGTTCAAGCCAGACTTGCCAGACCATCAGCGCCCAGACACTAAGCGCCATATCCAGATCCTTGCCCGAAACGGCGCGCTTCCAATATGCCGTCTTGTAACCCTGCGTAATGGTGACATCGGCGAAGATCGCCTCAATAATTCGGTTCTCATCCCCCCACAGATATCGGGCAACACCCAAAAGCCACCTGGCTACTGGCGGATTAAAGCCGATCTTGTGGTGTTGAACATGCCCCGCTGGCAAGTAGGGAGTAACGGCTCTGCGCCAGAGGGATTTTGGGCCATGTTTCAGATGTTGCTTCGCCGGCACTGACGCCGCGATGCGCACAACATTATGCCCCAAAAGCGGCAACCGATATTCAAGCCCATGGGCCATTCCACAACGATCCGACATCAAAAGCTGATTGCCCGGAAGCGTCACATCGCGATCAAAATGGATCATCGCGTCTGTCAGGCTGCCGCCTAAATCAGGATGCTGCGCTATTCTGGCATCGCATTCGGGTATCACACACCGGTTGTTCCAGACGGCAAAGGCATTATTGCGCGCCCCTGATCCACCAGCAAGAAAGCGATGAATTTCCCGTCGATTTCCCGCGTCATACAGCTTTGCCGTCAGTCGCCGAACCGGTCTTGGCACATGGCGCCAATATGTCTCGTAAAGCTGTGCGGCCCGATATCGCGGATAGCCGCCAAACAGCTCATCCCCACCGTCGCCAGACAGACATACTTTGACATCCCGGCTCACCGCTTTTGCAAGGCACTGCATCAGGACGATCGACGGATTGGCAAAGGGCCCGCCAACACTGCGCAAGGCCGCAACAAGTTCCTGATAGATGTCCTCTGGCTGCGTCGGTGCTGCAAAGACATGCAGTTCTTGCCCAAGATACCGACAGAGTTTTTGCGCAACAGCCGTTTCATCAAGGGCCGGATCATCAAACCCCATGACAAATGCCTTGGGAGCTACCTGCCCGCGTTCGCGCGCAATATCGCACGCCAATGCCGCGACACCCGCACTATCCAGCCCCCCCGAAACCAGACATCCCAATTCGCAATCCGCATCCATCGCGTCGGCAACCGACTGACGAACAGCAGACAACAAACCGCCCGCCTTCGGCATCTGCAAAGCCTTGTCGGCCCTATATGCCGGGTGCGCGATGTGGCCTGTGGAAACCTCGCCCGCCTGCCAGCGCATGAGCGTACCGGGTGAAAGAAGTTTTACGGCCTCTTTCCCGGTTTTGGGTGCTGGCACAAACAGATGGGCAAGATATGTCGATTTGATTCCCTCATCACGGACAAGCGGTGCAATTGCAGAAAGCGCAGATATCTCTGACGCAAAGGCAATGTGACCGCCTGGACGGCTCAAAACATAGAGCGGCTTGATGCCCAACGGATCACGCGCGAGCCACAGGCAAGATTGCGCCACATCCCATAATGCAAACGCATACTGCCCCGACAATGTTTGGAGCACCTGTGCTGGATCACTTCCCTGACCGATTGCGCCAGACATCAACTGCAGAACAAGTTCCGCATCATTCCAGGTTTGGAATGTCAGGCCGTCGCGGGTTGCCGCCTGTATCCTCGGCCGATGTCCCGCGATATAACCGTTGAAAACCAGAACAAATCGCCCGTCCGCGCTTATAAGTGGCTGGTTGGCCTGCCCCGTCAGATCGGTGGTGGCAAGACGTGCGCAGCCGAGGGCGATCTTTCCATTTGGGTCAAACCAGACACCCGAGCCGTCCGGCCCCCGATGCGCAAGACGTTGAAGCATCGCATCGACGGCACGGTGATCGTTCGGTTGGGTTGAGCCCGCGATGCCACACATGGATACCCTGCTTAATTCTGGTCGCTGAGGCTTTCAAGATCGGACGGTTCAAATCCGCTCGCTCCACCGACCAATCGACTTTGCAGGTCGCGCAAAACATAAAGGCGGAGCGCACTCGACAAGTTGCCTTCGCGGTCGGTATCGATTTCGACAACCAGTTCGGCCAATGTCATGGCACGGCGCTGTGCAATGCCGACCAGCTCTTCCCAGAAGGCATCTTCAAGCGAAAAACTGGTCCGGTGCCCGGCAATTGTCACTGATCTTTTACGAACGGCATCTTCCATCGGTGTTTAAATCTTTAATTCCGGTGCAAAAACGACCATGATTTCAAAAGCTTTCCGCCATGATAGGGCATCGACATGAAATTCATACATCTTTCCGACCTTCATATTCTGGCGCGAAATGATGTGTCGCGCCTGCCCGATGCGGCCGCGACGCTGCGCAAGGTCATTGACGAGGTGAACACCTATCACGCGGATGCCGAAGTTTGCATCATCACCGGCGACATCACCCACCGCGGCACGCCGGAACAGTATGAAAATGCTGTCGATATCTTATCTGATCTTGCCATTCCCTATCTGATTATTCCGGGCAATCACGACATCCGCGAAGCATTTTGTGATGCCTTTCCGACAACCGAAACCGACACCCACGGCTTTGTCAATTTCGGGCAAACCTTCAACGGTGTGCGTTTTGTCATGATGGACAGCGTCGTTCCCGGCCACCATCACGGCACGCTTTGTGCGCAACGCCTTGACTGGCTGCGCGATGAATTGACCGCGCATCGGGATACGCCAACCTTCCTGTTCATGCATCATCCGCCGATGGCAATGGGCCTGCCGTTTATGGATACCATTCGCTTGGATGCCGAAGATGCGCTTGGCGAAATCGTATCAAGCAACCCGCAGATCAAACATCTGTTCTTTGGCCATCTGCATCGCCCGGCAACCGGCACCTGGCTGGGCGTGCCGTTTGTTTTGGGCAACAGCACCCAGTCGGGTGAACCGCTTGATTTCCGTCATGAGAAAGAAGAAGAGCTTCAGGATCCGAACCCGCTAGGACCGGGTTACGGGATTGCCTTTGCCGATGCCAAAGGCGGGCTTCGTTATCACTTCAATTTCGTGAAGTTCGATATGCAATTGTGATCAGGCGGCGTTACTGGCCTGATCCCATTCCGCCAGAACAACCGGATCGCTTTCGATTTTCGCGTGAATATCCTTGAGACTGGCAAATTCAGCAGCACTCATCAATTGCGACAGGGCCCAGACCGCACTGGCACGGATCAACGCACTTTCATCTGACAGCAGATTTTCAATGCGCGGGATCAGGCGCGGTGCCTTACTATTGCCGGCTGCAATCAGAACATTGCGCAGGAACTTCGCCCGACCAATGCGCTTGATCGGCGATCCGGTAAAGAAGGCCCGAAATCCGGCGTCATCCAGATCAAGGAAATCGGCCAATCGTGGTGCCGTCAGTTCGGCGCGCGGGATAAAGGCCAGTTCTTCGGTCCGGGTCGCAAACTTGTTCCACGGGCACACG
Source organism: Thalassospira profundimaris WP0211 (assembly GCF_000300275.1). Taxonomy (GTDB): domain Bacteria; phylum Pseudomonadota; class Alphaproteobacteria; order Rhodospirillales; family Thalassospiraceae; genus Thalassospira; species Thalassospira profundimaris. The sequence goes on along the minus strand of NZ_AMRN01000002.1, from coordinate 539,245 downwards.
GCCAGACAATCATCACAACCATAAATGCGATTACCCATCGGCTTACGGAATTCCAGCGGGATTGGCCCGTCATGCTCGATCGTCAAATACGATATGCATTTGCGCGCATCGAGCTTATAGGGGGCCGGAAAGGCATCGGTGGGACAGGCCGACAGGCATTTGGTGCACGACCCGCAATGATCGATTTCCGGTTCGGCTTCTGGCAGATCAAGGGTTGTAAAAATCTCGCCCAGAAACAGCCAACTGCCAAATTCGCGCGACACAAGGTTGGTATGTTTTCCCTGCCACCCGATCCCGGATGCCTGCCCCAACGGCTTTTCGAGAACCGGGGCCGTATCGACGAAAACCTTGACCTGTTCCACCCCACCGGACTGTTCAACAACCCAGCGCGCCAATTGCTTCAGGCGCTTTTTGATCAGGTCGTGGTAATCCTTGTTCTTGGCATAAACCGAAATCATTGCCCGATCCGGATGATCCAGCAGTGCCATCGGATTTTCCGCCGGACCATAATTGCTACCAAGCACAATCACAGATTTGACATCGGGCCACAGCATTTCCGGATCGCGCCGACGCGGCAGGCGTTCAGGATCATTCATCCACGCCATAGAACCGTATTCACCACCCGCGACAAATTCATCAAGACGTTGCTGATTGCGCGCATCAATCTTCGGACGCGCCACACCACAGACATCAAAGCCGATTTCACGGGCTTTGGCCTGAAGTATTTCAAACGTGATATTTTGGCGCGTTTTCGTTGTCATGGCTTGTGTCGGGCTTGTCTTGTTTCGCGGCCTCTCTCTGCTGCCTTATATAATCATCTGCCCAAAACGCAAAAGGCCGCAGCAAGAAGCTGCGGCCTTTTGAACTGAAATCGGCGTCCGATCAGAAACGATAGCGAACAGTCGCAAGGATTGAACGTTCTTCGCCGTAGTAACAGTTATCGGACGACGATGTGATAAGGCACGATGCGATATATTCCTCATCAAGCAGATTATTCACATTCACCCGAAGATCGGTGTTCTCCAACCCGACATTGGCCATGTCATAGTTCAGAGACAGGTCAAAAATCGTGTAATCGGGAACCGCAATGGTGTTCGTCTCGTTTGCCGCCATTTCGCCAACAAACCGCGCACCGGCGCCGACAGACAGACCATTCAGCACACCCGAATAGAAGGAATAGTTGCCCCAAAGCGATGCCATATGTTCAGGCACCTGCATCGGTTGCTTGCCGTCCTTGATATCGCCCGGCGCATCATAGGCCGCATCCGTGTAGGTATAAGATGCAATCACACTCAAGTTTTCGTTGAGGTTGGCCCGTGCTTCAAACTCAAGCCCCTGACTTTCGATCTTTCCGACCGGATCATAGGCATTCGTCGATGAGTCAAAGACCGCAACATTATCCTGTTCGAGATAGAAGGCCGCCGCACTCAAAAGAAGGTTGCCGTTGTCAGGCTGGTATTTCACACCGGCCTCATATTGTGTTCCCTCGGACGGTTCGATCGGATTGCCATCAACGTCGGAATACAGGCTTGGATTGAAGGATTCAGAGTAGCTGACATAGGGCGCGACACCATTATCAAACAGATACAGCACCCCTGCCCGCTTAGTAAGTTTCTGACGTTCTTCGCCGGTGTTTTTCTGTGTCAGTCGGTCATGCTTGGTGGTTTCGACCCAATCCTGACGCAAGCCCAATGAAAAACGCCATTTGTCGTATTCGAACTGGTCTTCAAGATAAAGACCGGCTTGCTCAAGCGTCTGAACTTTGCTGTTTGTCGACGTACCAAGCGTTACGCCGGGGCTTCCATAAACCGGATTAAAAGCGTTGATGTCAGATGCGCTTCGAAACTGCCAGGCATTCTCGACGCGACGATGTTGATAGTCAAAACCACCCAGAACGGTGTGATCAATATCAGCTGTCGTAAATTCGGCCTGAAGTTGGTTGTCGACCGCATAGGCACGCAAGTCTTCATCACCACCACCATAGGTCCTGTTCAGGTTATCAGACGCCCCATCCCAACCGGTCTGATAAATCTGATCGATATGAACCGATGCATCAAGAAAGCGGAAGTTCTGCCGCGCAGTCAGATTATCATCGAAATCATGTTCGAACTGATAGCCCATCATATTTTGGGTCCGTTCGTACGCTTCAAGCGACGGATCACCATCAAAAAACCCGGTTGAGATGTATTTGCCATTGCGCGGGAACAAGGTACCGTCTGACGGTAGACCGTTGTGGGTGCCACCTTCCGGGTCTTTCTGCAGATACGCCATCAGCGTAATACGCGTATCGTCAGTGAAATTCGCCGTCAGCGATGGTGCAATCGCATAACGCTCCTCTTCAGTGCCGGTATATTGGGTATCTGCGGCATCCGCCTTGCCTGTTACACGAAAGGCAAGTTTTCCGGCTTCATCAAGCGGACCGGTGAGATCAAAGCCGATACCGCGTTGATTACGGTTACCATAGGAAACCTCAATCTCGCCCTGTTGTTCAAACTGCGGCTTTTTGCTTGAAAGCGCGACGATGCCACCGGGTGAGCTGCGTCCATACAACACAGACGCCGGACCTTTGACGACATCTGCACGTTCGACAAAATAGGGGTCGACCTGCATTGAGCTGTAGGTCGAATCATCCCCCATGGTTTTCAGGCCATCGAGATAAATATTGTCGATCGACCGATCAACCAAACCACGCAAAATCACATAGTCATAACGATTGGACGCACCGACCTGCCCGGTGAATGCACCGGGTGTATAGCGCACGGCCTGCATAACCGTCTGGGATCCCTGATCTTCCATCTGATCTTTGGTTACGACCGTGATGCTCTGGGAAGTCTCAAGGATCGGCGTTCCAGTTTTTGTCGCCGCCAGTGATTTTGTCGCGATGTAGCCATCAACCGGACCATCGGCCTCTTCAGTCACAGTTGCTTCGACCCGAACAGTATCGAGCACATCTTCACTGCCGGAACTGAGCTGCTCAACGGTAATGGTGCCACCATCTGTGTAACGCCATGTGTATCCAGAACCACGTAGTAATGTCGTGAGTGCTGCGTCGACAGGCATTTCCCCCTGAAGGGCTGGCGCTTCAAGACCACCAAGCCCTTCTGACGGGAAGAACAGTTTCAGGTTGGCCTGATCTGCCAGGCTGGTCAGGGCGCGGTCAAGGCTTTGCGCCGGGATATCAACCGTGACCGTGTTCGATTGGGCGACTTCAACACCGCTGGCCGTATCGGTCGCAATATTGCTGGCTTCTGCCTGCCATGGGCTCAACAATGCCGAGCCGGAAATGAGTGTGGTTGCAACAAGTCTGCGCATCCAAAGACTGCGCGTTCCCCCATGACAACGATTAACCGACGCTTTGAAGGTCGTTTTCGTCATCGCATTTACTGAATTCATCATAAGGCCTTCTGGTTAGATTCCCCATTGCGAATGATATTCATAACTACAATCATTCGCGTTTAACCTTAAGACGATCTCACCTAACGTGACTTGCACCAGATTTTTCAATTTTTTGAAATTTTTTTGAAACCCGTGGGGAAACCGGGACTTTGCGGTTAGTAGATTACCGTCAGGAGCGGCAACTCAATGACGTGCGCACCGGTGGTTTGCTCGATGGATTGCAGCAGATCATCCAGTCGGGCGATCTCAAATACACCGGTGACTTTCATATCGCGCACCCCATCACGTGCGACAACAATCCGTCCGGAGGTATGACGCTGGGCTTCGGCAATCACCGTACCCAGTGGCTGGCTGTTAAAGATCAACTTGCCGCGCTGCCAACTGCCATAGGTTGCGATATCCGCATCCGTGTTGATTTCCGGTGCCTGCCCGCTTTGATAGGCCCCTTGCTCCCCCGCGGATAGGCGAAGAGCCGGACCCGTGCCATTGCGAACCTCAACAATGCCTTCCTGCACGGTGACTTTCGCACAGTCATCCTCGATGCGAACGCCATATACCGTGCCAACAGCCATCGCCTCACCATCAAGTGCCGCAACGATAAAGGGATGATCGGCATCCTTTGCCACATCAAAGATGACTTCCCCCGATACCAGACTGATCCGCCGAGCATCCCCGGAAAAATCAATCGAGAAGGCCGATGCCGTGTTCATATGCGCGAGCGACCCATCGGGCAGTTCGATGCTCTGATACTGCCCCGTCTCGGTGACATAATCCGCATGATAGCGCGCCCATATGTCGCCGACTTCAAGACCGGCAACCATAAGCATCAGCATCGCCGCCAGACCTGCGAATGCGGATACAACCGGCCGATGGCGGACAAAGCCACGCGACCGTGCCTGCACCAATGGTTTCTTGGCGATTGCTGGTGCAATCGATGCACTTTGAGGATCAACCATATCGCGCCAATTAGCGTGCTGGGCCGTTTCGGTTTCGCCAAGTGCACCAAGCAGCCCTTCGGCATCACGGGCGGCACGTTCATGCGCCAAACTTTGGGCGCGCCAGATATCGAATTCATGAAACTCGGACGACGTGGCATCCCCGGAATGCAGACGCACCAGACGTTCTATGGCCTGATCGCTGAGTACGATCATGTCATCGTCATAGTCCTGTAGCACTGTGGCTTGGTCTGTGCTTATACCGGACGCCAAAACCTGTATCCCCGAATATCCATTGCGGCCACGCCTGAGACGCCGCCCCTGTTCATTAGACGAATAACCGCGATCAATTCCGCAACAAAATTTATCATTATTTTCTGCCCTCCGCCAAAAGGGCGTCACGGCAATGCTTTAGGGCACCCGCGATATATTTCGCGACCATGCTGTTCGACACGCCCAGCCGATCAGCAATTTCACTATGTGACAGCCCATCAACACGAAACAGCAAAAGTGCCCGGCGCGGCTTTTCCGGCAGTTCGGAAAGCGCATGATCAAGGATGTTAATCTGTTCGCGGGACAGGAAAATCTTTTCCGGCCCCGGCTGCGGATCATGAATTTCTGATTGCGTTTGATCCGTTTCCACATGTGCGGATATACGCCGTTCGCGGCGAATACGATCTATCGCAAGGTTCCCCGCCACGCGATAGATGTAGGCACGCGGATTATCAATGGTTTCATCAAGCTCGGACGTTCCCGCAAGCCGGACATAGGTATCCTGCACAACATCGGCAGCACGTTCGGAATCACCATTCAGCTTCCGGGTCAAAAACCGCAAAAGCTGTTCATAGTTTTCCTGAAAACTTGCAATCAAGATTGAAGCGCTGTTGCGCGCCATTTGATGTCCGACCATTGGTTGCCAAGAGGCAGGCTAATGCCTGATGGCAATCGAATAACAGCAATCTCAAATCATGACAATGAGAATAATTCGCAAATTTCAGCCTCAATCCGAGCCTTCAGTGACAGCCAAAGAAAAAGACCGCCGAGAGATACCGTACGGTCTTTTCAGTAGATTTATGAATGCCTTGCCGCCTGTCTTGGCGCTTAACCGCGCCCGCGATACGGGGCCACGCCCTGTTCGGGGATCCAGACACCTTCGGGTGCCGGGCCGGTCTGATAGAACACGTCAATCGGAATGCCGCCGCGAGGATACCAGTATCCGCCGATACGCAGCCATTTCGGGTCAAGGGTTTCGACAATGCGTTTGCCGACCTTGATCGTGCAATCTTCGTGGAACGAACCGTGATTGCGGAATGAGGTCAGGAAAAGCTTCAGTGACTTGCTTTCGACCAGCCAGTCACCGGGCACGTAATCAATCACCAGATGGGCAAAGTCCGGCTGACCGGTGATCGGGCAAAGCGATGTGAATTCCGGTGCGACAAAACGCACGCAGTAATCGGTTCCGGCCTGCGGGTTTTGTACCCTTTCCAGAACCGCTTCGTCTGGCGATGCGGGTTGCTTGGTATCGCCGCCCAGCATGGTCAGGTTGTCGTAAATGGTTTGATCAGCCATGGCTTAGTCCTCGATAATCGGCACGGGATCGATATCCCCGCCTTCCTGTCCAACATGGAAATCGCGCGCGAAGGCGTCCATGCGGCCTTCAGCAATCGCTTCGCGCATGCCGCGCATCAGATCCTGATAATAGGCAAGGTTATGCCAGGTCAGCAGAACCGCACCCAAAATCTCGCCAGCCTTGATCAGATGGTGAAGATAGGCGCGCGAATATTTCGTGCAGGCCGGGCAACCACATTGATCATCCAGCGGGCGATCATCATCGCGATGACGGCCGTTTTTAAGGTTCAGCGTCCCGCGATGGGTAAAGGCCTGTGCGTTGCGTCCGGACCGGGTCGGCAACACGCAGTCAAACTGGTCAATGCCGCGCATCACCCCACCGACAAGGTCAGACGGCTTGCCAACCCCCATCAAATAACGCGGCTTGTTGGCAGGCAGCATATCAACGCAGAAATCAAGCGTATCAAACATGATCTGCTGGCCCTCGCCAACCGCAAGACCACCAACCGAGTGGCCCGGCAGGTCAAGTTCAGCCAGCTTTTCGGAGCTTTCGCGACGCAGGCTCTCAAAAACGCTGCCCTGCTGAATACCATAAAGCGCATAGCCTTCGCGGTTAACAAACGCATCCTTGGACCGTTTTGCCCAGCGCATCGACATCTGCATGCTTTCACGAGCCTGCTGTTCGGTGGCCGGGAACGGTGTGCATTCATCGAACGCCATGGTGATGGTCGATCCCAGCAGATGCTGGATCTCCATCGAGCGTTCCGGCGTCAGGTTGAACTTGCGACCATCGATGTGGCTTTTGAAGGTGACGCCTTCTTCGGTGATCTTGCGCAGCTTCGCCAGCGACATCACCTGATACCCACCGCTATCAGTCAGGATCGGTTTGTCCCAGTTCATGAATTTGTGCAAGCCACCGAGACGCGCGATACGTTCGGCACCCGGACGCAGCATCAAATGGTACGTATTGCCCAAAAGGATCTGCGCACCCGTGTCGGCAACGTTTTCCGGCAACATGCCCTTAACCGTGGCCGCAGTTCCCACCGGCATGAAAGTCGGCGTATCAATCACGCCGTGCGCGGTGTGGATGCGCCCCAGACGGGCCTTGCCATCCTGGGCAAGCAATTCATAGCGAAATTCGGTCATCGATTCTTATGTCCGTGCATCAATTTTGTTGGCGCATTCAAGCAGGCTGCAATCGCCATAGGAATAAAAACGGTATTCGTTGTCGATGGCGTGCTGATAGGCCGCCTTCATCCGTTCAAACCCGGCAAAGGCCGACACCAGCATAAACAGGGTCGAACGCGGCAGGTGGAAGTTGGTCAGCAACATATCCACTGCGCGGAATTTGTAGCCCGGCGTAATAAAGATGTCGGTCTCTGCCTCGAACGGTTCAACCACCCCGTCTTCGCGGGCGGCACTTTCGAGCAGTCGCAGCGACGTGGTCCCGACCGCAACCACACGCCCGCCATTGGCACGGGTTTCATTGATCAGATCGGCGATTTCCTTGCTGATCGAACCCCATTCGGCATGCATCTTGTGATCATCGGTATCATCGACCTTGACCGGCAGGAAGGTGCCTGCCCCGACATGCAAAGTAATCGTCCGGCGATTGATCCCGCGTGCATCAAGATTGGCCAAAAGTTCCGGGGTAAAATGCAGCCCCGCCGTCGGGGCTGCAACCGCGCCATCCTTTTGGGCAAAGATGGTCTGGTAATCAGATTTGTCCTGATCGTCACCGCCGGCATCACGCCGGATATAAGGTGGCAGCGGCATGACACCGAATTCTTCAAGGGCCGCAATCAGGTCCGCGCCGGTTTTGTTAAAGCGCAGGGTCACTTCGCCGCCATCCTTCTTGGCAAGAACTTCGGCTTCGAATTCATCATTAACCTTGAAGGTTTCCCCGATGCGCAGCTTCTTGGCCGGTTTGGCAAATGCCACCCACGTGCCAAGGCCTTCCTGTTTGTGCAGGGTGACTTCAACCTTGGCTTCACCGCGTTTGCCAAACAGGCGCGCTGGGATCACACGGGTATCATTGGAAATCAGCAAATCACCTGGACGCAGAACATCAGGCAGCTCCCGAACGATGCGGTCCTGTGTCCCATCGCCGGACAAATCAAGCATGCGGGCTGCATCGCGCGGATTTGCCGGGTGTTCGGCAATGCGGTCGCGCGGCAATTCAAAATCGAACAGATCGACTTTCATGGATCAGGGCAATTCCGGGTCAATTGAAACACAAATGAAGGGGCGTCTTATGCGCCCCTTCGCAATAAATCACAAGGCCACGGTCGGCATATCTGATCCGCCCCGGCCATGCATCAGGCCGTTCTTAGCCCCGGACTGGTTGCGCATCAGCGCGCGGTGTGATCACCGTCATCAAAAGACGGAACGGAGCCAGACAGGTCAGCGCCATGATCATCTTGGCTGCGAAATCACCCATCGCCCACGTATCCCACGGAAGACCCGTACCGGCAAACGCGATCGAGAAGAACAAGGCGGTATCAACCGCCGACCCGATGCCAGACGACACCAGCGGTGCTTTCCACCAGCTTGCCCGGCGCAGTTTGTCAAACACGGTCACATCAAGCATCTGGGCAATCAGAAACGCCGAACCCGATGCGATGGCAATGCGCGTATCCGCAACGATCAGCGAAAGAACAACCGCCAGCGCAAACCCGGCCAGAACAACAACCCGTGCCGCCGCCGCACCACGTGCACGGTTGGTCAGGTCCGTTACAAGGAAAGCGACCGGATAGGTAAAGGCACCATAGGTCAGCCAGTCCGCCAGAACGCCGGGCAGCGGGTATTCGACCAGAATGTTCGATGCGACAACGGTCACCGCCATGGCGAGGACACCGAAAATGATCGCTTTCATCTGTTAGCCCTTCTCATCAAATGAACCCACGCATAACAAATCTCGCGGCCCACCATACTGGGCGACGATCACGAACGGATTCTGTGTAACTTTGGTGCGGCTGTTTACGCGCAGACCAAGGCCCGGTCAAGGAAAAACGGCGATCAGGAAAACCTGATCGCCGCTGCAGATCGCTGCAAGTCGCCCCGGGGAAAATGGGGCGCCGCGCCGCGAAACCATATTCGTTTTAAGTTACAGCATGATGCCGCGAATGGTGAAGAACAGAAGCGCGCCTAGGAAGGCACCGGCCGGAACCGTAACCACCCAGGCGGTTGCGATCGTCACCGCATAACGACGACGCACCAGAAGGCGCTTGCGCATTTTCTTCTCGGCCTTTTCGGCCTCACTCGGGTCAATCTGACGAAGCGCTTCGATATGTTCGTCGCCCTGTTCGTTTTCCGGACGGTCCACCAACATCGGCGATGCGACCTTGCGACGACGATGCGACAGGCTTTCACGCAGGAAACCAACCCCGAACACAGCACCAACCGCAATGTGGGTCGAACTTACCGGAAGACCCAGTGCAGATGCGACAATCACCGTAAGGGCCGCCGACAATGCCACGGTATAGGCACGGATCGGATCAAGCTTGGTGATCTTTGATCCAACCGTCTTGATCAGTTTCGGACCAAACAGGATCAGACCGGCAGAAATACCAAGCGCGCCAATGACCATCACCCAGATCGGGATCGGGGCCGAGGTAACGATCTGACCACTATCAACACCGGAAACAATGGCGGCGAGCGGTCCAATCGCGTTGGCAACATCGTTCGAGCCGTGGGCGAAGGAAAGAAGAGCTGCCGACACGACAAGCGGAATGCGAAACAGCGATGCGATTTCCTTGCGACGGCCGGTCATGCTGGCCGAGGCACGGAAGACGGCCTTGCGAACCGGGATCACGGTCAGGAAGAACGCGGCAACACCAATGGCAATCACAACCGGTGTTTCGGCCTTCCAGATTTTCTTCACACCCTTCATCATCAGATACATCGTGAAGGCCGAGACCATGACGCCGACCAAGATCGGAACCCACTTGCGTGCAGCCGTCACGCGGTCTTCGGTGTAAAGAATGCGGAACTTGATAAAGGCCAGGAACCCGGCAGCAATCAAACCACCCAGAACCGGCGAGATCACCCAACTTGCGGCGATTGTGCCCATGGTCGGCCAGTTCACGGCCCCGATGCCAACGGCGGCCATACCAGCCCCCATGACACCACCAACAATCGAGTGCGTGGTTGAGACCGGTGCGCCAAACCAGGTGGCCAGGTTCAGCCAAAGGGCCGCGGCCAGAAGGGCTGCCATCATCGCCCAGACAAAGGTTTGGGCATCGGGCATTTGGGTTGGATCAATAATGCCGTTCTTGATCGTGCCGACAACATCGCCACCGGCAATGATCGCGCCGGCAGCCTCGAAGATGGCCGCAATCAAAAGAGCGCCAACCATGGTCAGCGCCTTGGAACCCACCGCCGGACCAACATTGTTGGCAACGTCGTTGGCCCCGATATTCAGCGCCATGTAACCACCGATAACGGCGGCGGCGATCAGGAAGCCACTTTGCGGCAGTCCGCCCATGTGAAAGGCGACAAACGCACTACAGGCAAGCAGGAAGACAAGTGCCAGACCAAGCTTCGCACTGATCGATGCTGTTTCACCCAGCCCCGCATCCATGCGTTTTTGCCACTTGAGATCCTTATCCAGAGCAGTTTTCTTTACCGACATAATCAACCGTTACCATCAAAGGGAATCGACGGGCGGATCATGTCGAAGCCGGACCTCTTTGTTAAGGTTTTTTTGCTGTTTTATGACGACCTTCGGATAAGCCTTTGAGGATAAAGAAAAACGGCCCCACAAAACGGGGCCGTTTTCCAACATTTTCAAGGGATTTGATATCAGCGACCGAACTGGTTCAAAAGCCCCTTAAGCAGGCCTTTGGCCGCATCCTCGGCAGAGCCGCCACCAGAGCCACCCGTTCCCGATGAATCATTGCTTGATCCGCTGCCACCCAGTGCCTTGTCGATCAGGTTGTCGAGAACACGAACGGCAACCTTGTCCATGCGTCCGGTGATGACCGGATCATCGATCTTGCCTTTGGCATAGACGCTGAACGGCGGCAATTCTTCGATTTTTTCAGAGAAATCGAAATCAGCCTGCGTATCCATCACCCAACGCGGCAAATCAAGGGTCGCATCCGCATCCGCTGTGCCGACCCGCGACAGTGCTTCGACACGGGTGGTTTTGGCAATGCCGTTGGTGATGGTCATGTCGGCTTCAAGCGATTGCATGAGATCGTTGTTGCCAACACCTTCAACCACCATGGCCTGCGGGCCCTGACGCAGAAGTGCCTCGATATTCAGGCGCGGATCCGGCGACCGTTTATCGGCATTGCTGAACCGCACATTGTTCAGAACCAGATTGGCCGTACCGTTCAGGGCCGACACCAGACGCCGCGATGTATTTCCCTGCGCATTTGCATCAAATGTCAGTCCCAGTCCGCCAAGGATGGTGTCACTTGCCACCCGGATCGGCACAAGACTTTCGATCCGCGCACTGTCCAAACGACCGGCAAGGGCCAGTTTGGGCACATCGGTGTTGCGCGCATCAAAGGTGCCGTTAATCGTAAGGTCACCCTGCCCCAGAAGCCCGGTAAAGCTCGGAATGCTGAGAAGCCCGTTAACCAACGTTGCCTTCAGGTCCGGATTGATCAGGCTATAGGTATCGAAATCAAGCTGATCCAGGGCAACCGCAATATCAGCATCAATCGAACGAAGGGCCGAAACATCAATTGCGGTGTCATCCCACGGCGTGCCGTCGCGGGCATCAACGCGGGTAACCATCGTGGTTTTCGGCAGATTGAATGCCGCCTTGCGCGGGCCGCTGCCCATACCGGGCATCAGGCTTGCGCGCTTTTCTGCTGGCAGGAACGGATCCACCACAAGCTTGCCACCCGATAGTGCGACAGAAAGCTTGGGCTGTGCCTGTGAACCATCAAAGCGCACGGTACCCGACGTTTCAAATGCGCCGAGGATAAGCTTCAGACCATCGAGCGCGACATTTTGCGCATTGCCCTTCACCGTGCCGGAAACCGCCAGTCGGCCGAGATTGCCCGATGGCGTGTAGGTTGGTGCCAAAAGCTCCAGCGCACGGTTCAGGCTGGATGCCTGAACGGCAAGCTTGCCATCAATGCCGGGATTACTGCCGAGCATCTCGGAAACTACGCCATCAAGCGCAACCTGCAACAGCGGGTTGGACACATCAAGCGCAACCGTCGGTCCTGTGACCGGGCCATTCAGATCCAGATTTGCCTGAACACTCTTGTAACTGCTGGCCGGTGCCGGAAGGGTAATACCCGTAAGCTTCGCCAGCGGCTCCAGCGTTTTGGCCGTGATACGCACGGACAGGTTATCAAACGCCGGCACATCGGCCGAACCGTTGAATGCGCCCTTTGCACTGGCGGCAAGGCCTGCTGCATCGGCAACCGCAAAATTGGTCAGGGTAATGTTCTGACCATTGAGGCTGCCATCAATTGAAATGCCACGTACCGACACGCCAGAGGAAATGATCTCATCAGCGGCCAGTCGGTAATTGGCAGCCATGCCTTCAAGGGGGGCCAGCGCATCCTTGATGATCTTGACCATGTCCTGCTTGGCAGCAGACGCATTGCCCGCATCCGATGAAGATGATGCAGCACCGGTCGATGCATTGCCGCCCGCCTCAGAAGTCGTAGAGACGGAAACGTCCGCATCCGGCGCAGCTGTGATATATTGATCCAGGTTGATCCGGTCGAGCTTCAGACCAATACCCAAGGCAGGCAGGCCCGATCCACCGAGATTGGCAACAACGGCCCCGCGAATGGCGGTATCATCGACCCGAAGATCAAGATCGGAAATATTGAGTTGTTCGGATGTGCCCTTGATCCCGCCGGTCAAGGAGAACCGGCGCAGACGGTCGGCACGAATGCCGTCGACATCAACACCCAGCCAACGCGTGACCGCACGAATGTTTTCGGATGCCACTTCATAGCTAAGTGCGGCACTCAAGTCCGGCGTATTACCGGAAATGCTGCCAAAGACAGATACATCTGTCCCGCCGGGAAGACCGGCAGAAACTTCGTTCAGCGTGATCTTGCTATTGGCGATTGCCGCATTGATCCGCGCATTATGGACCGGCGTCTGGTTATAGATCAGGGTTTCGACTTCAAAATCAATCGACGCCTTCAGATCCGCCGGGATCGCCGGTGCATTGGCAGCACCGTTTTTCTTGACCGAGCTTTGCGACGGGATCGATTGTGCGCCACCTCCGGCGTCGCTTGATGCTTCCGGCGCGCTGTTGGCGTCACTGGACGCAGGCGATGCGCCTGTATTGCCCATATCGGCCAGAACAAGGATGCTATCAAGATCAAGCTGATTGAAGCGAAGCGCGACATCGGCATTGAGGCTCGGTTCCTGATCAATGGCAATCGCGCCAGACCCGCGGGTTTCACCAAACCGGATCGAAAGATCATTGAGCGTCACCGATTTGGCATTGGCCGTGATGTGCCCGCCAAGATCAAACGGCTTGGCCGCTATATCGGGAATGTCGGCATCGTCGCCTGCAATCCGAAGGGCGGCTTCACGCAGGTCATCGAAATTACCATCAATCTCGCCGTCGAAACCGGGGTTATCCGTTGAAAGATCGACACGTCCGGCAACGGTGACACCGCCGTCGACCTCGTCAATGCCCAGTTTCAGGCTGACCGGGAACGGTGCAGTCTGGCTGATCTGCCCGACATTCATCGCAAATGTCAGCGGAATACCGCGATAGAAAACATACCCTTCACCCTCCATCGGGCCATTCAGGGTCTCTGCCGATATACCAAGGGTAAGCCCCTCGATCCGTTCTTCGGAGCCCGGCGCGCGATAGATGATGGTCGCGTTTTCAATTTCCAGACGGTCGACCTGAATGGTGCTGGCGAAATCACTGTCGGTGCTCTCAGCGGCATCAGTCGTACCCTCGGCACTCTCGGTTGGTGGCGGTGCGCTTTCAGTACCCGTACCCGGCGTGCTGATTGTTCCCGCGTCCGGGCCGGAACGTGCGGCCTGTGCGGGATCAAATACCAGATTGTTCGAACCATCTTCAAAGGTCTCAATCGCGATCACCGGATTGATCAGGCTGACTTCGGTCACCTGCACATTGCCGGTCAAAAGCGGCATCAGCGCAACGGAAACCCGGACCTCGTCAATCGACACCATTTCGGCATCCTGTGCGCCCGGTACATTGCCAAGGCTGACATCCGTTGCCGACAGGGATGGTGACGGGATCAGCGACATCGACAGATCGCCCGTAAGATCAAGCTCACGTCCGGTCGCCTCGCGAACAGCCTGACTGACCTCGGCCTTATAGCCATTCCAGTCAATCAATGACGGAATGATCAGCAACGCGGCGACAAGAACCACGAGAAGTGCACCAATTGCGACAAGGATTTTTTTCAACAGTCAGGCTCCGCTAGATCGCATGGTCGCCCCGCCCAAAAAGGCCGCGACCCACAAAGGTTTGATTTCTTGTTCGAAAGCATAAGGCTCGTGATGACTCTCGCAACAGAAAATGGCCAAAGATTATAGCTAATTTCAGGCAAGCTTGATCCATCCGTAACGCCGGGATCGTGCGATGAGTTCCATCGGCACCATCTTCATGTGTGTCAAAGCAGGGCTTTGATCAAGCATCCGGCAGATATTGCACTGTTTTGAAACATTAAAAATAGAACCGGAATACCCGGAAAGAAAACCTTTAACGCCATTTACGAATTTACCAAACGGCGAAATACGTAGTTTAAAATCAATTGGATGGTGGAAATCGGCCTCCGAAATGATACATTTTATAAAACAGAAAAAGAATTCAATCCTGACTTTCATTCCACCCGGATGATCGTTGTACGCAATCGCGACAGGGAGGATTAAAATGACCGATACAATAATCGAAACGCCGGATAAAGCGGTCGACGCCGGTCAACGCGGAATCGTTGTACGCACCATCACCACCGACCAATCAGGCGCCTGGCTGCAAGCGGGCTGGCGTGATTTCAAACGAACCCCGGCCATCGGCCTGACCTATGGGGCGTTTTGCACCATTGCCGGTTGGCTGATCGTGCTCAGCATTTTCCGTTCTGGCGAACCTTATCTGACCTTGCCGCTTGCGGCGGGCTTTATGCTGTTGGCACCTGTGCTTGCGGTTGGACTTTATGAAACCAGTCGCCGCCTTGAGATGGGCGAAAACGTTACCCTTTGGCACAGCCTGAATGGGTTTCGCCGCAATCCCGGCCAGATCGGCGCCATCGGTGTTTTGCTGATGTTGTTCTTTTTGGCGTGGACGCGCATTGCGATGTTGCTTTTTGCGCTGTTTTACAACGGCACCATGCCGTCGCTTGATGTGCTGGTCTGGCAAACCTTCTTCTCGCGCGATGCGATTACCTTCCTGATTACCGGCGGTTTATTGGGTGGGGTTTTGGCGGTGATTGCCTTTGCGGTATCGGTGGTATCGATCCCGCTTCTGGTTGATCGCGATGTCGATGTGATTACCGCCGTTATCATCAGCGTTTCGGCGTTTCGCAAAAACTGGAAGGTTCTGATTGGCTGGGGGGCCGTGATTGCCATCCTGTCTGCGTGCGGGATGGTCGTCTTCCTGTTCGGGCTTGCCATCACGATGCCGCTTCTGGGCTTTTCAAGCTGGCATGCCTATCGCGGGATCATCGATGAAAGTCAGGCTGATGTCGCCCGCCTGCGCCGTCAGGTTCCGTAAGCATCTCTCTGCTAACTGATCTTTAAACGCCGCCCGTTCAAAGGGCGGCGTTTTTTGTTGCGCAAATTATTTGCGTAGCACCGATACATGCATGGGAACAAATATCGCGACCAGCAGTTTAAGCTTTGTGGCGATTGACCTGCGTATAAGGCAGCGAGATATCGATCACGCATCCGCAAACTTCACTGGCGTCGTTGCCATAAATTGTCCAAGATCAGTCGGCAACAGATCAGCATCTGGCAACCATCTGCATTTACGAGTTATTTTTGATCATGCATCAAGCCCGTGCGCTCCGCCACGTTATCGCCGTTTCCGCATCCCTGTTCGCGCTGCTTGCGGGTACCCAAGGGGCTTTTGCGCAAACCAATACGGCCGATGGCCCGCAATCGACCCGGACCCCGGATGATAAATGGGGTGTGTCGCTTTCGGTTGAAAACGATCTGTTCACGCCGACAAACAGTGATCAGCATTACACCAACGGTGTGCGGCTTGCCTTTATATCGCCCGAAGACGACGCCCCGGCGAGCTTTCTGAACGTTGCCAAAAAAGTCCCGTTCTTCGCATCCGAGGGACGCATTCGCACCAGCTATTCTTTGGGCCAGACCATGTACACGCCCGATGACATCACGGTTGCGGAAAATCAGCCCAATGACCGCCCATGGGCCGGGATGCTGTATGGTACGGCCGGGCTTTTGTCGGATACCGGTCTGCAGAAAAACGGATCGGATAGTAATTATTCGCGCATTGATACGCTGGAACTGACCCTTGGCGTGGTTGGTCCGGCTTCCCTTGCCGATGAAACGCAATCCTTTGTCCACAAGTTGATCGATAGCCCCCACCCCGAAGGCTGGGACAATCAGATCAAGAACGAACCGATAATTGGCCTGACCTATGAACGGAAATATCGTGGCTGGTTCGAAGCCGATCTGTTGGGTGTTGAATTTGACGCCACCCCGCACGGGGCCGTGACGCTGGGTAACGCCTTTACCAATGCGGAACTGGGCACGATGTTCCGGATGGGCTTTGACCTGCCGGCGGATTATGGCCCGCCGCGCATCCGCCCAAGCCTTCCGGGATCGGATTTCTTTGTCCCCGACACCGATGGCTTCCCGCTAAGCGGTTATGTCTTTGCCGGTTTTGCCGGGCGCTATGTCGCGCGTGACATCACCCTTGATGGCAATACCTTTGCCGACAGTGCTTCGGTCGATAAGGAACCATGGGTTGGTGATTTGCAGATCGGTTTCGCCGTGATCATCGGCCAGGCGCGTCTGACCTACACCCATGTTTATCGCACCCCGGAATTCACCGCCCAAAGCGGCGCGGACCAGTTCGGGTCGCTTTCGCTTTCCTTCCGGTTCTGATCCGAAAACAAAAACGGGGCCAAATGGCCCCGTTTTCAATGAGATATCCCTATTGGTCTGATGATATCAAAGACCGGGGATCAGCTTGCCCGGATTCATCAGACCTTTGGGATCAAGGGCGTTTTTGATCGCCCGCATGACGGCAATGGTGTCTTCGCCATGCTCGGTCACCATGAAATCAAGCTTGCCATAACCAATGCCATGTTCGCCGGTGCAGGTGCCGCCAAGTTTAAGCGCCCGTTCGACCATGCGTTTGTGCAGACGGTTGGCTTCTTCCATCTGAGCCGGATCTTCGGGATCCAGCAGGATCAGGGTGTGGAAGTTGCCATCGCCGACATGACCGATGATCGTGCAGGTCAGCGGGCTGGCATCACAATCAGCACGGGTTTCAGAAATCGCCTCGGCCAATTTGGAAATCGGCACGCAAACATCAGTCGGCATGCCGGCCTTGCCCGGTTCAAGCTGAAGCGACGCGTAATAGGCCTTGTGGCGCGCGGCCCAAAGCTTGTTGCGGTCTTCCTGACGGGTGGCCCACTGGAATTCCTCGGCCCCGAATTCCTCGGCGACCGATTGCACAAATTCGGCCTGTTCCTTCACCCCGGCCTCAGTGCCATGGAATTCAAAGAACAGGGTCGGGGCTTCCTTGTGGTCGAGCTTGGAATAGTTATTCACCGCACGCACCTGCAACGGATCAAGAAACTCGATACGCGCAACCGGAATACCCGCCTGAATGGTCAGGATGACGGTGTTGACCGCATCTTCCACCGTCGGGAAGGCACAGACGGCAGCCGACATTGCTTCGGGGATGCCATAAAGCTTCAGGCCGATTTCGGTAATGACACCCAGCGTCCCTTCGGAACCGACAAACAGACGAGTCAGGTCATAACCCGCCGATGATTTGCGCGCGCGGTTGGCCGTTTTGATGATTTTACCATCCGGCGTCACGACGGTCAGGCTAAGGACGTTTTCACGCATGGTGCCATATCGCACCGCATTGGTGCCCGAGGCACGGGTCGCGGTCATGCCCCCAATAGAGGCATTGGCACCCGGATCAATCGGGAAGAACAAACCGGTATCGCGCAGATGATCATTCAGCTGTTCACGGGTCACACCGGCCTGAACGCGGCAATCAAGATCCTCGTTATTGACCTCAAGGATGTTGTTCATCTGTGAAACATCAATGCAGATACCACCGCGAAGCGCCGCAACATGCCCTTCAAGCGACGATCCGGTACCAAACGGCACAATCGGTACTTCGTGGGCAGCACAGAGCTTGACCACCTCGGCCACTTCCTCGGTCGAGTGGGCAAAGACCACCGCATCGGGTGGCGATGCTTCATGCCAGCTTTCGTCCTTGCCATGCTGTTCAAGCACGGATGCAGCCGTTGAAAGCCGATCACCAAGCATCTCGCGCAATGCATTGATCAGACTTTCCGGGGTTTCGATACGTTCATACTGACGAACTGACATGATTTTACTCTTTCGGCCTGTGTGGTCCTGATGGCGGCTGTCGCTTCCCGGTGCGCCTCAAATCTGTGGGGAAGACAGCACCGGACAGAAATTTGGCAAACACCCTACGCCGAGATGCCCGAAATTGGTATTACCTTTTGCCCAAACCTTGCAAAAAATTCTCGTAGTCGGGATCTGAAAAGGATGTGGAGATATCGCGCAAGCCCAAGTTCTGGCGATATCTCCACCCGTTTTTGACAGCATGAAACGGCATCGGACTACGCAGGGCCCGATGCCCTAGCCCTTGTTGCGATCCTGCGGCAGGGCGGCGGCAATCCGGTCTGCCAGACGCGCGAATGGCAGACTTTGCAGCCAGACCGTCCCCGGCCCTTCCAGGGTCGTGACGAACAGGCCTTCGCCGCCGAACAGCGCGTTGGTAAACCCGCCAACAAACTTGATCGAATAATCAACCGATGGCGTCATCGCGACCAATGCACCGGTATCCACCCGAAGCGTCTGACCCGGCTTAAGGTCCTTGCGAATAATCGTGCCGCCTGCATGCATGAAGGCCAGGCCATCGCCGCTCAGACGTTGAAGGATAAAGCCCTCGCCGCCAAAAAGACCTGCGCCGAGCTTTTTGGAAAAGGCGATATCAATATCAATGCCCGAGGCAGCACAAAGAAAAGCGTCCTTCTGACAGATGATCTCGCCACCATGTTCACCCAGATCAAGCGGCACCACCTTGCCCGGATAGGGGGCGGCAAAGGCAACATGCCCCTTGCCCGATCCTTCATGGACAAAGCTTGTGATAAAGAACCCCTCGCCCGTCAGCATGCGCTTGAAGCCAGAAAACAGCCCGCCACCGGTACCGGTCTGCATGGCGATGCCATCGCTCATATACATCATGGCGCCGGCTTCCGCCCGGACGCCTTCGCCCGGATCGAGTTCGATTTCAACCAGCTGCATCTCTTCGCCATGGACCGTATAATCGATCACGTCTGCCATCTGGGCGTCTCCTGTTTTTCTGAATTAAACGTGCTTTACGGGCAAGTTTGGAACCTCGCGGTTTCAATCGCAAGAAAAAGGGGCGAAAACACGACAGACACACCCAAACCCAGCGAAGACCATCAATTTTGCAGAACTATACGTGAGACTGAAACACCATCGTCAAGATGTTGAAGCGAAAGCATTTTGTTAAGACGTTTCCGATATTCCTAATAGTACTATGCTATTATGTATATCTCGGCGATCAGGGTGACTGATCGGTCTCGGACAAAGGCACTTGCGATGGTCTTGCTTAGGAAATTCGACTGGATCACTCAGGACGAGGTGATGAAGGCGTCGCTTGATAAGTGGCAGCGTGTCGTCGATCTGATGACGCAGCTTCTTGGTGCCACGGCCGGATATGTTGTCGAATACAATGACAAGATCGGTTTTCGCGCCGCCCTGACAAGCAAGAACCCGGAAAATCCGTTTCCCGAAGTTTCGGGAAAACCGCAATCGCTTGACGCCAATTTGTATTGTCGGCGGGTGGTTGCCACAAAGTCAGCCTTTTACGAACCCGACGCCAGCAACAAGCCCGAATGGGCCGACAACCCCGAAGTCGTCGAAGAAGGCTATATTTCCTATTTCGGGGTGCCGCTTTTGTGGCCAAACGGCCTGGTTTTCGGGACACTTTGCGTGTTTGACACCAAGGCCACGCAGTATGAAAACCCGTTGCAGGAATTGATGGAGGTCTTTCGCGACCTGATCGAAGCCGATTTGCGCCTTTATGAGCAATACGAAATCATGCGCAATCTTTCGATGACCGATCCGCTGACCGGCATGAACAACCGCGCCGGGTTTGAGATGCTCGCCCATCAGAAAATCCGCATCGCCAAGCGCTATCACCACAATATCGGGATCATCTTTATCGATCTTGATGACATGAAACACTGGAACGATGATTACGGCCATGCCGCCGGGGATGCCGCCCTTCGTGCCGTTGGCAAGGCCATCACGGACAGCATCCGCGAGGTTGATATTTGCGGGCGCATCGGTGGGGATGAATTCGCCGTTCTGGGCTATGTGCGCAATCGCGGCGATTTGACGACGATTGTGACCCGGGTGCGCAACGCCCTTGATCACGTCAAACTTACTGTGCCGACCGCGAAATCCCCGATCCGCGAAACACCGCAAATCAGTTCTGGTGCGTCGGTCTTCTTCGAGCCGCTTGATAAAAGCCTTGAGGACATGATGGCGATTGCCGATCTCGAGATGTATCGCGACAAAAAAAGCCGCCGCAAATAATCACGCAGCAGCGCTTGGCCCAACCACTGTCTGTGCACATCCGAACTGTCATCCCCACCCTTGAGGGCAGTGTGTCATTAACCTCCCGGTATTGTTTTTGAGTGAAACTGATCTCAAAGGGTCTGACCCGAAAGAACAATGACTTAGAGCGCACGACATGCAAATACGCAAAGGCACCGCAGACGATCTGCCTGAAATACGTGCGATTTCCGAACGCACGATAGAGCTCGGCTGTCTGGTCGAAGACCTTGATGAGACAACCAGCATCCATGCCCGCAGTGGGATTGAAATGGCGGTTGATGCCTTTTCCGCCAGTGTGCTGTCTGACAATCACTCGGTCTATGTCGCAGCCCGCGACGATAATCTTCTGGGCTATGTCATTGCCATCCATGATGCCCCTGAAATCCGCTGGATCGTTGTCGATCCCGCAGCCCAAGGCACTGGTGCGGGCAAGGCATTGATGATTGCCGCCCTTGATGCCCTGGCCGAACGCGGTGTGCGCAGCAATGTGCGCCTGACCGTTCCGGCGGCCAATGAACGCGCCAAGGCGTTTTACCGCAAGTTCGGCTTTATGGTCACAGGCCCGATCAATGACCAGAAAGTGCCGATGATTGAAATGCAGCGTGCGGCTTGACAAATGCGCGCAATCGGACAATTTTTCGTCCGAACCTTAATCGGAGATTTTATGTCAGAGTCCCGGCACAGCCGCTGATCGCGGTTTGACAGCCTAGCGTCTTTCCTGCTTCCAGACCGCTGATCAGCAGATCGGACCGCCTGCCCGACCTTAAATCGGGTGCGCGTGACCGGTACTGTTGTGCCCGTCCCGATCGAAAACCGTTTTCCCAACTGGTTTTCGGACTCTGACCGATGAATATTTCAAAGAATGAACAGCGCGTGCTGCATGCACTCGCACAAGGCGGCCTGATCAAAGTGATCAAGGACGACAAAAACCATGTTCTTGAAGCAGATTGCATCACCCGCGACGGCTGGTTTCTGACCGCCTGTACGCTTGAAGTCTTCAAGAAGCTGCGCAAACGCCGACTGATCCGATCACAAGGCGGCGGACCTTACCGCATTACCCGTGAAGGATTGCTCGCAGTTCGCGCAGAACTATGTCAACGCTAACAGCAAAGCCCGGCTGCTTTGGCAGCCGGGCTTTGAACTACCTATAGTTGACATGTTGCATATTTAAAGAGTGTAATAATTGAAGCACAATTGATAAGCCAGAGAGGGTCAAGTGGCATTTTCTGAAATGCAGTGGGAAAAGAAATCAATCCCGCTTAAAGATATCATGCTTGATTCGGAAAATCCGAGGCTAGGACCACATAATCAAAGTTCGGATGTCGCCGCACTCGCTTATTTGGTCCAGCATGAGAATGTTATCGGTTTAGCGCGAAACATTGCCGCTTATAAGAACCTATACCCTCATGAAAGCATTATCTGTATACCAATTGAAGATGAAAAATACATTGTAGTTGAGGGTAATAGAAGGGTCGCTGCATGCAAGCTACTCTGCAAACCCTATCTTATTGGTGGCGCAGGTAACGAGAGTGAAATCCCAAAGATTGACGAGCAAACGCGGGAGTCGATCTCAAGTTTGCATGCTTGTATTGCAGATTCCAGACCGACTGCAGACGAGATAATTGCAAAACTTCACATTGATGAATTTGGAAAACTCTCTTGGAACACTCGCAAGAAGATCAGATACGTTGAGAGTAGGTTGAGGTTCGGCAACGACGTTGAGGCGCTAGCAGAAAACCTCGGAGTTAGTACGAGAAATCTCTATAAACTGAAGGCATTCGGTAGAATTTTTACCTATGTCTATTCGATGCTGAAGTGGTCTCCTAAAGAGCAAGATGTCATTTGGGACGACGCAGTTGACCTAGACATTATGTTTTACGTTTTAACCAACAATGTGATTTCGTCTCACTTTGGACATGTCTTGTTCAGCGACGCTGGCGAAATCAATCACGACTTTCCTGACAAAGACGAAGTCTGCAAAAGAATCGTGCAGCACACGCTGATATCTCAACGGCTCAATATCGATTATCGATACACACGAAATACCGCCGTGAGAGACTTGAATAGCCCCTGGAATTGTAGACACCCCATCACTTATAAAGTGAGGCAAGGAGTTTACGATGCCCAAGAGTCATTTTACCGATGAGTTCAAAATCAATGCCGTTCGCCAGATTACAGAACGAGGTTACTCAGTAGCGGAAGTTTCTGCTCGTCTCGGTGTCAGCACACATTCCCTGTATGTGTGGAAGAAGAAGTTCAGCAAGTCCCCTGATACGATTGCTGAAGCTGATCAACAATCATCCGAGATACGCCGCCTGAAGCAAGAACTCGCGCGGATCACCGAGGAGCGCGATATTCTAAAAAAGGCAACCGCGTACTTCGCCAGGGATGCAAAATGAGGTACGCGTTTATTGACCAGCATCGCCGGGTCTACTCGGTGCGCACCATGTGCCGGTGTTTGCAGGTTCATCCCAGTGGCTTTTATGCCTGGCAGAAGAAACCACACAGCGCCCGGTTTCTGGAAGATCAAAGGCAGACCGCGCTTGTTCGCCAGATATGGGAAGACAGCGGTCAGGTATATGGCTACCGCAAAATCCATGATGATCTGCTGGATATGGGAGAGAGTTGCAGTCCGAACCGTGTTGCCCGACTGGCCCGCAATGCAGGCATACGCGCCCGGATCGGTTACAAGAAGCGTCCCGGCAAATATGGCGGCAAACCGGCTGTCGTCGCTGACAACAAACTGGATCGGCAGTTTGATACCGCCAGACCAAATACCGTTTGGGTGACCGATATCACCTATATCAAGACACAGGAAGGATTTGCGTATCTTGCCGTCGTAATTGACCTTTATTCCCGCATGGTGGTTGGCTGGGCATTGAAGCAGCGACAAGATACAGAGGTTGTTCTGCAAGCCTTGCTGATGGCCGTCTGGCGGCGTAAGCCAAAGAACAGGGTGCTGATCCATTCTGATCAGGGTTCCCAATATACCAGCATCGACTGGGCCGCTTTCCTTCGTCAGCACAATCTTGAACATAGTATGAGCCGCCGTGGGAACTGTTATGACAATGCTGTTGCCGAAAGTTTCTTCAACTTGCTTAAACGCGAACGCATCCGCTGCAGGGTCTATAAATCACGGGATGAGGCACGTCAGGATGTCTTCGATTACATAGAAATGTTCTACAACCCGAAGCGCAAACATAGTACCAACGGGATGTTGTCACCCGTCGAATTCGAAAGACGAAAAATCTGATCAAACCGGGTGTCTACAATTCCAGGGGCTATTCAACTACCTTAACGAGCGATTTCCTCGTAGAGCGCCTGCGGTAAACTCAAACTTCGCTTTCAACTTGACGCCACCTGACGATGCTCAAGACACAGTTACAACCGGCGGATCTCATTTAGAAGCGGACCCAAACATACCCGCACAACAAGTTACCGAAGATCGAACAGAGGATTCCGGACAAAGCACTGATGGGGGTGACGGATCGCGCTATGACAGGCCCAGACTGCTAAACACACTACGATACTCAAACACTTCTGATCCCCGACTTAAGCAACTAGCGTCAGAAGCAAAACGCATCAGTCAACTGAAGCCAGAACAGGTCATTTCCCTATCATTTCTCACGCGAGCAATACTTGAGCGAGGGTTGTTGCTTGAAGTGAGAAAGTCTGGGCTATTTGAAGAATTAAAGCAGAAACACTCAGACAAACCCTCACTCGACGAGTTGATTAAGTTTTGTGTTCACAAGAAAAAATCTGGAATCACAACGCCACGACAACTCATACGATCTGTTGAAAACGCAAACAACGACGGGACGATCTTCGAGTTACAACAGAACATCCATGGTGGCTTCGGCAACTTGACCCCAGAGAGATTGAAAATAGTCTGCGGGGTGTTTTTGCCTATTTTTGATTACTTCTTAGAGAATAACTAACCTCTGGAGACACATAACCAACCATGCTCTACTGAGCAGCCTTCTCGCCCGCAATCGCCTGTGCCCGTTTGTAGGGGCCAAACGGAATTTCCTTCGGATCGAAGGTTTCTGCGGAGGCACGTTCCCAACGGGAATGCCATTCGTGGAGTTCCGGAAGCTCGGTATCTTGCAACAGGAAGCCTTCCGGCAGGTACGGATAGGCTTCGTTGCCATCAACAAACTCGTTGTCTTTCTGTCGCACCATGAAGTGATAGGGCATGAAGTTGCGCGGGTCGGTCAAACCGGCAGCACCGGTGATTTCGGCCAGTGCATGCATGGTGTTTTTGTGGAAGCGCGCGACACGTTCGCTTTTGTCGCCCGGATCAAGGGCGCGTTGGCGGATTTTATCCTGTGTCGCGATCCCGACCGGGCAGCAGTTGGTATGGCAGCTTTGGGCCTGAATACAGCCCAGCGCAAACATGAAACCGCGTGCGGCATTACACCAGTCTGCGCCCAACGCCAGCGTTCGGGCAATATCGAAGGCCGAGACAATCTTGCCCGCCGCGCCAATTTTGATCTGATCGCGGACACCAGCACCACGGAGCGCATTATGGACAAAGGTCAGGCCCTCTTGCATCGGCATGCCAACCCGGTTGGCAAATTCGACCGGGGCGGCACCAGTGCCGCCTTCCTTGCCATCTACGACGATGAAATCGGGCGTGATGCCGGTTTTCAGCATCGCCTTGATGATCGACATGAATTCGCGGCGGTGCCCGATGCAAAGTTTGAAACCAACCGGCTTGCCCCCCGAAAGGTCGCGCAGACGGCCGATGAATTCCATCAGGCCAATCGGGGTTGAGAAAACACTGTGGGCCGCGGGCGACACGCAATCCTGTCCCATCGGGATGCCGCGGGCCTCGGCAATTTCGGCGGTAATCTTGGCCGATGGCAACATGCCGCCATGGCCGGGTTTTGCGCCCTGACTAAGTTTCACCTCGATCATTTTGACCTGCGGGTCGGCGGCAGTTATGGCAAATTTTTCCTCGGAGAAACTGCCATCTTCGTTGCGCGCCCCGAAATAGCCGGACGCGACCTGATAGATCAGATCACCACCCCCTTCGCGGTGATAACGTGAAATGCTGCCTTCGCCGGTATCATGGGCGAACCCGCCCTTTTTGGCGCCCTTGTTGAGCGCCAGGATTGCGTTGCCCGACAGTGCACCGAAGCTCATGGCCGAGATATTATACAGGCTGCAATCATAGGGCTGCTTGCAATGTGGGCCGCCAACGCGCACCCGAAAATCGGTATCGGTGATGTGCTTGGGCGCGACGGAATGGGTAATCCACGAATAGCCGGATTTATAGACTTCCTCGATCGTGCCAAACGGGCGTTTGTCTTCGACACCCTTGGCGCGCTGATAGACAAGACCGCGAGCCTGGCGGCTGAACGGGATTTCATCCTGATCGCTTTCAAGAAGGTATTGGCGGATTTCCGGACGGAAGCTTTCGAGGATAAAGCGGATATGCGCACTGATCGGATAGTTGCGCAGGATGGAATGCTTGTTCTGATACAGGTCGTGAATGCCAACCAGCACCAGCAACCCGAAAATGACCGCAGGCACCCAGAACCAGACATCAACGGCACTCGCCAAGATCACAGAGGCCAAAGCCAAAACCACAACACCCGTCATCACGAAGTAGCGCTGGTTCAAAATGAAGAATTTCACGGTGCTCTCTTCCTGTCCTGTTCAGGCCGATCTGATCCACGAAAAGCCGCCTTGTGCGGGGAGGCATCTGACCCTTCGTATCCGAGATAGCAGCAACATCCATGATCATCGTTGATTTGATCACGGGCCTCAATGGCAATGTCGTTGATTTCAGGGTCTAAACCCTAATTGCCCCCCATTTGATCTGAATGTGGGAACGTTTGCACCAACATCAAGAAAAAGCCGCCTTGCAACAGGGAAGCAAGGCGGCTTTGGGGACCGGAAACAAACAGGTGTTTAAGGGGGGAACACGTTCCCGGTCCACGACATCTGGTAATGCAGGGGCCGATCAGGCCTTGCCGTAGCCCCCGCCACCCGGGGTTTCGATGACAAAGACATCACCCCGATGCATTTCCGCACCGTCGGTGCCCTTAAGCTCGATCACAGTGCCATCGATGCGTTCGACAGCATTGCGGCCAAGCTGACCGGGCTCCCCGCCAGCACAAGCCTGAACCGGTACGCGACGGTGGTTGGACAGGATGGATGCGGTCATGTCTTCGAGGAAGCGCACACGGCGGATCGCACCATCGCCACCCTTGTGTTTGCCTTTGCCACCTGATCCTTTGCGGATTTCGAAGCTTTCGAGCAGAACCGGGAAGCGCCATTCAAGGACTTCCGGATCGGTCAGGCGCGAGTTGGTCATGTGCGAATGAACAGCCGCCGTGCCATCAAAGTCGGGACCGGCACCGGTACCGCCACAGATGGTTTCGTAATACTGGTGCGTATCGTTGCCCCAGGTGAAGTTGTTCATCGTGCCCTGACCACCCGACAGCACACCAAGGGCGGCATACAGCGTATCGGTGACATGCATGCTGGTTTCAACGTTACCGGCGACAACGGCGGCCGGATAACGCGGATTAAGCATCGATCCTTCGGGCACGATCAGATTGACCGGCTTCAGGCACCCGGCATTGAGCGGAATGTCATCATCAACAAGCGTTCTGAAGACATAAAGCACAGCCGCACGGGTCACCGCCGACGGGGCGTTGAAGTTGTTATCAAGCTGATCGGACGTACCGGTGAAATCAACCGTCGCCGACCGGGTTGCCTTGTCGATGGTCACCTTGACGCGAACAACCGCGCCATTGTCCATTTCATAGGCATATTCACCGTCCTTCAGGACATCAATCACGCGACGTACGCTTTCTTCGGCGTTGTCCTGAACGTGCTGCATGTAGGCATGCACGACATCAAGACCAAAGTGATCGACCATCTTGCGCAGTTCCTGCACACCCTTTTCATTGGCCGCGATCTGTGCACGCAGATCGGCGATGTTCTGATAGGGGTTACGTGCCGGATATTTCGCACCTTCAAGAAGATCGGTCAGGCCTTTTTCATCGAACGTGCCCTGATCAACCAGTTTGAAGTTGTTGATCAGAACGCCTTCTTCTTCGAGAACGCGCGAGTTTGGCGCCATGGAGCCCGGCGTAATACCGCCGACATCGGCATGGTGACCACGCGATGCAACATAGAACAGCACTTCCTTGCCATCATCACCAAACACAGGGGTGATCAGCGTGATGTCAGGCAGGTGCGTACCGCCGTTATACGGGTCATTGAGCATATAAACATCGCCCGGCTTCATTTTGCCGTCGTTGTTTTTAATCACGGCCTGAACCGATTCACCCATCGAGCCAAGGTGGACGGGCATATGCGGGGCGTTGGCGATCAGAAGGCCTTCCTGATCAAACACCGCACATGAGAAGTCCAGACGTTCCTTGATGTTGACCGAGTATGAGGTGTTGGCAAGCGTCACACCCATCTGTTCAGCGATGTTCATGAACAGGTTGTTGAACACTTCAAGCATCACTGGATCGGCCTGGGTGCCAATCGCCTCGGAGCGTTTCATGGGCACGACACGATTCAGGATAAGATGATCAAGGCCGTTGACCTTGGCTTCCCAGCCCGGATCGATCACGGTAGTGCCAACCGGCTCCACAATCACGGCCGGGCCACGCACCGTCGCGCCGGGTTTCAGGTTTTCACGTTTATAGAACGGGGTCTGTTCGGTTTTGCCATCAAAGACGACCGGACGGGTCGCAAGCGGCTTGAGCATAACCTCCGCACCATCGAGTTCAGCCGACGATGCCGGAAGGCTTTGGGTTTCGCCAATCGCCTCAACTGCAACGGCCTCAACCACCAGTGGCTTGCCTGTCATGACAAAGCCGTAACGCTGTTTGTGCTGTTCTTCGAACTGGGCCGTGATGGCATCGACATCACCGAAATCAACAATCAGCGGGGTGTCAGTACCGTCATAACGCAGATGCAGGCGTTTCAGCAGGCTGATCTTGTCATCCGAAATGCCCTGTTCTTTCAGTTCCGCCAGCGCATCAATCGCCAAGGCATCAAGCTGCTTATCGAGATCAGCAAGGCCTTCGGCGGCAAGTTTGCCCTCAACCGCCTGTTCACGCATCGCACGGATATCAGCAAGGCCCATACCATAGGCCGACAGAACACCAGCGAACGGATGAACAAAGACCTTGGTCATGCCAAGGGTATCGGCAACCTGACAGGCATGCTGACCACCAGCACCGCCAAAGCACTGCAGGATATAGTCGCTGACGTCATAGCCACGCTGAACCGAGATCTGCTTGATGGCGTTTGCCATGTTTTCAACGGCAATGCGCAGGAAGCCTTCGGCGACTTCTTCGGGGGTGCGGATTTGGCCGGTGTTCTTTTCGATGTCAGCCGCCATTTCCTCAAAGCCCTTGCGCACGGCGTCGGCATTAAGTGGCTCGTCGCCTTCGGGGCCAAAGACATTCGGGAAGAAGTCCGGCTGGACCTTGCCCAGCATGACGTTGATATCGGTCACCGCCAGCGGACCGCCACGGCGATAGGCCGCCGGGCCCGGATTTGCACCGGCACTGTCCGGGCCAACACGGAAACGCGCACCATCGAAATGCAGGATTGAACCGCCACCGGCCGCAACCGTGTGGATTTTCATCATCGGCGCGCGCATGCGCACACCAGCAACCTGGGTTTCGAAATCACGTTCGTATTCGCCGTCATAGTGCGAAACGTCGGTCGATGTGCCGCCCATATCAAAACCGATGACCTGTTTGAAGCCGTCCATTTCTGCCGTACGGACCATGCCAACCACACCGCCAGCCGGACCGGACAGGATTGCATCCTTGCCCTGGAACTTGACCGCATCGGTCAAACCGCCGTTGGATTGCATGAACATCAATTTCACGCCGCCCAGTTCGGAGGCGACCTGGTCAACGTAACGACGCAGGATAGGCGACAGATAGGCATCAACCACGGTGGTATCGCCGCGCGATACCAGCTTCATCAACGGACTGACCTGATGGCTGACGGAAACCTGGGTAAAGCCGATGTCACGGGCAACCTTTTCGGCGGCCAGTTCATGGGCGGTATAGCGATAACCATGCATGAAAACGATGGCGCAGGCACGAATGCCGCTGTCATAGACCTTTTGCAAGTCAGCCCGAAGGGTATCGAGGTCCATCCCTTCGAGTTCATGACCCTGCGCGTCAAAACGGCCAGCGGTTTCGATCACGGTTTCATAAAGCGTTTCGGGCAGAATGATGTTGCGATCAAACAGGCGCGGGCGGTTCTGATAGGCCAGACGCAGCGCATCGCGGAAGCCCTTGTTGGTGACCAGAACCGTGCGATCGCCTTTGCGTTCAAGCAGGGCGTTGGTCGCAACCGTGGTGCCCATTTTGACGGCTTCGATTTTCTCGGCCGGGATTTTCTCGCCGTCGGCGACCTCAAGCAGTTCGCGGATGCCCTGAATAGCGGCGTCCTTATACCGTTCGGGGTTTTCCGACAGCAGTTTGTGGGTGACAAGCGCGCCATTTGGTTTGCGGGCAACGATATCGGTAAATGTGCCGCCGCGATCGATCCAGAACTGCCATTTCGGCTGTCCGGTGGTCTGCGAGGCGGGCGAATTTTGGTCGAGCGGGGCCATGATGCTCACTCCTTCAGGCATCTGTAGTCAGAAAATTCGAGTATTTTGGTCAGTTCAAATCATGAACTGTTAGCCACTCATTTGCGTTGGCAGCCAGGTAACGATCCCCGGAAATACGGTGATCAAAAGGGCGGCAAACAACAGCAGGAAGAAGAATGGCAAGGCAGCAACTGCAATCTTGAACAGGTTCTTGCCTGTCAGGCCTTGCAGAACGAAAAGGTTAAAGCCGACCGGTGGCGTGATCTGTGACATTTCGACCACCAGCACGACATAAATGCCGAACCACAACAGGTCGATGCCAGCGGCCTGCACCATCGGCAGGATCACAGAGGTTGTCAGAACCACCACCGAAATACCGTCCAGGAAACATCCCAGAACGATAAAGAAGATCGTCAACGCACCGAGCAGCGCATAGGGCGACAGCTCCATCTGGGCGATCCATGCGGCCAATTCACGCGGCACACCGGTAAAGCCCATGGCAACCGTCAATACCGCGGCACCCGCAAGGATAAAGCAGATCATGCAGGACGTGCGGGTGGCACCCATGATGCCATCAAGCAGGCTTTCCTTGGAAAGCGACCCGCTAAGGGCTGAGAGGATCAACGCACCGACGACACCGAATGCCGCGGCCTCTGTCGGGGTTGCCACCCCGCCATAGATCGAGCCGATGACAGCCGCAATCAGAACAATGACCGGGATCAAGCGGCCGGATGCACGGATTTTTTCAGCAAACGGAATGCTGGGGGCAGCTTCGGGCATCTTGTCCTTGTTGATCGTGGCCCAGATGCCAACGAAGCTCATGAACATGATGATCAGCATGACACCGGGGATCACGCCGGCAATGAAAAGACGGGCAATCGAAAGTTCGGCCGAAACACCATAAACAATCAGGATGATCGACGGCGGGATCAGAAGACCCAGCGTACCCGACCCGGCAAGGGTTCCGAGGATCAGGCTGTCGGCATAGCCCTGTTTACGAAGTTCCGGGATCGACATGCGCCCGATGGTGGCCGCCGTTGCCGCCGACGACCCCGACACAGCAGCAAAGATACCGCAGCCCAGGATATTTACATGTAGCAACCGACCCGGAAGCTTGTTCAACCACGGGGCAAGCCCGGTGAACATGTCTTCGGACAGGCGGGACCGGAAAAGGATTTCACCCATCCAGATAAACAGCGGCAGCGGTGCCAGTGACCAGGTCGCAAGGCTTGACCATGCGGTTGTCGCGATGATCGGACCGGTTTGCGCACTGGTGAAAACATCAATGGCAAAGACGCCAATGGCAAAAAGTGCAAGTGCAACCCACAGACCAGCGCCCAGAAACAGGAACAGCAGGCCCATCAGGATAAGACCGATTTGAAGTACGTCCATGACCGCCCCCTACTCGTTCAGATCGTTCGCTTCGCCGCCGACAAAAGCGGGTTCGCGGCCAGCCAGAAGATCAACAAATGCTTCGAGCAGAGCGATGGTAAAGACAACCAGTCCAAAAGCCATGGCGGTTTGCGGGATCCACAGCGGGAAGGCCAGAACGCCGGGCGAAGTATCGCCATACGAAAAGCTTTCCTCGGCCAGAACCGCCATCCACCAGGCGAAATAACCGGCAAGATAGATCGCAGCCAACAGCGTGATCGCTTCCATTGTCCGACGGACACGGCCTTTAAGGTGCGAAAGGACAATCATGACCCGGATATGTGTGCCCGCGCGCAGCGCCGGGCCAAGGGCAAGGAACGTACCGGCAGCAAGCGAGAACCCGGCCAATTCATTGGCATCGTGAACGGCGATCCCGACAAGACGCCCCAAGGACTGGGCGAGGATCAGCAGCGCAATGATTACCAGGAACGCGGCCGCCAAAACGGCACTGAATTTGAATAAATAATCTAGCAGTCTGCGCACAGCAGTCCCCCTTTCCGCCAACGATCATCCCCAAAGCGACGTATCGTACCTAACGGACAGTAACATTAAAATGTGCGGATTGTCCGGGACCGAACGGAGGACGACACCCGTCCGGCCCCGACAATTGGCAAGAACTGGTGCTTAGTTCTTGAACGCGTCGATGATGGCCTGGCCTTCATCTCCGGTTTTTTCCAGCCAACCAGCGACCATCTTGTCACCAGCTGCTGCCAGACCGTCTTTGAGTTCTGCACTCGGTGCAGCAACGTTCATGCCGTTTTCAGAGAGAATTTTCTTTTTCTCTTCGGCTTCTGCCATGCTCATTTCCCAGCCGCGGGTTTCGGCTTTGGCAGCGGCTTCAAGAACAGCAGCCTGAACGTCAGCAGACAGGCCATCGAATGCGCTTTCGCTTACGATAACCATGTTTTTCGGAAGCCATGCCTGAACGTCATAGAAGTTCGAAACAAAGTCCCATGCCTTGGAGTTGGCACCGGTCGACGGCGAGGTGATCATCGCTTCGACAATGCCGGTTGCAAAGGCGGTCGGGATTTCCGGAACTTCAACCTGGGTCGCGACCATACCGGTCAGCGATGCCAGTTCGGACGTGGTGGCGTTATAGGCGCGGAACTTGACACCATCGAGGTCTGCAACGCTGTTGACTTCGTTTGCGGTGTAAAGGCCCTGTGCCGGCCACGGAACAGCGTAAAGAACTTTAAGACCGTCTTTTGCAAGGGCTGCTTCGATGCCTTCGCGCGATACTTCCCAAAGTTTCTTGGCGTC
The DNA here is from genome assembly GCF_000300275.1 of Thalassospira profundimaris WP0211. GTDB lineage: Bacteria > Pseudomonadota > Alphaproteobacteria > Rhodospirillales > Thalassospiraceae > Thalassospira > Thalassospira profundimaris. The sequence goes on along the minus strand of NZ_AMRN01000002.1, from coordinate 506,257 downwards.
TTCATAAGACGTCGCAAGGAACGGGATCGCGTCAACGGTGTAGATCGGGTTTTCGTTGGCCAGCAGCGAAATCAGGGTTTCGCCGATCGGCACCAGGCCGCGCTGAACCGAACGTTTGATGTCAGCATGCTTGAACAGCGAACCACCGGAATGAACGGTGATGCTCAGCTCACCGCCGGATGCTTCATTCACATCCTTGGCAAATTCGATGATGTTTTGGGTGTGGAAAGTCGCGTCAGGATACGGTGTCGCCATGTCCCAGGTTTCTTCAGCGGATGCAAAGCCGGCTGACATGGTGATCGCTGCGACTGCGACAGTCGAAAGTGCTTTTTTCAACATTTTTCAAGTCTCCCTGTGTGTGATGCAAGCCGATACACGTTATCGCGTATCGAGACTCCAAAGTAGCCTCCCGACACATTGATCACATTTTGCCGACAAATTGTCAACTTTAATTCATAGCAGATATGCGAAATCCGGGAAACAACACCGTAGAACCCCGCCTGCGTGAACCCGCAAAAACCGACCATTCGTCTGATATTTTTGTTGTTATTGTTGCCTGTCGGGGGCATTCAACTAGCGATCAAACAAATAACAAGTGGGGAAAATCCAATGCCGGATCTTTCGGGGAAGTCTGTCTGGATTACAGGTGCCGGTAGCGGCATCGGTGAGGCAATTGCCAAATCTCTGGCGGCTGGCGGGGCGCACGTTGCCCTTTCGGCGCGGCGCGAAGAGACACTTCGGCAAGTTGCAGATGACATTGCGGCAAGCGGGGGAAAAGTTGAAATTTACCCGCTCGACATCAGTGACAGCGACAAGGTTTTTGAAACGGTCGCGAAAATCAAAAGCGCGATGGGCAAAATTGATGCGCTGATCAACTGTGCTGGTGTGAACACCCCGAAACGGCATTGGCGCGATCTTGATATCAAAGACTGGCAACGTATCGTCGCTGTCAATCTGAACGGTGTTGCCAACACCGTTTGCGCGACCCTGCCCTTGATGCGCGATCAAAAAGACGGACTGATCATAAATATTGCGTCTTGGGCCGCAAAGCATGAATTCCCGGTCGCAGGCCCGGCCTATATTGCATCCAAGCGCGGTGTCGTGGAGTTGTCCCACAGCATCAATCAGGAAGAACTGCACAACAACATCCGCTGTTGCTGCATTTCGCCGGGCGAGGTTGCCACCCCGATCTTGCAGCAACGCCCGGTCCCGATAGAACAGGAAGAACTTGATCGTCTTTTAAAGCCAAGCGATCTTGCAGAAATCGTGACTTATGTCGTCGGGGCACCGATGCGGGTCTGCTTCAACGAAATCGTGATGTCCCCGACCTACAACCGCACCCTGTTACCAATTCAGCCTTAGTGCTGTCCCGAGACATCGCGGATTTCTGGGGACAAGCCTTGGCAGCGGTATCAGCGGCGCGACTTACATCGCGCTTGCTGCACGTGATGCCTGGTCATAGACACCGGAAATCGCGCGAAGAGTCTTGGCGACATCCCCGACTTCCTCGCTGTTGACGCCAAGCCGCTGGAAAGTCTCAATCAGGCAATCCTCGCGGACCTGGCGGTATTTCTCGCACATTTCACGGCCTTCCTTGGTGGTCGCGTAATGCACTTCCTTGCCGCGTTTGACACCCTCGACCAGTCCAAGCTTGCGGAGCTTTTTAAGGGAATAGTTCACAAGATGGCTGTCTTCGACATTCAGGACAAAGCACACTTCAGACAGGCTTTTTTCCCGTTCACGGGAATTGACATTGTGCAGCACCAGAATATCGAGAACCGACACATCGGGCATACCCGCCGCACGCATGCACCGCACCATCCAACGGTTAAATGCATTCCCTGACAGGATCAACGCAAATTCAAGTTCCGACAGTTCGGCTGCGCGTTCCGAGACAAGATGTGACGATGAGACGATACGTGTTTTATCAGCCATCCGACGTTCCCTGTAATGCAGTATTCCCGGTCACCAACATAGGTTCTGACCACGTTCATTGGAAGTTTGTCGGCATTTTATCGCGATAAAGGCGACAAGGTAAAGCCCCTGCCGCCTTATACTTATCGGCAATTCACCGTTAAAGTGTGCGCATCCGTTCGAGAAAACCATCAATCTGCGACCGCAAGTCACCGCTTTGTTGACCAAGGTTGTTGGCCGAAACGTTGACGTTGCCAGCCGCTTCGTTGGTTTCATTGACAGCTGCAGACACCCCTTGCATGGCAGCCGAGATTTCCTCTGTCCCGGCGGCGGCCTGCTCCACGTTCTGCGAAATCTCGCTGGTGGCGACAGTTTGCTGTTCAACCGCGGCCGCCACCGCAGCTGCACGTTCGCTGATGTCTGAGATCATTTTGACAATCTCGTCGATTGCATCGACGGCAAGGCTGGTGGCCTGCTGGATATCATTGATCTGGGATGTGATTTCCTCGGTTGCCTTGCCCGTCTGATTGGCAAGGTTTTTCACCTCGCTTGCGACGACGGCAAAGCCTTTGCCAGCGTCCCCCGCCCGGGCAGCCTCAATCGTTGCATTGAGGGCCAGCAAGTTGGTTTGTTCGGCAATATCACTGATCAGGCTGATGACTTCGCCAATCTTGATCGCAGAATCATTAAGTCCCTGGATATTGTCATTGGTATTGCGCGCCCGCTCGGTTGCGGACTGTGCCATGGTTGACGTTTCAGTGACCTGACCGGAAATCTCGTTGATAGAAGCCGAAAGTTCGGTTGCGGCCGTGGCAACCAACTGCACATTCGAAGAAGCCTCTTCCGCACCGGAAGACACCGCCATCGACTGGTTGGTCGCTGTTTCAGCACTGTTACGCAATACGTTCGACACCTGATGGAGTTGCTCCACCGCTATTCCGACATCGGCCATGACGGCAACCACCGCCTGATCGAATTCCTGAATATAGCGCTCCTGCGTCTCCATGCGTTTGCGGCGTTTTTCGTCTTCGGCCTTTTGCGCCGCTTCAAGCTTGATGCGTTCGATACCGTTTTCGCGGAACACCAGAACCGCACGCCCCATCTCGCCAATTTCGTCCGCCCGCTTCACTTCGTTGATATCGACATCAAAGTCGTTTTCAGCCAGTCGGGTCATTTTGTTGGTCAAACCGCTGATCGCGCTGACAATGGCGCGCGCCAACAAGAACGAAAGCCCCATCAACGCAAGAACACCGATTGAATACATGATGACCGAAACCGTCAGACTGGTTTCTGCAATGCTGTCAGCTCTTTGCTTTTGGGTCTGTGCGATTTCGCCAATCGACTGACTGAGTTCATTAAGGATCGGTTCAGCCTCGGCATAATAGTCGGACAAAAAGCCGAGCTCTGCTTCGCGTTGCAGGATCTTTTCAGACAGAGCCTTGAAGTCAGCGACATATGACTTCATCAAGTCGGTGATTTTATCCTGCTCGTCGGCGGGAATGTTTGAGGCGGCCAATGCCGGTCCGAACTCGGCAAGGCGGTCATCGATCCGACCGACATATTTTGGATCAAGCCGTGCGAGAAAGTCCTTCTCGTGGCGGCGCATCATCAACATGATTACGGTAAGGTTGTCGGCACTATATTTCTTGAGCGCCTCTTCGACATTATGCACCGAGGAACGTAGCCGTCCCAGAAGCCCTTCTTCCTCGTTCAACCCGATTTCTCGCTGCAAACCGACAACCACCGCGAACTTCGCGTCATAGTTGGCAAAGGCTGTCACGATTTCCTGGAGCTGTGCATCAAACGCGTTCAGTTCCGGCGCCTGTTCAAGCTGCTCGAGGCCAGCATTAACGTCTTGGACGACACTGGCATGCTCGGAAACATATTTTTCATCCATGCGCAGCAGGAAGTCCTTTTCCCGCCGACGTGCATTCAGGAATTCACGCGAAACCGCATCAGCAACCAGTTTGTTTTCCAACGCACTCTCGGCAACGTCTTCGGCGGTCCGTCTTTGTTGCTCTGCGATGAATTGCACAGCACCAACGACGATAAAGATCAAAAGTGCCACCCCGCCGATCAGCGATATTTGATAGAGAAGTCTCATTCGGGAAAGAAAGTTCATCTTGGCCCCCAAGCAGTTGCCCAGCCTTTGCCACAGCTTGTCGCCCGCTGGCATCAGCGCAGGTTTCTATTCAACAACGAAATAAAGACACCTATCGCGCCCGCCAGATCAAATCGGGGGAACCTTGCCCCATATGTCGGGAAACCATTTCGGCCTCTAAGCCGTGGCAAGACATAATTGATGCTTGCCCGGTGCCTGTCTCTTACTCAACTGAATCACATTTGGTGTGAGGCACAACAAAACAAGAGGAAAGATTGCTCTTTCCTCTTGTTGCAGTTGCAGACATGAAATGATGCTTGTTGCAGGCGGCCTATGAAATCGAGCGCATCCTTGCAAGGAAGTTATCGATACGTTCACTCAGACCATCACTTTGACGACCCAGATTATCGGCCGAACCACGCACATCATCGGCAGCCTCGGTGGTTTCTGCCACCGCCGACGAAACCCCCTGCATGGCGTTCGAGATTTCGGTGGTTGCCGATGCGGCCTGTTCGACATTCTGGGAGATCTCGCTGGTCGCAACGGTCTGTTGTTCGACGGCCGCGGCCACCGCAGATGCCCGCTCGCTGATATCCTTGATCATCTGAACGATGCTATCAATTGCATCGACCGCCGACTGTGTCGCTTGCTGGATATCATTGATCTGGCTTGAAATGTCCTCGGTCGCCTTGGCGGTCTGATTGGCAAGGTTTTTAACCTCGCTTGCGACCACGGCAAATCCCTTGCCAGCATCACCGGCACGGGCGGCTTCGATCGTGGCGTTCAGTGCCAGAAGGTTGGTTTGCTCGGCGATATCGCTGATCAGATTGATGACTTCGCCAATGCGGACGGCGGCCGCATTCAGGCCCTGAATGTCATCGTTGGTTGTCTGGGCACGATCACTTGCCGTCGCAGCCATTTTCGAAGTATCGCTGATCTGCCCGGCGATCTCGTGGATAGAGGCCGAAAGCTCCGTCGCCGCCGTTGCAACAAGTTGCACGTTTGACGATGCTTCTTCACTGCCCGCAGAAACAGTTGTCGACTGTTCATTGGCGGTGGCTGCACTGTTGCGTAGAACTTCGGAGACGGAATGCAGCTGTTGAACGGCAGTCCCCACTTCGCTCATCATTGCGACGACATCATCGTCAAATTCGCGAATGTGCTGTTCCTGCTTTTCAATACGCTGACGCTGCTTTTCGTCAAGTTCGCGTTGCTGGGCTTCAAGCTTTTGCCGCTCCAGACCGTTTTCGCGGAAGACAACCACAGACCGGCCCATTTCGCCGATTTCATCCTTGCGATCGGCTTCATCCAGTTTGACGTCAAAGTCGTTCTTGGCCAACCGGGCCATCTTGTCGGTCAACCCGGTTATGGCGCGAACGATGGCACGCGCAAGAACCATCGACATCAGGATCATGATGATCGCACCGGCGATAAAGATCGCAAAGGTAACCTGAACCCCGCTATGAGCGATTTGTTCGGCGCGTTGTTGCATGTTTTCGGCAACGGTCCGGACTTCATTGCCCAATGTTTCCAGAACAGGCTCGACCGCAGCGTAATATGCGCTGAGGCGTTCCAGGGATTCTTCACGTTCAAGAACAGCATCGGCAAGGGTTTTGAAATCCGCCAGATATGAATCCATCAGCTTGCCAAGCTGCTGTTTCTTTTCATCCTGAATGCTGCCGGCGCGCTCAAGCGCAGCCGAGAACTGCTTGGAAGTTGCTTCGACACTTTCGACATAGGCCGGATCCAGACGGGCAAGAAAATCCTTTTCATCGCGGCGCATCTGCAAAACGGCAATCGACAGGTCCTTGGTGCCACTCAGTCCCAGCATCGCTTCAAGCTTGGCCACTTCTGCCAAAGCAGTTTCGACTTCGGATGCGGCACTGCGCATTTCGCCCAGCAAGCCCGAACTCTCGTCCAGACCAACCTTGCGCTGCAGTTCAACGACAGTGGCGAATTCCGAAACATAATTATCGACGGCTGTCTGAACCTGCTCGACCTGCTCAAGAAGGCCCCCAAGTTCTTCACGTCCGGAAAGCTTTTCCAGACCGGCCCGGATTTGTGCGGCAGCTTCGGCGTGGGCAGTGACATATTCCTCGCTTCGTCGAATAACAAAATCTTTTTCGTGGCGACGCGCATCGAGGAACGCACGCGAGACAATGCTTACCGTCTGGGAATCCTCACTCGCAGCCTTGGCGATCAATTGCGCTGACTGGCGCTGTTGATCGGCAACGAATTGTGTGATCCCGACGATGGCGAAAATCACCAGAGCAACGATGCTCAGCAGCGAGATCTGGTAAACCAGCTTCATTCGCGACAAGAAAGACATGCTTCCACCCCTTATTTTCCGGTTCTTGGTTTTATATTTTGTTTTTCAGAACCATAAAACATTCTACCATCAGTAGATATATAAAGACTAAAGTATAGACTAATTACTAATTCCCTCTACCTTTGGCGAAAATTCCCGCAAATTAGGTCATTTCTTTTCGTCGTCTGCGCACTATGTTTGTGCTTTGCGCGGGTATTGGCACCGATTAATCACCTATCCATTCAGCCAATCGACCGCACCGGATTACAACAAACAGGATGAAGATCACCCATGAGCATCTGGGGCAAAATTATTGGCGGAACTGCAGGCTTTGCCCTGGGCGGACCATTGGGTGCAATTCTCGGCGCGGCGGCCGGTCATGTCGTTGACAAGATCAAAAGCAATGCACGCGGGCCTCAAATTGGCGGGCATGATCCCCGCCAGATCGCCTTTGCAACCGGTGTGGTCGTGCTGGCCGCCAAAATGGCCAAGGTTGACGGCCATGTGAGCCGCGATGAAGTCAACGCCTTCAAACGCGTATTCCACATCCCGCCGGGCGAAGAAAAGAATGTCGGCCGCATCTTTGACATGGCGCGATCATCCTCTGACGGGTTTGAGGTCTATGCCCATCAGATAGCCACCATGTTTCGCGGTGAACGCGCCATCCTTGAAGGCGTGCTTGAGGCGCTTTATCAAATCGCCATGGCCGACGGCGAACTGCACCCGGCCGAACAGGACTACCTTAAAAAGGTCGCCCATATCTTTGGCTTTGCCGAGGTTGACTTTGAACGGGTTCATCATGCCTTCACTGCGTCAGACGGCCCGGATCCCTATGAACAGCTTGGTCTGACGCGTGAGGCCAGTGACGATGACCTGAAATCGGCCCATCGGAAACTGTCGCGCGAAAACCATCCAGACACCCTGATGGCCAAGGGCATGCCGCCGGAATTCATCGAACAGGCCAACGAAAAGATGGCGCGGATCAATGCGGCCTGGGATCAAATCCGCAAAGAGCGCGGCATCCGCTAGCGCGTTCGATCTTCGCGATTATCTCTGTCAAAGTTGATTTCCCTTGCAACGGTGCCCGAATTGCTGTTTGCAGGGGGCCGGTCATTGTGACCCTGTTTTGTTTTCAAACTTGTCGGTTTTTCCATGGCGCCACCGCTGATCAATATTAATGACATTCACCTGACCTTTGGCGGGAATGATCTGTTTTCCGATGTGTCATTTGCCATTGGCGACCGTGACCGCCTGTGCCTTGTCGGGCGCAATGGCGGCGGCAAATCGACTCTTTTGAAAATCATCGCTGGTGAAATCGAACCCGATGGCGGCGAACGCTTTGTTCAGCCAGGCTGCAAGGTGGCCTACCTTAATCAGGAACCGAAATTCGACGGCTATGACACGGTCGAGGATTTTGTGCTTTCGGCCCTTGATGACCATGAACAGGATTACGCCTATCGATCCGACATGTTGCTGGCATCGGTTGATATTGATCCGAAGTCGGACCCCAAACAGCTTTCGGGTGGTGAAGGCCGCCGGGCCGCGATCGCGCGTGCACTGATTGCGGATCCGCAGGTTCTGTTGCTTGATGAGCCTACCAACCACCTTGATTTGCCGACAATTGAATGGCTTGAAGGCGAAATCAAGAATTTCCGCGGTGCTGTTGTGGTGATCTCGCACGACCGTGCATTCCTCAATGCCGTATCGAATGGTGTGCTGTGGCTTGATCGTGGTGTGATGCATCAGGGTTCGATCAACTTTTCCCAGTTCGAGGAATGGTCCGAGGAAATCTATCGCAAGGAAGCCGAGGAACGCGCCAAGCTTGATAAACTGATTGCACAGGAAACCGTCTGGTCGGTGCAGGGCATTTCAGCCCGCCGCAAACGGAACCAGGGCCGTCTGCGCCGTCTTTATGATATGCGCGCCCAGCGTTCCCAACAGGTTGACCGCATCGGCAACGTGTCGCTTGCAGCCGATGCCGGTGAGACATCCGGCAAGGTCGTGATCGAAGCGACCGATATTGCCAAATCATTTGGCGACCGTCAGATCATCGCTGATTTCTCGACCCGTATTTTACGTGGCGACAAGGTTGGCATTATCGGCCCGAACGGGGCCGGTAAAACCACGCTTTTGAAAATGCTGACCGGTCAGATCGAACCTGACAGCGGGACGATCAAGATCGGCACCAACCTTAATCCAAGCTATTTCGATCAGAAACGCGCCGCCCTTGATGACAGCAAGACCCTTTGGGATACGCTGTGTGATGTTGGCGGCGATCAGGTCATGGTGCGCGGCAATCCGCGCCATGTGGTCAGCTATCTGCGTGATTTCCTGTTTGATGAAAAACAGGCCAGAAGCCCGGTTGGCGCGCTTTCAGGCGGTGAACGCAACCGGCTGTTGCTGGCCAAGCAATTGGCCAAACCGACCAACCTTCTGATCATGGATGAGCCGACCAACGATCTTGATATGGATACGCTCGATCTGCTTCAGGAAATGCTGAGCGACTATGAAGGCACGCTGCTTCTGGTCAGCCACGATCGTGACTTCCTGGATCGCGTTGTGACATCATCTATCGTTATGGAAGGCGATGGGACTGCCATCGAATATGCCGGTGGCTATTCCGATTACATCGCCCAACGCAGACTCTCGCGCGCCGAGGCCGCCAAGGAAGAAAAGGCCGCCGCCAAACAGGTCAAGAAGGCCGCACAGGCATCGGCACCAAAATCCAAGCCCACAGGTAAGCTGAGCTATAAGGATCAACGCGAATACGACAATCTGCCCACCGCGATGGCCAAACTGGAAGCGGAAATCGCAACCCTTGAGGATGCGCTTTCTGATAGCAGTCTGTTCACCAAGGACCCGAACGGTTTCCAGAAAAAGGTGGATCGACTTGATGCTGCGCGCTCAGAACTTGAAGCATCCGAGGAACGCTGGCTGGAACTTGAAATGCTGCGCGAGGAACTTGGGCAGGGCTGACCAAGCTGGCACGAATTTCAAGACAGTTTAGGCATGAGTTGAGAACAACTCATTTGTGCTTTGGGCTGAAACATCGGATCAAGGGAGTGGAACCCGTCTAAAAAACTTGGGCGGGTGTGCGTATCTATCTGATATTCTTGGGGTCATTATTGCCCCTTATTGCCGAAAGGCCCCGTTATGCCGATCAAAGCCGTAATTATGGCCTTTTCCGTCGCCGTCATTTGGGGCGTGAACATGCTGACCGTCAAAGGGGCGGTTGGTGAAATCCCGCCTTTCATCCTGACAGCGATGCGTTTTGCGGCTGTGGCGATCCTGTTGATCCCGTTCACGCAAGTTCCGCGCGGACGGTTTGGCAAGCTCGCCCTGATCTCGGTGACCTTTGGCGGCCTGCATTTCGGCGTTCTGTTCTACGCCCTTTCGATGATTGATGCCGGGCCGGTCGCCATCATCATTCTGTTGGGCGTGCCGTTTTCATCGATGCTTGCGACCTATTTCTTTAATGACCGGCTGGGCTGGAAACGGCTTTCGGGTATGGCGCTGGCGTTTATCGGTGTCACCATCATGTTCTGGGACCCGACCATGACCGAGCTGCAATTACCGCTATTGTTGGTCGTGTTTGCATCCTTCATGTGGGCGGTCGCCAATGTCATGATCAAGAAGCTTGGCGACATTGATACTTTCCAGCTGAATGGCTGGATGGCGCTAATGGCGGCTCCGCAACTACTGATCATGTCCCTGATCTTTGAGCCAAACGGTTTTGAAGCGGTCATGAACGCAAGCTGGGTGGCCTATGCAAACCTTGCCTTCACGGTCGTGATGTCATCGATTGTTGCGTATGGCTTCTGGTATCATTTGCTGAAGACGCAGGATGTAAATGTCGTTGTGCCCTGGACCCTGTTGGCACCGGTGATCAGTGTGATGGGTTCGTTCCTTGTGTTTGACGAGCCGTTTTCGCTGCTTAAAATCATTGGTGGCACAGTCGTTCTGTGCGGTGTCGCGGTCATCATGCTGCGCAAGCCGGTTCAACGCAAAGCACAGGGAATGGATTGATCCGCATGGGGGAAAAGATCACCAAAACGCGATCAGCGGGAAACATCATTTCCCACCCCTCCCCCAATTTCGGTGATCGTCCGGATGGATGCCCTATTGATATTCTCGTCCTGCATTACACCGGCATGCAATCAGGTGCCGACGCACTTGAACGCCTGTGTGATCCGGAAAGCTCAGTATCAAGTCATTACCTGATCGAGGAAGATGGCCGCATCTTTCAGCTGGTTGATGAAGACAAGCGCGCCTGGCACGCCGGGCTTGGCATCTGGCAAGGCTGCCAAGACGTGAATTCCCACTCCATCGGGATCGAAATCGTCAATCCGGGGCATGAATATGGCTATCGCCCATTTCCGGAAATCCAGATCCAATCCGTCATAGATCTGACGCAAGACATCCTCAAACGCCAAGAGATCCCCGCCAGCCGTATCATCGCCCATTCCGATATGGCCCCGGACCGCAAGGAAGATCCGGGTGAACTGTTCCCTTGGCAGCAACTGGCAGAAAACGGCATCGGTTTATGGCCCGGATGCCATGGCGTTGCTGAAATCAGTTCAGGCATTTCCGGCGCAGCTGTCAGCCCGGATGAATTCTATCGGCTGCTTGAGGCGATTGGTTATGGCCCGGCAGACAGCGACGAAGGTAAAGCCAAACGCACCATCGCGTTCCAGCGTCATTGGCGGCAGAACGACATTTCAGGCAATGTCGATGGCGAATGCCTTGCCATCGCCAAGGTGCTTGCCAGCGCGATCACCCGCTAGGCACCCCTGCCCGCACTGCTTTTTCTTGACGCCACCATGGATGTGACCTACATCCCGATCACCAGATGGCCGGATGGCTGCCCTGATTGCTTGCAATCGGGGAGGAAAGTCCGGGCTCCACGGAAACACGGTGCCAGATAACGTCTGGCGGGGGCGACCCTAGGGAAAGTGCCACAGAGAGGATACCGCCGGATCGCGCAAGCCATCCGGTAAGGGTGAAAGGGTGCGGTAAGAGCGCACCGGTCCTTCAGCAATGCGGGACGCATGGTAAACCCCACCGGGAGCAAAACCTAATAGGAATGGTCGGCCGGATGCTTCGGCATTGTCGGCAGGTGGGTTTTCGTACCACCATTCGGGTTGGTTGCAGGAGGCGTTCGGCGACGGACGTCCCAGATGAATAGTCATCCAGTGCGGTTCGCCGCATGGACAGAACCCGGCTTACAGGCCATCTGGTATTATCTTTTTCAGACAGAAAAAGGCGATGACAGTTTCCCGTCATCGCCCGGATCAAATGCCTGCGATCAAGAACAGCAGATCAGCCGCGCTCGGCAATGGATTGCGCGAAATACTTGTCTACTTCTTCCTGCGTGCTTTCGGGGATATCGGACGCTGTCTGATCCTTGATCATCTTGCCCAAGGTCGGAAGCGTTTTGCGTTCGATCCGGGTTTCCGGATCCCAAAGCTTGGAACGCATCAGCGCCTTTGCGCAATGCAGGAAGGCTTCCTCAACCGTAATCTTGATCGCGGTTATCGGTGCCCTGGGCGTATCGGTAAACAGCCCCAACAAAGCCGGGTCGGTGCTGATTTCAGCAACACCGTTGATGCGCAGCGTTTCGTTCACGCCCGGCACGAAAAACAGCATCCCGACTTTCGGGTTGTCGACGATGTTTGACAGGGTATCAACGCGGTTGTTGCCCGGACGATCGGGCATGACCAGTGTTTTGTCATCAACAACCTTGATGAAACCCGGGCCATCCCCACGCGGGCTGACATCTGCATTGCCATTGGTATCTGACGAGGAAATGACCGCAAAGGGCGCAAGCGAAATGAAGTGCTTGCAGTGCGGATCAAGCGCCGGCAAACATTTGCTGACAGCAAGTCCAAGCGGCTCTCCGTAAATGGCACGGAGCTTTTCCTGAGTATCGATTTTGGTCATTGCAGATTACCTTTGGCGAGAAACGAGGGCAGAAACTGCTTTAGTTGCGAACGCAAGTCAATTGCTGATTAGTCCGCAATAATTTCCGCGACTGTTTTCACTGCTGCAAACTCGCCATTCAGGCTAGCAAGCGCAACATCATGAACCATCTGGGCCGGGAAAACCCGCCCGTCTGGCAAGCTGCGATCAAAGGTCGCACAGGCATCAGCGGCAATTGTGGCATCAAATCCAAGATTGGCCGCCATGCGGGTGGTTGTGTTGACGCAATGATCCGTGGTTATCCCGCACAGAACCAGTTTCGAAATGCCTTTCGCGCGCAAATCGGCCTCAAGGTCCGTGCCGATCAGGGCAGAATTGACGTTCTTGCCATAGACAGGCTCATCATCCTTGGGCGCAAAACCCGGCTTGAAAGCGTTACCGGGATGATCAGGATGCAGGCGCGATTGCGGCTCTGTCGAGTTGTGCTTGGCATGAAACACAGGCCAACCGTTGGCGCGCCAGTGTGCGAGCAGTTTTTCGCCGTTGGCTTCGGCGTCGGGATTGTTGCGATTACCCCAATATTCAGGGTCATCAAATCCCTTCTGCCAATCAATCAGGATCAGGGCGGTCTTGCTCATTTGTGGGGCTCCGATGTTTGGTGAATGTGCCGGCCAATCTAGCAGCGCAAAGACTGTCTAAAAGGACAGAAGCCCCACGCATTTCGCCATTTGGCTCAAAGCCATCCTTTGCGCTTGAAATACAGCAGCGGCAGGACGGCAGACAAAACCATCAGGCCGATTGCGACCGGATAGCCTAACTCCCACCCCAGTTCCGGCATGAATTCGAAGTTCATGCCATAGATGCTGGCAATCAGGGTCGGTGGCAGGAAGGCGGCGGCGGCGACAGAGAAGATCTTGATGATATTGTTCTGCTCAAGACTGATCATGCCAAGTGTCGCATCCAGCAGGAAGGTCACCTTGTTGGCGATAAAATTGGCGTGCTCGGTAATCGAGACAATATCGCGTGACAGGATCTTGAGCCGCGCCTTGGCATCCTTTTTAAGCCGCGCCTGTGTTGAGAGGAATAATCCCAAACGATGCAGGTTCAAAAGGCTGTCCTTGGCCTTGCCCGACAGGTTACCGGTACGCCCGATCTGACGCAGGGTTTCGCGGTGATCGCGATCAGAGCTCTTTTCATCCGGGCTGATAAAGACTTGATTGGACAGGCTTTCAAGATCGGTCGCCGTTTGTTCCATCAGGTCGGCAAGTCGATCAACAATCTGTTCAAGCAGACCGAACAGAACGGCCTCTGCACTATTGGCAAGCGACGGGCTGCGCTTTACACGCCGGATGAAGGTCTTGAACGGTACTGGATCGGCATAACGCACGGTGATCAGGGTCTTTTTGACCAGAATAAACGTCACCGCCGTGGTTTGTGGCGCATCGGTGGTTGCCTTGGTCAGAACCGAAACCGTCATGAACAACGCACCGTCTTCGTCATACAAGCGCGATGACAGTTCGATTTCCTGCATTTCTTCGCGCGTCGGTATTTCAATGCCAAAGCGTTCTTCGATCTCGTGAATTTCATCGGGCGTCGGGGCATGCAAATCGACCCAAACCGGAAAGCGTTCGGCCTTGGCAGCAGCCGGTTTGGCGGCAGATTGTTCAGACGGCGTGTTTGCGGCCTCGGTTGCCTGCCCATTGTCACCAACGGCGCTATCAGAAGCAGCCGGACTGGCGGTATTGCCGCTGTCGGTGTTTGCGCGCACCGGGGCAAAGAATTCGTTGGTGTCCATGAGCCTCTCCGTCTCTTCCGGCTTGCCGATGGTTACGGATGCCAGTTTATTGAATGCTTGTCATGTGATGAATGCGTTTCCAAGCAACGCAGCCCTAGAATGGCAAAACCGTCTGGAACGAAAACGGATCAATATCCGCCGCCGCCCCGCGCTTCTCGTCATAGGTCGCATGCACCTGCGCCATGAATTCTTCCTTGCTGATCATCTTGTCACCATCGGCATCAAATTCCGGAAACAGCAATTCAAGTCGGCGGCTTTCGGTGCGCAACCTTTGTCGATTGGCATCCGAAGAACCGGGCAATTTTTCAACCGCGGCAAATTCGCGCGCCACCAAAACATTATCGCCCGTGATATCGCGCCGCCGGAACATCCAGCTGGCATAGGCGGCAGCCTCGTCCGCGCTGATCCGGCCATCCTGGTCGATGTCAACCGGGTGGTATTGTTCGCGATAAACTTTGACCTGTTCGGGAATGCCCGATGGGGCGACGCCCGCGCCACCATTTTGCTGGGCAAGCGCCTTTGCAATTGCCTCGCTCAGTCCGGGGATGTTCGACACACCGTCGCCTGTCATACCGGGAACACCTGCACCTGCACCGGAGCCATCCCCATTCAGGCCATTCAGCCCCGAAAGCCCGCCCAGTCCAAACTGAGACATCAGTTCCGGATTGTTTTGCAGCTGTTGCATGATCAAGGGCAGCAATTCACGCATCTGCGGCGATGAAACTTCGGGCGAATTTGATCCGCCACCGGCCGGGTCAAGACTAAGCCCCTGTGCGGTGGCCTCCCCACCCGTGATCGGATTTAACCCGGGAACCAATGCGGCCCAGGAAAATGCGCAACCCATTAATAGAATGGCAGCTTTTATCCGCAACAATCGCTTCCTTCGTTTCACTGACGCTGCCCTGCGCCAGAAGACAACGCCCCATTCGGGGAGATTTTCATTCGTGATGGCCGATCAAAACCATCAGAGATCATTTTGACATTTTGCAGGAGTTTGCCCGCGCATCAAACCCGATTGGCCATCAAATCGCAAATTGTCTTCGACAACCCCATTCAAATCCAATTCTTGAACTGGTCCATCAAAACCCAAATTCCGGTTTTTCGATGGTCTTCCCATGGGTCCCCATGGAACGGAATTGGGATTTTATGGGCAGAAGACGGATCGCCGCTGGTTTTCCCGCATTTTTGGCCGATTTCAGCCTTTCTGCATATACCGCGGAAACCCTCAGGAAGTGCCAAAACGTCACATTCTTGCCCATCAAATCCCATTGACCCCCATGATTTCCCATGCTACCCCATAAAGAGGCACAAATTCCGTGCCATGCGGGGCATATCCATTTCAGACACACCACAGTCGCAAGACAGCCCATGAGGGCCCGTGTTCTGAGATCGGTTTTTTGATCAGGGGAATGGCGAAGTGCTGTTCACAGGGACGCACATTCACAAGCTGGACCGGAAGGGACGCGTATCCGTCCCCAAACGGTTCCGTGCGGCCCTCGATACCGAAGAATTCGCCGGCATCTACCTGTATCAATCCCACAAGGAAAGCGCACTTGAAGGCTGCAGCCACAGCCATATGGAGCGCATTGCCGCATCGCTTGATGAACTCGACATGTTTTCTGACGAGGCCGACGATCTGGCAGACACCATCCTTGGCTCCTCGCATATGCTTCCTTACGATGGCGAAGGCCGCATCATTCTGCCCGCAGAATTGATCGAATTCGCCCGCATCGAAGATCAGGTCGCCTTTGTCGGCCGTGGTCGCACCTTCCGCCTGTGGAACCCTGACATCTTCAAGCCCCTGCAAGAAGCCAGCCGGACCCGCACGCTTAACCGTGGTGCGACATTGAAGCTCAAACCGATGAGTGAACTCCCCAAAGGTGCACGTCCCGGCACCACAACGGAGGAGGACGCATCATGAGCAAAAATGACCTAAGCTTTGCTACCGAAGATCGCCCGCACAAGCCGGTCTTGCTCCGCGAGGTCCTAGAAGCCCTTGCACCGCGTGACGGCGAGATCATGGTTGACGGTACATTTGGCGCAGGCGGTTACTCCCGCGCCATTCTTGACTCTGCCAATTGCGAACTTTACGGCATCGACCGCGACCCGACCGCTGTTGCCACCGGCAAAAAGCTTGAAGCCGAATATGATGGCCGCTTCCACATGGTCGAGGGTTGCTTTGGCGATATGGCCAAACTTCTCCCGGCGGCAGGTGCGCAGCAGGTCGATGGTATCGTTCTTGATATCGGCGTTTCATCCATGCAGCTTGATCAGGCTGATCGCGGATTTTCGTTCCGCGAAGACGGCCCGCTTGATATGCGCATGTCGATGTCTGGCCCGACGGCGGCTGATTTCGTCAACACCGCCGAAGAAGAAGATATCGCCAATGTCGTTTACCGTTATGGCGAGGAACGCGCATCGCGCAAAGTCGCGCGCAAAATTATCGAAATACGCGCAGAGGAACCGTTTACCACCACATCCCAGCTCGCCCGTGCGGTGCGTTCTGTGGTGCGTAAATCCAAGGACGGCATTGATCCCGCCACGCGGACGTTCCAGGCATTGCGCATTTATGTGAATGACGAACTTGGCGAACTTGAACGCGCCATGGATGCCGCCGAAACGTTACTGAAACCGGGCGGCCGTCTGGTGGTTGTGACTTTCCACTCGCTCGAAGACCGGCAGGTCAAAACATTCATGAAGGAACGCTCTGGCGATCCGAACAAGATGTCGCGTCGCCTGCCCGGCGAACCGGAAGTAGCCATCCCGACCTTTACGACCATCACACGCAAGGCCGTCACCGGTCAGAAAGATGAAATTCGCGCCAACCCACGCGCACGTTCGGCCAAGCTGCGCGCTGTTGTGCGCAACGACCAACCGGCCACATCGCAGGGAGGTCGCAAATGACCCGTGCGGTAACCATCATTGGCCTTGTTCTGACCATCCTGATCGGCACCGGCACCTATTGGGTCAGCCATCAGGTCGAACGTCTTGAAAAACGTTACGCAGATATTCAGTCCGACATTCTGGCCGAACAGGAAAGCATCCATGTTCTTCAGGCCGAATGGAGCTATCTGAACAATCCGGAACGTATCGAACGCCTGTCCAAGCAGTATCTGAGCCTTGCCCAAATTGACGTACTTCAGATGGCAAGCATCGACGATCTGCCCGAAGACGCCGATTTGCATCAGTATCGCATCAACAAGTTCGGCGAGGCGGTTGCCTTCATGCCCGTCCCGCGCGCCCGTCCGGGTGATCTGATGTATGACGAGGCGGCCGATACCATGATCATTGATGCCCCGTCCGTCGCCACCGAAACGGGGGCCGCACAATGAGCCTGACCCGTTTTTCATACTGGCTGCGTGGCGACCGTCCGGAACTGGGCCCGGATCAGCGCGAACGTCTTGCGCTTGAAACTGCGCGCAACCGTATCTTTATCACCGGCGCGATGTTCATCATCGGTTTTTGCTGGATCACCTATGGCCTGATTGATGCATCGGTTCTGCGCCAGGGCAATGAACCGGCTGTCGCATCGGGAACCGATACCCGCGAACTCAAGACCGAGCGCGCCGATATCGTTGATCGCAACGGCATGTTGCTTGCGACCGATCTTCCGACCAATTCGCTTTATGCCGATGCCCGCGTCGTCAAGGACCCGGTTGAGTCGGCAGACTTGCTGTTGACCGTATTGCCCGATCTGGACCGCGATTCACTGATCCGTCATCTGAGTTCGCGCAAGGCATTCGTCTGGCTGCGCCGTAACCTGACGCCGGAACAACAATATGACGTCAACTCGCTTGGCATTCCGGGATTGAATTTCCAGCGTGAAGAACGCCGCGTTTATCCGCATGGGCGTCTTCTGTCACATGTTCTGGGCTTCACCGACATCGACAATAACGGCATCGCCGGGGCCGAGCGCGAATTTGACAACGAATTGCGCATCAATAACGGCCCACTGGAACTTTCGCTTGATACCCGAGTGCAATACGCGCTTGCCGAAGAAGTCGAAAACGCGATGGAAACCTACAGCGCGGTTGGGGCGGCAGGCCTTGTGATGGATGTCTATACCGGCGAAGTCGTTGCGATGACATCGCTTCCGAACTTTGACCCCCATCGCCCGGGCCAGGCACCAGCCGATGCACGCTTTAACCGGTCTACGCTTGGCGTTTACGAAATGGGTTCGGTGTTCAAGCTGTTTAACACGGCCATCGCCCTTGAAACCGGCACATCGACGCTGAACTCGGTCTATGACGCGACTGAACCGCTGGCAATTGGCGGGTTCCGCATTCGTGACTATCACGGCGAGAACCGCTGGCTGACCTTGCCGGAAATCCTGGTTCACAGCTCGAACATCGGGTCAGCCCGCATGGCAATGGCCTTTGGCGGCGAAACCCAGCAAAAATACCTTAAAAAGCTTGGCATGCTCGACAAACCGCAGATCGAACTTCCTGAAGTTGGCGGACCGCTTGTGCCCAATCCGTGGCGCGACATCAACACCATGACGATTTCATTCGGTCATGGTCTGGCCGTGACCCCGCTTCAGGTTGTCAGTGGCATTTCCACCCTTGTGAATGGTGGTATTCGCCGCCCTGCGACCATCCTCA
The DNA here is from genome assembly GCF_000300275.1 of Thalassospira profundimaris WP0211. GTDB lineage: Bacteria > Pseudomonadota > Alphaproteobacteria > Rhodospirillales > Thalassospiraceae > Thalassospira > Thalassospira profundimaris. The sequence continues at coordinate 487,619 of NZ_AMRN01000002.1, read as the reverse complement.
AACAGGACGGCGCACCGGCAGGCGAACGTGTATTTTCACAGAAAACGTCGGAACTGCTGCGTCGCCTGATGCGACTGGTCGTAACCGACGGTTCTGGCAAGAACGCCGAAGTGGCGGGTTACTTCCTTGGCGGGAAGACCGGGACTTCGGAAAAACTCGTGAACGGGCGCTACGTCAAGAACGCCCGCATGTCGACCTTTGTCGCCGCCTTCCCGATGCAGGACCCGAAATATGTGGTTCTGGTGACGTTGGACGAGCCCAAGGGCACTAAAGAAACTTATGGATTTGCCACAGCAGGTTGGGTGTCCGCCCCTGCCGTTGGCAAGGTTGTGACACGTATTGCTCCCCTTTTGGGCATTGAACCGGCGAATGCGAAGGCGCCGGAGATTGAGCAAGCGCTGCAGATCGAACTTCGCAAGGGGGAACGCAAACTTGCGTCTTTCTGAGCTCATGGCAGGTGATCAAGCGGCATTGAAACATGCCGAAGGACAGGACCCGGATATCACGGGCCTGACAGCAGACTCACGCACCGTGAAGGATGGCTATATGTTTGCCGCCCTGTCCGGTGCACGTGATGACGGTTCCAAGTATATCGCCGATGCGATCAAGCTTGGTGCCGCGGCCATCCTTGCAAAGGATGGAACGCCAAGACCGGCAGCCCCCACGGTGCCACTGATCCCGGTGGAAAACCCGCGCAAACGTTATGCACAGCTTGCCGCCCGTTTCTATGGCAAGCAGCCGGCAAACATCGCGGCGATTACGGGTACGAACGGCAAAACATCCACAGCGATCTTTACCGAGCAGCTCTGGACGATCCTTGGCAACATGTCGGGATCGATCGGAACGCTTGGCATTCGGGCCGCTGGGGCAAAGATCCCCGGTTCACTGACCACGCCGGATCCGGTTGCCCTGCATCAAAGCCTTGATGAAATGTGTGGCATTGGTGTTACCCATGTCGCGATGGAGGCAAGCTCGCATGGGCTTGATCAATACCGCCTGGATGGCGTGAAGGTCACCGTTGCAGCCTTCACCAACCTGTCGCGTGATCATCTTGATTATCACGGCACGTTCGAAAAATATTTCGCTGCCAAAGCCCGCCTGTTCTCCGACCTTCTGGTTGCCGATGGCACGGCTGTGTTGAATGCCGATGTTGAACAGTTCGATCTTTTGAAAAAACTTTCCGCCAAGCGCGGTGTGAATGTCCTGTCCTATGGCGAGAACGCCGACGACATCAAACTGATCAAGGCAACACCAGACAGCACCGGCACCAAGCTCCGCCTTATGGCAAACAAGGGCGAATACAACATTCACCTGCCGCTTATGGGAAGCTTCCAGGTGATGAATGCACTGGCAGCCCTTTCCATCGTCGTGGCATCTGGTGCCGACCTTGATCAGGCGGTTCTGGCCCTTGAAAAACTTGAAGGTGTCCGTGGACGTCTGGAACTGGTTGGCAAAACCAGCTTTGGCGCGCCGGTATTTGTTGATTACGCCCACACGCCAGATGCCCTTGAAACCGTGATCAAGGCGGTCCGTCCGCATTGCAAAGGCCGCATCGTTTGTGTATTCGGGGCCGGTGGAGACCGTGACGTCGGGAAACGCTCGTTGATGGGACAGGTTGCCCGTGACTTTGCCGATATTGCCATCATCACCGATGACAATCCGCGCAGCGAAGACCCGGCCACCATTCGTGCTGCAATCAAGGAACAGTGCGAAGGTGCCGTCGAGATTGGTGACCGTGCCGAAGCCATCAAACGGGGCATCGGCATCCTTCAGCGCAACGATGTCCTTATTATCGCCGGAAAAGGCCATGAAAGAGGCCAAATTGTCGGTGATAGGGTTCTTCCATTCGATGATGCATCTGTTGCCCGCAGCATCCTTGTCGGCGGCAACTGACCTCAATTCCCGTTACGGCGCTTTGGCCGTGATGGTCTGAGCGAAAAGAAAGTGACGTTATGACGAAGGCTGTTTTATGGACCGCACAGGATGCCGCAACCGCAACCGGTGGCAAAACCACTGGCGACTGGACGGTAACCGGCATATCGATTGACAGCCGTAAAGTCAGTAAAGGCGATCTGTTCATCGCCCTGAAGGGTCCGAATTTCGATGGTCAGAAATTTGCGCAGGCCGCCCTTGATGCCGGTGCACACGCCGTCATGGTCTCGGATGCCAATGGCATTGACGACACCGACAAGGTTCTTCTGGTCGATGACACGATGGTCGCCCTTGAGCGACTTGGAATTGCCGGACGTGAACGCAGCAAAGCCAAGATCGTTGCCATCACCGGCAGCGTCGGCAAGACGGGCACCAAGGAAGCGCTTAAATATGTGCTGTCCCAGCAGGGTAAAACCCATGCCAACCCGGCCAGCTTCAACAATCACTGGGGTGTGCCGATTACTTTGGCGACCCTGCCTGATGATGCCGAGTTTGGTGTTTTTGAAATCGGCATGAACCATCCGGGCGAGATCAGCACACTTGTCAAAATGGTCAAGCCGTCTGTGGCGTTGATCACCACTGTGGTCGGCGCGCATACAGAGTTCTTCAAGGACGAAGCCGAAATCGCCATGGCCAAGGCCGAGATTTTTGAAGGCCTTGATAGCGACGGTACCATCATCCTGAACCGTGACAATCTGCATTACTTTGCCCTGGCCCGGCGCGCCAAGGAACTTGGCCTTTCCAACATCAAGTGCTTTGGCACGGATGCCGTATCAAACTATCGTCTGTTTGAAGCAAATATCGTCACCGATGGCAGCGCTGTTCGCGCACGCGTCGGAGGCCAGGATCTGGAATACTTCATCGGTTGCCCCGGCGAACACTGGGTTTTGAACTCGCTTGCCGTTCTGGGGTGTGTTGATGCGATTGGTGCAGACCTTGTCAAAGCGTCGAAGGATCTGGCGGATGTCACCCCTCCTGCCGGACGTGGCAAGACGCACACCGTCAAGCTGCCGTCTGGCGAGGGTACCTTTACGCTGATTGATGATGCCTACAATGCCAATCCGACGTCGATGATGGCCGGGATCAAGGTCCTGTCGCAGACCAAACCGGGCGAAGGCGGTCGCAAGATCGCAGTTCTGGGTGAAATGCGCGAACTCGGCGACAGTGCAACCAAAATGCATGCCGATCTTTATCATCCGCTGACCTCGCTTGAGATTGATCGGGTTTATTCGGTTGGGCCGCTGATGGCCGAGCTCGACAAAACTTTGCCTTCCGAACGAAATGCCGGCCACTTTGAAACTGCCGAAGACGCGATAGAGCCCATCAAGGCCAATTTGCGCGATGGCGACGTGGTTTTGATCAAAGGGTCACTTGGCATTTACGTTTCGAAAATTGTATCGGCCTTAAAATCCTGTGGCGTGGTGGAAAAATCCACAACCGCAACAGAGTAAGTCGCAAAAGGAACGACCAGAGCAATGCTCTATAATCTGCTTTATCAATTTGCTGATCAGATGCCGGTACTGAACCTGTTTCGGTATATCACCTTCCGCACGGGCGGTGCGATCATCACGTCGCTTATTCTTGCCTTTGTGATCGGTCCGCATCTGATCAACTGGTTGCGTTCCAAACAAAGCGAAGGCCAACCGATCCGTGAAGATGGTCCCGAAAGTCACCTTCTGACGAAAAAAGGCACGCCGACAATGGGCGGGCTTTTGCTGTTGCTATCCACGTCGATTGCCACCCTGCTCTGGGCTGATCTGACCAATCCTTATGTCTGGGCTGTTTTGCTGGTCACAATCGGCTATGGCTTCCTTGGTTTTCTGGACGACTTCCTGAAGGTTTCCAAGCGCAACACCAAGGGCCTTCCGGGCAAGCTTAAGCTCCTTGGGCAGTTTTCCATCGCAGCCCTTGCCGCCTGGTGGATTTCGTACAATACCGCCGATCCACTTTCGACAGCACTTGCTTTCCCGTTCTTCAAGAATTTCCTGCTGGATCTGGGTTGGTTCTTTGTGCCGTTTGCCATGTTTGTCATGGTGGGCGCCTCAAACTCGGTCAACCTGACCGATGGCCTTGACGGTCTGGCGATTGTTCCGGTGATGATTGCCGCGGCCAGTTTTGCGCTGATCACCTATCTGATCGGTAACGTTCAGTTCGCCGAGTATCTGCAGGTCCATTACGTTGCCGGTTCGGGCGAATTGACCATTTTCCTTGGCGCACTTGTCGGTGCTGGCCTTGGCTTCCTCTGGTACAACGCCCCGCCTGCTATGGTGTTCATGGGCGATACCGGCTCACTCGCCCTTGGCGGTGCTTTGGGTGCGGTTTCTGTTGTCACCAAGCACGAACTGGTTCTGGCCATCATCGGTGGTCTGTTTGTTCTGGAAACCCTGTCGGTGATCATTCAGGTCGGGTCGTACAAACTGACCGGTAAACGCGTGTTCCGCATGGCCCCGCTTCATCACCATTTCGAGAAAAAAGGCTGGCAGGAAGCAACCATCGTCATCCGCTTCTGGATCATTGCTGTCATCCTCGCACTGGTTGGTCTTGCGACCCTGAAACTTCGTTAAGGACACGCCATCGTGATTGATCTTTCACATCTGCGCGGCAAAACCATCGCGGTTCTGGGTCTGGGAAAATCCGGACTGGCCAGTGTGAAAGCATTGATCAATGCAGGCGCAATTGTCTGGGCGTGGGACGACACCGCATCATCGCGTGAACAGATCGAACCACTTGGTCTTGCGCCGATCAATCTGGCGGAATGTGACTGGTCTGAACCCGACATGCTAGTAATCAGCCCAGGCATTCCATCGACCTTTCCGACCCCGCATCCGGCGGCAGAAAAGGCACGGCGCGCGGGCAAACCGATTATTTGCGACGTTGAACTGCTGTGCGCGGCACAGCCTGATGTGCCGACACTTGCCATCACCGGCACCAACGGCAAGTCGACCACCACCGCACTGACCGCCCACATTATCGGGCAGGCTGGGATTAAAACGCAGGCTGGCGGCAACCTCGGCAATGCGGCCCTTGGGCTTGAACCGTCAACGCGCGATGACTGCCTTGTGCTTGAACTGTCATCCTATCAGCTCGAACTGCTGGAACATGCGGCCTTTGATGCCTGTGCGCTGTTGAACATCACCCCGGATCATCTGGATCGCCATGGCGGGCTGGATGGATATATCGGGGCAAAACACCTGATCTTTGCACGTTCCAAAGGGCCGAAATGGGCAATCATTTCCGTTGATGACGAACCCTGTGCCAAAATGGCGGTTGAACTGGCGCGCGAAGGCGGTCGTCACATCATCGAAGTTTCTGTCAAACAACCGGTCGATCACGGCATCTATGTTGATGCGGATGGTTGGCTGATTGATGACATGAACGGGGCGCAAACCCGTATTCTGGATCTTGCGACCGTCACCCATATGCCCGGTCGACACAACTGGCAAAACATTGCCTTTGCTTATGGGCTGTGCCGTGCGCGGGGTGTCGATGCCACCCGGATCATTGATGGCGTCATGTCCTTCCCAGGGCTGGCCCATCGACAGGAACTGCTTGGCAGCATTGATGGTGTGGTGTTTGTCAATGACAGCAAGGCCACCAATGCCGAAGCATCGGCAAAGGCGCTTTCGGCCTATAAAAACATTTACTGGATCGCGGGTGGCAAACCCAAGGAAGGCGGGATTGAAGGATTGCAGGAATTCTATCCCCACATCAAGAAGGCCTATCTGATTGGTGCGGCGACGAATGAATTTGCCGAAACCCTTGGTAATGACCTGCCGTGGGAGAAATGCGAAACCCTTGATGTCGCAACCAAAATGGCCTTCGCCGACGCCAAGACCTGCGGCGATGACAAACCGGTGGTGATGCTCACCCCGGCCTGTGCATCGTTTGATCAGTTCAAAAGCTTTGAGGCGCGCGGGGATGCCTTCCGCGATTTGTACAACGCATTGGCGGGTGGTGACATGACCAGGAAGGCAAACGCATGAAGTCCCTGTTTGGTCATAACACGAATATCGCCTTTTCGCGTGCCGATACCTCGGTTCTCGGGATCTGGTGGTGGACGGTCGATCGCTGGTTACTCGCCGCCATCATCCTTCTGATGGGGATTGGCGCGCTTCTGGTGATGTCGGCAAGTCCGCCCGTTGCTGATCGCATCAATGTTGACAGTTTCCACTTTGTAACCCGCCAGTTCGTTTTCCTTGGCATGGCGACGGTTTGCATGTTTGCCATTTCGCTATTGCCGGTGAAATGGGTGCGACGTTTGGCGTCCTTCATGTTTCTGGGGGTGCTCTTTTTGCTGATCATCACTCCTTTCATCGGATCAGACATCAAGGGCGCAGTACGCTGGATCAACGTTGCCGGGATTAACCTGCAACCGTCCGAATTCCTCAAACCGGCCTTTGCAGTTGTCATTGCCTGGATGTTTGCCGAAGGACGTTTGAACCCGAACTTCCCGGGCTATATCGTTTCCAGCCTGATGTTGGCTGTTTGCATCTTCCTTCTGATGATCCAGCCGGACTTTGGACAGACTGTTGTCATCACCTCGATCTGGTCGGTGCAGATCTTCCTGGCCGGACTTCCGATCATTCTGGTGTTCTGTTTGGGGCTTGGCGCAGTTGGACTGGCCGTCACGGCATATCTGATCCTGCCGCACGTTCAGTCGCGTGTGGACCGCTTCCTTGATCCGGCATCTGGTGACAGCTATCAGATCGAACGATCCATGGAAGCCTTCATGAGTGGCGGCATCATGGGCCGTGGTCCGGGTGAAGGCTGGGTCAAGAACTCCATCCCCGATGCCCATTCCGACTTTATCTTCGCCGTCGCTGGCGAGGAATTCGGTCTTCTGTTCTGCGTGCTGGTCGTTGGTGTCTTTACCTTCATCATCATGCGCGGTCTCTCGCGCCTGATGGGGGAACGCAACCTTTTCGTGGTTCTGGCCGTCACAGGCATTCTGGTTCAGTTCGGCTTGCAGGCCGTCATCAACATGGCGTCCACCCTGCAACTGGTTCCGCCAAAGGGCATGACATTACCGTTCGTATCTTACGGTGGGTCGGCAACGATCGGGATTGCGATTGGCATGGGATTTGTTCTGGCGTTGACGCGAAAACGGCCCGGCGAATAATCGCCATCATCCCTTTAAAACTTTCTGCATCAAAACGACAAAATCAGGTGTTATTCCACGCCCGGTTTGAAGGGATATTAACCTTTGTCGGGTTCTGATGGGGGTAACTGTCGGGAACCCTCCCCGCACTGCTGTCGTTTTAGATGTGGACAAGATGACTGACTTCGCTAACCCAGAACTTTCTGCCGTCGAGACACCGCTCGCAGGTCAGGTGATCGCCGTTACATCCGGTGGCACTGGCGGGCATATGTTTCCGGCTGTTGCCTTGTCCAAATCGCTGGTGCGTCGTGGTGCAAAGGTCCTGTTTTTCACCGATGCCCGTGCCGCACGCTATACCGAGGGCGTTGAAGGCGTCGAAACCGTCATCTTGCCTGCCGGCGGCATTGCCGGCAAAGGCATCAAGGGCCGCCTGATCGGGGCGGCCCGGCTTGGCCTTGGCACGCTTAAGGCCCGCAAACGGATCAAAAAGACCAAACCCGCCGCCGTCATCGGCTTTGGTGGTTATGCCTCTATCCCGGCGACCATGTCGGCAAAGTGGCTTGGCATCCCCTATGCCATTCATGAACAAAACGCGGTGTTGGGTCGCGCCAACCGTCTGGTTGCCAGCAACGCACAGCGCATCGCGACATCCTTTGCCAAGGTCACGATGATTGCATCAAGTGACGAGGCCAAAGTGATCTGGACGGGAAATCCGGTCCGTGCCGAGGTCGCAGCCCTTGCCGCGACCGAGTACGAGGCCCCAACCAGCGATGGTCCGATCCGCCTTCTGATCACCGGCGGATCACAGGGCGCACGCATCCTGTCCGAAGTTCTGCCAACCGCGTTGGTAAACCTGCCGGAAGCCATCCGCAAACGCCTGATCGTTACCCAGCAGGCGCGCGAAGAAGATATCGATACGGTGCGCAAGACCTATGACGGATCGCAAATTGACGTGACCCTGGCATCCTTCATCAATGATATTCCCGAACGCCTGCGTGATTGCCATCTGGTGATTGCCCGTTCAGGGGCGTCGACCGTGGCGGAACTGACCGCGGCTGGACGCCCGGGTTTTCTGGTCCCCCTGCCCCATGCCATTGATGATCATCAGCGTTACAATGCCCAGCAGATCGAAGATTCCGGTGGGGCTTGGTTAATGCCACAAGAACGTTTTAGTAGCGAAGCCGTCACAGATCGCCTGGCAAAACTTTTAACCAACCCCGCGGCGCTTACCCGTGCGGCAAAGGCCGCCAAAAGCAGCGGGCGTGCCAACGCCGCGGAGCGTTTGGCTGACATGGTGCTGGATATGCTGGGCCTGAACCCGGCCGGAAGCCCCGATAACAAGAACATGACGCAAGACCGAGGAGACTCTCAATGAACACCCTGCCGCTCAACATCGGCACCATCCACTTTGTCGGTATTGGTGGCATCGGCATGTCCGGTATTGCCGAAATCCTCAATAACCTCGGCTATTCCGTTCAGGGGTCAGACATTTCAGACAATGCCAATGTGCAGCGCCTGCGCGCCCTTGGCATCAAGGTCTTTGTCGGCCACAAGGAAGAAAACGTCGAAGACGCCAAGGTTGTTGTGATTTCAACCGCCGTCAAGCCGACCAACCCGGAAGTCGTTGCCGCACGGGCCGCAATGATCCCGGTCGTGCGTCGTGCGGAAATGCTGGCCGAACTGATGCGCCTTAAGGCGGCCATTGCGATTGGCGGCACGCACGGCAAAACCACGACCACATCGCTGGTTGCGACCATGCTGGATGCAGCCGGTCTTGATCCGACCGTGATCAATGGCGGGATCATTAATTCATACGGCACCAACGCGCGCCTTGGCGAAGGCGACTGGATGGTGGTTGAGGCCGATGAATCTGATGGCACCTTTGTCAAAGTACCGTCAACGATCTCGGTCGTGACCAACATCGATCCGGAACATCTGGATCACTGGAAAGATTTCGATCAACTGCGCGAAGCCTTCAAGAACTTCGTTCAGAACATCCCGTTCTATGGCTTTGCCGTTCTGTGCATCGACCATCCCGAAGTCCAGGCCCTTATCGGGCGCGTGACGGACCGTCGTATCTTCACGTTTGGCTTTTCGCCGCAGGCCGATGTTCGTGCGGTTAATGTGCGCACCAATATCGGCGACACCGTCTTTGATGTTGTGATCCGCGAACGCGTTGATAGCGAAGAACGCGTGATCAAGGATGTCCGTTTGCCGATGGTGGGGGATCATAACGTTTCCAACTCGCTGGCGGCGATCACGGTCGCGCTTGAACTTGGCATCCCGGATGAGAAAATCGTATCCGCCTTTGATGGCTTTACCGGGGTCAAACGTCGCTTCACCAAAACCGGTGAAGTCGATGGTGTCACCATTATCGACGATTACGGTCACCACCCGGTGGAAATCAAGGCGGTGCTAAAGGCCGCCCGTCAGGCAACGCAGAACAACGTCATCGCTGTGGTTCAGCCGCACCGTTATTCGCGCCTGCATGACCTTTTTGAAGATTTCTGCACCTGCTTTAACGATGCTGACAGCGTGATCGTTGCCGACGTTTACGAAGCCGGTGAAAGCCCGATTGAAGGAGCATCGCGTGATGCCCTTGTTGAAGGCCTGCGCAACCGTGGCCATCGCCATGTCAGCGCACTTGAAGGGCCGGAAAAACTGGCCGAAGTCATCAAAGCCGAAGCAAAGCCGGGCGATCTTGTCGTTTGCCTTGGTGCTGGTTCCATCAGCGCATGGGCAAATGCCCTGCCCGCCCAACTTGAAGCGATCAAGAACTGAGGCAGATATGAGCACGCCGAAACACCATACGCCCCTGATCGACCGCCTGCCCAAGGTGCGTGGCAAGCTGCGCGAAGGTGCGCAACTTGCCAAAGTCACCTGGTTTCAGGTTGGCGGCCCGGCAGACGTGATGTTTCGCCCAGAAGACGAAGCCGACCTTGCGGCCTTCCTGAAAGGCAAACCGGCAGACATGCCGGTAACTGTGATCGGAGTTGGCTCGAACCTTTTGGTGCGCGATGGCGGCATTCGTGGCGTTGTCATCCGCCTTGGTCGCCCGTTTACCGACGCGGTGGTTGAAGATGGCGCGGTTCACGCCGGTGCCGGTGCGCTTGATCTTAATGTTGCGCAAACCGCGCAGATGAACGGTATTGCCGGTCTGGAATTTCTGTCTGGAATCCCCGGCACCATCGGCGGGGCGTTACGCATGAATGCCGGGGCCTATGGTACCGAGATCAAGGATGTCCTTGTATCGGCAACCGCAATTGATGGCAGCGGGAACATTCACACCGTCACACCCGATGAAATGAACATGACCTATCGCCATTGCGGGCTGCCGGAAGACTGGATTTTCACATCCGCAATCTTGCGCGCATCATCTGGTGATCCCGAAGACATCGCCAAACGCATGGATGAAATCCAGAAGGCGCGCGCCGAATCGCAACCGATCAAATCACGCACCGGGGGGTCGACCTTTGCCAATCCGGTGCCTGATCGTGCGTGGGAGCTTATCGATGCCGCCGGATGCCGAGGACTTACCATCGGTGGCGCGCAGATGTCCGAACAGCATTGCAACTTCATGATCAATAAGGGCGATGCCACCGCCCTTGATCTTGAACAGTTGGGCGAAGAAGTCCGCAGACGGGTCAAAGAACATAGCGGCGTTGAGCTGCGCTGGGAAATCCGGCGCATTGGCGAACGCCTTGGCCACTCGATCATAGGAAAAGACGCATGAACAAACATGTCGCTGTCATTCTGGGCGGTTGGTCAGCAGAACGGGAAGTTTCCCTGTCCTCGGGGCGCGAATGCGCCAAGGCGTTGCGCGAAAAGGGCTATAAAGTTACCGAAATCGACGCAAACCGTGATCTTGCCCATCAATTGGCGGCCATTGATCCCAAACCGGATGTGATTTTCAATGCCCTGCATGGCCGCTGGGGCGAAGATGGCGCGGTTCAGGGCCTGCTTGAAATCATGAACATCCCCTATACCCATTCCGGTGTAAGGGCATCGGCAATTGCCATGGACAAGATGTCGGCCAAGGCGATGTTTGCCGAATACGAAATTCCCTGCGCCCGCCATGTCTGGGTCACGCGCGAAGACATCGCATCGGGCAAGGCATTGCCGCCGCCCTATGTTTTGAAACCCAATAACGAAGGGTCTTCTGTCGGGGTTGAAATCATCCTGACCGCCGAGGAAGAACAAAACATGCTGGCCCGTGATTGGGTCCATGGTGACGGCGTCATGCAGGAAGAATTCATTCCCGGGCGCGAAATGACCGTTGCCGTCAAGGATGGCGAGGCTATGGAAGTCATCGAAATCCTGACCGGCAATCACGCCTTTTATGATTTTGAATCCAAATATGCCCAGGGTGGCTCCGAACATATCGTGCCTGCCGACATCGAAGGCGATTTGCGCGACCGCCTGCAACGTCACGCCGAAGAAGCTTATAAGGCGCTTGGCTGCAGGGGTGTGGCACGGGCCGATTTCCGCTATGACCCGGAAAACGACCGTTTGGTGATCCTTGAGATTAATACCCAACCGGGCATGACGCCGACATCACTGGTACCGGATGCCGCACGCCATGACGGAATGAGCTTTGCCGACATCGTTGCATGGATGGTGGAGGATGCATCGTGCGAACGCTAGAAGAACAGGCCCGCGAACGGCGCGAAAAGCTTGATAAACAACATAGCGTTGGCACCAACGTCAAAAAGATCGCCCGGGTCATGTGGTGGACCGGCTTTATTGGAGCCATCGTGATTGTTCCGACTGCCCTTGTTTATACCGGCAAGGCCGATAAATGGATGAGCATGGCAACGCAGGAAAGTGTTCAGCTTTCTGCCGCGTTTGGCATGACGGTCCAGAATATCGAAGTTTCAGGTCGCGAAAAAACCGACCCGAATGCCCTTTTGGCAGCCATCGGACAGAAACCGGGCACGCCGATCATTACCTTTGATGTCGATGCCGCCCGCGAACGCATCGAAGAGCTTTCATGGATCCGAAGTGCCACCGTCGAACGCCAATTGCCCGACACCCTCATCGTTTCGGTTGTTGAGCGCAAACCACTGGCGATCTGGCAAACCGAGGGGCGCGATCATGTTTTGATCGATGGCGATGGCGAGCAACTTCAGAATTACGAACTTGGTGATTACCTTGATCTGCCGGTTCTTGTCGGTGACGATGCACCGAAAAGTGCGGCGGAGATGCTGACCACCCTGCAATCCATCCCGCACCTTTATGAACAAATCACCGGAGCCCAGCGCATCGGGCATCGTCGCTGGAACATCCAGTTGGCCAACGGCATGTTCATTCGCCTGCCTGAGGAAAACATGGAAAAGGCATGGCAGCGCCTTGAAGTCCTTGATCGCGAACACAGTATCCTTGATCGTGATGTTCTGATTGTTGATTTGCGCCTGCCCGATCGGACATTTGTCCGCCTGACACCCGGTGCCGCGGAACAAAGGCGCAATCCGCCAAAGAAGGAGGGCGCGGTCTGAACTGACCGCCCCGACACCCTACCTATCCTGCGCCCCGTTTCAGACGCGCAAGGCACTGACTTGCACAATATCATGATTGTTTTTCCACCTTCTTTGCGTAGTTTCGCATGAAGATGCGTTATGCGACGGTCTGCCTTAACCAAATTGCAACCGCTTTTGGTCGAAAACAGGCTTAATAAGGTACGGTCAAAAAAGTCCGACCACATAACCCATAAAAATTCAGAGCATTCAATTGGCACGCGGCAAAACCAGATCAGGATTGATTGTGGCATTGGACATTGGAACGTCCAAGGTCTGCTGCTTTATTGCGCGACGTGAAAAGGACCAACCGCCGAAAATCATCGGCATTGGTCACAACATGTCCAAGGGCCTGCAAAGTGGATCAATTTCCAATCTTGATGCCGCACAGGAAGTCGTGCTTGCCGCGGTCAACGCCGCTGAAAAAATGGCGGGTCAGACCATCGACTCAGTCATTGTCAATTTGTCTGGCGGTCGCCCGGAATCCGAAACCCACACGGTTGAGCTTCCGCTTGGCTCCCGCCCGATTGGCAATCTTGAGATCCGGAAACTCAATGACCAAAAGGAAGCCCTTCTGCGTCAGGCCGGCGATGAGCTGATCCATACTGTCCCGTTGGGGTTCCGCCTTGACGGTGCCAACACCATGAATGATCCGCGCGGCATGTATGGATCGACCCTTGGTCTTGATCTGCATTTTGTCCGAACGCAAACCGCACCCTTGCGCAATCTTGGCACCCTTCTGGCACGTTGCCACCTTGCAATTGAGGAAACGGTCGTCACCCCGCTGGCATCGGGTCTGTCGGCCCTGACAGCCGATCAGCGCGATCTGGGCGCGACCGTGATTGATATGGGCGCAGGCACCACAAGTGTGGCGGTCTTTAATGCCGGTCAGGTGGTCTACACCACGTCTATTCCGGTCGGCGGCGCACACGTCACGCGCGATATCGCCTATGGGCTCAATACATCGCTTAATCATGCCGAACGCATGAAAACCCTGCATGGTAGTGCTCTGACCTCGCCATCCGATGATCAGGAAATCCTTGCGGTTCCGACCATCGGCGATGAGGACGAAAACAATTTCAATCATGTGCCGCGCTCGATGCTGATCAACATCATCAAGCCGAGACTTGAAGAAACGTTCGAATTGATCCGCGATCAACTGGAAGAACACGGCTTGTCGCAAATCGGTGGACGCAGCATCGTTCTGACCGGTGGTGCCAGCCAATTGAACGCCATTGCCGATCTTGCCAGCCAGATGTTTGAACGTCCGGCCACGATTGCCCTGCCGCACGGTGTTTCGGGCCTTGCCGAAGCCACCGCCGGACCTGCTTTTTCGGCCTGTTCGGGGCTATTGTTGCGCGCTGTTGCCCAACAGAACGATCCGCTAAGCGAAGCCATGGCGCAAATCCGTCAATCGGGTGGGCGTTGGGGCCGTTTGGGTGCCTGGTTCAAAGAGAACTTCTAGTTCGCACCCCCAAACGCACTTTTTTATCCATTTTCCCGAAAACTTTTAGCCGCATTAAGAAGGCAATAACTCTTTGCCAGCTAAAACGGACTCGGAGGTCTTTGTGCCCGAAGCATTTCTGGCACGCACAGGCAAAGGGAAGGCCTGTGTGATCTTTAAGCTCTAAAGCGCGGAGAGGAAGAGCAAACAATGAGTACAATCAGTTTTTCCGTTCCTGAAACGGAAGAAAACCTAAAACCAAAGATCACCGTTATCGGTGTCGGTGGTGCCGGCGGCAACGCCGTTAACAACATGATCGCATCCGAACTTGAAGGATGTGACTTTGTTGTTGCCAACACCGATTCTCAGGCCCTGAGCCAGGCAAAAGCAACACGCAAGATGCAGCTTGGTCGCAAGATTACCCAGGGGCTGGGTGCAGGCGCACGTCCGGATGCGGGTAGTGCCGCCGCCGAAGAATCCATTGAAGAAATTCAGGCACAGCTTGAAGGCAGCCACATGGTATTCATCACCGCCGGTATGGGCGGTGGTACGGGTACCGGTGCAGCCCCGGTCATTGCACGTGCGGCCAAAGAAGCCGGCATCTTGACCGTTGGTGTTGTTACCAAGCCGTTCCATTTCGAAGGCACGCGCCGCATGCGCACCGCCGAACAGGGTATCGAACAGCTTCAACAGTATGTCGACACCCTGATCATCATTCCGAACCAGAACCTGTTCCGGGTCGCGAATGAAAAAACAACCTTCGCAGATGCCTTCCAGATGGCAGATGACGTTCTGCGCAACGGTGTGCGTTCGATTACCGACCTTATGATGGTCCCAGGTCTTGTGAACCTTGACTTTGCCGATATCCGCACGGTCATGAGCGAGATGGGCAAAGCCATGATGGGTACCGGCGAAGCATCAGGTGAAAAACGTGCACTTGAGGCTGCCGAAGCCGCAATAGCCAATCCGCTTCTTGAAGATGCATCCATGAAGGGTGCCCGTGCGGTCCTGATCAACATCACCGGCGGCATGGATATGGCGCTGTATGAAGTTGACGAAGCCGCCAACCGCATCCGCGAGGAAGTTGCATCCGAAGCCAACATCATCTTCGGTTCGACCTTTGATCCGACCATCGAAGGTGCGCTTCGCGTTTCTGTTGTTGCAACCGGTATAGACGCCGAAGAAGTTCGCCGTCCGCAGCCGACCACTGTTTCTGTTGCACAGCCTGTTTCCCAGAAACCGGCAGAACAGCCCGCCGCGGCACCGTCCTTCGCACAACATGGCGCAGGCAACGCAGCAGCCGCTGCTGCCCACAACACGGGTGCTGGTGACTATGCGGGTGGTGCGTCGGTTGATCACATTCCTGCTGATCGCTTTGCTGCCACCGGTAGCGCACAGCAGCCGGAAATCAGCCATCAGGCCGAAGCACAGGAAACCGGGTCGATTGAAATGGGCCAGACGGTCCTGAAACCGAAACCCGTTCTGCGTGCAGACAAGCCGGTCCAGAAACCCACCAGCAACGGCGACATGGCTTTCATTCCGCCGCGTGCTGTAACGCCAAGCGAAGCCGAGCATGCTCAGCACAGCCCGGACGTATTCGAGGCAGCTGATGCCCAGAATGCAACCTCGCCGCGTTCTGTTCTGAGCAGCCTGTTTGGCAAGAACAAGACCGCCAAGGAACCGCATAGCTATGCGGAGCCGAAAGTCTCGCAGCCGCAGGCACCTGCACCACGCCAGACCGAGATGCCGCTTGGTGAGGACAGCGAACATGTCATGAAGAAGGAGCCTGCTTCCCGGGGCAAGACGCAAGGCGCGTCTGACGACCTTCTTGAAATTCCGGCCTTCCTTCGTCGTCAGGCCAACTGACGACGATCTCCGCGCGAAGATGGGGAAGGCTTAATGCCTTCCCCTTTTTTTTGGACGCACCAGCTTGGATGACGCTGTAATTCGGCAATTGTGACCAAAGCCCGTAAGCCAAACGGTTACAACCGGCTCAAAATACCCAGCAGAAATGAATTTTATTCATTAATTTCAAAGTACTATGAAGTTTACAAAGCGTAACAAAGAGTGATTTGAGTGATTGTTCGATCAACAGTAGTGTTCCAAACTAACAAAGCAGGGGTCAACCAATTTGAAGGTGGCTTTGAACATGCTTTGACGTTGATTGATGACAAACTGACTGACCTGATTTGGGGGTTCCTGTGAACAATATTGCCGATCTTGGTTCTGCTATCACGCAGACTGGCTTTTCCGGCGACGGTTATGTGCTCCAGCGCACGCTCAAAGCCTCTATCGGCTGTGCCGGTGTTGGTCTGCATTCCGGTCAGAAGATCCGCATTACCCTTCACCCTGCCCCTGCCGATCATGGCATTGTATTCCGCCGCACGGACTTGGATGACCAGCCGCTGTTTCCGGCACGTTACGATGGCGTGATCGATACCCGTCTTTGCACCTGCCTTGGTGATGCAGCCCGGGGCATCAAGATCGGAACCATCGAACATCTGATGGCCGCCCTTGCCGGTACGCGCATTGATAACGTGCTCATCGATATCGATGCCGACGAAGTACCGGTCATGGATGGCAGCTCCGCCCCGTTTAACTTCCTGATTGATTGCGTTGGCATCGAAGAACTTGATGCCCCGCGTCAGGTCATCGAAGTCCTGAAACCGATTGAAGTCGAATATAACGGCTGCACCGCACGGGTTGAACCGGCCAACGGGTTCGAGATCGACTTCGAGATTGATTTCGCCAGCAAGGCCATTGCCAACCAGCGCATGTCCGTAAAGTTCGATGACGGTGTGTTTGTTGCCGATATCGCACGTGCGCGTACCTTTGGCTTCTTGCATGAAGTTGAAGCCATGCGTTCTGCCGGTCTTGCCCGTGGTGGTTCGCTTGATAACGCGGTTGTTCTTTCCGGTGACGAAGTCATGAACGAGGAAGGCCTGCGTTACGAAGACGAATTCGTCCGCCACAAGATCCTTGATGCACTTGGCGATCTTTATACCGCCGGCAAACAGTTGCAGGGCAAGGTTACCGCGTACAAATCCGGTCACCATGTCAACAATCTGCTACTTCAGGCTTTGCTGGCCGACGAAGACGCTTATCGTGTTGTTCCGCTGACCAAGGCGGCCTTGCGCGGCGTTTCTGAACCGATGCTTGCCACCGCCTGAAATCAGGTGTCACTGGCATCCAAATTATGAAAATGGCGGCCCGCGTGGTCGCCTTTTTTGATTTCGGCGTTGGTTTTCAGTCTTCTGCTCCCTGTCACAGCGTTTAACATGGAATAAAAGTCGGCATTTGACGACACAACTACTTGCCCAAGCACGCCCTTCGCATGATATAGTCCGGCGGATTTTACGGTGAGTGCGTCAAAAATTTCGAGGATACGTCACAGTGCTAAGTACCGTTCGCGCCAAACACGTCATTGCAACTCTCGGCCTGTCGCTGATGCTGGCGGCATGTTCAAGCAATGATGCGCCGGAATATGTCGAACGTCCGGTTTCCGAACTGTATAACGGCGCGCAGGATCTGCTTGACGCCAATGAATACCAGCAGGCGGCCGAGGCATTTGACGAAGTCGAACGTCAGCACCCCTATTCGGTCTGGGCAACCAAGGCGACCCTGATGTCGGCTTATGCCTATTATCAGGACAACAAATACGATGATGCGATCAACGCACTGGATCGCTTTATCTCGTTGCATCCGGCCAACCCGGATGTGCCATATGCCTATTACCTCAAGGCGCTGTCCTATTACGAACAGATTTCCGACGTCGGCCGCGATCAGCAGATGACCCAGCACGCGATGGATGCGCTTGACGACGTCATCCGCCGCTTCCCCGATAGTAAATATGCCCGCGATGCCAAGCTGAAAAAGGACCTGACGGTCGATCACCTTGCGGGCAAGGAAATGGATGTCGGGCGCTATTATCAGGACCGCAACGAATATCTGGCCGCGATCAACCGCTTCAAAGCGGTGATCGAGAATTATCAGACCACCACCCACGTGCCAGAGGCCCTTGCACGCCTGACCGAATGCTATCTTGCGCTTGGTCTTGAAGGCGAAGCCAAACGGACCGCGGCCGTGCTTGGTCACAACTTCCCGGGCAGCGAATATTACAGCGAGTCTTATAGTCTCATGCTTGGTGAAGACGCACCGGAGCGCGAAGACAGCAGTTGGTGGGATGACACGACCAACGCCATCTCCAGCCTGTTCTGATTTCGATCAAGCAAACCCTGCCAAGGCCAAGGGTTTGCTTGACAATCCGCCTTGCGACAAGATAGAACAAAAAAAGAACAACTTGCGGTTAACGTCTGATATCGCTGCATTTTGATCAAACGCCCTCGGGACGACAGGATTGAATGTCGTTTCGCCTTCGCAAGGCTTGCAAGGCAGGGCGGGATTGGGCACTCTGCACATTCACAAACAAGTTTGGCTGTACCTGTCTGCTGCTCCGTTAACAACATCAGTACCCAGCAATGCTTCGACGCCTCAGCATTCGGAATGTAGTCCTTATCGACAAACTGGATCTCGATTTTCACGATGGGCTTAGCGTGCTCACAGGTGAAACCGGTGCCGGTAAATCGATCCTGCTTGATTCCCTTGGCCTCGCGCTGGGTGCGCGCGCCGATAGCGGCCTTGTCCGCCATGGCTGCGATAAGTGCAGTGTCACCGCAACCTTCAACCTGCCGCAAGGCCACCCGGTTTTCGGATTGCTGTCCGATCAGGATATTGATCTTGAGGGTGAAGACCTTGTCGTGCGCCGTGTTGTCACGTCAGATGGCCGGTCGCGTGCCTATGTGAATGACCAATCGGTCTCGGTCGGGCTGCTGCGCGATGTTGGTAATTACTGCGTCGAAATTCAGGGCCAGTTTGATCAGCACGGCCTTCTTGATCCCACCACCCACCGCGCGACACTTGATGCCCACGGCAATCTTGGCACCCTTGCCATGACCGTGCGTGATCATTGGCGCGCCTGGCGTGAAACCCAAAAGGAACTCAATGCCGCCCGCGCCCGCATTGACAAGGCGCGCGAGGAAGAGGAATGGCTGCGCCACGCCGTCGATGAGCTTGAAAAGCTTGCCCCCGAAGAAGGCGAAGAAGAACGCCTCGCCGAGGAACGCCAGTTCCTCATGCATGGTGAAAAGCTGGTTGCGGCCCTTAATGATGCCGGTACAGAACTTTCGCGTGGCAAGGGTGCCGAAAGTGCCCTTCGCAGCGCCCAGCGGTGCCTTGAGCGTGAACTTGAAAAGGCCGATGGCCGGTTTGAACCGATTATCGAGGCCCTTGATCGTGCCGCGATCGAGCTTGAAGAAGCCAACCGGGCGATCTCGGCCACCTTGGCCGATCTTAATCTTGATACCGGTCATCAGGAAAATGTCGAGGAACGCCTGTTTGCCCTGCGCGCAGCCGCCCGCAAATACAATGTTCCGGTCGATGGGCTGAATGCGCTGATGAAGGATTTCCGATCCCAGATCGATCAGCTTGAATTCGGCGAGAAGGAACTGAGCCGACTGACCGCCGCCGTTAGCGAATATCGCAAAGCTTATATCGAAGCGGGCGAGAAGCTCCATGCCGCGCGCAAGGAAGCCGCCGCCAAGCTTGATGGCGCGATCAATGCCGAACTGCCGCCGCTTCGCATGGAAAAGGCGCGCTTTGTTACCGACATTGCCGAACTTGAAGAATCTGAATGGGGTCAGGATGGCATTGACCGGGTGCAGTTTACGGTCGCGACCAACCCCGGCAGCCCCCCGGGAGCGCTCAACAAAATCGCATCGGGGGGCGAGCTTTCGCGTTTCCTGCTGGCGCTCAAGGTCGTTCTGGCGCGTGTTTCTGCCGTACCCAGCCTGGTCTTTGACGAGGTCGACAGTGGTGTCGGCGGCGCGACGGCAGCCGCCATTGGTCAGCGCCTGCATCTTCTGGCTCAGGAACGCCAGATCCTTGTCATTACCCACAGCCCACAGGTCGCCGCCCGCGGTCGCACGCATTTCTATATTGCCAAGCGCGAGGCAGAAGGCACCATGGTGACCCGCGTCGATGCCCTTGTCGATGGAGCCCGGCGCGAAGAAATCGCCCGCATGCTGGCCGGTCATTCCGTGACGGCCGAGGCGCGTGCCGCCGCCGACAGCCTGCTTGAACAACCTAATTGATCCCGACGCCAACGCGTCGACCCAACCTTGAATACGGAACAAAAAGAATATGAGCGCCGAACACGCGTCAAACATGTCCGAACTTCCCGAATTGCCGTCTTCGAGCACGGAGGCGCGCAAACAGCATGCCGAAATTTCGGAACGTATCCGGTCTTATAATGAAGCCTATCACGTTAATGACGACCCGCTGGTTTCGGATGCGACATATGATGCGCTGTTCAATCGCCTGATCGAACTTGAATCCCACTATCCGACGCTTAAGAAAAACAGCCCGACACAGGAAGTCGGTGCCGCCCCGGCCGACGGCTTTGCCAAGGTCAAGCATGCCCGCCCGATGCTGTCACTTGGCAATGCGTTTTCGCGCGAAGACATTGTTGATTTTCTTGCCCGTATTCGTCGCTTCCTGAACCTGACAGCACACAGCCCGGTCGAAGTGGTGGGCGAACCCAAGATCGATGGTCTTTCGCTGTCCCTGCGTTACGAAAACCGCGAACTGGTCACGGCTGCCACTCGTGGCGATGGATCGGAGGGCGAAGACGTTACCGCCAATGTCGCCCACATTGACGACATCCCCAAGACGCTTCCCGATGATGCGCCCTATGTGGTCGAAATCCGGGGCGAGGTTTATATGGCGCGCTCTGCGTTCCAAAAACTGAACGCGACACAGGCCGAAACCGGCGGCAAGACCTTTGCCAATCCGCGCAACGCAGCGGCAGGGTCGCTTCGCCAGCTTGATCCATCAATCAGTGCCAAACGCCCGCTTCGCTTCTTTGCCTATAGCTTTGGCGAACTGTCCGAAAGCCTGGCCCAGACGCAGTGGAATTTCCTGCAAAAGGTTGAAGGATGGGGCTTTGTCACCAATCCGCTGACCCGGCTGCTTCATAATGCCGATGACATCATGGCGTTCTATGACGAACTGGCAACCCAGCGCCCGGACCTTGATTACGACATTGATGGCATTGTCTATAAGGTCAATGACTTTGAACTGCAGCTTCGCCTTGGCTTCGTCAGCCGATCACCGCGCTGGGCGATTGCGCACAAATTCCCGGCTGAGAAGGCTCGCACTCGGATCAAGGCCATCGACATTCAAGTTGGTCGAACAGGTGCCCTGACCCCGGTCGCTCGGCTGGAGCCGGTTACGGTTGGCGGTGTCGTGGTATCCAACGCCACCCTTCATAACCGAGATGAGATTGACCGCTTGGGCGTTTGGGTTGGCGATCTTGTGGTTGTGCAACGTGCCGGTGACGTTATTCCCCAAGTCGTTGAGGTCATTCTGGACGAGGATGGCAATCATCCGGATGATGCAACACCTTACGAATTTCCCACCGAGTGCCCGAAATGCGGCAGCCACGCCATGCGCGAAGAAGGCGAAGCCGTCACCAGGTGCACTGGCGGCTTGATCTGCCCGGCACAGGCGGTTGAGCGCCTGAAACATTTCGTATCGCGCACGGCCTTTGATATCGATGGCTTGGGGGCGAAAAATGTCGAGGCGTTCTTTGAACTGGGTTGGCTGAAGTCGCCTGGCGATATTTTCCGCCTTGAAAGTGATCACGGCGATGCCATTCGCAAGCTTGAAGGTTGGGGCGAAAAATCCGCAACCAAGCTGTTTGATGGCATCAATGAACGGCGTACCATCGGGCTCGACAAGTTTATCTATGCACTTGGCATTCGCCAGATCGGTCAGGCAACAGCAAAACTTCTGGCACGCCATTATGGATCGCTTGCCGAATGGCGCAGCGCCATGGTTGCCGCCAATGAAGCCGACAGCGAAGCCCTTCGCGAACTGATCAACATTGATCAGATCGGCCCCGGTGTTGCCAAGGACCTGATCGAATTCATGGCTGAAGACCATAACCGCGAGGTTCTTGATGATCTGCAAGGGCTTTTGACCATTACCGATGTCGAAGCCCCGCAGGTCAGCGACAATCCGGTCAATGGCAAAACCGTTGTTTTTACCGGCAAGTTGGAGCTGTTTTCACGCAACGAGGCCAAGGTCAAAGCTGAAAGTCTTGGTGCAAAGGTCGCCGGATCCGTATCGGCAAAAACTGATTATCTGGTTGCAGGACCGGGTGCGGGCTCCAAATTAAAGAAAGCAGAAGAATTAGGTGTTACAGTGCTTGATGAACAGGGATGGCTTGATCTGATTGCCACGGAATAAAAATGATCTAACCGGGGAGTGTGTGCTGATGGAAGACCTTGGAAGTTTTTTTCGCCGTTATGTCGATGCCCATCTGAAGCTTGAAGAAAACGCACTTGATGATTTCTTCCACTTCCCGTGCCTGATCAATGATCTGTCCGGCGTGCAGGCCATTGGCAGTTCAGACGATCTGCACAAATACCATCACTCATTCTTTGATGAACTGAAAAATGCTGATCTTGCTATGGCGAAGTCCATGGTGATTGAACAGCATTCCGCCCTTCCCGGCGGGGCGCGTGCGATTGTTTCGTTCCGCTTTGGCAATTCGGAAAACAACCTGATCTTTGATTGCGACTATGCCTTCGCGCTGCTCAAGCAGGATGAAAAGTGGAAAGTCATCTTTGCCCAGCTTGATGGAATCAGATACAGCGACCTGTATTGAGGCCCGCATGGTGCCCGCCCTTCCCCACCGCCTGATCACACTTGGTTTTGCCCTGATGCTGGGATGCGTTCCAGCAGCATCAAAGGCCGACCCGGACTTTGATACCCTGTCGGGCCCGGCGCGTGCGGTTGATGCTGATACGCTTGAGTTCGGCTTCAAACGTGTTGATCTTTGGGGGGCGGATGCCATGAACCGTTTTCAGGAATGTCTGATTAACGGCCAAAGCACGGCCTGTGGGGCAGAGGCATGGCAGGTGACCACCAACCTTCTGGTCGCAACACCGATCACGTGCGAAGTTCGCGGGAAAAACCGGTATCATCGCAACATGGCCGTTTGCAGAAATGCCAACGGGGTTGATATCGGACAAAGCCTGATTGTACGAGGCATGGCGGTTGCCCGCCCCGATCAGATGCCTGAATACGAAGCCTATGAAAATCAGGCGCGACAGGCACGCACCGGCGTCTGGGCAGGGGAATTTATCGATCCGCTGAAATGGCGGCGTGGTGAACGTTTACCCGAACATGAAATTGAAGTTCGCCGCTGGCATCGCGACGAATAACGTCAAACCCAATTAGCGTTGAGACGTCCCACCCGATGCAAACGGCCGTGCCAGCACCCGTCCCAGCCCCGCCAGCGTAAAGCTGTTTTTAAGTGACGCCACACCGAGTGTAACCACAACAAACCCAACCAATTGCGGCACTGTCAGAACTTCGCCAAGAAACAGCCAGGCGGCAAAGAAGGTCATGGCAGGCCCCGAAAGCGATATCAACGATGCCTGTGTTGCACCGACCCTTCGAATACCCTCGTACAGCAGGAAGAACGGAATAACGGTGCAAAAGATCGAAATGCCTGCCGTCCACATGATGCCCGCCACGTTCAGGTTCAGTGGGTTTTGCACGATCAATTGGTAAATCACCATGCAAATACCGGCCATGGTGTTGATCAGGGCTGCAAAATGCATCGACCCTATGACGGTAATCATCCGCTGTCCGAAATAGAGATAAATCGCATAGGTCACGGCAGAAGCGAACGCCCAAGCCGCCCCGTACCAAAGCGCCTGGGACACTTCGCCAAACCCGCCCGGTGCCAGCACAAAAACAAGTCCGACATAGGTTATGACAAAGCATACAATCTGGCGAAATGGCGGAAAGCGCCGTTTATGGAGCGCCTCAAGGATCATCACGACGGCTGGAAACGTAAACAGCACGATCCGAGAAACTGTGACTTCAATCAACGAAACGGCGGTAAAATCAAACAACGCCGCAAGGAAAAACAGCCCGCCATAAAGCCCGCCCCATGCAAGATCGACCGGCTTCATCTTGCGGTCGCCCGGCCGGTTCTTGCCAAACAAAACCACACCAAGCCAAAAGAGCGGCATCGCAATCAGAAACCGCAACAGCAACAAGCCATCCACTGTCATGCCCGTGGCATAAACAAATTTTGCCAGAAGGCCTTTCATCGCCAAGGCGGCTGTCGCAAGCAACACAATGGTGAGTGCGGAACCCGCGGGCGAAACGACAGGCGTAACAACCTGTTGCCTGGGCTCAGAAGGTGACGGTGGTGGCGTCATGAGTTTCTCCGATCCTCTATCGGTTGCCATAGTTACCCGTGAACTGCCATTATTCAATTCGAATTAATTGCTATCAGATATCAGCTTTGGCTATATCTAACAGGCACATGGATGCGCAAAGCTGCTCAGGATCGCGACCGATGGATATCAAACAACTTCGAAGCTTTGTTCATATCGCCGAACTCGGCAGCCTGTCGCGCGCAGCAGAGCGGCTTAATTTGTCCCAACCCGCACTCAGTCGGCAGCTTAACCTTCTCGAAGAGGCCCTTGATACCAAACTGCTGGAACGCACCGGTCGCGGTGTCAAATTGACCGAGGCAGGCCAGATGCTTGCTGAACGGGCCCGCGTGATCCTGACCGATCTTGCGCGTCTTGAAGCCGATCTTTCGGCCCGCAGCAGTCAGGTGACAGGCCATGTGCATGTCGGCGTTCCGCCCAGTGCCGGGATCGTGATTACCGGGGCGCTGATTGAAACTCTGCGCGATCGGTACCCGGATCTTAACATCACGGTTGCCGAAGACCTGACGGGTGATGTGCAGGAGGGACTACTCTCGGGGCGACTTGATATCGGCATCCTACATGACGGCATGATTTCACGCAGCCTCCATGCCGAACAGCTATGGCGCGAAGACCTGTTTCTGATTTCCCACCCCTCACAGGTCGGCGAACAGGAAACCGAAATCGCCTATGAAGATGTTTTGTCCCTGCCGCTCATCATGCCGACCAACAAGCACGGGCTGCGCGCCATGATGCAGGAGGCGGCATTTCGGGCGGGACGTCCATTGACCCCGGTGGTGGAGGCCGATGCCCTTCGCGTTTTGGTCGATCTGGTGACGCGCAATGTCGGTCATACCGTCTTGCCGCGCAGTTCGTTGGTTCAGGAACTCTCGACCGGGCGTCTCAAGGCACGGCGCATCACCAACCCGGAACTGTCGCGCAAGGTGATGCTGTCCTGGTTACAGGATCGCCCGCTGAGTGCCGGGGGCAAGGCGGTTGTCGACACATTGCGTGATCTTGCCGGCACCGTCCCGATGGCCAACCAAAAATAAGCCAACACGGGCTCTGATAAACAAAACCCCGACCGAAGCATCTTTCGGTCGGGGTTTTTATCATCGTATCAACCGTTTGAATCAGACCGGTGCCTGACTGTCCGACGATTTCTGCCAAAGATTGATACCGGCATCCCCGGCATATTTATCGATCTCGGCCAACTCGTCTGCGCTGAATTCAAGGTTATTAAGCGCATCAAGGCTGTTATCAAGCTGCTGAACGTGACGCGCACCGATCAGGGCAGAGGTTACCTCGGGGCGGCGCAGCACCCAGGCAATCGCCATCTGGGCCAAGCTTTGACCGCGGCGTTTGGC
The DNA here is from genome assembly GCF_000300275.1 of Thalassospira profundimaris WP0211. GTDB lineage: Bacteria > Pseudomonadota > Alphaproteobacteria > Rhodospirillales > Thalassospiraceae > Thalassospira > Thalassospira profundimaris. Next base: position 461,970 of record NZ_AMRN01000002.1, on the reverse strand, counting down.
GATCTCGTTCAATGCGCGAACGCGATTGATGTTTTCCTCGGTCAGCATGCCTTTCTGGAAGGAGCCTTCGAGTGCGGCACGTGAATCTTCGGGCACGCCATTCAGGTACTTGTTGGTCAAAAGACCCTGTGCCAGCGGCGAGAAGGCAATGCAGCCCATGCCAAGCTCGGAAAGGGTATCAAGCAGACCATCCTCGACCCAGCGATTGACCATCGAATACGACGGCTGATGAATGACGCATGGCGTTCCCATATCTTTGAGGATCGCATGCGCTTCGCGGGTCATTTCCGGGGAATAGGACGAAATCCCGACATAAAGCGCCTTGCCCGAACGCACGATCTGATCAAGTGCGCCCATGGTCTCGGCAAGCGGGGTGTTGGGATCAACCCGGTGTGAATAGAAGATATCGACATAGTCCAGCCCCATCCGCTTAAGGCTTTGATCAAGGCTGGAAATCAGATATTTGCGTGATCCCCATTCCCCAAACGGCCCCGGCCACATGCGATAGCCCGCCTTGGTGGAAATGATCAACTCGTCGCGATGGCGTTTAAGATCCTGAGACAGGACCTTGCCAAAGTTTTCTTCGGCCGAGCCCGGCGGCGGGCCATAGTTGTTGGCAAGATCAAAGTGGAACACACCGCGATCAAAGGCGCGACGGATCATCGCCCGCTGGGTTTCATAAACATCCACGCCACCGAAATTCTGCCACAGACCAAGCGTGATTTTCGGCAGAAGCAATCCACTGCGCCCGCAACGGTCCCAGTTTTCATCGTTATAGCGGTCCGGGTTTGCCATCCACTGGGCTTCGACTTCAGCCATATCTTCCTCCTGCTTTCAGAAGCGGTTTACCGCTTTTCTTGAATCGATCCAATGCAGTCTTAATAGGGCATTTGACCCTGTTTGTCAGTGCCAAGTACGCGGCGTGAAATCAGTCTGATTTCTTTTTTATCGGCGCTGTTGCGTTTTGCAGCCATTCACGATGATCATCATCAAGATCATCGGCATACATCGCATAGACCTGTGCGTGGTAATCGTTAAGCCACTGCAGCTCGTCCCTGGTCATCAGTTCCGGATCGATCAGTTTGCGATCAATCGGCGAGAAGGTCAGCGTTTCAAAGCCAAGCATCTTGCGATCGGCCCCAATCGGCGCATCGATTTCAGTTACCGCAATCAGGTTTTCAATGCGAATGCCGTATTCGCCTTCCTTATAAAAGCCCGGCTCGTTCGAAAGGATCATGCCCGGTTTCAGGGCCACCGTGTTCGGCGCCTTGGAAATACGTTGCGGACCTTCATGCACACCAAGGTAACTGCCAACGCCGTGGCCGGTGCCATGGTCAAAATCAAGCCCGGCTTCCCAAAGTGGCATGCGTGCCAGCGTATCAAGCTGTTGTCCCGTTGTTCCAACGGGGAATATGGCGCGGGCAAGGGCAATATGCCCCTTTAGCACGCGGGTGAACCGGTCGCGATGTTCCTGTGTCGGGTTCCCGATCACGGTCGTGCGCGTGATATCGGTGGTGCCATCGAGATATTGCGCCCCGGAATCAATCAGGAAAATCTCGCCCGGGGTCAGATTGCGGTTGGTTTCCGGGGTATTGCGGTAATGGCAAAGCGCCCCGTTCGGGCCACTGCCCGGAATGGTTTCAAAGCTTGAATCACGGAACAGCGGATCTTCAGCACGCATCGACAGCAACATGTCGGCAGCGGCGCGTTCATCGATATCACCGTTGGCCGCCGTTTCATCAAGCCATTTGAAATAACGAATGATCTTTTCGCCGTCGCGTTTGTGGGCCTTGCGCGAACCTTCAAGTTCGACCTCGTTCTTGCAGGCCTTCGGAATGGCGACCGGATCACGCCCGACACGTACGGTGGCACCGGCGTCGGACAATTTCATGCGCAGCCAGTCTGCTGCAGTGGCTTCATCAAGACGGACGGCCTGATTGCCCATCGCCTTCAGGGCATCCCCGAGTTCGCCCGGTGCCCGCAAGGTTGCCTCACCCGACAGCCATTTGAGCGTTTCCGGGGCGATCTTGCGTTCGTCCATGAAAAGTTCGACCGAGGCATCGCCGTTGATGATCGCATAGCCAAGTGCAAGCGGTGTTTGCGGCACATCGGCACCACGGATATTCAAAAGCCACGCGATGCTGTCAGGTGCCGACAGAATGGCGCTGTCGCAAGAAATGCGCGACAGGATTTCGGCAATCTGGGTGCGCTTTTCGAAACTGGATTTACCGGCATATTCCATTGGATGCGGGCGCACCGGACCAAGCGGCAGGTGCGGCTGCGCATGCCAGATGGCGTCAATCGGGTTGGTATCAATCGCAATCAGTTCTGCCCCGACCGCCTCACAGGCAGACCGCAGATGCGTCGCCTGTTGGACCGTGTGCAGCCAGGGATCATAGGCCAGTTTCTCACCCGATTTCAGATGATCATGCAGCCAGCCGACAACCGGTTCTTCGACCAGGTGGCGGTATTCGAACAGATCACGGTTAACTTGCTGGCGCACCTGAATGGTGTATCGCCCATCGACAAAAACGGCGGCCTTGTTACGCAACACAACGGCCGCACCCGCAGATCCGGTAAAGCCGGTCAGCCACGCCAGACGTTCGGCCCGTGCTGGCACGTTTTCGCCCTGATGTTCATCGGCACGCGGCACGATAAATCCGTCAACGCCTTTGGCCGCCAGATAGGTGCGCAAGGCATCCAGTCGATGGGCGGCGTCAAAATCATCCTTGGCCATTTTAAAAAGCGTTTTGCGCTCATCCCGCAGGGCCAGCAATTCGGCCCGAAGCGCATCATCCGGGGATTGGCAAATCAGATCAATCCAGTCTTCTCGCGTGCTGCCCTGGGCTGCGGCCAGAACACCGTCAATCAGGTCGATGACAGCGCTAACATCCTTGTCGACATTGGCGGCTTCAAGCAGTTTGGCAAGTTGAGCATCACCGGAAATGGCCATGAAGATCCTCTTTAAAACATGTGGGGCATTGGGCAGGTGGTAAGACCTATGTAAGGGTTTGTGCCGATGTCGCGCAAGCACCAAAGAACTTTCGGACATACTACGCCCTTTTCCCCGCCCGAAACACCGGTGCATGCATCCCGCGTATGAATGCGTTGCAACCTTCGCAATGCACATTAGCCAAAGGTTAACGTATGACAGTCCCGCGACAAAAAGATGGCCCGTCGGGACGTCAATTTGCTGGAGACCATGAACGGTGATCCGTTTTCCTATTACTGCCTTGAGCGTCATACAATCCCGTCGTCGCCAGACGGCCTATGACGGCCTTGAGCGCCTGGCCCTTGGTCAGAAAACTGCGCTCGGTCTTGATACTGGCCCTGCCCATCCGGCAGACGACATTGCGGATCGAACTAAAAACGACCCGCAAGATGCCAAGGATACGGAATAACGGATCAATCCCGCCCGGGTTGGTCTGCATCAAAAGACGAAGCGCAGGATCACGGTTCATGATCCTTGCGGCATTTTTGTCTTTTCCCTCTGAAACGGCCCTGCTTCTCCACAGCAGGGCCGTTTCTTTTTGACCAGTCGCAGGCCAGCACGCCATAGTGCCCCAAACAGTAAATCATAATCACGATGCGGAGTGGAAATGACCAAGACAGTTCTGATCACCGGTGGATCACGCGGTATCGGACGCGCAACTGCTGTTCTGTTTGCTGCCAAAGGCTGGAACGTTGCGCTAAGCTTTGTTGGCAATCAGGCAAGTGCTGATGAAACATGTGCGATGTGCGAGCGCGCCGGATTTACCGGCAATGTGATTGCCCGCAAATGCGATGTCCGCGATGAAGACAGCGTGATTGCCCTGTTTGAAGCCGCACGTGATCGGTTTGGCGCGATTGACGCCGTGGTCAATAATGCAGGCATTGTCGCCCGGCAAAGCACACTTGCGGATATGGATATTGATCGCATGAAAGCCGTGTTCGATACCAACGTTCTCGGTGCCTTTCTGGTTGCACGCGAAGCCGCACGAACCCTTCGTTCCGGTACCGCTATCGTCAATGTTTCGTCCATTGCTGCAAAGCTTGGCTCACCTGGCGAATATATTGATTACGCCGGATCAAAAGCGGCAATCGATACCCTGACCATCGGTCTTGCCAAGGAGCTCGGCCCGAAAGGGATCCGTGTCAATGCCGTGCGTCCGGGCATCATCGAAACCGATATTCATGCCAGTGGTGGGCGCCCGGAACGCGCCCATGAACTTGGCCCGAATTGCCCGTTGGGACGTGCTGGCGATCCACAGGAAGTCGCCCAAAGCATCTTTTGGCTTATCTCGGGCGACGCGTCCTATGTCACAGGCAGCATTCTTGATGTATCAGGCGGCCGGTAACGAGACCGATCAAGCCTGATACCCGACCACTTTCCGGATTTGGTTGCTATTAGGGGGTTTCAGGCTTTCCCGGCAAATCGGCAGATGCCATTGCCACGCCCTTTGTTTCGCCAAACACCGCGGCCAAGCCATCGTGCAATTCAATGATATCAAGTGGCTTGGCCAGTATCCGCGCAACCCCCAAAGCATTGAAGGCGTCGGTCACCTCGTCTGAGGCATACCCGGTCATCACGACAACCGGAATGTCATTGCCAGCTTCTCGCAGCTTTTCGATCAGTTTCTGGCCGGTCATGCCCGGCATGGTCTGATCGGTCAGAAGCGCATCAAACTTTGCGTCCGGTGCACTCAGCGCTTCAAGCGCCTGGGCGGCCTCGTTAAACGTATCGACGGAATATCCGATCCGCTCCAACATCCGCGCACACAGCCTGAGGTTCTTTTCCTCGTCATCCACGACCGCAATATGCCCGCCTGCACCTGCCGACAGACTGCGGGTTTCGCGCTTTTCATCCGTGGCTTCGCGATCATGTTCCGGCAACAGGATTGCGAACCGGGTTCCCTGCCCCAGACGGCTATAAACTGATATCTCGCCCTTGTGACCGGTCACGATGCCATGCACCGTAGACAGACCAAGACCAGTACCCTTGCCCGGCTCCTTGGTGGTAAAGAACGGATCAAAGATCCTTTTGGCTGTTTCCGGCTCCATGCCGACGCCGTTATCTACGACGCTAATCTGGATATAGCGCCCCACCGTCAATAACGGATGTAGCTCCAGACTGTCTTCGGTGACTTCGAAGCGGCTTGCCTTCACGCGGATTTCACCCTGATCGCCGACCGCATGACAGGCATTGGTGATCAGGTTCATCAAACACTGATCAAGCTGTGTTGCGTTGCCCATAACGGTCATGGATTTCGCCCCCAGTTCGACCTTGATCGAGACACTTGATGGCATGGACCCACGTGCGAACCGAACCGTGCCCGCAATCATTGACCCGACATCAATCGGAGAACGTTCGGTTTCTGAATTCCGGCTAAATGCCAGAATTTGGCGGACAAGATCACGTGCCCGGTCCGCCCCCTGGCGAATTTCCATAACATCTTCACGCAGCGATGAATCTTCGGGCAAATCGGAATAAAGCAGTTCGGCATAGCCACTGATTGGCTGCAGGATATTGTTGAAGTCATGTGCGATCCCGCCCGCCAGAACGCCGATGGTTTCCATCCGTTGGGAATGACGCAGTTGCTGTTCAAGCTTTTCACGTTTGCGTTCGGACTGAAGACGCTGAAGTTCGGCAGACGCCCGTGACGCGAACACTTCGACGATGGATTTCGCCAGTTCCGGATCACCAAGTGGTTTGTCCGATATGGTCACCATAATATCGATCGGTCGTGCCTCACTGTCGTAAAGTGCGGCCCCGACATATCCAACGACATCAACGTCAGTGACCTTTTGGACATCCTTCATCAAAACGGAAAAATTGTCTTTGCAGACAAACGTGCCTTCCTTGATGACGCGTTCCGCCGCAGATCCAGCCAGGGCGAAATCAAGGCCGCCGCGACTGCCATCCGGGGAATAGAACGCAACTGACTTCACCCGGTCACCGACAAGTTCGGCGATGTGGCAATAGGTCATATCAAGTGTTTCGCACAGAACCTTTGTCAGGTTTTCAAAGAACCCGGCACCGACCTGATAGCGGATACCACGATAAATGGATTCCAGTGTCTCCTGATGGCGTTCACGCTCTGTCACGTCCAGTGCGAAACTGGCGATACAATCCAGTTCGCCATTGGCATCAAATATCGGGCTTTCATACCACTCGCAGATGATGCGGCTGCCATCACGTTTGACATTCTCGAACCGGTTATTGACGCTGTTTTGCGTTTCCATGATCCGTTCGATCAGAGTGCCAAGACGCGCCCGGTCTTCCTCGGGCACCAGAAGTTCAAGCTTCTTGCCGACCATCTCATCGGCATTATAGCCAAACAGCTGGCAGGCGGTTTCGTTCACCTCGATGATGGTTCTGTCCGGCGTCCAGTAAAACACCCCGATTTTCGCGTTGTTGAAGTGCGCGCGCAGGCGGCGCTGGTTGGCCTCCAGATCACTCTTGGCAACCTCAAGATCCTGGCGATAACGGATGCGTTCGGTGATATCGCGGCAACTGATCCTGATGCCCAGGTTCCCACCGTCGCTATCGGCGATCGGTTGCCATGACATGTCGATACCGACCTTGCGGCCATCCTTGTGAACACCGGTGAATTCGCGGTCACTGCCTGACAGGCCATCAAGACCTTCGTCAATATAGTGGCGCACACGGTCACGATCCTCGGGCGCAATAAATGACAGCGGATAATCACCACACGCCATGCATTCATCGACCGTGTAGCCCAGAACGCGTTCAATCCCCGGGTTCACCCAGATCAGTTTGCCATCAGGTGCAATCCAGCTTTCCCAGCCATAGGTGTAATTGGCAACCGCCTCAAAACGACGGCGCGAGAAGCTGAGCTCGTCATTGGCCTCCATGACATTTTTCATGCCTGCGGCGGCTGCCAACAACCCACCTGCCATATGGGCGAAAACGATTTCCTCAGGGCGCCATACTCTGGTCCGCCCGACAGACTCAAAGCACAATATGCCCATCCGGCCCGCCGCCGAGATCAACGCCACATCAAGGATTGCCTTGATATTCATCGGGATCAGATAGGCGTCTTTAAGTTCGGAAGTACGCGGATCTTCAACGGCGTTGTCCGCATCGATAATCTGCCCGGTTTCCAACGCTGCAAAATATCGCGGCAGTACCGCACGTTTCAAAATCATGCCGTCATGTTTCGCCGACGGATCATTGGCATCAAACAGCCCGACGCACTCAACGTCACCATCATCTTTTTCCAACCACAGACTTGCCCGTTCACAATTCATCAGGTTGGCAAAACGCTTCAATGTCGGACGGAAAGACGCGTTTTCGATGCGCTCAAGTGACGAGAAATGGTTGGCGACTTCGGACGCACTTTCGCGGATTTGTTCAAGAAACTTTTTGCCCGACATCAGTTCGTTCTGCGAACGCAACTGGTCCATGCTGGTTTGCAAAAGTGCCTGCCGCATCCAGACGATCCCGACAACAAGTGACGCGGTCATCCAGACATACCCAAACAGCGCAGATCCCCAAACCGGCAACGTATGGGGAACGGTGCTGCTATCGGTGATCAAGCCCCCGTCGAGATTGAAAACACGCATCACGCCGACGCTTGCAATCGCGACAACGCAGAACACCGCGTATCGAATGGTGATGGAAAATCGCCAGAACAGCGCCACGATCACGGTCGATACAATCATCATCGCCATGCCGCTTGCGGGGGAAAACCTGACGATATAAAGCAACGACATGCTTGTCATTGCGGCGACAATCACAACCGACTTGGTAAAGGTCGATAAGCGCTTGCGCAGTACAAGACCGGCAACAACGGCCAGAAAAACCAGCAGATGGATGATCTCGACCGTGATCGAACGCTGGCTTGCTTCGCGCAACATCGAGGAAACCAATGCGGGCAACCCGCCAATCGACATCACAAACAGCATAAAGTCTGCGATGCGGTTTCTTGTCCGGTCCAGATTGGCGCTTAATCTTTTTGGCATGAGTTATCGGGCCCCATTCTCAGACCAACTGGTCGGGCATGCTGTTATAGATGCTTTCAAAGCGCAGATGATTGTCGACAAACAGCCCCAAAAGTTTCGGATCGAACATCTCCGGGGAGGTTCGCTCGTCACCTTTGGTGATGATATTGACAGCTTCAGTGTGGCCATAGGCCGGTTTGTATCGGCGCGCACTGCGAAGGGCGTCATAAACGTCGGCCAGTGAGACTATCCGCGCAATCATCGGGATATCCGCGCCCGACAGGCCCACACAATAGCCCGACCCTTCCCAATGTTCGTGATGATAGCGCGCAATGATTGCGGCCTGTCCCAGAACCGGGTTGTCCGATGAATTGAGCATCGCAAAGCCGATCTCTGTGTGGCGCTGCATGACCTTGAATTCGTCGTCGGTCAGCTTTCCGTTTTTCAGAAGCACCTCATCGGGCACACCAACTTTTCCAATGTCATGAAGAATGCCAGCCAGACGGATTGTCCGTTGAACATTCTGATCCAGACCGGCCATCTCTGCCAGCAATTGGGAGTAAAGACCGACGCGAACACAATGCTCGGCGGTTTCGATGTCCCGATACTGGGAAATCAGGCTAAGCCGGTCGATCATTTCCTGTTCGGCACCGCCAAGTTTGCGGCTGATGTCATCAAGGGTTTTCGACTGACTGATATTTTCCAGTTCGAGTTTCCGAACACGTTCGACTTCCCGGTCCCGTTCCTGCAGTCTTGCCTGCGCATCAAGTGCGGCGCGTTCAAGATCGGCACGTTCAATCGGCTTATCAAGAAATTCCCGAACACCAAGACGCAGTGCCGTCACGGCATCGGTCTTGTCACCATCCCCGGTCAGCAGAATGAATTCGAAATCCCGTTTGTATTCGTTGATTGCCCGTTTGACGAAGTCCAGACCACTGCAATTTGGCATGCGCAAATCAGAAACAACCAGACGCAATGATGCGTCCGATTTTACTGTCTCAAGCGCTTCAAGTCCGTCAGATGCAACCACCACTTCAAAACCGGCACGTTCCAAAATACGTGCCAGCAATTTTCGGATCGGCGGTTCGTCATCTACAACCAAAATGCGACGTTCAAGCTCACTCAATCACTCTGCCCCATGCCAGATACAAAATACTACGAGCGAATAGATAAAACCTATCCGTTGGTATTGTATATTGCAACATACGCAAAAAGTGTGAGATCGGTTCTCAGGCTGTTTTTTGCCCTGTTTCCAAGGGATTGCGCGGAAAAAGCAGTGAAAACCTTTGATTGAAATTTGATGGAGAAGTTCTGGTATCTCCGGGATTTCAGTTCCGAAGGCCCGATTGCAATGCGAATCGAAGAAAAACGGCATACGGAAAATAGATCAAAGCAACCGGATCGCGTACCCGGTCATCATGCAACAGCGACCGACAAGGCGGTTTTGGTGATGGGCGTTTCCGCGTCCCGGTGCGAACCTGACAGGCATTGCCCGTTATCCGTGGGAACCTAATTGTCAAAAGTCTCGTGGCATTAATGCATAACGGCAATGCCACCCAAAAATCACAACGCAATATCGCATTGCCACCAACTTGTTACACTTTGCAGCATCGGATCCATGCCTGGAGCTTGCGGCGAAGATGGATGAGTTTTTCTGGTGGATCGTTCTGATTGGGTTTATCGCCCAATTGATTGATGGTGCCCTTGGAATGGCCTATGGCCTGACCTCAACTTCCCTTTTGATCACGCTTGGCTTACCACCTGCACAGGCAAGTGCGACTGTCCATGCCGCCGAAATTGCCACAACCGCTGTTTCCGGCACAGCCCACCATTTTGCACGCAATGTCGATTGGCGCATGGTCCGTCAACTGGCACTTGCCGGTGCAATAGGCGGCTGTGCTGGCGCTGCTCTTTTATCATCGGGGATCGGGGACTATCTGGCACCGTTTGTCGCGGTATATCTTACTGCCCTTGGCGTTCTTGTAATTGCAAAGGCGCTTCGCAAAGTCCAGCCGCCTGCGGCGATCCGCGGGCTTACCCCGCTTGGCATGATCGGTGGATTTCTTGATGCAATCGGGGGTGGCGGCTGGGGACCTATCGTGTCAAGCACGCTGGTCTATCGCGGCAATGAACCGCACCGCATGCTTGGGACGTCTGCCGCGGCCGAGTTTTTTGTAACCGTGACAATTACCGTCACATTTGCCGGATCATTCGGACTGGAAAGCTTTGGGATGGCGGCACTAGCACTTGTAATAGGCGGTGTGCCAGCCGCCCCGTTGGCGGCCGTGCTTGTCAAAATTATCCCGCGAAAGCCGCTTATGATTGCGGTTGGCGTCCTTATCGTCGGCCTTGGTCTTTTGGGGATATATCGCTTTGTCTTCGCCCTTATGGCTTAGCCGACAACAAGTGTTGTCCAGTTTTCGACCTTGAAGCGATTGATCAGGGAAAGCCCGACATCGCGATAGGCCGACAGAACAAACTGTTCCTGATGCGCAAGAAGGCCTGAAAGGATGACAACACCGTTTTCCGAAAGCGTGCTTGTCAGGTCATGCGCCATGCCACGCAGCGGGCGGGCAAGGATGTTTGCACAGACAATGTCATAATACCCGGCATCACGAATACGGGCATCCTGAAAACCGTTTGAATGAATGGCCGTGACAAGATCGGCGATCTTGTTGGTTTTGGCATTTTCGCGTGCAACCCGAACCGATGCGGCATCAATATCGGCCATCATCACCGGGCACCGCCAGGTTTTGGCACAGGCCATGCCCAAAATGCCGGACCCACAGCCCATATCAAGCGCATTCTGACGTGGGCCGCGTTTGGCCAGCCAGTCGATTGCAGCAAGACATCCCTTAGTGGTTTGGTGTTCGCCAGACCCGAATGCCAGACCGGCATCAACCTGCAGGGCTGTTTTCGATACCGGGATTTCCTCGTTCCAGTGGGAACCATGGACAAAGAAACGCCCGACCGAGATCGGCTTGAAGCTGCGCAGGTTTTCGCTGACCCAGTCCTTTGGCTCATAGGTGCCAAAGGTCACGGTTGGCGCATCAATTCCAACTGCAGATGCCATGATCGACACCGCGGTCTCAACCGCGCCCTTGTCAAACATTTCACCGGCAAAGCCTTCGATACGCCAAGGACCATCCGGGTTGCCATCACGCTCGAAATGCGAAAGCGCATCGCAATAATCAAACAGCGCGTCGGCAAACATCTGCGCATAGGCGCCATCGACTTCGAACTTGAAGTTATAGCAAAGGACGGGTTCGGTCATATCGCTTCTCGCTCGTGTGGGCGGCAAATGTGCTCTGCCCGGTTAAATCGGTCATCCGAAAATGTTGCCCGGGGCTTACCCCGGCAGGATGAAGCTGTCGACCACTTTCTTGGTGCCGACGCTTTCGAAATGGATTTCCAGTTTGTTGCCATCGACCGCACGGACGGTTCCCGACCCGAACTTACGATGGCGCACCGTATCACCCACCTTGTATTTCGATGAGTTGGAACTGGTGGAATAACTGGTTTCACCGTCGGGCTTCACATCAATCACGTTCTTGCGCACGCGATCCTGCCAACCGCTTGAGGCGAATTTACGCTCCCCGGCACCTGATACCGGATTGCGTGATGGCGTACTGCTATCACTCGCCCAGCTTGGCATTTTCATCCAGTCATCGGCACCCCAGGCACCGGGCGAATGGTTGCCGCCATGCCCGCCAAGACCGGTATCGCTGCTGCGTTCGATATGTTCGTCGGGCAACTCATCAACAAAGCGCGATGGCAGGGCTGATTGCCACTGATTATAGATGCGCCGATTGGCGGCATAACAGATGGTCGCACGTTTGCGCGCCCGGGTAATACCGACATAGGCCAGACGACGTTCTTCCTCTAGGCCCTTGACCCCGCTTTCATCCATGGCGCGCTGATGCGGAAACACGCCCTCTTCCCAACCGGGCAGGAAGACGTAATCGAACTCAAGTCCCTTGGCGGCGTGCAGGGTCATGATGGTAACTTTTTCCTCATGATCGTTTTGCGCGTTTTCCATCACCAGCGAGACATGTTCCAGGAAGCTGGTCAGGTTCTCGAACTCGCCAATTGCGGATACCAGTTCTTTCAAGTTTTCCAGACGTCCGGGCGCATCAATTTCCTTCGATGTCCGCCACATATCGGTATAGCCGCTTTCATCCAGAACGGTTTCAACAACTTCGACATGGCTGCTGTTGCCAAGCATTTCGCGCCAGCGTTTGAAGTCCCCCAAAAGACCGCCGATGCTTTGGCGCATCTTGGGTTTGAGTTCTTCGGTATCCAACAAATCGCGCGCCGCCGCCGGCAGCGAGATCGCCTGATCACGGGAATATTGATGCAGTGTCTGAAGCGTTGCCTTGCCAACCCCGCGCTTGGGCACATTGACAATGCGCTCAAATGCCAGACTGTCATCAGGCTGCGCAACAAGCCGAATATAGGCCAGCGCATCACGGATTTCCTGACGCTCGTAGAAGCGCGGACCACCGACAACCCGGTACGGAATACCCAGCGTGATCAGACGTTCCTCAAATTCGCGGGTCTGGAAACCGGCACGCACAAGAATGGCAATTTGGGATGCGCCAACGCCCTTGCGCTGCAGGGCTTCGATATCCTCACCGATCAGGCGGGCCTCTGCTTCACCGTCCCAGACACCTTTGACAAACACCTTGTCGCCAGTATCGATTTCGGTCCACAGCTCCTTGCCCAAACGGCCATCATTAAACGTGATCAGTTTGGACGCTGCGGCCAGAATGTGCGGGGTGGAACGATAGTTTTGTTCAAGCCTGACAACCTTGGCACCGGGAAAATCAGACTCAAAGCGCAGGATGTTGCCGACCTCGGCCCCGCGCCAGCTATAGATCGCCTGATCATCATCACCAACGCAGCAGATATTGCGATGAACCATCGCCATCGCCCGCAGCCACAGATACTGGGCGACGTTGGTATCCTGATACTCGTCGACCAGAATATAACGGAAAGTGTTCTGATACTGCTTCAGGATCTCCGGGTGCTGCTGGAACAGGGTCAGGCAATGCAGCAACAAGTCGCCGAAGTCGCAGGCATTCAGGACTTTGAGGCGTTCCTGATAAATCTTGTAAAGGTGCTTGGCCCCGCCATTGGCGAACTCGACACTTTCATTGACCCTCTCAGGTGTCAGGCCCTTGTCCTTCCAGCGCTGAATGATCCCCATCAGTTGCTTGGCCGGCCATTTTTTCGGATCGATCTGTTCGGCATCCATGATCTGTTTAAGCAGGCGCACCTGATCATCGCTATCAAGGATGGTGAAGTTTGACTTTAACCCGATCAGGTCGGCATGACGGCGCAACAAGCGCGCTGAAAGCGAGTGGAAGGTTCCCAGCCACCAGCCTTCAACCGGACGACCAAGCGCCTGTGCCACACGTTCCTGCATTTCCTTTGCCGCACGGTTGGTAAAGGTCACGGCAAGGATTTGCTGCGGATGCAGGCGTTCGGTCTGTGCCTTGGTTTCCAGAAGATGCGCCAGACGCGTCGTCAAAACGCGTGTTTTCCCGGTCCCCGCACCCGCCAAAACCAGCAATGGCCCGTCGAGCGTTTCGACAGCATCGCGCTGCTCGGCATTCAGATTGTCGAGATATGCCGGGGTCGGTGTATCGGCCAGACGCATTTCGGGGCTGGCGGCGAATTCATCAATTTCGAAGGGATCATCCATCATGACCGCATATATATCACGCTGTGCGAAGGGGGCCAGTCTCGTTCCATATTGACCCGACGATTTTTACATTCTGCACCACATTGCGGGCGTCTACCAAGCCCTTCGCGGGAACGTTTGTATCAACCGGCTCTGCCCGGCAGAAAGGCTTCGAGTTCCCGAACAACACGCGACGCCGTCATACCATCCCACAGCGGGATATCTGCGGGCTGCCGCACGCGATAATCCGACGCATGTAGCACCGATGTCACCGTATCGGACAGCTGATGAAGTTCGACAAGCTGATTGGTTCCCAGTGTGATCGTGATTGGACGTTCGGTTGATGTGCGCAGCGTCAGGCATGGCACGCCCAGAAGGCTGGTTTCTTCCTGCACACCACCGGAGTCTGTTACGACAACGCCTGCGTCCTGCATCAAACTGGTAAACCCGACATACCCCATCGGCGGCAGCAAGCGAACACCGCCAGCACTTAGTGGCTCGATCAAATTTGATGTTCGAAGGCGCTTCTCGGTCCGGGGATGAAGGACAAAACAGATCTCCGCTTTGGTGGTGAGCGCCATCAACGCATGGCATATCTGATGGAGCCGTCCGAGATCATCGACATTGCTTTGCCGATGAAGCGTTACAAGGACATAGCGACCTTTAACGAGATTGAGCTTGCGGGCGCTTTCTTCCTGATCAATCGTTCCTTTCATCATTGCCAACGTATCAGCCATGATATTGCCGACACGCTTGATGCGGTCGGCCGTGATCCCTTCGGCCCGTAAATTTGCATCTGCATCCATCGACGGCGTCAGCAAGAGGTCCGCCTTTTGATCAATAGCGATACGGTTTTGCTCCTCTGGCATTGCGGGGTCAAAACACCTCAGACCTGCTTCGAGATGGATCAGGGGAATATGCATTTCTGCTGCGACCATTGCGGCTGCCCATGACGAATTCACATCGCCCACGACCAAAACCATGTCTGGTCGTTGGATACGACAATACACTTCGTACGCCTGCATGATGCTTGCTGTCGGATCATCAGTTTCATGCGGCTTCCAAGCCAACCCATGACCCGGTTGCGGAAGCCCAAGCTCACGCCAGATTTCACTGGTCATAGTTGCATCGGCGTGCTGGCCGGTGTGAACAAATATCGGCCGGATTGTTGGATGCCCGCGCAACGCGCGCCACAGAGGCGCGATTTTCATGAAATTGGGACGCGCGCCCGCAATCAGATGAAGCTGCATCTATGGCCTCCAAACCCGGTGAACTTCATGCAGTCGGTATCATAGGCTTGTTACGTATCGCGTTGCACTTATCCAATCGTCCGTAAGGGCTGGAAGGTCATAACCTGTTGGATAATGGGTAAATTATGCCGCCCAAGACACAGAAAACCCTAAAACTCGATATGTTCGGCCGCATGCAAGGTTGCGGAAGTCAGCAGACCTTTGCAAAAGCGCCAATGGTCTTGAAGTTGCATGAATTTTCCCGGTTCGCGTTACACCCTGCAAAAGGTTCGCCCTTTGTTTGGTGTGGTGCTGTGTACATCCATGAAGAAGGATATTTTTCATGAACAGTCTTCTTGGATTGGGGTTTGGGCTACCGGTATCGTCGCCCAAAACCTCAGTATCTAAGGATGGTGGACCCGAAGGTATCGACAAATACAGCGCATTTAGCGCAACACCTCAAAGCAGCAAATCTGCACAACCGACTTTTTATGGCACCAAATTCGGCGATTTGTCTGATGCGGTGCAGGCGGTCATGCTGGAAATGCAAGCAACCGGAAGCGGATCGACATCCTTTGCCGATGCAATGGCCAATGTGGCCGAAAAAGGCAAGGATGCCACTTCCGGTGAGGAGGCCTCCAATGGGGTCTTCTCGTCAAATTCTGATCCGGCCAAAGACGATCCTGCATTTGCTGAGCAGGATACCGAGGAAGAATTCAAATCTGCCGTTCGTGACAGCTTGAATCCGCCATCACAGGAGGAAAAACGTAACGAAAAGGCAGAAATTGAGGCCCGTAAAGAACGTCAGGAAATCGATGTTGCCGCCCAACTGGCTGCAAACGATCTTCCTGAAACCGTTGCTGGTCTTGATAGTCGGGTTGCAGCCCAGGTCATGTCCGGTCAGCCGGGTCAAACCCAACCTGCATTGGCCGCCTGATTACATCGGCCTAAAAACCTTGAACGGAGCAGCGCAAAATAGCGCTGCTCTTTTTCATTGCGGATCGGATTAGAACAGCTTTGGTGGTGCATCACCGCGTTCTTCGCTTTGCAGTTCCAGCAAGGCGTTGTTATAGGCCATCATCGCATCTTTTTCATGGACAAAGCCGATGATATGACGCTCCTCGGCGCTATTAAGAACCGGCAGATGTTCTTCGCCGGTTTGCTCCATCAGCTTGATGGCCTTTTCGATATTGTCTGTCCGGTAAAGGACCGGCGGCTTTGATCGTGCGACCTCGCCCGCCGTGACTTCGTCGCCAAGATTGGGATCAAAGGCTGCATGGCGCAAATCGGTCAGTGTGATCGTTCCGTGCAACTTGCCCTGATCATCAATGACAAAAAGTTCCGAATAGGGTGCGTTGATCAGCTTTTCACGGACAGTCGTCAGCCCCTCGGTCAGGGGGACGGTTTCATATTCGCGCTTCATGATCTCATCCACCTTGATCGTGCGCAGCAAGTTGACTTCCCTGCCCCAGCGCGTCGACAAACCACGACATTTCAATTGCCACTGGAAAAACGATCCGGCCTGGAACTGATCCATCACCACCGTCGCCAGCACAGATGCCACCATCACCGCAACCGTCAACGCATAGTCACCGGTCAATTCAAAGATGATCAGGGTCGTTGAAATCGGTGCACCAAGGATGGCCGCGGCAACAGCCCCCATCCCAACAAGCGTGTAGGCCGAATAGCCAGATGATAGCTCGGGAAAGGCACTGGTTGCGATCATCCCGAATGCCCCGCCCAGCATCGCCCCAAGGAAAAGTGCCGGGCTGAACATGCCGCCCGCAAAACCAAGCCCCATGCAGATCGAAACGGCAAAGCCCTTGGCAAGCAACAAGCCGATCAGGAAAGTCAGGCTGTAGCTTTCATTAAGCGCATCATTCATCGCCCCATAGCCGACACCGACAATCTGCGGAAAGACCAATGCAATCAGGCCAACAATCAGCCCGGCAACCGCCGGACGCAGCCAGAGCGGTGCATTGGTCCGATTTGCCGTTTTTTGCACGACCGGGATGGCACGCACGACCAGAACCGCCGCCACACCGGCAATAATGCCCAAAAGCGCAAAAGCCGGGAACTCCCAGAAAGATTGGATTTCATGACCGGGAATCAGAAAGGCGACCTCATCGCCGTAATAGATGCCCGTTATGACCGTGCCGGTGACCGATGCCAGCACAATCGGCGCAAAAGCCGTCAGGGCATAATGACCCAGTGCAACTTCGTGGGCAAAAAGGGCGCCTGCCAACGGCGCATTGAACGATGCCGCCACTGCCGATGCCACGCCACATCCCAACAGTGTTCGGGATGCCGAACGGCGCAAATGAAGAATGCGCGCCAGCCACGCGCCAAATGATGCGCCCATATGGACAACCGGCCCTTCGCGGCCAAGGGATGCACCACTGCCAAGCGATACTGCACTGGCAATCGCACTTTTGATCCCGCAGCGGGTCGACATGCGTGCATCGTGGAACGATGCCGCGTCGATCACATCGGCAACCCCGTGCGGTCGTTTTTCCGGCAGGAACTTGTAGATGAAAATCCCGACAATCAGACCGCCCACCGCCGGGGCCAGGATGAGTTGCCAGACGGGAATTTCACTGAGATGCCGGTGAAGGGCTTCTTCGCCAGTCCCGAAAAACAACGACTGAACAAGCAACAAGCCATCTCGAAACAGGATGGCGCCGCCCCCGGCCAGTGCCCCGACAATCATTGCCAAAATCGACAGAACCAGCTGCTCGCTTTTGACGATGCGACGCATTCGGTTCAAAAAGATGTTCGATTTCAAAAGCTTTTCAGCCATATCAGCAATACCGGGGTTGGCGAATTGATTGTGCGTATGATCTTAGGATCAGCTTTTCCTGCGAATAAAGGGTAAAGACAAGAACCACCATGTTTAATTTCGCATTCCTGACGCCCGTTGATTGATCAGGATAGATATGCCACAACAAGTGACCCGGATTCAGCGCCCCCCCCAGTGCCGCGATCCCGTTTCAGAAAACCGTCATTGCCAAAATCATACGAAATACAGCATTCTGCCTGTCTCGCGTGAAAGCAGGGCCAGAAACGCCACCAATCGTTCTCAACGGAACCAAAAACAATGAATGACCACCGACCAACGGGTACACAGGCGGCGCGGCCGCTGCCCGGTCTTGTTGAATTTATCTGTCTGATGGCAATCACAATCGGGCTTGTTGCCCTGTCGATTGACAATCTGCTGCCGGCCTTTGGCCCGATCGCGCAAGACTTTGGCATCGAAGACGGCAACCGCATGCAGATGCTGATTTATGTCTTCATGATCGCGTTTGGCCTGATGCAGATCGTTTATGGCCCGCTTGCCGATAGTTTTGGTCGCCGCCCCACCCTGATCGCAGGACTTGGTATTTATTGCATCGGCACCGTGATGGCGATCTTTGCCGACAGCTATGAACATCTTCTTATTGCGCGTTTCGTACAGGGTCTTGGTGCGGCTGCACCGCGGGTTTTGACCATGGCGATCACGCGCGATTGTTTTGAAGGGCGCGAAATGGCCCGCGTCATGTCGTTTGTCATGATGGTGTTCATCATCCTGCCTGTGTTCGCCCCGGCATCGGGCAGCCTGATTTTGGCACTGGCCAACTGGCATATGATTTTCGTCAGCACCTTGGTCCTCGCGATTGCGATTGTCTGCTGGTACCTGCTGCGCATGCCTGAAACCCTGCATCCGGAATATCGGCATAAATTGTCGATGCGCCGGATCGCACGCGACATCAAAACCACCGTCACCAATCGTCAGACATTCGGCTATGCCACGGCGATGGGCGTCATGTTTGCCTGCCTGATGGCCTATATCGGATCTGCCCAGCAGATCTTCGAAACCGAGGTTTACGGGCTTGGTGTCTGGTTCCCGCTGGCTTTTGGCATGATTGCCGCCTGCATGAGTTTCTCGTCATTCATCAATGCACGACTGGTGCGCAAGATCGGCATGCACAAGATTTCTCATGTCGCGCTGTTCTTCCTGACCGCCAGCAGCCTGATCAATGTGCTGATTGCTCTGTGGTTTGACGGGCATCCGCCCTTGTTCGTCTTTGGCATCGGCCTGACAACGATCCTGTTCTGTTTCTCGCTGACCATGCCGAACTTCAACTCGCTTGCGATGGAGCCGGTCGGGGCGATTGCCGGTACTGCCTCCTCGATCACGGGCGTCTACAGCACGTTGATCGGCGTCATTGCCGGCGGAATTATCGGGCAGCAGTTCAATGGCACTGTCATCCCACTTCTGGTCGGTTATTTCGCGCTTGGCCTGATTGGCATTGTGATTGTTGGCATCACTGAACGCGGCAAGTTCTGCCACGCAACCCACTAGGCAACCGACATTCCTGGACACAAAAAAGCCCCGCAGAGTGCAGTCTGCGGGGCTTTTCCTTGCGACCGGACAGGTGTTTATTTCGCCTGACGCGGATCGTAATTGAGGTTCGGTGCCAACCAACGTTCTGCCTCTGCCAGGGTCATGCCCTTGCGCTCGGCATAGCTTTCCACCTGATCGCGTTCGATTTTACCAAGGCCGAAATACTTGGCATCCGGGTTGGCAAAGTAAAAACCGCTCACCGACGAGGTTGGCGTCATGGCATAGCTTTCAGTCAGCGACACACCAACATTCTTCTCTGCATCCAAAAGATCCCAAAGAATGCCCTTTTCAGTGTGTTCCGGGCAGGCCGGATAACCCGGTGCCGGACGGATACCGCGATATTTTTCGGCAATCAGGTCATCATTGCCAAGCGCCTCGTCCGGTGCATAGCCCCAAAGCTCTTTACGAACTTTTTCGTGCATATGCTCGGCAAACGCCTCGGCAAAACGGTCGCCCAGGGCCTTGACCAGGATGGCATTGTAATCATCATGCTCTGCTTCAAGCTTGGCAGAGATTTCTTCGACTTCTGGCCCGGCGGTAACAACGAAGGCACCGATATAGTCGGTCTTGCCGCTGTCTTTTGGCGCGATATAGTCGGCCAACGCGCGGTTCGGACGCTTGTTGTTTTCGCGATACATCTGCTGACGCAGGGTATGGAGCATCACCGGCTCATTCTTCTCCGGTGCCGGGGTAACTTCGATATCATCACCGACCGAGTTGGCGGGCCACAGACCGACAACCGCCTTGGGCTTGAACCATTTTTCGGCAACGATTTTTTTAAGCATTTCCTGCGCGTCCGCATAAAGGCTACGCGCCGTTTCGCCGACCTTTTCATCCTTCAGGATGTCGGGGAAACGCCCATGAAGTTCCCAAGTCTCGAAGAACGGCTTCCAGTCAAAGCGCGACACCAGTTCTTCCAGATCGAAATCTTCAAACAGGGTGATACCGGGTTTAAGCGGAACCGGTGCTTCAAAGTTGTCCCAATCGAGCTGAACCTTGTTGGCACGTGCATCGACAATCGAGAAACGCTTCTTCTGCAGTTGCTGTGCGGCATGCTTTTCAGCCATCGCGATATATTCGTTGCGAATTTCCGCAGCAAAGCGTTCGCCATTGGTTTTTGAAAGCAGATTGCTGGCAACACCCACCGCGCGCGATGCGTCGATCACGTAAACCACCGATGATTTCAGATAGTTCGGCGCGATTTTAACCGCTGTATGGACCTTCGACGTCGTCGCGCCGCCAATCAGAAGCGGAATATTCAGCCCTTCGCGTTCCATTTCGGCCGCGACATAGGTCATTTCTTCAAGCGACGGGGTAATCAGGCCCGACAAACCGATCATGTCGACCTTTTCGGCCTTGGCGGTTTCGATGATTTTCTGGGTCGGCACCATCACCCCAAGGTCGATGACCTCGAAGTTGTTACATTGCAGAACCACACCAACGATGTTCTTGCCGATGTCATGCACGTCGCCCTTAACGGTCGCGAGCAATATCTTGCCGTTGGTTTCGTGCTTGCCATCTTTTTCCTCTTCGATGAAGGGAATCAGATAAGCCACCGCCTTTTTCATCACACGCGCGGATTTCACCACCTGCGGCAGGAACATCTTGCCGTCACCGAACAGGTCACCAACGATGTTCATGCCGTCCATCAACGGACCTTCAATCACATGCAGCGGCTTGTCCGCCTGTTGACGGGCTTCCTCTGTGTCTTCTTCGACGAACTCGGCAATACCGTTGATCAGGGCATGCGCCAGACGTTCCTTGACCGGTTTTTTACGCCATTCAAGGTCGGCCTTTTTCTCGGGCCCGCCAGTACCTTTGTATTTTTCGGCAACTTCAAGCAAACGGTCGGTCGCATCCGAACGACGGTTCAGGATGACGTCTTCGACGCGTTCACGAAGCTCTGCCGGGATTTCTTCATACACAACCAACTGACCGGCATTGACGATCCCCATGTCCAGTCCCGCCTTGATGGCGTGATAGAGGAAGACCGAGTGCATCGCTTCGCGGACCGGGTTGTTGCCCCGGAACGAGAAGGAAACGTTTGAAACACCACCAGAAATCTTGGCGTATGGCAGGTGCTTTTTGATCAGCTTGCAGGCTTCGATGAAGTCGACAGCATAATTGTCGTGTTCTTCGATACCGGTCGCGACGGCAAAGATGTTCGGATCGAAAATGATGTCTTCGGGCGGGAAGCCAACCTTATCGACCAAAACGTCATAGCTGCGCTTGCAGATTTCGAACTTGCGATCAACCGTATCGGCCTGACCTTTTTCATCAAAGGCCATGACGACAACTGCCGCACCATAGCGGCGCAGTTTTTTGGCCTGTTCGATGAAGGGTTCTTCGCCTTCCTTGAGGCTAATCGAGTTAACAATACCCTTGCCCTGCAGGCATTTCAGACCAGCTTCGATCACGTTCCATTTGGAACTGTCGACCATGATCGGAACGCGGGCAATGTCTGGCTCGGCCGCAATCAGGTTGATGAACTTGACCATTGCCGTTTCGGCATCAAGCATCGCATCATCCATGTTGATGTCGATGATCTGCGCGCCGTTTTCGACCTGCTGACGGGCAATCTCAAGGGCTGCGTCGTAATCTTCTTCGACGATCAGCTTCTTGAATTTCAGCGATCCGGCGACGTTGGTCCGCTCACCAATATTGATAAATCTGGAAATGTCGGTCATGGGTCTTTTCGATCTCTTTTCAGCTATCAATATCAGATTTACGCAGCATCAAACGGCTCGAGGCCGGACAGACGCATTCTTGGTTCAAACTTGGGCACAACGCGCGGCTTGGCATTTGCCACCGCATCGGCAATCGCCTTGATGTGCGGCGGTGTCGTACCACAGCAGCCACCCAGCAGATTAACCATGCCAGTATCGGCCCATTCCTTGACCAATTCGGCCATTTCGGCATCGGTCTGGTCATATTCACCAAACTCGTTGGGGAGGCCTGCATTGGGGTAAACCGAAACGCGGCATTCGGCAATGCGCGATAGTTCTTGAACATAGGGGCGCAGCTGTGCGGCACCCAATGCACAGTTCAGACCAATCGAGAACGGCTTGGTATGACGTACGGAATTATAAAACGCTTCAGTCGTCTGCCCCGAAAGTGTCCGGCCGGATGCATCGGTGATCGTGCCTGAAATCAGCACCGGCACATCTTCACCGCGTTCGTCGAGAACTTCGTCGATGGCAAAAAGCGCAGCCTTGGCATTGAGCGTATCAAAGATGGTTTCGACCAGCAGCGTATCCGCCCCACCATCCAGCAAACCGGTTGTGGCTTCCTTGTATGCCTCTTTGAGCTGATCAAAGGTGATGGCACGGAAGCCGGGATTATTCACATCGGGTGAAATCGACGCCGTACGGTTGGTCGGGCCGATCGCACCATTTACAAAGCGCACATCCCCCGGATGGGCGGCTTCCCATTCATCGCAGGCAGCGCGTGCAATCTTGGCACTTTCGAAATTGATCTCGTAAGCCAAGTCTTCCATGCCGTAATCGGCCTGGGCAATGGTTGTCGCGCTAAACGTGTTGGTCCCGTTCAGGTCTGCCCCGGCCGCGATGTACTGCAGATGGATGTCCTTGATGATGTCCGGCTGGGTCAGCGACAAAAGGTCGTTATTGCCTTTGACGTCCTGTTTCCAGTCAGCAAAGCGTTCGCCGCGATAGTCTTCCTCGGTCAGCTTGTGCTTCTGGATCATCGTGCCCATTGCGCCATCAAGGATCAGTATCTTTTCCTCGGCCCGTTTGCGCAGCAGGGCAATGCGTTCCTTGCGATCATTCATCTTTTTCATCCAATCAATTCTTCATGCGTCCGGGTTACAGGGCAAAAGCACCTTCAGGCTGCAACCTGTTCGGTTCCGCGAATGCCCAGCGCATGGCAGATGGCATATGTCAGTTCGGCACGGTTAAGCGTATAGAAGTGGAAGTCGGTCACCCCTTCGCTGATCAACCCCTCCACCTGCGAAATGGCTTCGTGGAATGCGACCATGCGACGGGTATCGGGGTCTTCATCAAGCCCTTCGAAACGCCAATGCAAACGTTGCGGCACAGAAGCACCACACATATCGGCAAATTTCAAGAGCGACGCAAAGTTTGTCACCGGCAAAATGCCCGGAACGATGGGCGCTTCGATGCCCGCAGCCACACATTTGTCACGGAACCGCAGATAGGTTTCGTTATCAAAGAAGAACTGGGTAATTGCCCGGTTGGCCCCGGCATCAATCTTGCGTTTGAGATAATCAATCTCGAAATCGGAACTCGGCGCGTCCGGATGGGTTTCCGGATAGGCTGATACCGAAATATCAAAATCGGCAATTTCCTTAAGGCCAGCAACCAGATCAACCGCATAGGCATAGCCACCCGGGGTCGGTTCATACTTGTCGCCCGCGTCCGGCAAATCCCCACGAAGGGCAACGATGGACCGGATACCCTCGTTCCAATAACTGCGCGCGATCTGATCGATCTCTTCCTTGGTGTGACCAACACAGGTCAAATGGGCGGCGGCCGGAATGCCGGTTTCACCCTGAATACGGGTGACACTGCCATGGGTGCGATCACGTGTGGTGCCGCCCGCCCCATAGGTCACCGAAACAAAAGACGGATTGAGCGGCGCAAGCCGATGGATCGACCGCCACATGGTTTCTTCCATCTTCTCGGTTTTCGGCGGAAAGAACTCGAACGAAACCTTGAGGTGTTTGCGTACTGCGTTGATTTCTGGAACCGTCATCATATCGATATCTCAATCCTGTCTTCGCTTTCCCGCAGGCTGAACCCTTGGGTCGGTCTTTCTATCTGGTTATTTTCAATACATGCTGCGCGTTATTCCGCAGCCTTTTCTGAATTTCTTTGAACTTTGTCCGCTGCTTGTGCCGATGTCGGGCGAGCCATCCAGATCCGAACCGTCAGTGGTTTGCCCGGCAAACTGACAACGTTACCAGGCTCAAGACCGCTGGCGCGGAACCAGTCATTGATGGACGCATCATCAAAACCAAGACGTCTGTGCGCATGTTCTTCGCGGAGCTCTTCCTGTTCGTGCTGGGCAAAGTCGACAATGACAAGCTTGCCCCCGGGGGCCAGAACGCGCGCTGCTTCGGCAAGGGCCGCCTCGGGCTTTTCAGCGAAATGTAGCACCTGATGAAGGGTCACCACATCAAACATGCCGCCGGGATAAGGCAATTGGTACATGTCGGCTTGTCGAACAAGGCAGTTGGACAGGTCTGCACGCTGCAAGCGTGCACGCGCAACAGCCAACATTTCGCGTGACATATCAACGCCAACGCCCTCTTCGGCGTTACGCCCGAGAAGCTCAAGAATACGCCCGGTACCTGTTCCGACATCGAGAATCCGGCCACCGGTGAGATCACCAACCGCCTCAAGCAATGCTTTTTCAACAACAGCCTCGTCGACATGCAGCGAGCGAATCCGATCCCAGTCTTCGGCATTGGCGCGGAAATATTCTGTCGCGATCTTTTCACGTTCTGCCTTCACCTGATCGAGACGGGCACGATCAAGTGCAAGCGTCTCGTCATCTTTTGGCAGCAAATCCAGCACAGGCTGCACAAGGTCGGCACCCGGCCCGGAATGCGGCGTGCGATAGAAAACCCAAGTCCCTTCGCGGAACCGGACAAGCAAGCCTGCCTCGCACAATAATTTAAGATGTCGGGAGACGCGCGGCTGGCTCTGACCGATGATCTGGGTGATCTCGCTGACGGTCAATTCGCACTCGGCACAGATCGCAAGCAAGCGAAGCCGCGTTGCTTCAGCAGCTGCGCGCAATCTTGCCAGAACCTGTTCCATACCAATGCCCTCCACGTCGACAAGAAAGATATAAAGATATGTTTATATTTGTTCAAGCGCTATTTTCGCGTGAAAACTTGTTGCCTAAATGCCACACCTGAAAACTGCTTGATCCTGATCAACTTTTTGTATGCTGGTGTTTAATTTCACCCTATGCTAACCAAATGGATATCTGAGGCGTGCGCGTTACATGATCGCCCTTCGAGCAGGGGATTGATCGGTAACGTTTTTTGGTGTCCCGCATCAAAAGCGTTTCGGGTCGGGGAAGTCTGTGTATCGAACATCGGTTGGCTAAAAATAATGAAGTTTCGAACTTTGCTTTCGCTTTGTGCCGCAGGATCGCTGTCTTTGCTGACCGCGTGCGCATCGACAGAACCCGCTCAGGACACGAGTGATTATGATCCGCTTGAGCCGGTGAACCGCGTGGTTCACGGTGTTAATGGTGCGGTCGATTTCATGGTCCTGTATCCTGCTGCAATGTGGTACCGCGACATTGCCCCGGAACCTGTTAAAACCTCCGTCGCGAGCTTCGTGCGCAACATCAACGAACCGTTGAACTCGTTCAACGCGTTGCTGCAGGGTGACCCGGATCAGGCTGCTGCCTCGTTCCAGCGTTTCATCATGAACTCGACCATCGGCCTTTTGGGCTTCAACGATGTCGCATCTGATTTCGGCATTCCGTACCGTCGCGAAGATTTTGGTCAGACCCTTGCCCATTACGGCATTGGCGGCGGCCCTTACATTGTGCTTCCGCTGCTTGGCCCGTCCAACCTGCGCGATACAGCCGGCATCGGTGTTGACTATGTTGCCAACCCGCTGACTTGGGGCGCACAGAATAGCGACACCGCCGAAGCCCTTTATCTTGGCTCGGTCGGTCTTACAGCCCTGCATTATCGTTACGCGACGATCAATCAGCTGAACGAACTGCAAAAGTCGTCTATCGACTATTACGCAGCCCTGCGCAGCCTCTATCGTCAGCAACGCAATAAGATGATTCGCAACGGTGGCCCGTCACCAGAATTCGCTGTAGAAGACGAAAGTGCATCTTTTGACTTCGACGATGCTGTCGAAGCGGCAAGCAAGTAAGAGCCGGTCATGGTAAACAGCAAAATCGCCATATCAACCGCCGCGATGATCGCCATCGCAGCCGCTTGGTCTGGTCCGGCGTCGGCAACGGGTTTGTCTTCAAACATTGTTGCCGAAGTCGCTGTCGAAACCAGCGCAGCAAATGTCATTCAGAGCATGGCTGACCAGGCCATGAATGAACTGACCGATCAAAGCCTTGCTGACGACGTTCGCCGCAAAAAGTTCGTGTCCCTGATGGACCGCTATTTTGCAATGGATGTCGTTTCGCGCTTCGTTCTGGGGCGTTACTGGCGTTCGATTTCCGAAGCGGAGATCGAAGAGTTTTCAGTCCTGCTTCAGAACTATCTGGCGCTCAACTACGCAAACCAGTTCAAGGAATTCAACGGCGAACAGTTTGTTGTCGGTGATGAGACCCAGAAGAACAAGGACACCTTTGTCGATTCGCAGTTCGTCCGCCCGGACGGCCCGCCGGTAAACATTGTTTGGCGGATGCGGATGTTTGATGACAGCTACAAGATCATTGATGTTTCCATCGAAGGTCTGAGCATGGGCATCACCCAACGCGATGAATTCACATCGGTCATCCAACAGAACAACGACGATGTCGGCGCCCTGACCGCTGCACTCAAGGCAAAAACCGGTCTCTGATCGAAGCCTGCCTTAATATCCGAATACAAAAGCCACCATCCTTGCGACGGTGGCTTTTTTGCATCTGGCATCCGGGCATAAAAAGGCCACCCGAAGGTGGCCTTTAATCTCAAACCGATTGACCGCCTTAGCGGGTCAGCGGCTTGTATTTGATACGGTGCGGTCGGCTTGCCTCTTCACCATAGCGACGTTTGTAGTCGGCTTCATATTCCTGATAGTTCCCTTCGAACCACTCGACATGCGAGTTGCCCTCATAGGCCAGAATGTGGGTAGCAATACGGTCAAGGAAGAAGCGATCGTGCGAGATGACCACAGCGCAACCGGCAAACTCGAGAAGACCTTCCTCAAGCGCACGCAGGGTATCGACATCAAGATCGTTGGTCGGTTCGTCAAGCAGCAGAACGTTCGCACCAGACTTCAGCATCTTGGCAAGGTGAACACGGTTACGTTCACCACCGGACAACTGGCCGACTTTTTTCTGCTGATCTGCGCCTTTGAAGGCGAACTGTGACACATAGGCACGCGACGACATCGGACGCTTGCCCAAAAGGATCTCGTCAAGGCCGTCAGAAACTTCCTGCCAAACCGTTTTGTTCGGATCAAGCGAGTCACGCGACTGATCGACATAGCCCATCTTGACGGTATCACCGATCTTGAGCGTTCCTGCATCCGGGGTGTCAGCCCCCGTCAACATTTTGAACAGGGTGGTTTTACCCGCACCGTTCGGACCGATCACACCAACGATACCCCCCGGCGGCAGACGGAAATCAAGGTTTTCAAACAGAAGCTTGTCACCATAAGCCTTGGTCAGGCCCTCGGCGGTGATAACTTCGTTACCAAGGCGCTCGGCAATCGGAATAACGATCTTGGTGGAATCCGGCACCGCTTTTGCGGCCTCGGCGACCAGATCGTCATAGGCACGGACACGGGCCTTGGATTTTGCCTGACGGCCCTTCGGGTTCTGGCGGATCCATTCAAGTTCAGTGGCAAGCTGTTTCTGGCGGCTGCCTTCCTGACGGGATTCCTGTTCCAGACGCTTTTGCTTCTGCTCAAGCCAGGAGGAATAGTTGCCTTCGAACGGAATGCCCTGACCCCGGTCAAGTTCCAGAATCCAGCCCGTAACGTTATCGAGGAAGTAACGATCGTGGGTGACCAGAATGACGGTACCCTGATAATCTTCAAGGTGGCGCTCAAGCCACGCAACCGACTCAGCGTCAAGGTGGTTGGTCGGTTCGTCAAGCAGCAGAATGTCAGGCTTTGCAAGCAAAAGGCGGCAAAGGGCGACACGACGGCGCTCACCACCTGAAAGCTTGGTTACATCCGCATCCTTGGGCGGGCAACGCAGGGCGTCCATCGCGATCTCAAGGGTACGTTCCAAATCCCAGCCATTGGCCGCATCGATGCGTTCCTGAAGTTCACCCTGCTCTGCAAGGAGATCATTCATTTCGTCATCGGTCATCGGCTCGGCAAACTTGCCGCTGATTTCGTTGAAGCGTGCAAGATCGTCAACAATCGAACCGCACCCTTCCATGACGTTGCCAAGAACGTCTTTCTCCGGGTTAAGCTGCGGTTCCTGCTCAAGGTAACCGACATTGACGCCTTCGGCAGGCCAGGCTTCACCGGCGTAATCCTTTTCGATGCCGGCCATGATTTTCAGCAGGGTGGATTTACCTGCGCCGTTGTTACCGAGAACACCGATTTTTACGCCTGGCAGGAAGGACAGTGTGATGCCCTTGAAAAGTTCGCGACCGCCCGGAAGGATCTTGGTCAGGTCCTTCATGACGTAAATATACTGGTAGGATGCCATTAAATTCCCCATCCAAAAGTCGTTGGGTCCGCCCTGTTGGGCTGAAACACTTCGGCACACTCATGCGCATGCCTGAAATACTGTGCCCGTTTGTAACCGACAGGCAGGCTCTTAACAACTTCAAACCGCAGACAGCTCACATGCTATCAAAACATGCCAGGTGGCGAGCTGAAACAAGGTGCATCAAGCAATCTCGCGTCGACGACATCATTCCGGTTGGGCAAACGAAATTTGCGTCGATTTCAGTCAAAAAATAGCCGCGTCGGACAGTGATGAGGCCCTTAAGTTATAAAAACGTCACTTTTTAGGCACTTAGACGCAATGTTTTTCAACCTTAAAATGCTGCAATGCACACAGTGAAAACCGCCCGGATTCTGTCACTATTTTTATTCGACGTTGGGGCACAACACCTTCTAACACCCTGTTCTATACGACTAATGATTAGCTTATGGCGACTCTCGAAAACTGGTATCGAGCTTTACAGGTAATGAGTGTGTCTTGATGCATTCAACGCCACGCATTCATGCGGCCGACAAACACAGCATAAAAATATGTCGGCAGGGAAAGTTATCATTTCTAGGAAGGAGACGCGCGATGGATGAACAAAGCGCAGCCTACTGGAAGAGAAACGTGAAGCTGGTCTCGGTCCTTATCGCGATCTGGTTCATCGTTTCCTACGGTTTCGGCATCTTGTTTGTCGATGCCCTCAACTCTATCGAAATCGCGGGCTTCCAGCTTGGTTTCTGGTTTGCTCAACAGGGGTCCATTTACGTCTTTGTCGCACTGATTTTCGTCTATGTGGCCAAGATGAACAAACTGGATCGCGAATTCGGCGTTCGTGAAGACGACTGACGCAGGATCAGGGAGACAGACAAGATGGATCTTACCACCCTTACATATATTGCCGTCGGCTTGAGCTTCGCGCTGTATATCGGCATCGCGATCTGGGCCAAGGCAAGCACCACCGGCGAATTCTATGTCGCTGGCAAAGGTGTTAACCCGGTCGTCAACGGCATGGCGACCGCAGCAGACTGGATGTCGGCTGCTTCCTTTATCTCTATGGCTGGCCTCATTGCCTTCCTTGGCTATGGCGGCTCGGTTTACCTCATGGGCTGGACAGGTGGTTACTGCCTGCTGGCGATGCTTCTGGCACCGTACCTTCGCAAGTACGGCAAATTCACCGTGCCGGAATTCATCGGGGATCGTTATTATTCCAAAACCGCCCGTATCGTTGCTGTTATCTGCCTGATCTTTATCTCGTTTACCTATGTGGCAGGTCAGATGCGCGGCGTTGGTATCGTGTTCTCGCGCTTCCTTGAAGTTGAACTCCTCACCGGCCTGTTCGTCGGCATGGGCATCGTCTTCATCTATGCTGTTCTTGGCGGCATGAAGGGCATTACCTATACCCAGGTTGCACAATATTGCGTTCTTATTATTGCCTACACCATTCCGGCAATCTTCATTGCCTTCCAGCTGACCGGCAATCCGCTGCCGCAGCTGGCATTTGGCTCGACCGTGAATGGCACCGGCGAATACATGCTTGATCGCCTTAACCAGGTTGTGACGGAACTCGGCTTCCTCGAATACACCACCACCAACAAGTCAACGATTGATATCTTTGCAATCACGCTTGCACTGATGGTTGGTACTGCCGGTCTTCCGCACGTTATCGTTCGCTTCTTCACCGTTCCGAAAGTACGTGATGCACGTTCATCGGCCGGTTGGGCGCTGGTCTTCATCGCGCTGCTGTACACCACTGCTCCGGCAGTTGGTGCAATGGCTCGCCTGAACTTGACCGACACCATCCAGACCGGTGAAGTGGGCGCAGAAGACGGTAACCTCGTCTATGAAGAACGTCCTGACTGGATGAAGCGCTGGGAAGCAACCGGCCTTCTGAAGTTCGAAGACAAGAACGGTGATGGCCGCATCCAGTATTACAACGATGCGAACGCAGAGTTTGCGACCAAAGCAGCCGAATATGGCTGGGCTGGTAACGAACTGAGCGTTGACCGTGACATCATGGTTCTTGCCAACCCGGAAATCGCACAGCTTCCGAACTGGGTCATTGCCCTGGTCGCAGCTGGTGGTATCGCCGCAGCACTTTCAACAGCTGCTGGTCTGCTGCTTGTGATTTCGTCGGGCGTTTCACATGACCTTCTCAAAGGCACGTTCACACCGAACATGACAGAAGGACAGGAACTGATGGCCGGGCGTGTTGCGGCTGCGGTCGCGATCGTGATTGCCGGTTATCTGGGCTACAATCCTCCGGGCTTTGTGGCACAGGTGGTGGCCTTCGCCTTCGGTCTTGCCGCATCCTCGCTATTCCCGGTTATCATCATGGGTATCTTCTCCAAGAAGGTTAACCGTGAAGGTGCTATTGCCGGGATGCTGGTCGGTCTGATCTTCACCATGGGTTATATCATGTCCTACAAGGGCATCTTTATCCCGGTATTGATCGAAAACGTCGAAGCAAACTGGCTGTTCGGCATCTCGCCGGAAGGCATTGGCGTCGTTGGTATGCTCCTGAACTTCATCGTTGCTTTCGCTGTGTCGAAAGTCACCGCTGAGCCGCCAGAGCATATCCAGCACATGATTGAAGACATCCGCGTTCCGAAAGGAGCCGGTGGCGCAGTTGACCACTAATCGGTCAACTGGTTTGCCAGGAACTGTTGCAGGCCCCCGGATCATTGATCCGGGGGCTTTTCTTTTCGGCCTTAGTCAGGCAACAATGCACTCAGGGCATGCCCTTGCGGAGGAAAACAGTCATGAGCATCGAACTCGAAGAAATTGCCGAGTTTCTAAAACAACATCACCCGTTCGATCTGTTACCTGACGAAGAAATCAACGCCCTGCCCAAGCGCCTCTCGGCCCGCTATTTCCGCGCAGGGACCAAGGTCCTCTCGCCTGAGGAACAATGCCTTCATCTTTACATCATCCGCACGGGCGGCACCGAAACCCGCGACCCGAACGGGCAGTTGCTTGCCCGTCTGTCAGAGGGTGAATGCTTTGGTGTGCGCGCGATGTATCAGAATGGTCGCGCGGCAAATAACATCACAACTCTGGAAGACAGCCTGTGTTACTTGCTGCCCGAAAAGGATTTTCATGCGCTAACGGGCAAGTATCCGCAGTTTAGCTATTTCTTCGCCCAGATGGGCGGCGAACGCCTGCGCAGTGGCATGCAGTTGCTCGAAAGTCGCGATGACGATCAGCTCAAACTGATGAGTGTGAAGGTCAGTGACCTGATTGCCCGCGAACTGGTCAGCATCGACACGTCGGCCTCCATCCTTGAAGCTGGCCAGTTGATGAGCAAGGAACGCGTTTCCTGTCTGCTGATCACCGAAGGCGGTGACGGCGTTGCCGGGATCATGACCGACCGTGACCTGCGCAATCGTGTCATCGCCAAGGGCCGCAGTTATGATGAGCCGGTAACGGCCATCATGACCGAAAAGCCGATCTCGATCGATCCCGATCAGTACGCCTTTGATGCGCTTCTGACCATGACGCGCAACAATATCCGCCATCTGCCGGTGATGAAGGACGGCAAGGCAGTTGGCATGATCACCACCAACAACTTGCTGGCACGCCAGTCGCTGTCGGCTGTTTACATGGCAGGCCGTATCGGCAAACTGACCGAACCCGAAGAAATGGCAAAGGTCATCGCCCAGGTCCCCGAACTTCTTAGCCACCTGATCGAAGCGGGCGCGACATCGCAAAATGCCGGACATATCGTAACAACCCTTTCGGATGCGGCGACCGCCCGGCTGCTGCAACTGGCAGAGGACGAATTCGGCCCCCCGCCCGTTCCCTATGTATGGATGGCGGGTGGGTCACAAGGCCGCCAGGAACAAACGGCACTTTCGGATCAGGATAATTGCCTGATTATAGATGACGCCTATAACGCGGATCAGCACGGGGACTATTTCAAAAATCTTGCCGACTTTGTCTGTGATGGCCTGAACAAGGTTGGCTACGTCTATTGCCCCGGTGAAATGATGGCCAGAACAGATGAGTGGCGGCAACCGGTGCGCACCTGGCAGCACTATTTCAACAAATGGATCGAACAACCCGAACCAAAATCCTTGATGCTGTGTTCGGTCTGGTTTGACCTGCGCCCGGTCCACGGCACCAAGAGCCTGTTTGAAGACCTGCATCGCATGATCATCTCCAAGGCCAAGGACAACCGTATTTTCCAGGCCTATATGGTGGGCAATGCGCTGAGCCATCATGTCCCGCTTGGTTTCTTCAAGAATTTCGTCATGATCCGTGGCGGCGAACATGACAAGACCCTTGATCTGAAACATAACGGC
Organism: Thalassospira profundimaris WP0211; assembly: GCF_000300275.1. Lineage (GTDB taxonomy): Bacteria > Pseudomonadota > Alphaproteobacteria > Rhodospirillales > Thalassospiraceae > Thalassospira > Thalassospira profundimaris. The sequence continues at coordinate 429,075 of NZ_AMRN01000002.1, read as the reverse complement.
GTGGTGCCAATCGTTGATATCGCCCGCATTCACGCCCTTGCCAACGGGGTCGAGGCCGTAAACACCTATGAGCGGCTCAATGCCGTAAAGGCATTCCCATCCATCAGCAATCAGGGGGCGTCGGACCTTCTTGATGCCTTTGAATTCATCAGCATCACCCGCCTGAAACATCAGGTCCGTCAGATCCGGCGCGGCGAAAAACCCGATAACTTCCTGCAACCTGAAAGCCTGTCGGCCTTTGAGCGCAGCCATCTCAAAGATGCGTTCTCGGTGATCAAGAACCTTCAGGGCGCGCTTGAGCACGCCTTTGGCAAAAGCGGGACGTAAGCCATATGGGATTGCGCCAAAAAATCCTCGACAGTCGGCTGTATCGTGACTTCATCCAGCGCAAGGCAACCGGGCCTTTGCGGACCTATTACGATGTGCCGGCTGCCGATCCTGAAAGATCCGTGATGGAAACCGAATTCATCGCTCTTGATTTGGAAACCACCGGCCTTGACCCCAAAAAGGACGAAATCGTCAGCCTCGGCTGGGTGATTATCCGTCAGCTTTCGGTCGATTTTTCAAGTTGCGAACATATTCTGGTGCGGCCAACCAAGGAGCTCAGCGAAAGCTCGGTCGTGGTCCACCGGATCTTTGACAGCGATGTCGCCGATGCCCCGAGCATTGAAGCGGCCCTTGAGCATCTCTTGCCGCAGATGGCTGGCCGGGTTCTGTTATCCCACCATGCCCCGATTGAACTGGGCTTCCTTGGTCAGGCCTGCAAACAGTTCTTTGGCGCGCCGCTGCAAATCCCGACGGTCGACACCCTGGTTCTGGCTCTGCGTGACATCCGGCGCAGCGGTGAAACCATGAAATCAGGGGCGCTCCGGCTTGATACATTGCGCCGAAATCATAACCTGCCCCCTTTCCGGGCCCATAACGCATTGTCTGACGCGATTGCCGCGTCGGGCCTGTTTCTGGCCCAGATCGCCAAACGTGATCCGAAAGGCGAACTTGAGCTCGACCGGATACTGCGCTAATCGGTTATCAGGGCTCAAAAAATGCCCCACCAATAATAACAGCAGATCGGGAGCCACCAGCCTATGTACGTCTTTATCTTCTCAACCGTTGTTATCGGGTTTGCGTCGGCTGGCGTGGTCATGTTGCTGTTCCGGCTTTGGGGCCGCAAGGCACCGAAATATGTCATTCCGCTCGTCGCAGCGATTGCGATGTTTGGCTACATGATCTGGGATGAATACACATGGTTTGATCGCTACGAGGCCCGCCTGCCTCAGACCATCAGCGTCATTCAGACCTTTACTGACGAAAACATTTTCGCGCCCTGGACACTGGTTTCCGCACCGACCAACCGCTTTACGGCGATTGATCGCGAAAAACTGGTATCCAATCCCCAAAACCCCGATGAAAAACGCGTCATGACCCTGCTACTGCGCAAGGGCGGCGAAACCCTTGCCCTGACCCATCTTGTTGATTGTGCGCAAGGACGGCGTGGCTATATCACGCCCGATACGTCACTCGACAGCAATGGTTTCCCGACCGCAATGAATGAATGGTTTGATATGGATGCCGACGACCCACTGCGCGCGGCGGTCTGTTCCTGAACGCTGTTTCCATCGCGAAATCGGACAACCTTTGGCCCGCCCTGTGGCGGGCCTTGTCATGTGTGGCAACAAAACTGATTTCGTCTATAGTGATGCAAACGCGCCCTTTTTTAAGTTACGGGTCCCTATGCCCCATTTTCGATCCCCATTGCCATCTGCAGTCGCCTTCTTTGTGATCGCGATCATATTTGTTGGCAGCATCTCAACAGCGGCTCGCGCGCGTGACATCACCGTCTTTGCCGCCGCAAGCCTGACCAACGCCATTGAAACTGCGACCGCCACCTATGAAAAGGAAACGGGTGATACAATTCGCCTGTCCCTTGCAAGTTCTTCGACACTGGCACGCCAGATTGCCGCAGGCGCGCCGGCCGACATCTTTATCTCCGCCAACGAGAAATGGATGACCTGGTTAAACGATCAGGGCTTGCTTGTCCCCGGCAGCCGCCATGACCTGCTGACAAACCGTCTGGTTATTGTCGCCCCCAAAGATAGCAATCTTACCCCGATTAAAATTAGCAATACTTCAGACCTGACAGCATTGATCGAACCCAGTGATCGCATTGCAGTCGGCGACCCGGACCACGTGCCTGCCGGTATTTATGCCAAACAGGCACTGACATCTTTGGGGCAATGGGAAACAGTTGCACCAAGACTTGCGCGTACTGACAATGTTCGTGCGGCCCTGGCGCTGGTTGAACGGGGCGAAGCACCGATTGGCATTGTTTATCAAACTGACGCCGGCATTTCCGATAACGTCAAAATCATCGGCACCTTCCCCGAAAACAGTCACCCGGTCATTACCTATCCTGCTGCCCTGACGGGTGATCCGTCCGAAACCAAAGCCATGAAATTCCTGCTATGGCTTTTGGGGGATGACGCGGGCCGCATTTTTGCCGACTATGGCTTTGAACCCGTTGCAACAACGCAAGCCAACCTGCCCTGAAAATGATCAGTTTGACCCCCGCCGAAATCGAGGCACTTCTGTTAAGCTTGCGCATCTCAGGCGTTGCTGTTGCTTGTGCGCTTCCCTTTGCCATTATTGTCGCAACCGCGCTTGCTCTTGGTCGATTTCCCGGGCGCTTTATTCTTGATGCGATTGTGCATCTACCGCTGATCCTGCCACCGGTTGTGATGGGTTATTTGTTGCTTGTTGCGTTGGGCACACGGGCACCCTTGGGTGCTTGGCTGTATGAGACTTTTGACCTGCGTTTTGTCTTTAGCTGGACGGGCGCGGCACTGGCATCAGCGATTGTCAGCTTCCCGTTTCAGGTCCGCGCCATTCGACTGAGCCTGGAAAACGTCAATCCGGGTCTTTATCAGGCTGCTGAGACCCTTGGCGCCGGGCCGATTGACCGGTTCTTTTCGCTGACATTGCCTTTGGCACTTCCCGGTATCATTGCCGGTGCCATCACGGCCTTTGCCGCAAGCCTTGGCGAATTCGGCGCGATCATCACGTTCGTCTCGAACATCCCCGGTGAAACCCGTACCCTGCCACTCGCGATCTATACTGCGATCCAGACACCGGGCGGCGAACTGGCTGCGGCACGGTTGGCCGCCCTTTCAATCGGCTTGGCCTTTGCCGGACTGCTTCTGTCTGAATTGGCGCTCCGTCGTATTCGCAAGAGGGCCGCGTCATGAGCATCGGTGTCAATGTTGAACGCAGTCTCAAGACTTTCAGGCTTTCCGCCGAGTTCAATATTCCTGAACCGGGTATAACGGCCCTGTTTGGCCCCTCTGGCAGCGGCAAGACGACACTTGTTAACATGATTGCGGGTTTGGTCCGCCCGGATCGCGGCCATATTCAAATCAACGATCATGTACTGTTTGAACATTCACGTGGCATCAACCTTCCGGTTCGCAAGCGTCGGGTTGGCTGCGTGTTTCAGGATAATCGCCTGTTCCCGCATAAATCGGTACGTGACAACCTGTTTTACGGGGCGCGCCGCAATCCCCACAAACTGCCACAGGATGAACAACAGGCCATCCTTGAGATGCTTGATATCTGGGATCTGATGGATCGCCGACCCAACCTTCTGTCTGGCGGGGAAAAGCAACGGGTGGCACTTGGGCGTGCTCTTTTGTCCAATCCGGATGTATTGCTGCTTGATGAGCCGCTTTCCGCCCTTGATCACGCCCGCAAACAGGAAATCCTGCCGTATCTCGAATGGTTGCGCGATCATCGCAAGATACCGATCCTTTATGTCACCCACGCGATTGACGAGGTCGCCCGCCTTGCCGACCACATGGTAATCATTGATCAGGGCAAAACACTTGCGACCGGGTCGGTATTTGAAATGCTGGGCCGCACGGACTTGGCGCCGCTTGCCGGGCGCTTTGATGCCGGAACGGTTCTGGCCGCCCGAATTGTCAGTCGTGATCCCAAGGCCGAGGTCAGCTTCCTTGAATGTGGTGGGCAACGACTTGTCGTGCCCTATCTTGGCCGCCCGAAAAGTGATCGTGTCCGACTGCATATTCGTGCCCGTGATGTGATGATTGCCCGCACCCCGCCGCACGATATCAGTGCGAACAACATCATTCCCGTCACCGTCACCAAAATCAGTGACGAGCCCGGTGACACCATCGATGTGACCATGTGCTTTGGTCAGGATGCGGATGCCACCCTTCTGGCGGAAACCAGTGGCCGTCCCAAAATTCATGCCCGCATCACGAAATGGTCGGGATCACGCTTAAAACTGCAACCCCATCAAAAGGTCTTTGCCGTGATCAAGTCGGTCACGGTCAATGGGCAGTTACGCGATCGCTAAAACTGACACACCAGGAAACGACAAACCCCCGTCGGTATCTTCGACGGGGGTTTGTTTTAAGGCTTAAGGGTGCTGATACGCACTGGGCGCTGGCCAATCCCATTTATCCTGCAAGGCCGGATCGGTTTCATAGATCTCGACCTTAAGCGGATAACAGGCGGCCTCATCACTTGAATGGCCGGTGCTGCAATCGCCACCCGGACAGGTCGACAAATTGCCCAGCAAATCGATCTCGGCAAACATTTCAAGATAGTCCCCCGGGCGTACCGGGCTTGCCTTCATGAAATACTGATGGGTGTCCTTGGTAAAGCCGGTGCACATGAAGACGTTCAACACATCATGCACATAGTGATCGGCTTCCTGCATCGACATGCCGGTCTCGTCCCTGAATGCCCGGCACAGGTTGGAATGGCAGCAATGGTGATAATCATTCCCTGACAGCAACCGGTTGGTGAACGGGTCGCAGCGCGTGCCAATCACGTCATGCACACTGCCGCCGTCCTCATCAAAACCATACCAATCAAGGGTATCTTCGCTGATCAGCGCCATCGAACGCAGATAGGGCATGTTGGACCACAAACGGTCGCCTGTGGTCAGGTGGGTCCGATGCAGGGCACGGGTTTTGCCGCTGAAAAACCGTTCCTTCAGGTCATTGGCATTCCAAAGGTTCAAATCACCGACTTGCGGCCCATCGACACTGACAATGCGGAAAAAGTATCCCTTGGGCACATGAAACGTGCGCGCATCGCGCGGCGGAACGATAACCTCGTTCACTTTCTTCATTGATGCCTTGAATTCGGCCAAGGTCGCAAAGTCAGGCTCGGGCAAGGTTCCGTTGGGATATACAACGACCGGCTTAATCGCGCGACGCTCGGCGGCGTCTGTAGGGGCTTGGTGCTGGGGCTTGAAAGTCATGGGGTGGCCTCGATAACAGGAAAATAGATGGGCGACAGAATGGCACAGTGACACGTTGACACAAGCCTGTTTCAACCTGTCCGACTGGCAGATCAACCGATCAACTAAACAAGCGGTGTGATCAATTCTTGGCGTTCGTCCCACGCATCAAGATTATCGACAACCAGTTGGCCCATGGCATCGCGGGTTTCCACCGTTCCACTCGCCAGATGCGGATAGAGCACAACGTTATGAAGATTGGCAAAGGCCGGATCGATATCCGGTTCATTTTCGAACACATCAAGTCCCGCGCCGGCAATCAACCCGTGCTGCAACGCCCGAATCAAAGCCGGTTCATCAATCACCGATCCCCGTGCGATATTGATCACGACACCCTCTTTGCCAAGGGCATCAAGCACCGCTTCATTAACGATCCCGTTGGTCGCGGCCCCACCGGGGCACGACAACACCAAGATATCCGACCATGTCGCGAGTGCAGTCAGATCGTCGAAGAACCGGTACTCGACATCCTTCTTGCTGCGTCCGAAATAGCCGACCTCGACACCGCTTGGAACTGCGCGTGATGCGATTGCCTGTCCGATCCGGCCCAGCCCGACAATGCCGAGCTTCTTGCCGCGTATACTTCTGGTCAATGCCATCGAACCTTTTGCGGCCCATTTTCCACTGCGTACCCAGTCGTCGCCCAAAACAAGCTTCCGCAAGGTTGCATGCATCAACATGATCGCCGTGTCGGCAACGTCTTCGGTCAGAACGTCAGGTGTGGTTGAAAGACGAATGCCGCGGTCACGCAGTGCCTTAAGATCAAACACATCATACCCAACGCCAAAGCTTGTAATGACTTCAAGGTTCGGTAGTTGCGCCAACAAGTCTTCCGGAACACCAAACCGCGCGGATGTCACAACGGCTCTGATCTGATCGCCCATTTCATCAAGAAATTTCTGCTTGTCCGGAACCAGGTCATAACGATGCAGATCGTGGCGTTCTGCCAACATGGCCGTGTAGGCCGGGCGAATATCAAGAAGGGCAAGGACGGAACGTATCATTGGGGCTTCTTTCGGTGGCTGCGTTTGCAGCAAACACTAGCGGCCTCAATCACCTGAGACAAGTTGATGCGCAGTTTCGTATCACCAGGACACCACATTCAACCTAATACGTTTGCCTGGATACAATAAGGGCGGGGATGGCAATCACCAAAACCCCGCCCCAATGCAGATTATTCTGCCGCGAATTCCTTGCAGCCGGTGCACAGCAGATCAATGATGTGCAGGGCGAACGAACGCCAGATATCCATGCGGAAGCTTTGCTCGGCATCCCGCCAAAGAACAACCGTAACACCGTCAATCACTGTGCGGCAGCCACCACCAACAGGGATGCTGTCGATATCGCGCGGGCAACCGATGGTCAGCAACTCGCTCGCACGTTCGCCTTCGATGCGTACCGTGACTTCACGGGCTGACACCTCGGTCAGGCTGTGGGTTGCCGATGCATAGACATCCGCGCACACCTTCGTCACTGTGTCGGCATCATCCGGCTTGGCAATAATCAGCCATTCATCCGGGCCGAGACAGATGGACTCAGTCGTGCCATTGGCCGCACGTACGCCAACTGTGGTTGCCAGATCAACACCAATCGCCTTGGATACGGCCGGAATATTGGCCGCCCGCAAACGTAGCGAGAAACGGGCAACAGGTGCCATCAGGGTCAGTTTAACCTGCCCGGAAGCAACGATCGGACCTGGCGTAAATGCGTGTGTAAGTACCGTCATTTTTCTGTTCCCCGCCTAGAGTTTCAACCGTTCGCCTTCGGGATCGTAAAACACGGTCCCGGTGACGGTCGCCTTGATCACACGATCTGGCATCGGAATGTAAATGGTTTCACCCATACGATTGAAACCGTCTTCAAGCAGCGCCATGGCAATCGGGCGACCTGCGGCATCGCTGTGATAGCTTGATGTCACATGGCCGACCATCTTCATCGGCTTGGGCTGGTTCGGATCAAGAACGATCTGCGCCCCTTCCTCAAGCTTGGTTTTGCCATCTTCGGTGAGAAGACCAATCAACTGCTTGCGGCCTTCGGCAACGAGGTCCGGACGCGCGAGACCGCGCTTGCCAACGAAGTCTGGTTTCATTTTACCGATTGCCCAGCTCAACCCGGCATCATGCGGGGTGACTGTGCCATCGGTGTCCTGACCGACAATGATATAGCCCTTCTCGGCACGCAGCACGTGCATGGTCTCAGTCCCATAGGGGCAGATATCGTATTTCTTGCCTGCTTCGAACAGCATTTCCCAAAGGGCGCGACCGGCATGGGCCGGAACGTTGACCTCAAAGCCGACTTCGCCGGTAAAGCTGATGCGGAACAAGCGCGCCGGGAAGCCACCCACGCGGCATTCGGCAACTGACATGTGCGGGAAGGCCTCATCAGACATATCCAACCCTTCGACAAACGGCTCAAGCACCTTGCGCGCATTTGGGCCGTTCAGTGCAATGGTCGCCCACTGCTCGGTCGTTGAAGTCAGCCAGACATCAAGGTCCGGCCACTCGGTCTGAAGGTAGTCTTCCATCATGTTCAGAACACGCGCCGCACCACCGGTCGTGGTTGTGACATGGAAGCGATCATCGGCCAGACGACCAATGACACCGTCATCACGGATAAACCCGTCATCGCCCAGAAGAAGGCCATAACGTGCCCGCCCCGGTGCCAGCTTGGTCCAGGGGTTGGTGTACATGCGGTTCATGAATTCAACCGAATCCGGGCCAACCACCTCGATCTTGCCAAGGGTCGATGCATCAAAGATGCCGACACTCGCACGCGTCGCAAGGCATTCGCGCGACACGGCTGCATGCATGTCTTCGCCGTCTTTAGGGAAGTACCATGCACGGCGCCACAGGCTGACCGGCTCGTAAGCGGCACCGTTTTCTTCGGCCCAACTATCGATCGGGGTTTTACGCGTCACTTCAAAGTGACTGCCCTTGTGATAACCACAGAAGGCGCCAAAGGTCGTCGGGGTGTAAGGCGGACGGAAAGTCGTCAGACCGACTTTCGGCTGCGGCACACCCAATGCGTCAGAGGCAATATTGAGGCCGTTGATGTTTGACATCTTGCCCTGATCGGTTGCCATGCCGTTGGTGGTGTAGCGTTTGACATGTTCGATCGAACGCATGCCTTCGCGTACCGCCAGACGAAGGTCCTTGGCCGTCACGTCGTTCTGGTAATCGACAAAGGCACGTGCCTTGCCAGCATCCAGATCGGTCGGCAGTTCCTTGTGGCTGACACCGGTTCCCGAACGGTCATTGGCAACGCCGTAGCTTGCCGCCTTGGCCTTTTTGCCAAGGCTTTTGGCCACAGCCGCGCCCATTTCCGCACCGTCATTCAGGACCGCTTCAATGCCCCACAAGCCACGGCCCGCACCGGCGATTTCGCATTCTTCTGCCTTGTGATCGGGCAAGAAGGTCTGGCGTTCGTCGTCCCACTTAAGCGTTCCCTTGGTGTGGGAAAACAGATGCAGCGACGGCGTCCAGCCCCCCGACATCAGAAGGCAATCACATCCGATTATTTCAGCCTGACCGACCGTCGATCCGGTCACCGGGTTGACCCGAACCGATTTGACACGCAGGCGGCCTTCGGTGCCGGTCACGGTATGACCGGCCATGATGCGAATGCCGCGTTTGGTGGCCTCGGCAATCAGATCGGCATTCGGTTCGGAACGGGTATCGACGATGGCAGCAATGGTGGTGCCCGCATCGGCCAGATCAAAGGCTGCGTACCATGCGCTGTCATGGCTGGTGACGATGACAGCCTTGTTGCCAACCCGCACACCATAGCGGTTGATGTAGGTCTGGGCCGAACCGGCAAGCATCACTCCCGGGCGGTCATTGCCATCAAATACCAGCGGTTTTTCCAGTGCGCCTTGCGCCAGAACAACCTGCTTGGCGCGGACACGCCACATGCGTTCACGCGGGGTTTCTGCATCCGGGCTGGCCAAGTGATCAGTCAGTTTTTCACACAGACCAACCATGTTCTGGTGGTAATAGCCAATCGCCGTCGTGCGGGTCATGACTTTGACGCCAAGCTCTTTGAGTTCCGCCACGGTTTTGGCAACCCAATCCCATGCTGGCACATCTTCAATCACGGCCGACGGCTCAGACAGAAGCGAACCACCCGCTTCGGGGTTTTCGTCAACAAGGGTCACTTGCGATCCGGCACGTGCCGCCGTAAGGGCAGCAGCAAGACCGGCAGGACCAGCACCAATGATCAGAACATCGGTATGCAGGTAGCGCGAAGCATAGTGATCTGGATCCGGTTCGGTCGGCGAAACGCCAAGACCGGCCGCCGCACGAATAAACGGCTCATAGACCTTGTCCCAGAAGGATTTCGGCCACATGAAGGTCTTGTAATAGAACCCTGCCGAAAACAGCATATAGGCCTTGTCATTGATCGCACCAATGTCGAATGACAGACTGGGATAGCGGTTCTGGCTGTTGACCTGAAGACCGTCCCAGATTTCCTGAACAGTCGCACGGGTGTTTGGCTCAAACCGGCCCGGACCACGGCGCGTGCCGACCAGTGCGTTCGGTTCTTCCGAACCGGCCGTCACGGCACCACGCGGGCGGTGATATTTAAACGAGCGACCCATCAGGTGAATGCCATTGGCCAGCAATGCCGATGCAATGGTATCGCCTTTGAAACCTTTGATCTTCTTGCCGTCAAAGGTGAACTGGATGGGTTGGGTGTGATCGACGCGACCACGCCCGGAAACGCGGAAGCTGCTCATTTCGATTTCTCCAACAGTTTGGACAGTTCAGGACGGGGATCATCGGTTTTATAGGTGATCAGGAACCGGTCACTGACAGTGTCACGCACGGCGTTGAAATATCGACCGCAGCCATGGAAGTGGCGCCAGCGTTCATAATGCGGGCCCTTCACGTTGGTGCGGATGAACAGGAAATCACGCCATTCTTCGTCACTGACCGACGACGGATCGGCCGGACGTGCAATATGCGCTTCGCCGGCATAGGTAAATTCCAGTTCCGGCAGGGTCTGATTGCAATAGGGGCAATGGATCAGAAGCATGTCCGGTCTCCTTAGTGCGCAACAGCGGCAGCAGCGGCTTCGTCAATCAGACGGCCGGTGCTGAAACGTTCAAGGGTGAAGGGCGCGTTGGCCGGATGCGGATCATCCTTTGCCACGGTCCATGCCAGTGTATGGGCGGCACCCGGGGTTGCCTTGAACCCGCCGGTACCCCAGCCACAGTTGACATAAAGACCCGGTACCGGCGTCTTGCCAAGGATGGCTGAACGGTCCGGGGTCACATCGACAATACCACCCCACTTACGCAGCATGCGCATGCGGTTGAAGATCGGGAAGATCTCGCAGATCGCGGCAACCGTATGCTCGATCAGAGGCAGGCCGCCACGCTGGGAATAACTGGTGTACTGGTCGGTGCCCGACCCGATCACGAGCTCGCCCTTGTCAGACTGGCTGATATAGGCATGCACGCTGTTGGACATGACCACACAGGGGAAGATCGGCTTGATCGGCTCGGACACCAGCGCCTGCAACGGATAGCTTTCAAGCGGCATGCGAACACCTGCCGTATCCATCACGACCGAGGTATGACCGGCGGCCGAAACAGCAACCTTTTTCGCACCAATGAAACCCTTGGCGGTTTCAACACCGGTGACACGGCCATCCGGGCCACGGCGAATGGCGGTTACCGGGCAGTTCTGAATGATATCAACACCGCGTGCTGCCGCCCCACGGGCATAACCCCATGCCACCGCATCGTGGCGCGCGGTTCCTGCGCGACGCTGAAGCGCCGCGCCAACGACAGGGTAACGCGCAGTCGGCGAAATATCGAGGGGTGGGCAAAATTCCTTGGCTTCCTCGGCTGACAGCCAGACGTTATCGACACCGTTAAGGCGGTTGGCATGTACGTGGCGCTGGAAGCTTTGAACGTCATGAACGTTGTGCGCGAGCATCAGAACGCCGCGCTGCGAATACATGACGTTGTAGTTCAGTTCCTGGCTCAGGCCATCCCACAGATCAAGTGCATGGTCATAAAGCTTGGCACTTTCATCATAAAGGTAGTTCGACCGAATGATCGTCGTGTTACGGCCGGTGTTCCCACCGCCAAGCCAGCCCTTATCGATCACGGCGACATTGGTGATGCCGTGTTCCTTGGCCAGATAATAAGCCGCACCAAGACCATGACCACCCGCGCCGACGATGATGACATCGTATTCGGCCTTCGGCTCACTGTCGGGCCATTGCGGCTCCCAGTTCTTTTGGCCGCTAAGGGCGTTTTTGATAAGCGATAGCGCAGAAAAATGGGTCATGATTATACGATCCCCCGATTTACCATTGCCGGAACTCTATCAATGTCCATGCTCTGCGGACTGGATAATTGCGACAATTTCATTGTATATTTTTGCCATGAACTCTTTTTCGAGCCCGGGATCAAACCCCGGCAAACCCAATGCAAAAAAGCGCCTTCGCGTCGCCTTTCTGCTGGCAGACAATTTCACGCTGACAGCGTTTGCCAGTTTTGTCGATGTCTTGCGTCTTTCGGCCGATGAAGCCGACCGTTCGCGGCCCATTCACTGCGACTGGACGGTGCTGTCTGATACCATGAACCCGGTACGATCAAGTTGCGGGGTCAAGGTGCAGCCTGACACGCGTCTGCGCAATGCCGGTGACTACGACTATATCGTGGTTGTCGGCGGCCTAATTCAAGAACAGGGCGGGTTTTCATCTGATTGCATTGCCTATCTCAAGGCGGCTGCGGCCAAGGGCAAAAATCTGATTGGCTTGTGTACCGGTGTTTTCGCGCTGTATGAGGCGGGACTGCTTGAAGGATACCGATGCTGTGTTAGCTGGTTTCACCATGACGAATTCGTCGCACGGTTCGAAGCCGCCCAACCGGTTTCCGATCAGATCTTTGTCGTCGATCGGGATCGCCTGACCTGTTCGGGCGGGCATGGGGCCGCGCATCTGGCGGCCTGGGTGGTGGAAAAACACATCGGCCGCACGGCGGCGACCAAAAGCCTGAGTATCATGATCATTAACGAGGCCATGACCGGCGAAAATCCGCAGCCGGGCTTTCAGACCGATCTGGTTGCCCGCGAACCACTGGTGAAAAAGGCGCTTTTGCGAATGCGCCAGAATATTGAGTCGCCCGAAACCGTCGCCAAAATGGCCGAAAAACTTGGCGTCACACGCCGTAAGCTCGAACGCGCGTTTAATGCCGATATCGGCATTTCACCGTCACGAGCGGCGCTGCGCATCCGGCTTGATGCCGCCAAGAAGCTGCTTGGCGAAACGGGAAAAACCACCACCCAGATCGCACTTAGCACCGGTTTTTGCGACGCATCGCATTTCATTCATGCCTTCAAGGCCGAAATCGGCATGAACCCGTCGGAATACCGAAACACGGTTCCGACGGCCCAGCCCTGATCAGGCATCAATGGTGACTTGCCCGATCGGGTTCGAGCAGCAAGCAAGGATATAGCCTTCCTCGATATCGTCGTCCGTGATCCCGCCATTGTGGACCATATGAACCTGCCCTTCGGTCTTGCGCACCTTGCACGTCCCGCAAATCCCCATCGAACAGCCTGACGGGATCACAAGGCCTGCCGTGCGCGCCGCGGCAAGGACGGTATCGGTTTGGGTGCAATTTGCCGTGATGCCAGATGCGGTGAATGCGATGACCGCCTTGCTGTCTTCATCAGGCACGACATCATCTGGCACTTCTTCTGCTTCCAACGTCGGCGCGTGGAAGCTTTCCTGATGGTAGCGATCCATATCATAGCCAAGCCCGACAAGAACCTCGCGCACGGCCTGCATGAACGGTTCCGGTCCGCAACAGAACACTCCACGTTCAAGATAATCCTGCGCCATCAGACCCAGCATCAGCTGATTGAACGTCCCCAAATACCCGGTCCACGGCTTGTAGGGATCGGCTTCTTCAACCACCCATTTCAGGGCAATACCATTGATCCGCGACGCGCTGTGTTCCAGGCGTTCGCGAAAGATGATCTCGGAGGGGCGTTTTGCACAATTGACGAATACAATGTCGGGATCACGCCCGGCGTCATAAAGATAGGTCGTCATCGACATCATCGGCGTGATACCCGACCCCGCCGAAATGAACAGATATTTATCCGCCGGATGATTAACCAGTGAAAAGCTGCCCGCCGGCCCCTTGGCCCGAATGCGCACGCCCGGACGCAAATGATCCAGCATCCAGCGCGTGCCGACCGAACCCGCCTGCGCCTTGACCGTTACTGTCAAGGATGTCGGCCTCGATGGCGAAGATGAAATCGTATAGGTCCGATAAAGCGGCCCGCCCGGCACCGGCAGCTCGAGGGTCAAAAACTGCCCGGGGTCATAACTAAACAACGCGCCCGATACCGACTGGAAGCAAAATGTCATGACATTGGGGGCTTCTGGCAGGAACGAAACACATTCCAGTTCCTCGGAGTCCGACCAGAAGGCAAGCTTTGGTTTCTCGATCACAGACATCGCCCTACTCCGCCGCGATCAATCTGGTTTGGGTCAGCCTGTCCAACAGGGTTTTCGCATACCAGTTGCCAAACTGGGCAACACCGGCTTCGTGGATTTCGGAATACGGACCAACCTTGTAGGCTGGTGTCGCAATGCCACGCTGATTGTTTTCGACCACTTCCTTGTCTTCGGCATTGGTCGCAAGCCAGACTTCGGTCAGTCGTTTCAGATCATAGTCACGGCCTTCAACCGCGTCCTTGTGCACAAGCCATTTGGTGACGACTTCGGTTTCCATCGGGCTGATCGGCGTCACACGGAAAACAAGCGCATGATCAGACAGGAAATGGTTCCAGGTCGATGGATAATGGAACTTCAAAAGCGATCCGGCATTTTTGAACGGGATGTTGGAGTTCGGCAGGCTGACAGCCGCCTTGGTGTCGAGAGTATAACTTTCGGCTTCCCCCAAAAGCGGCACACGCACCAGACGCCATTCACCACTATCGGCCATCTGATAGGCAGATGGCGCGCCAACCGCCTCGCAGCGGGCCACATGATCATCAAGCACACTGGCCACAACACCATCGGACGTACTGCCAATCGCACGCGCATCTTCCGGGAAGGTCCGGCACAAAGACGGGTGGTTGCCCCCGCAGTGATAGCATTCCCGATTATTCTCCCAGACCAGCTTCCAGTTGGCCTTTTCGATAATCGTGCTTTCAAACGCGACCTTGGAATTTTCAAGATCGTGTGGCGCAAGATAGCGTTCGGCAGCCTTGGCGAACGGTTCGATATCCGGCGCATTTTCAGCCAGACAAATGTAAACCAACCCGTGGATCACCCGGCAATGAACCGGGCTTAGCCCGAATTTTGAATTGTCAAAATCCGGCCCCATGTCACGCGCCCAAAGCAACTTGCCATCAAGGTCGTAGGTCCACTGGTGATACGGGCAAACCAACCTTGGATTCCGGCCCTTTTTCGTTTTACACAGAACCGACCCGCGATGGCGGCATGAATTGTGAAAGGCACGCACCACCTGATCATTGCCGCGTACGATCACGACGGAATAAGCACCGACTTCATAAATGACGTAATCGCCCGCCTTGGCAATTTCACACGCTGGGATCGCAAACAGCCATTCCTTGTAATGAATGTTTTCAAGGTCGAGCTCAAAGATCGACTGATCCGTATAGAACGGCTGTTCCAGGGAATATCCGGGAACGCGACGCGCCAAAAGCTCTTGGACTGAATGCGGCATAACGGGCATGGCGGAAATCCGTTTCTTGATGGTTGGAAGCAACCAAAAGTGTGAACTTCATGCCACGATTTACAACGGCATTAATTTTCATCTTGGTTTAGCTCAGCTAATCTGAAAAACTCACCTAAGTTACCCTGCTCTGTTTTCAGGAGAGGCTCTTGGCCCGCCCATATGATCTGTCTTCGATAAATGCCCTGATCTGCTTTGAGGCAGCTGGTCGCAACATGAGCTTCAAGGATGCGGCGGCAGAACTTAATGTTACGCCTGCGGCTGTAAGCCATCAGATCAAGGCGCTTGAGGCCGATATTGGCAGCGCCCTTTTTATTCGCCGCAATCGGGGCGTGGAGCTGACCGAGAAAGGCGCCTTCCTTCTCGTCGCCCTGCAACGGGGCTTTGAAACCATTTCCGACACGGTCATTCAGTTGCGCGATCAACCCGAAACGGTTGATGTCACAATCCGGACGACAACCGCTGTCAGTTCACTTTGGCTTACGCCAAAAATTGCCGCCTTCTGGAAAATTCATCCCAATATCACGGTGTCGCAAATTGTCTCGGATGTGCCGGGCATGACTGGGTATTGCGATCTTAGCATCCATTACAGCAACCCCGATGACGGGGCGGACGGATATTACAAACTGTTTCAGGATCGCGTGGCCGCCATCGGCACACCGGCGTTTAAGGCCGAACAAAACATCGAAACGATTGATGATCTTTTGCGTGCGCCCCTGATACACCTGCATAACGAGGAAACCGACTGGACAACATGGACCGACTGGTTCCGTGCATTGGGACGCCCGGCCCCAAAGGGCCGCAGTTTCAAGCTCAACAATTACACGATTGCGCTTCAGGCCGCGCAGGATGACGTCGGTGCGGTGCTTGGCTGGGACGAGCTGGTTGGGCCTCTGCTGGAAGACGGACGGCTGATCAAACTTGTGCCTGACGAAATCCCATCCCCCATGGGATTTTATCTACGCGTCCATCCGCGCGCATCCGAAAAGGCCCGCATATTTGTCGACTGGCTGATCGACGCCGCCTGAGATAACGGGAAACGGCAAGCGCAGTAGAACACTGCGCTTGCCGTGCGCATCAGACGTCTTTTAACAAACGCAATGCATCATAGATCGCCGCATGGGTATTGCGTGCCGATACCGCATCCCCGATCCGGAACAGCTGATAGGTCCCGTCGGGATTGCGCACGACCGATTGCGGCTTTCCGGCCAAAAGGTCATCATGCGACATTTCACCATGGTTCAATGAGCCGGGCTTGAGATCAAAATAGATATCATCAAGCGGAATGGTGCCGTGGTTGACCACGATCTGATCAACGATGCGCTGCTTGGCAACCCCGCCATAATCACTGCCTACATACGCGACCAATTGGTTGCCCTGCTTTTCCACCGCCTCAAGGCGATAGGTCACCGTAAAGGTGGTATCAAGCTTCTGCATGCTGCGCATATAGGGCACAAGGTTCATCGCCATGACTTCCGGTGCAAAGGACCGATCCGGTGTCATGATTTCGACCTTGGCACCACTTTGGGCAATCAGTTCGGCAGCCTGCAAACCGGCATGATCCCCGGCATCGTCATAGACCAGAACATTGGCGCCCGGCTTGACGTCGCCCGAAATGATATCCCAGGTCGACACAACCAGATCATTGCCCTTTGACAGCACCTCGGTATCGGGCATGCCGCCGGTGGCGATGATCACCACATCAGGATTTTCGGCCGTAATCGTGTCGGCCTCTGCCCAGGTGTTGAAATGGAACGTCACGCCAAGTCGGGTGCATTCAGCCATGCGCCATTCAATGATGCTGATCATTTCACGGCGGCGTTCATTCTGCGCGGTCAGGCGGATCTGCCCGCCCGGATTTGGGGCGACTTCATAGACAACAACTTCATGACCACGTTCGCCAGCAACACGGGCGGCCTCCATGCCCGCCGGGCCAGATCCGACGATCACGACCTTTTTACGGGTTTCTGCCGCCTCGATGATTTGAGGCATCGAAAGCTCACGCCCGGTTGCGGCGTTGTGGATGCAATAGGCCGACCCGCCCTGATAGATGCGATCAAGGCAATAGTTCGCCCCGACGCACGGACGGATTTCATCTTCGCGCTTTTCAATGATCTTGCGGACAATATGCGGATCGGTGATGTGTGCGCGCGTCATACCAACCATATCAACCTTACCCGATGCTATCGCATGGCGTGCGGTTGCAACGTCCGGGATTTTCGCGGCATGGAAAGTCGGGAAATCGGTGGCTGCGCGAATTTCCCCGGCAAAATCCAGATGCGGCGAGTTCGCCATGCCCTGGATCGGGATCACGTCGGTCAGACCCGCATCCGTATCGATATGCCCGCGAATGACATTGAGGAAATCGACCATGCCACTGTCTTTTAGACGCTTTGAAATCGACAGGCCATCTTCCTTGGTCAAGCCACCCTCAAGGTCTTCATCACCGGTATAGCGCACACCGACAATGAAATCCGGCCCAACCCGTTTGCGAATTTCAGTCAGAACATCAAACGTAAAGCGCAAACGGTTATCGATGCTGCCACCATAAGGACCATCAAGTTCGTTGGTCAGCGGCGACCAGAACTGATCCATCAAATGGCCATAGGCCTGAAGCTCGATCCCGTCCATACCGCCCGCCTTCATACGTTCGGCCGCATCGGCATAATCCTTGATGATGCGTTCGATATCCCAGTCTTCCATCTTTTTCGGAAAGGCCCGGTGGGCGGCTTCGCGCTTGTGCGACGGGGATACTACCGGCAACCAGTTTGCCTTGTCCCAACGCGTGCGACGGCCAAGATGGGTCAGCTGGATCATAACCGCGGCACCCTGTTCATGCACCGCGTCGGTCAGGTCCTTCATCCACGGAACGACTTCATCCTTCCAGACCAGCAGGTTGTTGAAAACCGGCGGGCTGTCCTTTGACACCGCAGCCGATCCCGCCGTCATCGTCATGGCGACACCACCCTTGGCGCGTTCCACATGATAGGCGCGATAACGATCCTTTGGCATGCCATCCTCGGGATAGGCCGGTTCGTGCGACGTCATCATGATGCGGTTGCGCAGTGTTAGATGTTTAAGCTGATAGGGCTGAAGAAGCGGATCGTTGGACATGTGCGGGGCTCCGGGTTTGGACTCTCTGCCCATGACGATATTCAGAAATGTACAGTTATGTCAATTTTAAGTTCACTGATGTATATTTCAGATACATTCATGTACACTTTGCTTGTCGCGATCCAGGCAGTTTGCTAAGGAAACGTCCATGGAAGAACAAATTGAAGATATCGCCGGGCAAAATAGCGGCTGGCGCGGGTCGGCCGAGATTTGGCTGAACGCAGCCTATGACGCCCTACTTGAAACCGGTGTCGATGGTGTGAAGATCCAGCCATTGGCAAAACGCCTGAACCTGTCACGCACCAGCTTCTATTGGTTTTTCAAGGACCGAAAGGAGTTGCTGGGTGCCCTGCTGGATCTGTGGCGCGAAAAGAACACCGGCAATCTGATCAAACAAACAGAGGCCTATGCCGAGACCGTCTCGGAAGCGATGCTGAACATTATCGATTGCTGGCTGATGCCCGACCTGTTTGACTCGCGTCTTGAATTTGCCGTCCGCAGCTGGTCGATGCAGTCCGATGATGTCCGGGCTGAAATTGAAAAGGCCGATCAGCAACGCCTTGATGCGCTCGCCAAATTGTTCATCCATTTTGGACAGGAAGAACGCATGGCAGACGTCCGCGCCCGTGCGATCTATCTGGTACAGATCGGCTATATCTCGATGAAAGCAAACGAAGATCTAGCCGTGCGCATGGCACGCATTCCGGGCTATGTCGAAACATTCTGCGGCCAGGCACCGACACAAAGCGAACTCAACCGGTTTTACGCGCGGCACAATTTTGCGCCCTGAACCGGTCAGCTCATCAGATTTGCAGGGCGGCCAAACCCACCTTTCTGCTCAGAACTCTGCCTTGAAAATCGTATCATCAAGGAATTGATCCATACCAACAAGTGATCGATCCGGCGCATCTGCGGCACCTTCGATGCGCCAGTCATCCTGCGGAACCAGAACATCCAGCCCGGCAACTGCCGTTCGATAAAGGTCCGGTCGGAAGACATCGGGAATGACGGCCTTAAGATCCGTGTCTTGGGGGATTTGTCGCCAACGCTTCATTTGTTCGCCAATCCAGCGCCCCTGTGACAACCAAGGGAAAGTCGCGGTGTATCGGTAAAAGACATGACGGTCAGGAAGATCTATCGGTGGTTCCCCCGGACGCAAAACCGGCTTACCGCTCAGCGATGCCTTCAGCACTTCAAACGGCGCGCCGACATTGGCCTCCTCAGACAGTATGTGGGCCAGCTCAACGCGGTTCCCCGGCTGGTCGGCCCATTCAGCAGCCCGGACAAGTGCACGCACAAGCGCAGAAACAAGTTCCGGATTGCTTTGCGCCCAGTCTTCCCGCAGACCAAGAACCTTCTCCGGGCTTCGTGACCAGATATCGTCCTTAAGCGCAACAATAACGCCATCACCGTGAAACACCGCCCGCTGGTTCCATGGTTCACCAACGCAATAACCATCCACCCAGCCATTACGCAGACTGTCAAACATGCGCGGCGGCGCGATCACGCCGATATTCACATCCATGTCCGGATCAATCCCGGCTGCCGCCATCCAGTAGCGAAGCTCATAGTTGTGGCTTGAGAACGGAAACACGGTGGCAAAGGACAGGATCGGGCGCCCTTCGGCCTTGTCTTCATCAATGACCTTTTTAAGCGCCCTGGCCGACCGCCCGCGCGGACCAAGCATCGCATTCGGGTCGGCCTCCAACATGCGCTGATAAAGTTGGGTAGAGACCGTAATCGCATTACCACCACGGCCCAACGCCATCGGCACGACGATATTTTGAACCGGCAGTCCGCCAAGCCCAAGCCGTGCGGCGATCGGAATTCCCGCCAAAAGGTGGGCTGCTTCAAACATGCCAAAGGAAAGCTTGTCACGAATGGCTGCCCATGACATTTCACGGACCAGTTCCAGATCGATATTCTCCTGCTGGGCAAACCCCATGGCACGCGCCACCACCGGAATGGCACAATCGACCAGTGGAACAAAACCGAGACGAACCTTGTTAGCCATCCATCAAAACTCCAACTGAAACGCCGTGATGACGCTTTGCGCGATTTCGTAAATCTTGCGATTTTGCTTCATGGCGTTTTTGCGCAACAGCGCATAAGAATCTTCTTCGGACAGACCTTTTTCTTTCATCAGGATGCCCTTGGCCCGTTCAATCAGTTTGCGTTCATTGAGCTTTGCCTGCGCTTCATCACGTTCGCGGCGCAGCTGATCAAAGACGTTGAACCGCGAAATCGCCATTTCGACAATCGGGCGAATGCGGTCCTGACGCAGGCCATCAACCACATAGGCACTTACACCTGCCGACACCGCCTCGTGGATCATGGATGCGTCACTTTGATCAACGAACATCGCAATCGGGCGCGCAATGGCGCGCGACACCTGAAACATCTGTTCAAGCGTATCGCGGTCGGGGTTTTCAAGATCGATGATGATGATGTCTGGCGCCAACGCCTGAATGCGCTCAACCAGATTATGGGACGTGCCGATACGGGCCACGCGGGTATAGCCGCTTTCAACCAGACCACGTTCGACAATCGCCGCACGGTCCGGATTTTCGTCAATCACCAGAATATTGAATTCTTCCAGCTTCACCAACTAACCCTAACTCCCTGACAGCCTGATATGGCTGCGCCTCTCTGAGATATTTTTTTATATGCTCCGTCCCGTTTACGGGTCCGGATTATTGGTTTCGGGATGCGGTTCCAACCGCATCCCGAGAAGATCATATCAAACAGCGTATCTTATTCAGCCGGAACCGGCTGCGCTGTACCCGAAGTTCCAAAACGTTCTGACTGTGCTGCATCGAAACGTGCCTTTTCTTCGGCCTGGGTTTCCGCCGAGAAACGCACCGCCAAAGCTGCAAACGAGCAGATGATCACAGCCAAACCGAGATACAGAAGACCTTCCTGATAGGTAAGTGCTTCGGACTTGAACAGGAAGCCCGCTGCGACCGCGCCAGCATTACCGCCCGCACCGACAATACCGGCAACAGAGCCAAGCGCCTTGCGGTTAACGAACGGCACAATCCCGAAGGTCGCACCTTCTGACATCTGAACAAACAGCGAGAAGACGATCATTACCGAAACGGCCACAACCAGTGCTTCCATCTGCGAGAAGGCAACAAGTGCGATGCCTTCGATGAACAGTGCCATGAACAGGAATTTCACACGACCCGAAAGACCACCTTTGGCAGCAAATTTGTCAGAGAACACACCGCCCAGCGTACGGGCAAAAATGTTCATCAAACCAAACAGACCGGCAATCATGCCAGCGCTTGCCAATGAAAGCTCAAACTTGTCGAAGAAATAGATCGCTGCAATGTTGTTGATCGTCAGTTCGACACCAAAGCAGGCGGCATACACCAGGAACAATGCCCAGACACGGTAATCGGAAACAGCAGCCATCATGCCCTTGGCGGCACCGGCAGTATCGTCTTCCGGCTTCAGCGCGCCACTTTTGCGCATGTCGGCATAGTTGCCTTCCGGGCAGTCGGTGGTGAAGACCCAGTACAGCACGGCAACAACCAGCATGATCGCACCCGGGAACACCATCGCCAGACGCCAGCCCATGGTTTCAGCCACGCCAAAACCAAGAACCATCGCAAGGATTGCTGGCATGACCATCTGGGTCACGCCACCGCCAAGGTTACCCCAGCCCGCCGTCGTGGCATTGGCCGTCCCGACAACGTTTGGCGCAAACATCATGGAGGTATGATACTGCGTGATGACAAAGGATGCGCCGATTGAGCCAATGGCCAGACGGGCAAGCAGGAAGGTTTCATAACTGTCGGCAAGACCGATCAGCATGACCGGAAGCGACCCCAGCACCAGAAGACCGGTATAAGTCTTGCGCGGGCCGATCTTGTCGCAAAGCGGTCCGATCAAAAGTCGGACCAGAACCGTAATCGCGACCGAGGCAATGATGGTACTGCCGATTTCGCTTTTGCTAAGACCCAGGTCATCGCGCACCAGCGGCATCAGCGGTGCGATCCCGAACCAACCAAAGAAGCACAGGAAGAATGAAAGCCAGGTAAGGTGGAAAGTACGCATCTGGACAGTCTTGAGACTGAATAGATTTATGCGTGTAGCCTTGTTCTTGATTTCCATGATCAGAAGCCCTTCGTTTAGGCCGCACAGCACTGAATGTCTGTTGTAAGCGACCGACGGTTTTTCCCCATGGGCCTAAATGCTTCATCTGGAAGATGTCTGCAGGCGGCCCGTCATTCGTATCGGAAAGGCTGCGCGGTCATCGCGCTGCAATTCCAAACGTCTGATCGTCCGCCGTTGGACGAAGAACTGTGAGCCACCCGTCATTGGGCCTGCTTTCGTCAAAGCTGCTCACACGAATTCCACATTGCAAACACCGCGCCAATTTTTCCGCGATGCGGGAAAAACGCACCAAACAGCTGATTTATGGGAATTTTATCTCACTGCATCTGCACAGAGAAATTTCGCAGAACTCAAAACGCCTGACAAATGCACAAAAAAAGATCACCATCATTTTTAACTGTTTATATTTTAATCACTCATAGCATTTCCATTGGTCACTGGTAAAACAGGAAGGTGAAAATATCAGATATTTTTCAAACGCTTATCAGATATTTTTCCGAAGTATAGTTTTTGGCATGCCACTTGAATATAGAGAGGCATGAGCGCGGGCAGTGTCGCCTGCGGCTCCGGCGAAATGCCGATCTCATATATATAGAATCCAACGACGGGTTCACCGGATAATGACGTCCGTTGCGAAATGCCTCTTTTGGGAGCAGGCCGCATCGGGCGTTTTTTTGTGCCAACTTCGCATCCCGCGACGAGGAGCCAGAGACAAATGAACCACGTCACTGCAGCATTAAGAACCGCAAAATCCCGCCTGGTTGTCATCGGCAACGGTATGGCTGGCATGCGCACCGTCGAAGAAATCCTGTCGCGCGCACCAGACAAATACGACATTACGGTTTTCGGTGCCGAACCGCGCGTGAACTATAACCGTATCATGCTCTCGCCGTTGCTTTCGGGCGAAAAGGACTTCGACGAAATCGTCATCAACACGCCCGAGTGGTACACGGAAAACAATATCTATCTTTATTCCGGCGACCCGGTGGTCAAGATTGACCGCGACCGCAAGGTGGTGATTTCCAAAAGCGGTACGGAAACCGAATATGACGAACTGCTGCTTGCCACCGGTTCCGATCCGATCATTATCCCGGTTCCGGGCCATAAGCTTGATGGTGTTGTGACATTCCGCGATGTCGATGATGTCGAGACCATGCTTGGTGCTGCTGCCAAGGGCGGCCCGGCGGTCATCGTCGGTGGCGGCCTTCTGGGCCTTGAAGCGGCCGTTGGCCTGCAATCGCGCGGCATGAATGTCACGGTTTTGCATCTGGCAGGCCATGTTATGGAACGCCAGCTTGACCCGTCGGCTGGTTATCTTCTGGCGCAAGAACTGGAACGTCGCGGCATCACGGTGATTACCGAGGCCGATACCGCCGAAATCGTTGGCAGTGAACATGTTACCGGCGTTCGCCTTAAAGACGGACGTATGATCCCGGCTGATCTGGTGGTTATGGCTGTTGGCATTCGCCCAAATGGGCGCCTTGCCGCAGACGCGGGTGTTGCAGTCGAACGCGGCATCGTGGTTGACGATGTCATGACCACCAGTGATCCGGCGATTTTTGCCGTTGGCGAATGTGTTCAGCATCGCGGTCAATGTTATGGCCTGGTCGCTCCGCTGTTTGAAATGGCCAAATCACTCGCCGATCACATGGCCGAAATCGAAACGGATGGCTATACCGGCTCAGTCACCTCGACCAAGCTTAAGGTGACAGGCGTCGATGTCTTTTCCGCAGGTGATTTTTCCGGCGGCGGCGAGACAGAGGAAATCGTTTTCCGCGATGCCGGTCGCGGCGTTTACAAGCGTATCGTGCTTGAAGACGGCAAGGTCAAGGGTGCGGTCCTGTATGGCGACACATCTGATGGCGGCTGGTATTTCCAGCTGATGAAGGATGGCGAAGATGTCACCGAACTGCGTGACACACTTGCCTTTGGTCAGGCATTTGCGGGGGGATCTTCTGGAAACCCTCTTGATGCCGTTGCAGCCCTGCCAGACGATGCAGAAATTTGTGGCTGTAACGGCGTTTGCAAAGGATCGATCGTTGCCGCCATCAGTGAAAAGAGCCTGACGACCCTTGATGAGGTCAAAGGCCATACCAAGGCATCGGCATCCTGCGGGTCATGCTCTGGCCTTGTTGAAAACCTGTTGGCTGCAACCCTTGGCGGCGACTATCAGGCCGCGACGGTCAAGCCGATCTGTACCTGCACCGATCATGATCATGACAGTGTCCGTCGTCTGATCATTGCCAAAAACCTGAAATCCATGCCGGCTGTCATGCAGGAACTGGAATGGAAGTCATCTGATGGCTGCCATGTTTGCCGTCCGGCTTTGAACTATTACCTGCTGGCTGCATGGCCGGGTGAATATGTTGATCATGGTGCATCGCGTTTTATCAACGAACGTG
This sequence comes from Thalassospira profundimaris WP0211, assembly GCF_000300275.1. Taxonomy (GTDB): domain Bacteria; phylum Pseudomonadota; class Alphaproteobacteria; order Rhodospirillales; family Thalassospiraceae; genus Thalassospira; species Thalassospira profundimaris. Next base: position 404,384 of record NZ_AMRN01000002.1, on the reverse strand, counting down.
TACACGCCAACATCCAGAAAGACGGGACTTATTCGGTCATTCCGCGCATGTGGGGTGGCTTGACCAACCCGCGCGAACTGCGCGCCATCGCCGATGTCGCCGATAAATTCGAAATCCCGACCGTCAAGGTCACAGGTGGTCAGCGTATTGACCTTCTTGGGGTCAAGAAAGAAGACCTGCCAGCGGTCTGGGCCGACCTGAATTCGGCGGGCATGGTATCGGGTCATGCCTATGGCAAATCGCTTCGAACCGTCAAAAGCTGTGTTGGGCAGGAATGGTGTCGCTTTGGCACCCAGATGTCGATGGGCATGGCTGTCGAGCTGGAAAAAATGACCTGGGGATCATGGATGCCCCACAAGTTCAAAATGGCTGTTTCGGGCTGCCCACGTAACTGCGCGGAAGCCACGATCAAGGATTTTGGTGTTGTGGCAACCGATGGTGGCTGGGACCTTCATGTCGGCGGCAATGGCGGCATTCACGTCCGCGCAACCGACCTTCTGTGCAAGGTAACAACCGACGAAGAGGTCAAGGAATATTGCGGCGCCTTCATACAGCTATACCGTGAAGAGGCCCGCTATCTTGAACGCACCGCCCCCTGGATCGAGCGAGTTGGCCTGAAACATGTTCAGGAACGTGTTGTCGATGATGAAGACAATCGCAAAGCATTGTTTGATCGCTTCATGATCAGTCAGAAAACAGCGCAGATTGATCCATGGGCAGAGCGCGCCTCCGAAGGCGTTGATGCGCATGAATTCAATCCCCTTTCCATAATTGCAGCGGAGTAAGACAGATGAGCGATAATCTGACATGGGTAGAAGTTGGCCCTGCCTCTGCCATCCCGCAGCAGGGGGCCCGCACCTTGCAAACCGAAACCGATCGCATCGCGATTTTCCGAACACTTGATGATCAGGTCTTTGCCCTGCTCGACCGCTGCCCGCACAAACAGGGACCGCTGGCACAGGGCATCGTCCATGGTCATTTCGTGACCTGCCCGCTTCATAACATGGTGTTTTCACTTGAAACCGGTGAAGCCCAGGGCCCCGATGACGGGTGTGCCGCCAAAGTCGAATGTCAGGTCGTGAACGGCGTTGTGCGTGTTGGCCTGACAGAACTGCAAGCTGGATTGCGCCATGCAGGATGAGGTCAAAACAACCTGCCCCTATTGCGGTGTTGGCTGTGGCTTGATCATTTCACCAACCCGCGATGGATGGGCCGTCGGTGGCGATCCGGATCATCCGGCCAACTTTGGGCGGACATGCTCAAAGGGTGCCGCGCTGATCGATACTATTATGGCCGAGGAACAGCGCGATATTCGCCTGCTGGAACCCGAAGTCGATGGCAAGCAGGTCGCATGGAATGATGCGATTGGCGAAACGGCAAAGCGCCTGCGCGATACCATCGATCAACATGGTCCGAAATCGGTGGCATTTTATGTCTCGGGTCAACTTCTGACCGAGGATTACTATGTTGCCAACAAGCTGATCAAAGGCTTCATCGGATCGCCGCATATCGATACCAATTCCCGGCTGTGCATGGCCTCGACCGTTGTCGGGCATAAGCGGGCGTTTGGCGCTGACGTTGTGCCGGGCTGTTACGAGGATCTTGAAATCGCCGATCTGGTCATTCTGACCGGATCAAATCTGGCATGGTGTCACCCGGTGCTGAACCAGCGCCTGCGCGCGGCCAAGGAAAAGCACGGCACAAAGATCGTCGTGATTGATCCCAGGCGGACGGCAAGTTGCGATATTGCGGATCTGCACCTGCCGATCAAACCGGGCAGCGACGTTGCCCTGTTTAACGGGTTGCTGGCCTGGCTTGATCAAACCCGCAATACCGATCTTCGTTACGTGGCCCGTCATGTGACCGGCTACGAACACGCCGTGGCAGAAGCACGTGCTGACTGCCCCGATATCGAGACAACCGCAGAAAAATGCGGGCTCGACACCCATGAAAGCGCTGATGAACTCGGCTCGGGTCTGGGAAAACTGGAAACGTTCTTTAACTGGTTTGCTGCCTTTGAACGCACTGTCACGGTGTTCTCGCAAGGGGTAAACCAGTCCTCAAGCGGATCGGACAAGGTCAACTCGATCCTTAATTGCCATCTGGCAACAGGGCGCGTCGGAAAGCCGGGTTCAAGCCCGTTTTCCGTCACCGGCCAGCCCAATGCCATGGGCGGACGCGAAGTTGGCGGGCTTGCCAATCAGTTGGCCGCCCACATGAACCCCAATGACCCGACTGATGTTGATCGCGTGCGTCGGTTCTGGAAATCCGATGTTCTTGAACAGGGCGAAGGATACAAGGCGGTTGATATGTTCCGCGCCATTGAGCGGGGGGAAATCAAGGCCGTGTGGATCATGGCGACCAACCCAGCCGTCAGCCTTCCGGATTCCGATCGCGTCCGGCTTGCGCTGTCGCGCTGTCCTTTGGTGATTGTTTCGGACGTGGTGAACGATACCGATACATTGCGCCATGCCGACATCAAACTCCCCGCTGCTGGTTGGGCCGAAAAATCGGGCACGGTCACCAATTCCGAACGCCGCATTTCGCGCCAACGCCCGTTCCGAGAAACCCTTGGCAATGCCAAGCCAGACTGGTGGATCATGTCCGAAGTCGCCAAGGCCATGGGCTATGCCAAGGCGTTCAAATACAAGGACCCAAGCGACATCTTTGACGAGCACGCCGCCCTGTCGGAATTCGAAAATGATGGCACACGTGCCTTTGATATCGGCGCATGGCACAAGGCCAGAAAATCGGCCTATGACAGTATGGCACCGTTTCAATGGCCGGCATCGCGCAAATCTCAGCCGGCGAATGGCGCAACACGTCTTTATGGCGATGGCATCTTCACCACATCAAGTGGTCGCGCCAAGATGCTTGGCCTTACCCACAGCGGCCCGCAATCTCAAACCAGCCGGGAATATCCGCTGATTGCCAATAGCGGCCGTTACCGCGATCAATGGCACACCATGACGCGCACAGGTACTGCTGCCCGGCTCAGCGCGCATCGCCCCGAACCGTTGCTTGAAATTCACCCAAAGGATGCTGCGCTTTACGGCCTTGCTGATGGCGGGATCGCCCGGATCAGAAGCCCGCATGGCACTGCGTTGATGCGGGTGGCAATTACGGATGCACAAACACCAGGACAGGTTTTCGTTCCGATGCACTGGAACGATGTCTTCTCGGCCGCGGGTGGGATTGGTCGACTACAGCCCCCCAATGTTGACCCCCACTCCGGCCAACCCGAAAGCAAACATATTCCGGTCGCCCTCGAACCGTTTAGCGCCAAATGGCAGGGATTGCTGTTTTCAAGTACGCCGGTCGATCTTTCCAAACTGCCCTACTGGGTCGGTGCGACCGGACCGGGCAGCATGGTTTACGAAATCGCCGGTGATGCCACGATCCTGTTTAAATCCCTTTTGCCGATTACAGCAAGCAGGGACGTTGAGCAGATCATTGAATATTCCGACGCCAACAAGGGTGTCCATCGGTTTGCCCGCCTCGAGGGTGATCGCATTACCGCCGCGCTGTTTGTCGGCCCGGATCGTCCGGCACTTGGTCGTGACTGGGTTTCAAACCTGTTTGGTGCGGATGCCATCGCGCCGGTTGAACGCAACGCGCTTTTGGCTGGGCGGATGCCCGATGCCGGGGCGATCAATGATCGCCTGATTTGTTCGTGCTTCTCGGTTGGCTTGGCCGCAATCAGCAAAGCCATCTCTGAACAGAATGCCGTGACGGCGACCGATATCGGCCGCCTGCTTCAGGCCGGAACAGGATGCGGATCCTGCGTGCCGGAGATAAAGGAGATTCTCGATGACGTATTACCGCGCGCCGCAGAATAGCACTCTGTACGCCACGGCACCTCGGTCAACCACCGATCAGCCGGACGAAAAATTCGCCTACTTCCCGGCATTTGTGAAAGTGCAGGGCAAGAAGGTCGTTGTGCTTGGGGGCGGCGAAGTTGCCGCGGGCAAGCTCCGCCTTCTGCTGCGCAGTCACGCCGACATCACGGTAATTGCGCCTGAAGTGTGCGATGATGTTGCAAACATGCACAATACCGGTCAGATCACATGGGAACGTGCCCCGTTTGTCGATACCATGATTAATGGCGCGATCATGGTGTTTGACGCGACGGACAATCCCCACCTGACCAAGCGGGTCGAGGCGGCAACCAAACGACGCAACATCTTGCTCAATGTCGTCGACAAGACCGCGCATTGCGACTTCATTGTGCCCGCCATTCTTGATCGCGCGCCCATCATGATCACGATCTCGACGGGTGCCTGTGCCCCGGCACTGGCACGCATGCTACGCCAGCGGCTTGAAACCGTGTTCCCGGCAACCTTGTCAAACATTGCCAAAATCGCACGTGATGCCCGCGAAACAGTCGCCGCGCATTTAAGCGACAGCCTGTCTCGACAGCGCTTCTGGACCCGGTTTTTCCAAAACGCCTTGCGCGCGGACAACACCGGCAACGTCACGCCCGATGACCTCGCACATGAACTCCGCACCTTTGTCCCGCAAGGCAGCAGCGCAACCGTGCCGTCCGGCCAATCCTTGCAGGTCACAATCAACGCCGATAACGCCTATGACATCCCGCATGGCGTTGCCGGCAACATCGAAACAGCCGATATCATTTTCCACGACAAGAACGTGGCACCCGACATTCTTGCTCTGGCCCGCCGGGATGCGACCCTCATCAGCATGAGCACTTCCACCTCCCAACCATCAGGAATCACTTACAACCAACAGACATTGGGAAGGCAGATACAGTTCTTCACCCAACAAGGCATGAACGTCTTGCAGCTGTACCGAAATTGAACTCAGTCGACGCTACTTCCAGCAACCTCGACTTCCCTTCGCGTGACCGACATTCCCTCATTCTCACCGCGTTCAATTGCAAACCGATCAAACGCAGAAACCCTCAAAACACTCTCTTCAGTGTGAAGATCTCTTAAAACCCTCGCGCCATCTTGCAAGGCTGCACGATCAAAAACATCAGGATCAATGCCGATGACTCCGATCTCAATGGGCACACCCGAGTTAGGGGTATGATACAGGCGGGACTTAACCCGCCTGAAATCAAGCGGCTCGCTTCCTGACGACAACTCTTCTTCTATTTACAGGTGGCGAGACGCCCGAAACGCTTAAACGCAAAAAAGGCTACCTTGCCGACGCCAAAAACAATTGGAACTTCCTTACCCACTATGACCTATCAACAATAAAGACCAAGGGGCAGCTGTGTAACATGATCAAAGTGCGCCGCGCCATTTCCGAGGAAGAAGCCGTTGCTGACGTAGAAAAGTGGATGATTGGCAAGGATTTCTCGTAACCAACACGATTGGTCAGGATGACTTACGATACAAGAACGGGGCCAACCTGATCGAGGTATCCCATTTCGAATTCAGCAAGTTCGGTCAGTTTTTTCAAATCGTTGAACTGGACAACTCCCTTTTGGAAAGTGACCAAATTCTGTTCTCGCAGTTGGCGCAAAACGCGATTGATGTGGATGGCGCTAAGGCCAAGCGTATCGGCCAGTTGGTATTGCGATAAAGGACACGGATAACCGTGCGCATCACCGACACCGATTGATCTGAGCCGCGCACCAAGTTCCAGAAGAAAGTGCGCAGTTCTCTCAATCGCCGAGCGTCTGCCGATATTGACGAGATGCTCCACAACCATCGCCTCGTCGCAGGACACTGACCACAATATCGACATCGCCAAACGCGGTGCTGATGAGAAAGCTGACAACATGTCTTGCGCTTTGACTTCGCCAACCAGAACATCCGTTACCGCCTCAAAGCTATGGTCCGACGTGCGAAGCAACAAACTTCGCAACCCGAGGAAGTCACCGGGCACCTGAAAGTCAATAATCTGGCGCGCACCTTCGGGAAGCAACTTGTAGGACATCACCCAACCGTCCTGCAAAATGAAGGCACGATGCCCGCTTTGCCCTTCGTGAACGATTTCTCCACCTGCAGAAATCATCCGCGACGGACCAATCATTCTTGAAAGGGTATCGAGCTCCTGTTCTGTCAGGTCGATATAGTTTTTCAGTCGCTTTGAAACAGCCGCCGTCGAGGAAACCATCAAACCCGTCCTCACCATTGAATATCGGCGCCCCTCATTGTCGCACGGAAGTCAGCAACCCTGTTAAGACCAACCTGCCGATGCTGCGCCGGACCGAGGGGCGATAGGAAAAGCGGAACCTAAACCATGGCTTTGCGTGCCAAAGCGCACAGAAGAAAGGGCGCACCATGAACTCTTCTATGGATATCCAGGGATCTGCAGCGCTGTCGATTTGCGAGTCTACTCTAATATGCCTGGGCGATCTTGGAATTCTCAGCACGGAGGATATCGCCGGTATTCTTGAGGATGCGAGAGACGCACATAATCCCGCAACCGCAGGCACTCCATCCCAAACAGATCATCAGGCTGTCCACAGCCTGATCGACAGGATCATCAAGGGTGGGAATGCGCTGAAACTCAAATAGATCAAATTCGCTGGGTAGATTAGCAAAAAACAAGATCACTGAACTGGCGCGGGATTTAAGTGATGGAGACGGCAACGTTCATGTCAATAAGTGCGCCCCTGCCCCCTGTGAACTCACCGGCGACCGGAACGGCCTGCGTCATTTCACGAACCACGGCAACCGAAATAAGATTGCCCGATCCCACACTGCGGTTTGTCGGATCAAACGCAACCCAACCGGCACCAGGAAGAAAGACCTCCGCCCAGGCATGCGTTGAACCTGACCCATCTGATCCTCTTAAGCTGCTATCTGTATTTACCAGATACCCGGACACAATTCTTGCCCCGAAACCAAGGCAACGCGCAGCGGCAACGAACAAAACAGCAAAATCGCGACACGATCCTTCCTGATTGTTCAGCGTTTCCAGCGGGGTTTGTGTGCCTTCGCTCTCCCGCCTTCTGTAGGTCGTGCGTTGCGATATCCCGAAGCTAATGTCCTTTAACAAGGACAGCGTGTCTGTCGGGCTGCTGAAAATAAAACCATTCACCCAGTCTGATAATCGCCCGGTCGGATCCGGGTAATGCTGTGCTGTCAAAGCACCGAGATCAATCCATTCATCGTCTGAATATGAGAACGGAAAAGTACACGCCGCCGCCGAGATTGTAAAAACCGGCCATTGCGAAGCAGCCATCTCGATTTTGGACCGGCTTTCAATTTTAAGATAGTCGGTCTTGTCCTTGAAATTTGCTGTTGCGATCGCGTTGCCAGCAACATCATGAGTCCAGACCAACTCTGCGTCCGGGTTCATTGTGACCTCAAAGGACACCAGACGGGTATCGCGCGCCTCTCGTGGGCGGAGCATCAATCGATGCGGCCCAAGTAAAACCGGCCAGTGATAGCGGTAGATCGTTGAATGGACCAGATCAAGAGACAGCATAAGCTGGCCCCGCTATCTCTTGAGCGGTTTTTTGGAACCCATCATGAAAAAGCATCACAATTCTTCCGTCCAAACGCGGAAGTCTCGCAAAATGCTTTCGCCAAAGGTTTGCAGCAATGGCACATCGGCCGCATCCCGTCCTCTGGCGATCAATACACGACCGACCCGCGGGGAATTGTTTCTGGGATCGAATACCCACCATCGGCCAGAAAGGTAAACCTCCATCCATGCCGCAAAATCGCCGCTCGGATGGGGCAATGGTTCTCCGATATCACTGAGATATCCGGTGCAGTAACGCGCCGGAATATTCATGCAGCGACACAGTGCGATGGCAAGATGCGTGAAATCCCGGCAAACGCCGCGTCGCTCCTTAAGCGCCTCTGATGCGGTCCGTGTCGCACGTGCATCAAGATATCCAAACGTGATGTGATCGTAGACGAAATCACATATCACCTGAACCCTTTCCGAACCCGGCGGTGTGCGTTCAAAAAGTCGCCACGCTTCGTTTGACAGCAGGTCCGTATCGCAATAGCGACTGCCAAGAAGGTAAATGATCGTATCAGATGGCAAATCCTCGACCGCATGCTGTTTGGCATCCCGGCATGGCTCATCCTCGGTCCCGTCATCGAAGATAACGCCGTCTGATTGCAAGACGAATTTACCGACCGGCGCAGTCCAACGCGTACAGATGTTGCCAAACCCGTCGACATAACGTGTTTGCGCCAGTTCCGGTACTGTCTGCAGGCGGTCGTCGCCCTCAAGATCATGAACGCGGGAGTGATGAACATTTAGCAGCGCGATCATTGGTGTGATTTGCTGCAATTGATACTGGAAATAATATCCAATGCTTAAACGCATTTAAGGTGTCCTGACCGAGTTGAGTGGGACAAAGCAACAGCCTTGCAAAGCGTCCTCAAGATAGTGAGAGCTTCGCAAGGGCCTCGGCTGCAAGGGCATGCTCGCGGTCGTGATAGTGCCCGCGAAAAACGCCATCCACACTGATTTCCCAGATGTTGTTCTTTTTGATCAACTGCACACGATCAACCCGACCGCCGCGCTCGATACGCTGTGCATAGGGTGCATGGACAAAGTCGACACCGCCCTGTTGCCTGACCGACGTATTCTTGCTCAGCGCGGATTTGTCACGGTCTGTCAGGCCTTTCGCCTCAAGCAACATCACAGCGCGAATGAAATCTTCGGCATATTCGTCTGTTTCTTTGTGGTCATGCTCATGAGGCGCCCGCGACATCGGCACAACAAACCTGTCTTGCAGATGCTCAACAAATCGCGGATCGCTTCGCGACATGTAAGCGATAAGCGATTGCAAAATCCTCTCATGGGCAAGAACCCGCCGCTCCAAGGATGTCGCCTCAGGCGGCAAAGGAGAGGCCCTTCTCTCGTCTGACACTATCTTTGTCTCCTTGGGTTTTGCAATTATGACAACTCCGGCTCAAGCGCTTTGACGCAAGCCTGTGCAAGATCGCGGTTTGGAATATCGGTGCCTGGCATCGTTGCCCAGCCGGCTTCCATCAGGGCTTCTCTTTGCTGATAACTTGAAGCCCCCCGGATCGTTTCGAGTTTTGCCGCACGATTTAAATCCGCACTCGCCTTGGCAACACAAACAGGCACCAACGCGGCGATCACTTTGTCATCGGACATTGTCTCTGACATCTGACGCGCGTCACCGCCCGTCACCCAGCCGCCCCAGGTAAAGCCGACAACCGTTGCCAAAGCCGCACCGGAAACCGCACCAAGAACATAAGGCTTCAACCAATCGGGATAGTTCATAATCTTGTCCTCCAAAAGGGCAGATAAAGGGCTCAAATGTCTGGATTGTTTCGCGCAAAGAGGGCTTGATAAAACACGGCTCTTTGCTTTTCGAAGCACGCATAACGACGCGAACGAACATGCGTCGCGATTTTTCAAATGATTGGAAAATTACGGATTGATACAGCGATCAAATCGGCGCCTGCCAGCAACCCGCAGGCAGAGACCGGCCTTGATTTTAATCCAAGCCGACCGGTTACGAGATGCGATCCAACATCGCAGAACATTTAATGAAGACTACTCTTTTACACCGATTGTGTGCCTGCGGAGCTAACCTCGGTTAGTTTTGGCAAAATGCTCCGTCTGCAATTGAAAGAAATCCGTTCAGATGCGAGATCGATTTTGGCAAAGCCGAGCAGCCCTTCTTTCTGCGCGCCAAATAGCGTTATGAACGCTCAACTAATCCACATTAGCTCCGCCGCGCACAGCTTGATCCATAATGTCAACCACATGGCATTTCGCCAGGGCAGTTAAATCAGGCTTCTTGCCAAAGATCGAACACCGACATTTGCATGGATTGGTCTATCATTATGGAAAACTATCCAAACGGCCTCGACACACGATACGACAGGTTTCTGCAAACAAGGATCGGTGCAGGTTTGAACGGAACGCCTGTTACAACACTTTCAATGTTGGCCAGACTTGGGCTGGATCCATGGCAAGTCGCGCGCGACCTCAGCGCGATGTCAAAAGAAACCGCTTGGGCAACACTTGAAAAAGTAATGATCAGTTTCGCAGACCTGACGCACTCAGCTAAGAATCGTCAGAACATTGTAACGGGCTTGATCGCGTCCTTGCACTAAATGACATATTCCGGTCCGACGGCACAAATTCTGTGACCGGCATGTTTATCGAACCCTGCGATATCAGACTAATTCTTGCACGAGGATTGAAAGCGATGGAGCAGTGAGTACGCTCTGTAATCACTGCTCCACGGTAGGCCCGGAGGGACTTGAACCCCCAACCAGACCGTTATGAGCGGTCGGCTCTAACCAATTGAGCTACGGGCCCCCAAGACAAAAGTCCGGGTAAAGAAAAGACCGCACCGGTGGTCCGGTGCGGTCCCGAAAACTAGCGATTTTCCGGCCAAGGTCAAGCCCGAACGTCGCGTAATTTCTTAATAATCGAGGAACGAACGCAGTTTGCGCGAGCGCGACGGATGCTTGAGCTTGCGCAGCGCTTTTGCTTCGATCTGACGGATACGTTCGCGGGTCACGGAGAACTGCTGACCAACCTCTTCGAGGGTGTGGTCGGTGTTCATGCCAATCCCGAAACGCATACGCAGAACACGTTCTTCACGCGGGGTGAGCGATGCCAGAACGCGCGTGGTGGTTTCACGCAGGTTGGCCTGGATCGCAGCATCAAGCGGCTGAACGGCGTTCTTGTCTTCGATGAAATCGCCAAGATGGCTGTCTTCCTCGTCCCCGATCGGGGTTTCGAGCGAGATCGGCTCCTTGGCAATTTTCAGAACCTTGCGGACCTTCTCAAGCGGCATCTGCAGTTTTTCTGCCAGCTCTTCCGGGGTCGGCTCACGGCCGATTTCATGCAACATCTGGCGCGAGGTACGGACCAGCTTGTTGATGGTCTCTATCATGTGAACCGGAATACGGATGGTGCGCGCCTGATCGGCGATCGAACGCGTGATCGCCTGACGGATCCACCAGGTCGCATAGGTCGAGAACTTGTACCCGCGGCGGTATTCGAATTTATCCACCGCCTTCATCAGGCCAATGTTGCCTTCCTGAATCAGGTCAAGGAACTGAAGTCCGCGGTTGGTGTATTTCTTGGCGATCGAGATCACGAGACGCAGGTTGGCCTCGATCATTTCCTTTTTCGCACGACCGGCTTCGCGTTCGCCCTTGTTGACCACGCCGTAAACGCGGCGGAATTCGCCAACCGGCAAACCGACCTCGGCCGAAACACCGCCGATGCCTTCGCGCAGACTTGCGATTTCTTCGGAATAGCGTTCAACAAAGGTTTTCCAGCCTTTGCCCGGCAAGCCGCCAACGCGTTCCATCCAGTTCGGGTCAAGTTCATGGCCCTGATACTGTTTGATGAAATCGGGGCGTTTGATCTTGCAACGGTCGGCAAAGCGCAGAAGCTTGCCTTCAAGGCCGAGCAAACGGTTGTTCAAACCAGTCAGGTGATCGAGAAGTTCCTCAATGCGGAAGTTGTTCAGGTGAACATCTTCCATCAGGTCAACCATCTCGTTCTTGAGCTTGTTATAGCGCTTTTCGGTCGCGGCCGGAACGGCCTCGCCCTTGTTCATTGCCACCAGACGCTGTTCCTGCGCCTTGTGCAATTTCTCATAGGTCTTGGCGATGAGTTCGAACTTCTCGAGAACCTGCTCGGTCAGTTCCTCTTCCATTTTGGAAAGCGAAACGTTGACCTGTTCGTTCTCGTCATCGTCGTCATCATCGTCGCCGTCAGCGCCGGCCTCACCCTCTTCATCCTCGGACTTTTCAGACTCGTCGTCCTCTTCGTCCTCGTCTTCTTCGGCCTCATCGGTGAGGCCGGCCGGGGTTTCGGTCTCGGCTTCTTCGTCATCGTCGTCATTGGCCGACTCGAAGCTTTCGACATCTGCCTCTGCATCGACGTCGGTATCTTCTTCGTCTTCACCTTCGGCCGCGGCAATTTCCGCTTCCGGGCCACCGCCATAGGTGGTTTCAAGGTCAATGACGTCACGCAGCAAAAGTTCGCCAGCCTGAAGCTGGTCATGCCAGTTCACAATCGCACGAATGGTCAGCGGGCTTTCGCAAATCCCGCCAATCATCATGTCGCGACCGGCTTCGATACGTTTGGCAATGGCGATTTCGCCTTCGCGCGACAGCAGTTCAACACTGCCCATTTCGCGCAGATACATGCGCACCGGATCATCGGTCCGGCCAACATCATCTTCGGAGATGTTGCCACGCGGATCAGCATCGGAATCGTCGTTGTCGTCATTGTCGTCGGCTTCATCGCCATCGATGACATTGATGCCCATCTCGTTGAGATTGCTCATCACGTCTTCGATCTGCTCCGAGGAGAAATGCTCGGATGGCAGGGCCGCGTTCAACTCATCGACCGAGATGTGGCCCTTCTCCTTGCCCTTGGCAATGAGCTTTTTTATGGCCGACTTATATGTATCGAGAAGAGGTCCGTCTGCGTTTTCAGAAGAGTTCTTTTTCTCTTCAGCGTTCGAAGTCTTAGACGACATCTATTCCCCGTTTCCCGCTGGGTACGTTCGTACCGTTGTTGTCCCAAGCGCCGTGTCTTTCAGCGCAAATCACAAATAGCCCGATCGCTGATCCAGACCACACACGTGATCAATGATCAGTCGTCGAGCTTAAACACTTTCTCCCGGCGTCGGGCCAGATCCTCTCGTCTGTGAGAAAATCTTTCCCATTCCTCCTCGCTGGTATCTGCTGCCAACTGTCGGACGGCGTATTTTGCCTCTTCGTCCTCCAGGGAGCTTACAGCCATGGAAAAAACCTGTTTCCAACCCGTCAGGGCCCGTTCGAGCGGCGTTTCGGGCTTGGCGAAAGCGGCGTGCGCAATAACATCGGCACTCACCACCCGCAAAACTGTCTCTGACAGCCCGTCGCGCTCCAATTGGGCCTTGATCGTTTCGCAATCAAGTCCAGGATCATCGTCAAGCAGCTTTAAGACGGCCCGACGAAGATTGTCAAGCGCGGAGTCTGCACAACTATAGATTCCCAGCTGTTCACCAATCTCATCATGCAAGGCAGGATGGTTGATCAATGTCAGCAAAAGAATGGAGTCTTGCAGGTCACGCTTCTTTTGCATGGGCGGTCGCGACATGCCCGGAACCGCTTTACCGGCCGGACCCCAGAAATGGTCATTTTTTCCCCGTTTGCCACCCCATCCGGATTTTTTATTTTGGAAATTGCCCGAATTTCCCGACCGGTTTGCGGGCTTTCCGCCCCGATCTCCCTTGAACAGCTTCCAGATACGATCGCGGAAAAACGAATTGTATTGCGACCGCACTGCTTCATCGGCAATCACGGAAATGCGTTGATTTATCGTCGCCTCAAGGGCTGCACGACGTTCCGGGGTATCAATCTTGTGCGTGCCCGCATCCATGCGCCAGACAAGCTCGGCCAACGGCACGGCATGCTCGATGATCTTGCGGAAACTGTTAAAGCCATCCGGGGCCGCCATCAGGCTGTCCGGGTCTTCGCCCTCGGGCAGGATCGAAAACAGCAATGACTTGCCCGGGCGCAAAATCGGCAGTGCGCGTTCGGCGGCACGCACCGCTGCGCGCTTGCCGGCAACATCGCCATCCAGACACAGGATCGGCTCGTTGGTCATTTTCCAAAGCTCGCCAATCTGTTCTTCGGTCACCGCAGTGCCAAGTGGCGCCACCGCCCCGCGAAAGCCCGCACGGTGCAGGGCAATCACATCCATATAGCCTTCGGTAACAATGATCGGCGCATCCTGTTGCGATGCTTCTCGGGCCTGCGGCAAACCATATAACAACCGCCCCTTGTGAAACAGCGGTGTATCCGGGCTGTTGAGGTATTTCGGCTTGCCATCACCCATGACGCGCCCGCCAAAGGCCACCACCCGTCCACGCCGATCCAGGATCGGGAACATGACCCGGCCCCGGAAGCGGTCGTAGCTTTGCCGGTTGCCATCTTCGGGCTCGATCAGAAGCCCGGCCTCGATCATCAGTTTTTCATCGATGTCTTCGCGCTTGAGCGCTGCCTTCAGCGCCCCCCGGCTGTCCGGGGCATAGCCCAGCCGGAAGTCGGATATCGTTTTGTCATCGAGCCCGCGCTGATGGAAGTAATCAAGCCCTTCCTTGCCTTCGGGCATGCGCAACATGCGTTCGAAAAACGCACAGGCTGCCTCCATGACCTCGTAAAGGGTTTTGGCCTTCTGTTCGCGTTCCTGGGCTTCGCGGGACTGTTTGGGGACTTCCATGCCGACCTGATTGGCCAGCACCTCAACCGCCTCGATAAAAGTCAGGCCACGGGTATTCATCACAAAGCTGATGACATCGCCATGCGCGCCACAACCAAAGCAATGATAGAAACCCTTTTGCTCATTGACCGTAAAGGACGGGGATTTTTCAGAATGGAACGGGCACAGCCCGGAATATTCCCGGCCGCGTTTGATCAGCTTCACCGATGTACCGACGACATCCGCCAGTCCCACCCGCGCCCGCAGGTCGTCTAGAAACGACTGGGGAAAGCTCATGTGTGCCCCGTTCCCGTAATGTCACAGCAGTGTGCTGCAACTCTGTTGATTGTCCCTGCCCCGGTTGACCTGATTGATGTGATTATTGTCCGATCCCGGGACGACGAAAGCCGGACGATTTTACACGCCCGGCTTTCAAATGACATAGTCCTGTTGCGATTAACCCAACAGTTTTTTGGCGACACCACCGGCTTTGCCGAAATCCATCGTGCCGCTGTATTTTTCACGCAGAGCTGCCATGGTGCGGCCCATATCCTTAAGGCAGGTCGCACCAATTTCCGAAACAGTGCCACGCACGGCGTCTTCGATTTCTTCATCGGACAGCTGGGCCGGCAGGAACTTTTCGATGACCTCGATCTCGGAGGCTTCCTGTTCGGCCAGTTCCGGGCGATTGCCTTTGGTGTACATTTCAATGCTTTCGCGGCGCTGTTTTACCATCGCCTGAAGCAGATTGATGATTTCATCATCTGAAATGCCATCGGTGTTGCCGTCGCTCCGTGCGGCGATATCGCGTTCCTTCAGTGCCGCCAGAATAAGGCGCACGGTGGTTACGGAGCAGGCATCCTTGGCAAGGACGGCCTTTTTCAAAGCGTCGTTAAGCTGCGATCGCAGCATGGCTCATCTCTGATTCTGTGGAAGAAAGGAGCGAACATACCGCAAAACGGCATTTGACGCAAAGAAAACGTTAACGCGTAAGTTATTGATTTTATTGTAAAAATAAAAGTTTAGATGCGTCCTTGACATGCCATGGCGACTCCCGTAGACATCCGCCAATTTGCCTGCCGGGATCACGCTTTGCCCCGCTTTCCGCAACCCCTTGCTGACGCTTTTGCGCTGTCGGCATACCTTGCTGGAAACCACTTGGCACGTCTGCATGGCCGGTATGCAGGTTAACAGCAGCCGTTTTTGTCGGCCTGCGCAGAATTATTATATATAAAAAGAATCCGTGTTTCACCGTGGAAAGATCGAAAGGACATTTGCCAATGTCAGCGCCCACGCACACCCCGCCCCCTGGTGCTTCTGCCGTTCTGGTTCTCGCAGATGGTTCAGTTTTTTGGGGACGCGGCGTCGGGGCCCGAGGAGAGGTCGTTGGTGAAGTCTGCTTCAACACGTCGATCACGGGCTATCAGGAAATCATGACCGACCCTTCCTATGCCGGTCAGATGATCACCTTTACCTTCCCCCATATCGGCAATGTCGGCACCAACGACGAAGATATTGAAAACGCCACACCGGTCGCCCTTGGCTGCATCCTGCGCCAGGACATTACCGAGCCGTCAAACTACCGCGCCCAGAAACATTTCAACGACTGGCTGGCTGCACATGGCCGGATCGGGATCGCCGGTGTGGATACCCGCCGCCTGACCAAACGCATCCGGACCGAAGGCGCGCCAAACGGTGTGATCTGCCACAGCGAAGATGGCAGTTTTGATATCGAAGCCCTGATCGCCAAGGCCAATGACTGGCCGGGCCTTGAAGGCATGGACCTTGCCAAGGACAACAGCTGCACCACCGGTTACGACTGGGACGAAGCGCTTTGGACCCGCGAAGGCGGATACGGCAAGGTTGGCAATGCCAAGCACCATGTCGTTGCCATCGATTACGGTGTAAAGCGCAACATCCTGCGCAACCTGGCAAGTCTTGATTGCAAGGTCTCGGTTGTTCCGGCCACCACCTCGGCCGATGAAATCCTTGCGATGAACCCGGATGGGATTTTCCTGTCCAACGGCCCGGGCGATCCGGCCGCCACGGGTGAATATGCGGTTCCGACCATCAAGACCCTGATCGAAAGCGGCAAGCCGGTATTCGGGATTTGCCTGGGTCATCAGATGATGGCGCTCGCGCTTGGTGCGAAAACCATGAAAATGGATGTCGGCCATCGTGGTGCCAACCACCCGGTCAAGGACACGACCACGGGTGTTGTTGAAATCACATCCCAAAACCATGGCTTTGTCGTCGACAAGGACAGCCTGCCCGCAAACGTCGAAGCAACGCACTTCTCGCTGTTTGATGGTTCCCTTGCTGGTCTGCGCCTGAAAGACAAGCCGGTCTTCGCTGTTCAGTACCACCCCGAAGCATCGCCGGGGCCGCATGACAGCCACTACCTGTTCAAACGTTTCGTTGGTCTGATCGAGGACGCCAAAGGCTGATCCCCGGATCAGGACACGCCCGAGATTACGCGATTAACGGACTTAAACGAGGCGGTGCAGCCATAGCGCCTGCCCTTGCGAAAAGCGGAAAACGACATGCCGAAACGTACAGATATCAAATCAATCCTCATCATCGGTGCCGGCCCGATTGTTATTGGCCAGGCTTGCGAGTTTGACTATTCCGGTGCCCAGGCCTGTAAGGCCCTTAAGGAAGAAGGCTACCGCGTCATTCTGGTCAACTCGAACCCGGCGACCATCATGACCGACCCGAACCTGGCCGATGCGACCTATATCGAGCCGATCAAACCGGCCATGGTTGCCAAGATCATCGAAAAGGAACGCCCGGACGCGATCCTGCCGACCATGGGTGGTCAGACGGCGCTGAACACCGCACTTGCGCTGTTTAACGACGGCACGCTTGAAAAATACGGTGTCGAGATGATCGGTGCGAAAAAGCACGTCATCGAGAAGGCCGAAGACCGCCAGCTGTTCCGCGAAGCCATGGACAAGATCGGTCTTGAAAGCGCGCGCTCAGCCATGGTTCGCACCTTTGAAGATGCGGTCAAGGCACTTGAAGTCACCGGCCTTCCGGCGATTATCCGTCCAAGCTTCACCCTTGGCGGCGAAGGTGGCGGCATTGCCTATAACCGTGAAGAGTTCGAACAGATCGTGCGCAATGGTCTGGCGATCTCGCCGACCCACGAAGTGCTTATCGAAGAATCCATTCTCGGCTGGAAAGAGTATGAAATGGAAGTCGTCCGCGACAATGCGGATAACTGCATCATCATCTGCTCGATCGAAAACGTCGATCCGATGGGCATCCATACCGGCGACTCAATCACTGTCGCCCCGGCGCTGACCCTGACCGATAAAGAATACCAGATCATGCGCGACGCCTCGCTGGCGGTCCTGCGCGAGATTGGTGTTGATACCGGCGGCTCGAACGTTCAGTTCGCGGTCAACCCGGATGACGGTCGCCTGATCGTGATTGAAATGAACCCGCGCGTGTCGCGTTCTTCCGCCCTGGCATCGAAGGCAACCGGTTTCCCGATTGCCAAGATCGCTGCCAAGCTTGCGGTTGGATATACCCTCGATGAGCTTGATAACGACATCACCGGTGTCACCCCGGCCTCGTTCGAGCCGACCATTGACTATGTCGTCACCAAGATCCCGCGCTTCACCTTTGAAAAATTCCCGGGCGCCAAGCCGCTTTTGGGGACCGCGATGAAGTCGGTCGGCGAAGCCATGTCCATCGGTGGCTGCTTTGCCGAAAGCCTGCAGAAAGGTCTGCGGTCGATGGAGACCGGACTTACCGGCCTGAACGAAGTCAAAATCGAAGGCGCGCCGGACAAGGCCGCCATCCGTGCCAAGCTGACCCAGCCGATCCCGTTCCGTATCCTCTATGCGGCCCAAGCTTTCCGTCATGGCCTGACGCTTAAGGAAATTCAGGGTGCGACCAAATTTGACCCCTGGTACCTCAAGCAGATTGAAATGCTGGTCGCCGAGGAAGAAAAAGTTCGCGCAAACGGCATTCCGACCGACAAGCAGGAATTGCTGCGTCTGAAAAAGCTCGGCTTCTCGGACGCACGTCTTGCCGAACTGGCAGGCAAGGACGAAGACGCTGTTCGTGCGGATCGTCACGCCCTTGGCCTGCGCCCGGTTTACAAGCGCATTGATACCTGTGCGGCCGAATTCCCGTCTCGCACCTCGTACATGTATTCCATGTATGAAGGCGATGGTTTCGTTGAGCCGGAAAACGAGGCCGAAGTCACGGATCGCAAGAAAGTCATCATTCTTGGTGGTGGCCCGAACCGTATCGGTCAGGGCATCGAGTTCGATTACTGCTGTGTGCACGCAGCCTATGCGCTGCGCGAAGCCGGCATCGAAGCGATCATGGTCAACTGCAACCCGGAAACGGTTTCAACCGACTATGACACCTCGGATCGCCTGTATTTCGAACCGCTGACCGCCGAAGACGTGATCGAGCTTTGCCAGCTTGAACAAAGCAACGGCGAACTGCTTGGCGTTATTGTTCAGTATGGCGGCCAGACCCCGCTGAAACTTTCCGCGGCCCTTGAAAAGGCAGGCGTTCCGATCCTCGGCACCAGCCCGGACAGCATTGATCTTGCCGAAGACCGCGACCGGTTCCAGGCCCTGATCAACAAGCTTGGCCTGCGTCAACCGGCAAACGGCATTGCCCGTTCGGTTGACGAGGCCGTCAAAATCGCCGAAGGCATCGGCTACCCGATCGTCATCCGCCCAAGCTACGTTCTGGGTGGCCGCGCGATGGAAATCGTTCACACCACCGAAGACCTTCTGCGCTATATGCACGAAGCGGTTCAGGTTTCCGGCAAAAGCCCGGTTCTGATCGACAGCTTCCTGCAAGACGCGATCGAGATCGATGCTGACGCAGTGTCGGACGGCGAAAACGTCTTTGTCGCGGGCATCATGCAGCACATCGAAGAAGCCGGTATCCATTCCGGGGATTCGGCTTGCTCCCTGCCGCCCTACTCGCTTGATGAAGCGATGATCGCACGCCTTAAGGAACAGACTGTTCAGCTTGCCAAGGCGCTTGACGTTATTGGCCTGATGAACGTTCAGTTCGCGATCAAGGATGACATCATCTATCTGATCGAAGTGAACCCGCGTGCCTCGCGTACGGTGCCGTTCGTTGCCAAGGCAACCGGCAACCCGATTGCCAAGATCGGCGCGCGCATCATGGCAGGCGAAAAGCTCGGCGACTTTGAAATTGATCATGGTCCGTTCAAGCATATCGCGGTCAAGGAAGCGGTCCTTCCGTTCAACCGCTTCCCGGGCGTTGATACCTTGCTTGGCCCGGAAATGCGTTCAACCGGTGAAGTCATGGGTCTGGACACCGATTTCGGTCGCGCCTTTGCCAAGGCACAAATG
This sequence comes from Thalassospira profundimaris WP0211, assembly GCF_000300275.1. Taxonomy (GTDB): domain Bacteria; phylum Pseudomonadota; class Alphaproteobacteria; order Rhodospirillales; family Thalassospiraceae; genus Thalassospira; species Thalassospira profundimaris. The sequence goes on along the minus strand of NZ_AMRN01000002.1, from coordinate 384,885 downwards.
GCCGCAGGCCATACGCTTCCGCTTGAGGGCAAGATCTTCATCTCGGTCAAAAACTATGACAAACCTGCTGCTGTTCAACTAGCGCGCGACGCCATTGCGCTTGGCTTTGGCATCGTTGCGACCCATGGCACAGCAGAAGCTCTTGAAAAAGAAGGGCTAGACGTCACCCCGGTCAATAAGGTACAGGAAGGACGTCCCCATATCGTGGACATGATGAAGAACGGCGATATCAAGCTGGTGTTCAACACCACCGAAAGCAAGCAGGCCGTGGTCGACAGTTTCTCGATCCGCCGTACTGCGCTTACCGATGACATCCCGTACTACACCACTGTCGCCGGTGCCCGCGCTACCCTGCGCGCCATCGACAACCTGAAACGCGGCGCACTTGAAGTCCGTCCCGTTCAGGAATATCTTGGGGACAAGTACTAAGGTTCTTAATCTGAACCAAAGGCAAGAATTCAGACCGCCCGGCGGGATGCCGGGCGGTTGATTTTGTAGTATCGACCGCTAATAAGAATAGGCTGTGAGCGCGATGGAAAAAGTACCAATGACCCCCCAGGGGCATCAGCGTCTCGAAGAAGAACTGAAGCATCGCAAGTCCGTCGAACGCCTTGAAATCATCAAGGCCATCGCGGATGCCCGCGAGCATGGCGATCTTTCGGAAAATGCCGAATACCATGCCGCCCGCGAACGCCAAAGTTTCTGCGAAGGTCGTATTGCCGAGCTCGAAGACGTGCTCAGCCGCTCCGAAGTTATCGACATCAAATCCCTTGCGGGTGATGTCGTGAAATTCGGCGCCAAGGTTCAGCTCGTTGACGAAGACACCGACGAGGAAACCACCTATCAGGTGGTTGGCCCGATCGAAGCCGACATCAACGCTGGTCGCATTTCGACCACGTCACCAATCGGCCGTGCGCTGATTGGCAAGTCGGTCGGTGACTCTGTCGAAGTCACCGTGCCCGGCGGCACCAAAAGCTATGAAATTCTCAAGGTCGATTTTTCCTGACCGGGAAACAACTGATGCGTATCAGGGCCCGGGCATTCCCCGGGCCTTTTTCATTTCAGAATTTCATCCGAGACACAGACAAAGAAAAAGCCGGGCAAATGCCCGGCTTTTTCGCAGGTTGGGACGCGTATTGCGATTTATCCCGATTTCGCCAACTGATCGAGAACCTCTTCAACATTTTGGTTCAGATCGGATGCTTCCGAACCAAGGTGATCCGCACTGCCCAAAAGCTCTGTTGCGGTTTCCCCCGTTTGATCGGAAATTTCAGAAAGCTGATGGATCAGGTCCGAAAGATCGCGGGTAGCGTCAACCGTGACATTCAGGCTTTGCGCAATCTCACGCGTTGCGCCCTGCTGTTGTTCCATCGTTGCTGAAATCGTGGTTGTGACTTCAACCAAATCGCCAATGGTTTCCGAAACCCCGTTTACGGCCGAAACGGAATCCCCCGTCGCCGCCTGAATTTCAGAAATCTGCTGGGCAATCTCATCGGTCGCACGTGCTGTCTGGTTGGCAAGGTTCTTGACCTCGTTGGCCACAACCGCAAAGCCTTTGCCCGCTTCACCGGCACGCGCCGCCTCAATCGTGGCATTGAGTGCCAGCAGATTGGTCTGGGACGCAATATCGGTAATCAGGTTGACGACTTCACCAATTTTCTCGGCCGCCTTGGACAACCATTCGATCCGCTCGCTTGCGGTTGAGGAACGCGCAACCGCATTGTCGGTGATTTCACGGGCGCGCACGATCTGACGCGAAATCTCGTCGGCGGATGCGTTGATTTCTTCCACCGCAGAGGCCGCCGACTGAACATTCTGCGAGGTTTCCTCGGACGCATGAACCGCACCGAGCGATGCTTCGCGGCCCGTGCGTGCGCGATCATTAAGGCGCTGCGCACGCTTCTGCAATTGAACCGATTCCGCATCCACGGCACCGGCAGATTTCCCAATCATCTTGGTGATCTGATCTGCCAGTTCGCGCTTGAAGTTATCGCGTTCAATGTTGCGCTGTTTACGAAGCTGTTCGTTCTGGGCCAGCAAATCCTGTGCAGATTTGGCGGCCTCTTCGGCTTCGCTCCGCGCGATATCAGCATGCGCCAACGTCGAATAAAGGCTTTTGCACGACCAGACCAGAACCCCGGCCTCAACAATCACCACCACCGCATGCAAAACCACACGGAAGAAATCGGCACCTTCCGGAAAGACCCAATAGGGTACAACAAAGTTCAGGATCAGGTGGTGCAGGGCAATCACGCCGGTCGCAACAACAATCGTTTTCCAGCACACCAGCGCGCCAAGCACGGCGAGTGCTGCAAAGAAATACATATGAATGTCGATCTGCCATTCATGTCCGCGGAAGGCATAGACGAGCACCGCGACCTGCAAAATCATTGCAGAAGAAACTATAAAGCGCGAAATCTGGGCCTGCGGTCCGGCAGCACGGCAAACGACGAAGGCGACAGCCGCAAAAAGCGCACTGGCGATCAATGGCGAAACCGCGTCACTGCTGGCGAAAAATCCGGCGACCGCACTTAGCGGAATATGGATTGCCAGAATGACGAACAAGGCCTTGATCGCATTCGCGCGAATTTCGACTAACTTTTCCATAGGTTCAAACCCGATTATCAAAAGGCGTTTTTGGAGGCGTCAGCATCAAAACAGACCGACGCAATCAAGGGAGAAAGGGTAAACAAAGCACCGAAATCGTCGGCTTCTGGCACCACACCATCGTCATGCACGACAACAGCCATATGCCCAAAACCGCCAAACCTCGTAACGCGACCGCCAGAAGCACCCACCCGTTCAAGGATCTCTGCCTCGGTCATGTCAAACGGGAACACCATCCCAACCCCCTGAAGCGATTCAGAAGGGCGATAGGACAGAATTACAAGCAGCACCACACCCGCAAAGGCAAACAGCCCGGTTGGCACAATCCCGCGCCAGCCATCTTCTTCCGAAGACAATCTTGGCGTCACGTCCGTATGTTTTTGAAATAATTCCAATTACTATCCCAAAATATAAAACTGATCTCGAATGGATAGGCACTCTTTATGTATGCACTATACCGGCAAGCAACAAGGACACTTTGGCGAGATGTTTCTGCGCCCTAAAGAAAATGTTCTTTGAAATCGGAGAAAATGGCCGTCTATCTGGGATTATTTACGCAAACCATCTGATACGGATCATGTTAACTGCCAAATAAATGGCGTCTTTGATCAGGCGCAATGGCACATAGCAATATGTATAGGTCGATTAGGATTGATTAGATTTCCCGCGCGGTAAAATGGCGCAAAACAAATAAACCGGCGCTTCTGGGCGCCGGTTTCTGCGGGGTTCGTCAGGGATGTCAGATGTCGTAAAAACTGACTAATCAGTCTTCGACCTCAATATCGATCGGCACACCGGGCATGTTTTTCGCGGTGCGAATCGAAAGTGCCGATTTAACGTGATTGACGTTCTCGGCAACTGTCAGTTCGGTGGTCAGGAATTTCTGATATTCATCCCAGCTGTGCGAGACGATTTTCAGAAGAAAGTCCATTTCACCCGCCACCATGTGGCATTCGCGGACTTCTGGCCAGGCGGCCGCACGGGCTTCAAACGCACGCAGATCATGTTCTGCCTGGCTGGCAAGCCCGACCATTGCAAACACAGTCACGTTGTAGCCCAGCGCCTGCGCATCCACATCGGCATGATAGCCCTGAATGAAACCGGTTTCCTCGAGTGCGCGCACACGACGCAAACAGGGGGGCGCTGAAATACCTGCACGGCGTGCAAGTTCCACATTGGTCATGCGGCCATCTTCCTGCAGATCGCGCAAAATTCTGCGGTCGATCTTGTCGAGTTTGACCCGTTGCATTTATTCCTCGATTCTGTGCGCGAAACTTACCCCGATTGAAACAATATTACAGCGAGGCAAGTTGCTGGCAATAATATAATCCGCATCAGAATGCAATCTTGTGCTTGGATGCCGTAACTGAAAACGCTGAAAAATCTGCTTTTTGGCGCAAATTTCCGCCATCCTGCACGACCATTCCGATACGCTTCGATGTCACAATGAAACTACCTGTTTCAAACGTAAAATTTCATCATTCAAAAAACGCGAAACAAGCTGCTCAAACTTTGCGTGAAGCGGTTGCGTCTTGCCCGGACTGCCCATATGTTCGATCTCTGTTTTTACTCATCTCGGACGTATACAAAGAACATGGCCCAGGAACATCAGACCAAAGTCCTCATCATTGGCTCCGGCCCTGCCGGGTACACCGCAGCGATCTATGCCGCGCGCGCGAACCTTGAACCTATGATGGTGATGGGTCTTCAGCCGGGTGGCCAGTTGACGATCACAACTGATGTCGAAAACTATCCGGGCTTCGCGGATGTCATTCAGGGTCCTTGGCTGATGGACCAGATGAAGGCACAGGCCGAGCATGTCGGCACCAAAATGGTGCATGACCTGATCACCGAAGTCGATTTCTCCAAACGTCCGTTCGTCTGCAAGGGCGACTCCGGCGATACCTATATCGCAGATACGGTCATCATCTCGACCGGCGCGCAGGCACGCTGGCTTGGCCTCCCGGGCGAAGAAAAATTCAACGGCCGTGGCGTTTCGGCCTGCGCGACCTGTGATGGTTTCTTCTATCGCAACAAGCCGGTCACGGTTGTCGGTGGCGGTAACACCGCGGTTGAAGAAGCCCTTTATCTTGCCGGTATCTGCTCCAAGGTCACCCTGATCCATCGTCGCGATGAACTGCGTGCGGAAAAAATGCTTCAGGACCGTTTGCTCAAGCATGAAAAGATCGAGGTCGTCTGGGACAGTGTGGTTGAAGACATTCTCGGCGGCGATGGCCCGATGGACGGTGTTGAAGGTGTGCGCGTACGCAATGTCAAAACCGATGCGCTGCTTGATATTCCGGCGGACGGTTTCTTTGTTGCCATCGGCCATGATCCGGCAACGGCTGTGTTCAAAGGCCAGGTCAACATGGATGACGAGAACTATATCCTCGTCAAGCCGGGCAGCACGGTGACCAATATCGAAGGCGTCTTTGCCGCAGGCGACGTCACCGACAAGGTCTATCGTCAGGCGGTAACTGCGGCTGGCATGGGCTGCATGGCCGCCCTTGAGGCAGAAAAGTTCATCGCAGAGCAAGAAGCCTGATCTTCTAGCGTAAATGAGCCTAAAGACCAAAGGGGACGCATCTGGCGTCCCCTTTTTTAATCGTTTCAAACGGCCGCGATCCGGCCAATTGACTGACATTGCGTCGAAAACCGCACCCCGCCATGGACTTTGCAGGAAAATGTCTTCTTGCAGAAAATGTCACAGGCCTCATATTGATTGAATAATCATGCACTTGGTCAAAGCTTGTGATGCACTTAATAGTGTGGAAACCAAATTGGCCATAAAAGAAGAGAACAATTATCAGGGGTCCTGCGCATCGACCGTGCGCTGGCACATCTAGGAGCAGGTCTATGGACTGGGACAAGCTGCGTGTTTTTCACGCTGTTGCCGAAGCCGGGAGCTTCACCCACGCAGGGGAAAACCTTAATCTGAGCCAGTCGGCCGTCAGCCGACAGATCAGCGCACTCGAAGAAAGCGTGAAAGTCCCGCTTTTCCATCGCCATGCGCGTGGCCTGATCCTGACAGAACAGGGCGAGTTGCTGTATCGCACGGCACATGATGTTTTTGCCAAGCTTTCCATGGCAGAAGCCCGCATTCGCGAATCAAAGGAACGGCCGAGCGGTCCGCTCAAGGTCACGACAACCGTTGCCTTCGGTTCGACCTGGCTAACGCCGCGCATCAACGAGTTCCTTGAACGCTATCCGGAAATCGAACTGTCGCTGGTGCTCAATGACGAGGAACTCGATCTTGCCATGCGTGAGGCAGACGTTGCCATCCGCATGCAGCCACCCCGTCAGGCCGACCTGGTTCAGCGTCAACTCATGACACTGCGCTATCATGTGTTTGCATCGCCGGAATATATCAAGCAACACGGCATGCCCAAAACACCAGAAGAGCTCAAGGACCATCGCCTGATCATCTATGGCGCGGATGCCCGTCCGCCAGTTTCCAACGTCAACTGGATGATGGCAACCGCACAGCAGTTCAAACCGGACATGCGCCCGATCCTGAAGCTGAACAATATCTATGGCATCTTCCGCGCCACCGAATCCGGTCTTGGTATTTCGGCACTGCCCGATTATTTGCTGCCAACCAACAGCAATCTGGTCCGCATTTTGCCGGAACTCGAAGGGCCAAGCTTCGATGCCTATTTCGTCTATCCGGAAGAACTGCGGCACTCCAAACGTATCGCGGTGTTCCGTGACTTCCTGATCGAGGAAATTTCAAAGGTCAAGGCAAAGGCCGCGGCAGCCGCCAGTGCAACTGCCACGACCGAGAAATAGAATTCCGGACATCTTTTATCCGATTCTGCAACAGCCCGGCCCTGCCGGGCTGTTGGCGTTTATGGGGTGTTTTGCCAATACCGGGGCACATCAAATATCAGTCGTGCCATAATGTCTTAAAATTGCTGACATTTTATTGTCATGCACCTGACGCATGGTTGACTTGTAGTCATTCTATTTTTGGTCCATCCAAGGATCACTTATATTCATATCATAAGTTGTGAGCATCCGCACAAAGCGAGCTTGCTCCGGCTTCCTGATCTTTGGACGATCCGTCCGCCGGAACGATATCCGGCCTGGAATCTTCAAGAGATTCCCTACGTCTCCCAGACGTAAGCCTCCCTGTTGATCTTGCCGGTAGCTCCCCCGCTACCGGCTTTTTTTTGTGCCCCTGCACAATGAATTATCCCCGCAAACAGTGATCTAGCCAGAAAACCGTCAGAACGAACTCTTAAAACCGTATAAATATCATATACTTGACATCATTCTAAACGTCCCCGTATATTTATGCAGAAAATGCATGGCTGAAAAAGCAATTTGGCAGTGGTCATTATCGTCAAAAACGCTATCTTCTCCCTCGAACCGCAGCGGAACACTCCGCACCGCGGTACAGAGTTTTCTCCCTGACCGATTATGTCGGTCTTTAGCCGGACGCCCTGTCCGGCTTACCCAGGGCCCTGCGAAGGGTCCTACGTCTCCCAGACGTGAAGCCTCCCTGATAAACTTGCCGGATACTCTATGTATCCGGCTTTTTTTTGCCTTGTTTCCACCTCTGGGGACTATCTGGGGACTAATTTGCAGAAACTCGGCATGGTTTCCGAGGCAATCACACAGGCCGCTTAACGCCACGCTGGCAATTGTCCCACGCCCTCACATACGATGTCGGAAAATTCTTCCTGCCCGGATTCTTGCGCCTTTTTTACGGCTAAGGAAAATTGGGGAATAAAACCTACCAGACACTCTAGGTTAGGCAACAAATAGCTTTTGCTCGTAAGCTATTTACTCAGTTGATCAACTTTCTCGATGCTGATGTAAACCCGCGACCCTCTAATTTCGACGGTTCCACGACCTGAGATAGTGCACAGCTCATTGTAGGACACTATGAAGCTAGGATTATCGCACTCCGCCTCAATTCGCTCCCGGCTATCTCTTCCAGCATCGACCGTAACTCCGAATGGATCGCGATTATTGTCATAGAACGTAAACTCCCGCTCTCGGCTATCGTACTTGATCCGACCCGAAAACTGCACCGCTGTCCTATCCATCGTCGATAGATAATCAGTTAGCGAAACTGGTTCCGCCAATGCAGGCGAGATATCAATCAGCAGAACAATCACTAGATAGATGAGCTTTTGCATGTCACCTCTCTGCTCGCCGGGAAATTTAGTATTCGACTTATTTTAGCTGCTTACCAATGGCTATGGATTAACGCTCTCGCAACCGATAGTCTCATTTTGTTTTGGGTTTTATCTCGTATGAAAAGTCGTCTCGGAAATGCTTTAACACTTTGAATTTTATTGATTTATTATCGTAGTCTAGGACCTCTATACTAGCGCCTTTGTAACCAATGACATTGGATTTCTCCATGTCGTATTCAACGTTATTGGTAAATGCACCTCTGGCGGTATCGTTTTGAAACTCCCGATAAGAGATGTTTATCTTTTCTCCAACAGAGCCGTTGTAAATCAACGTTTGTTGGAAACTTTGATTATCCCTTGCGGTTAGCTCTTCGACTTTCATCTGACCGCCATAGCAGGATGCTGACTGGTAAGATACAGAGGTAACGCATACTTCGTTGTCTTTCTTCGTATGCAAGGCAATCGGAGGGTCGATCAAGCCCGGAAGGTAAACAACACTCTGACCTTTGGTGTTGGTGGTAGAGAAATACGGATTACCTTTGTAGTCACCAATCCGAATATAAGACCCCGGCGGAATATCGTATGCAACCCCGTCGATCAGGTGAGATAACGTAAGAAATTCCGTCGTTACTCGCCTGCCTTGGTTAAGCATGTAGTCCCCAACAGAAGCCTCTTGTACTTCGTTAATGGCAGGCTCGGAAAACAGTTCTGTCTTGCCGCTGTAATTGTAGTTAATGGAGGAACATGCCGACACAGCAGAAAGCAACACAAAGAGGCTTAACAGTTTCGCGATTTTCATTTTATCCCCTTTTTTACCGCTACCGGAAATTCATCTGACAGAAGCGCACAGCAATATCTTTCAACATTGTTCAACAGCATATCGCGTAGAAGCTGTATGACAACAAACTAATACCCGAATTTCCATCTGGCTGGGCAATGTTCGATTTCTGAGCCGCCAGAAAACCTATTTTCCTCTCGCGTAACGATGTCAGAAAAATCTTGAGGCCCGGATTGTTGCCCCTTTTTTTACGGATACGAAAAACTCGCCCACAAACCGGATAGCCGCCCTTTTTTCGGTTTCACGAAATTATCCGCAAGGCCTTCTTGTTCGCATGTGACTATGGAAAAATCTTCCCCCGCCATTTCACCGCTTCTAAAAATTCCAACAATCGGACCAACCGTCTTCTCGCGATACCGTTTCTAAAAATTCGGCGCGTCCCCACATGGTAAACTATATGTGTCGCAAAAGTTGATACCGTCAAAGCAGCGGTTTTTGTGGTTTCGGTATTAAAAATTAAGACCGTAAGGGCCTATTTGCCGGGGAAGATGATACCGCCGGTCTCAACAGGTGAGACCGACAGTATTAAAATCTGATACCGGGTTTTAATTTTCCGGTCTCCATCTGGCATATTCTTTGGTTGGCAATTCATCCCCCAATGGCTGATTGGTCAGAATCCATGTTGTCGCATGACGGGTTTTGCGCGTGAATGTGCCTTTGACTGCTACCTTGATCCAGCCAAGCCGTTGCAATTCCCAAATCGCCTTGTTTGCCGTGTTATCCGCACATCCCAGACGACTGCCAAGTTCCCGGACAGAAAAACTGATTTCGCCATTATTTCGACCATCATATCGGCGACGAAACTCCATTAATGACGCTTTGCCCAGTAAGGACATTTCGCGATAGGCAGGGCAGTCCATTTCGAAATGCTCCAGCTTCACAAAACGGCTTTGCTGATTGCGCCCATTTGGCAAAAGCTTGTTGCGTCTACTGTTACCCATTCTGCCACCCTCCTGCATGACCGGAAAGGTGGCGGGGGCAATTACGCCCCCACCGCCAGACATTCATTCTACGACCTCGATACGGGATTTTAGGACATAACGCGCATGTGTGCCGGGATAAGGGCCACCGTGCGGCTCATTCACCGTCTCGATATCAAGACCGTATTCGGTCCGAAGGGTAAATATATATGCTGACCAGCGGGGGCCAGGATTATCTATCGGCGTAACCCCGCGCTTTCCAGCCCTTAGCAATTCCGCAAGTGCCCACGCCACCCGGCCATTGGCAACACGCGCCCAGCCTGCACCGGGCAAGCGAAAACGCATTGTTTGCTTTGGATGTTTCATTTCACACCCTCCAGCATTGCCCCGGCTATATCCGCCAGCGGAAACAGGAATTGTGCAAACGGGTAAGCTGCGTTAAACTGAGATTGTCTGATAGTTAGAAGACCCGTAGCCCGGATATCGCCCGCCAGCGATACCGGGCTTTTAATTTGAATCGTCATTAGCTGCCCTCCTGATTTTCAGAGACGCCTGCAAGCGCATACACCGATTGGCGTTTGATCAGGGTGCGACGGCCAATCTTGACCGCCTCCAGCTTCCCAGACTGAATTAGAAGATATGCTGTCGTACGACCGATAGATAGCAGCCGACATGCATCTGGAATTGAATATAACAACGTCATCTCGTTACCTCATGTTTGTACGCATCATTGCGTGAACAAGAGGACTTTGACGGATTCAATTCGCTGCGAAAACTTGGGGAAAAGGGATTAATTAATTATTTCGGGATTAATTATTTGAGTTGTTTTTCCCTCATTTCCCTTGCCGCTTTTATCAGGTCATCGACCCCATAATCTTTTCGGATAGTGTCTTGCCCGAGAGGTATTTTTGCTTCACTCAAATCTTCGGCAATAACGCTATAAATCGCATTGTCACATCTTGGCTTGTTGAGGTACGTGTCAAATTTTCCTGCCATTGCTAAGATAATTATCCGCTTATAGACAGGTGTTTTATCCTTTTTAGGACGACCGGTTTTCGACACCTCAGACACCTCAGACACTCCACAGTATTGATAGATATCGTTCTCGGCACCGACACAATCTCTATGAACGCGGCTACTGATCGGAAACAGTGCAATAACAGCATCTGTTTTGAACTGGACATGCCCATACCAACCGCAAAAACCAAAATCTACTCGGCTGTATGGTTGCTGATAGTTCCAACGTTCGAACAACTCCCAATATGATTGGGCAATATCAATCAAGTCTTTTTCTAAAGGCCCCCAACCGGCATCTTCTGTATTTCCTGCATCTTCTAAACCACGCGCTCTTAACTCTCCCATTATCAGAGCCTTTTTCAGCTCTGCCTCTTCATTGTGAAACATATTGAAAGGCACCCACTCAGGAATGTGGCCCTCATCTTCTTCCCGACGGGCAAGAACATCGTCGTAAAGAAAACTACCTTCCAACGCCGCCGATTTTAGAGGCGGTAGACCGAAGGCAATCCAACGCAAAGCCTCGTATATATCCATTGTCGGCTTGATAAAACTTTCTGCACTGGTTTCGCCATAAAGAAAATCACCGCCAGATTGTGTATTATTGGTCATCTGAAGCCCTCACTGAACACTGGTAGCAAAATGCAACGGAACGACATTAGCCGCGCACCCCTGAACCATCATCGCTAGGCGATCCGCCCACCGCTGCAAGGCATCGCGTTTTTCCGGCCAGTATTCATGGGTATTATAGGTGCCTTCCAGTGACGGGGTGGCATGGTTCAACACCCGTTCGGCTACCTCTCTTGATACTCCCAGAATGGCAAAATTTGTCCGCACCGTCCGGCGGATATCGTGAAACACCCAGCCGGTCACACCGCTTTCGCGGTCTATGATTTCCTTAAGTCGCCGGGTTCCCGCATAGGGCTTTTGCCCGTTGGACGTAAAGACCGGGGCGGTGGCGGCATCGGACAGGCGCGGCAAGTCTGCCAGAAGGCTTTCAAACAGGCCGGAAACCGGCACGATATGGTCACGCTTGGATTTATTGCGTTCGCCGGGGATGACCCATGCCATACCGCCCGCCGCTTGCGCCCCGTCCCGGCATCCTGCACGTGCTGCATGGCGGATTTCGTCCCATGTCATGCACCGGACTTCATCACGGCGCTGCCCGGTTAGAATAAGCGTTTTCAGATAAGGCCCCGACGGATAGGGCAATTTGTCCGCCGCCTGCCAGATTGCAATCAGTTCGGCGTCCGAAAGGGTCCGGTTGCGCGGCTTTTCAATCTTGCGCCGTTTCACCGCCGCCGCCGGGTTGGCATCAAGATATTCCCGTTCAATCGCCCAGTTGAACGCGGCAATCAGATTGCTGCGCACCCGGTTCACTTGCGCGGTAAAGCCCTTGTCATTCTGCAAATGGTCCAGAAGGGCAACAATATCGGCACGGCGCAAATCCGAAAGCGGCAATCGCCCGATTACCGGGTAAACATGATTTTCAAACATGCGTTCGGTTTCCAGCCATTTGCGCTGGTTTTGCTTGCAATAGGCATCGACATAGCGACGCAAGAGGGACTCGACTGTCTGGGGGCGCTTGGCGGCTTGTTCGGCCTCTGCCCGCTGGCGGGCTTCCTTATCGGGCAGGTCGGTGCCTTCTTTGGCGCTTGCGGTGATTTCCGCCGCCTTTTTCCGGGCACTGGCAAGGGTCATGCCGACTTTGGGGTCTGCCTGCACATAGCGGCCCAGTGTGACGCGCTTTTGCTTCCCGGCAATGGAATAACGCACCGCCCACGAACAGGCCCCGTCACTCGACATTCGGAATACCAGCCCCGCCCCGGAATCGTCGGTGACTTCCAGACGCCCATTAGGCGGTGGTTTCAGGGTCGCAAGGAAACGGTCGGTAAGGCGCTTTCGCATGGCCGGTCACTCCTGCCCCGTTTCCGGGGACTAGCTGGGGACTAATTTGCATCCGTTTCGCGACAATTGCATACAATTTCAGGCGAACGATAACGAACACTAAAGCCATGATATATTTATTTAAAACCGAACAAAAGCGAATTTTGACGTGAAGCCTCGAACGCTATATTTCATCACTCCCAGACGTGAAGCCTCCCTGATAAACTTGCCGGGCACATTTGTTGCCCGGCTTTTTTTTGCCTTATCGGCTTCCTCGCATCCTCCCCATTGCACCAGCTCGCACGCAGCTGTGATCAGCCGTCACCCGATCTCGACTTGGCAAGTGCCGCCCTTGGTTTCACTATGGTCAATCAATGTGTCCAATAGGGACACCCATCTGCATGATCGGGACATCGGCTCCATGAAAAGCACGCTGAGCGCCTTCCTGTTTGGCAAGAATGCCAACAGTCACTTGCCAGAGCGCGTCCAGAGCGCGATCGAAAAACAACAATATGAAAGCGAAAAGCTGATCGGCTGGGTTCAGCTGTTGCTGGTCACGATCTTTGCAAGCCTCTATGCCATCTCCCCCAAAACCGTGATGTCCGATGGCATCCATCCTGTGCCATGGGCATTGGGGCTGTATTACCTGTTTACCCTCAAACGCCTTGCCCTGACCTATCGCAACAAACTCTCGACCTGGTTCCTGACTGCTTCAGTGATCGCCGATATCGGGCTTCTGATGGTCCTGATCTGGAGCTTCCATATCCAGTACATGCAACCGGCGAGCTTCTATCTCAAAGCACCGACCGTGCTCTATGTCTTCATCTTCATTGCGTTGCGCAGCCTGCGCTTTGATCCGCGCTATATCCTGATAGCTGGCGGGACAGCAGCGGCAGGCTGGATCATCCTGACTGGCTATGTCATCTGGTCGGAGGGCGGCAAAAGCATGATCACGCGTGATTATGTGACCTACCTGACCTCAAACTCGATCCTGATCGGGGCTGAAATTGACAAGATTATCGCAATTTTGCTGGTTACCGCTGTTCTGACCGTCGCCGTGATGCGGGCCAAAAGATCGTTTATCCGGGCTGTCACGGATGAAATTGCCGCCCGCGATCTGTCGCGCTTTGTGTCACCCGAAATTGCCGATCGCATCACCCATGCCGAACAACAGATCCGGCCGGGCGACGGTGAAGCAGTCAACGCGACGGTAATGTTTACCGACATCGAAGGTTTTTCATCAATCGCCGAAAAGCTCGCGCCAAAAGAACTGGCCACCATGCTCAATGAATATTTCACCGAAACCAACGCGGTGATTTCGCATTTTGGCGGGGTCATCACCCAGTTTGAAGGTGATGCAATGCTGATCACCTTTAATGCCGTGACCCCCGATACCGATCACGCACTCAACGCCGTGCGCACCGCCCTTGCCATTCAGGAACTCGCCAATCGGCGCATTTATTCTCATGGCGGGCAGTTGAAAACCCGCTGCGGGATCAATTCCGGTGAAATTGTTCTGGGTGCGGTTGGCTCCGAAAGCCGCCTGACCTTTACGGTGCATGGTGACAACGTCAATATCGCATCCCGGCTTGAGGCACTGAACAAGGAGTTCGGCACCTATATCCTTGCAACAGAGGATACTGTACGTGCGTGCGGCAACCACGACGATATTCCGGCATGGACGCCGCGCGGTGATGTCACGGTGCGGGGTCGGGAAAACCCGACAAAGATCTTCTCGCTCACACCAATCAAAATCACCGGTCACACGCCAGTGCAAGACACGGCCCGCCAAACGGCATCGCGCGCCTGAAAATCGTTACCGAACGGCACATCCCGGACAAATTAAAAGCCCGGGGAGCTGTAAGCTCGCCCGGGCTTTGGGGACAGATGGTCTTGGGGAGACCTGTCAGATGCGCTGCCTTGCCCGTGGGGTGCATGACGCCTTGGGGGATAAGGGCGTCCGTTCCGGGCCTCGATGCGCCGTGAGGGAGGGGCACGGCATCGAAGTTTTCGCATCCGACAGTTAGGAATATGCCTTTGAAATGCGGCTCAAAATACGGTGTCTGATGACCATTTGGGGGCAAATTGGGGCAATTGCGGCGGCGCTGATATGGGGTGATCTTGCTGCCCCGCCATCCGGACAAAAAAGTGGGGCGGGATAAAACCCGCCCCAATCTATTCGGGGTCATTCATGGTCTTGGGGAGACCAAGTCAGCCGGGGTATTTCAGGTGGGGGAACAACCTGAAACCATTTGGGCCAGTATCGTGAGGGGGGACAGAGACTGCTGACCACGTCCTCGACTGACAGTTGTGAATATGCCCGGAAATCAAGGCGGGAAAACAGGTCACATTGGGCCATTTCAGGGCGAATTGTGTTCCAATAAAGGCATATGAAACTCAACCCATTGATTTCATTGAGTCCAGCAAATGCTACCTCACACCAAAATATCTGATATTCTTTTTTTGACTAGGATTTTCGCGACACACCAACGACCGGTTTTAGCCACACTGAAGGCTCACTGAAATATCCCTACTTTCTGTAATAGAATTGCCCTATCGCAAACAGTTAAACAATCAATTGGTGTAATTAAGAGTTATCACCCATACTCTCTTCAAGACAAAGAGAGCACATTAGCCCGCTTGGTTTGAAAGCGGCGAAAGGAGATAGATATGCAGATCGATATTGGCATCAATGAATCCAACCGTACCGCTATCGCCGACGGCCTTGGCCGCGTTCTGGCCGACAGCTATGCGCTATATCTAAAAACGCACAATTTCCACTGGAACGTCACCGGCCCGATGTTCCAGACCCTGCACACCATGTTCGAAGAGCAGTACACCGAACTGGCGACCGCGATTGACGAAGTTGCGGAACGCATCCGTTCGCTGGGCGCCTATGCCCCGGCCAGCTTCTCGGCCTACGGCGAATTGACAGCGATCAAGGAAGAAAAGGGCGTGCCTGCCGCCAAGGACATGATTGCGCAACTGGTCGAAGGCCATGAAACCGTGATCAAGACCGCGCGTTCGCTCTATCCGATTTGCGATAGCTCGGATGACGACGCCACTGCAGACCTTCTGACCGCCCGCATTCAGGTTCATGAAAAAACCGCCTGGATGCTGCGTTCCCTGCTTGAAGGCTAAGCACCGACTTTTCGCGTCCCCAACGCAAAACGGCCCGGAACATTCCGGGCCGTTTTTTATATATGTGCGTCACAAGAACACCACACCCTTGCGACGCACGATGCCTGTGACCGGGAAAGGAGCAACCCGATCAGCGGGCTGAAAGCTACTTACTGGCTGTGTTTGGCAATCGCCGCACGCGCAGCCGCAACAATGGCGGCACCATCGACACCCTTGTCGTTCATTTCCGCGATCCAGCGATCAATCACTTCGTCGGCCTTTGCGGCGAACTTTGCGGTTTCATCGGCTGAAAGCGTCACCAACTCGCCTGATTTGGCGAAAATCTCTTCACCGCGGGGTTCAATCGCATCCCAAGCCTCGCCAATTTCACGGGCGATATTCTGGCCAGAGTTATCATCGATAACCTTCTTCAGATCATCTGGCAGGGCTTCATAGCGATCCTTGTTCATCGCAAACATGAAGACCAGCGTGCCAAAACGGACACCCTGATCCCCCTCGATGGCATACTGGGTCATATCCGGGATCTTGAACGGAATGGCAACCTCATGCGGGATCAACGCACCATCCACGACACCAAGCGACAAGGCCTGCGGCAAATCTGGCACCGGCATACTGACCGGCTGTGCGCCCCAGCTTTCGAGCATCCAGGCGCCGGTGCGCGACGGTGCCCGCAGTTTCATGCCTTCGACATCAGCAAGGCTTTCGATCTTTTTCTCGGTGGTGAAGATCGCCTGCCCGGTATGGACATGGATCAGCAATGGCTTGATATCGTCAAAGTCCTGCGACAGGTGCTCTTCATAGATATCCTGAATGGCCATGTTGGTGATGGCCGCACTGCCGGTATGAACAAACGGCAACTCGAACACTTCACTGCGCGGATAGACACCCGGCGTATAGCCAAGTGCACTCCAACCCAGATCAACCGCACCATCGCGAATATGGCTGTAAAGCTCGGTTGGCTTGCCGCCCAGCGCCATCGCCGGATAAATCTCGATCTTGATGCGACCGTCAGATTGTTCCTCGATCCGCTGGGCCCATGGCTCAAGGAATTTGGCCTGTGCCGTTGCCTTGGGCCCCAGCACATGTTCCAAAACGAAGGTAAATTCCGGTTCGGCCTGCGCAGAAAGCGCGCTTGCCAAACAGCCAGCAGCAACTGCTGCCGATACAAACAGGCGTTTAAACATTTTCAACCTCAGACGTTTTCCCTGAGTATGCGCTTAGCACCCCCGCCCGCTTGGCACGGTTTTGGCGCGGTGTTTCACAGCACTGAGCGTCTCTCTCTTTTGGTAGCGTTCTTTGACCGGTTCGGATCCGGTTTTGTCTTTTTATGCGTTGGTTATTCCGCCGCAGCAGCAAGTGCCCGATCAATCAGACGCCGTGCACGCACACCGCCCGCATCAATATTGAAGTTCAAAAGCTTGCGTTCCGGATGACGCAGCATGTTGGCCTGCTGACCTTCGACAACTTCAAGATCCTCATAGAACACCTTGGCCTGCGCATCTTTGATGTTCTGGGTCAGGCCGTTATCATCGATGTCAAAGTTGCGCACCATGCCCCAGTAATAGCGACACGTGGTTTCTGTTTCCGGCGTCATGCAATTCACCACAATGCCGGTCACACCTTTCGACCGATCCCCTTGCTGCGCACCGGTCCCGGCCAGTGCAACACCAACATCAATCATGACATTGGATGGCAGGGTAAAGGTACAGATCTGCCAACGGTCACAGACTTCCTTGGATTTCAGGTTATTGGCCCAGAACGGCGGCGGGACAATGTTTTCCATCCAGCGTTCAACCGTGACACTTTCGTCATCGGATCGTGTCTGCGGCAGGCTTTCGGTGATTTCAAGCTGACCGATGCTGGACGGATGCACATACGTCTCGTGGCTCAGATCCATCAGGTTATCGACCAGAAGTTCGTACCCGCATTTCACATCGTACGTCCCGCCATCAAAGACCCAGCCTTCTTCGGATGCATGCGGGATGTCAGGCACAAGTGCCTCGTCAGCCTTTTCCTTGTCGCCGATCCAGACCCAGACAAAGCGGTCTTTCTCGACCACCGGATAGGCGCGGACACAGGCCTCGGGGTGAATGCTTTGCTGGTTGGGCATATGTACGCATGCGCCATCACCATCAAATTCCAGCCCGTGATAGCCACACACCAGACGGTCACCTTCGACATAACCCTGGCTTAGCGGCAGAAGGCGATGCGGGCAGCTGTCTTCAAGTGCGACCAGTGACCGGTCAGCACGGCGATACAAAACGACATTTTCATTGCAGATCGTGCGCGCGACGGGGGTGCGACCAATTTCGCCATCCCAGCCTGCGACGTACCAGAAGTTACGCAGGAACATGTTTCTCTCCCTTGGCGCAAGGCCAATCAAGGTTGCTTGCAGGTGGAATTTTTACCACCAAGATTTCTTGTTATGCTTCTAAGCGTAATCAAATTGGATCCAATTTGGCAAGATGCTTTTTAAACAATTCGATCTGAACTATGATCGCCCGGCAGTCACAAAAACGGAAACCGGCATGAGCAAACACGGCCAGCGCGTCCTGATCACCTTGCGGAAAATGATCGCCAACGGGGAACTTCCACCGGGCGAACGGGTTGCGGAAATCCCGATTGCCGAACGGCTTGGCGTATCGCGCACACCGGTCCGGATTGCCTTTCGGACACTCGAACAGGAAGGCCTGCTGCGCAAAGGGGATCGTCGCGGATACACGGTGCGCGCCATCACCCCGACCGAAATAGCCGATGCCATCGAAGTGCGCGGCGTGCTCGAAGGACTTGCCGCCCGCCTTGCCAGTGAACGCGGTATCTCCCTTCCGGCCCGCAGCCATTTGATTGAATGCCTGTCGACGGGTGACGCCTTGTTTTCCAAGGGATTTCTGACCGATGAAGACATGGAAATCTATCACGATTTCAACATGCGTTTTCACAACACCATCATCGAGGCCAGCCGCAACATCGCCATCGAAGATGCCCTGTCGCGTAATGATCACCTGCCATTTGCATCCGTATCTTCCATCGCCTTTAACCGCGACGACATGACCGGCGAATTCCGCCGATTCAATTTCAGCCATATGCAACATCACATCATTTTCGATGCCATCGATAATGGCCAGGGTGCGCGCGCCGAAGCCCTGATGCGTGAACATGCCAATGCGGCATTGCGCTACACCCAAATCCTTGGTCCAACACAGGATATGCCCGACAACTTCACCGTCATCGAACGCGAAGATACCGCATAATCCACCCTGCCTCGCATTTTCCGATCCCATCAGGTTTGACAAAATTGGATCCAATTGATCTAATCTGGATCCAGTCAAGCCCACAGACAAACACACCCGGAGCAAATCCGGGGGCCTGGGAAGGAAAATCGCCATGCCTGAAGTTACCGTTCAACAGGTCCATGACCTGACCGACCGCATACGCGGTTTTGATCTTGTCGCCACCAACGGCACAAGCCTGCCGCCCGCCGAACCGGGTGCGCATATCAAACTCACCGTCACCGACACAGCCGGCCAGTCTGTTAAACGGTCCTATTCGATCATCAATCCGGGTGAGCCTGATCTGTACCGGATCGCCGTGCTGCGCGAAGAAGGCGGCGAAGGCGGGTCCATGCATATGCATCAAAAGGTCAAAACCGGCGATGCCCTTGAAATCGACCTGCCGCAAAACGACTTCCCGCTTGTAGAGAGTGCGGCCAAAACCATCCTGATTGCCGGAGGCATTGGCATCACGCCAATCCTTGCGATGGCGACCGCGCTCCAACAGGCTGGCAAGGATTTTGTCCTGCACTATGCCTGCCGCAACCACACCGACATGGCCCTGATGACCGAGGTCCTTGATGCCGCCAACGGGCGATGCGCGCTTTATTTCGACGGTGGCAACGCAAAACGTAGCATGCCGCTTGCCAGCATCCTTGGCACGGCAGAGGCCGGCAAACACGTTTATGTCTGCGGCCCGGGCGGCCTGATTGATGCCGTTCTTGATACCGCACGCCGCAATCGCTGGGCGTCGGAGAATGTGCATTATGAACGCTTCACCACGCCTGCCGCACAGCTTGATGACACCAGTTTCGAAGTTCATCTGGCGCAAAGTGGCCAGACCTTCGAAGTCCCGGTTGGCAAATCAGTTCTGGATGTCCTGATAGACGAGGGCATAGATCCGCTTTACGACTGCAAAAAGGGCAATTGCGGGATCTGTACGTCGGTTGTGATTTCCCATGATGGCGATTTATCACATCGCGACGCCTATCTTAGCGACAGCCAAAAAGCCCAAAACGATCAGATGTGCATTTGCGTCTCCCGCATGCAAAGTAGCGGTCGTCTGACGCTCGACCTCTAAACAAAAACGGCCCGGAACTTCCGGGCCGTTTTCTTGTTCAGTCACCTTCTTGAGGCAAACAACGGATCAATCAACCGGGCAGCGGTCAGGATTGCCTGATCATGACCGTGCGGCGCCCCGATCATAAGGGCGGCTGGTGCAACCTCGCCTTTGATCTGAACCGGCATCGACATCGCACAGGCATCGACAAGGTTCAGGTAACCGGTATTGCGCAGCATCAGCGCATTCAGGTTGTCAAAGTCGGCTTCGACCTCGGCAATCTTGGGCGCCATGCGCGGCAAGGTCGGCGCGATCATGACGTCAACATCCGCCATCGTCGTCCCGAACATCGATACAATATCGGTCCGCTTGGCATAGGCGTCGATCACCTCATCACTTGACAGCGTATCGGCAAACTTCATCCGCGACAAAACGCGCGGATCGCCAACGGTTTCAAGCTTTGCGAAATCCTTGGCATAGATCCGGTGCGCTTCAAACGACACCAGCATCTTATTGAGGATCGCGTTCTTGGCGATGAAATCAAAATCGATCTCGATCAGTTCATGCCCGGCGTCTTTCAGCTTTGCGCAGATCATTGCAAAGTCTGCCTTCACCCGGTCATCCAGCCCATCGACAAACGCATTCATCGGCACGCCAATGCGAAGCGATTTTGCCGCGTCTTCCGGCGGTGTCACGGTGATGTCTGTCAGGACTTCAAACGCACGAATGGCGGTTTCAAGATCGCCTGCCAACGGCCCCGGCGTATCAAAGCTCTTGGCCAACGGATGAATGCCCGCCCCCGGCACCGAAAGGCGGCTTGGCTTGATGCCGTAAAGCCCGTTGATCGCCGATGGAATGCGGATCGATCCGCCCGTATCCGTGCCAAGCGCCAGATCAACAATCCCGTGCGCCACGGTCAAACCACCGCCCGATGTCGAGCCACCCGGAATGCCATCTGCATCAAAGATATTGCCCGGCGTACCGTAATGCGGATTAAGCCCGACACCGGAATAGGCAAATTCGCTCAGCGTCGTACGGCCAAACGGAATAGCCCCGGCAGCCTTGATGCGACGCACGCATTCGCTGTCGGCCTCGGCTGGCGCACACCCCTTCAAAAGCTCGGATGCCGCCGTGGTGGCAATGCCCGCCTCGTCATACAAATCCTTGACCGATACCAGCATCCCGGCAAGTGCGGCACCGGGGTTTTGCGCGCAATATTGCTCCGCCTCGGCAGCAGCCTTTAAAATCCGCTCAGAATCAAACTCGGTAAAGATCTTGTCCTTAAGCTCGCCAAATTGATTGACCTTGTCGATTGCTTGTCTGGCCTTGTCAACCATCACGCCCATGGCGGTGCCTCATCCTGTTATGGTGTTGTTCTGACAATGAAATTGCTTATGCGATTTCCGGCAGCTCCCTAATTTCATAGGCGTGCGTGATCGTGCGATCAAGTACTGGATCATGCAACGCCATTTTGAACCGGCGAGCCGGGCGAACCCCGCCCTTTGCGCCAAGTGTACCGCAAAGCATGACAGCAGCAGTGCCGTTGGCAGCATTCCCCATCAGTTGCGATCCTTCGATCAGATCACTTAACGGGCGGACCGAAGCAATCGTTCCTTCCTGATAAAGCACCCAGTCATCGCCATCCTGTTCCTGAATCCAGGACCACATTTCGATCTGCTCGATATGGTCTTTGACCTCGTCAAAGCGCCAGATTTCAGATGCAACGGGTTTCTCGCAAATCTGTTTGGACAGCGCGACTGAGTGGGCTTCAAGCTCGCGATCCGTATGATCGGACGCAAGGCCAAGGTAAAGTTCGCCGTCACAAGCAATCAGGAACGGCTCGACTTCGCCCGATGTTCCCTTTCCAACAACGTCGATACAGGATTGCTGGGTTACCATCCCTGAGGCGGTCCGGTAATAGAGCGGCACGGCTGAGGGCGGTTTGACGCCGATCGCGGCAAGCTCGTCGATATGGTGCTGGATCGCAGCAGCATCCCTGCCTGTCCATCCGGCAACAGTGCAATGGTCGATATCAAAGGTGATTTCGGTCCCTGCCAGGGTAAAGTTCATCTGCATTTCTGGTTCCGATCTTTTTGGAATGATGTGTTGGACACTGGGTCTCAGACAAAGAGGGGGCGCTTGGACCAGATGACACTGGTCCATTCGCCAATTGTTTAAATGGAGGCTTCCTGGCCTGATACGTCTCAGAGATAGTCAGGCAGGAAAAGCGCGATTTCCGGCAAGAAGATCAGACCGGCGATCATCGCCAACATCACAAGAACATAGGGAACAGCACCCAGCATGACCTCGGACAGTTGACCTGACTTTCGGGCACCCTGCACGACATACAGGTTCAATCCGACAGGCGGCGTGATCAAAGCCATTTCGATCAAGACGATCAAAAGGATACCAAACCAGACCTTGTCAAAGCCCATGGCTGTCATGATCGGCACAATGATCGGAATGGTCGCCACCATCAGCGACAAGGTTTCAATAAAGAAGCCCAGCACGATGTAGAGCAAAATAACAACAAGCAACGTCCCCATCGGACTAAGATTAAGTCCGACCAAAAGTTCCTTGAGCTCCCGCCCCATGCCCGCTGCGGTCAGGGTGAAGTTCAGGAAATAGGCCCCGATGATCACCAGCATGATCATCGCCGTGATCCGAACTGTCCCGAGCAAGCACATCTTGATCATCTCGTTCGACACACCTTTGTTAAAGGCGGCAATGATCATGGCGATGGCAACACCGACGGCCGCTGATTCTGTTGGTGTCGCCCATCCGGCATAGATTGATCCGATCACAACAAAGAACAGCAGGAAGATCGGCACAAGATGCCTTAAGCCACCAAACCGCTCCGCCCAGCTAAACGAACGGCTTTGTCCGCCAAGACTTGGCTTCACCTTGCAAATCGCTGCGGTCACAAGCATGAAGGCAACAGCCATCACCAGGCCTGGCACCAGTCCGGCAAGGAACAAACGCGGGATCGATGTTTCGGTCAGGAACCCATAGACAATCAAATTGATCGATGGCGGGATCATGATCCCAAGCGTGCCACCCGCCGCAATGGCACCTGAAAACAGTTTCGGGTCATAGCCCAACTTGTCGGCCTGCGGCATTGCCACAGTCGCAACCGTCGCAGCCGTCGCAACAGACGAACCCGACGTCGCCGAAAACATTGTCGCCGTACCGATATTGGCATGGACCAACCCACCGGGCAGCCATGAGAACCACTTATCAAGGGCTTCATAGGTCTTGGCGGCGATACCACCGCGCACAAGCACCTCACCGAGCAAAACAAAGAATGGGATGGCAATCAGGGTCGAGGAATTTGAAGAAGACCAGACCACCTGCCCCAAACCGCGCAACAGCGGAAAGGGCGTGAAAAACTGATCGACACCGATACCGAGAAGGAAAAGCACAATCCCCACCGGAATGGACAAGGCCAGAAGCCCCAACAGCGAAACCGTAACTGCTGTAATCATGACTCAAGCTCCAGCTCGGACCGGGCACCAACCAAAGAGTCTGCCGTGTCAAAGTTACGGCGCATCAGCAATACCAGGGTAAGGATCACCAACGCACAGGAACACAGCGCAAACCAAAGCCAACCGGAAAACCAGACCAACTGCGGTATCCAAAGCGGTGTTTCAAGCGGTGTGTTCGCGGTCGATCCGCGTTCAATGGTTTTTGAAAGGACCGGCCAGCACTGGATGGCAACAATCGTTGCCACCGCTGCAAGGGTGACAATTGCCAACAAATCAAGGAATGCCTTCCCGCGTTCCTGCAGACGGAGCCGGATAAGGTCAATTCTGACATGCGCCAACTCGGTCAGCGCATATGAAAGCCCCCAACTGGCAACACCGGCCATGACGTAGCCAGAAATTTCTTCGGCACCGCCGAGAGAAATTCCGGCCTCACGTAGCAGAATTTCCGCGATGATCAGGATCACGCTGCCCGTCAGAACAAATCCGACGGACAACGCGATGATGCGATTGGCGCGGCGGATGGCCGCAATCAAGTTTTCGGTCACTGTTCGGGCCTCCGCCAAGCACTGTTAATCAGTTGAGGGGTACGGTAACACCGACAGTCTTGCCGACGCTATCGTTCCAGCGTGCAACCCAGTCATTGCCAGCACGCTCGGCCCACTCGGGCAGAACGGTGGAGGTCAGGATTTCCTTGGCTTTTGCAAGGTCACTATCTGAAACCTCAACAAGGGTCATGCTGGCCGGATCACCTGCCGGGCATGCGCCACTGCCGGTCAGGCAGGCAACATCATTGCTCAATGCATCAGCCGCAGATGCCCATGCAGGGGCCTCGAACTTGGTTTTGACTTCATCCATGATGAAGCTCTGCATGTCCGAAGACAGGCTGTTCCATTTGTCCATGTTCATGGCCGTGACAACCGGGTCCCAACCACCAAGCGGAATGGTCATCAGGTGATCGGAAACTTCCCACCAGCCTGCGCTATAGCCAGACCCAGCACCCGTCACAGCACAGTCAATCACGCCGCGCTCAAGCGCACCCGGAACTTCGGAGAAGGCGACATTCACGCCAACCGCACCAAGTGCTTCGAGGAATTTTGTTGTCATACGACCCGATCCACGGACTTTCTTGTCCTTCAGATCGGCAAGGGAATTGACTTCGCCAGCACAGAAAACAACTTGCGGCGGGTACGGTGCAACAGCAAGAACCTTGGAGTTAAAGCGCTCTGCAAAGATGTCATCGACCATCGGACGGGCCGCTTCGACCATGGCTTTGGCTTCGGCTGCAGTGTTTGCCACAAGCGGTACATCAAGGCCTTCAAGTTCCGGGGCATCACCAACGGCATAGTCACCAACTGTCATCGCAACGTCGAAAACGCCATCATTTACCAGACGAAACACGTCGCCGACACCGATACCCATCTGGTCGTGTGTCGTCATCTGAACCGTGATCTCGCCATTGGAATCTGCAGGCAGGGTTTCGGTCCAGAACGGGCTTTCATACTGCTTGTAAAGCGGCAGGCTGCTCCAGCTGCCGACAACGGAAAGCTCCTCGGCAAATGCCGGGGTGGCGGCAAATCCCGCACCAAGTGCGGAAACTGCCAAAAGGGAAGAAACCATCTTTTTCATGATTTTAAAGTCCTCTCTGATACGTCGATTATGGTTGTTTAGCGTAAGGGTGGTCTAAAGGGAAAATTCCGCGGCCTCGGCAAGTACATCTGTCACCAACATCAGCCCGGGTTCGTGGGTAATGGCAAATTCCGGCATCACATTGCGGATCGCCATTTGTGGCGTGACCCCGCACGCCCAGAAAACCGGAATGTCCCCTTCTTCAATGACAGGTTCATTGCCGAAGTCCGGTTTCATGATATCCGTGATACCGATCTGAGCCGGGTCACCGATATGCACCGGTGCACCGTGGGCCAGTCTGTATCTGTCGGAATAGAGGATTGCCCGGATGGCGTCGCTGGCGGCAAAGGACCGCATCGAGACAACCAGCGGACCGTGAAAACGTCCGGCCGCCGCCGTTTGGATGTTGGTCACATACATCGGCACATTGCGACGTGCATCCATGTGGCGCAGGCGAACGCCACCACGGGTGATGGCGGCCTCAAACGAGAATGAGCACCCCAGAACAAAGGTAACAAGATCATCACGCCAGATGTCCGTCAGGTCGCTCACGCTCGTATAGTCGGCACTGCCGCGAAAGACGCGGTAACCCGGCAAGTCGGTCCGGATATCAAGGTCTTTGCCCAAGGCCGGGATAAACGGAGATCCCGGCTCGGACATGCCGATAAGCGGACAGGATTTTGAATTCTTGGCACAAAACTGCAGAAATTCGTCGGCATAGCTGTTCGGCAAAATCGCCAGGTTCCCCTGAAGATAGCCTGACGCATAACCTGTTGTCGGTCCCGTATGTTCACCACGTCGAATAGCGGTGCGCAACGCCAAAGGCGTCATTGCAGATGCTGACTCATATGCGGTGTCATCGGAAAGGGTGGCGCTTTTTGACGCGTTCATTTTTCAGTCCCATTCACTGCCTCTATTCAAAGATTGAGAAACAGAACTGATCTTGTCAAGTAATCAAATGAATTAATTTATGATCGTTTTTTTAGATCAGTTTGATCAAAGAGTTTCGCTGCCTCGTGAATTGCTCCGCCGATTTCGCTGTTTCGTTCAGGGAAATACGCGATCACAAAATGAAGTGCCGTCAGTGATGCTTCCTGGCACACCGGGATCGGCTTAATATGTTCATCCAAAACGGAATTCTGGACCATCAACCGCGGCAAAACACCTATCCCGAACCCGCCTGCGACAAGGTATTTTACCGTCGAAAGTGACGCCGAACCGTTTAGCGCAGGTTGTGAAATATCCGGGGCAGAAAAGATACTTTCGATTTCACGAAATGGCGGTGTTCCTTTCGGAAAAGTCACGATCGCATGACTTGCCAGTTCGTTAAGCGACAGCGGATTTTCGTCAATTTCCATGTCCTCGGCACAGTACCAGCCAAGCTCAACTGGTTTTAGCGGTGCCGCAACTGCCCCATTTGGAACGGATTCGCGCAGCATGATCGCGACATCGACTTCGTCGTCGTCAAGCGCCCTGCCAAGCTGACCGGAGGTATCAACCGACAGCTCAAAACGAACTTTGGGAAAGTCATCTTTGAGCTTGTTGAGCATATCTGTCAGCAGTGTATGAACAATGGTTTCCGCAACGCCGATCCGGATTGTGCCACTCAGTTCCCCCGGATGGGTAAGTTCTTGCCAGATGCGATCACGGGCACGCGACAAACGCTGTGCTTCCTCAATAAACCGTAACCCCGCGGCTGTCAGGCGCACCTGTCTGTTGGACCGGTCAAAAAGCTTCATGCCAAGCTTCTTCTCAAGACCTGAAACACGAGCTGAAATCGCTGATTGCGACAGATTGTATTTTTGCGCCGCAGCCCTGAAACCACCCGCCTTGATGATGTCTTGCAGAATCTCGATATCCTTGAACTCAAACACGTCACCCTCCCCTTTTGTGGCAATTTGCGATCACATTACCCTTCATCTGATCAGTCTGCACGATCAATTGATTGCAATATTGATCAAACTAAACCCAACGAGCGTAGATCAGTTGTAAGCCCGCTTCGTGCAAGCCACCATTTCACCCGCTGATCACCGAGCCGTGACTTGCCCAAAGCCGGTTTTCAAAGGACATTTAGAAAACCCGCGCAATTGGAGGACGACATGCTGATACGCCGCAAAAAGGGTTGGGAACTCCCCGAACGAGACGCAACGCCGGAATCGATCTACAAAAACCGCCGTCAGTTCCTTAAGGGGATCGCCGCCGGATCGATCGGCGCGACAGCATCAAGCCTCCCGCTGGGCTCTGCATTGGCGCAGGGGTCGGGATCGACTGCCGATCTTTATCCGGTGGATCGCAACCCGGCCTACACGGTCGAACGCGAAATGACCGAAAAGTCCAAGGCGCTGACCTATAACAACTTCTATGAATTCGGATCGCACAAATCGATCTCGCAGGCAGCCCAGGCCATGCGCGTCCGTCCTTGGACCGTGGTGATCGACGGGCTGGTTGAAAAACCGATTGAGATCGATTTCGAAGAACTTGTGCGCAAGATGCCGCTCGAAGAGCGCGTCTATCGGTTCCGTTGTGTCGAAGCTTGGGCGATGACCGTGCCCTGGTCCGGTTTCCCGATGAAGGCACTGGTTGATTTCGCAAAGCCCCTGTCAGGTGCGAAATATGTCGAAATGGAAACCGCCAGCCAAAAGGACACCATGCCGGGCCTGCGTCAGTTCTGGTATCCGTGGCCCTATATCGAAGGCCTTACGATGGCCGAGGCCACCAATGAACTGACCATGATCGCGACGGGCATTTACGGCGAAGAACTGCCCAAACAAAACGGCGCGCCGCTGCGTCTGGTGACACCGTGGAAATACGGCTTCAAGAACATCAAATCGATCGTGCGCTTCACCTTCACCGACACGCGCCCCAAAAGCTTTTGGGAAGACATCAACGCCGATGAATATGGCTTCTGGGCCAACGTCAACCCGGAAGTCCCGCATCCGCGCTGGTCGCAGGCCTATGAGCGGCTGCTTAATAACGGCGAGAGCGTCCCCACCCGGATCTATAACGGCTATGGCGATTATGTCGCCGATATCTATAAGGGCATGGAAAACGAGCGGCTGTTTATGTAGCCCGTGAACCTGTTCCGCCCAAACGCAAAAGCCGGTGTTTTACGACAACGGCTTTTTTCTTGGTGATTTTCTTGGCCATCGGACGCGTTACGAATCAGTATTGGCATACCGGCCATAAATTTCCTCAAAGGTGCCGTCCTGGCGCATATCGATCAGGTGTTTCTCAAATACGGTAAAGCTGCCATCGGTGAAAAAGTCCGACTGGCGCGATAGCGCAATGAAAGACGGCTGTCCCTGTAACAACAAATCAGATCGCTTGATCCGAAACGGCCCGAACTTGCGGATATGGGCAATGGCAAGAAGCTCCGGCGCAATCAGCGCATCAATCCGCCCAAGATCAAGCATCCGAAACAACGTCTCGTAATCCGCCGCTTCGACAAACCGGATATAGGGCGCCTCACTAAACTGCCAGCCATAACTGGCCCCGCGCAGAACTCCGGTCAGTTTGTGTTCAAGATCCTCGATCTCGATCACATTGGCATCCAATGCGCCGGTATAAATCACCTTTGGCTCGCTCGGCAGGGCTGCGCCGAAATAATACATGTATTGCAGACGATCATCTGTGCGATTGGGACCAAGCATCAGATCCGCCTGCCCGCTCTCCATCAGGAAAAGCGCACGTTTGAACGGCACCACCTGAAACACAAGATCAATCCCCGCACGTCGCGCAGCTTCGCGCACGACATCAACATAGATGCCGCTATAAACCTGCTCATCGGTTGTTTCGGTCACAATACGATAAGGCGGGGCATCATTGATCGCGACGATCAATGTACGTGCGGCAACCTCGTTGCCAAACCATCCTGCCCCAAGCAGGAACACCGTGAAGACCAAACTCCAGGCTTTCAAACGCCACATCAAGTCTTCTCCATAGCGATCACACAGCGATCTGTGTCGCTGTTGTTATATGTGATCACGACAAATATTCTCAACGGCGAATGCAACCTGTATTTGTAATTTTCTAAATATCCTAGGCCCCTTTTCTACGGCGCCCTTTGTATTTCGGTTTATTGGCCGATTTTGACCCGGGGCCGACAGTGCCAATGGTGCGCGCCATCGGGCCGGCCTCGGCCAGACCCAGTTCCTGATCCTCAAGGCGTTTGATCTCGTCACGCAGACGGGCTGCTTCCTCGAACTCAAGGTTCCCGGCAGCATCGCGCATGCGTTTCTCAAGATCTTCGATATGGGCACGCAGGTTATGGCCAACCATGATGTCGCCCGACACCCCGGTATCAACCGTGACGTAATCCTGTTCGGCGACACTTTCGAGCACATCATTGATCCGCGACCGCACGGTTTCCGGCGTAATGCCATGTTCCGCGTTATAGGCCATCTGCTTTTCACGCCGGCGATTGGTTTCGCCAATCGCGTATTCAAGGCTGTCGGTCATCTTGTCTGCATAAAGCAGCACCCGACCTTCAACGTTACGCGCCGCGCGGCCAATCGTCTGAACCAGCGATGTCTTGGAGCGCAGGAACCCTTCCTTGTCCGCATCCAAAATCGCGACCAGTGCACATTCAGGGATATCCAGACCTTCGCGCAGAAGGTTAATCCCGACCAAAACGTCAAACACGCCAAGCCGCAAATCACGGATGATCTCGATGCGCTCCAGCGTATCAATATCGGAATGCAGATAACGTACACGTACGCCATGCTCATGCAGGTATTCGGTCAAATCCTCGGCCATGCGTTTGGTCAGGGTGGTAACCAGAACACGCTGTCCCTTGGCGGCACATGCCTTGGCCTCGCCCAGCAAATCATCCACCTGGGTTTCAACCGGGCGCACGATACAGATCGGGTCAATCAGACCCGTCGGGCGAATAACCTGTTCGGCAAACACACCACCGGTGCGTTCCATTTCCCAGTTACCCGGGGTTGCGGAAACAAACACGCTTTGCGGGCGCATTGCTTCCCATTCCTCAAACTTCAGCGGTCGGTTATCAACGCAACTTGGCAGGCGGAAGCCATGCTCGGCCAGGGTAAATTTGCGATTATAGTCCCCGCGATACATGCCGCCGATTTGCGGCACAGCCACGTGGCTTTCATCGACAAACAGCAATGCGTTTTCCGGCAAATATTCAAACAGGGTCGGCGGCGGCTCTCCCGGATTGCGGCCCGACAGCCAGCGGGAATAGTTTTCAATCCCCTTGCAGTGGCCGACCGTTTCCATCATTTCCAGATCAAAGGTCGTGCGTTGTTCGATCCGCTCGGCCGCCAGCAACTTGCCCTCGGCCTGGAACTGCGCCAGACGGTCTTTAAGCTCCTGCTTGATGCCGGCCATCGCCTGCACCAGCGTCGGGCGCGGGGTAACATGGTGCGAATTTGCGTAAACCGTGACCGAATCCATGCTGGCAAACTTGTGCCCGGTCAGCGGGTCAAATTCCGCCAGTTCCTCGACCTCGTCGCCAAACATCGAAACGCGCCATGCCCGGTCCTCGGCGTGGGCCGGGAAGATTTCCAAGACATCGCCGCGCACCCGGAACGTCCCGCGCGAAAAGGCCGCGTCATTACGGGTATATTGCAACTCCACCAGACGCTTCATGATATCGTTGCGATCAACCTCGTCCCCGACCGAAATGCGCTGGGTCATCTCAAGGTAGGTTTCCACCGCCCCGATACCGTAAATGCACGACACCGATGCCACGATGATACAGTCGTTGCGCTCAAGGATCGCACGCGTTGCGGCATGGCGCATCCGGTCGATCTGCTCGTTAATCGAACTATCTTTTTCGATATAGGTGTCGGATCGCGGGATATAGGCTTCGGGCTGGTAATAGTCATAATAGGATACGAAATACTCGACCGCATTATCCGGGAAGAAATACTTCATCTCGGCATAAAGCTGGGCGGCCAGCGTTTTGTTGGGCGCCAGAACAAGGGCGGGGCGCTGCGTCTTGGCGATGATGTTTGCCATCGTAAACGTCTTGCCCGACCCGGTCACGCCCAGCAGAACCTGATCGCGCTCGCCCTCACCGATACCGGCCATCAGCTCGGCAATCGCTTGCGGCTGATCACCGGCGGGCTCGTATTCGGTCACCAGTTTGAATTCCCGTGATCCTTCGACAGGCGGGCGACGTTTGGTCAAAAATTCCGGTAGCGCATTCATCGGGCAGATCCCTTTTCATTCCAACCCTAGTTATAGGTCAGATACGCCTGACCGCAAGCCCCCGCCCTGACAGTTCCTGTCAGGAAGTGTCAGGAGACGTCAGGATGTAAATTCGGGAACAACGGGTGTTTTGGCACGTTTGCAAAACAGTTCTTTCCGCTCGGACTTCTGAAAGGCTGCAAAATTGGATAAAATCATCCCAAAGAACCCGCAGAAGGCCCTAAACAGCCTTGAATTGGAATTAAGGCAGGCGTAGGGTCCGAACCGAAAGAACACGATTCTTTTCACTTCTCATAAATTCCAGGGAAACAGACCAATGGCGTTCATTGCCGACCGTTTGAGCCGTATCAAACCCTCTCCCACCATTGCTGTCACCACCAAGGCTGCCGAACTTAAGGCTGCCGGCGTTGATGTGATCGGACTTGGCGCAGGTGAGCCGGATTTCGATACCCCCGACAATATCAAAGAAGCTGCCAAAGCGGCGATTGACGCTGGCAAGACCAAATACACTCCGGTCGCCGGCACGCCGGAGCTTCGCAAGGCGATTGTCGAAAAGTTCAAGCGTGAAAACGATCTGGAATACACCATCGACGAAATCACCGTCGGTTGCGGTGGCAAGCAGACCCTGTTCAACGCGTTCTTCGCGACCCTGAACCCGGGCGACGAAGTCGTCATTCCGGCACCATACTGGGTATCCTATCCGGACATGGCGCTGATGGCCGAAGGTACCCCGGTCATTGTTGAATGCCAGGAAGAAAACGACTTCAAAATCACCGCCGCCGAACTGGAAGCCGCGATCACGCCAAAAACCAAATGGGTTGTTCTGAACTCGCCGTCGAACCCGACCGGTGCGGCCTATTCGCGCGCCGAACTGCGCGCGCTTGCCGACGTGCTTCTGAAACATGAAAACGTCTACATCATGTCTGATGACATGTATGAGCACCTTGTCTATGACGGCTTCGAATTCACCACCATCGCCCAGGTCGAGCCGAAGCTGAAAGACCGCACGCTGACCTGTAACGGTGTGTCGAAATCCTATGCCATGACCGGCTGGCGCCTTGGTTATGCCGCAGGCCCGGTCGAGCTGATCAAGGCGATCAACAAGGTCCAGTCGCAGTCGAGCACGCACACCTCGTCGATCAGCCAGGCAGCTTCGGTCGAGGCACTCAACGGTACGCAGGACTTCCTGGCAGAACGTGCTGAAGTCTTCAAAAAGCGTCGTGACCTTGTGGTTGCCGCGCTCAACGAATGCGAAGGCCTGTCGTGCAAAACCCCTGAAGGCGCGTTTTATGTCTATCCGTCCTGCGCGGGCGCGATTGGCAAAACCACCCCGGATGGCAAGAAAATCGAAACCGACACCGACTTCGTCACCTACCTGCTTGAGGCAGAAGGCGTTGCGGCGGTTCAGGGTTCGGCATTTGGTCTGGCACCGTATTTCCGTATTTCCTATGCGACCTCGGACGATGCCCTGATCGAAGCCTGCAAACGCATCAAACGTGCGTGCGCAGCCCTGAAATAAGGTCTGCTATCCCGGTCTTCGGGATTAAATCGTATCAAACAGGGTCCGGCACTTGCCGGGCCCTGTTTTTTTGTCCATGATTACAATTAAACAATTGCGCACCGAATTACCGATAAATCATCCGAACAACGCCCTAACAAAGATTGCCCCTCACATGAAGATCGAAAATTTCTATGCCACCGTGAACGGTATCAGCTTGTCATGTCAGCGGATCATCCCCGAGGATGTCCGCCCTGATGCGCCAACCATCCTGATGCTGCACGAGGCCCTTGGCACGATCCGCATGTGGCGCGATTTCCCGGCCAAACTGGCGACCGCGACCCACCACCCGGTGGTTGTCTATGAGCGGCGCGGGCATGGCAAATCCGATCCGCATGCGGTTGGTGATATTCCGCGCGCGATTGATTTCCACAACACCGAAAGTGATGTCTATCTGCATGGCCTGATCGCGGAACTGGGCCTCGCCAAACCGATCCTGTTTGGCCACAGCGACGGGGCGACCATTGCGCTTAAGTATGCCGCACGCTTCCCGGATAATGTAACGGCGGTGATTTCCGAGGCCGCCCATGTTTTTGTCGAGGATGTCACGGTTGCCGGCATCACAGAGGCGACCAAAATCTATGCCCAGACCGACTGGAAGACCAAACTGCAACGCCATCACTTCGCCCAGACCGACGATGTCTTCCGCGCCTGGGTCGATACCTGGCGCCAGCCTGAATTCCGTGATTGGAACATGGTCGATGAGCTTGCCAACATCACTTGCCCGCTTCTGGTCATTCAGGGCGATGACGACCAGTTCGGCAGCGACGAACAGGTCCACACCATCTGCGCACAGACCGGCGGCCCGGTGACCAAAATGCTGATCAAGGATTGCGGCCACATCCCGCATTTCGATCAACCCGATCAGGTGATCAAGGCCAGCCTCAAACATCTTGGCCTTGCCGAATGTGTCGATGGCTAAGTCATCAAACGCCTTGCCGCATATTACGGCGTTTGGGATCTAATCGGGCTGCGGTGATGGGCTTGCTGTCCCGCCACTCCACAAGATTGAAGACTCCCAATCTTCAAGGAAGCTCTTCTTCTTGAGCTCGTCCTGAAAGCCCAGCAAACCGATCCCCAATTTCACCCGGAATACCGGGATGTCTTCCAGATGCGGGGTAAGCACCGTTTCGACATTCTGATTGATCGGAATCAGTGCCGAATTGTTTGCCAGAACCTGCTGCCCTTCGCGCGACAGCAAAAAGTCGATGAACAGTTGCGCCTGATATTTGGCCTTGGACGTCTTCGGTACAAAGGCCGTGCGGCTCATTGTGATGGTGTAATCGCGCAGGAAATAAACCCCGATATCCGGGTTTTCCCGTGCCGCGGCCATGGCATAGGACCCAATCACGTTATAGCCCAGCACCAGCTCCCCAGTGGCAACGCGGTCGAGAATTTCCGACGAACAACAAAACAACTTTGCGCCTGCGCGACCGAATGTTTCGGTCAGACGTGATGTCTGGTTGTTCTGAATGGCATCCTGAGTGGCAAAGAAATATCCGATCCCCGATTGGCGAATGTCATAGGTGCCAATCTTTCCACTGAACAATTCCGGATTGTCACGTACCATATTGGACAGATCCGTATGGGAAACCGGGCTCTCCAATCCTTCAAACGCCTGTTTGTTATAAACAAGTGCCGCCGGCTCAAAGGAAAACCCGTAAAGCTCGTTGCGCCACTGGGCCCAACTAGGTATCGCATCGACGTTTTCCGGCTCGAACCGATAGGCCAGCCCCTCATTGACCAGCTTGACCTCCAAATCCATTGCCGGGCTGATGATCACATCGGCTTCCATTTTCGGGTTATCAATATTGTACATGACAACCTGATAAAGTTCGCTGGTATTGAACTCGCGATAGACGACGTCAATGTCGGGATATTTCGTCTCAAACACATTAATAAAGGGCTCGACCGCCGAGGTATCGGTCGCCGACCAGACATGCACCTGAACACGCGCAAAGGCCTGCGTGCCCCAAAGCATCGCCAAAACCAAAACCGCGACCTGCGCGCAAACGCACGAAAAGCGTCGGAAAAATACCGTCATTCCTGCCCCCCTTCGACCACGGGAAACACCATTTCGACACGCAACCCGCCAGCGGGCGACTGCCCCAATATCAGTTCCGCATGATGGCGTTCGGCAACTGCGTTAACGATGGCAAGTCCAAGACCGGTACTCAGACTTGAAAACCGTTCCAGCACGGATGCGTGTTTCCCGACATCAATCCCCGGCCCGTTGTCATCAACGATCAGGTGACATTTCTCATCCGATTTGCGCACCAGGATATCGATCTTATGTGGGGCCTTCCCGTGTTTGATGGCGTTATCCACCAGATTGCGCAACGCCTCGCGAATGCCGATTTCGTCAAGCATCACAAACACCTGCTCATCCGGGGCAAGGTCACTTTCGATGGAAAATTCCGTATCATATTTAAGATAGTCGCGAATGATGTCGCCAAAGGCAGTGCGAACCACATCAATCAGAACCTTGCGCGCCAGTGGGGTATTGTCTGCCCGATGAATGATCATCGCGTGCGATAACAGCTGGTTGGTCAGACGAATGGTTCTTTGCGCCTGTTCTTCCGCCTGCTTGATGCGCGCCTGCTGCTGATCTGCGTCCGACTGGCGACTTGCACTTTCAAGCAACCCTTGCAACGCGCCAAGCGATGTACGGGTTTGATGCGCGACATCGGCAATAAAGGCCTGCGCGTTATCAAGGCTTTTCTTATGGCGCAGGATCAAACCATTGATCGATCGTGTCAGACTGGCGACCTCGCGCGGCGGTGTGATCTGGATTGGTGAAAAGTCGGTCGGTTCGCGATACCGCAACTGGCGTTCGATCCCGATCAGGGGCGAAAGCGCACGGTTAATCCCAAACCAGACAAATCCCAGTCCAATGGCCGTGACCAGCAACAGTAACGCAATCGCATTGATCATCATTTCGCGCGCAAAGGCGTCTCTAGCAATTCGGGTTTGTCCGATCTGAACAACC
This sequence comes from Thalassospira profundimaris WP0211, assembly GCF_000300275.1. Lineage (GTDB taxonomy): Bacteria > Pseudomonadota > Alphaproteobacteria > Rhodospirillales > Thalassospiraceae > Thalassospira > Thalassospira profundimaris. The sequence goes on along the minus strand of NZ_AMRN01000002.1, from coordinate 349,170 downwards.
ACCCAATCGCCATAGCCCGCACCGGCAAGAAACCGCCCCTGAAGCAGGAAGCGCACGTCTTCACCGCTGTAATGGGTATCAAAAAATACCGGCTGGTCGGTTGGTTTATATTGCTCGGGCTGTGGCAAATTCCCAGACCCGGTCAGGGTTTTGCCATTGGCAGTAAAAATACGATAGAAAACCCGGTCACTTTCGGCCAAGCCGATCAATTCCAGCGCCGAATAGGGAATTTCGACACTGGGCCCGGTTGGCGTCACCAGTGTACGTTCCAGAATGGCAAACGCCGCACCACTCAAAAGCCTGTCATAGGAATGGTTCGCGGCATCACGTGCGTAACTCCAGATCCCCACCGCGATACTGACAAGAATGATCGCAAATCCAACCGCCATGCTGGTCAAAAGCCGCTGGCGTAAAGAATGATGTCTGGCCGTCTTATTCATCCGCAATATGGGCAATATACCCAAGCCCCCGAATGGTCTTGAGGATAATCGGCCCACCCGACAATTTCTTGCGCAATCGGGTGACCATCTGCTCGACCGCATTCATGCTCGGCGCTTCATCAAACGAATACACCTTGTCTGCCAGATCTTCCTTGGTCAGAACCCTTTGCAGATTGCCGATGAAGATCTCAAGCAGCTGGACTTCGCGGTTACGCAATTCAATATCGCGACCGTCAATCGTTGCGACTTTTGATGCGCGATCAAACACAAGGTTGCCGGCGCGAAATTCATTGGATGCCACACCGCTTCGACGGCGGATAAGGGCGCGGCAGCGTGCCGCAAGTTCACGCAGATCAACCGGCTTGACGATGTAATCATCTGCACCGCCATCAAGCCCGATCAAACGGTCATCGATTTCCGACCGCGCTGTCAGGATCAGGACCGGGGTGGCATCCCCGCGGGCGCGCATTGATCGTAAAATTTCAAACCCGCTACGGCCCGGCAGATTGACATCCATCAGAACCAGATCGAACTGCTTGTGACGCAGCAAATCGTTCGCAAGCTCGCCATCATGCTCGCAATCGATGGCATGACCATCCGCGTGCAAACGATCCATGATCGTTTCCGCCAATGTTTCATTATCTTCAATCAAAAGAATACGCATGCCGGATATTAGGCGTGCTTTGGGTTTCTTACAATTTGTTACACTCGATGTCAGCTTCAAGTCAGGAAGGAGTCAGCCTCCCGTCAGCATACCGTCAAGGCAATGTCAGTCTCGTGGCGTATAGCAGATATGCGGATCGAACATTGATGCGCGTAAAGAATAATCCAATGGGAGGATACAACTATGAAAAAGCTGTTCGCAGCTTCCGTTGTCATGGCCGGTTGCTTTTTTGGCACCGCGCATGCCGCAGACATTGAAAAGCCCGAATGCATTGCCCCGGCCAAACCGGGTGGCGGTTTTGACCTGACCTGCCGTGTTGCCCAGGCTGGCGTCGGTGACAAGTTGGGTGACCCGATGCAGGTAACCTTTATGCCGGGCGGCATTGGTGCGGTTGCCATCACCCTTTTCAACACCACCCGTACTGATGACCCCAATGCCATCGTTGCATTCTCGTCGGGTTCGCTTCTGAACATCGCGACCGGTAAATACGGCGAATGGACTGAAAACGACGTTCGTTTTCTTGCTACTGTTGGTGCTGATTTCGGTGCGGTCATCGTCCGTGCAGACAGCGAATACAAAACCCTTGATGATCTGATGAACAAGATCAAGGAAGACGAAGGCAGCCTGGCAATTGGTGCGGGTGGTTCCGTTGGTTCGCAAGACTGGATGAAAGCAGCCCTGCTTCTTAAGTCTGTCGACCGTGATCCGCGCAAAATGATCTATGTCGCCTATGATGGCGGCGGCGATGCCCTGACCGGTCTTCTGGGAGGCAGCATTGATGGCCGGTGAAGACCGCAAGAAATTCGGCACCGGCGATCCGCGGGGTCTAGCCGCACCTGAATCTGGCAACAATGCCGCGGCCGGCGGCGCGATGGTCCCGATGCTGACGCTTGGTATTCCGGGGTCGGGTACGACTGCTATTCTGCTCGGTGCGTTGATGTTGTTTAACGTCACCCCCGGCCCGCTGATGTTTGAACAGCGCCCGGAAATTGCATGGGGCCTGATTGCGTCGATGTATATAGGCAACTTGGCGCTTTTGGTAATCAACCTGCCGCTGGTGGGTCTGTTTGCCAGAATGCTGACCATTCCGCAGAAATATCTCAGCCCGCTGATCGCGGTTCTGGCCTTCATCGGCGTCTATTCTGTGGTTGGTAACCCGTTTGATCTGTTCCTGATCATCGCATTCGGGATTTTCGGCTGGGTCTTGCGCAAACTGGAATTCTCGCTGGCCCCGATCATTCTGGGCTTCGTGCTGGGTCACCTGTTTGAAGACAACCTGCGCCGTGCACTTTCGATCTCGCGCGGGGACTGGTCGATCCTGGTCTCAAGCTGGGAAAGCATTGGTCTGTATGTGATGGCTGTGTTGATTGTCGCACTGCCTGTCATCGTTGGTCTGCGCAACAGACGCAAAGCCAAATAAACTGTCCTTGCCGGACACAAACTGAAAGAGGGCGTCGTAATGACACCCTCTTTTTTTGTCTTGATGGCAGATGTTTGGCGGTTATTCGGCCAGTGCATCCTCGGCATCAATCACAACAGCAACCGCATGGATAACCGATGCGATGCGGATGGCGTTCTGGATGGTTTCCTTTTTAACGCCAGCGTTCTTCAGCACCTTGTCATGGCTATCGATGCACATGCCGCATCCATTGATCGCCGAAACCGCGATCGAAAACAGTTCGAAGTCGGCCTTATCAATGCCCGGCTTGCCGATGATGTTCATGCGCAGGCGGGCCGGCATGGTGCTGTATTCTTCATCCGATACCAGGTGGTTGAACCGGTAATAGATGTTGTTCATGCCCATGATGGCAGCTGCACCTTTGGCAGCTTCAATCGCCTCAGGCGTCAGTTTTTCTTTTGCTTCTGCGGCAACGGCCTTGGTCAGTTTGGCGTTGCGCGATGCAAAGGCACACGCAAGGGCAGTGCCATAAACCTGCTGGTCGGTCATGCCCGGATTGTTGGCCATGCTCGAAAGGTTCAGCTTAAGGTCCTTGGCATAGGCCGGCATGGAGTCCTTGATTTCAACGATCGACGTCATGGAAAAAATCCTCTGAAGCTGTCTGAAACAATAAACGCGTAATTCAATAACGAATGCGGGGAATTATCAGCCGTGGCAGTGCCGCACTTGGTCGGGCGCACAATGCGCAAGTCGGCAAAAGTCACAGGCTGAAAGGCGGGACCGGGCCAAGGCCCGATCCCACAAATAGGTCCGGACTGGACTTACAGGGTTTCGTCGCCCTGGTTCCAGTTGCACGGGCAAAGTTCGTCGGTCTGCAGAGCGTCAAGAATACGAAGGGCTTCCTGCGGGTTACGACCAACGTTCAGGTCGTTGACCTGTACGTGACGGATGATGTTGTCCGGGTCGATGATGAAGGTCGCACGCAGGGCAACACCGGCGTCTTTGGCCAGAACACCAAGGGCGGTCGAGAGTTCTTTTTTCTCGTCAGCCAGCCATACGAACGGGCTGTCGCCCAGGTCTTCGTGGTGGGTACGCCATGCAGCGTGCACGAAGTCGGTGTCGGTCGAGCAACCCAGAAGAACCGCATCACGGTCTTCGAAATCACCATTCAGTTCGCCGTAACCAACGATCTCGGTCGGGCAAACAAAGGTGAAGTCTTTCGGCCAGAAGAACAGGATCTTCCATTTGCCTTCATAGGACTTGTCGGTAACCGGTGCGAAGCTGTCCGGGGTTTTGCCCGAAACGCCGGTAAGATTGAATTCTGGAAGCGTATCACCAACGGTAAGCATTATGGTTACTCCTAACCCAGTTTGTAAAAACAATGAGCGGCCCCCGACAGGCCGCAAAAACTTTTGTGTGCAGTTGCAAAAAATGCACTGCTTGCTAGCGATTTGTAGAGAAATGCATTACCTAAGACAAATAGATAAAACTTGGATTCTTGATAGGAAAAATTTATGGCTGCCCAACCAAGCATCAAGCAGCTCAAATACCTTGTTGCGCTGTCCGAAACCGGACATTTTGGCCGCGCTGCAGAGACTTGCTTCATTACGCAGCCAAGTTTGTCAGCTGCGATAAGCGAGCTTGAGAACCTTCTGGGCGCCCAACTGGTCGAACGCAACAAGCGTCAGGTCCTGATGACGCCACTCGGTGAAGAGGTCGTTTCGCGGGCGCGAAATATCCTTCAGGAAGTTGATGAATTAACCACCATGGCGCAGGCCGCCTCCGACCCGCTTTCGGGCCCGATCCATATCGGTGTGATCCCGACCATCGGCCCCTATCTGTTGCCCGATGTGATGGCCGCACTCAAGGCGGGCTTCCCGAAATTGCAGCCGCTTCTGCGCGAAGACCAAACCGCCAAGCTGGTGGAACTTCTGATGGCCGGCAAACTCGATCTTGCCCTGATTGCGCTTCCGATTGATGAAAACTGGCTTGAAGAGTTCGAACTGTTCGAGGATCGCTTTGTCTTTGCCTGTTCGCCAAACAATCCGCTGACCCATAAAAAGCATCTCGAAATCAGCGACATCAAGGATGAAAAACTCCTCCTGCTGGAAGACGGGCACTGCTTGCGCGATCAGGCGCTTGAAGTCTGTCAGAAGGCGGGCTGGAACAAATCGGCTGATTTCCAGGCCAACAGCCTGTCGACCCTGGTTCAGATGGTCGGGGCCGGCATCGGTGCCACACTGTTGCCGGAAATGTCGCTTGAAGTCGAAGCGCGTCGGCCCGATTTGCTTAAAATCGTTCCGTTTGAAAATCCGGTGCCGATCCGGCGGATTGGCATGGTCTGGCGGCGCAGTTCGGCCCGCAAGCTGGAATATCGTCAGCTGGCAGCCTACCTGCGCGATCGCCTTGCCCCGCGCGATCAGGCCGTCGTTGCCTGATCGGCAGCCCGTTGCCCACCGTACCACTTAGGACACAGACAACAGACATAGCCAATGCTGCCGATCAAGGACAACAACCCGACCACCATCACGCCATGGGTCACCTACGCGATCATTGCGATCAATGTCGTGGTGTTTCTGGGCACCGTCACCCTTGATCCGCGCGCAGCCACGCTTGTGAACCTGCAATACGGTGCCATCCCGGCCGTCCTGTTTGGTCACGCCGAACTGCCACCGGGCTTTTCACCCTTCCCGGCCGGTTTCGGGTTCCTGTCGATCTTTTCGGCCATGTTCATGCATGGCGGCTGGATGCATCTGGGCGGTAATATGCTGTATCTCTGGATCTTCGGGAATAATGTCGAAGATTCGATGGGCCATTTCCGCTTTCTGATCTTTTATCTTGCCTGTGGCGTTGCTGCAGCGCTTGGGCACGGGTTGCTTGATACCCAGTCGGAAATCCCCATGATCGGCGCATCCGGTGCGCTGGCAGGCGTCTTGGGGGCGTATTTCCTGCTCTATCCCAAGGCCCGCGTGCTGGTCTGGTTCTTCTGGGTGTTTGTCTTCTATGTTCCGGCCGTGGTCGTACTGGGCTTCTGGTTTATCACTCAGGTGATCAATTTTGGCAGTGGTGCCGGGGGTGGCATCGCATGGGTTGCCCATATCGCGGGTTTCCTTGCCGGTGTCGCCCTGATCCCGCTATTCAAGCATCGCAATGTGCCGCTGTGGCATGATGGCTCGCCCGCACCAGCCTTTGGCATTTATCGCCCTGGTCGCAAAACGCGCGGAGCCACATCGAACATCCCGCCCTGGGCGGCTGCCTATGAGGCAGAGCGCGCAGCCAAACGTGCCAATATGCGCCGCGATCAGCGCGGGCCCTGGGGAAAAGAGCGCAAAGAGGGCGAGGAGCGCGATTCATCCCCTTGGGGCCGCTATCAGCCGAAATCGGCACCAAAACCAAAATCCAAACCATCGGTCGGCGTCCCGAAAGTTGTCCGCTTGCATCCGGACCGCAACAAGGATGATACTTAGGCCAAAGTAAAAAAAAAAGTCGTCCCCGGAGGAATTCGTTATGCGCGCAGCCTACTTCACCGAATATCAAGGCCCGATCGAGGTCCAGAAACTCCCCGACCCGACCCCGCAAAATGGCGGTGTGGTCATCAAGGTCGAGGCCACCGGCCTTTGCCGCAGCGACTGGCACGGCTGGATGGGCCATGATTCCGATGTGCAACTGCCCCATGTACCGGGCCACGAATTTGCCGGCACCGTGGTTGCAATCGGCAAGGATATCAAACGCTGGAAAGACGGTGATCGCGTCACCGTGCCCTTCGTATCTGGCTGCGGTCATTGCCCGGAATGCCATAGTGGCAATCATCAGGTCTGCGATCATCAATTCCAGCCGGGCTTTACCGGCTGGGGCAGCTTTGCCGAATATGTCGCGATTGATTATGCCGACACCAACCTTGTCCGCCTGCCCGATGAAATGGATTTCGCAACCGCCGCAAGCCTCGGCTGTCGCTTTGCCACCAGCTTCCGCGGCGTGATTGATCAGGGCAAGGTTTCTGCCGGTCAAATCGTCGCCGTCCATGGTGCCGGCGGTGTTGGCCTGTCGGCGATCATGATTGCCGCGGCCGCCGGCGCCTATGTGGTGGCTGTCGATATTGATAACGCCAAACTCGACTTCGCCAGGGAACTTGGTGCCAACGCAGTCCTGAATGCGCAGGAAGTCGATGATATCCCGACCGCGATCAAGGACATCACCCGGGGTGGCGCACATGTATCGGTCGATGCACTTGGAAGTGCTGTGACCTGCTTTAACTCGGTCGCGTGCTTGCGCAAACGCGGCAAACATATTCAGATCGGGCTGATGACCGGCGACCACGCCCATGCCAAGGTACCGATGGATCGCGTCGTCGCCCATGAACTTGAAATACTCGGCAGCCACGGCATGCAGGCCTTTCGCTATGACGCGATGCTCGACATGATCCTGTCAGGCAAACTCGCCCCGCAAAAGCTGATCGCTGATCACGTCACCCTGGCCGAAGGGGCGACTGCGCTGATGAATATGGATAGCTTCGCCTCGACCGGTGTTACCGTGATTGACCGGTTCTGATCCATGCTGGCCGGTATCGCCTTTCAGCCCAAAGACCCGATTGATGATCTGCTTGCCGGGATTGCCGACACCATGTTGGCAAACGGCAAGTCGGTTGCGGGGTATGTGCAAAAACGCCGCAAGGATGCCGATTGTGGCACCCTGGTGCATGTCCGCAATCTGCGCAGCGGCGATGAAATGCCAATCACGAAAAATCGCGGCAAAATGGCCAAGGGTTGCAAGCTTGATGGCGACGCGCTGTCGACCTTGGCCGAACAGCTCGCGCGCGATGTTGAGGCAGGATCGGACATTCTGATCATCGCCCGCTTTGGCCGGAGCGAAGCCGACGGGCGTGGACTTCGTGATGTGATTTCACGCGCGCTGGATCTGGAAATACCGGTTCTGGTCGGGGTGCGCGATGAGTATCGCGATGCGTGGGATGCCTTCCATGGCGGCTATGCCGACGCACTCGCCCTTAGCGCACAAGCCATCGAAAACTGGCTGTCGGAAGCACGCGCAGATACGGTGGCAGTCTGAGGATAGCCGTTAACTGCTCTGCCCGACATCGCATGCCATGCGGTTCTTGACCAGCACCTTCTCGGCAAAGCGTTCAAACCACGCCCCGAACGCCGCATCATATTTCGCCCGCCCGGCCCGCTGGGTATCGGGGCATTGTGCGTTCGGGCGATCGGTCTTGTCGGCCGCATTCGAAAGCCAGCGTTCATGGGCTTCGTCATCGACTTCCGGGTGGAACTGAATGCCCCAGATGCGCTCGTCAATGTGATAGGCCTGATGGGGGAATGTCGGGCCGGTCGCGACCAATTCTGCCCCGTCGGGAATGCCAAACCCTTCACTGTGCCAGTGATAAACCATCAGTTCTTCGGGAAACAGGTGCTCGCCCGCTTCTGTCGCCTGCACCGGGTAATAGCCGATTTCGGTCATGCCTTCGGGATGGGGCACAACATCCTCACCAAGATGGCGCGCCATCATCTGCGCGCCCAGGCAAATGCCCAGATACATCGCATCACTGGCCACCACATGCGGTAGCCAGTTCATGATCGCACGCACATTATCCAGATGATCGTCATTGGCACTCATCGGGCCACCAAACACGACAACCAGATGATATTTGCCAAGATCGGTCGGAAGCTGATCACCTTCACCGGGGCGGCGAATATCGAACTCGAACCCGTATTTACGCATTACAGTTCCCAACCGTCCCGGCTGTCCGGTGGCGGAATTGAAAACAAGCAAAATGCGGTTTTTCGGGCTCAGATCGTTCATGCCATCCTCGTTGTTGCAACAGCGAAGGTAGACTGCGCTGGCCTGTTTTGACAAGCCCCCAGGCCATATCGCCCGGACCAAAAGCAAAAGGCCACCGCATAACTTACGGTGGCCTTTGGAGTAATTCCGGAAAAGCGGGTGCTTAGACGTTGAATTTAAAGTGGAAGATATCGCCGTCCTTAACGACGTAGGTCTTGCCTTCCTGACGCAGCTTACCGGCATCGCGCGCACCCGATTCACCGTTAAATTCGATGAAATCGTCATAGGCGATGGTTTCGGCCTTAATAAAGCCGCGCTCGAAATCGGTGTGAATGACACCGGCTGCATTCGGGGCGGTCGCACCTTTGAACACCGTCCATGCGCGCGCCTCTTTCGGGCCAACCGTAAAGAAGGTCAGAAGGTTCAGCAGCTTGTAGCCTTCGCGGATAATACGCGCCAGGCCGGTTTCCGAAAGACCAAGACCTTCAAGGAATTCTTTCTTGTCTTCTGCACTGTCAAGCAGGGCAACTTCGGCCTCGATCGCGGCTGAAATTACAACCGAACGTGCACCCTGTGCTTCGGCCATAGCGGCAACCTTGGCCGAAAGTTCATTGCCGTCGGCTGCGTTGTCTTCATCAACATTGCAAACATACAGGATCGGCTTGCTGGTCAGAAGCTGTAGCATACGGAATGCTTTTTCTTCGTCTTCACCGTCAATTTTAACGGTCCGCGCCGGCTTTCCTTCGCGAAGGGCTTCCAATGACCGTTCGATCAGCGCCATTGTCAGGACCGCATCCTTGTCGTTCTGACGCGCCTTTTTCTGCAGGCCAGGAATACGTTTCTCCAGGCTTTCCATATCGGCCAGCATCAGTTCGGTTTCGATGGTTTCCGCATCACGCACCGGATCGACAGAGCCGTCAACATGGGTAATGTCGTCATCTTCGAAACAGCGCAGAACATGGACGATGGCGTCGGTTTCGCGAATGTTGGCCAAAAACTGGTTGCCCAGCCCCTCGCCCTTTGACGCGCCACGGACCAGACCGGCAATATCAACAAACTCAAGCTGGGTCGGAATGATGGTTGCCGATTTGCCGATTTCCGCAATCTTGTCGAGACGATTGTCAGGCACACCAACACGGCCGGTATTGGGTTCAATCGTACAGAACGGGAAGTTCGCTGCCTCGGCAGCCGCCGTCTGGGTCAGGGCGTTAAAAAGGGTCGATTTACCAACATTGGGCATACCGACGATACCGCATTTGAATCCCATCTTTCCGGGCTCCGTCACTTGAATTTCTGTTTATCAGGATCGGTTTGCAAATGTGCAAACCAGACTATTTCTTTTTGCCAAATGCCTTGGCAAGCGCTTCGGCCATGGCCGAGGCTGCATTACTTACCGGGGTATCGGCGCGCTCAAGCCGCACCTTTGCCGCCCCTGAAAGATCATCGATGCCATCACCGGCCTGCGGCTCGGTTGATGCATCTTTGTTTTTCTCACCCTTCTCGGCGGCCGGTTTGTCCTTTTTCGGCGCCTTTGGCTTGGGCGGTGAAACGATGGCGGAAACCTTGCTCATAAAGCCGCCATCATCGCCCTTGGTCAGACGCCCGAATTCGGCCGCCACCGCATCAAGCAAGGTCATCAGCCAGCCATCCTGCTCGGCCTTGGAGAAATCCCCAAGCACATGACCATGCACGCGGGACTTATCCCCCGGATGGCCTATCCCCAAACGAACGCGGCGATATTCCTTACCACAATGGGCATCAATCGATCGCAAACCGTTATGGCCACCATGGCCGCCGCCGCGTTTAACGCGCAGCTTGCCCGGCGGCAGGTCCAGCTCATCATGCAGGACAATAACGTCTTCGACCGGAATCTTGTAAAAGCGCAGGACTTCGCCAACGCTTTGCCCCGAAAGGTTCATGAAGGTTTCCGGTTTCAGAACCAGAACCTTTTGGCCGTTCAATTCACCTTCGGAAATCTGGCCCTGGAACTTTTTGCGCCAGGGACCAAAAGAATAGCGGCGGACGAGTTCGTCCGCCGCCATGAAGCCAATGTTGTGACGATTGGCGGCATATCCCGATCCCGGGTTTCCCAATCCAACCACCAGAAACATCGTAAGACCTCGATCTTATTCTTCGGTCGCTGCTTCTTCTTCGCCTTCTTCGTCAGAAGATTCGTTCTCTTCCGAACGCAGAGCAGATGGCGCAGCAACGGTTGCGACCGTGAAGTCACGATCGGTAATCGTAAGCTCGACACCTTTCGGCAGTTTGATCGCCGAAATGTGGATCGAATCACCAACTTCAACACCGGTCAGGTCAAAGACCAGCTCTTCCGGAATTGCAGACGGTGCGCAAAGAACTTCGACGTCGTGACGAACGATGTTCAGAACACCGCCTTTTTTGAGGCCCGGGGATTTCTCTTCGTTTACGAAGCGAACCGGAACTTCAACGTTGATCGTCTGGCCTTTTGCAAAGCGCAGGAAGTCAACGTGCAGAATTTCGTCAGATACTTTGTCGAACTGAACGTCGCGCGGCAGAACTTCGTATTTCTCTTTGCCAACCTGAACGGTCAGAACGTGGGAATAGAAGCCCGGCTGATGCAGAAGTTTCCAAAGCGGACGCGGGTCAACCTGGAACAGAACAGCTTCCTGTTTTGCACCATAGATAACACCAGGGACCATACCGGCACGACGCACGGCACGGGCGGCCCCCTTTCCGGCCCGTTCACGGATTTCCGCATTGATAACAGAATTTGCCATCGGAAAATCTCCTTGAACTAAAAGTAGTTTGCCCCGCAGGTTGGTGAGAATCACCGCTGAAAGCCTGCGAAAACAAGTGCGGTGGCCTCCAGGGGTGCCACCGCAGCGAGGGCCTTATACCCTCAATCGAAAAGAACGGAAACAGATTTTTCTTCCGAAATGCGGCGGATGGCTTCGGCCATCAGCGGTGCAATCGGAAGCTGTCTGATTTTTCCGCAATCACGTACGGCATCAGATGCCTTGATCGAGTCAGTGGTAACAACCTCGGTCATCGGGGAGTTGGCAATACGCTCAACCGCCGGACCCGACAGAACACCGTGCGAAACATAGGCGGCAACCGACGCCGCACCACGTTCTTTCAACGCACCGGCCGCATTGCAAAGCGTACCGGCGGAATCAACGATGTCATCAACCAGGATGCAAGCCGCATCCTTGACGTCACCAATGACGTTCATGACTTCGGAAACACCGGCCTGCGGGCGACGTTTGTCGATAATCGCCAGTTCCGCATCCAGGCGTTTTGCCACCGAACGCGCACGGGCAACACCGCCAACATCCGGGCTGACGATCACAAGCTTCTTGCCGTCAAACTTGTTGCGGATGTCGCTGGTCAGAACCGGCGATGCAAACAGGTTATCAAGCGGAATATCAAAGAAGCCCTGAATCTGACCGGCATGGAGATCCATGGTCAGAACGCGGTCTGCACCGGCAACCGTGATCAGGTTGGCAACCAGTTTCGCCGAAATCGGGGTACGGGGGCCCGATTTACGGTCCTGACGGGCATAGCCGAAATACGGCATCACAGCCGTGATACGACGGGCCGAACCGCGGCGCAGCGCATCAAGCATCACCAGCAGTTCCATCAGGTTGTCGTTTGCGGGATAAGAGGTGCTCTGAATGACAAAAACGTCCTCACCGCGGACGTTTTCCTGTATTTCGCACCAGATTTCCTCATCAGAGAAACGCTTAACATCTGCACGGGTAAGCGGCAGATTAAGATGGTCAGCAATTGCCTCAGCCAACGGGCGGTTACTGTTACCAGCGAGGATCTTCATATCGGGGCCTCGGTTAATGGGTGCCGGGAAAGCGAAAAACTAAATCCTGTGCGACTCCACTCATAACAGATAGCCGTCATCAGTCCTTCTTGCCCTTGCCGTCAAACAGCCCGAAAACTGGGAATTTCCTGCTGGTTCAACGACACGTTCACGACACTCAAAGACCAAATCCCGGCGATTCTGCTTATCGGCAGATCGCGGCGGCTTTATAACCAGCCGTTAACAGTCTGTAAATGGGCCCAATGCCGAATAACGACAAGGCAGTCATGCAGGTCCTGCCCATCGGCCTCTGGCATCACCGATCACAACGGCAATCAACGCGCCAAAGCTGTCCTGTTATCGGGACGCAGTTGAAGCTTCTTGCTGGTTGCGATCTGTCCCAGAACACCTTCAAGGGTCTCCACCGCTGCTTGGGCAGCAAGGGACGCCACCGAACCCCATCTTTCATCAAGCTGTCCGCGCGGCACGACATTGTTCTGGTTCATCTGGCCCAGTTCCGTGCCGTCAACTTCCATGATGATCCATTCAATAGATACACGGTCAAGCGGTGTGGTGGTTTCTTCCTCGACCGGACTGACATCAATCGTGGCGGAAAGGATCACACTGTTTTCATCCATCTCGCGGTTATCAACCGTGATCCCGCGCGCCTTCAACAACGCCCCGGCTGACCGTGCCAGCGCGGTATTACCGTCGCCCGGCGCACCGGCAAAATCAATCAGCGCGACTTTCATAAGCGGGGCTGCCCGCAAGGACGTCCGGTCGCCGGTAATCATGAAGGCAATCTGATCGGCTGGTTCCGCGACAAGCCCTTCATAGGTTTTTGCCACCGGGTCATCTGCCTTGCCTTCAAGTTCGCGGACTTTATCAACCAGCTCTTTCGGGATGGCGAGGTTGCTTTCCTCTGGCCCGGTGGGTTGATCGGCAAACCATTGATCGGCGGCCAGTTCGCCGGTGGATCGGGTGGTATCAATCGCAAGCCCGTCCGGGCGCATCAAAACCCAGGTGATATCAAGGTCGGCACCATTGTCGCTCAGGCTGGCCTGAACATTGGGGCGCAGGATGTAATCACCGCCGGTATCAGATTCGCTATAGGCCGGAATATCGCGCAGCCGAAGGGCACGTGCCATCGCACGCGCCAGATGGGCCGATGCCCCTTCGGGCAGATCTTCGGTGTTTTCCACCCGAACGGTCCCGGTATCGCGCAATTCAAGCAATGCCGGATCCCCGGCACGTCCGGCACCTTCAAACGGGCGCGGCAAATCGCCACAGGCTGCAAGCAAACCGCCGAGCGCAAAAACCAAAACAACAGAACGCAGGAAAGACTTCATAGGGGCACTTCTAAAACGGGATCTACGCCATCACATGATGACGCAACCAACCATGGTCGCGATGATCATAAAGAAAAAAAGCATTATCAGATGTGGCATGGCATATCCCCCGGGGTCCGCTACGCCTTTGTCAACATGATCGCCGAAAGCTGCCGACCGTAATCGGGCTCCTTGCGAAGCGTCGTGCGGCGATAACTGTAAAAAAGATCTTCCTCGGTCAACGTATCGCGCGCCACCAACTCGACCGAGGCAACCCCGGTGACAATCGTCCTGCGCCGGACATATTCCGGCAGATCAAACATGAAATGCCCGTCGCGCGACGACGGATCAAACAGGTCTTCCTGGCCTTCCGGTCCGGCAAGGATGGTATCGCGGAACGTGCCATCAACTTCATAGGACTTGCGCGCAATGCACGGACCAACAGCGGCATGGATGTTTTCACGCTTGGCACCAAGACGTTCCATCGCATCAACCGTGCTGGCCGATACCCCGCCATGCGATCCGCGCCAACCCGAATGACAGGCCCCGATCACACCGGCAACCGGATCATGAAACAGAACCGGCGTGCAATCAGCGGTCAGAATACCCAGCATGATGTTCGGGCGGTCTGTGACCATCGCGTCGGCCTTGGGAGCTTCATCACGCGAAAGTGGCTTTTCCAGAACGGCTACATCAATACCATGCACCTGATACACCGTGGTCAGACGATCAGGGCTGGTGTTAAACGCGGATGCCGCACGGGCCCGGTTTTCAGCCACGCGGTCTTTGTCATCATCGGACCCGAAACCAACATTAAGCCCGCCATGGATACCATCACTAACCCCGCCCTTGCGGCTGAGGAACCCGTGGCGCAATCCATCCTTGTCCGACAGGTTTGCGGCTTCAAACCAGGTAAGCCCGTTGGCGCTGCGTTCAATCCCGTCGGTAATCGGATGTGTCATGCTGGCCTTCTCCGTTCCCAAAGGCGTTGCGCTTGCGGTCAATTTAGCCCGCCACGCCACTGACGCAAGGCGGCGGGGTGGTATCGCGACCATACGCGATCAGAACTTTAAAAAGCGTTCCCATCTGATCGGCATCGATCAACCGCGACAACGCCTGATCAATCGCGGTTTTCTGGGCGTCATCGGCACTGGTTTTCAAATGCTCGGCCCGCTGTTCGATGCCAAGCATCCGTAAAAACGTCCCTTGGGTCAGAACCGCACCAGTACGTGCCCCCGCCTCGTTCATCGCCCGCCCGATGGCGGCAAAATCAACATGCGCGGTCAGATCGGCATCGCCCGGATCGCTCAGAACCGGGTGATATTCATGGCCCTTCAACGCCTGGAACGTATCGCCAAATGCACTGCCGGGATGGCCATAATCAATAAACAGTGCCCCGCCGCCCGTCTCGTTCAGACGCCGGGCGATTTGATCGGCAATGGCAATCGCCGGCGCACAGCTTTCAAAGATATCACCTTTTTTCGCAGCCCCGCGCATGGTTGCCGGTATCAGCGCATCCGTGATTGGCGTTTCAGCACCTCGGACAAAACCAAGTTCGCCGGTTTTGGCATCAAGCCCCACCAAACGTTCGGCCCAGCCTTTCTCGCCGCGCTCAAACTGCCGGATTGGCAGCGCGTCAAAGAACTCGTTGCCGATCACAATCGCCGGAACGTTGGCGCGGGTTGGGATATCGTCAAACGTTTCATGCCAGGTGGCCGGAATGCCATAGGCCATGATCGATGTTTGTTGATGGGTGCGCAAAACCGGGCTGGTTTCAACAAACCGCACAGTCAATGCATCGCCAATGCCCGGCACATTGCGCACAGCCCGTAGCGCGTCTGACATCAATGTCCCGCGCCCCGGCCCCAATTCGATCAGATCGATTTTTGGCGGGCTACCCATCTGTTGCCAGGTGACAGCCGCCCAAAGCCCGATCAGTTCGCCAAACATCTGACTGACTTCCGGTGCGGTGATGAAATCACCGGCACGCCCGAACGGGTCCTGCTTGCGGTAATAGCCGTGCTCGGGATGGGCCAGTGCCTCGGTCATGAAATCGGCAATGGTGATCGGGCCCGATACATTGATCCGGCGTTTGATATGGGCCAAAAGCGGGCTGTCGGTCTCTGACGTCATGTTTACGCGGCTTCGGCTTCTTTGGGATGGACGCGGGTTTCAATCGGTTTGGATTTCAGCGCATAGACAATGCAGCCAACCCCGACCAGCACCATCGGAATCGACAGAACCTGTCCCATGGTAATGCCCCCGGCAAGGTAACCAAGCTGTGCATCAGGCTGGCGGAAGAATTCGACAATGATCCGCGAAATGCCATAACCGGCGACAAACGTGCCACCAAGGATCCCCGGGCGATGACGCACAAATGCATTGCGCGACAGAATAAACAGGACAACAAACAGGATCAGACCTTCAAGGGCTGCTTCATAAAGCTGGCTTGGATGGCGCGGCTCCGGCCCACCATTGGGAAATACCATGCCCCATGCCACATCGGTGGTGCGGCCATACAATTCGCCATTGATGAAATTGGCAATCCGGCCAAAGAACAACCCAATCGGGGTCGCAACCGCGGCGGCATCCAGCACAGCAAGAATGGAAATATTGCGCTTTCTGGCAAACAGAATGATGGCAACAATCACACCCATGAACCCGCCATGGAACGCCATACCGCCCTGCCAGACCTTCAGAATATTGGCCGGGTTATCCAGATAATAATCCAGATTGTAAAACAGGATATAGCCCAACCGCCCGCCAAGGATCACACCAAGTGTTGCCCAGAACAGCAAGTCATCAACATCGCGCTTGCTCATGATGTTGGGCGTTTTGGTGCAGTAATAAACCACATATTTCCAGCCCAGCAGCAGACCGGCAATATAAGCCAGCGCATACCAGCGAATGGCAATCGGGCCGATGGAAATCGCAATCGGGTCTATCGCCGGGAAGGCAAGGCTCAGCATCTGGAAAACTCCGGATCAGCAAATGGGTGATAGCAGCAAGGTCGGTTTGAACTCGCAAACGAGTTGGGCAGCATCATGGCAAACCGCCTGATCCCTGCCCGCCGCTTATCAGCGGAATGGATCCTCGGTCGCAAGATAATCCTGCACATAGGACCGCACCCCTTCCTCAAGCGATGTCATTTCCTTGCCATAGCCAGACTTGCGCAGCTTGGTCATATTGGCTTCGGTGAAATACTGGTACTTGTCGCGGATGGATTCCGGGGTCGGCACGAACTTGATATCGGGCTCCTTACCCATGGCGCTAAACACTGCCAGTGCCAGATCCTTGAAACTGCGTGCCTTGCCGGTGCCAATATTGAACAGATCGCTGACCTGCGGGTTGTCATACAGCCACATGATGATGTCGACCACATCGCCAACCCAGACGAAATCACGCAACTGGCCGCCATCTTCGTAATCGGGATGATGGGATTTGAACAGGGTTGCGGTTTCGCCCGCCGACAGCTTGTCAAACAGTTGCGACACCACCGACCGCATGCCGCCCTTATGGTACTCGTTCGGCCCATAGACGTTAAAGAACTTAAGCCCTGCCCACTGTTTGGGCCGGAAACCGTTTTGATCGAGAATGCGACGGAACCGGCGATCGGTGGCATGCTTGGACCAGCCATAGGCATTGAGCGGTGCCAGCTTTGCCAGATCAGCGTCATCAAAGCTGTCATCAAAGCCCTGCTTGCCATCGCCATACGTCGCCGCCGACGATGCATAGATCAGGCGCGATGAATGGCGCGAACACCATTCCCACAGCCATGCGGTCAGTTTCAGGTTGTTGACGACGATCTTGTCGGCATCGGTTTCCGTGGTCGCGGAAATCGCGCCCATATGGAAAATCGCCTCGACATTGCCGGCATGCTCTTCAAGGAAATGCGGCAGTTCATCGGGATGAACAATGTCACGCAGGTTCCGCTTGGCGATGTTTTTCCATTTGATGCCATCACGCAGGCGATCAACGACAACGATGTCGGTTTCGCCACGCTCTTCAAGGGCGGCAACAATATTGGAACCGATAAACCCGGCACCACCAGTGACGATAAGCATTGCATTCTCCTGACGGGGTCTTCCTTCCGCGAAAGGTGGCGACCACTGATCACATATGTCGACACTTTATAAGACCGCCCCTGATCTGGAGCAAGAAAAGCCATGCAAAATAACGCTATCGTCATGTCCGCTTCATGACGTGCGGCTTGCCCTGAGCCGATGATGCGCCATATTATGCCCAACAACAGATTCAAAAAGCCGGAGACCACCATGCAGATCAACAACCGCATTCTCGATGACCTGACCCGGGTTACCAATTCCGCATTGGGCACCATGACCGGTGTCAAAGGCGAGGTAGATGCCATGATCCGCCAGCAGTTTGAAAAGATCCTGCTCAATATGGATCTGGTCACCCGCGAGGAATATGACGTCGTGCACGATGTTGCTGTCCGTGCCGCCGAACGCATTGATGCGCTCGAAGCCAAGATTGCCGATCTTGAAAAGCGTCTTGATGCCACGGAGCCGGCCAAGAAACCGGCTGCAAAACGCAGCACCGCCAAGGCTGCCCCGAAGGCCGCACCCAAAACGGCGGCAAAAAAAGACGCCTGATCGGGGCGACCATCCCCACATAAATTCCCATATATGCGAAATGACGCGGGCGTTTTACGCGCCTGCGCCAACATTTGCTGTCACAAGCAGGGCCGCTTGACGGTCGATCAGACAGACCGGGCAAACAGGCCGGGTGACAATGATCCGAATATTCATTGCTGTCCTGCGCGCAGCAGCGGTTGAAACAAAGCGTTCACCGGCATATAGTGCGCGCCCTTTCGCACATGCTTGAACAGGCTGGGTATTAATGAACGACCAAATGGAAGATATCGGCGACATCGGCGATGAAAACCCGCTGATCCTGGTCGAGGATATCGCCCGCACCAACCAGTGGCATCTGGAACGCCGCAGCTCGGACGAGATTGTGGTCGAAATTCCGGCCCACTGGTGCACCTATCTGGTCTATTTCACCTGGCGTGAAGATGCCGAGGCGCTTCATATCGCCTGCTGCTTTGATCTGTTCGTGCCCGAACCGCTGCGCCCACGCATCTACGAACTGGTTGCCAAATGTAACGAGCAACTCTGGATCGGGCATTTCGGTCTGTGGCTTGAAGAAAACATGCCGCTGTTCCGCCATACCCTGCTGTTTGGCGGCGATGTTCCGCCAATGGTCGAACAGTTCGAAGAACTGATCGATATCGCCCTTTCGGAATGCGAACGTTTCTTCCCGGCGTTTAACTTTGTGCTGGGTCAGGGCAAAACACCGGACGAGGCCCTGATGCATGCGATGCTCGAACCTGCCGGTCAGGCCTGATCATACGAAGCCCATCCAACCTACCAAGGACGGCCTCATCGCCGTCCTTTGTCGTTTCAGGACTGCTTTTTGCGCCTGTCTCGCTATGATCCCGACCACACGCCAATAATGCCCCACTTGCCCTCTGCACTGACTTGACCCACCTTGAGAAGATCGCTACGGCATTGCATCAAGTGTGTTGATCAACGCATGATCAACCAAACCCGATGGTTAAAGCGGAGCAGAATTTATGAATACGCGTCTTTTGCTGGTTGGCTGTGGCAAGATGGGCAGTGCCATGCTCGAAGGCTGGCTGGCCCGCGGGCTTCAGGCATCGAACGTCTTTATCGTTGAACAGAGCGAAACGGCTGAAAAGCTTGAAGCGCAATACGGCATCAATGGCGTTCCCGATATTGATCACATCCGCGAAGACTTCATTCCGCAGGTTGTGCTGTTTGCCGTCAAGCCACAGGTCCTGCCCGATCTGATTGACGCCTATAAACCGCTGGTGCGCGCCGAAACGGTCTTTTTGTCGGTCGCCGCAGGCAAAACCATCGACTTCTTCACAAGCCACCTTGGCGAACATGCCCGCATCGTGCGCGCCATGCCCAACACACCCGCCGCCGTCTCGCGCGGCATGACGGTGATGTGCCCGACCGAAAATGTCAGCATCGCCCAGCGCGACATGTGTCAGACCCTGCTTGAAGCCGTCGGCATGGTGTCCTGGATCGAGGATGAAAGCCTGATGGATGCGGTTACCGGCCTGTCGGGCAGTGGCCCTGCCTATATCTTCCATCTGGTTGAGGCCATGGCGCAGGCCGGCGTTGCAGCTGGCCTTCCGGCCGATCAGGCGATGACACTTGCCCGCCAGACCGTGGTAGGTGCGGGCTTCCTGCTTGATGCCAGCGAAGAAACTGCTGCAACGCTTCGTGAAAATGTCACAAGCCCCGGCGGCACGACGGCGGCCGCACTCAATGTTCTGATGGATCCGAAAACCGGCCTGCCCGATTTGATGACGCGCGCGGTTGCCGCCGCCCGTGACCGGTCCAAGGAACTGGCAGGCTAACGCCAAACCGACACCCGTTACACCCAACCCAAGGAGGACGTCATGCCACCCAAAAAGGATATCGCCAATCTGCTGATCGATGCGGCCCTGAAACTGGCCGCGGAGCGGAACTGGCATGACGTCACCCTGATTGATATCGCCACCGAAGCCGGCGTGTCGGTTGCCGACTGTTACGACCATTGCAGCAGCAAGGGCGACCTTCTGCGTCGCTTTGTCAAACGCGTTGACCGCGAAGTTTTGGCCGATATCGACTCTGAGGATTTCAACGAGCCCGGTCATGACCGCCTGATCGCGGTGATCATGGCGCGGTTTGATATTCTCTCTGACTACCGCCCGGCCCTGCGATCGATCATCAATGCCGGGGGTGACCTTGGCCCGGCCGACGGGCTGCGGGCAATCAAGACCCATTTTGGCGCCATGCGCTGGATGCTGGAGGCCGCCGGTTTTCAAACAGCCGGGCTGCATGGCAGCATGCGGGTTGCTGGCCTGACAGCAGTTTACGCCAAAACCTTCAAACACTGGCTTGATGACGACAGTACCGATTTCGGTCCGACCATGGCATATCTTGATCGCGAACTGTCAAAGGCCGCCAATTGGGACCGCCAGGTTGAAAAGGGTTTTGGCAGGGCATCATCAATTTGTGGTAAAATTGGCAAACGCTGCCGGAATTTTTCGTTCAAAAAACCGTCGCGCGACGGGGACGCCACACCGGCCGAAACCCCGTCCGATCAGGCGACCTCATCGACGACCAACAGCTAATATCCTGATCTGAAACGCGAAATTCACATGAACACCCAAGGTTATATTTTCGACACAAAACAATAACCTATAAGTTTTTGTGCAGTGCAAAATAATTCTTGACGGCAGGCGATCATTCCGGCATATTGCAGTTGAATTTGTGCGGCGCACAATAGCGCCTCATTCCATATCTGTTGCAAACTAGTGGAGTGCAAACCATGACCGCCGCAAAAAAGGCAACCAACCCGTTCTTTGATCTCGACTTCACCAAATACACTGCGGACTTCAAAGTTCCGGGTGTTGACGTGAACGAAATGATGGCTTTCCAGCGTAAAAACGTGGAAGCCCTCACCAAAGCCAACAAGGTGGCCTTCGACGGTTTCCAGGCTGTCGCTCAGCGCCAGAGTGAGATCTTCAAAACGCTGCTGGATAAAGTTCAGACCCAGGGCAAAGATTTCGCTGCTACTTCTGCTGACGACCCGATGGCTTCGGCTGCAAAACAGACCGAAGCTGCAAAAACGGCTTACGAAGAAGCCCTTGCAAATGCCAAGGAACTGTCAGGTCTGGTAACCAAGTCCCAGGAAGAAGCGCTTGCTCTTCTGCAGACTCGCTTTACCGAATCCCTTGACGAATTCAAAGCTGCGATCGAAAAGTCCGCAGCCGCGAAGTAACAGCTTTGGCTGTTAAATTCCCGTAATCTACTTGATGGCAGGACTTTGTGGTCCTGCCATTTTTCTTATGCCCTGCTCTGTTTTGCCTGCTTGTTTTTGCTCAAACTCCGGAATTGATACCTCGCTTACGGATTGGGCTTATCACGACCAGATGATCTGACTAAGCTGCCTTCATAACAAGGAGACAGCCATGAGTGACGAAATCAGTTTTGATGATTTTCTCAAAATCGATATCCGGGTTGGCACCGTGCTCGACGCCCAGGAATTTCCCGAGGCCCGCCGCCCTGCCCTGAAACTCTGGGTCGATTTCGGGCCCGAGATCGGGACCAAGAAAACATCCGCCCAGATCACCAAACATTACACGCCCGAAAAACTGATCGGCCGTCAGGTCGCGGGTGTGGTCAATTTCCCCAAAAAGCAGGTCGGCCCCTTCATGTCGGAATTCCTCTGTCTTGGTTTTCCCGACGGGGATGACGACAAGGGTATTGTCCTGATCCGTCCGGATCAGGATGTGCCAAACGGGTCGCGCCTGTTCTAACCCGGCAGCCCCACCCCAAAAGCGCCAACTACAAAAGAAAAGGGCAGGTATCTTATTGCGATACCCGCCCTTTTCCCGCTCGTGTCACGCTCCCGGCAGGGTTAGCGTGCCAAAATCCCCGATGCTTCGCGCGTTCTGCCAACAATCAGGGAAATGTCTTCCGACGCCTTGATCATGTCATTGAACGAAAGCTGGGATGTCTCGAGGGCACTCTGTACGCCGCACATCTCGCTGCTGACCTGATGGGTGATTTCAGCTTGCTGTGAAACAGCCAGCGACACCACCGCCACCCGACTGAGCATCGCTTTTAGATCCCCCCGGACAGCTGTTGAAACACGTGCCGTTTCACCGACGCATTCTTCCAAAACTTCGATCTGCTCAATAATGGCGGGATCATCGCGTGCGCAGTCGCGCAATACATCAAGTGCCTTTTCAATCGCTGCAATCGCCCCGTCACTTTCGATTGCATGATCGAATGCGTGATCGGCAACCGATCGCAGCTCGGTCATACGTTGGGCTGTTTCATCCACACTGCTGACAAGACGTCCGGCGACCATCGCACTGACTTCCAGATGTGCATGCGCCTGACGCCAAGACGCCGCAATATCCTCGTAACGCTGATCAATCTTGCCGACGGTCTGGTCAATTTCGTCGAAACCGGTTTCAAGTGTCGATTTCAAATTAGCCAGTGACGTAACCTGTTCGGTAATATCGCTGGCAAGTTTGACGATCTTGCACACTTTTCCGTCGGCCCCGTAAACCGGGCTATAGCTTGCTTCAAACCACACCTCGCGACCGTCCTTGCCAAAACGCTTGAACTGGCAGGCGCGGTTCTTTCCCTTTGCCAGCGATCGCCAGAACGCACGGTACTCGGCGCTCGCGGCATAATCGGGATCAACAAACATGCTGTGATGCTTGCCTGCCACATCCGACAGGCTGTACCCTATGGCGACGAGGAAGTTGTAATTCGCTGTCAGGATGTTGCCCGCGACATCAAACTCAATGACCGCCTGGCTATGTTCAATCGCGTCCACTTTACCCTGCAGGTCGGCCAAACTTTCATGACGCTCGGTAACCTCAACGCCAAGCCGGACAATGCGAATCACCTTGCCATTGCGATCTTTCACCGGACCGACAGTTTCTTCAACCCACTTGCGCTCCCCGGTCTTTGTGATCCACGGCAAGATGACACTTTTGGATTTACCGGCCCGCAAATCAACCCAGCACAGACCGTACTCGGCCGCCTCGACCACATCGTCCGACAAAAACATCGAATGGTGACGGCCCAGAACCTCTTCTTCGTCATATCCGGTCAAGACAAGGAAATTGTCATTTACACGGATGACATTGCCCGTCAGGTCCAGTTCCGCAACAGAAAACGACGCGTCAATCATGCCGAAAACGTCATCGAACTCATCAGCGGCTTCAACAGTTATGGATGTCAGTGAATTCATGGACAACTCCGGCATATCACAACTACGCAATACGGGTTCATTTGATGTACCGACTATCGCCTGACCATGCCTGATACGATATCCCCATTTGGGGAGGGTTAATATACATCGGTATATATATTGGTATAATTTTCATGGCAAGGCACTAACGTATGAAAAAAGGCAGAATGCAAAAGCATCCTGCCTCTTCAGTTCAAATTGGTCTGAGTTCTGGTCTCGACGACCTTAGCGCGCCAGAACCAATGCAGCTTCTCGGGTCCGACCAACATTACCCAGAACCATCGACGATGCATCACGGATAAAGTTTACGCTGCTTGCGAACTGTTCGACAGAGTTTGCCATGCTTTGCATGTTACTTGATACCTCTTGGGTCACCGCACTCTGCTCTTCAACCGCAGACGAAATCGTCGTCACATTGTTAAGAACACCTTCGACTTCACTACGGATTGATCCCAGCACGTCGGAAACTTCGCCAGCAATGTCCTGAACGCCTTCGATTTCCGAGGTAATCTGCTCAGTTGCCTTGGCGACCTGATTGGCCAGGTTTTTGACCTCGGTCGCAACAACCGCGAACCCCTTGCCGGCCTCACCAGCACGGGCCGATTCAATCGTAGCATTAAGCGCCAGAAGGTTGATCTGCCCTGCAATTCCCTGAATGACATCAATGATGCTGCTCATTGCAGAAACCACCTCATTCATTTTCTCGGTCGATGCGCCAGCGGCGATGGATTTTTCAAACACCTGATCGGTCGACGACCGTGCTTCGGCCATGCTGCGCGAAATCTCGGAAATCGAGGCGGCAAGCTGTTCGGCACCGGCCGCAACAGCCTGCACATTGGACGACGTTTCCTCACAGCTCGAATAGGCAACCGTGGAACGCTGATCAAGCTCGCTCAAGCTCTGGTCAATTTCACCAAAGTTGGTGTCGATCATCAGTTTGAGATCCGTCAGAAGCTTGATTTGATCGGTGATGTCGCTCGCATATTTCACAACCTTGTAGGGCACGCCGTTGGCATCAAAGATCGGGTTATAAGATGCTTCGATCCAGACTTCCTTTCCACCCTTGGCAAAGCGCTTGAACTGACCAGAATTGAAATTCCCCCGTCCCAGATCGCGCCAAAATTCAGCATATTCCTCACTCTTCGCATAGGCCGGATCAGCAAACATGCGGTGATGCTTGCCAACAATCTCGGAGAGCTCATATCCCATCGCATTGAGGAAATTGTCATTCGCATCAAGGATTTTGCCATTCAGGTCAAATTCGATCACGGCCTGGCTGCGGCTAATCGCATTCACCTTGCCTTCGAAGTCGGCCATGGCTTCCTGACGCTTGGTAATGTCCGAGGCAAATTTTACGATCTTGATTATGTTGCCTTTGCTATCGAACACCGGGTTATAGGTGGCCTCAATCCAGATCCGCTGACCGGTCTTGGTAATGCGCGGGAACGCAGCACTTTTAAATACGCCCTTGCGTAAATCGGACCAAAAGACCTCATAATCTGCACTGCGACGAATTTCTTCGGGCACAAACATTGCGTGATGCTTTCCGACAATCTCGGAAAGTTCATATCCCAGGACATCCAGAAAGTTCTTGTTGGCGCGCAAAACATTGCCCTGCAGATCAAATTCGATAACCGCAAGCGATTTACCCAGCGCATCCAGAGTCATGGCTGCAGTCTGGGAACCGGATTGTTTGAAAAAGTTGAAAAAGCCCATCTTCGTTTCCTTTCACACTGCATCAGGACATTTAACAAGTTTCCAAACCTGACGCTTCATGACCCCAAACTATCCAACTCCCGACCAAGCAAACATCCCCATTTGGGGAGGCATATATACCTACGTATACAACCCAGTATAAATCCCGGATTTCGCCCAAGCAAAAAGGCAGCACCCGACGGATGCTGCCTTCTGATCTTTCGGCCAAAATGTGGCTGGATGTTTATTTCTCGACAAACGCCTTTTCGATCACGAAGTGGCCCGGCTCGTTCATGTTGCCTTCCTTGCCTCCCCACTCAAGAAGCATCTTGCGGGTATCGGCAATCATCTCGGGGTTACCACACAGCATGAAGCGATCGTTTTCAAGGGTCGGCTTTTCCAGACCAAGGTCTTCATAAAGCTTGCCTGATGCCATCAGTTCGGTGATACGGCCCTGATGCTTGAACTCTTCACGGGTCACGGTCGGATAATACAGAAGCTTGTTCTGAACATCTTCACCAAAGAATTCGTTGTTCGGCAGTTCGCTGTGAATGAATTCCTGATAGGCCAGTTCGCGCACTTCGCGGCACCCATGCACAAGGATCACCTTGTCATAGCGCTCATAGGTCTCGTAATCGCGGATCACACTCATGAACGGCGCAAGGCCCGTACCAGTCGACAGCAGCCACAGGTTCTTGCCCGGCAAAAGGTTGTCGTGGATCAGGGTTCCGGTCGGTTTGCGCCCGACCAGGATTTTGTCGCCAACCTTGATGTGCTGCAAACGCGAAGTCAACGGACCGTTCGGCACCTTGATCGAGAAGAATTCAAGCTCTTCATCATAATTCGCACTGACCATCGAATAGGCGCGCAAAAGCGGCTTGCCTTCAACTTCGAGGCCGATCATGGCGAACTGACCATTGATGAATCGGAAGCCCGGATCACGGGTGGTCTTGAACGTGAAGAGGGTGTCAGTCCAGTGGTGGACATAGGTGACGGTTTCTTCGTTTAAATTGCTGGCCATAACGCTACATCAATCCGTTTCGTCTGTCTGAGTGTGGAACCGTGGCGGGAAACACGGAGTATATATCCCGGCACGCATTCCATGCCAAGTTGCCGCGATTTAACATCAATCAAGCGTATATCGCAAGCAAACAATCAAAATTTATTGTCATTTTGTGTGAATTACATAATTTTATGTATATTTAGTGTGAAATACCCTTTTGCGCCCCCCCCCCGCCGCTGGAACGAATTGGTTTTACGCCAATTGATCTCTGTGCGATTTGATAAGCCCGCCTGCCACTTCATGCAATGACACATCGCAATGAATGCGGGCGATGTTGGTTGGTAATCGTTTGTCTTTCACGTCTGTGTGCGTGACGGCGTTTGGCCTTGTCGCGCAGATCAACGCTTCATAAGATCGGGCTTACCCATAAACAAAAACAATCAGGAAGCGCCATGTCGTCGAACAAGCCTCTGACCACAGACTTCATTCCCATTCCACTGCCCGACTATCGCGAATATGACGTGGAAGAAATGCGCGCACGCGCCAAGGGCTTCTATGACGACATCAAAACCCGCCATACCGTCCGCGATTTCTCTGACCGCCCCGTGCCGCGCGACATTATTGAAACCTGCATCCGTGCCGCCGGCACCGCACCAAACGGGGCGAACCATCAACCGTGGCATTTCTCGGTGATTGGCGATCCGGCGATGAAACGCAAAATCCGTCAGGCGGCAGAGGAAGAAGAACGCGCGTTCTACGAAGGCCGTGCTGGCGAAGAATGGCTCGATGCCCTCAAACCACTGGGCACAGATGACGCCAAACCGTTTCTGGAAACTGCCCCCTGGCTGATCTGCATTTTTGGCGAACGCAAAAGCACATCTGCCGACGGCAAACTGCGCAAAAACTATTACGTACCGGAATCAGTCTCGATCGCCACAGGCTTCCTGATTGCCGCCCTGCACCGCGCTGGCCTTGCCACCCTCACCCACACGCCAAACCCGATGAGCTTCCTGACCGATATCTGTGGCCGTCCGGATCACAACAAGCCCTACATCCTACTGGTCACCGGCTATCCGGCGGCCGATGCCACCATCCCGGCCCACGCGACCGAGAAGAAAGACCTCTCGGAAATCGCAACGTTCTTCTAATCGCGCCAAATATGCGCAAACAAAAAGCCCCGCATATCGCGGGGCTTTTTCAATTTGATGTCCGAGCCATTAGTGCCCAATCGGCAACACCAGACGCACACGAAGCCCACCGCCCGGCGCATCTTCAAGCAGAACCTCACCGCCGTGGCCGCGCGCTGAATCCCGCGCAATCGTCATACCAAGGCCAACCCCGCCCGTCGCCTGATTGCGCGACTCTTCAAGACGGTAAAACGGCTTGAACACCTCTTCGCGTTTATCTGCCGGGATACCCGGACCGTCATCGTCAAAGACAATCTCGTAATCCTGCCCCCGACGCCCTGCACGCACCGACAGGTTTGTCGCATACCGCCCGGCATTGGACATGATGTTTGCAATACAACGCTTCATCGATTGCGGACGCAGCTCCATCTCAAGGCTGTCCTCGATATGAAGATCAATCTGCTGCCCATCGCGTAGTGCTTCGCCAACCTGATCGGTCAGAAGCTTGCCAATATCGGTCAGAACCGCCTTTTCGCCCTCTTCCCCGCGCGCAAAGGCCAGATAGGCATCGACCATACGCTCCATATCTATGACATCCTGTTTCAGCGCATCAACACCGGGCGAGCTTTGCTGCATGGCCAGTTCAAGCTTCATGCGGGTTAAGGGCGTGCGCAAATCATGCGACACCCCGGCAAGCAGGGCTGTTCGTTGCGACAGATGACGTCCAATACGATCACGCATCGACATAAACGACGTCGCCGCCATACGCACCTCGGCCGCTCCTTCGGGCTTGAAGTTATCAACATCAACCCCGCGCCCGAATTGATCGGCGGCCTTGGCCAGACGTCGGATCGGGCGCACCTGATTGCGCATGAAGATCACCGCCACCCCATACAGGATCAATGCCGATCCTGCGATCCACATAAAGAAGATGTAGGTGGTCGAGTTATACAGGCGCTTGCGCGGGGCGATGATCGACATCACGCCATCTTTCAACTGGACGCGGATTTCAAGTCTGCGATCATCAAGATCAAGGTCAAAGAAGAACGGCCGCTGCAGGCGTTCATCCAGGGCGATATACAATTCCTCGGACACAAGGCCCAGTGGAGGCTCGGTTATCTGGCGCTCAAGGATCGCGTCACGCTCGAAAAACAGGTCGAGCTCCATGCGTGCGCGTGCCGTGTTCTGAATCCACTCGTAATGGTCCGGATCAGGATATTGGCCCAGATAGTCGATCACGAAAACAACATCCCCGGCAAGACCGCGGCTGAGTTGGCGGGCAACCGTGTCCCAGTGCCGTTCAAAGAAGATCAGCACGGTGACGATCTGCAACAGCAGCATCGGCGTCATCAGGATCAGAAGCGACCGGCCCAAAAGCCCCGTCGGCATCAGTGATTTGATCCGTCCGTTCTGTTCGCTACCCACGATGCTTGTCCCTGTCGGTTTTCATGGTCGGTCCGTTTTGCAATGATGGTCAGTCCGTATACAGGACATAGCCCTGACCACGTACTGTCTGCAAGTATCTTGGTTGCTTGGGGTCTTCTTCGAATTTGCGCCGCAGGCGGGTGACCTGCACATCAATGCTGCGCGACACGCTAGGATCAATGGCATTGCCGCTGATCATCCCCTGAAGTTGCTCGCGCGATGTGGTCTGGCCGCGCCGCTTCACCAGCGCTGTCAGCAAGGCCTGCTCCGCCGTCGTCAGATAGATATGCTCCTCCCCGCGGTGCAGGATCATGCGTGTCATATCAAACCGGAACGCGCCAAAGGATGCCGTATTGTCGGATGGGTCTGGCGATCCTGAGATTTCCGGTTCGGGCAGCTCGCCATAGCGCCGCAGGATCGCCTCAATGCGAAGAACCAGCTCGCGCGGCTCAAACGGTTTGGCCAGATAGTCATCCACCCCGGCTTCAAGACCTGCGATGCGGTCTTCTGTCTCCGACAGTGCGGTAAGCAGAAGGATCGGAACTTTTGATCCGCCTTCGCGCAGGCTGCGCGCCAGATCAACGCCCTTTTCGCCGGGCATCAGAACGTCAAGAACGATCAGATCAAACTGCAATCCCGCAAGGCTGGCACGCGCAGTTGCAGCATCTCGCGCCGCAGATACGTTAAAACCGTTCTCGCCCAGATAACGGGTAAGAAGGTCACGCAAACGGTTATCATCATCGACCACAAGAACATGTGGCTGATCAGCACCGGTCATCGGATTTCCCTGGGTTCAGGATCGCTGGAGAACAATTTGGCTGCAAAGTCTTTCAAAAGCGTAAGCATGACGACGTCAAAATTATGACGGATCTGATACCCGCCTCACCCTGCACGACGGCGCAGACCACCCGGGCCATCATCCTCGAACCGCTTGCGGTCCTTTTCATCCATCATGCCCATCATGACCTTGCGGAACCCCTCGACCGATTCTGCCCCGGCCTCGCGATAGGCTGCCGCAATCAGGGCACGTTGCTGTTCGGTCAGTTCGCGCTCAAGCGCCTCGCCCTTTTCAGTCAGGGTCAGCAAACGCTGGCGCCGGTCCTGCACACCAGTCTTTTGTTCGATGAAACCTTCGCGCACCAATTGACCCAGCACGCGCGACAAGGACTGCTTGGTGATCTTGAGAATCGACAACAGGTCACTGACCGTAATACCGGGGTTTCGGCTGACGAAATAGATGACCCGATGGTGGGCGCGACCAAAATTATATTGCGCAAGCATCTGGTCCGCAACTTCGGTGAAATCACGATAGGCATAGAACAGCAATTCAATGCCTTGCCTAAGCTCTTCTTCCCTCAGGAAAAGAGGGTTGACCTTGCGTGTAGAGATATCTGCCATGCTTATCCGTTATGTCAGTTATATTGACACATTAATCTATGAATGTTACCCCGACCAGACAAATAAGGACATAAAGTTACGTCCAGGAACGTTCTTGAAATGGAATTTGGCAAATGACAGCTCCGACCTTTGATAACCGTGATGGTTATATCTGGTATAATGGTGAACTTAAACCATGGCGTGAAAGCACTTTGCATGTGCTGAGCCACGCTGTCCATTACGGGAGTGCGGTTTTTGAGGGGGAACGTTCCTATAACGGCAAGGTCTTCAAGCTGGCCGAGCATGGTGAACGCCTGATCAAGTCCGGCGAAATCCTCGACATGAAAATCCCCTACAGCGCCGCGGAACTCGATGATGCCGTCATCGAAACGCTGGCTGCGAACGACATTACCGATGGCTATATCCGTCGTATTGCCTGGCGCGGTAGCGAAATGATGGGCGTTTCGGCCCAGACCACGCGCATCAATGTCGCCATCGCCTGCTGGGAATGGCCAAGCTATTTCAAGCCGGAAGAACGCCTTAAGGGCATTCGTCTTGATCTGTCGAAATGGGCCCGCCCGGCCCCGAACACTGCACCGACCAATGCCAAGGCGGCCGGTCTTTACATGATCTGCACCCTGTCCAAACACGAGGCAGAGCGCAAAGGCTATGCCGATGCCCTGATGCTTGATTACCGTGGTCAGGTTGCCGAGGCGACCGGTGCCAACGTGTTCTTTATCAAGGATGGTCAGATCCATACGCCGAAGCCTGATTGTTTCCTTGATGGCATTACCCGCCGTACCGTGATTGGCCTTGCCAAGGCGCGCGGCTATGAAGTGATTGAACGCGCGATCATGCCTGAGGAAATGGAAGGCTTTGAAGAATGCTTCCTGACGGGTACTGCCGCCGAAGTCACGCCAGTGGCGGAAATCGGGCAATATACCTTCACCCCGGGTCAGGTCTGCAAGACCATGATGGAAGACTATATGGCGCTGGTACGCGGTGAAAATACGGCTGTCGCAGCTGAGTGATTTTTTTGAATAATCAGATCGATTATTCACATTTTTTGAAGAATACCCCGGTCATCATGGCCGGGGTATTTTTGTTGGGATTTTGTCGTGTGACAAATATTCCACCCCGCCAAGGATGAAATCAGATGTCCGCGTCCTCACATATCGGCGGTCGTGAACACAACCATTGCCACCGGACCACCGCATGAGCCCCAAGACCTTTGCCACCAGGTCGACAGACAAAACCAGATCCGGCATTTTTGTCGCCCTGAGCGTTACGCTTTGCGCGCTGGCTGCGTTTGGCAGCAATATCGCAAACGCCACAGAAACCGTCGATATCCGCTTGCCCGTGCGCGAAGCCGAGTTCGATGTGGTTCTTTCCTGCCAGAATGACAGCACCCCGGAATGCCGGTCCTGTCTTGCATACAGGCCCAGCAACGCGTCGCTTGTGATGTATTCCATTCTAAAGGAAGCCCTGCAGGCGGGCGGGCTTGCCACGAGGGTACAGGTGGTGCCATCGCCGAATTCCGAACGCAGCCGCAAGATGGTCAGTGAAGGCTTTGCCGATATCAAATCGGACTGGGATTTCAATATCGATGCGGACCCGGAAGTGCTGAAATCAGCGCCGATCCTGCGCCGGGGCGCTAGCGAGAAAGGCATCTATGTTCGCGAGGACAGTTTAACACTGAGCGACAATAAGCCGATTTCGAATGTGCATAACTTGAGTGCGGTATCCATTCGCACCTGGCGTCTGGACTGGGACGTTCTGGAAAGTCTTGCGCCTGCAAGCCTGACCAGTGCAGCCACCAAGCAGCAAATCCATGCGATGATCAATGCCAATCGTGCCGATTTTACCTTGCTGGAATTTTCCAGCACGCCGGCGATGGTGCAAGATCTTGAAGGTATTCGCCTTTATCCAATACCCGGCGTCAAGGTCGTCTTGCCCGCCAGCCAGCATTTCATGATATCGCTCCATCTGCCGGATGCCGAAAAGATCGTCGCGGCACTCAATACCGGGATCGATGCCCTGCATGCCAACGGGTTCATTCATCAATGTCTGGCCAATAGCGGCATCATCAATGAACAGGTAAAAGACTGGCGCATCCTGAACCCGTTAGAGGGCCAAATAGCGCCCGAAAAAACCACCCCGTCAAACTGAACTGGCGCGACAGCACCACTCCATCCGGACTGATTAAGTATGAGGATTAGAAACCGCCTGTTTTCAAATGGATAAGCGGGACTTCCGCCCTTTGCCAGGCCGTCAGACGGACCACTGGCAAGGTGGAATATAAATCCTCATACGATTAAAGGAAAATCGGTGTTTCGCAGCACCTTTGCACCCGTGCCACAAAATGATCACATTGAAATCCGGAACGAGAGCAGGTCGCAGCCGTTGGAAAGGTGTAATGCCAAGAGCACGTCGCGTTTAATCTGTATCATTTTGTTTGTTTTTGGCGAGCGGTTTGGCAAGGCACAGCGCGCAGAGCGATGCGGCGCATCGGTCAAACGGTGTAACGCCGCGAAACGTCGCCAAAATCAACCCCTTCGGGCCGGGACAGTCAGTCTTCCGCCCCACTGCGTCAGGACCCTTGACCGTAGCCCCGCTACGCTCTGCGGGTCTTTCCTTGTACGACAGAAGACTGTCTCCGGCAAAATGGTGCAGATTAAACGCGACGTGCTCTAGACCAACGAAAGGAGCGACATTATGCCTGCGATTGATACCGCAAAGATTCTGATTCTTGCCACCGATGGCTATGAACGGTCTGAACTGCGTGTTCCGCTTGAAAAATTGTCAAACCACGGGGCCGACGTCAAAATCGCATCCCCCAAATCCGAGCCGATCAAAAGCTGGGATAAAAGTGACTGGGGCGATACGGTCGATGTCGATGTCGAAGTCAAAGATGTCGATATCAAAGACTATGACGCGCTGGTCATCCCAGGCGGGCAGATCAACCCGGACCTGCTGCGCAATGACGAAGCGTCTGTCAGTCTGGTGCGCGAGTTCGTCGCATCGGGCAAACCGGTTGCCGCCATTTGCCACGGCCCGTGGCTTTTGATCGAGGCCGGTGCCCTGCGCGATCGCCACGCAACGTCATTTGCGTCGATCAAGACCGATATGCTCAATGCCGGTGCGCTTTGGCGCGACGAAGCTGTGGTCTGCGAAGACGGCATTGTGACGTCGCGTTCACCGCAGGACCTTGATGCCTTTGTCAGCAAAATCGTCGAGGAAGTCAGCGAAGGCACGCATCACCAGCGTGCAGCATAAGACCGAACAAGGTGACCTGAACACCCTCAAAGCAACGGACGGATGGGGCAAACCATCCGTCCGTTTTTGTGTTTGATCGTCATTGGACTAGTCGGCGTGCCTATTCAGCATGCCTTGGTTTGGTGATCGACGGCCCCGGGTGAACGTCGGGGAGTTCGTCTTCGTCGACATAGGCATCAGGCAGGTTATGGTCGGCCTCATACTCGGTCTCGTACCACTGTTTGTAGCGATAGAGCACGAGTGAGTCGCGGCCAAGACCACGCAACAGCCCATACATCATGACCAGAATGACTGCGGCAAACGGGAAGCCCGCCACCACAGCGGCGGCCTGCAAGGCCGACAGCCCGCCTGCCACCAGAAGGACGGCGGCAATCACGCCTTCGGTCGTTGCCCAGAACAGACGCTGAATGCGGGGCGGATCGGCATCGCCACCGGCGGTCAGCATGTCGATGACAAACGAGCCACTGTCAGATGACGTGACAAACCAGATCACGATCATCACGATCACAACAGTAGTGACAAATTTGGTCAGCGGCATGAATTCCAGCAGCTTGAAGATCGCGCTGCCGTAACTGGCCTTAGTGGCCTCGATCAAACCGGGATCGCCAATCATTTCCATATGGATCGCAGCCCCGCCAAAGGCGGTGAACCAGAAGAACAGAATGAAGACCGGGATGAACAATACACCGAGGGTGAATTCACGCACCGTGCGGCCGCGCGAGATACGGGCGATAAAGATGCCGACAAACGGCGACCACGACACCCACCAGGCCCAATAGAAGATCGTCCAGCCTGCCTGCCAGTTGCTGTCAGTGTAGGCTTCGCTCCAGAGACTGATCTGGACCAGATTGCTGACATAGTTACCGACATTCTCAACAAAGCTGTCGAGGACGAAAAGCGTCGGACCAAAGAACAGAACAAAGGCCAGCAACACAAAGCTGAGCTGGATATTGAGGTTACTGATCCGCTTGATCCCGCCATCAAGCCCCGCCATGACCGAAATGGTCGCAAACAGGGTGATGATGGCAATCAATACGATCTGAACCGGCAGCGTATCGGGAATGCCAAACAGCGAATTCAGACCGGAACTGATTTGCATGACGCCAAGACCAAGGGTCGTGACAATGCCAAACATGGTGCCGAAAACGGCAAGGATGTCGACGACATGGCCCCAGGTGCCATAAATCCGTTCGCCAATGATCGGATAAAGTGCGGAGCGGATCGAAAGCGGCAGGCCCTTGCGGTAATGGAAATAGGCCAGCGACAGGCCGACAATGCAATACAGCGCCCAGCCATGGATGCCCCAATGCAGGAACGAAATCATCATTGCCTGTTCGGCGGCCTCGATGGTTTCGGGCTCGGCCATGGGGGGTGCGAAATAGTGATAAAGCGGTTCGGCCACGCCCCAATAGAGCAAGCCGATGCCGATACCGGCACTAAACAGCATCGCCGTCCATGAAAACAGACCATATTCGGGGGCGTCGGTCTGACGTCCCAGACGCACACGGCCATAAGGACCGATGGCAAGATAAAGGCTGACGATCACGGCCAGATTGGCAACGATGATCAGGAACCAGCCAAAATAGTTTGCGATGGCGGCTTGTGCTGCGGCAAACAGCGCGCCAGCGGTTTCCGTAAACACCGCCCCGAATATGATGAACCCGACGATCAGGATTGCCGAGACGGAAAAGACCGGCTTGCTGACCCGCGGGAAGGGCCCGAGTGGCCCCACCTTCATTTTGTCGTCCATGATTACCTCACTGTTTCGGGTACCCAACTTTTCGTTGTTTAGGCTCAGGACCTACTAATTTGATTGAAATGGCAGACGTTATAGTTGCGAAATCCTAGGAAAAGCCCGCCGGTCGGGCTGGTATCCCGGCCAAGGGGTTTGACGCAGGAGTTTGCAGCTATAACGTCTGTCCTTCGGATTAACCGTATTTGCACGGGCTACTTTGTCGCAAAGCCTTGAAAGATATATATCTTCCTGCGGTTTTGCTTCGCGTATCCGCACAAATACGGTGAACCATTCAAATCAAATTAGTAGGTCCTGAGCCTAGCCCCCTGATCAAACATGCGGTCCGTACCCGAGCCGAACTGCAAGGCGGCTTTGATTAGGCACTTTCTGGTCGGCACTTCAGGTATTCAGATACTCGGTTCTTCAGCTATTTCGACGAACGAGTTGAGGCAGCGCCGGCCCGCCGTCCCACATGGCTGGCCGACGCTGCTTCTTACTCCCCTCGCGGGAAGCGCTGTTTGTCCTCGAGTTCGTTCAGATCCATGTGATTGCGCATGTAGCGTTCGGACGCCTTTTGCAGCGGCTGGTAATCCCACGGGAAGTAAGACCCGTTGCGCAGCGCCTCATAGACAATCCAGCGACGTGCCTGACTTTCGCGGACCGCAGAATCAAACGCCTCCAGATTCCAGCGCGCGGCACGCTGGGCGCGGAACGCATCCATCTGATCGGCACAGGCCGGGTCCGTCGCCAGATTGGTCAGTTCTTTGGGATCGGCGTCGAGATCAAACAGCTGTTCGGGATCAAGCGTGCAATAGGTGTATTTCCATTTGCCTTCGCGAATACAGACCAGCGGGGCATAGGACCCCTCGGCGGCATATTCCATCAGGACCGGCTCTGTCCGGACGTTCCCCGCCAGCATTCCACAGAGCGACATGCCATCGGTCCATGGTTGCACCTCTGCCATCGAAATACCGGCGAGATCGGCCACCGTCGGTGTGACATCAAGGCTTGAAACCGGGTCGGTATAAAGGCCCGGCATGATCCCCGGCCCGGCCATCATCAGCGGCACACGGGCCGAGCCTTCGAAAAAGCTCATTTTGAACCACAGGCCGCGTTCGCCCAGCATGTCGCCATGGTCCGAGACAAAGATGATGATGGTGTTATCGAGCTGACGGGTGGTTTCAAGCACCTCCATGATCTGCCCGACCTTGTCATCAATATAGGAAATGTTGGCGAAATAGGCCTGACGGGACCGTCTGACATCTTCGTTTTTGATGTCAAAGGCGGTGTAGTCACTTGCCTTCATCAGGCGCTGGGAATGCGGATCCTGATCCTCGAAATCAAACGGCGCGACGTCGGGTTCAAGTTCCGGGCAGTCTTCGTACAGGTCCCAGAATTTCTTGCGTGCGACATAAGGGTCATGCGGGTGAGTGAAGCTGACGGTCAGGCACCAGGGGCGTTCATCATTGCCACGCGACAGGTCATAAATCTTATGCGTCGCGTTGTAGGCAACCTCGTCATCATATTCCATCTGGTTGGAAATCTCGGCGACACCGGCGCCGGTGACCGAGCCAAGGTTATGATACCACCAGTCGATGCGTTCGCCCGGCTTGCGATAATCCGGGGTCCAGCCAAAATCGGCCGGATAGATATCGGTGGTCAGACGTTCTTCAAACCCGTGCAGCTGATCAGGGCCGACGAAATGCATCTTGCCCGACAGGCAGGTGTAATAGCCTGCGCGGCGCAGATGATGGGCATAGGTCGGAATGTCTGAGGCAAATTCGGCGGCGTTATCATAGACCCGGGTGCGGTTGGGCAATTGACCGGCCATAAATGACGCCCGGCCCGGCGCGCACAGTGGCGATGCCGTATAGCAATTGCGAAAACGCGCGGAACGTTCGGCGAGCTTGCGCAAGTGGGGCGTATGGAGAAAATCCGCAGGGCCATCCGGGAACAGGGTCCCGTTCAACTGGTCGGCCATCAGGATCAGGATATTCGGGGACGTCATTTATTCTGCACTCCTTCACAGGGTGCAATCCGCCGATCACCGGGACGGCAGTATTGACAAGAAAGCACCCCTGGGTCGTTTGATGCGATCCACGCCAGCACAAACCCCGTGCCCCTTTTCGGGTGCGTTTTATCGGGCCTTGTTGTTATTCCGCTTGACGCAATTCGCGAGGGTCAGGGTCCATTCATTTGATTTGAATGGCAGAGATTATATTTGTGAAATCCCAGGAAATGGCCGCTGGGCGGGTTGGTATCCCGTCCTAGGGCTTTGACGCCGGAGTTCGCAAATATAATCTCTGTCCTTCGGATCAATCGGATTTGCACGGGCTACTTTGTCGCAAAACCTTGAAAGATACTTATCTTCCGGCGATTTCGCTCCGCTTATCCGCACAAATCTGATTGACCATTCAAGTCAAATGAATGAATCCTGACCCTTCACCATTAAATCCATAAATCACCCCTCAAAGAAACCCGGTGTTTTTTAATCACTTCCATAAAGAATTTTTATAATGCAAAGACCGTTGGACATTGGTTGGCTGAGAATTTTCGAAGCGGTTGGGCGGCTTGGCAGTCTGACGCGGGCGGCCAATGAGTTGGGGCTCAGCCAGCCTGCGGTGACCTATCAGATCAAACGGGTAGAAGATCAATTGGGGGTATCATTGCTCCATCGATCCCAAGGCGGCAGCCGATTGAGTAATGCAGGCGAAATCCTGTTTGAAGCTGTTCAAAGCAGTGTGGAGAATATCGACAAGGCCGCGCGCGATACCCGGCGAACGTCGCAGGATCACGCGGTGCGGATTTTTACCGATTTCGGGTTTGCCGCCTTCTGGTTGATGCCGCGTGTGACGGATTTTCGCCGCCCGCATCCCGAGGCCGAAGTCCATATCATTGCATCGCAAAGCCTTGATGATGCAATGGCGCGTGAAACCGATGCGGCAATGTTGTTCGGGGCGGCGGACGATTTTCCCGAGACTGCAAAGCTTCTGATCCCGGAACGCGTCGTGCCGGTCTGTACGCCGGGCTTTCTGGAACGGTTCGGGCCATTTGATGACCCGGCAGACTTTGCACGTGCGCCGTTATTGCATCTTGAAGTGGACGGAAAATCACGCTGGCTGACATGGGAAAGCTGGCTTGCCGATCATGGCATTGACCGCAAACCGGCCCAAGGCGACCTTGGCCTGAATTCCTATGGCTTTGTCATTCAGGCCGCCCTTGCCGAACAGGGGGTTGCCCTTGGCTGGCGGGGATTGGTCGACCCCCACCTTGAACAAGGAAGCCTTGTTGCGGTCGGACGCGAAGTCAGCCGCGCGGATCGCGGATATTGGATGGTGCCGGGTAACTCGGTCAGCAACCGGACGACGACGACGCTTCTCAACTGGTTGATCAACGAGACCTGATCTGAGCAACTTTTGATTCAACATCAAAAACACTACACTTCAAAGCAATCTAATGTTCGCTTTCATCCCATTGTTGGCAGGGGCTTTTTCGCCTTCAAGGTAGATTAAAAAGAGGCCAGTTCATGACAGGAAAAGTCAGAAATTCTAATAAATTCAAAGAGATCGTTGAAGAATTCTACCGTATCCGAAAACTGAAAAAGCCGTATATAGAAGTTTACGATAACTTTCCGATTCCTCGTCAACTTCAGACAGACGGCAGAGACGACCAAATAAACATCTCAAAAAAAATTGATCAACTTATTGAAGATATCGCCTGCGAAATGCAGATTAACTCTCCGATTAAGAACCAGTTTTCTAAGAAAGATTTTAGAACACTTGTTCGCGAGACATTTGGCCCTGCCCTCCATTCAATCAATTTAGATGACGACATTATTGCCAGTGCCAAGGCGGTTCAGACTGAGGTAGAAACAAGAATTCTCGATAAGCTAGATATCAAATCAAATCACGATAGAGCAGAGTATACACTTGGATGCAGACTTTTTACATACAACGACTTTTTTCCATTTCAGATTGGCCCCGTTCGTTTCGAACCACGTTCGCTCTGGCTAAATCGTAAAGCCTCTGATGGGAATATCTCAAACATAACCAAACGACGTATTGTGAGGATTTGGGACGGCTTTGAGGTTAGAAAGCGTAAAAGATCACGGGACAACTATTCTGAGCAGGAGGTTTTGAAAACTATTGGCGAATGTCCATACGTATGTAGTGTGAAAATTCCTATGTCTGGTCCTGAGAAAGGGGAGAAAGATGCTCTTCTGGCTGCTCGCCTTGCTCTAACTTCCTTAGCGCTGGCTTGGCCAACGGCATCGAGTGCACTTAGCGGACTCAACCTCCACTTCGACCAAAACATTTACAACCGATATATACTGTCCTTCTTTTCTGACGGCTCTATCCAGTACCACGGTGAAAAATCGTCAAGCAGGCATGCGCCTTTCGTGTCGCGCGAGGATTTGGAAACAAGGTTTAAAGAATATGCTGCCATATTCAAGACTACTGGGGAAGCAATTGACTGGGTTGTTAGTCCAATTGAAAGCCCACTTAGGCCGAAATTCTCAAACATCACTGCGCAAGCATTATTGTGGTTTCACGATGGATGCCGAGAAATTTTTGATCTCAAAGCAATCGTCTGCTTTGCCGCTTGTTTGGATATTCTCGCCTGCGGGAGCTATCAAAAAGGCATCCACGAACTGATCCATGCGCGCCTTGGATGGAACAAAAACACGACAGTTACTCGCGATGATTTAACGGTAAAGGACATTGTCGAAAAAATATACAGTCATGGCCGAAACCGCTTCAGTCATGGGCCACTAGACCAGAAAGGTGAAAAGGTTTGGGACACCGAGCTTGCAGAAGATTGGTCTGACACACGCCAGATTGCAGAGTGGTTAGCGAGACGATGCTTAATCAGCTGCATGGATTGGATGGCGAATCATCCTAACTGTGATGTCCCAAGAAAACTTAGGCAATTATAACAAAGGATACAGGGGATTTTTCATGACAAAACATGGCTATAACAGCGGGCGGTTGAACCTGCCATTCGTTGGCATTTCGACCTTTTCGAAAAGTCCCTATGTCGAAAACTGGGATGCGATTGATGCCGATGTCGCCGTCATGGGCGCGCCGTTTGATTTTGGCACCCAGTGGCGGTCCGGTGCCCGGTTTGGTCCGCGCGGCATTCGCGAGGCATCAACGCTTTTTGCCTTTGGCCATGCCGGGGCCTATGACCATGAAGATGACGTGACCTATCTTGAAGGGGTCCGGATGGTCGATATTGGCGATGCCGATATCATTCACACCGACACGATCAACAGCCACGCCAATATCGAGTTTGGCGTGCGCAAGATTTTGGCCGCCGGGGCCCTGCCCGTGGTTCTGGGCGGCGATCATTCGATCAACATTCCCTGCATCAATGCCTTTTCCGAACAGGAACCGGTGCATGTGGTGCAGTTTGACGCCCATCTCGATTTCGTTGATGAACGCCACGGGGTGCGCAATGGCCATGGCAACCCGATGCGCCGGGCCATTGAAAAGCCGTGGGTCACGGGCATGACCCAACTTGGCATTCGCAATGTGTCCTCGACCGCCAAGGAAGGGTACGACTATGCTCGCGCGCGAGGGTCCGACATCCTGTCCGTGCGCCAAGTGCGCAAGCTTGGTGTCGAGGGTATGCTGGAACGCATTCCTGCCGGGAAGCGATATTACCTGACGATTGATATTGACGGGTTTGACCCATCCATCGCGCCGGGCACCGGCACGCCAAGCCATGGCGGGTTCCTGTATTACGACGTACTGGAAATCATCGCAGGCCTTGCCAAGCGCGGCGATATTGTCGGCATTGATCTGGTCGAAGTGGCCCCTGATTACGATCACACTGGATCGACCAGCATTCTGGCCGCACAGATATTGCTTAATACCATTGGGCGGATTTTTGCCGCGCGGGGCAAATAATGGCCTACATCGATGGAAAACGTCCGTTCAATCAATAGGACCACGCAATAGCAATAAACCCATATATGTGGTAATGTGGGTTTGTACATTTGTTTGGAGATCGCCCCATGAGCCGCCTAACAATCGACATAACAGACCAGCAGCACAAAAGCCTGAAAGCCATGGCCGCCTTGCAGGGCAAGACCATCAAGCAATACGCGCTCGAACGGTTATTCCCGGACGATACCAATGCTGATAAGGCATGGATGGAGCTGAAAACCTTGCTTGAAAACCGTATCCACGATGGGGTTGCAGGGAAGGTGTCTGCCAAAAGCATCGCTGAAATCCTTGATGAAGAACTGAGCGAGACCCCCGCTTGACGGGTTATGTCCTTAGCGCAGAGGCAGAAGCCGATCTGCGCGGCATCATCCGATATACGGGTAAGGAATGGGGCCCAGAACAAGTGCGGCGCTATGTCGCCACGCTGGAAAAGGGCATTGATGATCTTGTCGCCGGGCGTGGTTCATTCCATGACATGAGCGAACTTTTTCCAAATCTTCGGATGGTGCGCTGCGCGCAACATTACGTCTTTTGTCTTCCGCGCGAAAATGCGCCCGCACTGGTCGTGGCGATTTTCCATGAGCGCATGGACCTTATGACGCGATTGGCGGACAGAATTCGATAGCGCGGTCAAGGCAAGCAACACGAGATCCCCGCCTGCGCGGGGATGACGGAGGTTCCCCTCACCCGGTTCTCGTCACGTCATGCCCGCGCAAGCGGGCATCCATGCAGAACCATCAGCTTTACGGCCAGTTGGCTTCGGGCGGGAGCGACATCAGGATGGCTTCGGTGTTGCCGCCGGTCATCAGGCCAAAGCGCGTGCCACGGTCATGGAGCAGGTTGAACTCGACATAACGGCCGCGCTTGATCAGTTGGGCGCGGCGTTCGTCATCGGTCCAGGATTGGTTGTAGTGGCGTTTGACGAGTTCCGGATAGATATCGCGGAAAGCCCGCCCGACATTCTGGGTGAAGGCGAAATCGGCATCCCAGTCAGCATCGAGATAATCATAGAAAATCCCGCCAACCCCGCGTGGCTCGTTACGGTGGGGCAGCCAGAAATATTCATCACACCACTTTTTAAACCGGTCGTAATAGTCATCGCCATGGGCATCGCAGGCAGATTTAAGCGCGCCATGGAAATCAGCGGTGTCCTTTTCCTGCGGGAAGACCGGGGTCAGATCGGCACCACCGCCAAACCATGCCTTGGTGGTGACGATGTGGCGCGTGTTCATGTGCACGGCCGGCACATGGGGCGAGCATGGGTGGGCGACCAGTGAAATGCCCGCGGCCCAGAAGTTGGGGTTTTCATCGGCACCGGGGATTTCCTTGCGGAATTTTTCGGAAAATTCGCCATGCACGACCGAGATATTGACCCCGACCTTTTCAAACACCCGGCCCTTCATGACCGACATTTCGCCGCCGCCCTCGTTTTCGCCGCGTTCCCATACGGTGCGCTCGAACCGCCCCGGGGCGCGGTCGGAAAGCGGTCCTTCGTAGCTGTCCTCGAGCGCCTCGTAACTGGCGCAAATGTCATCACGCAATTGGCGGAACCAGTCCCGGGCGATCTGTTTGCGTTTGGCAATGACGGCATCGTCGACCTTGTGGTCGGTGCTCGTCTTCATTGCCTGTTTTGCAGCAATTTTTGCGTCCGTCATTGCGTCACTCACTTGGTTCATTCACTCGGTCGGCTTGCAGGAAAGCCATCGGTCTGTCGGAGCGCCTCGCCCAATGTCATTGCGGTTGCCATGGCGACATTCAGCGAGCGCATTTGCGGCTTCATCGGAATGACGACGCGGGCATCGACATAATCATGGACGCTGTCAGGCACCCCTTTGCTTTCGGAGCCCAGCATCAGGATATCATCGGCGCGAAATTCAAAATCGCAATAGGGTTCGGCCCCCTTGGTCGTCAGCAACACCAGACGCCCTGGCACCGTTCCGTCCTGGCGGGCCTCGACAAAGGCGCGCCAGTCGGCATGGCGTATATAATCGGCCTTTTCGAGATAATCCATCCCGGCGCGCTTAAGCGCACCGGACGTCAGAAGAAAGCCGCACGGTTCGATGATATCGACCGGCAGGCCAAAACAGGCCGCCATGCGCAGAATGGTGCCGGTGTTTTGCGGGATGTCGGGTTCGAATAAACAAATTCTCATGGCTTCTTTTAGAATCGTTGGTGAACAAATGTCGAATCAGTTCATCAGCGACATATAATTACCCGTTAACGCCGCTATTAGACTTTTTTGGAATATGAAGAACTAAAGCCACAAGTCCTTGGCGCACAAAGGGCGGGATACCCGCAATTACGCTATGTTTTACCGAATTGTGCAGCGCAAAACCCAATGATCTTGTTGAATGCAAACAATTTGCAACTCCAAGTTCTCCTTAACAAACCGAATTTTTGTTAGTATACGGACCGTCAAACAGGCCTAAGGGCTTTTAGCGGCAAGATTGTTTGATTTTCATCAATGGAATGTAAACATGAATGCCCTAAGTCTTGGTTTGGCATTCCGCATGCCTGTTTTGGGGGCAGAAAGAGGGATTAATTATGTCGCAAACGGTGCATTCCTCCGGCGAACACCAGCCGGACGAGAACCGCAGGGATTTCCTGACCTTGGCGACCACAGCAGTTGGCGCCGTTGGCGTTGGTTGCGCGTTGTTGCCGTTCGTGGACAGCATGAACCCGTCCAAGGACGTTCTCGCACTTGCCTCGGTTGAGGTTAATCTGGCCAACATCCCGGTTGGTCAGGCAATTAAGGTCATGTGGCGAGGCAAACCTGTCTTCATCCGCCATCGTACCGAACGCGAAATCAATGAGGCCGAAGACGTCGCATTGAACGAACTCGTCGATCCGCAGACCGACGATGCGCGTGTCGAAAAGAAAGAGTGGCTGGTCGTCGTCGGCGTCTGCACCCATCTGGGCTGCATTCCGATGGGCACTGCCACAGGCGAAACCCGTGGTGATTATGATGGCTGGTACTGCCCATGCCATGGCTCGCACTATGATACGTCGGGCCGTATCCGCCGCGGCCCCGCGCCGTTGAACCTTGTCGTTCCGGAATATGAATTCCTGACCGACACGTCGGTCCGGATCGGGTAAGGAGCAGGTTTATGAGCGCACCTCAGTGGAACAACAAAGTGGTCAAGTGGGTTGACGACCGTCTTCCGGTCATCTCCATGTTGCACCACTCTGCATACGAATATCCGACCCCGAAAAACCTGTCCTATATGTGGAACTTCGGTTCCCTGGCCGGTTTTGTTCTGGTGACGATGATCCTCACCGGTATTTTCCTGGTGATGAACTACACCCCCCATACCGATATGGCCTTTGAGTCGGTCGAGCGCATCATGCGTGATGTGAACTATGGCTGGCTGATCCGCTATATCCATATGAACGGCGCATCGATGTTCTTCATCGTTGTGTTCATTCACATTTTCCGTGGCCTGTATTACGGGTCATACAAAGCACCGCGCGAGATGCTGTGGTGGATCGGTATCCTGATCCTGCTTGCGATGATGGCAACCGCGTTCATGGGCTATGTCCTGCCGTGGGGCCAGATGTCCTTCTGGGGTGCAACGGTTATTACCAACCTGTTCTCTGCCTTCCCGATCATCGGTGATCCGCTGGTGACCTGGCTTTGGGGTGGTTTCTCGGTTGATAACCCGACGCTGAACCGGTTCTTCTCGCTGCACTATCTGATGCCGTTCGTCATTCTGGGCCTTGTTGTCCTGCATGTCTGGGCACTGCATACCGTGCGCTCGAACAACCCGACCGGTGTTGAGATCAAGACCCCGGCTGATGCCATTCCGTTCCATCCGTACTACACGATCAAGGATCTGTACGGCATCGGCGTGTTCCTGATCTTCTTCTCGGTGTTTGTGTTCTTTGCACCTGACTTCCTGGGCCACCCGGATAACTACATC
This sequence comes from Thalassospira profundimaris WP0211, assembly GCF_000300275.1. Taxonomy (GTDB): domain Bacteria; phylum Pseudomonadota; class Alphaproteobacteria; order Rhodospirillales; family Thalassospiraceae; genus Thalassospira; species Thalassospira profundimaris. The sequence continues at coordinate 304,437 of NZ_AMRN01000002.1, read as the reverse complement.
CCGGCGAACCCGCTGGTCACACCGCCGCACATCGTGCCGGAATGGTACTTCCTGCCGTTCTATGCGATCCTGCGCTCGATCGACTTCACCATCTTTGGCATCCCGGCAAAACTGCTTGGCGTGCTGGCGATGTTTGCCTCGATCGTGATCCTGTTCGTTATTCCGTGGCTTGATACCTCCAAGGTGCGCAGCTCGAAATTCCGTCCGGTTTACAAATGGTTCTTCTGGCTGTTTGTGATCGATACCTTCATACTCGGCTATTGCGGGGCGAAGGCACCGGATGACTACTTCCTGGGTATTCCGGGTCTGAAAGTCATCGTGATGGGTCAGCTTTCGACGCTGTATTACTTCGCACACTTCCTTGTGGTCATGCCGTTGGTTGGAAAAATGGAACGAACCAAGCCGCTTCCTGCAAGCATCAGCGAATCTGTTATGAAGGAGGGTGCAAATGCGTAAGTTCGCACTGACCGCAATTGCTGCCGCCTTCGCGGTAACCGCATTCACTGGTGGTGCAGCCAAGGCTGCCGGCGACGCGCCGGTGCCCGAGGCACAGGACTGGAGCTGGCAGGGTCTGTTTGGTACTTATGACCGTGCCCAGCTGCAGCGTGGCTTCCAGGTCTACAAGAACATCTGTGCCGGCTGTCACAGCCTGCGCTTCATTGCCTTCCGCAACCTTGAAGGCATTGGGTTCAACGAAGACCAGATCAAGGCGATTGCGGCCGAGTATGACATCGAAGACGGTCCGAACGACGATGGTGACATGTTCACCCGTCCGGGTCTTGCTTCGGATTACTTCCCGTCTCCGTTCCCCAACGAAAAGGCGGCTGCGGCTGCCAATGGCGGCGCCATTCCGCCGGACCTTTCGTTGATGAACAAGGCCCGTGTGGGTGGCCCGGACTATGTGTTCGGCCTGCTGACCGGCTATGAGGAAGAAGCACCAGAGGGCTTCGACCTTGCAGACGGCAAGTATTACAACCACTACTTCCCGGGTCATCAGATCTCCATGGCACCGCCGCTTTATGATGAAGCGGTCGAGTACACGGATGGCACCCCGATGACCCTGGAACAGCATGCACGTGATGTGACGGCCTTCCTGAACTGGACGGCACAGCCGGAGCTCGAAGCCCGCAAGGCACTTGGCATGAAAGTGATCCTGTTCCTGCTGGTTCTGACGGCAATGCTGTATGCGGTCAAACGCAAGATCTGGCGCGACGTCGAACACTAAGACGTCCTGATCTGCCCGATATTGAAACAGGCCACCGACATTCGGTGGCCTGTTTTTTTGTGTGCTGCTCAGACACCCCGAAACCTATTGCGGGCGATATCAATAAGAGAAATAGGAAACAACCAGCCGGTCGATCTCGCCGCTTGCGAGCATGTCACTGAGCGCGCGGTCAAGGGCGCCGGCAAACTGGTCGCGATAGGGCCATTTGCCCTCCGGGTCCGGGCCATAGGCAACATAGCCAAATTCGTGCCCGATGATCGCGGCCTCATCAAACAGACGCGCGACTGCCTTGTCGACGGCCAGTTCGCGCATCCCGGCCAGAATGGCCATGCGTTCATTGACATAACAATCAACACGACCGGCCATCAGGAAGCGCAGATTGCTGGCGGTAGTGTTGGCTTCTTCAAGGGTAATCTCGCCCGCCTCGACCATGTCAAAGAATTCCGGTCCGGCCAGACGATATCCGGCGTTGTTGGCAAAACGCGCCCCTTTGAAATCATCGGGGAAGCGCTTCCGATCGTTGCTTTGGACGTAATCCTTGCTGCAGATTGCCACGACGGTTTCGCGCAGGATCGGGATGGAATAGCGTTCGATCCAGTCGCGATCCCCGCGCGCGTAAGGCGGAAAGAACCCCATGATCTTGCCATCCTTGAGCAGCTCCATCCCGCGTCGAAACGGCACATTGACAATATCGAGCCGATAGCCCGGCAGGCGATCAAACGCTTCCTGCAGGATGCGGACATATATGCCTTCGGGGCTCACTCCATCGAGAAAGGCATAGGGTGCGTTGCTGTCTTCGGCGTACAGCGTGATGGTGCGGGGGATGTTGCTGTTTTGCACCGGCTCTGCGACGGCGTGCAATGGCAGAAACAGCGCGCCGCCAAACAGCGCGCGTCCGGTAAACCTGACTGTGTTTCGCAAAGCCGATTTCAATGACATGATGTTATTATGCAGACAATCATGGCGTGAGTGTCAATTATCATCATGTAACAAAACCTGCCGTGATTTTGCCGACTTACTGGTCAGACGTGGAAAGACGTGCTGGTTTGTCTTCATCCGACGGGCTGTTTTGACACTCATCCGTCTGGTCGTGCGACACACGGTGCTGCTGATTGCCATCGGCCGGGCGCAGTGGCGGGACCGTCACTGGGATATGCACCAGACGGCGTTTGCGTTGTGGCGTGCCGGAGCTGGCGTAAAGCTGCTTACCGGCTTCAACAATCGAGACACCGGCAAAGGCCTTGAACAGGCGCGATCCGATATTTTCAAATACCTGCGACCAACGCAGCAAAAGGCGCATGTTGGTCGGCGGCATGAAAAGGGCCCGGCTGTGCTGGATCGGCAGGAACATGTTTTCGCGCAGCAGGTTTTGCAGCTGCGACACGCTATGGGGGTGGCCATAGCCAAAGGGCGTTTTTTCCGACCATGACCAGAGCGAGCTTCGGTTCGGCGTCACGACGACAATCCGGCCATTCGGCGTCAGTACCCGCCAGCATTCGCGCATCAGGCGACGCATCGAGTCCGTATGTTCGACCAGATGCACGACCAAAATGCGATCCACCGAACTGTCAGGCAGCGGCAACATGGTTTCTTCGGTCAGGGCGACACGGTTGTCTTCACCCGCGGGCCAATGAACGCAGCCCTGCTGGGCGGGCATGAAGGCCATGACACGCTCTGCCTCGCCAATAAACGGACGCAAGTACGGCGTGGCATAGCCAAAACCAAGGACCCGCATGCCCCGGACATCCGACCACATGACGCGCAAACGCCTGCGGATCAGACGCCGTGCGGCTTGTCCGATACTGCTGGCATAAAAACGGTGAAGATCAACGACATCCTGACGCATGGCAGCAGCCTATCATCCCCGATCCAGCACGGGAATGTTTTTGCGTGATTGTTTCAAGACACTAGGCTCAGGACCTATTAATTTGATTGGAATGGCAGACGTTATATTTGTGAAATCCAAGGAAAAGCCCGCCGGGCGGGCTGGTATCCCGGCCAAGGGGTTTGACGCAGGAGTTTGCAAATATAACGTCTGTCCTTTGGATTCACCGGGTTTGCACGGGCTACTTTGTCGCAAAGCCTTGAAAGATACATATCTTCCTGCGGTTTTGCTTCGCGTATCCGCACAAACCCGGTGAACCATTCAAACCAAATTAATAGGTCCTGAGCCTACATCCTGATAGTCTTGCCCCAACATAGAAATTACATTTTGAGGTACGCCATGGCTGCCGGTGAAGTCATCGTCATTCCGTGTCTTTCAGACAATTACACCTATCTTGTGCGCTGCCATCGCAGTGAAACCACCGCCATCGTCGATCCGGGCGAAGCGGCCCCTGTGATCGCCGCCCTTGAAGAGCGTGACTGGAATCTTGATCTGGTGATCAACACCCATCACCACCACGACCATATCGGCGGCAATGCCGAGTTGATCGAGAAATACGGCGCGAAATTGCTGGGCCCGACGGCCGAAACCGCGCGCATCCCCAACATGGATGAAACGTGCGGCGAGGGGGATCAGGTTCTGATCGGGGATCTGGAAGGACGGGTGTTTGATGTGCCGGGCCATACCAGCGGGCATATCGCGTTCTATTTCCCGGCCATCACAGCGCTGTTTTCTGGCGACAGCCTGTTTGCGCTGGGCTGTGGGCGTTTGTTTGAGGGCACACCCGAACAGATGTGGCATTCCTTGCAGAAGTTCCGCGGTCTTCCGGGCAGCACGCAGGTCTATTGCGGCCATGAATACACCCAGGCCAATGCGAAATTCGCCAAAACGATCGAGCCCGACAACGCCATCCTGACGGCACGCTGCCAGGATATTGACGGGCTTCGCGCACGCAACCTTCCGACCATTCCATCGCGTCTGGATGTCGAGCTTGCGACCAACCCGTTCCTGCGCGCCGATGAGCCCTCGGTTGCCGAAGCCCTTGGCATGAGCGGTGAAAGCCCGGTTGCGATCTTTACCGAGATCCGCAAACGCAAGGATCACTTCTAGGACGCCGTTGGATCAGGCCATCTGTTTGAACAGCACGTTCTGATCCAGAAGATAGCGCGAGAACAAGGGCAGACTTGCCGCACCGATGGCGCGTGCGGCACTGCCCACCCGCCCCTGTTCGATGCGCGGACGTTCGATACCTTGCAGATCGAGCTCGGAAATCGCCGCACGGGTTGCGGCAACCACCCGTTCGCAGACATCGGCCGGGAAGCCGCCATCAACAATGACGGCTTCGAAATCAATCACCGAGCAGACCGAGGTGATGGCAATCGCCAGACTGCGCGCGGTGTGCTCGATCCAGATATCAAGCGTCTTGCCAAGGCCATGCCAGTAATCGGGATCGCGCCACAGCATCGCCGGATCGCCGCCTTCGCGCGTCAGCATTTGTTCAAGCACAAAAATCGAGGCCTGATCAATCAACTGGCTGGGATGGCCGCTGCGTGACGAAACCGGCATGGAGCCAAAGGCGCCTGCATTGCCCGTCCGCCCGGCATAAAGCGCCTGATTAAGCACAACCCCGCCGCCAATAAACGACCCGATAAAGAAATAGGCAAAATCGGAATAGTTCGGGCCAAGGCCAAAGACCAGCTCCGCCCCGCAGGCTGCGGTCGCGTCATTTTGCTGAAAGACCGGAAACGGCACGATGGCGGCAATCGCATCGACCAGATCAACCTCGCGCCAGGCATTCATGTCTTCGACCGGTGCGCCGACCTCATCGACCCAGTTCCAAAGTTCAAACGGGGCAGCGATGCCGACCCCGGCAATGCGGTCAATCTGGTTGCGATCAAGACCGGTCAGGATGTCATCGACAGCACCACGGACGAAACGGCGAATGCCATCGGGGGTGGGATATTTATACGCTTCGCGTTTGGTGGCGCGCACCGATCCGACGAAATCCATCAGGATCAGTTCCGTGCTGCGCCGCCCGATCTTGAGCCCAAAGGAATAAACCCCGTCCGGGTTAAGCGCCATCGGCACCTTTGGCTTGCCGACATTGCCGCGCACCGGTGTGCCGCGCATCAAAAGCCCATCTTTTTCAAGGGCGCGCATGATGACGGAAACGGTTTGGGCCGAAAGCCCGGAGAGCCTTGCGATTTCGGCCTTGGAAAGCCCGGCGTTGCGGCGCACAAGCGACAAAACAAGCCGTTCGTTATAGGCGCGTACACGCAACTGGTTTGCGCCCCCGCCCGGATGCAAGGGACGCGCGTTGCGATCATCCGCCCCGATATTGTCCGGGTTCGCAGAGATGCTGTCAGTCATATGTTCCTCCCACTCGGGCATTAGGTAACCTGAGTATCGACCAGAGTGACAGGATTAATTAATAAATCAATCGGATTTATTAATTGACAGGATCGCCGGTTTGGTGTGTCGTAAGGCCATACAGATTGAAGACCCGCGACAAAAAATGTGCGTCACGATCTGTTGGAAAACAGCAAAATCAGGCCAAAACGGCCAAATATTCAGGTTCAGTCCTGGGAGGAAACAAATGAAGAAAGCACTTCTTGGCGCCGCCCTTGGTGCGCTTGCACTGGGGATGGCTGCGGTCCCGAACGCCGCAAAAGCCGACGAAATCGGCGCCTGCCTGATCACCAAAACCGATATCAACCCGTTCTTTGTGAAGATGAAGGAAGGGGCGACTGCCGCATCCGTCGCCAATGGCATTAATCTTTCAACCTATGCCGGCAAGGTCGATGGCGACCATGAAACACAGGTTCAGGCCATCGAGTCTTGCATCGCATCGGGTGCCAAGGGCATCCTTCTGACCGCATCGGACACCAAGGCGATTGTCCCGGTCGTCAAAAAGGCACGCGATGCCGGGCTGATCGTGATTGCACTTGATACGCCTTTAGAGCCGATTGACTCAGCGGATGCGACCTTTGCCACCGATAACTTCAAGGCCGGTGAATTGATTGGCCAATGGGCGGCCGCCAAGCTTGGTGACAAGGCAGCCGACGCCAAGATCGCCCTGCTTGACCTGACGCCAAGTGCGCCGTCGGTCGATGTGCTGCGCGATCAGGGCTTCATGAAAGGATTCGGGATCGACATCAAGGACCCCAACAAGATCGGGGACGAGGATGACGACCGGATCGTTGGCCATGACGTAACCAACGGCAACGAGGAAGGCGGTCGCGAGGCGATGGAAAACCTGATGCAGCGCGACCCTGACATCAATGTGGTTTACACCATCAACGAACCGGCCGCAGCCGGTGCCTATGAGGCACTAAAATCGTTTGGCATGGAAGAAGGTGTGCTGATTGTTTCTGTTGATGGTGGATGCCCGGGCGTTCTGAATGTTCAGGATGGCGTTATTGGCGCAACATCGCAGCAATATCCGCTTGATATGGCCTATAAGGGGATCGAGGCCATCAAGAACTGGGCCGAGACCGGAGAAAAACCCGCCACGACCGAGGGTCTGAACTTCTATGACACCGGCGTGAACCTGGTGACCGATCAGCCGGTTGACGGGGTTCCGTCGATCAGTGTCGAAGAAGGCATGAACCGCTGCTGGGGTTGATACCCGGCTAATCCCGACCTGCTTCGAAGGAGGGCAGCATTACCCCTGCCCTCCTTGTCCCACATTGCTTTACACTTGGTATGTCATCCGAACCCGCCACAGGTGCCGGGCGGGCGGCGGTAAACGGATCAGGAATGCCTGACCCTGTTTTCACCAGGTCCGGAGGAAACGATGAGCGAGACACCCAAATCGTCGCGCCAGAAACAGAAGTTCGAGCACGCGCTTGGCTCCAGCGACAGCAACGTCGCGCAATTCGACCATAAACACCGCAGTCTTTTTGATACTGTGCAGCACTTCCTGCATGGCAATCCGACCATGGTGCCGGTGATTGTTCTGATCTTTTCGATCATCATTTTCGGCTTTGTCGCCGGTCCGAAATTCTTTTCACCGTTTAACCTGTCGCTGATCATGCAGCAGGTATCGATCATTGGCATTCTGGCCGCGGCACAAAGCCTTGTCATCCTGACGGCCGGTATCGACCTTTCGGTCGGTGCGATCATGGTTCTGATGTCGGTCATTATGGGCCAGCTTGCCGTCACACTTGGGGTACCAGCCCCGCTTGCGATCTTTGCCGGGTTTATCGGCGGAATTGCAGCCGGCGCCATGAACGGCTTTTTGGTGACACGGATCAAATTGCCGCCGTTTATCGTGACACTTGGCACGTGGAATATTTTCTTTGCGCTCAACCTGTGGCTTTCAGGCGCGCAGTCGATCCGCAGCCAGACACTTGATGAAATCGCGCCGCTTTTGAAATTCTTTGGCGAAAGCATCGCGATTGGCAGCGCGCGGGTGACTTATGGCTCGATCCTGATGCTGGTGATTTTTGCCGTGCTTTGGTACATCCTGAACCACACCAGTTGGGGGCGGCATGTCTATGCCATTGGCGATGACAAGGAAGCGGCCGAACTTTCGGGCATTCGCACCAACCGAACCCTGATCACGGTTTATGGCTTGGCCGGGCTGGTTTGCGCGATTGGTGCATGGGCATCGATCGGGCGTGTGGGATCGGTTTCGCCACAGAGCTTTCAGGAAGCCAACCTGCAATCGATTACGGCTGTTGTCATCGGGGGCATTTCGCTGTTTGGCGGGCGCGGATCGATCATTGGTCCCTTGATCGGGGCGTTGATCGTTGGCGTGTTTAATTCCGGCCTTCGCCTTGCGGGGGTGGATGTTCTTTGGCAGGTCTTTGCCATCGGCTGGCTGACCATTATTGCTGTCGCGATTGACCAGTGGATCAGAAAGGTGTCGTCATGAGCAACACTTCCCAATCTGTGCAACCTGTTCTGAAGGCACGCGGCATCGTCAAACGATATGGTCGTGTCACCGCCCTTGATCACGCCGATTTTGATCTTTATCCCGGCGAGGTTCTGGCCGTAATCGGCGATAACGGGGCGGGCAAGTCATCGCTGATCAAGGCGCTTTCGGGGGCTGTGACCATTGATGAAGGCAGTATCGAGCTTGATGGCAAGCCGATCCAGTTCACATCGCCAATGGAGGCGCGCGAAGCCGGGATCGAGACGGTTTATCAGAACCTTGCACTTTCGCCGGCACTTTCGATTGCTGACAACATGTTCATGGGCCGCGAATTGCGCAAGAAGGGCATTATGGGCAAGTATTTCGGGGCGCTGGATCACAAGGAAATGCAGCGATTGGCGCGTGAGAAGCTGACCGATCTTGGTCTGATGACCATTCAGAACATCAATCAGGCGGTTGAAACCCTTTCGGGGGGGCAGCGCCAGGGGGTAGCGGTTGCCCGTGCGGCGGCATTCGGATCGCGCGTGGTGATCATGGATGAACCGACAGCAGCGTTGGGCGTTAAGGAAAGCCGTCGCGTGCTGGATCTGATTGCCGATGTGAAGGCGCGCGGCATGCCGATCGTGCTTATTTCGCATAACATGCCGCATGTGTTCGAGGTCGCGGACCGCATCCATGTCCACCGTCTAGGCAAACGTCTTTGCACCATCAAACCCGATGATTACAGCATGTCAGACGCGGTTGCCTTTATGACGGGGGCCAAGGAGCCACCGGCAGAAGACGCCGCATAAAACAACGTACTCCGCGTATGAGAAGCCCAGTTTCATGACACCTGATCTCGACGCGTTGGCAAACGCCATTCGCGCCAAGCACGCCGACAAGGGCCGCATTCTTGTTGCCATTGTCGGCGCACCAGCCTCGGGCAAGTCAACCTTGTCCGACCGGCTTTATCACCATCTGGGGGGTGATAAAGCCGGGGCTGCTGTGGTGCCGATGGACGGGTTTCATTTTGACAATGCCGTTCTGGAAGAACGCGATCTTCTTGAGCGCAAGGGTGCTCCAGAGACATTCGATGTCGGCGGACTCAAACGCACACTTGTCGCGCTTCATGACACGCCAAACGAAGACGTTTACGTCCCGTTATTTGACCGCACACTTGAAATATCGCGTGGGTCTGCCCGGGTGATTACACCAAACCACAAAATCATTCTGGTCGAGGGCAATTACCTTTTGCTTGATCAAACACCCTGGAACCAACTCCACGGCCTGTTTGATCTGTCGATCTATCTGGATGTGACGGAGGAAAAACTGCGTGCGCGCCTGATGGAACGGTGGCGGTCGTTTGGCTTTGATGAAGACGGGGCACGCGCCAAGGCAGAAACAAACGACCTGCCCAATGCCATAACCGTTGCACGCCTCAGCAAACTGGCCGACATCTTGGTTACGGGCGGCTGATAAACTCCCCATCCAGAAGAATATCTAACAGCCAGTCCGCAACCGCACGAACCGGTGGCAGGTGGCGTTTGTCCTGATGGGTCAGAAGCCAGACTTCGCGACCAACCGGATGATAGCCATCAAGCAAGGTTAGGCCATCAATCCGCGCCCCGACACACAGCGGGAGCAGCGCACAACAGGCATGACCCACCATCATCGACACCATAATCGATCCGCGATTGGCATAGCCGATGGTTTTGCGATCCGGGAAATGATCCGCCAGCCACTTCTGTTCGGGCTTATCAGCAAAGAATTCATCAAGATCAATCCACGGCAGTTCGGTCGGATCAAGTGCCTCCAGAGGCAACCCATTGGGATTGCAAAAGACGCCATATTCGAGACAGCCAAGGCGGCGGATATGAAACGCGCCGGTTTCAGGACGGGCAAGGCGGATGGCGATATCGGTTTCGCGTTGTGGCAGACTTAGATTGCGGTTGGCCCCGATCAGTTCCAGGGCAATGCCCGGATATTGCCGATGCAAGGACGCCATGTGCGGGGCGACACAATCTTGCAAGATTGCATCAACACCAGTCAGTCGGACAATGCCACTGATTTGCCTGGTATCGTTTTCCGCCTGCGGCTCCTGCGCCAGAAGCCCTGAGACGTTTTCCTGCATTTGCAAGGCTGTTTGCAGCAGGGCCTGTGCGCGAGCTGTCGGGGTAACAGCCCGGCCATCGCGATGAAGGACGCTATAGCCCACCCATTCCTCAAGACGGGCAATGCGCCGCGCCACCGTGGTTTGATTGACACCCAGTTCACGGGCGGCGGCACTCATATTTCCGGCCTGGCAGACCAGTGCAAAGGTCCGCAATCCTTCCCAATCAAGGGGCATTTGACGCTCCGGTTTTCTGCATATTTGCAGATATTAGCCGAATTAATGCCGATGGATAATGCAAATTCGCAGATCAATAATGGGGCATCAAAACCATAATCCAAAGGATCCCGATATGACTGCAAAGACCATCTTTGATATTGCCGGTGCCGTTCTGCCAACCGGAACGCCCAAGGACGCCGCATTGATTGTGATTGATGCACAAGAAGAATACCGCGATGGCAAATTGAAGCTGTCAGGGCTTTCGCCTGCGCTTGCCAATATCCAGACTCTGCTGGCCCATTGGCGCGATCAGGGTGGCACCGTGATCCATGTGCAGCACCATGCAGAAGGCCTGTTTGATCCAAGCGGCCCCTATGCCGCGATCATGCCCGAAGTTGCGCCGCGTGAAGGAGAAGCGGTCCTGACCAAATCCGTACCAAGTTCATTTGGTGGCACCGAGCTTGAAGCGTTGCTGAAAAAGGGTGGCTTTAACCATGTTGTGCTGACGGGTTTCATGACCCATCTTTGCGTATCGACCACCGCACGTGTCGCCAACGAAAAGGACTATCAGGTCACCGTCGTATCAGACGCCACCGCAACCCGCGATTTGCCCGATACCCTCACCGGTAAAACCATTCTGGCGGCGGACCTGCATAACAACGAACTGGCAATGCTGGCCGATGCCTTTGCCAAGATTGTCACGACGAAAGAGGTTCTTGCGGCATAACTAGCGCTGGCCGACCACTAAAACAAGAAAGCGTCCCGCGATAGTCGAGGGACGCTTTCTTGTGTGTCTAGTATTATCAGCTTAGCTAAGCTTCACGGGTCTCGCCATTGAGGAAATCGTCATAAGCAATCGCGAGACCTGTTTGCAGGTCGACTGACGGCCGCCAACCGGTTGCAAACAGACGTTCGCTATCCATCAATTTGCGCATGGTGCCGTCCGGCTTGGAAGCATCGAAGGCGACCTCGCCTGTAAAGCCGACGGTTCTGGCGATCTCTGTCGCCAGTTCGCGGATGGTCACATCCGAGCCATATCCAACATTGATGTGGCTGCACATTTCATTGGTATTTGCCTTGTAGGTCGCATCATCCAGGTTCATGACGTGAATGCTGGCTGCGGCCATATCATCGACAAACAGGAACTCGCGATAAGGCTTACCACTTCCCCAGACCATAACTTCGCTAGCACCCGAAACCTTTGCCTCGTGAAAACGGCGCAAGAGTGCAGGGATAACGTGACTGTTTTCGGGATGGTAGTTATCGCCCGGACCATAAAGGTTGGTCGGCATCACGCTTCGATAATCCCGACCGTACTGGCGATTGAAGGATTCGCATAGCTTGATACCAGCGATCTTGGCAATCGCGTATGGTTCATTGGTGCTTTCGAGCACACCGGTCAAAAGCGCGTCTTCTTGCATTGGCTGTGCGACTGCACGCGGATAGATGCAGCTTGATCCAAGGAAGAGAAGTTTTTGAACCCCAGAGTTATGAGCCGCACCAATGATGTTGGTTTCGATTAACAAGTTCCGATAGATGAAGTCTGCCGGATAAGTGTTGTTGGCATGAATGCCACCAACCTTGGCTGCGGCAAGATACACTTCATCAATATTGTTACGTGCGAAGAAAGCAGTTACTGCACTTTGGTTCTCGAGATCCAGTTCATCTCTAGACGCAAGGATGAGCTCCACGTCTGAGCATGAACTGAGTTGGCGCTCAATTGCGCTGCCAACCATGCCTCTGTGCCCTGCGATGAAAACTTTTCTGTTCATAGCTTACTGCGATGCGTTAATTGCAACTTCAAACCCGTTATCGCGAAGCAAGCGATGCTGGCGCGCCTTCTTAAGATCATGAGCCACCATTTCGGAAATCATTTCTTCCATGGTAATTTCCGGTTCCCAGCCAAGCTCGTTTTTAGCCTTTGATGGATCACCCAGAAGCGTTTCCACTTCGGCAGGGCGGAAATACCGCTCGTCAACTCGGACAACTTCATCACCGACAGAAACAGCTGGCGAAATCGACTTGTCGACAGCCTCAACAATGCCTTTTTCGTTAACGCCCTCGCCTTCGAAACGGAGGGTGATGCCAAGTTCCTTGGCAGAAAGCTCAACGAAAGTACGAACCGTTACCTGACGCCCCGTCGCGATGACGTAGTCGCGGGCTTCTTCCTGCTGAAGCATCATCCACTGCATACGGACATAGTCCTTTGCATGGCCCCAATCGCGCAGCGCATCCATGTTGCCGAGATATAAACATGGCTCAAGGCCTTGCGAGATGTTGGCCAGTGCGCGCGTGATCTTGCGGGTCACGAAGGTTTCACCACGGCGCGGACTTTCATGATTAAACAGAATGCCATTGCAGGCATACATGCCATACGCCTCACGGTAATTCACGGCGATCCAATAGGCATAAAGCTTCGCCACTGCATACGGGCTCCGTGGATGAAACGGCGTGGTTTCCTTTTGCGGAATTTCCTGAACCAAACCGTAAAGCTCGCTGGTCGAGGCCTGATAAAAGCGGGTCTTCTTTTCCAGCCCAAGAAAACGAATGGCTTCCAGAAGACGTAGCGTTCCAAGTGCATCAACATCAGCGGTGTATTCTGCGGCCTCAAAACTGACGGCAACGTGGCTCTGCGCACCGAGGTTATAGACCTCATCGGGCTTCACGTCGTTGATGATGCGCGTAAGGTTGCTGCTATCGGCCAGATCACCATAATGGAGCACAAGTTTGCGGTTCTGTTCGTGCGGGTCCTGATACAGGTGGTCAATACGATCCGTATTCAGAGAACTGCTACGCCGTTTAATCCCGTGGACTTCATATCCCTTTTCCAGCAGAAATTCTGCCAGATAGCTACCATCCTGTCCGGTGATCCCGGTAATGAGCGCCCGTTTGGTCATCCGAATTTATCCCAGTTCTTTCTTTGCTTGTGTCTTGCGTCCGTATTCGTCGTCAAAACGCTCAATATCATCTTCGCCGAGGTAAGTACCAGATTGTACTTCAATCAACTCGAGCGGAATTTTCCCCGGGTTTTCCATGCGATGAACTGCGCCCAAGGGAATATAGGTTGATTCGTTTTCCTTAAGCAGGAAGGTTTCCTCATCCCGGGTCACAAGTGCTGTTCCCTTAACAACAATCCAGTGCTCCGCGCGATGATTATGTCGTTGAAGGGAAAGTCTTGCGCCAGGCTTGACGGTTATGCGTTTTACTTGGAATCGATCGCTGTGATCAATGCTGTCATATGCCCCCCACGGGCGCGCGACACGGCGATGTTCCTGCACTTCTGCGCGACCGGCTGCTTCTAGGTCAGAAACCACACCCTTGATTTTTTCCACCTGATCCAAAGCACTGACCATCAGGGCATCTGGCGTATCAACAATCGCGAGATCCCGTGTCCCGATGGTCACGACGAAACGACGATCCGAAGCATGCACAAGGGTATTCTTTGAATCAATCAAATAGATGTTTTCGGTGACACCGAGTTTACCACAATTCTGCTCATCGACATGACTAAGCGCGAACATGGCGTCCCAACTGCCAACGTCGCTCCAGACACCCTTAAAAGGTACGACGGCAATATTGGTCGCACGTTCCATTACCGCGTAGTCGATGCTCTTCTTCGTTGCGTCGATGAATTCTGGGCCCGGCCGCCAAAAGGCTCCGTCCTGTTCAACGCCTGCCATGGAAGCCATGCATTTCTCATAGATAGTTGGCTCAAAAGCCTTCAGCGCTTCCAGCAGAACAGAACGCTTGATAAGAAAAATGCCCGAGTTCCAGAGAAACCTGCCGGAGGAAAGGAATTGCAATGCCATCTCGACATCGGGTTTCTCATGGAAATGGACAGATTTTGCCGCGTCACTCCGAATTTCTTCGCCAGTTTCGATGTAGCCATACGCCGTACTTGGACCGTTTGGCTGCACCCCGAAGGTAACAATCCATCCCTCGCTGGCAAGATCTGCAGCGCCAGAAACCATGGTGCGAAATTCATCAGCACTGGGGATGAAGTGATCTGCAGGGCAAAACAGCAGTAGATCATCGGCACTTCCTGCGAACGCCGCAGCCAAGGCCATTGCGGGTGCGGTATCACGCCCGCAAGGTTCCAGAATTTGCTTCAGATTGCCACCGGATTTTTCAGCAATCTCCTGAACGAAAAACCTATAATCATCCCCACTAACAGCGAGCACATCACCGAGGGGAGCAACTCTTTCGAACGTAAGCTCGAACAAGGACTTTCCTTGATACAGAGGAATGAACTGCTTGGGAAACGCCTTGCGCGAAAGCGGCCAAAGTCGCGTGCCGGACCCCCCACACATGATGACGGGTTTAATGATTATGTCTTTTCGCATATCTACTTAGCACTTTCAGGTAATGCGTCGTTCAAAACTGTCCCTGCTTATAGAACAGTTTTTACTGTCCTTCCAACATCTCAGTCACATATTGAACAAACAATACAGACAAAAAATTTTATACAACCTAATGAATAAGTTGTTGCATTAGTGAGACACGGGCCTAAGCTCCACAAGCCTAGACCAATGTAAAAAAACGCTCCGCATCTCAGCGGAGCGTCCTACTTAGTTTATTATGCTTTACTCAACAGGCAAACATCAGAACATATGTTGACCGCCATTGATCGACAGGCAGGAGCCGGTGATGAAGCCGGAATTCGGGCCGCAGAGATAGAGGATCGCCTGGGCGATTTCGTCTGCCTCGCCCAGTCGTCCGACCGGGATTTTGGAGATGATGCCTTCAAGCACCTTTTCCGGAACGGCTGCCACCATGTCGGTATTGATATAGCCCGGTGCGATGGTGTTGACCGTAATCCCCTTACGCGCGACTTCCTGCGCAAGCGCCTTGGTAAAGCCGTGCACGCCTGCCTTGGCAGCGGAATAGTTGGTCTGGCCCAACTGACCGGCCTGCCCGTTGATCGAGGAAATATTGACGACACGGCCAAAGCCGCGTGCACGCATGCCTTCAAGGACCGGTTTGGTCATGTAAAAGAGCGAGCTCAGATTGGTGTCGATCACCGCGTTCCATTGCTCGGTCTCCATCTTGTGCATGAAACCGTCGCGGGTGATGCCGGCATTGTTGATCAGAATGTCAATCGGGCCGACTTCAGCTTCGACCTTGGCGATGCCCGCGGCACACGCATCGGCGTCCGCGACACTCCATTTATAGGTCGCAATGCCGGTTTCGTCGGTGAAGGCCTTGGCGGCCTCGTCATTGCCAGCATAGTTCGCCACAACGGTGTAGCCCGCGTCCTTGAGTGACAGACTGATTGCCTTGCCGATCCCGCGTGTTCCACCGGTTACCAGTGCTGTTTTTGTCATGGTCGCCTCCCTAAACTTCGTTCATCAAACGTGTCATCATCGCGATTTCCGTAGCTTGCCCTTCTACGACTTGCGTAACTTTAATCCATAAATTGCGTTATATACGTAACTTTATTACTTCTCCATCCTCGAATTCTACAAAAGCCCTTAGTCTTTCGTCGCACTGCAGCAAATTCTGCATCAATGCAAACGGGGCATCCCCATCAAGAGGACGCCCCGCATATGTTATTTTCCGGCAAAAGGTCGCTTAGCGTTCAACGCAAAGCGCAACCCCCATACCGCCACCAATGCAGAGCGTCGCCAGACCTTTTTTGGCATCGCGTTTCTGCATTTCATGCAGCAATGTGGTGAACACACGGGCGCCGGATGCGCCGATCGGATGGCCAAGTGCAATCGCACCACCATTGACGTTAACCTTATCGGTATCCCATCCCATGTCGCGGTTAACCGCAATCGCCTGGGCGGCAAAGGCTTCGTTGGCTTCGATCAGGTCAAGGTCGGCGGCCGACCAGCCGGCCTTTTCAAGCGCCTTTTTCGAGGCCGGGATCGGGCCGGAACCCATGATTGCCGGATCAACACCCGCCGTCGCCCAGCTTTTGATTGTCGCAAGCGGGGTCAGGCCACGCTTGGATGCCTCAGCCGCCGACATAACGACAAGGGCGGCCGCGCCATCATTGATGCCCGATGCGTTACCAGCCGTCACCGTGCCTTCCTTATCAAAGGCCGGGCGGAGTTTGGCCATGCCGTCGACGGTGGCGCCGTGACGCGGATATTCATCGGCATCAAAGATGGTTTCACCCTTGCGATGCGCGATGGTTACCGGGGCGATTTCATCGTTGAAACGACCGGCTTTCTGGGCGGCCTCGGCCTTGTTCTGGGAGGCAGCCGCGAATTCATCCTGCTCTTCTCGCGAAATGCCCCATTTCTTGGCAATGTTTTCAGCGGTGTTGCCCATGTGATAACCGTTAAAGGCACACCACAGGCCGTCCTTGATCATGCTGTCGATGAATTTTACATCGCCCATTTTGTGCCCGGCGCGCAGATGCGCGACATGGGTCGAAAGCGACATGTTTTCCTGACCACCGGCAACGACGATATTGGCATCCCCGGTCATGATCTGCTGGGCTGCAAGGGCAACGGTACGAAGCCCCGAGCCACAAACCTGGTTGATCAGAAACGCGGTTGTACGATCAGAAATGCCAGCACCAATGGCGGCCTGGCGTGCCGGGTTCTGACCCTGACCACCTGCCAGGACCTGACCAAGGATCACTTCGTCAACAGCATCGCCTTCGACACCTGCGCGTTCGAGTGCAGCCTTGATGGCAATAGCACCCAGATCGTGCGCCGGTGTATTGGCCAGCGTGCCACTGAATGCGCCGATTGGTGTCCGTGCGGCACCCACAATTACGACGTCGGTCATGAGATCCTCCGATTAATCCTGATTACGTTTCCAAAGATCGGGCGAAGGTCGTTACGAGCCTTGCTCAGATCCTGCCTCAATCTTACCGCGCCGCAGCAAATTTCCAAGCGCTGATACCTACCACTTTCGGGTCAGTCGAATATGTACAACTTGCAAGCGAGGAGCATCAAAGGACTCCCAGCAGGCGATACATAGAGTGTGTGCCTATAGCGGCGAGATCGCAAGCCCTGTGCGCAACTTTAAGGGCAATGTCATGCATAATTTCGACTTATAAGGCCCGGCCCCATCGTCGGGGCCGGGCCTTACAGGCGGTTAGCGGATGTCGTAGACCTCGGCGGTGCTGTCCTTGATCTGATAGACTTCGAACGGGGCATTCTTGACGCCGCCCATACCCGGCGAGCCCATCGGCATGCCCGGCAGGGTATATGCCTTGGCCTCAGGCCGTTCTGCCAAAATGCGGTCGATGGTTTCTAACGGGACATGCCCGGAAATGGCATAGCCTTCGATCATGGTCAGATGACAGCCCTGCATTTCTTCGGGAATTCCCATCATGCGTGACATCTGAACAACCTGATCGCTTTCGATCACTTCGACCTCATAGTCCCGCGCGACAAGATAATCGGCATAGATCGCACAGCAGCCGCAATTGGGATCCTTGTAGACTTTTGCCTGCAAGGGATTGGCGTGGCTGTGGCCGGTCAAACTCATCGTTGCGAGACCAAGGGTCAGCATAAATGCAAAGAAACGTTTCATGGTTTTGATCCTGTCGTTTTTCGATTGCAGCATTGGGGCGGTCAGGCGGTCCGGATGAAGCCGGACATGCCGCCGAATTTGTGTTCGAGAATGTGGCAATGAAGCATCCAGTCGCCGGGATTGTCGGCAACAAACGCGATTTCGGCCTGTTCTGCCGGGGCAAGAAGGACGGTATCCTGCCATTCCTGATAACGGGTCGGTTGCCCGTCGCGTGAAAGCACACGGAAGGCATGACCATGCAAGTGGATCGGGTGATACCAGGCCGTGGCATTGGTGACGGTCACGACACAGCTTTCCCCGCGGCCGAGTGAAAAGAGCGGGCCAAGTTCATCCCGTTCGGGATCGCGGCCATTGACCATCCAGATACCGCCGCCGGTCATCATGCCCATCATTGATTGCGCCATGCCGCGCACTTCCCCAAGGAAGCCGGCATCAATTTTGCCGGTTTCGACAAGATGACGCAGCACACCACCGCCCATCATGCCGCCGGTATAAAGCAACTGTTCGCGCCGGGCATTTTGCAGATCGGGTTCGGGCAACGGGTTATCGGGCAGGGTCATGCTGGTTTGCGCGATATCACCGCGCACCGGATTCCCCGCAACCCGCAGGCTTGCCAACGGGTTTTCAAGCCCGTCATAAAAACGGTCGATCAGGGAAAACAGGCCACTGGCATCGGGTGGGACATCAACAATAAAATCAGCCCGCATGCCCGGTGCGAACAAAAAGACCGGCAGGTCCGGCACATGCGGAGTGACCGGATGACCATCAAGGGCAATCAGATGCGGTGCCAAACCCGCAAAATCGATGGCAAAAACCCGCGCATTGGCCGTGTTGATCATGCGCAACCTGATCCGTTCGCCGGGGCGCACCGAAATATCGGGATTTGCCACACCATTGATGGTGACAAGCCCGCCCAGCCGCCCGGCATGACCAACATCGTGCCCGGCGTTAAACACCGGATCGATTTCGCCATTTTCCCCAAGACGCCAGTCATCGATCAGCCAGATAAATTCCCGATCGACGCTGATCGGATCGGCCTCCTCGACGATCAGGGCACCATAGAGGCCGCGGGCAAGCTGGGTCGGTGAATTGATATGCGGATGATACCAATAGGTCCCGGCATCCCGGGCGTTAAAGCGGTAATCGAACGTGTCGCCCGGTGCGACCGGCTTTTGGGTCAGGCCGGGCACCCCATCCATGGCATTGGGAACACGGACCCCGTGCCAGTGGATGCTGCTGGGCTCCGCAAGCTGATTTTCAAAGCGGACATGGACGTCTTCGCCCTGTTTAACGCGCAAAAGCGAGCCCGGCACCGTGCCGTTAAACGCCCATACTGGTGTTGACATGGCACCCCCGGGGATAAGGCGGGCCGTGGCGGGTGCGGCGGTCACTTGCTGGACGCCCCCGGTCTCAACGGCGTGGGCCATGCCGCGCCCGAAGCCCGGAATCATGGCGGGCAGACCGGCAGACAGGGCCGCGGCGGTGACGCCACCGGCACCCAGCGTTTGCAAGAAACGGCGCCGTGACGGGCGCAAAGTGGAAAGGTTCTTCATGAGGATGACTTTCCTGACAGATGACAGTTTCCCGGCATTGCACATGCCGGAATGGTTGGCGCGCAGCACCTTCGTCAGGGCGTGCGCACTTGGCCGGTCTTTGGGCAATGCCGATACAGACCGGGTCGGGTCAGGAAAGAAGGCGCGGCGGGGCGATTTCCGGGCGTTGCGTAATGCCGGCCGCACGATGGGCCACGGGCAGGATATGAAGCTGCTTGTCCGAAAGGAGGTTTGCCAGCGGTTCCTTGCGGGCAATCACGGCCGGAACAGCGCAGATGATATCGCAGGCATCGGCCACCTGTGGCGACGCCGCGCAATCATCGCAATCCGCCATCATCTGTTCCATGGTTCCATGAGACATGCCGGCCCCTGACATCGGCATTGCGGAGGCCGAGGCAGATATAGCAGATATATGTGTCATGCCCGCGACCGAGGCGCTGAGCAAACACAGGGTCATGAAAATATGGAGCAGCTTGTTCATAAGCCAAAAACTATCGCGATCCGGTTGGCGCGTCCATGATCTTGATCATATCGACCAATGACATTCACGTTGGGGCTAGATCGCCGGTCCGAATTCATCCTTCAGCGTTTCGGTGATGATATAGGTGCGGTACCAGACGATGTTGTCATCGGCATCAAACAGGGTTTCGCAAAGGGCGGTATATTCCGCCATGTCGCGCATGTGCAAAATCATCACCCCGGTGACTTCGCCGGTGACGACATGGCATTGGCGTACGGCATCAAGTTTACGGACCTTGCGGATGAAGTCCTGGCGGTACTGATTGCCGTGGCGATGAAATTCAAGATTGATCACGGCACCCAGCGGACGTCCGACCTGGGTTGGGTCGATCACCGCGACAGTTTTGCGGATCACCCCTGATTGGCGGAGCTTGGCCACGCGCCGCAAACAGGCTGAGGGCGACAGGCCGATCCGATCAGCCAATTCGGCATTGGGGATATCGGCGTTTTCCTGCTGTCGGGCACCACAATTGATGCGAAACAGTTATTCTTTTATTCCAAATAGATAGGAGTCCATATTTAATGCGAAAAACGCAGAATTGGTCGAGAATGGATCAAGGTTATTGCAAAACAACGTAATGAATATTGTATACATTGAACTGTTTGCTTCCGCATTGCCACTCATGACGTAAAGTCACAAATGCTCGCTACTTGGAAATTGCGGATCGCTCATGATTTGGCAGCTCACGTGGCGCAGATTATTGAGCTGTTCTAGGTTCATAAGACACCTTGCAGCTGAATAGGCCACCCGTTTACATCCAAGTTCCCGCGCAACAAGTGCTGCATGCATTCATGTTTTCTGAGAGCCATTTCGCCATGGTATCTAATGAGCCATTGGCGCCATACATTACAAGCATCTTCAGAGGTGTAGGTGTTTGCTTACCCGCTGATGTTGGTAGATATACCATGCTTTGGCCGAGAAAGAGCACCGGTCGCCTAACCTTTCCAACGAAGAGATTATCCCATTCAATCTGCGGTCGATCTTTGTTGGCACTCTCTGCGATATCCACAATTTGCTGGTGAAGCGCACCCATCGCGTCTTCAAGTGTTGAGAATATTGTGGCCGCAAGCGCGGAATGGTCTAGCTGTGGAGTCTCATAAGGTTGTTCACATTCAGGCCTGATCGGCTGATGGGTGGTTTTCCTTTTATCGCAGTGTGAGGCCGGTGCCCATTGTAATGGTGGAGCCAGTATGGCAGTTCCTCGGCTCTTTGCTCTGAGTTTTGATACGCTCTGGCGTATGCCCATTCCCTCAGCGAGGACTGGATGAACCGCTCGGCCTTGCCATTTGTCTTCGGGGTATAGGGTTTTGTGTAGACGTGGCACACGCCCAAGGCGGCACAGGTTTTGTTGAAGGCCTTGGAGCGATAGCACGGTCCGTTGTCGGTCATGACCCTCTCGACGATGATGATGCCGAGGCTAGCGTAATAGGCAACAGCGGCCTTGAGAGACGCGATGCGCTTTCCTTTTTCTCATCCGATCGGATGTCTGCAAAGGCGATGCGCGAAACCCTCATAGGTTCTGATGTAGGTGATATCGGTCACCCAGACCTTGTCAGGAGTGGCAACATCAAACTGGCGTGCCAAAGTATTATCGACAGCTATTGAGGGCCGACCACCATACTTGGCGGCGCGGCGTTTATAGCCAATCTGGGCTTTAATCCCTGCCAGCCTTGCCAGTCGGGCTACACGGTTCGGACAGCACGTCTCACCCTGATCACGCAGGTCATCGTGCAGCTTGCGATAACCGTAGACCTTGCCGCTATCCTGCCACGCTTCCTTGAGCAACTCAGTCTGCCGCTGATCTTCAGAGGATCTTTTGCTGAAAGGGTTCTTGCGCCAGGCGTAAAATCCGCTCGGATGAACACAAAGCATCCGACACATGGCACGAATGCTGAACTGCACGCGATGTGCCTTGATGAACGCGTACCTCACTTTGCATCCTTGGCGAAGTACGCGGTTGCTTTTTTTAGGATGTCACGCTCCTCGGTGACACGCGCCAGTTCCTGCTTCAATCGTCTGATCTCGGACGATTGATCGTCCCTTGCTGCGCTACCAGGAGACGCTGAATACCGCTTCATCCAAGCATAAAGAGAATGTGTGCTGACGCCCAATCGTTGCGAAACATCACTAACGGAATATCCCCGCTCAGTAATCTGCTTGATCGCGTCAATCTTGAAATCTTCGGTAAATCGGGAGGTGCTCATGATCTTCTCCTTGTCCTCATTTTTAGGGGGCAAGGTGTCTACAAATCTAGGGGCTATTCACTGCAATAGATCTGTAAGGGATCGAGCAAGACGATCAATTTTAACAACAACAAGCTGGTCTCCCTGGCCAATATGAGCGATTGCTTCTCTTAATCGGACCCTATCCTTTTTTGCGCCAGATACACTATCAGAAAAAACAAGCTCACATCCCGCTTCATACAAAGCCTCTACTTGAGCAGCGGTTGATTGCTCTGTTGTCGAAACTCTGGCGTACCCTATTTTTCTATTCATTACGATATCGAAATATAATTATAAAAAATTGCACTAGAAAACGAACGTTTTCTCGTAGAGTTTAAATAGACCGATTGCATTGACATGGGTAATCGCCCTGAAACGACTTGTGACATTACGGCAAAAATGAACTAACTAGGCAAGAAGTGATACTGCTTCAGAGTTAGTGCGAAAACGGCTCAAAGTTTGTGCGAAAAGGGGTTCAATTAGTAGTATTCTCAACATCACTGAACCCTGACACCTGCAACTGGCGCAGGATTTTGGTATCGATCTGATCCAGTTCGGGCATATTACGCAACTCCACCGCGCCAATCAGCTTAATAACGCTTCCATATTGCACGAAGATGCGTAAATACGCTGCACAAAAATCGAAAACCCGTGGCATGATCGCGGCCTTGAACGACCTTACATGCGCCTACCACCACCATCAAAACCCTCAGTACCTAACCGGATTGCCGCCCCATGCATCGCTATGCCTTTGACCTGATCAACCGCAGCCAGAAACTATTCATCACCCTGATCAAGGTGATGTTGCCCGTGATGGTGATTGTCCGCATTGCCGAGGAATTTGGTGCGGTTGAACTGGTATCCAACTGGCTGGCGCCGGTCATGGCGCTGATTGGGCTGCCGCCGGAGGCCGGGTTGATCTGGGCGACATGTGTGTTGGTCAGCATGTATGGCGCGGTCGGGGCCTTTATCGGGCTGGCAGCCCATCTTGATATGACCGCGGCACAACTGAGCGCGCTGTGTGCGATGATGCTGTTTGCCCATGGCCTGCCGGTCGAACAGGCGATTGTCAAACGGGCCGGGGCGAGTTTTTGGGCAACCACCGCCCTTCGCGTGGGTGCCGCGATCGGATATGCCGCATTGGTAACCTGGATCAGCGATTTGACCGGATGGCTGTCCGAGCCGGTTGATTTTTCCTGGATGGTCGGCAGTGAAGCTGCGACCGCCGCTACCAGCGGGCTGGCCGCGTGGATGGATTGGTCCATTCAGGTGGTCAAATCGCTTGTGGTGACCTTTGGCGTGATTGTCGGCTTGTTGATCCTGCTGGATATCCTGGAGAAAACCGGAATCACCGCGCGCATCACACAGGCGATGATGCCGGTCCTGCGCATTTCGGGCATTTCGCGTGATGTAGCGCCGGTGACCACCATCGGTGTGTTACTCGGCATTACCTATGGCGGGGCGCTGATCATTGATGAGGCGCGCAAGAACAATTACCCCAAACGCACCCTTTTCCTGTCGCTCAGCTGGTTGTCGCTGTCACATTCCCTGATCGAGGATACGGCGATCATGCTGGCACTTGGTGCGGATATCTGGGTTGTCCTTGTCGGACGCGTGATCCTGACGCTGATCATCATCGCCCTTCTGGCGCGCCTGACCCTGCGCTGGGCGCCGGAGCGCGCCCAACTTGCCACGGAGAGTGCCGATTAAAAACTGGCTTTCGGGTTAGCCCGCAAGCCAGTCGACCACCGGTTTCCATGTGGATTTTTCCGCCCGTGATCCGACCATCATGCCGATATGCCCGGCGGAGGGATGAAGTTCGGTGCGGAGATCTTCGGGGCAGGCATCAAAAAGCGCCTGCGCGCTTTCGGGCGGGACGATGCGATCATTTTCCGGGATCACGGCCAGCACCGGGCAGGACAAGTCCGCCGGGTTGATATCAATGCCGTCAATCTGCCACTGGCCCTTGGCCGGGCGGTTTTCGACATACCAGCCAATCAGGCAATCGACCGCGACCCGACGCGGCAAAGGCACACCATCATTCAGCCAATCTTCGAGGGCGACAAAATCCTGTGCCTTGGTTGAATCCATTGCCATGGCCTGAAAACGCCGGAACTTTTCGCCCATCATGAAGGGATCGAGGCTGGCAAACAGGCTTTGCAGCACATCGACCGGAAGCGTGTCATGGATCGCCAGCATTTGCGGCAAAGAGGGCGCAAAGGCCGCAGCAATGCGTGACTGGGTTGGACCGGCGGCCATGAAGTCCCAAGGGGTTGCCAGCAGAACAAGCTTTGACACCTGAGCCGGATCGAGAAGTGTCGCCGCAAGGGCAACAACCCCGCCCATGCAATAGCCCACCACCGGCACGGGCCCGCCATTGATATCGGCGACGTCCTGAAGAATGGTGACCAGACGGCCAGCAACATAATCATCAAGGCCAAAGTTGGCTTCGTCCATGCCGGGATAGCCCCATTCGACCAGAAGCGGGCGATAGCCGCATTTGGCCAGATAGCGCGCAAAGCTTCGCTTTTCATTGAGATCAAGGATATAACCGCGATTGACCAGCGACGGCACAAGCAGGACGACTTCGCCGGTTTTTGCCGCCTTGTTGTCAGAAGTCGCGCCATAATCATATACCCGTGTCGATCCCTCTTCCCAGACGGTCGGGATATCCTTGCGGTCCTGATCACGCGGGCGGCGATAGGGATGGCGTTGATAGGCCCGCACCCCGTCATGGAACCCGGCATGGCGATCAAAGGCGACACGATCAAGTGCCTGTGCAACGTCATCAGGGTGATAGGCTTCAAGCTCAGCCAGAAGACTTTCCGCCTGATCCTTCAGTTCCGGCTTCCAGGGCAGCAATTGTTTCAGAAAGATCGGCAATGCGGCGCGCGAGCTGAGCCAGCTCGTCATCTCGACTGCCAGATGCATCGGAAGCGGTCTTGGCCCCGCCCGCCTCTGATTTTCGCGTTTTGGCGGAAGCGGTTTTTGTTTTGGCGGACTGATCATTCTTCCCCTGCCCCTTTGCAGCGTTTTTTGCGGCACGTTTGGTTTTGGAAGTCTTGTTGGCTTCATCGGCGGCGGATGTTTGTGCGCTGTCTTTATCGGATGTCTGCCCGGCAGTGTTACCGGCAGCATCCGCGACATCCGGTTCAGCTTTTGCAGTGTCTGGTTTTGGCGTCATCCCGGCCATACCAGCCATGGCAGACATATCGGGCGCAAACGGCATGCCCGCGAACGGGGATGCCGGCAGTTCGCGTGCGGCCTTGGCCATCTGATCGAGCATCGCCTGCAAAGGATTGGCCGCCGCCATGGCATCGCCCATCGGGTTGCCGATTGGATTTCCAACACCGGATGCGGGATGCTGGCCCATCGCCATTTGACCGATCAGCTTGCCCCAGGCTTCAAAGCCTTCACCCATGCGGGTGGTATCGGCACCAAGGGATGCATAAAGGCGCCCGATGGCACTGGCGGCATGGGCACCGTCAGCGGTTGCAGCGACCTGTTGGCGCCAGAGTTCAAGAAACTGCCGGGCAAGTTGGTCAAGCCGTTCGTCATCGGCGTCTGATGACGAAGCCCCTGTGGTTTGTGATTGGTCGGGGTCGTTCGTAGCCTTGGCCATCGGCGATACCCTTATTGTTCCCAGTATTGTTCAGATGCGACGCGTATCTGTTGGCGACCACTATAAGAGGTTGAGGGTCGCGGGAAAACGAATTCCCGTGCTGTGGCGCAACAAACGGTATCCAAAGTTGTTTTTCGCACTGCACTTCGCGTTGAATACTGGACACATTGGAAAATTCGCGGCACTCTCACAGTCTTCTGAGCGAATGCAAAATCGAAAATGCTGCGCAACATCGTAAACGCAACAATGTGAATTGCCGGGGCGCAAAGCAGGTGGAACGACACCACCAGAAGGTTCGCCAGACATACGTCCGGGAAACAGGGAAGCAGGAAAGACGCCATGACCAACAAGAAATCAGATGATCAGGACCGCATCGTTATCAAGAAATATGCGAACCGCCGCCTCTATAACACGGCGACCAGTTCCTATGTGACGCTTGATCACCTTTCGCAGATGGTCAAAGACAATACCGACTTTGTTGTCTATGACGCGAAATCGGGTGAAGACATCACCCGTCCGGTCCTTACCCAGATTATTGTCGAGGAAGAAAACAAGGGGCAGAACCTTCTGCCGATCAGCTTCCTGCGCCAATTGATC
This sequence comes from Thalassospira profundimaris WP0211, assembly GCF_000300275.1. Classification (GTDB taxonomy): domain Bacteria; phylum Pseudomonadota; class Alphaproteobacteria; order Rhodospirillales; family Thalassospiraceae; genus Thalassospira; species Thalassospira profundimaris. The sequence continues at coordinate 278,129 of NZ_AMRN01000002.1, read as the reverse complement.
GGTTTTTATGGCGACAGCCTTCAGGGGCTGGTGCCGAGCTACCTTGAACAGGCAATGCGCGCCTTTGGCCATAATCAGGAACAGATGCGCGAATATATGCAGGGCACCATGCAGGGCATGTTCCCGTTTGGCCAGTTCGAGGAAATGAACAAACAGAACATCGCGCTGTTTGAACAGACGATGAAGATGTTCTCGCCCTTCATGCAGGATGAAAATGGTGAGCCGACCGGCGAAGGCCCGAAAAAGCCAACAGCACCCGGTGCTGCGAAATCAGATGCGTCATTGGATGAGCTGAAAAGCCAGCTTGAAGCCATGCAGGCGCAGCTTAACAACCTTGCCGGTGGCAAGTCCGGCAAATAAGGCCCCCGGCCCGCATCCCGGGCACTGAGATCAAAAAGGCGAAGCTGCCATAGCGCACTTCGCCTTTTTTCATGCCCGCATCAGATGTTTGGCCGGGCGGCAAACAATGCCCCGCCGAACGCCCAAGCCGTCCGGCACCAATCCTGCATAAATTTTTCGTTAACACTTTCAGAACGCCCGGCACCGCCGAAAGGCGGCAATTTTTGCCGGGTGATTGCCATGACCACAGACCAAAACCCACGGAGTCCCGAAATACACAGGCAACAATGACCCAATAAACCGAAAAACACATGACCGCGATCACACCGATTTCCATGCTCCCGGCCCGCAGGACCGAAACTGCGAGCAGTGGAACCGATGGTCCTGCCGGGATCGGGATCGAGCAACTGACGCAATTTTCACCTGTTGAAAAAATTGCGCAGGGTGGTGGCGCGTGGCTGCAACCCCATGATCTTGTGGGCAGTGCAGCATTCTGGACCCAGCTTCTGGGTCAGATCCTACCTCAGGAAAACCTTTTGCAACCGCCGGTCATTCAGTCTGCGCATGCCAGCTATGCGCTTCATCACAAACCAGACAGCGTAGAAACGAACGTCTTTTTTTCGCCTTCTGCACTAGACAAAGACAGCTCGATTGACCTATATAGCTAGCTTCTGGCGGAAAGCTGTAATGATTATCTGACCAATGTTCAGGTACAGGTCATCAAAATCGCAGTGCCTGAAAGGTGCCGCGATGGGTGTGACATATCGGGAAAAACAACGAACCCGACAGCATCCGAAGTGGGGAATAATAACTGGCGGTTGATAACGGATTATAACATGACTGAGAACACACAAACCGAAGAACCGAAACGCGCAAACCGCGCCACAGACACTGACCGTTATGTTGGTCAGCGCATCCGCGAACGTCGCATCATGCTGGGCCTTTCCCAGCAGCAGATGGCGGACCTGATTGGCGTTACCTATCAGCAGGCTCACAAATACGAGCGCGGCATTAACCGCATCTCTGCTGGTCGTCTTTACGAAATCTCTCAGGTGCTGGGCGTTCCGGTAAGCTATTTCTATGAAGGCCTGGAAGGCAATCAGGAAACCGAGCTCAATGCGCGTCAGCGTATGTGCCTTGAACTTGCACGTAACTTTGCAAGCATCAAGCACGAGAAGCATCAGGAAGCACTGAGCCAGATGGCCCGTGCCCTTGCCGATCAGGCTGCCTAAGTCCGCATATCCGGACCATAGTGCCACCGCAAAAAAGGCTGTCCTCTGTATTCCGGAGGCCAGCCTTTTTTATGATTGGTTCGCAGACGCAAAAAAAGGGACACGAACGTCCCCTTTGGGTCTGCTGAAATTGTGCAGCGCTTGCGCCTAGCCCTCGACCAGCACCAGATCATCGGAATGAATGATGGCGTTACCGCGGGTAAAACCAAGGGTGGCTTCGATATCAGCCGATGCATGGCCCATCAGAAGCCGGGTTTCTTCCGCGCCATAAGATGTGATGCCGCGCGCGATCTGCGCCCCGTCAGGCCCCAGCACCCGCACAGCATCCCCATGCTTGAACCGGCCATCAACGCCGGTTATTCCGGCCGCCAGAAGGTTCTTGCCCGCCGCCAGGGCCTTGGCCGCACCGGCATCGACAATGATGGCTCCTGACGCCTTGAGCGAGGTCGCAATCCAGTGACGACGTGCCGCCAAAGGACTTTCGCTCGGCAGGAAGACGGTATTGGGGGCGCCTTCAAGCTGGGCTTTGAGCGGATGATAGATGGTGCCGCGCGCAATGATCATGCGGCACCCGGCCTTCATGGCGATTTCGGCGGCCTGAAGTTTGGTCACCATCCCGCCGGAGCTATACATGGTCGGCGCAACACCGGCCATATCGAAAATCTCGGGCGTCAGTTCGCGGACTTCAGGGATCAGTTCGGCATCCGGGTTCTTGCGCGGATCGGCGGTATAAAGACCATCGATGTCCGAAAGCAGAACCAGCGTATCGGCCGAAATCATGTGCGCGACCTTGGCCCCCAAGCGATCATTGTCGCCAAAGCGGATTTCCTCGGTCGCAACGGTATCGTTTTCATTGATCAGCGGAATGGCGCCACGGCCAAGCAGGGCATTCAGCGTCCCGCGGGCATTCAGGTAGCGACGACGGCCTTCCATGTCCTCAAGTGTGACCAGCACCTGTGCCATGGTCAGGCCATTGCGGCCAAGGGCCTCTTGCCAGACTTGTGACAGGCTGATTTGCCCGGTGGCGGCGGCGGCCTGTTTGTCGGCCAGACTGATCGTGCGGTGATCAAGGCCGAGCAACCGACGACCAAGGGCGATCGCACCACTGGAGACCACAATCACCTCGACCCCGCGTTCGCGCAGAAGGGCGATATCATCGGCCAATGCTTCAAGCCAGGCACGACGCAGCTTGCCGGTATTTTCATCCACCAGCAGGGCCGAGCCCACCTTGATGATCAGGCGCTTCGCATCCGCCAGGGCATTGCTTGTCACGGCTGGAAGCCCTCTTCTTCGCGGCCTTCCCTCGCACGGCGTTCACGCTCCCCATCAATATAGGCGCGGATTTCGCGATGGATTTCCTTCAAGCCCTGCTGGGTCACGCCGGACACGACATAGACCTTTTTGCCGATACCCTTTTCAAGGATCTGGCGCTGCTCCTCGACCATTTCGGGCAGGAGCTGATCGGCCTTGGACAGAACAACGATTTCGGGCTTTTCGACCAGTTCCTCGGCGTAGCCTTCAAGTTCTTCACGCACCGTCTTATAGGTCGCGACCGGATCTTCTTCGCCGCAGTCGATCAGATGGACCAGAACTTCGCAGCGTTCGATATGACCAAGGAAGCGCGTGCCGATGCCCTTGCCTTCGGATGCGCCTTCGATCAGGCCGGGAATATCGGCCAGAACGAACTCATGATCATCGACATTCACCACACCCAACTGCGGATGCAGGGTGGTGAAGGGATAATCGGCAATTTTCGGGCGCGCATGCGAGGATGCCGCAAGGAAGGTCGACTTGCCAGCGTTCGGGAGGCCAACCAGACCGGCATCCGCAATCAGCTTCAGGCGCATCCACACCCACATTTCCTCTGCCGGCCAGCCTTCTTCGGCACGGCGCGGCGCCTGGTTGGTGGAGGATTTGAAATGCGTATTACCACGTCCACCATCACCGCCACGACACAGCAAGTATGTCTGGCCCGGCTTGACCATATCGACAATCAGGGTTTCGCGATCTTCGGCCAAAACCTGGGTTCCGACTGGGACCTTGATGGTGATGGACTTGCCCGAACGGCCGGTGCGCTGACGGCCCATGCCATGCATGCCGACTTCGGCCTTGAAGTGCTGCTGATAGCGAAAATCGATCAGGGTATTGAGATTTTCGACCGCCTCAAGGATGACATCGCCACCCCGGCCGCCATCGCCACCGTCCGGCCCGCCATACTCGATATATTTTTCACGGCGGAAGCTGACCGAACCGGCACCGCCGCGGCCACTGCGCACATAAATCTTGGCTTCATCGAGAAACTTCATAACCGGTCCTTCGGGCGCACCCGTTTATCACTTTATATTGGCTCCCCGGTGCGCGAGGGACGCGCAGCGACGGGGTCCGAAATTCTATATCACATAAAACAAGGGAGGAATGATTGCTCATTCCTCCCTCAAGGGTCAGTTCCCATCAATTTCATACAATTCTGTTTCAGACAAAGTGTGCAATTGCGACGAACAGGTTGGAACCTTTTCAAGCGGTCGACTATTTCGATTGTGCGCTTTGCCTGAAACCCTGCGGGCGCGGTCATAAAGACCTCTGAGTACGTCACGCCTGCTTGAATGCTGAAAAGCGTTCTGCGCAGCCGACTTCTTCTCAGATGTCTTTATGACTGCGCAGAATGGATGAGATTGATGGGAACTGACCCTAATCTTGCTACGTATCGCGCAGCCGACGGGAGGCTTACGCCTCGGCCGGAACGACGGTTACGTAGGTACGACCCTTGAAGCCCGACTTGAACTGGACAGAACCGTTCACAGTCGCAAACAGGGTGTGGTCTTTGGCGAGGCCAACATTGTCACCGGCATGGAACTTGGTGCCACGCTGACGAACGAGAATGTTGCCTGCAACAACTGCCTGACCACCGAATTTTTTAACGCCGAGACGGCGACCTTCGGAGTCACGACCGTTGCGCGAACTACCACCAGCTTTCTTATGAGCCATGAAACTCTCCTAAAACTGCATCTCAACCTGATAAATCAGGCTTTGATGTCCTTGATGCGCAGAACAGTCAGGTTCTGGCGATGACCATTTTTACGACGGTAGTTATGCCGGCGCTTTTTCTTGAAAACGATCACCTTGTCGCCCTTGGCCTGCTCGAGAACTTCTGCGGTAACAGAAGCACCTTTGACCAACGGAGCACCAACCTTCGGCGCACCGTCGCCAGCAACCATGAGAACTTCTTCAAGTTTCACGGTGTCACCGGCCTGGGCAGCGATCTTTTCGACTTTGATAACGTCGTTGGCAGCAACTTTATACTGTTTGCCGCCAGTTTTGATGATTGCGTACATCTAAAAGTTCCTGAAAAACATTCTGGAAACACAAACGCGCAGCTCGGTGCCGCTGCTAACAGATACCGAACCGCTGCGAAGAACGGGTGGATTACCGCTTTTGGCCCAAAGAGTCAACCACGGAGTGAGCTTTTACGCCGCCGGGGACAGCATGGCAAAGCCGCAGATTTGCATGAGCTTGCCCGACTTTCGAAAGCGACCAACCGGCATGCCCGAAAAGCCCATGCAAAAGAGTCCGGGAAATTTGAGATTTCCCTCTTGCAATCTGACGCTCATCCCGGTAAACACCGCCTCGAACGCCAAGACCACATATGCGGAGAGGTGCCGGAGTGGTCGAACGGGGCGGTCTCGAAAACCGTTGTACTAGCAATAGTACCGTGGGTTCGAATCCCACCCTCTCCGCCATTTTTCTATCGGCAACTGTCTCTCGGCGAGACGGTTGCCGTCAGAATTCCCAGCTTCCGCGCGCCTCCCACGGCCAAGCTGTTGACCGCCCCGACGGCTCTGCTCCCCACACACCCTCTCTCTCGGCTCATTCTCTCCGAAGCTGTTGACCACGGCCGTTCGGTACGGGTTGGTGGGGCATTGAATTTCCATGCGCTTTTCTGATCGGAATCTAGGGCTATTGGAAGGCCTGTCTGCCTCGCAAAAGTCACCTGCCCAACTTCCCCCCTGAAACCAAACAAGAATTCATGACGGAAAGTACGGAGACCGAATCAAAGGTCACCGGGCGAAACCTCCCGCAGTGCCGGGCTGAGGCGATAGCCCGCCCGCTCTTTGTTCTCAATGAAGTCGTCGGTACCCAGTGGGACGCCTAAATCGACCCCAAGCCGCTCTGTCACCAGCTTCCGCAATCGGCCTACCTGTTGCCGCAGCGAGGCATCGGCTATGCCAAGCACCTGCGCCAAGTTGGGAGCCGGGATATAGGCAATATCGGAGCCGTTCCGTTTGCCAGTGCGATGGTTGTCCAGCAGCGCGGCGACCAGATCGTAGTTGGTGCCTTCCAGGGAAAAGTCGCCCTTGAACAGGACGCGCTTGGCGGTTTCGTCAACAGCGAACTCGCAAACCGGTCGCTGCAGCCTGTCCATGAAATCCTTCACCTGACTGTCGTAGCCGGAAGGCGGAGACACCTCGATCTTACTTCGGCTGAAGCACATGGACAGCAAGGAGCCCGCCGGCAATTCGCCCCGCACCAATTCTCCCTTGTGCCTCGTGGTTGCGGCATCAAGGACGTCCAGGACGTCCCGAGCATGCCGTTGAAGCAGGTCGTAGATGCGATCGCAGGCCTCGGCGGTCGAGAGGCCCGAAAAATAACGCAAGGCTGACGTGATTTCAGGGTACTCGACCAAGAAGCGATTTTTGGGACAGGCCGTCAGCTTCTGGAAACACTTGACGTAATCGACCGCCATTCGAACGTCTTGCTCTTTTGCGCTCCGATCCCCGGTCAACAGGTCTACCGTATACCCCTGCTCCGGATCGGATTCTTCCATCCCCGCTGCCAGGACAGCGAACCGCCGGTCGATGCACTGAGAGCACACACCGCAATGCGGATGATCGACAGTGCGAACGAAAGTCCGTGTACAACTGACCGTATCTCCCAACATGCCTTCAAAACCGCTTCCGCTGAGGGTTTCGACGACTTCCCGCTTGGTCATCCATTGCAAGGGGGTTCTGATCCCGATCTCATGATCGAGCAGTTCCGAGAAGAACGTCGTGAATCCGTCCAGAACCTGGGGATGAGTCGTGCGGGTCGCCCGGGCGCCCATAATGTCCTTGGCGATCGGAAGGTTCAGGCTGACCACGCCATTTTCGTAAAAGGTGAGCCGGTCCTTTCCGAACAGGCGGGCGACGACCAGTCCCAGACAGGCGAACAGGAAGGAGCGCGTCCTTTGGCTTTCGTCTACTGAACGGACGCCCTTGTTCTTGACCTCGACCGATGTGTAGAAAAACCGGCCATCAAGGCCGTTCTGTTGCAAACCGCTGATCAGTTCCTTTTGCACGTTGACGACCTTGGTGGCCGAGAAGTGTCCGATCAGAGCCAGATTCATGTCGTTGGCGACCAGATCGTGGACGGCACCGGCAAACGAGTCGACACCGCCAGAGAACAAGGCGACCTCGTCGGGCTCGAAAGTTCCCTCGGTCAATCCGGTGAAGTACAGCTCTTTCGGCGCTACGGGGTTCTCTGCCCTCACGAAAGAGAATGAGTAGGCGTCATCGGATAGAAAGCCAAGGGCGTCACGCAGCGCCTCCTTGACCGCCGGCGATTCCCATCGGTCGGGTTCGCGAAGGGGAATGGTAAAACGCAGATCGCGCCGCCAATCGTGGCCGTAGTCGTCCAACGTGTCGCCACCGCGTGAGCACCGCCGGTCGGCGCAGTAGATGTAAGCCGCCACCTCCAGCAGGTCCAACAGGACATCCGGAATATTGCTGACCATCGCTCGGCTGATGTCCTCGATCTTCAACGTGACGTCCTGGTTGCTACCCTGAACATCCATCTGGATCGAGCGATGCTCCCCACTTCCAAATGTCGAGGAAGCGCCCCCGCATGATATGTTAAACGTTCTCACCGGCCTTGCTCCTGATCTCGAACTCTTTTCTGACTTTCTTCAGCGCAACGGCGGTGAAGCCTACGAGTTTCTTCTGAGAGATGTCCTTCCCCTCGCTGTAGACGCTTTTGCCGAGCCAATCCTTGGCGAAGGGGCGCATGATCATAGTGGACTCCGCACAGTGCCGCCGCACCGCGTCATCGAACACGGCCATGTCGCCGACCGATTGAACGACGTTTCCCGGACCAAGATGTCTGGGTATTTCCCGGTCTAGGTAGTACTGGATGGTCCGTTCCGAGAAGTTGGTCAGGAACCGCTGAGAAAGTTCGCCGAATTTTTCGGGCCCGACGAAGGTGGCGAGGGTCGTTCGCACATCTTCCCGGGTCGGTTCCCAAAGAGACGGCAAGCGCTCTTCGATCAAGCTGTAAAGCGCCGAGATTCCGGCCTGTCGAGCCATCTCGCCAAGGTCGGTTACATCACCGTCGGACCTGCGTTGGACCGCCTCGATCGCCGCATCGTAACCAGCAACGAGGTCGGTCGCGCTCGGATTGTCCGGGGCCGCGACCCCTACGGCCCGCAACGCTTCCGAGAAACTCTCGGCCTTGGCCGCTTGGGGGATTTTTACCAGAAGCCACAGCGCCTCAACGAAGGCCTGGTCCTTGAGGGCCCGAGTCAGCGCCGCTTCCGTTGCCTTCGTAATCGCTTCGACCAGTTCCGTCGCTGAAGCCGTCCCGGCCACCAGGAGATTAATGATCTCAGGCAATTTTCTCGACGCTGGTGGCGAACCGAGACGTTGATGGCCCAATGGCGTACCTCACATTTTCTTTCTTGTCCTTGCCATGATAGGGCGACGTTTTCGCTCGCACCACGTTCCGATTCGCGCTGTTACGATCATATGAGGCTCTCCGAATGGTGGCAATGCTCAAGAAGTATTCTCTGAGCCTTTACCGCCTGTAGCGTGTAGGCGTGACTTCCCATTGAGGGTCTTTTCGTCATCCACCGCGTGGGCTCCTTTGTTTTCGAACCTCTTCGCTGGGGCAGGTTTTTGTTTTGCTTCAACAAAATCAGCCGCTTAATTTGACTATCGGCCGCAACTAAAGACCGATACGCCGATGCACAACGCCCTCTCCCCCGACCGCATGTCCGCCGCTGAGCGCCTGGAAGAACTGGCGTCGATCCTGGCTGCCGGGGTGGTTCGCCTGCGGACCCGGAAGTCAAGGCGACTATCCGCGGACCACGGAGAGAGTTGCCTACACTTCTCGCCCGACCAATGCCGTCATGGATCCACCGAAACCAACGCGGAGGAATCCATGCCATGACGGAATCTATCATTGCCCGAATCGCCACGCTGAAGAACACCTCGACGCCAGACTTGAGGGGCATGTGGCGGGATCTGTTCGAGACCGAACCGCCGCGCCAGAACCGACGATTCCTGGAGAGCCGGCTTGCCTACCGCATCCAGGAACTGGAATATGGGGAACTCCGGCCCGCTACCATCGAACGCCTGGAAGCGCTGGGCGAGGATCTGGACGGCGGCAAGATGGAGGTCCGCCGCAAGCGCACTGACGACCGGCCGATCGCCGGCACGCGGCTAATCCGCGAGTTCCAGGGCGTCGAGCACTGCGTCACCGTGCTGGCCGACGGCTTCGAATACCAGGGCCGCCCCTACAAGTCGCTGTCGGCCATCGCCCGGTCCATCACGGGCACCCGTTGGAACGGCTGGGTGTTCTTCGGGCTGCGCAAGTCGGGAGCGGGCCAATGAGCAAGACTCCCATCCGCAAGCAGCGCTGCGCCATCTACACCCGCAAGTCCTCGGAAGAAGGCCTGGACATGGAGTTCAACAGCCTCCATGCCCAACGCGAATCCTGCGAGGCCTATATCGCCAGCCAGAAGGCGGAGGGCTGGGTGTTGGTTCCCAATGCCTATGACGACGGCGGCATCTCGGGCGGCACCCTGGAGCGGCCCGCCCTGCAGCGCCTGCTCGCCGACATCGAGGCCGGCCGCATCGACTTGGTGGTGGTCTACAAGATCGATCGCCTGTCACGCTCCCTGATGGACTTCGCCAAGTTGGTCGACGTCTTCGACCGCCATGCGGTGACATTCGTTTCGGTCACCCAGTCCTTCAACACCACCACCTCCATGGGGCGCCTCACGCTCAACATCCTGCTTTCCTTCGCCCAATTCGAGCGCGAGGTCGCCGGCGAGCGCATCCGCGACAAGATCGCCGCCAGCCGCAAGAAAGGCATGTGGATGGGGGGCAATCCGCCGCTCGGCTACGACGTCAAGGAGCGCAAGCTGGTGGTCAACGCCGAGGAGGCCGCCACCGTGCGGGCAATCTTCCAGCGCTTCCTTGATGTCGGCTCCACCACCATCCTCGCTCGCGCCCTGGCCGCCGAAGGCGTGATCACCAAGCGCGGCAAGCCCTTTAACACGGGTTACCTCTACAAGATGCTGAACAACCAAGTTTACATCGGCATGGCTGTCCACAAGGGCACGGCCTATCCCGGCGAACACGAGGCTATCATCGACCGCGACCTATGGGACAAAGTCCGCGCCATCATAAAGGAGAGCCCCCGGACCCGCGCCAATCACACCCGCGCCAAGACCCCGGCGCCGCTCAAGGGCCTGATCTTCGGTGCCGATGGCCGTGCGATGACGCCGACCCACACCCGCCGAGGGGACAAGCTTTACCGCTATTACATTGCCGCCGCTCTGATGAAGGGGGAGGAGAACCCCGACATCGTTCGCCGGGTGCCAGCCGCCGAGATCGAGGCGGCCGTCATCGACCATGTCCGCGGGCTGTTGCGGGCGCCGGAAGTGATCGTCGCCACCTGGCGCGCGGCGCGCCGACAGGACGACGGGATCACCGAAACCGAGGTCCGGGGCGCCCTGCACGATCTCGATCCCCTGTGGGACGAGCTTTTCCCCGCCGAACAGGCCCGGGTGCTTCAGCTTTTGGTCGAGCGGATAGAGGTCCACAAGCATGGCCTCGACATCCGCTTCCGGGTCGATGGCCTGCGGACCCTGGTCGCCGACATCCGGGCCGCCTCCGAGCCGAGGGCCGCGTGATGCGCGAGCCGACGATCAGGCCGCCGAAGATCGACGATGGCGGTAAGACCCTGACCATCCATGTGCCCATGACCTTCGCCACACGCGGCGGGCGCAAGCTGGTGGTGTCGCCGGACGGGGTGCCCTCCTGGGCAAAGCCCCGGACCCGCGTCGACAACACCATGGTCAAGGCCCTGGCCCGGGCCTTCCGCTGGCGCAGGCTGCTGGAAAACGGCGCTCACGCCACCGTCGAGGACCTCGCCCGGGCGGAGAAGATCAATACCTCCTACGTCAGCCGCATCCTGCGTTTGACCCTGCTGGCCCCGGACATCGTCGAGATGATCCTCGACGGCCGCCAACCGGCGGACCTCACCATGGCCAAGTTGATGCAGCCGTTCCCTCTCGAATGGGAGGAGCAGCGGCGTCTGTTCCTCGAAAAAAACGACAGCCGATAGCCGCTTCAATCCGTCCATCCGAAGACGGCTGCGCGGGCGCACGTCACAGGCCCGGCCCCTCCATGTCACAACCCGACCCACCGTCGCCCCGAAAACCGGGGCTTTTTCGTGGCCAGATGTCACAAGAAAAACCGACCCTGACTATATAACGAACCCCGCACTCCATTGAAAATAAACGCAATTCCTCGGGCGTCAACGAGCCGGGGAGCGGCAGAAAGATTTTCGAGGAGTGTCACATGACGATCAAGCACCTGCATCAGGTCGAACTCGCCAAGCGATGGAGCCTCAGCCCGCGCACCCTGGAGCGCTGGCGCTGGCTCGGCCAGGGCCCCCGTTACCTGAAGATCGGCGGACGGGTGGTCTATCGGCTCGAAGACATCGAGGCCTACGAGGCAGAGCATCTGGCCGGAACCGAAGAAGGCCAGAAAAAATGATACCCGCACCTTCCTTCTTTTTCGCTCCGTTTCGCCAGCGAAATCCCGCGAAGTCATTCGTAATGAACAAGAATTCGAATGGGGGTAGCACGGAACAACCACGCAGTGACACCCCATTCGACACGAAAGACCGGAGCGACGTCCCGATGATCATTTCCCTTCGACAGGCCGATCCCGTGCCGATGATCCGCGAGGTCGACTTTTGCGCCTGGCTCACCCAGGCCGCGCCGGGTGACGAGTTCGAATACCACCGTGGCTTTCTGGTGCTGGATATCACGCCGTTCGGCTCTCCCATGGACGGCGAAGCTCGGGCCGAGCTGGCCCGCGTCTCCGACCGCGCCTTCGATCTTGCGGAACGGGACTTCGTTCATCTGGTCCAGCGACGGATCGGCCCCGGCGCTTTCGCCTACCTCGCCATCGCCCGGCCGCACCCCCGGAACACTCCTTTGGAATTCTCAACCTTGATGATCGAGGAGGCCGCGTAATGCCCTTTCCCGACAACCATCCGACCATTGCCGATCTCACCCGGCTGGAGGTCCGTGACATCGCGGCCCTTCCGGCCGACGTCCTGGTCGACCTGCAGCAGGAAGCGGACGGCGCCCTGAAGGCGGCGAAGACGGGCAAGGCCCGGCTCGACGAGGCGCTCGCCCTCAAATACGCCGCCCGGGCTGCCGCGCTACGGGCGCACCAGGGAAAGGACACCGGCACGGTCCGGGTCGAAGACGGCGCCGTAACCGTGGTCGCCGACCTTCCAAAGAAGGTCGATTGGGATCAGGCCCAACTGGCCGCCCTGGTCGAGCGCATCCGCGCCGAGGGCGACGACCCGGCCGAGTATGTCGACATCGCCTTCAAGGTTCCCGAACGCAAGTACGCCGCCTGGCCGAATGCCATTCGCGCCGCTTTCGAGGCTGCTCGCACGGTTCGGGTCGGCAAGCCCTCCTTCCGTCTTTCCCTGAACGATGAGGTGTCCAAATGACCGCCAAGACCAAGCTCGACCGCCTGCGCGAGGACAACTGCTTCCTCACCGAACTCCCCGATGCGATCCGCATTCCGCCTCTGGGCGAGCGGCGCGAGGAAGTAACCAAGCCCATGGAGACGGCGTCGCTCGACGACATCGCCTTCGCCCAGTTGGCGCTGCAGAGCAGGTCCTCGGCCCTCTACGCCGAGATGGACTCCCTGCGTCGGCTCTACGACCTGGCGCGCAAGAACGGCGCGGTCGGGGCCGACAACGCCCTCGACGCCGTGGCCGAGAAGAAGGAGCGCAAATAATGGTGCTCCCCATCATCTCCGCCGACGAACGTCTGGCCGAACGGCGTGGCATCAAGGGCACGATTTTCGGCAAGTCCGGGATCGGCAAAACCTCGCTGCTGTGGACGCTGGATGCGCCATCGACCTTGTTCTTCGATCTAGAGGCCGGCGATCTCGCCATCGAGGGCTGGCCGGGCGACACCATCCGCCCTCGGACTTGGCAGGAATGCCGCGACTTCGCCGTCTTCATCGGTGGGCCGAACCCGGCGCTTCGCGAAGACCAGGTCTACAGCCAGGCGCATTTCGAGGCGGTCTGTGATCGCTTCGGCGACCCGGCGGCGCTGGATAAGTACCAGACCGTCTTCATCGACAGCATCACGGTTGCCGGACGGCTGTGCTTCCAGTGGTGCAAGGGCCAGCCGCAGGCGGTCTCCGAGCGTACCGGCAAGCCCGACATGCGCGGCGCCTACGGCCTGCACGGCCAGGAGATGATCGCCTGGCTCACCCACCTGCAGCACACGCGAGGCAAGAACGTCTGGTTCGTCGGGATCCTCGACGAGAAGCTCGACGACTTCAATCGGCGCGTCTTCACCCCCCAGATCGACGGCTCCAAGACCGGCAACGAACTGCCCGGCATCGTCGATGAGGTCATCACCATGGCCGAAGTCAGCCAGGGCGACGGCGAGCCGTTTCGGGCCTTCGTTTGCCAGACACTGAACCCCTTCGGCTTCCCCGCCAAGGATCGCAGCGGGCGTCTCGACCAGATCGAGGAACCCCATCTCGGCCGCCTGATGGAAAAGATCGGCGGTCCCGTCAAACCGGCGAGCGAGCGGTTGGTCTTCGACCGCCCCGCCGACACCCCCGACACCCCCGACCCCCAAGACAATGAAGGAGCGTCCTGACCATGACCGGTGCGTGGAACGACTACAACGATGCGGAGTCCCAGAACTCCTTTGATCTGATCCCCAAGGGCACCATCGTGCCCGTGCGGATGACCCTCAAGCCCGGCGGCTATGACGATCCGTCCCAGGGTTGGACGGGCGGCTACGCGACCCGCAACGAGACCACCGGCTCGGTCTACCTGAATGCCGAGTTCGTCATCCTCGAAGGCGCCCATGCGCGGCGCAAGGTCTGGTCGCTGATCGGGCTGTTGAGCCTGAAGGGTCCCGAATGGGGCAACATGGGCCGGTCCTTCGTGCGCGGCATCCTCAACTCGGCGCGCGGACTGTCGGACAAGGACAACTCCCCCCAGGCCCAGGCGGCGCGGCGGATCAATGGCTTCGCCGATCTGGACGGCATCGAGTTCCTGGCCAAGATCGACGTCGGCAAGGATGCCAACGGCGACGCCAAGAACGAAATCCGCTTCGCCGTCACGCCGGACACCAAGGACTGGAAGGCGTTTCAGGAGAACGGAGGAATCTGGCGTCCGGCCGGTGGCGCCCCGACCGCTTCGTCGGCCTCGGCAGCCGCTGCTCCCGCATCACAGCCTGCCGCCAATCCTGGCCGTCCGGCCTGGGCGCAGTAGGAGGGTGGGCCGATGCTTCTCCGTCCCCGCCAGAAGGTGTTCGTCGAGCGCGCCGTGGATGCGCTCGATGAGCACGGCAACACCCTGGGCGTCGCGCCGACCGGTGCCGGCAAGACGATCATGCTTTCGGGCGTGGTCGGCCGGATGCTGGAGGGCACCGACGCCAAGGCGGCCGTGCTCGCCCATCGCGATGAACTGACGGCGCAGAACGTGCTCAAGTTCGCCAAGGTCAATCCGAAGATCAGCACGTCGATTGTCGACTCCCGCACCAAGTCCTGGCGGGGGCGGACGACCTTCGCCATGGTGCCGACCCTGGCCCGGTCCGCCAACCTCGATCTCCTGCCGGCGCTCGATCTGCTGGTGATCGACGAGGCGCACCATGTGGCCGCCGACAGCTACCGCAGGATCATCGACAAGGCGCGGGACCGCAATCCGGATGTCCGGGTGTTCGGCGTCACAGCGACGCCCAACCGGGGTGACAGACGAGGGCTGCGGCCCGTCTTCTCCAACGTCGCCGACCAGATCAGCATCGGCGAACTGATCGCCTCGGGCCATCTCGTGCCGCCGCGCACCTTCGTCATCGATGTCGGCGCGCAGGAGGCGCTGAAGAGTGTTCGCAAGACCGTCGACGACTTCGACATGAAGGCGGTCGACGCGATCATGAACACGGCGCCGATCACCGAAGCGGTGATCCGCCACTGGCGCGAGAAGGCGGGCGATCGGCAGACCGTGGTGTTCTGTTCCACGGTCGATCACGCCCGCAACGTCACCGAGGCCTTCCGCGATGATGGCGTGGCCGCCGGCATGGTCCATGGTGACATGGGCGAGGCGGAACGCCGCTCGGTGCTGCGTGCCTTTGAGAAGGGAGACACCCAGGTCATCGTCAACGTGGCGGTGCTGACCGAGGGCTGGGATCATCAGCCGACCAGCTGCGTCGTGCTGCTGCGCCCCAGTTCCTACAAGTCCACCATGATCCAGATGGTCGGGAGGGGCTTGCGCACCGTCGATCCAGGCGAGTTTCCGGGTGTGGTCAAGACCGATTGCATCGTTCTCGACTTCGGCACCTCGACCCTGCTGCACGGCTGCCTTGAGCAGGACGTCAATCTCGACGGCAAGACCGGTGACGGCGAGGCCCCGACCAAGGACTGCCCGGAGTGCGCCGCTCAGGTGCCGTTGGCACTCCGCGAATGCCCCCTCTGCGGCTACCTGTGGGAGTCCGCCGGCTTGGGCGACGGCGAGGCGACGCCGCTTGCCGATTTCGTGATGTCGGAGATCGATCTCCTGAAGCGCTCCAGCTTCCGCTGGTGCGATCTCTTCGGCGACGACGCGGCATTGGTGGCCAATGGGTTCAGTGCCTGGGGCGGCATCTTCTTCCTTCATGGCCGCTGGCATGCCGTCGGCGGGGCGAAAGGACAGCGCGCGCGGTTGCTGGCCGTGGGCGAGCGCACCGTTTGCCTGGCGGCGGCCGATGACTGGCTCAACGAGAACGAGACCGACGAGAGCGCGCACAAGACCCGCTCCTGGCTCAACCAGCCGGCGACGGAACGCCAGCTTCAGTATCTGCCACCTCAGTTCCGCCAGGACTTCGGCCTGACCCGCTATCAGGCTTCGGCGCTGCTCACCTTCCAGTTCAACAAGGGCGCCATCACCAATCTGGTGGCTTCGGCGGCCGACATTGGGAGGGCGGCATGATCCATGGCTTCTTCATCCGACACTGCCGCCACCCGTCTGCGCCTCTGGCATCCGCGTGGTGCGTTCTGTGCCGTCTGTCGACGTCCAGCCCGTGGCTTTGGCTGGTTCGACCCGGTGCCATCGAAACGGCCCCGGCCCTCGGTCTGGTTCTGCTCCATGAGTTGCCAAGGCTTCTGGTCGCGTTTGGCGAAGGAGCGCTGGGGCATGGTTGATCTGACCGAACAGGAACAGGCCGCGATCCGCGCCGCCATGAAGCCGCTCGCCGAAATCATGGAGGAGATCGGCTGGCAGATCCGGCTGGTCGACCTCACCGAAGCGCAGGTCCTCACCCTGATCGAGGTCGCCGTCGGTGGCTTTCAGGACGCCATGTTGGCGACGGCCAAGGCCGAGGACACGGAGATCCCTTTCTGATGCTCGATTACAACCACTCGGCAACCGTCGCCGAGCGGATCAACGCGCTCATCGACGAGGCCCTGGAGGCGGAGAACGCCGCGAGGCCGTCGCGGGACTATCTCGGCGGATCCCGTTTGGGCGTGGCCTGCGAGCGTGCCTTGCAGTTCGAGTATGCCGACGCGCCGAAGGACGATGGCAGCGACTTCGACGGTCGGACGTTGCGCATCTTTGCCGCCGGTCATGTGTTCGAGGACCTGGCCATCGGCTGGCTGCGCAAGGCTGGGTTCGATCTCTACACCACCAAGGGCAACCGCCCGGACGGCGAGCAGTTCGGTTTCTCCGTCGCCGACGGGCGCATCCGCGGCCATGTGGACGGCATCATCAATGCCGGTCCCGTGCTGACCGGGTTCCCGGCGCTTTGGGAATGCAAGTCGCTCAACGACAGGTCCTGGAAGGATACGGCCAAACGGGGTGTGGCGGTCTCGAAACCGATCTATGCGGCCCAGATCGCCACCTATCAGGCCTACATGGAAGCAAGCGTGCCGGGCATCTCCCAAAACCCGGCGCTGTTCACGGCGATCAACAAGGACACCGCCGAGCTGCATCACGAACTGGTGCCGTTCGACGGCGGCCTGGCCCAGACGGCGAGCGACAAGGCGGTGCGCATCATCCGCGCCACCGAGGCGGGCGAGTTGCTGCCCCGCATCGCCCAATCCGCCGACTTCCACGAATGCCGGTTCTGCGCCTGGTCGGATCGCTGCTGGAGGTCGGACCATGGTTGATACGCCGCCGACCGAGGACAACGTCATCGACTTCGAGCGTTGGCGTGACTTCAACGACGCCGAGCCCCAGCGCCTCGACGATAGCCGACCCTGGGATGGGGCGGAGACCACCGAGGAGATCAAGACCCGGATGCTGGTCAACCTGCGGGGCGTGCTTTCCTACCTGCTGCCGGGCGGTGCGTTCCAGGGGGGCAAGTTCCTGGTCGGCGACGTCCAAGGCAATCGCGGCGACAGCCTGTCGGTGGAACTGGCCGGACCCAAGGCCGGCATGTGGCACGACTTCGCGACCGGCGAGGGCGGCGACATCATCGGCTTGTGGGCTGCGGTTTCCGGCCGGGATACGCGCACGGATTTCCCCGCCATCATGGACGACATCCGCGAATGGCTCGATGGCCGCAGCCGGACACTCCACGACGATCGCGCGGCACAGGCCAAAGCGCCGCCGACGGATGATCTCGGGCCGGTCACCGCCAAGTGGGACTATCACGACGAGGACGGTCGGCTGATCGCCTGCGTCTATCGTTACGACCCTCCCGGCGGCAAACAGTTCCGGCCCTGGGATGTGGTCAACCGGCGTCTCAAAGCCCCGGAGCCGCGCCCCCTCTACAATCGACCCGGCATCAAGGCCGCCGATCCGGTGGTTCTGGTGGAAGGCGAGAAGGCCGCCCAGGCGCTCATCGATGCCGGCATCTCGGCCACCACGGCCATGAACGGGGCCAAGGCGCCGATCGAGAAGACCGACTGGTCGCCGCTCGACGGCAAACGGGTGCTGATCTGGCCCGACAAGGACGGCCCCGGTTGGCAGTACGCCATGGCGGCGGGACAGGCCGTGTTGGCCGCTGGCGCCCGGTCGGTGTCCGTTCTGCTACCGCCCGACGAAAAGCTTGAGAAATGGGATGCGGCGGACGCGGTCGACGACGGCATGGACGTGGCCGAGTTCATCGCCACCACCGAACGCCAGACCCTCCGTTCGGAGAATGCCACTCTCGACCTTTCGGACTGGCATGCCACTCGCTATTCCGGCGATGCGCCCGAGCAGCGTTTTCTGGTCGAAGGCTCGTTCCCCATGGGCATGGTCTCGATCCTGGCCGCCATGGGCGACACCGGCAAGGGCATGATGACCCTCGACCTGGCGCTGTCAGTGGCGACCGGCAAGGCGCGTTCCGTCTCGGTCAGCCCTGAGCCGATGGCTTTCGGTGGCCCGGTGCGCGCGTTCGGCACCGCCGTCATCTTCACCGCCGAGGATGACCAGGGGGAAGTCCATCGTCGCTTGCAGCGCCTGGACCCGGACGAGCTTCGTCTCAAGGCACCCGAACGGCTGATCGTCGTGCCGCTGCCCAATGCGGGCGGGCCGATCCCGCTGGTGGTGTCCGGCAAGGACGGCCCCGAAATCACGCCCCAGTTCCGCATGGTGCGCGATCAGATCATGAGGCTGCGCGATCTCAAGCTGGTGGTGTTCGACCCGCTGGCGTCCTTCATCCATGCCGACGTCACCTCCGATCCGGCTGCCGGCAGTTTTGCGACGGGCCTGTTGGCGAGCCTCGCCACCGAAACCGGCGCGGCGGTAATCGTCGCCCACCACATGCGCAAGCCCCAGGGCAATCGGCCCATCGCCTCGGTCGAGCAAGCCCGTGACGCCGTGCGCGGCACCAGCGCCATCGTCGATGGGGTGCGCATGGTCTATGCGCTCTGGCCCGCGCCCGAGGAGCATCAGGGGTACATCTTTAAGGCGCTCGAAGAGCCCTTTGCCCGCAACGCCGTTTTCCAGGGCGCGGTGGTCAAGGCCAACGGCCCGGCCGATCGGGCCATCCGTACCTTCCTGCGCGCGCCGACCGGGCTGCTGGTCGATGCGACCGAACGCCTGCGGGCCGTCCGCCGGCCCGAGCAGGACCTGATGGATGCCCTGGTCGAAGCCATCGCCCGTGCGGCCGAGGACGGTCACCCCTACACCCATACCGGCGGCACGGGGCTGTTCAAGCAGCGCCACCGCTTGCCCGTCGTATTCCACGACATGGCGCGCAACAAGATCGAGGGGCTGGTCCAGGAGATGCTCAACGGCCGGCCGCCCATCCTGGTCAAGGGCATGGCCGAAGGCTCGAAGGAACTCAAGTGGCTGGACGTTCCGGCCGGGCCGTTTGCGCGGGGTGTCGGGCGGTTCGTCCATGGCGCCCACGAGACCGGGGAGTGAGGACCATGCGTGCTCCGTTCCCAGCGTTCCCAGAGCTTCCTGCCCAAGCGGATGGGGGGCGGTTTCCGTTCCCGGTTCCCAGCTTCCCAACGGGAATTCCCAAGATTTTGTGCCCTCAAATCCGCATCAAGTCATTGAACCCATTGAATAAATCAGCTTCCCAAAAATCTCGTTCCCATCCGTTCCCAACCAAGGAAAAACGTAATGATTTCAACGATTTCCACGTTCCCACCTCCCCCTATAGGGGGAGGAGTGTTCCCGGGAACGCACACTCCTCCCACCAATGGTCGGGTTGCTGCTTCCCGGCCCATTCCCAAAACCGATTGCCAAGGAGCCCGATGATGAGCCAGCCCGCATTGATCGAATTTCTCGCCGAACAGGCGCCGGACCACCCCGTCATTCTTGCCCTCGATCTCGGCACCAAGACCGGATGGGCGCTGCATGGGCCGGACGGTCGGATCATCAGTGGCACCGCCGAGTTCAAGAACGACCGCTGGCAGGGTGGCGGCATGCGCTTCCTGCGCTTCAAGCGCTGGCTCACAGAGATCAAGCAGGCGGCAGGCTACCTGGACGCCGTTTTCGTCGAGGAAGTCCGTCGCCATGCCGGGGTCGACGCCGCCCATGCCTACGGCGGCTTCCTCGCTCACGTCACCGCCTGGTGCGAACACCATGCGATCCCCTATGAGGCCGTGCCGGTGGGCACCATCAAGCGCCATGTCACTGGCAAGGGCAACGCCAACAAGGACGCGGTCATCGCGGCGGTGACGGCGCGGGGGTATGCCCCCGCCGACGACAACGAGGCCGACGCCATCGCGCTGCTGCTCTGGGCCATGGAGACCCGGGGAGGTGCGCGATGAAGCGTTTCCCGAAAGGCTACGGCGGCGAACGCCGCGACCCCGAACAGGTCAAGCGCGATGGATGGCACGAGCAGGGTCTGCTCGCGGTGTCGGTGGAGGATGACCGCCTGACCTGGCCCGAGCGCGAACTGATCCGCCAACTGGGCGAGAAGCTCTATGGCCGGCGCGACGGCGGCCGGGAGGTGCACCATGGCTGACTGGACGCCGGAACGGGTCGAGGACCGTCTCGTCGAGGCCGCCGACGTGCTCAAGCGGTTGCCCGAGGAGAAGGTCCAGGGCTTCTTTAACGTCTGGCCCGAGGTGGCGCGCGACTTCGCCGACATGGTCGGAGCGATCCCTCAGCCCATGCGGCGCCCCCCACCCTCGGCGGCGGCCATCTCGCGCATGGAGGAAACCCTGACCTGGATCCGCTTCCTGGCACCCGAGGACGGCAAGCTCCTCTGGGCTCGAGCCGAGGGCGCGCCGTGGAAGGCCATCTGCTGGCGCTTCGGCGTCAGTCGCGCCACCGCCCATCGCCGCTGGCAGTACGGACTCAGCGTCATCGCCCTGCGGCTCGACGGTCGCCGCGTCCCGGCGAAGCGCTCGCAGTCCTTCGTGGTCGACCGGGCGGCACGGCTGTCAAGATGAAACCGCCTCGTGAGACATTTTTCCGTGAGACATCGGACGGTGAGACAGGCTCGGCTTCGATGGGCTATATTCAAACCATGCTCGCGAGAGGCGCGCGCGGGACACGTGGTCCCGGTAGTCGTCGCCCGCTAAGTATTTGATATCTTGGTTCCTTCCTGGCGGATATCGTATGCGGGAGGCGCCAGCGCGGGATTTCGCCACCGACAGGCCCGCCAACTTACTTGACACCGACTTGACGGATTGACGCCAACCCCAGGGTTTCTGCGGGTTTGCGCCGCCGGTCCGTCAAGCGTTCCCGACACATGGCAGATTGACAGATGGACTTGACGATCGAAACCGTTCCGGTGGATCGATTGATCCCCTATGCGCGCAACGCCCGCACCCACGACGAGGGGCAGGTCGCGCAGATCGCCGGGTCCATCGCCGAGTTCGGTTTCGTCAATCCGATCCTGATCGGCGAGGACGGTGGCGTCATCGCCGGACATGGCCGTCTCATGGCGGCGCGCAAGCTCGGTCTCGACGACGTGCCGGTGATCCGCCTCGGCCATCTCTCCGAGACCCAACGCCGGGCGCTGATCATCGCCGACAACAAGATCGCGGAGAACGCCGGATGGGACGAGGAACTGCTGCGTCTCGAACTGGCGGACCTCAAGGCCCAGGACTTCGACCTCGACCTGACCGGCTTCGACCTGTCGGAGATCGACCGGTTGTTGGAGAGCGAGGATGGGGAACAGCAAGCCGGTGGTTTCGTTGCTGAGGACACCATCCCGGAGCCGCCGGTCGAGCCGGTCAGTCGTCCGGGTGACCTGTGGCTGCTGGGCGATCATCGTCTGCTCTGCGGCGACAGCACGAACGCGGATGACGTGAAGCGCCTGATGAACGGCGAGCGCGCCATCCTGTTCGCCACCGATCCGCCGTACCTGGTCGACTACGATGGCACCAACCATCCGCAGAACAGCGCGCGCAAGGCCAAGGTCGCCAAGGGTGACACCAGCGGAACCGACGGCAACAAGGACTGGTCCGCCACCTATGGTGTGACCTGGGACGATTCCTCGCAAGGCCCCGACCTCTATCGCGGCTTCATCAAGGCGGCGATTGCGGAAGCGATCGAGCCCAACGCCGCCTGGTACTGCTGGCATGCCTCCCGCCGCCAGGCCATGCTCGAAGAGGTCTGGACCGAGATGGGCGCCTTTCAGCATCAGCAGATCATCTGGAACAAGGAGAAGGGCGTCCTCACCCGGTCGCGCTATCTCTGGAAACACGAGCCCTGCCTGATGGGCTGGATCAAGGGCAACATGCCGCCCAAGGCGGATGGTGCCGAGTTCCTGCCGTCGGTCTGGGACATCCATGGTCTCTCGGGCGAGGAACGCCCCGACCATCCGACGCCGAAACCGCTGGACTGTTTCGCGACGCCGATGCGCCAGCATGTGGAGCCGGGCGGTCTGTGCTATGAGCCGTTCTCGGGGTCGGGATCACAGATCATGGCGGGCGAGTCCGTTGGCCGACGGGTCTTTGCCATGGAGATTAGTCCCGTCTACGTGGACGTGGCCGTCGAGCGTTGGCAGAAGGCGACCGGCAAGACCGCCGTCCTCGACGGGGACGATCGGACGTTCGATGAGATCAAGGAGGAAAGGACGCGCGGATGAGGCAGTCGAGACGCATGTCGCTGGTGGAAGCGCTGGCCAACGTGGGCATCGGTTACGGCGTTGCCGTGGCGACACAGATCGCGGTGTTCCCGCTGTTCGGGCTCACGGTGTCGCTCTCGGACAATCTGGCCATCGGCGCTGTCTTCACCTGCATCAGCATCATTCGCTCGTATGCGGTCCGCCGCCTGTTCGAGGCGATCCAGATGCGTGGATCTCTGACGAGTGCCGCCGGGATCTGGCGATGAGCTCGTCTGTGGAAAATATCTCCAGAGGTAAATTTAGGATCGGGCCGAAATGGTCGCTCCGCCGCTAAAGCCGACCAACACCGACGGCCTCCAGGAGAGCGAGTCCTTTGCTAATCGGAGGGAGCACTGAGTTTCATGTTACCTTGTGTTCGTGCGTAATATATAATTATGACGCACGATATTGACTTTTTGTGCGCAATTCCATATATTCGTGATGGTGGTGAAATTTGGAGTGTGCGCCGATGGCATTCAGAGCAGACGAGGCCGCGTCTAGCGGATTTGAGAGAGCAAAGAATTACCTCATTCCGGTAACGTTTTCTCCAGAGGTGAGGTCCGAGAGCGAGGAAGCGCTGCTGGACCTTGTTGATGAACTGGGGCCTGCCGTTGAAAGTTATCCAACATGGCACCCGCTTGTATCCAAACATGATGGACGTAATCCCGAGACTATCCCGAATGCACAAACCGGGTATAAGGGGCTGGACCATACTCGTTATTTTGCGCACGGGTTTATCACCTGTCCGTATGGGGGCGTGGCAGATGTAATTGAATCCGCATCGCGAATTAACCACCATTGCGCGACCATCACGGCCGAAGAGTTGAACGTACGGTTCTACGCAGATGGAGCCAAACCAATCGTCGTAAAATGTGAATGGTCAGAACCGCTTTCGCTCGGCAAGCTGATCCCGAAGAAAATCGCTGTT
Source organism: Thalassospira profundimaris WP0211 (assembly GCF_000300275.1). Classification (GTDB taxonomy): domain Bacteria; phylum Pseudomonadota; class Alphaproteobacteria; order Rhodospirillales; family Thalassospiraceae; genus Thalassospira; species Thalassospira profundimaris. The sequence continues at coordinate 254,839 of NZ_AMRN01000002.1, read as the reverse complement.
CCCCTAATGCTCGAACAGGAATTGCCGTGTTGGAGGTGGTCAAGCCGCGCTGAAAGATGGGAGGTAATGCGCCCATATCTTTTAGGTGAACCGCACGGCAGCAGATCTTCTCTTTTTGTCGATCAAGAAACGGCTCTTGCAATGAAAAGAGCCTACCTGGCAATGGTCGAAAGCGGCATGTTTGGCCCGTTGAAAATGGACTGATGCCCCCTATGGCTCTACATAGCGGGCTCAAGAATTCCAGGTCCGCTTTTCCCGCCGGGATCTGGCGATGACCCCGGCGGGAGAGATGGTCAGGCTTCGTCGATCGGGTCGACGGCGGTGACGTAGGCGTCGCCCTTGTTCCAAGAACCGTCGTCGAGACGCCATTCGGTATCGTCGCTGGCCACCAGCTTCTCGAATGCCGCCTCTTCAGCCTGCACCATGGTGTCGGCATCGACCTCGATGACCGTGCTCTCGGTGACGTCGCGGGTGATGATCACTTGGAAGGTTGGCATAGCTGGTTACGCCTCGATCCGATAGATCCGCTCGCCGGTGTCGAGCTTGCGCGAGACGATGTTGTACCCGAGCTTTTTCTTGAGCGCCCCGCTGATTGCACCGCGCACCGTGTGCGGCTGCCAGCCGGTGACCTCGGTGATCTGAGTGATGGTCGCGCCGCCGTCGCGCTTGAGCATTTCGATTACCTTGGCCCGTTTGCTGTCGCGGGGCTTGCGCTTCGTCTTTGGCGGTTTGGCGCCTGCGCCGATCCCGATGCCGGACATGGCTTCGCCGGTCGGCGTGATCGCCTCGATGCCAGCCGCCTGGAGTACGTCCTGGTTGGAAAGGTGGTGCTCGGTGATCAAGGCCTTCAGGCGATCGACCGCCTTGCTTTTGTAGTTGAACGATTTGGTGGTGACCGTTTCTCCGGTGATGCTGGAAATCGCGGTCGCGAGCTGAGCGACGGTGAATTTCTCGATGGCGACGCTGGTGGTGGTCATGGGGTTATCCTCCGAGTGATGCCGCCGCGACCATCGCGGGGCTTCTACCACCCCGAGCCCCGACGCTGATCGCGCGGGGCGATGGCGGGGAGGAGCCGTCCATCAGCCGAAGGCTTCGGCTTCGATCTCGCAGTGGGTGACGAACCCGGTGAGATAGGGAAGCCCCGATGGGATGCCGGTCTCGCGGCTCGTGCGCCGGGTGATGGTCCAGCCCATCCAGCGCTCGACCGCCGCGTCGATGGCGCTCTCGATGGTGAGCTTGCGCGCCAGTCCGTTGGCAACGTCGTCCGCAAAATGCCGCCCATATCGGCTGTCGAGGAAGTCGCGCACCGCGTCGTGCGGGCAGCCCGTGGCGCGGCCGATCCGCGCCATGGCCAGCGGCCAGGCCTCAAGCGGGTCGCCGTGGTGGGTGATGGTGCCGAAGAAGCCCCAGTCGGTGTTTCGCGTGGGCAGGATGGTTTCGGTTTTCATGGCGTCGTCTCCGTGTCCGTTGGTAATCCCATACAGGCTCCACGGGCGAAGAACATCAAGTCTAATAGATTGTAATTGATCAAGTTTTCGAGGGCGGCCCGGACATGGGAACGTTGAACGCACATGCTTGTCAGTCAGGCCGAATACGCGCGCCGGCGTGGGGTTTCGCGCCAGTACATCGGCCAGATGGTGGCCAAGGGCGTGATCGCGCTGAAGGACCGCAAGGTGGACACGGATCAGGCCGATGCCGCCCTGGCGGCGGTCCGTGAACCGGCGCGGCCCGAGCGCAGCACCAAGCCGAAGTCCGACCCGGCCCCGAACCCGGCCGTTCCGGCGACCGATCTTCCCGCGCTGCCCCAAGGTGGTGCGGGCGGTGGCGATCTGCCGACCCTGCTCTTGAAGACCCGGATCAAAAGCGAGGTCGAGAAGGCCAAGCTCCTGGAGATCAAGGCGCGGGTCGAGGCCGGTAAGTACGTCGATGCCGACGAGGTGAAGGTCGCCGCTTTCAACAAGGCCCGCGTCGTGCGCGATGCCCTGATGAATATCCCTGAACGTCTGTCCGCCGTGCTGGCGGCCGAGACCGATGCCGCGCGGGTGCATGCCATGCTGACCAATGAGATCCGCGCAGCACTCGAGGACCTGACCGGTGCTTCCTGACGCCGCCGCCATCCATGACGCCGCGTTCGACCGGGGCCTGCGTCCCGATCCGCTGTTGAAGGTTTCCGAATGGGCCGACCAGCACCGGCGTCTCTCGGGCAAGGGCGCGGCGGAGCCCGGTCCCTGGCGCACGGCCCGCACGCCGTATCTGCGCGAGATCATGGACTGCCTGTCGCCGTCCTCGCCCTACGAGCGGGTGGTGTTCATGAAGGGCGCGCAGGTGGGCGCGACGGAAACGGGGAACAACTGGATCGGCTACGTCATCCATCATGCGCCCGGTCCCATGCTGGCGGTCCTGCCGACGGTGGAGATGGCCAAGCGCAATTCACGCCAGCGCATCGATCCGCTGATCGAGGACAGCGAGGTGCTGTCCAGTCTGGTCAAGCCGGCACGCGCGCGGGATTCCGGCAACACGGTGCTCACCAAGGCGTTCCAGGGCGGGGTGCTGGCCATGACCGGGGCCAACTCGGCGGTGGGCCTGCGCTCCATGCCGGTGCGTTATCTGTTCCTGGACGAGGTCGACGGGTACCCCGGCGACATCGACGGCGAAGGCGATCCGGTGGCGCTGGCCGAAGCCCGGACCCGGACCTTCGCGCGGCGCAAGGTGTTCATCGTCTCGACGCCGACGGTCAAGGGCGTGTCGCGCATCGAGCGCGAGTTCGAAGCCTCGGACCAGCGGCGTTATTTCGTGCCCTGTCCCCATTGTGGGCATTTCCAGTGGCTCGAGTTCGAGCGCCTGCGCTGGGACAAGGGACGCCCCGAGACGGCGCACTACCTTTGCGGCGAATGCGAGGGGCATATCCAGGAGCATCACAAGACGCGGATGCTGGAGGCAGGCACGTGGCGGGCAACCGCCGCGTCGGAACAAGGCAGCGAGAAAACGGCGGGCTTTCACATCTCCAGTCTCTACAGCCCCATCGGCTGGCGAAGCTGGGCGGACATCGCCGCCGATTGGGAGGCCGCCCAAGGCAATGACGCGGCGCTCAAGTCGGTGAAGAACACGGACCTCGGCGAGACCTGGGTCGAAACCGGTGAAGCGCCCGATTGGCAACGGCTCTATGACCAACGCGAGACCTGGTCGGCGGGGAGTGTTCCCGCCGGGGGCCTGTTCTTGACCGCGGGGGTCGATGTCCAGAAGGACCGCCTGGAAGTGGACGTCTGGGCCTGGGGGCGTGGACTCGAAAGCTGGCTCATCGAGCACACCGTGATCGAAGGCGGGCCGCACCGTCCTGATGCCTGGACTGATCTCGACGCGCTTCTGGACCGGACCTGGCCGCATGCGCGCGGCGCCCATTTGCGGATCGCCAAGCTGGCCATCGATACCGGCTACGAAGCCCCGGCCATATACGCCTGGGCGCGCCGGGTCGGGTTCGGGCAGGTGGCGCCGGTGAAGGGCGTCGAAGGCTTCAATCGGGCGAGCCCGGTGTCCGGGCCGACCTTCGTGGACGCCACCGATGGCGGCAAGAAACTGCGCCGTGGTGCAAGGCTCTGGACCATTGCGGTCTCGACCTTCAAGTCCGAGACCTATCGCTTCCTGAGGCTTCAACGCCCGACCGACGAGGAAAAGGCGGAGGGTGCCGCGTGCCTGCCGGGCACGGTGCATCTGCCGAGTTGGGTCGAAAGCGAATGGCTCAAGCAGCTGGTCGCCGAGCAATTGGTGACGGTGAAGACCAAACGCGGCTTTGCCCGTCTCGAATGGCAGAAGCTGCGCGAACGCAACGAAGCGCTGGACTGCCGGGTCTATGCCCGGGCGGCGGCCTGGATCGCCGGCGCCGATCGCTGGTCTGATCGTCAGTGGACCGATCTGGAGGAGCAACTCGGTGCGGTCGATGGTGGCGTCGAAGCCGCCGGCATGATCAACCGCCCGGCCCCCGTGTCGTCGGAAAAACGCCGCTCCGATTGGCTCGGTCGGCGGGATGGTTGGTTTTGAAAAAAGAAGGCCCCTCTGGTGCGCATCGTTGAGAGGCGTGAGGGGCGTGTTGAGCGCAGCATAACGCCAGACCTGGGTCGTCTCAAGACAACTCCGTGAGTTCATAAATGTCGTCATTCACTGAAACCGAACTGGCGGCGCTGAAACGCGCCTATGCCAGCGGCACGCTGCGTGTCAGCTACGACGGCAAGACCGTCGAGTACGGCTCTGCCGAGGACCTGCTGGGCCGCATCCGGACCATCGAACGGGAACTGGCGGCTGCCACCAAGCCGCTTCCGGTGGCCGGCTTCGCCGGGTTTCGGCGAGGTAATTCCTGATGGCTCTGGGCTGGTTCGATCGAGCCCTGGCGGCGGTCGCGCCGAGGGCGGCCACTCGCAGGGCGCTGGCGCGGCAGGCTTTCGATGGGCTGGCGCGCGGCTACGATGGCGCTGCCAAGGGACGCCGCACCGACGGCTGGCGGACTCCGGGCACCTCAGCGGATACCGAGGTGGCCATGGCGTCGGCGTTACTGCGCGATCGCATGCGGGATCTGGTGCGCAACAACCCGCATGCCGCCAAGGCGGTGTCGGTGCTGGTCAACAACATCATCGGCGCCGGGATCATGCCGCGCGCCACGTCCGGCGATGAAAAACTCGACCGGACCGTCAACGCGCTGTGGGAACAGTGGTCCCGCCGATGCGATGCCGACGGCCAGTTGGACTTCTACGGCCTGCAGACGCTGATCTGTCGCGAGATGGTCGAGGCCGGTGAGGTGCTGGTGCGCCGACGTCTGCGCCGCCCGAGCGACGGTCTCGACGTTCCCCTGCAAGTGCAGATCCTGGAGGCTGACTTCTTGGATGCTACCAAGAGTGGCCAAGGCAGCGGCAAGGGACGCTTGGTGCAAGGTGTCGAGTTCGACGGCATCGGTCGCCGCACCGCCTATTGGCTTCACGAAAGCCACCCCGGCGATGTCTTCGGCGCCTGGCAGGGGGGACTGCAAAGCCACCCCATCCCGGCCCGCGACATCGTCCATGTCTACGAGAAGCAGCGGGTCCAGGTGCGCGGCGTCCCCTGGGGCGCGCCGGTGATCCGCAGTTTGCGCGACCTCGACGACTACGAGGTCGCCGAGATCGTGCGCAAGAAGACCGAGGCCTGTGTCACGGCCATCGTGTTCGGCGACGAGGAAACCCAGCAGGGCGTCGCGCCCGCCGTGGTCGATGCCGACGGCAAGCGGATCGAGCAGTTCGAGCCGGGTCTCATCGCCTATGCCCGAGGCGGTAAGGACATTCGCTTCAACCAGCCGGCGGCCGTCGGCGGTTATGCCGAGTACAAGCGGGCCAGCCTGCACACCATCGCGGCCGGCTTCCGGGTGCCTTACGAACTGCTCACCGGGGACCTTTCCCAGGTGAACTATTCCTCGATCCGCGCCGGGCTGGTCGAGTTTCGGCGCATGATCGACGCCGTGCAGTGGCAGTTGTTCATTCCCATGCTGTGCCAGCCGGTGTGGGACTGGTTCACGCAGGCCGCCTGGGCGGCCGGGCGCATTCCCGAGCCGGTCGTGCCCGTCGAATGGGCGCCGCCCAAGTTCGACGCCGTGGATCCGTTGAAGGACGCCATGGCGGATCTGCTGTCGGTGCGTTCCGGGACCATGACCCTGGCCGAGGCGATCGCCCGCCAGGGTCGCAACCCGGACGCCGTGCTGGCGGAGATCGCGGCCACCAACGCCAAGTTGGATGAAGCCGGGATCGTGCTCGATTCCGATCCGCGCCGGGTGACCAAGACGGGCAGCGCGCAAGCGGCCGACGCGTTTGCCGCCACCGACATCGACACTTCCGACTGATTTCGAGGATTTCATGGATACCACCATCGAACTGCCGGCCTTGCGCCGGGCGGCGGAGCTTGCGCCGAACTCCGCCGATGCCGAGGCCCGGACCATCGACGTGGTCTGGTCCACTGGCGCTCGGGTGCGCCGCGTGCCGTTCTTCGGCGAGCCTTATGACGAGGATCTGAGCCTGGAGGCGGACCATGTCCGTCTCGACCGCCTCAACGCCGGCGCACCGTTTCTAAAGGTTCACGAGACCGGAGAGTTGAGCGCGGTGATCGGCTCGGTGGTGCCGGGCAGCGCGCGCATCGAACAGGGCCGGGGTGTCGCCACCATTCGCTTCTCCGATCGCGATGACGTGGAGCCCATCTGGCGCGACATCCAGGCCGGGCACATCCGGGCGGTCTCCATCGGCTATCAGGTTCACCGCTATGAGGTGAACAAGCCGGAAGGGGCGCGCGAAGTCTGGCGGGCCGTCGACTGGACGCCGTTCGAGATTTCCGCCGTGCCGGTGGGCGCCGACGCGGACGCCGGCTTTCGCGCCATCCACGACCCCCATGCTCCCCGCACCCACGAATGCGTCGTGCATCGAGACGGCGCCGAACCCCCTTACAGCAAGAGGACCCAGACAATGCATGACGAAGACAACCGTGAGAACGATGCCGCCGAGGTGACCGAGGCAACGATTTCCGAGGAAGCCCCGAAGACCCCGGACGATGCCGCCGAGACCCAAGCCCAGCCCCAAGCCGTGCCCCAGTCCCGGACGGCGGACGCGGAAGCCCTGGTCAGCCGGGCGCGCGAGGCCGAGCGCGAACGGGTCTCGACCATCTACGACCTAGCGTCCAAGCTGGACCTGGAGCGCGGCTTTGCCGACGACCTCGTGAAACGGGGAACCTCGTTGGACGAGGCCCGCACGGTGATCCTCGATCAAGTGGCGTCCAAGTCCGAGGAGACGCGGACCTTCTCCCAGGTCTCCGTGCCGCTGGGCGGGCGCGACGAACGGGTCACCCGCCGGGACGCGGTGACCAGTGCGCTGCTGCATCGCTACAGCCCGACCCTGTTCCCGCTGGAGGATGCCGCGCGCCAGTATCGCGGCATGACCCTGATGGAACTGGCCCGCGAGAGCCTGTCGGACGCCGGCGTCAACACGCGCGGCCTCTCGCGCGACGAAGTGGCGACCCGGGCGCTCCATTCCACCTCCGACTTCCCGGAGATCCTGGCGGCGGTCACCAACAAGACCCTGCGTCAGGCCTACGACGCCTATCCTCGCACCTTCACGCTGTTCTGCCGCCAGGTCCTGGCCACCGACTTCAAGGCCATGCACCGGGTGCAGTTGGGCGAGGCGCCGCAGCTTCTGAAAGTGGACGAGAGCGGCGAGTTCAAGCGGGGCACGCTGGGCGAGTCCAAGGAGAGCTACCGCATCGAGACCTATGGCCGGGTGGTCGCCATCACCCGTCAGGTGCTCATCAACGACGATCTGGACGCCTTTACCCGGATCCCCGCCATGTACGGCAACGCCATCGCTCAGCTTGAAAGCGACGTGGTCTGGGACATCATCACCGCCAATCCGGCCATGGCCGACAACAAGAACCTGTTCCATGCCGACCACAAGAACCTGGCCGGCACCGGCAAGGCGCTCGGTGTCGATGCGGTCGGCGCAGCCCGGGCGGCCATGGCCAAGCAGACCGGCCTCGACAAGAAGACGGTGCTCAACATCCGCCCGTCTTTCCTGATCGTGCCGGCCTCTCTCGAGTTGAAGGCCGAGCAGATGGTGGCCCAGAACCTGGTGCCGGCCGACACCGCCAAGGTGGTGCCGCAGTCGATCCGCACGCTCTCGCCCATCTCCGAGCCGCGTCTGGACGCCGTCAGCGAAACCGCCTGGTACCTGGCGGCCAGCCCGAACCAGATCGATACCATCGAGTATGCCTATCTGGAAGGCCAGCAGGGCGCCTACATCGAAACCCGCAACGGCTTCGATGTGGACGGGGTGGAGATCAAGTGCCGCCTCGACTTCGGCGCCAAGGCCATCGACTGGCGCGGCCTCTATAAAAATCCTGGGGCGTAACCGCTAAACCAGACTGATCAGATCCCGGCGGCCATGCACGGCTCTCACGATCTCGACCCCGGCATCGGTGATCCGATAGAGCAGGAGGTAGGAGCCGCTGACCAGATAGCGCAGACCCGGGCGAATGTCGTCGCGCGCCGCGCCCATCTCCGGGTGATCGGCCAGATGGCTGGCGGCCTCGTCCAGTCGGTCGAGAACACGGTCGGCGGCCGCCGGGTCGTCCTCCGCGACATGCAGCCAGATGTCGATCAGGTCCTCGCGGGCCTTGTTCGTGAAGACGACACGCGCCATGGGGTCAGGCGAGGCCTTTGCGTCGGCGGGCCTCGGCCTTGATGTCGTTCATGCTCAACCCGGGCTCGGCGGGGCCGCTGGCGACGCCTTCGTCCCACATCTGGCCCAGAAGGCGGCGGGTCTTCCATTCCCGCAAGGCTTCCCGGATCACCTCGCTGGAGGAGGCGTAGTCGCCGCTTTTGACCGCTTCCTGCAACAGGTGCGCGTGCTCGTCGGTCAGGGAAACGCTGATCTTCTCGGTCATATCCGGATCCTCCTGTCTCCAAAAGTAGGAAATATTCGCACCAAGCGCAAGCACACGAAAGGACCATTCCATGCGAAACTACATTCAGCCCGGCAACACGATCACCCTTGCGGCCCCCTACGATGTCACTTCTGGCGGCGGTCTGCTGGTCGGCGCGCTGTTCGGCGTCGCCGGTGGCGATGCGCTGGCCGGTGAGGCGGTGGAAACCAGCCTTGTCGGTGTCTTCGACCTGACCAAGGCGGCCTCGCAGGCCTGGAGTGTCGGCGACAAGGTCTACTGGGACGACACCAACAAGGTCGCCACCAAGACGGCGACCGGAAACACCCTGATCGGCGTGGCGATCGAAGCGGTGGGAGGCACCGCGACCGACACCATCGGCCGTGTGCGGCTCAACGGCAGCGTCTGATGTCCGTAATGGATGCCGCCATCGATGCCCTGTTCGGGGATCCCACCATCGCGCGGGACGCTCTCTACGTTCCGGCAGGTGGCGAGGCGGTGTCCGTTCGGCTTGTTGCTCGTCGTCCGGACGAGATCATCGGCTTCGGCGAGACCCGCATCCACACCGAGACCACGGTGTTTGATGTTCGGGCGTCCGAGGTCGCCGGTCCCCGTCCGGGCGATCGGCTGACCCTGGACGGTGTCGACTACGTGATCCAGGGCGAGCCCGAGCGGCGCGATCCGGATCGGCTGATCTGGACTCTGGACGTGAGACCTTCGTGAAATTTTCCGCTTCCATTGCCGGTTCCCTGAAGGCCGATCTCAAGGCGGAGATGCGCCAGATCGAAAAGGCGGTCGCTGAAGGGGTCAAGGACGCTGGCGACGGTCTCAAGGGCAGCCTGCGCCGCCAGGTGATCACGGCGGGGCTCGGCCCCCGTCTGGCCCGGACCTGGCGTTCCCGCGCCTATCCCAACAAGGGGCATGACGCGGCGAGCCTCGTCTGGTCCAAGGCGCCCGATATCGTGCGCAGCTTCGATCGGGGCGCGGTGATCCGTGGCAAGAGCGGGTTCTGGCTCGCCATTCCGACAGCAGCGGCGCCCAAGCGGGGTAAGCCTGTCCCCGCGGAGGCGGGGGGCGGCAAGCGGATCACGCCGGCCACGTTCCCGGAGCATCGCTTCGGCCCCTTACGGTTCGTCTACCGGCGGGGCGCGCCGTCGCTGCTGGTGGTGGACGGGGTGCGGATCAGTGCCAAGACCGGACGGGTCGGCCGCCGGGCCAAGGGCGGCGCTTTCACCAAGACCGGGCGCATGAAGTCCGGCATCACCACGGTGGTGATGTTCGTGATGGTGCCCCAGGTCCGCATGCCGAAGCGGCTCGACGTTCGCCGTGCGGCGGAAACCTGGACAGGGCGGGTGCCGGGTCTGATCGGCCGCCATACCCGTAAGGACTGACCCATGCCCGCGACCAAGACCGAGCAGATCCTCGATGCCCTCAAGACCCGGCTCGAGACCATCCCGGACGCCACCGTCGAGCGCAATTCTGTGGTGCCCGAGAAGATCTCGACCGGCGGATTGCTGATCCTGCGTGACGGCACGCCGGGCGAGCCCGAGCAAGCCTTGGGCGGGTTCGGTGGCGTCTACTGCCGACAGGAGGCCGAGATCGATATCACCATCGAGGACGGCGACGCCACATCCCGCGATGCGGCCTTCGACGCCTTGTTGCAGATGGTCGGTTCGATCCTCGATGCCGACCCCACCCTCGGCGGCCTGGCCTTCGGCATGACCTACGGTCGGCCCGAGATCGACACCGAAGCTGTTGTCGGCGCGCCTGCCATCAAGGCCGGCACTTTGATCGTCGCCATTGAGTTCGAGGCCGACACGGCCCTCGGCTGAATCTACAGAAAACCAGGAGAACCCATCATGGCCCGAGCCTATGGTTCGAGCGCCACGCTGCTGCTCAAGCGGGAAACCGCCTACGGGCAGGCGGCCAGTGGCGACTACATCCGCATGCCCTTCAATCGCTGCACCCTGGGTTCCGAGCAGGGCCTGATCGACGATCCGGTCCTCGGCCAAGGCCGCGATCCGCTGGCACCCTTGCAGGACGTCATCAACGACGAGGGCGAGATCGTCGTGCCCATGGACCCGCGTTACCTCGGGATCTGGCTCACCGGCCTGTTCGGTGATCCGGTCACCACGGACAATCTGGACGGCACATTCGATCATCTGTTCGTCTCCGGAAACGATGCCCTGCCGAGCTACACGGTCGAGGTCGGCATGTCCCAGGTGCCCGCGTTTTTCCTGCACACCGGCGTGGTGTTGGGTTCCATCGCGCTGGAGTTCCAGCGATCCGGCGCGGCCGCCGCGACCCTTGGCGTCATCGCCCAGGGCGAGAGCCGCAAGGCGGCCACGCAAGGAGGTGTACCGACGAGCTTGGCGTTTACCAGGATCAGTCAGTTCCAGGGGTCGATCACCCGGGCCGGTAATCCGATCGGCAATCTGACCGGCGGCTCGCTCACCTATTCCAACAACCTGGAGAAAATCGAGACCATCCGTTCTGACGGCAAGATCGACGGGGCCGATCCCACGGTGGCGGCCTTGACCGGACGCATCGACGTTCGCTTCGCCGATACCACCCTGATCGACCTCGCCTCGGGCGGCACGCCGGTGGACCTGACCTTCGGGTACACGGTCGGTACCGCCAAGGTCGCGTTCGCTGCCCACGAGGTCTATCTGCCCAAGCCCAAGCTGGCCGTCGAGGGGCCGGGCGGGGTGCAGGCCAGTTTCGACTTCCAGGGCGCGCGCAATGAGACCGCCGGGCGGATGCTCGACGTCACCCTCACCAACGATCTGGACGGGACGGAATACGCATGATCTCCCTGAAGCAAACCAGCGAGCCCTTTGACATCGAGCTTCCCTACGGCATCACGGTCACCGTGAAGCCGCTCACCACCGCCGGCATGGCGGCGGCCCAGGCGGCCGCACGGCGTCGGGTCGAGGGGCTGGAAGCGCAGTTCAAGGAACGGATCGAGGCGGGGCTGTCCGCCGACGGGCTCCCCGATCTGGCGAGCGATGCCGAACGCGATGGTCTGTTCCAGGACCTGCTGATCAAGGAACTGGCGATCCGCCATGTGAGCGCCTGGACGGGCATCGAAGACGACCCGCCGGTGACGCCGGAGAACGTGGCCGCCGTCATGGCTCTCTATCCCGTCGGCGAGCGGTTCTTTCATGAGTTCACGCTCAAACAGGTGCTGCTCACCGCCGCAAAAAACGGATCAGGGCTCTCTGCCGCTGGCACTTCCAGCCGGGCGGAGGGCCGGGATACTGCGAAGCCTGCGAAACGGACTGCGGCCAACAGTGCCCCCGACGCAAGTACGCCCTGATCACGGACGAAGAGCACCAGGCATGGGATGTGCTGCAAGCATGCCTCGGGCAGCTGCGGTTGGCTGCATCCGGCCATGTGCTCGGCATTGACCTGGGCGTGGCCCTCAACATCGCCGAAGCCCGAGGCCATGACCTCGCCATTGTCTCCGAACTGCTCCAGGAGGCGGGGGCGGGCTTGGTCGATGCGATGAACTCCAAGGATGCCGATTGATGGCCAAAGCCAAGCACACCTACGCTGTCCGTCTTGCCGTCGAGGGCGGTAGAAAGGTCAAGGCCGAGCTGGTCTCGGTCGGTGACAGCGGCGAGCGGTCGCTGAAGAAGATCGACCGTGCCGGCGGTAAGGCCTCGCGTGGGCTGACCGGCCTGGCCGACCGTGCCCGCAAGTTGACCCTGGGCATGCGCAGTCTGGTCGGGGCGATGGCGGGGGCTGCCGCCGTCGGTGGTTTGGCGACCCTGATCGACCGGTCCATCTCGGCCGCCGATGCCATCGCCAAGACCGCCGACAAGCTGGGTGTGGGCGTCGAGGCGCTTCAGGAACTGCGCTTTGCCGCCCAACTGGCGGGGGTTCAACAACAGACCCTGGACATGGGCCTGCAGCGCTTCACCCGGCGCGTCGCGGAAGCGGCCAAGGGCACCGGCGAGGCCAAACAGGCGCTGACCGACATGGGTATCGCGCTTCGCGATCAACATGGCAACATTCGCCGTTCCGAGGATCTGCTGAACGACGTGGCGGAGGCCTTCAAGCGTACCGAGGATCCGGCGGAACGGCTGCGGCTCGCCTTCAAGCTGTTCGACAGCGAAGGCGTGGCCATGGTCAACATGCTGGTCGGCGGCGCGGACGCGCTGGAAGCCACCCGTCGCCATGCCCGCGACCTCGGCATCGTGCTGGAGGAGGATCTGGTCCGCAATGCCGAGGAGGCCCACAGCCAGTTGGATACCTTGGGCAAGGTGGTCTCCGCCAACCTGACCCGCGCCATGCTGGATCTGGCCCCGGCCATCACCGACGTCTCGTCGAACCTGGCCGATCTGGCGGCCGATGCCGCCACCGCCTACGAGCAGATCAAGTTGGCTCTGTCCGGCGATTTTAACTTCGATGGCTTGTCGGAACGCGCCACCCGGCGCATCGTCGATGAGCGCCGCCAGGAACTGCAGGAGATCGCCCGCGAACTGAAAGAGATCGGAGACATCGGGTTCGCAGACGATCCCATCGCCTGGGGGCGCAAGGTCGCGCTCGAGCGCCGCTTGCAAGAGCGGGGCGAACAGTACCGCCAATGGGCGGCCAAGCTCGCCTGGATGCAGCGCGACGACAATGCCGATGTCCCGGACGCGCCGGACGGCGCTTCGACACCCGATACCATCGAGGCCGATATTCGCGCCGCCCAGGACCGGGCCCAGCGCATCGCCCAGATCGAGACCGATCTGCAACGCCAATTGTTCGAGGCCACCCACGAGGGGGCGGACCGCATCCGCGCCGAGTACCAACAGCTTGTCGCCGAGATGCAGACGCTCATCAAGCCCGATGGCGGCAACCTGGATCAGGTGGGTGAGATCATGGCCCGGGCGGCGGCCGTGCGGGACGCCAAGCTGGCCCGTCTCGCGGCCCAGGAAGAGGAAGCGGCAAGGCGCCGCCAGGCAGCCAACACCCGCGTCATCGAAAACCTGCGCGCAGAGCGTGACGAACTGGCGATGACCGACAAGGAACGCTTCGTCTCCCAGGCTCTGCGGCGTCTGTCAGCGGATGCCACGGACTCTCAGCGCCAGCAGGTCCGTGATTTGGCTGGCGCCTTGTTCGACGAACGCCAAGCGATCGAGGCGCGTACCAAGGCGGAAGAGGAAGCCGCTCGTCTGCGTGAGAAGGGAAAGTCCCTCACCGAGCAATTGCGCACGGTCGAGCAGGCCTATGCCGATGAAGTGCGAGAGTTGAACGCCCTCCTTGCGGCGGGCGCCATCAACCAGGAAACCTTCGCCCGCGCTTCGGAACAGGCCTATGACCGGATGTTGCGCGCCAGCGACGACTGGTCGGCGGGCGTGGTCCGAGCGCTTCGCGACTACGCGCGGGAATCCTCGGACGCGGCGACCCAGTTCGAGCAGGCGACCACCCGGGCGCTCAAGGCCGGCGAAGACGCCTTCGTCCAGTGGGCGACCACCGGCAAGGTCAGTGCGTCCGACCTGTTCAACAGCATCGCCGAGGAGGCTCTGCGCGCCGCCTATCGCATGGCGGTGATCAAGCCCTTCAGGTCGCTGTTCGAGGGCATCTTCTCGTCCATCGGAGGCTCTATCGCCGGCAGCCTGTTCGGCGGTGGTTCGGAGATGATTGGCGATTTCCCGGCCCCCGGCCCGGTCCAGGTGGCTCACGGTGGTGGCGTGATCGGCGGAGACGTTTTGCCCAGCCGGTCGGTCTCACCGGTCCTGTTTGAAAACGCGCCCCGGTTCCACGGCGGTGGCGTGGTCGGAGCCGAAGTGCCGATCATCGCCCAGCGCGGCGAAACCGTGTTCACGCCAGGCCAGATGCGGGCGCTCGGCACGGAACTCGGTCAACGGCCCGAGGTCCAGGTGAATGTCCATGTCGATAATCGCGCCCCTGGCACGGAGGCCCGCGCCCAGTGGCGCTCGGACGGCAACGGCGGCTTGAGCCTCGACATCGTGGTCGAGCAGATCGAGGGCCAGATCGCCCGCAATATCGGTCGCGGCGAAGGCCTGGCTCCGACCATGGAACGCCGCTACGGGCTTAATCCGGCGGCGGGAGCTTATCGGTGAGGAAAGCCAGCAAACAAACTTGGCTGTTAGAAAAATGAGTCTACTGCGCCACCCATGCGAAGAAAGACAAAGATGACCAGCCTCCAGCAGGCCTCGCTGGTCGAGCGGGTCTTGCAGGTCGTGCCGGGCGGGCGGGTCGCGCTGGTTTGGCAGCCCTAGCGGCTCGTGCGGGTCTTGCAGGTCTCGCCGTGCCCGAAACCCCCTCTTTCGGGTTCCATGCCACAGGATGTCCCGATTGATCTAAGCAGAGCAGTCCCTTCACCGGTCCTAACCAATCGCCTGTGGAGGCCGACCAAGCATGTCCGTTCGAGATGTATGCCAGCCAATCCATGTCTACACTGAAAATATGATGTCCAGGATCAATCCAAGCGACAAGGTCGCAATCCTTATCAAACAGGGGGTGCACGACCAAACCTCCTTACCTTAAGAAATGTCCACATAAACCTGTTTAGGTAAAACCAATCATAGTTGCCACCCATAATTATTGTACTTGGGAACGCTAGCGCATGGGTACGTCCATCTCCTGGCCCACGACCCTACCACTGCCCACCATCGAGGGCTACGGCGTCCATCCGGGCGAGGCGATCCTGCGCACCGAGATGGAGGCAGGACCGGCGCGGCAACGGCGGCGGTTCACGAGCATGCCGAGCCGGATCTCGGTGCGCTGGCTGTTTCGCCGCCAGCAGTTCGCCCTCTTCGAGGCCTGGTACCGCTGGCACGCCAAGGAGGGCGGCGCGTGGTTCGAGATCGACTTGCTGGGCGGCCTCGGGCTGGTCGCCCACGAGGCCCGGTTCACCCGCCAGTTCGAGGCCCGTGTGCGCGGTGGCGTGCTCTGGGAAGTGACCAGCGAACTGGAAATCCGTGAGCGTCCGACGCTGTCCGAAGGGGCGATGAACCTCCTGCTGGAAGAAGAGATGACGGGACTCGGCGTCAGCATCGAAGCGCTGCACACCCTGGTCCACGCGACCCTGCCCGGACCGCACGTCTGGTAACACCTTTTTTGTCCCTGTCGCACCTCCGGTGCTCCTCGCCTCTTGGAGTATCCCATGACCATCGAGACCGACCTGCGGGCCGCCGCCGACAAGGCGACGGCCGACAGCCTGTTGCTGCATCAGATCGTCCACGGCGATGCCGAGACCACCGTCTCGACCGAAGGCGGCCCGGTGAAGTCTGTCGCCAAGGCGATCGACGACGTGGAGGCCAGTGTCGCGGCGAGTACGGCGACGATCACTCAGGCCGTCGATGACGCGGATGCGTCCCGCGCCGCTGCCGAACTGGCCCGCGATCAAGCCGTCGATGCACGGGATGCGGCACTCGGTGCCGTCGGCACCGTGGCCGTTTCGGAAACAGATGCGGCTCCCGCCAGCTTGGCCTCGAAGATCGAGGCCGGGGTGGGGCTGGAGGCCACGATCGCCAATTCCGGTGGCGACGAGCGGCTCGCCATCTCCGTGACCCCGCAGGTTCACGCCGGCGCCCTGGTGGCGTTGGCCCGCGGCTTCATCTGAACTGAACGAGGACCCCATGGCCAATCAACCGATCTTCGTGTCCGGCTATCGCCAGGACACGACCGTTCTGCGCGCCGATCTCGGCAACGCGGCGCAGGATATTTTCACGCCAGGCGCCGCTGGCACCCGTCTCCATGCCTTGGCGCTCGGCAATGACGGTGAGACGGAAGTGACGGTGGAGTTCGGTACCTATGACGTGGTGTTCTCCGGGATCGAGGTGAACATCGTCCCCGGCGCCACGCCGGCCACGGATCCCTTCACCGTTACCCGCGTCGACGACCAGTCCTGGCCTATCACGGAAAACCTCCAGGTCCTGACACTGTGGAACGCGGCGACCGTCAATCGGGGCGACTATCGTCTTTCTGGAACGGCCGAGCAGACTCCGGGCTCCGGGATCTTCGACGTCCTCAACGTCCAGAACACCCCCGGCAACGCCATCGCGCAGGAACTGGGCGTATTCATCGACGCCTATCGGTGGCGGCCCCTGTGGGCCGTGACCGTGCCCGCGCGCGCCGGGTTCGACGGCAACCCGTCCGCAGCCGGTCTCGATCTCGAGACGCTGCCCTGGCTCGATCTCACGGGCGATCGCTGGCTGTTGCTGACCGCCCCGCTGGCGGCCCGCATTCCGGCCAATGCCAACGCGGTCGCGACCGGCAACGTCCACATCACCTTCTTCGGCGGTGACTACTGATGAGCAATTCCACCATCACCGCCGACCTGCCGCGCGTGGAACGGCGGGGCGGTCAGGGGGCTGCCGTCGGGCTCAACAACGGGAAGCCTGACCAGCATTTCGTTGTCACGCTCCAGAATTCCACCCTGTCGGGCGGGCAGGAGACCATCGGGTCCAATTCCGACATCACCTATTACCACAACTGCTTCCTCACCAAGGATGGCCTGCTGCATATGTCGGGCGCGCACAACAACTACACCTTGGCGCAGGGAAACACTGGCTTCAGCGTCCATGACACGAAAAAGGTCGCCTTGCTGCGCCACGATCAGAACGCCACCTGGGGGGTGATCGGCGATCCCGTGGCGATCCGCGCTGCCTATGACTGCACGATGGTTCTGACGGACCAAGGTGACGTGGCGGTCTGGGGTTACAATGGCCACGGACAGCAGGGACGAGGTCATGCGTCCGGAAATGGATATGCCCAAGGCATAACAGGGACCAATGTTGGTCCACGATCCGGCATCAAGGGGCGCGAGGTCGTGGAAATCGACCTCACCAAGGGGTATCCGAACTCCGGGCACACCCTATACGTCCGGTGCAAGGACGGCACGGTTTGGGGCTGGGGCTATAACGGCTACGGCCAGTTGGGGCAGAACAACACCTCGAATTGCTACACGCCCGTCCAACTGCATGACAACACGGGCTCGCCCGTTGACGACGCCATCGGCATCTTCGCGGGGCACGGCAACTATCAAGCCGTCTTTGTCCTTCGCGCGGACGGCACGCTGTGGTCTTGCGGGCAGAACAACTGGGGCAAGCTGGGCGATGGGACCACCGGGAACCAGTACCGCCTGAAGCCTTGCGTTGGCCTTCCAGCCGACTCCCCCATCAAGAAGGTCCAACTCGGCGGGTCGAGCCGTGGGGCCAGCACTTATGTTCTGCTGAAGGATGGCCGTGTCTTCGGGACCGGGTACGGGGGGCAGTATCAGTTGAACGCCTCCGCTTCCAACTGGAGCGGCTTCAATCAACTGGCCTTTCCCACCGGCGTCGGCGGGTTCACCGACATGTGGATCGCGGGTGAATACGCCCAGGCGTATTTCAACGCGGATGACGGGGCCTGCTATGCCTGCGGATACAACGGCAATGGCCAATTGGGTGTCGGATCCACGTCCAACGCGTATATGGGCAAGATCAATCTTCCCTCGGGCGTGCAGTTGAAGAAGGTCTCCACGGGCGGCGCCTACGACGGGGCCACCCAACGGCACACCACCATCATGCTGGGCACGGATGGCGAGGTATATACCTGCGGCCATTACGCTGGGTACTTCTTCGGGAACAGCGGTGGCAGCAACTGGCAGAAACCCGTGTGCTGGTACCGCCCCTGGCCAAAATATGCGGACGATCCCCTCCGTCGGAAGGTGGTGGACGTGGTGTCCCATGCCTACACCTCCGAATGGGGGGCGTTCGTGCTCCTGAACAATGGAGAACTGTGGGCGGCCGGGCGCAACAGCAGCAACAAGCTGGGGACGGAGGCGACCAACAGCTATCCGACCTTCGTGGAACGGGTGGAGATTCACTGATGCCTTTTATCAGCTATGTGGAAAGCCCGGACGGTTGGCACTTTCTCCCACCGGGGGAGTGGATCGACGGCGAATTCGAGTGGCTTTGTGAAGTCGATGGGCGTCACTACGCCCATGTCACGTCCCTGATCTTTGAGGTTTGAGATTATGGAGAGCAAGCCGAAGGCATCGACCTTCAGCATCATGGCGAAGCGGAAATCCAGCACATCCTGGACCAGTCGGTGCCGGTCCAACGCGTGCGCGAGGAGCGGGCGTCGGAATACCAACGGGCGCTGCCGACCGGCGAGCAGTTGGACGCCATCCTCAAGGCCTTCAATCATCTGCGCATGAACGGCACGACCTTGCCCGCCGAGATGAACGAGGTCATCGGCCGCTGGCTCGCCGTCAAACGCGCGCATCCCAAGCCGACCCTGCTGGACGATCCCAATGCCTGATCCGGCCCTGTCCCAGGCGATCAAGGAAGCCTATGCCACCGCGCCGTCGGACGTCGTGATCCTGCATACCCTGGAACTGCGCCATCCGGCCTTCGAGGATGGCGATGGCCACCCCACCGCCATCCGCGTGGTGCGGGACCACCGGGACCTGACCGCCCGACTGGAGCCCTCGGCGCCGATCGACGGCGGGGAGATGGTGACCTTCGTGGCGCTCGCCTTCGATCTGTCGCTGCCGCCCATCGACACCGCGCCGGTCCCCGAGATCACGGTGACGCTGGATAACGTGAGCCGAGAGATCGTCCGCCATCTGGATGCAGCGGCCGTCTCCCAGGACAAGATCGAGATCACCTATCGGCCCTATCTCTCCACCGATCTGGAAGGGCCGCAGATGGACCCGCCGATCACCCTGGTTCTGACCGAGGTGGAGGCCAACGCGCTCCAGGTCACCGGGCGGGCGCGGATGCTCGACATCGGCAACAAGACCTTCCCCGGCGAAACCTACACCGCCAAGCGCTTTCCTGGACTGACGCGATAATGCACTGGGCAGAAACCTACATCGGCCTGCCGTGGTCCGCCACGGGGGAAGGCCCCGGTTCGTTTCATTGTTGGGCCTTCGTGTGCTGGGTTCAGGAGCGGCATTTCGGGCGAGCCTTGCCCGTGATCGCCAACCCCGAGGACCTGCTGGGTATTGCCCGAGATTTTCGTGACCACCCGGAACGGAAACGCTGGATCCAGGTTGATGCTCCCGCCGAGGGGGACTGCGTGCTCATCCGCCAGGCCCGCTATCCAATCCATGTCGGCGTCTGGCTGGACGTGGACGGCGGCGGCGTTCTGCACTGCGCCCAGGAGGCCGGGGTGGCGTTCCAGGGCGTGACCGCGCTGGCGGCCAACGGCTGGCGCATCGAAGGCTATTACCGTTTCACCGGGGAAAACTGATGCTCGCCGCCGTGACCATGGTCCGTAACCCGTTCTGTCCGGATCGGGACCGCGAAGTGTGCCCGGTGCTGAGCCTGACCACGGTGCGCGGCTGGCTCGATAACAGGGGTGTTGGCGAATTCGACCGCCCGACCATCTGCCTGCACAATGGCAGGGCCGTTCTGCGCGCCGACTGGACCACCACGGTCATCGCCGACGGTGACGTGGTCGCGTTCGTGACCCTGCCCCAAGGCGGTGGCGGAGGCGGTGGGGGCGGAAAGAATCCGCTGCGCACCGTGCTGTCCATCGCCGTCATGGTGGCTTCGTTCGCCCTCGGCGGTCCGCTGGGCGCGGCCATGGGCATCTCAGCCAACGCCGGGGCAGCGCTCGGCATCGGCGCGGGTGTCCTGCAGCAGGCCATCGGTGGGGCGATCATCTCGCTCGCCGGCATGGCGTTGATGAATGCCGTGGTGCCGGCGCCCAAGCCCTCGGTGCCGTCGCTCAGTTTCGGATCGGTCGGCGCGCCACCGGCACCAAGTCCCACCTATTCCCTCTCGGCCCAGGGCAACGAGGCCCGTCTCGGCCAGCCGATCCCGGTGCTCTATGGCCGCCACCTGATCTATCCCGACCTTGCCACCCAGCCCTATCAGGAGTTTGCCGGCAACGAGCAGTATCTGTTCCAGCTTCATGTGATCGGCCAGGGCGAATACGACCTGGAACAGGTGCGCATCGAGGACACGCCCATCGCCGCCTTCGAGGAGGTGGAAACGGAGATCGTCGGCCCTGGCGGCACGGTCACCTTGTTCGAGACCGATGTGGTCACGGCGCCCGAGGTCGCGGGTCAGGAATTGCGCAGCACGGGCGATGGCGGCGATTGGGTCGGACCCTTCACGGCCAATCCCGTCGAGACCCAGGCCGGGCACATCGGCATCGACGTGGTGTTCGCTCGAGGTCTCTACTACGCCAATGACGCAGGCGGGCTCGACACCCGGAGCGCCCAGTGGGAGGTGCAGGCCAGGGCCGTCGACGACGACGGTCAGGCCATCGGAGACTGGACGACGCTCGGCACCGAGAGCCATTCGGCGGCCACCAACACCGCGCTGCGGCTCAGCTACAAGTACGCCGTCACGCCGGGCCGCTACGAGGTCCGGATGATCCGGCTGGATGCCATCGACACCTCGTCGAGGGCCGGGCATGAACTGCGCTGGGGCGCGCTGCGCGCCTATCTGGAAGGCACGCCCGACTTCGGCCAAGAGGCGGGGAGCGGCGGAGCCGCGACAGGGACACAAGGAGTGACCCTGCTTGCCGTCAAAATGCGGGCCACCGACAACCTGTCCCAGCGCTCTTCGCGGATGATCAACTGCGTGGTCACCCGCCGGCTACCGGTTTGGGAGCCGATTACAGGGTGGTCCGCACCACAGCCGACCCGTTCCATCGCCTGGGCCTTCGCCGACGCCTGCCGAGCATCCTACGGCGCCGGTCTGGCGGACGGTCGGATCGATCTGTTGGCGCTCTATGCCCTCGATCAGATCTGGACCGGGCGGGGCGATACCTTCGACGGCGTGTTCGACAGCGCCATGACCGTGTGGGAGGCGCTGACCCGGATCGCCCGTTGCGGTCGCGCCGTGCCGGTTCTCCAGGGGGGCATCGTGCGTCTGTTTCGGGATGCGGCGCAGACCTTGCCGGTGGCGATGTTCGGGCCGCGCAACATCGTCAAGGGCTCGTTCAAGATCCAGTACATCATGCCGGGCGAGGACACCGCCGACGCGGTCACCGTCGAGTTCTTCAACGCCCGGGCCTGGAAGCCGGATGAAGTCACGGCAAGCCTGCCCGACAGCGCCGCCGAAAAGCCCGCCAAGGTGACCCTGTTCGGCTGCACCGACGAGGCCCAGGCCGCCCGCGAGGGGCTCTACATGGCCGCCGACAATCGTTATCGGCGCAAACTGGTCTCCTGGCGCACCGAACTGGACGGGTTGATCCCCACCTACGGCGATCTGGTCGCCGTCACCCACGACATGCCCCGCTGGGGCCAGGGTGGGGAGGTGGTCGCCTGGGACGAAACGGAAGCACTGCTGTCGGTCTCGGAGCCCTTGGAGTGGGTAGAGGGCCAGGACCACTACATCGCGCTGCGCCGTCGTGACGGCAGTCCCGCCGGGCCGTTCCACGTGGAGGCCGTCGTTGGCGAGGGTCGGACGCTCCGGGTTCTCGATCCTCTGGGCTTCGCTCCCTATACCGGCACCGCCGAGGAGCGCAGCCACTTCGCCTTCGGCCCCGGCGAAACCTGGAGCGCCAAGGCCCGCGTCATTGCCGTTCGCCCGCGCGGCGAGCAGGTGGAAATCACCGCCGTCGGCGAGGACGCGCGCGTTCACGAGGCCGACCTGGCCGCCTGATCAGATCCAGATTGGAGACCACCATGAACTGCCCTTCGACGAAGGACGGGTATGTCGCCATGCCCGAGGCCGAGTTCGAGCAATTGCTCGAACTGGCGGCCGAGCGAGGGGCCAAGCGGGCGCTGGCCGATGTCGGCTTGGTCGACGAGGACGCGCCCGGCGACATCCGCGACCTGCGCTCCCTGCTGAGCAGCCTCAGGCTCGCCAAGCGCACGGCCGTCCAGACCAGCGTACGGCTGATTACCACCGGAATCCTGCTCGCCCTAATGGCCGGCATCGCCATCAAGCTGAAGCTGTTCGGCAATGGGCCCTAATTGGCCCCGACGAGCCCCAACCCACCAGCCCGCCGTCCGGCGGGCTTTTTTGTGCCCGGAGACCACCGATGACGACGAGCTATTTCAACCACTGGCGCGATGTGCCCGAGGACTCGTGGCGCTGGAAGAACTTCTCGCCTGCCGAGATCGCCTGCCGAGGCAGCGGCTCCCTGCGGATCAACGAAGATGCGCTCGACAAGCTCCAGGCGCTGCGCGATCGGCTTGGCAAGCCCCTCATCGTCCGTTCGGCCTACCGCAGTCCGGCGCATAACCGGGCCGTCGGCGGCGCGCCACGCTCGACGCACATGGACGGCACGGCCTTCGACATCGCCATGGCGAACCACGACCCGGTCGCCTTTGAGGCGGCGGCGCGAGAGGTCGGCTTCCTCGGGTTCGGTTTCTACCCGCGCTCCGACTTCATGCACATTGATCTCGGTCCTGCGCGGCAGTGGGGCGAACGCTTCCCGGTTCGGGCGACGGCGTTTGCCGCGGAAACGCTGCCGGCGCGCGAGGTGCTGGCCGACAGCCGCACGATGAAGGGTGGCGGCGCGGCCGGTGTGGCGACGCTCGGCGCCGCGGGTGTCGAGGTTGCGCAGAGCGTCCTGACGGACACCCAGTCCGCGATCCTGCCGCTCGTGCCCTACCTCGATACGCTGCGCTGGGTGTTCATCGCCTTAGCGCTCGCGGGCGTTGCCGTCACGATCTACGCGCGGCTTGATGACTGGAAGCGGGGGCGTCGATGATCGCCGCTCTGTTCACCGGGATCGCGGCCGCCCCGTGGATCCGGGCGGCCCTGCATTACGCGGCCATCGCACTCGCCGTCCTTCTGTTCTTGCTGGCCCTTCGGCGCTCCGGCGAGCGTGCGGGACGGCTGGCGGAACGCCTTGAAACCATGGAGAAGGCCAATGACGTCCAACGTCGGATGCTGGAAGCGGCGGCTCGCCGTCCTCGCGATCGCAGCGATCTCGCTGACCGGCTGCGGGACGGTTCGTTCTGAGGACGGCAGGCTCGCGACGTGCCCGCCCGTGGTCGAGTATGGCCGGGAGTTCAAGGTGCAGGCGGCGGAGGAGCTGGCCCTCCTGCCGGGAGGTTCGGTCATCGCTGAGATGCTGAGCGACTACGCGGTGATGCGGGAGCAAGCGCGAGTGTGCGATGGGTCGAGGGCATGGCGTTGACCGGCAGACGTCGCTACTCGACGACTGGATAAAATGGCTGCCCCCAGTCCTCCAAAAGGTTGTCCATCATTAGGGTCAGGACCCATTGATCATTGGCTTGCGGCATGATTCAGCCTCAGCAAGGAGACTGACCAATGAGCAACCTTTTCTGGCTGACGGAGGCGCAGATGGCGCGGCTCCAGCCCTTCTTTCCCAAGAGCCATGGCAAGCCGCGGGTCGATGACCGGCGCGTGCTGAGCGGGATAATCTTCATCAATCGCAACGGGTTGCGGTGGCGGGATGCGCCGAGGGAGTACGGCCCTCCCAAGACCCTCTACAACCGCTGGAAGCGGTGGAGTGACAAAGGGGTCTTCGCCCGGATGATGGATGGCCTGGCCGCCGAGGCCGCTGTTCCGAAGACGGTGATGATCGACGCGACTTACTTGAAGGCGCACCGCACGGCGACCAGCCTGCGGTCGAAAAAGGGGGCCCCGGCGACCTGCGCGGCCGTCTGATCGGCCGAACGAAGGGCGGCATGAACACCAAGCTGCATGCCGTCACCGACGCCGAGGGGCGCCCTCTCCGCTTCTCCATGACCGCCGGCCAGGTAAGCGATTACACCGGCGCCGCGGCCCTGCTGGGCAGCCTGCCAAATGCGGAGTGGTTGCTGGCCGACCGCGGTTATGATGCCGACTGGTTCCGAGAGGCGTTGAAAGACAAGGGGATAAAGCCCTGCATCCCGGGCCGGAAGTCACGCGGCAAGCCAATCAAGCATGACAAGCGCCGCTACAAACGCCGCAACCGGATCGAGATCATGTTCGGGCGACTGAAGGACTGGCGACGGATTGCTACCCGCTACGACAGGTGCCCGACGGTCTTCCTCTCCGCCGTCGCCCTCGCAGCAACAGTCATGTTCTGGCTATGACGCGAGAACGAGTCCTGACCCTAACGTGGGCAGGACCATCACGTTACGTTTTTGCATGATCGATTGCATTGAGTTTCCTTTCGCATTTTCTTTCTGCCTCGCCAAAACGGGGCAATCCGCTGTCAGTCCTACCAAAAAACAGGACATGAAGACCAACCGATTTTTCACTTGAAGCTCTAGTTGCTGTAGGTGCTATGTTGATCTGAACTGTCCGAATCCCGAGGTCCGTTCATGCCGTCTGATATCCACCGCCATGATGATACCGACGCTCCGCAGGCATCCGGCGACGGCTGCTGCGAAGGCAGTCGAAGCTGTGGCGACGTCGCTCCAGTGACGCCCGCGCCGTATGCCGGGCGCAGCTTTCAGGTTTCAGGCCTCGATTGCGCCGAGGAGGTCGCGATCCTGAACAAGGTGGTCGGCCCGAAGATCGGCGGGGCGGAGCATCTCGCGTTCGACGTGATCAATGGACGGATGACCATCCTCGACAGCGCAATGCAGGTATCGGACGGCGAAGTTGCAGAACTGGTGGCAAGCACCGGCATGACCGCCAAGCCCTGGGATGCCGAAAACGCGTCGGTCGACCAGGCGGCCCATCTTGCACGACAGCGGCTGTTTACGGCGCTCAGCGGCGGCTTCTGGGCCGCGGGATTCCTGTGGCACATCATCGAGACCGGCATGGGCGGGGCGCTCGGCCTTTTCGCGGGGCACGGCGAAGCGCCGATGCCGCTGGTCGAGGCAGGGCTGTTCGCGGTTGCGATCCTGTTCGGTGTCTGGCTCGTGGCACCCAAGGCATGGTCGTCCGCTCGGCGGCTGTCGCCGGACATGAACCTGCTCATGGTTGTCGCCGTGGCCGGTGCCATCGGGCTTGGCGAATTCTTCGAGGCGGCGACGGTCGCGTTCTTCTTCTCGCTCTCGCTCTACCTCGAAAGCTGGAGCGTCGGGCGTGCAAGGAATGCGGTCTCGGCGCTCTTGGATCTTGCACCACCGACGGCGCGCGTGATCCGCGAAGACGGAAGCGAGGCCGACGTTCCGGCGGCTCAAGTCGCCGTAGGCGCAAGCTTCATAGTACGCGGTGGCGACCGTATCCCGCTGGATGGTGAGGTGACGGACGGCGCGGGCGCGGTCGATCAGGCGCCAATCACCGGAGAGAGTGCGCTGGTCACAAAGGAACGAGGCGACGAAGTCTATGCCGGCACGATCAACGGCGAAGGCACATTGACGGTGCGCGCCACGAAGGCCGCCTCGGACACCGTCTTGGCCAAGATCATCCGCATGGTCGGCGACGCCCATGCCCGCCGCGCGCCGGTGGAGCAATGGGTGGCGAAGTTCGCCCGCATCTACACGCCTATCGTCATGGCTCTCGCCATTGCAATTGCCCTGCTGCCGCCGCTCATTTTGGGTGGGGCCTGGGATTATTGGTTCTACAATGCACTCGTGCTGCTGGTGATCGCCTGCCCGTGTGCTCTGGTCATCTCGACACCGGTCTCCATCGTCGCTGCACTCACCGCCTCTGCGCGGGCCGGGGTGCTGATCAAGGGTGGTGCATATGTTGAGGCACCGGGCAAGACCACTGCACTGGCCATGGACAAGACCGGCACGATCACCATGGGCGAGCCCGAGGTGGCGGCGGTGCATCCGCTGGGCAAAGCATCGGCGCAAGATCTGATGACCCTCGCCGCTGGACTGGAGGCACGTTCCTCGCATCCCTTGGCGCGCGCCATTCTCACGCGGGCAGAAGCCGACGGCATCAATGTGTCCGCCGCGGAAGATACCCGAACCGTTCCCGGTAGGGGACTTGAAGGACGCACAGACGGCCGGTCGATCTGGCTGGGGTCCGACCGGTTTGCCGAGGAGAAGGGTTTCGGCGACGCCATTCCAAAGGATTTGCGCGACCGCATAGAAGGCGCCGGCAGCACCCTTGTTGCCGTGGGCGACGACACCGGCGTGACCGGCATCCTGGAATTGCGCGACCGTATCCGCCCCGACGCCAAGGGCATCGTGGCACAGCTCCACGCGCAAGGCGTGAAGACCATCGTCATGCTGACGGGCGACAACGAGCGGACAGCGCGCGCCGTTGCCGCCGAGGTCGGCATCGACGAGGTCCGTGCCGAGCTTCTGCCCGAAGACAAGGTGACAGCCATCGAAGAACTGGTCGAAACGCATGACATGGTGGCCATGATCGGCGACGGAGTGAACGACGCCCCCGCCATGGCGCGTGCGCATTACGCCATCGCGATGGGTGCTGTTGGTTCGGACGCGGCAATCGAGACGGCGGATATTGCCCTGATGACCGACGACCTCGGCAAGGTGCCTTGGCTGATCGGTCATTCGCGCCGGGCCATGACGATCATCCGTCAGAACATCGGCATTTCGCTGGCGACGAAGGCGCTGTTCGTCGGGTTGACTGCCTTCGGCATGGCCTCGATGTGGGGCGCCATTGCGGCGGATGTCGGTGTGTCGTTGCTGGTTGTGGCCAACGCGCTGCGGCTGTTGAACGGCCACAAGGCCAAGACGCCGCCATGCCGCGGCGAGCCGGTTGGCGAAGGCTTGTCCAAAGGGGCGCTGGCACATGGTCATTGAACTGAGAGAACCCGGAGAGGAGCCGAGACGAGACATGAGCGTGAAGGGCAGGATGATGTGTCCGGTTTGCGAGGTGCCCTTGAGCATGACCGACCGCCAGGGGATCGAGATCGACTTCTGTCCCGATTGCCGGGGTGTCTGGCTCGACCGGGGCGAACTGGACAAGATCATCGAGCGTTCGGCACCCGATTTGGCGCCTCAGCGCGTGCCTGAGCCGCGCGGCTACGACGATGATCGCGGCTACGGGCGCGGAAAGCACGGCGGCGGCGACGGCAAGCACGGCTACCGCCGCAAATCCTGGCTTCACGAGTTGTTCGATTAAGGCCTGCCGGGGCCTCCCTGCCGGTCGCCCTCAAGGCGCTGCGGTAGGCACACAAGGCATTAAGCGGTGAGCAGGTTGGCCCACAGATGGCAAAGGCCGCGCTTGCCCACGGACATTGATCACGCAGCATTGGCAAGGTAACGTAATGTCCATATCAGGCCTCACGAAAGAGGCATCGAGCAGTGAAAACCATCCGATTTCCCCGCCGCGCCGTCCTGTTGGGCGGGTTGGCAGCGTTTCTGTCCGGCTGCGCCAGCAAGTTCCGCAGCTATGGCGGACCCGAGGTGACCCGCGTTCGGCTTTACAAGGGGCAGCGCTTGCTTGTTCTCGACGGAGCCGATCGAGTATTGCAAACCTATCCGGTCGGACTGGGTTTTGCTCCTGAGGGGCACAAGCAATTCGAGGGAGACGGCCGGACTCCGGAGGGCACCTACATAGTCGATAAGCGCAACCCTGAAAGTACGTATCATCTTTCAGTTGGTATCTCTTATCCGAATGAGGCCGACATCGCCTTTGCCGAAGCGCAGGGCTTTTCCCCCGGCGGCGACATCTTCATCCATGGTGGTCCACGCCCCGGCATCGATCCGACGAACGTCCGCGACTGGACAGCTGGCTGCATCGCGGTCACAGATCGGCAGATCGAGGACATCTATGCAATGGTGAAGGACGGAACACCTATCCACATCTTTGCATGACGGTCTTTCTCATGCGGCGGAAACGAGCCGTCGCATTGGCCGTCAGAGCCCAGCTCCACGAAGCCAAGATGAGCGCCAACAGCATCCAGTCCCCGAAGCTCGCGTAGAGTGTCGGCGGACGCGCGGAGGGCAGACTAGCGTCGATGATGCCCGTTTCGCCGGTATCGAGCCGCGCAACGATCTCTCCGTTCGCGTCGATGACCGCAGAAATGCCCGTATTCGCGGCTCGGATGACAGGAAGGCCTTCCTCCACGGCGCGCATACGTGCGGAAGCCAGATGCTGCTCCGGTCCGATGCTGGTACCAAACCAGGCATCGTTGGTGGCGTTGAAGATCCAGTCAGGCCGGAACAGGTCGTCGACCACATGGCCTGGGAAGATGACCTCATAGCAGATCGCCACGGCGACCAGCGGCACACCCGGAAGCGCAAGCGTTCGCGGGCCCGGACCGGGCGTGAAATCGCCCAGCCCCGCTGTCAGCCGCTCGACCGGCAACCAGCCGCGAAATGGCACGTATTCGCCGAAGGGCACGAGATGGTGTTTCGCGTATCCGGTCAGGATCTCGCCGGTCTCGTCAAATGCCTGGACCGTGTTGAAATATCGGATCCCATACTCGCTCGGTACACGGTCCGGCACACCGGTGAGCAGCACCCTGCCGTCCGGTAGCGCAGCGGCAATGCGATCCCGCGCCTTCGTATCCTCATCGAGGAAACCCGGAAAGGCGGTTTCGGGCCAGAGAAGAACGTCGAAATCGCCGGGCCGGGTTGAAAGCTCAAGATAGCGCGCGAATGTCGCCTCGCGGTTCTCGGGCGCCCATTTCTCCCCTTGGGGAATGTTGCCCTGGACGATGCGCAGGTCGACACCGGGTGGCTGTTGTGCATCCGACTGGAGGCGAAGCGTGCCGACAGCCCACATCGTCGCGATGCCGGCCAGCGCCATGAGCGAAACGGTCAATCGTTGCCGCCCGGACGCCATGACAGCCGCGCCGGGAAGTGCCGCGACGAACACGGTGAGAAAGCTTAGCCCATAGCTTCCGACCCAGGCGGCGGTCTGGCGAAGGGTGGCGTAGTCTACAAGTGCGTAGCCGGCGAGGTTCCACGGAAAACCTGTCAGAACGTGACCACGCAACCACTCGGCCGCGGTCCACGAGGTCGCGAACAGGAGGCAGGCCAAGAGACTGCCCATGGCTCCGCGCCGCGCGATTTCGGCGAAAAGCGCGGCGGCAATGGCCGGGAAAATCGCGAGACCTGCGGACAATCCCGCGACGGCCGGGATCGCCATCGTCCCGAACCGCCCGGCCTCGACGTAAAAACTTTCCGCGATCCACGAAATCCCGAAACCGAACTGGCCAAGACCAAACGCCCAGCCGACGAGGAAAGCACGCCCAAAGGAGAGATCGCGAAGCCCGACAAACAACGCGGAATAGGCAAGGGGAACGAGCAGGAGAAGCGAGAAAGGCGGGAAAGTCAGAACCGCCAGCGCCCCGGCGACGAAACCAAGCGTCATCCGCGAAAGCAGACGGTAGCGCAGAGCGATGCGGTTCAGAATTTCCGGCTTCACGACTTGACCGAACGCCGCGCGCTGATCCATGGCGCGGCGAGCAAGAGCCCCACGCCACTGACCACAAACACATCGGCCATGTTGAAGGCAGGCCAGTGTGCGGTGCCAATGTAGAAATCGAGAAAGTCTGTTACAGCCCGATACCGCACACGGTCGATGACATTGCCCAGGGCTCCGCCAATGATCGCGCCATAGGCAAGCGTTTCCACCGTATTGTCGGCGCGAAACAGCATAACCCCCAGCCAAACACAGATGGCAAGAGCGAGAGCGATGAGGCTCCACCACGGCGCGCCGCCCAGCATCCCAAAAGTCACGCCGTCATTACGATAAAAGACGAGGTTGAATCCCGGAAACACGGAAATCCCGGCGCTTAAAGTGGCGGCATTCGCAACGACAATGGCTTTTGTTATCTGATCGATCGCGAACGCAGCAAGTGCTGCTAATACGCCGATCATCGGAGATACCTTGTTTAGTGACATTGCCTCATCCCAACCAGACATCAAGGAACAGCATCAGAACGAGCCCGACTGCGAGACCGAGCGTCGCCCTGTTCTGATGGCCGCTGCGATGCGTTTCGGGGATAATTTCGTGGCTGATGACGTAGAGCATTGCGCCCGCGGCAAAGGCCAGCCCCCATGGAAGCAGCGGTTCCGACAGTGTGATGATCCCGGCCCCAAGCAGGCCGCCAATCGGCTCGACCATGCCCGTCAGCGCCGCGATGCCCCAGGCGCGCAGCTTCGGATATCCCTCGCCCAGCAGCGATACAGCGACGGCCAATCCTTCGGGCGCATTCTGAAGCCCGATGCCGACAGCAAGCGGCAGACCGCCCTCCATACCTCCGGATCCGAAGCCGACCCCAACCGCGAGGCCTTCGGGGAAGTTGTGGATCGTGATCGCGATGATGAACAGCCAGACCCGCCGCAAAGACGCCGCTTCGGGCCCTTCGCGTCCTGTCTTGAAGTGCTCGTGCGGCAGCTTTTCGTTCATCAGGGCGACAGCCCCCATGCCCAGAAGGATCGAGACGCATACGATGGCCGCAGGCATCGCGCCGTTTTCGAACATCGGCTCGGCCGCATCCAATGCGGGGATGATCAGCGAAAAGAACGAGGCTGACAGCATAACACCGGCAGCGAAGCCGAGCGACAGGTCGCGCGTGGCCCGGGACGGGATGCGCCCGAACAGCACGGGAGCTGCTCCGGCTGCCGTGAGCGAACCGGCGGCGAGACTTCCGAGAAAGCCGAGCATTATCGGAGACAGATTTTCCATGGGCGGGCCAGATTATCCTTCGGCGTAGCTCGAACAGACTTCCGTCGACCCGTCCTTGCGGATGAGGAAGACATCATAGGCCTCGCGGTCGTCTTCTGGCCCCATGCCGGGCGAGCCATAGGGCATCCCAGGCACGGCGAGACCGACTGCGTCCGGGCGCTCATCGAGAAGGCGGCGGATGTCAGCGGCCGGGACATGGCCTTCGATCACGTAGCCCTCGATTAGCGCGGTGTGGCAGGAGACCATGCGCTGCGGCACGCCATTGTCGAGCTTGAAGCGAACCAGCGACCCACCGAACATGTCCTGGCCGGTCGGCACAAAACCGTTCTCTTCGAGGTGGTTCATCCACGAGAGGCAGCAGCCGCATCCGTTCGTCTTGCGGACGTCGATCGCCGTCGTCTCTGCGAGGGCCTGGGCCGCCGGGAAAAGGGCGAGCGTGATGGCAAGAGCTTGGGTCATGCGTTTCATGGGTCAGAGCCTTTCGGTTGTCGTTTCGGCAATCTCGCTGCCGAGGTTTTCATTCAGAAGCGCCCGCGCCTCGGCCAGACGCGAGAGCGCGGCGGTATCATCCGCTTCGCTCTCGGCTGCTTCGGCGAGCCGGTCGTCAGTGAGGGGGTCAGTCGGGCGCCCATCCACGAGGACTTCGTAGTGCAGGTTCGGGCCTGTCGCCGTGCCGGTCGCGCCGACGCGGCTGATCACATCTCCCGCCGCCACGCGTTGGCCTTGTACCAGGCCCTCCGGCACGGCGCTCAGATGCGCGTAGCGCGTCATGGTGTCGGACCCGTGCGAGATTTCAACCACGCGACCATAGCCGCCGCGCCAGCCGATGAAACTGACCCGCCCCGGTGCCGTCGCTTGAACCGGTGTCCCACGTGCCGCTGCGAAATCAACGCCGGTGTGCATCCGGACGTTGCCAAAGACCGGATGCGTGCGGCGTCCGAACACCGAGCTGAGGCGCGCGCCCTCGACCGGCTGTGCGAAGACGCGCAGCACCTCGCCATCGACGTAGATCGTCGCCTGACCGCTGCCGTCGTCCGGCCATACGATCTCGTAAAGCGAACCGCCGATCTCCAGTGCGGCGAAGGCGAGCTCGGGCTGTCCGATCCTGTCCTCGCCGACCCGCGCCTCGCGCCAGAGAAGCCTTAGTGTCTCGCCACCGGCCATCTCGCGGCGGAAATCCACGGTCCCACCCAGCATCTGCGCAAGGTCCACGGCAAAACGGGCGGGTATCCCGGCTTCGTCGAGTGCCGCGAAGATCGAGCTGTTGATCACGACTTCGCCGGCAAGGGTTACGATCTCCGGATCCGGAGCCACGACCTGTGTGGACAACTGCTCGCCGAAAACCACCTCGATCCGAACCCCGTCCTCGACGGCGAGTGAGACGGTGCGGGGGCTGCCGTCCATGGTCGAAGCAACAGTGACCGAGTGCCCCGGCCGCAGCCGTCGCAGATCGTATTCCGCGCCAAGCGCGAGGGCAACTTCGGCTCTGTCAGGTGCCGCAAGTCCAGCTTCGGACAGCAAGAAATCGAGCGTCTCGCCAGGTGCAACGTCGCGCGACCACGTCGACAGCGGTGGCTCGATCGCCCGTACCGGCCTGTCGGCAACAGCGACCTGCAGAAGGGGCAGCGGGCTGAGATTGTGTGCATCATCTGCCCATGCCGTCACGGGCAGCGTCACGGGAATGTCAACGTTCTGGGGGACTTCAGGACGTTGGGGCATCCAGCTACCTGCCTGGGCAAGTTCCGGCGGCACGGGTTCTTTCGACAAAAGATCGGAGATGGCGATAGCCGCACCCGAAACCGTCCCCGCAATTGCAACACAAGCCGCCAAAGTTCTGAGCCTCATGTCGCCCCCTCCATTTCTTCTGCCAGCGCGCGACGGATCTTCGGCACCGCGAATTCTCTGGCTTCGTGATAGTCGATCATGGTGACGAACCGCCCGGAGGCTGCGAACAGGAAGACGCTCGCGGTGTGGTTCATCGTGTAATCGCCGCTCTCCGTCGGCACCCTTTCGTAGGTGGCGCGGAAGCCGTCCGCGACGCGCGCTATCTGCTCCTCCGGCCCCGTCCAGCCACGGATCGCAGGATGGAAGTAGCCGACATATTCGGCCATCGTTTCGACAGTGTCGCGCTCGGGATCGACCGTGATGAAAACCACGTTCATCTCGTCGGCCTCGTCTCCCAGATCGTCGAGCCATCCCGAAATGTCAGAGAGTGTGGTCGGGCAGACATCGGGACAGTAGGTGAAGCCGAAGAACGCCATCGTCGGTCGCCCGATGAGGGTTTCCGGCCCGACCGCGTTGCCCTCATGATCCGTCAGACGGAAGTCCATCTCGGTCAGGGCCACAGGCAGCTGCCCGACAGGTGCGGGTGCACCGGGTCCGTCGACCCGCCACCAACCGACGAAGAGCATCAGGGCGACCGCCCCGACACCAGCCGCACCATACCCCAGGATCGCCCGTCGCCGCATCAGTCCTGCGGCCCCCTCGCGGCGATGCCGAGGATCGGCACGTCGACCGTCACTTCGCCTCCGCCGTCGAAGAGCAGGGTCAGCGGAAAGGTTTCCCCTTCCGTCATCGGTTCTTGCAGCCGCATCAGCATTGCGTGCAGGCCCCCCGGCTCGAGCGCGACGCTCTCGCCCGGGGCGATTGTGATCTCGCCCGCCGGGCTCATCGAACTCACACCTTCGGCATTGGTCTTCGTCTCGTGGATCTCGGGCATCATCGCGAGCGGTGTCTTAAGGCCGATCAGCGTTACCGGCTCGTCGCCAGCGTTGCGGATCGTCATGTAGGCCGCCCCGGGACGGTTCATCCCGATGGAGGCGCGGGACCACGCGTTCTCGACGACGACATCCTCGGGTCCGGCCAGCGCGGGCACCGAGAGCCCTCCAAGGGTCAAAAGCGCCGCCAGTGTGCTGGTTAAAATATACTTTTTCATCGTTTTGATCCTGCCCTTTCCATTCATTTTTGCGCGGAAGCGACTTCGGCAGCCACCAATCGCCGCAGTTCTGCCTCCCCGAACGGATCGAGCGGCTTGCCGTTCACGAAGAATGTGGGCGTCTGGCGAATTCCCACGGTCTCTACATCGGCACGATCCTGATTCAGGATCGCCACTACACCCGGTGCCAGCATTTGCGTGCGCGCGGCCTCGGCATCGAGCCCGGCCGTGGCGGCGACCTGTAGGATCAGGCCGGGCGCCGGGGCACCGTGTGACGCCCATCTCGGCTGTTCCCGCAGAACGGCCTCGAGCACCGGCACGTAAACGTCCTGCATGCGCGCCGCCTCGAGCACGCGGATGGCTTCCTCGGATGCCGCGCCGTGGAAAGGCGTGTAGCGGATCACGACGCGGACAGCTTCCCCATGCTCGGCCATGATGTCCTTCACGATGGGATGAAAGGCGCGACAGGCCTCGCAGGCCGGATCGAAGAATTCGACGATCGTGACGGGCGCATCCGCAGGCCCGAGGATGGGCGAGTAGGGGCGGATCATCGCCTCCGCAAGTTCCGGAGCAACGGGCTCCGCTTCGGCCACTGGGCCGGGGCGGTTTGCAAACCAGGTGGCTCCGCCGAAACCGGCGGCGCCGAGGGCAACAACGGACAGGATCAGGCCGCGTCGATTCATGTTCGTGTGTCCTTTAATGAAAGGGCCGACAGCGCCCCGATCAGCGCGAAGGCGGCGAGCGCCATCAGCGGGATAGGGATGCCGAAGACCAGTTGGTTGTCATCGGTGCAAGAGGGGCCGGTGGCCGTGCAGGGCTGGACGCGTTCGGGAACAAGACCGACGTACAGCCCCATGTGCCACAGGGCGATTGCGCCGCCGCCAAGCGCCAATGCGATGCCGTAGCGCCCCACACGGCCGTCCCGCCACCAAAGGCCCAGCCCGAGGATAATGGCCAAGGGAAACATGAAGGCGCGCTGGAACCAGCACAGCACACAGGGCGTCTGCCCCAGCACCTCGCCGATGAAAAGCACGGCAAGCGAGGCGACAAGCGCGATGATCCACGCCAGCCCGAGGGCTGTTTCTCCGGATATGCGGTTCATGTCGATCAGATCCTCTCTTCCAGATCGGCGAGAATCTCTTCGGCCGGGGTGCCGTAGGGCCAGGAGTCGGCAAAGCCCGCGTCGGGATCGAAGAGGAACAGATGCGACGTGTGGCCCATCGTGTAACCATCCGGCGCCGCAGCCTCTTCGACGCGTTCAAAGAAGATCGGAAACGTCTCGGATGTGGCGGCGATTTGTTCCGGCGTGCCCGTCAGCCCGATGATGCCCGCATCGAACAGCGGGACGTATTCGGCGAGTGCGGCGGGCGTGTCCCGTTCGGGGTCGATTGTTATGAAAATCGGCTGGACCTTGGCGGCATCGTCGCCCAGACCGTCCATCACCGCCGCGACCTCTGACAGGGTCGTCGGGCAGACGTCGGGACAGTTGGTGAAGCCGAAAAACACCAGCATCCAGCGCCCCGCAAAGTCCTCCTCGGTTCGAACCATACCCTGGTGGTCCGTTAGTTCGAATTCAGCGAAAAAAGGCGGTTCGGCGTCGGTTCGGGCGCTATCGGCACGATAATCGGACCAGAGCAAAAGCCATACGAAGGCAAGCGCTGCCACGCCTGCCAAAACCCAAAGAAATTTCTGCGCCGAAGTAAGGGACAATCCTGTTCGCCTGCTTTTGATTCTTATTGCATATACGGATACATCCTCTAGCAGCTAGAGGTTCAAGCGCGAAATCATGGTATAGCTTGAACTCACGCGTCTGTGAATCCGACACTTGTTTATTCCGACGACAAAACCTACACAAACTGTATCTTTTTCATGGAGGCGAAAATGCTCACGATCGGTACTCTGTCAAAGAAGACCGGCACAAAGGTGCAGACCATCAGGTACTACGAACAGATCGGACTCATGCCCGAACCCGGCAGGTCCGAAGGCGGGCAGAGGCGCTACGACAATGCACAGCTTGACCGACTGTCCTTCATCCGCCATTCGCGGCAACTCGGTTTCTCGCTCGATGCGATCCGCGAGCTGCTCGACCTCAGCGACCATCCCAACCGACCCTGCGACGAGGCTGATGCCATCGCGCGTCGCCAGCTCAAACAGGTGGAGCAGCGCATGGCCCGCCTGAAGGCGCTGCGCACGGAACTGAAACGCATGGTCCACGAGTGCAGCGGCGGGCGGATAGCGGATTGCCGGGTGCTGGAGGTGTTGCGGGACCATTCTGAATGTCTGACCGAGCACGACGAGATTGGGGCCTGATTGGGCTCTGTTGCAACAGAGCCGTCTTCTGGCGCCGCGACAGCGTGCTGAAGTCGGGCACAGCCCAGTCCAGGCCGAACAGACGCAGCAGGCTCTCGACGAACCCGGTTGTATGGCGCAGGGCCATGCCGAACAGCACCTTCATCGTCAGGCAGGTCTGGATGGCGGCGTCGCTGTCGTCTGGCTGGCGCCCGCGCTTGCCGGTGGGCGCGGCTCCCCACATCATGGCGGGATCGAACCAGATCGTCAGCGAGCCCCGGCGCTTGAGCGCCTCGTTGTAGGCTGGCCAGTTCCGGGTCTTGTAGGTCGGGGGTATCGGTCTGCTCATGCAGCCCAGCTACCACGCTGGATTCACAAGATGAATCCCCTCAGACCATTTGTGCAACAGAGCCAGCGAACGCCCTTCTGACCGTCGCGCAGATCGCAGGCGGAATCGTTTCGGGCAGTCTCGCGCTGATCGCGGATGACCTGCACAACTTCTCGGATATGGCGTCGCTGGTGATCGCTTTCGCGGCGCGCAAGATCGCGCGGAGGCCTGCGGACGAGCGGATGACCTTCGGATACGGCCGGATCGAGATTGTCGCGGCACTGATCAACTACAAGACACTCATCCTCGTCGGCGTTTATCTGATCTACGAGGGCGGTATGCGCATTATCGATCCGCCCGAGGTTCAGGGTTGGACCGTCGTCATCCTCGGCGGCGTGGCGCTCGTGGTCGACGCTCTGACTGCGGCGCTCACCTGGTCCATGCAGAAGGGCAGCGTGAACATCCGCGCGCTCTTCCTGCACAACCTCTCGGATGCGCTCGCCTCGGTCGCCGTGATCGTCGGCGGCACGCTGATCATTCTCTACGACCTGCGCTGGGTCGATCCCGCAATCACCATCGGAATCGCGCTGTACATACTGTATCTCGCACTGACCGAGATCGGCGGCCCGATCCGGACACTGATGCTGGGCAGCCCGCCGGATATCGACAACTCGGCCGTGATCGCCGCGATGCGGGACGTGGACGGCGTTACGGATGTCCACCACGTGCACCTATGGCAGATGCAGGAACACGAGGCGGCGCTCGACTGCCACGTGGTCGTCGCCGAAGATGGATGGACGAGAATTGAGGCCATCAAGGGCAAGATCAAAGCACGACTGAGCGAACGCTTCGGCATCGCTCATTCCAGCCTCGAATTCGAGAATGAAAGGAACGCCCACACCAACGCCAACCTCTACGGTCACGGTAGTAATGGCCATGAATGATCAGGAGGACGAATTGACGGAAGAACGATATTATCTCGCACCTTCAAACACTTAAGAGCAGGGCAAGCAGTGTCAGCTTGGTGGAGAAGGTTGGATATCAGGCCCATCCCCTCCGCCATTTCCCAGATAAATCACTGAAAAACAAAGATTTTTGGCTGGCGCTGCAAGCGGCTGGTTTAAAAATCTTGTGTATCACGATTGTGTCACAGTCGCCAGCACATCCAATCCCCTTTTTTCTATTTTCATCCTCCGCGAACATACAAAAAACAAGCCGGTTTACGAAGTGGGCGACCCTGTCGGCTTCGTAACCTTTTGCCCTCAAGTCACGGGCCAAAGTGGCGAATTTCTCCGCTGCTTCCTCTGTAAGTGCCTGACGTGTCTTTCCCGGACGCAATCTTTCCGGGTCGCACATCACATCCTTAAGAATCTGACGTTTACCCGCATCCAACAAGTCATCAAGGGTCAGGATATGAATTTCGCTAACCGTATTCGTCCAGTTGGTATGGATACGAAACGTGTGCATAGATTGCAGATGGTTCTAAATTCTCCGGTTTTTTCGGAAGGCTTTCGTCCACTCGGAGGAGCTGGGGAGGCAGCTTTTTGGGTGCCCTTGGTATGTATGTTTACCGGTGCACGCTTGACCGAGGTCTGTGGCTTAGAGATCGCGGATATTGGTTGTGAAATGGGGATTGATTACTTTTTCAAGGGTCGGAACCTAGATAAGGCCTTTGCACAACTTCAACAATATGCTGGGGCGCTTGGTAACCCAAGCGCAGCAACTTTGGCAAGAGCAAAGTTCCGGGTTTTAAGGCTAAAACGAAGTTCTGACTGGGGAATCCGGTTTTTGAGGTCTGCGGGGACACGCATCCGAAAATAATATACTGCCCCACGACGAAAAAGATGGCTTTGCTTTGACAATGTGTCACACTCCTGTGTCACACCGCTTGACAAGCTAACCTAATGTTTTTATTTATCTTTAATGGTTTGGGGGTTGTGATTAGTATGACTACCGAGTCCCACCCTCTCCGCCACTCAGCGTATTGACCCTGATCTTATCTAATTTGAGCCATAGTAACTCAGGCTTAACAGCACCATAGAAGATCCCATCTTAGCTGGGCCACGCAACAAAGCTGCTTTCTGCAACATTCCCGAACTTGTCTCCTTTGGCAGTTTTAGGGGCCCTTAGCGACAGTATTGTTAATAACAGGGAATGCTTAATCCTATATGAGAGAATCTGTATCTGAGAAACAGCGGCCTCTAAGCGAGGAATAGGGCTTCACAGGCCAGCCAGTCTATGACGATATTCATGTGCATCAAGCTGGTTAGCTGTAAATTCCGGATTAAATGTCCCGGCGTGTATAGTGTTCTGAACCTTCAGCACAAAAAAAAGCTTGCTTTAACTGAGCCCGAATTTAGCCCCCCTCCCTTCTTTTAAAGCCACTCCCCAGCGCAATTAGGCCCCAGTCATGCGACTGATCAAGTGCTTTAAGAAGGGCCATATCTGGAATTGGTGCGCCGTTCCCGATGATCACTTTTATTTCAACGCACGGGTGTTTAATCTACCAAGATTTGGCGATGCTCATTATGGCTGAATTACGGATCCTGTGTGCTCCCTCACGCGGAACTGCCCCCCCCGACAATCTACTCACTATTACACAACTTAATCTCCGGCACGCAGAGACCTGTGTGTCAATTTATAACCTCCAGACTCTGTTGATAAACGCACAACGTTTCTGTAATCACTTTATTATTGGAAAATTCAGACTCGCTCCTTCTACGCCCTCTTTCTCCCATTTTGGCTCGTAGAACCTCAGACTCAATCAAAATCTTAAGAGCTTTAGATAAATGGATAGCGTCACGCGGTGGCACAAGCAAACCATTATCTCCGTGAAGCACCACTTCCCGGCAACCAGGCACATCAGTCGTCACAATAGGACGAGAACTTGCTGCTGCCTCCAATAGGAATTTGGGCAAACCTTCACGGTAAGAAGGAAGACAAACAATATGGCATGTTGCCAGCTGTTGGGCGATATCGGTTCTATGGCCAAGCCATTCAACCAGCCCCTGAGCAACCCAATCATTAAGCACGGCCTCGGGGATCGCTGCGCGATTATCGGGGTCCAAACCACCTACCAGTTTGAAGCACGCGTCAATACCTTGGTTACGCAATAATGTCGCCGCTTCCACAAATTCACGTACTCCTTTGTCATAAAGCATCCGCGCGGCTAAAAGAATAACCGGCTTCCCAAATGGCTCAGGAACTGGGCGAAATTTTTCTAAGTCAATTCCTGCACCGCGAATGAGTATGGATCTATCTCTTCGAACGTAATTTTTTTTACAAAAATACTCCATATCATCGAAATTCTCAAATATAACTTTGCTATTGTTAGGGTTTAGAAATAACTTCAATGCAAACCTTACAAAAGGACGAAGTAAGTACGTAATTTTATTATTTGAACTAAATACATATCCCAATCCCACTGGGGCATTTACTATAGCAGTTACATTAGTTATTTTCGCCGCTATCGTACCTAATAAAACCGATTTAAGAGCAATGTGATGGCAAAGTGTAGGTCTCTCTTGATGATAGATTGAAATCAACCGCCATAAACGCCTAAGCTCACTGAATGGATTAACACTGCGGCGATCATTCTGGAAAGGAATCAATCTCAGCCCGGAGTCAATGATATCTCTCTGATGAGCCCGTACACGAGTTACAACAACAACATCATACCCACTCTGATGTGCAGCCTTAGCTCGGTCAAGAAAATGGGAACAAAAGAACCAATCTTCGTTGATCAGATACAGAATTTTTTTCTTCACTTTTTATCTAGTTTTCCCTTAGTTACAGGTAGTGCCTGCATCCGCAAAACAATATGGTCCGGTACAGAGCTTGACATTCTAATGAAGAAAAGATGCTGACAGCGAGGCAAAGATGCCAACATGTCTATCGCTATTTTAATAACCGCCATAGTTAACGCTAGAAACATATTTTTAAACTCTCGTCTTTCGGTAAAGATAGCGATCTGGGCAAATAGTAAAGCTCGTCGAGCAGTAAAGGTCTTAAAAAATTGAAACGGTCCTTGTCGATATGCCAAAATTGGGTGCTCCAGATTTGCGTAATTACTTTTTGGAGCAGCACGCAACAAAAGTTCCTGATCTTCGGCTCGTATTACCTCAGGGATGCGGTATCGATGTAGCTTGAACCATTCTGCTCTCCCCATCCATGTAGGATGCGAAATTGGAATATTACGCCAAGGCTGACGCGTTATAGCAGCATGACAAACTGGTGCAGGGAGAAGACCAATACACTCACCAGAGTCATGAAAAGCTATCGCCTGACCTCCAACCAGATCCACCGATGGGTGCGTATCTAGAAAATCTATTTGTCGTTCCAGGCGATCATAGAATGCAATATCGTCGCCGTCCATCCTGGCGATATAATGACCGCGGGACAAATCAACCGCCTGATTTAACCTTCTTGCTAAACCAAGACGATGAGTACTGTCGTAAAATCGAACTCTCGGGTCAGTATATGCTCTAACGATTTCGCCAGTTTTGTCTGTCGAGCCATCATTTAGCACTATTAACTCGAAATCGCTGAAACTTTGCGTCAAAATCGAATCAATTGCCTCTTTCAATGTGCTTGCACAATTAAAAATAGGTAAAATGACGCTGATTCTCGGGCTTTTATCGAAAGTCATGATTTAAAGTTGGAAAGCATCCCCTCCCACATCTCACAAATCCCCGTGTCAAAAGACACCTCAGGTTGCCAGTTAGCGTGTTTCAAAAGTTTTTCGTAGCTGAGGACATTTGTTGGCACGTCAAACCCTCTAGGCTGCGCATTATTAGACCGGATAGAAAATCCAGATCCTTCAACTATTGGGCGCATTTCTTCCAGCACATCACGGTTGGAGCGACCGATCCCAGACCCAATATTGTATATCTCTCCCGCCTCTCCGCGGTCCATTGCGCATAGAATTCCTAATGCAATATCCTTGACATGAACGTAATCGCGTATTGTTCCGTTCTCACCAAAAATAGTTACTGGTTCATTTTTAAGCACCTTACCCATTGCTGTCGCAATAAAACCTTGTCCTGTAAAAGGCTTTTGCCCCAAGCCAAAAGCATTCGAGGGCCGAACAATTATAACTGGCAAATCTGAAAGTAAATGAAACATGAGAGCATACCTCTCAATTGCAAGCTTCGTGATACCGTAAGGAGAGATGGGTTGAGTGGCACATTCTTCGGTGATTGGTAGAACTTGGGATAATCCATAAACGGTCCCTCCAGATGAAGTCACAATTAGGCAACGAAGATTATTTAACTCGTTTGCAACCTCTAGCAATGCCACACTTGGGGGTAAATTCGCCTGGAGATCAAAAATCGGATTCTCAAAACTCGTTTGCGGTACAGTTGCATATGCTAAATCTACGATTTCATCACAGTCCACAAGACACTTGCGCAAGTTGTTCTTGTCAGCATAATCGCAAGGTTTATAGTAAGCATTTGTGCTCAGATCGAGTGGACGCTCGCTGCGCCGCCCTAACACAAGTACATCTCTACCTGATGCAAGCAATAGCTTTACGAGATACTTTCCAATGAAGCCTCCCCCACCAATAACACACGTGCGCACGAGATATTAATCCTTTTTTGACTTTGGTGATTGCAGTATCAACAACGCCTCATATCTTGCGGCTATCACATCCCAAGTGAAATTTTCTCGCCAATTTGCGTGCCCGACACGACCAAGCTCTTTCAACCTGGGACCGTCTTCAATTGCTTTAGCTATTTCTGTAGCGAGAACGGTTGGCGCAACACGAGTATATCCTCGATCGTCTTTCTCGGCTGGACAGATTAAACCGCATCCGGTCCACTTTGCTATTTCCTCTGAATTTCCGACAGGCACAGAAAGGAACGGAAGTCCTGCTGCAGCTGCTTCAAACAGAACCAGTGGAGAGTACTCAATATTCGAGGCAAACACAAAAAGGTCTGCAGACAGATATGCTTGCACGAGTTCTTCTCGTGACAAATCAGTTATAACCAACTTTTTATTGTTTGAAGTGCGTTGAGCTTCTGCCATCCAGTAAGACATAGGGTTTAATGAGGCACGTACGGCAGCTGGCAGATAGTTGAGCAACTCACTATCCTGCAAACAAGTTCCAATTCGCCGTAAAATGCGTGAACGCACACCTATCATTCCTTCTTCTCGATAGACCCGGATAGTTTTGAGAAAAAGTTTTTGTATTGTGTTGAGTATAAAGTAAACACGTTGCAAGCTTTTTTTGGCTACACCTTCGAGGCCTTCAACCTGATAGACTTTCGACACCCTACACCACAATGGAGGGTACGAATATGCTGTTCGCATTGTTGACTGCTCTCTAGAATCCTTTGAGTCTAAATTTTCTTTGTGCGACAATAAGAGCGGATTGGATGGAATATTGCCGTTCATAATCAGAGTTACGTGGCGACGTTTAGTTTTGAGGTGAACAAAGGCCTCTAGTAATTCTTTATGCCCCTTCATTCCCGTCATACTACCTACGGTCAGCAAAACTGCACTGTCCTCTGGGATACCATTCCGCTGTCGAAACGTCGGATCACGCTGCGCACCAAATTCAGATTCACTGGCCCCGTTTGGAATAATTGAAAAGTGATTGATATTGTGCCGCCTAGCAAAGTCAACATCTCTATATTTCTCAGTATAGAAAATGAGATGATCAAACTTTCGCAAAACATCTGGAATTTTGTCAAAGTAACTAGAATAGCTCGGTTCAAATAAACCAGAAAAACCGCAAGGAATGAATACCTTACGTGCTTGTTTAGCATCAAGTACCGGCCATAATGCATCAAAAGTCCATTGCTGGGCAGCCTTAATCAAAATCGCGTCACATTCAAATGTACGCACAAATTGGCGGTAAAGCTCGACCTCGCCTTCCATTCCTCGCACAAGGTTTCCTGTAACACCGAATTGTACAATCTTTACACCGTTGTACTCATCAACATTGCGCTCAGCTAATCTGGTCGTCGCGACGGTGACATCATGACCACGTAAAACAAGCCGTTCTGCAATCTGCCGCATGACCTCTTGAACCCCGCCAACGCTCGGGTAATAGAATTCACAGCAAAACAAAAGACGCATGACAACTCTCTAATCAGCGGGAAAGGTAAGGTAAGCGTCTCACGCAACGAATGAACCTACGAAATAACGGCATCGCCCACTGCGAGCGCATACGATACATCGTCCATTGATATCGCAGTATTCTTACTCTCTCAGCAGCGCGTGTGGCAACATCCGGATCATCGGGGGCAATATTTGCGACTGCATCCTCAAGTATTTTTTGCATTTTAGTCAGATTTGCTTTTTTTTTCATTCGATCTAAAGCCGAATGTGTCAAAGCCGCTAAGTTTATAGCATTATCATCTTCGATATTCCGGCCACTAGCCATGGCAATGTTTTCTGCACTGATCGTCACCAAACGATCCAGAAATGGCGATGGCCCATTTCTAGACATGCTTTGAGGAACTTCTCTATAAACCAGCAGCCGATCCTTGAGATTGGCGACACGACCAGTTCGCGCCATTCGTGACCAAAGCTCATAATCTTCTGGCGGTTGACGCTCTCTGTCAGTTGAATATCCACCGATGGAAAGCACCGCATCGCGGCACATCATTACGGAACTATGTACAAATGGATTGTTAAATAGTAATTCGAACGCCAAGGCTTCGTGATAGGTGGGATGATCATGCGTCCGCTCAGTTGGTGTATTACCAATCCAGATTTCAGCAGCTGTTCCGAGGAGGATGCAATCAGGGTGAGCATCAAAATAAGATACTTGCCGTTCAAATCGTTCAGGATGACTTAAATCGTCTTGATCCTGCCGAGCAATTAATGCTCCACGGGCCATAGAAAGCCCTCTGTTAAGAGTTCCTGCAAGGCCCATATTATCCTGATGCACGACTTTAACGCGTGGATCCGTAACCGCATTCAACAATGCATATGAATTGTCTTTTGAACCGTCGTTTATGGCAATGACTTCAAAGTCCTGAAAGGTCTGACCTAAGATTGAATCTAAGGCACGTTCCAAATCATCAGCGCCATTGAAGATCGGCATAATCACAGAAACACGAGGATCACTCATAGACGAACCCAAGAATCTGGAACTAGATCTGTCGTATCG
Source organism: Thalassospira profundimaris WP0211 (assembly GCF_000300275.1). GTDB lineage: Bacteria > Pseudomonadota > Alphaproteobacteria > Rhodospirillales > Thalassospiraceae > Thalassospira > Thalassospira profundimaris. Next base: position 210,347 of record NZ_AMRN01000002.1, on the reverse strand, counting down.
TGGTTTGCTCTGCCAAACCACTTCTTTGGCGCAACAATAATCTTGTCATTAAGCGGGTTCAACCAACTCCCCCACCAACTGAAAGAGCTGTTGGCTATGATATGATGTCTACATGCCATCATTAGAGCCATGTCAGCAGCTCCATTGTCCGGTCCATTCGCATCGACCAGCACAATTGGTTGCTTAATGTTCAAATTTGTCTGCACCCACTCAAGATCGTCGGAAAAGACAAAGAAACATGGATCCGAGACGTGTTCGGCAATATAATCCACAGCAGCACGGTAATAATCAAGGGAACAGACTCCGTGATAACTTGCTGTTTGGGGGTTGGTAACGTAGTCACCACGACGAACATGAAGAGAGACAGCCTGCTTTCCCAGACCGTCAATTTTCTTCTTAAATGAATGATTGTTTGCGTCTATGGATGCCTTTAACTGAAATTCCTGTCGCAATTTTTTTTCGATATCTAAGAAGTAGCGCTCACTTTGCCAATACCCATCCAAATAGACCGGCGAACTCACTTCCAGGATACGCGGATCGTAGGTAAAGGAAGCTTCTCTAAAGCAATTTACAGGCAGGTCAATTCTAAGAAAGCGAGCAATACGATCAAAAAAAGAAGGGGGTGCTGCAGTAACACCTGAGCGGGCCAGCTCCTCAGAAGTAGCAAGCCTCGCGGTAATGTTCCAATCGTCCAGCTCATAACGTCGAAGGTCATAATGCGCGAAAGCACTTACATCAAGTAACAGTTCCACATCTAACCGACTTGCAACTGCACGACCGGTTGCATATTGAAACATCTGATTGCCAAGACCACCTAACAATTTGACAATAACCAAGAATGCCCTCCCTTTATAAAGCGACGATAATCTATCATTGTTCCAAGGGCTTCTTAGCTTTCATATTGAGAGAGAAGTGGACCCCAAACGGCTCCTTGGCTATTGATGCATCAACGGTTCCCGGAATGAAATGAGGCTCATGGGGATATTCATTGAAATCCTCAAAACCACATTGTTCCATCAAATGTTTCAACCAGCAGAAATTATATCCGGTCTTATGATAATCATAAGGCGTAGATTGCCCTCCATAAATCAAACCAATCCACGGAGAGTTGCCAGGTGTTTGGAAATGTTGCGGATTGTCTGAATAAATTTTGATGATCTTATCTATATCTGGAACGGATATGCGTATTTCTCCTCCTGGCATTAGAACCTCGTACCAACGCTTGGGGATAGGCAATATCTCATCATGACCAAAATGTTCGAGAACATGACAAGCATAGATTTGGCTTGCTGAGTTCTCTGGGAAACGCTTAAGTGAACGAATATCATCAATGACGTCAACACCAAGCGTGTTCATAACATCAACATTTATATAGCCCGACAACGCCACATTACCGCATCCAAGGTGGAGCTGATACGGGCGTTCGAAATCTCTGGGGGATTTGCGCTTGGTTCCGATTCCTGAAATCAGAGAAGAGCTACGGACGGAGTTCAGAAGATTGTATAAGGCAATTCGTTGTTTCTGTGTAGTGACGGCTCTTAGTATTTTTCGCATCTTCGCTTCCTCCTGTTAGTCACCTCTTCGAAAAAACGTAACATCCACATCCATAGCTCTGACTTGAGATTAACTTACTATCTGGATTCTCAATCAATCCATCCTCTGCCTCACCGTCAGGTATCAATGCGTGTTCCACCAAGATGAGATCCGGGAACATTTCGATTACTTGCTCATGCGAATAGATGCGGTGTGCATTAAATTGAATTCTAGATCTTCCTACGGGAACAACAACAAGTAAGTCCCCATCAGGCGCGAGGACGCGCGAAAGTTCTCTAGCGGCCTTCTTGTCCCCATCTATATCAATTGGGTCGCCGTAGCGACCTAAACCTATATGCTCAATAACGTGCATACATGACAGAGATTTTATTGCATCTGAACGGAAGGGGAGTTGTGTGAGATCAGCTTCATTAGACGTCAGATTCGAAAGGGTTAGCGGTGCCTTTCGGAAGTCGAAGAACTCGACCTTTACAAAGGCAGACAGAATAGTGGCAAAATGAAGAGTCGAAGAAATGTCGACATGGTGCTCTGGATTTCTCGCTGCGATCACCCTTGCGGCCCAGGCCGGATGGTATATATAGTGCCGATCAAAGCCAGTTTGCTCAGTACGATCATCAAGACAAGGATATTGCTCCTCTTGAGAAATACTTGATCGCCCTTCTTCGGCCAGAAGATAATTGAACGCCTTAAACTCTTCATAAAAGCCAACCATCGCAGTTTGCTTGCGGGTTAGCCGCTCCAGTTCCAGCTGTGTTTGTTCAGAGTCGTTTTGAAAACACGCGACAAACATTCTTGATAGATTTGTATTATTCCATGCAACCACTGAGAATCTGGCGACAACGGTTAAAAATTTCAAAAAATTGGCCGCACGAACTCGAATATTCATCAAATAATTTTCCCATATTTTACTCGACTTTTACTGCAGTAACTTGACAATCAAAATGAAGCATCTCGTTACTACCTTTGTCATGATCAGAATACTCTTGCAAAAGGGATAACAACGTAGAGATAGCAAAACTTCCTTCTGGACTTAGCTTCATACCAGCATACTGCTCTGCCATAGATGGGATCCTTCGCAGTTCCTGCGCTACAAATTCGAAAAAATTACCATTCTCTTCAACCTTTATGTCTCTAAACCCAAGTTCCGTCAGGTGGTGGAGATAAAAATATTTATTGAAGCCAGTAGCATAATGGTAAGGAGCAAAATGTGTTAAGCTGCAGAATGGCGCAGTTATAATAATTTTGCCGCCAGGTCGTAATACACGCCCCATCTCCTTAAGGGCCATTACTGGATGTGATACATGCTCAAGCACTTCAGTACAAAGCACTGCATCAAAGCCGCCATCTTCCAAGGGCATGTCACAGATATCTGAAACGATGTCGATTCCATCGGTATTCCAGTCACCAGTTTGAAGGCCCGCAGAATTACCACTTCCATCATATTCAGCAAGATCTTGAGATACATACTCCAAGTGCGAGCAAAGCTGCTTGTACTGCATTTCACCCGCGCCAGCGTCAAGAATTTTCGCCCCCTCGGGCAGTGCTGCCAATGTCTTCGCAATCCAATCGTCTCTCGTTACAGCATTCAACGTTCCAACCAGCCCGTCCGCTCCTTCAGGTGTCAGGCACTGCCTTTCTGACATTTCCCGAATTGTGGTCTGAAGCGCAAAAGACGGGGAACCTTCGGCAAAAAATACACCGTTCCCAGAATGAGATTTTAGCACAATCCCTTCACCCTTGAGCGTCAAACGCAGAATATTAAAAAAAAGCAAGGGAACACTTATAATGGTCCGGAAAATCCGTCGCACAGCCGATTTAGTTAACATCTGCTTCCCACCTTCGCTTAGCTATTTCTACCCCACAATTTCTTGCTAAACTAAAATCACGTAGAGCGTCTTCCATCCGCCCCAAACGCTCATTAACCAATGCACGCCAGTAACAAAAATGACCACCTATACCGTAGGTTAAGGCATCTTTATAAAATTCAGGTAGTCTAAGAATAGTATCCCTTTCTCCCCCCTTGGCTTCTGCAATGGTCGTCTCTAAGCTCTCAATTTCGCCGAGTGTAGAATACCCCATACGGAGTTGTGAAGTGGCAGACAGTACTGGCGAGATTTCCGTCTCTCCCATTAAGTCTTTAGGTATGGCAAACATGATATCGCCGTTTACAAAAATCACGAAATTGGGATTAATTTTCTTAAGCTCAGACACCAGCAAATCAACTTCAGGATAGCCCCCTATCGAGTCATGAACATTGAAACCCGACCGCACATCCCAGAAATAGCGAACATCGTCAATAAGGATGACAACATCACCTACCCCTGCGTCTTTGATACGCTGTAGTTCTGCGAGTATTGGGGTATTCCCATTCGCCTTTGCAGTATTTCCACCACTCCAATGGGCATCCAACCAAATTACGGCGCGTCTTTCTCCTACGCATGAAAGTGCATCACTTATCCGTTCTGCGGAGTCACCGTGCAGTAGTACGACGTTATCATCCGAGGAGAAGCGCTTTCGCCCAGCAAGGTAGAGCTCCTCAGAGAGTTCTATTGACACAACTTTCTTGAACAACATTTTCATTGCATGCGTAGTGTCACCGAGATAAGTCCCTGTCTCAATAAAATACTCGGCTGATATCATCTTTTGTAGTGGCACCAATTTTGATGCACACAGATTTCCCTTCTCACTCTTTAATAGAGTAAGTTCAAAGCTGCAATTAACCATGGTCATTATGTCTCAGTCTCTGAAGCTAGTTCCTGGGAATAATGCCACTCTAATCGCGGCCTAACTGCTCCAGGTATTATCCCTGCCCAACCGTGGCGACGTTTATCTACGCTACCCTCTTCTGTTATTTCGATCCGCAATGCGGCTTCGTAAGAAAAGTGGTGCCTATATTCCAACCCACCGTAAAAGCTACTCATAACGAGCATGACTGAATATTTCCCCGCATTAAGTAAAAACGGATATATATTACATTGCACAGTGTAAAGACCAATTTCATTTGGAGAGAATTCTTCTGGATACGAGACAAAGACAGGAGAACCAAATTCATCAGAAACATGAAAATTAGGCACTATATTACTAGGGCTCTCCTGCGAAATCCTGTACTTCAATACTAGCCGCACCCTCTCACCAATAGAAAAAGATGAACGAACCGTATTATGTTCATCACAAGCGTATGCGCTAATACATTGAACAAAACTATCATCAAACCCGTATTGGGTTACATGATCCACCAAGGGATCAAACTTACCTTTGTGCCATACATCGCCTGAAGACGAATCGATCGACTGTAAATACTTGCTTGCCGCCTCCTCTACAGAACCAAAAGAACGTACCTCACCGTGTTGTAAATACAGGGCTTTTTCACACATACTTTTTACAGCCGCCATCGAATGACTAACAAACAATACGGTTCGCCCGGCGCCGGTCAACTCTTTCATCCTCTCAGCGCACTTACGCTGAAACGCTTGGTCTCCCACTGAAAGGACTTCGTCGACAATCAGAATATCTGGATCAAGCCACGCAGAAACTGAAAACGCCAAGCGCACATACATTCCGCTTGAATAATGCTTGACCGGAGTATCAATGAATTTTTCCACACCTGAAAAATCGACTATTTGATCGAATTTTGCAGCAACTTCGCTACGCCTCATGCCAAGAATGGAACCATTGAGGAATATGTTTTCACGGCCAGTCAATTCGGGATGGAAACCCGTTCCAACTTCAAGCAAGCTAGACACCCTACCCCGAATCGTAACCTTTCCTTTCGTCGGCTCTGTAATTCGGCTTAAAATTTTCAGCAGAGTAGACTTACCTGCACCATTTCCGCCAATAATGGCAATGCGCTCTCCCTCACCAATATTGAAAGAAACATCCTTTAAAGCCCAAAAAGTTTCTTTTTTAGACTCCTCTGCCATCTCGGCTTCAATAACCGGTCGCTTAAATGGTGATGTTAGAAGCTCGCGCAAAGTTCTTGGCTGGCGACGCGCATTGTGGGTGATTACATAACTTTTGGAGAGGTCGTCAACCTCAATGGACAGGGGCTTAGATTTCATCAGCAAACCTTGATTCTGCAGACCGAAAATAGCTAAATCCAACGACAAGGGCCGCAGTAGTAATAATCAGCGCTGAAATAATGCCATATGAGCTTGGAACTTGGCCGAGAATCGCCCAACGGAAGGCATCAACGATTCCCGCAATCGGGTTCAGGTAGTACAACGGCGCCCACTTTTCTGGAATAAGTGATGTGCTGTAGCCCACTGGAGAAGTGTAAATGCCAAGCATAAGCATAAATGGCACAATGTGCCGGAAGTCACGGTAACTAACGGTGAGAGCAGAGAACAAAAGCCCTGTTCCAAGAGCCAATAAGCCCACCCATACACCAAGGACTGGCAGCAAGAGAACATGCCAAGTTGGCAAAATGCCGTACCACATCATTAGCAGAATCAGGACAAATATTGAAACCACAAAATCAACAGCACTAACCAAAATTGTACTCGCGGGAACGATCATGCGAGGGAAGTAAACCTTTGACAGTAAATTAGCATTGGTGACGAGACTATTGCTCGACTCAGACGTCCCATTCGAAAAGAAAAACCAAGGGAGAAGCCCGGTAAGCACCACCAATGAATAAGGAATATCTCCTGATGACAGATTGGCAATCCGACCAAACACCACGGTGAGGACAGCCATAGTCAACAGAGGCCGAAAGAGTACCCAGCTAACGCCAATCACTGTCTGCTTGTATCGGACAAGAATGTCACGCCATGCCAAAAACAGAAGCAGCTCGCGATGACGCCAGATGTCTCCCCAATAAGCCTTGCTTGAAACACCGTTCTCTATAACTAAAATATTCTTATCTAAACTCATATTCTTATCTATAAACTGGAGTATTCTTTAAGTAGATCAAATAGATAATTTCCATAGCTTGTCTTAGACAATTCAACTGCCAGTTTCTCAAGTTGTTCACCTGTAATATACCCATTGTAGAATGCGATTTCTTCTGGACAAGCAATTTTGAGTCCCTGTCGATGCTCTAGTGTTGCAACAAACTGACTTGCTTCCAGCAGAGAATCATGGGTTCCAGTGTCTAACCAAGCGTGACCTCGGCCAAACCTCCGCACATTCAATTCACCTAGTTCAAGATAGTGCCGATTGACATCTGTTATTTCTAACTCACCGCGGGGTGATGGCCTCAGATTCTTCGATATCTCAACAACCCGATTATCGTAAAAGTAAAGCCCTGTCACTGCATATTTGGAACGTGGTTTTAAGGGCTTCTCGACTAATTCAATTGGATCACCGAATTTATCAAACTCCACGACACCATATCGCTCAGGATCCTTAACGGGATAGGCAAATATGGTTGCACCTGTCGAACTGCCAATTTGTGACAAATCTCTGGAGAGCTGATTTCCATAAAAAATGTTATCGCCAAGTATGAGAAATACACTATCCCCCGCAACGAACTCCTCCCCTATTGTGAAAGCTTGAGGAATCCCTGCGGGTTCATTCTGAACGGCGTATTCGATATTGATCCCCCACTGAGATCCGTCTCCCAAAAGCTGTTGAAATCTTGGGATATCAACTGGAGTTGAAATCAGTAGTATATCTCTAACGCCAGAAAGCATAAGCGTAGAAAGTGGATAGTAAACCATCGGCTTATCATAAACTGGCAGTAACTGTTTTGAAATAGCTATAGTGGCAGGACGCAACCTTGTCCCAGATCCACCTGCCAATAATATGCCTTTCATAAATCACCTCTTTGTTGATCAGATCCCCGCCTAACAAATTTAGGCTAAATAATTCAAAAACCTTATAATAACAAAACCCAAACAACTAATTATAAAAAAAATCTATATAAAAAATACGCGATTTATAATCATTTTCTTTGATAACAAAACTCTATTTCTCCCCAGCTTCCCATAGAAAAGCAGGCACCTCCCTTAAATCCAGAGCGCAAAACTTAACTAATCAGCAGATTTATCACAAAACAAAATATTACTTTAATATTCAAGCACTCACCCCCCCTCAACAATTAAAAGAGAGTGAAAAACTTGGAAAATTGTTAGAACACCAACGAACAGCAATCTGCATAAATAGAAACTCTTTTCTAACGAGAACAAGAGTGCAGTGCGCATACAGCTTGAAGCATCAGTTGAAATAAGACCTTTTCTCACTGATTGGATTGAAAGTTCCATGCACTTGCACACATATCTTCTAGTGTCAGTAATGCTCGCCAACCTAGCTCTTTATTAGCTTTACTTGGATTGGCATAACACGCGGCTACATCTCCAGTTCTGCGCGAAACTATTTCATATGGAACGCTCTGGCCTGACGCCCTCTCATACGCTTCAATAACCTCTAGAACGCTATACCCAACCCCAGTACCAAGGTTGAATGCATGTGCCCCCGAATGCTTCGCAAGGAAACCAAGAGCCGCTTTGTGTCCTTCGGCAAGATCCACAATATGGATATAGTCACGTACGCCTGTGCCATCTTGTGTGTCATAATCCCCGCCAAAGATATTTAACTTAGGCAGCACACCACTTGCAACCCGCCCCACATAAGGCATCAAGTTAGTTGGAATACCATTTGGATTTTCACCTATCAAACCGCTGCTATGCGCACCTACTGGATTGAAATATCTCAAGCTAGCTATACACCACGGCAACTGTTCGGCTTGAATACCCGCCACCGCCAAATCAAATAGAATTTCTTCAGTTTGCAGTTTACTGCGTCCGTATGGATTAATAGCGCAGGTTGGGTGATCCTCACCTAAAGGCAAGTACTTTGGAACACCATAGATAGTAGCACTACTACTAAAAACCATAGTCCTAACTTGAGCGCCATTCATAGCCTTAAGCAAACTAACGGTACCCACAACGTTATTGTCGTAATACTTAATTGGTTTACTAAAAGATTCACCAACAGACTTGAGTCCTGCCAAGTGTATTACAGAATCGACCTCGTGCTTCTTCAAAGATTTCTCCAAATACACTGTATCGCGCACATCACCCTCTATGAATGGCACCCTAAATCCTGTAATGAGCTCGATTCGGTCAATTACTTCCTTTTTGCTATTACTAAAATTATCATATATGACAACAGAATACCCTGCCTCTATAAGTGAAACTGCTGTGTGAGAACCAATGTACCCTAACCCTCCAGTTAGAAAAACTTTCCTATTAACAGAATCATTTTCTTTATACATAAACGATATACTTTCAAACTACGCCGAATACAAAGACGAACCAAATACTTTCTCAATAAGTTTATTTGTGGATACGCAAAAATATATTATAATTTCATCCCCCTAGTTAAAAATTCCCCTTAGACTTGAGCCCATTACAGACCCAACATTGGCCAGTTCTGCTTTCGATTCGAAATATGTACAACAAGACAAAGAGAGAGAGAGAGAGAGAGAGAGTTGAACCGCCAACCTCGGAGCCAAAAATGGGAATCCTACCTTGAACCGAAGCAGGAGAGTGATTCCTGAATATTCGCCATTGAACCCCAGCTTAACGTTCAATTTTCACTCTGATTTCAGGACAACAACCGCAGTTCAAACACCCTCAAAGTCTCTTCACTCACATGATGCTCAATCCCCTCGGCATCAAACTCTGCAACCTCCGGCTCAACCCCGATCGAGACGAGATAGTTATAAACGATCTGGTGGCGTTCGCGACATTTTTTGGCGAGCGTTTCGCCTTTTTCCGTCAGGAAGATTGAGCGGTAGGGACGCGAAGTGACGTAGCCGTCGCGTTCCAGACGCTTGATGGTGTTATTGACCGTCGCTGCCGTCACGCCAAAGCGTTCGGCCAGAGCGACTGAGCGCGCCTCGCCTTCCTCAGCGATCAAATCACCGATCATTTCCACATAGTCTTCGGTCACTTCGCGGGCGTGCGCGTCGCGCAGGCGCGCAAAAACTTCGGCCTTGTTGTGACGCGGGTTAAGCCGGGTGTCGTCGCCCATCGATCTCTCCAATCCAGATTCCTGAAACCTTCATAACAAGTAAGTTGGCAAATAGCAATTTAGCCTTGACTAACTTTAAAAGTCCGCACATAAATAGGGGACATTTACCAGAGTAATTCCAATTAACTTTCGGATGCCCTGATGCCGCTTTTCCCGACTTCCCGACCCGTCGCTCGTTATCTTGTTGCACTTGCCGTTGCGCTGTATGTCAGCGCGGGTGTTGCCCATGCGAAGCCGCTGAATGTGGTTGCGACCACATCGATGATTGCCGATGCCGCGCGCCAGGTCGCCGGTGATCGGGCGGAAGTCACGGCTCTGATGGGGCCGGGTGTGGATCCGCATTCCTATCGCCAGACGCGAAGCGATATCGCCGCCCTGGCGCGTGCCGATCTTGTTTTGTGGCATGGCCTTTATCTGGAGGCGCAGCTTGAAGAGTTCTTCCTTGATCTTGGCAAGCGGCGCAACGTGGTTGCGGTTGGCGAAGCTGTGGCGCGCGAAAAACTTCTGAGCCATGCCGATTATGAAGGCCGGTTTGACCCCCATGTCTGGATGGATCCGAAACTTTGGGAAACCGTGGTTTATGCCGTGCGCGATGCCCTGATCAAAACCGATCCCGATGGCGCAGCAACCTATAACGCCAATGCCGATGCTCATGTGGCCGAGATCGAAAAACTGGTCGCCTACATGACATCCGTCACCGCCACCGTGCCGAAGCAAAGCCGCGTGCTGTTGACCGCCCATGATGCGTTTAGCTATTTCGGGCGTGGCTATGATTTCGATGTGCTTGGCATTCAGGGCATATCAACAGAGTCTGAGGCTGGCCTGCGCCGCGTCGAGGAGCTGGTCGACACCATTGTCGAGCGCAAGATATCAGCCGTCTTTGTCGAAAGCTCTGTGCCTGAACGCAATGTGCGTGCCCTGATCGAAGGGGCTTCTGCCCGTGGTCAGGACGTTGTAATTGGTGGTACGCTGTATTCCGATGCGATGGGAGAACCCGGCACCTATGAAGGCACCTATATTGGCATGATTGATCACAACGCGACATTAATCACCCGTGCTCTTGGCGGCGATGCCCCCGAAGGCGGTTTTCAGGGCAAGCTTGCGGCCGGATCATAACGCTTCACATATTAATCCAGATAGCATGAAACAAAACGAAGCAGGACACACACCATGAGCAGCGCCAAACTGGTTGCAGAATCAGGCAAGATACTGGACGTCGCCTCCAAGGACGCGCCGCTGACCGTGCGCGGACTTACGGTATCTTATGGCAACAAGCCGGCTGTGTTTTCCGTTGACGCATCGATCCCGGCGGGCTCGATGACCGCGATCATCGGTCCGAACGGTGCCGGCAAGTCGACCTTCCTCAAAGGTGCACTTGGCGTGGTGCCGCGCCTTTCAGGCGAAGTGCGCATTTTTGGCAAGCTGTTTGAAGATGCCCGTGATCGCGTCGCATACGTTCCGCAACGCGCCAGTGTCGATTGGGATTTCCCGGCGCGCGTGATTGATGTCGTCCTGATGGGGCTTTATGGATCGGTCGGGCTGTTTCGCCTGTGGCAGGCGCGCCATCGTGAACAGGCGATGGAGTGCCTGAAACGCGTTGGCATGAGCGATTTCGCCGAGCGCCAGATCGGTCAGCTTTCCGGCGGACAGCAACAGCGCGTTTTCCTGGCACGTGCCTTGGCGCAGAATGCAGAGTTCTATTTGCTCGATGAGCCGTTTGCCGGCGTCGATGCCGCGACTGAGCGTGCGATTGTCTCGGTGCTGAAGGAACTTAAATCCGAAGGCCGCACAGTCGTCTGCGTGCATCATGATCTTTCGACCGTGGCGGAGTATTTTGACCGGGTTCTTCTGATCAATGTCCGGCGCATTGCCGAAGGCCCGGTCGAGACGACCTTTACCGCCGAGAACCTTCAGGAAACCTATGGTGGTCGGCTTGCTGCCACCCATATCGATGAATTGCATCTGGCGTAACGCACATGGGATTTGGTGATTATTTCATAAGCGCCCTTTTCCTACAGGCTGGCTATAACAGCGCGCTTGTTGCAATCGGTGCGGGCTTGCTGGGCCTTTCGGCCGGCAGTGCCGGGGCCTTCATTTTCCTGCGCAAACGGGCCCTTGTTTCCGATGCGATCAGTCATGCCACCCTGCCCGGTGTCGGGCTCGCCTTCATCATCATGGTGGCGTTTGGCAGTGACGGGCGCTGGTTACCGGGGCTTATTCTGGGATCAGCGATTTCATCGGCCATCGGGCTTTTGATGGTCGAATGGATCACACGCAAAACCCGCCTGACCGAGGATGCCGCCATCGGTGCCGTTCTGTCGGTATTTTTCGGATTTGGCATCGTTCTTTTGACTGTCATCCAGACCATGTCATCAGGCCGTCAGGCCGGGCTTGAAAATTTCCTGCTGGGTTCCACCGCCGGGATGCTGATTTCAGAAGCCACCACAATCGCCGTTGCCGGGGCCATGGCGGCCGGCTTTGTTTTCCTGCTTCGGCGTCCGATGACGCTGGTGGCGTTTGACCCGGAATATGCCGCGACCACCGGGGTTAATGTGCGCAATATCGATCTTGCCATGATGGGGCTTGCCCTGATTGTCACCGTGATCGGGCTTAAGATCGTTGGCCTTATCCTGATTGTCGCGCTTTTGATCATTCCGCCGGTGGCTGCCCGTTTCTGGACCAATCAGGTCGGCAAGATGATCGGCATTGCCGCCGTCATTGGTGGTCTTTCAGGTTATGTCGGGGCGGTGTTATCGGCCGCGCACGCAGCACTTCCGACCGGTCCGATCATTGTTCTGGTGGCCTTTGGGTTCTTTATGATCTCCGCCCTGTTTTCGCCGTTGCGTGGCGGGCTGGCGTCCGCCCTGAGGCATCAACGGTTTCAGCGCCGCGTGCATCGCCGGCAAGGCTTGCTGTCGCTGGCGCGCCGTGAACCGATCTATGACGGGCTGACCATTCGCATCCTGCGCCGAGCCGGAATGATCCGTGCAGACGGTGTTGCCACCGCACGCGGCCGAATTGCGGCAGAAAAAGCCGCCCGTGACGAAGCCCGCTGGGCAATGGCACGCCGCATGCTGCCCGATGATTCCACTATTGAACGTTATGACGGGCTGACCCCGATTGAACGGATGATGACCCCGGACCAGATCGCCGAGATTGATCGCATGATCCAGAACGCGCAAACCACCCAGGGAGCAAAGGCATGATCGATAATCTGATCACAGCCCTTGGCGCGGAGTTTGTGCAGCTGAGCCTGACGCCGATTGTGATTGGCACGCTGGCCGCCATTGCCTGTGCGCTTCCGGGGAATTTCCTGTTGCTGCGTCGGCAGGCCCTGATTGGCGATGCGATCAGTCACGTTGTCCTGCCCGGTATTGTCGCAGCCTTTCTGGTGACCGGCACTATTACGGCTGTCCCGATGATGCTGGGCGCCGGGGCGGCGGCAATCATTGCGGTGGTGATGATCGAAATCGTCAAGCGCCTTGGACGGGTTGAACCGGGGGCCGCGATGGGGCTGGTTTTCACCACGCTGTTTGCCGCCGGTGTCTTGTTCCTAGAAATAACCGATACCAGTTCGGTTCATATCGATGTGCAGCACGCGTTGCTGGGTAATCTGGAAAGCCTGATCTGGTTTGATGCCGAAGGTTGGGGATCTCTTGTTGATCCGGCTGCCCTTGCGACCCTGCCACCGCAATTACCGCGTCTGGCGGTTGTTCTGATCGGCATCGGGCTGTTTATTTTCCTGTTTTGGAAAGAATTGAAAATCTCGACCTTCGATGCTGCCTTTGCCGGGGCGATTGGTATTCGTACCCGCGCGCTTGGCTTTGCGCTGGTGGTGGCAACAGCCGTTGCCGCCGTTGCGGCCTTTGATGCGGTCGGGTCGATCATTGTGATTGCGATGTTTGTCTGCCCGCCAGCCAGCGCGCGACTGATGACCAATCAGTTGGCCCGTCAAGTTGGCTGGTCGGTCGTGTTTGCAACAATCTCGGCCATTCTGGGCTATGTCTTGGCGGGATACGGTCCGGGCTGGTTCGGATCGCCCTATGCGGTCAGTGCCGCGGGCATGATCGCGACTGTTTCCGGTGTGATCCTTATTCTGACCTGCCTGTTTGGTCCGCAACGCAAACGCACCGGCCAACAGGCCGAAGCCTGACAGTTTCCAGTCGCACCATTGTGCAAGCACGGGCATAGTGATCCTATGATTGCATTGGCCCAAACAACCCTTCAGCGGATTGGCCTGATCGCGACGCTGGTTTTGGCCAGTGCCGGGGCCAACTGCGCACAGGCGGCCGAGCCCACAGCAACCACTGCTAACCTGGCAGCGGAAATCCGCGAGCTTGGCGATATCGAGCTGTTAGTCTTTGACGGACGGGAAGACTTTTTAAGACAGATCGACAACGCACTTGGCCTTGGCAATATCAAGAACCCGGATGAGACCTTTGCCAAACTGCCGCGGTCGCCCTTCACCGTTACCGGACGGAAAGGGGATGACGCATTGGCTATATGCCGGATATTCATCCCGGCCAAAATCACCCCTGAAAGCCATACCGAAATCTTTGCCGAACTGATGCGCAACTGGTTTGGCACAAAGCTTAGCTATGCCAGTAATTCTGACCTGACCTTTCGCTGGCTGATCTTTCATGAGGTGCGCCATTGCCAGCCCGATCACTTTGGCGGTGATGAGCTAAAAGACCATCAGGACGAACTCGAAGCAGACCTCTCGGCTTTTGAATATCTGGCGAATGCACAGAACCGCAATGCGCTGGCGGCTGATATCGCGGCCTTTCGAGTGATTACCTCCGCCCTGTTCGCTGAGCGCAGCCACATGGTCGGTTTGTCGCTGAGGCATGCCCTTGAAACACCTGACCAAATGGTGCCGTTCAGTGCCAAGGACGAAATGGCGGCATTCCAGACAGTCCGCCAACAAATCGGCAAGCGGGCACAATTAATTGCCACTGCCGTTACCCCGACAAATCGTGAACTGATCCGCGCCATTACTGAACTGCGCCAAGCGGTCGACCAAGGAACGGAGACGAAAAGTAACAGCCTTGCTGGCGACATTCTGATCGCACTGGATGACGCAATCGCGCATTTTGCCCCCGAATTGCATCAGTCGGTGGCAAATATCAGGGCGAACTGATTGCACAAAAACTTGGCGCCCTGGTTCAGCGACCAGTCTTGCGCCAGAATGTCATGGCAAGACAGCGATCGCGATCCAAACCCAACTCTTTGCTCCAATAGGTGTGAACTGGCTTGTAATCGCCCTGCTCCACCCCGGCCCAGCAATAGATACGATCACGCGCATCGGGCATTTCAACCGAACGAATGGCATCCTGAATTAGGCTGCGCACGACAGGTTGACGATCATCACGAAACAGCCATTCAACCTGTATCTGGCTGTTGGTGGGTATTGAAATGACATCTGATTTGCTTCCGACTTCGATGATCGCATGGCCCGACACATGATCGGGCATCTCGGCCAAATAACGCCCGATGGCTGGCAAGGCGGTTTCATCGCCGGCAAACAGCATCCAGTCTGCTTCGGGCAATGCGGTTCCCAGCGGACCGGTCATCGCCACCAAATCCCCGGGGCTAGCATGCATGGCAAAGGCCGAACCCGGGCCGTTATCGCCATGCATGACAAAATCGACATCGATCCAGCCCGCCTTGGCATCAATTGCACGGATCGTATAAACGCGTTGTTCGATGGTGTTTTCACCACTGGGCCAGACGGGCATGCCGTTATCGGCAAGGGTCGGCCATTGCGGATTTTTCTGCCCACGCGGTGGGATCAGAAGCCGGACATGGATGCTGCCCGTGTCATAGGCATCAAGATTACTGGCATGAAGGCGCACGCGTCGCATATGCGGTGAAAGGTCGGTGATCTCGCCCACTTTCAGCTCGCAGAAATTAGGAAGTTTACCGTTGCTTTTGCCCGCACCTGTCCAGCGGCAATCAAGGTCAGCATCGGGTGCAGCCCCCTGCAGGATGGAAATGATCGCCGACTTCATCTGGATGACGTCGACCTCGGTCTTCGCACCGACTTCGACCTCAAGTGTGGTTTCCGTGCTGCTGAGCTGAATATGGCCGATGGAAACCGAAATCCGCGTTTGATCCCCATCCCCTGTGACCTCACAATCATGTTCACGATAGAACGCGGCGGCCTGTTTGATCAGGGCGGCACTGTCTGGAAGTGCGATACGCGTTTTGGCCGTCAGAAGCGATGTGGACATGGGGGCTCTCGGATAAAGGGGGCGCGGACAAGATGTGTTTGTCTGTAATAATAACAATGATAGGCATTCTCAATAAAAATTATCATTGATTTTAGCGGTGCGTGATAGATGTTTGGCACATGCGTTTGCCCTGTCAGTGGCGGCAAGCGCGACCTTGATCTGTTTATTGGAAGTCTGAACAAAGCGATGCCTGACAAAATCCGCCGTCTGAAATCATTCGAGTTTCCCCTTGCCGTTGAATGGGCCGCCAAAGAGGGCTGGAACCCCGGCCTTGCAGATGCAGAGGTGTTTTTCAACACCGACCCGGAAGGGTTCTGGGGCGCGTTTGACAAACAGGGGCTGGCGGCGGTCATTTCAGCAGTCCAGTACAGCTCGGACTTTGGCTTTGTCGGCTTTTATATCTGTCGTCCGGACCGTCGCGGGTCTGGCCTTGGCTATCGCCTGTGGCAAGCGGTGCTTTACGGTAGCGTTCCCAAAACCATCGGTCTTGATGGCGTTGTCGATCAACAGGACAATTACCGCAAATCGGGTTTTGAGTTTGCCCATCGTAATATCCGCTATGGCGGTGTGGTTGAAGCCAATGTCGAAACACCAGATGATCTGTTCACACTTGCGGTCGATGACATTGCCATTGTCGATGCGTATGAGCAGACCTGTAACCTGTTCGCTGAAAGCCGGATTGAGTTCCTGCGTGGCTGGATTGGCAACGAAAAACACAAAGCCCTTGCCCTTAAGGGCCCGATGGGGCTTCGCGCATATGGCGTGATCCGTCCGTGCCTTGAAGGTCACAAGATCGGACCACTGTTTGCCCCCGATGCCAAGGATGCAAAAACCCTGTTTGACGCCCTTTTGCAAAGCCGGGATGATCAGGGTGGCAAGGTTTATCTTGATGTGCCAGAGCCCAATCAGGCGGCAGTTGATCTGGCGACGGCCCATGGCATGGTGCCGGAGTTCGAGACGGCGCGCATGTATAAGGGGCCGGCACCAAAGCTTGATCTTGCTATGACTTTCGGGATTTCGTCGTTCGAGCTGGGCTAGTTTCGGTCAAATTTTTCGGAAAATTTCACCGTTAAGTCCTTGCAAACATCAGAAAATGTCAGAATTCCGGTCCTGTTTGTGTCTGCTTGCTTGGTGTAAAACCAAACAGCCCCGCCACAGGAATAGAATTCACTTATTCTTAGGGCGGGGTTGAGTGCTGTTCAAAAGTCTGGCAACAAACATTTAACGCCAAAAGTATAGCCTTGGCTAAACCATCGCCATAGCTTCATCATCTGGCGGCTCTTTTTGTGGCCTGCTTTTGGCCTTTGTCGCAAGAAGTTGCTGCAAGCATATGGAAAACCAGTAACACAGTCCCAATTTCAGGAGTGTAGTCCGCGTTTCATTTCCATCTGGCAGCCTTTCAAGCAGACAGATTTCATCTGTGTGTCTGTCAGACCATTAATTAGTGTATGACCCGCCACGTATCGCCTGCCCCGCTTGGTACCGATGCGTTTGACGAACTTGTTTTAAGGCCGGATTTTAAAACCGACATGGATATAGCGACACTTATTGGAATTATCGCCGGGATGGGCGTTATTTTTGGCGCCATCTTGATGGGTGGCAGCCTTGATTCCTTTGTCGACCTTCCATCCGTCATGGTGGTGTTTGGCGGAACAGCAGCAGCAACCCTGATCAAATTCCCGATGCGTGACGTTATCAAGTCGCTCAAGATCGGCATCGGCATTGCGTTCAAAAACCCCAAGGAAGATCCGCTTTCGATCTATGAAAAGGCGATCGAACTTGCCGGCATCGTCCGCAAGAACGGTCTTTTGGGGCTTGAAAGCGTTGAAGTCGAAAACGAGATCATGGCGCGCGGTATCCGCATGTGTGTGGATGGTCACAGCGGCGAGGTCATCCGCAGTTCTATTTCAAGCGAGGTGGAAAAATCCATCCAGAATGACGAGCTTGGCGAACTGATGTTCCGTGGTATCGGTGATACTGCCCCGGCATTTGGCATGATCGGAACACTTGTTGGTCTGGTGCAGATGCTGGCCAACCTTTCAGACCCGGATGCCATCGGCCCGGCCATGGCAATTGCCATGCTGACCACGTTCTATGGCGCTGTTCTGGCCAACCTGATCGCGCTTCCGGTTGCCGACAAACTGGCCCTTAAGGTTGATCGCTTGAAAAACACCAAACAGCTGATCATTGAATCCGTGGTGCAGATCCAGGCAAGCCAGAGCCCGATGGTCATGAAGGAAATCCTGGGGCCCTATCTTCCGGGTGGCATTCCGGCCGATCCTGAAGACGGCGGAGCATGATCATGATGGCAGCGCGCATTCAGGCAGCAGACTGGGCATAGGCGATGGCAAAGAAACCAGCAGCAGGCGCACCGGCTTGGATGGCGACATTCGCCGATCTGATGTCGTTGCTGCTTGTCCTGTTTGTGCTGTTGCTGACCTTCGCCGAGATGGATGTCATCCGCTACAAACAGATTGCCGGTTCGGTCAAGGCGGCCTTTGGTTTTTCCCAACAGGATCAGCTTGCCGGGGTGATTGAGCTTGATGGCTCGATCGTTGGCAAATCGCTTAGGGCGCCAACACCCGATACCCCGCGCGTGGTGTCGGAAATTCCGCCGGTGGAGACCCCCGAGGTTGAAAGCGACGAAACCGACAGCAAGGAAGAAAAGGCCGAGGCGCTTGAAGAGACGCTTGGCAAGGTTCTTGATAACATGGGTCTTCAGGATCAGGTCGGGCTGGAACGCATTGACGGCGAGGTTGTCATGCGTTTCCCCAACGAACTGGCCTTTCCGTCCGGATCATCCGGCATGACAGATGAATTTGCCGCCATCCTGAACCGCGTTGCCCCGGTGATCAACCAGACGGCCGGCGAAATTTTTGTCGCCGGTCATACCGATAACGTTCCTGTTTCGGCGTCGTCTCCCTATATATCGAACTGGGACCTGTCGGCGGCACGTGCGACATCGGTTCTGCATTTTCTGATCGATCAGAACGGCACGGATCCAAGCCGCATGGTCATTCAGGGATATGGCGACAGTCGGCCACTGGCGACCAACGATACCCCCGAAGGCCGTGCCACCAACCGTCGGGTGGAAATTACCATTGAAATGGTCGAGACCAATTACGACGCCAACGGCGCCTCAGAAGGCGGCGGATTCAGAGCCCCGTCAAACGGTGGAGAAGACTTTGATGAAGGTGCAAATCCCGGAACCGGTGATGCCACCAGCAATCCACCCCCTGAAACACGG
Source organism: Thalassospira profundimaris WP0211 (assembly GCF_000300275.1). Taxonomy (GTDB): domain Bacteria; phylum Pseudomonadota; class Alphaproteobacteria; order Rhodospirillales; family Thalassospiraceae; genus Thalassospira; species Thalassospira profundimaris. Next base: position 191,336 of record NZ_AMRN01000002.1, on the reverse strand, counting down.
CGTACTTTCAGCATTCCGTCAGACAGCCCCTGACAGAAATCTGCCAACGGGACCTGATCCAAAAAACGCGTGAGCAAAGGGAACACCGCCCATCATGGCGAGCCATGCCAACAAGAAAAAGACAATCCTGTATGCCGATTACAGCGAACGGAACATCAACGCAGCGCGGGCGGCGGTGGAGCCCTTTGGCTTTGGCCAATTCGTTGACTGTGACGACCGCGAACGCACGCTCGAACTGATTGCCGAGCTTAAGCCGGATCTGGTTCTGATCGGTCTTTATCTTGATGGCATCCGCGGTATTTCGACAATTCGCGCCATTCGCGACGCCGCCACACGAGAAAATCCGCACGGCGGTATCGTCCCGATCCTGCTCGGCGCGCCGAAACTGGATCGCCGGGGCATGCGCGATGCGGTCGACGCCGGGATTGAGGGCGTTTTTCGCCAGCCGATTGATCCCGAACGCCTGACCAAGATCATTGAGACGGTCCTGAAAAAACCACGCCGGTTCGTGCTCGAAGAAAACTATTTTGGCCCCGCGCGGCCACAGGACCTTGCCAAACTGGCGACTTCAAGTGCCGCCAGCGCGAGCGCAAAGCCAAAAATTCCGACGGCAACGGTCCCTGAAAGCATCGAGACTTCCGAAACACCGGAAAACGATGGTGCCGGACCGAAAACGCAAACAAAGCCGGCCAAACCGTCGCCTGCCATCGGCATGCCGACAAATTTCGACATCGCCGATAGCCGACCACGCCTGAATGGGGCCGGTCAGACATTTGGCGATGGCGAGCTTGTTGGTGTTCCGAGTGCGCGTGACAAACGCACGTGTGCACAGAACATAGAGGCCCTGCAATCTGCCAAAGAAGTCCTGCCTGCCGCCGTTGCCAGTGACGAAACCAAGCGATCTGATGCCGCCGACGAACCGATTGAGGCCGAGGATGACACCGCCGCGGAAGACGAGGAACTCGTCGAGATTGACCTGCACGCGGCGTTGATCAGTCACAAGCTTTGGGTTGATACCGGCGGGCGCGAAGGGGCTGTGATGTCCATCGAACATGCCGACCTGCGCGAGGCCGAGCTGGAAGGCATTGATCTCAGCCGGTGTGGATTGCCGTTTGCCAGTTTCCATCGTGCCAATTGCAAGGATGCGGTATTGCGCCGCTGCAACCTGGTTGCCGCTGATTTTGGTGAAAGCAATCTTGATAACGCCAACCTGGCGGCAAGCCGACTTTCAGGCGCACGGTTTAGCAAGGCGATGATGCGCAACACGGTATTTTTGGGATCGGACCTGTCGAATGCCAATTTCCGGGGCCTCAAGATGGTCAATTGTGATCTGAGCGGCACCAATCTGGCCGGAACGGATTTCCGCGATGCGGATCTGAGTGGCACGCGCGGGCTGTTTGCCGAACAAATCCAGCGGGCACGCGTCAACGCCAATACCCGCCTGCCCCACGACCTGAAACTCCGCGATTAGTCGAGATCACAGACCATATGCAGGCTGGGAAAACGGAAGTCCGGCGCAAAAGGCGCTTCGAAATCACCGATCACCCGAAAGCCAAGTGATTCATAAAACCGCCTGGCTGTGAGCGTGGAATAGCATTCAAAGCGCGTGACATTTTCCGATGCCTTGGCGTCGCTTACGCAGCGATCAAACAGCATACTGGCAATGCCCTTGCGCGCATGATCGGGATCGACGGCGAAATGCCGGACATGGGCCAGCCCCGGTTGAACATCACCTTCCCGGCTTCCGGGCCGAACCGCCGTCCAACCGCCCGCGCCAACAACCTCACCGGCCTCCGCCCTGGCGATGTAATAGGTGCCCGAACTTAATAACTCGAGCTTGGCAAAGGTGAGAAACGGCATGGCGCGTTGAAGCACTTCCGGCGCATAGTCAGGGGCCAGAAACGTCGCATAAGACCGCGCAAACAAGGCACGGATGGCCGGGGCATCATCAAGGGTCGCGATATGAAGCGTGATCGCCGCCATTTGCTTTCCTACCTGCGGCCAAACATCTTTTCGATGTCATGAAGCTTCAGCTCGACATAAGTCGGGCGACCATGGTTGCACTGCCCGGAATGCGGGGTCGCTTCCATCTGACGCAAAAGCGCGTTCATTTCATCGGCATTAAGCTTGCGTCCTGATCGCACAGACCCATGGCAGGCCATGGTCGCACAGACATACATCAGCCGGTCTTTTAGCGCCATTCCCTGCCCCAGTTCGGCAATTTCATCGGCCATGTCGCGCACCAATGCACCAACATCGACCTTGCCCAGCAAGGCCGGCACTTCGCGGACCACGATGGCACCGGGGCCAAACGGTTCGATCACCAGACCCAGTTCGGCAAATTCTTCGGCCCGGTCCGCGATACGGTCAGCCGATGCTTCATCAAGCTCAACCACTTCGGGCAACAACAGTCCCTGTCGCTTAACGCCGTTTTCGGCCAGATCGGCCTTCATGCGTTCATAAACAATACGTTCATGGGCGGCATGCTGATCAACAATCACCAGCCCGTCGCGGGTCTGGGCGATGATGTAGTTGGCATGCACCTGCCCGCGCGCAGCGCCCAACGGATGATCAACAAACTTGCCTTCATCGGTGATGTTATCAATCCGTGCCGACGGGGCAGCCGCGGCCGCAAAGCCACCACCCGCCATGTTAGCGCTACCATCAGGCCTACCAAACTCGCGCCCGCGATCAAACAGGCCGCCATAATTCCCCTGATTTTCCATCGGTGCCTGGGCGGCATAGCTGCGCTCAATCGCGGCATGGCCCGGTACGCTTGGCTGATACTGGCCGATGTTAAACCCGCTACCCGCCCCCGTCCGATGACCGCCACCATACGGAAGTGAGGGTCCCTCACCTTCGCGACGCACAGCACCCAGTGCCATGTCGGCAACCGTGGTTGATGCCCGATGCCCGGCCCCGGCCAGTGCATGTTTGAGCGCCCCGACAATCAACCCACGCACCAGCCCAGGATCACGGAACCGGACCTCGGTCTTGCCGGGATGGACGTTGACATCGACATCCCGCGGGGTCAGTTCAAAGAACAGAGCCAACAACGGATGGCGATCACGGGCGAGGAAATCCTGATAGGCCCCGCGCACGGCCCCTTGCAGCAGCCGGTCCTTGACCGGGCGACCATTGACGAACATGAACTGCATTTGGGCATTGCCACGGTTAAGCGTCGGCACCCCGGCATAACCGGTCAGGCGGATGCCTTCACGCTCTGCCTCGATCTGAAGCGCGTTATCCTGAAATTCGCGGCCCATGACCGCGCCGAGCCGTTTCAGGCGGGCATCAAACAGATCGCCTTCGCAGGCCGGGTAATTCAGGATCGTTTTGTTGTTATCACCACTGAGTGTAAATCCGACATCCGGGCGCGCCATGGCAAGGCGATCCATGATTTCGCGCGCATACATCTGTTCGGTCCGCGCAGTTTTCAGGAACTTGAGGCGGGCTGGTGTCGCATAGAAAAGATCGCGCACCTCAACCCGCGTGCCATAGGGATGGGCGGCTGGTTCCGGTTCGCCCTTGGCCCCGCCTTCAACGGACAGTGTCCAGGCGTTCTCAGAACCCCGCACCCGGCTGGTCAGGCGCATGCGCGACACCGATCCGATGGATGGCAAGGCCTCGCCACGAAAGCCCATGAAACCGATATTAAACAGATCATCATCGGGCAGCTTGGATGTCGCGTGGCGTTCGACCGCCAATGCCAGTTCATTGGGCGTCATACCCTTGCCGTCATCGGTGACGGACAAAAGCGTGCGACCGCCATCACGCAGATTGACATCAACGCGCGTCGCCCCGGCATCAAGCGCATTTTCCACCAGCTCCTTCAGCGCAGCCGCAGGCCGTTCGACCACCTCACCGGCGGCAATCTGGTTGATCAGGTTCTGTGGCAGGACGCGCAGGGTCATGAAGGCAATGCTCGTGATGTTTATTTGGTTGAGATGAACCTATCAAAGCACAAAGCGCGGCGAAATCCCTTTCACCGCGCTTTGTGACATTTAAGGTCTGGTCTGCGATCAGAAGGCCAGATCACCTTCGGGCTTGCCCACCACAGTCACTGTGACATTGGCCGGATCCATCAGATTGGTGGCCACCCGGTTGACGTCATCAAGACTGACGGCATTGACCATGTCATTGCGGCGATCAAGAAAGTCCATGCCAAGGTCTTCCTTTTGCATACCCACCAGCATGCCCGAAAGATTGCCAAGGCTTGTAAAGCGCAGCGGGAAGGCCCCGGTGAGGTAAGCCTTGGCGTTATCAAGTTCTTCCTGGGTAATGCCGTCCTTCTTCATCTTCGACCATTCGGTGCTGATCAACGACAGGCTTTGACCAATCGCATCATTGCGTGTGGCAACCCCGCCCATCATCAGATCGGCATGATCCAGATTGGCAAGGTAGCTGTAAACGCCATAAGCCAGCCCGCGCTTTTCACGGACTTCCTCGGTCAGGCGTGACGAGAAACCACCGCCACCCAGGATGTAGTTCATCACATAGGCGGCATAGAAATCCGGATCATGACGTTTGATGCCCTTCTGGCCCCAGATCGCCTGGCTTTGCGGGATGTCCTGCTGCACCACGTCCAGTGCGCCAAATTTTGGTGTCACATCCGGGATGGTCGGAAGATCGGCATGGTCTGGCAGACTGCCAAACGCCTCGTCAAGAAGCGGGCCGAGTTCTTCGGCCGTGATGTCACCGGCGACCCCAATGATCAAATTGTCCTTGGCAAAGGCCCGGCCGACAAAACCACGGAAGTCATTGGCATTGAGCCCGGCCACGGTATCAAACGTGCCCGACACCGGGCGGGAATAGGGATGATCGCCAAAGATCGACGTAAAGAAAGTCCGGCTGGCAATATCGCGCGGATCGGTTTCGGCCCGTTTAAGGCCCGAGACAACCTGTGCGCGGATCCGTTCTACGGCCTCGTCATCAAAGCGTGGCTCGGACAGGGCCAGACGCAACAGATCAATCGCAGTATCGCGTTCGCGCGTCAGGGTGGTCAGCGATCCGGCAAAGTCATCGCGCCCGGCATCAAATGAAAGACCAATCGACCGGTTTTCCATTTCGCCCCGGAAGGTCTGACTGTCCATCGCACCTGCACCTTCGTCAATCAGGCCCGATACCATATTGGCAAGACCAAGCTTGCCATCGGGGTCGGTTGCCGCCCCCGCACCGGTAAAGGCGATATCCATGGTCATCAGGGGGTTCATATGATCTTCGATCAGCCAGGCGCGAATGCCGCCATCCGACACCACTTCCTGAACTTCAACCGCCTTGGCCTGTTGTGCGAAGCCAAAGCCCAGTGTCGAGGCAAAGGCCACACCGGCGATCTGTTTAAACAGCTTGTTCATATCAGTGCACTCCTTCGCCAGAGGTGATCGGAAGGGCCGCACCAGCCCCGGTGACCGGGCCACCTTCGGGCGGCATCAGCCAGCCGGTGACAGATTTCTTGGCATCGAACACCCGTTTGGCAGCGTCATTGACCTGATCCACCGTCACGGCCGAAATCCGGTCCGGCCAGCTTTCGACCTGATCCACGGTCAAACCCACCGCAAGTGACTGGCCGAGCACACGCGCACCGGCCGATAGCGAATCACGGGCGAAAACGGCACTATCAAGCAGTTTCTGCTTGGCCCGGTCTAGTTCATCTTGCGTCACACCATCGGCAACGACCTTGGCAATTTCGGCCTCGACCGCCTTTTCAAGGTCGGCGAGGTCAACATCACCGCGCGGAACGGCATAAACACCGAAGCTTGCGAGATCGACCGCGACCGGGTCGTAGAAGGTGCCAACGCTTGATGCGATTTCCTGATCAACCACAAGGGCCCTAAAGAAGCGGCTGGTGGTGCCCGATCCGATGATTTCGCTCAGCACATCAAGCGGTGCGGCATCAGCCGCATCGGTATTATAGGACGGTGCCAGATAATAGCGCGACCAGGATGCCTGACCGACCTGCGGGTCACGCATGGTGACCTTGCGCGGGGCATGCTGAACCGGTTCCTGAACACGGTTGCGGGTCATGTCCTTGCCGCGCGGGATAACGCCGTAATATTTTTCGGCCATTGGCAGCAATTCATCCATGGTGATGTCGCCGGCAACAACCAGAATGGCGTTATTGGGCGCATACCAGTCGTGATAGAAATCAAGCGCGTCTTCGGTGGAAAGGGTTTCCATCTCGTTTAACCAGCCGATAATCGAACGCCCATAGGGGTGCGCCATATAAAGGCTTGCCCGCATCTGTTCGCCCAAAAGCGCCCCCGGGCTGGTATCAAGCCTAGACCGGCGTTCTTCGATGATCACATCGCGTTCGGGCAGAACCACATCGTCTGAGAGTTTCAGATTGGTCATGCGGTCGGCTTCCATCTCCATAACCAGATCAAGCCGGTCTCGTGCGATGTTCTGGAAATATCCGGTATAGTCCCAACTGGTGAAGGCGTTGTCATTGCCGCCATTGCGCGCAACTATCTTTGAAAAGTCGCCCGGCGCCATATTATCGGTCCCCTTGAACATCAGATGTTCAAGGAAATGGGCGATGCCCGATACACCTTGGGGCTCGTCGGCCGAGCCGACCTTGTACCAGACCATATGGGTAACGACCGGCGCACGGTGATTTTCCACCAGCACGACCTGAATCCCGTTATCAAGGGTTGCGGTTTGCGGACTGAATACCGCCGCACGTGACAGGCCCGGCGCAAGCGCCAGGGTAAGTGCGGCCAACAAGATCGCAGGCAAGAAGCTGCGCGTCTTGGATCGGAAAGTTTCAGGAATTGTCATTGTGGCGTCCCATTCCAATTCAGGTATGGTTGAGCAAAGAGGGGGCATGAATGCGGCGGATCCACAACAGGGCGAGCGCATTCAACAGACATTTCTTAAAAACCGAATATGACAGAACAAGGGCGCGAAACCATCGCGCCCTTGTCTCAGGGTCCAAACTCATTCACATGACCGCCCCGGCAACTGATATGAGAGAAAAAACTAGGAAAAGCCCGCAGATCGGGGTGATCCCCGGTCAAGGGATTTGACGCAGAGGCTTTCTCTCATATCAGTTGTCCTCCGGATCACCCGGATTTGCACGGGCTACTTTGTCGCAAAACCTTGCAAGATGTAGATCTTCCTGCGGTTTTGCTTCGTGTATCCGCACAAATCCGGGCGACCGGGACGATTATGTGAATGAGTTTGGACCCTGACTCATCAAATTGTCGTGTGGTCGCAATACCGGGCGCGAGGCCTTAGAAGATATCTTCCAGCCAGCCCTTCTGTTTGCGTTCAATCACAGGAGTATCGGCACCGCCAGCGACGCTGTCACCAAGCGCCTGCTGATCGCGGATACGTTTGGCCTCTGCCGCCGGGTCAACCACGGAGCCAAATTCCTGCTTTTCCTGCCAGAACAGCAGATCGTCGACGACGCCTTCGCTTTCGGAAATAAAGATCGAGGTTTCACGATCCACCGTGTTGCGGATTTCCGGATCGGCATATTGCGCACCGGATGCCGAAAGAAGGGCAACCTGACCCTTGCTGCGCGTGCCCTCAGTGATGTCACGTTTTACAACGTTGGGGTCTTCACCCACCAGAATACGACGCGCCTGATCGGTGGTCGAACCGGTCTGCGGGCGCGGTGCGCCCGGATCGGGAACACGCAGCGTAAAATCAGGCGGCAGGCTGAGCGGGGCGCGCGAAACAACCGCAAACTCGTCGGGCGACTGTTTGTTCAGGCCAAAGGTTTCACGTGTTGATTCACAACCGGAAACGCCAAGCGCAAGTCCGCCCAGCAATGCAATTTTGAAAATATTGGTCGTCAGTTTCCGGGCCATTTGTGCCTCATTACCACTTCAAAACCGGACCATGTTCGCCCGGCCAAAATTCATCTGGTAGATTTTTTACCGCCAAAAAGGGAATCGATCAACAGTAGCGCCGCACCAACCGTGATTGCACTATCGGCAATATTGAATACCGGCCAGTGATAACCCGCAACATGCAGATCAATGAAGTCGGTCACAGCCCCGTGGCGCAGACGATCTACCAGATTGCCAATCGCGCCGCCGATGATCATTGCCAGGGCAAAACGCAACATGGAATCGCGCGTGCGCCACATCCAGATGCCAAAGCCAATGGTGATGGCAGCGGTCACCGCAATCATCACCCAGGGTGCCTGCCCCTGAAACAGGCCAAACGAAACACCCGGGTTCCAGGCCAGAACAAAGTTCATGAACGGCGTCACTTCAATTACGCGAAGTGGGTTAGACAGACCATCAATGGCAAGCGCCTTGGTCCACTGGTCGACACCAAACACGATTGCAATGACGACCAGACCAAACACAAAGGCACGATGTTTCATAAACACTCTTTCTGACTGAAGGGCACTAGCCCTGCCAACTGGCAGGGCGTCCCCGAACGCCACCGTTACTCGGCAGCAATTCCCATTTCATCAACGGCATCCGCACAGCGGTTACAAACGGTTTTATGTTCAGCGTGGCTGCCAACTTCCGGCAGGGTCTGCCAGCAACGTTCGCATTTCGCACCTTCTGCCAGTGCCGGCACAACACCGACACCAGCAACATCATCAAGGGTATAGGCACCGTCCGGTGCGTCACCCGTGATCAGTTCGATGTCAGATGTAATGGCGATTTCGGCAAGATTAAGGCCAGCCAATGCTTCAACATAATCGGCGGCTGCATAAACCTTCGGTGCGGCATCAAGGCTTGCGCCGATACGTTTTTCCGCGCGTTCAAGTTCAAGCGCCCCGGTAACAACACGACGCAGCTTGCGGATTTTGGCCCATTTGGTTGCCAGTGCATCGTCTTTCCAGCCATCCGAAACCGTGTTGAAGGTTTCTGCATGCACCGAGCTGTCTGCGCCATAACGGGCACGCCATGCTTCGTCGGCGGTAAAGCACAGAACCGGTGCCAACCAACGCACAAGGCAATCAAACACGCGATCCATGACCGTGCGGGCCGCACGGCGGCGCAGGCTGCTTGGCGCGTCGCAATAAAGCGCGTCCTTGCGGATATCCAGATAGAACGCCGACATATCAAGCGCGCAGAAGTTATGCAGTTCGATAAACATGCTGTGGAAGTCGTAATCCGCCGTCGTCTTGCGCACCATGTCGTCAAGGTGGCTCAGACGATGCAGAACCCAACGTTCAAGTTCCGGCAGTTCACTGTCTGCGACTTTTTCGTCTTCGCTGAATTCGGCGAGGTTGCCCAGCAGGAAGCGCAGCGTGTTACGCAGGCGACGATAGATATCCGAATGGCGCTGGATGATTTCATGGCTGATGCGCAGATCATCATGATAGTCCGAGCTCACCACCCACAGACGCAGGATATCGGCACCAAGCTTGTCGATGACATCGTTCGGCGCAATCACATTGCCAAGCGATTTCGACATCTTGCGGCCTTCGCCATCAAGAACGAAGCCATGGGTCAGAACCGCTTCGTACGGGGCGCGACCACGGGTGCCACAGGATTCCAGCAAAGAGCTGTGGAACCAGCCGCGGTGCTGGTCCGATCCTTCGAGGTACAGATCCGCCGGCCATTTCAGGTCCTGACGTTCTTCAAGCACGAAGGCGTGGGTCGAACCGGAATCAAACCAGACGTCAAGCACGTCCGTGACCTGTTCGAAATCATCGGCGTTGTATTTGTCGCCAAGGAAATACTGTGCATCGCGGGTGAACCACGCGTCTGCCCCTTCTTCGCAGAAGGCTTCGTACACGCGATCAAGGACTTCCTGATCACGCAGCGGCTGCCGGGTGCTTTTTTCAATGAACACCGTGATCGGCACGCCCCATGCGCGCTGGCGCGATACGCACCAGTCCGGGCGGTTGGCGATCATGGAATGCAGACGGTTGCGACCGGCTTCCGGCACAAAGCGGGTTTCATCAATCGCCTTAAGCGCCTTTTCACGCAGGTCATTATCCTGCATGGAAATGAACCACTGCGGTGTGGTGCGATAGATCACCGGCGCCTTGGATCGCCAGGAGCACGGATAGGAGTGCTTGAGACGGCCGCGCGACAGCAGCGCACCAACTTCGATCAGCTTGGCAATGACAGCTTCGTTGGCACCGGCTTCCTTGCCGTTTTCATCATAAATACGTTCACCGGCAAACAGCGGCACGGTCTGATAATAGGCACCGTCGCCATCGACCATTTCCGGCACTTCCAGACCGTATTTCAGACCGGTCTGGTAATCGTCCGGGCCGTGGGTCGGTGCGGTATGGACAAAGCCGGTACCGGTATCGGTCGTGACATAATCAGCCGCCAGAAGCGGCACATCAAAGTCATAACCCTGCCCGCGGAATGGATGGGCAGCAAGCGTGCCTTCAAGGTCAGAACCCTTGAAGGTGCCAACAACCTTGTGGCCCGTAATGCGACCGTTTTTGCAAAGATCTTCAAGAAGATCAGTACAGACCGCCATCTTTTCGCCGACCTTCGACCAGGCTTCTTCGGCGGTTTCGGTGACTTCGATGACGGAATATTCGATGTCTTCGCCATACGAAATCGCGCGGTTGCCCGGAATGGTCCAAGGGGTCGTGGTCCAGATGACGATGGTGGCATCTTTAAGCAGATCAACCTTGGTCTCGGTAACCGGAAAACGGACATAGATCGTTTTCGAGGTATGGTCGTGATATTCGACTTCGGCCTCGGCAAGGGCGGTTTTTTCCACCACCGACCACATGACCGGTTTGGAGCCCATATAGAGCGAACCGTTCATCAGGAACTTGCCAAGTTCACGGGCAATCGATGCCTCGGCCTTGTAATCCATGGTGACATAGGGATTGTCCCAGTCGCCCATTACGCCAAGGCGTTTGAATTCTTCGCGCTGAATATCAAGCCATTTCTGGGCGAACTCGCGGCATTCCTTCCGGAATTCGGCAATCGGAACATCGTCCTTGTTTTTGCCCTTGGCGCGATACTGTTCTTCGATCTTCCATTCAATCGGAAGGCCGTGGCAGTCCCAACCCGGAACGTATACCGCGTTCTTGCCCAGCATCTGCTGCGAACGGGTGATGACGTCTTTAAGGATCTTGTTCAGCGCATGACCAATATGCAGGTGGCCGTTCGCATAGGGCGGGCCATCATGGAGGACAAACATTTCACGATCGGACGAAATACCGCGAATTTTGCCGTAGAGGTCCTCGTTTTTCCACTGCTCGAGCAGGGTGGGCTCCATCTTTGGCAAACCCGCCCGCATCGGGAAATCGGTCTTGGGCAGGATAACGGTTTTCTTGTATTCGACACTCATCGTGACGGTCCTGTCGTCTTGAACAAATTAAAAGGGCGAACCCCCGGAGATCTCGCGAAAAGCTGATCATGCGAAAAGCGCGCGGATCATAGCGGGTTCGTCAACAAATTCAAATCTTGCCGAGAATATCCTTGGCAGCGATCACATCTGCCGCGATCTGGGCTTTCAGGGCATCAAGCCCATCGAACTTCTTTTCCCCGCGGATAAAGCCGTGCAGGCGCACGCGCACACGCCGGTCATAGATGTCCTGATCAAAGTCAAAAAGGTGTGCTTCAAGCCCGGCATCGTCATCGCCGCCAAAGCTTGGTCGCACGCCGATATTGGCGACTCCGGGTATCCAACGTTCGACGGTTTTGCCATCGGCCTCGGAAACCAGCCCAAGTTCAACAGCATATACACCGAATTTCGGCCGCAGATGATTGCCAAGCGCCACATTGGCCGTCGGAAACCCGATCGTCCGTCCGCGCGCATCGCCATGGGCCACAATCCCGTCGATTTCCCACGGACGGCCCAAAAGATGCATGGCATCTTCCGGGCGTCCATCACGCAGCGCCTGACGGATCGCGGTCGAGGAATAGATAATCCCGTTATCATGGGTGACAGCGGTGACCGCCGTAACGCCAAAACCGGATTTCTCGCCAATGGCGCGCAGCAAATCCACGTCGCCTGCCCGGCCCTTGCCGAAACAGAAATCCCAGCCGACCACGACATGCTTCGCACCAAGGCCGTTAACCAGAACACGTTCGATGAATTCCTCGGCGGTCATGGCGGCAAAGTCGCGGTTGAATTCGACCTCATAGAACAGGTCGATATCAAAGCTGCCAGCCGCAGTTTCACGGTCCTCGGCCGAGGTGAGGCGAAATGGCGGATCATCGGCGCGAAACAGCATGCGCGGATGGGGCTCGAACGTCAGAATCGCAAGCGGCGCACCAAGATCGCGGGCAATCGCACGTGCCTGATCCAGAAGCGATTGATGCCCCAGATGCAGACCATCGAAATTGCCGATCGCCACAACGGCGCCGCGCGCATCATCGGTCAGGTTCTCAAAAGATCGAAAAACGCGCATTCGCGCCGGTCTCTCTTTGCTGCGTTCCATGCCTGCCGACCTTTTATCGGCAAATCCAGCAGGCAGCTATATAGGGCGCAGGCCCGAAGCGTAAAGACTTTTCCGACAAAAAAGCGAGCTTTGCCGGGTCAACCGCGCGAAGGCACCATCACGGTTGCCTCGCCCGTGATCACACAGCGATCCCCGACATAGCAGTTGGTTTCCAGAATGGCGCGTTTCTTTTCCGGCATCAGTTCACGAACAGTGACGCGCGCCGTTACAGTGTCACCAATCCGGACCGGGGCCTTGAATTGCAGGTTCTGGGAAAGATAAATCGTACCCGGCCCCGGCAAGCGGGTGCCAAGAACGGTGGAAATGAACCCGGCCGACAGCATACCATGGGCAATCCGGCCTTCGAACATCGTGGTTTCGGCGTAATCCTGATTAAGATGTACCGGGTTGGTATCACCGGTAATGCCGGCAAACATGACAATATCGGTTTCTGTTACCGTCTTGCCATAGCTTCCCGACAGGCCGATCTCCAGATCCTCGAAATACAGCCCGTGAAGTCCGTCGCGTTCGTTCATTTCCTTGGAACCCTTTGCCTGTTGCGCGGTCACTTAGTCATTAGATGTCGCGCTTATGATTATTCCGCAATGCAATATTTGTAATTTTATTGCGCATTTTTCAAAATGAGCAATGCCTATTTCGTCGAATGGCCAATTGTCTTGTGCTTGAAATTATCGGAAACGGAGACATATCAGGGCATGCCCACCCGTCATCGCTATAAAATAAATCAAAAGATCAAACCTTTGGGGAACGCCGCCGATGAACACCACGATCACAGACACCTATGAAATTGCCATGGGTCGATGGAGCCGCCGTCTGTCGCGCAGCTTCCTTGATTTTGTCGCAGCACCTTCGTGCGGGTCGTTGGTTGATGTCGGATGTGGCACGGGCAGTCTGACCCTGGCTGCGGCCAACCGTTATCCGGATGCGCGGGTTGTCGGTATTGACCTGATCCCGGATTACCTGACAGACGCCCTGCGCGAAGAAGCTTCAAATGAAGAAGCTTCAAATATCGAACTGAAAACCGGGGATGCATTGTCGCTGCCGTTCGAGGAAAACAGTTTTGATACTGCGTTTTCGCAATTGTTGATCAATGATCTGGAAGATCCGGAAAAGGCGGTTGCCGAGATGGTCCGCGTCACCAAACCGAACGGGAAAATAGCGGCCTCTGTTTGGGATCGATCAGGCGGGCTGACCTTTATCCGACTGTTTCTGGATGCGGCGGCCATTCTTGGCGGACTGGAAGGGGAAAAACTGCGCGAAGAAGTTTTCGACGTCCCCTATCAGGATGAGGACGACCTTTACGATCTTTGGTCGGATGCGGGATTGGGCGATATTGAAACCGCAACTCTGGCGGTGCGCATGGATTTCATCGATTTCGATGACTATTGGCAGTCACTGATGGGGGCGCACAGCCTGATCCGCAATTTCTTTAACCGGCAATATGCCGACACGGCCTATGAAATTCAGCAGGCCACACGTCTGGCATATCTTGGGGGCAAGACAGACGGGCGGCGGTCGCTTGTGGCATCGGCAATGGCTGTGCGCGGCGTGGTGCCAGCGTAATCAGCGACGCCCGAATGGCATCCACAAAACACCCAGCAAACTTTGACTGTCCATGTCGCGGAATTCCTTCAGGCCGATCTGCATATCGTGATCATTGACCTTGGTGTGATCGATATAGCTGACAAACAGCCGGTCCCAGATCGACAGGATATTGCCGTAGTTGCTGTTGGTTTCTTTCATCAAACTTGAATGATGCACCCGGTGCATATCGGGTGTAACGACCAACAGGCGCAAGGCGCGATCAAAGCTTTTGGGCAGATGCACATTGCCGTGATTAAACAGGGCAAAGCCGCTTAGCATGCTTTCATAAATCACCACCGCCCACAGATCGGCCCCGATCAGCACGACAAAGCTCGATTTGTAGAGCGCGGATGCGACGATCTCGACCGGATGGAAACGCACAGCGGTCGAGACATCAAATTCTGTATCGCAGTGATGCACCCGGTGAAACCGCCAGAATACCGGCACGATATGTGTCAGACGATGCTGCCAATAGATCGCGCAATCCAGAACAATGATGGTGACCAGCCCGGATAATAATGCTGGCATGCCCACAAGGTTATTTATCCCCCAACCATTGGCCTGCGCCCAGATGGCCGCGGCAATCATCGCAGCCCCGATGGTGAAACGTGCAAGGGCGGCACTCAGCAACAACAGACCCAAATTGGTCAGCCAGCGCATGGGACGACGCACGGCTTCTCTGGGCCGATAAGGAGCCACCGCCTCCCACAAGGCCATGACCGCCAGAATGGCAGCAAAGATACCCAGCCGAAACAGTCCGCTCTGATCCATTTCATCCTGCCTTGCGTGATAAGAAGCGCGTATGCGTCACCTTGAACTGATATCGGATATCGCAATGTATAAACAACATCTTGCAGTTCGATATCTCATCACCTTTATGTTAGAGAAAGGTGATTCATAGTGAAATGCCAATGCTTGGCGACAATAACCGATAACGGGGGACTATATGCCAGAACGATCAGGATCTATTCGGACACTTTTTCTTTCCGTGTTCGCGACCCTGTCTTTTGGCAGCATCGCCTTCGCAGATGGTCCGCCGTTTGATTTACCGGTCGTTTGTACGGGCAACACCTGTGACATAGTTCATTATGTCGATCACGATCCCGGACCGAATATTCGCGACTACGCCTGTGGCACGACAACATATGATGGCCACCGCGGCACTGATTTTGCCATCCCGGATGAAGCCACCATGCTTGATGGTGTTCCGGTCCTGTCGATTGCAGATGGCACGGTCGTCGCCCTGCGTGAAGGAGTCGAGGATATTGATTCCGGTCGCATTTCACCAAGCAGCCTTGATGGCATCGAATGCGGCAACGGCATCCTGATTGATCACGATGATGGGTGGCAAAGCCAGTATTGCCATTTGCGCCGTGGCTGGGTCGCGGTCAAACAGGGCGACCGTGTCAGCCGTGGTCAGGTGATCGGGCGGATCGGGATTTCCGGTCAGGCCACCTTCCCGCACCTGCATTTCAACCTGCGCAAGGATGGCGAACTTGTTGATCCGTTCAGTGGCACCGCCATGGGCACCAGCAGTGCCACCGATTGCAATGTGGAAAATGCGGCCCTTTGGTCATCGTCTGCACGCGCAAAGCTGAGCTATAACGAGATCACGCTTTATGGCCATGGGTTTTCGATGGCGCGTCCGAACGCATCCGACCTTAAACGCGGATATGGCAAGGATCCGGAATTGCCACGCACAAGCCCGGCACTTTATTTCTGGGCCTATCTGATTGGCGCCAATGACGGTGATGTCATCCGCATGAGCCTGCAAACACCTGATGGCAAGGGCGGCCATCGCGACTTTGTCATTGATCTGCCCAACGATGCAGGCCCGCGTGCGAAGTGGTTCTTCATCAATATGGATCGCCCCGGAAGCCAATGGCCGGCTGGCACCTATGAGGGCGAGATCACCTTTACCCGTGGGGACAATTCCCCGCGCATCATCGGCGAGGGTAAAGTTGTGATCCGCTAGGAACCCAGCCCCGGAAAGATCCGATTTGAGTTGCTTCACGCACACCTGCCGACTTAAAATTACACCAGCAAAATGTATTAGCTATTGAAACTATTACATTAATTTTAGATTTGGCGCGTGAATGTACAGAATTTATGACTGTCTGGCACACCAGCACGATATCGTACTGGTCCTTGTTGCCCTTCTTATTGGACTGGCGGGCATTCATACCGCATTCAATCTATACGCACGCGCCTGCATCGGTCGCCTTCGTCAGAAAATCGCATGGCTGTTCCTGACCGGGGTTGTGACCGGTGGTGGCATCTGGGCAACCCATTTCATTGCAATGCTGTCCTATGACCCGGTTGTTCCGGTCGGCTATGAGCCTGTTATGACGGCTGTTTCACTGGCCATTGCGATTGCCACAACCACGATTGGTTTCGCGATTGCCTCGGTCAGTGGGCCGCACCTTGTCCTGTCACGTCTTGTCGGCGGCCTTGTTGTCGGACTTGGCATTTCGGCCATGCATTTCACCGGCATGTCTGCCATCCGCGTTCCCGGTGTTATCAGCTGGCATATGGATATTGTGATTGCCGCCATCCTGATGGGGGCCTTGTTCGGCATGGCGTCGCTGTATCTGGCCAGATCCGCACAGACCGACCAACAGAAACTTCTGGGCAAGGCAAATCTGACCATCGCGGTGGCGACCATGCATTTCGGTGCGATGGGTGCCTTGGTGATTACACCCGATCCGACTGTCCCGGTCCCGGCACAGCTTATTTCGCAGGAATATCTTGCGGTTGGCGTCGCCGTTGTTGCGATCGGACTGATTGCCATTGGTTTTGTCACCGCCCTTCTTGACCGGCAGCTTCGCGATCATGTCAGTAACCGCATGCGCATCTTGGGTGATTCCGCCATCGAAGCACTTGTTCTGACCCAGAATGGTCGGGTGATTGATGCCAATGACAGTTTCCTGAAACTCGGTGGCGTCACCCGCGCAGACATTCTTGATCAAGATTTCCTGACAGAATGGCTTTCTGATACACCTGCCGAATTCAAGTCGGGAAAGATCGGATATGCTGAAGCGACCCTGTCCTGGAATAACATCACCGCGATACCGGTAGAGGTCGTGCGACGTGAAATACCGGCTGATGAAATATCCGATGCCACAGTAATATTCGCCCTGCGTGACTTGCGCGAACGTTACGCCGCAGAAAACCATATCCGTTTCCTGGCAGAACGTGACGCCCTGACCAAGCTTCTGAACCGGTCGACATTCAATGACCGCCTGGCCGAGGCACTTACGGAATCAGATGAAACGGGTATCCCGTTGACGGTGATGTGCATTGATTTCGATCACTTCAAGGAACTCAATGACAGCTTTGGCCACATTGCCGGCGACCATGCGCTTCGGGAATTGGGCGAACGCCTGTCAGACCTTTTCAGCAATGATGTGGTGATCGCGCGCGTTGGCGGTGACGAGTTTGTCGCCCTGCTTTCACACCCTGATCAGGCAGATATGGATAATGTCATCGCCCGGTCGCGCGAAACGGCCCAGAAAATCCTTGATTGTGTTGCACTCCCGATTTTCGTCAATTCCGAACACCGTGCGAAGCTTTCTGCAAGTATCGGGATTGCGCATTATCCAACCGATGGCAATGACGCCGAAAGCATCCTTTTCCATGCAGACCTTGCGATGTATCGGGTCAAACAATCCGGCGGCAATGACATCGTGTTCTATTCGTCGGAAATGGACGAGGAATACCGTTTCAAGCGCCAGCTTTCGTCGAATCTGCGTCAGGCGATGGAGAACGGACAGCTTGAACTTCATTACCAGCCGCAATGCGAGACCGATGGTGATGATCAGGTGATCCACTCGTTTGAAGCCTTGCTGCGCTGGACCGATCCGGAACTGGGATCGATTCCGCCCGGACGGTTTATTCCGATTGCCGAGGAAACCGGCCTGATTGTGCCGCTGGGCGAATGGGTGCTTAGAACCGCCTGCTGCGAGGCCGCACGCTGGAAAAATCCGCTTGGCATCGGGGTCAACCTGTCTGCGGTTCAATTGCAGAAACACGAACTGCCGGAAGTGGTTGCCAGTATCCTTGATGAAACCGGTCTTGATCCGAAACGCCTTGAACTGGAAGTCACCGAGACAGCCCTTATTCACAATCCGGCGCGCTCGATGAAGATCCTTTCTGATATCAAAAAGCTGGGTGTGCGGATTGCCATGGATGATTTCGGCACCGGTTACTCGTCGCTTGCGACCTTGCAGAACTTCCCGGTGGATCGCATCAAGATCGACCAATCCTTTATCAAGAAGCTGGTTAGCAACGATCAGGCGATTGCCATCGTCCGTGCGGTGATCAATCTGAGCCGCGACCTCAACCTCGAGGTGATTGCAGAGGGGGTCGAAACCGACGAACAGGCAAGCTTCCTGAACGATCATGATTGCCGCTCCGTGCAGGGGTATAAGTACGGATATCCCAAGCCGATAAGCGACTACGCACATGTCGTAAACCCGACAGAATTCCCCGAAACCACCGCGAATCGGGATAGCGGCATCGAAACCGTTTGATTGTTATGGAACCCGGAAAGGCATATTGCGTTTCAAACAGGCAGGGCTATTGCAATTTGTGACAAAACAGGCAGCAAAAACGTGACCTTTTCCATGAGGTTGAAAGTTTTTTGACGTTTTTTGACTCACAACTCTTGTAACTCGCCCTTTTGCCTGCCTATATTTGACGTGTGCCGAGCCCGGCACATTGACACTACCTGTCATAAGACGGAGTAAACATGATGAATAAGCGCAAAGCCGTTGCAATCGCCATTGCCCGTGAACAGCAGATCGCCCGTTCGATGGAAATCCTGTTCGCCGGTACCATTCTGGCTATCATCGCATCGCTTCTGGTCATCTGACCTACGTTTCGCTTTCATCATTAGCGTCCCTATTCAAACCAAATGACAAACCAACTGGTTTTGAAGAGAGCTTCTTTTAAATAGCCCCATGACACATCACAGCGTCTTCTCGGTCATCATTGCGCGAATTATCAGCCCGGTTGTCTAAGGACACCGGGACGTATCTGTTCGCCTTTTTGATGCACTGAATATCTGTGAGCATTGTCATGACTGATCATGCATTTGCTGCGTCCGCAATGGACGCACATAGCCCCAAATCCGTTTACTGCTTTTCCGTTCACGCCGCAGCCGAACCGGACGTGATGCCACGCGTCCTCGAACTGTTTGCCAAGCGTAATCTGGTTCCGGCCAGCTGGCATTCGACCGTTGCCAATGGTCTGCGCGGTTACGAGGAACTTCAGATCGACATTCAGGTCCAGCAACTTGAAACCAAAGTTGCCGAGCACATCGCGCGCTGCCTGCGACAAATCATTCACGTGAATGCGGTTCTGACATCGGAAAAAGGCTATTCAAACTCTGCGCTTAGCGCGTAGGCTGTCTTGGTTGCGGCACTGCAAAACTGGCAGTGCCTCTGCCCGACAGGAGTTCTGAATTGGCCTATCTTGATCATATCCATGCGTGCAACAACGCCAATCTGTCACGCTATGCCCGGTTTCGCATTGGCGACCTTCCGGTCGGTGCCATCCGGCCAGAATTTGCCGGCGCCCTTACCGCGCTTGGGGACAGCTTCATCCGTGACGAGAATGGCGAATATGGTTTTGGTTCGCACATCAAAACCATTGATGCCCGGAACCAGACCCTCATCGAGGCGACCGAAGCCCTGTGCGAGCAAGGCGTAATCAAGCACCTGCATGGCGAGAAGTTTGATATCCGCAATCGGCTTTCCGACGATCCGTTGTGCCAACTGGATCGGTTTGCCATGCCCTATTTCGGCTGCCGGTCGTGGGGCGTGCATATGAACGGCTTTGTCCGCAAGGCCGATGGAATTCACATGTGGATTGCCAAACGCGCGCTGGACAAGCCGACCTACCCCGGCATGCTCGATAACATGGTCGCAGGAGGCCAACCGACCGGTCTTGGTTTTCGCGAAAACATGATCAAGGAATGCGCCGAAGAAGCTGGCATTCCAGCAAACCTTGCTGAAAACGTCGTGGCGATCGGTACTGTTTCATACCTTTATGAAACCGACGAAGGCTTGAAACCCGATGTGATGGTCAATTTCGATCTGGAATTGCCAGAAGACTTCGTCCCGCATTGCGCCGATGGCGAAGTTGCACAATTTGATCTGCTTCCCATCGGCGAGGTCGCCGAGATCGTCCGCACCGGCTTTGATTTCAAATTCAATTGCGCCCTGGTGGTGATCGACTTTCTGATTCGCCACGGCTATCTCACCGCGGATAACGAGCCATCCTACTGCGAACTTGTCACTGGCCTTCACCGCAGCCTTGAGCCCTGATGCGGCCTTTGCCGATACCGTAAACAAGAATGGCACCATCCCGATACAGGCGGTGCCATTTCCTTGCAGGCTTATAGAAAATTTACTGACGCGGCGTATTTGGCCCGCCCATCAAGGCGCCCACAGCCATCACCGTCAGCTTGGCGCGCAGTTCCGGATCAAGCTTATCAAGGTCACTTTGTTTGCTGCGCAGCGCCTTGACCGCTTCATTGATCAATTCCTGACGACGTTCATCCTCGGGCGTTGCGATCTTGCTTTTCTTTTTGCCAAGTTTCGCATCAGCCGCATTCAGCGCCTTCATGATTTCGGTATGCGGTGCGTCGGCCTGTTCGGTCAGGGTTTCCGCAAGGGCAAGGGCACGGGCTTCTTCCAGCGACATGCCTTCGTCCTGATGGGCAAGGGCACGATCTTCGATGCGACGCGCCTGACGCGCCTGAGCGGCTGTTTTTTCCGCAGTGGCACTGTCACGCAGATGAAGGGATTGCGCGTCATTATAAGCCTGAATCGCATCCCGGCCTTTTTTGCCGACAAAGACGCGCATCAGCGTTTCCTTGAGCAATCCCATCCAATCATCCCTTGATTAAACGACCCAACTTTGGGTGCAATGATTGCATATCATTATGCACCCAAAGAGTTTCGAAAACATTTCACCGAAAGACGGCGAAATTTTGCAACGTTCTAAATATGTTGCGCAACGCGGGTTTCTTCAACCGCCAGAATGTAGTCGATCAGTGCCTCGCAGTCGCTTGTTTGCAGATGTTCAAGATCACAAACAAAATCGACATTGCTTGCAGCCGGATCATCTTCATGGCCGACAATGCCGACTTTGACATATTCAGCATCCAGCGCATCCAGTGCCGAAATCAGATCGGCAACACTGACCCGGTCCGGTGCCGTCATCGAGGTGCGGATCAGCAACAGCATATCAGCATCGCAATCGATTACCTGCCGTGCGATGGATTGTGCGTCGGAGTGCCGTGGTGCGACATCGACATCAAATCCACCATCGGCAAACAGGGTTGCGACATGTTTGTGGTGCTTTTCTTCGACAGAGGATGCCGTCGCCAAAAGAAGACGCGGGTGGCGTCCCTCCATTTCGGCGAATTTGGCCAGACTGCTCGCAAGTTGAGGAGACGTCATGTTACCTCGCTTGAAACTGCCCTTTGCCATACAACACGGCAAAGCGGGCCAGTGCAGATGTCCTGCACCGCCCCCCAGTATCCCTGTCAAAACATTGGCTGACAAGCCTTGCGATCAAAACAGTATCTACCAGCCTGCCATTGCAAGTGGATCGACACCAATCACATGACCATGACCGCCCAAAATGACGATATAAAGCACAATCCCGGCAAGGATATCCCGCCCCCGAAAGGCATCCTTTAGGCCTGACAGGGAAAAGCGTCTGGTTGCCGCCAGAAGGACCGCCTGTTCGCCCTCTGCCAGCCCCCGCAGACGGATTTTCTCCATCCGCCAAAACCCGATCAGGGCAAAAATGCTGCTGCCGCCAAAGAACAGGACGGCGACAACATCTCCGTTGGCAATCGTGTGTCCGGCACCCCAAAGGATCATGCCCAGCAACAGGGGATGCCGACAAAACCGATTGATGCCAGGCCGCGCCGGATCAAAGCCGGTTTTTCGACCAATCGACAGCGGACAGGGTTGAAGAATGGCACAGGCCCACAAAATACAGGCAGGCAACATGACAACAACAAGGAGTTGCGCCTGCCATGTTTGATAGCCCCAAAGCCAAAACGACTCCGCGACCAAAACCTCGTGAATGACCCAGCCAAACAGCAGAACTGACAGGATCGAGAATGCAATAATATAGGGGCGGTACCCGATACGTCTTATAAGCCTTTCGCGCAGCAAGCCCGGAATAAGATGGCCTGCAAGGAAAACGGTCACTGCAATTAAAAACCCTGCCAAAACGCGATCCCCTCTTTACATTGTGGCTTCAACATGCAAATTGCCCTGTTCGCGTAGACGGGTCAGGGTGCGAATCTCCAAGACCCTTGCGTTACACGATATTAGGCGATACGTCTGTATCCCTGTTTGACATCGAACAACAAGCACCTGCCATCGGATATTCTGACCGGCAGACCAAGAAATACGGAATATACTCGAAATGAGCTGGACGCCGGAAAAGATTGAATTGCTGACCTCGCTCTGGAATCAGGGTTGGACCACGGCACGCATCGGTGAGGAACTCGGCGTCGGCAAAAATGCCGTCGTTGGCAAGGCACACCGCCTTGGGCTGCCCAAGCGCCCGTCCCCGATTCAGCGCCGTGCCGAGGAAGCAGAACAGAAAAAGGCACCGGCCCCCAAACAGCAGACCAAAGGCATTTCGATCTTTGATCTTGGTCCGGGCATGTGCCGCTGGCCGTTTGGCGACCCGGGCGACGATGATTTCCATTTCTGCGGCAAGAAAATCGTGCCGGGCAAGCCTTATTGCGACGAACATTGCGCGGCTGCCTATCTGAATGGCAAGAACCCGCGCGAAGATAATCCCCCCGCACAACAAGGGGGCCCCGGCGGCAAAGGTCCACAGGCAGCAAACCGGAAATAATCTGCTCCGCACCTGGTGCCCGGGTCTTGCCCGACCATTTTCGTTGGACTATATCGGCGATCTGCCGGTTATCTGGTTTGCAGCACATATTTGGCAAAGCCTTCGGCATCTTCACCGACAAAGCTGATATTGTCTGGCGCATTCGCCGCACCCGACGCCTTGGGACTGGTCACAAAGGTAACGTTTGACGCATCCCCGATCGGGGCAAAGGTCCAGTTGCCATCGGCCTTTGGATCTATTTCCTTTTTCGCCAGAATGTAGTTGCCCAGAACCGTGCGGTTTTCATCCGGGGCTTCGACAATGATGGTCGAACCATCAAGCCCCGGGAAGTTGCCGCCACCGCCTGCACGATAGTTGTTGGTTGCAACGACAAATTTCTGATCCGCACTGACTGGCTTTCCATCGAAGCTGAGATCAACGATACGGTGGCTGTCAAGATTGATGACTTCGCCCGCTTTGTTGTAACGCGCAGGTTTCGTGACATCGATTTCATATGTCACGCCATCAATCACATCGTAATTATAGGTCGGGAAATCCGGGTTGATCAGTGGCTGTTCTTCGCGGCTATTGGGGTCGATCTGATTGAACTGGCCTGCCGACATTTCAAGCCATTCACGCACCTGATCGCCATCAAGCAATACCGCACGCACCGTATTGGGATAAATGTAAAGATCGGCAACGTTTTTAAGCGCGATCTTGCCTTCAGGAATGTCGGTAAAGTAATCCGGCCCCCCACGGCCGCCTGCCTTGAACGGAGCACCCGCCGACAGGATCGGGATGCCGTCATATTCCGAGCCATTCAGGATTTTTTCGAGATACCATTTCTGGGCATTGGTCACGATCTGGATCGACGGATCGTCGGCCACCAGCGCAAAGAAGCTGTTGATCGGTGCCGATGTCGTGCCCACCCCTTCGCGCATATAGGCGATGGTGGCTTCGTGTTCGTCCTTGACCGCGGCAATGATTTCCGGATCGGCTTCGACCAGCGGCGTCACTGTGCGTCCTTCGCGCTGATAGATCGGGCGCGCGTCAGACAGACTGTCAGTGACATTCCATTTGCCATCATCGGTAACGTTAAACGTCAGATCAATGACACCAAGATGGCTGCCCCAAAAGCCCGGCATCACCGCAGCAACGCCATTGATCGTGCCTTTGGCAATATCAACACCTTCAAGATCGGCAAAGGTTTCGGACGGAAACACGGTGTGCGCATGGCCAAACAGGATTGCGTCAATACCGTCAACTTCGGACAGGTAATAGGTCGCGTTTTCTTCCATGCCGTTGCGCGCCATTGTCGACAGACCGGAATGCGGAACCGCAATGACGATATCCGCCCCCTTTTCACGCATTTCCGGGACATATTTATTGGCCATCTCGACAATGTCTTTTGCGATCACACTGCCTTCAAGATTGGCCTTGTCCCACTGCATGATCTGCGGCGGCACAAACCCGATCACACCGACCTTGGCCTTGTGCACCTTGCCGTCATTATCGGTAAATTCCCGATCCAGCAGGACATAGGGTTCGAAATACGGCTTGTCGTTTTCGGGATTGTCATCGCCATCATCGACAAAGACATTGGCACTGACATAGGGGAAATTGGCACCGGCCAGCGATTTACCCAGGAAGTCGAGGCCATAATTGAATTCATGGTTCCCGATATTGGCCGCGTCATAGCCAAGAAGGTTCATCGCCTTATAGACCGGATGGACATCACCGTCCTTAAGGCCGCGTTCCTTGGCCATGTAATCGCCAAGCGGATTGCCCTGGATTAAGTCACCATTATCGATAAAGACAACGTTCTCTGCTTCGCCACGCGCCGTCTTAAGCAGGGTCGCGACCTTTGCCAGGCCAACCGTGTCTGACTCGCCATCACGGTAATAGTCATAGTTAACGAGATGCGTGTGGATGTCGGTGGTTTCGAGTATGCGCAATGACACTGTGCTGTCGGCCAATGCCGTGCTGCTGACCAGTGCAAGTGCCATCGAAATCCCGGTAATCCGGGCAGCTTTTTTGTGAATGAATACCATCGCGCCGTGTCCCTGCTTATGCGTTAAACCGCGACAATCTAATCCCGTTTAAATGTCGGTGTTTTGAAGATTTTGCGAAAAAGGCAAGGCAAACACAAACAGAAACGCCTGCCACATTCGGCAGGCGTTTCTGGTCTGAGACATATTTGGCGATCAGGCTGGTTGCATCGCGGGTGATTTGTATCCACGAATGACCTCGTTTCCGGGCTCGGGATCGTGCGGCACATTAAGCGACAGTACCAAAGACACAAAGGCCATCGCCGCACCGGCCAGAAATACCGCGCCGGGCGATATCAACCATAACAATCCAAAGGCAGCCGGAATGAAAACAGCGGCAATGTGGTTGATGGTAAAACTGACACCTGCGGTCGACGAGATATCGGCCGGATCGGCGATCTTCTGGAAATAGGTCTTGATGGCGATCGCCAGCGCAAAGAACAGGTGATCAACCACATAAAGACCGCCGGCCAGAATGTGGTTTTCGACAAAGGCGTATGAGACGAAAACAACAAACAGACCAGCATATTCAAAGACCAGCGCACGGCGTTCGCCCCATTTGCCGATCATCTTGCCGATCTTGGGGGCCAGGAACATGTTGATCACGTGGTTAAGCAGATACAGCAAGGTGATGGTTGCTGCGTCATAGCCGAACTTCTCAACCATCAGGAAGCCGGCAAACACGGTAAAGATCTGACGGCGTGCACCACTCATGAATGTCAGCGCATAGTAAAGCCAATAGCGTTTGCGCAAGATCAGCTTCTTGTTCTGCGGATGGGCATCGGCAAATTTCGGAAACGCCCCCCAGACAAAAAGCGCGGCCAAGATCGTCAGCGCACCGCCGAACAGATAGACGTAGCGGTACTCGACCGCGAAAACTTCGAGCATCACCCAAACCATGCCAAACATGATCAGCGACGAGATTGATTTCGCCGACAGCTGCCGCCCCATGACCATCGCGGTGCGATCCTTACGCACCCACTGCAGGGATAGGGCCTGCTGCATGGTTTCGAAGTAATGGAAGCCGATCGACATCAGGACCGTCGTGCAATAAAGCCCGATCACCGTCGGGAAGTAGCCCGATATCGCAACCCCGATGCCCAGAACCAGAAGCGACAGAACCGCAAAGGTCTGTTCACGCAGGATCAGCAGCACAAAAATCGCGGTAAAGGCAAGGAACCCCGGAATTTCGCGCAGGGACTGCAAAATGCCGATCTCGCGGCCGGTGAAATCGGCCATTTCGACCGAAAAGTTGTTTAGCAGCGCCATCCAGGTCGAAAAGGACAGCGGCATGGCGGCCGCCATAACGATCAGCAGAACTTCCGGGTTGCGCCAACCCTTATGAACCGGGGCTGTGCTGGCATTATTGGGGGCGTCGGGCGCATCACCAAGCGGGGCCGCGTGATTGCTGGCTTCCGGTATGATTTCCTTGGACATTGTACCTCCGAGGACAGGATCGTTGTGGTGGCGACGCCCCTGTCACATCTTGTGCGTTTTGGAATGCGACCAAGTTAAACCTGTCCGACCCGTCTGTCTTGCGGTAATCTGCCATCATATATCGCAATCAAGACAGTTTTGAATGTCGCCATATCATGGTTCATATCCTCAACACCTTTGACGGACGTCCGGAACATCACAACAAGATCCCCCGCCCGCGTGAGCTGCCACGCGCAGTATATGTCCGGGTCAGTGATATGCCTGCTGGCTATCATGTCGCGGCACACAGCCATGACTGGAACCAGCTTTTATATGCGATTGAGGGCACGATGACTGTGGTGACAGAGGCCGGGATGTGGGTTGTGCCGCCACAACGTGCGGTATGGGTGCCCCCGCATACCCAGCATGCCGTGACCTGTACGGGCTTTACCCGTGCTCGGCACCTTTATATCGGTCGGGAAGTTGCCACCAACCTGCCCGACCGTTGCATGGTTCTGGAAGTCAGTCCGCTTTTACGGGAACTGATCCGGGCCGCGACAGAAATCCCGGTCGAATATGATGAAGATGGCGAAGAAGGTCGGCTGATCCGCGTGCTTCTGGATCAGATCAAGGCGCCAGATCAGGACAAGCTTTATCTGCCTGCGCCCAAGGATACCCGACTGGCACGCATTTGCGATCACTTGCAAAGTGACCCGGCCGATAACCGCACGCTTGAGGACTGGGCAAAGGTGTGCGGCGCCTCAAGCCGGACGCTTGCCCGGCTTTTTCAACGCGAAACTGGCATGCCGTTCCGCGAATGGCGGCAAAAGCTTCGTCTGCTCCATGCGCTTGAAAAGCTCGCCAATGACCGTCCGGTGACCGAGATCGCACTTGATCTTGGCTATGAGACCCCATCGGCCTTTATCGCCATGTTTCGCAAGGCCACAGGCCGCACACCGGGCAGCTATTTTCGCTAGGCCCGGGATGCTCAGTGGTCGTAACGGGTTACACGTGGTTTCGGCGGAATGATCTCGTGCTCGGGCTCAAGATATGTTCCGTAACGCTTTGTCACTTTCACATGGTCCCGGCAAGGATTCTGCCCATTGGCACACATGTTGTGAAGCTGAACCATGAATTCCGAGGACAAGCCGTTTCGTTCATGCGTCGCGTTTTCCGACGCCCGATTGGTAAACCTGCCATTGCTCAGACGATCAAGGCGTTTATCCGTTTTCGGCGCAACAGCACCGTCATGATGCATGACGCGGATACCTTCAAGGAAGGCCATCATTTCCATCACGGATTTAAGCATCCCAACACTGTTTTCGAAGGTTCGGGTCACGGCGACCGAAGCTTCTTCTATGTAGTCGGCAAATAATCCATCACCGTCTACATCGGAAGGCTCGTATTTGTGTATGCCCGCTGCCATGCGGCTTTTCCAAGCCTGATGGTTGGGCTCATTGACGCGACGCCCTGGAAGAATATGGCTGTTTTGTCCCCAGTCACGTCCATGACCGGTACAATTAACCTCACCCTTCCGGCGTGCCGGATGTGGTTCGTACGACATCATCTCTTTCCCCAGAGCGTAAAAATTGCGCTTCTCTGATATCCATGCCCTTACTTGAACGCAGATATTCCCACTCTGTGAACGGACATGTGTCTTATTATTTAATCCACAGATACCACAGGTTGTTTGTTGGAATTGCACATTCCATCCATATGAATATGCAAATTGTCCAAAAAACGCGGCAAAACCCTGCTTTTCGGCTTTTGACAAGGCTTCCAAAAAGAACGCAGCAGCCCACATTACCCGGATACACTATCCGGTCTGATGCGCATTTATGCCTGGATCAGGAAACAGAAATACGCACTGCGTGATCGCAAGTCAGCCTCACGTCTGACAGTGATACTTCCAGTCCTTTATGGTCGACCTTGAGTTTATTCTTAGTGCGAGACCCGTGACACGACATCATTAGCCGCTTGAATGCGGTCGCTATAGGCCATTGCCTTCGCACCATGGTTGAGCGACGGAATACGTTCCGAAGCGCCCAATACGGCCAGCTGGTCAATCACGGCCAGCACCCATGGGCGGGTGTCATTCCCTTCGCCACCTGTTGACGACGTGTCTTTCGTTTGGTCCAGAAGCCGCTCGTCTGCGCTGAAGATATCATTTTCATTGGACACAGAACGGATGGCCTCCAATACGCGGACCAGTTCAGAAAGCGACTTCATCATATCGAAGGTCGCCGCAAGAGACTGGTTCACAGAAGACGGTTCTGCGCCTTGCGCCATCTCAGGATCGCCAAAGCACGGCCCTGCTGGTGGTTCATCATCAAAGGATAGGAAAACCGGTTCCTGATCTTCCCGGCTCTGCCAGAAATGATGATTTTTCTCACCTTGACGACGTCCGGGTAACACGTGGCAGTTCTTTCCCCAGTCACGGCCGGGCCCGGCATAGTTTTTCTCCCCCGTCCGGCGTGCCGGATGTGGTTCTGTCGAATGCATCTAATCCCCCAAGGTTCGGTGCACACACTGATAAGGGCCGCCAGCGTTTTCTGTTTTTCGTCATAGGCGGTATCTCTGTTTTTTGGATTTTTACCATGTGCAGCGGGGTGACAATGCACGAAGCGTCCAAAAAAATGTGCGAACCATCCAAAACACCTAATAAAGGGATTTCGCAAAAATAATCCCTAACATCCCGTATAACCATAAGGCCTTAAGACCAAAGGTATAATCCAGATCACCTTACGTAATCATAATACCTTTGCGTTCATTTTTGCCTAAACCTATACCTTTGTGGTTTTGACGAAACGCCCGGTTTCCGCTTAATATGAAAAAAATCTGGTATTAGAGATATCGAATATTAATCCAGATGAACCCGCGCAAGTAGCGTTGTTTGCAATGAAGCAAAACCGGGAGTCAGGCATGACACAGTCATCAACCAATTCTTTTTTCACAGTTAATGATCTACCAATGTCAAAACGTTATGACGTTTGGCAAAGTAGTATTGACTGCATTTTCAACGTCGAAACCCTTCCCGACATCCGCAAGAACACCTTCCATGCAACATTGGATGCGGATCTGTTGGGATCGATGATGCTCGCCCGCACCAACAGCACACATCAGTTCTGGGAACGCAGTTCCCACACAATCGCTGCCGACGGGATGGATCATTACATCCTTCAGCTTTACTATAGCGGCGGCGTGACCTCAGACTATGGCAAGGACGGTCAGGAAATTGCCCCCGACGGTCTGCTCTTTCAGGATCTGTCGCAAACCACCAAGGCCACAACAAGCGATTTTGACAATCTTGTTTTCGTCATTCCCCGCCCGCTTCTGGAAGACCGGCTTACCCTTCCCGAAGATCACAACATGCGGTTTCTCAGTCCGCGTGACCCGATGGTCCGGGTTGTCGCCAATCTGATGCGCTCGTTAAAGGCCAATGCGTCCGCGCTCAAGACAGAGCATGCTCATGTTCTTGAAAACAGCTTTGCCGACATGCTCGCCGCCTGCCTGAATTCCGCCTATGGCGAGACAAGCGACACGACCAACAAACGCCAGAACATTGAAGTCATGACGATGATCCGTCGCTATTTCCGGGAGAATTTTTCGCGCCCTGACCTTACCCCGGAGCGTGCGGCAAGAGAGTTGGGGATTTCCCGTTCCAAGCTGTATCAGTTGCTTGAAGAGCATGGCGGTGTTTATCGCTATACACGCGATCTTCGCCTGCGTCGTGCCAAGCAATTGCTAAGCACAACAACGAAGCGTCCCCGCTCTCTTTACGATGTTGCGTTGGAATGCGGTTTTTCCAGTGACACGTCCTTTATCCGGGCATTTCGAGAGACATTTGACATGACGCCGGGTGATTTCAGGCGCAATCAACAGACCGCTCTAAAAAATTCAAATGGGGCGGATGGTGAAGGTCGTGATACGCGCTATGAAAAGTGGCTGCACTCCCTTTAAAAAGGTCTTCTGACGTTTGACCTTTGTCGGATTACCCGCATTTCTGGCATGAAATTTTGTCAGTATTACCTGACGCCAACTTGCGATATCCCTGAAAACAGATGCCGATGGCATCCGCCACCATTCAGGAAGATCGCAATGAACAGTTTCTGGTCTGGAATTGGGTTACGCCTTGCCGCGACCGGGTTGTTCGGGGTTATGAACCTGTTTGTCCGGCTTGCATCCTTTGAGGCACCGACAGGCCAGATCGTCTTTTGGCGCAGCAGTGTCGCCCTGATCCCGATTGTGCTTTATCTGATGTGGCGCAATCAGTTCCCCAAGGCACTGCGGACCAAGCGTCCTTTTGGGCATTTGAAACGCAGCACATATGGCTGCATTTCAATGTTTCTGGCTTTTGTATCACTGGCCTATCTGCCGCTGGCACTGGCCACGGCCCTTGGCTTCCTCGCCCCGCTTATTCTTATTCCTGTTGCGATCATCACGCTTCGGGAAAATCCCGGCTGGCTTGTCATTGGCGCGACCGTCGGCGGATTTGCCGGGGTGTTCCTGATGCTATGGCCGATGCTGTCCACACCGGGGCTTGATCATAACACCCTGATCGGGATCGGCGCCGGAGTGGCCTTTGCTGTCACCACTGCCTTTGCCAAGGTACAGATCAAGTCGCTGACCACGACAGAACCTTCGGGCACGATTGCCTTTTACTTTGCCGTGATCTGTTCCATCGGCGGACTTTTGACCATCCCGTTTGGCTGGGCGCCGCTTTCGGTCAACAATATCGTTTTCCTGATTGGCGCCGGGCTGACTGGCGGGCTTGCCCATATCGCCATGACCGAGGCACTGGCCCGTGCCCCGGCATCGACCCTGTCGGCCTTTGAATATACCGCGATGATCTGGGCGATCATTCTGGATCTTGTGGTATTTGGCGTCCTGCCCGCACCGATCAGCCTGATGGGTGGTGTGCTGATTGTCATGGCCGCGGCACTGGTGATGTTTAACGACCAGATCGTTGCTGCCATCGCGCGCAAATTTGGCCGCACTTCAGAACCCGTAAAATCGGCGGCAGAATAACTTTGCCGCCGCGCCCCCTTGGCGATTGATCAGGCCTGTTTGGTTTCCTGAAGCTTGGTTATCGCGTGCAGAGCAAGGTTGGTCGGGGTTGCAATGCCAAGCTCAGTGCCCTTACGCACAATATAACCGTTCAGAAAATCAATCTCGCTTGCTTTGCCACGTGCCAGATCCTGTGCGGTTGAGGAATACTGACCCGGCATGGTGTCCGCGATCTTTTCAATCGCACCCCAGACGTCGCCGGGCACAGTTACACCGCATCCCTTGGCAACTGCCAAACATTCGTCCACCGCATTGCGCATCACATCCCAAACGCCAACGCCCTCGACAACTTCGCCATAGGGCCGTTGGGTAATGGCTGACAACGCGTTATAGGCACAGTTCAGGATCATTTTTGCCCACAAGGCACCTTCTGCGTTGTCCGATACCTCGACCGGTATTTTCGCCGGAACAAGGGTATCGACCACGGTCTGACTTTGTGCAGATGGTCCGATGACAAGTTCACCGCGTCCGTGATGCTTCACGTGGCCGGGGCCACCCATGCTGGTCGCGACATAGACAACCACCGGAATAACCGGTTGCTCAAGGACCACACCAAGCCTTTCGGCGTTATCCACACCGTTTTGCAGGCTTAGCACAATTGTGTTGGCAGAGATGAACGGCTTGATCTGTTCACCGGCCTCCACCGTGTCGGTGGATTTAACGCAAAACAGGATCATTTCGGCCCCGGCGACGCCCGCAGCATCGGTATCGCCAGTAACAGAGACATATTCCTGTGACGACCCGAAATCGAGCAACAAGCCATCACGATTCATGGCCTCAACATGGTTGGGACGCCCGATCAGGGTCACATCATGCCCTGCACGGGCCAGCATCGCCCCATAGTAACATCCAACTGCCCCTGCACCCATTATTGCAATTTTCATTTTCGCGACATTCAGAAAGAGAGCTTATCTACCTAATCCGCTATGAAGGCATCAAGCTAGGAGATTGACTTGAAATAAGACACAACCTAAAGTTAAAAAACATTCCGGAGAAGGAGAGTTATTTTATGTTGTTAGTACCAATATCCTTGTTCGTTAGCACGATCTTGTTTGGCATTGCACTATACACAACAAACAAATCCTCGAAAGAGGATGTGTATATTGTAAAAGAAAAAATAAAGAATAAAGGCAATATAAGCTTGATTGAATTAAAAAAAATTCTTACAGAGTCACATCATTCACCTAAAATGGATATAAAAGAATATGATGAAAAACAAATTCATGGTGAAATGAAACACGCAGGAGTAAAATTTTATTTTACTGCCTCTGTAATAAACGACGAAGATAGCCAAATTATTTCAATACACTATAAAAACTCCCCTCCATCAAAAAATATAGGAACTTGGGCATTCATCGGCGCGCAATCAATTGTGGGAGTGCCATTAATTGTATTTATCGGCTCTTACTTTTTTGGGCTAATTGGAGGAATATTGGGATTGGCAATATCCTTGCTCTCAACTGCGGCGCTCTCTTTTGCCCCAATTAAGGCAGCTAAAGATGCAAAAGATAAGATCCAAACCAAATTGGAACTTGCATCTATGAACATATGAATCCTAGCGCATATAAGAATACCATGCCACTGATGAGCAGTTTGGCAACCTATCCGCTTAGTGCATCGCGCCTATTTACGGACGTCAATACAGCCACAAATAACTTTGATACCTTAATCATCGACATCTACACAAGAGCTCTTAAAGGCTGTGCTAACACTATAACTTCAGCCGCTCTTAATGACCGAAACATGGACCGCATTCCAGCCTCCCGGCCAGACTTCGGCACCGCCATGCCGCAGGTTACGGATCAGACCAATCGGCACGTCCTTGGCAATCAGAAGTTCACCATCCGCACCATCATCAAAGGTCGGCTCGGTCTCGGCAAAACGGCCGATATGACCCAACTCCGGTTCGCAAGGGGTATAGACCGAACAGCCCGAATAATTGGTCGGGTTGTTGGTGGTGTTGACCGCAGCACCCGTCGTGCCGCAGGCCGCAACCACGGTCATAAGCTCAACCGCACGCGCCTTTGCGCAGCCAAACACCCGGTTATAGCCCGATGGTGTCAGGGTCATGGATGGCACCAGCAACAGATCAATATCAAGCGGTGCAAGCAGGCACGACAAAGCCGGCATTTCGATATCCAGACAAATCAGCACCGCAACATTGAGCCCGCGCCATTTGATCACATTGAATGCCTTGCCCGGTGTCAGGTTCCAGTTTTCCGGTTCTTGTTCCCCCGGGGTCAGGGAAAGCTTGTCCTGAATGATCGCATCCCCTTCGGGGGTGAAGATCATCGCACTGTTGGTTTGCCCGGCATCCGGATTTTCGGGATCAATGTGCCAGGGCATGCTGCCGGCAACCAGAAGCATGTCATGCTTTTTGGCAAGACCGGCTGCGTATTTGCGCGCCTCCGGTGCAAGGTCGGCCATCCAGTCAATTTCCTGACCGGTTTGCAGACCTTCGGGTTTGAAGGCCAGCCATTGTTCGCTGGCATATTCCGGCAGAACGAAGATCTTGGCACCTTGTTTGGCGGCCTCGGCCATCTGGGCATTAACGTGATCGGCCCAACCCGCCATGTCTTTAACGGGTCGGCCAAGGTTCGTCGCCCAAAGGGCCAGCGTTACATATTCGGGGAAGGATGCCGGTGACGTCATGATCAGCGTTCCTGATATTCAGAGGGGCGTTTAGCTAAAAGCGGCATGATCCGGCCATCAAATGACAGCCGGATCAGATAAATCGCGAATGGAACCAGAGTTAGTTTTTAAGTTTGGTCCAGACACGGTTACGAAGATCACGCGCCTTGACCGAGCAATTCTGCGATGGGATCAGAAGGTCTGCGTATTCTTCCGGCATGTTCACGGCCGGATCGGCGGTGAGGGCCGGATCCATGAATTCGCCAGAGCCCTTGATCGAGTTCATGTAACCGGCATAATTCGATGCCTCGGCCGCATTTTCCGGCTGCATCATCCAGTTGATGAAGGTTTTGGCGTTTTCAAGGTTTGGCGCGCCATCCGGAATGACGAAGTGGTCAGCCCAGTAGGTCAGGCCTTCCTTCGGATAGACAAATACCGCTTCCGGGATGCTTTCCTTGGTCCGGTGGGCTGCACCGTTCCACTGCATATGCATCTGAACTTCGCGGGCCGACATGCGGTCGATGGTGCCCTCAGAGCTGTAAACAGCGATGTAGGGTTTCTGTTTCGTCAGAACATCAAGGACCTTCTGCGCTTCGGCCGGGTCCTCGGTGCATTTTTCAACGCCCGCATAGTAGGATGCAGCATTGAACATTTCGACTTCGTCATTCAGCGCACCAATCTTGCCGCGGAATTCTTCACGCGGCTCAAAAAACTCTTTCCAGCTGTTTTCAAGCTCGCCATCAACAGCGGCCGCATCATAGGTAAAGCCGGTGGTTCCCCAGAGGTATGTCACGGAGTATTCACGCTCCGGATCGTATTTCATGGTGTCGTGCGGCTTGGCAACGTTGTCAAAGTTTTCGAGGCTTTTGGCATCGAACTTGGTTGCCAGGCCTTCCTTGATCATCACGTCAACCATGTAGTCGGATGCGACAGCAATGTCATAGCCCGACGCACCGGCCTGGAGCTTTGCCAGCATGGTTTCGTTGGAATCATACACATCAAGGGTGACCTTGATGCCGGTTTCAGCCTCGAACTTTTCCATCAGTTCCGGCGGAAAATAGTTCGACCAGTTATAGAAAAACAGTTCGCCATCCGCCTTTGCCGAACCGACCGACAACAAGGCGATCGCGGATGCTCCCAGAAGCACAGAACGTAGTTTCATCGTGAGACTCCCAAATAAGGACGGTGGGTTGTTTTGTTATTCGGATGGTCGGCCCGTCCGGGAACCGGCAATCCCGTTTTGAATTTCAGAGATCAATATCGAATACGATCAATCAGGAACGAGATGCTGACAAACAAGATTGAGACAATCAGCATCATCGCAGAGACAGCATTGACCTCGGGCGTGATCCCGATCCGGATCATCCCGAAAATATAGATCGGCAAGGTCGTCGCCCCTGCACCTCCAACAAAATAGGAAATGACAAAGTCATCAAGCGAGATGATGAAGGACAACATCGCACCCGACAAAATCCCTGGCCAAAGCAACGGCAGGGTTACGCGCCGGAAGGCTTTCCATTCATTGGCATACAAATCATTTGCCGCCTCAACCAGTGCCGGGTCCATGCCCTCCAACCGTGCGCGGATCGGCAGATAGGCAAACGGAATGCAAAACACCGTATGGGCAATGATCACGGTCAGAAGCCCAAGCTTGATCCCCAATGCGACAAAGAACAGAAGGGTCGCAATCGCCGTGACGATTTCGGGCACCAGCAACGGCAGAACCAGCATCGCCGAAACGCCGGACTCACCCTTAAACCGGCCGCGTGACATCCCCATTGCAGCAAGGGTGGCGGCAATGGTGGCAAGCACGGTTGCCGACACCGCAATAACGATGGAGTTCTGGGCTGCACGCAGCATGTCATCGTTGGAAAGGGCTGTGACATACCAGTCCATTGTAAAGCCGGTCCAGATCGTCGCCAGACGGTTTTCGTTAAACGAAAGCGCAATCAAAACAACAATCGGCAAATACAGATAGGCAAAGAAAAACATTGCCGTCGAGGTGATCCCGCGAAAACGCCACAGCGGGTTGGAAGCATCGACTTTCATCGGCTTTCCTCCGGCAATGATTTGAACTTGAACGAATATACCATCATCGAGATCAGGACGAGCGCCAGAAGCACAAAGCCAAGCCCGGCACCAAGCGGCCAGTTACGTGCCGCACCAAACTGGCTGCCGATCAGGTTGGCAATCATCATGAACTTGCCGCCACCCAGAAGTTCCGGGGTCACATAGGCGCCAAGACATGGAATGAAGACCAGAATGCAGCCCGCGGCAATGCCCGGTGCCGCAAGTGGCAAGATCACCCGGGTCATGGCGCGACGTTTGTCAGCACCCAGATCAAAGGCCGCCTCGACCAGCCGATGGTCAAGCTTTTCAAGGCTGGCATAGATCGGCAAAACCATGAATGGCAGATAGGTATAAGTCAGACCGATGGAAACTGCGTAGGGCGTATAAAGGACATCAAGCCCGCCGGTTTCAATGCCCATCCAATTCAGCGCACCATCAATCAACCCGCCATTGCGCAGCAACAGCATCCAGGCATAGTTCCGCACCAGAATGTTGGTCCAGAACGGAATGGTCACCAGAAAGATCAGGAAGTTGCGACGGCTTTGCGGTTGGGTTGAAATGTAAAACGCGGTCGGGAAACCCAGCAAAAGGGCAAAGACCGTCGTCATCGCCGACAGGCCAAAGGAACGGGCAAAGATCTGAAGGTAATCAGTATTGACCACCAGATTGTCCATCAGATCGCGTTCAAAGATGAAACTGATATAGGCATCCATCGAGAATACGCCCCAGTTCACCCCGCCATAATCGCCACGTTCCAACATCGAAACATAGGCCATCTGCAACAGCGGCACGGCCATGAAAAAGCCGATATAGACCACCGCAGGTGCGACCAGCCAAAATCGTTTGGATCGTATGATATTACCCATGATCAATCCGCCAGTACCCGAATGGAGTCAGGGGACATGGTGATACCGACACGCTCGCCTTGGGCGAAATCAGCCTTCGCACCCGATCCGTTTTGCATCCGGACTGTCAACAAGGCGTCATTACCCAGATCAATCTGATAGGTCGTATCCGTGCCGAAATAGATGACGGTGGAAACGGTACCAACAAGATGATTTGCGTTGGCCTTACTTTCAGCAACCAGCCCAAGGCGTTCCGGGCGTACAGAAACAGTGACCTCGCCACTTCGTTGACCGGAAACTTCCTGTGTCAGTTCAATGACCTGACCACCACCAAGCTTAATGGCATGTTTGCCAGCACCATCATCGACAAGATTACCCACAAGGAAATTACTGTCGCCAATGAAGTCGGCAACAAAGCGGTGGGTCGGGGCTTCATAGATTTCACGGGGTGCACCGACCTGAAGAATTTCGCCCGACTTCATCACCGCAATGCGATCTGACATCGCAAGGGCCTCTTCCTGGTCATGGGTGACAAAAACAAAGGTAATCCCGGTTTCTGTCTGCAGGCGTTTGAGTTCGACCTGCATTTCCTTGCGCAGTTTCAGATCAAGTGCCGAAAGTGGCTCATCCAGCAGCAACACCTTTGGCGCGGGTGCCAGCGCACGGGCCAGCGCAATACGTTGCTGCTGGCCACCGGAAAGCTGGCTTGGCACGCGGTCCCCGTATTGCGCCAGACGGACAAGTTCAAGCATCTCTTCAGCACGATCATCAGCCTGCTTGCGCGCAATCCCCTGCATTTCAAGGCCAAAGGTAATGTTCTGTCTGACCGTCAAATGCGGGAAAAGTGCATAGGACTGAAACACCGTGTTGATGGGCCGCTTGTAAGGCGGAAGGTCATTTAGCGCCTTCCCTTCAAGCAAAATTTGCCCCGAAGTCGCCTGTTCAAACCCGCCGATCAGACGCAGCAAAGTCGTTTTGCCACATCCCGAAGGACCCAACATGGTGAAAAACTCATTCTGAAAGATATCGACAGATACGTCGTCCAGTGCCGTGACTTTATCGACACCCGACCCAAATGTTTTTCCAACAGACTTTGCCGAAATGACTACTTCTGACATGCACTTCCCCGAATTTGTATTTTGTAAAATGATATAAAATCTACAGAGACTTGCAATCCGGTGGTCAAGAAAGCGTCGATATTTACAGAAGTTCCGCAATATCCGCCTTAAAATGGCATCCAAACTGGTTCTGATTGCGTCATATAGACACTTTACAAAATAATGTGCAGCACACTATTCACGCAAAACGAGGACTTCTTTGGCAGAAAGACAATCAGAGGACACCAAATACACGGAAATCGCCGTCAGATCAGACAATGCCGGCGTCACGCAGCTTGGCAATCTGGTCGTCGCTAAGGTCAGCCACCTTGCGCAAGATTTCATCGCTGTGTTGCCCCAGCATCGGCGGGGCTTTTTCATCCGTGATCGGTGTTTTGGAGAACTTTATCGGATTGGCAACGGTCGGAACTGTTCCGGCCGTCGGATGGGCAAGCTGCTTGACCATACCGCGATGCTGAACTTGCGGGTTTTCAAATACGCGATCAAGGGTATTGATCGGACCGCACGGCACATTGGCCTTTTCAAGCGCATCAATCCATGCGTCGGTGGTTTTGGCAACCATGGCCTGACGGATTAGCGGCACCAGTTCGGTACGATTGGCCACACGGTTGCGGTTGGTGGCGTAACGTTCATCAAGCGGCAAGGCATCCAGCCCCGCAACCGCGCAGAAGCTTTTGAACTGGCTGTCATTGCCAACCGCCAGGATCAGATAGCCATCCGCCGTCGGAAAGGCTTCGTAAGGCACAATATTGGGATGGGCATTGCCAAGGCGGCCCGGTGCGTTGCCGGTCGCAAGGTAGTTCATCGCCTGATTGGCAAGAACCGCTGTTTGCACATCGAGAAGGGCCAGATCAATATACTGCCCCTCGCCGGTTGCATCGCGGTGACGCAAGGCCGCCAGAATGCCAATAGTCGCATAGAGGCCGGTAAAGATATCGGCAACTGCAACACCAACCTTCATCGGCTGACCACCCGGTGCACTATCGGGCGCACCGGTGATGCTCATAAGCCCGCCCATACCCTGAATCATGAAATCATAGCCCGGCCGGTCCTTATACGGGCCGTCTTGTCCAAAGCCTGTTATCGAACAATAAACCAGGTTGGGGTTCACCTTGGAAAGGGTCGCATAATCAAGGCCGTATTTGGCAAGGCCACCAACCTTGAAGTTTTCCAGAACCACGTCACTTTCGGCCGCAAGATTGCGCACGATCTCCTGGCCTTCGGGTTTGGTGATATCGATGGTCAGTGATTTCTTGCCGCGATTGGCTGTCAGGTAATAGGCGGCTTCGGTCGTGTCATTGCCACTGGCATCCTTGGCAAAGGGCGGCCCCCAGCCACGGGTATCATCACCGGCACCCGGACGTTCGATCTTGATGACCTCGGCCCCCATATCGGCAAGGGTCTGGCTGGCCCACGGCCCGGCCAGTACACGCGAAAGGTCAAGAACACGAAGCCCGGAAAGTGCGCCAGTCATCTGAATATCCCGAAATATCGACTTTTAAAAAAGCAGGTAGAATCAAATCGGGCGACAACATTTCTGCCGCCGCCCGATCAAACTTTTGGGATCAAGCCTCAGCAGTGAAGGCCTGGATTCCGGTCTGCGCCCGCCCAAGGATCAGGGCGTGCACATCGTGGGTACCTTCATAGGTATTGACCGCTTCAAGGTTCATCGCGTGACGAATGACATGGTATTCATCGGCGATACCGTTACCGCCATGCATGTCACGGGCAACACGGGCAATATCAAGCGCCTTGCCACAGTTATTACGCTTCATCAGCGAAATGGCTTCCGGTGCTCCTTTGCCTTCGTCAAGCAGACGGCCAACCTGAAGCGCGCCCTGCAGGCCAAGGGTGATTTCGGTCTGCATGTTGGCCAGTTTCAACTGGATCAACTGGTTGGCCGCAAGCGGACGCCCGAACTGTTTGCGATCCATGGTGTACTGACGTGCGGCATGCCAGCAGAACTCAGCCGCCCCCATCGCACCCCATGCAATGCCATAACGTGCCTTGTTCAGGCAGCCAAACGGACCACCAAGGCCCTTGACGTTCGGCAGCATGTTTTCTTCGGGCACAAACACATTGTCCATGACGATTTCGCCGGTGATCGACGCACGCAGCGAAAATTTGCCTTCGATCTTCGGTGCCGACAGACCTTTCATGCCTTTTTCAAGGATGAAGCCACGGATAACGCTATCGTCATCCTTGCCCCAAACAACAAAGACATCGGCAATCGGGCTGTTGGTGATCCACATTTTGGCACCCGACAGGGTAAAGCCACCATCAGCCTTGCGTGCACGGGTTTTCATACCGCCCGGATCGGAACCGTGATCCGGCTCGGTCAGGCCAAAGCAACCAACCCATTCACCGGTTGCCAGTTTCGGAAGGTATTTCTTGCGCTGTTCTTCGCTGCCATAGGCATAAATCGGATGCATCACGAGCGAGCTCTGCACCGACATTGCCGAGCGATAACCGGAGTCAACGCGTTCAACTTCGCGGGCCACCAGCCCATAGGCCACGTGGTTGACACCCGGTCCGCCATATTCCTCGGGGATGGTCGGGCCCAGCAAGCCAAGTTCACCCATCTCGGTCATGATTTCACGATGGAAAATCTCATGCCGGTTGGCTTCAAGAACGCGGGTCTGAAGGTTTTCCTGACAATATGCACGGGCCGCATCGCGGATCATGCGTTCGTCTTCGCTCAACTGCTCTTCAAGCAGGAGCGGATCTTCCCAATGAAACGGTGCGCGGCTTGCCATTCGCCTGGTCCTTTTATGAGTTTTTCTACAGAAAGCAGGGGCAGCGCCATAGAAGGGCGAGATGACGCTACCCCTGAAAAGCTTAGTTGCTTATGGGTTAAAGCTAGGAATTGGCAGCGCAAGTTGCAAATGATAAAAGCGACATAGATTATGCGAAAAACTCATAATCTAAAACGTTTCATATGAAACAAAACAAGAACAAATAGCGGGATAGTTGACAGATGAGCCGCCGCATTCCCAGCCTCAAGGCATTGAGTTGCTTTGAACAAACGGCCCGTTTTGGCAGCGCATCACGCGCGGCTGAAGAATTGTATCTGACCCAAAGTGCGGTCAGCCGACAAATTCAGGGGCTTGAAAACTGGCTTGGCTGCAAGCTGTTTGCCCGGGAAAAGCAACGTCTGTCGCTGACCCCCGAAGGCGAAAGCTATTTGCAATCCATTCGCCCGGCGCTTGATCAGCTTGAAAGTGCGACCTTGACCCTTTTGTCGGGCGGATCGGAAAGCGGGGTTTTGACGGTTGCCGCGCCGCCGACATTCGGTTCGCGCTGCCTTATTCCGTTATTGCCTGACTTCCGGTCCAAATATCCCGACATTGCGATCAATTTCATTTCGCGGATCGGCATGCCCGATTTTGATCGCGAACAGATTGATATCGCGGTTCTGTTTGGTGAAGGAAACTGGTCGGAACTTGATGCCCACATCTTGCATGGCGAGGAAATGGTCCCGATTTGCAGCCCGCAACTGGTTACCAATCTGGGACGCACGCCACAGCCAGAGGACTTGCGAAACTTTCCGTTGCTGCATATCGCAACCCGGCCGCGCGGTTGGGCCGATTGGCTTGCAGCAAGTGGGCTTAGTGATATTGACGGTGAAAACGGACCGAAGTTTGAGCATTTCACCATGGCCATGCAGGCCGCCGTTGCCGGACTTGGCGTGGCACTATTGCCGACCTTTGCAATCACCGATGAACTGGCAACCGGCAGGATCATCGCCCCGTTCGGCCAACCCAAGGCCAGTCCGTTTCACTATTATGCCTGTTGCCCGAAAAGCCGCGCACGCCTGCCCAAGATCCGGGCCTTTATGAACTGGCTTGATCAACTTGAGACGGTAAAGAAACTTGCGCGTGGAATCGCCACGTAGGGCAAACTGGTTTGATCAGCTTGCCTTTTGATCGGCTGTTAATGCACGCAGTGCATTCATCCCGCGGCGGCGCAGCACATCGGCATCTTCCGGACCATCGACAATCTCAAGTAGCCGCACCGTGGCCATCAGGTTTCGCTGCGCGTTCGGAACTTCTTCGGGTGTCAGTCGACGCATGCTGTCCACACCGGCACGACCGATCTGATTGAGCTTTTTCTTAAGCTCCACCACCGCTTTGGCGGCCGAACTTTGGGCTGCGAGCACATCGGAAATGCGGGCGGTTTCGGCAATTGCCTCAGCCGATTTTTCAGCGGCCAGGACTTTCTCGTCATCGAATTCCTGCGAGAAGATCGGACGGGCAAGTGCACCACGCCCCGACCCCGGACCTTGAGCCGCTTCAAGCTTTGGCAAGGCATCAATCACGCGTTCCGGCGTTGCGCCAAACATCGTATCGGCAAGCGCGCGCGATACCCGACGACGGGTTTCAAGCAGCTTTTCACCCCAACGGCCATCCTTGCGGATTTTAAACTCGCGCGTGATACGGACAAATTCCGAAGCATACCAGCGGGCCAATGACAGGATGTGGGCTTCGTCCTTGCCGGTACCGACACCTTGTTCAATCTCGGTTACCGTCTCGGCCAACAGGTCAATGATCAGATCACCGGTTTCAGCCAGGTTGGTTTTCTCGATCGTGCGGTCATCAGACTTGGTCGACAGCACACGAATAAGCTTGAACAACTCGCTCGGCCGCAAAAGGCGCGCCAGAACGGCGAGCAGGAACATCGGCTCAAGCCCGGGCTTCTCCTTTGAGATCGACATGAACAGGTCACGCAGCCATTTCACGTCGCTTGCATCGAGCACCCTGATCGGCGCCGACGGAAAGCGTTCACGCAATTGCGCAATTTCGTCGCCGACCCGCAAGATCTTGCCGACTTCGGCAAAGGCCGTAAGATGAATGCGCGAGCCAAGCCGGGTTGCCAATGCACGTTCTTGCTTTACGCCGGTATGAGAATTTTCAAGTTGATCCTCAATCGTACGCGCCCCGATCTGCCAAAGCTTGCGCTCTGCGATGGCAAGTTTTGCAGTGTCGCGGGTCGCAGCAGCCTTGTCGATGTCCTGCATCGCCTGCTGAAACTCAGGACCGCCGGATTCCACCACGACATTCCAGATTGGCATCAGTGATGACCGGCTGATGCGGATGCTTTTTTCATTGGGCTCGCCAGAGGTCAGCAGATCTTCAAACGGATCGCAGAACTGACGCATCGGTGTCGG
Source organism: Thalassospira profundimaris WP0211 (assembly GCF_000300275.1). Classification (GTDB taxonomy): domain Bacteria; phylum Pseudomonadota; class Alphaproteobacteria; order Rhodospirillales; family Thalassospiraceae; genus Thalassospira; species Thalassospira profundimaris. The sequence continues at coordinate 148,158 of NZ_AMRN01000002.1, read as the reverse complement.
ATAGCGTTCCGGTTTGAGCGATGCCAGACGCGGGCGCAGGATTTGAAGAATGGCTTCATGGGGCAATGGCAATTTGGGATCGGCACGATCACTTTCGATCGCGCGCGTGAAGCGGGCAATTTCATTACTGCTGAGCGATTCGAACAGTTTACCAAGTTGCGAAACGCCAAGCTTTCCGGCGTCTTCAATCTTCATGCCGACTGTCTCCTGAAGCGTTCGAGACGATCCATCATATCGGCGTCAATTTCACCACTGCCCAGCTTACGCAATTCACCAGCCCAAAGCATCTGATTAACCCGTACATCAGCCCAGAACTGCTGTTCGGACTGCTCAATCTCTGAAAGCGGCAAGACCGGTGCAAAACTTGCGACTTCCTCAACAGTTTCGCGCTGTTTTGCGCGATCCGTCAGAGACCGCCTATCCCAGACATCAATCAGTTCCTGCCAACCATCAAGCAGCCACCAGAGATACTCAATCGTTTCACCAATAGCCTTTTTGGCAGTTTCCCAATCCGTCAGAACCTTGCCAAGTTCACTGTTCCAGCTATCAACTTCCGCGATGCGCTTCAAGGCATGATTACTTGTCGAACGGGTCGCACTGACAATACGTCCGGCCATAAAGCGGAAGTCGGACTGTTCGGAATTTGACCATTCCTCGATATCCTGGGCGAACTTCTTGAGCCCGTTGGCCAGAACGCGAAGCTGCCCCTGACATCCCTCAAGGTCCAGACCCACCGGGGCAATCATCTTGCTCCATTCGCCGAGGCTATCAATGATGGTGTCATTGGCGACCTTGTGCTCGGACGCAAAGCGGTTCAGCGCCCGGCGAGCGCGAATTTGACCATCGGTGGTCATCAATTCCTCGCGCTTCATGTCCTTGACAGCATCACCACCAAGTTGGCGCAAGGCCTGATGCAGAACCGCCATCTGGCCAAGTTCGCGTGATGCTTTTTCGGTCCAGTTGCGCCGCGTGCAGGTGCGCGCCAGTTCCACCCCGCCAACACCGGTGCTGCCAACGTCGCGACTATACTCCAGAACCGTCTGCGGACGGACATCCTCCAACTCGATAAGGCGGTCGTAAAGCATGCGATCATGAACCGAAAGATCGAACACTTCGCGCAATGTATCGAGCGGCAACTCATAGGTCCCAAGTCCGCCAGACAGACCGGGCAACATGATCATTTTCCGTCCGGCCTTGCCAATGGAAACGCGCGCGTAACGCAGGGTTTTGGTCGTAAAGGGAGTCCTGACACCGCGCGAAGCGAATGTTTGCGGCAAGCACGACAAAGGATCGTCCGGCACCTCATGCGGTTCAGGAGACTTGTGGCTGACGGAATTTACAATCTTCTGTTTATTCATTCTTGGCTTTGGCTAAGCGGTATCGGCGCTAATGTCTGGTGGTCACCCTGACGCCCATTTAAGGGCAGGATTCCCGGCGTAAGAAAGCAGTACGTAATGAACATTTTGTCATTTTGGCCAGAAACTCTCGGGACAACTCAGACTACCCCGACAAGGTGGTAATTACATTAACAACCTTCCCCGAAATTACCACCATCAACTGGCGGCGCCAAATTGCCATTTTTCACCGAATGTCAGCAAGTCCTTATAGTGTCTCTTGCGCTTTTTCCCATGTTTTCACATACGCCTTCCATTCCGCACCATCCGGAATGGATTCGTCAACCGTCAGGAATGCCCGACTGTCGATCATGATAGCCACTTCTTCAGTTTCCACAGGTGCCTTGACCATCTTTGTCTGATAGGCGCTTGGATGCGGTCCGTGCGGGAAACCGCTTGGATGGAATGTTGCCATTCCGGCCCTTATTTCGCCACGACTGAAGAACTCGCCCCGGTGATAAAAGATGAACTCATCTGCATCTTCGTTCGAATGATAGAACGGCACGCGCATGATACCGGACTCACCCTCTCCCACCTTGGGAATGAATGTACTGATTGCAAAGGTCTCTGTGACAAAGGTGCACGACGCTGCAGGTGGCGTTCTCTGACCGTTGGACCGGTGTTTTGCAAGATCGCGCCAATTGAGCTTCACCACACAAAGATCGCCTTCCCAACCAACCGCATCCAGCGGATTGAACGGATAGGTCAGGGTCGAAACCTGCCCGCGGCGCTTGATGTGGATTTCCCAGAATGCGTCGTCTTGCTGGGCAATGAAGGCATCGTCAATTCTGGGAAAGGTGAACAACATCGGATCTACCGCGCGCGCGCCATCCGATGACGCATCCGGCAGCTTAAAGGCATCTGCCGTTGCCTCGATCATCATGAATTCCGAAAGTTCAGATGGCTCGATCCGCCAGGCAGTGCCGCGCGGCAAAAGGATATAGTCCCCGTCGCGATAGCTCAGATGACCGTAATCGCAAAAAAGCGCCCCGGACCCATTGTGAACAAAGATCAGCGTATCGCCATCCGCATTACGGGCAAGCGCATGCATTTTGCTATCGGTTTTCCAGTAACGAACTTCCATATGATCGTTATGAAGCACCCGACGGGCCTGCAATGGACAGGCCGGGCCCGGTGAGAGCTTGCCAAGGGAAAACGCGCGTGGTCGCAACGGACCTTCAAATGTCGCCCAGCCGGCCGGCGGGTGGCGATGATAGATTTGCGCGGAAGGCCCCGTGAAACCGGCACGCCCGACTTCGCGCTGATATGTTTTTTGGTCAACTTGTCCTTCGGGGCGCGCAACACATTGACCTTCGCTATTTGGAAGCCTGATCCAGTTCGTCATGTGATCCTCCCAGATCGGTTTTATCGGGAGCCAAACGGAGTGGATCGCAACCAAGCCCCCTTTCTACTGATATGAGAAAGAAGCGGTTGTTTTTCAAGCATTGCGGATTGAAGACGCAAAATCATTGAGCATCTTTCTGCATTCGCAAAATCAACCTATGATGGCGCCAAAATTATTCAAAGACACTGCGCACATCAGGGACCGAAAACAATGTCAGATCGTGATACTCAGCAGGCCATTTTCCTTAAACAGGGCAAGGGCCGCAGCTACGACATGGGTCGAATTAAAGCCGTCTTTAAAGCCGATGGTCAGGAAACAGCCAATCAGTATTCCATTTCTGAATGGTGGATGGAGCCAAACACCAAAGGCATCGGCGCGCATTCTCATGATGACGGGAACGAGATTTTCTATGTGCTTGAGGGCACAAGGAGCTTTCTGATCGGTAAGAACTGGCAGGAAGCAGAAAAAGGCAGCTTCATATACGTCCCCGCCGGTATTCAGCACAATTTCGAAAATCGCAGCACAGAAAAGGCGGGTGTGCTGAATATCTATGCGCCCGGCACCTTTGAAGAAAATATGCCCAAGATCGTTGAATGGTTCAAAGAAAACCCGCCAACGGATGCGGTCTGAGCCAAACCTGTTCTGTAAATTTACCGTGTAGTGGTCGCGCAAACTCGGTTTATTTTCTGCCAGTCATAGCCTTTCATATAGTCCAGAAATGAACGCATGGCCGCACTTGGCAGACGACGGTTCGGATAATACAAGAACCAATGCGGCAAGATCTGGCTCCATTCCGGGAGTATTTCGACCAGCCGACCGGACCGTATATACGGCCTGGCATAATCTTCGAAAACATGTGCCAGCCCCCTGCTTGCCAGGGCGGCCTGCAATTCGTTATGCGCCGTACTGACCGTCAAGCGCCCCGTGGGTGAGATTTCTATCTCTTCATCCCCTTCGACAAATTTCCAGTTAACAAGCCTGCCATTGGAAAACCGGCGTTTGATACAGTCATAATTTATAAGGTCATTTGGCGACCGGGGCTGACCGTGCTTTTTAAGGTAATCAGGCGAAGCAACAATCACATAACGAAGCGCAGGACCAAGCGGAAGTGCGATCATGTCCTGAGCGAGCTGCTTCCCAAACCTGACACCTGCATCAAACCGTTGTTCGACAATGTCGATGACAGCCGCATCACTTATCAGCTCAATCTTCACTTGCGGGTAAGCATCCATGAAATCGAAAGCAAGCGGGCACAGAAAATGATCAATAGCCGGTGCAGGCGCATTGATCCGCAGCGTCCCGGACGGGCTTTCCCGCAATTCGTCGACTTCGGCAATTGCAAGCCTGATATCGCTTAATGCCGGCGCCAATCGTTCAAGAAGACGCTGCCCTGCTTCGGTCGGAGAGACACTTCTTGTTGTCCGATTAAGCAACCGAATTCCCAACGCCTCTTCCAAAGCATTCATTGTTTGGCTCAGTGCCGAAGAAGATACGCCGCGCTCGAGTGCGGCCGCACGGAACCCACCGCATCGAACGATGGCGACAAACACATCAAAGCTGTCTAGACGGATTGCACTCATTGCGAAGTATATCTAATCAATCTGGTTAATTTTATCCATATTATCAGATCAATTTTCCTCTGTCATGCTCGTCTGACGGATAACGTTGCGCTCCAATTGCTTCCTTTTGCCAATCATTGCAGACCCACACTACTGAATGAAGCAAAGGAGTGCCCACCGAACAAGGGAAGACAGATGAGTACCCTAACCCTAAACAGACGCGCCATCATGCTGTCCGCCGTCGCGGGCGCATCGAGCATGTTCATCCCAAGCTTGGGCTTTTTCGGCGGTGCAAATGCCCAAACCGCAGCTTCACCAAGTGGCAATACCGGGCACTACCACTTCCGTGTCGGCGAGATCACGGCAACGGTATTAAGCGATGGCATTATTGGTGGGCCGCCCCGCATTTATGCGAGCAACGCCCCCGAAGTGGAGTTAGAGGAAGTCCTGCGCCAAGCATTCCTCTCGACCGAGCATATGACGCTCAATATGAACACGTTGCTGATCGAAACCGGTGGAAGACGAATCCTGATCGAAGCAGGCGCTGGCAAAACAATGGGACCGAACGGTGGTCGCATCTTTGACAACCTTGCTGCAATCGGACTTGGGCCTGCTGACATTGATGCGGTCGTCATCTCGCACACCCATCCAGATCATGTCGGCAATCTTCGTACTGCAGATGGTAGCAAGGCGTTTCCCAATGCCAGGGTCTTTGTCCCAAAAGCGGACTGGGATTTCTTCGTCGCCAACGATCCGGACCTTTCCTATATGCCGGTCCCGCAGGATTTCCGCACGCGCTTCGCCGCAAACATCAAAAGCAGCCTTGAACCGGTCTCACGCGATATCGAGCTTTACGAAGCCGGTGACGAGATCTTACCCGGCCTGACAACGATTGTCGCTGCTGGCCACACACCGGGCATGGCGACCTTCCTTGTTCACTCAGGCAAAGAACAGCTCCTGCTGACGGCCGACCTTGCTTATCACCCGGTCATCAATGTCGATAGACCCTGGATTCCCGGCCCGGACCGTGACAAGGAGACAGCGCTCAACTCCCGTCGTCGAATTTTCGACAGGGCCGCCGCCGACCGCATTCCGGTGCTTGGCTTCCACTTCCCGTTTCCCGGACTTGGTCACATGCTCAAGACAGATGAAGCCTACGCATGGGTCCCTGCCAACTGGGCGTTTTGAAACTGTGGGATAATAAAGTGCCGTCCGTCAGAGCAAATTGGGATGGCCCGATGACTTACCAGCGCGTCCCGAAATGGGCTGGCTCAAACTTGCATCCACAAAGCGATGTTACATCGATCTTGGATCATGTCATTCTTTGAAGAATATGCAGCCTATTTGATACTCAAAAAAAGCCAAAGGCCCGGAGGGATATCCTTCCGGGCCTTTGGTTTAATGGTGCGCCCGACAGGATTCGAACCTGTGGCCCCCAGATTAGGAATCTGGTGCTCTATCCTGCTGAGCTACGGGCGCACTGCCAAAAGGCAGCATTCCATTAGCAGTAAATCTGATGGCGATCAATCCGCGAGGGCACAGATATTGCCGCCTTGGCGGCCAAAACATTGTCCGAAAAATAAATCAGCCGAGGATGCGATCACCCTCGGCTGATTAAAGCCCTTATCGATGATCGCCTTAGTCGAAGAGGCGCTCAATCGGGAAGGAATAGGTTAGGGACAGGATTTCTGTACCCGGGTTCTCGTCACCAATGCTGGCGTTCGAGATGTGCGAGATACCAAGGCTCAGGCGCTCGTGGCTATCAAAGCGGAAGCCAAGCTCAAGACCCGAACGGAATTCGATCCAGTGACCAAGATCTTCACCATTGCCCTGATGGTAGGCACCAACCGAGGTGTAGACGCTGGAAACGAAATGATCCCCCCACAGAACGTCAACCGCCAGACCGCCATAACCGTGAACGGCACCTTCGGAGGTGACCATCACACCACCGATCGGGCGGGTGACATCAAACATCGCGTGCTGTGCACGGTAGTTCAGACGAAATTCGGCAGCTTCTTCGTCCTGCGTGATGTCGACCATACCGGTCGAAAATTCAAACAGTCCAGAATCGTTATCATTTCCAAGAATTTGCTGTGCTTGTGCGGTGTTCAAAAAACCAAACAGTGCGCAAACTGCAAGCAGTTTCCCCAAAACCAACTTCATTAACCAAGTCCCCACTAGATCAATCGGTTCGATATACTACCCAACCGTGCTTCAAACTCAACAACACAATGCTGCTTGTCTGTTAATTTTACACAAACTTCTTGCCATCAAACCGGTTGGTCGCAAGCACCAGCTCCCGGATAATCCCGGGTTCGCTCGCCGCATGCCCGGCATCATCAACGATGACCAGTTCGGAGCCATCCCAAGCCTTATGAAGTGTCAAGGCCGAAACCGGCGGACACACAACGTCATAGCGCCCCTGAACAATGACGAGCGGTGCATGGGAAATGCGACCGACGTTCTTGATCAACTGGTCTTCTTCAAAGAAACAGCGATGAACAAAGTAATGATGCTCAAACTTGGCCAGGGCCAACGCGATCTGATCGCCTTCAAAGTCCTCGACCAGACCATCATCAGGCAGAAGCGTACAGCATGTTGCCTCATAGGCTGACCAGACGCGTGCGGCATCAATGGCCGCGTCTTCACCATCCTTGCCCAAGAAAATCTCGGCATAACGGTCAAGCAATGCCTGATAACCGGGATTATGTTTGAAACCAGTAGCATCAAGGAAGCGCCGCTCTGCCTCGGGGAAGAACCGCCCCATGCCTTCCATGAACCATTTGATTTCGGATGTCGTGCCAAGGAAGATACCGCGCAGGACAAACCCAGTGACACGTTCCGGGCACGCCTGACCGTAAGCCAACGCCAAAGTCGACCCCCACGAGCCCCCAAACACCAGCCAACGATCAATGCCGCGCTCCTTGCGCAGGGCTTCGATATCGCCAATCAGATGGTCGGTCGTATTGTTTTCAAGGCTGCCGAACGGGCGTGATTTTCCGGCTCCGCGCTGATCAAACAAAATCACACGGTACTTTTCCGGATCAAAGAAGCGGCGACTGTTAGGCGAAATACCCGCACCCGGACCGCCATGCAGGAAGATGACTGGCAGCCCGTCGGGGTTACCAACTTCTTCCCAGTAAATCTCGTGACCGTCTTGACGAGATAACCAACCCGACTGATGGGGCGAAATTTCGGGATAGAGCACGCGAAGGACCTTTTCTTTATTGAACGGGACGCTGTTTTTCGCCGGTGGTGGCGCGTACAAGAAGTCGCATAAACAACGGTATAAGAACAAGCTCTATTGCGCCCGCGACTACTTGGCGAGGCAAAGCCAGAATGGGTTTTCAAGTGTGATGTAAGGGCCACCGCGATTTTCAATCACGCCACGCACCCGAATTTCCTGCCCAACCCAATCCTGCAGGATGTCTTGAAAGTCTTCGCCGTTGGCTAATGCATCGCGCAAGGTGGCATCGAGTGCGATGGTGAAATCCTCGCGCCAGTTCGATCCGAAGTTAAGGTAACTGCGCCATTCCTGATGTTCGATGCTTCTGATTGTGCCGTCAATCACGGCAAATCTGCCAATTGCATCACGGGCGGTCGGGATATTCTCTGCCCCCGCATCATGGGCCCGCACGTAATAAGCTGTCTCTGGGCCAGGGGCGGACCATATGCCAGACTGATTTTTGATCGCGGAGTCCTCAATCCCGATCAGCTCTGACATATCTTGCCCGCTTTCAGGAACAAGCATCACGAGACCGGCAGCCAAAAGTTCCGCACGCCAGTCGCCGAGACCTTCATCTTGGATGCGAACCGGCATTCGCCCGAGAAAGTCTGGCTGTTCGGCCAGCGGCGTGATCGAAACCTTGTTCGCACTTGCCAGTTCTAACCATGCCATTGCCGCGTCTTCATATTCCGGTACAAACGCGATATCTGCGAGCCGAAATGATTTGTCCGGCAGCTTGGCGGTGGTGAATGCATCAATCGCTTCAATATTGAGCTGCACGTCACGCCAAACCGATCCCCGGTCTGTTGAAAGCAGCGTTTGAGCATCACCCGCGATGATGTCAGTCCCGCAGCGCCAATCCGCGGCCATCACGGGTAGACTGGCCCCGCAAAAGACGACAACAATCAGCATCAATGCGCCTTTACGCCACACCAATGTCGATCCAGCCCAAAAATTTCCCCATTTTTGATGCTTTATCGGTGATTGCGAAAAGATTGAATGATCAAGGAACACGCGCTACCAATTCCCGGTTGGTTTCGCAAATATAATGCGTGACAGCTTACGCGGCCAAAGGACACGAGGAAAGATATCAATGGGCTGGCTGAACTTTCGTTCACATAAACATATTGCAGGTGTGCTTGCTGCGATTGCGCTGAGTACTGCCGTAGCCGGATGTTCGACCAACCGGGCGACCGGCGAAGACAGCTTTACGGCGTTTATGTCGCCCGAGCAGGAAAAACAGATCGGCTCGCAGGAACATCCGAAAATGGTCAAGGAATTCGGTGGTCAATATACCGAAAAGGACCTGCAGACCTATGTGACAGAAGTCGGTGAAAAGCTGGTTGCGGTTTCGGAAACCCCGAATGAGAAATTTACTTTCACAGTACTGGATTCCCCGGTTGTAAACGCCTTTGCCCTGCCTGGTGGGTATGTTTATATCACACGTGGCCTGGCTGCCCTTGCCACCAACGAGGCAGAGCTGGCTGGTGTTGTTGCCCATGAAATCGGCCATGTGGTTGCCCGTCACTCGGCACAGCGTTACAGCCGCGGCGTTCTGACGCAACTTCTTGCGGGTGGACTTGCCGTCGCAATTGGTAACGGGGCCGGCGAGCTGATTGGCCAAGGGGCGAACGCCTATCTTAAGGCCTTCTCGCGCGAGCATGAATTCGAAGCCGACATGCTTGGCATTCGATACATGACCAAGGCCGGATACGACCCAAAGGCCATGGCATCCTTCCTCAAGAAATTGCGTGCACATTCACGTTTGCAGGCGAAACGCGCCGGGCGTTCGCCAGACGATGTTGACCAATATGACTTCATGGCAACCCATCCGCGCACCCTTGACCGTATCGAGCAGGCACGCCAAAGCGCCAATGTCACAGCGGTTGCCAATCCGGAAATTGGCACTGTGCGCTACATGACAGCTATTGACGGCATTTTGTACGGAGATGGCCCGGATCAGGGTTATGTGCGGGGACAGGAATTTGTCCATGTGCCGCTGAATTTCAGGTTTGAAGTGCCCGATGGCTTTAACATGACAAACCAACCCAATGCCGTCATTGCCCAGGATGGCAAAGGTGCGCAGATCATCTTCGAAGGCGCGCCGGGCGCAAAGGACATGCGCCTTGATACCTACCTTCAAAACGGTTTCTCAAAGCAAATCGCAATTCGCAATATCGAGATGCTGGATATCGAAGGCCAGGAAGCCGCCACCGGCAGTGCGGATATTTCACTACGATCCGGACCGGCGCGTCTGCGCGTGGTCGTGATCCGTCATGACAGCTCCGCCTATCAATTCCTGTTTGTGACACCACTTGATCAGGCCGATAGCTATAACCTGCCGCTGCGTCGCACGACCTATAGCTTCCGCCCGCTGACCGATCGCGAAAAGAAGGTTTACACCCCGCTTCGCATCAAGGTCCGCGCTGTGAACCCGGAATATGACCTGCAGACCTTTATCGACGATATGGAGGTCGACAAGTTACCGGCAGACGTCTTTGCCACGATCAATGGCCTTGCCGATGGCCAGCCGCCTGCGGTCGGGTCACTGGTCAAGGTGGTTCGGCACTAGAACGCCAAACTATCCAAACCCAAACACGACAAAAGGCAGCATATTCATGCTGCCTTTTTTCTTTTTCGATTGCTCACTTCCCTGAGGGAATAACGGAAAGTCTAGCTACTTGTAATCTGCTCGATGACAGCACCTTGGCCATCAAGGGCGACCGCAATCAAATGACCACCGCGCCCTGCCCCGCCATCCAGCGACAGGGTAAATTCACGTTCCTGCAAGCCCGTTTGGCCTTGGGACGCACCGCGCACAATACGCGCACAGTCGTAATACCGTTCTGTGATGGCTTCAAACATTGATCCGCCCCACCAGAACGTATCCGTCTGGCCTGTCAGTGGCCGTGAGCCATCCAGCCCGGTATGAACAAAGATCAGGCGCCCATCTGTCGAATAGGCCGCGTGCTTCAGATCAGACATCAATGCGTTATGGCCACTATGGCGGCGTACGGCATCCGCAAAGCCCGACGTCCATTGCGAGATCGCATGTGCGCCCTGATGCATGGTTCTTTGGACATTGACCGGATCAAAGCCATAGGCACGCACCGGTCCGGCGATGCCGCGAGTCAGCATCCAGTCAAAAACCTCGCCCGGGTTTGGGGCAAACTGGATCTGCTGCAACTTGGACAGCATTTCTTCGGCTGCACCGCGCAGGAAGGCGATGTCACTGATATCAACACCATCCATGGCAATGAAGAAACGGCGGAAAAGCAGCAATTCGTTGATGCAGGCAACGACATTTTCAGCCGTGCCATCACCCCAGTAATTGCCGAGATAGACAAGCCTGTCGCCCGCTTTTAGGCGTTGCGCAAGTTTCTGGTGAACGGCACATAATGCGCCGTGATCACCATTGATTGCGCCGACGACCCAGATTCGCTCAGCCGGCTTGATCGGCGCCAGAACCGTACTCATCGCTGTAACCTGCCCAAAACAAAAATAAAACCGGCCCAAGCGTATATCGCGGGCCGGTTTTTATAAATAGTTGTCTGAAGATGCCTTCGCAATCAGGCAGCCTTCTGCAAAAGCTTTTCGAGTTTGCCAGATGCCTTGTCCTTGTCGATTTTTTCAATCGCGGCAAGTTCGTCAACGAGGCGCTCGAAAGCAGCTTCGTAGATCTGACGTTCGGAGAAGGACTGTTCCGGCTGGGTCGCGCTGCGGTGAAGGTCGCGCACGACTTCGGCGATCGAAACCGGGTCACCTGAATTGATCTTTGCTTCATATTCCTGCGCACGACGGGACCACATGGTGCGCTTGACGCGCGCACGGCCCTTAAGGGTAATCAGCGCGGAATCCATCTGCTTTTTCGAGGACAGCTTGCGCAGACCGGAGTTGCCAACTTTGTTCACCGGCACGCGCAGGGTCATGCGGCTAGATTCAAAGGTAATTACATAAAGGCGCAATTCCTGCCCCGCAATTTCCTGGGTTTCCAGGCCATCAACACAGCCAACACCATGCGCGGGGTAAACAACGTAATCGCCAACAGCAAACGGCAACTTATCCGACATCAAGCATCCTTCCGGCCTAATCAGGCCTGGTCATTCAACTGCAACACTACAGAACCAGCGACGCAAAGAGCTGCACGCGACCAAGCTTTTTGGCAAAGTCGCGGTTCAGACAGGAATTTCAAATACGGAAATCCGACAATTCGGAATGAGCCTGTCGAGCCCTTAGCGCGAATTGTGAACCATAACACAACAAGCCATCAGTTTACAGGAATTTTCCCGGCAGGTCGTTCAATGCAGCCATGCGCAAAACCCACTGGCGTAAACCAGTGGGTCAAAATTCGCGTTAAATATCCGGTGGTTAGCCTAAAAATCAGTCGCCCGTTCCCGGGGCTTCGGACAGCATTTCTGTCTTGCCAGCTTTGCCATTCCATTCATCTGCATCGGCAGGCGCGTCACCCTTGCGGGTGATATTTGGCCATACTTCTGCAAATTTACGGTTGATTTCCAACCAGTTATCCAGATTCGGTTCGGTATCGGGAATAATCGCCTCAGCGGGGCATTCCGGTTCGCAAACACCGCAATCGATGCATTCATCAGGGTGAATCACCAGAAAGTTTTCACCTTCATAGAAGCAATCGACGGGGCAAACCTCGACGCAGTCCTGATACTTACACTTGATGCAGTTTTCCGTCACCACATAGGTCATGGTGTAACTCCGTACAGGTTGCGGGGCCAAGATTGCGGCTGCACCCGCTTTTGGCCATTTTCTCTCTCGGGAATTGGGTTATCACGCACCGCAGTTGTGTGCAACTCCAATAAAACCCTAATTTTTTGCGTAGTATTCTGTTTGCATCGCACCGTAACGTTGCACAAAGCCCATCACAGATTGCCCCGGCCCGCTGCAATGCAGCGCAGACCATACAGATTTCCAGTCACTTTTCCAGATCTTAGGCGCCAAACTCACTCACATAATCGTCCCGGTTCTCCGGATTTATGCGGATATGCGGAGTGAAATCACAGGAAGATCTATATCTTTCAAGGTTTTACGACAAAATAGCCCGTGCAAATCCGGGGGATCCGAAGGACAACTGATATGAGAGAAAGCCTCTGCGTCAAACCGCTTGACCGGGGCAACGGCCCCGCTCTGCGGGCCGTTCCTTGCTCTTTCTCTCATGTCAGTTGCCGGGGCGGTCATGTGAATGAGTTTGGCCCCTAAACCCCGCGGAGAATTGCTTTTACCCCCGCAAAGCCATAGTCTGCTTCGCAAGGGGTATAACAGAAGAAACTGTGGGGATCGGATTGCCGGAAAAAGGCCTTGATCAACAACGGCTTAGATGGCGCGATCGCTTGTCTGTCAAACAGGCAAGGATTGCGGTCGGCCTTACTTTGCTGATCGGCCTGTTATTCAGTGGCATTCAGATTGTCTGGGATCTTCGTGAAGAACAGAACCTGATTGACCGCACCGTAAACCAGGTTCTTGCAACGCTGCGCGAGTCTGCGACCCAGGCCGCATATGGTCTGGATGAGACACTCGCAGCCCGCGTCATTTCAGGTCTGTTTGAATATGAGCCAGTCTACGAGGCCGAGCTTCGCGACAACTTCAAAAATGTTCTCGCACGCAAGACCGAACAGCCAATCAATTCCAACCGCACATTCCTGACCCAGATCATGTTCGGGGAAAATCAGGAATACGAAATCCCGCTGAATACAGACGGACCAAACGGTCTGGTCGGCCACCTTAGTGTCAAGATCGATACCGACATGATTGCAGAGGGTTTCATCAACCGTGCATCGCGCATTCTGCTATCAGGGATCGTGCGCAACCTCCTGCTGGGTCTGGTTCTGGTTGCTTTTTTCTATATCACACTGACCAAACCGCTTCTGGGCATTGCCGCACAATTACGCCAAATCGATCCGGAAAAGCCCGACTCCGCTGCCATCAACATTCCGCCGCACCATGCCCGCAATGAACTTGGCATGATCCTGCAGACAACACGTGGTCTGGTCGAACGGGTTTCATCAACACTCGACAGATTGCTTGAAAGCCAGCAAAAGGTCCGCGACCGTGAAAGCCGCCTGAGCGCTATCGTTCAAAATGTTGCGGACGGTATTCTGACCATCACGCCGACCGGCCGTATTGTCGAATGCAATGCAGCAACCAAAGAAATCCTTGGTCTGATGCGCGATGAGACGCCGAAGGGCCGCACATTACATGAATTCCTGCTGCCGCGTGCGGTGCCGCTTCTCGAACACAGTCTGGAAGAACTTGCCGCACACGCCCCCGGCGCCGAGGCCGTCGAAAAACGTTTCACCCTGCCGATTGTGCGCGCCGATCAGAAAGAAATCGATGTCTTGATTGCATTGCGCCTGATCCCCGATAACGCAACACCATTGATGACTGCCGTTCTGAACGACATCACCGTGCGAAAACGGTATGAAGAACAACTGGTCTATATGGCCAATCATGACACGCTGACCAACCTGCCCAACCGCAGCATGCTTGAACGCAGCCTGTCAGAAGCCCTAAATACCCATAAAAACAATGCTTCCGAGCGCAGTGGTGCCACCGCAATCCTGTTCATTGACCTTGATCGTTTCAAGGTCATCAATGACAGTCTCGGTCATGATGTCGGTGACTTGATGCTCAAGGCCGTCGCACTCAGGTTGCAACGCGTGATCGGGCGACAGGAAATTGTCGGTCGATTGGGCGGTGATGAATTCCTGATCATTATTCCTGACCTTAAGGAAACGCAGAATGCCGTCATCCTGTCGCAGGCCGTGCTTGATGCCCTGGCGCCGGCTTTTGACATCAAGGGACGCGTTCTGTTTGTTACACCGTCTATCGGGATTGCCCTTTATCCATCTGATGGCGAGGATTTCCCGGCCCTGATGCGCAATGCTGACACCGCTATGTACAGTGCGAAATCCAGTGGTGGCGGCACCTATCACTTCTTTACCAAGACCATGAATGAAAGTGCCATGGCGCGCCTTGTGATCGAAAATGATCTACGCGAAGCTTTGGTGAAGGATGAATTTGAACTGCATTACCAGCCGAAGGTCGATCTGCGGACAAACCAGGTCTGCGGCCTTGAAGCCCTGATCCGTTGGAAACAGCCGGGCCGAGGGTATATTTCGCCAATGCAGTTCATTCCGGTTGCCGAGGAAACCGGCCTGATCAGCAGGATTGGCGAATGGGTTTTCCGTGAAGTCTGTCGCCAGATTTCCGAGTGGGAGGCACAGTCACTTCCACCGATGCCAATTGCGGTCAATCTGTCCCCAAGACAGTTGATCGAGGGCCACATCACAGAGACGATTTCTCGCATCCTTGCCGAGACGGCGACACCAGCCGCCCGTATTGTGCTTGAAGTCACGGAAACAGCGATGATGCAGGAAATCAAGAAGGCAGCGACCATCCTTGATGAGCTGCGCCATCTTGGTTTAAAGATCGCAGTTGATGATTTTGGTACAGGATATTCGTCACTCGCCTACCTCAAACGGTTACCGATCAATTCCATCAAGATTGACCGTTCGTTCGTTCGGGATGTCACCATCGACACAGACGACGCCGCGATCACGCGCACCATTATTGCTATGGGACATAACCTTGGCCTCAAGGTTATCGCTGAAGGGGTCGAGACCCAGGAACAAATGAATTTCTTGCGGGAATGCAATTGCGATGAAGTCCAGGGTTTCCTGATCGCAACCCCGCTGCCGCCCGAAGAAATTGTCCAATACATTCGACGACCGTCAATCGACATACCGAGTGAAATCTAGCCCGCCAGACATGCCCATTTAACAGATGCTTCGCCCCTGCCCCGCAAAATCGAGATGAAAATGCCAAACACCAAATCCGTATTGCTCATTGATGACAGCAAGTTTGCCCGCCTTCTGGTCAAGGCGTTCATTTCCAGTAATTTTGCCAATTGGGAAATTGACGAGGCCGAGGATGGCGCCAAGGCGCTTCAGATGGTTGATGCCAAAACCTATGACTACATGCTGGTTGACTTCAATATGCCGGGCATGGATGGGCTTGAACTGGGCGAAAAGCTGCGCGCCCGGTTCCCCGGGGCTGTAATTGCGCTTCTGACTGCCAATATTCAACAGGAAATCCAGAAGAAGGCCGAAAACCTTGGACTTGATTTCATCGCCAAACCCCCGACCGAAGACAAAATTCGCGACTACATCATGTCGCGGGAAGCAACCCGATGATCGAACTGACCGAACTTGAACATGATACAATCAGTGAACTGATCAATATTGGTGTCGGGCGTGCTGCGTCGTCGCTTTCCGAAATGGTTGATCAGCCTGTTGAATTGACCGTGCCTGCCATCTCGTTTGTCGAACGGTTTTCCGACAGCGAACTGGCCAACGCCCCGACCGAAGTTGTTTCTGCCGTCAGTCAAAGTTTTCATGGACCGTTTACCGGCGAAGCCATGCTGGTATTCCCGGAAGTTCGCAGCCTGGAACTTGTCCGTAGCTTGCTTAAAGTTGATGTACCACTTGATACGCTGACCGATCTTGAACAGGAAGCCCTGATGGAGGTCGGCAACATTATCCTCAATGCCTGCCTTGGCAGTATTTCGAATGTACTGGGTGAACCGATCAATTGCTCCATGCCGACGTTTCGCAAACGGGAAACCCGTGCATTGCTTGACGATGACACAGCAGGGGCCAGCGCCGCAACGAATCCCGTTTTGATGATTTTGCATGTACAATTCATGCTGCGTCAGAACGATATCGATGGCTATGTTCTGTTTGTGATGGATTTGGAGTCCATCCAGATGTTGCGTGAACTGGTGCGGCGTTTTCTGGCCAACTCCCTTCGATAACCGGTGAGAGGTGAATGACAAAGTCGCAATCCGCTAAGGGGGACCAACCCCCGTCATTTGATCTGAACCGTGACAGCGATGCTGCTGATCTTTTTGCTGCACTGCTTGATACGGCAGATACAGGGCTGATTGCGCTTGCCCCGGACGGAACGATTTGCCACTGGAACCAATGGATGCAAAGCCGGTCGGGCAAGGATGCCGATCAGGTGATGGGTAAGGCGTTGCACGATGTGTTCCCCGACACGAAACTCGGCCGTGTCAGTCTTGCGATTGAAGATTGCCTGAAATTCGGCATGCCAGCTGTCATTTCGCCCTCACTCAATCAGGGCGCTTTGCCGCTTCGTCCCCTACCGCAATTTGCCGCCAGTTTTGATCGTATGGAACAATCCATTCGTGTTCACCCGATCCAGACCAAGCGTAATGGCACCTTGTGTTCACTGATCATTCGCGACGTCACACTCGCTGTTCAGCGCGACCGTCTTTTGCGCCAGCAGGCAGCCGAGTTGGCCGACCTTGTGACGCAAACCAAACGCAGCGAAGACCGCACACGCGCGATTTTGCAAAACACCATCGATGCGATTCTTGTCGCCTCTGATGATGGCAGCATCGAACCGCTTAATTCCCGCGCGCAGGAGCTTTGCGGTCCGACGGGTGATCCGGAACTGCGCAACATCATCCGGTTTTTGCTGCCCGATAGCGAACATACCCCGCTGACCCCGCCGCCGCCAAACCGGCTTTTGACCGACCTTGGCACCGGGGTGATCGAAGTGCTGGCATCCACGCTCAGTGGTCGCAATGTGCCACTTGAAGTCGCGATCAGCCATTTTTCCGCTGATCAGCGCTATCACTACATCATTACGCTGCGTGATATTTCCCAACGCAAACGCCACGAAAAAGAGATCCAGCGGACGATGCAGGAACTTGAACGCTCGAACGCGGAACTCGAGCAGTTCGCCTATGCCGCCTCGCATGACTTGCAGGAACCGTTGCGCATGGTTTCAAGCTACACGCAGTTACTTGCCCGGCGGTATGAGGGACAACTCGACGAAACAGCTGACGAATTCATTCATTATGCGGTTGATGGCACGCAACGCATGCAGCGAATGATTGATGACCTTCTAACCCTGTCGCGGGTTGGACGCCACGGCAAACCGTTCAATCCCGTCCCGCTCGACAATCTGTTTGATGCCATTGTTACCAATTTCAGGCGGGCCGGTTCCACCCCCGAAGGCAACATCATCCGCGAGGGCCACCTGCCGACCGTCATGGGGGATGCAAGCCAGTTGCTGTTGTTGTTCCAGAACCTGGTGTCAAACGGGCTTAAATACAGCGATCCGAAAAACGGTCAGGTGCGAATTTTTGCCTCGGAAACATCTGACAGCTACCGGATTTTTGTTGCCGATAACGGGATTGGCATCGACCCGCAATATCACGAAACCATCTTTGAGATTTTTAAACGCCTGCACGGTTACGGCGATTATGCTGGGACGGGAATTGGCCTTGCGATCTGTAAAAAGATCGTCGACCGCCATGGCGGCAACATTGACGTTACCAGCAAACCCGGTCAGGGCAGTACCTTTTGTGTCGAACTTCCAAAAGAATTGTCGATTGTCGCCGCATCCGAAAGCATGTAGCTTTCAGTTTACGTAAGCGTAAAGATGATTGAGCCACCATGAGCGACAGCTACACCATCACCGATCTTGCCCGCGAATTCGAAGTCACGACGCGCACCATCCGCTTTTATGAGGATCAGGAACTGATCTCGCCCGAACGGCAAGGTCAGACCCGTATCTATAGTCAACGTGACCGTGTGCGTTTGCGCCTGATCATGCGGGGCAAACGGCTTGGTTTCTCGCTCAAGGAAATTCGCGATCTTCTGGATCTTTATGACGGTGACCGCAGCGAGATTACCCAGCTGACCACTTTGGTCGACAAGGTCAATGAACGGCGCGAGACACTGCGAAAGCAGCGCGAAGACATTGATGCAACGCTTGATGAGCTAGATAAGCTTGAAGAAACCTGTCAGGAAGAATTAACCCGCAAGAAGGCGGGCTAAGCCCCCGGGTTTGTAGGGTTTGGCACCTTGGCAAGCCGGGGCTCAGACGGGCGCGACAGGATAAAACAACTGACCGGAATGGCGACCAGAAGCTGGATCGTCACCACCCAACGGTTTTCAATCAACACCAGCGAAGCCGTAATCACCGCCAGAAAAGCCACCATCGCAAGCGCCTTCGCCCGGCGATTGATCACCCCATATTCGTTCCATTGACGGATTGACGTTCCGAACCGCGGATGATTGCAAATCCAGTCATGCAGGCGCGGTGATCCCTTGGCAAACAGCCATGCCGCAAGCAGCATGAAAGGCGTTGTTGGCAAAAGCGGCAGGAAAATACCGATCACACCAAGACCAACAGAAAGCCACCCAAGGGCCAGATAGATATGCGAGACGCGCAGCATTGATTTCCTGTTTACAGTCGATCTCACCCCTGACAGGTTAGACGGGTGTAATGTAGGCATAGAAATCAGCAAATTCAATCAATAGCCAACCATCGCACTCAGTTAGTTGATCACCTTGAAACTCATCGAAAATCTGCACGGTTCCCATGCTTGAAATTGAAAATGGCCTCTATCTGGATGAACGCCATCTGAATTTTCAGTTTGTCCGTGCCTCTGGTCCGGGCGGGCAGAACGTCAACAAAGTATCCAGTGCTGTTCAGATGCGCGTACGCATCGATGATCTGACTGAATTGCCGATGCGGGTGCGCAATCGCCTGCGCGAACTTGCTGGCAGCAAACTGACCAATGACGGCGAAATCATCTTTGATGCCCAGCGTCACCGCACCCAGGAACGCAACAAGCAGGATGCAATCGAACGGTTCTTGGCGCTTTTGCGCAAGGCAGCCGAACGCAAAAAATACCGCGTCAAAACCCGACCCAGCCTTTCTGCCAAACGCAAACGCGTTGATACCAAAAAGAAACGCGGTGACACCAAGAAGATGCGGCAAAAACCTTCCTATTGATCGCGCCCCCAGAAACGCGCCCAGACAAAGGACTGTCATGACCATCGATTGGAATAGGATTGCAACGGCAAAGCTCCCCGCCAATTGCGGATGGAAGGGAACCTATCGCGTTCGTTATTCCGAGATTGGTGACAATGGCAAGGTCATGATGTCTGCACTGGCGGACTATATGCAGGATGCCGCCGGCTGGGGTGCCCGTATTCTGAAACTCGCCTATGACGATACGGTGGATCAGGGGATTGCCTGGGTGCTGGCACGCATGGTTATTCATATCCGCGACTATCCCGGCAATGGCGAAGACATTCGGGTTGAAACCTGGCCATCTGGCGTTTCGCGCCGCGTCGCCACCCGTGATTTTCGTCTTTCCAACAGCAAGGGCGAGGTTATCGGTGTCGCGCAAAGTTTCTGGGTGATGTTTGACCTAACCACCCGTCGTGCAGCGCAATGGCCAGACTGGGTCGAAGAACGCCTGCCCGATCCGCCCGGTCCCAAACTGATCGAACCATCTTTACGACCGGCCTTTACCAAGGATCATTTGCCAATCATCGATAACATCAAGGCACGGCCGTCTGATCTTGATCTGTATGGGCATGTCAATAATGTGCGCATGATGCAGTGGGTCATGGGTGTGGCGGGTCCGGACGGTCGTCCGGATTTTCACCCGGAAAGTCTTGATATCCAGTTCCGAACCGAGTGCCGTGTCCATGAACGCGTTTCAATTGGTTATGAGAATGGCTTTGCCGCTGTTACCCGCAAGGAAGATGGCACCGATCTGGTACGCGCCCATATCGTTCCGTTCAACCAGACTGCCTTGGCCTAGTGCCTAGCGACCATCCATCATGGCATCAAAAAGATCGGCAATCGGCTTGAAGCTTTTGCGATGATGTGCCGTGGGACCAACTTCGCCCAATCCGGTCATGTGTTTCTTGACGCCATATCCCGCATTGCCTTCCCAGCCAAAAAACGGGTAGCGCGTCGCCAAACGCGCCATCGCGCGATCACGTACGACCTTGGCGACAATTGACGCAGCCGCAATCGACAGTGACTTGCTATCACCTTTCACAACAGTCTCGACGGCACAGGGCAATCCGGGATCACGGTTACCATCAACAAGTGCCTGATCAGGTAAAGCGTTAAGGCGATCAACGGCACGGCGCATAGCAACATAGGTCGCCTGAAGGATATTGATTTGGTCAATCTCGCGCACGGATGCTGCGCCAATACCAACCTCGGCGCAGTTCATGATGATCGCATACAGGTGATCGCGCTTTTTCGCAGAAAGCTTTTTGGAATCATTAAGTTCGGACACCAATTCGATTGGCAGCCGCCCGTCACGCGGCAGGATCACAGCGGCGGCAACGACCGGCCCCGCCAAGGGGCCACGACCGACCTCGTCAATCCCGGCAATTCGTCCGTGATACTGATCTTCGATGGCAAAATCTGGCATGCTGTATGGTGTGCCTATGGTGTCCCTCTCTGCTATTTGTCATAGCAAGCCACAAAGCTTCGGACAACAAACGAGCAGTATATCTAATCAGGATTTTTCGCAGAGAAACGAAGACCCTGATAATCCTCAAGCGTCATCGCATGACGCAGACAGCCGTCAACAACGCGATCAGCCGTCATACCCAATTTTTCTGCAAGCCTCCGTGACGCCATATTGCGTTCATCAATATCAGCGACAATGCACGGAAGTTCGAGACGAGAAAACGCGTGATCAATGATCACTGTCGCTGCTTCGCTTGCAATTCCCTGTTCCCAGTAATCGGGATGCAATCGCCAACCAACTTCTATCTCGGGTCCTGTACCGTCTTCGGGGATCAACAATACCCATCCAAGAAAGCAATCCGGTTGCGCCTTTGCAAAGATCGACCAATACCCAAGACCGCTTCCATAGTCCTGGCCGATACGGGCGGCGATAAATGCCCTGTGTTGCACAGGATCACGCCACGGGCACTGAACGAAGTCGACAACCCCCGGTGCCCTGTCCATTGCAAGACAGGCATCAAAACCGTCCATCGTCCTTGGCCGCAGGAATAGGCGTTCGGTTTCAAAAATCATCTGGATGCCGGGTCATCATGATTGCGTTCTCGCCACCATAACAAAAAACGGCACCGGTTTCCCGATGCCGTTTGAAGTCATCAAAGGTCCTGACCCTTTCAGGTTTCCTTTTCCTGATATTCCTCGCTGGGGTCATAGCCCTCTGGCCCGACCGGATCGAAGGTTGCCCAGCCTTCATCCTGTTTACTGGGTGGCAGATCCTTGTTGGGATCAACATTCAGCAGCATGTAGGCCTTGGCAATCAGGTTGGCCGTGATCGGAGCAGTCAGGAAGATAAACAGCGTGATCAACAATTCATGAATGGTGAAATGACCACGTTCAATCCAGAAGAACAGCATGGACGCAATCAACAAACCGCCCAAGCCCACGGTGCTGGCCTTGGTCGGTGCATGCAGTCGCGGCAGAAGATCGCGCAACTTGATCATCCCGAATGACCCGATCAGCAAAAAGGCACCGCCAATCACGATCAAAAGCGAAATGATGAGTTCAACAACAAACGGCATCGTAACGCTCCCTTATTCGATGATGTCGCCGCGCAAGACGAACTTGCAATAGGCCACAGTTGATACAAATCCGAACATCGCAAACAGCAATGCCCCTTCGAAATACATCGCAGTCGCCTTGCCGATCCCGTAAAGGATCAGAAGCGCAATGGCATTGATCGCCATGGTGTCGACGGCAAGAACCCGGTCTGCTGTGGTCGGCCCCACCGTCAGACGATACAGGTTCATCAGCAGCGCCAATGCCACACAGACGAAGCCGAAATTGAGCGCATATTCGATCATTCGAAAATCTCCTTCAGACGGCGTTCGTAGCGATTCTTGATGTCATCGATAACGGACTGCGGATCGGGTGCATGAAGGCAATGCACAAGCAGGCTTTTGGCATCGGCACTCAGATCAATCGTCACCGTTCCGGGCGTCATCGTGATGGTACCGGCAAGTGTGGTGATGGCTTCGGGAGATGTCAGATCAAGCGGCACGACAACCGACTTTGATTCCAGACTTTCGGTTTTGCGAAACAGGATCAAACCAGCCACGACCACATTGGCCACCAGAATATCCCACAACACAATCAGACCGTATTCACACATTCCATAGACGTTGCGCAAACGCGGCCGATCCTGCCAGAAGCTTGACGTGATCAGCGGAATGACAACCGCCAGAATAAGGCCAAAGATCACGGCACCAACCGATATTTCATTGACCAGAAAGACCCACACAACAAGCAGGACCACAGTCAAAAGCGGATGAGGTAGATAACGTTTCAGCATCTTTTCTATCCTATCCCCTTATTGACCAAGCAGTGACAGGGCATTTTCACCCAGCACCGCTTCGATATATTGCGACGTGTCGAACAGCTGCGCGGAAACCCCGTTAAGGTAATCCGTGATCGGCCCAGCAAAGATGGTCAGCGCAACCAGGGCACCCAACATGCCACAGCTTGCAATGATCGGCAGAACCGGCCATTTCGCGCCGTCGACTGTGATTTCACCGTCGACCGAAGCACTTTTCCAGAACAGGACACTGCCCGCCCGGCCAAAGCCCACGATACACATAAGTGATGTCACGAGAATAATCGACCAGATCCAGACCATGGCATCGCTGTCGCGCGCCGCATCAAGGATTTGCAACTTCCCGATAAAACCACTGAGCGGCGGCATCCCGGCCATGCCGATGGCCCCGGCAAAGAACAGAGCAGCCAGGAAGCCCGACTGATGGAAGCGCGGTGCGGTATTCAGGCTGTCGCCAAATTGCCCGCGACGTGACACCACCAGATCGGCAATCAGGAAAAGCGCCGCAGCCGAGAAGGTCGAATGCAGCATGTAATAAAGACCGGCAGAAATGGCTTCTGGCGTGAACAGCCCGATGGCAATCAACAGGGTCCCCATCGATCCGATCACGGAAAACGCAATCAGACTGTTAAGGCGCTTTGCAGCAAGAACCCCGGTCATGCCCAATACCAGCGTAACCAGTGCTGCCGGCAGAACATAAGGCGCGGCCAACCAAGCCATGTCGCCTGCCATATCGCCAAAGGCCAGCGAATAAACGCGCAAGACGCAATAGGCCCCGACCTTGGTCATGATGGCAAACAGTGCGGCCACCGGTGCCGGTGCATTGGCATAGGTGCCAGGCAACCAGAAATGAACCGGAACCAACGCCGCCTTCACACAGAACACCAAAAGCAGGATCAACGCGCCAGCGCGCAGCAACGCCGCATCACCCGACGCAACATTGGTCACCTGAATGGCAAGGTCGGCCATGTTCAGCGTCCCGGTCACGGAATAGATCATGCCGACACCAATCAGGAACAACGATGACCCTGTCAGGTTGATGACGACATATTGCATCCCGGCCTTAAGACGTTCAGCACCCGCGCCATGCAGCATCAAGCCATAGGACGCGATCAAAAGGACTTCGAAGAACACGAACAGGTTAAAGACGTCGCCAGTCAGGAACGCGCCATTAACCCCCATCAGCTGGAACTGGAACAGGGCATGGAAATGCTTGCCGCGCTGATCCCATTCGCTTGAGGCAAACAGGATAACACCAAGCCCCAGAAGCGATGTCAGGAACACCATCATCGCCGACAAACGATCCAGCACCAGCACAATACCAAACGGTGCGGGCCAATCGCCCAAGGCATACATTTCCGGACCATTGCCACTGGCAAAAATCAAAAGTGACAGTGTCACCGCCACAAGGGCGAGTGTTGCCGTAATCGAAAAGACGCGCTGCAGAATGATGTCGTGACGCACCGCCAATACAATCAGGGCGGCCATCACGGCTGGCAGCACTATGGGAACAACAATCCAGTCACCCATCAGTTTTTATCTCCTGCTTCGGAAGGCGCGCCAACCGGGCGACCGTCAACATGGTCATTGCCAATTTCAAGGAATGCCCGGATCGACAAAACGACGATAAGTGCCGTCATACCGAACGAAATCACAATGGCCGTCAGGACAAGTGCCTGGGGCAAGGGATCAGTATATTCGGTGACACCCTCTCGCAGGATCGGCGGCATATTGATGGTCAGGCGCCCCATGGCAAACAGGAAGACGTTCACCGCGTAGGACAACAAGGCCAGACCGACAACCACCGGGAAGGTTCGCCCGCGCAGCAACAGATAAGTCCCGCAGGTGGTCAGAAGCCCAATACTGCTTGCGACAAGAAATTCCATATCAGGCCTCCTTTTCCGGCGTTGCCGCCGATACGGATGGATCGTAATCCATCGGGTCACGGTTGATTTCGGCATGTTCTGCCATCCGTTCGACCTGTGACAATTTGGCAAGTGCCAGCATCACCGCCCCGACCACGGTCAGGAACACGCCAAGGTCAAAGCCCATGGCAGATGCCAATTCGAACTCGCCAATCAACGGCAGGTGAACATGAACAAAACCGCTGGTCAGGAACGGCAAGCCTGCCACCCAGGCCGAAGCCCCGGTAATGGCAGCTGCGATAACCCCCAAACCAATCATGCCGTGATAGCGGACTTTCATGCGATTCTGGGCCCAACCAAAGCCGGACGCCATATACTGCATGATCAGTGCGACCGAAACGACGAGACCGGCGATAAAGCCACCGCCCGGCTCGTTATGACCGCGCAGGAAGATATAAACACCAACCATCAAGGACAGCGGCAACATCACACGCGTTGCCACCACCATCATCATCGGGTGACGATCAGCTGAGCGACGGTTGCTGACAACCCAATTGGCCAGACGTTTGGCGGCCTCGCCCTGGGTCACGGTTTCGATCAAGGCAAAGATCGAAAGCGCCGCAATCCCCAGAACGATGATCTCGCCAAAGGTATCAAAGCCACGGAAGTCAACGAGGATGACATTCACAACGTTGGTCCCGCCGCCTTCGATCTTTGAATTCGCCAGATGGTAGGACGAGATCGAGTTTGGCAGATCGCGGGTCATGATTGCCCAGATCGCACCACCAACCCCAAGGCCCGCGGCAATCGAAACAATGCCGTCGCGCATTTTGCGCCCGGCCAAGCTTTCTTTTGGCGTTTCCTTGGGCAGGATATTAAGGGCAAGCAACATCAGAATGACGGTTACCACCTCGACCGAAATTTGCGTCAGGGCAAGGTCCGGTGCGGAGAGATAGATAAAGCCAAGTGATACAATCAGGCCAACCACACCAACCAAAAGCAAGGTCAGCAAACGGTTGTGATGCATAAAGACCGAGGCAATACAGGTCGCAACCAACAACAGCCAGCCAATGGCCGCAGGCGGGGAGACTTCAAGAAGTTCCCGCGAACCGGACTGGAAGTCCGGCTGCGCATAGAAGCCTGAAAGCCCGATGCCAATCGCACCAATAATTGTGATTGCAAGATACCGCTGCAGCGATCCGTTATGCAGATTGTCTGAGACAAGTCGGCTAACTGCGACCGACTTGGCGATAGCGCAATCAAACATCGCCTTGGCATCAGGCCGCGACAAGTTCGCGGTTGCCGACATCAATCCACCATGACGCATCAGCAACAACGCACCACCAATCAGGGCGATCGCACTCATGCCAAGCGCCGGCGTCAAACCATGCCAAAGCGACAAATGGTATTCCGGCAATTCACCACCGGTTACTGCCCCTGCGGTCGCGGCTACCAACGGACCGGCGATAGCAGACGGGAACAGCCCGATAAGCACCACCAGAACCGTCAGCAAGGCGGGCGGTGCCCACATGCCAAATGGCGGGTCATGCGGATGGTGCGGCAGGGTTTCATCACGCGGCTTGCCCAGCCAAACATGGAAGATAAACCGGAAGGAATACGCCACCGAGAACAGCGCACCAACGGTTGCCAGAAGCGGTACAACCCAGTTCTGGTCAAACCACATTGTGTGCCATGCTTCCTCAAGCATCATTTCCTTGGAAATGAAGCCGTTAAACGGAATAACACCGGCCATCGAAGCCGCAGTGATAATCCCGATGGTGCCCGCAATCGGCATCAGGTTAAGCAATCCGCCAAAGCGGCGAATATCACGGGTCCCGGTTTCATGATCGACAATACCAGCCGTCATAAACAGGGCGGCCTTGAAGGTCGCATGGTTGATGATATGAAACACACCGGCCACGGCGGCCATAGGGGTCCCAAAACCAAGCAACATGGTGACCAGACCAAGGTGACTGACCGTGGAAAATGCCAGAAGCCCCTTAAGGTCATGCTTGAAGATCGCAATCCAGGCACCAAGCACCATGGTCACAAGACCGGCTGTTGCCACGATATAGAACCATTCCGGCGTACCAGAAAGAACCGGCCACATGCGCGCCATCAGGAAGATGCCCGCCTTCACCATTGTCGCCGAATGCAGATAGGCCGAAACCGGTGTCGGTGCGGCCATCGCATGCGGCAGCCAGAAATGGAACGGGAATTGCGCCGATTTGGTAAAGCACCCAAGCAGGATCAGGATCAGTGCCGGAACATACATCGGCGATGCCTGGATCAGATCGGCGTTCTGCAAAATGACGGTCAGATCATAAGACCCGACAATATCGCCAAGGATCAGCATCCCGGCAATCATCGCCAAACCACCGGCGCCGGTAACGGCAAGCGCCATGCGGGCACCCTGACGGCCTTCTGGCAAATGTTTCCAATACCCGATCAGAAGGAAGGATGACAGCGATGTCAGTTCCCAGAAAATCAACAGCAGCAGGATATTATCAGACAGAACGATACCGACCATGGCCCCCTGGAACAGTAGCAGGAACACATAGAACCTGCCCATCGGGTCGTCCTTGGAAAGATAGAACCGCGCATAGATGATGATCAGCAAACCGATGCCAAGGATCAGCGTTGCAAACAGCAACCCAAGCGCATCAAGGAAGAAGGTCACATTCAGACCCAGTTCCGGCAGCCACGTGTAACTGACCTGAAATACCTCGCCGGCAATGACCGCCGGGGCCTTCGCCATCAGCAGGATCAGGGCAAGCAGCGTGACAGAACCGGTTGCTGTGGCACATGCATTGCGCCCGGCCCTGATCATTATGGCGGGTAAGACCGCCCCAATGAAGGGAAGCAAAACAATGAGGGTGAGACTCATGAAAGACCCTTATTTTTGGATATTCGCCGCATCGCCCCGAACGCGAGACAGCAAGAAAATTCCGCCAGAAGTTAATATTAGTACTGATAATGGTCAAGAAAACCCAAACAGCGCAGCTTTTTAACACCCTGCTGTCAAGTGAAGCCGATCACCAAAGATCGCAATTATAGCGGGCAAACCTTACTTTTTACCGCCTGCGAGCTGTATCGCCTCTGGCATCATGCGCAGTCTGACCATGGCAATCGTTCCCAAAACAGGCCCGACAGCCAACATGGCAAACGCCCCCCACCAACCAGTCTGATCGGCGATCACCGGCACAAGATGGATGGATACAAGGGCGATCAGAAAGCCGATGGCATTTTGCAGGGTTAATGCTGTGCCGACCTGATGCGGATCGGCAAGTTCAATCACACAGGATGAAAATTGCGCGGAATCCGCAACAACCGAAATTCCCCAGACGACACAGACCACAAGAAGAAGAACGAACGGCGCATCGGCCAAACCACCCGCGATCAGCGCACAGGCACCGCTAACCACCATGGCGGCAATTGTCACCGTCGTTCGCCCAATCCGGTCTGCGTAATAGCCCCCGGCCAAGGAACCAAACGCCCCAACCCCGACAATCGCAAAGGTCGAAAGGGCAGACCAGATGCCGGGATCATCGACCATCCGATCGGAAAATGCGCCATATAGGAACAAACCGATCCAGCCCCACATGGCATAGAGCTCCCACATATGCCCGAAATAGCCATAGCAGGCATGACGCAACGGCTTGTTTGACCAGATCTTGCCAACCATTTTCGGATCAAAGCGCGGCGAGCGTCCCGGCGTGCCGCCCAAATGCACGAACAACACCGCAATCGCGGCAATATAGGCGGTCACACTGGCAGTCATGATCACGTATCGCCAGTCCAAGGGTACCGCCACCGCAAACAGGTGCGGCATGGCAGACCCCATGGTCAGCGCCCCGACCAAGAGCCCCACCAAGAAACCTGTATCCCCGCGTGACCAGGTTGCCACCATCTTCATGCCAATCGGGTAAATCCCGGCCATGCAAACGCCTGTGATCAACCGCAACAGGATCACAACAATGCCGTCAACCGGTACAACAAGGATCAAAATATTGGCAGTCGCGGCAATCATCGCCGATGCCGCCCAGAAACGCCGGGGTTCGATGCGATCCGCCAGACCGAGGATCGCACTGGTTACAGTTCCCAGAACGAAGCCCAGCAAAACTGCACTGGTAAATAATGAAGATTGCAGCGCCCCAATACCAAACTCGCTGCGCAATTGCGGCAGCACCGCCGTGGCCGAAAACCACAGCGCGAGCGCCATCAACTGGCAGACCGTAATCATGGAAACGGCAAAAGTCTTGCCCGTACGCACCGTGCTTCCCCCGCGGCATTTTTGGTATTTCGGCCATCATACACAGATGTTGGCGAATGCCTATCTTGGAACACCTCACCTTTCCAGCCGTTTAACAAGGACCCCGACACCTGAAATGGCAGGAAGGTCGCAATGGATTTGCTAGATCAATATTCAAACGGCGTCATGACCGCACTTGGTTTCTTCTGGAACGCGCTGTGGGCGTTTGTGCTTGGTTACGCCATCAGTGCCGCGATTCAGGTTTTCGTCCCCAAGAACCGACTGACTGCACATATGGGCGATGCCGGGATCGGCAGCGTTTCGCTTGCCGGTCTGTTTGGCACCGTATCAAGTTCATGCTCGTTTGCGGCCCTCTCGGCAGCACGATCGCTGTTTCAGAAAGGCGCACATTTCATTGCCACTGTCGCCTTCATGTTCGCATCGACCAACCTGGTCATTGAACTTGGCGTTCTGATCTTCCTGTTTCTGGGGTGGCAGTTTCTGGCCGCCGAAATCATCGGCGGTATCCTGATGATTGCGATTTCTGCCGTTCTGATCCGCGTGACATATCCCAAGGCGATGATTGAAGCCGCCAAGCAACATGCCGACGCGGAAACCGGCAGCGAAGAAGACGACTTCGACTGGAAGAAACGCATCAAGTCCAAGCAAGGCTGGCAACAGGTCGGCAACCGCTTTGTCATGGAATGGCAGATGGTCTGGCGTGAAATCCTGATCGGTTTCACGATTGCCGGCTTCATTGCGGTGTTTGTCCCAGCCGAATTCTGGCAGACCCTGTTCCTTGCCGGGGACGGCACGGGTAAGGCGGCAGACTTGCCATTTCTGACGGTTCTTGAAAATGCCCTTGTGGCACCATTTGTCGCCGCCGCGACCTTTATCGGCTCGATGGGTAACATTCCATTGGCCACGGTTCTCAGTGCCGGGGGTGTCAGCTTTGCCGGGATTATGGGCTTTATCTATTCGGACCTGATGGTCCCGCCACTGGTCAAGGTCAATGCCCGGTATTATGGCTGGAAAACTGCGCTTTATATCGCAGGTGTCATGTATGCCAGCATTGTGGCCACCGCGCTTATCCTGCATT
Organism: Thalassospira profundimaris WP0211; assembly: GCF_000300275.1. GTDB lineage: Bacteria > Pseudomonadota > Alphaproteobacteria > Rhodospirillales > Thalassospiraceae > Thalassospira > Thalassospira profundimaris. Next base: position 118,204 of record NZ_AMRN01000002.1, on the reverse strand, counting down.
ACGCCTTTGTCGCACTCGGCGCCCTGCCTGAAAGCAACCGTGACATCGCGGAAGTCAGTGCCTTTGGCGTCAATTACACGCTGTTCCTGAATATCGCGGCCTTTGGGCTGATTGGCATCCTGCTGTGGCTCCGCCGCGAAGGCCAAAAGGCAGCACAGCATGACCACGAGCACGATCATGGTGGACACGACCACGGGCATGATCACGACCATGACCATGGCGACGGGTCCGTGCTTTCCCTTAAAAACGTGATTGTCGGGACGGCACTTACTCTGCTTGCAGGTGGCCTAGTGCTTAAGGCAACCAGCTTGATCTAGAAAAAAAGTGCCGCCGGCAAAGCCGAGCGGCACAGTTTTCCCGAGCGGGAATGAAACACCAAGTCAGTTAACTTAATCAGTTTAGATCACGCTGATCATCAATCACTTTGCCGTCATTGGGCAGACTGCCAACCTCTGTGGCCAAAACCGTCCCACGCAGTTTGCAAACGCTGGCTAGCGTTTCGGCAATCGCGTCAATCTGGCCGTCATCAATACCCTCGCAGGTCAGGGTCATGACGTCGTTATCGTTTTCGCGGGTAACGACAAGCCGCGCCCTGGCAATATCGCCATGGCGTTTGACGATTTCACCGATCTGTTGCGGATGAACAAACATGCCCTTGATCTTGGTGGTCTGATCGGCACGCCCCATCCAGCCCTTGATACGATGGTTTGTGCGACCACAGGCACTTTCACCCTCGGCAATTGCCGACAAGTCACCGGTTGCAAACCGGATCAGCGGATAGTCCATGTTAAGCGTGGTAACGACGACTTCGCCAACCTCGCCCTCTGCCACCGGCTCGCCCGTGCCCGGACGGACGATTTCAAGAATGATGTCTTCGGCAACAATCATGCCGTCCTTGGCATCGCTTTCATAGGCAATCAGGCCAAGGTCGGCACTGGCATAGCATTGCAGCATGGCGATATCGCGTTCGGCAAACCAGGATCGCAGACTTTCTGGCAATGCTTCGCCCGATACCAATGCGCGCTTGATCGATGAAATATCCGCACCGAGTTCCTCGGCCTTTTCGATCAGGATTTTCAGGAAGGATGGCGTGCCGCTATATCCGGTTGGCTTAAGGTCGCTGATTGCCTTGACCTGTGCCTCGCTTTGTCCAACCCCGGCCGGAACGACAACACACCCACAAGCACGTGCGCCACTGTCAAAGATAAAGCCCCCCGGTGTCAGGTGGTAGGACAGGCAGTTATGAACAATATCGCCGGGGCGGAAGCCGGCGGCAAAGAACGCGCGCCCCATCCGCCACCAGTCATCGCCCTTGCCCTGCGGATCGTAAATCGGCCCCGGGCTTTGGAACAGGCGCGCCATCGCCGGGATTGGCGTTGCGTTCAGTCCCGCCAGCGGCGGTTCCTTGGCCTGCGCATCAATCAGATCCGACTTGCGGGTCAGCGGCAGTTTCGCCAGTGTCTCGCGGGTGGTGATTTTTTGCGGCTCGATATCGGCCAACAGTTGACCATAAGCCTTCGATTGTGATTTGGCATGATGCAGAATGCGCGGCAGTGCGGCCATCAAGCCGGCCTCGCGGCTTCCGGGAGTTCGCGTTTCGCGCTCGTCATAGTAAGTTTTAAGCATCATACCCGTCTTTCATTCAAAGGCGTCCATCACACCGATATACGCCCCGGTGTTTTAATCCTAGAGCCAACGTTTGCGGCGCTTGTAGGACTTGATGTTCTTGAAGCTTTTGCGTTCTTCAGAACCGCCGCCAAGATAGAACTCCTTGACGTCCTCGTTATTCAGAAGCTCGTCACGGGTGCCATCCAGAACAACCTTACCGCTTTCCATGATGTAACCATAGTCGGCAACCTTAAGCGCAAAGTTGGCGTTCTGTTCAACGATGAGCATGGTGATGCCCTGTTCGCGGTTGATCTTTTCGATAATCCCGAACACTTCCTTGACCAGAAGCGGCGACAAGCCCATTGACGGCTCATCAAGCAAGATCATTTTGGGCCGCGCCATAAGCGCACGGCCAATCGCCAGCATCTGTTGCTCCCCACCTGAAAGGTAACCGGCAAGCCCGGTACGTTCCTTCAGGCGCGGGAAGTATTCAAAGACCATTTCAATATCGTCTTTGACCTTGTTGTCCTTGCGCGTATAGGCGCCCAGACGCAGGTTTTCGATGCAGGTCATATCCTCGATGATACGGCGGCCTTCCATAACCTGGAACAGGCCGGAGCGCACGATATCCTCGGGATTGCCATTGGCAATCTGGTTGCCCATGAAACTGATGTCACCACGGGTGACTTCGCCGTCTTCGGTTTTCAGCAAACCCGAAATCGCCTTAAGCGTCGTGGATTTACCAGCCCCGTTCGGGCCAAGAAGGGTAACGATCTTGCCTTGTGGGACCTCAAGCGAGACGCCACGCAGGACCAGAATCACCTCGTCATAGACGACTTCGATATTATTGACCGACAGCATCGGTTCGACGGTTTCTATTTTGCGGGCCGGCTCTGCCATGGTGTCCCTTTCGAATGATCTTCTTTTGATCTCCAGCTGTCGGAGACAGGGCATCTTGCGTCTTATGCCCTGCCTCCGAACAGTCTGGGAGACATTCGTCTTACTGGATGGTCTTAGTAACCAAGCCAGTCGTCACGACGCGGCAGCGTTACAGTCGTTACTTTTTCGACCGTTGCTTCACCGCCCTTGGCACTACCGTTATAGATATTGACGGTGTTGATGCCGCGATGGTCTTCGGCGGTCCAGGTTGCTTCCATGCAAACGCCTTCAAGACCGGCCGGCACCCAGTTCTGGCGGGCATACATGCCTGCCTTGATGTTTGCACCGGTGATGCCGCCATTGTTCTTGGCCCATTCCATGGCTTCTTTCATGTAATAGGCAGAACAAATGCCACGGATATAGTGATGGGTGCGGAACTCTTCGCCAGAGCTGTCCGACATCTTGGAGATTTCGCGCACCAGATCCATGCCCGGAACACCTTCATCGGTCCAGAAGCTGGTCATCGCCGGGAAGATGTAGTTTTCGACCTCGCCAATGGTTTTAAGGGTCTCGTAGTCACCAGCCCAGATGTTGGCCAGCCATTTCGGGGTGGCGCCAACCGTGTCACAGGATTTCACCAGTGACACAACCGACGGACCGAGGTTACCAAGGTAGCCATAGTTGGTCCCGGCTTCCTTAAGCGTCAGGCACTGTGCCTTGAAATCACCCGGCTTCATCGAAACAACGACCGGTGCGGTTACTTCAAAGCCAAGCTCGGTTGCGTATTCCGCACAGGCTTCTTTCGGGGCGTTCGGATAAGGGTGGTTATCGCCAATATGCGAGAACACCGGCTTGCCCGAACCACCGGACTGTTTCCAGTCTTCTGCAGCCCACTGAACCAGCGCACGGCAGGCGTCGGAATAGGACGCACCATAGAAGAAGTTATAAGGTGCCGGTTTGGCGGTTTTCGGGTTTTTGCCAGTCGGGTCGGTCAGGTGACCGGAATAGGATGCGGAATAGACCGGCACTTCATCCTTGGCAACGAAGCTGATCAGGGCTTCGGTATCGCCCGTGCCCCAGCCTTGCATCGCAACCATGTCGTTGCGCGAACGCCATTTCTTGTAGTTCGCAATCGCCTGCGGAACCTTGTAGGCATAGTCAACAGATTCAGAATCCAGAACCGTGCCATCAATACCGCCATGGGTGTTGATGTAAGACAGCGCATCGCGCACACCATCGGCATAGAACTTGCCGATAAAGCCGGTGGCACCGGTGATATCCATCAGATGGCCGACAAATACCATATCGTCATCTGCTTGTGCTGCCGAGAACGACAGCCCCGTTGCGACCATCGCGGTCGCAGCAATCAATCTTTTCATAACGACGTCTCCCTTGGACGTTTTCACTAAAGTAAGCCTCCCGGTCGCCCCGTTTTTGTCCCGGCCCTTTTGTTTTTTGTAAGCGGGCCGGGTTCGGGGTTTTAGTCAGTACGAGAAGGGATAAAGCTTCCAGTACGCCCTGATCTGTTGCCAGCGATGGGCAAGCCCATCCGGCTCAAAGATCAAGAACAGGATGATGGCCAGACCAATTGCCATCTCCTTGATATAGGCCAGCCCGTCGGTCACAGCCGTCGAATTGGCCCATTCAAAAACGCTCAGTGCGCTGACACCGGTTTCCATGACTTCGGGCAACAAAACCATAAACACCGTGCCCATCAACGTCCCTTTGACGGAACCAAGACCACCGATGATGATCATGCCCAGGAACTGGATCGACAGCAGAATGGTAAAGCCCTCGGCCGAGACAAAGCCCAGATAGTGGCCATACATCGCCCCGCCGACACCGGCATAGAAAGACGAAATCGCAAAGCTCATCAGGCGATATTTCGTGAGGTTGATCCCCATGATTTCAGCCGAAAGATAATGGTCACGTACCGCAACAAAGGCACGGCCATCGCGGGTCCGCATCAGGTTCGTCCCCAGCAGATACATCACCACCAGGAAGAACAGGCAGACATAGAAGAAGCTGAAATCATCCAGAACTTCATAGCCAAACACATTGACCGGATTGGCGGCCGCGCCATAGGAACCGCCCGTAAACCATTCGGCCCGAGCAAAGAAATCTTCGAGGATGAACTGGGCTGCCAGTGTCGCAATCGCCAGATAAAGCCCCTTGATGCGGGCGGCTGGCAACCCAAACAGCATACCGACCGCTGCGGTCATCAACCCGGCGAGCGGGATCGACAACAGGACGGGAATGCCGGTTGTGTTGTTAATCCAGGCCGACGCAAAGGCACCAAAGCCAAAGAATGCGGCATGGCCCAATGAAATCTGCCCGGTAAAGCCAACCAGAATATTCAAACCCAGTGCGGCAATCGCAAAGTAGGATATCTGAATGAACAGGTTGACGTAATAGCCATCCAGCACAAACGGGATCATGGCAACGGCAAAGATACCAAGGATCGCGGCGTTACGGATATAGGTCGTATCAAAGATGCGGGTATCCTGACGATAAGTCGTTCGGAAGTCACCGCAAGGACGTATAGAAAATCCAGCCATAGTATATCTTCCTCGTCCTTAGGGCCTGTTGATGATCAGGATGCCGTCGTGGCGGGATCGTATTTTCCAACCTGCAAGAAGTGGATGGCGCTGCGTGGCGGGCCCCACGAAAGCCAGCCGCGACGCCGCAGGTGGGAAAATACGCCCCGTCCCAGAGGGATTGCTGCCTAAGGGCGCGACCCCGCGTCCCTCGTCCTTGAATATGCCAAGCATGTCCTGCGTCCTCACTCCTAATTTCGCGCCCTTAGGCGGCAACCACGGCGATATCCTGATCATCAACAGGCCCTAGATACGTTCGATGTCTTTGGTGCCAAACAGGCCATATGGCTTGATGCACAGGATAATGATCAGCACGTAGAACGGTGCGATCGAGAACAGGTTGCCCCAGTGCAGATACTGGCCGTCAACAAACTCCGCGGTGTTTTCAAGCAGACCAATGATCACACCACCAACAATGGCACCGATGATTGAATCAAGCCCGCCAAGGATCACCGCCGGGAACACCTTGATGCCGATAACCGAAAGGGCGGACGACACGCCATTGACCATGCCGATCACGATCCCGGCAACACCCGATACAAGGGCCGAGATTGCCCAAGACATGGCGAATACGGTTTTGACGGAAATACCAAGGCTTTGCGCGACCTGCTGATCAAAGGCGGTTGCCCGCATGGCAAGGCCAAGCTTGGAATATTTAAAGAACCAATAGAACCCGGCCATGATGAACAACGAGATCACGAAGCTCATGATATAGGCCGTCTCGATCTGCATCCCCAAAAGGTTGACCGATCGGGTTTCAAACACCTGTGGATAGGTCGCGGTGGTTGCCCCGAAAATCCACTTGGTTGCTGCCTGGAAGAAGATCGAAAGCCCGATGGTCACCATGATCACCGAAATGATCGGTTCGCCAATCATCGGTCGCAAGACGACCATCTGCAGAACGATGCCAAACGCCATCATGAACAGCAAGGTAAACAGGAAACCCAGCCAGAAGGGCATGTGCATTTCGACAAGGAATGCATAACACACCCATGCCCCGATCAGCAGGAACTCACCCTGGGCAAAGTTGACGATCTGGGTCGATTTGTAGATCAGGACAAAGCACATGGCGACAACGCCATAGAGTGTCCCGACAATCAAACCGTTCAGCAGAAGCTGGAACAGAAGTTCGAAATTCATGTTGCCATCCCTGTAATGGCGACCCAGGCCGTTGGCCCGGGCCACAGTTATGCTGCTGCCTTATTCGGCGGCTTTCGGGGCCGTCTGTGCGGCCTTGTCATTATCAAGATCAACGACCTTCACACTCGTCTGGATGCGGGTTTTCGACCCGTCCTGGAAGGTGATCATGGTGTCGATATCAACCTTGTCATTGCCGGCATAAACCGCATCGATGATGTCGGCATATTTCTCGGCAACCACACCACGGCGCACTTTGCGTGTGCGGGTGAGTTCGCCGTCATCGGCATCCAGTTCCTTGTAAAGCAGAAGGAACCGCTTGATCCGCTGAGCTTCCGGAAGTGTCTTGTTCACTTCGCGGATTTCCTCGGTGATCATGTCATAGACTTGCGGCTGGGCTGACAGGTTGGTGTAGTTTGTAAAGGCAATCCCGCGCTGCTCGGCCCATTTCGCCATGATCGAATAACGAATACAGATCATGGTCGACAGGAACGGCAGGCCCTTGCCAAGGATCACAGCCTCGGCAATGAAGGGCGAGAATTTCAGCTTATTTTCAATAAACTGCGGCGAATAGCGCACCCCGGTCGAGGTTTCCGCCAGATCCTTCATGCGGTCAATCACCACAAGGTGCTTGTTCTCGTCCTTGAAGTAACCGGCATCACCGGTATGCATCCAGCCATCCCGGACATCCTCGTCATAGGCGGCCTGATTTTTGAAGTATCCGGTAAACATGCCCGACGTGCGCGCAACGATTTCGCCAACACCATTTTCGTCGGTATTGATGACCTTGATCTCGGAATTATCAAAGGCAACGCCCACCGTATCGAAATCAATATCGCCCGGCTGATGGATGGTATAAGCGCCGCACAATTCGGTCTGGCCATAAAGCTGACGCAGCGGCACCCCCATCGCATGGAAGAACCTGAAGGTTTCCGGGCCAATCGCTGCACCACCTGTCGCAGCGGAACGCAGATTGGAAAATCCAAGACGGTCTTTCAGCGCACCCATCAGGATCATATCGGCCATTTTCGAATGACCACCGGCATCCATCGCGGTGCGCGCCAGTGCCATGCCGAAATCAAACATCTTTTGTTTGAACGGTGTGGAATCCATCATCCGTGCACGAACATCGGCCGCGATGGTTTCCCAAACGCGCGGTGCCAGCAGGACGAAGTTCGGACCAATTTCGCGCAGGTCGGCCATCATGGTTTCCTGCTCTTCGACGAAATTGACGATCTGGCGACTGATCAGCGACTGACCAACGACATAGACCTGCTCCATAATCCACGGCAACGGCAGGACAGAGACATAATTGTCACCCGGATATTTCGGGTCAGCACGAAGGTAAGCGGCACAGTGATCAAGGAAATCACCGGAATTGAGCATCGCCATCTTCGGCTTGGACGTTGTACCCGACGTGGTGCACAGAATGGCGCATTCATCGCCACGGGTGTCGGCAACCATCTGGTCATAAATGCCCGGATTTTTTGCCTCCAGCTCGCGGCCCAGTTCATAAAGCTTTTCGACATCCAGCAAACGCGGATCGTCGTATTTGCGCATCCCGCGCGGGTCGCAATAAACGATGTGGTCGACAGTCGGGATATCTTCGCCAAGCTCAAGCAGCTTGTCGCACTGTTCTTCGTCTTCGGCGATCAGGATGCGTGCGCCTGAATAGGTAATCAGATAGGCGACTTCTTCGTGCAGGCTGTCCTGATAAAGACCAACCGACATACCGCGCAGCGCATGCGCCGCGATTTCGGCCCAAACCCATTCCGGGCGGTTTTCGCCGATGATGCCAACAACATCGCCCTGCCCAAGACCAAGGGCGCGCATGCCAAGCGCCATCCATTTGACGCGGTCATTGTAATCCTGCCAGGTGAATTCCTGCCAGATGCCGAATTCCTTTTCGCGCATGGCGACTTCTTTGGGCCAGTTGCGCGCGTTGTAGGCCAGCACTTTCGGGAAGCTATCAAGCGACTGAACGTCGGCATATTCCGGGATATTGCTGCTCATGATCAGGCCACCTGCTCGTCTTCGTCCGTGTCGTCGTCTTCTTCGCCGAGATAGGCTTTCTTGACATGCTTGTTGGCCATGACCTCTTCAGGCAGGCCTTCGGCAATCTTGCGACCGAAATCAAGGACCATCACCCGATTGGAGATATCCATGACCACACCCATGTCGTGTTCGATCATGACAACGGTCATGCCCCACTCTTCATTGAGGTCGATGATAAAGCGCGCCATGTCCTCTTTTTCTTCGAGGTTCATACCCGCCATCGGCTCATCAAGCAGGATCAGGTCTGGGCGCAACGCAACAGCACGCGCAAGCTCGACCCGTTTACGCAAACCATAGGAAAGCGTGCCGGCGGTCGCCTTGCGGATATGGGAAATTTCAAGGAAGTCGATCACATCTTCACAGAAGCGACGATGATCGAGCTCTTCTTTCTGCGCCCCGCCAAACCAGTAAAGCGGCCCGTTCAGAAAGTTGTTCTTAAGCAGGTGGTGACGACCGACCATGATGTTATCAAGCACATTCATGTGCCCGAAAAGCGCCAGGTTCTGGAACGTACGCCCGATACCAAGTTCGGCACGATCATTCGGCTTGAGCCCGGTAACATCCTTGCCCTTGAAAGATACCGAACCGGTCGTTGGCGTATAACGCCCCGAAACGCAGTTCAGCATGGATGTCTTACCGGCACCGTTCGGGCCGATAATCGAAAAAAGCTCGCCCGGCTGAACGGAGAAGCTGACATCACTCAGCGCACGCACGCCGCCGAAAACAAGCGACACGTCGCTAATCTCTAAAATAGGACTCTGTGACGTCATGCCGTCGCATTCCTCCCTGACTTGGGCCGCAAATGCCGCAGAACCGCATTTCGGGTTCTTTCGCGTGAAAATTTGCAAACCGCTGTTCAGTTTCCCTGATGATGTGTCGGTTTATTTTATGACCCTGACCTTACGGAAACCGGGCCTGACACATTTAATAGGCATTTAAGTACCAATTTCAGCATATTGCGTCAATGCAATGATTCTCAAGGGGTTGGGAGTTTTCTACAAATTCGCACCGCACAATTATTTGACGACAGAATACACTGACCGCTCTACCCTTGATTACGTAGCGTTATCTCAGGTTGCAGGTCGCAGACGGCACGCGAAAACACCGCAATGCAAAAATCTTTCGCAATCATGCACCGCACAATTCGCGCGCATTGGGAACATGTCGCTTTGCAGGCAAATTCGAACCCGCCACCCCGACTCCGGTGCGGAGTCGTCGTTACAGGCGACCGGACCCTGCGCCCCACGCCGACATTCATTGCCGCAAATGCCGGCGGCTTTATAAACATGTCAGGAAAAAACAGACTCCGTGTTTTGCCCGTCCTATTGAAAGGCCAAAAGCCACGGCACATATCGTCTAAAGCCGTTTGACTGCTTGTTGGGCTTTGCCAACATGCTGTGATCAACGGGTTTTCACCAATACCCCTTTTCGGGGTCTGGACTTTCACAGGGAATTGTGGTGTAACCCCGTTGCACATAGATATGTAGCCGTGACCCGCGTCACGCAACACAGATAGCCCACCGCTCGGCGCTCCGACGGTCGGGGTGTCTTGTCACGACAAGCCCTTTTAACCACCTTGAGGAGGGTCTGATGTCCATTTGTGGCAAAGACAACCTGAAAACGCGCCGCACGCTGAAAGTCGGGGACAAGTCCGTCGACTATTACAGCCTCAAAGTTGCTTCCGAGAAATTCGGCGACGTTTCAAAACTTCCCTTCACGCTGAAAGTCGTTCTTGAGAACCTTCTGCGTTACGAAGACGATTTCACCGTTAAAACCGACGATGTCAAAGCTGTTGTTGACTGGCTCAAAGAGCGCAAAAGCAGCCACGAAATCAACTATCGTCCGGCCCGCGTTCTGATGCAGGACTTCACCGGCGTTCCCGCCGTTGTTGACCTTGCTGCGATGCGCGATGCTGTGGTGAAGATGGGCGGCGACGCCCAGAAGGTGAACCCGCTTTCACCGGTTGACCTCGTCATTGACCACTCGGTCATGATCGACTTCTTCGGCACCGACGACGCACTCGACAAGAACATGGAAGTCGAGTTCGAACGTAACGGCGAACGTTACGAGTTCCTACGTTGGGGCCAGAACGCCTTCAACAACTTCCGCATTGTTCCGCCGGGGGCTGGTATCTGCCACCAGGTTAACGTCGAACATCTTGCAAAGGTCGTCTGGACCGGCAAGGACGAAGACGGCAAAACCGTTGCCTATCCGGACACGCTGGTCGGTACCGACTCTCACACCACCATGGTGAACGGCCTTGCTGTTCTCGGTTGGGGTGTTGGTGGTCTGGAAGCCGAAGCAGCAATGCTTGGTCAGCCGATCTCGATGCTGATCCCGGAAGTTGTCGGCTTCAAGCTGACCGGTTCCATGAAAGAAGGCATCACCGCAACTGACCTTGTTCTGCGCGTCGTTCAGATGCTGCGTGAAAAAGGCGTTGTCGGCAAATTCGTCGAATTCTACGGCGATGCGCTTGACCACATGAGCCTTCCGGATCGTGCGACCATTGGTAACATGGCACCGGAATATGGTGCGACCTGTGGCTTCTTCCCGATCGATGACGAAACGCTCAACTACATGCGTTCGACCGGCCGTGACGAAGACCAGATTGCACTGGTCGAAGCATATGCCAAAGAACAGGGCATGTGGCGTGACCCGGCACATGAAGCCGAATACACCGCAACGCTTGAACTTGACATCTCCACCGTCGAGCCGGCCCTTTCGGGTCCGAAGCGTCCGCAGGACCGTGTTCTGCTGAAAGATGCCGTTTCGAGCTTCACCAAGACCTTTGCCGACATGGCACCGGGTGTTGATGCTGATCGTTCTGTTCCGGTTTCGAACGAAAACTTCGAAATGAAAGACGGTAACGTCGTCATCGCCGCGATCACCTCTTGCACCAACACCTCGAACCCGAGCGTTTTGATCGCAGCAGGTCTTCTGGCGAAAAAAGCTGTCGAACTCGGCCTTCAGAGCAAGCCGTGGGTGAAAACCTCGCTCGCACCGGGTTCGCTGGTTGTTGCCGACTACCTCGAAAAAGCAGGCCTTCAGGATTACCTGGATCAGCTTGGCTTTAACGTGGCCGGTTTCGGTTGCACCACGTGTATCGGTAACTCCGGTCCGCTGGCAGCACCGATCATCGACGCGATCGATGGTAACGACATGCTCGTCACCGCCGTTCTGTCGGGTAACCGTAACTTCGAAGGCCGTATCAGCCCGCAGGTCAAGGCAAACTACCTTGCCTCCCCGCCGCTGGTTGTTGCCTATGCGCTTGCCGGTAACCTGAAGATCGATCTGAACAAAGATCCGATCGGTAAGGACAAAAACGGTAAAGACGTCTTCATGAAAGACATCTGGCCGACCAACAAAGAGATCGCTGACACCATCGCGTCCTCGATCTCGGCGTCCATGTACAAAGATCGTTACGACAACATCTTTGCCGGTCCGAAACCGTGGCAGGAAATCGAAGTCACCGAAGGCGAGACCTTCGCGTGGGATGGCAAGTCCACCTACGTTCAGAACCCGCCTTACTTCGTCGACATGGCGAAAGAGCCGGGTGACTTCTCTGAAGTTCATGGCGCACGTCCGCTCCTGATCCTGGGTGACTCTGTCACCACCGACCACATTTCCCCGGCCGGTTCGATCAAGGAAGAAAGCCCGGCAGGTGAATACCTCAAGGCGCACGGCGTTGCTGTTCGTGACTTCAACTCCTATGGCGCACGTCGTGGTAACCACGAAGTCATGATGCGCGGTACCTTTGCCAACATTCGTATCCGTAACGAAATGGCACCGGGCACCGAAGGTGGTGTTTCGGTTCATTATCCGTCGGGCGAACAGGGCTGGGTCTATGACGTTGCAATGCGTTACCAGGCCGAAGGCACCCCGCTGGTTGTCGTCGCTGGTAAGGAATACGGCACCGGTTCTTCGCGTGACTGGGCAGCAAAAGGCACCAACCTGCTTGGCGTCAAAGCTGTGATCGCGGAAAGCTTCGAGCGTATCCACCGTACCAACCTGGTCTGCATGGGCGTTCTGCCGCTGCAGTTCAAGGACGGCGAAGGTCGTGCGACCTACAAGCTGGACGGTTCGGAAACCTTTGATGTCCTTGGCATCGGTGATGGCATCACCCCGCTTCAGGACGTTACGGTTCGCATCACGCGCAAGGATGGCAGCACCGAAGAATTCGCTGTCACCTGTCGTATCGATACCGAGAACGAAGTTCTCTATTACCAGAACGGCGGCATCCTGCAGTTCGTTCTGCGTAACATGATGAAAGCGGCCTGATTTCATTCTGAAATCGCGAACCAAAATGTTGACACCCCACCGGTTTTCCGGTGGGGTGTTCTTGTTTGGGACCGGCTTTACTGAGCGACGTTCAATTGAACGTCGCGGATTTGATCCAGAACAATTCTCAAGTAAGCCGAACCTGCTAGGTATGGCGCCTTCGCCTCACCCTTAAGAATAAAAGCCGAAAAAGATCAGTCGAACAGAGCAAACGCGCATGATACGCCCCAGATCCTCCGATGGACGCCCGTTTGGTCTGACGGTCGGTACACTTTCTCCAGGAATAGTTTTAAGCTGCACACCGCAAACGTCTCTTGGCGACGCCACCGCCAAAATGCGCAAAGCCAACAGCAGTTCCATCATTATTGTCGTCGACAATAAACCTGTGGGAATTCTGACCGAGCACGATTTGCTATCGTTGCCTCCGTCAACCATGGTCGCCCTTTCTGAACCTGTTTCAACGCGTATGTCCCAACCGGTACATACCATTTCGGTCCATGCCACACCGCAATCGGCTATCGTACGCATGCGTGATCGCAGCGTGCGCCATCTTGTCACCATTGATGCGGATGGCTGCCTTGTCGGGATCATCAGTCAGACCGATCTCATCCGTCACGTCGGTGATAAAAAGCCGTTCATTGCCAACGATGTTGCAGATGCCGTGCGCCAATCCACCGTGTTTGCCCATAAGGATATTCGGGTCTGGGAACTGCGTCAGCGCATGTATTCGGAAAAATGCGATAGCGCGATCATTTCCGGTTTCCCCGACGACCTGCCGGCAGAACAGAAAACCGGTATTATCACTGAACGTGATATCTTGCGTCACTTGGCTGACGAACATGAAACCCTGACTGCGGGCGACATTGCCACCCGGCCGGTGACCTTCATTCGTCAGGACATGAACCTTGATGACGCGCGTAATATGATGATGCGCGACAATTTTCGTCATCTTGTAGTTCATAATCATAACGGCGAAACCATCGGGGTTTTGTCATTTGCCGATCTGCTTGAATTTATTGAACAGGATTACCTGATCCATCTAAGCAGCTTGGCCGAAGACAGCGGCAGCGAAATTACCAAGGCGCGCCAGTCTCTGGCCCTTGCCAACAAGCTGATCGAAAATTCCCCGGACTGTGTGATGATCTGCAATGCGCAATCCGAGATCGAGGCCGTCAATCCGGCCTTCACGCGCGTGACCGGTTATCAGGCCGAAGAAGTGATCGGCAAGACACCGGCGATTTTGAAATCCGGGCGACAGAGCAAAACTTTCTATGCCAAGCTCTGGGCGGATTTGGCGCGCACCGGGAAATGGGAAGGCGAAATCTGGAACCGGCGCAAGTCTGGCGAGATTTACGCAGAATGGCTTTCGATCATGGCGGTCCGTGATGGTGCAGGCACAATCACCCACTACGCTTCGATCTTTACCGACATCAGTGGACGTGAAAAAAACCGCGAAGATGTCCTGCGGATTGCCTTTACCGATGAACTGACCGGCATGCCAAACCGCCGCCGGTTTTCGGAGCTTTTGTCGCTTCATATCGGTCGCGCCCGCCGGGTCGGACGCCCGCTCACGGTTGCCATGCTCGATATCGACAACTTCCAGCGCGTCAATAATGCCCTTGGTCATAACATCGGGGACGATGTCCTGGTCGAAGTATCACGCCGCATCAGCCGCGAACTTGGTCACGATGCTGTCATTGCTCGTATCGGTGCCGACGAGTTCGCCGCAATCCTGCCAAATGTGAACACCGAACAGGAAGCCGTCGGGATAGCAGAAAGTCTTCTGACGCGCCTTGGCGAAGCCCATCTGACCCGCAAGGGTGAGGACGTCTATCTTTCGGCAAGTATTGGCATTGCGTCCTTCCCCGAAGACGCGAATGACACCAGCAACATCATTCGCTGTGCTGAGCTGGCTATGGTCCAGGCCAAGGAACAGGGACGCAACCGGGTCGGGCTTTATAGCGTAAATCTGCACAGTCAAAAGGGCGCGGACCTTGCCCTTGAAACTGCTTTGCGCCGTGCAGTAGACAATCAGGAACTCCACCTTGTCTATCAGCCGCAATTTGATGCAAAAACCGGTGAAATGGCCGGCGTCGAGGCATTGCTGCGCTGGACGACGGCCGATGGCAAAACCATTCCGCCCTCGACCTTTATCCCGATTGCCGAGGAAATGGGCGTAATTGGCGAATTGGGTCGTTGGGTCATTCGTACCGCCTGCAAGCAATTGGTCGCCTGGCGTCAGGAAGGCTTACATAACCTGCGCCTTGCGGTGAATGTGTCAGTTCAGCAGTTCTATGGATCGATGGATTTTGCCGAACAGCTTCGCGCCATCATCGTTGACAAGGGTGTGGCTGCCGACCGGTTGGAAATCGAAGTCACCGAAAGCCTGTTCATGCGCAATATTGATGACATGCGGACCAAATTGCAGCGACTGCGTGATCTTGGTGTGCGCATCGCACTTGATGATTTCGGGACTGGATTTTCGAGCCTGAGTTATCTGCGCACATTGCCCTTTGATGTGATCAAGCTTGATCGCAGTTTTGTCTGGGACATCGAAGACGGCCCGGATGGTGAAACCTTGCCAATTACGATCATCAATATGGCGCGCAACCTTGGCAAAACCTGCGTTGCCGAAGGGGTGGAAAACCAGCATCAGCTTGACGTGCTGCGCAAGGCCGGATGTGACTTGATCCAGGGATATCTGCTGGGTCAGCCGATGAGCGCAGAATCTGTTTCCAAGCTCGCCAAGGAAACCGCCCTGTAAAACCAGCGCAATTACCAAAAGACGAAAGGGCGGGGAATTTCCCCGCCCTTTCGCATATGCCTATCAGCAAGTCTGACTTAGAAAACGCCAAGACCTTTAAGCAGGATAAAGGCAATCGCCAGCGGTGCGACGAACTTGACGATCAAGCCCCACGCACCGATCCATATCGGCACAATTCCGTTATGTGCTGCGATTTCTTCCTGGGCCTTGCCCCAAACGATCCAGCCAACAAACAACGAAATCAACAAACCGCCAATCGGCAACAGCAGACTCGAACTGACGAAGTCCATCAGGTCAAAGAAGTTCTTGCCCCACAGGATTTCGACATCCGACATGACCCCCATCGAAAGCGACGACGGAATACCAAGCAGGAAGATCACGAAACCAAGAACCACTGCCGCGGTTTTGCGATTGATCCCACGATCATCGACGAAATAGGCAACAACCACTTCAAGGATGGAAACCGCAGAGGTCAAAGCCGCAATCGCCAACAGCAGGAAGAACAGGAAGGCAAAGAACGAACCAAACGGCATCTGGGCGAACACAGCTGGCAGCGTAATAAAGGTCAGGCCCGGACCGGCACTCGGATCAAAGCCAAAGGCAAACACCGCCGGAAGAACCAGAAGACCGGCCAGAACGGCAACAGCCGAATCAAGCAAAGTGACCCAACCGGCAGAGCCCGGAAGGTTTTCTTTCTTAGCAAGGTAAGAGCCATAGGTGATCATTGCCCCCATCCCCAGCGACAACGAGAAGAAGGCCTGCGATAGCGCATCAGAAACCGTTGCCCAGGTCACTTTCGAAAAGTCCGGTGACAGCAGGAAGGCCACACCTTCCATGCCCCCCGGAAGCGTAACCGAGCGTACGATCAGAACGATCAAAAGCGCAAACAGTGCGGGCATCAGGATTTTCGACGCGCGCTCAATACCGGCACCAACACCGGAAAGCACAACAAAAATGGTCAACGCCATGAAGATCGCGTGGAAAATCAACGGCGAGGTCGTATCACTGATGAAGCTGCCAAAGATGTCACCAAGGGCTGCCGGATCTTCGATCGAAAGCGCCCCGGTGACGGCCTTGATCATGTAGGACAGGGTCCAGCCGGCAACCACCGAATAAAACGACAAAATCATGAAGGCGGCAGCAACGCCAAACAAACCAACGATCGGCCAAAGCCCACCTTTAAGTTTGGCGAATGCGCCAATCGCGTTCTTTTCCGACATGCGGCCGATCACGAATTCGGCGAGCATGACCGAAATACCGATGGTAAAGACCAGCGCAAGATAGATCACCAAGAATGCGCCACCGCCATTCTCGCCAGCCATATACGGGAACTTCCAGATGTTCCCCAATCCGACAGCCGACCCGGCGGCGGCCAGAATAAATCCAAGGCGTGAGCCCCAGTGTTCGCGTTTCATCATTCGCTTGCAAACCTCGTATTGGACCGATCTTGCCAGATTAAGCTCCCACCAGCAGATCAGTTCCGCATTTTTCATTTAACGCAAAGGTCGTTTGTTCCTTTGCAATGGACAGCTCCCTAGAACTGGTTCCGATTGGTCCGCAGCTCATAGCATCAATCTTTGGAAATCTCCTTTCAAAGATCCACGCAAACGCGCAAATATCTTCCACTTTACACCTACTGCTGATTTCAAGGCCTTGTGATTGGTCGGTGATGGTGGTTTTCAGGCATGATCAATGTCATGAAAAACCCTCGCCCCCTTTTAAGTGCGCTTGCACTGTTGCTCATGACCGTATCTTCACCCGCAAGGGCTGCTGAAAGTGTTTTGCCGCGTGCGGTCGTCGAACTTTACACGTCCCAAGGATGCAACTCCTGCCCGCCCGCCGATCAGGTCCTGCATGATATGGCAGATCAGCATGATGATCTGCTGTTGCTGTCCTATCACGTTGATTACTGGAACTACCTTGGTTGGGAAGATCCGTTCTCCGACGCCCGATATAGCGAACGTCAACGCGACTATGCCAATCGTATGCGCGAACGTTACGTCTATACCCCGCAGGTCATCATCAATGGCGATCACGTGGTACGCGCCACCGCCAGACAACAGATCGAAACCACCAGCACCACGGTTGCCCCGTTACGCGATCTTGCGGATATCCATCTAAGCACCATTGATCAAACACAACCGGCAAAGGGCACTGTTTCCTTGCACGGTGTTGGTAAACCAAACCCGGGACAGATTTCGCAGATCTGGTTGATCGGCTTTGATCGCGAACATCAGCGCGATGTGCTTTCGGGCGAAAACGCCGGCAAACGACTGGTTAATGCCAATGTCGTGCGCGATATGATCAGCCTTGGCCAATGGGATGGCACCAATCAGCAGAAAATCCCGTTTTCCATGAAAGCCGCCTATGACGGGGGGATCGCCGTATTGATCCAGAACGGACGTGGCGGCCCGATCATCGGTGCGTCCATGGTCCGTTTCGACGACTGATTCCCTGTTTGATCGTGAGTTTGGATTGATTTGAAACAATGCCAACCAGTCGATTGTCGGTTATTGCATGAATAATACGCTGTAACGCGTTATATCATGACATGTTACAGAATGAATTTCAGACAATCTAACGGGTTATATGGCTGATTTTAGCGGTTCTGATCTGACCTGCCTCCGCGGCGAAAGACTGGTATTTGGCGGCCTGTCCTTTTCGGCCAAATCCGGTGATGCCGTGATGCTGCGCGGTCGAAATGGTGCCGGGAAATCAAGCCTTTTGCGCCTGATGGCAGGCCTTGTCGCACCGCGTTCGGGCGACCTTCGCTGGAACGGTGAAAACATCGCAGAGGATCGTTCAGCCCATCATGCGCGCACCCATTATCTTGGCCATCAGGATGCGATCAAACCGGTTCTGACGGTGCGTGACAATCTGCGTTTGTGGGGCCAGTTGCGCGGCGTGCGTGATCTTGACCCAGCGATTGACCGGGCGTTGACAGCGCTTCAAATCCATCATCTTGCACGGGTTACCGGTCGGTATCTTTCAAGTGGCCAGAAACGGCGCACCGCCCTTGCCCGCGTTCTGATCGGGCAAAGCGATCTTTGGTTGTTAGATGAACCCACCGTCGGGCTGGATCGCGAAAGCTGTGCTGAACTGGCCCAACTGATCACCGAATTTCGTGGCCGCGGTGGCATTGTCGTCTATTCAACCCATATCGATCTTGATGTCGAAAACCCGACCATTCTCGATCTGGATGATTTTGCCATCCCGATGGTCGAATGGCTGGCAGAGCAGGACGAACTCGAGGACATGGCCCCGACAAAGCGTGCAGCCTCATCGCAGGAGGCCGCGCAATGAACGGCTTTCTGGCCATTCTGCAACGCGATCTGCGCCTGGCCCTGCGGCAGGGTGCGGATTCCGTGATGGTCGTGGCGTTCTTTATTGTTACCACCACGCTGTTCCCGTTCGGTGTCGGGCCGGAGGTCAACATTCTGGCACGTATCGCATCGGGGGTGATCTGGGTCTCTGCTCTGCTGGCAGCCATGCTGTCACTCGAACGCGTGTTTCAGGCCGATTACGAGGATGGAACGCTTGAACTTTTAACGCTATCGCCGGTGTCACTCGAACTTCTGATCCTGGGCAAGGTGCTTGCCCATTGGCTGACGACCGGACTTCCGTTGATTATTGCGGCCCCCCTGATGGCCGTGATGCTCAACATGGATCAGGACGGCTTTGTCACTTTGATGATCGCCATGTTGCTTGGTACACCGGCACTGAGCCTGATCGGGGCGATTGGCGCAGCACTCATACTTGGCGCGCGACGTGGCGGAGTTCTTGTATCACTTCTAGTTTTACCACTATATATTCCGGTACTGATATTCGGGGCCGGTGCAGTTGAGGCGGCCCTGCTTGGAATTTCGGCGACCGCGCAATTACAGATCATGGCCGCCATCCTGCTTTTGACATTGGCAGCCGCACCCTTTGCCACCGCCCATGCCGTACGCCAGGCCATGGAATAGAACAACAAGACGACGAGACGGGATGACCCTTTGCGGATTTCCGCACCAAGGATAAGAAAAATGCATCGCTTTGCTAAACCAAGTGTGTTTTTGAAATTTACAGCCCCGATCCTGCCGTGGCTGTCGGCTCTTACCGTGGTCCTGATCGCGGCCGGCCTTTATTTTTCCCTGATCGGATCGCCGGTTGATTACCAGCAAGGCCACACTGTGCGGATCATGTATATCCATGTTCCGGCCGCATGGATGGGGCTGTTTTGCTATGTCGGCATGGCGATTTGCGGCGCGATGAGCCTGATCTGGAAACACCCGTTGGCTGATATCTGCGCGCGCGCCACCGCACCGGTTGGCGCGACCTTTACCGCCCTTTGCCTGATTACCGGATCGCTTTGGGGCGAACCGATGTGGGGCACCTGGTGGGTGTGGGATGCGCGTCTGACATCGATGCTGATCCTGTTGTTCCTTTATCTCGGCTACATGGCGCTGGTGAACGCCTTTGACGATCCGGAACGCGGATCAAAGGCCGGATCGGCGCTGGCCCTTGTCGGTGCGGTCAATGTGCCGATTGTCAAATTCTCGGTCGACTGGTGGAATACACTGCATCAACCAGCCTCGATCGTGCGCATGGATGGCCCGGCCGTCGATCCGAGCATGCAATTGCCGCTTGCCCTGATGATCCTTGGTTTCACCTGCTATTACTTCGTTGTTTTGATCCTCAGGGTCCGACTGGAACTGAATGAACGGCGCATTCGCGCCCTGCATCTGTCAGGCATGTTTGAAGATCCCGAAACCCCGACATCGGCAAAAGAACAAGCCTATGAAGCGGGTCACAATGCGGAGGCCAAGCAATGAGTGAATTCTTCTCAATGGGCGGCTATGGCGGCTATATCTGGGCAAGTTACGGCGTTACCGCCCTTGCCATGATCGTTTTGCTGATTGCAACGCTACGCGGCTTACGCAGCAGCCGGATCGAACGCGAACAGCTTGAAGCGGTTTTGCAATCACGGCGTCCCCGCCGAACCAAAAAGACCCAACAGGCATCCTGAACGGAGAACGACTGTGTCACTTTCCCGCGCAAAAATCCGTAAACGCCAACGCATGTATGTCATCGGGGCCATCTTGCTCGCCGTTGGCAGTGCTGCGGCCCTGATGCTGACGGCATTTGAAGATTCGGTGGTGTTCTTCTTCAGCCCGACCGAAATCGCCGAAAAATCACCGATTGACCCCGATCAGCGTTTGCGGATTGGCGGCCTTGTGGTTGAAGGGTCGGTGGCAAAACAGGATGATGGCCAAACCATTGCCTTCGTCGTCACAGACATGGCCGAAAGTGTGCCGGTTTCATATCGCGGGATTTTGCCTGACCTGTTCCGCGAAGGTCAGGGTGTCGTCGCCGAAGGTCACATGAACAGCGACGGCACCTTTGTCGCATCCGAAGTTCTGGCCAAGCATGATGAAAACTACATGCCCCCTGAAGTCGCCGAATCGCTTAAGAAAAGCGGCTATTGGGAAGAAATCGAAGCCAAGAACGCCGAACAAATGCGCAATTAAGCCACATTCTGCCGCCATAAAGCCCGACCATACGCGCAAGAAAAACATAGCCGCGGCCATTGCCCCTTGATCTGTACCCGACCGATCGGGCAATAGGGCGCAGGGGAACTATTGGGGAAGTCATAGACGCACATGTTTGCAGAGTTAGGACATTTTGCCCTGCTGCTGATGGTGGTCACGGGAATTGGACAGGCGGTTCTGTTCAGCCCGCTTTGGCTACGTGCATCGCTGCGCATGCTCTCACCCCAACGGGCTTCTGCCACACCAGCTGGCAGCCCCGACTTTTCCGATGATGATGATAATGACGGTGCTTTCGGGCAGACTACGGTAAAACCGTCCAGTCTGTTTCTTTTGCCTGCGGTCATTCTGTTACTTGGCCTTCTGGCCGAGGGGGCGTTGCTTAATGCCTTTATCGTCAGTGACTTCACCCTGCCCATCGTATCGAACGTCAGTCATTCATCGACCCCATTGCTTTATCGCATTGGGGCGGCCTTTACCCCCGATGGCGGGGCCATGCTGCTGTGGCTTCTGGCCCTTTCACTGGTCAATCTTCTGATTGCCATCCAACTGCGCAGTTCCGTGGCCATCTGTACGGATCGCTTTGCGCGCAATGCCCTTTCCGTTCTTGGCGCATTGATCGCAATTCTTGGTGTCGTGACACTGATTGATGCCGACCCGTTCCTGCGCGTCACTGTTGCGCCGCTTGATGGTCGGGGGATGAACCCGCAAAGCCAGGACCTTCTTAAAGTCCTGCGCGAACCGTTCCTTTATCTTGGTCTGGCGGGCCTTGCCGGTATCTTTGCCATGACACTGGCCGGTTTGCTTGACCGCAAGATTGACCGCCGGTTTGCCGAAACCATGCGATCCTGGACCATCATTTCCTGGGTCTGCCTTGGCACCGCAATTGCGATCAATGCCTATCGCTCCTACAGCGAACAGGCATGGGGTGGCTGGTGGTACTGGGATACGGCGGAAAACAGCCTTCTGTTGCCATGGTTGCTGGCAACCGCCCTTTTGCATTGCCGGGCTGTTCTGGAAAAAACCGAAACCCTGCGCGCCTGGACAGCCTTTCTGGGCATAACGACGCTTGCGGTGGGATGGTTCGGGGTCTACCTGACCCGATCAGATCTGTTTGCGCCCCTGCCCGAAACACAGCTTCTGCCGATTGACAGTACCGGTCTTCTGGTTGCGTTCTGTCTGGTGTTTGCGGTCGCCTATTACCTGTTTTGGCGATCTGTCGATCAGATGGGCGATGGTCGCGGTTTTGATGTCATTTCGCGCGAAAGTGCGATGTTCCTTAACAGCGTCATGCTGTCGCTGGTTGCCGCCGTCGTGCTGATCGGAACGATTTATCCACTGGTTTTGCAATGGATTACGGGCGACCCGATCACGGTTGGCGCGCCGTTCTATGTCAAAGCTCTGATCCCGATTGTTCTGCCCTTGCTGTTTCTGATGGCCTTTGCCCCGGCACTGCGTTGGCGACAGGATGAAGTCTGGATGATCGGGCGGCGCATGAAGCTTGCAGCCATCCTGTCGCTCATCACGGTGCTGTTCGTTTCCATCCGCTTTATCGATCTGTCACCCGCACCGCTGATCGGTATCGGTCTTGCCGGTTGGGTTCTGACCGCTTCGCTAAGTGATCTGTGGGCACGGCTTTGGCGCCACCCTGAATACGGCGAAAGCAAATATCGCAACCTGCAACTTCTGGGTCCGCGCTATATCAGCATGACCCTTTCCCATATCGGCCTTGCAATCCTGATTGCCGGTGGATCGGCCAGCAGCATCTGGGAAGAACAGGTTGTTGTCTCTGCCCGTGCCGGACAAAGCATTCAGGCAGGCCCCTATAACCTGCAATATGAAGGTGTCTCGCTTTTGGCCGGTGAAAACTATGCCACCCGTCAGGCGACCTTTATCCTGTATCGGCATTCCCTGCCGGTCACCGAACTGTTCCCTGAAATTCGCTATTACCCGATCCGTGGCGTTGAAACCCGTGAAGCCGATATCTGGCATGGTCGCGATGGCGATCTGCATGTCTCGATCGGTGACCGTGATGATGACGGTGGCCGGGTGGTAACGGTTCATTATTTGCCCATGATGCCCTGGGTCTGGGGTGGCATGTTATTGATGTTGATCGGTGGATGTTTCAGCATCCTCACGCGCGTAATCCTGCGCTTCAAGAAGACTGGAGTTCCCGCTTCATGAGATTTTCGATCGCTGTCATTCCGCTGGTTTTGTTTGCCGCACTAGCCGGGGTGTTCTTGTTAAACATCGACAAGGATGCATCGGTTGTGCCATCGGTCCTGATCGATAAACCGGCACCGGAATTCTCGCTGCCGCCACTACCGGGTCGGGATAAGGGCCTGTCGCGTGCGGATCTGACCAAGGGCGAGGTATCGGTTCTGAACGTCTTTGCAAGCTGGTGCGTCCCGTGCCGCGCAGAACATCCGCTGATCAAACGCCTGTCGCGCGAAGCCGACGTTCCGGTCTATGGCCTGAATTACAAGGAAAAGGATCCCGAAGACGGCGTGAAATGGCTGGCCGAACTTGGCGATCCCTATGCCGCTGTCGGCATGGATCTGTCGGGCCGGACCGGTATTGACTTTGGCGTTTATGGCGTGCCGGAGACCTTCATCATCGATGGCACCGGCCAAATCAGATACAAGCATGTCGGGCCCGTTACGGTCGAAGTCCTTGAAAAGGTCCTGCTGCCGAAAATCGCGGAGTTAAAGGGATGATAAGCCGCTTCAAACTTGTTTTTGGCGCACTTGCCATTCTGGTTCCGGTCATTGCATCGAACCCGGCATTTGCGGTCAACCCCGATGAAATGCTGTCCAACCCGGTTCTTGAAGAACGCGCGCGCGAAATCAGCAAGGAACTGCGCTGCCTTGTCTGTCAAAACCAGTCGATTGATGATTCTGATGCCGAACTGGCGCGTGATCTGCGCGTGCTGGTGCGTGAACGCCTTGTTGCCGGCGACGATAATGAAGAGGTCATTGACTATATCGTTGCGCGCTATGGCGACTATGTTCTTTTGAACCCGCCGCTAAAACCGGAAACCTATATTCTTTGGGCAAGCCCGGCTGTTCTGGTGGTGCTGGCCTTGCTAGCGGTCTTTGCATTCTATCGCCGCAAGCAGCGCGAAGGTTCCCCGGCATCTGCATCCCTGTCAAAGGACGAACAGGAACGTCTGGACGAACTTCTTGGCACTTCAAATGATGACGGCAAGTCCTGATGAAACGTGATCGCCTGACATATCGTCAACCGGTCGGAGGTTTCGCGTGATCTGGGTTGGCTTGACGGTTCTGGCAGTTCTGGCGGGTTCTGCACTCTATGCAAGCCTGCCGAAATCCGACGGGCACGGATCCCGTGCGCGCCGTGTGACGTTTGCCGCACTGCCGATCGTCGCGGCACTGGGTCTTTATGCGATCATTGCCAGCCCAACCCTGCCATCGCGGCCCTATGCAGACCGTGCCGGTGAACGCAACCTCGCCGCAGCCGCCGCCGTTGCCGACAACGCCACCGACCCGGATTTCAAAACCGATCAACAGATCAGGCGCTTGCTTAATCAGATTGTCGTCTCGCTTGAGGTAAACCCGCGCAATCTTCAAGGCTGGGTCGCCCTGGCGCGTGGATCGCTGCGCCTTGGCAATATTGAGCGCGCCGTTGCCGCCTTTGCGCAGGCCTACGCCCTTTCGGGGCACAATCCGTTGCTTGCCATTGAATATGCCGATACCCGCATCACCGCCCAGGATGGCCAGATCGACAGTACATCACGCGATCTTGTGCTTCATGCCCTCGGGCAAATGCCCAACCATCTGTTGGCGCGCTACTATTACGGCATGATGCTGAAACAAAATGGCAAATCCGATCAGGCGCTTCGCGTGCTTAGCGACCTTTATCGCGACCTTCCCAAGGATGACCCGCTTGGCAATGCCACCGAAAGCGAAATCAAGGCCCTGCAATCCAGTGCCGATGCCGTGATCAGCGCCGACTAGTCTGTATTGCGGGAACTAGGCCGCAAACAGATAAAGCACCCCGAGCAACACCGCGACAATCAGAACCAATGTCCCGCCCAGTGCCATCAGTTTGATGATCGGATGAAGGTTTTCAAGCTCGCCCGGCTGCGTCGCATTCCCGGCGCCATTTGCCGATGACTGCCCCTCGTTAAACCGTCGCAAAGCTTCTTCGCCGCTCATGGGCGGCATCTTGATACGATCAAGGACCGTCCCCTGATCCGGGCGACGGTCCTTGTCATGTGATGGATGCTTTTGCGGGGTGTCGCCGTTACTGGCTGTCATCGCAGATAATTGTGCTTAACGCTGGGCCGTCAGTCCGCGATCATTTTCCTGATCCTGCGGCTGATAGGTTGGCCATTCACCGGCTGCAAGAAGATCAAGCGACGGCGTTTCCTGACCGAACCGCGAACGATACATCCAAAGGTTTGCCATTACGCGTTCGATGAACAGTCGGGTTTCGCGCGACGGAATGCTTTCGATGAAATACAGCGGATCGACATTGTCCTTAAGCGCCTTCTGCCAGCGACCAAGATTGCCAATGCCACCATTATAGGCCGCCATCAACTGCAAGAAGCCGTTATCAACGCCATTCTGTTCAAGCAGGTGATCAACATATTTCTGCCCCAGCGACAGGTTGATTTCCGGCTGATACAGCTCGGCACGCTTTTCACCCCGGTAACGGGTATTGCCGATATAGCTTGCCGTTGCCGGCATCAGTTGCATCAAACCACGCGCACCGGCATGACTGCGGGCGTCGGTATTGAAACCTGATTCCTGACGCATGAAGGCATAAATCACCGCCCGGTCAACTTCGTAACCACCTTCCGGCTCCCATGGCGGGACCGGATAAAGCGCGTTTACAAACACTTCACCAGTCTTCTGGGCGATATAGCTGCCAAGGCGCATGGTCAGCGATGCAAAGTTGGCGGTATCAGTCAGCGCCAGAACTGCACGGCGCAGCGAATCATCATCTTTTGCCGCGGCCTTGCGCAATTCACGTTCGGCTTCATCGCGCTGCCCGATCTGCAACAGCGAAAGCGCACGACGCCCATGCGGATCTAGCTTCAGCTTGTTGGCGCGGTTTTCATCAAGCTCCAGGCTGTCCCAGTCAAAGACATCGTCACGGCCAAGGGCGCGCATCGCCAACTGACCATAGAACGAGCGCGGATATTCCGCCGCGCGGTTCAACATGGCATCGGCCTCTTCGAACCGGCCTGCGGCCAGATCAATACGCCCTGCCCAGAACGCACCTGCGGTCCGGGTCCAGCTGGATGCATATTTATTGGTACTCAGGGCTGCGAAATGGGCGTGCGATTCATCCATCTTGCCCAGACGCCACGCGGTCAGGCCCGCCGTCCAATGCGCCTGCGGCAGATACTTGCCCGAACGCTTTGCCGCTTCACCGGCATATTTCAACGCAAGGTCCGGTTTGCCAAAGTAATAGTACCCAGATGCAATTGCCGCCTTGGCGTGGTCCTGCTCATAGGCATCAAAAAGACGCTGTGCCTCATCACTTTCAAGAACTTCCAGCGCGCCGGTCGGCCAGCCACTGCCGATGCGATGGCGAATGCGACTTTTCAGGGTCGCGACGCGCGAACGTTGCTTGGACGACAGCTTCTTGGACGACTTGTGATAATAGGGCGTGATGTTCTCGTAATCATAACCGGCACCCGAAACATAGCTGCCCACAGGCTTTTTCGGATAATTGGCCGATCCGCGACGTGTCAGCGCAAGTTTGTAGATGCGCGGTGCCTGCGGATGATCTGCATAGCTGGCAAGCCAGTCTTTTAGTTCCTTGTAACGCGAACGGTAGGCCGTCGGATGCAGATAACGCTGCGCCATCACATGCCCCATCAGGACATCATCAGACAGGCGCGAAATCAGGCGGTCGGCATCTTGCCAACGGCCCTGTTCCTGAACGGCAAAAATCTGTTCGTAAAGTTCGGCGTCACGTTCGGAAAGTGGTTTGGGGATTACGGTCGAAAGCGCGTCATCCAGAACCGGGCTGCCAAGGGCTGCCTGTTCCTGCGTGCTGGCAACAGCAGGTGACGTGGCCCCCATGACGGTCATGGTGCCAAGAAACGCGAAGAATAGGCCCTGCCTTAAGGTGCTTTTGACACCCGGCAGGCGTGTTCTTATTGCTTCGATCAAAATTAGTTTCCCCAACGAGACTTGTTTTCAAGCCGCGTGTTTATCCCGAAGCAGTTTGGTCTCGCAACCCGTTGCCTGCGGTGTTCCCCCTCGTGCAACGGCGTCCCTTATAGCAGCAAACAGCCAAACCGCGAAATCATTTATCTGGAATCAAGCACTTGGCCCACCCCAGAATACGCACCTCGAACGCATGCATATCTCCCATGCATACAGTCAGTTTATCGCCAATTCCTTAAAGCTTTTGTGCGATCGCGCGCAAATCACGCCAGGCAAGGCGTTTCTGTTCCGGCGTGCGCAGAAGATAGGCCGGATGGAACATCGCAGTCAGGTCGGCCTTTTTGCCATCGGCAAAGGAAACTTCCTTCCAGGTGCCGCGCAAACGCGTGATCCCGCGATCTTCTTCCATCAGTGTCTTGGCCGAACTGCCGCCAAGACACACCACAACCTTTGGCCCGATCAATTCAAGATGTCGGCGCACAAACGGTTCACACACCGCGACTTCGGCTGTGGTTGGCTGTCGGTTTCCCGGTGGCCGCCATGGCAGGATATTGGTGATGTAAACTTCTTCGCGCGCCAAGCCGATGGATCGCAACATCGCATCAAGCAACTTGCCACTTGGCCCGACAAACGGCAGTCCCTGACGGTCCTCTTCAGCACCGGGCGCTTCGCCGACCAGAACAAGCTTGGCCTCGACATTGCCGGTGCCAAAAACGGTATTGCTGGCGGACTTCTTAAGGGCACAGCCTTCAAACTTTTCAATCGCCGCATTGAGTTCCTCAAGACTGTTTGCCGCGGCCGCCGCATCACGTGCGGACTGGCGTGCTTCATGCGGCGTGTCAGACAGTAAAAATCCACCATCCGCGCCAGCCGGGATTGGTGCCGGGCCGGTGCCCGCTGCCTGTGCCGGACGGGCCGACGCCCCTGCCGGACGCTGCGGGTTGGTGCCCGCATTCGCGCCAAAGCCCGGCCGGTTCGCCGCGTTCTGACGCAGGCTTTCGGACGCCTTGAAACGGTCAAGCGGCTCGTCGGCGATGGCCTCGTCCGCGCCCATTTCAAATTGCCAGACAAGGGCCTCGAACGGGTCGAGATTATTTACATCAAAGTCTGTAATTGGTTTGCTCATCTACACTAAGGCGATGTATGTTGCACCGCGAACGGGATCGCAGCTGTTGCTTGGGATGACCTTATACGATTTTGGGTCCTTTGTGCCAGAGTACAAACGCGACACCGTTCGTGACTATGGATTGTCAACTGATCCCATGATCGGTATAGCTGTATTCATAGAGAATTATGAGAGAATTCAGGGCTTGGGCGAGACTCTGAACGGTGAATACCGGCTCACGGCCAACGAACGGGAACAGTTCGATATGGTCGCCAGCCAAAGGAGAGAGGCCAAATGGAACGGGAATCCATGGAATTTGACGTGGTCGTTGTTGGCGCCGGTGTATCCGGTCTGTCAGCGGCCATCAAGCTGATGCAACTCGCCCAGGAACAGGAAAAAGAAATCACCGTCTGTGTGGTTGAAAAAGGTTCCGAGGTCGGCGCACACACCCTTTCAGGGGCCGTGATGGAGCCGCGCTCGATCAATGAACTTTTCCCGGACTGGAAAGAACGCGGCGCGCCGCTGAACGTGCCGGCAGGCGAAGACCAGTTCATGATGCTGAGCGAAACCGGCGCGAAAAAGCTGCCGACCCCGCCGCAAATGCACAATAAAGGCAACTATATCGTCAGCCTTGGCAATGTTTGCCGCTGGCTTGGCGAACAGGCAGAGGCCCTTGGTGTTGAAGTTTATCCGGGCTTTGCCGCCGCCGAAGTTCTGTTTAACGAAGACGGATCGGTCAAGGGTATCGCGACCGGTGACATGGGCCTGCAACGTGATGGTACGCCGGGCCCGAACCATGAACCGGGCATGGAACTGCATGCCAAATACACCTTCTTTGCCGAAGGGTGCCGTGGTTCGCTGTCTGAACAGCTGATCAAGAAATTTGATCTGCGCAAAAATTCCGATCCGCAAACCTATGGCATCGGCATCAAGGAACTTTGGGAAGTTGACCCCGAAGTGCACAAGGAAGGCCTGATTCAGCACACCGTTGGCTGGCCGCTGGATAAGGACACTTATGGCGGGTCGTTCCTCTATCACCTTGATAACAATCAGGTGGTTGTTGGTTTCGTGATTGGTCTTGATTACGAAAACCCGCATCTCAGCCCGTTTGATGAATTCCAGCGTTTCAAGACGCATCCGGAAATCCGCAAGATCTTCGAAAACGGTCGTCGCATCTCGTACGGCGCACGTGCGCTGAACGAAGGCGGTTTCCAGTCGATCCCCGATCTTGTCTTCCCGGGCGGCTGCCTGATCGGCTGTTCGGCCGGTTTCATGAACGTGCCGAAGATCAAGGGTTCGCACACGGCAATGAAGACCGGCATGCTGGCAGCCGAGGCCGCGTTTGAGGCCCTGACGGCCGACGAAACGCCTGCACAGATGGACAGCTACCCGCAGCGTCTGAAAGACAGCTGGGTCTATCCGGAACTGCACAAGGTGCGCAACATCCGACCGAGCTTCGCCAAGTGGGGCTTCTGGGGTGGTATGGCCTACAGCGCGGTCGATACCTATCTGTTCGGCGGCAAGGCCCCATGGACCTTTAAAAACCATGCCGACCATGCCTGCCTGAAGCCAGCCGCAGAAATGCCAAAGATCGACTATCCGAAACCGGATGGCAAAATCAGCTTCGACAAGCTGTCATCGGTCTTCCTGTCAAACACCAACCACAGCGAAGATCAGCCGATCCACCTGACGCTCAAAGACGCAAGTGTTCCGGTCAACACCAACCTTGCCGTCTATGACGGGCCCGAGGCACGTTTCTGCCCGGCCGGTGTCTATGAATTCGTCGAAGACGAAGACAATGGTGGCAAGCGTCTGCAGATCAATGCGCAGAACTGCGTGCATTGCAAAACCTGCGACATCAAGGACCCGACCCAGAACATCGTTTGGGTCGTACCCGAAGGTGGCGGCGGACCTAACTACCCGAACATGTAAGCCTTTTCGGCTTTCCTCATACAAATAAGGGCCGCTTTTTGCGGCCCTTATTATTTAGTCTGATGATTTGATCATTCTGGCGCATAGCCAAAGGCAACCGGCGGATTTGCCGCGGTTTCGGTCCAGACACTTTTGGGCTGCATATATTCCATCAAGCCTTCCTTGCCGCTGGATCGGCCATAGCCACTATGTCCAAACCCGCCAAACGGCGACATGACATTGATGGTCTTATAGCTGTTAATCCAGAACGTCCCGGCCCGCACATTGGCGGCCACCCGGTGCGCACGATCCACCGCGCCAGTCCACACCGCACCGGCCAGGCCAAATTTGCTGTCGTTGGCGATGGCAATGGCTTCCACCTCGTCCTCAAAAGGTATGACCGAAACAACCGGGCCAAAGATTTCGTCACGTGCAATCGACATATCGTTGCGGACATTGCCAAGAACCGTCGGACGCAAGAAATACCCATCGGCACAGGCCGTCCCATCCGGGCGGACACCACCTGCAAGAATTTCGGCCCCCTCGGCACGCCCCGCCGCGATCAGGCGTTTTACCGTCTGATACTGGGCATCATTGTTGATCGGGCCAATCTGGGTTGCGGTATCAAGCGGATCGCCCACCGGAATATGATTGGCACCCGTAACCAGCATTTCCTGGAACTGATCCAACACGGAACGCTGAACCAACAGGCGCGAACCGGCAACACAGCTTTGCCCGGCTCCGCTAAAGATCGCGGCCTGCGCCCCAGTCACGGCACGCTTAAGATCGGCATCTTCGAACACAATGTTCGCCGATTTCCCGCCAAGCTCAAGAACACACGGCACGATATTCTGGGCGGCTTGGGCCGCAATAACAGAACCGGTTTTGGGTGATCCGACGAAGACGACCTTGCGGGTGGCATCGTGGGTTGTCGCCGCAACACCTGTGGTATGGCCCAATCCTGCCAGTACCGAAATAACACCATCCGGCAAACCTGCCTTTTTCGACAGAACACCAAGCGCAACAGAGGTCAGCGGCGTCATTTCCGACGGTTTAAGAACCGCCGCATTGCCCGCACACAATGCTGGGGCCAACTGCCAACCGGCCGTAAAGATCGGCGCATTCCAGGGCGTTATTTGCGTAACAACGCCATATGGCTCGGGACGGGTATAGTTCAGATGGCTGGTCGGCACCGGAATGACATCGCCATGAAGCTTGTCCGCCCAACCGGCATAATATTCAAACATCTCGGCGACTTTAAGCACCTCGACCCGCGTATCGCGGATCGGTTTACCGGCAGAAACGCATTCCAGAAGTGCCAGCTGTTCAAGATGATCGCGGACCTGGGCACCGATTTTCCAAAGAATACGGCCGCGTTCCGCCGCCGTCATCGCCCACCAGACACGCTGCCCGGCAACCGCCGCCTTCATAGCTGCATCGACGACATCGCCACCAGCATCCTTGAACGTCAAAAACGCCTTGCCGGTTGCAGGATCGATCAATTCGATATCAACGCCTTTGCCCGGCATGATCGCACCATTGACCCAACTGCCAACAACACCATCAGCAAAGAACGGTGCCATGGCCTTGGCATAGTCACGCGTCATCAGTTCATCTGCGCTGCTCATTTTCATTCTCCTGCCTGGGCGGTGTTGGTGTTTGCAGTCAATTCGGTGATGCGATTGAAATCCATGTCATCGGAAAGCGCCGCTGCACTGTCCTGCCAAATCTGCCCGGCCAGTTGACTGACCGGAAGCGCCACGTCCTTTTGCGATGCCAAGGCCATGGCAAGGCGCATGTCCTTGCGCATCAGTCCCATGGTAAAGCCACTGTCAAACTGCCCGGTAAGAACCCATTTCGGATAATTGACTTCGCTAACAGCACTGCGCCCTGAACCGGCATTAAGTGCGGAGATCAGGTAGTTGGTATCCACCCCGGCCGCCTTGCCCAGTGCGACTGCTTCGCGCATGGTCAAAAGATGGGTCGCAACAAGCATGTTGTTGATAATCTTGACGGCGTGGCCAGCCCCCACCGGGCCAACATGGGTAATCTTGCCACCCAGAACTGAAAGGATCGGCATCGCCTTGGCAAAACCGGCATCATCGCCGCCAACCATCATGGTCAGTTGCCCACTATTGGCACCAGCGGGGCCACCACTGACCGGCGCATCAATCAGGACATGACCGATCACACGCAAAGCCGCGTCAAGTTCGCGGGTTACATCGGGTTCAGACGTTGTCGTATCAATGATCAGGCGCGGCGCAAGATCACAAGACGCAAGGCCATTATCCCCGATCAGAACGGTTTGCACGTGGCGTGCTGTCGGCAAGGAAAGGATTATGGTCTCACAGGCGCTAAAAAGTTCCTGTTGGGTGGCAACGATGGTCACACCATCGCGCGCAGCATCCGCCTGGCGTTCGACGGAAAGGTCGAACCCGGTTACAGCGTGGCCCTCGCGCAAAAGTGTGCGCGCCATACCAAGCCCCATATTTCCAAGCCCAATGACCCCGACGGTTCCGCTGCCATTGATGTGTGTTTGTGTCACGATTGCTGCCTCTTTGCTGCTTTGGGGTCGTTACGCGCTGCATCAAAGGTTACAACCTTCGCCTTTGACCGCCCTTTTCCGCCCTTTTCTGTTTTGATTTCCTGATCAACTTCCGGCGGAAGCACCGCTGTTTCAAGATCAATTGCCGGAACATGTTGTTGCCGAAACAGCAACAGATATGCTCTGATTACGACATCGCCCCACAATTCGAAGCCCCGATATGAAGATCGATGACAAACCTCTCCGTTATTTTTTGGCTGTTTTCGAAGCCGGCTCGATCCGGACTGCCGCCGAGAACTTGCGTATTGCCCCCTCGGCGATCAGTCGACAGATCTCAAGCCTTGAGGCCCATCTGAATACGCTTTTGATGGAACGCACCAAACGCGGGATCATCTTTACCGAAACGGGGCATATGGTTGCGGCACATGCACGCAAGCGCATTGAAATCGACGAAGCATTTGCAGTTGATCTTGCCGCCGCCCGTGGCGCCATTGCCGGGACGGTGCGCATCGCAACCGGGGAGGGCTTTGTTGTCGATCTTGTTAATCACGTGATCCGCCCGTTGCGCGACGAGTTCCCCGACATTCGGCTTGAAGTCGATGTTGCGGGAACCGAGAAGATCACCCATGGCATTCTGCGCGATGACTATGATCTGGGGCTGGTCTTCAACCCGCCGCGCACGCCGGAGCTTGAATTACTCGCTGAAAACCACAGCCCGCTTTGCGTGCTGGTCCCGCCGGAATTTGCCCTTGCCTCCAAGCAAAGCTGCAAACTGAATGAAACGCTGAATTATCCGGCCGCCTTGCTGGATCAGAATTTCGGGGTGTCCAAACTTTTGGCAAATGCCGATCCGGGAAATCGCGTTGCGCGGGATGCTTTTCTGACCGCCGATTCGATCAATGTTGCCATTCATTTTGTCCTGTCGGGGGGCGGTATTACCTATCTGCCAGCGTTTGCGGTATCACGACAACTACGCAGAGGAGAAGTCGTTGCCATCCCGATGACCGATCCCTTCCTGGCGCGTGTTCCCTCACACTTGCTGGTGCGCAAGGAGCGCCCCAAAACCGCCGCAGTGCGGGCTGTTACAGGCATGATCCGGGATCGGATGGAGGCATTTGGCTCCGCCTGGTATCCCGAAGAACACGAATAACCTTGCGTGACCTGTTGCCATTTCGGCAACAGAAGCATCCCAAAATGGCACTTGCCCATGAATCGGCATGTTCCCATTCTCGGTCGGAAATTCCGGATCTAAAAATGGCAAAACGATGAATTTTGCGTCGCCGGATTTTACAGGGATGACAAGGCGCGTTTGGTTTCCCGCATCAATGGGAAAGGTGTCCTTGCGTCGTAAACGCCACTGTCTGTCAAGGAGACTGGGAAATGAATGCGCTTCGGGGACAAATGGGGCTTTGGAAGCTCCATTTAGCCGTTATCATCATTGGGGCAATCGCCGAGCTGATCGGCATCCGCAAAATTCCGTTGGGAATTGGGGCAATCCTTCTGTTGCCGCTGCTTTATGCCTTTATCATGGCAGCCCTTATGAATCCGAATGTCATGCCGAAATTTGGCAAGTTCATCGGTGAAAAAGAAGTCAAGGCGGCCTCACCGCTAATCGTCATTGCGATCATGCCGTTCATCGCCAAGTTCGGAACCACCATCGGCCCGGCAATCGAAACCATCATCGAAGCGGGTCCTGCACTGTTGCTGCAGGAACTTGGGAACCTCGGCACGATTGTTCTGGCATTCCCGCTGGCGGTTTGGGGCCTTAAAATGGGCCGTGAGGCCATTGGTGCGACCTTCTCGATCGCACGTGAACCGAACCTTGCCATCATCGCTGACCGTTACACGCTTAAAAGCCCGGAAGGTGCGGGTGTCATGGGCGTTTATGTGATCGGTACGCTTTTCGGGACCTTCATTTTCGCCATTCTGGCGTCACTGTTTGCCAGCATTGATGTTTTTGATCCGCGCGCCCTTGCAATGGCATGCGGGATCGGCAGCGGATCAATGATGGCGGCCTGCACTGGTGCGCTAACGGAAGTTGTCCCTTCCATGAAGGACGAAATCCTTGCACTTGCCGGGGCGAGCAACCTTTTGACCTATGCAACAGGTCTTTATGCCGGACTGTTTATTGCTCTTCCGATCGTTGAAAAACTCTATAACGCGACGGCTGGTAAGCGTGACCTTGCCGCTGCTGACAACAAGGGGGCTTGATCATGTCTGATAGCGTTGTTGCAAAAGAAACCACCCGCCCGAAAATTGATCTTGTCGATCATGCCGTCGTCCTGATCATTGTCTGCCTTGTCGGACTGGTGATGAACACAGTCGGACCGGCGATACCGTTGATGGACGGATTTATGGGCATGATCGTGATCTATTTGATCTCGATGGTTGGCCTTATCCTGACCCGCTTTGCGCCGTTCTATCTGCCAAGCGTTGCATGGATTTCGTTGGTCGGCATTGTCGCGACCCTTCCCTGGACCCCGGGTTCGGAATGGATCGTCGCACAGGCCAAGTCGGTTAACTTCCTGGCCCTTGCAACCCCGGCTCTCGCCTATGCCGGCTTTGCGATTGCCAAAAAGGAAATCGAAGTTGCCAAACATTCCGGCTGGAAACTGGCACTGGTTGCCTGCCTTGTCTTCCTTGGCACCTATGCCGGTTCGGTTCTTGTTGCCGAAGCGATCCTGAAGCTTCAGGGTATCTGATCACATCCTGTAACCGGGACCATCTGAAATATGGTGGTCCCGGTGTTAAGTTACCGGGTTCACGCCCGCACATATCATCCAAAATCGAGTATGCAGATGTCTGTCCCTTCTTGCTCCCTTCATCCTCGCGCCACCGAACTTGTCGATGAATTCATCAGCTGGCGTCACCATCTGCATGCTCACCCTGAAACCGCATTTGAAGAAAACCTGACCAGTGCCTTTGTCGCAGAAAAGCTGAAATCCTTTGGCTTGGAGGTCAAAACCGGCATCGCCAAGACAGGCGTTGTCGCAACCCTGCGTGGCAACAAAGGGGCTGGAAAGCGGATCGGGCTTCGCGCCGACATGGATGCACTTGATATCCATGAAACAACCAATCTGCCTTATGCGTCAAAACATCCGGGGAAAATGCATGCCTGTGGTCATGATGGCCATATGACCATGCTGCTTGGTGCCGCCAAAATACTTGCTGAAAACCCGGATTTTGCCGGAACGGTTGATTTTATTTTCCAGCCTGCCGAAGAAAACGAAGGCGGCGGGCGCGAGATGGTCAAAGAGGGCCTGTTTGACAGCCATCCGGTCGATACGGTTTATGGTATGCATAACTGGCCGGGCCGCGATATCGGCACCATGGCTGTCAAGGCTGGCCCGATGATGGCAAGCTACGACGTGTTTGAAATCGTGATTGAGGGCAAAGGGTGCCACGCGGCCATGCCCCATCTCGGACATGATCCGATTACAACAGCAGGTCAGGTTCTGCTGGCTCTGCAAACCATCGTCGCACGCGAAATCAATCCTTTGAAAAGCGCTGTCATTTCGCCCACGCAGATTTTCGGCGGTGACACCTGGAACGTAATCCCCAATACCGCGACCATTCGCGGCACTGTGCGCACGTTTGATCCTGATATTCAGGATGTTATCGAAGCGCGTCTGGTCGACACAGCCAAACACACCGCACAGGCTCTGGGCTGCGATGCCCGCGTGAATTATCAACGCCGCTATCCGGCAACAATCAACAGCCCGGCAGAATCCGAAATCGCCCTTGCGGTGGCATCGAAGATTGTCGGCGCAGATCAGGTGGACACCAATCCGGAACCGTCCATGGCCAGCGAAGATTTCGCCTTCATGCTGAATGTCAAACCGGGTTGCTATATCTGGCTCGGTAATGGCCCGACGGATGGCGACCGGTTGCTTCATAACGCCGCATATGACTTCAACGATGACGCCATCACGCATGGTGTCAGCTATTGGATTGCGCTGGTCAAAGAAGCCCTGTCGCAGGACTGAAGACATATTATCCTGCGCTGCGTATTCCCATGTCAGTGATCCCATTCAAAGATAGCGGTTTGTAGTTGTTGCAAATGCTTTGCCTTATAATTGCCGACTGAGTAGGCTAATCCCGAAATTCACTATGGCGATGCGCCAGATCTGGCGTCGCCGAACCCGAATTGCGGACGCAGGAAAAGCCTTTGAAACGTAAATTGTTACATCTCCTCATCCCGATGACGGCTGTTGCGCTTTCGGCCTGTGGCACCATGCCACAGAACAGCGACGATGCCGTTTTCGAGTATCCGCAATCCAACGGGTTTTCGGGCAATTTCCTGGCTGGCAAGGCCGCCCAGATGGAAAGCCGGTCCGACTACGCTGCGCAATATCTTTTGCGCGCCCATCAACTCGACCCCGATAACGCAGAGCTGCGCCGCCGTGCCTTCCTGGCATTGATCAGCGACGGGCGCATCAGCGATGCCGTCGACATTGCCACCAGTTTGCAATCCGAAAACGATCAGGACCTGTTTGCCGCCCTGACCGTGATGGATGCCGCCATTCGCGAAGATCGCTATCAGGATGCGCTTGATATTGTCTCAAGCCTGCCGGAACGTGGCATCAATGCCCTGATTGCGCCGCTGGCAAAGGCCTGGCTTTACACCGGCCTTGATCAAAAAGACGCGGCAATGACCGCCCTTGATGGCATGCAGGGCAATGGCGCGCTTAACCCGCTTTCGGAATATCATCGCGGTCTGATCCTGGCGCATTTTGGTGATTTTGATGCCGCCGAACGCGCCCTTGCCAGCGCTTATGGCGATCCGGCCGACGCGCCGCTTCGCGCCGCCGAGGCCCTTGGTGCCGTCTATGAGCGCAAAGGTCAGGTGCAAAAGGCGTCGCTTCTGTATGAAAGCTATATGGATCGGCATCCGCAATCGCTTGCCATGCCGTTCCATCTGGCGCGGCTTGACCGCAACGAACCACCGATCGCCACCATGCTGACCCCGGCAGAGGGTCTGGCAGAGGCCTATCTCGATATCGCCACCCTGCTTAGTCAGGAAAACGCGGTTGATCCATCCTTGCTGATGGCGCGCTATTCGCTGTCGCTACGTCCCGATGATGACATTACCCGTCTTCTGGTTGGCGAAGTGATGGAAATTCAGAACCGCTTTGAAACGGCAATTGAGGTTTACAAAGCGATCCCGCGCTCATCCCCGCATAGCTGGAACGCGCGGCTTCGCACCGCCTCAAGCCTTGAGCAAATCGGCCGCGCGGATGAAGCGATTGATATCCTCAAGGACATGGTCAGCGAACGCCGAGATCGCCCGGATGCGCTGATCCAGCTTGGCGATATCCTGCGCATTCAGCAGCAATATGGCCCAGCGGCCGACGCCTATGACAAGGCGATTGAACGGCTTGGTGGCCAGACCCAGGTTGGCTGGCGTTTGCTGTATCGTCGCGGCATTGCGCATGAACGTGCCGGTGACTGGGCAAAGGCCGAGGCAGATTTCCTTCAGGCGCTCGAAGTCGAACCGGAACAGCCCTATGTGCTCAACTATCTTGGCTATAGCTGGGTTGATATGGGCATGAATTTCGAACAGGCCGAAGACATGCTTAAACGCGCCGTCGAATTGCAGCCTGATGATGGCTATATCGTCGACAGTCTGGGGTGGGTTTACTACAAACTGGGCCGGTTCGAAGATGCGGT
Organism: Thalassospira profundimaris WP0211; assembly: GCF_000300275.1. Taxonomy (GTDB): domain Bacteria; phylum Pseudomonadota; class Alphaproteobacteria; order Rhodospirillales; family Thalassospiraceae; genus Thalassospira; species Thalassospira profundimaris. The sequence continues at coordinate 79,981 of NZ_AMRN01000002.1, read as the reverse complement.
CGAACAGCTTGAAAAGGCGGTTGAACTGAAACCCGATGACCCGACCATCAATGATCATCTGGGTGATGCCTATTGGCAGATCGGGCGCTATCACGAGGCCCGCTTCCAGTGGCACCGTGCCCTGTCCTTCAATCCGACCGAAGAACTGCGCAGTACCGTCGAAGCCAAGATCAATGGTCAGGTACCAAGCGTGGCCCCGACCGTCGTAAACTGACGCATTTGGGAAGAAACGTTCATGTCTGCGACCTATCGCCAGCAGGCACCTGCCAAGGTTAACCTGTTTTTGCACGTCACCGGCAAACGCGATGACGGCTATCACCTGCTTGAAAGCCTCGTCTGCTTTACCGCAAGCGGTGACGTGGTAAGTGGTGAGGTGCGCGACGATGGCACCATCACCCTTTCGATCACAGGCCCCATGGCCGCCAACCTCGCCCTTGAAGACACCAGCGACAACCTTGTCATGCGTGCCGCCCGGATGCTCCAGGCTGAAAGTGGCACGACACAGGGGGCCGACCTGATTCTTGATAAGCGATTGCCGATTGCATCGGGGATTGGTGGCGGGTCGGCGGATGCGGCGGCAGCGATCCGGTTGTTGTGCGAGATGTGGAAACTTGATCTCGACGAAGACACCTTGTCGCGCATGGCACTAACACTCGGGGCAGATGTTCCGGTTTGCCTGCATGGTAGAACCTGTCTGATGTCGGGGATCGGCGAAGAAATCACCGCACTGCCGGACCTACCGTCCGTCCCGATGGTCCTGATCAATCCCGGCAAGGCGGTTTCCACGCCCGAGATCTTCAAGGCCCGGGCGGACGAGGGGTTTAGTGCGACCGGCGCATGGGATTCCCAGCAAACCTTTCAAAGTGGTGCGGCCCTTGCCGATGCATTGTCGGAATGCGGCAATGACCTGACCCTGCCGGCCACCGGTATCCTTCCGGAAATTTGTGATGTGCTAAATGCGCTTGCCCGTGAAGAGGGATGCTTGCTGGCCAGAATGTCAGGCAGCGGGGCGACGTGTTTCGGGATTTACGACACAAACGATCAGGCAGAACGTGCGGCAAATGCCATTGCGGCACAGAACCCGGACTGGTGGATTTCGCCCACCCATATCCTGACGGAAAAGAGCCGCGAGCAGGCAGATATGGGCGCGGCATTCCCCGACTGAGCTCGAGATAAAAAAACCTTCAAATAGAGGGTTGCACTCTTGTCATGAGGGCGCTATTTTCCGCGCCACGCACGCTGATGGGGCGTGGCCAAGTGGTAAGGCATCGGTTTTTGGTATCGTGTACCGTAGGTTCGAATCCTACCGCCCCAGCCAAGACAAACCGCTTTGAGGTTTTCCTCAAAGCGGTTTTCTTTTGCCTGATCAATGGAACATGGCCGCACGCGAACGTGCCGCCACAAATTATCTGTTCAGGACTGCTTTGACTGGTGCATGGCTATGCTGGCGCGCGACACCAGTTTATCAAGCGTATCGCCCGCCTCCGCAATGCCAAGGCCGATGCTGAGTGTAAGCTTCGGGTGTGCGCTTCCGGCCTCGAAATCCTCGGCACCAACGCGCTCGGTCAGGCGCTGTAGGTAGTTAAGCGCACCCGCCGCCCCGGTCTCAGGCATCAGGATGATGAATTCCTTGTCACTCCAGCGCGCAATGACGTCGGTTTCGCGCTTCATGCCCGATGCCACCTTGGCAAACAGTTTTAGCGCGGCATCACCGGCGTCATAGCCAAAGTTCTCATTCAGGTTCTTGAGATTGTCGAAATAGACCATCCCGATCACAACCGCATTGCCATAACGGTTTGAACGTTCAAGCTCTGTGCGCAAGATACTTTCCATGTAATGGCGATTGTAAAGCCCCGTCAGCGGATCGGTATTGGTCGAAAGCTCGATATCCTTGCGCGCCTGATCAAGTGCCTTGCGATCGTGGATATGGGCAACCGCCTGCCCGATTGAGTCGGCAAAAAGCTGCACCAGATCGATATCATGCTTGGTAAAGGCTTTCACCGGCACCGGGCTGCCAAATGCAAGGGTCCCGATGCATTCGCCCTCGACAACAATCGGTGCGCCAAGATAGGCGGCAAACCCGAATTTTTCGCCGGCCGGATGCGACCCCAGTTCGCTTTCGCTGACATCATGAAAGGCAAAGACTTTGCTGGCCGAAATAACCTGACTGCAGAATGTCTCATCAAGATCGAATTCCATGCCCGGGGTCAGGACATTTTCCGGATGAAACACCTGTCGAATTTCATAGGTCTGTTCGCCAATCGCACTAAAGATGCCGACTGGCAGACCGAACTGCTCAATACCGAGCTTCAGGATCGCCTCAACACGCTGTTCGAACATTTTGGCCATTTCGCCCTGATGATCGGTCTCAAACTCGGTGGTCATTTGATTTCCCATTTTTTGACTGGCACGGCCTTGCGCGAAAACGCCAGTCATAAAGCCTTGTTATACTGCGACAATTAAGTCCGATAATCGCATGCGGCAAATTCTAAACCGTAAGCATATCAAGGCATAGGCCATTCTTCTGATTGGATAATATTTTTCTGATATGACCGGCTCGGTTATGCGGATTTCGGCCGTGCTGTCATCTGGTGCAACAAGGCCGCCCCCCGCAAACCGCCATCCCGGGCATAGGCACCGGGCACCACCAGCGGCACGTCATAGCGCCCCAGGGCATGTTTTCGCACCCGGGTGTCGATCTCTGCGATCAAGGCCGTCTCGGATGCCAATCCGCCGCCCACCGGGACACAGTCCGGATCGAGAACATTGACCATCAGTGCCAATTCACGGGCAACCAGATCACAATAGATGTCTATAACCCTTGCTGCCTTGTCATCCCCGGCCAGCCATGCAGTTGTGATGTCGTGGCTTGCAGGTGCCTGATCATGGAGTTGCGCGTAAATCCGTTCAAGCCCGCGCGCCCCGCCCCAGCTATCAAGGCATCCTGTGCGCCCACAGCCGCAGGCAACCGCCGACAGGCTATGTTTGATGAGGCTACCGGTGACATCATTGCCATGCCCCCATTCGCCGCGGATACCACTGTTGCCGCCGACGAACTGACCATCGAACACAATGCCGCCACCAACCCCGGTGCCAAGGATAATGGCAAAGACGGTTCGGGCGTTTTGGGCGGCACCTGTTGTTGCCTCGGCCAAGGCAAAACAATCGGCGTCATTTTCGATCAAAACAGGACGGTCCAGAATGGCTGAAAGCTCGGCCGCCAGCGGCCAATCCTTGATGGCCGGAATATTGGCAGAAATAACCGACCCGGTCTGCGGATCCATCCCACCGGCAAGACTGATGCCGACCGGGCGATTGCCATATTGCTCATCGGCCTCGTGCACAAAGCCCGCCAGGATTTTGACAAAGGCGTCTCGGTCACCAAGCGGTGTCGATGCCTTGCGATGAAGCACCATCGCCCCACCGGCATCAAAAACACCGAACTCGATATTCGAGCCCCCTATGTCAAAGGCATATTGCATGCTTAACTTTCCACGAACTATCCTGCTATCGGGATACACCAGCCTAGAGTACGTCGCAAAAAGAAACGGCACCAGCCGGGTCAGGCAGGTGCCGTTAATGTGTTCAAAACTCGCCGCGGCCTAGCTGCGCAGGCGTGCTGCCAGATCGTCGTAGGACGGCATCTGATCGACAGGACCAAGGGCCGTCACGGTCGGCGTGCCATCCAGCAATGCCTTGCCGGAACGTCGCACGCTTTCAAGGTCAACACCGTCGATCTTTTCAACGATTTCTTCCATGCTTTGCGGGCGGCCGAAAATCTGGATCTGACGGGCCAGTGTTTCACAGCGACCGGAATTGCTTTCCATCGCCATCACCACAGATGCCTTAAGTTGCGCACGTGCACGTGCGACTTCTTCCTCGGTCAAATCCTCGGTCGCGCGGACCAGTTCATCACACATGACCGGCATCAATTCGCCAACGTCATTTGCGCCGGTTCCGGCATAGATCGAGAAAAGACCGCCATCAACATAGTGCGACGAGAAGCTATAGACCGAATAGACCAGCCCGCGCTTTTCGCGGATTTCCTGGAACAGGCGCGATGACATGCCTCCACCCAGAAGGGTGTTGAACACCTGCAGGTCATAGAAACTGTCATCGGTGTAGGACACGGTCGGCAGACCAAAAATCACATGCACCTGTTCAAGCTTGCGATTTTCGATCCGGCTGCCGCCTTCGTATTTCAACGGCTCCATCTCATGGTCTTCATGGGCCGGAAGGCTATCGAATTTCTTCGCGACCATATCGACAACGCGATTGTGCTCGACCTTGCCCGATGCCGAAAACACCATGCGTTTCGGGCTATAACGGCGCGACATAAAATCAAACAGATGGTCACGGCTAAGCGACGATACATTTTCCGGACTGCCCAGGATTGAGCGCCCCAGTGCCTGATTGGGCAGGGCGGTTTCCTGGAAATAATCGAAAATGATGTCATCAGGCGTGTCATTGGCCTGACCGATTTCCTGCAGGATCACCTGACGTTCGCGTTCAAGTTCCTTCGCATCCAGCGTGGAATGCTGAAGGATGTCGGCAATCACATCAATCGCCAGTTCCTGATCTTCGTGCAGGACCTTGCAATAATAGGCTGTGTTCTCGCGCGAGGTATAGGCATTCATCTGCCCGCCAACTGCTTCGATTTCTTCGGAAATCTGAAGCGCGGAACGACGCCGCGTGCCCTTGAACGCCATATGTTCAAGCATATGGGAAATGCCGTTAATGTCGGGCGTCTCGTTACGCGCCCCGACATCAACCCACGTGCCCAAGGCAACCGACTGCACATGATCAAGGCGGTCCGTCGCGACAATCATTCCATTGTCAAGCTGGGTGAGCTCGACTGTCATATAGCATTACTCCTGTTTCGCATTCTTTTCCCAACCATGGCTGGTCTTCAGGCTGCACGCCGGTTCTTACGGACATGCGCCATCAAGGCCGCCACATCGTTGGACATTGGTTCGACCTTTTCAGGTCGGTCATATAGATCAGAAAGACGCGGCGGCAAGTCCGGGTAGATGCCCGACGCCTGCTTGACCGCATCCGGGAATTTCGCCGGATGTGCGGTTGCCAATGCCACCATCGGCACCGATTTGTCCCGATTGCACTGACGGCCTGACACGATACCAATCACGGAATGCGGATCCACCAGTTCGCCACTGGTTGCCAGCACATCCTTGATTGCGGCTTTGGTTTCTTCGTCATCCAGTCGATAGCCATCGAAATGTTCACGCGCACGGCCAAACTGGCCCTGCGACATTTCCATAACGCCGGTTTCGCGGAACTTGGTCAGCATCTCGGCAATCGCAAGCCCATCACGATCATAAAGATCAAACATCAGACGTTCAAAATTCGAGCTGACCTGAATATCCATCGACGGGCTGAGCGACGGCTCAACGCCTTCCATCTTCATGGTCCCGGTTTCAAAGAAGCGGGCAAGGATGTCATTGCGGTTGGCACCAACCACGAACTGCTTGATCGGAAGGCCCATCTGCATGGCGGCATAACCGGCATAAACATTGCCAAAGTTGCCCGACGGCACCGAGAACGAAATTTCGCGTTCCGGCGATCCAAGCTGCACCCCCGCCCAGAAGTAATAAGCGATCTGGCACATGATGCGCGCCCAGTTGATCGAATTCACCGCCGACAGGCCAACTTCATCGCGGAAGCCATGGTCGTTAAACAGCGCCTTGACCAGATCCTGACAATCATCAAACGATCCTTCGACGGCAACGTTGTGCACGTTGTCCGACAGGATGGTCGTCATCTGACGACGCTGAACTTCCGAAACGCGGCCCTTGGGATGCAGGATGAAAATGTCGATATTTTCGCGATCCCGGCAAGCTTCAATCGCGGCCGACCCGGTATCACCCGACGTCGCCCCAACAATCGTGATGCGCTCACCGCGTTTGGCCAGAACATGGTCAAACAGTCGGCCAACCACCTGAAGCGCATAATCCTTGAACGCCAGCGTCGGGCCATGGAACAGCTCCATCACCCAGTCATTCGGGCCAAGCTGCTTAAGCGGTGCGACGGCTTCGTGATCAAAGCCGCGATAGGTATCTTCAAGAATGGTCTTAAGGGCGTCGTCATCAACAGTGCCGGCAACAAACGGCTGGATGACTTTGAAGGCCACTTCGGCATAAGTCAGAGTTCGCAGCGCACGAATGTCATCCTTGGAAAAGGTCGGCCAGGTTTCGGGAACATAAAGCCCCCCGTCACGGGCCAGACCGGCAAGAAGAACTTCATCGAACTGCAAAACGGGGGCGCTTCCCCGCGTGCTGACATAGCGCACTAGACCTGCTCCTGCATAAGGCGAATATCGGTTGCGTGCATTTGGGCGCAAATCGCCCCCAAACAACACGCCAAAGCCTGATTTAGTGAGGGTTTGAGCAGATATAGTCAAGGGACAATCCAGCAAGCCTGCCGTGCTTTAAGCATTATCGCGCAAGCCACGGCCCCACCCCGCATTCAGCCCACCCTAACCGTCAAGCGGGATGCCATGTTCCTTGAGCTTCGACTCAGCCAATGCCGCCCGGCGCACAACCGTGCGGTAGTTGCCCAAAAGGATTCGCAACACGGCTTTGATAAACCGGTCCGACCCCGACATTTTCTTTTCAAACGTCTGGCGGCTGATCGCGATCAAAACGGTACGTTCTTTTGCCCGAGCAGAGGCCATGCGCGGCTGATTATCGACAAGTGCGAGTTCGCCAAAAAGACCACCGGCCTCGATCGAGCCGAGAATAACCTCTTTGCCTTCGCCCAGCGTCTTAAAGATTTCGACTTGGCCTTCCTGCACCACATAGGCAGCGTTTCCAGGCTTTCCTTCGCGGAAAATAACCTGATCGATGGCAAAGACCTGTCGGTCCATCACCTTCTTGTTGCCGTCGGTTATGCCCATGTGTTTGCAGAGCCCATGAAAGGTTTGGGAATTTCTTGTCCCGAGGATCGATGGCCGCGTGTATCACCGATCAATAAATCAATGCTAGCAGATTGCCGGGCCCATTCAATTGAATTTACTGGCCGTACCTATTCTCAAGATGGGTCCTGAAGGCATCCACGCCAAGGGGCTTTCCGGTCGCGGCCTCAAGGATGGCATCGGTGGATTTGCTTGAGGCCTGACTGTGAATGTTTGTGCGAAGCCAGCCCATCAACGGGGCGAAATCACCACGCGACAATGCGTTGGGTATTTCAGGGTTGGATTCCTTGGCCGCGGCAAAGATTTGCGCTGCGGCCATCGCCCCTAACGTATAGGTCGGGAAGTATCCCCATGCGCCCGATGGCCAGTGGATATCCTGCATGCAGCCATTACGGTCATCTTCAGGGACAATGCCCAGAAGTTTTTGCATCAACTCGTTCCAGGCGCCGGGCAGATCGGCAAGCTTCATGTCGCCTTCGATCAGCGCGCGTTCCAACCGATAGCGCAAGATCACATGCGCCGGATAGGTTACCTCGTCGGCATCAACACGGATCAGGCCCGGCTCAACGCGGGTATATAGGCGATGCAGGTTTGCGGCCCCCCACGCGGCGTTATCACCGCCAAAGGCTTCCTTGAACACCGGTCCGGCATAGGTCAGGAACTCTTCTGACCGGCAGGCCTGCATTTCCACCAGAAGCGACTGGCTTTCATGCATGGTCATACCGCGCGCCTTGCCCACGGGCTGGTTTTGCCAATCGGCGGGCAATCCGCGCTCATACATGGCATGACCGGTTTCATGCAGAACCCCCATGATGGCCGAGGTAAAATCATTCTCGTCATAGCGCGTGGTCAAACGCACATCTTCCGGAATACCGCCACAGAACGGATGATGGGAAATGTCCAACCGTCCGTGGTCAAAATCGAAACCAACCGCCTTCATCAGATCAAGGCCAATCCGGTTTTGGGTTTCAATCGCGAACGGACCGGTTGGTTTAACCGGCTTATCTTCGGATTTCTGGCGTTCGATCACATCGGCGGTAAAATCGGGCAGGAAGCTTTCCAGTTCGGCAAACAGGCTATCAATCCGATCAGAGCGCATCATCGGATCATATTGATCCAACAGCGCATCATATACCGAGGTGCCCAATGCCTCTGCCTTGGCTTTGCCTGCCTCAATCGACAGATCAAGCACTTCCTGCAAGTGCGGCAGGAGCCCTTTGAAATCGTTGTCGGCCCGTGCCTTGCGCCATGCCACTTCACAGCGTGTTTCCGCCCGTGACATTTTCTCAACCAGATCGACTGGCACCGCCGTGCCATGAACCCATGCGCGCTTCATCTCCGCCAGATTGGCCTGCTGCCAATCGTCAAGGCGCTCGCTTTCCGCACTGCTGATCAGATCGCCCAGATCCGGCGCATTGATCAGCTCGTTTTCCAGAACACTCAATGTTGCAAGCTGTTCGGAACGGGCATCTGCACCGCCGTCTGGCATGATCACAGCCATATCCCAGTGCAACATCCCGCCAATACCGGACAGGACACTCATACGGTGGAAACGGGCTTCGAGCTTTTTATACGCGTCGGTCATGGGAACTCCTGCGCGGGCAGTCCGGCTGCTGTCCGCAAAATATCATTCAACTGGTGGCGACAAGATCAGGCTTGCGCGTCTTTTTCGTCATCGCTGGTTGGGCGACGGTGATAAAGGACAAACATCACGATCAGGGTAAGTGCCAGGCTATACCAGGTGATGGCATATTCAAGATGGTTGTTGGGCAACTCCACCTTGGCCTGCCCGCCAATCGGCAATCCGCCGGGGATCGGCGTATCGTCGAGTTCGAGATAATACGGGCTTGCAAGGTCCGCACCGGTATCTTCGGCCATGTGATTGACATCGACATAGAACCATTGATTGCGGATCGCGTCATTTTCCGGCTGCGCCCAATGCTTTTCGCTTGGCAGGCGCAATACGCCCGATACACGCACCGGACCCTCGATCAGGCTTTGGGGGCGGGTTTCAGGTTCGCGGTAATCTTGCGGCACCCAGCCACGATTGACCAGAATGATGCGGCCATCTTCCTGTTCAAGCGGGGTGATCAACTGAAAACCGACATTGCCGCGCCGGGTGCGCGCCATCAGGTATTTTTCCTGATCATTCAGGTAACGACCTTCGGCATAGGCCGCGCGAAATGCCATATCGGGGTCAAGGATGGTATCGGTCGGCACGGCAATTGGAGGCATTTGTGCCTGCGCCTGGCGCATTTCGATCAGGTCTTTTTTCCAGAACAGTCTGTCAACCTGCCAGGAACCAAGCCCCAAAAGAATGATCAGAGACAGTCCGGCGGAAATTTTCATCGCCAGACTGGGACGCGTTTTAAGAAGTGGCATGAAGGGTCAGTCCTGTTCGGATGTCGATCGGTGGCGGTATTGCAGCGCCACCATGATGCCTTTAAGCGGCCTTAGCAAGACCAGCGTCAAACCAATGATCACCGGTCCCCACACGACCGCGTGCAGCCAGAGTGGAGGCATATAGGTCATTTCGACCCATAGCGCCATCGGCACCACCAGAAATCCGAGAATAAAGATGATGAAAACAGCCGGACCATCACCGGAATCATGGCCGCGCAAATCCAGTCCGCAAACCTCGCAGGTTTCACGCACTGTCAAATAGCCCGAAAACAACTTTCCCCCACCGCAGCGGGGGCATTTGCATGCCAACCCGGTACGAATGGGGGAAAGGTTTGGATAATATTCATCCATGATCTTTTGTGTCACCTGACGACGGCTTATTCGCCACCCCAGATGTAAACAGCAAAGAACAGGAACAGCCAAACAACGTCAACGAAGTGCCAGTACCAAGCTGCTGCTTCCAGGCCAAAGTGATGATCCTGCTTGAAGCCATCTTTCATTGCACGCACAAGGCAGACGGCCAGGAACACCGTTCCGACAAACACGTGGAAACCATGGAAACCGGTCGCCATGTAGAAGGTCGAGGAATAGATGTTGTCAGAGAAGCCAAATGCCGCGTGGCTGTATTCATATGCCTGAAGGAACAGGAAGATGACGCCAAGACCAACAGTCAGTGCCAGACCCTGAACAAGGTCCTTTTTCTTGCCTTCCAGGATGCCATGATGCGCCCAGGTCAGGGTGCAACCCGACAGCAGCAGGATCAGGGTGTTCAGGAACGGCAGATCCCACGGATCAAGCACTTCAACGCCTGCGGGCGGCCATTCGGTCACGCCGGGGCTGAAGATCACAAACGCGTTGTGGAAGAATGCCCAGAAGAAGGCGACAAAGAACATCACCTCGGATGCGATGAACAGCGACATCCCGTAACGCAGGCCGATCTGAACGACCTTGTTATGATAGATGTGTGATTCGCTGATCACGTTGCTCCACCAACGGAACATCACAAACAGAATGCCTGCAATGCCGATCGCCGCCAGCCAGAAGTCAGCCGGCGCACGGTCCGAATGCATGAACATGACCATACCACCGGTGAAAAGACCGGCGGACGCCGCAGCCACCAGCGGCCACGGGCTCGGGTCTACCAGGTGGAACGGATGCTTTTGTGCATGATCACTCATTCCTTGCCCCCCTCAATCCTTACAAAAGAAACTCTAAGTTCGCTTTGTTAACCAAAGACCGTCCAGTCCACGAAACCGTGTTCTGTCAGCCTCCCTGATCTTCGTTCCCGTCATTTGCTTCCACCGATGCCTCGGATTTGAAGAAAGTGTATGACAGGGTAATCGTCTTCACGTCCTGGGTATTGATGTCGTCGGCAATTGCCGGATCGACATAGAAACTGACTGGCATGTCGACGCGCTCGCCCGGTTGAAGGGTTTGCTCGTCAAAACAGAAACACGCGATCTTGCTGAAATACTGCCCGGCTTTTAGCGGCGTCACATTGTAGACAGCCTGACCGGTGATCGGCTTGACCGACATGTTTTCGGCCACGTAATGGGCCAGATTATCTTCGCCCAGACGCACCGTGATTTCACGCTGTTCGGGTTTGAACTGCCACGGCAGGCCGGAATTCACATCGGCATTGAACCGAACCTTGATAGTCTTTTCCGAGACTTCAACGCCGGTGTCTTTGCCCACCTGCGGCGTGCCGCCAAATCCGGTTACCTGACAAAACAGCTCATAAAGCGGAACCGACGCATAGGACAGGCCAATCATGCCGCCAACGACGGCGGCACAACTCAGCATCACGCGCTTGTTGCGCTTCTTTACTGTATCTGTGTGTTGTTGATCAGCCATGGTTTCCTAGCTCATCTTCAAAATGGTTATGGCAAAGAACAGCACAATCAGGCTGGTCAAAATCACCAAAAACGCCCAGTTCTTCTTTTTACGCTTGGCGTAAAACGCTTCGAGTTCGGCTTTGCTCATTTTGGGGTGCTCCGTCATACGATGAACCCGCCAAGCCAGACATCTGCAACCATCGCCCCAAACAGGACAAACAGATACAAAATGGAATATCCAAACATCTTGTGCGGCGCGCGTTCTTCGGCGTTGCGCAAAACCCGTACCGCATGGCGCAGGAACCAAAGCCCGGTCAGACCCGCCGTCACGGCGTAAATCGTTCCTAGCAATCCGGTCGCGACCGGAACAAAGGTCACCGGCAAAAGCAGAATGGTATAAACCAGCATCTGCTTTTTGGTTGCGGCGTCACCGGCAACCACCGGCATCATGGGAACACCGACCTTGGCATAGTCGCCGCACCGAAACAGTGCCAGCGCCCAAAAATGCGGCGGTGTCCACATAAAGATAATCATGAACAGCGCGATTGAATTGATATCAATCCCGCCCGTCACCGACGCCCAGCCGATCATCGGGGGAAAGGCCCCGGCGGCACCGCCGATGACGATATTCTGTGGTGTGCTGCGTTTCAGCCAGATGGTGTAGACGAACACGTAAAACGCTATCGATACAGCCAGCAAAACCGCAGCAGCAATATTGATGGCAACCGCCATGATCGTGACCGAAACAATCGACAGCGCAATGCCAAGAGACAAGGCCTCGTCGGCGGGCACGCGCCCGGCCGGGATCGGTCGGTTTTGGGTACGTTTCATGTGGATATCGATATCACGATCATACCACATGTTAATGGATGCCGCGGCACCACTGGCGATAGCGATACAGGCGATTGCGACGAGTCCCAGAAACGGATGGATCGAACCCGGGGCAATCAGCAACCCCACAGCACCGGTGAAAACCACAAGCGTCATCACACCGGGTTTGAGCAACGCGATATAGTCACGCACATCCGAAACCGGCAGGGATACTGCGTTTTCAAGCGCTAGGGTCTGATCTGCAACCTGCTTGGTCATTGAACTCTGGTCTTCTCGTTTGGGGCGGTAGGATGCCCCCCGCAAACCGGGGCCTGCGGGGGACTTAAACCAGGATCACTTACTTGATACGTGGCAGTTCGTCAAAGGTATGGAACGGCGGCGGAGAGCTGACGGTCCATTCCAGTGTATCTGCACCTTCCCCGTACGGGTTTGCTTCGGCCTTCTTGCCACGGATGAAGGCATGCGCCACCACACCAAGGAAGAAGATCGTCGCCGCAAACGAGATATAGGCACCATAAGACGAAACCATGTTCCATCCGGCAAACGCATCCGGGTAGTCGGCATAACGACGCGGCATGCCGGCAAGCCCCAGGAAGTGCTGCGGGAAGAAGGTCAGGTTGACGCCAATGAAGAAGAGCCAGAAGTGGATCTTCGCACCGAGATCGGAAATCTCGTAGCCCGACATTTTGCTGAACCAATAGTAGAAGCCAGCAAAGATCGAGAAGACAGCGCCAAGCGACAGAACATAGTGGAAGTGCGCCACAACGAAATAAGTGTCATGCAGCGGCAGATCCATGCCCGAGTTCGCCAGAATCACACCTGTCACACCGCCCACAGTAAACAGGAAGATGAAACCGATTGCCCAAAGCATCGGAGCCCGCAAGGTGATCGAGCCCCCCCACATGGTCGCGATCCACGAAAAGATCTTAACCCCGGTCGGCACCGCAATCACCATCGTCGCTGCGGTAAAGTATGCACGGGTATCAACATCCAAGCCCACCGTGTACATATGGTGCGCCCACACGATGAAGCCGACAACACCGATTGCCACCATCGCATAGGCCATCCCGAGATAACCGAAGATCGGCTTGCGCGAGAAGGTCGAGATGATGTGGCTGATGATGCCAAAGCCCGGCAGGATCATGATGTACACTTCTGGATGACCAAAGAACCAGAACAGGTGCTGATACAGGATCGGGTCACCGCCACCGGCCGGATTGAAGAAGTCCGTGCCAAAGTTACGGTCGGTCAGAAGCATGGTGATCGCGCCACCAAGTACCGGCACCGCCAGCAGCAGCAAGAATGCCGTCACCAGCATTGCCCAAGCAAAAAGCGGCATCTTATGCAGGGTCATGCCCGGCGCACGCATGTTAAAGATGGTGGTAATGAAGTTCACCGCACCAAGGATCGAGCTGGCACCGGCAAGGTGAAGGGCAAAGATCGCCATATCCACCGAGGCATCCGGATGGCCAAGCACACTTGAAAGTGGCGGATAAACCGTCCAGCCGGTGCCGGCACCACTGCCGACAACAGCCGACAGCATCAGCAGGATAAAGGCCGGAACAATCAGCCAGAACGAAATGTTGTTCAAACGCGGGAACGCCATATCCGGCGCGCCAATCATGATCGGAACAAACCAGTTGCCAAAGCCGCCAATCATCGCGGGCATGACAACAAAGAACACCATGATCATGCCGTGTGCGGTCACAAGCACGTTAAAGAATTGCGGGTCATCAATGACCTGGGTTCCCGGTTGTGCCAGTTCCATACGGAACCAGACCGAAAACGCACCACCGATCAAACCGGCAAGCACTGAGAAGATTAGATAAAGAGTCCCGATATCCTTGTGGTTGGTCGACAGGAACCAACGGGTAAAGAAGCCGGGGGTATGATCGTGATCATGTGTTTCAGCGTGAGCCATCAATCTCTCCCTCACTCTGCCGATGCCACTGATACCGCAGACGGCAGATCAGCAGATGCGAACTGTTCTTGAGCCTCGGCGACCCAGGCTTCGTATTCTTCCATGGTAACGGCCTTAACCGCGATCGGCATATATGCGTGGTTCACACCACACAGTTCCGAACACTGACCATAGAATGTCGTACCGGCATACTCAGCTGGAATGCGGGTCCAGGTTTCGTTCAGTCGGCCGGGAACGGCATCAAGCTTGATGAACAGCGACGGCATCGCCCAGTTATGGATCACGTCGTCTGACGTCATGATCAGACGGATGTTTTGATCAACCGGCAGGACAACGGGATTGTCCACATCCAGAAGGCGCTTCTTGCCTTCGGCAATGGCGGTTTCCTGATCGATCATAAGCGAATCAAAGGTGAAGTTGCCGTTATCGGGGTACTCATATGTCCAGTACCACTGCTTGCCGATAATCTTGAGCGTAAGATCGGCATCCTCGACACGGTCTGCAAAATACAGCAGGCGGAAAGAGGGGATCGCGATAACAAGAAGAATAAGCACCGGAACAACCGTCCAGACCACTTCAAGAAGGGTATGGTGCGTTGTTTTCGATGGGACCGGGTTGCGTTTCGCGCTGAAGCGATAAAGCACAAACAGCAGCAAAGCCAAGACGATCACGGTAATGATCACCATCAACCACGTAACGAGATTAAAGAATTTCTGGCCTTCAACAGCCACAGGCGAAACCGGATCCTGCAGCCCAAGCTGCCAGGGTTCAGGTTGACCAACAGCCGCAAGTGCTGCGCCATCAAACCCGGTAAGTACCGCCAATCCCAACAGAAGGATGGGAAATAGCTTCTTGATCGACATGCGAATCTGCCCCCTCGCATTACATCTCAAGGCGATATGCCTCAATCGTCTCCACCCCTGACTGACAGTGGCCGAGCTGACAAATACGGCCCACTCTCAAGGACCTTATCACGTCTCAACCAAAGATTACCCTGACAAACAGGCCGGAGCATTTCCTCTGACATATCTTATTCTTAATAAGCCTGCACTCGAAAGTACATTTGTAACGCAGGCAAATAGCGTATCTTCGACACCAGTTCCAGAAAAAACCTCGCTGCATTGCACAAAAAATATATTTTGCCGCCATCAGAATGATCGCTCTGGTTTTGACTGAAATCGCTCTAAATACCCACCCTTGGATAGAAAAACCGCCATTCCGCATGGCCGATTTTCACCTTTCCAACGAATGCTGCTTTGCAATATATGCGCAAAACTCGTTAGAATCACTTCAACCAATGGCTAAAGCCGTTTCTTTTCAAATCCTACGCGATCCGCACATCGGCGGATCAACACGACGTTACGTCATCCTGACAGCGTCCTGATCCGGGCTGATTTTTCGCAACAGACCGCTCCAGGATCGATTTTGCCAACGATTCGGATACTGGCGTGAGGCAGGCCGTAAGAAACCAAATGCAAAAATACTATCCGAACCCTTTAATTGAGCGGACTTTTCCCCAATATCACGGATAGAAATTCGGTTGGATATATCAGCTTTGCCGACTATTCTACCAAAACGTATGCATTCCCGATGTTCCGTGCACCGCAACCAGACAGGTTGCTGCCCGATGCAGACGGTTCAAAGACAGAGGTTCGTCTATGGCACGCTCAGGAAGTAAAAGACTATTTACCGCGGAAATGCGGTTGCTCAATAAACTCGAAACCATGAGCGACATGGTCGCCTTGCCGACCGACATGCCGACTGATGCGAATGGCTCTGTCGGCGGTGCCGACATTTCGAGCCTGCATACCGCGATTGAAGATCTCAAGCTTGAACTGCTTACCGACATCCGCGTGATGATCGAAGAGCAGAAAAAGGCGAACAAGGCAATCGACCCGGAAGACGACGAACAGGCCGACGCCCGCAATGAACTGCGCCTGGTCAAAAACGAAGTTCGCGCCCTTGCCAATTCCATTCAGGAAACAAAACGCGAAATCGCAGCCCTATACACCGCGCCCGAAGATGACAGCGGCACGCGTCTTAATATCGTAAAGGGTGAACTTGATTCTGTCGTCGCCGCAACTGAGGATGCGACTGCCAGCATCCTTGAAACCGTCGAAAAGATTGACGCGGTTGCCCACAATATCCGTTCCGCCGCCCCGGATGACTACACACAAGGGCTGGCCGATGACATTGTCGAACTTGTGGTGAAAGTCTTTGAATCCTGTAACTTCCAGGATCTGACCGGGCAGCGGATTACCAAGGTCGTCAACACCATGAAGTATATCGAGGAACGCGTGAACCGCGTGATCGAAATCTGGGGTGAGGATGACTTTGGCGACTTTGACCTGCCGCCAGACCCCAAAGGCCTCGACAACCTGGACAAAACCGTCACCAAGGCACCGCAGAATGCCAATCGTGTGTCTCAGGATGAAGTCGACCAGATCTTCTCACAGGAAGAAATCGACGCCCTGTTTGATTGATCGATCACGACTGTCCGAAATGCAAAAGCCTGCCAGATTGGCAGGCTTTTCTTTTGACGGGTTCTGAAGGTCTCGGGATAGAACGCCTTAAGCGTGTCCGGCTTCACCCGAAAGCAGTTCCGGCGCAAAGCCAAGCCGTGAAAACGCCTGCTCCCACTTGTCTTCGCAATCGGTATCAAACAGCAGATCCGCATCGGCGTCGACGTGAAGCCAGCCATTGGCAAGGATTTCACTTTCAAGCTGCCCGCTGCGCCATCCGGCATAGCCAAGGGCAAGAATGCGGCTTTGCGGACCTTCGCCGACGGCAATCTGTTCAAGAATATCAACCGTCGCTGTCACCGACACGCCACGATCAACATGAAGGGTCGCCTCGTTCGAGAAATCGGTCGAGTGCAGAACAAAGCCACGGCTGCTTTCAACCGGTCCACCGAAATGGACCTGAATGTCTTCGATGGTCGGTGCCGGGCGCGCAATGCCAAGCTGTTCAAGCAATTCCGGGAAAGTGATGCTGTCGATCAGGCGGTTGATCACCAGCCCCATCGCACCGTCTTTGTTATGCGCACAGATATAGACCACACTTTGCGAAAAGCGCGGATCACGCATGCCCGGCATCGCTACCAACAGCTTGCCGCCGAGATAATCACCCGTGCCTATACCTTCTGCCATGTCGCAACTCTCTTTATCCTGTTTCACAGAGCCTAGCGCGAATACCTGCCCATTTCCATCAAGAACCCGGAAAACCGTGTTTTTTGTCGTTTGACATTCCGGATTGCCATATACCTCATGTAGATAGGAACGCACTGCCATGGCAATGGATCCATCTCGTTTTGCGTTGGATCAGGACAAGCCCCTGCCTGCATGTGCTAGTGATAGGGCGTTCACACAGTCGTGGCTTGATTTGAACGGGGACTGGAATTACGCCTCTTCTGTGCCACAAGTTTGGCCCACACTGCGCAAATCGGTTTTTCGTGCTTAAGGAACAACACGTGCTCCGCCACCTTATCACCCGCTTGGCTTTTTTAATTGCCATCTGCCTGTCATCCATCGGTGCAAGTTCTGTTGCACTGGCGGCATCGGATATGGCAACCGACTGGGTCGATGAGGACTTCGCGTCAGTTCGCCTGATCAGTGCGCAAACCGAAACCGGCGGCAAACAGACACTCCGTCTTGGTCTTGAATACGAACTGCAACCCGACTGGAAGATTTACTGGCGCAGCGCAGGCGATGCCGGTTTCCCGCCGCAACTTGATTGGACCGGGTCCGAAAATGTCGGCGACGCAAACATCCTTTGGCCGGCCCCTCACCGCTTTTCGATCTTTGGCCTCGAAACATTCGGCTACAAGGATCACATCATTCTGCCGATTGATGTTGCGATCCCCGATCCGGCCCAACCGGTCGCGATCCGCCTTGATGTCGATTATCTGGTGTGCAGCGACATCTGCATTCCGGCAAATGCCAGCTTTGATCTTGATATCCCCGCCAGTGCCTCCGCTGGTGCAGGCACATCGATCGCCAGCAATCACGCCCACCAGATCGAAAAATTTGTTTCCAAGGTGCCGCTGCGCGGCACCGGCCTTCCCATCGAAGTCACCAGTATTTCCAGCATCAACCAGGGCGAAACACACAGCCTGCGTCTGGGTGTTCGCGGCCTTGATGATGCCGGGGTCGACATTGACGACATCCTGATTGAAAGCGACCTGCGTGCAGGTTTCGGTCTGCCCGAACCGCAAACGACCGCGACGGGCAGCAACGAGGATGTTCAGTATTTCGATCTGACCGTCATGGGCTTGGCCGAAGACCAGACACTGAAAGATCAGCCAGTCACCGTCACCGTCATTGCAGGTCCGCTTTCTGTTGAGCAAAACCTTGTTGTCGGCGATGGCAACGCAGCCATAAGCACAGCATCCAGCGCGGGCGCAACGGCAGGCATGAGTTTCGCGATGATCGGATTGTTCGCCCTGCTTGGCGGCCTGATCCTGAATGTCATGCCATGTGTGTTGCCGGTCCTGTCGATCAAGATTATGTCAGCCCTTAAAGCCCGCGAACAGGACATTAACCGGGTACGCATCGGTTTCCTTGCCAGTGCCGCCGGGATCATTACATCCTTCTGGCTGATTGCCGCTGTTCTGGTCGGCATCAAACTGGCCGGGGGCACCATTGGCTGGGGCATTCAGTTCCAGCAACCGCTGTTCCTGACGGTTATGACGATCATCCTCGCCCTGTTTGCGCTGAATATGTGGGGGCTGTTTGAAATTTCCGGCCCGGATCAGCTTGGCAACGCGGCAAATGACGCCATCACACGCAGCGAAAGCCACGGCCACCATATCAGCAGCAACTTCCTGACCGGCATGTTTGCCACCTTGCTGGCAACCCCCTGCTCTGCCCCGTTCCTTGGCACGGCGGTTGGTTTTGCGCTGGCAGGCAGTGTGTTTGATATCTTCTGGATCTTCACCTTGCTGGGGATTGGCTTGGCGCTACCGTATTTTGCCATCGCCATCCAACCGCGTGTGGCACATATCCTGCCCAAACCGGGCCGCTGGATGAATGGCGTCAAAGTTGTTCTGGGTCTTGCCCTGATCGGCACGGCGATCTGGCTTCTGGGTATTCTATCGGTCCAGATCGGCATGGGTGGTGCGATTGCCGTCGGGCTTGGCCTGATTTTGGGCTGCGTCTTTATCTGGGCCCGCAAACGCACATCAAACCTGCGTCCACGCTTTGCCTTTACGTCACTGGCTGTACTGGGCTTCCTTGTTGCACTGTTTGCGCCCGGCTTTTCACAACCGCCGTCATCGCCAAGCGCATCATCGGACAATGGCACACTTGTCTGGCAGGCGTTTGCACCTGAAACCATTGATCGTTTGGTTGCCGATGGAAAGACGGTCGTGATCGATGTTACGGCCGAATGGTGTGTGACCTGTCAGGTCAACAAAAAGCTGGTTCTCGAAAAGTCCGACGTCCGAAATGCATTGATGCAGGATGATGTTGTCCTGATGCAGGCCGACTGGACCCGTCCGGATCAAAAAATTGCCGATTACCTTGCCTCTTATGGCCGATTTGGCATTCCGTTCAATGCGGTATTTGGTCCGGGGGCACCGGATGGCATTTTGCTTTCAGAGTTGCTCGGTGTGGACGAGGTTCTTGGTGCGCTTGAAGATGCAAACGGTTCGGCAAGCCTTGCCAGTTCCGTTCAGTGATCACATCTGATTGGGAACGCGCAGTGTTTCCGCTCCTCTCAGCGCAGGCGTTAAGGTGCACACAGGCCAGAAATTGCTGCCAATTGAAGTCAGGCAGATGAAACCTGTTAAAAACTCTGCGTGAAAGCATTGAATGCCAAGCAGATTTGGTGTTTGATTCCGGCATGCGATCCAGCGCGCAGTCAACGGGATTGCGCCAAATAACGGAGATACCCATGACCATTTCAGTCGGTTCCGAACTCCCGGAAGTTACCCTTTTCCGCGCAACCAGCGACGGTCCGGAAGCTGTCAATTCCAAGGAATTCTTCGCAGGTCGCAAAGTTGTCCTGTTTGCCGTACCGGGTGCCTTCACCCCGACCTGCTCGGCCAAACACCTTCCGGGCTTTGTTGCCAAAGCCGATGAGATCAAAGCCAAAGGTGTCGATGAGATTGCCTGCCTTGCATCAAACGATGCCTTTGTCCTTCAGGCATGGGCCGACGCGGAAAAGGCCAACGACGTCACCATGCTTTCGGACGGGGATCTGGCGTTTGTCGACGCAACCGGGCTTGGACTTGACCTGACCGGCCGCGGCCTTGGCAAGCGCGCCAACCGTTTCGCCATGATTGTCGAAGACGGCAAAGTCACCGACATTGCCGTCGAAGAACCGGGCGCGTTTGAAGTTTCAAGTGCCGAAGCTGTTCTGAAAAAGCTTTAAAACCGGAAACTTTCCCGCAAAAAGCGCTTAAAGCTCCGCAATCATTTGCGGAGCTTTTTGCTTTGAATGTAGGGAATATTATTGCCTGATCAGCGCGGAAGCAAAACCGGTATCGGGTCTTCCTTGCTGTCATAATCGCATTCAAAGGTCGGGTTGGTGTGCTTGGCAATGAAATGCACAACACCTTCCCGGAAACTGTCTTTGATCGGCGACCAGCTCATATAGACCCCGCCACGGGTGTCATATTCGCGAATATCCGGATCTCGCATCAGTTCAGAAAAACTGTGTCCAAGATCTTCTGTTGCACCAGCCACCAGCCAAGACGGCTTCAGGCCACCATGCCACAGCAAGTAAACGCCACCGACCCCATCCAGGCTAAGCTCTGAAATATCGTCGATCATGAACAGGCGGTAGTACTCCCCACGTGGGCTTTTTCGCCATTTTATATCTTGTGCCTTTGGCTGGCGAATAGCACCGAGAGACCAAAATCCCATATTAACCTCCAAGCACGCCAAAACGCGTGCAACCGTATGTCACACGCATCCCAACATAGCTTCTTATTCTTATAGGTAAGAACTTACCCTACATATGTAAACTTTTGATTGACAAAAGACTGGGCGAAAACGCCTTCAGCGCTCTTTGCCAAGAAGATATAGCTCACGCTACTACCTTAAATCACAGCACAAAACCAAGCATTTTTCGAATTATTCGAACAACTTATCGATATCGTCCTGGCTGATGCCTTCCCCTTCGAGCTGCGGACCATTCAGAAGGTCTGCATCCTCGGGGCGTGATTCTTCCTCGACCTCAGGAACCGGCAATTCGGCAAACGCATCTTCACCCCAGATCGAGATCATGTTGTGGACGCGCTCTTCAACGAACTCAAGCGTTCTGACAACCTTGTTGATGCGCTGTCCGGTAATATCCTGGAAGTTACAGGCTTCAAAAATCTTGGTAACGATGAAAGCTATCTGTTCGACGTGATCGGCGACAAAATCGCTCGGCGCCGAGTTTTTGAGCGTCATCGTCAGATCGTCAATCTGCTCGGCGGATTCCAGAATGGTATGGGTTGCCATTTCGGTATCCTTGACGATGGCATCAAGTTCCGAGGTCGCACTTACCAGCCGGTCATCCTGTGCCTTTGGATGGCGCAGCGACGCAATCTGAACCTTGGCCCTGTGGATGTGCTCGTTCATTTCCGCGATCTGGGTGCGGATCAGTTCCAGATCGTCACGGTCGGGCTCTGCCGCCCCCGGGCGATTGGAGTGACTTGGGTTACTTGAAACCGGTTCGGGCAATTCATCCATAGGCGCATCGTTTGATGCAAACGGGGTGGCGACATCACTGGCCGGAACACCACCGGCTGCCACCGCCTGACGCAGTTGTGAAACTTCACCACGCAGGGCTCTGATTTCATCAAGAACAGCCTGGGTAATACCGGATGTTTCCGGGGCACTCGTCGCTGCCGGCAAGGATGCCTGCATCGGTTCCCCCGCCCCCATGCCGCTTTCCAGCGTCGGGTCAAAAAAGGAGTCAGACCAATCCTCAACAACACCACCGGTGCGTTCTTTAAGACGACGTTCGGCAGTGAATACTTTTTGCACGCGACGAGACATAACTGACTTTAACCCTCCGGAACGGACATACGTCCGATCACTAAATCCCCAAACGCACCATTTTGACGGCGTTCATTACTATTACGGCAAGTATAAGGGTGCAGATTGCGACAAGTCCAATGGGTTTCAAGTCCAAGTCTTTGAAAAAGAACACCCCGGCCAAAAGACCGGGGTGCACCAAAAGGTCAGGTTGCGTTGGTTATCAAGCTGTTTCAGGCTTCCAGCGCAAAACCGGCTTACGGGCAGCCGCCGTTTCATCAAGGCGTCTGCGCGGGGTCAGGTACGGTGCATTCTTGAAGAATTCTGCATCGCCCGACTCGGCCTTGGCCACAAGCGACAGAATCGCATCACAGAACTGATCAATCGATTCCTTGGTTTCGGTTTCGGTCGGTTCGATCAGCAACGCCCCATGAACCACCAGCGGGAAATACATCGTCATCGGGTGGAACCCTTCGTCGATGATTGCCTTGGCCAGATCCAGCGTCGAAACCCCGGTATCTTTCAGGAAGCCGTCGTCAAACAGGGCTTCATGCATGCAATAGCCCGGGAAGGCGACACTGAGCTTGTCCTTAAGACGCGCAAGCAGATAGTTGGCATTCAGCACTGCATCACCCGATGCCTGACGCAGGCCATCTGCACCATGGCTTTTCATATAGGTCAGCGCACGAATAAACATGCCCATCTGACCATGGAAGCCCTTCAGACGGCCAAACGGCTTCATGCCGTCTTCTTCGTCTGCGGTTTCGACCAGATGGAAACCATCACCCTTTTTCACGACATACGGGATCGGGGCAAACGGTGCCAGTGCCTCGGAAAAGACAACGGGTCCTGAACCCGGTCCACCGCCGCCATGCGGGGTCGAGAACGTCTTGTGCAGGTTGATATGCATCGCATCAATGCCAAGGTCCGCCGGGCGCACCCGACCAACAATGGCGTTGAAGTTCGCACCATCGCAATAGAAATACCCGCCCGCCTCATGCACCAGATCGGCAATCTTGCGGACATCACGTTCAAACAAACCGCAGGTATTCGGGTTGGTCAGCATGATGCCAGCCACATCGTCGCCAAGCTTGGCTTCAAACGCCGCCAGATCAACCCGGCCATCCTCGGTCGCGGGGATCGAATCAACTGTAAAGCCACAGGCTGCTGCCGTTGCCGGGTTGGTCCCGTGGGCTGATTCCGGCACCAGTACACGACGACGGTTTTCACCGCGTGCGTCAAGGGCCGCACGAATGGCCATCATGCCGCAAAGCTCACCCTGTGCACCCGCTGCCGGGGACATGGAAACCGCCGGCATGCCGGTCAGAACCAGAAGCCAATGCGCACACTGATCAATCAGTTCCAACGCACCCTGAACGGTGCTTTCGGGCTGCATCGGATGCAGATCGGCAAGACCGGGCAGACGGGCGACTTTTTCGTTCAGGCGCGGGTTATGCTTCATCGTGCACGAACCCAGCGGGAAGAAACCGGCATCAATGCCATAGTTCTTCTGCGACAGGCGCGTGAAGTGACGCACGACTTGCGGCTCCGAAAGCCCCGGAAGACCAACGTCGCTATCACGGTCAAGACCACCGAGGCGCGATTTGGTGCCCTTTGGTTCCGGCAAATCAACGCCGGTACGGCCGGGCTGGCCCTGCTCGAAAATCAGCTGTTCTTCAAGAACAAGTCCACGGTTGCCGGTATGGGTTGTAAAGGTCATGCCAGCGCCTCCTTCAATGCGGACGCAAGCGCCGCGATATCCTCGTCCGTGTTGGTTTCGGTGACCGCAACCAACAGGTACTTATCCAGATCCGAACGGTTCGGATACAGACGCGACAGCGGCACACCGGCAAGGACGCCCTTGGCAACCAGCGCTTCAACCACTTCGGCGGCCGGCTTGGAAAGCTTCACGGTGAATTCGTTAAAGAAGCTGTCATTGACCACCGACGCCCCATCAACGGCATCAATCGCGTCCGCCGCCTTGCAGGCATTTTCATGGTTCAATGTCGCCAAACGGCGATAACCGTCTTCACCCAGCAGGCTCATATGCACCGTAAAGGCCAACGAACACAGGCCCGAGTTGGTGCAGATGTTCGAGGTCGCCTTTTCACGGCGGATATGCTGTTCGCGGGTCGACAGCGTCAGAACAAAACCACGTTTGCCGTCCTGATCAACCGTTTCACCACACAGGCGGCCCGGCATCTGACGCACGAGCTTTTGCGTGGTGGCAAACAGACCGACATACGGCCCACCATAGTTCAGCGCATTACCGATCGACTGGCCTTCGCCGCAAACGATGTCTGCGCCAAAGCTGCCCGGTGATTTCACCGCGCCAAACGCCACCGCCTCGGTAAAGACCACCACCAGAAGCGCACCCTTGGCATGGCAAAGATCGGCCAGTTGGGTGTGATCCTGAATGCGGCCAAAGACGTCCGGGTACTGCACGACAACACAGGCGGTCTGATCATCAATCAGATCGTTGAGTTCTTCGGCAGTTGCCTGATGTTCCGGATGCCCATCGCGCCCGGCAACTTCGGTGTCGCTATACTGGCAATAGGTTTCGGTCACTTCGCGGTAATGCGGGTGCAGACCACCCGAAAGAACCGCCTTCTTGCGACGGGTCGCACGGCAGGCCATCAGAACCGCTTCGGCGCAGGATGTCGCACCATCCCACATCGACGCGTTGGCAACATCCATCCCGGTGATCGAGGCAACCTGGGTCTGGAATTCAAACAGGTATTGCAGTGTCCCTTGCGCGATTTCTGGCTGATACGGGGTATAGGCGGTCAGAAACTCACCGCGCTGGATCACGTAATCAACCGTCGCCGGAACATGGTGGCGATAGGCACCCGCGCCCAGGAAACTGGGCACGCTCGATGCGCCCATGTTTTTGGCGGCCAAGGCCATCATATCGCGTTCGACCTGCATTTCGCCAAGGTGGGATGGCAAATCAACAGGTGCATCAAGCAACGCGCCGTCGGGCACATCACAATAAAGTTCATCAACCGATGATGCCCCGATGGTATCAAGCATCGCAGCACGATCAGCGCGTGTCAGTGGGAGATAACGCATGTTTTAAAGGCCTTCGACGAAGTCTTTGTAGGCAGCTTCATCCATCAGCTCATCAAGCTGGGATTCATCGGTCAGTGTCATTCTAAAGAACCAGCCATCAGATTCCGGGGCTTCATTGACCAGTGCAGGATTGTCATCAAGCTCTTCGTTGACCTCGACAATTTCACCATCCAGCGGGGCGTAGACGTCACTGGCGGCCTTGACCGATTCAACAACCGCGGCGTCGCCATCCTTGGTCAGTTTCTTGCCAACTTCCGGCAGCTCGACATAAACGATATCGCCCAGCGACTGCTGCGCGTAATCGGTGATGCCAACGGTTGCCACACCGTCTTCAAGCTCGATCCATTCATGTTCCTGCGAAAATTTCTTAGTCATCTTCCATTGTCCCTGTTGATCAATTCAGTGCCAATGCAGCGTAGCGCCGCTCTCTCTATGATAAATTCTGGTTCTCAACCGCGGAAATAACGATGCGGCGCGAACGGAAGTTCGACCACCTCGGCCGGGCGCGCCTTGCCGCGCACCATAAGATCGACCTTGGTACCCGGTTCGGCAAATTCAATTGCGACATACCCCATGGCAATCGGGCCATCGACGGTCGGGCCAAACCCGCCCGAGGTGATCTCGCCGATTTCTTCGCCATCCGCGTTCAAAATCTGGGTGTGTTCGCGTGCCGGTGCCTTGCCTTCGGGCTTGATGCCGACACGTTTGCGATCCGCACCGTGTTCAAGCTGATCAAGGATCACATCCGCGCCCTTGAAGCCACCCTCGGCCCGGCGACGTTTGTTGATGATCCAGTTCAGATCCCCTTCAACCGGGGTCGTGGTGGTATCAATGTCATTGCCATACAGGCAAAGGCCCGCTTCGAGGCGCAGTGAGTCACGTGCGCCAAGGCCAATCGCCTCGACCTCGTCCTCGGCCAGCAGCTTGCGTGCAAGCGCCTCGGCATCGGCGTTGGGTACGGAAATCTCAAAGCCGTCTTCGCCGGTGTAACCCGAACGGGTCACAAAGCACGGACTGCCAGCGATGTCGATTTCGGCAAAGCTCATGAATTTCAGATCGGCAACCGATGGTGCAAAGCGCGCCAGAACCTTGGCCGCATCCGGGCCCTGAAGTGCGAGAAGCGCCCGGTCATCGATTTCTTCAAGCGATACACCGTCACCAAGATTGGCACGCATATGAACGATATCATCGTCCTTGCAGGCCGCATTGATCACCAGAAACAGGCTGTCGCCCGCATTGGTAATCATCAGATCGTCAAGGATCGTGCCGTCGTCCTGGGTAAATGCGGAATAGCGGGTGCGACCGGGTTTGAGGATGGCAATATCACCGGGCACAAGCTTTTCAAGCTCCGCCACGCGGTTCTCGCCGGTCAAACGCACCTGCCCCATATGGGACACATCAAACAGGCCTGCCTTCGCACGGGTATGAAGATGTTCGCCCTTCACACCAAGCGGATATTGCACAGGCATGGCATAGCCCGCGAACGGTACCATTTTGGCACCGAGTTCCACATGCAAATCATAAAGGGCAGTTTTTAGAAGTTCGGATTCTTGATCCGCCATCAGGTTCTCCAAGACAATCGTTGCGAAATATAGCCGACCAGTGGCCAACCACATTCCCCCTCTGTCTTTGGAGCCTGAAAGAATCACATCCGGGGTAGGAAGCCGGTCTGCTTACATCTTCGGCGAGGTGTTCCTGATCAGAAATTCAGGTCACCTGCTTTCCAGAGTCCCATCTCCACGCGGTCCTGTTGCCTGAGAGTTTCCGGGGTGGTTGCTCCTTCGGCGTCCGCTCATCCGATCAGGACTGCGGCCTCTCCCACGTGCATCATTTGGGTATGTTTCTGTTATACGGGTTTCCGCGCAAACCGACCAGCCCCTATTTTTCGGGCATGATCGGCCTGCCGCGTCTCAGATGGCCAAACCCGAATAAAATCAATCGGTTCCAAACCGGCGATTATACTCAAGTTGATCCGCGCTCAGCTGGAAACCAAGATAGATTTCGTAATCCGGACCGGTCCAGACATCGTCCAGCGGCACCGACAGGGTCACCTGTTCGTCACGGATACGTGCCATGTTCAGATTGTCGGCAAACGCCATATTAACGTCAAACACCGATTTCTGAATGAAGGCGCCGTTCGGGTCACGCAGGGCGACGAAATATTTAAATTGAACGTTACGGTTCTGGGCTGCCGGTCCAAGCTCGGCGGTAATGATCGGACTGATGATGACATCAAGTTCCTTGTCATCAAGGTCATAGCCGCAATCACCAAGGTATCCGGTAAATTCGGCTTCGACGATCACATCGGTCAGGTCGCGGCCAGCACCACTGAACTGGACAAGTTTTGCGGTATCCTTTGGCAGATAGGCCGCCGGACAAACCGGGACCGGCTGTTCTTCGAACGGGTTGCCACCGCCGCATGCGCTTAGCAATCCACCAAGCGAGACCATACCCAATGCATAAACGCGCCGAAGTCCGTTACCGATTGTCATCCAAGCCTCTATCAAACCAAATGTTTTCGGGCCGCATCGCGACGACCGGCCCGCGCGCAGTCTATTCTGTCGCGGATGTCGGCACAACCCGCTTGAACGGCCTTGGGCCGTGTAAAACGTCAAAAATTCGGCCAACCCGCAACGACCATTTACCCCAGAGTCATTGCACCGCATGATCAGGCAGGTTATGTAACGTCAATGTTTGAAAAATGCGTCGGCAACGCCCGCACGCAATTGGGAAAGCCGGACCTGTATCATGTCTGACAAAGCCAGCCTTCGGATCGTTCTTGCCAATCCGCGCGGTTTCTGCGCGGGGGTTGATCGCGCCATCGAGATCGTCGAAAAGGCACTCGAAAAATATGGCGCACCGGTCTATGTCCGCCACGAAATCGTGCATAACAAATTCGTGGTTAATCGCCTGCGCGATATGGGTGCCGTTTTCGTTGACGAACTTGATGCCGTTCCCGATGGCGTACCAGTGATCTTTTCGGCCCATGGTGTCCCGAAATCCGTGCCCGAGGCGGCCGAAACCCGCAAACTTGAATATCTTGATGCGACCTGCCCGCTGGTCTCCAAAGTCCATCGCGGGGCGGAACGTCATCACGCCGATGGCAAACATATTCTTCTGATTGGTCATGCCGGTCATCCCGAAGTCATCGGCACGATGGGCCAGTTACCCCCCGGCAGCATGACCCTGGTCGAGACCGAGGAAGACGCCGAAACCATCGAAATCAGCGATCCGGAAAATCTGGCCTTCGTGACCCAGACGACCTTGTCACTTGATGACACCGCCAAGATCATAGAAATCCTGCAACGGCGTTTCCCGTCAATCGCGGTGCCGAAAAAGGAAGACATCTGCTACGCCACGACCAACCGCCAGCATGCGGTCAAACTGATTGCGGAAAAGGCCGATGCCATTCTGGTCCTTGGCGCGCCAAACTCGTCGAACTCCAACCGCTTGGTCGAAGTCGCCAAACGCGAAGGCTGCACACGGTCGGTTCTGGTCGAACGTGCAAAGGATATCGACTGGTCCAAGCTTGACGGTATTTCAAGCCTTGGCATCACTGCCGGTGCATCGGCACCTGAAATCCTGGTCGAGGAAGTCATTGATGCCTGCCGCGAACGCTTTGACGTGACGGTCGAGACAATCACGCTGACCAACGAAAATGTCACTTTCAAACTTCCGCGTCAGCTTGCCAGCTAGGTCTGCGGACATGCTTATTTTAAGATCAGGACGACGATAGAACTCATGGCCGTCTACACCGACGTTTCAGACGAAGATATTTCCCGCTTTGTGGCCGAATACGATATCGGTGACGTGGTGTCGTTCAAGGGGATCGCAGAAGGCGTCGAAAACACCAACTTCCTGCTTCAGACGACAAAGGCGCCTTATATCCTCACCCTGTATGAGAAGCGGGTAAATCCCGATGATTTGCCCTTCTATCTTGGTCTGATGGATCACTTGTCGGCCAAGGGCCTGAATTGCCCGACCCCGATCCACGGCAAGGACGGTGTTGCCCTGCGACGGCTGTGTGGTCGCCCGGCCGCCATCACATCCTTCCTGCAAGGCATGTCTCCCAGGCGCATTCAACCTCATCACTGTGCCGGGGTTGGCGCCGCACTGGCCGAGTTGCATTCAGCCGGTCAGGACTTCGAAATGCACCTGCCAAATGCGCTGAGCATCAAGGGATGGCGTTCGCTTTTCGACAGCTGCGCGGAACATGCAGACGATGTCGAACCCGGCCTTGGCAAAATGATTGGCGAAGAACTCGCATTTCTTGAAGAAAACTGGCCGCACGCCCTTCCCAAGGGGGTCATTCATGCGGATCTGTTCCCCGATAACGTCTTCTTCTTTCCGAACAAGGAAGCCGTTTCCGGGCTGATTGACTTCTATTTCGCGTGCAATGACCTGTTTTGCTACGACGTTGCCATCTGCATGAATGCCTGGTGCTTTGAACCCGATAACAGCTTCAATGTGACCAAGGCCAAAAACCTTCTGTCGCATTACAGCAAGGTCCGTCCGCTTTCGGACGTCGAAAAGGCCGCCCTGCCCATTCTGGCGCGCGGCGCAAGTCTTCGGTTCCTTCTGACACGGCTGTATGACTGGGTGAACACCCCCAAGGATGCGCTGGTCACCCCGAAGAACCCGCGCGAATACATCAACAAATTGCGGTTCCACCAACGTGTGGAAAACGCAACAGCCTATGGCCTGGATTAGGCACAAAGGCGGGGAACACGACAATATGACTTCAAGTAACGGTGACGATAACCGCGTCGAGATTTACACAGACGGCGCGTGCAGCGGCAATCCCGGCCCCGGTGGCTGGGGTGCAATTTTGCGCTTCAAGGGTGTCGAAAAGGAAATGTCGGGCGGCGATCCGGAAACCACCAACAATCGTATGGAAATGATGGCCGCCATTAGCGCGCTGGAGGCCCTGAAACGTCCCTGTGTCATCGATATCTACACCGACAGCAGCTATGTCCGCGACGGCATTACCAAATGGATTTTCGGCTGGCAGAAACGTGGCTGGAAAACCGCCGATAAAAAGCCGGTCAAGAATGTGGAATTATGGCAACGTTTGCTGCAAGCCCTTGAACCGCATAAGGTTGAGTGGCATTGGGTCAAGGGTCATGCCGGTCACCCGGAAAACGAAAGATGCGACGAATTGGCCCGACAAGCTGTGCCGCGATAACGAATTTTTCGCGGTTATCGGGAAAACTGCTTGAAGCTGAGGGACTTCGCTACAAGATAAATAGCTTTGCTGGCTTGTGTCAGATAATTGAATGTTTAACGAAATCAAACTTGCGTTTTCATCAAGTTGCGGTTTGACTTGAGACTAATTCAAGGGGGTGTTGGCACCCATACAAAGGTCGAGTACATTATATTCGACTAGCCTAAAGTGGGTGTCAGGGAGAGAACGCTTGTCACGCGGATCGTACGGGTTTTTACAACGAAAGTCCTTGAGCAGTCGGCTGCTGTTTATCGCATTGCCGCTTGTTTCGCTGTTCTCGCTCGCCCTTTTCATCGTCTTTGGCTATGTCAGCTACAAGGTGCTGCGCGACGACCTGAATGGCAAAGTCGAACAGACCGCCGACATTAATGCCCGCGTTCTGGCCACACCTTTCTGGTATCTCGACGTCGACAATATTGAATCTGCCCTCAACGCCATGGCGCGTGATCGCGACATCGTCGCCGTGCAGGCACTGGGCGCAGACGGCACCGAATTTGCCCATACCGGCGTATCGCAATCCGAACTGACCGACACGCTTCGACTTTCGCGCCGTGTCTATTTCGAACGCAACAACGTGCGCCATGACGTTGGCGAACTGGTGATTTACTTCACCGACGCACGTGTTCAGGATTTGCTGTTCCGCCGTATTGCGATCGACATGATCCTGTTCGGGCTTTTGATCTCGGTCGTGGCCGCAAGCCTTCTGATCGCCAACAAACGCTCGATCAAGGAACCGCTCAACCGGTTGCTGCATTCCATTCGAATGACCAAGCACGGCCGCCTGCGCCGTCCGGTGGAATGGAACAGCTCGGACGAACTCGGTCTTCTGATCCGCGAATATAATGAAATGGTCGCCCTTCAGGGTCAGGCGCAGGAAGAAGCCCAGCGCAAACAGGCCCTGCTGGAAGCAACCCTTCACAATATCGGCCAGGGCATCTGTCTGTTCGATCAGGACCTGAACCTGATGGTCTGGAACGAACGCTATATCGAATTGCTGAACCTGCCGCGCGATCTGGTCAAGGAAGGCACCCCGCTTTCCGATATCCTGCGCTATAACGGCGAACGCGGCGAATATGGCGATGTCAGCATTCAGGCCCTGATTTCCGACCGTGTTGCGATTGCCCGTCGTCGTGAACCCTATCGCATGGAACGTACCCGCCCGAATGGCCGCGTCATTCAGGTTGATCACAACCCGATGCCGGGCGGCGGTTATGTTGCGACCTACACCGATATTACCGAACGTAAACAGACCGAAGCGCGCATGCGTCACCTTGCGGTCCATGACGTTCTGACCAGCCTGCCGAACCGCACCCTGTTCCTTGACCGTCTGCGTCAGGCTCTACTGTCGGCCCGTCGTTTCCAGCGCGGCGTGACGGTTCTGTTTGTCGACCTTGACCGGTTCAAGGATATCAACGACCACTTCGGCCACGATGTTGGCGATCTGATGATCCAGGAAATGGGGCAGCGTCTGTCGCGCATCATCCGGGATTCGGATACCGCCGCCCGCCTTGGTGGCGATGAATTCGCAATCATCCAGACCGATGTCCAGAACATCGAAGACACCATCGCCCTTGCCCAGCGCATCATTGATGAACTCTGCCAGCCATTTGATTGCCGCGGCATCCGCCTGCATTCGACGGCCAGTGTCGGCATCACCCTGTTCCCGGAAGACGGCGAAAACCCCGAACAACTGGTCAAGAACGCCGACATGGCGATGTATGCCGCCAAGGCCGAAGGGCGCAACAATTACCGCTTCTTCCTGCCGTCGATGCACGAACGGGTCAAAGAACGCAAAACCATCGAGGAAGATCTGCGCAACGCGCTCGAACATGATCAGCTCGAACTTTACTATCAGCCGAAAATCGATTGCCGCACCGAACGTGTTGTCGGTGCCGAGGCGCTTGTGCGCTGGCATCACCCGGAACGCGGCCTGATCCTGCCGGGCGAATTCATTTCCGTTGCCGAGGAATGCGGCCTGATCAACCGTCTGGGAGCATGGGTTCTTGAAAAGGCCTGCCGTCAGACACGCATCTGGCGCGACTCATCCCTTTCCGATCTTCGGATTGCCGTCAACCTGTCCCCGGCCCAGTTCCAGGATGCCGAACTGGTTGATAGTGTGACCAAAATCGTCAAGGAAACCGCCCTGCCGCATGGCACGCTGGAACTTGAAATCACCGAATCCATTCTGATGAACAACCCGGAAAAGGCGGTCTCGACGCTCAAGGAACTCAAGGAACTTGGTGTTCTGATCGCGATTGATGATTTCGGCACCGGCTATTCGTCGCTGAACTATCTCAAACGGTTCCCGGTGACCTCGATCAAGATCGACCGTTCATTCGTGAACGACATCCATGTCGATGTCGATGACAAGGCCATTGTCGATGCGGTCATCGGCTTGGGTCACAGCCTCAATCTCGAAGTCGTTGCCGAGGGCGTGGAAGAAGTCGAACAGCTTGTCTATCTGCAGGAAAAGGGCTGCGACTTTATCCAGGGCTTCCTGTTCTCCAAACCATTGCCCGCCTCGACCTTCGAAAGTTGGGTCAACGAGCGGCATGGCACCGAACAGGAAACTGTCTCAGCCAAATCCTGATCCGGGCACATCCCAAAACAAACCGGTCGCACCCGTTATGGGGTCCGACCGGTTTTTTATTAGATGGGCGATCCTAAATGGAAGTTAGTAAAGCGCTGCATCCCCATGTGCGTCGCCGGCACCATTTGATGAAACTGCTGTTTTGTCAGATGACTTGCGATCCACAAGATCAACAATCTCGGAAATCACCTTGGCCAACTGATAATCCTTGGGGGTATAGACCGCCGAAACGCCCATTTGGCGCAGCACCAGCATATCAGATTCCGGGATAATCCCGCCGACAACGACCGGGATATGACCAGCCCCTTGGGCACGCAGCCCGTTGACCACTTCACGCACCAGCGGCACATGCGACCCGGACAGGATCGAAAGTCCGATGACATGCGCGCCGTCTTCAATCGCATTGCGTACCAGTTCCTCTGGCGTCCAGCGAATGCCTTCATACAGCACTTCAATCCCGGCCTCACCCGCCTTGACCGCAATCTGTTCGGCCCCGTTGGAATGACCATCCAGACCCGGTTTACCGACCAGCATCTTCATGCGTTCGCCAAGCTTGTCGGAAACCTCATCAACGCGTTTGCGCAAATCCTGAAGGTTTTCCGCATCCCCGGTCATGATCATCGATGTAATACCGGTCGGCGCACGGTATTCGCCAAACACCTCGCGCAGGGTTTCCGACCACTCGCCCGTTGTCACCCCGGCATGAGCACAGGCGATGGAACTTTCCATGATATTGCGGCCTTCGCTGGCGGCTGACTTCAAATCGGTCAGCGTGGCATCGACTTCGGCCTGATTGCGCTCCGACCGCCAGGCTTTTAGTTTTTCGATCTGGTCCTGTTCGGCCATGTCATCGACGGTCAGGATCGATTTCTCCCCCGATGTCAGCGGCGATGGTTCGGTTTCGGTAAAGGCATTCACACCGATCACTTTTGTCAGGCCGCTTTCGATATCGGCCAGACGCAGCGCGTTGGACCGCACCAGTTCCTGTTTCATATAGCCGCAATCAACTGCGGCAATCGCCCCGCCCATCTCATCGATCTTCGCGAGTTCTGCCCGCGCGCCTTCCTTAAGCGCGCCGACCTTGCGTTCAATCGCCGGGTTGCCATCAAACAGGTCTTCATATTCCAGAAGATCGGTTTCATAGGCCATGATCTGTTGCAGGCGCAGCGACCATTGCTGATCCCATGGACGCGGCAGGCCAAGGGCCTCATTCCAGGCGGGCAACTGCACGGCGCGCGCCCGCGCATTCTTTGACAGAACCACCGCCAGCATCTCGATCAGAATACGATAGACGTTATTTTCGGGCTGCTGTTCGGTCAGGCCCAACGAGTTGACCTGAACGCCATAGCGGAACCGGCGATATTTGGCGTCTTCGATGCCGTAACGGTCGCGGGTGATTTCATCCCAGAGTTCGCAGAATGCCCGCATCTTGCAGATTTCAGTAACAAAGCGAATCCCGGCATTCACAAAGAATGAAATACGCCCGACCACCTTGGCAAAGTCTTCTTCGGGCACCTGACCCGAATCGCGCACCGCATCCAGAACCGCAATCGCCGTTGCGAGTGCATAGGCAAGCTCCTGCTCGGCCGTCGCCCCGGCTTCCTGCAAATGATAAGAACACACATTCATCGGGTTCCATTTCGGAACCTCGCGATAGGTAAAGGCCGCGACATCCGTAATCAGCTTAAGGCTGGGCGCGGGCGGGAAGATATAAGTCCCGCGTGACAGATATTCCTTGATGATGTCGTTCTGGGTCGTGCCCTGCAGGCTGGCGCGCGCGGTGCCCTGCTTTTCGGCCACCGCAATATAAAGTGACAAAAGCCAGGCCGCTGGCGCGTTGATCGTCATTGATGTGTTCATCTGATCAAGCGGGATGCCGTCAAACAACGTCATCATGTCGCCAAGATGGGAAACCGGCACGCCGACCTTGCCGACTTCGCCACGCGCCAGAACATGGTCAGAATCATACCCCGTCTGGGTCGGCAGATCGAAGGCCACCGAAAGCCCGGTCTGCCCCTTTGCCAGGTTCTGACGATAAAGCGCATTTGATGCCTGTGCGGAGCTATGCCCGGCATAGGTCCGGATCAGCCACGGGCGATCGCGTTCCGGCTTTGCTGCGTTGCGCTTTTTTTCCATCGACATCGCGACCTCTTGTATTTTTATTACTCAATGTCTTTACGATAATTACGCCTGAACGTTATTAAATTATCTACTAGACATCACTTGGGTAATTATATAACAATTTGTGCAACGCGATAAAAGCGAAAACAAATATCGCCTAGGTTATCCTTGCTGAAATTCCGCAGGAAACCGGGAGATGCCCGGGGAAAATAAAATAAATTCCGTGGCTTGGAGGATCCGTCGACCGCAACGCAGCATTGGTAATTTAATTACCCTGCAGACCGGATCGACCCCGAACAAGGAGTGAAGGCCATGAATACGTCTGCTGAAGTGCTGCCTTTCCGTGGCGGTCAGGAAGAAAAAGATCTTTATGAAATTGGCGAAATCCCGCCATTGGGCCATGTGCCAAAGAATATGTATGCATGGGCGATTCGCGAAGAACGCCACGGCGAGCCCGATACCGCCATGCAGTGCGAAGTCCTGCCAGTGACCCAGCCTGACAGCCACGAGGTGCTTGTTCTCGTGATGGCGGCCGGGGTGAACTATAACGGTATCTGGGCATCGCTTGGCAAACCGATCTCGGTGTTCAATTCCCATGACTGCCCGTTCCACATTGCCGGATCGGACGCATCGGGCATCGTTTGGGCGGTTGGATCGAAAGTCACCCGATGGAAAGTCGGTGATGAAGTCGTCATTCACTGCAACCAGGATGATGGCGACGACGAAGAATGTAACGGTGGCGATCCGATGCTGTCCCCGACCCAGCGCATCTGGGGCTATGAAACACCGGATGGATCCTTCGCGCAGTTCACTTGCGTTCAGGCACAGCAGCTCATGCCGCGCCCCAAACATCTGACCTGGGAAGAAAGTGCGTGCTACACGCTGACCCTTGCCACCGCATACCGCATGCTATTTGGCCATCGTCCGCACATCTTGCGTCCGGGGCATAATGTTCTGGTCTGGGGCGCATCGGGTGGTTTGGGCTCGATGGCGATCCAGCTGATTACAACGGCCGGGGCCAACGCGATTGGTGTCATTTCCGATGAAACAAAGCGCGACTTTGTTCTGGGACTGGGTGCCAAGGCCGTGATCAACCGCAAGGATTTCAATTGCTGGGGACAGCTTCCCACCGTCAACGGCCCGGAATTTGGCGACTACATGAAAGAAGTCCGCAAATTCGGCAAGGCGATCTGGGACATCACCGGCAAGGGCAATGACGTCGACATCGTCTTTGAACATCCGGGCGAACAGACCTTCCCGGTATCGTGCAACGTTGTGAAACGCGGCGGCATGGTTGTGTTCTGTGCCGGCACCACCGGCTTTAACCTGACATTCGATGCGCGCTTTGTCTGGATGCGCCAGAAACGCATTCAGGGCAGCCACTTCGCCAACCTGAAACAGGCGGCACAGGCCAACAAGCTTGTGATCGAACGCCGTCTGGATCCGAGCATGTCTGAAGTGTTCAGCTGGGAAGACATTCCGCGCGCGCACATGAAGATGATGCGCAACGAACACAAACCCGGCAACATGGCCGTTCTGGTCCAGGCAAAACGCCCGGGGATGCGCACCCTTGAAGAAGCAGTCGAAGGCTAGTCCCACATTAATCTTCGACTGATAGCTGGCACCCCGCGCGCATTCTCGCCCGATCTGCGCATGGGGTGCCACCACCCTTTATGCTTTGATGCACTCATAACTGATCCGCGCAATCGCCCCACAGGATTGCACGACGAGGACCTGATCCGAGGACCCGAAGAATGACGAACAACGCCCTATTGCCTGACCTCGAACGTTTGTGCGATGACGCCCTTGCGGCACTCAGCCCGGTTTATGACGCGGCCGAATATGCGCTGCGGACTGCTGTAACGGTCGATGGCCGGGTTAATGCAGATGCCTTTGATGACAACCAGTTTGCCGCACACGGCTTTGCCTGGTTCACCACCTATGTCACCGCCCTTGGCCAGATGAAGGCATGGGCAAATCGCCTTAAGGATCAGGGCAAGTTCGGCAATCTCGAACAACTGATCCTGCAATCGGCGTTCGGGGAATATCTGGCGCAGATCATCGGTGGCATTCCGATGTCACAGGGCGAGATCATCCGTCTTTCGACCCTTGG
This sequence comes from Thalassospira profundimaris WP0211, assembly GCF_000300275.1. Classification (GTDB taxonomy): domain Bacteria; phylum Pseudomonadota; class Alphaproteobacteria; order Rhodospirillales; family Thalassospiraceae; genus Thalassospira; species Thalassospira profundimaris. Next base: position 42,973 of record NZ_AMRN01000002.1, on the reverse strand, counting down.
CGTTTCGGATGACCTGATTGCATCCCTTGCTGCCAACCCATCGGTCGCGACCCTTGCACGTGGTGGCAATTCCGATGCAGCACGCCGGGCGATTGCCGCTGAAATCGAAGACAGCCTTGATACCGGCCGCTTTGGCGAAACCGGTCTTGAAGACGAAACCCTTGATATGGTGCGCGATCAGTTCCGCCGCTTTGTTGAGGAAAAGGTATCGCCGCATGCCCATGGCTGGCACGAACGTGACGAGCTGATCCCGATTGAAATCGTCAATGAAATGTCTGAACTGGGCGTTTTCGGCCTGACCATCCCCGAAGAATTCGGTGGCCTTGGCATGGGCAAAACCGCGATGTGCGTTGTCACCGAAGAACTTTCTCGTGGCTATATCGGTGTCGGGTCGCTTGGGACACGTTCTGAAATTGCTGCCGAACTCATCCGCCTTGGCGGAACCGACGCGCAAAAGGAACATTACTTGCCCAAACTGGCATCGGGCGAAATCCTGCCAACCGCCGTCTTTACCGAACCCAACAATGGATCGGATCTGGCCCACTTGCGCACGCGTGCGGTCAAGGATGGCGATACCTATAAGGTCACTGGCAACAAGACATGGATCACCCATGCCGCGCGGTCTGATCTGATGACGCTTCTAACCCGCACCAACCCCGACGAGTCCGGTTATCGCGGCCTGTCGATGCTGCTGGCCGAAAAGCCACGCGGCACCGATGAAAACCCGTTCCCGGCCGATGGCATGTCGGGTGGCGAGATCGAGGTGCTTGGTTATCGGGGCATGAAGGAATATGAGCTTTCCTTTGACGGGTTCGAAGTCCCGACCGAGAACCTTTTGGGCGGCGAAGAAGGCCAGGGCTTCAAACAATTGATGGCAACCTTTGAGTCGGCCCGTATCCAGACCGCAGCCCGTGCTGTCGGCGTCGCCCAGAACGCGCTTGAGATCGGTATGCGCTATGCCAAGGATCGCATCCAGTTTTCCAAGCCGCTTTACGCCTTCCCGCGCGTCTACGGCAAAGTCGCATGGATGGTAGTTGAAACCATGATCGCCCGCCAGCTGACCTATTTCTCGGCCTTTGAAAAGGATCAGGATATCCGCTGCGATATCGAGGCCGGCATGGCCAAGCTTCTAGGCGCGCGCGTCGCATGGTCGAATGCCGACAACGCCCTGCAGATTCACGGCGGCAACGGCTATGCGCTTGAATATCAGATCAGCCGTGTGCTGTGTGATGCGCGCATTTTGAACATTTTCGAAGGGGCTGCCGAAATTCAGGCACAGGTGGTCACGCGCGGCATTCTGACCCGGTGAACGACATAACATTCTGAAATACTGATAAAATTCTCATCCGAACCGTGGCCCCTGTGAACAACGAGGGCAAACTTGGCCCGCCAACACTGGCGGGCCTTTTTCCATATCAACCTAAAGTATGATATATTTTGGACTTACCAGTAGTGATACACTCCCCAAAAGCACACGCAGACCACTGAAAGTCTGTGAAAAAATCGGGCCAAAAGGTCCGCCGGGAATAAGGGAGAGAATGGCAAATGAATCACAGCTCTGCAATGCCAGAAAGTACAATCTATGCGCTTATAAATGCCGCCACGGATTTGTTTGCGCAACATGGAGAACAGCTTGCAGAAAATCTGGTCACCGAACTGTTGGGGACCGGGCAAAGTAGTGCTGCGCCAAGTGATCCGCAACATCATGTTGCCGAACTGTCCCGACGTTTTACAACTCTGATCAATGCAAACAGCCCGGATGCATTCAACCAATGCTTTAACGAGCACGTTCTGGCCAATGCGGTCATCGGAGTGGCACCCGATCATATTGTACTGGCCTACCACAAGGTTTCAGCACTTTGCGCAACGCTTGCCGCGCGGTCCAAGGGTGGAACTGCCGCGGCGGATGCGGCGCGCTGCCTGCTGATGGCGGATATGGGCAGCCTGATATCGGCGCGCCAGACCGTTTTGGCCAACCAGCGTTCCGCCTCTGAAATTCAGTCGATGTCGGAAATCATTGAACGCGAAACCGACAATATCATTTCCGAGGTCGGCTTCCAGGCCGGGCGCACCAATGACGTGGCGCAGGCCATGGAAAGTGACGCCAGCGAGCTTTCCCAACTGGTCGAACGCATCACTGCCACCACCGAAGTCGCCAGCAGCAATGTCGCAACCGTCGCATCCGCGACCGAGGAACTGCAGGCATCCAGCCACGAAATTGCCGAACGCATCCACAAAACCAATGACATTGCCAGTCAGGCCGTCACCCGCGCCCAGGAAACATCCACCACCATGGGCAGCCTGTCGGAAACCGCGACCGAAATCGGCAAGGTTGTTGATATCGTCAAACGCATTTCTGATCAGACCAAGATGCTGGCACTCAACGCCACGATCGAGGCTGCGCGCGCCGGCGACGCCGGCAAGGGTTTTGCCGTGGTCGCCAACGAGGTCAAAAACCTCGCCACCCAGACCGAAAAGGCCATCCTTGATATCAACGCCCAGATCACCGCCATTCAGGGCGCCACATCCGAGGCGGTTACCGCGATTGAGGGCATCGGCGGCGCGATTGACGAAGTCAGCCAGCTTTCAAGCGATATCTCGGCATCGGTCGAACAACAAACAGCCGCGATTGCCGAAATCTCGACAAGTGCGCAGGAAGTCTCCACCCACATGCAGGGCATTTCCGGCGACATCGAACTGGCCAGCCACAAATCGCACAATGCCAGCCAGACGGCGGAAAACCTTCGCATTCTTTCTTCGAATATCCGCAATGATATCAACGAGATGGAAACGCGCTTCCGCATGGTTCTGCGCAGTGCAGACAACACCAACCGTCGTCACGAAGAACGGGTTCCGATTGCGGTTGATATCAAGGTCGACTTTGGCAACGGTGATGTGCGCCAGGGTGTCACCGCAGACATGTCGCTTGCCGGCCTGCTTGCGCGTATTGATGCCAGCGAAGATGACCGCAACAAAGCGATCACGATCACGATGACCGACGGCACCCGGCTTAAGGGGACGGTCAAAGCGTACTCGACACTCGGCACCCACATCCAGTTCACCGAAATCGACGACGAAGCAACCAAGGTCATTTTGGGACTGCTTAAGAAAACCCACGAACATGACGCCAAGATTGCCGATCTCGGCAAGCAATTGGCCGGCGAGTTGGGCAAGGTTCTTGAAGGCGGTTTGCGCAGTCACGAATTCACCCATGATGATCTGTTCAATACCCGCTACGAGCCGATTGACGGCACCGATCCCAAGCAATTCATGACGCCCTATGTGCCCTTTACCGACCGCAACTTCACCCCGTTGCAAGAAGCCATTCTTGCAAAGGACGAACATATCGTCTTTGCCGCCGGTGTGGATACCAACGGCTATCTGCCGACCCACAACAAGGTCTACAGCCAACCGCAAAGACCGGGCGAACCCGCCTGGAATATGGGCAACTGCCGCAACCGGCGCATCTTTGATGACCGTGCCGGTCTGATGGCCGGGCGCAACACCAAGCCCCACCTGCTGCAGACCTATTTCCGTGACATGGGCAACACCGTCGTCTTCATGAAGGAATGCGACGTGCCGATCATGGTCAATGGCGAACAGTGGGGCAACCTTCGGATCGGTTACAAATCCTAGGCATTGCCAAACCAATCAGGATAACGAGCAAACGAAAAGCGGGCGGTTCCATCACGGACCGCCCGCACTCTATTCAACGCCAAACTCTGCTTTCCCTATCTGAAATCAAACAGCTCCTGATGGAAGGCATCGCTGTGCAATCCGGCTGCCACCAGATCGTTTTTGACATCTTCACCAAATTGGCGTGGCCCGCAGAACCAGATTTGGGCTTCTTGCCAATGGGGCACATCAGAACGGATTTTCTCGCCGGTCAGAAAGCCGTCGCGTGCATCGCGCCATTCACGCAACCGAACACCGGCACGCCCGGCCAGGTCGTTGATCCGCGCCATCAGTTCAGGATCGCAATGCGGGGCCACCTGATAAAAATCGATCTCAAGCTTTGCCGGATTGGCCACCAGATCTTCAAGCCAGGCAACAAACGGCGTCAGTCCAATACCCCCGGAAATCCAGATTTGATGGCGTTTTTCCCGATCCAGTACAAAGGTGCCATAAGGACCCTCAAGCGCCACCCGGTCGCCCGGCTTCAATGTTTCGTAGAGTGTGTTGGTATAGTCGCCCAGTTTCTTGGCGATAATGGTTAGTCCCGGAACCCCGTCGCGCCAGGCAGACGCAATGGTAAACGGATGCGCTTCGTTGCTATTGCCAAACCGGACAAAGGCGAACTGCCCGGCAAGATGACCTTTCCACCCGCCATCCGACCTGATCGCGATCTGAAGCGATTTCATCTCCGGAAGATAATCAACCTCGATCACCTCGCCGGTGGATCGACGCCCGGCCCCGATTTGGCCAAACAGAACAATGATGGATGACCCCGTGCCAACCATCAACATCGCCGCCAGAACATAGCCAACCGGTGTTGCCCAATTGGCGAAATCAAGCAAAACGATGCTGTGATAAACCAGCACAAGATAGATCACGGCCAGAACGGTATGTGTTCTGGCAAACCAGCGATACGGGATGCGCTTGATCAACGCGATCAGGATCAAGGCAACGGCAATATAGAACGCCCATTCTCCAACCGCTTCCGCCAGCCCGCGCTGCTCATTAAACAGCGATTGCGCCCAATGCAGGCCCGCCCCATCCGGCCCCCTCGGCCTTGACCCACGCCGCCCCCGCTCCAGAAGGCCAAGCGCAACACCCCATTTCGGCGCCATCCGCCAGGCCCAGTGCAGGGTCGCTACGACAAGCACAGCAATGCCAAGCCACTTGTGCAGGCGATACGCCTTGTCCAACCCGCCCAACCGTCGCGTCAGCCACACAGGCCGAACGGACAACAACAAGATCAGGCTCATCATGCTGATCGCAAGAAAGCCCGAATACTGCACCATAAAATGGCGAAGGCTGATGAAACTGGATGCCGCAAAAAGATCGGGGTTTGAAACCAGCCAGATGCCGGTCATCACCAGAACAAAGCCAACAAAGACCTTTGAAATCGTTCTCATGACCGGCCTCCATCCTCTAATGAGTGATGCCGTGGGCTATTGAGCGCAAATATTTGCGCGTGCCCCGACATCAACCCATTAAGGTTACCAGACCGCACCGGGTGGTTCGTTGCGATTCGTCAGTTCAGCGAAATTGATCAGCTGTGCGATTGCAGGATCGCTTGGGCAATTTCGCGTTCGACATCTTCCGGATAGGGATAAAAGCCCGGCTTGAACGAGGTCGCCCCGCCCGATGCCAGCCAGTCGATCCCGCGGATCAGAATGGCCGAGAACGGATCAAACAGATCCTTGCCCGAGCCCCCCATGCCGGGTGCAAGGTTCAGCAAGCTACCCCGGTTCAGAAGATACACCTCACGGCTGTTATCCAGCTCGAACCGTTCGATATGGCGGCGCATTTTCGTGCGCGTCTGGGTATCAAGCCATTTGACGTCAATCTCGGTATTGGAATGCCCGACATTGACCAGGATTGCGCCGCGACGGCACTGCTTGATCTGCGCTGCGCCCAGAATGCCCGAAAGGCCGGTGGCGGTCACAATGATCGCGTTCTCTTTCAGGCCGTCTTCAAGGCTGACAACCCGGCAGCCATAATGCTGCGCCTCAAGCGCGCGAACCGGATCGCGTTCGGCGACAGATACCACCGCACCGAGATTGCGCGCGCGTTCAGCCACGCCGCGCCCGACCGGGCCAAAGCCGATCACAAGAACCGTGCGCCCATAAAGTGCCAGCCCCGTCACATTCGAAAAGACCGGCCACATTTCCTGTGCCACGTGGTGGCGGTTATGCAGGCGATCCTTGATCGCGATATCGTTCCAGTTAAACACCGGGAAGGAATAGTCAAGCTTCTCAACCCGATGCACGCCCGTGGTGGTCGCTTCAAGCGCGCCATCGACCTTGTGGCCCTTCTTCACAAACGCCTCAATCAGCTCCCCGCCCATATCGGCAATGATGTCAGCGGGCTCGGACGACAGGATATCGATGCTTTGGGCATATTCATCGGGCGTCATGCCGGAAAAGGCATGGACCTCGACCCCATGGGCGGCGAGGTAGGCGGCGGCTGCATCGTCAGTACTATCGGGGTTACATGCACCAACCTTGACCTTGGCCCCGGCCTTCACAAACGGCAGCAAGGTGGGAATGGTGTCTTCAAGAACGTGCTGGAAACTGACGATGGTTTTGTCGCGCAGATCACGCTTGGCGACATAGTTTCCGTATTTTGCCGTCACCGGGCAAATCACCTCGCGCCAGGCAAGGGTCTCGTCAGTGATCTGTTGGGCAAGGGCGGCGTCCTTGATGCGGCTGGTCATGAATTGGTCTCTTAACTTCGTGGGACAATGAATGCCCTCCTAATTAAGGCCAGCCTGACCGGATGAAAAGCATTTGTCTCCATCCGGTCAAAATCAACGGCGATTAATCGCGGGCCGGGATGTTCAGTCCGCGCTGAACGGCCGGGCGATCAAGACCGCGCTCCAGCCACGCCGGAACGTTTTTAAATTCGTGATAATCAACAAGACTACCCGCGTCATAGAAACCGATCAGGTTGCGCACCCAGCCAAGCGACGCAATGTCTGCAATGCTGTATTCATCGCCCATGATCCAGTCACGGCCATCAAGGCGGGTTTCAAGCACACCCAGAAGCCGCTTTGATTCCTTGCGATACCGATCCAGCGGACGCTTGTCCTCGATCTCCTTGCCGGCAAACTTGTGGAAGAAGCCAAGCTGGCCAAATATCGGGCCAAGCCCGCCCATCTGAAAATACACCCACTGGATCGCCTCAATGCGTTTGGCCGGATCGACAGGCAACAACTTGCCGGTTTTTTCCGCCAGATACTGAATGATCGCACCCGATTCAAACAGACCAAGCGGTTTGCCATTCGGTCCATGCGGATCAATGATTGCCGGAATTTTACCGTTCGGGTTCAACGACAGGAATTCCGGCGTCCAGGTTTCATCTTCGCCGATATTGATCAGATGCGGCTCATAGTCCAGCCCGGTTTCTTCCAGCATGATCGAAACCTTCACCCCGTTGGGCGTCGGCAGGGAATAAAGCTGGATAACGTCCGGATTTTGCGCAGGCCAGCGTTTGGTAATCTCGAAGCTCGACAGATCAGCCATGATAAAGCCCTTTCCAAGTCAATGTGTTGTTGACCATAACATTTAGGCCATCATCACAAATGCGCCACCGGCAATCTGGCAACTTATTGTTTCCGGATCGGGGAATGGCAAAACCGGCCTGCGCGACACAGGCCGGTTTCTTCTGTGACTGCTCGTACCAGGTGACTGCGAACCACCAATTGGCTTTGATTACCAGGCCCGGTATTTCAGGAATTTACCATCAAGGGTAATGACAACGCGGTCGCCCTTCGGGTCTTCCTTGCGCTCAATATACATTTCGTAGTCGATCGCGCTCATGATGCCATCGCCGAATTTCTCGTGGATGATTTCCTTGATGGTCTCGCCGTAAACACCGACGATTTCATAAAGGCGATAGATCGCAGGATCGGTCGGCACCGCCTGATCCCAGATTTTCATCGGGCATTCCTGCATGACAGCCGATGCTTCAGGCGGCAGGTCAAACAGGGCGACCAGCATGTCGGCCTTGTCCTTTGGCGCGGAATTCATGCCAAAACAGACCGAAGTCGTCCATACCGGCGACATGCCGATCTTGCTGGCAACTTCTTCCCAGCCAAGGCCTTTGGCCTTTTTGGCTTCGATGATCATTTCTTTGACATCTGCTTTTTTCACAGCTTTTCTCCTTCTAAGTAATCAACGTGCAGGTGATTTATTCCACCGGGCTGGTGGCCGGTTTGCGGTTGTCTTTGGGGCCTGAAACCACCCCATGTGCGCCAAAACGCACAATGGATGGCTCGCTTGGTGTGCCTTCCTCCTGCTTGCCGGCAAGCGCCTTGGAGCGGGTGGCAAGGAATTCGACCAAGTGGTTTCGGATGTCGTAATAGTCGGAATGGTGAATGATGTTGGCCCGTTCGCGCGGGCGCGGGATATCGACCTGAACCGATTCTGCGACACGGGCATATGGCCCGTTGGTCATCAGCAAAATACGATCCGCCAACAGGATGGCCTCATCCACATCATGGGTGATCATAAAGACCGTCTGGTCTGACCCTGACCAGATGCGGATCAATTCATCCTGAATGCTGCCGCGTGTCAGGGCATCAAGGGCCCCGAACGGCTCATCCAAAAGCAACAATTCCGGCTGGATTGCAAAGGCACGCGCGATCGATACACGCTGACGCATGCCACCCGACAATTGCGATGGTTTGCGAAGCTCCGCCCCGCCAGCCAGCCCGACCATTTCCAGATACTTCATCGAATGGTCGTGAACCTGTTTCTTGCTCCAGGATTTATAGCGCGCCTGAACGGCAAAGGTGACGTTCTTAAGCGCTGATAACCATGGCAGCAGGGAATAGTTCTGAAACACGATCCCGCGATCCAGGCTGGGACCCGACACTTCCTTGCCATTCATGATGACCGCCCCTTCGGTCGGTTCATCAAGACCAGCCAGAATGTTCAGGATTGTCGATTTGCCACAGCCGGAATGGCCGATGATGCAAACAAACTCCCCCTTCTCGATCCCCAGATTGACGTTTTCAAACACTGTCAGGGCTTCACCGCCCTTGGGTGCCTGAAAACGTTTGGTCAGGTTCTGCAAACTCAGGAATGGTTTCGACATATCAGGTCTCCTTATTCCTGGTACTGCACAAGACGTGCGCAATAGGCAAAGGCGGTATCAAGCAACATGCCGACAACACCGATCATCAGGATCGAGAACACCACGCTGGTCAGATCAAGGTTGTTCCATTCGTTCCAGACGTAGTAGCCAATCCCTGTCCCCCCCACGAGCATCTCGGCCGCGACAATCACAAGCCACGCAATGCCGATTGAAATCCGCATGCCGGTCAGAATGGTCGGGGCCGCTGCCGGAAGGATAACGATCCAAGCGGTCTTGAGCGGGCCCAGTTCGTGGGTGCGCGCCACATTGACCCAATCCTTGCGAACCCCGGCCACACCAAAGGCGGTGTTGATCAACATTGGCCAGATCGAACAGATAAAGATCACAAAGATCGCCGACGCCTGACTGTCCTGAATGACAAACAGCGCAAGTGGCATCCATGCCAGTGGGGAAATCGGGCGAAGCACCTGAATAAACGGATCAAGCGCCTTGTACATCAGGGGCGACATCCCGATCAGGAACCCGACCGGAATGGCAATTGCCGCCGCAAGGAAATAACCGCTCAGCACGCGATAAAGCGAATAACCGATCTGGATACCAATGCCCTTGTCGTTGGGACCGGCGTCATAGAACGGGTTGCTGAGCTCTTCCCATGCCTTGGCGATCACGTCCGAGGGGGGCGGCACAGCGGCCTTTGGCTCTGCCCCGCCCATCAGAAGTTCATATTCTGTGAGTTCGCCAGCGAGTTGTTGTTTTGGGCTGGCGGCCTCCCAAAGACCAAGGAAGACCGCCAGAAGTACAAGTGACAACACCAACGCCCTGGCATTGAGCGATGCCAGCATATCAGCTTACCCCTTTGCCGATGGCAAAGCTGTTGACATAGGCTTCAGGCTGATCGGGATCGAACGCCTTGCCCATGATGGTATAGCTTTTGTAAGTCTCGGTCGGCGCTTCATAGCCAAGCTCTTTCATGATCTTGGCGCAATCGCTCGCGACATAGACTTCTTCGGCGATCTTCTTGTAATCGACATCGCCCTCGATATAGCCCCAGCGTTTCATCTGGGTCAGGATCCAGACACCCATCGAATGCCACGGGAACGGATCGAAATCGATGCGATCCGGAACGTTTTTCACTTCGCCCAGACCATCGGCGTAACGGCCGGTCAGGACCTGTTCAATCACCGGAACCGGCTGGTTCAGATAGTTCGCCGGTGCGATGGCGGCCGAGATTTCCTTGCGGTTTTCCGCCTTGGCGGCGTACTGGGTCGCATCGACGATGGATTTCAAAAGCGCGCCATAGGTATTCGGCAGCTCTTCGGAAAACGCCTTGGAACATGCAAATGCACAGCACGGATGGCCTTCCCAGATATCCTTGGTCAGGGTATGCAGGAAGCCGATCTTTTCCCAAACGGCGCGCTGGTTAAACGGATCGGGTGACAGATAACCATCAAGGTTACCGGCACGCAGGTTTGCAACCATCTCGGGCGGCGGAACGACACGGATCTGGATGTCTTTGTCCGGGTCCAGGCCATGCTCGGCGACGTAATAACGCAGCAGGAAGTTGTGCATCGAATATTCGAACGGCACACCGAACTTGAAGCCCTTCCACTGCTTGGGATCACGTTTGTCCAAGTGATCGTTATGCAGGACAATCGCCTGACCATTGATGTTTTCAACGGCCGGCATCAGGAACGGCGTTGCGGTCGAACCCGCCCCCATCGAAATCGCCAGCGGCATCGGGGTCAGCATGTGCGACGCGTCATATTCATTATTTAATGACTTGTCGCGGGCAACTGCCCAACCGGCTGTCTTGATGACATCAACATCAAGGCCGTATTTCTCATAAAAGCCCATCGGCTGGGCCATGATGATCGGCGTGGCGCAGGTGATCGGCACAAAGCCGATGTTCAGTTTGGATTTTTCCGGCGTGCCCAGATCATCAAGGATGGCCGCCTTGACCTTGTCGATTGGCAGGACCGAGGCAAGGGCTGCCATCATGGTGCTGCCACCGACCATCTTGGCAAACGAACGACGCGAAATGTCGTTGTGACCAAACACCGAACGCACAATTGCGCTGTCGATGGCACGATCAAGCATTTCTTCGCTGCTTTCCGGCGTTTTGGCGTCCATATCGCCCATATCACTATGGGCCGGCATGCTGGCCAAATCGTGTTTTACGCCATGGTCATGGTCTTTATGTGATGCATGTGTATGCCCATCTTTTGACGAACAGACATCACAGCCGCATGATTTGCTGTGACGCAGATCGGTATCGCCACTAAATGGATTGCCCAGACTTTTGACTGACATGTGATCACCCCCTGTGTTGTTACGCCGCCAGAAAGGCAGCACCAGATGTTCACAGTCCCTACAGCAACGGGCGTGCCATTTTGTGCAACGCGTCATTTTTCGTTGAAAACGCTGGACTCTTGCGCTTTTGAGTGAGACGCTTACCACATACGAAAAATCGTAATTCACGAAATATCGTAGTAAATATTACGATATTTCGTAGGAGTGTGTGATGAGGATCAGTGAAATCAAGCCCCTACCGGTGATGATTGAAAACCTGCACTTGCAGGCATTGCTCGCCCACACCCATCCAACCTTGCTGATTCACCCCAAAACGGACCGGATTGTCTTTGCCAATCAGGCCGCTGCGAACCTGCTGGGGCGCAGCATTGAAGAGCTTCTGACGACCTCGATGAGTGCGCTGCACAAAGGTCAGGTGCCCAGTCTGGTGGTATTTAGCGAGGCGGCCTTTTATCACGGATTTGCCTGGACCCGTGGGCTGGACCTCACCCGCCCCGACGGCACCGAACTGAAACTTGAACACGAAGCCCGGCCGCTCATTCTGGACGGCGAAGAATATCTGACCGTGACGATTTCCGATCTTGATGCCCGCCATCGCCGCGATGTGGACTCGGAAGCCGATGATTATCTTCGCGAAGGCATCGCCGAATGGCGCCGTGCCGAACGGTTTTTCCGCGAAATCGAACGCGAAAACCAGCTGATCCTGGGTGCAGCGGGCGAAGGCATTTACGGGGTCAACAGCGACGGGATCACGACATTCGTCAATCCGGCGGCCGAACGCATGCTGGGCTGGACGGCCGAGGAACTGGTTGGCCGCGAAATCCATTCGATCATCCACCATTCCCACGTTAATGGCGACCCGTATCACGCCGAACAATGCCCGATTTACAACGCCTTTCGCGAAGGCATCGTCAGGCGGGTTGATGACGAGGTTTTCTGGCGCAGCGACGGCAAACCGATCCGGGTGGAATATACCTCCACCCCGATCCGTGACCATGGGCTGGTGATCGGGGCGGTGATTGTTTTTCGCGACATCACCGAACGTAAAATCGCCGAGGAAAAGCTGCACGCGGCCCTTGCCGAGGTCGACCGACTGCGTGAACGGCTGGAGCTTGAAAACGCCTATCTGCAGGAAGAAATCCTTTCAACCAACAACCACCACGAAATCATCGGCCAGTCCGATGCCATTCAGGGTGCGCTTAAACAGATCGACCTTGTTGCGCCGACCGATGCCAACGTTCTGATCACTGGTGAGTCCGGCACCGGCAAGGAACTGATTGCGCGCGCCATCCATCAGGCCAGTGCGCGGTCTGATCGCGTTCTGGTGCGTGTAAACTGTGCGGCAATCCCGCACGAACTGTTTGAAAGCGAGTTCTTCGGCCATGTCCGAGGTGCCTTTACCGGTGCAGTGCGTGATCGCGTCGGGCGGTTTGAACTGGCGGATGGTGGCACGCTGTTTCTCGATGAAGTCGGGGAAATCCCGCTGGAGCTTCAGGGCAAGCTGTTGCGTGTTTTGCAGGACCAGAAGTTCGAGCGCATTGGCGAAGAACGCACGCGCGAGGTCAATGTCCGTCTGATTGCCGCCACCAACCGCGACCTAAAGGAAGAAGTCCGTCAGGGACGTTTCCGCGAAGACCTTTATTTCCGCCTCAACGTTTTCCCCATCGAATGCCGCCCACTCCGTGAACGGCCCGACGATATCCCACCGCTGGCATCGCATTTCCTACGCAATATCTGTCAGCGCCTTAATATCGCCCAGCCAACACTCACCAGGGGTCAGGTCCGCACCCTGCAAAACTATGGCTGGCCGGGAAATGCCCGCGAACTGGAAAACGTCATCGAACGGGCTGCCATCCTCGCCCATGACGGCAAGCTTCATTTTGATCTGCCCGAACAGGGAGGGCGCGACAGCCGCAAATTGGCACCCCCTGCGACAGAGCCCGAAGCCAAACCGGAAAAAACCGTTCTGACCCGGGGTGAGCTGCGCCAGACCGAATATGACAACATCATCCATGCGCTCACCATGACCAAGGGTAAGGTATTTGGCGAAAATGGTGCGGCGGCCCTTCTCGATATCAAACCAACCACGTTGGCATCGCGTATCAAGAAATTCAAAATCGACCGTCGCAGCTTTGCGGCAAACGAAACCATCGACTAATTGCCAAAATTGCCATCGTCTGGTTGCCTGTTGCGTCCGTTTGGCGCAGCATGTCGCCGCCGGGCGCGGTATAAGTCAGCAGGCAGAAACAGGGAAGAAACAGGAATGGCTGGTTTTTTACAGATTGGTGTTTTGCTTGCGATGGCAGCAGTCGCTGGGGTCCTGATCATGGGCATCGTTTCGATGGCACGCGGCAAGGATGCGCGCAAACAAAACAAGCTGATGCAAATGCGCGTCCTTTTGCAGGGCCTGGCCCTGTTGCTGCTTTTCATCCTGTCGCTGATGGCGGTCGGTTCCTAAGCCAGGCATACGCCTTGAACACACAAACCAGGATTACGGACGGCACATGGTTCAACTGACTCGTATCTATACAAAATCCGGTGACAAGGGCAAAACCGCCCTGGGCAATGGCACGCGCGTTGCCAAAAATGATGTGCGCGTAGAGGCCTATGGCACCGTTGATGAAACCAATGCCGTGATTGGTGTCGCCCGCCTGCATGCGGACGGCAACTTCGATGAGATGCTGGCCCGAATCCAGAACGATCTTTTCGATCTGGGTGCAGATCTGTGCACACCGGGCGATGGCAGCGACGATAACCCCGAACGGCCAACCCTTCGCATTACCGCCAAGCAAACCGAACGGCTTGAGGCCGAGATCGATCAGATCAACGAAGCCCTTGATCCGTTGAAATCCTTTGTCCTGCCCGGTGGCAGTGCCCTTTCGGCACAACTGCATGTCGCGCGCACCGTTTCGCGCCGGGCCGAAAGGCTGATTGTCGAACTGGCCGGGATCGAGACGATCAATCCCGAGGCCGTGCGTTATATCAACCGGCTGTCAGACCACATGTTTGTTCTGGCCCGCCATGCCAACAATGGCGGCAAGGATGATGTTCTCTGGAAGCCTGGCCTGACCCGATAAACTGACGTGATAACAAGATTATCGGACAAAATCCTTGTTCCCTTGCGGATTTTTGCCGTATCAAGACGGCGAAGGGCATCAAGATTTTCGTGAAGTAGTTGTCGTTAACGTCAACACCTTTACGTAAATTGACAACCTGCGTAGCACTACCTATTGTGCGTCGCGGGGAAAACATTACCATGCGGGCCAACGCAAACTGCCTAGGCAGGGAGCAAACCCGCAGTTTCGACAACAAAAACGAACAGGTCTGTCATGAAGGTTCTTGTCGCCGTTAAGCGCGTTGTGGATTACAACGTCAAGATCCGTGTCAAACAGGACCAGTCTGGCGTTGAGTTGAACAACGTTAAGATGTCCATGAACCCGTTTGACGAAATCGCCGTTGAAGAGGCCATCCGCCTCAAGGAAGCGGGCACCGCCACCGAAGTGGTTGCCGTGTCGCTCGGCGTTAAACAGTGCCAGGAAACCCTGCGCACGGCCCTCGCCATGGGTGCCGATCGCGGCATTCTGGTTGAAACCGAGGACGAACTCCAGCCGCTGGCTGTTGCAAAGCTTCTGAAAGAAGTCGTTGCCAAGGAAAGCCCGGATCTCGTGATCCTCGGCAAACAGGCAATTGACGATGATGCCAACCAGACCGGTCAGATGCTGGCCGCATTGCTGGATTGGCCGCAGGGCACCTTCGCGTCCAAGGTTGTCGTTGCTGACGGCAAGCTTGATGTCACGCGTGAAATCGACGGTGGTCTTGAAACCATCAAGATTGATCTTCCGGCAATCGTTACCACCGACCTGCGCCTCAACGAGCCGCGTTATGCGTCGCTGCCGAACATCATGAAAGCCAAGAAAAAGCCGCTCGATACCCTGAGCCCGGCCGACCTTGGTGTTGATACCGCGCCGCGCCTGAAAACCCTGAAAGTTTCCGAACCGGAAGCACGTCAGGCAGGTGTCAAAGTTGCCGACGTCGCAGAGCTTGTCGACAAGCTTCGCAACGAAGCAAAAGTAATCTAAGCGGGGATCGATCAAATGAGCATTCTTGTTATTGCCGAACACGACAATACCGAACTGAAGGGTGGCACGCTTAACACCGTTGCTGCTGCTCAGAAAATCGGTGGCGACATCACCGTTCTCGTGGCTGGTGAAGGCTGTAAGGCCGTTGCCGAAGCCGCTGCCAAGGTCGAAGGTGTCTCCAAGGTTCTCCTCGCAGACAACGCAGCCTATGGCCACTTCCTTGCCGAAAACATGGCGGGTCTGGTTGGTGAACTGGCGGGCGATTACAGCCACATTCTCACCTCGGCCTCTTCGTCGGGCAAAAACTTCATGCCGCGCGTTGCCGCCAAAAAAGACGTCGCCCAGATTTCCGACATCACCGATGTTGTCGATGCCGATACGTTTGTCCGTCCGATCTATGCCGGTAACGCGATGGCAACCGTGCAGTCGACCGACAGCCTCAAACTGATCACTGTCCGTACCACCGGCTTTGATCCGGTCGCCGCCGAAGGTGGTTCTGCATCCATCGAAGACGTTGCTGTTGCATCCGATGCTGGCAAGTCGACCTTCGTTGGTCAGGAACTGACCGAGTCGGAACGCCCGGAACTCACCGCTGCAAGCATCGTCATCTCTGGCGGTCGTGGCATGGGTTCGGGTGAAAACTTCCACCTGATCGAACCGATTGCCGACAAACTCGGCGCTGCGATTGGCGCTTCTCGCGCGGCGGTTGATGCGGGCTATGCCCCCAACGACTGGCAGGTCGGCCAGACCGGCAAAGTTGTTGCACCGCAGCTATACATTGCTGTAGGCATTTCGGGTGCTATTCAGCACCTTGCCGGCATGAAGGACAGTAAGGTCATTGTCGCGATCAACAAGGACGAAGAAGCGCCGATCTTCTCGGTCGCGGATTACGGACTTGTCGGTGACCTGTTCGAGGCCCTTCCCGCTCTGGCGAGCGAACTCGACAAATAATCTGATCCCCTTTAGGGTCAAGGCAACGCATACTCTTGTTTTGACCCTTGGGGACGAGTGGGGAACAAATGGCTTCGTTGGAAGATATCAAAACCATTGGCGTAATCGGCGCCGGTCAGATGGGCAATGGTATTGCACATGTGATCGCACTGGCCGGTTACGACGTCCGAATTCTCGACATCTCGCAAGATGCCCTTGATAAGGCCATCGGCGTGATGGAAAAGAACATGGACCGTCAGGTCAAAAAAGAGATCATTACCGCAGCGCAAAAAGATTCTGCGCTGAAGCTGATCTCAACCGGAACGGAATATACCTTCCTGTCTGACTGTGATCTGGTCATCGAAGCGGCCACCGAGAACGAAGAGATCAAGAAACAGATCTTCAAGGCTCTGTGCCCGGTACTCGGCCCGGAAGCGATCATCGCGACCAACACCTCTTCGATTTCGGTCACCCGTCTGGCGTCCTATACCGACCGCCCGGCGAAGTTCATGGGCATGCACTTCATGAACCCGGTGCCGCTGATGAAACTGGTGGAACTGATCCGTGGTATTGCCACGGACGAAACCACCTATCGCACCATTCATGAACTGACCAAAAAGCTCGGCAAGGACACGGCAAGCGCCGAAGACTTCCCGGCCTTTATCGTCAACCGCATCCTGCTTCCGATGATCAACGAGGCGATCTACACCCTTTACGAAGGTGTGGGGAATGTCGAGTCCATCGATACCGCGATGCGCCTGGGTGCGAACCATCCGATGGGCCCGCTGCAGCTGGCAGACTTTATTGGTCTCGATACCTGCCTGTCGATCATGCATGTCCTGCATGATGGTCTGGCCGATACCAAGTATCGCCCGTGCCCGCTTCTGGTCAAATATGTCGAAGCCGGATGGCTTGGCCGCAAGGCTGGCCGTGGCTTCTATGACTATAGCGGCGACGAACCGACCCCGACCCGCTAACCGGTCGCAGGCCGACGTTGGCATCAAGACATCAAAGCCGCTGCCCCGCAGCGGCTTTTTTTGTTGCATTCCGTGCTTCAACCATCTGGAATGGCGATTACTCTAACCCGCGCAATCATGATGTCGGGAAAAATCAAACGGTTCTGGAGGCCGTCCGAACATGTATCTCGGAATTGATGTCGGCACATCGGCAGTCAAGGCACTACTGATTGACGAAAACTCGGTCACCCTTTCCGAGGCTGATGTCCCTTTACGCGTGTCCAGCCCCAAACCGTTCTGGAGCGAACAAAACCCCGAAGACTGGTGGGATGCCACCACCCGTGCGATTGATGAATTGCACCGCCAGAACCCGTCCGCCATTGCCGCAACCCGTGCCATCGGCCTGTCAGGCCAGATGCATGGTGCGACCTTGCTGGGTGACGATGACAAACCGCTGCGTCCCGCCATCCTGTGGAATGATGGCCGTGCGATGCGCGAATGCGCCGAACTTGATGCAACCCTTCCCGACCTTGGCGCGCGTGCCGGGGTTGCCACCATGTCAGGCATGACCGCCCCCAAACTGATCTGGCTGCAAAAACACGAACCTGATGTTTTTGCCAAAATCAAAACCATCCTGCTGCCCAAGGACTACATCCGCTTTTGCCTGTCTGGCGACAAGGTCACGGAAATGTCCGATGCGGCTGGCACCCTGTGGCTTGATGAACAAAGCCGCAGCTGGAATGAAAGTGCGATTGCCGCCTGCGGCCTGACACCTGATCAACTCCCCGGACTGGTCGAGGGATCTGATATCACAGGCACCCTTCACGCCAATCTGGCGGCGCGCTGGGGCATGGCCGATGGTGTTATCATTGCTGGGGGTGGCGGTGATGCGGCCACTGGTGGCATCGGTGTCGGGGCGGTTGCCCATGGTGATGGCTTCATCTCGCTTGGTACCTCATCACAGATTTTCGTCGCCTCGGACAAATACAGGCCCAAGCCCGAAGAATTGCTGCACAGCTTTGCCCACGCCATCCCGAACCACTGGTTTCAGATGGCGGTGTTGCTCAATGGCGCAAGCTGCCTGAAATGGGCCGCAGACCTTCTGGGTGAAAGTGACATCACCGACCTGCTCAATCGGGTCGAGGCACAGCACAAGGCACCATCTGATATCCTGTTCCTGCCCTATCTGAACGGCGAGCGCACCCCGCATAACAATCCCTATGCCCGTGGCGTTTTCTTTGGTCTGGGCAGTGACACCAATCGCGAAGCCATGGTGCAGGCCGTTCTCGAGGGTGTCGGCTTTGCGCTCAGCGACGCCAAATCGCGCCTGAATGCGGCTGGCACCTATTGTGATCTGCCGGGCGTCATTGGCGGGGGTGCACGCAGTCGCTACTGGATTCAAATGATCGCCGATATCCTTGGCAAACCGCTTGCCCGCTACGAAGGTGCCACCAAAGGCCCGGCATTCGGTGCGGCGCGCCTTGCGCGTTTGGCGCTCACCAACGAACCGGTCACGGATGTCTGCGTCAAACCCGTGATCGAAGAAGTCGTTGAACCCGACATGTCACGTCGTGACGCTTATCAGCCGCGCTTTGCCAAGTTCCAGCGGATTTACGCTGCTTTGTCTGACGAATTCACCCCGAACTAGGGCAGGCATGCCCCATCCAAAGAATAGGCTAAACACCGGTTTTTAAATAAAATTCCTCGATTTGGTCGAATTTTGCCAGACGCGCCTTTTAAACCCCCGCCCGGGTGCCAACATTAATCTGATGGCATTAATTTATAAGCACGGACAGATATGACGATTGTAGTGGTTGGAAGCTCGAACTTTGATTTCGCCGCCCGTGTGGCAAAGCTTCCAGTGCAGGGACAAACGGTATCCTCCCAAGCCTATAAAACCGGCCCGGGTGGCAAGGGCTGCAATCAGGCGCTTGCAGTTGCACGTCTTGGGGTCGATCCGGTCTTCATCTCCAAGATCGGTGATGACATGCTTGGCAATCAGCTGATTGAAACGCTCGCGGCCGAGGGACTTGATACCACCCATCTCATCGTCGCCGACGAAGCCCAGACCGGCATTGCCCTGATTTCGATTGATGAAGCAGGCGAGAACATGATCACGGTCGTTGGCGGGGCCAACATGACCATGACCCGGTCTGATTTGCATGAAAAACAGGATTACCTGCGCGATTGCGACTATCTGCTGCTGCAGCTGGAATGCCCGGTAGTCGCCATTGATTGCGCCATCAAATATGCCCGTGAAGGCAAGGCAAAGGTGATGCTTGATCCGGCCCCGGTCGCCGATCTGGTGGTCATGCGTGATCTACTGGCCCTTACCCATATCGTCACGCCGAACCAAAGCGAATGCTTGGCCCTCACCGGTATTGACCCTGTGGATGAGGCCACCGCCAGTAGCGCCAGCATCAAGCTGCATGACATGGGCCCGGAAACCGTCATCATCAAAATGGGCGGCGATGGTGCGTTCTATTCATCGGGCGGGCAAACCGGTATGGTTCCGGGCTTTGTGGTCAACACGGTTGATACGGTGGGCGCAGGCGATTGCTTCAATGCCGGGTTGGCTGTCGCCCTGCATGGTGATCAGTCGCTCAAGGATGCCGTGCGCTTTGCCTGTGCGACCGGCGCGCTTTCCACCACCAACAATGGTGCTGCCGAGGCTGCACCACGCCTTGCCGATGTTTTGTCCCTGATCGAAGGCAACGCCTAAGACCGTGTCACTTGCGCTCAGGACGTTTGATCAATCAACTGATCGAAATAGGTGATGACCTCTGGCGCATCCCAGCGCGCAATGCCTTCAAGCTTGCCGCGCAAATCACCCTTGGCGTCATAGACAAAACTGGTCGGAAGGCCGCGTGCCCCCATCTGACGCGCAATCGCCCCACGCGGATCCAGAACGATATCAAGGTTCTCGATTCCATTGGTTTCAAAGAATTCGCGCACCGCATCCGCCCCGCCACGGTCCTGACTAAGTGCGAGAACCCGGAACGGCTTATCGGCCATCTCGACCGCCAGGCGATCCAGATCGGGCATTTCCTTGACGCAGGGCACACACCAGGTCGCCCACAGATTGACCAGAACAACCTGTCCTTTCAGGCTGTTAAAGGCGACCTCGTTGCCATTTTCATCGACAAACGCCAGATCTTCGGGCAAAGAACCCCCTTCGGATGGCATGACCATCTTTGAAAGTTCTTGCGGGAATTGCGTATCAGCAAAGGCAGGGGTTGCATAAATGCCCGAGATGGCGACAATCACGCCAAGTTTTACGTAACGAAGCAATGCTTTCACAACACCCACCTTTCCAAGACTGCGGATCACGATGACCGATCAAAACGCCACTGACCAGAAAAACGCAAACTCCCTTTGGGGCGGCCGCTTCGAAGCAGGCCCGTCAGCCATCATGGAAGAAATCAACGCTTCCATCGGTTTTGACAAACGCCTTTACGCCCAGGACATTCAGGGCTCGAAGGCCCACTGCGCCATGCTGGTCAAGCAGAACATCATTCCTGCTGAAGATGGCGAAAAGATCACCAACGGTCTAGACCAGATTCTTCAAGAAATCGAGAGCGGCGCCTTCAAATTCTCCGCCGCTCTTGAAGACATCCACATGAATGTCGAAAGCCGCCTGCGCGAATTGATCGGCCCGGCCGCTGGTCGCCTGCATACTGCGCGCTCGCGCAATGATCAGGTCGCGACCGACTTCAAACTCTGGGTCCGTGACGTTGCACTTGGCGATCTTGAGGTCGGCCTCAAAGGCCTTCAGGAAGCCCTGATTGCGCAGGCTGAAACCCATGCTGAAACCATCATGCCGGGCTTCACCCACCTTCAGGCCGCCCAGCCGGTCACGTTCGGCCATCATCTTCTGGCCTATGTCGAAATGTTTGGCCGTGATCGCGGGCGCGTTGCCGATTGCCGCACGCGCATTAACGAAAACCCGCTGGGCTCCGCCGCCCTGGCTGGCACACCATACCCGATTGATCGTCACATGACGGCAAGTGCGCTGGGCTTTGATCGCCCGACGGCGAACTCGCTCGATGCGGTATCGGATCGTGACTTTGCGCTTGAATACCTCAATGCCGCATCGATTGCTGCCATGCATCTGTCTCGTCTGGCCGAAGAAATGGTCATCTGGTGTTCGGCCCAGTTCCGCTTTATCGGCATGTCTGACAAGTTTTCGACCGGCTCTTCAATCATGCCGCAAAAACGCAACCCGGATGCGGCGGAACTGATCCGCTCGAAAATCGGGCGTATTGTTGGCTGCTATAACGGCTTGATGCTGTCGATGAAGGGCCTGCCGCTCGCCTATTCCAAGGACATGCAGGAAGACAAGGAACCCGTCTTCCAGGCCCATGACCATCTTGGTCTGTGTGTTGCCGCCATGACCGGCATGATCGCCGACATGAAGGTCTTTGCCGATAATATGCGTGCCGCTGCCGGTGCGGGTTACACCACCGCCACCGACCTTGCCGACTGGCTGGTTGCCGAACTTGGCATGCCGTTCCGTGATGCGCATCACGTTGTTGGCGCGACCGTGAAACTGGCCGAAACCAAGGGCTGCGATCTTGACCAGCTGTCGCTTGAAGACCTGCAAGGCATCGAACCCAAAATCACCAATGCGGTTTATGATGTGCTGACAGTCGAGGCATCGGTTGCCGCCCGCCAAAGCTTTGGCGGCACCGCCCCGGTCCGGGTCAAGGAATCCGTTGCCGCGGCAAAGGAAAGGTTCCTCAAATGAACAGCAACCTGTTGAAACGCAGCACCGTTGTTGCGCTTGCCGTCATGTTGGGGCTTTCAGTTGCGGCCTGTGGCAAAAAAGGCCCGCTCGAACCGCCGACCGACAAAGGTTACGAATATCCAAGGGATTACCCGGCCCAATGAACCATTTTGAATATATCAACGGCGAACTGTACGCCGAAGGCGTCTCGATCCGGGAAATGGCTGACAAGGTCGGAACCCCGTTCTTCTGCTATTCGACCGCGACCCTGGAACGCCATTACAAGGTCTATGCCGACGCATTTGACGGGCTTGATGCCACCGTGTGCTTTGCCGTTAAGGCAAACTCCAATCAGGCGGTCTTGAAAACACTCGCCAATCTTGGGGCGGGTGCTGACGTTGTTTCGGTTGGTGAAATGCGCCGTGCGCTTCGTGCGGGCATGCCCCCGGCAAAGATCATCTTTTCCGGGGTTGGCAAGGCCGATGCCGAAATGCGCGAAGCCCTTGACGCCGACATTGCCCAGATCAATGTCGAAAGCATCCCCGAACTGGTTGAGCTTAACCGTGTTGCCATCGACATGGGTAAAAAGGCGCGCATTGCGTTGCGTGTTAATCCGCATGTCGATGCCAAAACCCACGAAAAGATCGCCACCGGCAAGGCTGAAAACAAATTCGGCATCGACTGGACCCGCGCGATCGAGGTTTACCGTGAAGCCGCCGCCATGGATGGTATCGAGGTCACCGGGATCGCCATGCATATCGGCTCCCAGCTGACCGATCTGGCCCCGTTCCGCGAGGCGTTTACGCGTCTGGCCGGGCTGGTCGAACAGCTGCGATCTGAGGGTATCGATATCCGCAATCTCGATCTTGGTGGCGGGCTTGGCATTGCCTATCAGGGTGAAACACCGCCGCTTCCCGATGCCTATGGTCAGATGGTGCGCGAAACCGTCGGCCATCTTGGCTGTCACATCACGCTCGAACCGGGTCGTTTGATTGCCGGCAATGCCGGGATCATGGTGTCGCGCGTCATGTATATCAAAGACGGCGAAGCAAAACGCTTTGTCATTCTTGATGCCGCGATGAACGACCTGATCCGCCCGACACTTTATGGCGCCTATCACGAAATCATCCCGGTCGATGAACAGACTGACGGTGACAAGCAGGTCAAGGTTGATGTGGTCGGCCCGGTTTGCGAAACCGGTGACACCTTTGGCAAGGACCGCGACCTTCCCGATGATCTCAAGGCTGGCGATCTGGTCGCCGTCATGTCAGCGGGGGCCTATGGCGCGGTCATGTCATCGACCTACAACACCCGTGCGCTGACACCTGAAGTGCTGGTCAAGGGCAACAACTTTGCCATCGTCCGCCCGCGTCAGGAAATTGACGATCTGATCAACATGGATCAGGTCCCCTCCTGGCTCAGCAACGCATAAGACCGGCATTCCGTTTCGGTTTTTAACGCTTTCGGGGCGGCTGGCCATTTGTCAGCCGCCCTTTTATTTTGCCCAATCCCGTCGAATTGCTTGACCCGCCCTGCCAAAAGACCAAGCTTTAAAGAAGCGGGTTGTGCCAGAATGCCGGATACAACGCGCAATATGTCGGCAAGCAGGGCTCAAAGGCATGTCGTTGATACCACCCTATCCCAAGATGGAACGCCATGTGCGCAAGACGCGCTTGGTGATGGTGTGGGAATCTGTCTGGCCCTGTCTGATCCCGGCGCTTTCGATCGGGCTTTTGATCGTTGGTCTGACCCTGACCGGAACGTTTGAACTTCTCCCCGCGACCGGGCACATCATGTTGCTGTCCGTCCTGTCGGTCGCGGTCATGGTTGCCGTGGTCGCCCCGTGGCGCAATTTCAAAATGCCGACGCGCCGCGACATCCTGCACCGGATCGAGGTGGACAACCAGCTTGATAACAACCCGCTGCAAAGCCTTGAAGATCACGTCCCAGAAACCGACGACCCACTGACCAGCTACCTCTGGCAGCGTCAACTGGGCCTGCATGAAGCCGCACTGGCAAAGCTCCGGCTGTCGCGCCCCCTGCCCGCCATCACCCGGGTCGACCGCTTTGGCCTGACCGCCATTCCTGTGTTGCTGGTGTTTGTCGGCCTGATGACCGGCCTTGAACATGCCGAGGAACGCTTTTCAAAGGCCTTCAGCCCGCTTCAGCGCCTTGGTGCGGCCGACTTCAGCGCCACCCTTTGGGTCACCCCACCGGCCTATACCGGGCAAATACCGCGCATCTTGCAGTTCAGTGCCCTGTCCAATGCCGATGCCACAGGTGCTCGCCAATCCGAAAACACAGGTAATACGACCTCTGACAAGACCAGTGACGTCATCACTGTTCAGGTCCCGGCGGGATCGACCCTTGATGGCAGCATCACAAGCATCTGGGAACCGACCCTGACCACCCCGACCGGCGCGCAATCCTTTACCGAGGGGGCCGAGAACAGCTATGTGCTGTCCACCGCAATCGACCAGCCCGGCCAATGGCGCATATCGGTCTGGGGCAATGATCGCCTGACCCTTGATATCGAATTGCTGGCCGATAATGTGCCAAGCCTTTCCTTCGTCAGCCCGCCGACCATCACCCGGCGCGATCACGTGCGCCTTGATTACGTCGCCAGCGATGATTATGGCCTCGCCAGTCTTGATCTGGTGATCACGCCCGCGGCCGAGGACGGCATGATCAAACAATATGGCCCGATTGATCAGGTGGTAATTGATCTCAAGGGCGATGCGGCTGGCGTTACAAGCAGTGCCGGCGCCATGCCGACCCGCATCGAAGGCCCGCGTTTTATTGATCTTGTCGCCCATCCCTGGGCGGGCTTGCCGGTCAATATCCAGATGGTATCAAACGATAATGCCGATCAGCGTGGTGAAAGCGATATCCGTTCCCTGATGTTGCCCGAACGGGAATTCAGCCATCCGGTGGCGCAAAAGCTGATTGATATCCGGCGCGGTTTGCTGCGCTATCCCGACCGCGCACTTGAAATGCATCAGGCCCTGCTGCCGATCCTGTTCGCCCCGCAGGCCTTTAACGGCCATCTCGGTGTGTTCCTGACCCTTTCGGTGGCCGAAAGCCGGCTGGCGTCCAACCTGCAAAACCGCGCCACCCATCAGGATGTCGCAGGCCTTCTGTGGCATGTCGCCGAGGAGATCGAACGGGGTTCCTACGGCATTGCCGAACGCAACCTGATGGAGGCCGAGGAACGCCTGCTTGAGGCCCTTGCCAACCCCGATGTCACCGAAAGCGAAATCGCCCGCCTGATTGAAGAATATCGTCAGGCGCTGAATGAATATCTTGCCGCCATGATGCGCGAAAGCCCCGAACAGGCCAACGAAGAACTCCCGCCCGGCAGTGCAACGCTTGAGCAACAGGACCTGTCACGCATCATCGATCAGATCGATGCCCTGATGCGCGCCGGTGCGCGTGACCAGGCCCGCCAGTTGATCGATCGTCTGCGCGAACTGGTCGAAAACATGCAGGTCACCACCGGTCAGGGCGGCATGGATATCACATCGACGCTCCGCGAAATGCTGGATGGGATGCGTGATCTGTCGCGCCGTCAGCAGGACCTGATGAATGAAGGCGATAATGCATCCACCCAGAACGGCAATGGTCCGCGTGCAAACCAGCAACAGGGTCTTGCCGACGATGCCGGTGAAATCCTCAACGATCCCGGTCTTGGCCAGTTTGGCGATGTCAGCGGCATGAATTCGGTGATTGATGCCATGCGCGGGGCGGCAGAGGCACTTGGCAACAACCGGTCGCACGAGGCCCTGCAATATCAGCGACAAGCCATGGATGCCCTGCAACAGGGCATTGGCGAAATCAGCCGCGCGCTGGAAGGCTTAAGCCAACTCGCCCCGATGCTCGAAGACTTCGAAGGGTCCGGGCGCCGTGATCCGCTGGGCCGGCCCGTCGGTGGCGATGGCACCACCACCATCCCGGATGTGAACACGCTCGAACGGGCCTGGCGCATCTTGCAGGAACTCCGCCGCCGGTCCGGCGATCCTGAACGCCCGGAAATCGAACAGGAATATATTGACCGCTTGCTCAAACGGTTCTGAGTGGTCACTGAAACCCCCAAAACAAGAAAGGCAGCACGCGTTGTGCTGCCTTTCTCATAATCAGGATGTTTGCGCGAACCGCTTAGGGCTCAACCGCCTCGCGCGGGTCAAGGAAGGTGACGTGCAGGCGGGTTGCCGTCGGGTTCGGACGCCGGATCTTGGTTTCGACTTCCATGCTTTCGCCAACCGGCAACATCTGTTGCACCATCGGCATTTCCGCACCGGACTGAACCAGCGATTCATCATAAATCAGCGGCACCTTCTTGCGCTGTACCACACGATCAAGCGGATCAAGAAGCTCGATCAGAAGGTAAGGAAGCGCGCGCGGTTCTTCGCTGATATTGACGATCTCGGCCCGAACAACAAGAACGTCAACGCCGTCCTCTTCTTCGCGGGTCGGCGGCAATTCGCGGATATCAAGGCCTTCGCCGACATGCGGCACATCAAGCCCCACCATGTCATAGACCTTGGCAATCGGCGGCCAAAGTTCGATGATCTGATCCTTGGCGAAATAGCCACCCGCACCAATCCCGCCCAACACCAGCAGGAAGATGATCCAGCCAACGATGCCCTTTTTCTTTTTGGGCTCCGGCTTTGGATTGTTGCGAATCAGCTGCTGGGGAATCGGGGGCGGATCGGGGATCTTGTCGGCCTCTTCAAAGCCCGGATCAACCGGCCCGCCGCCCATCTGATCTGCATTGAAATCAGCACCCAGCGACCCTTCTTCATTGAACGGGGCCGGAATATCATTTTCCGGGGCCGGGGCTGGCTTCTTTGCGCCAGGCGGGTCCTGATACCAGCTATTGCCGCAGCTTTTACAGCGCACGGTTCGGCCTTTCGGACCGATTGCTTCTGTTTTAACTGAGTATTTCTTTGAACACTCTGGGCAAGTAATGATCATTGCAAACCTGGCATATCGATGACGGCGGCATCAAACACGGGGGAAGGCGTGAAACTGTCTGCGACTGACGGTCCCCCTGTGCCGTCAGTGAAGCCTTACACTATATGTAAATAGCGGCGATTTAACAGACTGTTAAGCAGAGATAACAGAAGCTGCCCGGATTTGGGTATCAAACCTCTGGCTGATCGGGCTGTTAATGGTATCCAAAATAGACGACAAACCGTCCAAACCGGTTAATTCATTTTCGATATCGTCACGACAAGGCTACTTTCCAACCCTGTCGGATCATGACGAAAGCCGATATAAACACCGATGTATCAACCGTCATTCGCCCAGATGGAGCAAGAATTTTGACCGACGTTGTCAGTTTCAGGAATGTCGGAGTCCGGTATGAATCCGGGCCGGAAATCCTGCGCGACCTTAATTTTACGCTCGGTCGCGGCAGTTTTCATTTCCTGACCGGGGCATCGGGGGCGGGCAAGTCGACATTGATGCGACTTTTATTTTTGGCCTTGCGCCAGACACGCGGCGAAATTTCGATCTTTGGCCGCGATAATATCCGCATCCCGCGCGAAGAACTGCCGGCGATTCGCCGCAAGATCGGCGTGGTGTTTCAGGATTTCCGGCTGATCAACCATCTGACGACCTTTGAAAACGTCGCACTGCCGCTGCGTGTTGCCGGTGTCGAAGACCTGCAGATTCGCAAAAACGTCACCGAACTTCTCGAATGGGTCGGGCTTGGCGATCATATCAACGCAGTGCCATCGCGCCTGTCGGGCGGGCAGCAACAACGCGTTGCCATTGCACGCGCCGTCATTGGCCGCCCTGCCCTGCTTCTGGCCGATGAGCCGACCGGGAACGTTGATGACCGAATCGCCATGCGATTGCTCTATCTGTTTGAAGAGCTCAACAAACTCGGTACCACCGTTCTGATCGCAACCCACAATCGACAACTTGTCCGGCGGTTTGGCCATACCCAATGGCTGCTCGAAGGTGGTACCTTGCACGACGTCACCAACAGCGGCTGAAACCCGACACATCAAGTCCAAACTTCGTAAACACGGGATCAACAGGACCAACACACGATCATGGCATTTCGCGCACCTCCATCGCACCTCCCTCTTGAAAGCGATTCGTCCTCGCGCTTTTTGCCGAGCATCGTTGCCCTGATGGTTGCGCTCCTGACCTTTTCCATCGTCGGGCTGGCCGCCCTGCATGACAGTGTCGGCCAATGGTCCGGCCAGATCGAAGGCAGCCTGTCGATCCAGGTCCCCCCGACCGAACTTGCCAACCGATCCCCCGCCGAACGTGAAGCCGCCCTGCAAGGCACGGTCGATAGCATCATCGAACAGGTGTCCACCCTGCCCGGCATCGCCCGGATCGAGGAACTTAGCCCCGATACCATGGCCGCCCTGCTTGAACCCTGGCTGGGCCCGGATGAAGTCATCAGCGAGCTTCCCATTCCGCGCATTATCGAAGTCACGCCTGAAACCGGGTTTAACTTTGATGCGCTTGAAAGCCGCCTTGGCGTCATCGCGCCCGAAGCCGTGCTTGATGATCATCGCATCTGGATCGAACGCATTGCCGATGTCGCCTTTTCGGTTGAACTGGCATTGGCCCTTTTGATTGTCGTGCTGTTTGGCGCGACCATGCTCTCGGTGGTGTTTGCCACCAGATCAGGCCTTTCGATCCATCATCGCATCATTGAATTGCTGCATCTGATTGGCGCACAGGATGGCTATATCGCCAGTCAGTTCGGCCGCCATAACCGACGCCTTGCCTTCTTTGGCGCACTGATCGGTCTTTTGATTGCGCTGCCGGTTTCGGCCCTGATTGGTTGGCTTGGATTGCGGGCGGGCTGGCCGGTGCCGTCACTGGTTCTTAGCCCGACCTTTATTGGCCTGATCGTCGCCATTCCGTTTATTGTCGCATTGGTGGCGGGCATCACCGCCAACCGAACTGTGCTTCGTGTCCTACACCGGATGTTGTAACCCGCTCACGGTCTTCGTATAGTCGGTTTTTACCACTTCCCTTTTGGGATCATGGCCTTGGCCCTCTTTGTCCCCTCAGGGGGCAAAACTCATTCACATAAACGACCCGGCAACTGATATGAGAGAAAAAGCAAGGAAAAGACCGCAGAGCGGGGTGACCCCCGGTCAAGGGATTTGACGCAGAGGCTTTCTCTCATATCAGTTGTCCTTCGGATCACCCGGATTTGCACGGGCTATTTTGTCGCAAAATCTTGAAAGATATTAATCTTCCTGCGATTTTGCTCTGCATATCCGTACAAATCCGGGCGACCGGACGATTATGTGAATGAGTTTTGCCCCCTGGAGATCCGAATTCATGCCAGACCGCCGCTATTCAGGCACGCCTTCATGAACAAGCCCCCGCTGAGTGTGCAACATCGCCGCCGGTTCCGGCGGTTTCGTTTTTTGCTTTCCACACTGATTTTCTGCGCGCTGGTCTGGGCGGCGGGCTTCATCTGGTATGTCGACTATATCCCCAAAACGGTTGAAAACACGACCCAACGCACCGACGCCATTGTCGTTCTGACGGGCGGCAGCGAACGTCTGTCCGAAGGCCGCCGTCTTCTGGTACGCGGCCTTGCCGACAAACTGTTCATATCGGGTGTCTATCGCGGGGTTGAAGTCGACGAACTTCTGTCGGTCGGCAAATCCGATCCGCGACTGATCGCCTGTTGTGTTGTTCTGGGCCATGTCGCCGAAAACACGCGCGGCAATGCGATTGAAACCGCTGTCTGGATGTATGAGGAAGGTTTCAAAAGCCTGCGCATCGTGACGGCCAATTACCACATGCCTCGATCCCTTCTGGAATTCAAAAGCCTGATGCCCGATGTTGAAATCGTCGCACATCCGGTCTTTCCCGATAACGTCAAGGTCGACAATTGGTGGCGCTTCCCCGGCAGCAGCGCCCTGATCGCCAGTGAATACAACAAATACGTCTTTGCCAGCCTGCGCAACGCGTTGCTCAACTGGTTGCCAAACGGTGACCGCGCCGCACTGCGCAGCCCCGGTGGTCCTGCGAAGGATGCACCAGACCTTGATGACTATTCCGCCTCAAACGCGGCGCGCAAGGATGGCTGAACAATCGGCATTTTCTGATCGTCATATTGCTGTTACAAAACAGTGAATATTTAAGGTCAGGACCATGGCTGTAAGGAATTTGTCTGAATGATTACCCTGCGCGCGTTACTGTTTAACGTGTTGTTTTTCGGTGGAACGGCGCTTTTGTGCATTGTTCTGTTGCCGCTGATGCTGTTTGGGCGCAAGGCCAACCAGTTCGTCGGCCATGCCTGGTGTCGCCTCATTCAGTTCATGCTTCGCTACTCGGTGGGCATGCGCAAACGCTTCACCGGTCTGGAAAATCTGCCAGACGGTCCGTGCATCATTGTCGCCAAACATCAGTCCGCCTGGGAAACCCTGACCTTCCATACGGTGGTTCCTGATCCGGCCTATATCCTGAAAAAGGAACTCACCCGCATTCCGCTCGTCGGGCAGTTCCTGATCCTGTCAGGCCAGATTGCCGTTGATCGGTCGGCGGGCAGTCAGGCCCTCAAAGACATGATCAAGGGTGCTGCCAAGGCGCTTGAGGAAAACCGTCAGGTGATCATTTTCCCCGAAGGCACACGTACCCCGCCGGGCTCAAATCGTCCTTATCACCCCGGGATTTTCGCGCTTTATAAGGCCTTCCCGGATACCAAGGTTATTCCGGTCGCCCTTAATTCCGGCATGTTCTGGGGCCGCGACAGCTTTATGAAATATGGCGGTCGGGTCACCATGGAATTCTTGCCGGCCATGGAACCGGGCCTTGATCGCAAGACCTTCATGAAGGAAATCAAGCACCGCATCGATACCCGCACGCGCGAGCTTGAGGCCGAGGCACAAACAGAATTCCGCCTGCCGACGCTCACCACCGATGATATCGAAGCCAAGGTGGACGACACTGACAGCGTGGATCAAAAAAGCGCGTCTTAACTCTGCCAATTGCAGATATTAAACCAACGGCCGACGTGCAATTCGCACCTCGGCCTTTTTCATGGTGGACTGCATTCCATTTCAAATCCGGCGCAACTTCAGCTACCAAGCATCATCAATTTCTGGATGCGTGCAGGCAGATATCGATAAAAGCGCGCAATGGTGCAGGGGCCGACCGGCTGGGATAATAAAGACGCGGACCCTCCATTTCCGGCCAACATTCAGGCAGGACAGGTACAAGGGTTCCAGCCGCGAAGTCTTCTTCCAGCCAGTTGCGGAAAGTATGGATGATCCCCACTCCCGCGTGGGCAAAACGAAGACCCGTATCAAGTGCAGCAACGCTTAGTACCAGAACATTGGATGGCTCCACCTGAACCGATCCTTGTGCGCTCATAATATCCCACGATAATAATGGGCCCCCATCAAGGCGATAGCGGATCGCATCATGATGTATCAAGTCTTCCGCTGTGTCAGGCATCCCGCGCGCTTCCAGATACGCCGGGGCCGCGGCCAACGCCATCTGTTGGCGACGCGGACCAATCGGAATAGAAATCATGTCCTGTTCCAGAACGCTGCCATAACGAATCCCGGCGTCACAGCCCTCCGCAACGATATCGACAAGATCGCTCTCCACGACGATTTCAACCTCTACGGCTGGATGGCGCACACGATATTCGGCAATCAGCGCAGGAAGAATGTCGCGCATGACCGCACCGGGTACGTTCAGCTTCAACCGTCCCTGAACCTGACCACCGAGGGCCTTCACCTCGTTACAGGCCGCATCCAGTCCCGAAAGCAATGGATCGACACGATCCACAAGCACTTTGCCCGCATCGGTCAGATGCAGGCTGCGTGTCGTACGGCGCAAAACAGGAATGCCCAATTGCTCCTCAATCCGCGAGACCGTCGTACTGACATTCGAGGCGGCCATACCAAGCCGTCGGCCAGCAGCACGAAAGCCACCTTCGCGCACAACCGCAACCAGAACAGCAAGATCATCCGCAGAAACACCGTTCTTCATAGAGAACAACCTGTTCAGAATTTACCCACTTAATTCGATAATCCAGAACAATCATCCTGTCGAT
The DNA here is from genome assembly GCF_000300275.1 of Thalassospira profundimaris WP0211. GTDB lineage: Bacteria > Pseudomonadota > Alphaproteobacteria > Rhodospirillales > Thalassospiraceae > Thalassospira > Thalassospira profundimaris. Next base: position 11,149 of record NZ_AMRN01000002.1, on the reverse strand, counting down.
GACGAATACAATTAACGCCCGGTGGCGTGACAAGATGATTGGAGATCAAACAATGTTCATCGTAACAGGGGCCTCGGGGAAACTCGGCAGCCTTATCGTCGAAGCACTAAAGCGCCTCGTTCCAGCCCATCAAATCAGTTTGAGCGTGCGCAACCCCGAAAAGCTTCCTGAACGGCTAGCCGCGGGCGTTCGTGTCAGGCGGGGCGACTACAACGATACCGACAGTCTCCGCCATGCTTGGGCGGGGGCCAAACGACTATTGTTGGTGTCATCCAATGCCAGGGCAAGTGGCGACAATCCGCTCGATCAGCATGAAAAAGCAATTTCAGTGGCAAAGGAAATCGGCATCGAACGTGTGTTCTATACCAGTCAGGTATCAAGCAACCCACTCTCTCATTTCCCGCCGGGCCGTGATCACGCCGCGACTGAGGCGATGCTAGCGGACTCCGGCCTGGCATGGACTTCAATGCGCCACGGCTTTTACGCCGACAGTATTCTGAGCATGCATGAACATGGTTTTGCCACTGGCACGCTGACTGGCCCCGAGGATGGCAAGGTTGCCTGGGTAACCCACGAAGATCTGGCAGAGGCTGATGCACGGCTGCTAAGCGGGCATGAAACCATCGAAGGCATCACACCGCCCCTCACCGGAAATCACGCCCTTGACCTTGCAGATCTGGCACAGATGGCAAGCGCGGTCACAGGCAGAACCATCGAACGTCAGATTATCGGTGAAGATATGATGCTCGAAAGCCTGCACCGCGCAGGACTCTCAGGAAACGTGCTTGAAATCATTATCGGTTACTACCGTGCGGCCAAGGCTGGTGAATTCGAAACCGTCGACCCAACACTTAGTCGCATACTGGGGCGTGATCCGCGCCAGATACCCGATTTCCTTAGCGAAAAAATGCCGCGCACCTGATCCCACAAATGTTCGCATTCAGGTCGGCTTTGCCACCCGCCTTTTACGTGTCACAAGCCAGATACCCGACACGTTCAAAACAATCCCCGCCAGATGATAAAGATGCAGCGCCTCACCCAGAAACGCGATGGCAAGGCCGCTTGAACAGACCGGGATCAGATACATGAACACGCCCGCCTTGGCCGGCCCCACCAGCGACACGCCCCTGTTCCAGAACATGTATCCCAGAAACGCCGGCCCCGCCCCGATATAGAAAATCTTGAGCATATCGGGCCACACCGGATCAAGGCTGGTAAAGAACGGCTTTCCATCGACCACCAGCGCCCAGACATAAAGCGGCGTTAAGAAACACAAACCGATAAGAGCCGACACAAACACCAGGCTCAGCGGATGCACACCCTTGGGCGCGCGTTTCAAAAACATCGAATAGGCCGCCCAGACCATGGCCGACATCATCGCCAGCACATCGCCCAGAACGAAATCCATTCTGGCAAAGACCGATGGGTCGCCCTTGGCGATGATGGTCGCGGTTCCGGCCCCGGCCACCAGCACGCCCAGCCATTGACCAAGCCGTGGTTTGTCTGCCGTCAAAAGGGCTGCAAACAACAGAACCCAGATCGGTGTCGTCGCGTTCAGAAGGCCGGTATTGACCGCCGTGGTGTTATAGGCCGCCAGATAAATCACCACCGAAAACAGGAACACACCGGTAAAGCCGATCAGGAACATCGACAATTTGTGGTCCGCCATGATTTTCAGATCGCGACGCAGATATTTAAAGCAGAACGGCAACAGCAAACAGATCGCAACGATCCAGCGCCAGAATGAAAGTGCCTCGAACGGGACCGTTTCATTGATGCCGCGCGCCACAACGTGGTTTGAGCCCCACATCAACGAACAGGCCACCAACATCAAATAGGCCATCGTCAGTGGCGTCTGCGACCCGGTCTGGATGGCAGAAACAGTCGTTACGTTTGACTGGCTCATCAGATTCCCGCCCCCATATTGATCTCGCCATATTCGCGCCGCACCAGATCCATCAGATCGTGCAGGGGCGGATCAATGATGCCCATTTCATCAAGATGGCGCACCGTGTTTTCCAGATATTCAAGGTTCGGCCCGACATTGCCATGGGCCGCAACAATGATTTCAACCGCGGTGCGCACCGGTAGGTTGCCGGCATATTGTTCATGGGTCGGATCGGCGACATAGGTGTGCGCAATAACCTTGCGCCCGTCTGCAAGCTCAACCTCGACATCGGCCGGGATATAGGTGTTGGTCACAAGTTCGCGCTCATCAAGATAGGCTTTCACCTTTGACCAGTTTTCCTCAGCAATGAGAAACGCGTTGCCCACACATTCCCCGCCTTTGTTCAGGCCAAGAACCAGCCCCGGGTTTTCCGGCGTGCCGCGATAATGATGGGAATAGATACAAAACGACCGGTGATAGCCGGGCAGCAACGCACGTGCGCACTCGACAAATTCAAAGCCTGGCCGCCACAACAGCGACCCGTATCCAAACACCCATTTTTCGCGCGCGTCGCTCACGCATTCCTCCGCTAACTAGCTTTCTGATCTCTTAGAATTACGCGAAACTAACGCTTCATGATCACCAATGCCACCCCAAGGGCGGCAATTGCAAACCCGGCAAAGCCAAGCACGCCAAGTTGCTCGTCAAACAGAAGCCAGGCAAAGAACGCGGCAGTCGGTGGCACAAGGTAGAACATACTGGCCACACGGGTGGCTTCGCCCTGCTTGATCAGAACCATCAACAGCATGATCGCCCCGATGGATAAAACCAGCACCAGCCAAGCCATCGCCAGAATGAAGTCCATGCTCCATTCAACATGCAGCGGCTCCTTGAACAGCGCGACAACGCCGACAAACACACTGGCAGCAACATATTGAACGACTGTACCGCTCATCAGTTCCATGCCGGTGCAAAAACGTTTCTGATAAAGGGTGCCCGCAGTCATGCCAAACAGCGCAAAAACCGCAAGTCCGATGCCAAATGGGGTAATTCCGACACCATCGCCAATCTTGGGCAGCAAAACCAGCGCCACCCCGATCAGGCCCAGGATCAACCCGCCCCATTGCCGCATCGAAACCCGTTCGCCCAAAATGGACCCCACGACCGATGCGGTCACAACCGGCTGCAAGCCAACGATCAATGCGGCAAGCCCGGCCGGCAACCCGGTATCAATCGCCCAGAACACCCCGCCCAGATACACCCCATGCACCAACACCCCGGTGGTGCCGATATGTGCGGCCTCACGCCATGTTTTTGGCCATTTCGCGCCCATCAGGAAGATCACCGGGATCATCAGGATCAGGACGATGACAAATCGGACAAAAAGGAAAACGAACGGATCTGCGTATGGCAGGCCAAACTTGGCACCGACAAAGCCCGTGCTCCACAGGAACACGAACACAAATGGCATGATCCGGGCGAACGCCGGATGATTGGTGGCAGACATTTCATTCCCCTAAGGTCGGTCCGTAAAGCGTGGTGGGGCTGCTTGATGGACCGCACAGGATGACCGACAGAATGCCGGTCACTCCCAAATTACTCAGCAGGCTTTTTCTTGCTCTTTTCGTCGCTTTTGCGGTCTTCGCCTTCGGCCGAGAAATTGGCGAAATACTGACCGGCATCAACAATGCCGCGGCGAATTTCACGGGTGCGCGAAAACAGCTCAAACAGCTTGTCGCCCTCGCCCCAGCGAATGGCGCGTTGCAAGGCCATCAAGTCTTCCTGAAAACGTCCCAGCACATCGAGAACGGCTTCGCGGTTGTTCAGGAACACGTCCCGCCACATGGTCGGATCAGACGCAGCAATACGGGTAAAATCACGGAAACCGGTTGCCGAAAACTTGATCACTTCCTGACGCAGTGCGTCCTCAAGATCAGTTGCCGTTCCGACAATCGTGTAGGCAATCAGGTGCGGCAGATGCGATGTGATGCCAAGGATACGGTCGTGATGATCGGCATCCATGCATTCAACATACATCCCGCAGGCTTCCCAAAGGGCTTTGACCTTGGCAATCGCAGCCTCGTTTTCGCCCGGGATCGGGGTCAGGATGCACCAGCGCTCCTCAAACAGTTCCGGAAAACCGGAATCCGGGCCGGAATGTTCCGTACCGGCAAGGGGGTGACCGGGTACGAAATGCACACCCTCATCCAGATGCGGGGCAATATCGCGGATGACCGATTGTTTGACCGACCCGACGTCGGAAACAATCGCGCCTTTTTTCAATGCACCGGTCAATTGCGCCCCAATGGCTTCGTTGGCGCCGACCGGGGCACAGACCATGACCAGATCTGCATCACCAACCGCCTGCTTGATGTCGCAATAGGCCTCATCGGCAATGCCAAGTTCAAGCACCCGGTCACGGGTCGCTTCTGATCGGACCGCGCAGGTGATTTTGTTGGCAAGGCCGTCACGCTTGATGCGACGGGCCATGGACGAGCCGATCAGGCCCATGCCGATAAAGGCGACAGTTTCAAACAGCGGTTGGGATGCAGTATTGGTCATTTTATGCGTTCACAAAGTCTTTGATGGTCTGCAGGCAGATTTCCATTTCTTCCTTCGTACCGATAGAAATACGAAGCATCTGCGGCAGGCCATAGGCACCGATTTTGCGTGGGATCACGCCACGGGCCATCATGAAATCATTGGCAGCATCGGCGTTCTTGCCTTCTTCTGCCGGGAATTCAACGAGAACGAAGTTGCCATAGCTCGGATGTGCCTTAAGGCCCGAAATCGCGTTCACCTCGTCACGGAACCACGAAAGCGTTTCGGCATTGTGGCGCACGCACTCATTGACGAAGTCGTCGTCATCAAGGGCGGCGGCACCAGCTTCCTGTGTCGGCAGCGGCACGTTGAACGGGTTGCGCAGGCGTTGCAGCACATCGGCAATCGCCGGCGGCGCATAGCACCAACCCAGACGGATGCCACCAAGACCATAGATCTTGGAAAATGTGCGGGTCATCACGGTGTTGTTGCCTGCTTTCACAAGCTCTTCACCGGCCGAATAATCTTCCTGACCGGTCATGAACTCGGCATAGGCCGCATCCACCACCAGAACGATGTCTTCACGCAGACCATCGCGCAGGCGCTTCATTTCCGCATCCGAAATATAGGTGCCGGTCGGGTTGTTCGGGTTGGCAACAAACACGATCTTGGTTTTGTCCGTCACCGCCGCCAGCAGCGCATCAACATCGGTCGTCATGTTGGTTTCAGGCGCGGTTACCGGCGTTGCACCAACACCCATGGTCGCAATCGGATACATCAAAAAGCCGTGCTGCGAATATAGCACTTCATCGCCCGGACCTGCATAGGCACGGATCAGAAGCGTCAGAAGTTCATCAGAACCGTTGCCGCAAATAAGCTGATCAAATTCCAGACCGTATTTTTCCGCCAGCTTGTGACGCAGAACGTCGCAACCGCCATCCGGATAACGATGCAAACGGGTTGCCGTGTTACGCAGGGCTTCCATGGCCTTGGGGCTCGGGCCAAGTGCGCCCTCGTTCGAAGACAATTTGATCACGCGCTGAGCACTGTCAGCACTGGATTTACCGCCTTTATACGGCGCGATATCAAGAATTCCGGGGCGTGGGGTGGGCGCAGACATCAGGTATATTCTCCCTGGGGAAATTGCAGCCAGTCGCGGCTGCCAAGCATGTTTAACTCAGTGCGTCTTCGGCAAGCGGCACGGCATAGGCCCCAACAACCCGCAAACTTTCGGGGCGAAGGCCTTGCGCGTCCAGTGTGCTCTGAAACGCATTGGTGCGATTACAAAAGAATCCCGGCACATCAACAAGCACAAAACGCCGATCCGTCGCCTCATCGTCAGAAAAGCCAAGGATTACCGACCCGTCGATGCCATCCGCAATTTTTTTGCGCACGGTATCCATCGAAATCTCTTTTGACAGGCTGACCACAAACAGAGTCCGGTCATCACCGCTGTCTTCAAGTTCAATCGCTGCCAGAACGAAACCCTCGGTATCTTCGCCGCGTCCAACCGGGCGACCGCCAAAGGGCAGCTTTGAAACCACACGCACCGGGCTTTGTTCGCTCAGATGGACCCACCATGGCTGGGCCTCGCCCAGTTGCGGTTTGGGGAAAACACCAACTGCTGCCCGCCCGTCTTCAACGGCATTGAACGCTTCGCGCGGGGTATCAAATTCAATGATTTCGTTCAGGCACCCGAAATTCAAACGCGCCAGTTCCCAGCAATCCAGCCCGTCAGCATTGCGGCCAAGTGCCACTGTGTACGGCGCTTCAAGGCGCGTTCCGGCCGCGATCATTTCGCGCCAGATCTGGATCAGGGCGGTTTTGGGAAAGGCCCCTTCATGACGTTCAACAAGCGTGCGCATGATGCGGGCTTCACGGGCCGGGCGATAGGGCACCTTGACCTTGCCACCCGCCGCGATCATCCGGTCCTTGTAGGCCCCGACGGCCTGCACAACCTTTGTCCGGCGAATGATCAGCGACTGCAAAGCCTGATCGATCTCGTCGATCTCTCCGCGCAGCTCATTCAGGTCAAGATTTGCCAAATTTTTATCGTCAGACGCCATAATCTACTCTTCTTTTGAACGGCGCACAGTATTAGGACAGGGCCGCAGAAATGCAAAGAAAAGATTGACTAAATCCCAGTGTATTCCTAGCTAGGACAGGTCGCCTGCTGTCACGTTGCAGGAAAGTCAGACCTTGTTGACAAGGATAACACCACTTCAGGGGATACCGTTTTACATGTCCACCGCGACTAACACCGAAAAGCGCCCCCCACTTCCAGGTCACCACATGGTACTTGGCGAAACGGAAAAGCTGCGCCTTGATAGCGGTGTGGAATTTGGTCCCTTCACCCTGGCCTATCAGACCTACGGCGAACTTAATGCCGATAAATCCAACGCGATTCTGGTCTGCCATGCCCTGACGGGTGATCAATATGTTGCCGATGACGTCCATCCGATCACCGGCAAGGAAGGCTGGTGGTCCGAAATCGTCGGCCCCGGCAAGATCATTGATACCAACAAGTATTTCGTCATCTGCAGCAACGTGATCGGCGGCTGTCTTGGCAGTACCGGGCCCAAGGAAATCAATCCGGCAACCGGCAAGCCATGGGGTCTTGATTTCCCGGTGATCACCATTGCCGATATGGTACGCGCCCAGACCATGCTGATTGACGCGCTTGGCATCGACATGCTGTTTGCCGTTATCGGTGGCTCGATGGGCGGCATGCAGGTTCTTGAATGGTGCAAAAGCTATCCCGAACGGGTTTATGCCGCGGCCCCGATTGCGACCTCTTTCCGTCACTCGGCGCAAAATATTGCCTTCCACGAAGTCGGGCGTCAGGCCGTCATGGCCGACCCGGACTGGTGCGGGGGCAATTACCTGCTCGAAGGCAAGAAACCGTCACGCGGATTGGCTGTGGCGCGCATGACTGCGCACATCACCTATCTGTCGCAACCGGCCCTTCACCGCAAATTCGGCCGCAAGCTGCAAAACCGTGGTGCGATCACCTATAGCTTCGATCAGGATTTCCAGGTCGAAAGCTATCTGCGCCATCAGGGCAAAAGCTTCGTCGATCGCTTTGATGCCAACAGCTATCTCTATATCACCCGGGCGATGGATTATTTCGATCTGTCGCTTGAATATGACGGGCGGTTGGCCGAGGCGTTTCAGGGCTGCAAAACCCGGTTCTGCGTCATTTCGTTTTCCAGCGACTGGTGCTTTACCACCGCCGAAAGCCGGATTGTCGCCCATGCGCTCAATGCCGCATCGTGCAATGTCAGCTGCGTCGAGATCGAAAGCGACAAGGGCCATGATGCGTTCCTGCTTGATGAACCCGATTTCCACATGGTGCTAAGTGGCTTCATCGAAGGTGCCGCCGAAGGCCGGGGGCTGAAATAATCATGAATGAGACTTTGAACCCAAACAGCGCAGCAAACGTTGCGCATAGCGACCGCATCCGTATCGACCTGCAACTGATTGCCGACATGATCGAACCGGGCACACGCGTACTTGATATCGGCTGTGGCGACGGCGAACTTCTGGGCTACCTCACCCGCACCAAAAAGGTTGATGGGCGGGGCCTTGAGCTGTCCAACGAAGGGGTGCGCAACTGTGTCGCACAGGGACTTCCGGTGATGCAGGGCGATGCGGACCGCGATCTTCGCGATTACCCGGACGGGGCGTTTGATTACGCCATCCTCAGCCAGACCTTGCAGGCAACCCAGCGCCCGAAAGAGGTGCTGTCGGAATTGCTGCGCATTGGTACCAAGGCGATTGTGTCCTTTCCGAATTTCGGCCATTGGCGCGCACGGTTTGATTTGATGTTCCGGGGCCGGATGCCGCAGAACCCCAACCTTCCGATCATGTGGTACGAAACGCCAAACATCCATTTTTGCACGGTTTTGGACTTCGTTGCGCTGTGTAAGGAAATGGATTTGACGATCGAACGGTCGATGGTTCTCAATGAAGCGGGCTCGAAGCTCAGCCTCGGCAGCCAGACCCGATTTTCCAACTTTTTGGGCAATCAGGCACTTTTCATGCTCAGCAAATAATCAGATCGATTATTCGTTTTCATTGAACAATCACCCCTGCCCGATCACAAACTGATCGCGTCCCCGTCTGAAATCTGATGCCCGATCGGGCAAAATCATCAGACGGGGCCGATATGACCAATTCAATCCTCATACAATTTGTTCGACGTAGCATTCTGATCGGTGCGATCACCCTGCTTGCGGCCTGTTCGCAGAAGGCCGAGACGCTGAAACTTTCGGTCACCCAGTTTGGCAGCGCGACCGAGCAGGCGTTCGATCACTATGACGCGGCATACAGCACGCAATTTGCCCCCTTCCCGAAATCCGACACGGCAAAGCGCAGCGCGTTTGTCACCAACATCACCGATTTCACCGGCACGATCACGCCGGCCAATATCGATACCTTGCTTGATCCCGATGCGGTGAAAATCGACCCAAACGTCACACGCCAGTGGCAGGATACGCTGAAGGGCCTGCGCAGCCAGTATCAGCAGTTTGTTGCGATTTTCGATAATATCGAAGCCGGATCGGCATTCGGCGCATCGGCGGTCACAGAATCCGGGCCCATATTGGAAAAACTGCGCGCGCAGCTTGCCACCATCAGCGAAGAATTCGCGCGCACCCCGCCGCAATTCCTGACCCGGCGCAGCACCCTGATTGCCGAACTGAACCTGATCCGCACCAAGGATCACAACAACCCCGAGGCCGAAAGCCTTCTGATCGAGGCCTGGTGGCAGCAATGGAACAGCCTGATCGCCGCCGAACGCGCGATGCAGACCGATACCCTGCGCGCCTTTGTCACGGCCTCAGCCCTTGGCAACAGGCTTCAGGAACAGATCGATAACTATGCCAAGCTTGATGTCGGATCGCTGATTACCGCAGTCGAAGACGGCATCAAACTTTCGAGCCAGATCGGCAAGCTGAGCCCAGCCGAACTCGTCACCCAAGGCACCGGCCTGCTTGAAACCGCCACCAACTAGAAAAAAGGGAGATTTCACAATGAGCCAGACACTCGGTGCCCTGATTGCCGATGCGCAGGAAGCCTATGCCACAGCGGCTGTGACCTATCAGGGGGCAACGATTGACCAGAAGGTCAAATCCAAACCGGCGCTTGACAAGGCCGCCAGCCAACTGGTCGCCCTTCAGGCCAAGCAGCTTGATGAAGCCAGGAAAGTCGATGCCGAGGATGAAGCGGCGATGAAGCAATTGCGTCAGCAGGTCAACAATGCCGCGACCTTGCAAACCGGGTTGATGACCCTGGTTGCGGTGCTGACGAAATTTATCTGACGCGCTTTGGGGTTACTTCCACCGTCATTTCCAGCGGTCGGCATCGGCATCATCAGATGCCTTTGCCGTCACCCACTTGTCACCACCATCCGGGGTTTCTTCGCGTTTCCAGAACGGTGCGCGGGTTTTGAGGAAATCCATAATGAAGTCGCAGGCCTCGAACGCGGCACGGCGATGCGCCGAGAGCACGATCACCAGAACGATGCGTTCGCCGGGCAACATGCGGCCAAAGCGATGAATGATGCGGATATCATCAAGCGGCCAGCGATTGGCGGCCTCACCGGCGATCTTTTCCAGTTCGCGTTCGGTCATGCCCGGATAGTGATCAAGGGTCAGGGCTGAGACATTTTCGCCACCGTGGATATCACGCACCAGCCCGACAAAACTGACCGCAGCCCCGATATCGGTACGCCCATCGGTCAGGGCCGCAAGCTCGGCCCCGGGATCAAAATCATTTTGCTGAACAGAAACGCGTGACATGGTCGCCGTCCCGGTTTGCCGGATTACACAAATTAATCGAGATGTTTCAGGCCGGTGCGCAGATAGATATAGCCGGTCTGAACCGTGACGATCCCGGCAATCCACAGCAGGATATCGCCAATCAGGATCGACGGAATCAGATCAGGCGACGCATCACCGACCAGAAGGAAGCCGATGGCGAGAATCTGGGCCGTGGTTTTCCATTTGGCAAGGACCGTGACCGGCAAGGGCACTTTAATCTCGGCCAGATGTTCGCGCAGGCCCGACACCATGATTTCCCGGCACATGATGATCACCGCAGGCAATACCGCCAAACCAGAAATGCGTTCAAACGCCACCATCATCATCAATGCGGCCGCCACCAGAAGCTTGTCGGCAATCGGATCAAGGAACCGACCAAGTGGGGAGACCACATTCATCGAGCGCGCCAGATAACCGTCAAAGAAATCGGTCACCCCGGCAAAGGCAAACAGCGCAAAGCCGATCCAGTTCCCGACAGGACCATTGATGTAAAACGACGCAATCAGCGCCGGGATTACGAATATGCGCGACATGGTCAGCAGATTGGGAATCTGGTTCTTCATAAACGGGGCCTGTTTGACGGATTTTACGGCAATGACATCAAGGCCCTGATGCGCAAACGCCCAAGGCCGCGCAATTATTAAAGACTTGAAGCACATACCACAAGGGGCGTGTTGATGACGGATTAGCGTCACAACACGGCCCGTGCGATTTATCAACTCATCGCGTCGGCGCGATTATTCTGCCGCCGCCCCTGCCTCGGCCGGATGGACGGACTTGCCGCGTCCGATGCTGAGCGCCTGATAGAGGATGATGGCAGCCAAGGTCGCGGTGCCGATCCCGCCCATGGCGAAGCCACCGAAATTCACCGTGAAGTCGCCCGCGCCAAAGATCAGCG
>NZ_AMRN01000001.1 GCF_000300275.1 Thalassospira profundimaris WP0211 | reverse complement strand
ACCTTCTCGTCCGACTTGCATGTGTTAGGCCTGCCGCCAGCGTTCGTTCTGAGCCAGGATCAAACTCTCATGTTCAATCCAAGCTTGTCTCATAGACAAACTCTTCAAAATTAACGTCTGCACATTTTGGTGGTTACCACAAATCAATCTGAATAAATCCAAATCGATCCGTCGTCTCCAGGATGCACAGACTGTAGCGCCATAACGCTGCCCGCGCATCCCTTCCTTCTGATCTACAATGTCAAAGAACTCTAGGACCGTAGCCCCGAAACCGTCCAGTCCGCGTCGCCGTCTCGTTGGCGCCGCACCCCGTCGGTGGAGGCGGGTTATAGGGCCCCTGTCCCGACCTGTAAACACCTTTTTTCGAGATTTATCGAGATTTTCGGCGATTGTTTTTTTCACCCCCGAAACGGTCCGCACAAACCCTCGGCTTTCGGGGGTTTCGCGTAGAAATCGGATATATGCATAGCTCGACCCACATCGGTGCATAACGCCGAAAACCATAGGAAAAACCGACTCTGCGCCAATAATTACAATATGGAGTCCAATGACTTCGCAGCAAAAACGAAAAAGGAAACGTTCAAATCGCAACAAGATTTTCGCTTTTTCACACAATCCAAGTCGCGTAAGAGAATCGCATTGATGTTCTTGCAGCACCAGAACAGCCGATGGCCTGATCCATCATCTGTTTTGGCGGTTGCAGCCCCACATATATAAAAGGCCATATCCGTGATCGATATCCCGCACATTGTCGCCCACCGCGGCGCTTCGATTGAAGCCCCGGAAAACACCATTGCCGCATTCCGGGTTGCCGGCGCACGCGGCGCCAAATGGATTGAGTGTGATGTCACGCTAAGCGCGGATGACAAATGCGTGCTTATCCATGACGACACGCTTGAACGGACCACCAACGGTACCGGCCCCATCCATCACAGCGATTTTGACACCCTGCGCAATCTTGATGCCGGGGGATGGTTTTCAGACATATATAAGGGCGAACGAATCCCCAGCCTGAAAGATACGCTCGAAACCCTGTATTTCATGGATATGGGGGCCAACCTTGAAATCAAACCATCTGGTTGCGATCCGGTGCGCCTGTGCGAGGAAGTCATCAAGGAACTCCGCACATCAAAGACCGTGCCGCCAATTCTGATTTCAAGTTTTGATGACACCGCCGTTGCCCATATGCGCAAACATATGCCAGATCTGCCGTGCGGCTGGTTGCTGGAAACCCTGCCGAAAAACTGGAAGGCCGAGTATGCGTGCCTTGGCGCATCGGCCATTCATATTGACCACAAGGCACTGACACCGGTGAGTGCCGCCGAGATTGTCGATGCTGGTGTCCCGTTGGTTTGCTATACCATCAATGATGTCGAACGCGCCAAGGAGCTATTTTCCTGGGGAGTAACATCGGTGATTACCGATGATCCGGCCAAATTGCTGATGGCGATTCCCCGCCGACCGTTCGCCGCCCACAGATAGATCCTGGATCAAATCAAACCAGGGCGAAACGGCATCATGGCTCTGATCGCCACCACGACCCAGAGCCTGATCGCCAGATAAAAACAGGAAACAGTCCAATGTCCATTGCCCCACAAGATGGTGCTCCGGCTCCGCCGCCACTTGATCCGGCGCTTGATCCGACACTTTCGCCAACCCCGCTTTATCCCAATAACCGGGTAAAGCGCCATCTAAGCGAATTGTTCAGACTGGCCCTGCCGGTGACGATTGCCCGTCTTGGCATGCTGATCATGGCAGTTGTCGATACCATTGTGGTTGGCAACTATGACAGTGCGGCACTGGCCTACCTTAATATTGCACATGCACCCTTCACATCCTTGATGGTGACCGGCATCGGACTTCTGACCGGGGTCATGGTCATGACATCGCATGCCAAGGGTCGCGACAACCTGATGGCGGCCGGGGCTGTGTGGCGCAATGCCATGCCTTATGCTGTCCTGATCGGCATTGTCTTTACCGTTCTGACCATGCAGTCGGACTGGCTGTTTAAAATCACCGGTCAGCCGGTCGAAATCACCGACCATGCCGGCGATCTGGCCATGATTCTGGCAATCGGAATGCCCGCCGCTCTTATTTACATTACCTGTGCCTTTTTCCTTGAAGGATTGCAGCGCCCACTGCCGGGCATGGTGTTGATGATCGCAGCCAACCTGGTCAACCTCGTTCTTGATTACGGGCTGGTTTACGGGGCGTTTGGTTTGCCGGAACTGGGGGCCGAAGGTGCGGCTTGGACATCAAGCGTCATTCGCTGGTTCATGGCGCTTGGTCTGCTTGGGTATATCCTGCTGATGAAAAGCCATCATCTTTATGGCATTCGCAATGGCTTTGCCGGGTGGTGGCGCGGATCGCGCGATGCCCGCCATCTTGGCTATGCTGCTGGTGCCAGTCAGGGGATGGAAACCGGCGCCTTTGCCGCCATGCAGCTTTTCGCCGGCCGTCTTGGCGTTATTGCCGCGGCAAGTTACGGCATCAGCATGACGCTTTTGGCATTGATGTTTATGGTAGCACTTGGTCTGGCGTCGGCAACATCGGTTCGGGTTGGCATTGCCTATGGCAGGCGGGACCGACCGGACATGGCGCTTGCAGGATGGATTGGTCTTTTGACCACGATGTGCGTGATGCTGGCCCTTAGCATTCCGCTTTATCTGTTCCCCGATGCGGTTGCGCATCTGTTTACCCAGGATGTCGCGGTGCTTGCCACCACGGTTTCAGTGCTGATTTTGATGCCGATCATTTTCCCGACCGATGGTGGACAGAATGCCGCGATCAGTGCGCTTCGCGGGGCTGGCGATAAATGGGCACCAACGATTTTGCATCTGGTGTCCTATATCTTTGTCATGATCCCGGTTGGCTATTACCTGTCATTCGTTCTTGAGATGGGGGTGCGCGGCCTGTTCTGGGGGATTGCGATTGCAAGCCTTGTCGCGGTCAGCGGGCTGGCGATCCGGTTCCTGATCGTGTCATCGCGCGACATTCCGGAACATCCCGAACAGATCTAGGCATCGACAGCCAACAAAAAAAAGCGCCGCCGGTTTCGCCCGGCGGCGCTTTTTTTTAATCCATGCCATGCACGTGATCAGGAACGCGCGGCATCAAATTGGCGCTTAGGCATCAAAAGATCACAGAACGGCAGGACCAATGTGTCGAATGCCGATGCGGCGCGCGCAGCATCAATCCGGATGATATGCTGTTCGATATCGCGCTGGGTGGCAAAGTCGCCAAGCGGTTCCAGTTCCGGCAAGGCATCGACCATGATCGCGTAAAATGCGACCTGATCCTCCCGCGCTGTTCCCGCCGCCAGATTGCCCAGATGGTTATAAAGCGCCATCGCCAGGAACCAGCGGCAATAGGGCATCAGACCTTGCAAGATCTCGGAGCGTTGTTGCGGCTGGACATATTGTTGCAGGTCATGATCAAGCCAGACGGCATTTTGCACCCCGGCCACAAAGGCATTGCGAAGGGCGGGATATTCATCACTAAAGAACACGGTCGTCAGCCAGGACGAAACATCATCAAGGGCTGCACGGCGCGATGCCGGTGTGCTGTCATTCCCGAAATCAAGGGCCGGCATCGGCGGTTTGCCCGACATGGCAAGACTTGCCACCGCCGGATCAATCAACGCGTTGGCAAGCCAAGCCTGATGCCAGATTTTCATTGGCCGGAAATAGGACTCCTTCTCCGAACCACCGGCTTCGATCCAGCTTTCGATCAGGTGTGCGCGCCCCAATGCAATACCAAGGTGCAAGGCATCTTCAAACCCCATGCCGTTTTGCAAGAAAGCATCACCGAGCATATCTTCAAGCAAGGGCAGCATGCTTGTGACATTGTCTGACCGAAGTCCCGCACCAAGTGGCTGATAAAATGATGCCGCATCACTGTGCCCAAGAATGGCGCGGGCATGCTTGGCAAAATCACCCCAGAAAACAAGCTTTACCGGTTCGGCGCGTTTGCGCCAAAGCGGGCGGGTCATGTGCCAGTTTTCGCATTCAAAATTGGCCATCGGCAGGGCATCAACTAGGCGCGCCAACGGCTTGGCCACCGCCAATTCCAGATCATCCTCGGAGCCGACATGGCCGATGGACAGACGCCAGCCCGGTTCTTCATGCGGATGACGATCAAGCCACAACATCGCAAACCCGGTCGCATTTGACCGGCCCGCTGCCGGGGCAACCAGATCAAAAAACAGCGACAGCGGTGCTGGCATTTCCGGCACGCTATGATCGGTCAGTGCGTCCCCAACGGTCCATGTTTTGACCAAGACATCATCGGCATCCGGTCGATCGTCAAAACGCGGCGGCAGAAAACCGGAATATTCGTTTGCAGGACGGATGGGGTCAGTCATGGCAGCCTCATGGATGCGAAGGGGCACAATGATCTAAGCAAAATCATTCATGGCGCTGCTGATACCCAAGGAAACCGGGCAGGTCAATCACGCTGCGATCAAAGCGTTGCACGTTGATCGCAGCGACCATTTCCAGAGTCAGCAGGCATCACGCCCGGGTCAAACCGGCATGGCCGATGCTGGCCTCGCGGTAGACCGAGGGCGGCATCGCCATCAAACGTCTGAAATCGCGTGAGAAATGCGCGTTATCTGTAAAGCCGCACCAGAACCCGATTTCTCCAACCGAGAGGGTGGTGCCATATAAAAGCCGGCAGGCTTCGCGTACGCGCACCAGACGCAAAAGGTCGGAAAACCGGCTGTTGGCCTGTTGCAAGCGACGCTGCAATGTGCGCCCTGATGTATCAAGCGCAGCAGCAACTTCATCAATGGTCCAACTGCGCCCGATGTCATGTTCCAACACCGTACAAAGTTGTTGCACGATCGGGCGCTGCGCCCCGATTGAGGGCGCGGTACCGGGCATATTGGCCATGAATGGATAGGAGGACGAAACCTGTTCGAAGCTGCCCCAGTTAATCCGAAAACGAAGGCCACGACCGGAAAATGCCAGTTTGTCGCTAATGCGGCCCTTGCGAGTCACGCGCACTGCCGGACCGTGGCTGGGTAAGATGGTGGCGTCAATATTCTCGGCCCCGGCCGCCTCAAGCAAGCCGATCAGGAACCCCAGCAAAAGCAGGTTTTCCACCCGTGCCGGTGGCTGACCACGCACGACCCCGCGATGGATGGTCATGGATTTTCCGGTAACGGAAAAATCGCTGCGCGCACGCGCGTGGGAATAGCCTTCAAGCCGGCGCCAGCGATCTGCAATCACCGACGGTGTTGCCGAGTGACGCAACATGGTCAGGATCGGTTCCTGTTCCTTGGCGGCAAGATACCGCCCAAGACGCACCAGCACCGCCGGACCATTGATCTCTTCCAGTGCGAGCATGATGCTGCGCAGCTTGGCAGAAGTGACAACCGTCCCGCCCGGGACAAGGTCATAGCCCCGCGGCAACCATGCCAGTTGCCGGATCAGGGCAACATGCAAACCAAAAGAAACAAATTCCTGCATCAAAACGCGCCAAATTAAAGGTAATTGGCGCGATCATACAAACTAATGACCGACCTGTCAGTGTCACATTCAAAATGTCACGAAGCTGTTACATTGGTAGCGATTTTTAAAAATCCGCTGAGATGGAGATCACCTAGTGCAACGACAAGCCATTGCCGACCAGGTGCGGGCATGTCACTTTTAAAACATCTCCTGCCCCTTTCCAGACAAAACGGATTGATAGCGTGATCAAGGTTCTTTTCGTCTGCACCGGAAATATATGTCGTTCGCCCACGGCCGATGGTGTTTTCCGCAAGATGGTTCGCGACGCCGGACTGGATGCCCATATCAGCGTCGATAGCTGTGGGCTGTCGGCCTATCATGTTGGTGAACTGCCCGACCCGCGATCGCGTGAAATGGCAAAAAGTCGCGGCATTGATTTAAGCGACATTCGATCCCGCAAGATCAGGCCTGCCGACTACCACGAATTTGACTATGTTCTGGCCATGGATGACGGGCATCTGCGCGATATGCGCCGCCAGGCACCCAATACCCATCAGCACCGTATTGAGCTGTTTCTGGATTATCATCCGTCGATGGCCGGACAAAGTGTCCCCGATCCCTATTACGGCGGTGCCAACGGGTTTGTCGATGTGTTTGACATGATCGAGGAAGCCTCAAGCAACCTACTGTCGCACATCCGCGAAAAACACGAAATCTAGGAGTCCAGCCCCCGGATAGGATTATGGACAAACGCGCGCTTGCAGATTTGATCAAACGTCACGCCGGGGCGTCGGTGCGATCCGTCGTGCCACTTTCCGGCGGGTGCGTTGCCAATGTGATGCGTGCCGATCTGGATGATGGGCAGCAACTGGTGATCAAGCACAGCCCGACAAATGATGCGCAAAATAATGCGGGTCTTTTGATCGAAGCGGAAATGCTGCGTTATTTCAAAACGCACTCGCCGATCCCCTGTCCCGAGGTCATCCATGCCGACGCAAATTGTCTGGTGATGACATTTATCGCCAACGACAACCGAATGACTGGACATGTGCAGCGCGACCTTGCCGAACAGTTGGCAAGCCAGCATCAGGTAACGTCCGAAACGTTCGGACTTGGCTTTGACACTTTAATAGGCGGCCTGGCGCAACCAAATACACCCGAGGAAAGCTGGATCACGTTCTTCGCCGAACACCGTTTGCGCCATATGGCACAACACGCACATCGCGAAGGCAAGCTTCCGGGTAGTATGGCCGCACGCGTTGACCGATTGATCGACAGGCTTGGTGATCTATTGCCAGACCAGAGCACGGCGGTACTGCTGCATGGTGACTTGTGGGGTGGCAATATCCTGTGTCAGTCTGACAAACTTGCGGGCTTGATTGACCCGGCGATCTATTACGGCGATCGGGAAATCGAACTGGCCTTTGGGACGTTGTTTGGGGATCTGACACCGGAATTTTTCGCGCGGTATGGTGAAATACTGCCGATAGAGCCGGGGTTCTTTGAAGAACGCCGTGATTTGTATAATCTTTATCCGTTACTGGTCCATGTTCGCCTGTTTGGCGGCCATTATGTCGGTTCGGTTGACCATATCCTTGCCCGATTTGGGCACTAAAGCACGTGAACAAACACAAAATACCATCAGTTAGGCACACCTAGAATGGGGAAGAGAGAGTTGAAAGTACTAGCAGGAGCCGCCATCGCCTTGACCATGACGGTCAGCATCGCCGCCATCGCCCACGAAGGGGCGACCGGTGTTGTCAAGGAACGCATGGAAGGCATGAAGGCCATTGGCCAACAGGTCAAAATCATGGTCCCGATGATGAAGGGTGCATTGCCCTACGACCCGGATCAGGTCGCGAAAGCCGCGACGATTATCGAAGGTCATTCCGGCGAAACCTTTACCGCCCTTTTCCCGGAAGGCAGTAATGACAAACCTTCTGAAGCACTGTCAGACATCTGGGAAGACTGGTCAAAATTCACAAATCTGGCAAACGAACTGCACGCCAAGGCCAGCGATCTTAAATCGGTCGCAGTTTCCGGCGGATCAGAAGACGATTTCAAGGCATCACTTGGTGAAATGATGCAAACCTGCAAATCCTGCCATAGCGATTTCAAGGAATAGATCGCGCGAATTTGCGGTCCCGACGCAAAAAAGGTCGCAGCATTTTAGTGCTGCGACCTTTCTTTTTGGATCATCTGACAGCGTCTTAGCGACCGATCATGGCAAAGAATTCGCGGCGCGTGATCGGATCATCGCGGAATGCGCCAAGCATCCGGCTGGTGACCATTGATACGCCGGTCTTGTGCACGCCACGGGTGCTCATGCATTGGTGATTGGCATCAATCACCACCGCCACACCAAGTGGATCAAGTTCTTCCTGAATGGTGTTGGCAACCTGTGCGGTCATCTTTTCCTGAATCTGCAGGCGTTTGGCATAGACCTCGACCACGCGGGCCAGTTTGGAAATGCCAACAACACGGCGGCGCGGCAGATAGGCGACATGTGCCACACCAATGATCGGCACCATGTGATGTTCGCAATAGGATTCGACGCGAATGTCGCGCAGAACGACCATTTCGTCATAGCCGTCGGTTTCTTCGAATGTCCGACGCAGAATCTCGGCCGGGTCCTGCTGATATCCAGCAAAGAATTCACCATAAGACCGTGCCACACGGTCAGGGGTTCCGCGCAAACCTTCGCGGTCGGGATCATCCCCGGCCCAACGCAGAAGTGTCCGAACCGCTTCTTCTGCTTCTTCGCGTGTCGGACGCTTCACCGGGTTATGTTCGCTGCACATACCAAATCCTTTGTCATTTTATTACAGGATTGAACCTGCCTTGGTGGGGCTCACGGCCCGCGCTACCTGATACTGTTTTTTGACGCGATCAGTTCACAGTGTGTTGCCCATGCGGACTGTCCAGCGAAAAGGCTGGAATCGCAATATCAAAATGATTACCGTCCATATCCGTCATTTCGAAAGTGCCCACCATGAAGCCGCTTGGCGTGGTCAGTGGCGCGCCACTGGTGTAGTTGAAACTTTCGCCACATGCCAAAACAGGCTGTTCGCCGACAACACCCGGGCCTTTGACTTCCTGGGTTTCGCCGCGCGAATCCGTAATCCGCCAATGACGGTTAAGCAACTGAACAGTTTTCGAGCCGAGATTCTCGATCTCGATGCGATAAGCCCAAATGTAACGATGGGTGTCCGGGTCTGATTCGTCCTCAAGGAACATCGGCTTTACCGATACCTTGATGTCGTGGGTTACGGTCGAATACATGCATATCTCCGGGCCAAGTGTGTTCCAGTCAATTTGCATCAGCCAAGAATGCGATGGATGGACCCTTTATGTAGACAATCCTTCCCGAAAGTACCAGTCAGCAGTCAAAACAAACTGGCATTATCCCCCGGATCGGAAACGAAAAGGCCCGCACAATGTACGGGCCGGATCGATGTCAGGATTACTGTTGGTCCATGCTTTTAAACGGCAAGGGCCGCCAACAGGTCTTCCTTGAGGTCATCAATATCTTCCAGACCGACAGATAGACGCAGCATGCCCTCGGTAATGCCCATTACAACCTTGTCCTCGGCCGGTACACGCTGATGCGTGGTGGTCCAGGGATGGGTTGCAAGGCTTTTTGCATCGCCAAGGTTGTTGGAAATATCAATCAGCTTGAGATTATCAAGCAACGAGAAGGCTGCTTTCTTACCACCGGCAAGCTCGATTGCGATCAATCCACCACCACGGCCAGACATTTGCTTCATTGCCAGTTCATGCTGCGGGTGACTTTTCAGCCCCGGATATAGAACGCGTGACACTTGCGGCTGTTCCGTAAGAAACTCAGCCAATGCAGTTGCATTGCGAATATGCTGATCCACGCGCAGGCTAAGTGTCTCAAGCCCCTTAAGAAGAACCCAGGCATTGAACGGGCTCATGCTTGGCCCGGTATGACGCAGGAAGGTGGTCAGATGTTCGTCATGCCATTCCTTGTCATTAAACAGGATCGCCCCGCCAAGGCAGCGCCCCTGACCATCGATATGCTTGGTCGCGGAATAGACGACAATATCCGCCCCCAGTTCCATAGGCTTTTGCAGGATCGGTGTGGCAAAGACGTTATCGACAATCACTTTGGCACCGGCCTTGTGCGCCAGTTCGGAAATGAAGGCGATATCAATAACCTCAAGGGTCGGGTTCGACGGTGTTTCAAGGAAAACCGCATCGGCCGGTTTCGAAAGTGCCTTCTCCCAGGCGTCCTTGTCCGTGCCGTCCACCAGTTCGGTCTCAACACCAAACCGCGGCAAAAGCGTGGTCAGGATAAATTCGCACGACCCGAACAGCGCACGTGATCCAACCACGCGGCCACCGGCCTTGGTGCTGGCGGCCAACGCATTCCAGACAGCCGACATACCCGATGCCGTCGCGCGGCAATATTGCGCGCCCTCGATCAGGGCGAGGCGTTCTTCGAACATACCAACGGTCGGGTTGGCGAAACGCGAATACACAAAACGTTCCGGACCGCTGCCATCAAAGGAGGCCTCTGCCTCGGCGGCAGTTTCATACACATAGCCGGAATTCATAAAGATGGCTTCGGAGGTCTCGCAGAATCCGCTGCGCGCTGTACCGCCACGCACGGATCGGGTCGCCGCGCGCCAGTTGTTGGAAGCCTTTTTGTCGGTCGTCATCGTCTTGCTCCTACATGCCCGGAATGTATGCATACCGTAATCCGGACACAAAAAAACCCTGACCGGCATGAATGGGTCAGGGCCGAAGCCATAGCACCCCTCTTTAGCGATTTTTTACGTGGCCGCAAGCCGGTCGACAAATCCCACGATGCGCAGACGATACGTCCAGTTTTCCCCTACGTCAAGCGCCACTCCCTCAGGTTTATTGCGCATGTTCCTAAGCCATCCGGCCAGGCTTTGTACAATTTGCCCTCACGCAATGGTGAAGGCAGTTCATAAGCAAGTTTTGAAATTTCTCTCTAATGTTGGGTCAAATAATGCGATCCTATCTTCAGGGATATGCATTTCGACCCGAACGAACGACTTGCAAGAGCCTGAAATCAATGACCAAAACCAGTTCAATGGCGTCACACTTGTCCGACCAGAAACCAGATACCCATAGCGAAATCAAAGGCACGTCAAAGCCCCTATGGCGCAAGCTTTTGCCGGTGATTGTTCTGGTTGTCGGACTTGTCATTGCATGGGCCAGCGGCGTTGTGGATTTGCTGTCTTTTGAGTCCCTGCGTGAAAACCGCGACCTGTTGCAGGGCTTTGTTGCCGATAACCCGGTTTCCAGCGTTCTGGTCTTTATGGGGCTTTACGTCGTTTCAGTCGCACTTTCCCTGCCAATCGGGTCAATCCTGACCATCACAGGTGGCTTTCTGTTCGGGGCGTTTCTTGCTACCAGTTATGTTGTGGTCTCCGCCACCATTGGCGCGACGATCGTTTACCTTGCAGCCCGCTATGCGTTTTATGATCTGATGCGCGCCAAGGCCGGAAACGCCGTCCGCAGGATGGAAGAAGGCTTTGCTGAAAACGCGTTCAGCTACCTGATGGTTTTGCGCCTGATTCCGATCTTCCCGTTCTGGCTGGTCAATCTTGTGCCGGCCCTTCTTGGCGTCAAACTGCGATCCTTTGTCTTTGGCACCATGATCGGCATCATTCCGGGCACTTTTGTTTATGCGTCCATCGGGGATGGTCTTGGCGCGCTGTTTGATCAGGGCAAGACACCTGATCTTGGCATCATCTTTGAACCCCGTATTCTGACCCCGATCATCGGGCTTGCCGTGCTGGCGCTTTTGCCGGTGGCCTATAAGAAATTGCGCAAACGTAAAATCGGGGCGAACGCCGATGAATAAGATCATCACGACCGATATTTGTGTCATCGGGGCCGGATCCGGCGGCCTTTCCGTTGCCGCCGGTGCGGTTCAGATGGGCGCAAAGGTTGTCCTGATTGAAAAGGGCAAGATGGGCGGTGATTGCCTTAATACCGGCTGTGTTCCGTCCAAGGCCCTGCTGGCGGCTGGCCATGCCGCGGAAAATGCACGCAGGGCTTCACGGTTTGGCGTATCGACCGGGCCGGTGGAAATCGACTTTGGCCGGGCAATAGACCATGTTCATTCCGTGATCGCCGGCATCGCGCCCCATGACTCGGTCGAACGGTTCGAAGAACTCGGCTGCACCGTCATTCAGGCCGAAGCCCGGTTTGCCGGTCCGGGTGAAGTCGTTGCCGGTGACACCACAATCAAGGCCAAACGCTTTGTCATCGCCACCGGATCGCGTGCGGCCGTACCGCCGATCCCGGGGCTTGAGACCGTTTGCTATTTCACCAATGAAACCATTTTTGAAAATCGGGTCCGCCCCGAACATCTGATCATCATCGGTGGCGGCCCCATTGGTCTGGAAATGGCGCAGGCCCATCATCAGTTGGGTGCGAAGGTCACCGTGATTGAAATGGGCACCATCCTGCCCAAGGACGATCCGGATCTGGTGGCTGTTGTTCGCGACCGCATCAAGGCCGATGGCATCAGCCTTTATGAAGGGGCAAAAACCAAGGAAATCCTTGATGTGAATGACCAAATCAGGGTCGTGATCGAACATCAGGGTATCGAGATTACCTTGGAGGGCAGCCACCTGTTGCTGGCAACCGGACGCAAACCCAATGTCGAGAATCTCGGCCTGAAGGATGCCGGTATTGAATTTACCGACCGCGGTATTTCCGTCGATGCGCGATTGCGGACATCAAACAAAAAGGTCTTTGCCATTGGCGATATCAACGGCGGCCTGCAATTTACCCATATGGCGGGATATGACGCAGGCATCGTCATTCGCAATGCGCTGTTCCGTCTTCCGGCCAAGGTCGATCACAGTGCCGTGCCATGGGTGACCTACACCAACCCGGAACTGGCACAGGTCGGTCTGACCGAAAAGGCTGCCCGCGAACAATATGGCGATGACATCCGCGTTGTGACCTGGGATTACGCCGAAAATGACCGCGCCCGGGCAGAGGTCGAAACCGAAGGCTTCATCAAGGTCATCACCAAACCAAACGGCCGGATTCTGGGGGCTGCCATCGTCGGACGGCAGGCGGGTGAACTGATCGGTGTCTGGTCACTGGCCATCAGCAAGAAGATCAAGATCGGCGCGATTGCGGGCATGATCGCGCCTTACCCGACCCTGGGCGAACTTTCCAAACGCGTCGCCGGGGCCTGGTATACGCCCAGCCTGTTTGGCGAAAAAACCCGCAAGCTTGTACGTTTCCTGCTGAGGTTCGCATAAGCGGCTTGCTTGCCATCGCGCAGGAAAACAAGCATCTGTATTGCTGTACTTTTTTCGTTTTATCGGCCTAACATCATTTAATGAATAACCGGCATCTGAAATTGCCCCCATGGGCCAAATCGCTTTCCGCGCGCCTTCTGGTGCTGACGGTAAGCTTTGTGATGCTTGCCGAGGTGTTTGTCTTTGCCCCCTCCGTCGCGCGCTTTCGGATTGACTGGTTAAAGGCACACCTTGATTCAGGCTACCTTGCGGCGCTTGCCCTTGAGGCCACCCCCGATCAAATGATCCCCGATGATCTTGAACGCGAACTTCTGTCCAATGCCGGGATCGAGGCGGTCATCCTGCGCCGCGAAGATCGTAAATTGCTGCTACAACGCGATGATATGCCAGCCAAGGTCGACAAGGACGTCAATCTGAGCGATTTCTCGATCCCGATGGCCTTGATGGAGGGGCTGGCAACACTTTCCCAGACCGAAAACCGGGTATTGCGCGTGGTCGGCATGCCCTCCATGGCGCCGGATTTCGAGATCGAAGTCCTTGTGCATGAAGACCGCCTGACCGAGGCGATGCGTAATTTCGGTTGGCGGGTGTTTGGCCTGTCACTCATGATTTCGTTCTTTACAGCCGGGCTTGTCTATTTCGCGCTCAACCGGTTGTTGGTGCGCCCGATGCGCACCCTGACCAGCGATATGATCCGTTTTCGCGAAGATCCGCAGGACAAGGCATCGCTGATCAATCCGGGCGAACGTGATGATGAAATTGGTGTTGCCCGCCAGGAACTCGCCATGATGCAGCAAGACATTCAGGCGATGCTCAATCAGCGTCGCCGACTTGCTGCCCTTGGCACGGCCGCCACCAAAATCAGCCATGATCTGCGTAATGCACTGGCGACCTCGATGCTGATGACAGAACAGCTTGCAAAAAGTGAAGATGACGAAGTCCGTGCCGTGGTGCCGCGCCTGTTGTCATCGATGGAACGTGCGGTTTATATCAGCGAACAAACCCTGTCCTTTGCCCGCGAAACCCCGCCGCCGCGCGATCTGGCAACCTTCACCCTGATTGAACTGATCGAGGAAATCCGCGATCAGATCTTGCTGCAAAAATGCGAACCGTTGCTTGATGGCGGCATGGGTGAAGCACCTGCGGCCATTGAACCCTGCCCGGCGCGCATTGAGATCGACCTGCCTGACGATGTCATGCTTGAAGCCGACTATGACATGCTGTTTCGCGCCTTCAGCAACCTGATGCGCAACCCGCTGGAGGCCGGGGCGACCACCGTCACCCTCAGTCACAAAATTCAAACCGAACCTGAAAAGGGTGACGAATCGGCAAGACCCCGCCGCTCTATTGAAGTTTTCATAGCCGACAACGGGCCGGGATTGCCCGAAAAGGCAATCAAGAACCTGTTCGTCCCGTTTGCCGGCAGCGGGCGGCAAGGCGGCACCGGACTTGGCCTTGCCATCGCACGCGAACTGATCAGCACCCATAACGGTGAACTTCGCCTCACTGCAACAGGGCCGGATGGTGCTGTTTTCACAGTCAAATTGCCACTTGGTAACTGATTTCGCGGCATTCATGTGCTGCAGCGCATCTGATCGATAGATTTTTTCTATCTATTTTTATTTTATATTCGATTTTATCTTTTGATCAGCATTTGCGACCTTGGGTTATGGCGATGCCGGACTTGATCCCGATCCCCGATCCGCTCCTGACCCAAAGTTCGGTATCGCCAAACTCGCTTGAGTGTGCACCGTATTCTTTTGAAGCCTTCCTACCCCTGTTGCACCCTCCCTTGACGTTGGCACCTCAAGTGAGACCGCATGTCGAAGACCCCATAATCCTTGCCGGATTATCATCAGGGGATCTGAAACGGTCCCCGCCCTCAAAACCCCTTGTCCAGATTTGGACAAGGGGTGTTTTTTTGACATCACATCAGCTTGGGCGGACCAATGAGGCACGCATGTCGTCAATCTGTTGGCGCAAAAAGCATCCTTGCGCGTGATCATTGATCAAGCCCATCGCCTGCATGAACGCAAACACCGTGGTCGGTCCGACGAACTTCCAACCGCGTTTTTTGAGATCCTTGGAAAGGGCAACGGACGTCGGCGACGTCGACATCGATTGTGGCGGGTCCACTTCATCCGGTTTCGGTTCAAACCGCCAGAAATAGGCGGCAAGTGACCCTTCCTCGGCCACCATCTCGCAGGCCCGTTTGGCATTGTTAATGGATGCCTCGATCTTGCCGCGATGGCGGATGATCCCGGCATCACCAAGCAGTCGTTTGACATCCGCATCATCAAACTGCGCGACCTTGTGAAAATCAAAACCGGCAAAGGCTTTGCGGAAATTTTCGCGCTTGGTCAGGATCGTGCGCCAGCTTAATCCCGACTGGAATCCCTCAAGACAGATTTTCTCAAACAGCCGGATGTCATCGGTCACCGGAAAACCCCATTCCGTGTCATGATAGGCGTTAAATTCCGGCGCCGCATCACACCAGGCGCACCGGCATTTTCCATCCGTTCCGATTGTTGTTTTGCTCATTGCTCAGGCCATCAGGAAATCAAGACGTTGATCGGCACGCGCGGGCGAGATTTCCAGAATCTCGGCGCTAACGATCCCTTCGACAACGAACGGATCTTCGTTCACGCGGGTTTCAATCTCGTCGCGTGACACACCATGGGCCAGAACCGCACCGCCCATATTGGGTTGCAGGCTGCCGACCATCAGAAAAACACCATCATCAAAGCCCTGCTTGATCCACGCTTTGTGCGCGTCCACGAATTCCGGGGCCTTTGGGCGGTTTTCGGCAAATTTTAAAAAGATCGCAAACATCGTCTACTCCCTGTCTGGATTATTTTTTGCGGGCAAGATCGGCAATCTGATCGTCCAACCAGGCGCACATCAGATCGACCTCATGATGCAAGAACCGGTCATCATCAAACGCATTGGCAAGGGTCGCCACACCTTGACTTCGGCCAAGGATATGCATGGCCAATTCATCGGATTTGTCGCCAAAACCCAACCGTTCGAACTGACGGCACAACCAACTGCGAAACAGGGTAAACAGCGCCGCGGCATCGCTTTTTGCCGCGTGGTTCAGTTTCGCCAGTTCTGACGACAACGTACCCACCGGGCAGCCGTATTTTCGGATTTTCTCGCCATTGACGATCAGGATATGGATGAAACTTCGAATACGCTCCGCCGGGTCTGATCCGGCAATTTCCCAGCGATCAAGCATCTGCTCGGTATTGGCAAGGCGGCGATTGATCACACCATCAAGGATGTCATCCTTGGTCTTGAAGTGGTGGTAAAAGTTGCCGCGCGATATGCCGACGGTGGCTGCGATATCGGCAAACGATGTTGCCTCGAACCCGTGCTGGTAAAACAGCAGGTCTGCTGCCTCGACAATCCGTTCTCGTGTTTCTGCTGCCATTTTCCGATATGCCGCCCGATCGACCAAGAATTAGGACAAATGTCCCAACCCCGAAATTAGGTCAATTGTCCTATTCTGTCAATAAGACAAAAAAACACCCGCAAGCATCACCTGCGGGTGCCGGAAAATTCGGTGATAAATATCCTGGGTTTCGATCAGTCGCGCCAGAAGGCCGGGAACAGCAGAACCAACACGGTAAACACTTCAAGACGGCCGATCAGCATGCCAATCGACATCAGCCACTTCGCCCCGTCCGGCAGGGTCGCAAAGTTGCCCGACGGACCGACAATCGGGCCCAGTCCCGGTCCGACATTGGCAATCGCTGTGCCGGCACTCGAGACTGCGGTGATAAAATCAAGCCCCATCGCGCCAAGTGCTGCGGCCAGAACCACAAAGCAGAACACAAACAGGAAGAAGAAGCTCAGAACCGATTCCGTAACATCTTCCGAAAGCGGTTTGCGGTTGTAATAGGCAATGAAAACGCCATGTGGACGCAGCATGTGCGAAAGCTGGATCTTGGCGATTTCATACAGAACCTGAAGGCGGAAGATCTTCACCCCGCAGGTTGTCGATCCCGCACAGCCGCCAATAAACATGACAAAGAAGAAGACCGTCACCGCAAACGGGCCCCAAAGCCCGTAATCGGTGGTGGCATATCCCGTACCGGTCATCACCGAAACAATATTGAAGGACGTAAAGCGCAGCGCATAAAGGAAATCGACATTGTTGGTTTCCGAATGCCAAAGCGCGAGGCCGACAACGATGGAAACCGCAATTGTGATAAACCAGCGCACCTGACTGTCGCGGAACAAGGCCCGACCCTGTCCGCGCAGCATCTGCAGATACAAAATAAACGGCAACGCCCCCGTCGCCATGCCAAGGGTGATGATCACATCAATCGTCGCACTGTCATAATGCCCGATCGACGCATCCTTGGTCGAAAATCCGCCGGTCGCAATCGTCGTCATGGCATGCGCAATCGCATCAAATGGCGTCATGCCGGCCGACCACAGCATAATCGCCCAAAGGCCCGTGAAGCTCAGATACAGCATCGCGATACCCATCGCAATCTGGGTTGCGCGCGGGAACGCCTTGTCCGATTTGTCGGAGTTTTCCATGCGGAACAGCTGCATCCCGCCAACGCGCAGCATCGGCATGACGGCAATCGCCATCACGATAATCCCGATCCCGCCAAGCCACTGCAACAGTGCCCGCCACAGCAAGATCCCCTGCGGCGCACTATCAAGGCCGACAATCACGGTCGATCCGGTGGTGGAAATGCCTGACATCGCTTCGAAAAACGCGTCTGTATAGGACATATCAAGATCGGAAAAGGCAAATGGCAGCGCCGATGCCGCCGTCAGAACCAGCCAGCTCAGCGTGGTCAGGATAAACGCCTGGCGTGAATTGATCTTAAGATTGTCCATGCGGTTCATCATGATCAATGCCCCGCCGACAAACAGCGACACAAAGGACGCCGCTGAGAACACGATCCAGTCACGCTGCCCGTAGTAAAGGTCGACCAACGCCGGAATGAACATGCCAATCGACAACGTACAGAGCAAAATGCCGACGATGAAAAGAATGGGACGGAAATCGATCAATGAAGCGCCTCTTGGCACATACACCGCGAAATCCCCCCGGACAAACGGCATATAGTGCGTCTGATGTTCTGTTTTCGGAAGCCACTGCATACCCGAAAATTCGGTCTGCATGTACCCCCTTCATCACAAGCAGCGAAATTCTTGGCATATGGGGCCACAATGTCCAGCCATTTTACGCGGCTGTCACATCTGTTTTTGGCTGTGTTTTAGAAAATCCGACGCACATCCTATGGCTAAATTAGTAAATTAATGAACGTTCGTCATTTTATGGGAACGCGCCAGCAGGTCGTCGGGCGCATAATTAAATCTCTTGCAGTTTACGCAAACTATTCAATGATTTCAGTGCCCTGCATTTATCGCAAAAATGAATTCCACCGAGTTATCAGGTTTTATTTCTTCTCTGGATTTCGCTCAAAGGCAGTAAACCTGCCTGACTTTGATTTTGTGTGATGCAACATAAGGGAGTTTCCCTTAGATTAGCCGGATCAAAAACGATGAGCTCAATCATCGGTGCCTGCCTTGTGACTATCCTTGGGGAGCTTCCCGTGTGGGGAAAGAAATTATACTTCGCGATCATTCTGTGCGTTCTGCTGGCGGTCGGGTTTCTGACCACGAGTTTTGTAAGCTTCTATGTCGCCCGGGATTCTCTTGAAGAACAGATTTCCGAAAGCACGCTTCCGCTGACCAGCGACAATATCTATTCCGAGATCCAGCGCGATCTGCTGCAGCCGATCTTTATTTCCTCGTTGATGGCGCATGATACGTTCTTTCGCGACTGGGCCCTTTCCGGCGAAACTGATCCGGAACGGATCACCAAGTACCTCGCCGAAATTCAGTCGCGCTACGATACGATCACGGCCTATTTCATCTCTGAAGAGACCCGGAACTATTATCACCCGACCGGCGTGATCAAACAGGTCAGCGAAGATGACCCGGCCGATGGCTGGTATTTCCGTGCGCGCGACGGGAAGCAACCTTACGAAATCAATATCGACCATGACACGGTTGATCGGTCGCGCTTGTCGATCTTTGTCAATTATCAGGTGCGTGATTATGACGGCAATGTCATCGGCATTACCGGTGTGGGTCTTGCCGTCAGTTCGGTTACCAATCTGATCGAAACCTATCAGGCACGCTATGGCCGGACGATCTATTTCATCGATACCGAAGGCCACGTCACGCTACGCGGTAGCGGCTTTGGCGATGCCCACAGCCTTCAGGAACGGCCGGGCATGCGTACCCAATCCACCAAAATCCTGACCTCGCCCGGCGCATCGATCAGTTACGAACATGGCGGTCACACCTATTTCGTCAACAGCCGCCTGGTGCCTGAATTCGGCTGGCTTCTCATTGTTGAACAAAGTGACTATTCATCTGATGCGCGTCTTCAGAACACGCTTTTCATCAATATCGCGATTTCGTTGCTGATCACGATTGTGGTCGGGCTGATCGCCTTCCTGACCGTGCGCAATTATCAGAAGCGCCTCGAAGAACTGGCATCGCGTGACAAACTGACCGGCACATTTAACCGTCAGATCTTTGACATGATCTTTGATCAGGCGGTTCAGACCTCAAAGCGCCAAAAGGCGCCCCTGTCGGTGATGTGTTTTGATGTTGATGGCTTCAAGGCAATCAACGATGGCTATGGCCATCCGGGCGGCGACGCCGCACTTCGCGAAGTTCTGACCATGGTCCGCCAGAATGTGCAGGACTCCGACGTAATCTGTCGCTGGGGCGGGGATGAATTTGTTGTTCTATTCCCCGGAAAAGATCGCAAGGAAGCCATGACAAAGGCTCGCGAACTTGCCGACTCTGTCCGCAATGCACCGGTCCGTTTCGGGCGTGATCATATTCCGGTCACCATCAGTGCCGGCATCACCGAGTATCGCGATGGCGAGGATCTTGATACCTTGATGGCCCGCGTTGATAACGCGCTTTATACCGCCAAGGCATCCGGCCGCGATCACATCTCCCTGTCCTGATCGGTCAGGCCGCGACCAGATACAAAACACCCCCGGCAGAATAGTCTGCCGGGGGTGTTTTTTTTGTTTAATTCGCTTCGGTACGCGATCAGTCGGCGATAGATGCCTCGGCGATCTGAACCGCGTTAAGCGCAGCACCCTTAAGCAACTGGTCACCGGCAACAAACAGTTCCAGACCATGATCACCAAAGATCAGGTTGGTACGAATACGGCCAACTTCGACATCATACTGTTCGGTCGCGGTCAGCGGCATCGGGTATTTGTTGTTTGCCGGATCATCGACAAGTTTGACACCCTTGGCCTTTGCCAGCACTTCACGGGCCGCCTCCGGGGTAACAACCTTTTCGGTTTCAACCACGATGGCCTCGGAATGGGTACGTTCGGTCGGAATACGAACCGCAGTGCACGATACCGGAAGGTCTGGCGCGCCAAAGATTTTACGCGTTTCCCAGGTTACTTTCATTTCTTCACGGGTGTAACCGTTGTCCTGGAAAGTATCGATATGCGGGATCACGTTAAACGCAAGCGGCGATGAAAACACCTCTGCCGGGACCGGCTTGCCAGCAAGACCAGCCGCCAGACCCTCGCGCAGTTCGTTCATGCCCGGCTGACCGGCACCCGATGCGGCCTGATAGGTCGACACGATCACTTTCTTCAGACCAAAGGCCTGATGCAGCGGCCAAAGGGCAACTGCGGCAATCGCCGTGGTGCAGTTCGGGTTCGCGATCAGTTTTGCCGTTTTGGCAAGGTGACCATTGATTTCCGGCACGATCAGCGGAACATCGTCATTCAGACGGAACGCCGAGGAGTTATCAATCACCAGCGCGCCTTCGGCAATCTTGGGCGCATATTCCTTGGCGAAATCACCGGAAACAGCAAGGAAGACAATGTCGCACTGCTTGGCTTCTTCAACAGAAAACAGTGCGACGGTCTTAGTGCCGAATTTAGTCTCCACGGTCTTGCCCGCTGAACGCTCTGACGCGAACAGGGTGAGTTCACCCACAGGGAACTTGCGATCAAACATTACATTGATCAGCTCGACGCCAACCGCACCGGTTGCGCCAATGACACCGACATGGAGATTTTCGGCACTCATAATAGTTGTCTAACCTCGCAATAAATTTGTTGTCATATTCGACTGCCGCGATCATTCGCGGGCCGCGCATTATAAGGATTAATCAAGGTAACGCAAATGTACCTTGCTGCATTGCATTCATGCGCGGTTCTGATTGGGTAAAAACGCACCGGACAACAGATTGTTCCATGGCGATTTTAAACGCGCGGACATAAAAAATCCGCCCTTCAACAGTACCACCGCCAAGCAGACGTCAAAGGGCGGATTTAGCCGCCATAAAGACGACATATCCAGACTATGAAAGAGAATCGGCTGATCGTTTTACCGTCCGATCAGGCGAATGCACTGATCACATCAGGCAATGTTTGGCGAAATCGGTCGCCTCGTTTGCCGTCCAGTCGCCTTTCGGCTTTTCCTTAAGGTCATTACACCATTCCTCGCTGCCTACCTCGGGCGAGCATGCGGAAACAGCACCAGCCAGGAAAAGGACCGCAAGGGCCCCGGCGATTTTGGTCGTGATCGTTTTCTGCAGTTTCATGTCCGTGTCCACTGTTTGTGTGTTTGTTATTAACGCTACAAACTTATACACGGCGCGAAAATGACGCAAAGTAAACCTGCGGTCTGTGGCAACCGTCACAGACCGACACCAACAATCGACAAAATGAAAATCAGGGATCAGTCGCGCCAGAAGGACGGCATCAGCAACACAAGAAGCGTCTCGAACTCAAGCCGGCCCAGAACCATGGCAACATCCAAAATCCACTTTGCGGAATCCGGCAAAGACTGGAAATTGCCCGCCGGTCCGATGATATTGCCAAGCCCCGGCCCGACATTGGCAAGTGCAGTTGCCGCCGCACTCATCGAGGTAATCAGATCAAGCCCCGTCAAGCCAAGGGCAATCGTCACCGCGATATAGCTGATGGTCAAAAGGAAGACATAGACCGTCACGGCGTTATAGATGTCGGATGTAATTTCGTGGCGATCAATGCGGCTGACCACCACGGCTGATGGGCTGCGCAGGCGCATGAAATGGGCACGAAGCCCGGTAAACACGACATACAGGCGAAACATCTTGAACCCGCCCGATGTTGATCCCGAACAACCGCCGATAAAGGTCGCAAAGAAAAACAGCATGACCGCGGCCGGGCCCCACAACAGGTAATCCCCCGATGCATAACCTGTGGTCGTAATCACCGATACAAGGTTGAACGCCGCCATGGTCAGCGACCGGAAGAAGCCGTCATCTGAAATCTGCAACAGCCGCAGCGTCAGCAAAAATGTGAAACCTGCAATGATCAGGCAGAACAATTTGATTTGCTGATTGCCGATCACGGCCTTGATCGCGCGTTTGCGCAGAAAGACCGCATAGGCGGTAAACGGCAACCCACCGAAAAACATGAACAGGATGGCAACCCAGTGCAGCGACAGGCTGGTGTCAAACTTGGCAAATGAAAGGTCCGAGGTGGCATAGCCGCCAGTAGACAGCGTCGTCATGCCGTAATTGATCGCATCAAACCATCCCATGCCAAAGATGCGATACAGCACAATGCACACCAGGGTCAGAACCGAATAGATCATCACGATCTGCAGGCACATATCACGCATGCGACCACTGAGTTTTTCGGATCGATCCGAACTTTCCATCTGGAAAAGCTGCATGCCGCCAACCCGCATCATCGGCAAAAGGGCAAGGGCGGTCACAATGATCCCGATCCCGCCCAGCCATTGCATGATCGATCGCCAGATCAGTAATCCCGGCGGCAGTTCATCCAATCCCGACAGGATTGTTGATCCGGTCGTCGTCAGGCCCGATACGGTTTCAAACACCGCATCACAGAAACTGATTTCAAGCGATGAATACCAAAGCGGCAAGGACCCGGTCAGGCTAATCGCAATCCATGACACCACCGTCAGGACATAGCCCTGACGTGCTGTCACACGCGGGCCGATATCCGACCGGCAGGCAAGACACGCCATACCGCCAAGCCCGATGGTCGTGATCGAGGCTTGGGCAAAAATTTTCCAGTCCGGATTGCCATATGCAAGATCAACAGCAGCAGGCACCATCATCGATATACCGATGATAATGACCATAACCCCGACAACGAAAAAGATGGGTTGCAGACGGAACAAGCAAGCTTCCCTGACAGCAAAAGACAAACCCGCTTGTAGCGCCAATTGACAATTGATGCATCCGGTTATTGTGCATGACACCATTGATGGCAATTCCCGCTGCCCGCTACCCACCCGACACAGGCGTCATCATTTTGCCGTTCTTTTTGCTTGTTCTTTTGCCATGACCGTTGTGTCATTCTTGCCAAATACTCACCCCGCAGATCTTTGAGGCCAGTGTGAAACGCGTTACCCGCCTGATCATCCTTCTTGCCATCCCGGCCCTGATTGCCATTGGCCTTCACTGGCACAGCGCACCGGTCCGTGCGGCTGACACCGCGTCGCAAGACAACACGCCCCAACTTGCTGATCCAGCCGGGCTGGAAGCCAGAGGCCGCGATGTTCAGGTCATTGACGGCGATACCATCATGATTGCCGGTCAGGTGCTTGATATCGCGGGCATGGACGCCCCGGAACTCGGTCAGCAATGCCTGCATAACGGCAGTTTCTGGGACTGCGGCATGTCTTCGGCCATGCAATTGCGCAAATATTTCGCCATGGCGCCGTTTGATGTCCATTGCTGGCCCGGTGATCAGGAACGCGCGGGCAAGGCCGATGATTTCCCCATCGTCGAATGCGGGATCGGCGAACGTGACGTGGCGGCGGCAATGATCAGCGACGGCGAAGCGCTGCCGATTGAGGGCTATTCCCATCGCTATGACCGGCTGTCACGCGATGCCGACAATGCCGGCATCGGCATCCATGGTGGCGATATGATTGCCCCGTCTGACTGGCGGGCGGGTAAACGGCTTGAAGGTGAAACCGGACGCTGCCTGTTTATTGCTGACGGCGCGGGCAATTACATCAGTACCCTTGATCCGCGCTTTGCCGATTTTGCCTCAGATACCAAGATCTGTAGCGACGAAGAGGCGCGGGACATGAGCCTGAACTATCTGCCACCTTCACCGTAACCGGCCCCTTTTTGGTGGCAGGTGCATCTTTTGGCGTCTTCGCGCGTCTTCCTGTTTATCGCTTCGATCAAACAGGAGAATAAGATGCGCCTGCAACTTGCCTTGAATGTGAAAAACCTTGACCGTGCCATTGCGTTTTACAGTGAAATGTTCGCAAGCCCGGTGCACAAACAACGGTCGGGATATGCCAATTTCGAAATTGAAAACCCGCCGCTTAAGCTGGTTTTGTTCGAACACCCGGCAGCAACCGAAAACCTGAACCATATCGGTGTCGAATGTCTCAGCGAACAGGCGTTTGAAACCGCCTCAGCCCGTCTGCATCAAAGTAATCTTGTCACCAGCGACGTTTCTGAAACCGGATGTTGTCACGCAAAGCAGTCCAAGTTCTGGGCAACAGGACCAGACGAACTTGACTGGGAGTGGTATCGTATCCTTGACGATGCGCCACATGACCAGTCTGGCGATCAACAAACGTCGGGGGCTGGCTGTTGTGGCCAACAACCGGGCAAGGAATTGCAACCAGATCAGGTGTGCTGCGCGTAAAGAACCATGAAGTTTGCATCGACACATCACACAACTTCAGACTGGCAGGCCTTGCAAAAAGGCCTGCGCAGTTTCGTTTATCACCGCCTGCCCCAGGACGCGGTCGACGATATTGTTGCCGACATCCTTGAAACGATTATCCGCAAAAAATCAGATCTTCGGTTGGCATCCAATCCGTCTGCTTGGATTTATGCCGTCGCACGCAGCAAGGTGGCGGACTTCTATCGACGACAGGGGCGCGAACATACCGCACTTCAGGCCCTTAATACCGATCCGACCCTGTTGAACCATGACGAGCCGCACGACAAACCCGGTTTGCATGACTGCGTGATGGGCTTCATTGGCCGATTGAGCGAAACCGACCAGACCGTACTTGAAGAAATCGACATTAACGGCACACGGCAAACCGACTTTGCCACCCGCAATGCCATTGCCCTCCCCACGGTGAAGTCACGCGTGCAGCGCGCCCGAAACCGTCTGCGCGATCGGTTGGTTGCCTGTTGTCCCGGTGGTGACAAAGGTCATAATGAACATGCCGGTGATGATGCCGCAGCCTGCAATCGCGCATGCCAAAATACGGGCGTCTGTGCGCCGGACCGGATGTAATGATGTCTGCGGGAAAAAGCTTGGAGCGGGTGAAGGGAATCGAACCCTCGTATGCAGCTTGGGAAGCTGCCGTTCTACCATTGAACTACACCCGCGAAGCGCGCGATTTATAGCCCGCTTTTCCGATCAACGCAAGCCGGTCCCATCCAGATCCATCCAATTAATTGCCCGGCCAAATACCGGAAAACTTTAGCCTTCCGGCACCATGCGCCAGATCGCACTGGCATGGTCATCAGAAATCAGGATTGATCCGTCGACATAGTGCTTCACATCGACCGGCCGCCCGATTACTTCGCCATTGCTGCGCAGGAAACCAACAAGGAACGGGTTTTCTGTTACCGGTTTGCCATTGATGAATTCGACCCGGACCACCTCGTACCCATCGGGAATTGTGCGGTTCCAGGATCCATGCAGCGCCACCAGCGCATCCCCGCCATCAAAGGTGAAGCCAAGCGGCGCATTGTGGGCATTAAAGGTAAATTCCGGGAAAGTGACTTCCTTTGGCACCGTTTCATCGGAAAATTGCGGGCTTCTGGTGTCATTCCCCGCATACCAGGGATAGCCATAGAACTGGCCAGACTGGCTGGCAAGATTAAGTTCCTCACGCGGGATATTATCGCCCAGCATATCGCCGCCATTATCGGTAAACCAAAGCTCGTCCGTTTCCGGATGGAAGCTCAGCCCGACAGAGTTGCGAATGCCACTGGCATAAATGTCCGGTGCCCCACCATTGACCGGGATGGAAATGATCGTGCCTTCAAGGCCGCTGACCTTGCAGATATTGCACGGCGCCCCGACCGCAACAAACAGGCGGTCGCCATCCGGTGACAACGCGGCATAGCGCCAACCATGATGGCGCTCATCGGGCAGATTGGTAAACAGGATCCGCGGGCGACCAAGGCTTTCGCCATCAAAATTGGCAAGATCATAGGACACGATGCGGTGTTGATCGGCGACAAACAAGGTTCCGGGTTTATAGGCAATCCCGTTGGCCAGCTTGAAGTCATCTGCAATCAGATTGACATCCTCGGCAGCGCCATCGCCATCCTGGTCACGCACAAAATAAAGGTTTGGTCCGCGCGTCCCGACAAAAGCGCCGTTAAGCTCCGGGGCGACCGCAATCGTCCGGGCGTTGCTGACCTCGGCAAACACCGAAAGCCGATATCCGCTTTCAGCCGTTAGCATCGATTGAACGCGCGCCACCCGTTCGGAAACCTGCTGGGCCTGTGTGGAGATACTTAGTGCGGTCACAGCCACCGCAGAGACGGCCCCCAAACACAAACGCCCGGCCCATCGGCGTGCGTTCTGCAACTGGCGACGGAAGTCCGGGCGTAAATATTGGGTCATCCTGAAATCTCCTTGTCTGGCAATCGGCCTTACAAGGGATACGGTTGGTTTCCCCAGGTCGATTAACGAACGCGTTCAGAGATCGGGGCGTTGACCGACAGTTCCATGTCCCAGGGGAAGTAAATCCAGGTATCCTGGGAGACTTCGGTCACGAAGCTGTCAACGATTTCACGGCCAAGCGGCTTGGCATAAACCGTTGCGAAATGCGCATGCGGCAGTTTTTCGCGCACAGCCTTGGCGGTTTTGCCGGTATCGACCAGATCATCAATGATCAGCATATCGGTGCCGTCACCCTTGATGTCTTTCAGCCATTCCAGATCGCCACGCGTCTTGTCAGAGTAGCTGCGTACGCACACCGTATCAATCAGGCGAATATCAAGTTCGCGGGCAATGATCGCCGCCGGCACAAGACCGCCACGGGTGATTGCCACGATTCCCTTGAACGGGCCTTTTTCCAACAGTCGCCATGCAAGTGCACGGGCATCGCGATGCATCTGTTCCCAGGAAACCGGGAAACCTTTGTTATAAGCAGCTTCGCTCACAAGAATTCTCCTGCGCCAGATCGGTTCGCCAAATGAATGTGCCCCGGAGATTACCTAAAGGCGTCACCATCCAGACCCGCATTCCACAAAATTAAGCCGCTTAACTACGCCCTGTTGGGCCCGAAGGCAAGTATTCGCTGGCAGCGTTATTACTGCGCGTTCATCCGCGCTTGCAGCAGGGTTGAAAAATCACTGCCGAGTTTCTGGATCGCCGATGACCAGTCGCCGGGTTTATCCTGTCGATAGATCCGCAAGGTCGGGTACCATGGGCTATCGGCCCGATGCACCATCCAGCGCCAGTCAGTGGTGTAAAGCTGCAACATCCAGACCGGCACGCCAAGCGCGCCTGCCAAATGGGCGGGTGAGCTGTCAATCGTGATCACCAGATCCATCGCCTGCATCAATGCGGCACTGTCGCCAAAATCATGAATGTGATCGCCAAGATCGGTAACAAAGGCATGCAGGCCAAGCTTGTCGATATCCGCCCGACGATCATCAATCTGGAAGCTGTAAAATGCCGCCCCCTTGGCCGACAAAATCGGCAGCATGGTTTCAAGCGGGCAGGAGCGATCCCGCGGGTTAAGCTTGCCCGCCCAGATCAGCCCGACCTTAAGCACCGTGCCCGGCGGCGGTGCCAATCGCGCACGTTTGCCCTGCGGCGCGGAGATGTAGCTATCAGTCGAGATTTTCTGAAGCTCTTTGGATCCGATGCCCATCACATGCGGCAGACTTAAAAGCGGCACATGCACATCAAATTCCGGAAGAGCCCGACCCTTTTCCACAACAGTGCCAACACCCGAAACGGTCTTCATGATCGGGATCAGTTCCTTGCGGCATTCAAGGATCACATGTGCGGCCTTTTGCGCCACCAGCGGCACAAAACGGGCAAACTGGATCATGTCGCCAAAGCCCTGCTCGGCGCGCAGCAAAATGCGTTTGCCGCGAAGATCGGCTTTGCCATCCCATTCAGGGGCAGTTTCAAGCGGCCGGATCGGATTATCGGCAAGTTTGCGGCGCGTCTCATACCCCGCCCAACCTTCGGCATAGTTGCCAAGCGCAAGATGCGCCAATGACTTGTCCCAGTTGGCATCGACATAATCGGGGTCAATCGCAAGCGCACGCTCGAAATAGTCAAGCGCCTCTTCAAAGCGGTTCATATCCCGATACACAAGGCCGGTATTAAACGTATGCGACTTCACCGTGTCATCAAGTTCAAGCGCCTTCTTGTGCGCAACGAGCGCCTCGTCAAAGCGCATCATTTCGCGCAGGCAATTGCCCATATTCGACCACAAGCCGGCATTGCCGGGGCGCAAGTCTGCGGCCCGTCGATAGGCAATCAGGGCTGCCTCGAACTTCTTGCTGCGACGAAGCGCCACACCAAGGTTGTTCCACACATCCGGTTGATTGGGGTTCTGGCGCAGGGCCGTGCTGTAAAGACGTATGGCATCATCAATCTGGCCGGCCTGATGGGCAGCAAGACCGCGCTGAAACAGATCGCTGATCACCTGGCGGCGCTGAACCGCGGCATCACCATTTTTGACCGACGGCATGCTTTGATCGCTGGTAGCAACGTCTTCGGCTTTTTTGGGGGCGTCCTTTGCCGGGATCACCGGATCATCCTGTTTGGCCGCCATGTTATCCGCAGACGGCTTTGATGCCTTCTTTGCCGGTCGTTTTTTACGCGTTGTCGCCGCTTTCGCCATTCCTGTTCCCCCCGGTGCCTTCGCCCTTATCTGGCAAAAGCCATCGCCCCCGTTAAAGGCATTTCCCACAGACTGACCACCCGATTCGGCGGCATGTGGCCTTTCCTGCACAAAGCATAATTTACCAAAAAAGCCTTACCAATAAGTGGATTTATTCATTTGGTTTTATCGAAATGGAATATTCACCACGCCCATCGTTTCTTGTTTCAGTAATTTTACCAGATGGGGTAGCCTCAGCGGCATAACAACAAACCAGAATGTAGTCGCCACACCTTTGTGCCTCATTACGGAAAAATAAACGCACGAATTGGTCACTGTGGACATCACGCAGGGCAACAATTCGTCACTACCTGACTGTTGGTAACATGATCGGAGCTTCAGGCCGATCACCGACATCAGATCTAGGGATTGGGTTAATTCTGCCTTTGAAGGATTGGGAGACCGTAAATGGCCGAACCTAAAAGATCCGGTGCCTCCGTCGGACGTAAAGTGATTTTTGTGATTGTGGGACTTCTCATCGTTGGCTTTGCCGCGATGATGACCATCCAGACCGTCTCGCAACGCAATGCCATGATCGAAATCATGTATAATGAATCGGTCGAAAAAACCGAAATGCTGTCAACCGCGGTTCAGCCGGGCTTCATTGCCATGGACGGCGCATCGGTCGAAAAGGAATTCCGCAAGATCACCGACAAGGAAGGCTCGCAGCTGGCAAGCCTGATCGCGGCAAATCCTGATGGTGATGCCATCGGCACCTATCAATCAGAAACACTCAAAAAGCATGATCTGGCAGCCCTGATCGAGCCGTATCTCGGGCAGCTTGAAAACAAGGAAGTCATCAGCTTCATTTCCGAAGATGCCGTGATCGTCGGTGCCCCGATCACCAAATACTCCAAGCGCCGCGACGAAGATCAGTATCGGGGCATGCTGGTTACTGCCTGGTCACTTGATCGCGTAAATGCCGAAGTCCAGCAGGCCGTTATCATTCAGGTCGCCCTGGCGGCGGCCATTCTGGTGGTTTTGCTTGGCGTCACATGGTTTGTCCTGCGCCATCAGATCCTGACCCCGATGGTCAAGATCAATGGCGCGATGCAATCACTTGTCGATGGCGAACTGGATGTCGATATCCCGGGCCTTAAGCGCAATGACGAAATCGGCGAAATGGCGTCATCCGTCGAAATCTTTAAGGAAAATGCCAAGCGCGTCGCGCAGCTTGATCGCGAACGCGAACAGGAACGTGAACGTGCCGAGACCAAGCGTCGCGAAGCCATGGCGGCCCTTGCCGGTCGGTTTGAACAAACCGTGATGGGTGTGGTCGATGGCGTTTCTGGCGCATCTGGCGAAATGCAGGAAGTCGCCCAGACCATGGTGGCCGCCGTGCAACAAAACGAAGCCGGATCACAGGCCGTGGTTGCCGCGGTTGAGCAGGCCAACCACAGTGTCGAAACCGTCGCCAGTGCGGCCGAACAACTTGCTGTTTCGATCCGCGACATCAGCGCGCGGGTAAATGAAACTTCGAACATCACTGCCAATGCCACGACCGAGGCAAACCGGGTCAACGAAATGGTTCAGGGTCTTGATGTCTCGGCCCAGAAAGTCGGCGAAGTCGTCCAGATCATTCAGGCGATTGCCGAACAGACCAACTTGCTGGCACTCAACGCAACGATCGAGGCCGCCCGTGCCGGTGATGCGGGCAAGGGCTTTGCCGTGGTCGCCAACGAGGTCAAAAACCTCGCCAATCAGACCGCGCGTGCGACCGAGGATATCTCGGAACAGATTTCCGGTATTCAGGGCTCGACCCAGCAGGCGGTTGGCGCGATTGACGGGATCACCGGCATCATCGCCAACCTGAATGACATCGCATCCGAAGTGGCGGCTGCGGTCGAAGAACAGGGTCAGGCAACCACGGAAATCTCGACCTCGGTTCAACAGGCGGTTCAAAGCACGCAGGAAGTGTCCAATCACATCCGCGAAATGCAGGAAGCCGCCCGCCAGACCGGCGAAGCCGCCCATCAGGTATTGGGCGCGTCTGACAAGCTTAACAGCCAGTCAGGCACGCTGCGCGGTGAAGTTGGCAACTTCCTCAATGAAGTGCGCGCAAGCTAAGCTTCATCTGGCTTAAGACGTAAAAAACGCCGCCCGGTTATCCGTGGCGGCGTTTTTGCTTTTCGATGTGGCCCTAGCGTAATGGATCGCGGTTCCGTGCGTCCTCATCAAGGCGCATCATCATCATGTCGTCGAGATCGGCATAACCATGCAAACGATAAAGCGGCTGCATGTCCGCTGTCGCCAGAAGCCAGCGTTTCACACGTTTTAGTTCCGGATGGTTATGCAACGCATCGATCATTTTGGCGGCAATGCCCATGCGGCGATAATCCGGATCGACAAACACATCGGCAACATAGGCAATGGCGATCTGATCACTGACCACGCGCGCAAAACCCACCTGACGGCCATCGCAATAGGCGCCGAGAGGAAATGACATCTCGACAGATCGATCAAACTCACCGCGGGTTCGCCCGGCGGCCCAATAGGACGCAGCGATAAAATCATAGCAATATTCAAGATCAATCCGTGACCGATCCAGGCTGATTTCAATGGTT
The DNA here is from genome assembly GCF_000300275.1 of Thalassospira profundimaris WP0211. Lineage (GTDB taxonomy): Bacteria > Pseudomonadota > Alphaproteobacteria > Rhodospirillales > Thalassospiraceae > Thalassospira > Thalassospira profundimaris. The sequence continues at coordinate 879,513 of NZ_AMRN01000001.1, read as the reverse complement.
TTGTCGCCATCTGCCATCATGGTCGTCCCACAAGGTGTCGTCCCGTAAGGTGATTGGGTTATTTCAGGTAAACCGCAACAGCCAGTGCCGCAATCGCCACCCACATCACAAGGGATTGGCGCGAAAAACCGCCAGGTTTGCTTTGCCCGTTATTTGGCTTGCCACGCATGGCGGCAACCGTGTCGGGATGCAGGCGCAAACCCTGATCAGTGAAGACGGCGGATGCCTGTTCTGCGGCTTCGATCACGCGCGGCAGTCGGCGCAACATGGTGCCAGCCTGAAGGGTAGCCTCCTTGATCTTGGCTTCCGGACCAAGGTTTTCACGCATCCAGTCTTCGATCAGCGGACGCGACAGTTCCCACATATTCTCATTCGGGCTGAGAATACGTGAAAGCCCCTCGGCAACGATCATGGTTTTTTGCAACATCAAAAGCTGCGGCTGCGTTTCCATGCCGAACTGCTCGGTAATCTGGAACAACTGCCCCAACAACCGCCCGACGGAAATATCGGCCAGTTCCTTGCCCAGGATCGGCTCGCCAATCGAACGGCAGGCCTGCTGGAAGTTTTCAAGCGACTGGTTGCGCGGAACATACCCCGCTTCGAAATGGACCTCGGCCACGCGGTGATAATCACGCGTCAAAAAGCCCAGCAGCATCTCGGCCAGATAAAGGCGCGTCTGTTTATCCACCCGGCCCATGATGCCGAAATCAACCAGACTCACCCGGCCGTTTTCATCGACAAACAGGTTGCCCGGATGCATGTCGGCATGGAAAAACCCGTCGCGGAAGACCTGTTGGAAAAATGCCCCCGCCGCCTTGGCCAGCAAGTCAGACCGGTCAATGCCCATGCGATCAAGGGCTTCGACATTATCGATGCGCACACCCTTGACCCGTTCCATGGTCATCACATGTTCGGCGGTGCGTTCCCAGTCAATCTGGGGAATGTAATAGGTCGGATCGTCTTCGAAATTTTGGCGGAATTCCGATGCCGCTGCCGCCTCAAACCGCAGATCCATTTCAAGATGAACACTGTCTTCAAGCGCCTTGACCGTTTCAATCGGTTTCAGACGACGCAGGCGCGGCTGGGTCAGTTCGACAAGTTCCGCAATCCAGTAAAACAGGTCCATGTCGCGTGCAAAGCGATACCGGATATCCGGGCGCAGGACCTTGACCGCCACTTCGCGCCCGTCGGTCGTGGTCGCGAAATGCACCTGCGCGATCGATGCGGCGGCAACAGGCGTTTCATCAAATTCGGCAAACAGCACGTCAAACGGTTCGGCCAGCTGTTCGGTGATGATGCGTTTGGCAACCTTGGCCGAAAACGGCGGCAGGCGATCCTGAAGCGATGAAAGGTCGGCGGCCACATCATCGCCGATCAAGTCGGATCGGGTCGCCAGGGTCTGACCAAGTTTGATAAAGGCCGGGCCCAATTCCTCAAGCGCACGCGCTAGCCGTTTGCCCGGCGGCAAATCAGACCGGCGCGAAAACGGTGCGGTCAGGCGGGCCAGAAACGCGACAAGTTTGCCCCCCGGCACAAGGGCGAGTGGAAACAGCGCATCATAGCGCGCCAAAGTGCGCGCCATGGCAAGCAGGCGAAAGCTGTTACGAATAAAACGGATCATGCGTCAAACGCCCTTATATCCGCCAACCGGAATGAATGGCTGCAATCCCGCCAGACAGGTTGCGGTATTTTACCCGCTCAAAGCCGGCAGCCCGGATCATGGATGCAAATGTGTCCTGATCGGGGAACTTGCGAATGCTTTCCGCCAGATACTGATAAGCTTCGCGATTGCCCGCAATAAACCGTCCGATTTCAGGCAAAAGCTTGAATGAATAGGTATCATACAGCTTGTCAAACCCCGGCACGACGACCTTGGAAAATTCAAGGCACTGGAACTTCCCACCCGGACGCAGCACGCGATACGCTTCTGAAAGCGCTTCTTCAATGCGGGTCACATTGCGAATGCCAAAGGCGATGGTATAGGCATCAACTGACTGGTCTGGCAGCGGCAATTTCTGCGCATCACCGACGGTCCAGTTGATGTTTTTCAGGATTCCATGATCAACCGCACGATCGCGCCCGACATGGAGCATCTCATAGTTGATGTCACAGACCGTGACAGAGCCACCACCATTTTTCAGGAAGCGAAACGCAATATCACCAGTACCCCCGGCAACGTCGAGCAACTTCATGCCCGGACGCGGCTTGAGCTCGTTGATGAAGCTGTCTTTCCACAAGCGATGCACCCCACCGCTCATCAGATCGTTCATCAGGTCATATTTCGACGCAACAGTGTCGAAGACCTCGCGCACCATGGATGCCTTCTGGCTTTCGGGAACATCACGAAAACCAAAGTGGGTTGTGTTTTCGCCGGTTTCGCCCGCGGCAGGGTCTGTGTTCTTGCTCATGGCCGGGAAAATAGCGCAGCAATGATTATCCTGCCAGTGGAAAGCCACGACAAAACGCAAATATCCTGTTGGATCGTGGTCATTTCTGTTAAGTCAATCTGACGCGACAAGCGTTTGCCAAGAAGATTAGAGCGACGACAAGAACAGGATGCCCCGATGACCTGCATGGTAAAAATCTGTGGAATTAACAGCGAAGATGCCGCGATTGCAGCCATGAGTGCCGGGGCAGATGCGCTTGGATATGTCTTCTTCCCGCCAAGCCCGCGCCATATCTCGCTTAAGGGTGCCAAAACCCTCACCGAACGGGTCCCCAACAGCATCTACAAGGTTGGCCTGTTTGTCGAAGCCGGTGACGAGGCGCTTGAAAATGCGATCAAGGCCGGCAATCTCGACGTCATCCAGCTTCATGGCAAGGAAAGCCCTGAACGCGTGGCCGAGGTCAAGGAACGCTTTGGCCTTAAGGTCATGAAGGCAATCTCGGTCAGCACAGCAAACGACATCGAAAACGCCAAAAAAAACTATGACGGCGTTGCCGATTTTCTATTGTTTGATGCCAAACCGCCCAAGGACAGCGTCCTTCCCGGCGGCAATGCCGTGTCGTTCGACTGGACGCTTCTGACTGGTCAGAACTTCCAAAGCAACTGGATGCTGGCCGGCGGACTTGATCCCAGCAACGTCGCCGAGGCCGTCAAGATTACCGGTGCGCCCTGGGTTGACGTGTCATCCGGTGTCGAACGCAGCAAGGGGGTCAAGGACCCGCGCAAGATCTCGGCCTTCATCCAGGCGGCAAAAGGGTATTGATCCCTCTCGGCAACTGCGATCAGGGCTGATTTAACCATTTCTGAAATGATTGGGCGCAAAACTGCCCGGGCAATAGTGCACTCCATTGCCCGGACCGAGTACGCGCGACATGAAACCGACCCTGCGATCAAGAACCCAGAAACTTCTGCACGGTGTTGACCGGGAATCGCGGTTTTCGCTGTTTGTGCATCTGGTTCTGGCCAGCGCGATCATCATCAATGTCGTCTCTGTGATTTTTGACTCGGTCGAAGCCTTTGCCGAACGCTATTTCATTCTGTTTGCCACAATCGAGATCGTCTGCACGCTGATCTTTGCCATCGAATACGGCCTGCGTGTCTGGTCCGCCCCGGACAATCCGCGCTTTAGTGGCCGATTTGCACGTCTGCGCTATATGCTGACACCAATGGCACTGATTGACCTTCTGGCAATCCTGCCGATCTTCCTGTGGTTCTTTACCAGCATTGATTTGCGCTTTATCCGTATTGTCCGGTTGCTGCGCCTGTTGAAATTCACCCGCTATTCTACCGGGCTGGAACTGATGATGCTGGTGTTTCGCCAGCAAATGGGCATTTTCGGTGCCGCCAGTGCTGCCCTTGCCTGCATGCTGGTTTTCAGTGCCGGGGCGATTTACCTCGCCGAACACGAAGCCCAACCTGAACAATTCTCCAACCTGCTTGATGCGCTTTATTGGAGTGTCATTACGCTTGCCACGGTTGGCTATGGCGATGTTGTGCCGATTACGCCGTTTGGCAAACTCCTTGCCAGCATCATCTCATTGACCGGGATCGGGATTGTTGCCGTCCCGGCCGGTATTCTGGCATCGGCCTTTAACGCCGAACTGCGCAGGCGCGAAGCCGAATATCGCCATCAGGCCACCCGCCAGCTGCTGGGCAAACGTTTGACCGAACGGGTCCGTCACAAACTGCGGTCCCATCAGGAAGAACTCGGCATCAGCGAAGAACAGGCGCAGTCAATCATCGAGGACATCCGCGATGTCCATCGCAATGAAAGCGATGAAATCCTGACCTGTCCTCATTGCCATCAGCCGCTTCACCTTGAACTGCACGACACCGAAACAACACCTACGCCGCAAAAGTCTTGACGCCCGGTTTTTTTGGGCACATGGTTGAGCCATGAAAACACACGGCATGAACCCGACCCGCATTGCAAATCGTTGGTGGTGGCTCGCTTAAGCGGGCGGCCAAAACTCGTGCCCTAAACATACCGGCCGCCTCATTCTTGCAGGCGGCTTTGTGTTTTCAGACTTCTTCTTCCTTGTCTAAAGATCACATGGCTCCTGCAGCGCTTGGCCCACACAGGAGTAAAAAACGTGACGACCCCGACAAGCCAGACCGGCATTTCCACTGACAGCAGCGAATATCGCTACACCACCGATGGCGGTGTTTCGGTTATCCGCCGCATGACCGAAATGCCCTACGAAAACGCAACCGAAGGCCTGATTGATGCGCTTGATGCCACCAAGGGCGTGTTGCTGTCTTCAAGCTATGAATTTCCGGGGCGCTATTCACGTTGGGATATGGGCTTTGATGCGCCGCCGCTTGAAATTGTCGGGCGCGAACGTGGCTTTGCGGTGCATGCACTCAATGATCGCGGGCGGGTGTTGCTTGATGTCATTGCGAGTACGCTTGAAAACCATCCCCATGTCGAAAGCCTGACCAACGGCGAAGACGGGCTGTATGGCGTGGTCAAAAAACCCGCCGCCTGGTTCCCCGAAGAAGAGCGCAGTCAGCAACCCAGCCTGTTTTCGGTCGTCCGTGCACTGCGTGATTTGTTCGGGCACAAGGGCGATGAACGTCTTGGGCTGTATGGCGCCTTTGGTTATGACATCGCGCTTCATTTCGAACAGATCAATCTGGCGCAAGACCGCCCGGCGGACCATAAGGACATCCACCTGTTCCTGCCCGATCAAATGGTTACAGTCGACCATGCCTCACGCGTCGCCACGCGATTTGATTATGAATTTATCGCCCCCGATGGCCGCAGCACCGCCGGCCTTGAGCGCATTTCACAACCCCATCCGCCATCACGCGGCAACAACGCCGCCATCGAAAACGATATGAAACAGGGCGAATATGCCGCCATCGTTGACGATGCCAAGCACCGCTTTGCCCGTGGCGAATTGTTTGAAGTCGTGCCCAGCCGCGTTTTCCGCACCGCCTGCGATGTCAAACCGTCGGAAATTTTCCGCCGTCTCAAGCGTCGCAACCCTGCCCCTTACGGCTTCTTGATCAATCTGGGGGACGGTGAACACCTGATCGGCGCATCACCCGAAATGTATGTCCGGGTCAAGGGACAGCGTATTGAAACCTGCCCGATTTCCGGCACCATCGCGCGTGGCCGCGACGCGATTGAAGATGCCGAAAATATCCGCACGCTCCTGAATTCCGCCAAGGAAGAGTCGGAACTCACCATGTGCACCGATGTTGATCGCAACGACAAGGCACGCGTCTGTAAACCGGGCAGCATCCGCATTCTGGGTCGGCGTCAGATCGAAATGTATTCCCGCCTGATCCACACGGTTGATCATGTCGAAGGTCGCCTGCGCGAAGGGTTTGATGCACTCGATGCCTTCCTGACCCATTGCTGGGCGGTCACGGTTACCGGTGCGCCCAAGCGTGCTGCGATGAAACATATCGAGGCCGTCGAACGCAGCGCGCGCGCCTGGTATGGCGGCGCGATTGGCGCCGTTCTCTGCAATGGCGATCTGAATACCGGCCTGACGCTGCGCACTGTGCGTCTCAAACAGGGTGTTGCCGAAGTCCGTGCGGGCGCGACATTGTTGTTTGATAGTGAACCGGACGCCGAAGAAGCCGAAACCGTGCTGAAGGCATCGGCGATGATCGATGCCGTCACCCGCGATGCCAAGGATGAAGTGACCCTTGATCCGACGGTATCAGGCGTTGGCAAACGCGTGCTTCTGATCGATCACGAAGACAGCTTTGTGCAAAACCTTGCCAGCTACATCCGTGCGACGGGTGCCGAAACGCTCACACTCCGCCCTGGCTTCCCCGACCAGGCGTTCGAGGATTTCAAACCTGATCTGGTCTTCCTGTCACCAGGCCCCGGGCGGCCGGATGACTATCACCTGCGCGACAGCATCGAACGCGCCCTTGCCGCTGGCTTGCCGGTGTTCGGGGTTTGCCTTGGCCTGCAGGGGATTGTCGAATTCTTTGGCGGATCCCTCGGCCAACTTGTCACACCGATGCATGGCAAACCGTCAAAGGTGAAACTCGATACAACCGATCCGCTGTTTGATGGCCTGCCCGAAGACATCGTTGTCGGACGCTACCATTCCCTGTTTGCCAAGGCGGCTGAAATGCCACCCGACCTTACGGTCACGGCACGCAGTGACGACGGGGTGATCATGGGCATCCGCCACAAAAGCCTGCCGATCAGTGCCGTGCAGTTCCACCCCGAAAGCCTTTTGACCCTTCAGGGCGAAGTCGGCATGCGCATGATTGCAAACCTTCTGCGCAACCCGCATGGCGAACGCCCCGATGACAAGATCGAAGAACCCGAACAGGACGACACGACAAACAAGGAAGAGACAGCGACCGATCACAAGGCCGCCTGACCATCACCAAACACCCTGATCTGCGTGGCGTGCCAAGCCCCCCCTGTCAAGGCACCGCAAACCGCAGATCACACACAGCAACGGCCGTGCTCCTCCCTCGCGGCCGTTGCTTCTTTATATTTGGGGCATTGGGTTGCGGTAATCAGGTATCGTCGTCATCAAGCGAGCCGTCGATTACGGAGTAATCCGGCGGCGGGGCCTGACGGAATTTTTCCGGGTCACCCTTGCGTTTGTCGCGCGTGCGTGAAATCCAACCGCCGTAATGGGCTTCGGGCTTGGGTTCGGTAGGCGCACCGGCACGCACCGGGCGCGGCGCAAACCGGCCCAGATTGATCACGCGGTCATACATCACGATATTGGCGGCAATCGCCACATTGACACAGAAACTCATCGGGATCTTGATGATGAAATCGCATTTTTCCTGCATTTCATCTGACAGGTTGCCACGTTCCGGACCCAGGATATAGGCCGCTTGCGACGGATGCTTGAAGCTTGGCAGTTCAATCGCATCGGGTGTCAGTTCGACCCCCACCATGCGGCAACCTTGCGGCAGGAACAGGTTTTCGTGATCGGGGAAATGATAGTAGGGCATCTGTTCGCCCGACTTCGATGTATCGGTGATGTTGGAGCGTTCCTCACGGAAATCTGCATCCACCGTAAACGCAAAGCTCGCGCCAAAGGCATGGGCAGAACGAAACAGGGTGCCCACATTCAAAGGCTTGCTTGCCCCTTCAATTCCAATCCCGAAATAGCCGCGCATATCTTCCTCCGTGCCGCACCAGACAGCCGATGTGAGGCCGGTGCGAAAACAACTCCATAAAAAGAACTGTAGGGGGCTATAGCGCCCCGGGCGCGATATGGCAAGCACACCACGGGCAATGCTGCCACCCGTTGCTGTAGCCGCTTGCTCTATCCGAATGCTCAAACCGATCTGGCAAAACAATTTGGAACAACACCGCTGCTGCTTCGTTGATTCTAGCAAAGGGCACAACATCCCTTGGTCGAGCAAACCGTCAACCAAAACAGGAGACGATAATGAATTGGGACCAAATCGAAGGACGTTGGAAACAGCTTACCGGTGACGTCAAAAAACAGTGGGGTCGCCTGACCGACGATGATGTCGATGCCATTGATGGCCAGCAAGACAAACTGGTCGGCAAGATTCAGGAAGCCTATGGCATTCAACGCGAAGAGGCCGACCGTCAGGTCCGCGAGTGGTTCAATCGCCTTTAAGTGATTTGATTTAAGCCATAACCGGCCATCCCCCCGTTCGTTTCGCGCGCAGCCCAAGATCCTCCCCTTGATTGCTGCGCGCGAAACTGCTTTTTATGGGTCTGACATCTTTGTTTTCGCGTTTACAGGCCCATCATCATGCCCGTCAAATCCCCGTGCAACGGCACCTGTCTGCTTGACCAAAGATCGGGTTACTGCATGGGTTGTTATCGCACCGGCGATGAAATCGGTTCCTGGATGAGTATGAGCGACGGCACCAAAAAACGCGTTATTTCCAAAACCAAACAACGCCGGGCTGATCACAAAGACGCGGCACTTTCTTCCTGTTCAGATTAATTAACCCGATCGGGTCATTTCCAAACCGGCCGGGCTTATCGGCGCTTCATCCTTGACCGAGAACGGGCTTGCTTGGGCGCTGTCGCGGATCGGGGCGGTTTTGGGCAAGACAATCTGAAACACGGTCCCGGATCCTGGAACAGATGAAATCTTGATCTTCCCGCCAAGGGTGTTTTGCACCACGTTCAAAATGATCGCCAATCCAAGCCCGCTGCCCCCGGTCGTGCCGTCAACCGACCAGAACGGCTCGAAAATCTTGTCGTGATTTTCCGGCGCGATACCAATGCCGTTATCTGCAATTTCAAGAAGGAAATTGTCAGCATCCCGTTCGCTTAACCGGATGCTGATTTCGCCTTTTTCGCGGCCGACAAACGCATGTTGATGGGCATTCATGATCAGACTGAGGATCACCTGATCAATCGCGTCGCTGTAACTGTCGAGATGTGCCGAGGGCGGCAGAACTGCCGTCAGTTTAATGCCGGTCTTTTTGAACTGATTGCGCAATGTCGCCACCAGATCGGAAATGACCTTGCTCAGATCGAAACTGCGATGAATGTGCACAGTTTGATCCGTGGCTGTCTGGTTGAAATGTTTCAGCAATTCTTTGGTCCGGCCAATATTTTTTTGAACAATCCGGTTGCCATCAATAAGCGCATTGATCATCTCGGTGCGTTCTTCATCGAAATCCCCCGCCGTGATCAGGGATTGCTGCAAATCCTGCAGATCATCGGCCATTGTCGTCGTCACCGTAAGGGCATTGCCAAGCGGGGTGCGCATTTCATGCGATACCCCGGCCACAATCCGGCCAAGGGATGCCATCCGCCCCTGAACCAGCAAATCCTTGGTCAAAAGCGCCTGCAGTTCTGCGGTTTGTCGCCGCCGCAACATAAGATACCCGATCCCGCCTGAAAACGCCCAGATCAGTACCAGAACAAGGCATACAAAGATCACCTCCAAGGCCTTGTTTCCCGCCCAGACCTGATAGGCGGGCGAACTTGCGACAATATGGTACCTGGCGGATTCTGATCGCATGCTGCCACTTGTAAAGCTGCTCAGCATCCGTTCAATCGGAAGAGTTTCGACCTCGTAAATACGGCCCGCATATTCAAAGCCACCTTGCGCTTGCACGGATTTGATCCGTTGCCAAAGTTGCGGGTCCACCTGCGCGACCGAGGCATTATGTTGCAACATAAACCCCCAGTTTCGCCCGTCCTCTGCCCCGGCCAGCCAGTATCCATCCGGATTGACAAGCTCGGTTCGTGTCACGCCGTTAAGTGCCGTTTCATACGGCACCAATGGCGCGCCCATATCCAGATTAACAATCAGATAGCCGACAACGCTTTCATCGATCCCGCTGATCGGTGCGACCAAGCGGGTTGTCGGACGCCAGGGTACTTCGATCTCGCCATTTTCAACATTCAGATCAAGCCTGCTGACATAGACCTGCCCCGGGCTCAATGACCGGGCCGCCTCCATATAGTATCGATCCGATTTATCCTGTAGTTCGTCTTCCGGGGTAACAATCACCTCATTACCGCGCGCATCTACCCGAACGGCTTCCATGCCAGACGGCAAAACGATACGAAGCTGGCTGAAACGTTGCACTTCGCGGGCCAGGGATCTGAAATATCTGATGGTTGCCTCAGGCTGGGTTTCAAATTCCTGTACCGCCGGATGCAGGATCGACAGGTTCACGGTCTGGATGGCGGTTTCATACCATTGCTGCAGATCTGCCGCCCGATGGGTGACGTCAACGACCAACCGACGTACGGTCTGTTCGTCTTCACGACTTGCTTCAAGCGTGTGCCAGAATGTCATCAAACCGAAAAAGACCAGCATCCCGCAAACCGCAAGAATACTGGTGACCCGCCAGAAATAACCGTCCTGATGCCAACGGGATTTCCGGCCTTCCACCAGTGGCAAGGTATGGTCCGTCACAGATGGCGAATTTTGCTGCGCGTCAACCATTGTCAGACCGCCCGTCGTTATCGTGGCTTTTCACCCAGTCGACAAACTTTTCCGGGGGAAGACCGGGGCTATAAAGGAAACCTTGCGCGAACTGAATACCAAGATCCTTGCAAATTTCTTGCTGATCGATGGTTTCAATGCCCTCTGCAACTGCTTCGATACCAAGGGTTTGTGCAATTCTTGCCGCAGTTTCCGCAACCTGACTGGCATATCCGCCGGCAGAAAGGCCACTGATGAACGACTTGTCAATCTTGATGCCGCGCACTGGCAAAATATCAAGGTGATTGAGAGACGAATATCCCGTGCCGAAGTCGTCCAGCCAAACCTCAAACCCCTGCCGTGCGAGCTTTTGTACACAGGCTGTTGCCTCACCATCATTGGTAAAACGCTGGGTTTCGGTGATCTCAAAGCCGACGGTATCCGGGCCAAGCTGATGGTCTTCACAAGCTTCGATCAACCGGTTAATGAAGTCGATATTGTCAATATCATTGGCTGCGAGATTAATCGCAGCACGCAGAGGCTGAAGACCCTGTTGCCTGAGCATTGCGTTCAGGTTTGTAACCGCCTCTAGGCACTGCAAAGTGATCTCGCCGCTTAGTCCGGCGCGCTCGGCAACCGGGATAAACCGACCGGGGGAAACCGGTTCTCCTTCATTGATCCAACGACACAGAACCTCGCTACCGATGACGGCACCGGTCTTAAGACAGATTTTGGGTTGGAACACGAAGGTCAGTTTTCGATCCCGCACCGCTTCGCGTAACTTGCCAACCATCTGCAGCGCATTTTGAACTTCATCGGCCATGGACGGCTCAAACTCAGCGGTACCCCCCGGGGCCCTCTGCTTTTGTTTCAGCAATGTCAGCCTTGCTGCGCGCTGGATGTCGCTGGCACGGCGGCCTTGCGGGTTGCCGCGCACAACGCCGATGGTTCCGCGGACCACCACCGGGCTCCCGACCACCTCAAACGTTTCGTCAAAAATTTCTTCAATGGCTGAAACTTCGACTGTTCCGGTACTGTCAACAAGGCCAAGCGTGTATTCCCCGACGCGCGCGACCAATACACCTTCTCCGACAACCGAACGCAGCCGATCATAAACCGCGGTGATGACTCGATCGAAGTAATTGACGCCAAATGCAACGCAAAACTGTGCGGCATCTTCAATCGCGACCATCGCAACAATTGCCGCTTCACTGCCATTTCGCGTCATATGCATCAGTTCGCGATCAAACGCGTTCTGATTGGGAAGTCCGGCGCGCTGATCGACAAATGCCAGCTCCGCCAACTCTGAAATCAAGGCCAGATTGTCAAAACAGATCGCGAGATTGGTGGCAAACACCTCAACCAGGACGATATTTTCCGGGCTTAAGACCTGATCATGAACGAAATAGATCAACAACCGGCGTCCGGTGTCGCTTCGATGGCTAAACAGGATCTTGTTGCCGGAAATGACCGGTGCCGTGCCGTCGTTATCCCGCGCTGAAATCAGGTCATGATCTATGTCTTCGACATCCATAAGTCTTTTGCCGACATGGGATGCAAACCGCCCGATACCGGAAAGCACCACAAGGTCATCTTCCTGATCAGGCAACTCGGCAAGCGCGCAGACACCACCTTCCGGGCTAACCCGCAGGATGGCTGCAAGCTGGGTTAAAACCCCCTCGGCAAAAATATCGATACTCTTGTTTTGATAAAGGTACTGGGTGCCCTCGATCACCATTTCCAGACCGGCGCGCGTCCCCTTAAGAGCCCTGACATAATCAACCGTCCGGATCGCCGTTGTCAGCGAGGTGACAAGACGGGTACGCGTCAACTCGTCCTTCGACCAGTAATCGTCAATCTCGTAATCGCGGATGACCTGTTTTTCAGGCGCATCACCGGGATAACCGGTTCGTAAAATGATGCGTTGCTCGCGATATCCTTCGGCGCGGAGTTCCTCGACCAGACGCAATCCGCTATCTGGTCTCTCCATCACAACGTCAAGCAGGATGACCACGACGTCGGGTGTCTGACGCAGAATTTTAAGCGCCTCTTCTGCCGAAAAAACATGAATTAGCTCAAGCGGGCGGCCAAGAATCTGCACCCTGCGTAGCGCGAAGTCAGTCGCCTCATGTACGTCATTGTCATCATCAACGACAAGAATGCGCCACGTTCGATCACCTTGCCGCTCATCATCCGTGTTGGAACCTGCCTTCAACGGCCAGGTTTCCGACATAACTGGCTCAATCAAGGTTGTATCCTTTGTTCATTCGCGCTGCTTCAAAACGAAATCCGTCTCCGGCAACGCCAATTGTTTTTCTTCACTCTTCAAGTAACCCGGACCCAATTCCCTCAAAATGGGTGCGAACTAACTTGGTAACCTCCCCGAAACCTCTCGATACAAATCTTCAAAACAACACTTACTGATATGCGATATAAGATCACGCAAATCCGATTACAGCCCTGTCACTGGCAATTTTTGGGATCGCATGTCGCTCTGTCGGCCTTTCACGCGATCCCATTACTAGAAGTGCGTACGAGATCGATTTTTTCAACCTATGGATTACTAATCTTTGTAATTTTACCGTGAACACAGCAGGTTTTCGGTTTGGTTGCACGGCAAGCCCGTTGGGGTTATCTCTGAAAAAGCAACAACCACAAGGCCCCCAATGTCAGATACCGCACCGTCATCACACGCCCTGCGCCAGATGCTGCATCATGCCAGAAGGGCCGTTCTGGCAACAACCGCGCACGATCACGCTCAGATCCCTGATGGCTGGCCGGTGACATCGATGGTTGTCCCGGCCTGCGACATGGATGGTACGCCCTGCCTTCTGATTTCTGAACTTGCCGATCACACCCGCCATATCAAGGCCGACAACCGTGTTTCGCTTCTGGTGACAAACCACGATCTGGCGGAAAACAACGATGGCACGGCCATAATAGAAACCGATACCGCCCGATTGACCATCTTCGGGCGCGCCATGCCGGTAACAGCCGCCGCTGACCTTGACCGGGTGAAAAAACGCTATCTGCAAACCCATCCCGATGCCGCCCAATATGCCGGGTTTGCCGATTTCGGGTTCTATCGGGTTTCTGTCGATGCAGCCTACTGGGTGGGCGGATTTGGCAAACAACGCCGTCTTTCGGGTGACAAACTGATCCTGCCAGACTGTCAGGCACTGATCGACGGCCATGACGGGATCGTTGCGCATATGAATGCCGATCATGCCGATGCCATTTCCGGCATTGTCGGTCACTTCACCACCGCCGATCCCAGTGCTGGCTGGCAGATGCAATCGATTGATTGCGATGGCATGGTTTTGACCGCCAATTCGGTCGATATCGCACCGCTTAGAATCGACTTCCCGTCCCCGGTCCGAACGCCGGACGAGGCACGCGAAATTTTGGTCAAAATGTGCAAAATATGGCGCGCATAAGTCGGACCATTTGTATTCTGAACATTAAACCCGCGACCCTGAAAATGTAATTTTCGCAAACGCAAAAACACTTACGTTTTCCTAGGTATAAGGCAAAAGGAGCGGTTGCTTTTAAGACACCTTTGTAACAATATGTCTCAGCGCTCCCGATTACCCACAATTGGCAGTGTAAAATAGGACATTAACCCCCAGATTTTCATTCCCACCAGGAGAGTTTCGTGCTGCAATCAGGACCCGTTGTCAGCCGTGTAGGCCTTGAAACCCATGGCCTCAAAAACCTTGGCGCCGTTCACTGGAACCTTGACGCTGCCGGCCTTTACGAACATGCGATCCGTCGCAACGAAGGTAAAATCGCCAAAGGCGGTGCCTTTGTCGCCCTTACCGGCGAACATACCGGCCGTTCCCCGCTGGATCGCTTCATCGTCGAAGAAGAAAGCACCAAGGCAGATATCGATTGGGGCGATGTAAACCGCCCGGTCAGCCCGGAAGTATTTGAGCGCCTCTATCAGAAAGTGCGCGCATATTTCCAGGGCACCGAACTGTTCGTTCAGGATTGCTTTGCCGGTTCCGATCCGCGTTTCCGCCTGCCGGTGCGCGTGATCAACGAAAACGCATGGCATAACCTTTTTGCCCGCAACATGTTCATCCAGCCGCAGAAAGAAGAACTGCGCGACTTCGCGCCGGAATTCACCATTCTGCATGCGCCGGGCCTTCAGGCAGACCCGCAAGACGACGGCACCCGCTCCGAAGTCTTCGTGATGGTCAGTTTTGAGCGCAAAATGGTCATCATCGGCGGTACCTGGTATGCCGGCGAAATGAAGAAATCGATCTTCTCGGTTCTCAACCACATCCTGCCTGCCAAGGGCGTCATGCCGATGCATTGCTCGGCCAATATGGGCAAGAATGGCGACACCGCCGTGTTCTTTGGCCTTTCGGGTACTGGTAAAACCACGCTTTCTGCCGACGCATCGCGCACCCTGATCGGGGATGACGAGCACGGCTGGGGCGAAGACGGCGTCTTTAACTTTGAAGGCGGCTGCTACGCCAAGGTGATCAAACTTTCGCGCGAAGCAGAACCGGAAATCTTCGCAACGACCGAGCGTTTCGGTACCGTTCTTGAAAACGTTGTGATGAACAAGCAGTCGCGCGAGCTTGATCTCGACGATGCCCGTCACACCGAAAACACCCGTTCTTCCTATCCGATCGAATTCATTCCGAATGCTTCGGAAACCGGTCGTGGTGGTCACCCGAAAAACATCATCATGCTGACCTGTGATGCCTTTGGCGTTCTGCCGCCGATCGCAAAGCTGTCCTCGGCACAGGCGATGTACCACTTCCTGTCGGGTTACACCGCGAAAGTTGCCGGCACCGAAAAAGGTGTCAAGGAACCGACTGCGGCGTTCTCGGCCTGCTTCGGTGCGCCGTTCATGCCGCGTCATCCCTCAGTTTACGCCAAACTGCTTGGCGAAATGATGGAAAAACACGAAGCCAATTGCTGGCTGGTCAATACCGGCTGGTCCGGCGGCGGCTATGGTGTTGGTTCGCGCATGAAGATTGCCTACACCCGTGGCCTGCTCAATGCCGCACTGAATGGCGATCTTGAAAATGCCGAATTCGCGACCGATCCGTTCTTCGGTCTGGCCTATCCGACCGCCTGCGGCGACATCCCGGCTGATGTTCTGAACCCGCGCGAAAGCTGGAAAGACAAGGCTGCCTATGACAAGGCTGCCACCAACCTGACCGGCCTGTTTGAAAAGAACTTCGCGAAGTTCGAAGAACATGTCACCGACGATGTCCGCGAAGCTGCCATCCGCAACAGCGCGGAAGTCAAAGCCGCCGAATAAAATCGGACGTCACTTTGCAAAAAGGCCGGTGTTTGACACCGGCCTTTTTTTGTTGCGTGACTATTTGTAAATCTTTCTACCTTAAATTGTTTCATGCATCGCGCGAATAACTCATCCTTATCCGCCAAAGCGTGATAACATATTGATTCCGTTATTTTTTTAGAGCGGTTAAAAAATCGTGGGAAAGTGGGCCGGTATTCTTTCATATGTGTCTTTGCGCCGTTCTGCTATCGGCGCGCGCCAACATCTGCGCATGTGCAGCAAGGTCATTTGCCTGACCCTTGGTGCCTTGGTCCTGTTTGGCACAATAAGCACGGCATCGGCCCAGAACGCCCTGATCCCCCCCGCTGGCAACCAGCGTACCGTTACGCTCGCGTGCAATCCGTTCCCGCCTTCAAAAATTGCCGAGAACGCCACTTTGCCGGGCTACGACATCGAAATATTGCGCGCCGCATTTGCCACGCGCAACATCACCCTGATCACGCCGTTTTACCCTTGGCGACGGGCCTATTTCCTTGCCAGCACCGGACAGGTCGATGGCCTGTGTTCATGCAGTTACCTGCCTGAACGTGAAGAGGATATGTTTTACTCCTACCTGCTCGGCCATGTCGGGGTCGCTTTCTATGCGTTTGGCGAGACCGCCCTGCAATCTCTGGAAAAGATTTCTGATGCCAGAAACATGATCATCGGTGTGGTCAGCGGTTACAGCCTTGAATCAACCGCCCGTGCAGCCGGGCTTGATGTTCTCGTGGTCAATAACGAGGCCACCCTTCTTAATATGCTGCTGTCACGTCGTATCGATGCCGCCCTGTCCTACAAGGCACCGATGGAGTACGAGCTGCATCATTCTCAACACACCATCACCGATATCGAGAAGGTCCATTCCAAGGTGATTTCGACCAATCCCTACTTTGCCTGCATCTCGCGCCAGGCAAGGGACCCAAAGACGTTGCTCAGGGAACTGAACAACGGCCTTGTCACAATCCGGGAAAACGGCCTGTTTGAAAAAATCCTCGCCCGATATGGCGTGACTTCCGAGGACAGCAAAAACTGATCGGGCCAGTCAGCTCCGCATCTCGCGGCTCAATATCCCTGCCCGGGACTGTCCTCGCCTGCCAGCATCACCGCTTGTAAACAGAATCACGCCAATACAGCGTAATGTCGGCCTCTGGCTTGCCGAACAGATAGCCCTGCGCATAGTCAAAACCGGCCTTGGTCACAAGTTCGCGCATCTTGTCTGTCTCGATCATCTCGGCGACAACCTCGACATTAATATCGTGACACAAATCGACAAGTGATCGCAGGAACGCCAGCCCCTTAGGCGTCTTGGTCGATTGCCGAATTGATTCGCCGTCAATCTTTACATAATCGATATCCATTGCGCTGAGATACCGGAAGTTCGACGCACCAGTGCCGAAATCATCAAGGCAGATCTCGACCCCGAATTCACGGAAACGGGCAATCCATTTTGCCGCCGTATCGATATCTGCGATTTCGGCGGTTTCGGTGATCTCAAGCATCAATTGGCCAAGTGCTTCGCGATGGCGCTCAAACAGCGCAATCACAGACCGGCAAAAATCCGGATTTCCCAACGAATGGCCGGAAATATTCACAGCAACCCGGGCGGTTATCCCCTGATCAAGCTGGGAGGTGATCCATTTAAGGTTTCGGCGCAACATCGCCAGATCAAGGCGATGGACCATATTGACCTGCTCGGCAAAGCTGACCAGTTCCTGTGTCGGGATCAGCTTGCCATCATCGTCATAGAACCTTACCAGCACTTCGAAATGATGGATTTCCGCATTCGGCAGGCGCACGATCGGCTGATACACCGTGTCGAACTTCAACTGATCGACCCGGGTGCCAAAATCCTGCATCGCCGAAAAGGTATTGTTGACCAGATTGTCCGCCTGGCCCATCAGGCGCGAAAATGTAAAGCTGTGCTCCTGCCGGTCACAGAACCGCCGGATGGAATACAAAACCCCGCGCGCCAGATCGCCCGGCGGGATCAGCTCGGCGGTAAAATCGGTCACGGATGAACTGACCTCGATGCCAACCCCGGTCGGATCGGCATCGCGCACACATTCCTCGATCCGTTTTTCAAGATCGCCAATCGGGACATCTGCGCGATGTAACATGCCAAATTGTTCTGTCCCCAGTCGCCCGGCCGTGTCGCCCGCAACCGAATGGGCGCGCAGAAAGGCTCCGACGCTGGCCATCATTTCCGCCTGTTCGATCTGTTTCATCCGCGCGCATAGCGGATCAAACGCATTGAGGGTCATCAGGGTAAATTTGTGCTCGATCCCGGTTTCCCGGCGCGCCATCAACCGTTCCGTGACGACCTTTGACAGGCTTTCCTCATCAAGAAGTCCCGTAGCAGTGTCGCGCTGAAGGCTGGCGGCAACATCAGGCGACAGGGCATTGATCGCAACCCTGAGTGCGACAAAGAAATGATCGCCAAGATCAGGCAGGAAATAGCCGCTCATGGAAACCGGCGGGCTTAACATGTCGGCCTGCTGATTAAAGCGGACCTGAATATTGTCCATGCGCCCGCGACGGCGCGCGACACGCAACATCTCTGTCACCAGCGGGCGATACTGTTTGGCCAGGAATTGGATGAACGACTTCCCCGACAGGTCTTGTGGCCGATGCCCCAAAATCCCGTCTGATGCGCCAGAGGCAAAAACAATGCGCAGATCCCCGTCCAGTTCCAGAAGAAGATCCCCCCAGACAAAGGCCAATGCCGCAAAACGGTTTCTTTCTTTGCGCAGTTCGGTTGTTCGCGCCTTTATAAGTTTATCCAATGCACCCTCTCACGCTGCCCGGATCATCAAGTGATTCCCTTCCCCCGAGCACGGAAACCAGTCTGATCGCCTTAATGGCTTTCGGTCATTTTCACTGCTTCTACTTAACAAGGGTTTTACAAAACCTGAATTTCCTATGCGGACGGATAATAATGTCCTCGCCCGGTTTTCCGGGCCGAACCTCCATCACATTTGATACGCGCAGCCCAAGGCCGCAGACATGGATCACAAGTAAGAACCCAATATATGTTTGCTCTTTTTGGCGGTTTTAAACCCCTGTGCCGTTCACGCCGGATACCCTGCAATTCAACGGCGAACAAATGACCACGGGTACACCATTTGTGGTTCTGATTGATCCTGATGGTTTGCAACGCCGTAAGGATCGCATACAAATGTCGACTGCCTGACACGCGCGCCAGGCACGTCTGTCCAACAAGCATATCCGGAAGGCCCCAGATCATGACCACCGCCCCGAAACGCAGATCCGAATTGCCCCGTGTCGACGATGACAGCGTTCTGATCTTTGATCTCGACAACACGCTTTATCCGGCGGCCTGCAATCTGTTCTCACAGGTGTCTGATCTGATCGGGCAATATGTCCGCGATGCCCTGAAGCTTGAGGCAACCGAAGCCCACCGTGTGCAAAAGGACTATTTCCATCGCTATGGCACCACCTTGCGCGGGTTGATGACCGAACATGAAATCGATCCGGCCGATTACCTTGCCAAGGTCCATGACATTGATCTGTCCGTGGTCGACCCGGCACCGGATCTTGCCAGCGCGCTGAATGATCTTCCGGGCCGTAAACTGATTTTCACCAATGCATCGCGGGGCCATGCCGAACGGGTGATGGATCGCCTTGGCATTGCTGATCATTTTGAAACCATCTTTGACATCGTCGATGCCGAATACATCCCGAAACCAAAGCAGGAACCCTATGACCTGCTTCTGGCGCGCGATGGCATCGATCCGACCCGTGCGGTCTATTTCGAAGACATGGCCAAAAACCTTCTGCCGGCCAAGGATATGGGCATGACCACCGTCTGGGTGCATACCGATCTTGAATGGGCGCAGGCCGGCCGCGATGATCCGCGCATTGATCATGAAACTGATGATCTTGTCGGTTTCTTGCGCGGGCTTAACAGCGGATCGTAATCCTCCGTTAAAGCTGCGCCCAATCAGGGTGCTTTAGTTTCCCGCTACCGGGCACGGCAGCGCTGATTT
The DNA here is from genome assembly GCF_000300275.1 of Thalassospira profundimaris WP0211. Classification (GTDB taxonomy): domain Bacteria; phylum Pseudomonadota; class Alphaproteobacteria; order Rhodospirillales; family Thalassospiraceae; genus Thalassospira; species Thalassospira profundimaris. The sequence goes on along the minus strand of NZ_AMRN01000001.1, from coordinate 859,884 downwards.
GTCATCGTTCCAGGATTGAGCTTGGCGGTATGATCGGCTATGTCTATCGGCCATACGGGATCAGGAACGGAAATCTGCCTGAAACAGGCGTTTCTACGTAAACTGGCGGAGTTGACTTGCGCGCGCGCATTGACCATTCTCCGCCAACGCAATTTTGGCTGACCGCAAGGACCTTCGAAAAATGAACAGAACCGAGCTTGAAGGCGTGATCAACGTCGCATGGGAAAACCGCGACGAGATTAACTCCTCTACCCAGGGTGAAATCCGCAAGGCTGTTGAACAGACGCTTTCCGCCATGGATTCCGGCGACCTGCGCGTTGCTGAAAAATCAAAGGCCAGCAACGAAAGCAAGTGGGTTGTCAATCAGTGGGCCAAAAAGGCGGTTCTGCTGTCCTTCCGTCTAAATGACATGACCACCATCGCAGGCGGTCCGGGCGAAAACACCAACTGGTGGGACAAGGTCCCGTCAAAGTTCGAAGGTTGGGGTGAAGCCGAGTTTAAGAAGGCCGGTTTCCGTGCCGTTCCGGGCAGCATCGTGCGCCGTTCGGCCTATGTCGCACCGGGCACCGTTTTGATGCCGTCCTTTGTCAACCTTGGCGCCTATGTTGATACCGGCGTGATGGTCGACACCTGGGCAACGGTTGGATCCTGCGCGCAGATCGGCAAGAACGTTCACCTTTCGGGTGGTGCCGGTATCGGTGGCGTGCTTGAACCGCTTCAGGCTGGCCCGGTCATCATCGAAGACAACGCCTTTATCGGTGCACGTTCGGAAATCGTTGAAGGTGTGATCGTCGAAGAAGGGGCCGTCATTTCGATGGGTGTCTTTATCGGCGCATCGACCAAGATCATCGACCGCACCACCGGCGAAACCTTTGTCGGTCGCGTTCCGGCCTATTCCGTGGTCGTTCCGGGCAGCATTCCGGGCAAGCCGCTTCCGGATGGCACCCCGGGACCGAGCCTGTATTGCGCGGTCATCATCAAACGTGTTGATGAAAAGACCCGCTCAAAAACCTCGATCAACGAATTGCTACGCGACTGATCTGCGACACGCAATGTGATCATGATATAAGGGGCGAAACGGATGGCTGTTTCGCCCCTTAATGTATATTTGTTCCTTTTTTGTTTCACATGAAACATAAAAATAGGCGTAAATTCCTATACAGACGCAAACCACTAAGACCAAGAGAGTGCCAATGTCTACCGCCCTTGAACTTGCACAATCCCTGATCCGCTGCCCGTCGGTTACTCCCGCCGATGAAGGCGCGCTTGATGTGTTGCAGAAGGCGCTCGAGGCACGGGGATTCAAGTGCACGCGCAAGGTCTTTGACGGTGATGACAGTGATGCGATTGATAACCTCTATGCCCGTCTGGGGACCAAGGGGCGCAATTTCTGTTTTGCCGGTCATACAGATGTGGTGCCCGCTGGCGATGTTGCCGCCTGGACCGTTGATCCGTTCGGGGGCGAAGTCAAAGATGGCCGTCTGTTTGGCCGTGGGGCGGTGGATATGAAAACCGGCATTGCCTGCTTTGTCGGTGCGGTTGACGCGTTTCTTGCTGCCCATCCGGATTTCGATGAAAGCATCTCGTTCCTGATCACCGGCGATGAAGAGGCTGACGCGATCAACGGCACAGTCAAGCTGGTTGAATGGTGCGATCAGCAGGGCGAGAAATTTGATGCCTGTCTGGTCGGCGAACCAACCAACCCGAAATATCTGGGCGAGATGATGAAGGTTGGCCGCCGTGGCTCCATCACCGGCTGGCTGACGGTTTATGGCGCACAGGGCCATGTCGCCTATCCGCATCTGGCCGACAACCCGGTCCCGCGCATGATCAAAACGCTCGATGTTCTTAATTCCCGCGAGCTTGATCAGGGAACCGACCATTTTCAGCCCAGCAACCTTGAAATCACCACGGTTGATGCCGGAAATACCGCAACCAACGTGGTTCCGGCCAAGGTCAGTGCGGCGTTCAACATCCGCTTTAATGATCAGCACACAGGCAGCGATCTTAATAAGTGGATCGAAGATGTCTGTGCCGAGCATGCCGGTGCGCACGATCTCAAGGTCAAGATTTCCGGCGAGGCGTTCCTGTCCAATCCGGGAAAACTCGCCAACCTGATTGCAGATGCGTCGGAAAAAATCACCGGCAAACGCCCAGAAATGAGCACGACGGGCGGCACATCCGATGCGCGCTTCATTCAGAAATATACCGAAGTCGCAGAATTCGGTCTGGTCGGACAAAGCATGCACAAGGTCGATGAGCACGCCATGGTCGATGACATCGAAAACCTTGTGAGAATTTACAGCGAAATTTTGTCCGGGTACTTTGTTTCTTCGTAATCAACGGCGACACGTTTCCTTTTTCTGACTTTCTGGATTTTCGATCATGACCGGTTCAGCGCAGCAGCCCCAAAAAATCAAAAGTCTTGAAGCAGGAGACTTTGTCCCGAAGATCGTCCTGCCCGACACCGCAGGCAGCAATGTTGACCTAGCCGACCAGCTTATTGCGGGCAACACGCTGGCCTTGTGGTTCTTCGATGAAAAACCCGGCAAAGCCGAGTGGGAGAAAATTGATCAGCTTCGTGATGCGACCGCAGATGCCGAAGTGCTGCATTTCACCGTAATTGGGGGGAAAAAAACGCCGAAGAAATCCGGCAAGGCCAGCGCGAAGGCAACCGAGCTTTTTGATGCGGAAAACAAGTTGCGCATGCTATTTGCCTGTGCAGACGGCAATGTTGCCCTGATCGATCCCAACCATCGTCTGAGCAAAATCGGCTCGATATCGGAACTTGATGATTTGATCACAAGCTGCAACGCAATTGCGGCACAAACTGCCCCGGAGCCGGCATCCTATCAGGCACCGGTTCTGGTGATGAAGGATGTGCTTGAACCCGAGCTGTGCGCTGACTTGCTGGCCTATTGGGAGGCCGGCGAAAAGAAGGCAGATGGGGTATCTCAAGGTGATATTGGCAGCAACATCGCAAAGGCCAATATCAAGAAACGCAACGACGTGGTCCTACTTGATGAAGGGCTTTTCAATCGGGTTAAAACCCGGCTTGTTACGCGCCTGATGCCGGAACTGATGAAGGTATTCCATTTCAAGACTGCCAGTATGGAAGCCTTGCGTATCGGGTGCTATGACTCAGCCAATCAAGGTCATTTTGGCCGCCACAGAGACAATCGCACCGCCTTCACAGCCCATCGAAGATTTGCGGTATCTCTGAACCTGAACCCGATTGATTACGAAGGTGGTCAGGTGCGCTTCCCGGAATATGGCCGGGCAGTTTATGCGCCGCCGCCCGGTGGTGCTGTCGTATTTTCATGTTCGCTTTTGCATGAAGCATTGCCGGTTACCAAAGGCCGGCGATTTGCCATCTTTACCTTCTTGACAGACGAGGCCGGCGCACTGGCCGAACAGAAAATGATGGCTGAACGCAAAAAGCAAATCACGCCGCTGGCAATGAAATAACCGCCAGACCCCGGCGTTCAGTTCATCGATGAGGCTGCCAGATGGCGGTGGCGGGAACGTGATACATGCTCCCGGCTTGCTTTCAGAATGCTGTCGGCCGTTTCGGAGTCCACCGCACGGCTCAGCACCACTGCCCCGACCAGCATCGCCAGCATGGATGTGGCTTCGGTGCGGTAGCCATCAGGAACATCCGGCAGCACGGACGCACCGTCAATCGGGACGGGCTTGTCCATACCCGGAACACCGTCTTCCTTTGCCAATTTCCAGGCAAGTTTGCCCGATGCCTGGTCAATCAGTTTTGAAAACGCCGAACGCGCCTGATCGCCGGAACGTGAGACCTCGGATGACAGGGTTGGCAGCGCACATCCAAATTCGGGGTTATCAATATGGACCCGTGACAGATAAAGTTCGGCAAAGGATGTCACCCAGTCGCTTCCAGACAGTTCGGCCTTGCGCAATTTTGCCAGCACGGGCGATGACAAAAGCGACATGCCGTTTTCAACGCAGGCAACAAACAGGGCTTCCTTGTTCTTGAAGTGGGCATAGAACCCGCCACGGGTCAGCCCGGCCGCTGCCATGACCTGATCAATCGTGACATTTTCAAACCCGTGCTTTTTAAACAGCGCACTGGCCGCATTAACAATGCGAATGCGGGTTTTGGGTTTGTGCGTCGGCGCATAGGGCATTTCGAACTCCACCAGGTAATCGGCACGTCATCGGATGTTTGGATCGGGCGACAGATCCACCATGACACATTCTGATAATATGTTCTTGAACATATTATGGGGGACGTAATCCTGTCTGCAAGTTCACCGAACAAAAGGGTCTTGCCATGTCGGATGTCACAATTATCGGAATGCCGCGCAGTAACCTGACACGCACGGTTCGCATTGCCTGTCTGGAAAAGGAAATACCGTTCGCGTTCAGCAGCCATAATGTCCAGCCACCCGGCCATCCGCCAACACCGGAACTGTTGCGCAACAACCCGTTTGGCAAGGTCCCGGTCCTGACCCACGGGCAGTTCGTGCTTTATGAAACCGCCGCCATTTGCCGCTATATTGATGATAATTTCCCCGGGCCGTTATTGCGCCCGGTGCATGCCGAAAAAGCGGCCCGGATGAACCAGTGGATCAGTGTCGCCATGACCCGGCTTGATCCGGACATCATCCGCAATTTCGTTATTCCGATGTTTTTTGCCGATGACGTCAAACGTCGTGACCCGGCATTTACCACCCGGATGAACGAGATGACGGACCGCATCCGTCATGATCTTTCTGTCCTTGATGCTGCTTATGCCGATGGCTGGGTTTGTGGTGACCGTTTCACCATTCCCGACATGATGATCATGCCGATGATGCATTATCTGAACGCGTTGCCGGGCGGCCCTGAAATGTTGGCAAGCGCGCCCAATGTCGCCAACGCCTTTGCGCGTTTCAAGGCGCGAAGTTCTGCAGCCCAGACCGACCCGCTTTTGCCAGAAAATCTTTTGAAATCAGCCTGACGATTGTACCGCCGCTCTGACGTTTCTCCCGTCAGGGTATTCAGCCACCACGGATGGGAACAACTTCCCCCGCCTCCCCCCTTGCCTTGGGTGACGTTCCTGTTTGTGGTGGCTGCTTTTTGGTGCCCTTTAAGGCGTCCAGGTGATCGGCACATAGCCGGGAACCGCCGTCATCCGGTCAAGCCAGGCGCGAATGCCGGGATAGGGTGCCAGACTGATTTTGCCAAGCTCGGCCCGGTGCGTGTAGGCATAAAGCGAGATATCGGCGATGGTAAGCGCATCGCCCACCAGCCAGTTATGCCCTGAAAGACGCTTTTCCATCAGATCCAGCGCACGCTTGGCACCCGCCTGTTTCATCGGTCCGAGAATATCGGCATGTTCCGGCAGGCCCTTGATCGCATACCAGGAAATCAGAACGGCGACGTTCGGTTCATGGTCATATTGTTCAAAGAACAACCAGCTCATCATATCGGCCCGGTCATAGGCATCCTCGGGGATGAAATTGGTGCCTTCGGCCAGATAGATCAGAATGGCGTTGCTTTCAGCAAGGGTCCTTCCGTCATCAAGGACAAGGGCCGGAATTTTGCCGTTCGGGTTTACCTTTTCAAGGTATTCGGGCGTGTGGGTTTCGCCTTTCATGATGTCGCGTTCGACATATTCAAACGGTTGACCCAGCATGGATAGCAGCAAACGGACTTTATAGCCGTTACCCGACATCAAATAGTCGTTCAAAATCATCAGAGTCATACTTGTGGCATATGCATCAAAAGCATTCGCGTTACAGCATTGGCCGGCCGGGTTTGATATTTGCCGCTGGATCGAAATCGGACAATCGAATAGTTTTGACCCTATTGTTCAAAATTCCTGATCAATTTTTCTGATCAAAGGAGAGGCCATGGATTCCGATCTTCTCAGAAGCTTTGTTGCCTTTGCCGAATGCGGCAGCTTCAACCGTGCCGCCGACCGTATCGGGCGCACGCCATCGGCCTTTTCGATGCAGATGAAGCGGCTTGAAGAACTGGTCGACAACAAGCTGTTTGAACGCGATGGCCGCAACGTTCAACTGACCCATGAAGGCATCACCTTTGTCGGCTATGCCAGACGGATCCTGAGCCTTACGGATGAGGCGATGGGACAATTGCGTTCTCAGGAAGAAAGCCGTCCGATCCGCATCGGCTGCCCGGATGATTATGCGCAAAAGATTTTGCCAATTGTTCTGCGCGCCATAAGTAGCGTGCATCCAAAGGCGCGCTTTTTCGTGTCGGTCAATCCGACGATCCTGCTCCGCCGGATGCTTGATCAGGGGGAGCTTGATCTGTCGATCATCAGCCGATCGGAAACAGGCGAAGAAGGATATTTCCTGCGTCACGAACCGGGCGTCTGGGTAACATCGGCAGTTCATAAGCAGCATCTTCTTGATCCGCTGCCGCTTGTCCTGCCGGCCGAAGATTGCAAGTTTCATGCATGGGCGATTGACGCCTTTTCGAAATCCAACCGGCCCTTCACGCTTTATGCGACATCCCGTCAGGCGGCCTCGATGCTGCATCTTGTGCGCGACGGGTTGGGGGTTGGCGCCCTTGCGGCGGCCAGTGTGACCGACGAATTCAAAATCCTTGATGCCCGCGACGGATTTCCACCGCTGCCAGCCGTCGGTGTCGCTGTCATGCTGGCCGAAGAAGCCCACCCGCTGGTCAATCGCCAGCTTGCCGGTGCGATCCAGGAATATGTCACACATCATCTTGATGATGACTTGACCAGACCGGTCGCAAGCTGATTGGATGCGCCCCCGCGTCGTTTTACCTGTCACCAGCCCGGATAAGATCACCCGCATGACCGCCAAGTCCCGCCTGAATATCTGCACGACCTGCACGTCCTCAACCGCCAGCGCACCAAGTGATCCGCGTGATGGTCAGACGCTTTTTGAGCGCATTCAGGAAGTCTGTGCCACGCGCGATCTGCCGTTTGAGGTTAAACCGGTTGAATGCCTGACCAATTGCAAGTCTGGCTGTTCGGTCGCGCTGAACGGATCGGGCAAGTGGGGATATGTTTATGGCAATGTTGATCCCGACAGCATGGTCGAGAATCTGTGTGAACTGGCGTCAAAATATGCCGAAAGTGAAAAGGGCATTGTTGCCTGGCGCGAACGGCCAGATGCCCTGCGGCGCAATGTTATTGCCCGCATCCCACCGATCGACTAGCAGATGCGGTCGGGGCTTTATGTCGGGATTTGGTTCAGGACCTAGCCAGACAAACCGATGTGAAGTTGCTGCCACAGGCGTTCGACCTCGCCAGTGGATTGCAGTTTCGCAATCAATTGGTTGAACCGTTCAAGCGGGATCGACGATCCGGCGGACAGCACCGCCACCAGATCATGGACGGCATCGGGTTGATCAGAAATCACAAGGCTTTCGCGCAAGGACGGGTAATCGACAAACCGGGCGGCCAGAAAGCCCGCCGAGACAATACCAATCGGGGCTTCCCCGGCCAGAAGTCCGTCAAGGACCTCTTGCTCGTTATAGCGCAGCAAAACATCAAAGTTCTGGCGCAGATATTCCGGATCCGCGTTGAAATCGGCAAATCCGTAATGGAACCCCAAGACGCACAGGATCGGATGATTGGTCACATTCGACAGCAGGCTTTGGATGTCATCGCGTCCAGCCAGAGTCAGATAAAGGTCTTTTTCCTGAACAATGGGTTCGGAAAAGCGAACATCAAATTCCTGCCACTCCCATTGTGAACTTTCCAGCAGAACAAGGTCCACCTCGCCACCGGTTACGGCCTGATAGCGCCGGCGCGATGAGGTTTCGGCAAGTTCAAACACATATTCGTCCTGCAAATCATTCAGAAGTCTGATCAGGTGCAGAACCATGCCCCGTGGCTTGCCATCCTCATAGAAATAGACCACGCCATATTCATACGCACCGACCTTGACGGGGATCCGTTGATGGGCCTTTGCGGCCGTTACTGCGAACAAAGTCGCAAGCAAACAGACAGCAATGCCGGTTACAACCAAATCGCGTAGAAAACGTATCGCTACCAAAGCTTTTCCCTGAATACCGATCATCACCCAGTACAGCGATGCCGTATCACCAGGATGGTGACAAAGGCCTCTTTGTCTCTATATGTGGCCCGCGCACCAGTTTTCCAGAAGGAAGCGTGCGATAGATATCGGACGCGGCAGGTTGATACCTTTTTTGGGCAGGTTTGGCACATCATCGCGATGCACCCACATCGCAAACTCGATTTCTTCGTTATCGGGCAAAAGGTCTGTTGTTTCGGCCTCGGCAACAAAGCCCAGCATCAAAGAACCCGGAAACGGCCAGGGCTGGGATGCGACATATTGCGGGCGTTTGATCCGGACGCCGACTTCTTCGAACACCTCGCGCGCGACGGCCTGTTCAAGGGTTTCGCCCGGTTCGACGAAACCGGCCAGAACCGACACCATGCCGGGCAGGAATTGCGGTGATCTTGCCAGCAACACATGATCCTGATGATGGATCAACATGATCACGGCCGGATCGGTGCGCGGGAAATGCGATTTGCCGCAGTTCGGGTTGCTGCATTGCAGACGATAGCCCGCCTCTGCCACCACATTCGGATGGCCACAGGCCCCGCAGAACTGGTGCCCCTGATGCCAGTTGAAAATCGCGCGCGCCTGTGCGGCAAGGGCGGCCTCATCCACCGAAAGATTGGCCATGCGGGTGCGCATATCGCCAAAACCACCGCCGAGTTTGCGGATGGCCTCGTCACGATCGGTCACCACCGCGGCAATATCGACTGCAATCACCGGTCCGCTTTCATCGCGGCCAAGATAAATCCACTGCCCGCGATGAAGATCAACATCCAGATGCGGCACGGCCGGGGCACCCAGCACCACCAGTTCGTGGGCGTCCATATCCTCGGGCCAGGCAAAAAGTGGATCACCCGCGTGACAGATCAGGATACGCAGCGACTCCTCGGCCAATAGAACCTGTTGCCAGTCTTCGCGTTTGCGCAAAACCGCATCGCGATCAAGATCAACGGATTCATAAAACAGCCTGTGCATGGTGGTCACTTTCTTGAAATTCTGATGCGGAAAATATCGGGCAAGCCCATGGGATCGCCGACATTTCCTGTGGTGACGGAGCATGACATTAACGTGGGTGGGGATCGGTCAAAAGCCACGATTGCTTGATAACAGAAAAAATCCCAGCCAACCCTTGCGTTTTATGGACGCTTGCGCGATATAGGGGGCGAGAGGCTGGCAGTGGACGGACCGCTCGCCAACCCGGTCAGGACCGGAAGGTAGCAGCCGTAACGAGTTTTTCCGGGTCGCTGTTCAGTCTCTCACCCTTTCATTTCTCCCTTTGAAATCGCTGATATTTGCCATGCCCCTGACATTCGCGGGCAGATGGCTTTTTGTATGGGAAATTTCCCACTTGGCCTTTCCCATAGGGCTTCGAAGCTGCTAAAACCAACTGAGAATTAAAACAGTCCGGACCGGATGAATGAGCGAGCAGATCGAGACCGCCAGCGAAACGGCGCCAGAAGGTGACACGGTGACAGACAGTAACGTCGCGGACACATCCGCGCCCGTCACCACGGCCGAGCCAGAAAGCAAAAGCGAGTATCAGGTTCTTGCGCGGAAATACCGCCCGAAATCCTTTGACGAACTGATCGGCCATGTGCCGATGGTCAAGACGCTGTCAAACGCGCTTGAAAGTGGCCGCCTTGCACATGCGTTCATCCTGACCGGTGTGCGCGGGATTGGTAAAACCACGACGGCCCGTATCATTGCGCGTGCGCTCAACTGCATTGGCGCAGATGGCAAGGGCGGTGCGACGATCGAGCCATGCGGTGTCTGTGAGCATTGCCGCGCGATTGCCGAAGACCGCCATGTTGACGTTCTGGAAATGGATGCCGCGTCGCGTACCGGCGTTGATGACATTCGCGAACTGATCGAAGGTGTGCGCTATCGCCCGACGTCGGCACGCTACAAGATCTACATCATCGACGAAGTGCACATGCTTTCGAAAAGTGCGTTTAACGCGCTTTTGAAAACGCTGGAAGAACCGCCAGAGCATGTGAAGTTCATCTTTGCCACCACCGAAATCCGCAAAATCCCGATTACGGTTCTGTCGCGTTGTCAGCGGTTCGATTTGCGTCGTGTGCAGACAGACGAACTGGCCGCGCACTATAGCCGCATCGCCGGGCTTGAAAATGCCGAGATCGAGGAAGAAGCCGTTACCCTGATTGCGCGTGCCGCCGACGGATCTGTCCGTGATGGCATGAGCCTGCTGGATCAGGCGATTTCGCACGGCGCTGGCAAGGTCACCACCCAGCAGGTGCGTGATATGCTGGGCCTTTCCGATCGGTCACGCATATTCGATTTGTTCGATCACACCATGAAGGGCGAGATTAACGAGGCGCTGGAACTTCTTGCTGCGCAATATGCCCTTGGCGGTGATCCGCCGGTGATGTTGCAGGATATGCTCGATCTGACCCATTGGCTGACACGTGTGAAGCTGTCACCCGATGCGGCCAATGATCCCGGCGTGTCACAGATTGAACGCGAACGCGGCAAGGAAATTGCAGCCAAGCTTGCCATGCCGCAACTGACCCGCGCCTGGCAGATGCTGCTTAAGGGGCTTGAAGAAACGCGCATTGCGCCATCGCCCATTCAGGCCGCTGAAATGATCCTGATCCGTCTGGCCTATGCCGCGGAAATGCCACCACCCGGTGACCTGATCAAGAAGCTGCGTCAGGACATGAACAATGCCGGTAACGGCGGCGGCGCGCCACAAGGTGGCGGCAATGGCGGCGGCAGTGGCGGTCCGGGACCGCGCATGCAGGTGGTCAATGGCGGCGGCGGTGCAGCCGCAGTGGCACAGCGCCGACCCGACCCGCTGGGCGAACCCGAACAGGTCGAACAGCCAGTCTATGCCAAGATGCCCGAAACGTTCGAAGAAGTTGCCGAACTGCTTGGCAAGGACCGGGAAACCACCGGCCTTTCGATGCAGGTCAAAAACTATATGCATCTGGTGAAGTATGAACCGGGTCGCATCGAATTTCGCCCAGCACGCGGGGCGGGCTCGGACCTTTCGACCAAACTGATCAAGGCGCTTAATGGCCTGACCGGTCATCGCTGGCTGGTCAGTGTGTCGGAGCGCGAAGAAGGGGCCCCGACCCTTAAGGAACAGGAACTTGAAGCCCTTGAACAGCGCAAGGCAGATGCCTCGCAAGATCCGCTGGTCAGGGCCATTCTGGATGGTTTACCAAAAGCCAAAATCGTTGCCGTCCATCTGCCACCCGGCCAGGAAAATGCCGAGGGCGAAGAGGACGAAAGCGGTTCCGTATATGACGACGCATTTTATCTCGAAGGAGACGACGAGCTATGAAGAACCTTGCAGGGATGCTCAAACAGGCCCAGCAGATGCAGTCCAAAATGCAGGAAATGCAGGAAGGACTGGTTGAACTTGAAATCGAAGGCCAGTCCGGTGCGGGCATGGTCAAGGTGATGCTGAACGGCAAAGGCGAAATGCGCGGCCTTTCGCTTGATAAAAGCATCGTTGACCCGAACGACACCGAAGTCCTCGAAGACCTGATTGTGGCGGCCTATAACGACGCCAAGGTCAAGGTCGAGGCCGCCGTTCAGGAAAAGATGAAAGACGTCACCGGCGGCATGAACCTGCCAGAAGGCTTCAAACTGCCGTTCTGATCTTTCATCGGAAACACGATAAATTTCGTACTTTCAATGTACGCGGCAAAGGGTGGCATTGCGCCGCCCTTTGTTTTTGATACAAGCACTATGTAACGAACAAACTTTACTAGCACGGGGTCATGATGACCGGACGGGAAATTGAAAATCTGATCAAGCTGCTTTCGCGTCTGCCCGGCCTTGGGCCACGTTCGGCACGGCGTGCGGTTTTGCAGATGCTCAAAAAGCCCGAAACGCTAATGATCCCGCTGGCCGACGCACTCCATGCCACGGCCGAGGTCATGACGACCTGTTCGAATTGCGGCAATATCGATGTCACCGATCCCTGCCATATCTGTGCCGACCAAAACCGCGGTACGGACATCATTTGCGTGGTCGAGGAAGTTCAGGATCTTTGGGCGCTTGAGCGCGGGGCATCGTTTAAGGGCAAATATCATGTGCTGGGTGGTACACTGTCACCGCTTGATGGTGTCGGCCCGGATGACCTTAAAATCGATCAGCTGGTCAATCGCGTGCGCGAAAATGCTGTGTCCGAGGTGATCCTTGCCACTAATGCCACGGTCGATGGCCAGACCACAGCGCATTACATCACCGAACGGCTGATCGAAACCGGGGTCAAGGTCACCCGCCTTGCCCACGGCGTGCCGGTCGGGGGCGAGCTTGATTATCTTGATGACGGCACACTGGCCGCCGCGTTGCGCTCAAGAAGCTCGGTCTAAACAGCGATCATTCGGACAGAAAAAAGGGCAGCCATGAGCTGCCCTTGATTATCTTCAAAATATCTGTGTCGTAATTATTCAAACTGTCTGCAGTCAGAATTACAGTATTCCGCCGCAACAGGATTGAATAATTCCGAGCCTTTTCAGGCAGCTTTGATCTTTTCAGCGGCAAGGCGGGTTGCCAGTTCATAGCCATAGGCACCAGCCCCGGCCATCACCGCATCGGCGACCGAGCTGATCCAGCTGGTATGGCGAAATTCCTCACGCGCGTGCGGGTTGGAAATATGCAGCTCGATGATATAGCCCTCAAAGGTCTTGAGCGCGTCATGGATCGCAACCGAGGTATGGGTATAGGCACCGGCATTGATGATCAGGGCGGCTGATTTGGTGCGGGCCTCGTGGATCATGTCAATGATCGCACCTTCATGGTTGGATTGGCCAAAACGCACCGAAACGCCAAGCTCCTTGGCAAGCGTGCTGCATTTTTCCTCGATCGAGGCCAGCGTGTCATAGCCGTAAATTTCCGGCTGGCGCTGCCCCAGAAGGTTCAGGTTCGGTCCGTTAATGACTAGAATTTCCTGCACGCTCATTTCGTTGTTCCCGCCTTTATGCGCTTGGTGCCCTGTGGTTATTTCGCCGCATCGTTACGACGGTTCATGCGCGTCTGTGACGCAAGCCGGATCGGCGCATTGGCCGCCCCGAAGCCACGATACGCGCGACGCTCGACCAATTCAAAGAAGAAACGGTTGGCGAAGGTGCGCGTATAGGCCTGATAATATTCACCTTCATCATCACGATCATAGAGAATATTACGTGCGCGCAAACGATCAAGCAGTTCCGGCTCCAACCCAAACCGTGCTTCGATATCGTCATAGTAGTTTTCCGGGATCGGCAAAATTTCGACCCCATGCGCCATACAGTAATCAACCGAGGCAAAGATATCGTCGCTGGCGAATGCCAGATGCTGCACACCGCTGCCAAAGAACTCGTTGAGGAACTGGGAATGCTGGGTATGCGGGCTTTGCGAGCCATTGAGGATCAAACGCACAGCATCGCTTTGCACCACCTGACTTTGCACAAGCCCGCCCGGATCCGGGATATCAAGGGTCGGCATTTTGCCGAGATCAAAGATCGAGGTGAAATACAAAAGCCAGGTCAGCATTTCCTCATACTGCATCGAGTATGACACATGATCGACCTTGCGAAGTTTCGCCTTTCCGGCGTCTGCATCCGCGCCCTTTTCGGGTTCGAACTCGACATCCCAAATGCGCGAAAGTTCGCTGTGATCATCAAGGAAATAAACAAGGCTGCCGCCAACACCACGAATGGCCGGCATTTCAATTTCGCCTTCGCCAACCGCCTGACTGAAGGGGGCTGCCAGCAAAGATTGCGCGCGGTCCATCGTTGCCTTGGCATCATCGACCTTAAGCCCCACCGCACAGACTGACGGGCCATGCACGATGTTATAGGAATGCGCAAAGCCATCCTTGTCGCAATTGATCACAAGGTTGATGTCGCCCTGTTTCCACCAAGTTACCGCCTTGGTTTTGTGGCTGCCGCGTTTTTCAAAGCCAAGGGCAGCGAACAGTGTCGCAAGCTTTTCGGCGTTTTCTTCCTCGACCGCGAACTCGACAAAGCCGACTTCCTTGGCATGCGCCTTGGGCGGCAGGGCGGTTCCCTTTTCGCCGACCTGAACGCCTTCGATGCCGTCGCCGAGATAAATCAGGGAACGCAAACCATCCTTGGCCACGTTCTTGGTCGAGCTTGAGCGGAACTGATCGTTGAAAATTTCAAGCGACAGCGGTCCGTCATAGCCGGTCATGGCAAGATTGCGCATGAATTCACCGAGCGGAAAGTCCCCCTGCCCCGGGAAGCAGCGGAAATGGCGGCTCCATGACAGCGCATCCATTTCAAGGATCGGTGCATCGGCAACCTGCACGAGGAAAATCTTGTCGCCCGGGATCGATGAAATCGCATCAAGCGGCACCTTGCGCGCCATGATGTGGAAGGTATCAAGCACAAGACCAACATTCGGGTGATTGGCACGCCGCACCACTTCCCAGCTATCGCGATAGTCGCTGATATGCTTGCCCCATGAAAGCGCCTCGAACGCGACACGTAGGCCGCGTTTGGCGGCACGATCGCCAAGCTCTGCCAGATCCCTGGCGGCGCGATCAAGCCCGCCCAATGATTGCGGGGAGACGTTCGAACAAACCATCAAAAGGTCTGTGCCCAGTTCTTCCATCAGGTCAAACTTGCGTTCGGCGCGCTCGAACGCGCGGGTGCGCTGGGGTTCGGGCATGCCTTCGAAATCGCGGAACGGCTGGAAAGTGACCAGTTTCAGACCCAGATCGCGGATCGTTTTGCCAACATCTTCTGGCGATCCGTCAAAGGACAGAAGGTCATTTTCAAAGATCTCGACCCCGTCAAAGCCGGCCGCGGCAATGGCATCGAGTTTTTCCTGAAGATCGCCTGACAGTGAAACTGTGGCAATTGAGGTCAGCATTTTATCCCTCCGGGATGCATGTGGGGCACCGGCACATTCACAGAAGGATGCTGCAATCGCGGGGCCTGCCCCGTGCGCAGATCAATGCTGTGAACGGCGCCGATAGGTTTCGATATGGTCGGTCAGTTTGGCAATCGCGCCATCCAGATCCCGTGCAAGGGACAGCTCACAGATTTCGCGATGCTCATCGATGATTTCCTGGGCACGGAAACCATGGGTTTTGAGTTCGATCACCACATAACGGCGGAACTGATCGAAAATTTCGTGGTGCAGGCGCATATGCAGGTTCGACCCGCAGGCCGAAATCAGCGCCTGATGAAATTCGCGGTCATACTGGCTCCAGCGGACGGTCAGTTCGCGGCTGTCACGTTCAAGCATCTGCTTTTCAACAGCGGACAGCTTGTGATGGGCGGCCGCAACCCGGGCTTCCCATTCCACATCGCCATGCTTGATTGAGGCCGCCAGACCATCGCGTTCAAGCAACAGACGCATCGCCGTCAGTTCCTTGAAATTGGATGGTGATGTTTCAACAACCCGGAAGCCCTTCTGGCCTTCGACAAACACAAAGCCCGACGCCACCAGACGGTTGAGCACTTCACGCAGCGTGTTGACCCCGACGCTATAACGTTCGCGCAGCGCCTCAAGCTTAAGCTTCACGCCCGGCTGCAATTCGCCATACAAAATGTCATCGCGAATTTCGTTATAGACTGTCTCGGCAACGGTACTGCTGCTCATGGTCTTGGTCCCCTAGCCTGTCAATGCCTCGGGATAGGCATTGAAGTATTCGTCCCTCGCAGCGTCGGCATCAATCTCTGCCCCGCTGAAAACTTCAAATGCTTCAATACCCTGAAAGAAGAAGAGTTCAAAGCCGGTCATGACGTCGATCCCCGATTTGGCCGCAGCGCGCAGGAAGGCGGTTTGAACCGGGGTATAGACCGCATCAAACGCCCATTTCTGCCCACCAAACAGATCGGTATCAAACGGGCAGCCGGGATACTGGTTCATGCCAACCGGCGTGCAGTTGATCAAACCATCGGACGCGCGCACCGCATCAGAAAGGTCATCTTCACCGACAAAGGCCGCATTGGCATTGGCCGCAACAAGGGTTGCCACCAGTTCTTCACCACGCGCGGCGTCCTTGTCATGGATCAGGATTTTGTCCGCACCAAGCCCGCGCAGACCGAACGCCGTGGCAAGGCCGACACCGCCTGCCCCCATCTGCAAAACGGTTCCCGGCTTGGCATCGCCGAACTGTTTTTGATAGCCGCGCATGAAGCCGACAAAGTCGGTGTTATCCCCACGCCAGCCATCTTCGCGGAAGACAACCGTGTTTACCGAGCCCAGGGCTTCGGGCAGGCGTTTGCGCGGGGTGATCAGTTTGCGCGCACTTGTTTTGTACGGATGGGTCACATTGACCCCGGCATAGCCGGTTTCCGCACAGGTGGTCAGCTGCTTGATCAGGTCAAAATCCTTGATCACATCGCTGTCGAGATAGTCGTACGTGACATCCATACCGCACATACGGCCGAGCAATACGTGCAGTCGTGCCGACTGGCTCCGCGAAATGCCTTTACCAATAAGACCGAGTTTCAACATGGACAGGTATCCTAAAATCCAAACAGATCGGGCAAGAACGTGACGATGCCCGGAACAAAGGTGATGATCAGCAACACCGCCAGTTCAACGATAAAGAACGGCATGATCGCGCGGATCATTCGGGCCATACCGACGCCCGCAATCGCATCCGCAACAAACAGACACAGTCCCATCGGCGGCGTAATCAGGCCGATCATCAGGTTAAAGATCACGATGATCCCGAAATGGGTCGGATCAATGCCAAGGCTGATCGCGATCGGATGCAGGATCGGCACCAGCACCAGCATCGCAGCAATCCCTTCAAGCACCAGACCAACTGCCAAAAGCATCAGGTTGATCAGGATCAGGAAGGTGACCGGGCTGTCGACATAGCCCAGAACGAACTTGCTGACGGTTTGCGGAATGCCGGCAAAGGTCATGAACCAGTTTGCCGCCGCCACCGTTGCCATGATGATCAGGATGCTTGATGAATCGCGCATCGCACCTGCGAAAATTGCCGGCAGATCACCCGGTTTCAGTTCCCGGAATACGAACAGGCCAACAACCAGCGCATAAAACACCGCAAAGCTCGCCGCCTCGGTCGGGGTGACGATGCCGGCCAGGATCGAGCCGATGACAAAGACCGGCATAAACAGCGGAATAAGGCCGTTCCAGACTGCCTTGAGCTTCTCGCCCAAATTCATGCGTTCGCGCGGCTTGGCGTGGTTCTTGACAAAGAAACGTACATAAACCGACAACGCAATCGCCAGCAAAACACCCGGCACAATCCCGGCAAGGAACAAGGCCGGAACCGACACATTGGTGGTAATCAGCGCATAGATAATCACCGGAATACTGGGCGGAATGATCGGACCGATGACCGATGATGCGGCCGTCAGGGCGGCGGCAAAATCACGCGGATAGCCTTCCTTTTCCATCGACGGAATAAAGATACGGCCAATCGCGGATGTATCGGCAACCGCAGACCCGGAAAGACCGGCAAAGATCACCGAAGACCAGATATTGACCTGGGCCAGACCGGCCTTGGCGTGCCCGACAAGCGCATTGGCCAGATTGATCACACGCGATGTGATGCCACTGGCATTCATCAACTCGCCGGCCAGAACAAACAGCGGAATGGCAAGAATGGTAAAGCTGTCCATCCCGGCAAAAATACGTTGCGGCAGAAGATCAATGCCAAACGTGCCGGTACTGATATAGGCGACAATGCCAAGCGCGATTGCAAAGGCAACCGGTGCACCGATCGCAAGCAGTGCCAGAAGGGTGACGCCGGTAATCATGCTTCTCCCCCGGTGGAATTCTTATTCAGACAAGATGCAAGGCGCAAAATGGCGGCAATCACCAGACAAACACCACCAACGGTAATGGCGATTTGCGCCCAATACATCTGAATGCCAATGCCCGAGGCCACAATACCGCCGCGCTTGGCGGCAAACACATAGCCTGCATAGGCAAGGATACCGCCCAGAACCAGCGTCGCGGCATCAACAATAATTGCGAGCTTGCGGCGGATGCGTGCGGGAATGGTATCAACAACAATGCTGAAAGTGATCTGGGTACCCTGCAGATAGGCATAGGCCACACCGAACATGCAGCCATAGATCATCGCGTATTTCGCGATTTCTTCGCTCCATTGCAGCGGGGAAGAAAACAGATATCGGCTGACACTGCCGGCAAAAACGACACCAAAAACAATTAGGATACTTAATCCCGAAAGTCCGGCGAGCAAACGCTTGTAAGCATTCTCGGTGCGTTGCATGGGTTCCCCCGGATCGCTCTGAAAATTATTATGCTTTTATAAGCACGGTGGCGGGAAAAAAGGGCAGGTCAGGTGCAAGGAGGAGCACCCGACCCGCCAAACACCGATTACATTGAAGCTTCTGCTTCGGAAACGGCAGTTTGCAGTTTTTCGATCCATGCAGCATCGATCTCGCCCGAAAGCCATTCGATGACTGCCGGCTGAGCGGCATCACGGAACATCTTGAGCTGTTCGGCGGTCGGCGTGGTTACTTCCATGCCTTCCTCTGCCAGTTTGGCAACGCCTTCGGCAGAGTTGAACTGCTGAACCGCACGGCCAACGTTCGATGCAACACCGGCGGCGCGACGCAGAAGTGCCTGATCAGCCTCGGAAAGGTTCTGATAGATTGCTTCGTTGATCACGATGAAGTCGGTGCCATATACGTGACGGTCAAGCGTCAGGTATTTCTGCATTTCATAGAACTTGTTGGCATAGATCACGCTGATCGGGTTTTCCTGACCGTCCACCGTGCCGGTGGTCAGTGCGGTCGGAACTTCCGGCCACGGAATCGGGGTCGGTTCGCCACCAAGTGCCTTGACCATTTCCACGAACAGCGGAACAGTCATGACGCGAATCTTCAAGCCTTCCATGTCTTTCGGCTCGGAAATTGCGCGCTGGGAGTTGGTGAAGTTACGGAAACCGGTTTCACCATAGGCCAGCGTACGCAGACCGGTTTTTTCCAGGCAGTGCGCGGCAAGTTCCTTGCCGAAATCACCATCCAGAACGTTCCAGGCAACGTTGGCATTCGGGAAAACATAAGGGATATCAAGAACGGCTGCCTCAGGGCAAACCTTGGAGAACGGACCCGATACCATCGACATGGCAAGCGTACCGTCCTGGGTATTCTGCAGCAGATCGGTTTCACCGCCCAGCGCACCGGCCGGGAACAGAGCGACCTCAATACGGCCAGCCGATTCTGCTTCGACAATGTTTTTAAAGACCTGTGACGCTGCACCTTTTTTCGAGGTGGTCCACTCTGCCGGGTCAACATGGGCAAAGTTCAGGGTCACGTCGGCTGCCTGCGCATTAAAACCAAATGACGCGGCGACCATTGAAGCGGCGCCAAACAAGGCACCCTTGGAAATTATCTTCATTTCTTCCTCCCGATATAAAACGACATCCGCGGACCGTGGTTGCTTTTGACACTCTTGTTCTTGGGCGGTCCCTTTTCGGAATTAGGATAATTTAAAAAACATAGGAGATTTTGTCAAATGTTCTATATTTTACCTGTAAGCCGCGTAAAATAAGGCCTTTGGACCCATTCGGATCGTTGCCATTTTCTGCGGCCAGTTCGAATCTCCCTGTCAAATTCCTGCCAAAAAGCGATGCTTTAACATCTATAAGCTTGGGGGAGAGCTGTCTGAATTTCAAACCAGTGACATCAAAAAACCTTGCCGCATCACAAGCATTCCAGTGACTTGGCAATAGATGCAATGGCCAGATGCCGATTGCAAAACAGCTTGCTGTAAAGCAGGATATTTGTGCTACTTTGGCATTCGAATTCTGCGATTCGCCCGCTGAAACGAAACCATTTTCAAAGTGAACCCCGTGAACAGTGTAACCGGCCCAAAATCACCGCAACTTGCGAAGATTGCTTCGCGCATTCTGGCAGGCAGCTTCCTGTTTGAGGATCTGGACCCCGAACTGTTGGAGCAGCTGTCAAACCAGGCGACTGTCCGCCGGTTTGACGATGGCCAGTTGCTGTTTGAAAAGGGTGCACCGGCAGACGGGCTTTATGCGGTTGAGGCCGGCAAGGTTCGCATTTCATCGGTTTCGGAAACTGGCAAGGAAATCGTGCTAAACGTTTTGGCCCCCGGTGCGGTATTTGGCGAAATCGCATTGCTGGATGGCGAACCGCGCACAGCGACCGCACGGGCGGTTGGCCCGACCCGGACACTTTTCATTTCGCGCGATGACTTCTTTGAAATCTTTGACCGTGAAGCCCCGCTGCGCCGTCACATCACCGCTCTTTTGTGCCGGCGCCTGCGCTGGGTCAGTGACCTGCTTGAAGATGCCAACTTCCTTGATCTGACCGCGCGTCTGATCAAACGCATCCTTTGGCTGGCCGAACGTCACGGCGGCCCGGACCCGGAAGGCATTCGTATTGCCCTTCCGTTGTCGCAGCAGGAATTGGGCCTGATGCTGGGTGTGACCCGTGAAGCGGTGAACAAGAAGCTGCGCGAACTTGAAAAACAGGGGATGATCACGCGCCGTGATGGTCGACTGGTCGTCAAGGACAGCGAAGGGCTGAAACAACTTCTTGCTGATGCCGTCAAAAACTGAGCCTTCCGAGTCAATTTTTGAACGCCTTGTCGCCCGCGAAGAAAAGCGCGGACTGATCCTTGTTGCCTTCTTACGCATCTGCCTTCTGGCGTTCATCCTGCTTTTGTTTAGCAAACCTGATTCGCCGACTGGCAAGCTTTACACATTGCTTGAGGTCCTCGGCTGGTTCATTCCCGGCGTATTCGTTCAGCTTTTCGTCGCCTTTCGCGGCGGCAAATCATACTGGATGATCTATCTGCTTGCGGTAATTGACGCGGTTCTGATTGTCTATGTCTCGGTGGTGCCCGATCCGCTTAATCCGTTGCTGGATCATCCGGCATGGCTTTATGGATTTGTCGTACGTGACCGTGGCGTGGTCTTTTCGATGATCATGATGGCAATCATCATCATGACCTTTTCACCGCGCCTGATCCTGTGGTTCGGTTTCTGGCTGTTTGCGTCATGGTGCGGGGCGATCTGGTGGCTGATGACGCGGCCCGGGGTGATCGTTTCCCAGCATTTCGGCGATGAATGGAACCCAAGCCAGCAAGAAATAATCGATACCTATAACCTGCCGGAATTTGTCGATATCTCGGCCCTTGCCGAACAGGTGATCATTGTCATCGTCTTTACGCTGGCCTGTGCGGTGATGGTTTCGCGTTTGCGGGTTTTGATCAACCAGTCGGCCGCGTCCGAACGCGCGCATGGCAATCTTGCGCGATATTTCCCGACTGCCCTTGCCGATCAGTTGGCCGATCGTGATGAGCCGATCCGCGTGGGTGAACGCCGCGAATGCGTTATTCTGTTTGCCGATGTTATCGGCTTTTCACGCTTTGCCGAAAAACGCGACCCGCAGGAAGTCATGCGGTTCCTCAACCAGTTCCATCACATCGCAACATCGCAAATCGGTGCCTATGGCGGGATTGTTGAAAAATATATCGGTGATGCGGTGATGGCGAGTTTCGCGGCCTTTGACGATCTTGAAAACCCGGCGGCCAATGCATTTTGTGCCGCACAGGCAATCATCGCCCAGGTCGCCGAATGGCAGGCCCGGGCCCCGGCAAATGGCGGCGAACCGCTTGAAATCGGGGTCGGACTTAATTTCGGCCCGGCCGTTGTCGGGGATATCGGCCAGCGTGAGGCTGTCACACCCGCCGTCATCGGGGCCACGGTCAACCTTGCCGCCCGCCTTGAAAAGGCCACCCGCGAACTTGGCAGCGATACGGTCATGAGCGAACAATTCGCCAACCGCCTGCGTAAAGAGGCCCCGGTCGCCGGACCGATCCTTCTTGCCCGCTATGCACAAACGCAAACAATTCAGGTCAAAGGGTTTAGTGAACCTGTCGGCGTCCGCTTTAACGGCTGCTAAATAAACTGCTAATAGAATGTCTTCCGGTCTGCCAAGCCCTTGAATATCCGGCAAACCAATCCAAAGTGCTTTGATATTTCTGGTGCAGCATGAAAACGGATCAGCAGGAGGACGCGATGGCGACCGAAAAAGGCGCAAACCCGACGGCCAAGGGGCCAGTCCCGTCCGCCGTAAAACTGACCACCCTGTTTGGCGAACGCGAATTCGCCTGGGACAAGGCCATTTACTTCCCGGCCGGGCTTAAAGGCTTTCCTGATCATAACGTCTTTGCGCTGGCAAGCTTCCCGGGTGAAAGCGGCAATGCGTTTCTATTGATGCAATGCCTGACCGAACCGGAACTGGCCTTTATCGTGGCACCCTATAACCTTGAAAGCGATACGATCCGGCCAGAACACCTTGAACAGGGCTTTGGCATTCACGGCATCAAAAAGGAAGACGGCGCGGTGTTGCTGATTGTGACCCTGCACAAGCCCGATGATGGCCCCGTGAGCATGTCGGTCAATCTGCGCGCGCCGATCATCATTGATACAGCCCGTCAGGCTGCCTATCAGCATCACCTGCCCGAGGTCGGCGGATATTCCTTCCACCACGTTCTGAGCTAAGCATAAGCCCCATCGTCAGATCCTGACTTTTGCTGCCCATCAAATTGCGCCGGCCAACACTTGCGTGCGTTGGCGCAACGTGTTTATGCGTTTTGCCTGAAATTATCCCTGCATGTCCTTGATCCTGCCATCTTTTCACGCAAAGGTGGCAATCAGAGCAAATTGCATAGCCCCACTTCATCATGACAAAAGGGATCGGGAATGACAGCAGCATTGCGCAATCGTTTTGCACTCGCCGCCTTGTTGGGATCAGCGGTATTTTTCGGACCGGATGCTGAGCCTGCCCGCGCGCAAAGCCCGTCCGTCGGACTATCCGCCGACAACCGCACCAGCCTGCAGCTGACGGTTTATCCCGGCAACCTGTCGCTGATTACCGAAAAACGCGATGCAGCCATTCCCGCAGGCCAAAGCACGCTTCGCATTGATGGCCTGCCCCAGACCATCATGAATGACTCCTTCCTGCTCGGCACTGCCAAGGATGCCGATCTTGTCTGGACGTCCTTGCGCAATCGCGGCAACGGATCAAACGCCATTGACGACCTTGTGCGCGATCAGATCGGCAAGACGGTCACCATTCGCCGGGACGATGACCTGATTGAAGGCACCCTTGTCGCGGTAAGCCACGTTGCCCTGATTGAAACCGATGCCGGTCTGGAACAGGTGCCGCTTGATCAGGTGATTGTTTCCGAACTGCCCGATGGCTTTACCACCAGCCCGACACTTGATGCGGATATCGCGACCGGTACCGCGCTTGATCACGTATCGATGGCCTATCTTCTGGGCGGGATCGGTTGGAACACGTCCTATACCGCCTATTATGACCGTGCAGAAAACAGCCTGAAACTGACCGCGATTGCCAAGGTCATGAACGGATCAGGCAGCGATTATGACAATGCGTCCCTGCGTCTGGTCGCCGGTGACCCCAACCGGGTGCAACAGCCCCCGATGGCCAAGGCCGCACGCACCGAAATGATGATGTCGGCCATGGCCGATGGCGCCGCACCTTCTGCTGGCGCGCCGGACCGGGCAAGTTTTGAAAACCTGCATGTTTATGGCCCGTTTGACGGCCTTTCGATGCAGGATGGCGATACGGTGATTTTACCGCTGGTTGATCCGCAGGTCCTGCCGGTCAAACGCCATGCAATCTTCCAGGCATCAAGCAGCGTCTATAACATGGCGCAAAATGACACCAACGACTTCGTCCGTCCGGATCTTGAGATCGACATCACCAACCAAGGCGGCAAAGACGCCAAAAGCCCGTGGCCGGATGGCATTGTGCGCATCTATGCCCAAACCCCGGCAGGCGGTACCGGCTATCTTTCCGAAGACATGATTTCGCTGACCCCGGTTGGCCGTGACGCGACGCTTCGTCTGGGCAAGGCCAGCGACCTGAACGGCACGCGTAATGTCACCTCGTTTGACCGCAAGGCACGTCCCAACCTGCCAGACGCCATTAAGGCCGATCTGAAATGGACCATTCGCAATACCAGCGACCGTGTCGAAACCGTCACCGTCCGTGAAGACCTGCCGGTGGATTGGAAAGTTACGGCCGAAAGTCACAAGCACGAACGCGACCAACCCGGCCAGATCAGCTGGGACATCGACGTTCCGGCAAATGGTGAAGTGACGTTGACCTGGTCGGTGGCAAGCACCCGCTGATCACTAAATCCATGAATTGGAACGGCCACAGGGAAACGTCCTTGTGGCCGTTTTTCTTTGCTCAGGACTTGCCGCGCGCAGTGTAAAACGCCTTGGCCAGCGGCAACAAAACATTGGCATCGGGCAACTGACCCGTCCGGTTGCACAGATCGGCATAGATACAGATCAGCTTGGTCAAAAGGACAAACGCGTCCTGATTGCGCATCCCGGCAAAGGCGCCCAGCACTTTGACCGCATCGCATGCCGCATCGCGCGCCAGATCAAGCTTCCCCGCCCCTTGCAGGGCCAGCACGAGGGCAGCCAGTGAATAGCCCAGATCAAGACGTTCCTTGTCATCCTTGCGCCCGACACAATTGCGCAAGCGATCCTGACGCAGTTCGACGGCCTGACAGGCGGCATCCACCGCCCAGTCCCATTCACCGGCCTCAATCTCAAGCGCGGCCCGGTTATTGAGGCTAAGTGCCAGCCCCGCCACTGCCGCATCACGTGCCGTCGGCAAATGCAGCGCGAAAATCGCATCGGCGGCATCAAACAGCGCCAATGCCTCTTCGCGCTGATCGGGCCTGTGGTTGCTGGCCATTTCAAGATACAGCCGCGCAACCGCCAGCGAGTTGGGATCGGTTTTTTCAAGATAGGACAAGCGCAACGCATATTCTTCGTCCGTATTGTCCGTCATCCTGATCCCGCCACCTCGTTTTGCCGTCTCAAGGGCCCGATGACCCGTGCAAGAAAAAGACGTTTGGCAACCCCACCTTGTGAAGGACGGGCATTCGGGGATAAGCTGTTGGACTGTTGCCCACAGACTGCTAGACACATTCATGTCTGCTTTGCCCCACAGCCCGGAAACAAGCCCTAGATGAACACCTCCAGCGAAACCCTGCGCGCCCTTTACGGCACATGGCGTCTTGCCCGTGGCGATACCCAGGGACTTGGATTTTTTAATTTTTCGATCGAGGGATTCTGGCGTTCGTTTCTGGCGGCAGTGATTGTGTTTCCGGCCTTTGCCATGTTGCGCTGGAACGATATTTTTGATGCCCCGGACGACTTCCCGGCGATGCGTTACATGCTGGTCGAAGTCATTGCCTATGTCATCAAGTGGGTCGCCTTTCCGCTGATCATGTTCCATGTCATCCCGATGCTGGGCCGTGCCGAACGCTATGTCGCGTTTATCACAGTCTATAACTGGGCAAGCGTGCTTCAGATGGGGCTGTATCTGGCGGCCTTGATGCTGGGTGTGTTGTTCCCGTCGCTGGGGGCCGGTGGCTTTGTCTTTATCGCGGTGATCGCAACACTGGTGTATGGCGTCTATATCGCCAAGCTGACCCTGTCGGTCCCGATCCCGACGGCAAGCACCATTGTTCTGGCTGACTTCCTGTTGTCGCTGGTGATCACATCAATCGGTATCCGTCTGGCCGTCGGACAGTTATTCTAGGGTCAGGACCTATTAATTTGATTTGAATGGCAGACGTTATATTTGCGAAATCCAAGGAAAAGTCCGCCGGGCGGGTTGGTATCCCGCCCAAGGGATTTGACGCCGGAGTTTGCAAATATAACGTCTGTCCTTCGGATTAATCGGATTTGCTCAGGCTACTTTGTCGTAAAACCTTGAAAGATGTATATCTTCCTGCAGTTTTATTCCGCGTATCCGCACAAATCTGTTTAACCATTCAAACCAAATTAATAGGTCCTGACCCTAGAACAATTGAAAACTTAAAAACAAAATCGCTTCAGGGAGAAACCCATCATGAAACCCGTTCTTGCCGTCACCCGCCGATTGCCCGATGCCGTCGCCAAACGTGCGGCTGAAAGTTATGACATCCGCACTCAGGAAGATGACGATCCCCTGACCCGGGCCGAAATCCTGGCCCTGTGTCATGGCGCGGATGCCGCCCTTGTTTCGGTCGGTGATCCGATTGATGCCGAATTTTTCGATCATCTTTCCGACAGTGTGAAAATCATCGCTACCTTCTCGGTCGGGACCGATCATATCGATCTGGCAGCCGCCAGGAAAAAGGGCGTGATCATTGGCAACACCCCGGGGGTGCTGACCGATGCCACCGCTGATATTGCCTGGCTTCTGATCCTTGGTGCCGCCCGCCGTGCGAGCGAGGGGGAGGCCGAAGTCCGCAACGCCACCTGGTCAAGCTGGCGTCCGACCCATTTGATGGGAACCCAAGTGACGGGCAAGAAACTCGGCATCATTGGCATGGGCCGAATTGGTCAGGCGGTTGCCAAACGCGCACGCGGTTTTGATATGGACATCCATTATTACAACCGCCGCCAATTGCCCGCCGATCAGGAAATGGGGGCGACCTATCACGACAGTATCGACGGCCTTTTGCCCCATTGTGATTTTCTGTCGCTGCACTGCCCGTCCACGCCCGAAACGCGCGGCATGGTCAATTCAGATTTCATTGCCAAGCTGCCCGATGGCGCGATCATCGTGAACACCGCGCGCGGTGATGTCGTCAATGATCAGGACCTGATTGCCGCCCTGAAATCGGGCAAACTCACCGCGGCGGGCCTCGATGTATTTGCCGGTGAGCCCAATATCGAGCCGGCCTATCGCGACCTTGCCAACACCTTCCTGCTGCCGCATCTGGGATCGGCAACGGTTGAAACCCGCAACGCCATGGGCTTCCGGGCGCTTGATAACATCGATGCCTTTATCTCAGGCAAGGACGTCCCGTTTACGGTCTAGACCTAAATTCCGGGCGCTTTGGCACTCTCACAGATGGCATTTGGAGCAATTCAAATGCCATTTTATATTTCTTTTGATAGTTTCTTATTCTGCTGAAATACGACATTAAAAGACCTGAACGCTGGACGCGTTGACCTAACTGTGCATGGAACCATTTCGGCAACGGCTGCTTCTAATTTTTCTTTTAAGGTGGCATCCGTCACAGGTTGATATTTTGGCCCTAGAATGACTTCCCTAAGATTGAATCCGTAATCGAATGGCAGAAAATACATGCCTTTATCTTGAATGATTTTTGGGTCGTCTAGTTGGCAAAATACTCGTTCTTCAGCCTCATAAGACCAATGCGCAAATTTGGTAGTTAGACGAATATCAGCTTCTGTTGCGGTATCGCCACGCACTGCCTCAAGAACTTCGGCTTCTGACATCGGCGCCCTTCCAGCCCGATATTTCACTGTGCAAAGTTCTTCTTTAGCTACATCAAATCCTAAGCAAATGCCTCTATATCCACACGCATAGTGACTCCAGATGACAGGATTCTTTCGGTTTTTGCAGAATGAAACCAATCCTTTATTAGAAAAGTAATTTCCTCGCCATCGCTCGAGCTTAGCTCTCGACACCTGATCCCTCGCGTCAATAGCTCTAAACTCAAAGAGATCATTGAGGTCTCCGATCGTACTAACTTTAACCCTTCGCTTTAGAATTGCTTCGTGAGCCCATTTCGCAGAATAGTATTTGTAAACACGCATACTGTCTTACTTTCAGCGAATTTTTAATTAACCCAGATCGCTTTCCTCGCCCGCGGGCAGGATACAGGCGATCTTGCGGCCATCGCGACTGATCTTCACACGTCCGCCATGGATTTCGACCACGGCGCGGACCATCGCCATGCCAAGGGCCCTGCGGGCCGACGGGGATTCGCCATCGCGCAGGCCTTCAAACAGCATCGGTTGCGGGGCTTCGTCCGAGAGCGAGATCGAAATTTCGATATCCTCGCCACTGCGCTTTGCCACCACGGAAACCTCGCTGCCCTCGGGTGCTGTGCGCAGCACATTGGTCACCAGAATGAACAAGGCCTGTTTCAGGCGGCGTTCATCGGCCACCATCCAGCCGATCTGGCGCGAACAATAAAGGCGCAGCGACACATTAAGTTCCGCCAGGCGCGCCCGTGTCAAAGCTTCGAGTGAGCGCAGCAAGCGCCGTGGATCAACCGTATCAAGTTCAAGGGCGACCTGCCCGGACCCAAGAGTGGCCAGATCGCGCATGTCATCGACCAGCGCCAGCATGCTTTGCGCCTCGGTGCGGATGGTTTCAACCGAGCGCGCCACATTGCCGGTCAGATGCGGGATCAATCGATCAGACTCGCCATTGATGTGATCCAGCGGCTTGGTCAGTTCGCGCGATACCGTGGAAATGAAGTCCGACTTCATCTGATCGGCGGTGCGCAGTGCCTCGTTACGTTCACGCAGCGCACGTTCGACCCGGATGGTATCCGTCACATCGATATAGGACATCATCACCGCCCCGTCGGGCAGCGGAACGATGGCAAAATCAACAATCGAATTATCCGCCCGTTCCAACCGGCCATTCATCGGTTCGTGGTTGGTGATGCGCGCGACCATGCGGTTCTTGAATTTTTCCCAATCGTCGCGTTCGCGCCAATACTCCTTGGATTTCTCGACCACATCGCCCAAATGCGGTGCGACATCAAGGAACGTGCTTTCAAGGCCCCACAGATCAGCAAAACCATGGTTATAAAGCCGCAAACGCCCATCGCCACTGATCACGCCGACCGCCTCGTGCAGGCTTTCAAGCGTTTCGCGCTGGACCGCGATCAGGGTGTTGTACGAACTTTCCAGAACCAGCTTGTCGGTGACATCCTCATAGACAAACATCAGCCCGCCAAACGGATGGGGCGAGATAAAACGACGCAACGTCATGCCGTTGGGCAAATGCATCAGGTCTTCTTCGGGTTTGAGAAGATCGGTAAAACGCTGGTTCTCGGTATTGCGGAACTGGGCGAAATCGGTGACTTCGGGCAGTTTGCGTTCATCGCGCAGACGCCGCAAAACATCATCATGGGTCGGCTCGGTCCAGAGCCATTCATCATCAAGATCCCAAAGCTTGGTAAAGGCGGTGTTAAAGAAAATCAGTCCCTTATCCCCGCCATAGACCGCAATCGCCGTACCCAGGTTTTCAAGCACCTCGGCATGGGCGCGGATGTGGCGCGACAGATCGGACTGCAATTCTTCGACCGGGGTGCAATCAATCGCAAAACCGATCAGGCCATCGGGCTCGTTCGCGGCCCCGCCCGGCATTTCGGTGATGCGCAGCAATTTGCGATCACCACGAATGACAACATGGAAATCGCGGGTCAGGCTTTCATTATTGCGCTGAACCGATGCTGCCAATGATCGCCCGTGATCGGGAATCACGCCCGCACCAATTTCGGCCTGTGCCGCCAGGGCATCCTCAATTGTTTGGTATTCGACCGCATCGGCATAGGCGATGTTGCAATCAATCAGGCGAAGTTCGCTATCGCGGCGCCAGACTGGGAAGGGCAGGCTATCAAGCAACTGCCGCAGGCCCGATACTTCGTGTTTAAGCAGTTGAAAATCACCAAACTGGTTTTCGCGTTCGCGCGAATGGCGGGTTTCATCGCGGAACCACAAACCATGCGCCAGAACATCCGATGACCGATCCTTGCGCGCGGCCATGCCGGTCACGTGGAATTTGCGTTCATCCACCGTGGTGATCCAAAGCTCGAACCGGTCATGCCCGGTCTTGAGGTTCCGAACCCGTTCCTTGAGTGCTGCGGCATCTTCATCACGCAACAGATCCAGCAGATCGGGAAAACGCCCATCCTGACCAAGCTGGAAGGCCCGTTTGAGCGACGGACTGGCCCCCTCGGCAAAGCCATGGCGGCTCCAATAGTAAACCGGGTCGGGTCCTGCGAATAAAAGCTGTGTGAAAAGCTCTGTCTCGCCGGCTAGTTCGTGTTCGTGATCTTCGACTTCTTCAAGGTGACGACGCATGCGCAGCGACAGCCGCCAACCAACCCAACCGGCAATCGCTGCACCACCAACAGCCGCCAAACCAACCACCAGCCAGTCGCGGTCACTCAGGCCCGCCAGGCTTCCGAAAATCGTCGCCCCGATCCCGTCAGCTTGCGCCACAGCGGGAGTCGCACCCTCCGCCGCATTTGTTGTGGTATTGAGGCGAAATTTTTCCTGGGCCTGCGCACTTGCCGACAGACCAAACGTGGCAACCATCGCACCCGCGCTGCGCCAAAAGGCCGGGCGCGCCAAATCAGACAGTTTGCGCATGATCGCCACTGTCTTTTTGCCTGCGCAAAGCTGTGTGGATGCCTGTTCGGATGCTCGCCGTGTCACGTGTTGTTAACCGTTTGTGTTTATGAGCTATTATTATGGTGAAAACGCCGTGCTTTTACCACCGTTTCACATCATTACGGCAACAGGCTTGTCTGGTGGCGTGTTTCATGGCGAAATCTTCGGGTCAAAACTCATTCACATGGCCAGTGATTCCGTTTATGTCTGCGGGACACACATTCTCAACTGAGCGCATCAACCATTCCTAAAATGAGCCCAAAACCGCAGCTAGACCTTTTTGCCCAGCGCGCAGAGCCCAAGCAGGCCGCGCCACAAAAGGACTCTGCCGTGCTCAAGGCGGCGGCAAAACCGGCACCCGAAATCGGTGATCTGTTTGATACCAATTTCAATGCCGATGACATCGCCGAATGGGAACTGCTGTTTCGCGATGTGCCGCAATATAACTACCATTTCAAACGCGCCCAGATCGCCTCGGCCTTTGACCGGCCCTTGCACAAGAAACTGATCGCATCCCCCGCCTTTGAACGGTTGCGTGAAATCTCGTTTCTCGGTGCCATCGATTATCTGTTCCACCCCAACGGACGCCCGGCCAATATCCGTCATTCGCGCTATGACCACACGATTGGCGTGGCATTGCTGTCGCAACGCTATTGCCGTTTGATGGGGCTATCGGAT
Organism: Thalassospira profundimaris WP0211; assembly: GCF_000300275.1. Lineage (GTDB taxonomy): Bacteria > Pseudomonadota > Alphaproteobacteria > Rhodospirillales > Thalassospiraceae > Thalassospira > Thalassospira profundimaris. The sequence continues at coordinate 828,984 of NZ_AMRN01000001.1, read as the reverse complement.
GCCGATTGCGACCTTTTGGGTGCCGCCGCCCTGTTGCATGACATCGGCCACGGCCCGTTTTCCCATACTCTGGAACCCGAATTCGCACGCCGCTTTAACCGCAACCACCATCAATTGACCAATCAGATCATCACCGGCGAAGTCGACCTTGATTTGTCGGTCAATCATCTGCTGGTCAAACATGGTGTCGATCCGGATGAAGTGATCGCGCTTCTATCCAAGAAGTCCGATCACCCGCATGCGGCGCTGTTTTCCGGCCCGGTGAATATCGACACGTTGGAGGGCATCAGCCGCACCAAGACGTATGTGCATCCCAACCATGTGCATTGCCACCCGCGCCTGTTGCTTGAGGCGGCGGTGAAACTCGATGCAGATTCGCTCAAACGTTTGGACAAGTTCTGGCAGCTTAAGGAAGACATCTATCGCAATTTCATCTTTGGTCCGATGTGCTTTGCCACCGACCATTTGTGCCGCGAATTTGTCGTTAAAAATGCGCCGGACTTTGCCGCCGATGACTTCCTGCTGACCGAAAAGGCGTTCCTGAATAGCCATCCCCCATTCAAGAAGTTCCTGCATAGTCTCAAAAACCGGATCGAGCTTGATGGCGTTGCCGATGTTGTCGACCATCAACTCAGTGCATCGGCCAGCACGTTTGACCTGCACCAGGCCAAGGTGCCGCGGCGTGAATTTCACATCAACAAGGATGTCGAAGTGCGCTGCTTTGCCGATCTGTCAAAACGCTATTACGAGGAAAAGCATTCCTTCCTGCGCCGTGTTGGCAGCCTGACCGATCCGGCGCAGCAGGCCGCCGCCGCCAGCCTGTTTGATTAAGGCCCGGCCTTTTTAATCAACGACGAAAAGGGTCGCACCGGTTTCGGTTGAGGAACGATGGGCCTCTGCGTTATCTGCCACCTGATAGCTCATACCCGGTTTCAGGACATAGGTCCGGCCATCGTCAAGCTCGGTCACCAGTTCGCCTTCCAGACACAACAGAATGTGCCCCTTGGAACACCAGTGATCTGCCAGATACCCGGCGGAATATTGTACCATCCTGACACGTATCGGGCCAAAGTGGCGGGTACGCCAGGTCGCCATGCCGGTTTCACCGCTATGTTCGGTCGGTTCAATCGCAGACCAGTCGGTTGTACCGAACGGCAGATCGGAAATGTCCATGATGGGAAAACTTTCGTGGTCAAGGGGGACGCAGAAGGTTCAAGATATTGAACAGGCGCAAAAAATATCTGCCGCGCCCATAAAACTGTCAATCAGCTTAATTGGGCAGTGCCATATCAGTTAAACGTGGTTTTAATCTTTAACCATTAGGCAGATACTCGGATATCAACGAGTCGCACCAAGAGGCTGTCCCGATCTTGTTACCGCAAACCATCGCAACCAATCAGCACTACTCGGCCACCCGTCTGGCCGAGATGCGTGACGCATTGGGTAAAAGCCTGTCGGGCGATACATTTTGCGTGGTGGTGACCGGATCCTATGGGCGGCATGAAGCATCCGATCAATCCGATCTGGATTACTTTATCATTGGCCGCGAAGCCGAACGCAGTCAGGCGCCGCACCAGCAGGTCGCCGATATCCTTGGCAAGATGGTCACCAAGAAACCGGCGGTAAACGGCCCGTTTTCGTCCTATATCACCGCCGAGGAACTGGTCAATCGCATCGGGCTTGATGGCGATACCAACTCGATCACCACGCGGCGGCTGTTGTTCCTGCTGGAATGTGAGTGGCTGTATAACGAGGCGGGCAAACGCAAGTTTTTTGACGATCTGATCGCCAATTACGTCACCAGTTCGGTTACACGTGATTCGATTGCGCGGTTTCTGGTCAATGACGTGATCCGCTATTACCGCACCATCAGCGTCGATTTTGAAATCAAGACCCGCGAAGGCGACGCCAGCAAGGCCTGGGCACCCCGGCGGCTGAAACTGGTTTTCTCGCGCAAGATGCTTTATTTCGGCGGCATTATCGCAGCAGCTGAAACCGCAGGCCGGGATTATGCCGGCAAACGCGAAAAACTTTCCGAACTTTTACAGCTGCCACCGATCACGCGCCTGCAAACCGTATTTGGTGAAAAAAGTCTTCCGGCACTGGAATTGTATGACCGTTTCCTGCGCGAACTTTCCGATCCGGAAGTCCGTGCGCGCCTTGATGGTGTTGGCCCGCATGATCGCAATGATACGGAATTGCGGTCCCTGTTGGATGCCGGTAAGGGCTTTTCACGTGAATTGATCAAGCTGCTTAATGATCGTTACGGCCCGGATCATCCGATCCACGAAGCGCTTCTGATGTAATCAGCCGCTAAACGTGGCGGCGCAATCAAGCCGCGCGGGGGCCGTCAGTGACATGTTTGAAATAGTTTTCCCGATCAAGGTCATGGACCTCGACGGTAAACTGCACCTGATAATCGCCAACCAGCCATTCCAGCCGGTCGATAAGTGCGGCAAGGGCGGCCTCGCCAGTTGCGAATTTCACCGCATTGATCCGGCCTGACAGCAGCCGGATATCAAGATGCACCATGGCGTTTTTCGGGTCGCCATCGCCGATCACGACATTTTCCAGCGGCATAATCCGGGTCTTGAAAGAACTCAGTTCCGCATCGGCCTCGCGGGCGATGACGTAATGCAGATCAACCGCCAGCTTGGACAATTCATCCTTGATGGGCAATTGGGCAGAATATTCGATTTCAAGCTGGGGCATGGCCGCCATCCGTCTGACAATATTAAAATGCTTCTAGCAACTTGCTTTGTATCTGGACACCAAAAAAGCCGGTCTGAATGAACAGACCGGCTTTGATGCAAATCGGCAGCTGCCAATTAATAGCGGTAGTGATCCGGCTTGAACGGACCAGCCTGCGGCACGCCGATATATTCGGCCTGTTCGGACGACAGTTTGGTCAGTTTCACGCCAAGACGATCAAGGTGCAGGGCTGCAACTTTCTCATCAAGGTGTTTCGGCAGGACGTAAACCTTGTTTTCGTAGTTGGCGTGGTTTTTCCACAGCTCGATCTGAGCCAGCACCTGGTTGGTGAAGGATGCCGACATCACGAAGCTCGGGTGACCGGTGGCGCAACCAAGGTTGACCAGACGGCCTTCGGCCAGAACGATCAGACGTTTGCCATCCGGGAATTCGACTTCGTCGACCTGCGGCTTGACGTTGTCCCACTTGTAGTTACGCAGCGAACCGATCTGGATTTCAGAATCGAAGTGACCGATGTTGCAAACGATTGCGCGGTCTTTCATCGCACGCATGTGGTCAAGCGTGATGATGTCGATGTTACCGGTGGTGGTGACGAAAATGTCGCCAACCGGAGCTGCGTCTTCCATGGTGGTGACTTCGTAACCTTCCATCGCGGCCTGCAATGCGCAGATCGGATCGATTTCGGTTACCAGAACGCGTGCGCCCTGGCTGCGCATGGACGCGGCCGAACCTTTACCCACGTCACCGAAACCGGCAACAACGGCGATCTTGCCGGCAACCATGACGTCGGTTGCGCGCTTGATGCCATCAACAAGGCTCTCGCGGCAGCCATACAGGTTGTCGAATTTCGACTTGGTGACCGAGTCATTGACGTTGATCGCCGGGACCTTAAGGGTGCCTTTTTTCGCCATTTCATAGAGGCGATGCACACCGGTGGTGGTTTCTTCCGACAGACCTTTGATGTCTTCGAGAAGTTCCGGATACTTGTCGTGGATCAGCTGGGTAACGTCGCCGCCATCATCAAGGATCAGGTTCGGCTTCCAGCCGTTCGGACCGGAAATGGTCTGCTCGATGCACCACCAGAATTCTTCCTCGGTCTCGCCTTTCCAGGCAAATACCGGGATTTCAGCAGCCGCGATCGCCGCAGCCGCCTGATCCTGGGTGGAGAAAATGTTGCACGAAGACCAGCGAACTTCTGCGCCGAGTGCCGTCAGGGTTTCAATCAGAACTGCGGTCTGAATGGTCATGTGCAGGCAGCCGACGATGCGCGCGCCAGCAAGCGGCTTGGCCGCGCCATATTCATCGCGCAGCGCCATCAGGCCCGGCATTTCGGTTTCGGCAATCGCGATTTCCTTGCGGCCCCAACCGGCCAGCGAGATATCAGCGACCTTGTAATCGGTAAAGTTCGACATATCGTCTCCAATCAAACAGGAATGGCGCATCCGCACGGGATTTCCATCCTGCCGATACGCCGAAGAATTCTGTTGCGATCATTTCCCTGATCGCTATAGGCTACATATAAAGATATCTTTATATCGTTTTCAAGTTCTTTTTTGACGGAATTTGCATTCCCGGCAAAACCGGACCGGATAAAAGATGCCCACGCCCTGAAATCCCGGCCTTTTTTGTGGCGGGAAACTAGAGCCTGTTGCATCAAATTTGTCGGCAAAACTGTCCCCTATGTTGGGATAGATGCCGATCACAACAAGCTATGAGGAACGGGATTTTTCAGGCGAGATCGTTGAAGTCATCAAGCATCATGGCGATCCGGGCAGAATCCCATTGTTCCATGACGCGGTTGGCCTGATGTTCGGAATTGCGACTATCAAGGCGGCGCAGGCGCTGTTTGACCAGCAACAGATTGACCGGCGACATCGAAAGGTTCCGCAAGCCAAATCCGATGAACAGCGGCACATAACGCGGATCACCGGCCATTTCACCACAGACACTGACCGGTATATCGCGTTCGCGGGCCACCTTGATCACATCACGGATCAGGCGCAGCACAGCCGGATGCAACGGATCAAACATACCCGCCACCTGATCGTCGGTGCGATCAATCGCCAGGGTATATTGCGTCAGGTCGTTGGTGCCGATGGCAAAGAAATCACTGTCGCGCGCCAAGGTATCCGCCGCCAGCGCCGCGGCGGGAATTTCGATCATCGCACCAAGCGGCGGCAGGGTTTCGGGGATCGGATGTCCATCCTTGCGCAGGCGCTTTGCCACCGCCTCATAGATCTGACGCGCACGCGTCATTTCATGCACGTTGACCACCATCGGAAGCAACACCCGAACCGATCCATGCAGGGACGCCCGCAGGATGGCGGCAAACTGTGCTTCAAGCAGTTCCGGCTTGCGCAATGACAACCGTATGCCACGCAATCCAAGGGCCGGGTTCGGGCCAGACACGATTTCATCTTGAAGGGCGACGGCCAGTTTTTCACCACCGATATCAAGGGTTCGGATGGTGACCGGTTTGCCATCCATGCGTTTGACGATATCGGCAAGTTCTTCGTATTGCTCGTCCTCGTCGGGCAGATAGTCCTTGTTCATGAACATGAACTCGCTGCGCAGAAGCCCGATACCGGTCGCCCCGTTTTCCAGGGCGGCGGCAAGTTCGATTGGCAATTCGATATTGGCATGCAGGTCAATATCGATGCCGTCACGGGTTGATGAGGGCACATCGCGAAGGGATGCCAGCTTTTCGCGCGCCGCCAGCCAGTCAGCACGGCGTTGGGTATAATGTTCGATGTCGGCATCGCTTGGCGACAGGATCACTTCGCCGCGCCCGCCATCGATAATGATCTGATCGCCGCCGGCAACGCCGCGAACGATATCAGCAGCCCCCAGAACGGCCGGGATACCAAGGGATCTCGCCATGATGGCGGTATGCCCTTCTGCCCCGCCAAGGGCGGTGACAAAGGCGGTCAGTTGGCCCGGTTCAAAGCGGGCCATATCGGCCGGACTAACATCCTCGGCAATCAGGATGGACCCCTGTGGCGCATTGTCCATTGCACGGTCGGTCTCGCCGATCAGGCAGCGCATCAGGCGCAGGCCCACCTCGCGAATGTCCGTGGCGCGTGCCGCAAGATAGCTGTCTTCCATGCCCGAAAACTGTTCGGCAATCGCATCGATCACTTCGCTGACCGCATGTACGGCATTAAGCTTGCGCGAGACGATCAGTTCCTCAGCCCCGCGCACCAGACGCGATTGGGTCAGCATGTGGATATAGGCATCCATCAGGAAGCCAAGTTCCTCGGACGCGGCACTTTCGGCACTCGATGATTGGGATTTCAGGCGTTTGAGCTGATCAATGCTTTCGGCAACGCCATCATGAAGACGTTTGCATTCGGCCTGCACGGCATCTTGGGAAATCGGCTTGCGGCTGACATGGACGATCTGGCGATCCAGAACAAAGGCGCGACCGATCACAATCCCGCCCGATGCGCCCAATCCGGTTATGACCCGGCGAACGCCCGAGTTATTTTCATCTGAAACAGTTTGGTCTGTCGGAGGAACTTGCAAGCCTTGTCTGCTACCAACTCGTTCTTGTTGTTTCCCGAAACTCAGACGCCCGCGGCCTCACATCGTGATCCGCGGGATCCTATTCTTCGTCGAACTTGGCATCGACCAGTTCGTTAAGCGCATCAATCGCCTGTTTGGCGTCCGGGCCGGTGGCCTCGACCTCGATCTCGGTGCCGATCGATGCGGCCAGCATCATCAACCCCATGATCGACACACCCGACACTTCGGTGCCACGGTTGCGCACCATGATGCTCGATTGAAATTCACCTGCCAGTTTAACAAATTTTGCCGCCGCCCGCGCGTGCAATCCGCGCTGGTTGCTGATTGTTAAAGTGCGTTTTTCCTTCTGCGCCATGTATGTCCCCGCAAGCCTGATGCACTGTCCCCGCGCATCCGGCCCTGTTCTTTTTGTGGCTGACTTATTCCTCGCCGCTCAGCAAACGCGACGCAACGTTGATGTATTTACGCCCCGCATCCTGGGCCGCATTGACCGTTTCGGCCAAGGTCCCGTCGATGCGAACAGATGCGAGTTTAATCAGCAAAGGTAAATTAACCCCTGCGATGACTTCGACATTTGCCTGTTCCATAATGGAAATCGCCAAATTGGACGGGGTCCCGCCAAACATGTCGGTCAGAAGGACAACACCTTTGCCGCTGTCGACCTTTTCGACACTGGCAAGAATATCTGCGCGGCGTTGTTCCATGTCGTCATCCGGTCCGATACAGACCGCTTCGACATTTTCCTGTTCGCCAACAACATGCTGCAAGGCAGATACGAACTCTTTCGCGAGATCGCCGTGGGTGACCAGCACCATCCCGATCATGCAGTTTTCTCCATTTTTCACTCCCCCGAGGTCGGCTCGTCCGGTTTGTCCCGATGGCTGAGATGTGTGTCATATCCCAGATCGGCAATCCAGTCATTGAGTAACCGCGCGATATAAACCGAACGATGTTGACCACCTGTGCACCCGACCGCAATGGTCAGATAGCTTTTACCTTCCTGCGCATAGCGCGGCAAAATCGGCTCCAGCATTGCCTTCAGGCGGTCGATAAACCCGGCGAAATCCGGGTCTTCTTCTATGTATTGCCCAACAGCCGCATTCATCCCGGTCATCAGGCGAAGCTCGGGATCATAATGCGGGTTGCGCAGAAAGCGAACGTCAAAAACAAGATCGGCTTCTGCCGGAACACCCTGACGGAACGAAAAGCTGCGCACAAAGATCGCAAGGCCTTCATTTTCGCCGATGTCGAACTGGTCTTGCAGGATCTTGCGAAGCTCGGCCGATTTCAGGCGCGATGTGTCAATGCGCATATCCGCGGTCGCTGCAATCGGCGCCATCAGGCGTTTTTCGTGCTCGATCGCGTCGACCAGAGGCCGATCATGGCTGAGTGGATGCGGACGTCTGGTTTCGGTAAATCGGCGCTGCAGGACCGTCGTGTCGGCATCGACATAGATCATCAACGGATCCATGCCCGTCTGTTTGCGCAGGCGACCGACAATCTCGACAAACTGATCAACGCCGAAATCACGGGTCCGGATATCAAGGCCGATGGCAATCGGCTGTTCCGGGCGGCAATCCCCCGGCACCAGGGCGGATAGCATGCGCAGCGGCAGGTTATCGACCGCATCAAAGCCGAAATCTTCAAGAATCTTAAGGGTCGTCGTGCGCCCGGCACCGGATACCCCGGTCACAAGAACCAGTCCGCTTTTGCCATCAAACGCCCCCAGGGCCTTATTCTGGCTGTCCGAAGAATTTGCCGAAGTTTTCTGCAAGTCTGGGTCCTGTGGATTACGGTTCAAGTGTCATTCCACCCGTCGCGAGCGCCAAAGCTACTCCAATCTTTGCCTCGATGGCCAGATCGGATGCACATAATGTCCAACGCGGGATCGCAATGCCACAAATCTCTTCGAAATCGGGTTCGGGCATGCGTTCAACCGTGGCTGGATCGGTGACCAGATCAATCAGAACCCGCACATCGCCTTCGGTTTTTTGCGGCAAACCGCGCACAACACCGATGCCGCGGACTTCGCACAATCCGGCAATCTGATCAGGTGCGCTGGCGATCAGGCGCCCATCGCGCGCCACAAGGTCGGTTCGATCATCGGAAACAAGAAAGCCGCCCGCATCGATCAGACGCAGCGAAAGACCGGATTTTCCAGATCCGGATGGTCCGCGCAACAGCACCGCATGGGCGCCGATCCGGACACAATTTGCGTGAAGCTGGGACATAATGCAAAACGATGCTTGGCAGAGGTTGGCTTGTCAAACCCCAAAAGCCCGGGGCGTGATCCACTTAACCTCCCGCATAGGCATTTCGCACTTTCTGCGCTGAAAAATCTTAGTCGAGCGGCAGGCGAATGGTAAAGACAGCGCCCTTGACCTCGTCACGAACCACGCGATTCTGTGCACTGAGCTCGCCATTATGGGCGGCAATGATTCGCTTGGAAATCGAAAGCCCCAAGCCCGAATGCTGCCCGAATTTCTCGGTCGCCGGACGTTCGGTATAGAACCGGTTGAAGATCGCCTCTTCCTTGCCCGGCGGGATGCCCGGGCCATCATCCTCGACCGTGATCACGGCCCAGTTTTTATCGCGCCATGCCCGCACGCGCACTTCACCGCCCTCGGGGGTAAAGGTAATCGCATTCGAAATCAGGTTCCTGAACACCTGTGTCAGGCGGCTTTCAAGTGCCGGGACATTGAGGTTTTCAGGCACCGAAACCTTGACCCGCGGGCCCTCTGCATCGGCGTTATAAAGTTCGCCTAGCGTATAAAGCAGCACATCAAGATCGACTTCCTCGCTCTCGGCGCGCGACAATTCGGCATCCATCCGCGAATAGTCGGAAATATCACTGATCAGGCGATCAAGACGCTGGACATCCTCGGCGATGATTTCCATCAGGCGGCGCTGGCGTTCCGGATCCTTAAGGCGCGTGGCGGTTTCCACCGCAGACCGCAATGACGTCAGCGGGTTTTTAATCTCGTGCGCGACATCGGCGGCGAAACGTTCAATCGCATCCATGCGATCCCAAAGCGTTTCGGTCATATCGCGCAGTGTGGTCGACAAATCGCCGATTTCATCACGGCGATCCGACAGATCGGGAATGGCAAACTGGCGGTTTTTGCTGCGCCGGACCCGTTCGGCCGCACGTGCCAACCGGTTCAGCGGTCGCGTGATCACGCCTGCCAGATAGATCGACAACAACACCGTAATGCCAAAGGCAAAGACAAAGATTTTCAGGATATCAAGGCGCACCGCATGCAGGGCGTTTTCAATCGATTCGCCGCTTTTGGTCATCATCACCGATGCCAGAACCTGCTTGAACCGTGCAACCGGCACCGATACCGACAAAACCCGGCGTCCTTCGCTATCAACACGGACCACCCCGCGCGAATAACCCGCAAGGGCTGCACGCACTTCGGGGTAATCGGCCGCACTGGCAACCGGCGGATCGACATAAAGCGGCAAGGGTTGTTCACCCTCAAACAATGTCAGGATGCCATCGGTCAGTTTGCGCATGATATCGGCAAAGGCATCTTCTTCGCCGGGTGGTGGAAGCTGTTCGGCCTGAATGGTGCCCGCACCAAGTGACTGGATGCTGCGACTATCAGCCAGAAGACTGCCATTGGTGGCAAAAAGCCGGGTGCGTGCGCCGGTAATCCCGACAAGACGGCGCACCATTTCGCGCGCCACTTCGATTTTCACCCGGTTGGTTGCGTCATCGCTGGAACTCACCGCCGACGTCGACAGGGCGGCGGCATACATTTCGGCTTGCACCGCCATGGCTTCCAGTTCGGAATGAATAAGTTCCTGCTTATAGCGGCCCAGATACAAAATACCCGCCACCAGCACAAAAAGTGCCAGCGCGTTCACGGCCAGAATCCGCCAGGTCAAAGGCGAAAACAGCCCGTGGCGTTCCTCTATCCGTGTCGTCCGGGGTTCGGACGGACCTGTGTGCTGGTCGTGATCACCAGTCCCAAGATCGCTCATTCAAACCTGCAATAACCGGCCCGGGAAGCGGGCCTGCAAAAGAGTGCGCGCCGAAGCACAAAGCTCCGGCGCGTCAAAAATCCTGATCAACCTGCCACAGTGGCCGTGTCGCGGTACCGGTAACCGACGCCATAGAGGGTTTCGATTTCCTTGAATTCCTTGTCGGTCTCGCGGAATTTCTTGCGCAGGCGTTTGATGTGGCTGTCGATCGTGCGGTCATCGACATAGATATGTTCGCCGTACGCCGCATCAATCAGTTGGTCACGGTTTTTCACATGCCCCGGATGTTTGGCCAGTGCCTGGATCAACAGGAACTCGGTCACGGTCAGATTAACGTGCTGACCTTTCCAGCTGCACATGTGGCGCGACGGATCAAGCACCAGATCACCGCGTTGCAGAACATCATCCGACCCGTTCGGGCGAACACCACCCGCACGCATGATTTCCGCGCGACGCAGAAGGGTGCGAATACGTTCAATCAGCAAACGCTGGGAAAACGGTTTCTTGATGTAATCATCGGCACCCATCCGCAGGCCGGTCAGTTCATCAACCTCGTCATCCTTGGACGTCAGGAAGATCACCGGCATTTCGGTTTTCTTGCGCAAATGGGTCAGAAGTTCCAGTCCGTCCATACGGGGCATCTTGATATCAAGCACCGCAAGATCAGGCTCTTCCTTCGTGATGGCATGAAGTGCCTCCGAGCCATCAGAATATGTCAGGACCTCATATCCTTCTTCTTCCAACGCCATCGAAACCGACGTCAGGATATTACGGTCGTCATCAACAAGTGCGATCTTACTCACCTGGACCTCATCTACTGGACAGATACATTTCACTCATTCGTGTGGTGACTATACAATTTACATTCCAATGTGGCGAAAAAATAACCACTTGCGGCATAATTAAGGCTTGTCGAATACAGTCGCAGTGCAATCTGTCACATCGCTGTATTTGTTGACTTTGCGCCACTGCGGCAAATAACAATCATCGCATCAGGGTAAAATGCCCACCTGTCCCGAACGCGGGACAAACCAAATTGATCCCTGACCCGACGGGAGGTCGCGATTTTCTATTGGTTAAGCAAGTTCAGCCGTGCCAGCCTGACCGCTGCCGGGGTTTTGATTTCGACACTTGTTGTCTGGCTTGTTGTCAGTTCGACCGGCAATCTGACGATCAATGAATTGCATCGCACCGCACAGGCGCGCCTGGCACTGTATGACAGTTCGCTGCGCGCGGCCGTCGATCAATATCGCTATCTGCCCTATGTCGTTGCCCGCCATCACGAAGTGATCGCCGCCATCACCGGCACCGGAAATCCCCGCACTGCGGATATGTATCTTGAACGGGTCAAACAACGATCCGGCGCGGCCGCCCTTTATGTCATGGACAAAACCGGCATGACGGTCGCGGCAAGCAACTGGAACACCCCTGACAGCTTTGTTGGCGAGGATTACGGATTTCGCCCCTATTTCAGTCAGTCGATTACCGGCGGCGAGGGATTTTTCTTTGGCATCGGGGTGACCACCGGGCGGGCCGGCCTGTTTATTTCCAATCCGATCCGCGGTGACGATGAAATCATCGGCGTTGCGGTGGTGAAGATCGAACTCGATGAGGTCGAAAGCAACTGGCAGGGAGGTGGGGAAACCGTCTTTGTCGCCGATGAAGACGGTGTGATTACCATGACCAGTCGCGGCGACTGGAAATACCGCACGCTTTCGGAACTCTCGCCCGAGGTGCGCGGCCGGATTGTCCGCCATCAACAATATCCCGGCAAGGAACTGGCATCCCTTGATATCGGCCAGCAACTGGCCAAGGGTACCGGCATTGTAACCATCAATTCCGAACGTTTCCTGTTTGATGACAAACACATGCAGGACAGCAAATGGCGGCTCTATTACCTGACATCGATGGATTATGTTTCCAACCGTCAGGCCGCCGCCCTGTTCATTGCCGTCAGTGGTGCCGGACTGATCATTCTGATCATCCTGTTTTTGCGCGAACGCGAACTCAAGCTCGCCTCCCAACGCGAAGCGCGCGAGTTTGCCCGCATTCAGGCACTGAATATCCGCCTAGAAGAAGAAATCGCTGTCCGTCGCAAAACCGAAGAAGAACTGCGCGGCACCCAAAACGAATTGGTGCAGGCCGGAAAGCTTGCCGCCCTTGGTCAAATGTCGGCTGCCATCGCCCATGAAATCAACCAGCCGATCACAGCCATTCGGACATTCTGCGCCAGTGCCAAACTGATGCTGGAACGCGGCAAAACCGAAAAGCTTGATCAGAACATCAACCAGATCTCCGCACTCACCGAACGCATGGGCGCGATCACAGGCCAGCTCAAGACGTTTTCGCGTAAATCCACCGGCGTGCTGGAGCCGGTCGACCTTAAGGTCGCCCTTGATAACACCCTGCAACTTCTAAGCCCGCAATTGCAGCAGGAAGAATGCACGCTTGAGCGCAATGAGCCCGATACGCCACTGGTGATCCAGGCCGATCTTGTGCGCATTGAACAGATTTGCGTGAACATCATCCGCAACGCACTGGATGCCATGGCCGACAGTTCGGTCAAACGCATCCGCATTGACCTTACGAGCACCAAAACCGACGTCATCATGCAGATTACCGATACCGGGCCTGGCATGAATGAAGAAACCCTGTCGCTTTTGTTTGATCCGTTCTTTACCACCAAGGATCCGGGACAAGGCGTGGGATTGGGACTTTCGGTAACTTATGGCATTGTGCGGGACTTCGGGGGCAGCATAAAAGCCTATAACACCGAAACGGCCGGGGCCTGTTTCGAAGTCCGCCTGCCGTTACTCAAGGGTAAAACACCGTGACGACCACCAAGCAAGTGCCACACAGTGACGCAGAAATTCAGATCACACCGCACATTATCATTGTCGATGATGACGAGGCGATGCGTGTCTCGCTTGCCCAGTGGCTTGAACTTTCCGACTTTGACGTCACGGTCTATGAAGATGCCCGTCAGGCCCTGCATGATATCAGCCCCGAATTTGCCGGCGTCATCCTGACCGATGTCAAAATGCCCAAGCTTGATGGCATTACCTTTACCCGATCTGTTCTGGCCGCCGACCCGGACATCCCGATCATCCTGATGACAGGCCACGGCGATGTGCCGATGGCGGTCGAGGCGATGAAAAGTGGCGCCTATGATTTCGTCGAAAAGCCGTTCGAGCCCAAAGACATTGTCGAAAGCCTTGAACGCGCCATTGAAAAGCGCCGCCTTGTTCTTGAAAACCGCAACCTTCGGCGACAGATCGCAAGCCGCGGCAGCCTTGAATCCCGCCTGATCGGCAATTCGATGCCGATGCGTAACCTCAAGGATGAAATCGCCAATATCGCACCCACCGAAGTCCCGGTTCTGATTTCCGGCGAAACCGGCACCGGCAAGGAACTGGTCGCGCGCGCCATCCATGATCTGAGTGACCGGCGTGATGAAAAATTTGTCGCGGTAAACTGTGCCGCCATCCCCGAAAGCACGGCCGAAAGCGAACTGTTTGGCCATGAAAAGGGGGCCTTTACCGGGGCGGCAAGCCAACGGATCGGCTGGATCGAACATGCGATTGGCGGCACGCTGTTTCTCGATGAAATATCAAGCATGCCGCTTGCCCTTCAGGCCAAATTGCTGCGCGTAATTGAACAGCGCGAAGTGGTGCGTCTGGGGTCGAACGCGCCGGTGAAGGTCGATTTCCGCCTGATCTGTGCCACCAACGAAGATCTGGTCGCCGCGGTTGCCGAACGCAATTTCCGTGAAGATTTGCTGTTTCGCATCAACACGTTTGAACTGTCCATCGCCCCGTTGCGCGAACGCCAGGATGACGTCGCGCTTCTGTTTGATATCTTTGCCGAACGGGCGGCCGAGCGGTTCGAACGCCCGTATGAGCGCCTGTCCCCGGCATTGATCGCGCAACTCAGGGCCCATGAGTGGCCGGGCAATGTCCGCGAACTTAAAAACATGGCCGAACGTTATGTTCTTTTGGTTGGAAGTCCTGAGGAACGGTTCAAACGGCTGTTCAAGGGCGGGTTCGAACCGACCAGCACACATAGCGGCGATCTCGCCCTTGCCGATCAGGTCCGCGAGTTTGAAGAACGCATCATTCGCGATGCGCTTGATCGCCATGACGGCAATGTCAAATCGGTGATGGAAGAACTCGACATCCCGCGCCGGACGCTTAACGAGAAAATGAAAAAGCTCAACATCCGGCGTGACAAACCGGCCTAAGCTATTGTTGCATTGCGATATTTTGTTCGCACGCGCAACAAATCGGCAAGAATCCGCCGATCGATTTTGGTAAATCGGCAAGATTATGCCGAATTGACAAATTGAAGCAATCTAAGTCATTGATTTGTAATTGTTAATTTTATTTCCTGTTTGGCATACTCATTGCAGTTTAAAACACCAAAATGATAAACTGACAAAAATCCGAGGGAGGAAATCTGACAGCCGGTCCGGTTCGGACGGTTCAAACGGCTGACTTAAAATCATCTCTTGGAATTGGTCTTTGAAGGGTGCCCGTCTGGCTTGATCGGCCAAGCATGTTGCGATCAACATCCGGCATCTTCGAAAACCCAAAAACAACAGGCCCGGTTTACAGGCCGCCAACGACCGTGAAGACCCATATTGTTTTACGATCTCTTGGATCTATTCGTCGCTTAAGTGTTTAACCCTAGGGAGGACTATCATGAAGCTCCGTACCCTGCTCACAGCAGCAGCCGCAGCCATGATGCTGACCGTCGCACCCGCGTCGGCACAGCAACTGTCAATCGCAACCGGTGGTACCGGTGGCACCTATTATCCGTATGGCGGTGGCCTTGCGGAACTGATCACCAAATACATCGACGGCACCAGTGCTGTTGCCGAAGTCACCGGCGCATCTGTTGAAAACATGGGCCTGATTGCCCGTGGCGACAGTGACATCGCAATCGGTCTGGCTGATACCGTTTATGCTGGTTACACCGGCACCGGTAAATTCGAAGGCCGTACCCTTGATAACGTTCGCGCTCTGGCGTCGATCTATCCGAACGCTGTTCAGCTCGTCACCATGGCCGACAGCGGCATCAACGGCCTTGCCGACCTTAAAGGCAAGCGCGTTTCTGTTGGCGCACCGGGTTCGGGTACCGAAGTTTCGGCACAGACCCTGCTTGCTGCCAACGGCATCACCTATGATGACATCGAAGAACAGCGCCTGAACTTCAACGAAACCGCAGATGCCCTTCGTGATGGTGACATCGATGCCGGTTTCTGGAGCGTTGGTCCGCCCACCAGCTCGATCCTGAACCTCGCGACCACGCGTGAAATCAAACTGATCGCGCTGACCGACGATGAAATCCTGGCTGCCCTCGATGCAGAACCGACCTTCGCACCGTACGCCCTGCGTAAAGGCGTTTACGAAGGCGTAACTGCACCGGTTAACACCATTTCGACCCCGAACGTTCTGTTCGTGAACGAAGAAATGGACGAGGAACTGGCTTATCAGATCACCAAGACCCTGTTTGAAAAGGTCGACGAACTGATCGCCATCCACCCGGCAGCAAACGACACCACGGTTGATTTCGCTCTGAACTCGACCCCGATCCCGATGCATCCGGGCGCCCTTCGTTACTACGAAGAAACCGGCATGCCGATTCCGCCGAAGCTGATCAAGTAAGATGCTTCTGCAAAAGTTCGGGCGGCCAGCAATGGCCGCCCTTCTTCTCCTGATCACGGCATGTGCTGGCCCGGCCTATCAGGATCACGTCAAACCCGGCACCGTCATTGATCATCTAGAGGTGATCGGCGCGGACGGGGCGCTTCTGGCCAGAACCGAAATTCCGCGTCAAACCGGCTGGTGCCTGTATTGGAACCATTCTGTCACCGGTGATGGCGTGATTGACTGTTATGTAGACGATCTTGGCAAGATGGTTCTCCATCGCGCCTATCAGCCCGACTTCGCGGCGGGACTTGGTCATTATCCCGGTCGCGGTATTCTGACCAGCGCAGAAGGCGGCGGATACTGGATCGAAGATATCGACGAACCTGTACGCGGCAATGCCTATGTGTTGCGCGTCGGCTCACTTGCGGTGAACCACCGCATCGTCACCGACCGTGACGAAATCAACCTTTCAAAGATGGCTGAACACACCCGTGTCACCATCCGCCTTGATACCGGGGAATAAATTTCATGTCCGAACAGGCAACGCTGCCATCCATGACGGATAGATTGCCACAGCCAAAACTGGTTCTGTGGGCAATCTCGATTGTCGCAGTCGCACTCTCTTTGTTCCAGATGTATGGCGCAGGGATCGAGCCGCTTGGCCTGTTCTATCAACGCAGTATTCACCTTGCGTTCGTGATGTTCCTGGCCTTTTTGATGTTCCCGATTTTCGGCAGCAACAAAAAGCGCGGCTTCCTTGGCTGGGTGATTGATCTCGCCTTTTTGGCCGGTGCCTTTACCACGGGCTTCTATCTTACGTTCTTTCTCGATGAAATCATCAACCGCGCCGGTTTCTGGAGCGAAACCGACCTGATCATTGGCGTGATTGCCACCGTCACCGTGCTGGAGGCCAGCCGCCGTGCAGTCGGCCTTGGCATGACCGTGATTGGCATCGTTGCCATCATTTACGCCCTGTCGGGTCCGCGCGGTGCGCTGCCGTGGGTTGGTGAATGGCTTCCGGGCATTCTTGCCCATCGCGGCAACGACGTTGATCGCCTTGTCGGGCAACTTTACCTCGGTCAGGAAGGCATTTACGGCCTGCCGATGGGGGTTGCTGCGACCTATATCTTCATGTTCGTTCTGTTTGGGGCGTTTCTTGAAGTCACGGGTGCCGGCAAGTTCTTTATCGATATGGCTTATGCCGCCACCGGCAAAAAGCCGGGTGGCCCGGCCAAGGCCGCCGTTCTGGCATCGGCCGGTATGGGATCGATCAGCGGGTCGGCAATTGCCAACGTGGTCACCACGGGTGCCTTTACCATTCCGCTGATGAAAAAGCTCGGCTACCGCCCGGCACAGGCGGGCGGTGTTGAGGCCGCGGCATCCACCGGTGGTCAGATCACCCCGCCACTGATGGGGGCGGGTGCGTTCCTGATTTCAGAATATACCCAGGTGCCTTATCTCGACATCGTTCTGGTCTCGATCTTCCCGGCGATCCTCTATCTCGGTACGGTTTATCTGTTCGTGCATATCGTTGCCCTGAAACAGGGCATGCGCGGCATGCCGGTCGAAGAGCTTCCGGACTGGAAAGAAGTTCTCAAGGAAGGCTGGCAGTTCATCCTGCCGCTGGGCATTCTGATTTACCTGCTGGTGCTTAACATCTCGCCGATGCGGGTGGGCTTCTGGGCCATTCTGTCGGTGATGGCGGTTGCCGCCCTGCGTTATGCGCTGTGGTTCTTCTTTGTCGCCCCGCAGCAGGGTGAAAAACCAAGCCACGAAAAACTGATCGCTGCCATCCGCAAGGGCATCGCGATCACCATTGCCGCCCTTGAACTTGGTGCCAAAAACGCCGTTGCCGTGTCGATGGCCTGTGCGGTTGCCGGTATCATTGTCGGCGTGGTTGGCGTGACCGGTCTTGGCCTGAAATTCTCGTCGATGATGATCGCGTTTTCGGGTGGCAACATCGTTCTGGCGCTTGTTCTGGTACTGATCGCAAGCCTGATCCTCGGTATGGGTCTGCCGGTAACGGCATCCTATATCGTCCTGATCGTGCTGGTGGGTCCGGCGCTTTCGAACGAGTTCGGCATTCCGCTTCTGATCGCGCATCTGGTGGTGTTCTGGTACTCGCAGGACAGTAACGTCACGCCTCCGATTGCACTGGCGGGCTTCGCGGGGGCTGCAATTGCTAACGCCAGTCCGATGGAAACCAGTATTCAGGCGTGGAAATTCGCCAAGGGTCTCTATCTGATCCCGGCCTTCATGGTCTTCAATCCGGAGATTATCGAAGGCGGTTCGATCCAGATCGTCCTTTGGACCGGCTTTACCGCGATTCTGTGTCTGGTGGCCTTTGCCGCCGCCCTTGAAGGCTACCTGTTTGCCCCGATGGATGTGCTTTCACGCATCATCATCGTTCCGGCAACCATCGGCGTGTTCTATCCCGACATCCGGGCAGAAATCGCTGGCACGATCGTCCTTCTTGCGGTTCTGGCCTTTAACTGGTGGCAGGGCAAAAAGAACACCCCGACACCGGCCGCTGCCGCAAGCTAAACCATCTCCGTCCCGACGAAAGTCAAAGCCCGCAAGTGTCATGCTTGCGGGCTTTTTCTTTGCCGCCTTCCCGAAGCCCCTGATCCCATCCCACCCATGCGGGCAGGTAGACAGCTGTTCACACGCCAGATACATTCCTCATACTATTTAATTTTGCCCCCACTCATACCTCGCCGGAATCCGCATGCAGTTTTTGATCTTGCTTCGCCAAGCGCCCCGCCAACTTGCCTTTGGCGCGTTGCACAGTTTTGGCTCCTCGTTCGGGCAAACGTTTCTGGTCGCACTGTTTGTGCCGTTCATTTCCGCCAGCTTGGCCCTCAATGAAACCGAATTTGCCAATATCTATGCCGGGATCACCATTGCCAGCGCACTTTGCCTGCCTGTCGTTGGCCGCTGGATCGACAAGGTCGATATCCTGTCCTACAGCCTCGCCACCATGGCGCTGCTTGCCCTTGGCTGTGTGCTAATTGCGCTCGCCGGCAATGTCTGGATGCTGATTGCCGCCCTGTTTGTCCTGCGTCTGGCTGGTCAGGGATTGATGAGCCATGTCAGCATGACCGGCATTGCGCGCTATTTTTCGCGCAGTCGCGGACGGGCGCTGGCGATTGCCAGTTTCGGTTTTCCGCTGGCAGAGGCGATCATGCCCGCGACATTGCTGGCCCTGATTGCCGCCTTTGGCTGGCGATATACCTATGCCGGGTCGGCAGCATTTATTCTGCTGGTCCTGCTGCCGGTTGCGATCTGGCTTATTCGAAGCGATGCGAAATTCCGCAAGGCACCTGCAAAAGCAACCGAGTCGACGACTGTACCTGAAACAAACAGTTCGGATCAGGCCGAGTCCCCGACAGACACCAGCCAAAGTGATCACCCTCGCCTGTTCAAATCGCTTTATGTCTGGTTCTGCATGCCGATGCTGGCAGCCCCACCCTTGATCATGACCGCGCTCTTTTTCCATCAGGGGGCGATTTCCAACAGCAAGGGGATCGAGCTTGGCTGGTTTGCCGCCGGGTTTACGGTGTTTGCCATTACATCGGTGCTGGGCGCGTTTGGCAGTGGTCCACTGATTGACAAACATTCGGCGCGCCGGCTGTTTCCCTGGCATCTGATCCCGATGATGGTTGGCATTGCCATTCTGGCGCTCACAACCACGCCATGGGTGATCCTGATTTATATGGGGCTGGTCGGCATTACGGTGGGCTTTGCCACGACTCTGCGCACCGCCATCATCCCGGAACTGGTGCCGCTTGATGAAATCGGTGCGGTGCGTAGTACCCTGACCGCAGTCATGGTGCTGGCCTCGGCGATTGGTCCGGCGATTTATGGCTGGATGTTTGCCGCCGATATGTCGATTGCCACCATGCTGGTGGTCACCCTGATTGCCGCTGCCATCGTCAGTCTGGGGTCGTGGTTCTCGGAACGACCGGGCTTTTACATGCCGCCCAACATCGCCCCCAAAGAGGCCGATTAGGCAAAAAAATGGCCCGGATCACAAAAGTGACCGGGCCAGTCGGGAAAACAGCGTCAAATAGGGAGGAAGACGCTAGATAGAAACCGTCGTCGTAGTCCCTGCCTGCGGGAGCACCTCTTGGGGAGGAAATCAATCGGCGCTCAACCGCATGCAGTTAGTTCGTCAGTTAGGCAGCACCGCCAACGGTGCCGGCCGGATGGTTTACGTCGGCTGATTTCTCGGAACCTTTGAACAGGTTACGGAAGAAGGAGCCTACGAATTCAGCGCGGAGCTGCTGACCTTTACGTACACCTGCCTCGATTTCGGTGGTGGAGATGTAACGGGTGGTGATTTCTTCGTAAGTGGCCATGGTGACCTCCTAAAATTTCGTTCGTTGCGACGCCGTGTCGCTCTCGATGAACTCAATCTAATTTCCTTTACGGGGAAAGAGAATTACCTCAATATGCACATTACTTGTGAATGTCCGTCATAAATAGGAAAGCTGAATATGGATCGCGCCGCGGAAATGGAAATCTTTGTCCATGCAGTCGAGGAAGG
Source organism: Thalassospira profundimaris WP0211 (assembly GCF_000300275.1). Taxonomy (GTDB): domain Bacteria; phylum Pseudomonadota; class Alphaproteobacteria; order Rhodospirillales; family Thalassospiraceae; genus Thalassospira; species Thalassospira profundimaris. The sequence goes on along the minus strand of NZ_AMRN01000001.1, from coordinate 808,557 downwards.
CAGTTTCTCGGCCGCTGCCCGGACAATGCGTCTGTCACCGTCAGCTGTTTCGAAGTACATCTCGCGCCTTGAAGATCGTCTGGGTGCCCGTCTTTTGATGCGCACCACCCGTCAGCTCAGCCTGACAGAGGAAGGCCGCGCCTTTTATGAGCGCGCCCGCACGATCCTGAATGAGATCGAGGAAGCCGAAGAAGTCGTCACCCAGCTTTATGCCGCCCCGCGCGGCACCTTGCGCATCAACGCATCGGTCGCCTTCACCAAGATGCAGGTGGTGCCGCTGATCCCGGAATTTCTGGCGCGCTATCCCGATGTGCGGATTGAGCTAACCCTTGATGACAAATTCACCGATCTGGTCAACGATGGCTATGACCTTGCCATTCGCCTGTCAGCACTCGAAGACTCGTCGCTGATTGCACGTAAATACGCGGTCAACCGCCGCATGATCGTCGCATCACCGGAATATCTTGAAAAGAACGGCATCCCGCGCAAGCCGCAGGACCTTGAAAACCATAACTGTCTGCATCTGTCGTCACGCGAAAGCTTTAACGACTGGCACTTTGAAACACCCGATGGTCACGTCGCGTTCCGCGCACAGGGTTCATTCTCGGCCAATGATGGTGACGTGCTCCACGAGGCTGTTCTGGCCGGGCTTGGCATGGCGCGATTGGCCGAATATCTGGTGCATGAAGATATCCGCACCGGTCGCCTGACCCCGGTTCTGACCGAATATGTTCATGATCAGGCGTGGATTTCGGCGGTGTATCCGCATAAACGCCACTTGTCGCCCAAGGTGCGCGCCTTTGTTGACTTTCTGGCCGAAAAGTTCACCCCGGTCCCGCCGTGGGAGCTTGGCTTCCGCGATGCGCGTGCGGTGCGCCGCAACAGTGACGGCACCACCGACACCAGCAAAACCGCCCGCGATGTTGGCAAATAGCCGATAGGCACCCGGCCTAGAAGCCAAGCGCCTTCTGATAGGCCGCGAAGTCAAAGCGGAACTGCCATTCCGACGAATTGGAAAGATCATCCAGAATGCGGCTTTCGCCTGTGCGCGCAAAGCCGCATTTTTCATAAAACCGATGCCCGGCCTCAAACCGCGTATCGGTCCACAGCATCACCACTTCGCATTCCGGGTGGGTTTGCCCCAACCAAGCCAACGCCTTGGCCATCAGTTTTTGTGCCATGCCCCGCCCCCGCACAGCCGGATGCAGATAAACCTTGTGAAGCTCGCCTTCGCGGCTGGCCACGTCATACTTAACCCCGAAACAGCCCAGAACCCGATCCTGATCATCGACCGCGACCCAGATCCGGCCGTCATCGGCCTTGAAGTCATCAGAAATCGCATCAAGTTCGGGGAATTCGGCGGCGCGATCAAACACGCAGCCGGGATAATCGGCAAACACCAGCGCGATCAGATCGGCAATGCCATCACCATCTCGGTTAAAGGCCGGCCGGATCGTCACATCACCACCCGTATGTGCCGTGATATTTGCCATCAGCCGAGCTTTACGCCCTTGGCAAGCTTGTCATAGCCGCGCAGCACCGCATCGGTATCCATCACCGATTTGCCCGGCCGCTGAATACGGGTCGGACGCAGCGCGCCGGTGCCACAGCCAATCGTCAACTTGTCATCAAGGATCTCATCGACCGGGCCGGATTGATCAATCACCTCGGCCGCCTGCACCTTGATGCGTTCGTTACCGAGCTCGAAATAGGCCCCCGGCCACGGGGTAAAGGCACGAATTTTGCGCTCAAGTGCAGCGGCATCATCGGTAAAATCAAGCTTGGCCTCGGCGCGCTCCAGCTTTGCCGCATAGGTCACGCCCTCTTCGGGCTGCTTGGTGGCAACAAGCTCCCCCTTGGGCAGCTTTTCAAGCGCCTCGACAATCATCTTGCCGCCAAGTTCCGCCAGATCATCATGCAAGGCATTGGCATAGGTTTCCGCCGTGATCGGCAATTCGCCAACTAGCAACATGTCACCGGTATCCAGCCCGACATCCATCTGCATGATTGTCACACCGGTCGCATCATCCCCGGCCAGAATGGCGCGCTGGATCGGGGCGGCCCCGCGCCAGCGCGGCAGAAGCGACGCGTGAATATTCAGGCAGCCAAATTTCGGCGCATCGAGAATGGCTTTCGGCAGGATCAGGCCATAGGCCGCGACCACCGCAACATCCAGATCAAGATCGGCAAAGGCCTGCTGTTCCTCGGGCGATTTCAGTGACACCGGATGGCGGACCTCGATCCCCTGCGCGGCGGCCCAGGCATGTACCGGGCTTGGCGTTTCCTTGTGCCCGCGGCCGGCCGGGCGCGGCGGCTGTGAATAGACGCAAACCACGTCATGCCCCGCCGCCACCAGATCCTTAAGCGCCACAAGGGCAAAGTCCGGGGTTCCCATAAAGGCAATGCGCAGCTTGGTCATATCAATCCCATTCATCTTTTGACTCTTCTGGCGGCAATTTGGCGTTATCCTGCCCAAATGACAAGCCAAGCCTTACCCCAATCCAAGAAATACCCGGTCAGCCACATCTGGCACACGGACTGGAGCCTGTCGGCCAAAGGCCGCTGGGTCGCCAAAGCCAGCCGCCGTGACACCGGCTGGCAAATCCACGCCATCGAACCAGTCGGGATGCTCCATCAATTTCGCCAATCGCTTGCCAGCCATGGCAAGCAGGATGTCCTCTGGCTCGGCCTTGATATGCCGATCGGATTTCTGGATACGTGGTACGATGGCGCAAATGTCAAAGACTTCATGTCCTTGCTGAGGTTGCTTGAATCCGATGAATGGCAGGATTTCTTTGATGTCTGCCAATCACCGGGCGAAATCCGGCACACTCGACCATTCTACCCACAAAGCTCCGGCATCAAGGACAGCGTCAAACGCGGGCATCTGATCGATGCATTGGGACTGCCAGATTTCGATGCGCTTCATCGCCGATGCGAACGGGCCACCAACCCCAAAGACGGCCCACCACGCAACGCCGCCTGCCCGTCCTTCTGGACACTGGGGGCGAGTCAGGTCGGCAAGGGCATGCTGCATGGCCTCAAAAACCTGATCATCCCGGGTCATGCCGATGGATTTAACATCTGGCCGTTTTCGGGCAATCTCGAAACCTGCAGCAAATCCCCCGGCGTCACCCTGATTGAAACCTATCCCGGCGAAATTTATGGCTGGCTTTCTGACACAAGTGAGTTGACTAAATCAATTCAAGGCAGCCGCAAGGAATTCTTGCAAAAACTGCGCGATAACGCCAGCACGAAGGGCATTAAAATCAGTCCTGCGGTCTGGGCCGACATCAAGGATGGCTTTGGCCCGGATCACGGCAAGGATGATGCCTTTGACGCCCTGATCGGGGTGATGGGTTTGATCGAAATCGCCGACGGTCGCCACCCAGAACATCTGCCCCGCACGCCAAGTGTTCTGGAACGGGAAGGATGGATTGTCGGGCTTGATCCGAACGACATCAAGCCCCGCAAATCTTAGCTCACGCAAAACAAAAGGGCCGGAAAACCGGCCCTTTGCATACGTTTTCTGTTCAGAAGTCTCAGGCAGACTTTTTGGTTTTCTGCAGCTTCTGGACTTTTTTCAGGATCATGTTGCGCTTAAGCGCGCTGAGATAATCGGTGAAAAGAACGCCGTCCAGGTGATCAATCTCGTGCTGGATGCAGGTTGCCAGCAAACCGTCTGCCTCGATCTCGTGCGTTTCGCCGTTCTCATCCATGTAACGCATGCCAACTTCAGCCGGGCGTTCGACATCGGCATATTGTTCCGGGATCGACAGGCACCCTTCCTGATAGATCGAGGTTTCCTCAGATTCCCAGATGATCTCCGGATTGATCAGTTTCAGCGGTTCCGGCTTGTCCTTGTCATCGGACACATCCATGACCACCACGCGCTTCATCACCCCGATCTGCGGCGCTGCAAGACCAATGCCCGGGGCCGCATACATGGTTTCAAGCATGTCATTAAGAAGGGTCTTGATCTCATCATTCACTTCCTCGACCGGTTCGCATTCCTTTTTCAGGCGCGGGTCTGGAACGATAAGAATTTCACGCAGGGCCATGGGTCAGTAATCCGGTGTTCGAACTAATTGCAGTAAACGAGTATAGCGAATTTCGCGCTTCGAGATAAGGTTTCCCCACGCCCAAGTCAAGCAAACAGCCCGATTTACCCGTGATGGCTGCCATGTCGCGCACAAGGGATCTCGGCCAAAACCGGTTTGGTTCAATCCCTGGCGTCTGGCGTCACATCCACGTCTGGCGTTGCATCCTCTGGCCCGGCCAGCAATTCCGTCTTGGTGATTTCGCGCACATGGGTTTCCGACGGGGACGGTTCCTCGATCATGCGGTCATCAGAGACAATATGCTTTTCCTTGAGCTTGCGCGCCGACACCAGGACCGATCCTTCGAGTGACCCCAGGGTCTTGTTGTAATGCTTCACCGTACTTTCAAGCGATTTTCCCATCGATGAGAAATGCTTGGCAAGCGCACCCAGACGGTCATAAAGCTGCAAGCCGATTTCACTGATATCGCGTGCGCTTTCGGCCAAAGCTTCCTGTCGCCAGCCATATGACACGGCCTTAAGCAAGCCCAGCAAGGTCGTCGGTGTTGCCAAAATGACCCCGTCGCGGAAGCTGTCCTCAATCAAACGCGGGTCACGTTCAAGGGCGGCCGAGAAGAAGCTTTCACCGGGCAGGAACAGCACGACAAATTCCGGACTGTCGACCGACTTCCAGTAGGATTTTTTCGAAAGATCCGTGATCACCTTGCGCACATTGGTGACATAGGTCGCCATCAAAGCTTCGCGGCGATCTTCGTCATATTTCTCGTCAATCGCCTCAAGATAGGCCGATGTCGGGGCCTTGGCATCGACCACGATATTCTTGCCGCCCGGCAGGTGAATGACCATGTCGGGTTTCTGAACACCTTCGTCGGTGTTGAAATGCACCTGTTCGTCAAAGTCGCAATGCTTGAGCATCCCGGCCAGTTCGACAATGCGCTTAAGCTGCAATTCGCCCCACTTGCCCGACACCGATGAACTGGACCGCAGGGCAGAGCTCAGCGTCTGGGTTTCCTTGGACAATTTGTGCTGCGATTGCACCAGGGTCCCGACCTGCTCACGCAGCTCGCCATAGGCTTCCTTGCGGTTTTTTTCAAGTTCATTAACCTTGGTATCAAAGGCTTCAAGCCGTTCCCGGATGGGTTTTACGATCCCGTCAATGGCCTGCTGGCGTTTTTCAAGATCACCCTTGGCCCCTTCCTGCAGGCGCGAAAAGTTTTCGCGCGCCAGCTTCATGAACTCGTCGTTATTGACCTTGAGCGCATCGGACGACAGCGCCTTGAAGCTATCAAGCAGCTTGGTCTTGGCATCTTCGAGCATCTCGAGCTTTTCCTTGGCCGCCTCGCGCTCTTTCTCAAGCGCGGTCTCAAGCTCGGACCCCTTCTCGCGCCAGTGATCAAGGGCGGTGCGAAGCTCCTTCATTTCGGCTTCAAGCACCGGCACCCGGTTGGCCGTGGTTTCGGCAATGGCGCGCTTTTCCGATGCCTCGGAAAGCCTTTCACGCATCTGGGCAACCTCGGTCGCAAGATCACGCCGGGTATTGTCCGCATGTTCAAGCTGGGACGCCAGAAGGGCTGTGCGCGACTCCGTCTCGGCCTCGGCGGCATCCTTGATGCGCTTGACCATCATGATGCTAAAGACAAGTGCCAGAACAGATGCGCCAAGCGCCCCTGCTGCCAAAGAAATCGGATCCATTATCCCACCATTTGATTACGTGCTGGCTTCTTTGTATCTGTTTTGTTCCGTCAAATCCAGAACCGAACCAAGCTGGCCCCACATCCACGTACAGAAAAAATGTAATCGGCTTCACTGGCGAAGCCCGGAATTTCGGATATATTTCAATTGGATAAGGGAACAGAACCAAGGATCGGCACCCAAGGGCGGCCAAAGATGACGACCATGCCAGCTGTTGCGGCAAACGTACACCCACCAACGCGCACCCGGCCAGGCCCGCCCCCGTCTTAAGTTGTATTCCCTCAATACTCTCTGCGCACTAGCATAGGGCGCAAGCGACAGGAGTAACTTTGCCGTGCCCGCCCCTTTGAACGGGACCGATCACACACCGGACCGGGCAGCATGGCAAAGCAGGTTCTGAACCGCACCGAAATTACCGCATCGGACGGATGCCTTTTTCGAGCCCGTTGGAAAAGTCATCGAAAGCACCCCGGTGCCGACCTAGAGACCACAGGAAACGAACAAGAGGCCACATATGTCTGCGAACGTTTATCCCGTACCTGACGACATCGCGAAGGGCGCTTTGATCGACAAGGCAAAATACGACGCCATGTACAAGCAGTCGGTCGAAGACCCGGAAGGCTTCTGGGGCGAACACGGCAAACGCATTGACTGGATCAAACCCTATAAAACCGTCAAAAACGTCAGCTACGACGCCAAAGACCTCTATATCAAGTGGTATGAGGACGGGACGCTCAACGTCGCGGCCAACTGCCTTGACCGCCACCTTGAAAAGCGCGGCGATCAGACCGCCATCATTTTCGAAGGCGATGATCCCAACGTCTCCGAACACATCACCTATCGCGATCTTTATGAGCGCACGTGCCGTTTCGCCAATGCGCTGAAATCGATGGGCGTTGCCAAGGGTGATCGCGTTGTCATCTATCTGCCGATGATCCCCGAGGCCGCGGTTGCCATGCTGGCCTGCGCACGTATCGGCGCGATCCATTCCATCGTCTTTGGCGGTTTCTCGCCCGAGGCATTGGCTGGCCGTGTCGAGGATTGCGGTGCGAAAGTCGTTATCACCTCGGACGAAGGTCTGCGTGGGGGTCGTTCGGTCCCGCTTAAACGCAACGCCGACGAAGCCCTGTCGCATCCGGGTGTCAAATCGGTCGAGAAAATGGTCGTCGTCAAGCATACCGGCAAGGACGTTGCCTGGAACGATGCGCGCGACGTCTGGTATCATGAAGTCTGCGAAGCAGCCTCTACCGACTGCCCGCCGACCGAAGTCAATGCCGAAGACCCGCTGTTTGTTCTTTATACCTCGGGCTCGACTGGCAAGCCCAAAGGTGTTCTGCACACCTCGGGCGGTTACCTCGTTTACGCATCCATGACCCATGAATATGTCTTCGACTATCACGAAGGCGATATTTACTGGTGCACGGCCGATGTCGGCTGGGTCACCGGTCACAGCTATATCGTTTATGGCCCGCTGGCCAACGGTGCCACGACCCTGATGTTTGAAGGTGTGCCGAGCTATCCGGACGCATCGCGCTTCTGGCAGGTTTGCGAAAAGCACAAGGTCAACATCTTCTATACCGCACCAACCGCGATCCGTGCCCTGATGCGCGAAGGCGAAAGCTTTGTGAACAAGGCCGATCTGTCGTCGCTTCGCATCCTTGGTTCGGTGGGCGAGCCGATCAACCCGGAAGCCTGGGAATGGTATTACGAACATGTCGGCAAAAAGAATTGCCCGATTGTCGATACCTGGTGGCAGACCGAAACCGGCGGCATCCTGATTACGCCGCTGCCGGGTGCGACCGACCTGAAACCGGGTTCGGCGACCTTGCCGTTCTTTGGTGTTCAGCCAGCCCTTCTGGATAACGAGGGCAAGGAACTGACTGGCGCAACCGATGGCAACCTTGTCATCAAGGACAGCTGGCCGGGCCAGATGCGTACGGTCTATGGTGACCATGAACGCTTCATTCAGACCTATTTCAGCACGTTCAAAAACGTCTACACCACCGGTGATGGCGCACGTCGCGATGATGATGGTTATTACTGGATCACTGGCCGTGTTGATGACGTGATCAACGTATCGGGTCACCGCATGGGCACCGCCGAAGTTGAAAGCGCCCTGGTCGCGCATTCCAAGGTGGCCGAGGCCGCCGTGGTCGGCGTTCCGCACGACATCAAGGGTCAGGGCATCTATGCCTATGTCACGCTCAATGCCGGCGAAGAACCGACTGACGAGCTGCGCGCTGAACTGGTCAAATGGGTCCGCAAGGAAATCGGCCCGATCGCAAGCCCGGACTTCATCCAGTGGTCGCCGGGGCTGCCGAAAACCCGTTCGGGCAAAATCATGCGCCGTATCCTGCGCAAGATTGCCGCCAACGAATATGATCAGCTTGGCGATACCTCGACCCTTGCCGATCCGGGTGTTGTCGATGACCTGATCGATAACCGCCAGAATCGCTAAGGCCTGAATTCCGGCGACGACAAGTCTCCAGATACCCTTACACGGAAAGGCCCCTGCCAATGGTGGGGGCCTTTCTTGTATCCGGGCTGCAAGCAATCAGGACTGTAATCCGGATCGCTTCCGGGGCTCGACGAAACGCCCTATCAACGCAATAATCCCCAAACTGAAAAGCCACCAAAAACTCACATCAGCGGAGAACAGCACCGTGACACGCCCCACCCACAAAATCGCAGTCATCGCCGGCGACGGCATCGGAACCGAAGTCATGCCCGAAGGCATCCGCGTGCTTAAGGCCGCCGCCGAAGTGTTTGATCTCGATCTGGTGTTTAATGAATTCGAATTCGGCTCGTGCGACTACTATCAAAAGCACGGCCAAATGATGCCCGATGACTGGCGCGCTCAGATCGAACCGCACGATGCCATTTTCTTTGGCGCGGTCGGTTGGCCTGAAACGGTGCCGGACCATATTTCGCTGTGGGGATCACTGATCATGTTCCGGCGTGACTTTGACCAATATGTCAATTTGCGTCCGGCCAAACTGATGCCCGGCGTGCCATCGCCGCTCGCCGGTCGCAAACCGGGTGATATTGATTTCTATGTCGTGCGCGAAAATACCGAAGGTGAATATTCCTCGGTCGGGGGCAAGATGTATCCCGGCACGGACCGTGAAATCGTCATTCAGGAAACCGTCATGTCGCGCACCGGCATTGATCGCATCCTGAAATACGCGTTCGAACTGGCCCGGAAACGCCCGCGCAAACACGTGACATCGGCCACCAAATCAAACGGTATTTCAATCACCATGCCCTACTGGGATGAACGCGTGATCGAAATGGCGAAAAACTATCCCGACGTCACCTGGGACAAATACCATATCGATATTCTGACCGCCCAGTTTGTCATGAACCCGGATCGCTTTGACGTGGTGGTGGCCTCAAACCTGTTTGGCGATATCCTGTCCGACCTTGGCCCGGCCTGCACGGGCACCATCGGCATCGCGCCATCGGGAAACATCAACCCGGAACGCAAATTCCCCTCCCTGTTCGAACCGGTCCACGGCTCTGCCCCGGATATTGCCGGCAAAGGCATCGCCAACCCCATCGGCCAGATCTGGTCAGGAGCAATGATGCTTGATCACCTCGGCCACACCGACGCCCATGACGCCATCATGCGCGCGATTGAGGCCGTCCTGCTGGATGAAAACCTCCGCACCGCCGACCTAGGCGGCAAGGCCAATACCGTCACTTGCGGCACCGCGATTGCGAAGGCGCTACGCGACAACGCCTGACCGGCTTTTCAAGATGTAAGAAGATCCGAAGCACTCTGGCCAACAGCCTTGGTCAGAGTGCAATTGGACTGACAGTCGGCTTATTTGACGCAGCGCCCCGCCCCAGTTCTCGGGCGAGCGCAACGAACGCCTTGTGGCCGGCCGACAAATTTCGACGTCCGGGATAGTAAAGACACAGCTCGGAAAATGGCAGCGTCCAGTCGTCAAGCACGCGCACAAGGTGCCCTGCTTCGATGTCCGCAAGAACATCACGCTCCATAAAACAGCCAACCCCAATACCTTCGAGAACCGCCGCACGCGCCAGACTTGCCTCGTCGAGTGTGATGGGCCCGTTCACATCAATCTGAACCGCTTCACCGTCCTTTTCAAACCGCCATCTGAAAACCGATCCATCCGGCAGCCTTACCCGGATGCATTTATGGTTCAGAAGGTCCGGCGGGACCTTCGGTTTTTTACGATCCTTGAAATAGTCGGGGGATGCAACAATCGCATATTGCTGAACGCGACCAAGTGGCACTGCGATCATGTCACTGGGAATCAACCCCGAAACCCGCACCCCCAGATCGAAACCTTCCGCGACGATATCCACCAGTCGCCCCTCGGTCACCAGATCAACATGCATGTCCGGAAACCGGCGAAGATATTCGAATACAAGTGGTGAAATCACCTCACGCGCCGCAAAAGGGGCCGCATTGATACGGATGGTCCCTGACGGCGTTTCTCTTTGTGAGCGAACCACTTCCAATCCATCATGGATGCTCTGAAGCGAAGGACCGACCTGGTCGACAAACAGCCTGCCCGCATCCGAGAGCGAAACGCTTCGTGTGGTGCGGTTAAACAACCTGACACCCAGACCAGCCTCAAGCTTGCTGATTGCATGGCTCAAGGCTGTCGTCGAAACCCCCATATCAATAGCCGCACCGCGAAATGTGCCGCGCTTGGCAATTGCCATGACAGCTTCCAGATCGTTCAAGACGATACGTTCCATTGTCCCGATTTTTTCACCTCTACATCAATTATTGTCCGTGTTGTTAGTACAATGAATCCGGATTATCTGTCGAGATACAAGTCACCGTAAGGAGTGCAAGCGATGGATATGATTGATGCTGTACAGGCGTATTTCGATGCCGATCGAAACCAAGATCCTGACATTCTGACAAAAGTGTTTTGCACGGATGCAATCGTTCACGACGAAGGCAAACGTCACGTTGGATCGACCGAAATCCAGAACTGGTGGCTGGCAGCGAAGGCAAAATACAACCATGTCGCCGAGCCTCTTGAGGCGGAGACAAGCGGTAGCAAGGTCATGGTTCGCGCCAAGGTAAGTGGAAATTTCCCAAACAGCCCGGTGACGCTGAACTACATCTTTCGCATCAAGGACGGAAAGATTGCCGAGATGGGGGTGAAATGATGTCAGATTTTCTTACCCTGAAGGGAAAGCGTGCCCTTGTTACCGGCGGGACAAAAGGTGCAGGCCTCGCAACATTCAAGCTATTGCGCGAACTGGGTGCAACCGTTCTGACCACAGCGCGCACCCGTCCGGAGACGTTTGCTGACGATCATTTTATCGAAGCGGACCTGACCACCGACGACGGTTGCCTGTCAGTGGCAGAGGCAACGAAACAACGCCTTGGCGGTGTGGATATTATTGTCCATATGCTTGGCGGTTCATCTTCACCTGCTGGTGGATTTGGTGTGCTGTCTGATGATCATTGGCATCAGGAACTCAACTTGAACCTGTTTCCCGCCGTTCGACTTGATCGGCATTTGATCCCTGACATGATCACCCGGGGACAAGGCGTCGTCATTCACGTGACCTCAATCCAACGCGAACTCCCGCTGCCAGACTCAACAACTGCCTACGCCGCCGCAAAGGCTGCTTTGTCGACCTATAGTAAGGCGCTTTCAAAAGAAGTCTCTCCCAAAGGTGTTCGCGTCATGCGCGTCTCACCGGGCTGGATAGAAACAGAAGCCGCCGTGCACTTGGCAGAACGCCTGGCAGAACAAGCAGGAACCGACTATGACGGTGGCAAAAAGATCATCATGGATGCGCTTGGCGGCATCCCACTGGGTCGCCCGGCAAAACCCGAAGAAGTCGCCAACCTGATTGCATTTTTGGCATCTGATCGTGCCGGTGCCATAACCGGTACGGAATATGTCATTGATGGCGGCACGGTTCCGACGGTTTGAAGACCATGCGATCAAAACGTCCCGGTTACCAGTCCACACCGTTCTGGTAGATCAGATCGCGGAGTTGCTTTGTCTTGCTGTTCAGATCCGCAAGCTCATTCGGGCTCTGACCGGAGGCCTGTAACAGCGCAGCACCAAGGCAACCTGCTTGATCACGAAGCGCCAATCCGGCGGGTGTTAGAGTAATCAGAACCTGTCGTTCGTTATCCGGGTTTCTTTCCCGCCGTACCATACCGGAACTCTCAAGACGCTTTAACAAGGGTGTCAGCGTACTTGATTCCAATGCCAGTCGATCAGCGATTTGGCCGACACTCTGGGTGTTTTGCTGCCAGAGGATATTCAGAACCAGATATTGCGGATAGGTCAGGCCAAGTTTGTTCAACAACGGCTTATAGAGCCGCTGGATCGCAATCCCTGCGGAATATATCGCAAAGCATAGTTGATCTTCAAGTGGCACGGGAATGTTGGATTCTTCCGACAAAAGAGACTCCTTTCTGGCACCTGATCTCAAGGGTTATTCACGATAATATATATCGCGATAATTATTTTCTGGACAAGGGAATTAATCCAACTTAATAGTTATCGAAATAACATTTATCGCGATAATTATTAACATCCCACTGCCCGTCGCAAAGCGACATTCAACACTGCGCTGCTTTCGACATTCAATAACGACACTGACCAGAAAAGGATTAAGGAAATGAAGAACAAGATATTGAACATCGCCGCTGCCATCGCATTGTCCTTGGTATCCGCAACATCTGCGCAGGCAGACGACAAGACCGCAGACGGCAACAGCATTCGCAATGTCGTGCTCGTTCACGGGGCATTCGCCGATGGAAGCGGCTGGCGCGGCGTTTACAATGATCTGACGGCGCGCGGGTATAAAGTAACCATCGTACAGAACCCGCTTACGTCTTTGGCCGACGACGTTGCCGCAACAAAGCGTGCGCTTGATCGTCAGGATGGACCGACTGTTCTCGTCGGGCATTCGTGGGGCGGAACCGTCATCACCGAAGCAGGCGCAGACCCCAAAGTTGCCGCACTCGTTTACGTCGCGGCCCTCGCGCCGGATGCTGGTGAAACGACAGGCCAGCTCTATGAAGGCTATACAACGCCGCCGGAATTCGTTCTGGACATTCACACCGACGGTTATGCCTTTGTTGAGCCCGAAAAGTTCAAACAGGGCTTTGCAAATGACGTCAGCGATGCGGATGCTGCCTTCATGCGGGACTCACAGGTTCCAATCAATCTCAAGGCATTTGAAACCAAGCTTCAAAACGCTGCCTGGAGAACAAAACCTAGCTGGGCTGTCTATGGAACCGAGGACAAGGCATTCGATCCCGAAATGCTGGCCGCGATGGCCGAACGGATCAACGCCAAGGTCACCAAGGTTTCCGCCAGCCATTCTATTTTCATGACCCAACCGAAAGTGGTCGCCGACACAATTGACCAAGCTGCCAAAGCAGCCCACCAGTAACATTTGGTCTATCCCGAGGAGCAGGTAAGATCCCCTCACTTACCTGCTCCGACGATTTTACATTCTGGCTGTTTGAGCAATCAAACAACCACTTCTCATTTCTCCGCACCCGCGCCCAGAATTTCCGCAGTACAATCATCCGTAATTCACGGTCCTGCCCCATGGTTGTGCAAAATCTTAAATTGGTATAGGTACAGCCTGCTGCGACGCAGCAACGAACGGGATGGTCTTGGGGAGACCTGTCGCTGAATTTCCGGCTGACGGATCATGAAGACCGCCTGATGACATTCCAGCCCGGGGGATAACCCATTGCAAATTCGGGTGCAAAGTCGGGCTTGACCGAGACGGAGACTTTCTGTGAATAGCGATTTTCTGCCGCGTTTGCGGGCTGAATGGCTTGGCAACATCCGCGCCGATGTGCTTTCGGGCCTTGTCGTTGCGCTGGCCCTGATCCCAGAGGCCATTGCCTTTTCCATCATTGCCGGTGTTGACCCGAAGGTCGGGCTTTATGCCTCCTTCTCGATTGCCGTGATCACCGCCATCTTTGGCGGTCGTCCGGGCATGATTTCGGCAGCCACCGCAGCAACTGCGGTTCTGATGGGATCGCTTGTGCGCGAACACGGGCTGGATTATCTGCTGGCCGCGACCGTTCTGGCGGGCGTCCTTCAGATGCTGGCAGGTGCACTTCGTCTGGGATCGTTGATGCGCTTTGTGTCCAAGTCGGTCATGACCGGCTTTGTCAATGCGCTCGCCATCCTGATCTTCATGGCCCAGCTGCCCGAACTGACCAATGTCAGCTATATGACCTATGTGATGGTCGCAGGCGGCCTTGCCATCATTTATTTGTTCCCGCGCATCACCAAGGTGATCCCGTCGCCGCTGATTTGCATCATCGTTCTGACCGGCTTGTCGTTCTTTATCGATGCCGATCTGCGCACCGTGGGCGATATGGGCGCGCTTCCTGATGCCTTCCCGGCGATCTATTTCCCGGATGTGCCGCTGAACCTTGATACCTTCCTGATCATCCTGCCTTATTCGGCGGCGGTCGCGGCTGTGGGTCTTCTGGAAAGTCTGATGACGGCGCAGATCGTTGATGATCTGACCGACACAACATCCAACCGTACGCGTGAATGCTATGGTCAGGGGATCGCCAACTTCTTTACCGGCTTTATCGGCGGTATGGCCGGTTGTGCGATGATTGGCCAGTCGGTGATCAACGTCAAATCGGGTGGCCGTTGCCGCCTGTCGACCTTCCTTGCCGGTATCTTCCTTCTGATCCTGATTGTGGTTCTGGGCGATCTGGTGGCAATCATTCCGATGGCGGCCCTTGTCGCGATCATGATCATGGTGTCGATCGGGACATTCAGCTGGTCCTCGATCAAGGACCTCAAGGATCATCCGCGCAGCTCGTCGATCGTGATGCTGGCCACCGTGATCACCGTGGTGGGGTCGCACAACCTTGCAATCGGTGTTCTGGTCGGTGTGTTGCTTTCGGGTATCTTCTTTGCCTGGAAGATTGCGCAGATTTTCCGTGTTACCAGCACGCTTTCGCCTGACAGCACGCACCGCACCTATGAAGTGCGCGGCCAGATCTTCTTTGCCTCGGTCGAAGACTTCACCAAGGCGTTTGATTTCCGCGAAGCGCTCGACAAGGTCACGATTGATGTCAGCCACGCGCATATCTGGGACATTTCAAGTGTTGCAGCCCTTGATATGGTCGTGCTCAAATTCCGCCGTGAAGGGGCCGAGGTCGAGTTGATCGGTCTCAATGAAGCCAGCGAGACAATCGTCGATAAACTGGCCATCCACGACAAGCCCGGCGCGCTTGAACGCCTGATGGGCCACTAGGGAAACTGGGAAAGGAAACGATCCATGACACATCTGATCGCACTGATCGATGGATCAGGCTATTCGCAAAGTGTATGCGACCTGACCCGCTGGGTGGCAGAACGCACCGACGCATCGGTCGAACTGATGCACGTGCTGGGCCGGCGCAATACCGATTCCGAACCGGCCGACCTCAGTGGCAACCTCAAATTCGGCGCCCGTTCGGCCCTGCTAAAAGAACTGGCCGATCTCGATGAGCAGAAAAACAAGCTCGAACTCAAGCGCGGCCGTTTGCTGCTTGAAGAAGCCAAAACCGGGCTTGAGGAAAAGGGCGTCGCCACCGTCACCACCAAGCTGCGCCATGGCGACCTGATCGAAACCATTGCCGAATTCGAAGGTAATGCCGATCTGATTCTGGTCGGCAAACGCGGTGAGGCCGCCGATTTTGCCAAGCTGCATCTGGGCTCCAACCTTGAACGGGTTGTGCGTGCCGCCAAGAAGCCGGTGCTTGTCGCATCGCGTGCGTTCAAGCCGATCAACAAATTCCTGATTGCCTTTGATGGCGGCGAAAGTGCGATGAAGGCCGTGCGCCACATTGCATCGGGCAAACTGTTTACCGGTCTGCCCTGCACGTTGCTTTCGGTTGGCAAACCCAATGACACGTTGCAGGAAAAGCTTGATGAAGCGGCAACCATCCTGCGCAAGGCGGGCTACGAGGTCGACGCAGGCTTCGCATCGGGCGAGCCCGAAGACGTTATCAAGGACAAGATCGAAGCGGAAAATATCGATCTTCTGGTCATGGGCGCCTATGGCCATTCGCGCATCCGCAACCTGATCATCGGCAGCACCACCACCGAAATGGTCCGGTCCTGCCATGTGCCGGTGATGATGTTCCGCTAAGGCCCATCCTGATCCGCGATCAAAGACCAAGCCCCGGCCAACCGACCGGGGCTTTTTTTGTGCCTGAAAGGTCCTTGATCGCGATCAAGGACGCCAAAAGCCCCCCGACCGGTAAAACTCATCGCACCCTTTCATTTGGTTCGAAGGATCAAGCATGTTGCGTTTTACCGTCACCACGCTGGCCACCTTGGTGGCTTTTGTCATGGCAACCCCATCTAACGGCGCGCCCTATGCGGTTGGTTTTACGGAAACCACCATCACGGCAAGTGATGGGAACCGCGCATTGGTCGGTGCAATCTGGTATCCGACCAGCGACACAAACCCAGCGGTAGCTGTTGGCGAAAATCCGGTCTTTTTCGGTCAGATGGTGCAGCCTGATGCCAAAATTCAGGACGGTCGCCATCCCTTGGTCGTGATGTCCCACGGTTTTGGCGGCAACTGGCGCAATCAGGGATGGCTTGCCACGGAACTCGCCCGGGCGGGTTATGTGGTGGCCGCGATCAATCACCCCGGCACCACCAGCCGCGATGTTACCGCCGAAGTCGGCTCTGCATTGTGGCTTCGCCCGCGCGATATCAGTCACGTGATCACATCGCTGATCGATAATCCCACATGGAAGCCCGCCATTGATCCGGCCAACATCACGGTGATTGGTCATTCACTGGGCGGATGGACGGTGCTGGAGCTTGCCGGGGCGCGAATGGACATGGATCGGATGGATATGGAATGCCAAGCGCATCCCGAATTCGCCGCCTGTGATGGCCTTGCGGAACTTGAGGTTGGCCGCACAATGGCAGACCGCGCAAAGCTGGCAGACAACCTTAAAGACGAACGGATCCGTGGCGCAATCTCGCTTGATCTTGGCCTTGCCCGTGGCTTTACCCCGGCAAGTATGGCGGCCATCGACATCCCGGTTCTGGTCATTGCCGCCGGTGCGCCCAATCCCAAAATCCCCAAGGACCTTGAATCAGGTTATCTGATCGAACACTTGCCGGCGGATTTAGCCCGTTACCATAATCTGCCCGGTGCGGCGCATTTCAGCTTCCTTCCGGAATGCAAACCCAATGCCGTAATCCTCCTTGAACAGGACGTCCCGGGTGATGGCATCATCTGTCTTGATGGCGATGACGCAACGGATCGATCAGACCTGCATCAACAAACGATCACCCTTGTTCTCGACTTCTTGCGTTCTCTGAAAACAGCTTCCTGATCGGACCGAACGGTTGATCGGGGACCCGTTGATCAGCCGCGTCGCGATAAGCCCGGGGACCCATCCCGGTCACGCGGCCAAATTCGCGGTTAAAGTTCGATTTGGTCTGAAACCCGCAGTCAAACATGATTTCGGTCACCGGCTTTTCGGTCGTCCGCAGCAGCATTTGCGCCTCTGCCACGCGGTATTCATTGACAACCTGTGACACATTGCGCCCGAACCGACGGTTAATCGCCCCGGAAATCTGCCGGGCCGGGATCACCACCCGTCGCGCCAACCGATCAAGTGTCAGATCAGGATCGCGATACAGATGTTGCGCGTGCATGACCTCATCGATTGCGGCAAGGATGGCATCATCCGCGGCGATATCGTTGTTGTCTTGCGGGTCGTCTTTGTGCTGCGAAAGTACGGGTTCGGTCACGCTATCAGTCAGCTTCGTGGTCTGCGGACTAAGTCGCTCCAACCGGACCATCAGCAACGCCAGCACCACCAGAACAACCAACTGCGCAGTGCCGACAATTGTTGCGACGTTTGTGCCCTGGGTGATGCTGAAATCAAGGGCGATCAACCCATCGACGAGCCCTGAGAAAATCAGCGCCCCGCCAACCACGGCAACAATGCCCCGAACCGATCCGACATCGCCCAGCCGTGCCTGCGCAAAACGGTCTTCGCCGCGACTAGCCAGAACCATCAGTGCAATACCATATCCGGCGAATTGCACTGCAATCAGGAAGTCCACCTGTATATGCCATTGCCGCCAGGTCAGACTTGCGATGAAGATCGCCAAAACCGGGATAACATGCAGCCAACGCCATCTGGTTTGCGACCGCTCCTCCGCGCCAAGTGCGGCAAAGCACATCCAGGCGATGGGGGGCAGCATCGCGGCAAACAAGGGGCGCAAGAAACGGAAAATCAGCAGATCAAATTGCCAGCGCAGCCCGACCATGATCACCAGCGCCAGACTGGCGGCAACGAAGATCCGCATGCTCCGCCCAACCGGCCCGGCCGGACCGCGCAGGGTCAGGCGCACCAGTAAAATCGCCAACAACAAGGCAACGACAAAGGGCAACGGGATTTCAAACATAAGGCTTGGCACAATCTGGCAATTGGCAATGGTAACCTGATGTTTGTCCCGCGTGTCGCAGGGACGCGCAACAAAAAAGGCCGCGATGACAGATCACCGCGGCCTTTGGGTTTTGTTCAAATCCCAAACGGGACGTCGATTACCGCAACAGGAAACGTCCCAGATTGTTATTGATCTGGCGTTCCATTTCGCGATCAAGATCCATCAAAAGGGCCGTGGTCGCGTCATAGACCGCCTGTTCGCGTTCGGCCACGGACATCGATTCCGAAAGCGTACGTGACCGTTCCGCCATTGCCGTTACCTCACCCTTCTGCATGCCATTAGGGTCGAGCAGCTCAAGCTTGGCTGCGACCTTAAGATCGATCTTGTCGGACTGATCGTCGGTAAAGACGCCCTTGATGCCCTTGGTGGTTTTAAGCGCGTTCGAGGTCACAGAGGCCTCGGTCACGCTATAACGCAGCATATCATTGGTGCCAGCCGTCTGGATGCGATCATCGGGCCAGTTCATCGCCATGCGGCCCAGATTGAACGGCAGGGAGGACTGGATCGATCCGTCCTCGTTGTTTGACCAGGCCGCAACCTTTTCAATCGGACCGGCGGCAAAGACAATCGGATCAAGATGGCGCCATGTCACATCGGGATAGGTCGCAACCGGGCCGCTTGTGCAAGCCGCCATCAGCGCAAGTGCCGCCCCGGCAACAACGGCGCGCAGGCCCTTGATGGACATAACCGTCATGTCTTCGATCTCCTTTGATCAATCACACAGATAAAAAAACAACGCCACCATGGCGTACAAATTCCATGGTGACGTTGCTTGATGATTAAGGCAAGGCTGTGACGAACAAATACGGCCAAAGCCCCTGAAGCCGCTACTAGATTTTCGGCGATGCCGCTTCGGGATCATCCGCCTTGAGCTGGCGAAGCTCCGCCTCGTTAAAGCCATAACGCGTGTTGCAGAACTGGCAGGAAACACCAACCTCGCCGGTATCGGCTTCACGCATCGACAGAAGCTCATCAAGCGGATAGGTCACAAGCGCGCCTTCGATCTTTTCGCGCGAGCAACGGCATTTGAACTGAAGCTGGGTCTGTTCAAACACGCGTGGTTCCTCGTCATGGAACAGGCGCCAGATCAGGTCATGAGCCGAAAGCGAGATATCAACAAGCTCGTTCTCGGTCGCACTCGCCATCAGAATGGTTGATCTGTTCCAGTCTTCAGATACCTTTTCGGCCTCTTCCGGGGTGCTCGCATCGCCCGATGCGCTGACCGGCATTTTTTGCAGGAACAGCCCGCCGACCCACCAGTCATCTGCGGTCTCGCCGCGATGAACTTCGAGCTTGAACGACGTTTCAAGCTGTTCGGACTGGCGGAAATAGGCCTCTGCGCATTGCGCCAGCGTCTCGCCCTCAAGCGATACAATCCCCTGATAGCGTTCGTGCTCGTCGCCCTGATCGACGGTAAAGGCAATATGCCCCCGTCCCATCAGTTTCAGAACCTGACCGCGCAGCGCATCCTCGCCGCCTTCTTCGGCTGCGATCATGGCGTTGAGGCGTTCTTCATCGACCCGAAGGCAGGCGCGCACATTGCCATCACTATCAACATCGACCACCAGCATGCTGATCGGCCCGTCGGAGCTGGTCTGAAGGGTAAACAGGCCTTCATATTTCAGCGAGGATGACAACAGCACGGCAAGGCCGATGATCTCGGAAAGCAGATGGTTGGCAAGCGCAGGATAGGAGTGCTGCCCGATGATGGTCTGCACCGTCGGGCCCAGGCGCGTGAAGCGGCCACGGATGTTGGAATGATCCAGCGTGAAGGGCTGGCAAAAATCGACAGCAATCTGCATTTTCAGCTTCCGCGTTTTTACGTGTTGCGGGGCGTATAACAATTGCACCCCCGCATTGTCGAGGCGCATAAGGCAAACACCTGACAGCATAGCAAAGGGCGGCCAATGCCGCCCTTCAAATTCGATATGGCTTATTTAGGGGCCATAACCCGGATGGCAAGCCTTACGACGGCAAACCATTCAGGCAATACAGCAGAACACCCTTTTGTGCATGCAGGCGGTTTTCCGCCTCGTCAAACACAACCGACTGTGGCCCGTCAATCACCGCGTCGGTGACTTCTTCGTTCCGGTGGGCCGGCAGACAATGCAGGAAGATCGCATCATCCTTGGCCTGTGCCATGGTGGTTTCATTGATCTGATAGGGCGAAAGGGCCTCCATCCGGGCGTCGTAATCTTCATCGCCCATCGAGACCCAGCAATCGGTGACCACAACATCGGCCCCCGCAAGCGCGCTGTCCATATCGGTCAAACGCACTTTGCCGCCTTCGGCATTGGCGGTTTCAATCAGACCCTGATTGGGGCGATAGCCCGCCGGGCACGCCATATCGAGTGCAAAGCCGAATTTCGGCGATGCATGAATGAACGATGCCGAGACGTTATTGCCATCGCCAACCCAGGCGAACTTGAGGCCCTCAAGCTTGCCCTTGTGTTCCTTGACCGTCATCAGATCGGCCATGATCTGGCACGGGTGGCTTTGATCGGTAAGCCCGTTGATCACCGGCACGGTGGCATATTGTGCCAGCTCATGCAGTTTGGATTCATCGGTCGTCCGGATCATGATCGCATCGACAAAGCGCGACAAAACGCGCGCGGTATCGGCAATGGTTTCCCCGCGGCCAAGCTGGCTGCTATCGGCATCAAGCGTCACCACATCACCGCCAAGCTGGCGCATGCCAACTTCGAACGACACGCGCGTACGGGTCGACGGCTTTTCAAAAATCAAAGCCAAGGTCTTGCCCGCAAGCGGCTTTACCCCGAACGGGGCCTTCCCGGCCTTCTCGGAGTCGCCAAGGGCCAGAATATCCTTAAGCTCGCTTGCCGACATTTTGTCGAGATCGAGAAAATGGCGAATATCAGTCATAGTCAAATTTCCTTCCGCGCCCTTATTTGCGCATTATTTACCAAGGGCGGCAGCGGCTGCGTCAATGGCAACCAGCGCTTCGTCAACATGGGTTTTGGTGATGTTAAGCGGCGGAATGATACGCACCACATTGTCGCCTGCCGGCACGGTCAAAAGATTGAACTCGCGCAGTTTGGCAACAACATCAACATTGGCCGGTTTGGTTTTCATCCCCAACAGCAGGCCCATGCCACGCACTTCTTCGATAAAGCCCGGATGCTTGCGTGCAATCACCTCAAGGCCATCAACAATCAGGCGGCTCATTTCCAGAACATGATCCATGAAACCGGGTTTCAGGACCTCATCCAGCACCGCATTGGCAGCCGCCGTTGCAAGCTGGTTGCCGCCAAAGGTCGTGCCATGCATGCCGGGCGTAAAGGCAGCGGCTGCCTTTTCATTGGCAAGCAGCGCACCGATCGGGAAGCCACCGCCAAGTCCCTTGGCCGAGGAAATGATATCCGGCTCCATGTCCGACCATTGATAGGCAAACAGTTTGCCGGTTCGGCCAATACCGGTCTGAACTTCGTCAAACATCACCAGCATGCCGAATTCATCGGCCGCCTTGCGCACACCCTCAAGATAGCCTTCCGGCGCACGGCAAATGCCGCCTTCGCCCTGGATCGGCTCTAGGATAATGCCGCCGGTATTGGGCGTGATGGCGTTGCGAAGTTCGTTCAGGTTGCCAAACGCCACGCGGTCAAAGCCATCAGGCATCGGACCGAAACCTTCGCGATACTTCTCGCTATAACCCGCGGTCAGGGTGCCAAGGGTCCTTCCATGAAACGCATTGGTCGCAACCAGAATGCGGTTCTTTTCAGGATGGCCCGACACATACTGATACCGGCGCAGCATCTTGATGCCGGCCTCATTCGCCTCGGCACCCGAATTACAGAAAAACACCGTATCGGCAAAGCTGTTCTCAATCAGCCGCTTGGCCAGTTTTTCCTGCCCCGGCATCTGATACAGGTTCGAGGTATGCCAAAGCTTGCCAACCTGCTCGGTCAGTTTCGCCACCAGATGCGGGTGCGAATGACCAAGCGTGTTGACCGCGATCCCCGACCCGAAATCAAGGAATCGTCGACCGTCCTGCGCATAGAGATAAGGTCCTTCACCTTTCTCAAAGGCCAAATTGGCCCGCGCGTAGGTCGGCATGACGGGAGTAATCACTTTCTTATTCCTCAATTCGGGTAAAATTCACATTCCTGACCAAGAGCATGTTGCATTAAATCTGCATCTCTTTGCCGAAGATATCCTTTTGCCTGGCAAGGAAAAGTCCGCAGAGCGTAGCGGCGCTACGGTTAAGGACTTTGACGATGCCGGGCGAAAGGATATCTCGGCCCAACGGGTTTGTTTTTGGCGGCCTTTTGCGGTGTTACACCACTTGAACGATGCACCGCATCGTCCTGCGCGCTGTGCCTTGCAAAACGACACGCCAAAAACAAACAAAGTGAAGCAGATTTAATGCAACATGCTCTATGGTCAAGCTCCAGCGGACTGCTGGGAAGCCGAGGAGTATCAAGAGATTCACCGACCCTGTCAACGCCGCAAAAGCACGTACGACACTGATTTAAAAATGGTCATCAAAATGAAAAAAGGACGGCATCCGCATCAGGATACCGTCCTTTGTGATTTGGCAATCGGATCGGCGCTTAGGCCTTAAGCTTGTAGCCGGTTTTGATCATGCGATAGCACAGCAGCCAAAGGGCCGCATTGACCAGCGCAAGAACCACCACACCGGTCATGATCGTGCCATCGGAAATCCCGGTAAAGCCATAACGGAACCCGTCAATCATATAGAAGAATGGGTTGAAATGCACCAGAACCTGACCGGCTTCGGGCAGGCTTTCCGCACTGTAAAACGTGCCCGACAGGAACGAGAGCGGGGTCACGACAAAGTTGGTCACAACCGCGATATGGTCAAACTTCTCGGCCCAGACACCACCAGCAATCCCCAAAAGCGACAGCATCAGGGATGCCGAAATCCCGAAATACAGGATCGCCCAGATGTTATGGATTGCGACATCGACAAAGAACGACATGAAGATCGCCGTAACCAGACCAACGATCATGCCACGCGTTACCGCGCCAAAGGCAAAACCGGCAACCATTTCGCCTGCCGATAGCGGCGGCATCAAAACATCGACGATATTGCCCTGTACCTTGGCAATCGTGATCGAGCTTGAGGAATTGGCAAAGGCGTTTTGCACCATGGTCATCATGATCAGACCAGGTGCGAGGAAGGTGGCAAACGGAATGCCATTGACCATTTCAACCGCACGGCCAAGGGCCAGCAGGAAAACAGCAAGAAACAGCAGGCTGGTAACAACCGGCGCACCAATGGTTTGCAAATGCACATTCAGGAACCGACGGACTTCTTTGGCATAAAGGGTCCAAAGTCCAAGCCAGTTCACAGCCCCCATATAGCGCGGGGCAAGAGCACGTTGCTCTGACTCGTTCATGGAATTTCCTTCGGAAAAATGCAGACAATTGCGCGTAAAATAGGGAGAGTGGGGACATACTTGCAAGGGTGTGAATTCATTCATAGTGTCAGTCATGCACGACAAACATCGCCAAAGCCCGGAAACCAGCGACTCTGCGCGCGAAAAAAAGCCCGCCGGCAATGCGCGTTTTTCCAACCAGTCCGGCAAAAAGTCGAAAACCCGCTCGCACGAACCCAAACGCCCGCGCAAGGTCACCCGCGACTATCTGATGAATTATGCCACCTGGTATCTCGAACGTTTCGCCGCATCGCGCGCCCGGCTTGAAACACTGATGCGCGGTAAAATCCGCCTCTCGGTCGCCGAACACGGCACCGACCCGGACGAAGCCGTTGAGTGGATGAATTCGGTTTTGTCGGCCTGCGAAAAGGCAGGCTTCATCAATGACGATGCCTATGCCAAGGGACGCGCACGTTCCTTGCTGCGTCGGGGCAAGGCGCTTCGCGTCATTGCCGCCGATCTGTCATCACGCGGCATTGCCAGTGATCAGGTCGATGCCGCACTGACCGAACTTCGGGCCGAGGCCGATGATGCGGCTTACGACGAAGTGCGCGGCACTGACCCGAACATTGCTGCCGCCGCGGCCTACGCCCGTCGTCGCCGTCTTGGCCCGTGGCGTCGGTCTGAGATCCGCGATGAAAAGCGCGAAAAGGATATGGCCGCCCTTGCCCGTCAGGGCTTTGGCTATGACACCGCCACCCGCATCATCAATAGCGAGATCGAAGAGCTCGAAGACCTGCTCTCGATGATCGACGGGATTTGATTGCGTCCGCAAAGACCGCTATCAATGAACAAATCCATTTTGATACGGAGACCCAACCATGATGGTCCGCATCTACCATAATCCGCGCTGCTCCAAGTCGCGCCAGACCTTGGCCCTGATCGAAGAACAGGGCATCACGCCCGACGTGATCGCCTATCTCGACACCCCGCCAACCCCACAGGAACTTTCAGGCATCCTTGATATGCTGGGCATGAAACCCGAGGACATCCTGCGCAAAAAAGAAGCCAAAGAAGAAGGCATTGCCGATCTGCGTGGCGATGAGCTGATCGAAGCGCTCTGCGCCCATCCACGCGCCCTTGAACGCCCGATTGTGGTTAATGGCGACAAGGCTGTTCTCGGCCGACCGCCGGAAAACGCGCTGGAAATTCTGTAATCGTCTTATGCATGGATGCCCGCCTTCGCGGGCATGACGATAAACCACCCCCGTCGTCCCCGCGCAGGCGGGGACCCATTTGAACGGAACCGATTGCAAAAGCCGAGCTAAAATCACTGTGAATTCAAACGCCTGTGCCCACCCGGCACGGGCGTTTTGCGTAATTAATAAAAGTAGAACACCCCCAGACATATTATGTCTTACGCAGAAAAACATGCATGTGCCTGTGGGGAGGTTTTTGATGATTGCTGCTTTTGCCCTGATCCTTGTCTGCCAGCTCTTTGGCGAAGTGGTCTCGGAACTGTTTGATCTGCCGGTTCCCGGCCCGGTGATTGGTCTGGTACTGCTGTTTGTTGGCCTTCTGATCAAACGGTATCCGCCCAAGGTCCTTACCGATGCTGCTGACAACCTGCTGATGCATTTTTCGTTGCTGTTTGTCCCCGCCGGTGTCGGGGTTGTCACCCAGATCGACCGCCTCAAGGGCGACTGGCTGCCGATTGCCGCCGCACTCATCGTTTCCACCCTGCTGACCATGGTTTTGACAGCATTTTTGATGTCAAAACTGCTTCCCAAGGCCAAGCCGGGCGAGACGCTGGAGGACGGGCAATGAACGAAGCTGATATCACCCAGCTTTGGGTTTACCTGTCGGCCAAACCGCTGACCGGCCTGACCATTACGCTTGTTGCTTATGCCATCGGGTTCTGGCTGTATCAAAAAAGCGACCGCAACCCGATCTGCAATCCGGTGGTCATCGCCATTGCCCTGATTGCCCTGTTGCTCAAGGTCACCGGCACGCCCTATGCCACCTATTTCGAAGGGGCTCAGTTCGTCCACTTCCTGTTGGGTCCGGCCACGGTGGCCCTTGCCGTCCCGCTGTTTCGTCAGACCGAAACGCTGAAACGCGCACTGCCCGTGATTGCCTTTGGCGTTCTGTTCGGATCACTGGTTGCCAGTGCCAGCACCGTCATTCTGGCCTGGGCATTGGGCGCAAGCCCGGAAACACTGGCGTCCCTGGCCCCGAAATCCGTCACCACCCCGGTCGCCATGGGCATTGCCGAAAATATCGGTGGTGTTCCGGCCCTGACTGCGGTTTGCGTGATCGCGACGGGCATCGTTGGCGCAACCCTTGGCCCGATGGTGATGAATATGGTCCGCCTTAAAGATTGGCGCGCACGCGGCTTTGCCATGGGGGTGGCATCACACGGCATCGGAACGGCGCGGGCGTTTCAGGTCAATGAAACCGCCGGGGCCTTTTCCGGCCTTGCCATGGGGCTCAATACCCTTGCCACCGCATTGACTATCCCGTTCCTGTGGCATTGGATATTTGGCTAAACAAAAAAAGGGTGGGCATATGCCCACCCTTTTTCTATTTGGTTCCACGGCAGGTATCCCGCCGCAAACGTGATCCGATCAGCCTGCGCGCAATTGCGACAGGAAGTTCGACACGGTCTTTTACAGGAAGTTCGACACGGTCTTTTGCAGACTGTCGATCTGCTTGGCCATCGCACCAACGTTCTGATCAAGTTCACTGGCGGCTGCCCCACTGCTAGCCGCGGCTTCGTGAATCTCGTTGATGTTGGCGACAACCTCGCTCGAACCGGACGATGCACTGGTCGCACTGTTGGCGATTTCATTGACGGCGGCGTTCTGTTCGCTCACTGCCGAAGAAATGCCTGATGCGATTTCGCTGATCGATGAAATCGTATGCGTGACCTTTTCAATTGCCTCGACCGTGACCCTGGTCTCGCCCTGAATCGCCCCGATCTGCTGGGCGATTTCATCGGTTGCCTTGGCGGTCTGGTTGGCAAGGTTTTTGACCTCTTGCGCAACAACCGCAAAGCCCTTGCCGGCTTCACCAGCACGGGCGGCCTCGATTGTCGCGTTGAGCGCCAGAAGGTTTGTCTGGGCCGCGATGTCGTTGATCAAACTCACGACTTCACCGATACGCTCGGCTGCTTCGGCCAGACCACCAACCATTTCGTTGGCGCGCGATGCTTCACCAACGGCGGTTTCGGCAATCGCTGTTGATTCACGGACCTGATCACCGATGCCGCTGATAGAGGCTGAAAGTTCCTCGGTCGCGGCGGCAACCGTCTGAACGCTCTGGGCCGAGTCATTGGCGGCCTCTGACACCCGTTGGCTTTGGGTCAGGGAATGATTGGCCGATTCACGCATCAGTTCGGTGGATTTCTGCATACCGGTCGACGACTGGCGAACAGATGCAACGATCTGACCGATGGATTGTTCAAGTTCATGGGCCAGACGGTTGCGCTGTTCCAAACGTTCCTTTTCGGCACGTTTTTCGGCTTCCACCCGGGCGGCCTCGGCCTCACCCATTTTTTCAGCCGTTTCACGCCAACGCACAAGACCATTGGCAATCACGCCAATCTCGTCCTTGCGATCGGTAAACGAAACTTCTTCGGAAAAGTCACGTTCGACAAATCGGGAAATCGTCTGACCAAGATCGCGCAGCGGTCCAAGCTGCCAGCGCAGCAACAGGAACAGCAACACAGCCGATGCGATGGCAACGATAATACCGACAATCGCGATCCGCAGTTCGATCTCACCTGCGACCGCGGCGACCTCGGCCTTTTTGATCCCGACATAGAGAATACCAAGCGTGTCACCCGATGGTGATTTGATCGGCGAATATTGCGTTACATATTCCGTCCCAAGAATAAGCGCCTCACCCCGGAACGTGTTGCCCGACATGATCGGCTGATAGGCCGCACTGCCCTTGCCCAGCATGGTGCCAACCGCACGTTTGCCGTCCGGTTTGATAATGTTGGTCGAAACACGCACGAAGTCCTGCTCGGCTGGGACAAAGGCAAACACGGTTGCCGTCTGACCGGTGGCGGCCCCGATCGAGTCAATCATTTCGTGTGACGACAGATCCGGAATTTCGGGAATGACGAGATCGGAGGTTTCACCATCCTCACTGATTTTCATGGAAAATTCGGGATAATTATCCTTGAAAATCATCGCAGCAACGCGAAGGTTCAGTTTCTGCGATTCAAGACTGTCACTTGCCACCTTGTCATCGATGCGCTGCATGATCAGCAAGCCCAGAAGCGCGATGCCCGCAATCAGGATCGCAACGGCGGCGAGAGCCACCTTGAAAATCAAACTTTTCGACATACTCACTCTCATTTCATCGTTGGTCACCGACGAGCCCCTCTAGCAACTAGATCGGCGGTTCAGCTTCTTCCCGGGTCTTGGTCGCCTGGTTCAGCAGAGATATAAGATATACAATCCTATAAATTAAACTTTAGTATAGAGAAATACTATCGTACAGACTTTTCACAACCTGAACGCGAGTCATTCAACTAAAGATTAATTAATAGTGTAATTACAGTTCGTTACCGATAGGTGAACACCTACCCATAAGATGAACAACCATATCAATAAGCGTCATATGGGGAGTGGCAGACAGAAAACCGAAAAAAAATTTTGCCTGTGCGTCGTTTTTTCTACAACGAGGTCCGGGAAGGATGAAATGCGCACAGGTAATGCGCAAAGGTCAGGCTGAATATTCGTCTGCTGAATTTACTTCAGACGCTGAACGGATCTCGATCTGATCGGGTGTCAGTAATCGACCTTGACGAAATAAAGCCCGTCGGCCGGTGCGGTCGGGCCGCCAGCACTGCGATCCTTGGCCTCAAGGGCCGTTTTAACGTCAATCGGCTTCCAGGCGCCCTTGCCGACCAGAACAAGTGTGCCAACCATATTGCGCACCTGATGATGCAGGAAAGACCGGCTTTCGGTATGGACGCGGATTTCAAGCGGGTTTTCGATCCCGCGCGTGACTTCAAGCTTTTCCAGCGTCTTGATCGGGCTTTTGGCCTGACATTCACTGGCCCGGAAGCTTGTGAAATCAAACGTCCCGATCAGGTGATGGGCCGCTTCATTCATCGCATCAATATCAAGCGGCTTATAAACGCCCCAGGCCAACCCCGCCTCAAAGGTCAGGGGGGCGCGGCGATTGATGATGCGATACATGTAATAGCGTTTCTTTGACGAAAACCGCGCATGGAAGTCTTCCGTGACTTCCTCGCATTCCTTGATCGCCACCGGATCAGGTTTAAGGTGATGGTTGATCGCATTCATCACCGCCTCCGCCGGGTAGTATTTCGGCAGATCGAAATGCACCACCTGCCCCAGCGCATGCACCCCGGCATCGGTCCGGCCCGACACATAGACGCGCACGAATACACCGGCGAATTTTTCGATCGCGGTCTCAAAGACCTTTTGAACCGAAATCACTTCGTCCTGGTACTGCCAGCCGTGATAAGGGCGGCCATCATATTCGACGGTACATTTATAGCGCTGCATGGGCTGCTTTATAGCTTGGCTTTCAAACGAAAACGAGGGGCAAAAATGCCCCTCGCTTGCCGCTCCACAATTGCTTGCGGAAACTTACTTCATGCCGTCGCGGTCAAAACCAAGACGCAGGCGCAGCGCATTCAGCTTAATAAAGCCTTCTGCATCGCGCTGGTTGTAAACGGTGTCGGCCTCGAACGTGACATGCTCTTCGGAGTAGATCGAGTTCGGAGACTTGCGGCCGGTGACAGTGACGTTGCCTTTGTACAGATCAAGGCGCACAACACCGTTCACGGTACGCTGGGTCTCGTCGATCAAGCGCTGCAGGGCCTGACGTTCCGGCGACCACCAGTAACCGTTATAGATCATCTCGGCATAACGCGGCATCAGCTCGTCCTTGAGGTGACCGGCGTTACGATCAAGGGTGATGCTTTCCATCGCACGGTGTGCAACCGACAGAATGGTACCGCCCGGGGTTTCGTAAACGCCGCGCGACTTCATGCCGACATAACGGTTTTCGACCAGATCCAGACGACCGATGCCGTTCTTGCCGGCAACTTCGTTGAGTTTGGTCAAAAGCGTTGCCGGGCTCAGGCGTTCGCCGTTGATCGCAACCGGGTTGCCCTGTTCGAACTCGATCTCGATCGTGGTGATCGCATCGGGTGCGTTCTGCGGGGAAACAGTGCGCTCGAACATGTTTTCGTCCGGCTTGACCCACGGATCTTCCAGCGCCTTGCCTTCATAGGAAATGTGCAGAAGGTTCGCGTCGGTCGAATAGGGCGGCTCATCGCCACCAAGCTTGTCAGCCGAAATCGGAATCTGGTGTTCGCGGGCAAAGTTCAGCAAAGCAGTACGCGAGTTCAGCTTCCATTCGCGCCACGGTGCGATGACCTTGACGTTCGGCTTAAGCGCATAATAACCCAGCTCGAAGCGGACCTGGTCGTTGCCTTTGCCGGTGGCACCATGGGAAACAGCATCTGCACCGACTTCTTCGGCGATTTCGATCTGGCGCTTGGCAATCAGCGGACGCGCGATCGAGGTACCGAGCAGGTAAACACCTTCATAAAGGGCATTGGCGCGGAACATCGGGAAGACGAAGTCGCGGACGAATTCTTCGCGCAGATCGTCGATGAAGATCTGTTTGACGCCGAACATCTCTGCCTTTTTGCGGGCCGGTTCCAGCTCTTCGCCCTGGCCGAGGTCGGCGGTGAAGGTCACGACTTCGCAGTTATATTCTTCGCGAAGCCATTTCAGGATGATGGAGGTATCCAGACCGCCTGAATAGGCAAGGACGACCTTTTTGACCTGATCGCTCATGGGAGTGACGCCTTTCTTCTTCCGATGTAATGCAGGGCGCGGCACCTAACGCCTGCGTCCTGTCGGGGCTGCAACCCATATGTCGCAAATCGCCCCTAGACCTTGAGCGCGGAGTATAGGAAAACACTACTAGGGGGCAAGACCCAAGATGGGCTTGGCCCGAAAAAGGCACAAAAAGATCGCACTTTTTGCCTCTCTTTTGGAAAAATCCGCGCCGAATGCTCAAGAATACCGAAGAAACCGAGATCGATATGCCCAAAATCGGCCCGCTGCCGGTACGATTGCGGCCAAGTGCGCGCGCGACGCGACTCAAATTGCGCATTGATCCGGCATTTGACGGTGTCGAAATTGTCGTGCCCAACGGGGTGTCGCGCAAAATGGCGATTTCGATGCTCCATCAGCATGGCGATTGGGTGGCGGCCCACATGCAACGCCTGCCCGAACGGGTGCAGTTCATGCCCGGTGCGTGGATTCCCTTCATGGGCCATGATCATGCCATCCGTGCCGTGCCCGATGCCAAACGCGGAGTCTGGGTCGAGGCGGGCGTTATCTGGGTCTCCGGGCAGCCGGAACATACCAACCGCCGTGTGACCGATTTCCTAAAAAAGCAGGCCAAGCTTGAAATCGCCCCGCGCGCCCATGCTTATGCCGAACAGATCGGCAAAAAGGTCAATCGCATCTCGCTCAAAGACACCCGCACGCGCTGGGGCAGTTGCTCGTCCTCGGGCAATCTGTCGTTCAGCTGGCGGCTGGTGCTGGCGCCGGAAGATGTGCTTGATTACGTCGTCGCCCACGAAGTCGCCCACTTGCAGGAACTAAACCACTCCGCACGTTTCTGGGCCGTGGTCGATGATTTGTATGGCCCCTCGAAAAAACAGCAACACTGGCTTAAGAAACATGGCGCAGCCCTGCATCGCTACGGGGCTGGAAGCGCGTAATATTGAAATGTGAGCAATCCTCATATTTCTTCCCAAAGGACGTACACCATGCTGATCCCATTGGAAACCTTGGCGATTTTCATCCCCACTGCCCTGGCGCTGAACATGACGCCGGGCAATGACATGCTGTTTTGTCTTGGACAGGGGATCAAATCCGGACCGATGGCGGGCAATGCGGCAAGCTTCGGGATTGCCACGGGTGCGTTGATCCACACCATGCTTGCCGGACTTGGTCTGGCCGCCCTTGTCGCGGCGCATCCGGTGGCACTTGATGTGCTGCGCTGGGCGGGGATTGCTTATCTGGTGTGGCTGGCGATTGGCGCGTTTCGAAGCACCGACCAGCGCCTGAAACCCGCACAAACCAAGCGATCCGGCGCCTTTACCGCCTGGCGCGACGGGATTGTGGTGAACTTGCTGAACCCCAAGATCATTGTCTTTGTGCTGGCGTTTATTCCGCAGTTTGTTGATGCGTCGCGCGGGTCGGTTTTGGGCCAATTCCTGATTTTCGGGCTGATTTTGAATATTGGCGGGACGATTATCAATTGTCTGGTCGGCAGTTTTGCCGGGAAAATCGGCCAGGTTCTGTCGCGATCAGAGAAGATTGCACGCGCCTTTCAGATCGCCACCGGCTGTATCTTTTTAGGCCTTGCAGCCAAGCTGGCGTTTGACCGGAAATAGTGAACAATCAGAGCCATTATTCAAATTCAGTGAATAATAGGCCGATTCCAGCGTATCGCCCCAAATAGGGCCAAATCAAATCCTCATACAATACAGCCGCTGGCGCGCAGATTTGGCAATTCGGCGCGCAGGAATGAGAGAAATCTTTTTTCCACCGCACTCAGTTCACGTGACGCGGTAAACAGGGCGACATCCCATTCGATGGTCGGGGTCAGGGTGCGGGCGACCACCTTGTCGGTGTCGACCAGAAGGGCTGCGAACGGGTCACTGACCGAAATGCCGACATTGCGTTCGACAAGACGCGAGATCGTGCGGATGGTACGCGCCTCGACCGCAATTTTGCGCGGCCAGCCGGCAATCTGGAAAATATAGTCGATCTTGGTGCGCAAGGGCGATCCGATGGAAAGTTCGACAAAGTCTTCACCGCGCAGCAAATCGATATCGATGGTTTCAAATTTGGCCAGCCTATGATCGACCGGCATCAGACACACCGCACGCGATTGCGCAAGTGGGGTGATCACCACATCCGGGTCCTGAAGATCAAGGGTGATGCCGATGCCAAGATCGCACTGCCGGGTGGCAATCATGTCGAGCATCCCTTCGAGACCCGTATCGGTAATACTGATCGAAACCTTGGGATGGGCCTGTTTGAACTTCGCAACAACATCAAGCAGATAGGTATCAACATAGATCGGCTGGGCAGCGATGCGGATCGCACCCAACTGATCATTGGCAATCGCACGCGCCTGGGTTTCGACCTCACGAAAGGCATTGAGTGATCGCAACACGGTTGCATGAAACTGCTGGGCCTCGGACGTCGCGATCAGCTGGTTGCGTTTGCGGGTAAACAGTTCAAACCCGACCGATTTTTCAAAATTGTTCAACAGCCGGCTGACCATCGGTTGGCTGATATTCATCGCCTGGGCCGCGCCCGTCACAGAACCGTGGGTCATAAAGGCATTGAAGCTTTCAAGTTCGCGCAGTTTCATCGTGCTTTCCCAAATCCGGATTTCGGCCGCAGAACGCTGTTCAGTATGTAAATTAGTTATACTGGAATTAATTTTTTGCGTCACCGGTTATAGTTTGTCTATGCAAGAAGGCACAAAAACAAAAGACAGAGTGAAAACCAGTCTGAGCTTCGGCAATTCTGCCACCACCACCCAGGGAGACATGAAAATGTTTCACAAGCTTAAGAAAGCAGCCGGGATCGCAGCCGCAATCCTTGCAACCACATCCATGATTTCGACCGCGCAGGCAGACGCCTATCCCGAAAAAGCCATTACGCTGGTCGCGCCTTATGGTGCCGGCGGTGCATCTGACCTGGCCGCCCGTGCGCTGGCAGAAACCGCAAGCAACTATACCGGCGGGCAGCCGGTTGTTGTGGTCAACAAGACCGGCAATGGCGGCATGAATGGCGCGCGCTTCGTCTCCGAAGCCGACCCGGATGGCTACACCCTGCTGCTGTCGCGTGTCGGCATGGCGCTTTATCCGGCCGTCTACACTGATAGCCCGGTTGGCTGGGATGCCTACACCTTCCTTGGCATGCTTGAAGCAACCCCGATGATTTTGGCGGTGAACGCCAATTCCGACATCCAGACCATCGACGAGCTGATTGCCAAAATCAAAGACAGCAACGGTGCCACCACCTATGCCGCATCCGGCCCCACCGCGATTGACGGCTTTACGGTTCAGGCATTGCTGTCTGACGTTGGACTTGACCCGCTGACCGCATCCACCCTCGTGCCATATAAAGGCGGCTCTGCCCTTGCCGCTGCCCTTCTTGGCGGTCACGTTGATTTCCTCGCCATTGCTGCTGGTTCGCTGATGCCCCACATCGAAGCCGGTAAAATGCGTCCGCTGATGGTCTATTCGCCAAAACGTATGGCATCCCTGCCCGACGTCCCGACCGCGAAAGAACTGGGTTATGCCCAGGCCGGTCAGGTTGGCGGCTGGAGCGGCTTGTATGCGCCCAAAGGCCTTCCGGAAGACGTCGTTGCCAAATGGACCGAGATCCTTGGTCAGGTTGCGACCGACGAACAGTGGCTTGATCTTGCCGAGAAACGTGGTTCGACCTCGATCATCGGTGATGAAGACCCGGCTGCCTACGTCAAAAGCCAGTTCGAGCTTTATAACGGCATGGCCAAGAAGTTCGGCTACATCCAGTAAGCGTTAGGGTCCTGACCCTACCAACGTCGTTTAGTTCAGACTTTTGATGCGAGACGGAACCATGAACCAAAATCGTGATTTCTATGCCGGACTGGTGGCAACGGTGTTCTTTGCCGTCATCCTGTTCGTTCTGATCCCGATCTATGTGAAGGTTCCGTCTTTCATTCCGGGCTTTGCCCCGCCGCCCGATATGTGGCCACGGGTTGTGTCGATTGTCGGATTGGTGATGGGTGTTCTTGCCCTTGTTCTGGCCTTCCCGAAAATGCGCGAAGCCGGCCGTAACCAGGTCGAAGGATTTGGCAACCGCATCCTTGGCAACAAGACCCATCTGATGCGTTTTGCCGGAATCCTGATCGTGTTTGTCGCCTTTGTGTATGGCATGCCCCTGATCGGGTTTGTTCCGGCGACGGTTTTGTTGCTTGGCGTGCTGTTTGTCATGACGGGCAATTTCGAACGCAAGTTCTGGATGATCGGCCTTGCGGTCATTTTCCCGGTTCTTTTGTATCTGCTGTTTACCGAAGTCACGCATACGCCCTTCCCCAAGGGCAAGCTGTTGTCGGCGAACATTTCCCACCTGACCACCCTGATCTGATTGAGAGTTCATCGTTATGTGGAATGAATTGCTTTACGCCTTTCAGGAGGTGGCAACGTTACCGAATTTCCTGGCGATGTTTGCCGGGATCTGGGGCGGTGTGATCATTGGCGCGATCCCGGGCATGACCGGGACCATGGCCGTCACCCTGGCCCTGCCGTTTACGTTCTATCTGTCCCCGGTGACCAGCATCTTGCTGTTGGTTGCCCTGTACAAAGGCTCAACTTACGGCGGATCAATCTCGGCCATCCTGATCAAGACGCCGGGTACGGCATCGGCCGCCTGCACGGTGCTTGACGGCTATCCGCTGGCGCGCGCCGGCAAGGGTGGCAAGGCGCTGAACATGGCGTTGATTTCAAGCTGCATCGGCGATTTCATTTCCAACATTTCGCTGTTTTTCCTCGCCATCCCGCTGGCGACATTTGCGCTGCGGGTGGGTCCGCCGGAATTCTTCATGCTGATGGCGTTTTCGCTGACCATTGTGGCAAGTATTTCGGGCCGTTCGCTGGTTCTGGGCATCATTTCGGCCTGCCTTGGTTTGCTTTTGGCGACCGTTGGCGAAGACATGTACGGATCGTTCCGATTTGCGCTTTCCGAAGACATGAAATCGGGTCTTGGCATGGTGCCGGTTCTGATCGGTCTGTTTGCCCTGCCGGAACTGATCAAGATGATTGTGTTCCGCCCGGAAGATAATGCGGCGGCGATGAAACTGGGTGACAACCGCCTGACCCTTGCGGAATTTCGCGGGTCGATCAAATCGATCTGTCGCGGGTCGATCATTGGCGTGATCCTGGGCGCGATCCCCGGCATCGGCCCGTCGACCGCGGCGTTCTTTTCCTATAGCGAAGCGCGCCGGACCTCGAAAAACGGGGACAAGTTCGGCGAAGGCGAGCTTGAAGGCATTGCCGCGTCCGAGTCTGCCAATAACGGTGCATGCGGCGCGACCATGATCCCGCTTCTGGCCCTTGGTGTGCCGGGTGATGTGATTACCGGTGTGATGCTGGGTGCGTTCATGATCCATGGCCTGACCCCCGGCCCGCTTCTGTTCCAGAACAATCTGGGCGATGTCTATGCGCTGTTTATCGGCATCCTGTTTAGCTCTGTCTTCCTGTTTGTTGCCGGCAAGGCGACGGCCGGTGCCTTTACCAAGATTTCGCGCATTCCCCAGACGCTGCTTTTGCCCTGCATTCTGATCCTGTGCGTTTATGGCATCTATTCCATCGGGGCCAGCCCGTTTGATGTCACCGTCCTTCTGGTGATGGGTGTGGTTGGCTTTGCCATGATGTTGCTCAACATCCCGGCAGCCCCGTTCCTGATCGCCTTTATCCTTGGCCCGATGTTTGAAGACAACATGCGCCGGTCGCTTGCGATTTCGCGCGGTGATCTTGGTGTCTTCTTCCAGTCATGGATTTCATGGGGCTTCTTTGCCCTGACCGTTCTGTTCGTCATTCTGACCATTCGCCGCGAATGGAAGAAATGGCGCGACAATCGCGATGCCACGAGTGCATCTGCCTAGTCCGAACAACAAGAAGATAAAAATGTCCAAACCAAACATGTCCCGCCTTCATCATGCCATCGATCTGCTTGGCAAACTGGTGGCGTTCGACACGACGAGCAAAAACTCCAATCTCGGTCTGATCCATTTCGTCCGTGACTATCTGGCGGAATACGGCGTTGAGTCCACGCTTTTCCACGATGAGACCGGGCAGAAAGCCAACCTTCTGGCGACCATCGGCCCCAAAGGCGTGCCCGGTATTGCGCTTTCGGGTCATACCGATGTGGTGCCCGCCCTTGAAACCACCTGGGTCAGCCCGGCGTTTGAGCTGACCGAGCGCGATGGCAAGCTGTTTGGTCGTGGTTCAGCCGACATGAAGGGCTTTTCGGCCTGTGCGCTGGCGATGATCCCGGAACTGGTCAAACGCGACCTTGAAATCCCGTTTCATCTTTGCCTGTCCTATGACGAGGAAGTCGGCTGTATCGGTGTTGGATCGATGGTCGATCATCTGGCGAAAATGGACACACCACCGCGTCTGGCGGTGATTGGTGAGCCGACCAACATGAAGGTGATTAACGGCCAGAAAGGCAAATATTCCATGCGGGTTGGCGTGACGGGCACGGCCGGACACAGCTCGTTTGCGCCTGATCACGTCAATGCCATTGAATATGGCGCACGTGCGATCAACCTGATTGCCGACAAGGCCCGTGAATTCGAAGAAAACGGCCCGTTTGATGCCGATTTCACCGTGCCGCACAGCACGATGCTGACGACCACGATCAGCGGCGGGACGGCGACCAACGTGACGCCTGAATATTGCGAGTTTACCTTTGAAATTCGCCATCTACCCGACCATGACGCCGAAGCGGTGATTGCCGATCTGCAAAAGACCATCATGGACACCCTTGATGCCGAGATGAAGGCCAAGGCAGAGGATACCGGCTTCACGTTCGAGAAGATCTTTTCCTATCCGGGCATGGGTGATTGCACGGACGCGGAAGCCTTTTCCTATGTCAGCAACATCATCCCGGAGATTTCTGGCAAGGTGTCATATGGCTCGGAAGGTGGGGTGTTTGAAAAACAGGGCAACATCCCGTCGATCATTTGCGGCCCCGGCAGCATCGAGCAGGCCCATAAGCCCAACGAGTTCATTGAAATTTCGCAGATCGAGGAATGCCTGGACTTCCTCGAAGCGCTCACAGATCAGGCTGCTGCAGCCTGATCTCACCATGACGACGCGCCACCCCGCACCGTCAGTTGGTACCCCGCAGTAGAATGTCTCCCAACCCGATGCTGCACCAACGGGGTTCTGACAGGTGAGAAACTCCCGGCCACATCTCCCCTGATGTGGTCATAGCAAGCCAACTTGAAGACCGGCTCGTTTAACGATGCCGGTCTTTTTTTGTCTTAGCGGAAAGACGGAGAAATAAATCTGTCGCCTTTTCCCGAAAAGCCCAACAGCCTGCATTTTTTCGCCGCTAAGTGACAGCCATCAAAACATTGCGGCAAAACCTGATCCTCAAGCCGGAAATCAAACTGGCCTGCTCGACCATCTTGCCAACTGCGAATTTAGTCTGATCAACACAACAATGCTGGGGACACCTTGATTTTATCGGGGCGACGAAACGTGGCATTGAATCCTCTCAACAGCCACACAAAATCATCTATCAATCAACAGCTTAAAGTAGTTGTCTCGCTCAACTCTGAGCCTTTCAAGCCCCTCTTCCATATCATACACGAGACTACGCAAAATCTGCCGTGTCGCCTCCACTTGGGTATAATGCGTGTGAGGCGGCGTCACCCCGAAGCTCACACCTTTTATAGTATTCATTGCATTCCAAATAGAGCTAGAAATAATTCGAACGCTCTCAGGCAAGCGATGTTGATTTGCGACCTCTTTGACCAGTTTTCTTGGAAGCACTGCCTCAACCAAACGCAAGCGATTGTTAGCAGCGCTCGCCAGTTTTGGATCGTCTGGTTTAACTTCCCAAATTGCCGCTGCCACAATAACCCTGATACGAGGCACATCAACCTCATACTGTCGGATCAACGCATCCAAATCGACCAGTTGAAGCTCGACATCGGCACGTCTTTGTTCTTTAATTTGGACGCGCGCGATTGCAATCACAGCCACACCACCAGCAAGACCGAAGAGTCCTGCCGCGAGGCTTTCCCATTCGAGGTTTCGGACTGCGTTACAAAGTGGAGTGACACACCCGCCAACAAACGCGGGAGACCATATCCCGATCACAATTACGATCACAGAGAATATGAGAACAGCGATCACAGGCCAAAGTTCTCGCAACCAGTTTACCGTGAGTTTGGCCATCGCCTCCCCAAATCAAATTACTCCCTCTGTGGAGCGCCAATCGCAGTAAGTACATCAAGAGCAAAAGGCAGCATCACCTGCGTTATGCCCAGCTCCCCACACACATCATTCAGGACACAACGCTACGCCGCTTCAATTCGGCAATCGCCGCATCCTCGATGAATGCACTTCTATTAGTGGTTACATGGTCAATAGCGGTAAGAATAGCGTTATCCAGCGTCATATTCACTCTGGTCTTGCGACCCGAAATGGGCACCGTAATCAAGAGCAAGTCAGCAACTTTTATATCATCATCCACCGAAACCTCGGTCAAGCGCGTGGCTTCAGGGATACTTTCTCCATCATCCACCATTCCGGCCAAGTGCAAAGTCAGGGCTTGGATGGCATCTTCATAGCATTCCTCAATGGTATCCCCGGCTGCAACGCAGCCGAGGACATCAGGAAAGAAAGCACTATAGCCACCATTCTCATCGGTCTCGATCACGACGGGGAATGTCTTGTGCATATGGTCAACTTTCAGCATTTACAGATATTCTACAGGTTCTACAGATTTAAAGAATTCAGCAGGTTCAACAGTTTTT
This sequence comes from Thalassospira profundimaris WP0211, assembly GCF_000300275.1. Lineage (GTDB taxonomy): Bacteria > Pseudomonadota > Alphaproteobacteria > Rhodospirillales > Thalassospiraceae > Thalassospira > Thalassospira profundimaris. The sequence continues at coordinate 769,333 of NZ_AMRN01000001.1, read as the reverse complement.
GCGATTTGATCAGATTTGCGAGCTTTGTAAGTTGCGTAAGGTTCGTAAGTAATATGAGCTTCGGAGATTTTCTAAGTTTCCTGAAATCCGGTCTATCGCAACCGAATTCCACTCTGTCTTTCGATACTTTGGATCGTGCCTTTTTTGAGATCCTTCTTCGGATGAGGGACCGTCACACGACCAGGTTTCGTCGGGTGCTTGAACTGACAATGGCTTCCATTCGTGGCAACTTGGTACCAGCCATCCGACAGCAGCCTTTTGATAGCCTCTTTGCTGCTACTCATCACAACTCCATTGTTGTTGATAGAGAGAAAATACACATAATCACACACTCAATCAACAAAAATATGCACGATAGTGTGTATATTACTATCCCGCCTGAGACGGAAAAGGGGGCGAAAAAGGGGACTGTCTTCATGTTGACGCGGTATCGTCATTCCGGGCGAAGCGGAGCGTAGACGCGGAATCCATGCAGCGTTGCAACCATCGTGGATTCCCGCCTTCGCGGGAATGACGAACAACCGAATTGGGTTTTAACGAAAACAGGCGGTCCGAAGACCGCCTGTAATTTCGTTAAAGACACTTGAGGTGCCTTACTGCTTGGTGTTGCCCGAACTGTAGCCGGCGGTAAAGTCGCGCCAGCTGTCGTCCTCGCCGATCTTTTTGGAGCGCGCGAGTGCGGCCTTGCCAAGGGATCGGACCGGGATGTTTTGGTGGGCGTGCAGCATGAAATCACGCCAGAGGGCCGCCGGAAGGGCACCGCCGGTGACCTGTTCATCCATCGGGCTGCCATCGTCATTGCCCATCCAGATGCCTGCCACCAGATCGGAGCTGTAGCCGATGAACCAGGCATCGCGGTAATCCGATGTCGTACCGGTCTTGCCCGCCGACGGGCGGTCGATGATGGCGTTGCGCCCTGTCCCCTTGGACACCACGGCGGCCAGCATGTTGTTCATTTCCCCGGCATGCAGCGGGTTCATCAAACGGACCGGGAAGTCGTCAGAGCGTTCATAGAGTACTTCGCCACCCTTGCCGGTGATCTTGCTGACCGCGTGCGGGAAGACGGCAAAGCCGCCATTGGCAACAATCGCATAGGCGCCGGTGAGTTCCAGCATCGAGACTTCGCTGGTGCCAAGGGCAAGGCTTGGTTCCGGTTTGAGTTCCGACGAGACGCCCATGTCGCGCGCCTTCTGAATGACCTTATCAAGGCCGACTTCAAGCGAGAGCTGGACCGCGATCGAGTTGTTCGAGGTTGCCACCGCATCGCGGATCGACATGGTGCCGTGATGCTTGCGATCGAAGTTGCGCGGTTCCCAGCCATCAATGACAATCGGGCCGTCGCGCATCCAGTCGTTCGAGCCAAAGCCGTTTTCAAGCCCGGCGAGATAGACAAACAGCTTAAACACCGAGCCCGGCTGACGGCGGGCCTGTGTCACGCGGTTATACTGGCTTTCGTAGTAGTCACGACCGCCAACCATGGCACGCACCGCTCCATCGGGGGTCATCGCAAGCAGGGCGGCCTGCCCGACATGGTGTTCCTTGGCCCCGTTACTGGCGAGCGCACGCAGAAGGTTTTCTTCGGCGATGGCCTGAAGACGGGAATCAAGCGTGGTATAAACCAAAAGATCCTGATCGACATAGCCGACATAATCTTTCACACGATCAAGCACCCAATCAGTGAAATAGCGCACCCCCGGCCCTGCCTGTGCAGCACGTGCGGTGCGCACACGGGTCTGTTTGGCCCGTTCGGCGCGTGCCTTGGTCAGCGCACCGGTTGATGCCATGGCCTCTAACACGACATTGGCGCGTTCGGCTGACAGTTTGGGATCGACCATCGGGTTATAGCGACTTGGTGCCTTGGGCAGGCCAGCCAGAACGGCGGCCTCGTAAAGGTTCAAGCGACGCGGGTCGGTGCCGAAATAATGCCGGGATGCGGCATCAATGCCATAGACGCCCGATCCGAAATAGATGCGGTTGAGATAAAGCGAGAGGATTTGCTGCTTATCGAATTTGAATTCCAGCCAGATGGCCAGAAGCACTTCTTCGATCTTGCGGCCAAAGGAGCGTTCGGGCGAGAGGAACAGGTTTTTGGCCAGCTGCTGGGTGATGGTGCTGCCGCCCTCGGCAATGCGGCCAGCGGTCAGGTTGGTCCATGCCGCGCGCATGATGCCGACGACATCAATCCCGAAATGGTCATAAAAACGGCGGTCTTCGATGGAAACAAACGCCTGACCGACATAGTCGGGAAGGTTGCGGACCTCGACCGGGTTGCCATAGCGGTTGCCATAGGCCGCGAGGTTTTGGCCATCAATACTGATCACACGGATGGACGGTTTGCGTTCGCTTGCGACATCAAAGCTGACCTTGTCGGGCAGACCATAGCCGTAATAGGCAACAACCCCGCCGCCCAGAACCATGACCCAGATCGAGCCGAGCACGATGAATTTGGCAATGGCTTCGGGCCCCGGAATCATATCGCCCAGGCGGGCAAAAAGACTGCCGCCTTTCTTGCCCGAACTGCTGACGCGCTTTTTCGGCTTTTTGGAACCTGTTGCGCCTTTACGGACGCTCTTTTTCCTTTTGAATTCTCTTTGGGCCACAAAAGCACCTATCGGTCTGGTCCGGGCCGTGCACACGCCAACCTGCCCGTCATATCCGCACAACCCCAAAGTGCGTCTGACAGGCGATAGCGCCGCATTTTCCGGCGAATTTCAATTTTTATGTCCCAACCGAGGAGGGAGTCCCCCGTCTCCCCGTTTTGCGACGGTTTTATCCGTTATTGTCCGTTTGCACTGTCAACTTGACCCATTTTCCACAGATCCTTGACGCCATCGCCGGCGCGACGGCGTTCAGACGATGCACGGACCATGGAACGGATGGGTAAACCATCATGCGCTTCCAGCATAAATAACCGCCACAAAGACGCAAGTTCTACCTCGCCGCGGACATCCATCTGTGACCGATTGTCATTCCCCGCCCAGACGGTTGTGATCAGATCGGACGAGAACCCGACATACCACGCATCGGTCCGGCCACCGGCCACCGTGCCATAGCCGGCAAACGGACGATCCAGACGCACTTGCGGGTCGGTGACACTGGCAAACAAAACGTAAGACGCTTGAATCCCCTCGTCGGTCAGGCGTTTTTCCTGCACTTCCTCGACGCGTTGATAAACAGGGGGTGCACCAGTATCGCCGGTATAGGACACCCGGTTGATCAGGGTCATCTGGGGTGGTTTGCCGGAGTTTTGCGGCAGGGCATGAATGGCTGTGACGTCGCTGATTGTTACCGGATCAAGGCCGACGACGGTTCGGATATCGCTCGATAGCGGGCTTTTGATGCCGATATTGTGGGCATATTGGCGGACATTCAACAGACCGAAGTGATCGGCAAGGTTGGTTGGCACCGTGTTGACATCACGCACGAATGCCTCGCGCAGTGAAATCATGCCCATATAGTCGTGATCCGGGTTGATCGGACGCCAGCCGCCCACCGCCATGCGGTTATCGCGCACCCATTGGGCCGGGTCGCTGTTTTCATTGAGCGCATAGTAATAAGTCGCGATCTTGATCATCCGCCCGGGCGAATGGCGAACATCGGTAACCCGGTTGCGCTGGAAGGGTGAATATTTCAGTCCGCCGATCAGGGCGCGAATGCGGCCTTCGGGGCTGATGGACAGCAATCCCGTCTGTGACGCGCCGCGCGGTTTAAAGCGCAGTTCGGCGATTTCCGGTACAATTTCCTGTGCCAGATTTTGAATTTTCCAGTCGATGCTGGTGAGCACATCAATGTCGCGGCTGCTGTAACCGACAATATCGGCGACTTCTTCGAGCACCATATCGACGACATAGCCCGACAGGACGTTTTCCTCGTACTGCACATCAAGTTTCGGTTCGAGCAAGGTCAGGGCCGACACACGATCAGCCTCGATAAACTTGTATTGTGCGAGACGGGCCAAGATCTTGTTGGCTTCTTCGGCGGTTTCGCGCGGATAAAACAGCGGGCTGAAGGTTTCAGGGTCGCTGATGGCGGCGGCCAGAACAGCGGCCTGATGCAGGGTCATGCGTTCGGCAGGCCCGCCATACCAAAGACGCGATGCCGCCGAGATGCCAAAGATGCCGCGCCCGACATAGGCGCGTTCAAGGTAGCTTCGCAAAATGGTTTTCTTGCTGAAACTCCATTCCAGCCAAAGCGCGACAAGAAATTCCTGGATATGGCGGCCGGGGCCGCTGTCCTTGGTTTTAAAAAAGCTGCGCGCGACCTTCATCGTGATGGTTGAGCCAGGCGCATTTTCGGTGCTGAACATGCGCGCAACATCCGCACCGGAAACCCCCAGATGATCAAAAAACGTCGGATCGGTGGCGGCAACAAATACGTTCTGAACCCGTTCGGGCAAGGTGGTCAGCGAGACATCCTGGCTATAGTGGCCCTTGATCGTTTCAAGCAGCGCACCGTCATACCCCAGAATACGGACTTCGGGGCTGCGCACCATGTTGCGGCTGAGATCAAGGTTGGACTTGATGGTAAACAGGCTGCCGAAGATGGCAAGGAACAGCAAGGAGAAGCTCAGGCCGAACACGATCATGCGTTTGCGGCGCTGACGTTTGCGGATCTCGCGCAGTTCCTTTTCGGCGATGCGTTTCATCGCTGCGTTGGCCGCTGTCCTGCCGCCTTGTTCGTTGTCGTCGTTTTCTTCTGCCACGCCGAATATCCGTTATTGCTCGCGGTTTTTGCTTATTCTCTGACAGTAAAGCGCCAAGCCGTTAATAAAGTACTTTAAATCGCCAGATTTATCATACGAACGTATGGTAACGCCGCTGGTAAGAGATGTGATGGCCGCGACCATATCCGAACGCGCGGCGGGTGACTGTGATCAATGATATGGCGATGCAGATTTTGCTTGCCAACTTGCGCCCATCTCTCAATATGTCGGGGTGGGCAGGCGATGGCGTCGCCAGCGTGACAACGATCAGAAGCACGCGCCCACTCCATCACCATACATATCCTGAACGCCGGGATCTTGCTTTGTCGTTGTCATGACAGGGGGAGGTCTTTGTCCCTTTGCATGCGCAACGCGTAAAAAAGGGAACGCGCTTATGGATCGCCCGGAATTTTACCGTTTTCACCAAGGTGACCGCGTGCTGCCGTTTGAGGCGGCCGAATATGACGCCCGTCTTGCGGGTCTGCGCAAGATCATGAATGACACCGGTGTTGAGGCCTGTGTTTTCACCTCCATGCATAACATCGCCTATTATTCAGGCTTCCTCTATTGCGCCTTTGGCCGGCCTTACGGGCTTGTCGTGACCGCATCGGAAAGTGTCACGATCAGTGCCGGGATTGATGCCGCCCAACCGTGGCGGCGGTGCCATGGCGATAACATCACCTATACCGATTGGGCGCGAAACAATTACTGGCGGGCGATCCTGTCGGTGACCGGGCCGGGCAAGGTGATTGGTTATGAGGGCGATCACCTGAGCCTTGTGCAAAAGGCGCTTCTGGATGAGTTCCTTAAACCCGCCAGCAGTCGCGACATCGCGCCGGCCACCATGCGCCAGCGCATGCATAAATCACCCGCCGAGATTGCCCTGATCCGCCATGGTGCGCAGGTTGCCGATGTCGGTGGCTATGCCATCCGCGATGCGATCAGGGAAGGGGTACGCGAAATTGATGTCGCCATGGCCGGTCGTGATGCGATGGAAGTTGAAATCGCCACGCGGTTCCCGCATGCGGAATATCGCGATACGTGGGTCTGGTTCCAGTCAGGGATCAATACCGACGGGGCGCATAACCCGGTAACCGCGCGCAAGCTTAAGCGTGGGGATATCCTGTCGCTTAACACGTTTCCGATGATTTCGGGTTATTACACAGCGCTTGAACGCACGCTGTTTGTCGGCGAGGTTGATGAGGCCAGCCTGAAAATCTGGGAGGCCAATGTCGCGGCCCATGAATATGGCATGAGTTTGCTCAAACCCGGTGCGTCCTGCGCGCAGGTGACAGAGCAGATCAACACCTTCTTTGCCGAGCGGGATTTGCTGCAATATCGCACCTTTGGCTATGGCCACAGCTTTGGCGTGCTGTCGCACTATTATGGCCGCGAAGCGGGGCTTGAGCTGCGCGAAGATATCGACACCAAACTTGAGCCCGGCATGGTGATCAGCATGGAGCCGATGCTGACCATTGCCGAGGGCAATCCGGGGGCGGGTGGATACCGCGAGCATGACATTCTGGTGATTACCGAAGACGGCAATGAAAACATCACCGGATACCCGTATGGCCCGGACTTCAATGTAGTCGGTTAGGTAAGGATAGCGTGTTTCAAGAAATGGGCCCGATAAAGGGCCCATTTCCGGATTGAGTGCGCATCGGACAGGGAGACTGGATGGGCAACCCGTGCGCACCCAATACAGTCACGGTGGGCCAATCACGATGGATTGGCACTTAAGACCGTGACATTCGCGCGGTTGAGATTGAGGGGTGTGAAATCGTGGCTGGGCGGCGTGCGCCCCATGGGGCCAAGGGTTTCAGGGTCCAGATCGGACAATAGAGGCTGTCTGTTATCCTTTTCGGACACCACTGGCTGTTGGCCGTAAAGCTGCCAGTCGATGCCAAGATCGGGATCGTTCCAGGCAATGCCGCGATCATGATCGGGACTGTAATAGTTCGATGCCTTGTACATGACATGGGTGTCGGGCTTGAGCGTTTTGAAGCCGTGCGCGAAGCCTTCGGGGATCCAGAGCTGGTACCAGTTTTCAGCACTGAGCTCGATCTTGATGTGCTGACCAAAGGTCGCGGAGCGCGGGCGGATATCGACCGCAACATCAAGGATGGCACCTTGTGTCACGCGGATCAGTTTGCCCTGCGCATAGGGGCAGGTCTGAAAATGCAGGCCACGGATGGTGTTGATCGGAACGCTGATCGAATGGTTTTCCTGCACCAGATCAATATCACCCACCACCTCGCAAAAATCGTCATAGCGAAAGGTTTCGGCAAAAACACCGCGTTTGTCCCGATGTCGGTTGGGCACAAACAAAACCGGACCTTCGATATCAAACTCGGTAAATTCGACAGGCATTGTTCAATACTCCTTGATCGAGATCGGAACACGGATCAGTTGGCGCGGGACACGCCAGCGATCCTTGTAGGGTTTCGGGACAAGACGGACGAAAACGAGGCTGGCTTCGTCATCAACCGTGCCAAACAGACGATCTGTGCTGTCTTCGTCGATGATCGACGGATAGGCCGAAAAGGTTTCGCCCTCTGCCGCGTCGCGTTGCAAAGGCTGGCGATAGAGCAGTTTGGGTTCCGACCAGTTTTTGAGATCCGTCGAGGATGAATAGAAAAAGCCGGCAATATCGGGTTCGCCCTTTTTGCGGATGCGATGGAGGTAAACCGTGATGAAGCTGTTTGATCCTTCGTGGCGGACCAGACCGCGGATGGAGGAAACACCCACAGGCCCGACGCGCGCGCATTCGGTTTGGCGTGCCGACCATCCCTGATCGGTCAGGGTTGCGGCCAGCTCGAAACTTGAGCCGTTCCAGACATCCCATCGTTTGGGATCATCAATCGGGGCGCGCACCAGACAATTGCGCGATTCTTCCCAGTTATCGGCACGACGCCAGACAATGGCGTAATAGTAGTTCTGCCAGGAGATGATGTTGGTCACCGTCACATAGCTTGGTGCGCGTTTGCGATCATCGCGATAGGGTTCGGGCGGCGGAAACGGTGCGTGATGGGGCGGGTTGCCGAGATAATCAAAGGTCTTGCCACCATCAGAAGATTTCAGTGTCACCAGACCATTGATCCAGCAATCGGTGCGTTTTGTCCGGCCCTTGCACGGCATGTCATGGCGATAGGGCATGAAACTGGCACTGCCCAGGGCATAAACATCGCGCCCGTCACGGGTATAGATCGCCTGAAGCCAGGTGCGGTCATCAAGCAGTTCGGGTACGGCTTTGCCCGCGGCCTTGAACCGGCTGTCGCAATCGGGTTTCAGACTGTTAAAGCCATAACCGACAAAGGCCCGGTTCTGAAAGTTCGGGGCAAACAGAACCATTTTGCCCTGATTGTTGCGAAAGGCACGTGCCGGTGAATCGGGCAGATGGTGATTGTCACATCCGGTGACGTCGCTATCAAAGATGACGGTTTCGGTGCCAGAGACAGTTACCTCGGCGGCCAGTAAATCCGGGTTCCAGCCAAACATGCCACCGACCGACAATCCGATCAGGAATGCCGAGAGACCTGTAATGCGTTTTGAAAAACGAAGTGTGCCCAAGGTTTCACCCGCCAGATTTGCAAATCAAATGAGAAAGTGTGGTGCGTGACGTTACTGGGGGTTACGCCACGCACCAGACAGCAAGGTCACGCCGCCTCTGCGACGTATGGGGCCGGGGTACTGCCCAGACGGTGTGCCATGCTGTTTTCTTCAAGGAAGTTTTTCAGATCGCCAAAACGCTTTTGATAGGTCTGCTCAAACAGATCGAAATCGGCGTTATCCCAAGCTTCCTCGAACGAGAATTTGTCCATGTAGCGACCATCCACGAACGGAATGCCAAGCGTTTTGACAAATTCGCGGGTGCGCGTGTCATAGGTGACATAAAGGGCCGGAACTTCGTTGGCCAAGGCCAGCAAATTGCCATGCAGGCGATAGCCGGTCACCGCATCAAGGTTCTGTTCGGCCTGTTCAAAATCGGCAACACTTTCAAACACCGAAAGCGATGATTTATAGAGGTCCAGCAACGGATCCTTGGGGCCATAGAACCACTTTTCCGCGGTCAGCTTTTTGACCGCGTCGTCCATGACAGCCGCGTCATTTTCGACCTGTTTGGATCGCGCGTAATAGATCTGCTTTTCTTCGAGTTCGCCTGCACACAGGATTTCCGTGTCATAGCGTTCGGCCAATGTGCGCAGCATAAAGCGTTGCTGGGTCTGGAAACCATGCGTCTTGCGGCGCAGGGTAAAGCCCAGCCTTTTGATCGATGCGGCATCAACCCGGCGCAATTTCAGTTCCGGTTTGCAATGGCGGAACGCCGTCGGGCAGCCAAAGATACGGACATTTTTGATCCCGATCGAATTCAGCGCCTTTTTCGACAGATTGCCGCGCACGCCAATGGATGCCGAGCGATCTGCAACCAGGTTCAAGAACCGTCGGGTCGATTCATTGACATATTCTTCGGAATTGTCGGGAACCTGAACACCGATGCCAAAGGCAATCACGGGGACCTTGGTTTTTTCAAGAACCGCTGTGATCGGGTCCCATTGACCGTTGGTGTTGATATAGTTTGATCCGCGCAGAAAGATGTAATCCAGCCGATTGATCTGTTCGATCTGGGTTTCCGAAATATTGCCGTCCGAGGGCACATAGATCGGAAAAAGTTCGGAATAATCGAGAATGCGCAGCGAGGAATCATAGACAAAGCAGTCACCGATATTGGTGAACAGCGTCTTTGCCTTTTCCGGCGCATTATAGGTGTGGGTGACAACACCAAGATTGCCCTCAAGACGGCCAGCGGGCATCAATACGCCAATACGGGGCTTGCGCCCCCCGGTGGGGAGTTCGGGTGCCATTTTATGCTCCTGCGTGTTTGGTTCGTGTCATTTTTGACGTTGTTTCGAACCGTTGCTCGTGTTTGGAAGTGCAGGTTTTGCGAGGTGTGGTTAAGCCGCACTGACCTCGCGGGATTTAAGGCTTTGTTCCCAATCAAGGGCATGGCGCACGATGTCTTCGAGATCATCATGAACCGGGGTCCAGCCGAGTTTCTGGCGAATACGATCGGCCGCAGCAATCAGGGCTGCCGGATCACCGGGGCGACGGTCGGCAAGTTCGACTTCGAAATCAACGCCAGACACTTTTTTGACCGCACCGATCACTTCGCGCACCGAGAAACCGCGCCCATAACCGCAATTCATCACGTCGCTTTCGCCGCCGCGTTCAAGATATTCAAGGGCCAGAACATGGGCATTGGCGAGGTCGGACACATGGATGTAGTCGCGAATGCAGGTGCCATCGGGAGTTTCGTAATCTTCGCCGTAAATGGCCATTTGCGGACGCGTACCGGTTGCCGCCTGGCTTGCGATCTTGATCAGATGGGTTGCCTTGCGCGATGTCTGGCCGGAACGGCCTTTGGGATCAGCACCGGCAACATTGAAGTAACGCAGCGCGACATAGCGCAAATCATGGGCGATGGCGGCATCGGCCAACATCTTTTCGGTCATCATTTTTGATGTGCCATAGGGCGAGATCGGCTTAAGGGCAAAGTCCTCGTTAATCGGGGTGGCTTTTGGTTCGCCATACACCCCCGCGGTCGAGGAAAAGATGAAATGCTTTACGCCGCTATCCACAGCAACTTGCAAGAGCGCACGCGAATTGACCGTGTTGTTGCGGTAATATTCCAGCGGATAGATGACCGAGTCCGGGACAATGATCGACCCGGCAAAATGCATGATCGCCGTCACATCATGTTCGGCGATGACACGACGCACCAGATCTTCGTCGCCACAATCACCTTCAACAAACGCGGCCCCGGTTGGCACTGCCCACCGATGCCCCTGACTTAGATTGTCCAGCACGACGACATCGCGCCCGCCATCGAGAAGTGCCAGTGCCGCGTGACTGCCGATATACCCTGCGCCACCTGTTACAAGTACAGTCATTGCCGTGTCTCCTTGTTGATGTTGCCTGTTTTGGTTCAGGCTGCTTTGGAAGGCACGGCCGCCCGGCGATCCCGATCCGGGTCGCCAGAACGGCCATACCGGGTGGGATCACGCGACCTTTCGCTGAGGCTGCGTATCAGCTTTCATGACATCGACCATCTTGTGATCGATGTTGTTTTCGGTCAGGAACTGCGCCATTTCGCGATAGGTCTGGAACCAGGCGCGGTTGAACTTGTCGAACAGATCCTGATTCCAGTAATCCTCAAGCACGAATTCCTTTTCCGAGAACACGTCATAGGACGGGATCTGATAGGTTTCGGCGAATTCGACCGTGCGGCTGTCATAGGTGAAGTAAATCGACGGAACACCGTTCGACAGCGCCATCAGATTGCCGTGCAGACGATAGCCCAGCACGCAATCCTTGGTCCGGACCAGATCCTCGTAATCGGATACGACATCGGAATAGAACAGTTTCTCGCGATAGAGGCGTTCCATCGTGTCATCGAGATACCAGTTCTTGACCCAGTCGTTGTTTTTGAGCGCCTGCATGGCTTCTTCGCGCTGGGCGTTGCTGCCAAAGACGAGCTTTTTCTCTTCGGGTTCGCCCTGGGCCATCAGGGTCATGTCATCGAACCGGTCTGCGAGATGTTTGACCAGATCACGATGGAAGGTGAGATAGCGTTTGATGTCCTGGGCATAGGCCGGTGACACTTCACGGCGCAACGTAATGCCGACATTTTTCACGCTATCAAGCGAGGGCAGCTTGATGCGCATGTCGGGATTGTTTTGCCGGAACGCAGTCGGGCAGCCGACAATGCGGACATTGGTGATGCCAAGATCCCAAAGAACCTGTGCGGTATATGCCCCGCGCACACCGATGGAGGTGGTGGAATCAGCCATCATCCGCAGGACCGTTTTGGTCTGTTCGGACAGTTCGATCTTGCCTTTGACCGGGGCCTGCGCACCGATGCCAAAGCCCAACACGGGCAGCTTCAGGCGTTTGAGAACGTCGATGGTATTGCGCCAGTCCATATCGGAATGGATGTAGTTCGACCCGCGCAGGAAGACATAGTCATATTCCTCGCGAAGGCGGTCGATGTCTTCCATCTTGGGATCGGCAATCGGCAAGACACCAAGCTTGTCGTAATTCATCAGTTTGAGCGATGAATCGAAGACAAAGGCATCCCCGATATTGTGGTAGTGATTGATGCTCTTTTGAACATCCTGATAGTTGTACCATCGGACGCAGTCGTGGTCGTAGACTTCGCCTGACGGGATCATTACGAGAACGCGCGCCATGTTGTCTCTCCTTGGTTGATCACGTTTTTGTTCTGAATTCATGCCGTGCTTGCCACGGTTTGCGGGCTCGCAGCCTTTGCAGACATACGGCGCGTTTCCAGAACCTCCCGATACTGCGCGAGATGTTGCTCGGCGCATTCCTGATAGGTCGTCACGCTTAGTATTCCCTCGCGCATCCGATCCCAGATCTTGTTGTCGCTGAGAACTTCGATCATCCGATCAGCAAGGTCTTCGGCACTTCCGACCCGGAAATGCAGACCATTGACACCGTCGGTGATTTTTTCGGCCATGCCGCCAATGTTGGAACAGATCATCGGACGCCCGTGGAAGAAGGCTTCCTGGATCACGACCGGCGAGTTTTCCCACCAGATCGACGGAATGATCGTCCAGTCGGCGAGCTCCATCAGCTTGGGCATTTCGGTATTCTGATAGGCCCCGTAAAAGCGGACACGTTCGCCGGCCTTTTCGATCAGGTCATGGACCTTGTCCTGATATTCCTTGGGTTGGCGATCAAGGTTGCCGCCAAAGATCATCAGCCGCGCATCATCGCCCCATATTTCATCAGGCACGCGCCCGACCGCATCCAGAAGGATGTCAGCCCCCTTGAACATCGTCAGTTGCCCGAAGAAGGCAAAGCGCGATCGGCGCGGCTGGGTTTTGGAAAGCGGGCGGTCCTTGGCCCGTTCATTGATGTCGAGACCGTTTTCGATCACCGACATCTTTTCGGCCTTCATGCCCCAGTCAATGAAACGGTTGGCAAGAAATTCACTGGGCGAGACATAGTGATCGGCCAGTTCCAGCATCGCCTTGATGAAGCGTTCACGCCGCAGGAACGACGCCGGCGAGATATTGGGAAAACAGCCATTGCAATCAATGGGACTTGCCCGGTTGCACAGCTTGGTTCCGCCGCTTTTGATCATCTGCCCGTGATTGTGGCAGATCGTCAAAAACTCGTGGAAAGTAAAGAAGATCGCGGTTTCGGGCAGGGCTTCGCGAATGGCATAAATGGTTTCGAGCCCAAGGCCGAGATAGTGGTGGAAATGCACGACATCGGGTTCGTAATCCTTCACAAACCGCAGGAAATCGCGATCAATTTCATCCGTGCTGCCGTTTGAGAGCAGGAAATGATCGTAGTTTTCCGCGTGATAAAGGATTTCGTTTTCCTTTTGCCGCAGGCTCATCAGGGCCGAGGCCCCATGACGCGGCACGGGATTGCCAACACGGGCGAGATAAAAGCTTTCGACCCCGTCAAGTTTGTTCAACCCTTTATGCAGGTTGTAGGAGGCCACTTCGGCCCCGCCCAGCGAGATGCTGGGATGGCCGTGCGAAATAACGAGGACGCGTAAATCAGTCGACGGCATTGTTGTGGCTCCGCAAGTTTGAAACGACCAATGACCAGCGGCGATCAAACGCCCAGCGGTCAAGACGATTGGATAGTTCCTCCCAGGCAGGGGCTTTGCTTATGGATTGTTCGCTGCCCAGTACTTCGACATCGGGGATCCAGTAGGATGGCGTCCCCGCCATGCGCAGCTTGAGTGCAAGGTCGAGGCTTTTTTCCGCCGGACCGATATAGCCACGGGTAAAGCCGTCACTGTCCTTGAAGGCCTTGCGCGGCAGGATGCAGCATTCCAACGTGCCGGCACTGACTTCGCTGGGTTGGGCATCGGCAAGAACCGCGCAAGGGTAGCCGACATAGCGATCCGACAGGTACTGGCCGCCATTGGCATTACTGTTGATCCAGGTCCCGGCCCAACGGACAGAATCGTCTTCAAACAGGATGGTCGGCGATACGAGAACCTTGTTGCCGCGTTTGATATAGGCGGCATGCAACTGATCAAACCAGCCATCATCGCGCGGCAGAATATGTGCCGACACCAGCCCGACTGTTTCAGAATTGGTGGCATCCACACCGACTTCGAGAGCATCGCAATAGTCTTCGACCCCTTCGGCGAAAACGATCCGGGTGTTGAGTTTGTAAAAGGCGGCAAGGCGCAAGATTTCGCTGCCAACCTGATCAAAGCTTTCGACCGGCCCGGCAATAACAATCGGCAGATGGCGGGTTGCACTATCCAGTCCCAGCAGGGCAATGGTGACGCCGATATCATTGATCGTGTCATCGACACCGACCACAAGGGTCACCGGCGCATCTTCGTCAAAGTCGCCGATATCATGGATATCCACCGCATAGGGACGCTGTGCCGTCATGGCCTGCAACATCGGGCCGAACTGACGTTCGATACTGTTTGAAGCCGTGACAGATCGCGGATCAAGCGACGGCAAAACCCGTGAAAGGGCCTGACGGGCCGACGCACGCGTCGGGTTCAGTGGGCAATAGGCCGGAAAGGCATCGGTGATGCCCAGTTCAAGATAGGTCGCCTGATCGGATGGCGGGGTGACATCCAACGGGCAAAACACCAAAAAGCCGTGATTATTCCGGGCCGGGTTCATGCCAGAGAACATCGGATCATTGGCAAAGGCATCGGTCACATCGGCGCGTGACTGGCGCGTCCAGTGATCATCAATCCGCACGACTTCACCGCCAACCCGCAGTGACACATCCTTGACCGCACGGTCGGGATCAAGCATCCAGCCGGAAATCAACACCCCGCTTCCTTCGATCAGAAGAGAGAAATCGATCCCGATGCGGACCGGGCGATCGAGTTCCGATACCGTGTCGCGGCCATCAAAACGATGTGCGGCCATTTTGAGGGTATGCAGGATTTTTTCCGGTGCGCGCACACGATCAAGGACCGAACGAATATGGGCCGGGACATCGGGCGGCGCGACCAGAACGCGGTGCTGATACACCTCGATCGAGTACCAGGTGTCGCGGCCGCGGAAGTAAACCCGTTTGAGTTTTTTCGGATTGATCGGCTTATCACCCAGCATCAGGCCGGTTACACCCGATGCCTCGTCGCCCAGGTCATCGCGCTGGAAATCGGCACTGGTCAGTTCCGCCAGTATCGGAGAATCCGCCATGGCAATGACGCGGGTGCGCCCGGTGGGGAAGCCGCTTGACCAGCCCTGAATATAAACATCACCTTCTTCGAGCCCGCCCAGCACTTCGATAAAGCCGTTGCTGCGTGCGGCACTTTGCACCAGTGCGGCCACCTTGCTGAGGCGTTTTTTATCGGGGTCGCCTGCCAGCAGGGCCTCGATCAGGCCATCAATCACGGTGGCGAAGGCCGGACCGGATTGATCGGCAACAGAGGACAGAACCGCCTCAATGCGTTGTTGACGATTGTCGATGCGGTATTCACGAGGTTTGCCCGCCCCGCGGAACAGGGCCGTTTTCAAACGACGTGCGGAGACATCCTTCATCGGCAAGAGGGCCACAAAGCCATAGGCGTTGTCGGGTTCCGCATCGTGGCGGCGCCATGAAATGATGGATGCCTGGACTTTGGCGTCAGACTGGCTGTTGAGGTAAATATCAATCGTTGCCGGCAGGGCATTCCCCACCCCGACCATCAAAGCCAGCCCTTCATCGACCAAGGCGGCGACGACGGTTCTGCCATCCAGTGGCATTCCATGTTGTTCAGTCATGCCCGGGCCTCCTTGTGTTTACGCAGGTGTTTCAAAGCAAATGATTGCCGTGCCATGGCGATCACCAGACAAAGGCGCCGATTGCCAACCCGGTGGTCACGCCAATCAGGCAGGACAGGATCAGCAACGGGGTTTTGAGATCATTGGTGTGGCGTGCGGTCAGGGCTGAAAGCCGTTCGTCAAAGCCACCCAGCGATTTATCAAAGCGGACCAGAAAGACTTCGAGTTCATCGACCCGGCTTGAGAGTTCTTCCTGACCGTTTCGCACCAGTTTCACGCCGGCCTCGATGCCATCATCGGCGGACGCCAGTTCATCCATGCGTTTGGATGCGCTGACCAGACGTTTGGCGGCTTCGCGCTGGCCGTTTTGCAAGATGTGCTGTGCGGCCAGCAGGCGATCCAGACGATCCAGAATTTTGCCAAGCGGGGCATTGAGCGCCGTGTGGGCTTCCTGTTCGCTTTGCGATGGGATGCGCAGCGTGATTTCTTCCTTGCTGCCGGGCATGACGGCACAGACCGTCAGACTGTCGACACTGGCAACCGCGGCATCGGGCAATTCGACCTCGAACGCGTGTTTTCCATCGCCGATACCGTTGCGGCGCAGATCGACACGTTCATTTTCGGCGGTTTCACGCAGCAGGGCATGACCGTTCAGGCGCACGACTACCTCGATCCGGGCATCCGGGCTTTGCGGCGACCAGACCCAGCCATAGAGGCGGTTCTGATCAATGGCATCAACCCGCCCTTCGAGGGTCGGTGCGGTTTGTTCGCCATCTTGCGCACCTGTCGGCGCCGGGGTCGGGGCCGGCGGCGGGGTTTCTTCCATCGTCTGTTTTTCGGCAACAGCCATAGTGGCCTCCTTGTTAAACGTCAGGCGGCAACAAAATCAGGGCGAACCATGCGGCGGATCATCGCCAGATATTGCTCGGCAACATCGTCAATCCCGGCCGGGGGCCGGACATGGCCCGACAGTTTTTTCCAGAGTTTCGGATTGGTTGCGCAGTCCTTCATGACGCGCGCCAGTTCAGCCGGGTCATCGGGGCGGACATGAATGCCGTCATGGCCATGGCGGACCATTTCGGCCATGCCGCCAATTGAACTGGTGATCACCGGGCGGCCATGCTGGAAGGCTTCCTGAATGACCAGAGGCGCGTTTTCCCACCAGATCGAGGGCACAACGACCCAGTCGACCCGTGCCATCAGATCGGGGATATCTTCGCGTTGATAGGCACCGATATGGCTTACCTGCGGGCCGCTTTGTTCGACCAGATCGGCGATGCGACTGGTGAACTGATCGGTCTGATACAGGGCCGCACCATGAATGCGCAGATTGAAATCGACCGCGTCTGCCGAAAGAATGCGCCCGGCTTCAAGCAGGACATCCGCGCCCTTCCAAGGGTTGAGATTGCCGAAATAGCCAAAGACATTGGGCATGCCGGCCGCCCCGATATCGCGTTTGGGCGCAGCCGGGACAGTCGGGCGACCATTGTTGATCACCGAAATCCTGTCGGGGCTGATGCCCCATTCGATATAGCGATCGCGAAGGAACGCACTGGGCGAGATGAAATGATCAACTGCGCGCAGATGATTGCGCAGATTGACCGCGCGCATCGCATGTTGATCAGGGGTAAAGCCATCAAGGCCGGACAGACGCCCGGTGGCATCGGCCTTGGTATAGCGGGTTTTGGTCCCGCGATGGATCATCAGGCCGTCATTGGGGCAGATCTGATAATAGTCATGCAGGGTCATCACGATCTTGCAGTTCGGCAGAACACGGCGGATCAGCATCGGCAATTCGATGCCCCACAGGACCAGATGATGGATGTGCACCACATCCGGTGCCCAACTTTTCAAAAGACGCGCGAAATCCGGGGCGACGGCATAAAGATCGGTCTGGGACATGTTGAAGCGGTCAAAATGCCCGGCCCAGAACAGCATTTCATCGCCGGCATCATTGATCGCCTGAAAGCTTGTGCCCGGACGGCGTTCGCGGTGAACATCGTTGGTCGCCCCGATGAAAAGCGCATCGCATTCCGCACGCTTGTAGGCATGAAACAGATCATGGGCGAAAATTTCAGTCCCACCCGGATGCAGATCGGGGTGATTATGGGCAAGCACCATTATCCGGGGATTCATGCGGTCCTCCGTGGTTTCTGGGCAATCAGGAAATCCTGGTAATGGGCGGCCGTTTCGCCGCGCCATGTGCCAAAGCTTTTGGTATGGATATCGAACCCGGCACCGGTCAGGGCATCCTCAAGAAACGCATCGTCAAAACCGACGGCCGCCATCGGGTTTTCACCGCGCAGGTGCCAGCAAGGCTGACCTTCGGCTTTCTCAAACCCTTTGAGGCGGGCATCGCGGTCGGGATTTGACGGGTCGTCATCTTCGCGGATGACAAAGGCGGTCAAGAACAGCCGACCGCCCGGGCGCAGCACACGAAAGACCTCGGAACAATAGGTTTCGATTTCGTCTGGCGGCAGGTGGGTCGCCACCGAGATCATTGCGGTGAAATCGAATGTTCCGTCCTGAAAAGGCAATCGCATGCCGCGCCCGCTGATTTCGCCTTCGGGGTTGTAGAGTTCGTTCTTGATGTCCGAACACTCGAACCGGAAATTCGGATAGGCAGGCGAAATGGCGCGCTTGCACCAGTCAATGCCGCCGCGCACCGGATCCATGCCGCGATAGATCGCCTGTTTCGGATTGAGGAACTGTGTCAGGGGGACGGCAATCCGGCCAATGCCACAGCCGATATCAAGAACATCCTCGGTGGTTTTAAGCCCGGCCATGCGGACAAAATGACCAAGGAACTCTGCCCCGATGGCGCGGTAATCGCCATCGCCGACAAAGACGTCTTCTTCGGGCGGGACCGGAAGGAAACGGTTGGAAATGATCTGTTCGCACAACCAGGCAAGATGAGTATCGCTGATATCGGATGTCAGCGGGGACTGGTGTTCGGACAGTGCAAGAACCTGGCTCATGCCGCTTCTCCGTTGGGGGTTTTTCGCGATCGGTTTTGCGGCACACCGTTGGTGTGAAGATCTTCGAGCGCATCCGCCCAGCGCGACGCATGCAGCCAGGCGTTATATTCAGCAGCAACCCCGCGCATGTAATCGGCATGGGTCGAGATGGATTTGCGCTCAAAATGATAGAGGCTGACATCGGGGACGTATTTGATGTCGAAATCGGCCTTGCGAATTTTCAGGCAAAGGTCGCTGTCTTCGTAATCGCCAATGACATAGTCCTCGGTAAAGCCATCGACCGCGTCAAAGGCATCGCGATGGATCATCATGCAGGCACCGGTGACACCGGGGACCGAGCGTTCAATATTGGCATCCCGGAACTGGTCGGGCATGCCTTTGTGATAGTGATAATTCAGCCACTTGCCGCTTTCATTGCGGGCAAAATACATCCCGGCATGCTGGATCGAGCCATCTTCAAACAGAAGTTTCGGCCCGACCACCGCGACCTCATCCGGGCCGCCCATTTTTGAAGCCATCCCCTGTGCCCAGCCGGGCGTATGGGGAATGACATCGGAATTGAGCATCGCCAGATAATGGCCGTGTGCGTTTTCGGCACCGGCATTACATGCGCGGGCATAGCCGCCATTGCGGGTCATCACGACCAGACGCATCGGGATGCCATAGAGAACATGCAGACCGCGCAACAGATGTTCGCATTCCTCGGCCTGTTCGGGGGAGTCGAGTACAAAGACCAGTTCGCAATATTTCGCGACCCAGTCATCACAGGCAAAGGCGCCGATTTGCGCGCGCAGGAAACCAAGAACACGATAAAGCGGCACAATGATCGAGACATCCGGGTCATCATGCGGGGTGCCGATATCAATCACCCGATCAACCTTGGCGGATGCCATCAGTTTTTGCTGCAGATCGCCAATCACCGGCGCCAGGCAGTTTTCAATGATCTCTGAAGTCAGGTGTTGCGGCGGGACGGCGCGCAGGATGCGAGCACGGGCCTCGGCCGGGTCAATAGGCTGGGCGGGGGGCACCATCAGATGGCGGTTGCCCGATTTCAGGCGCATCAGGCTTCGGGGCTGAAGGATCGGAACCGGGCTTTGGATATCCTGATAAAAGCCGACAAAGCCGGTTGCCGGAACTGTCTGGCCATCGTCCTGCACATTGCCCTGATAACGATAAAATCCGTCGCCGAATGGATGGGCGATACCGTTGCTATCGAGAAGGTCGATGCTGGCGATCATATCGACAGGATCGCGATACCAGCCGCCAATCAAGGTGCCACGTGCTGTTGTGACCGCCAGATCGACTTCGCCACTGGGAAGCGATCCGCCACCTGAGACGCGCTGGCTTGAAAGCGGACAGCGGAGCTGGAATTCAATCGCGGCCTTGCTCGATTTCATGTCCGCACGGGCAAGCGACCCGATGATATATTCGCGCAAATCAGCATCCGATTTGCCCTTGGTTTGCCACCAGCGCGCCAGAGACGGCAGGGTTGAGACATCGGGCAAATGGCGAATGGCAAGCGTGCGCACACCGGTCACAACCATATAGGCCCCGGATGCGGTACTTGGCTGGTCGGCAATCATATAAACCAGTTTCTGGCCGCGCGGCCCGGTCTTGCTGATATGGGGAAGCTGCGTCAAACGCTTGAACCCCGAAGGTGCGACGATGAAGACGGCCTCGATATCGTGAAAGGCATCGGGCAATGCCGTGGCCAGCAGGATCTTTTCACCGGAAAGCTTTGCGACCGCCTTGGCCGGTTTGGGCCGATCGACAATTTCGGCAACCAGTTGAAGAAGGAAACTGTTGTAGCTTTTGGACAGGCGCAGTCGAAACAGGCTGGCCCACATCCCCAGAAGGGTCGAGACCAGCGAAAGCCGCCCGGCAGGCGTCACCCCGTTCAGGAGCGTTGATGCACTGGCAAATTCAAAATCGCCATCGGGATCAATTGTGATCTCGTCCTTGCGACCCAGCGTTCCGGCCTCGGCCAGAATTGTGATCGGTTCATCCTTGGGGCGGCGGATGACGCGCAACAACCGGGTCCCGCCCCCGTCAAGGGGTAACCGCAATGTGGCCTGCGGTGAAATCGCAGCACCATCAATCGTTTCAAGCCGGGGAACTTCCCACAAACGGGTGGGTGTATCCCAACTTAACAACAACGTATCAGGGTTCAGCAGGCAAACACCGGGCGCTTCGCCGGTCGTCCGCACTGCATCGGACGAGGCAAATTCAAGCATGACAATCTTTCACTAACTTGAAGTTCAGGACGGGTCGCCCGCAGCCGAAGCTGCGGACGCCGCCAACGGATTACTGGACGCTAAAGAAGCTGTCCGGATCGTCCTGTACGTCTTCGGCATCGACATTGTTGAGGGTAATCGAATCCCCATTGCCAAGATCGATGACGGTGTTGGCACCGACCTGCGTTGCACGCGCAGCGACATCATCGGCACTTGCGATGCCGGTGTCGTTGATGTTGCTGCTAATGGAAAGCATGTCTTCGCCAGCCTGGAAGTCGAGGATGACGTCGTTGCCGCCGCCGCCGGAGAAGACAAAGGTGTCTGCACCGGAACCACCAGACATGATGTCATCGCCTGCGCCGCCTTCGAGGACATCATCCCCGGAGCCGCCAAGCATCAGGTCATCACCCTCGCCGCCCTGAAGCACATCGTCTCCAGAACCACCAAGCATGACATCGTCTCCGCCACCGCCGAGAACGATATCGTCGCCTGCACCGCCGATCAGGACATCATTGCCTGATCCGCCGTCGAGAACGTCATTGTCTGAACCGCCAAGCAGGATGTCGGAATCCGCACCCCCTGACAGAACATCCTCACCGGAGCCACCCATCATCAGGTCGCTGCCGTCGCCCCCGATCAGTGCATCGTCACCCGATCCACCGAACAGGACATCATCACCTTCGCCACCAACGGCAACATCGTCGCCCGATCCGCCGAACAAGACATCATCGCCTTCTTCGCCAAACAGCACGTCATCATTACCTTGTCCGAAGATTGTATCGTCTCCGCCACGTCCGAAAATGACGTCACTGAAACGAGATCCGAGAAGCGCATCATCAAAGGCGCCGCCTTCGAGAGTTGCCATGTAATCCTCCTTCGTGTCCCAACATTAATGACATCGTGGGGATATTTCCCTCACGAGAGGATGGCCGTTCCCTCTGGACGTTCTGAGCCCCGTGGAAACGACCACTCAGAAATCCTATATTTTTTTACTTTGTCATTGGAGGGTATTGTCGTGGTTTTATTTTGTCAACATTATGACTTAGTTTGATATTCATTACATTTATTGTCTGAATACTAGTTCAATTTTAATTATTATTTGGTTCAAAATTCGATCTATACTTGAAAAGAAAAGGGCCAATCCGGCAAAAAACCGGGAAAGACCCCAAGTTAAATCCGCATTTCGCGGGGGAGGATTACTCTTCGCGGAAGGCCTTTTCCATGCTTTGGGTGATGGGATCGATCAGGTAATCGATGGCCTTGCGCGGGGTTTTCAGAACCAGAATGTTGGCTGGCATGCCCGGACGCAGATTGATGTCATCATGTTTTGCCAGTTCGGCCGGATCAATCGCTGCGCGCACGATGTAGTAAGACGCATCGCGCTGTTCATCGACGGTTTGGTCAGCGGCAACATAGCTTACCTCGCCATTCAGGGGGGCCAGTCGACGCTGACTATAGGCGGTCAGGCGAATTTGCGCCTTTGATCCAACCTGGACCGAGTCGATATCCTGTCGGTTGATCCGTGCCTCGATCACCAGCGGCTCATCTTCGGGGATGATATCCATGATCGGTTCGGCCGGACTGATCACACCGCCGGGGGTTCTGATCTGGATATTGGCAACCGTTCCGGCCTGGGGTGCACGCACTTCGAGGCGATCAAGCACGTCCTGGCTTGCGCGGATGCGTTGGGTGACGTCGTTCAGGGCAAGCTGGGCTTCCTGAATTTCCGTTGCGATATCGCTTTGCCATTCCATTTCAATCGAGGCGAGATTGATCTCGGCTTCGGCCTTTTGCTGTTGGGCGGCGGCACGCTGGGCTTTGAATTCGCCCATATCACCGACCAGATCCGACCAGTTATTTTCAATCTCGACCAGTTGGGTGCGGGTGGCGAAGCCCTTTTCGGCCAGTTGGCGAATCCCGGCAAGTTGTTCGGCGACGAGCTTTTCCTGACGTGTGCGGGCCTTGATCTGAGAGACCAGTGCTTCGGCTTCGGCCTCGAACTGTTCGATCTGTTTGGCCTGGGCATCGCGTTTGGCGGCATAGACTTCCTTGCGCTTGGCAAACAGGCGTTTTTCATCGCTGAGGATATCGGCGACATAGGCCTCGTCACTGGCGAGAAGTTCCTGCGGGAAGGTGATGTTTTCCTGACCGCGCTGTTCGGCGCGCAATCGGGCAAGCTTGGCCATCAGACCAAACCGTTCGCCGCGCAACTGGCCGAGCTCCGACTCGCTGCGTGTGCCATCAAGAAGGGCAAGGGTCTGGCCCGCGGTGACTTTTTCGCCTTCCTCGACCAGAAGCTGTTTGAGGATGCCGCCCTCATAGTGATTAACAACTTTCTTTTTGGAATCGACAATCACCGAGCCGGTCGCAACAGCAGCACTATCGAGTTCGGCGGTAAAGCCCCAGGTCAGGAACCCGCCAAAGCCCAACACAATGACGAACAATCCGGCCAGGATCGGCTTGCGCAGGCTTTGGCGCGATGCTTCGCGTTCTTCCGAAAGGATCTGGTGCCAGGCGACTTGCGGTTCTTCGGCCGGGAGTGCCGCGCCGCCACCTTCAAGATTAATGACACGGGTCATGCCGCACCTCCGTTTTCATGTTTACGCTTTACCGGGGGGAGGCTTTTGATGTCGTCGCTTTCATTGGACAGATTGCGGATCACGTCTGTTCGTTCACCGAACTGTTTGACCCGTCCGTCCTGCATCACCAAAAGCTTGTTGGCATATTGCATGATGCTTTGACGGTGCGCGATCAGCACCACCATTGCACCGGAATCAGCGGCCTGGCGCACGGCACGGATCAGGGATGCTTCGCCCTCGGCATCAAGATTGGCGTTGGGTTCATCAAGCACCAGCAGACGCGGCCAGCCATAAAGCGCGCGCGCCAAAGCGATGCGTTGTTGCTGCCCGCCAGACAGGGTGTGGCGACCGGCACCAATCGGCGTATCATAGCCGAGCGGCAATCGACCGATCATTTCATGCACACCGGCCGCACGGGCAGCCTCGATCACCTTGCGCGGGCTTGCATCGCGCATGCGGCTGATATTGTCGCGGATGGTGCCGTTCAGAAGCGATACCGATTGCGGCAGATAGCCGACCATATCGCCAAATGATCCGCGCTCCCAGAGATAGGCATTATGGCCGTCAAGATAGACACCGCCCGTCGCAGGCTTTGCCGTGCCGACCAGCAATCTTGAAAGGGTTGATTTCCCGGCCGCAGACGGCCCGACCACGCCCAATATATCGCCCGGCGACAGTTCGAAACTGATCCCGCGCAGCACCGGCACATTTGATCCCGGGACGGCATAAACCAGATTATCGACAACCAGCGGACCTTCGGAACGCGGGGTTGGTTTGATTTCGCGTTCGGACTGGCTTTCTTCGAGCATCAATCGAATGCGTTTCCACGATGAAAACGCCCCGACCCACGCCCGCCAGTCGCGGGTGACATTATCAAACGGCAGCAACAGCCGCCCCATGATCACGGTCCCGCCGATCATGGCACCGGGCGTGGTTTCGCCCTGAATGACAAGGTAAGCGCCCATGGCCAGCACAATGATCTGCATGCCGAACCGGGCAGAACGGGTGATGGAATACATGCCCTTGCTGCGCACGTTGCCGACATCAAGCAACTCGCTGGCGTGGATTTGTGCCTGACGCCAGCGCAGGGCGAGGGCTGGCATCATGCCCATTGCCTCGATCACTTCGGCGTTTGAAACGGTCGACCCAATGTCGCCGATATTGCGCAGATTGGCGTCGGTTCCTTCCTTGGTGACCTGACGGACCATCACATCACCGAGCAGGCTTAACCCGATCAGGGTCAAAACCGCCACCAGCCCGGCAATGCCGTAATAGGGATGCAGGGCAAACATCACGAAAAGGAAAATCGGCGACCAGATCGCTTCCAGCGGGGCGGCGATGGTGGTGCCGGTGATGAAGTTGCGCAGATCAGAAAGGTCGCGCAGGACTTGGGTGCCGTGCAGCGATCCTTTTTCAAGCGCCACACGCATGGCCGCCGAAATTGCCGGCAGGTTCAACCGGCGCAAAAGCGACTTTGCCATTTCCTGAAAGACAAGCGCGCGCACGAAATCAAGGATGCCATAGAGAATGATCGCACCGACTGCGATCACCAGAAGCAACAGCAGGGTATCGGTGCTTTGACTGTTGATCACGCGGTCATGCACCTGAAGCATGAACAACGGCACGGTAAGTTGAAGGATATTGATGAAGCCGCTCATGACACCGGCCCATCCGAGCCCGCGCACGAACGTAAAGCGGGCCTCGCGAATGACCGATCTTGCATCAAGTTCGGGCCGGGCTTCCTTCGCATTCACGGGCGAATTCACAGGCGAATCCACCGGTTTTGCCAGCTTTTTGCGGCGAAATTGCATCGAAAATCATCCAATTAAGCAAAAGTCATAGTTTTTCCGCAATCTAATCACATAGTTGCGATGACAGGATGATCTACAATAAAATTAAATATGTCGATCTCATGTTGATGATTAGACAATGTAAAAACATTAACAATGGAAGTAATTCAAAAATAAAAACACTTTCGAATTACTTCCGGACAACGAGCAAACCTGCGGGAAGAAAGAGGCGTTCGGAAAAATTGTTCAAGAACAACGTCTTGTTATCTTCCCCAATACGAAATTTGTGTCAGGGCAATCGCGCCTTGGCATCAACTCTCGCTTGGGACCAGATAACGGATCGAAACTCATGACCGTCACTCATCTTGAACTGGCAAATACCGTCGAGCGGATCTATCGGCGGTTTGCGGATTTGTTACGGGTAGATCTCATTCGACTCGGAAAGGATGACATCAGCCCGGCGCAAGTGGCGCTGCTTTTTACCATTGGCGAAGATGAACTCTCGGTGCGCGATCTTCTTGATCGTGGCCACTATATGGGTTCAAACGCGTCTTATAATCTTAAACAGCTCGCGGAATCGGGTTATGTCGAACGTCAGGTCATGGCGCGGGACAGGCGTTCTGCCCGTTTGAAATTGACCAAAAAGGGCCATGAACTCTGTCAGGCATTGCACGAATTCCACGAAGAATATCACGACGCCCTGACCAACAATCTTGAAGACCAGCAGGAGATGGAAACAGCGCTGCGTACGTTGCGCAGACTGGAAGAATTCTGGACACAGACCCTCAGATACGGGGGTGTTCCCATTAATGGGTCCGTCGCCGTGCAGGAGGCACGAAACAGACGATGAAAATTGTCCTCGTTCATCGTCATGGACCGGGACAGTTTGTACATCTTGCCTGCCATCTGGCCGATGCCGAATGGCAGGTTTCCTTCCTGTGCGAAGCAATGAATGTGCGCCTGCCCGGTATCCGGACACTCCGCCAGCCTGTCACAGCCCCACCGCCTGCCATACCGTTTGCGCAATATCATCAGGATGTGGGACTTAAGGCCGCCAGAACCCTTGAAAGCCTTGTGCGCGAAGAAGGCGCACCGGACATTGTTTACGGCCATATCGGTTGGGGCAGCATGATGTTCGCCCGCGACGTTTTGCCCAAAACACCCCTGATCGGTTATTGCGAACATTATTATCACGCCATCGGGCGCGACGTCGGCTTTGATCCGGATGATGAGATCACGCTGGCGAAACGCGCGCAGCTTCGCGTGCGTAATGCGGCCCAACTGACGACACTTGATCAGCTTGATGCCGCGATCAGCCCGACCAAATGGCAGAAATCGGCATTTCCAGCGGCCTATCACCACAAGATCGGCGTTTGCCATGACGGGATTGATACCCACCGTTGCCAACCAAATCCGAACGCCAGCCTGACCTTGCCCGATGGGCGGGTCCTTACCGCGCGTGATCAGGTGATTACCTATGTCGCGCGCGATCTTGAACCCTATCGCGGGTTTCCGACCTTTATGCGTGCAGCCGCCAAACTGGCCCAGCAAAACCCCGATGCGCAGTTCGTGATCGCCGGGGGCGATGGCGTCAGTTACGGACAGGCCCGAAAGGACGGGCGGACTTGGCGTGATGTGATGATGGCAGAAACGCAGATTGATCCGTCACGCATCCACTTTCTGGGCCAGATCCCCCATGACCAACTGATCCGGATGTACCAGATCAGTTCGTTGCATGTTTACCTTACATATCCGTTTGTTTTGTCGTGGTCGGTGCTGGAAGCCATGGCGTGCGGTGCGCCTGTGATCGCCTCGGACACAGGCCCGTGTCACGACATGATCCGCGATCGACAGAACGGATTTCTGACCGATTTCTGGGACAGTGATGCACTGGCAATCAAGATGGCATTCTGTCTTACCCATCGTGACGACCTGACACCCCTGCGTGAACGGGCCCGCAAGACGATCCTTAATCACTTTGACCTTCGACGGTGTTTGGATCGGCAAACGACCCTGATCGAGAATATGGCGTCTGGCAGAAAAAGCCGATGACGGCATCATATGCCAAAAGCAAAGCCAAAGATGAAACTTACGTCACCTTTGGCTTTTGCATATCCGCTTCAAGCTAAATTAGATGATTACTTAACCAGCACATCAGACGAACAGTAATCACATCGTCATTTGTGGCAGACCGAAGCCCTGTTCAAGCACCTCGCCAGCGGTCAGGCAGATGTCTTCGCGCCAGGGAGCGGTGACGAGCTGAACACCCGAGGGCATGTTGTTTTCGACGCCGGAGCAGATCGAAATCGCCGGAAGACCCAGCAGCGGGATTGCGATTTGCGGCAATTGTGCGTTCCACAGGCGGGTCAGGGTTGCGGGACCTTCAAGGTCCTCGTCCTTGCGGAACGGCAGTTCGGCCGAAACCGGCATCAGGACGACCGGATAGTTTTCAAGGAACGCCCGCCAGGCGCGAATCAGGGCGGAGCGGCGCAGGAAGAGCTTACTAAACGTGTCCTTATCAATCGCGGCGGCGCGATCGGCATAGTGTTCGAGAAGGGCTATCGCGCCCGGATCGTCTTCGGCCCGGGCGGCTTTCAGTTTGGCTTCGTGATCGTCCGAAAGCCAGAGGTCGATCTGAAGATCGACGGCCTCGCGGATTTCGGGGATTTCCGGGGTTTCGACTGTCCAGCCTGCGGCGCGGAAAATCTCGGCGGCACGTTCGAGATCGGCCAGGATGCGCGGATCGGTGTCAATGCCCCCGGGGTGGGTGACAAGTGCAACACGCTTGGCAAAATCGGAGCCGCGTAGCGGCATCGGCACACTCCAGGGATCATCAGGGGAATAACCAGCCATGCCTTCAAGCCCGAGCCTAAGGTCATCAACCCTGCGTGCCAGCGGCCCTGATACCGCCATCAATTGTGCGCCAATCGGACGATCACCGCCAGTCTGGTTAAACATCGGAATGCGTCCATGGGTCGGGCGCAATCCCTGAATGCCGCAGGCATAGGCCGGATAGCGCACCGAGCCCGCAATATCCGTACCATGACCGATATGCCCCAAGCCCGCCGATGTGGCCGCACCCGCCCCGCCCGATGATCCACCCGGTGTAAGGGCCGGGTTATGGGGATTAAGCGTCGTGCCATGCACCTTGTTGGAGGTAAACCAGCGATAGGAAAAAGCCGGTGTGTTGGTGCGACCAATCACAATCGCGCCCTTGCTGCGCATATTGCGCAAAAACGGGCTGTCTTGGGTTGCGATCAGATCGGCGGCCAAGGTCGTGCCATTGGTGGTGGCATATCCCGCCTGATCGGAGATGACCTTGATCGTGACCGGAACGCCCGCCAAGGGACCAACCGCATCCCCGGCCTCGATGCGGGCATCAAGCAGCTCTGCCTCTTGCATGGCGTCATCTGCGCAATCCTGAACGATGGCGTTGATGGCCGGATTGACCCGTGCCACGCGATCAAGCATTTGGCGAATGACCGAGGTGGCGCGCATTTCGCGACTTTTGATGCGGCGGGCCAGTTCGCGGGCAGACAGGGAATTCGGATCGCTGGTCATGTGGGGCGCTACCTTGTTGATTGGGGTTAAGCTGTCATCGGCTCGGACTGAAGCTGGTTCCGGCGGATCGACAGAACGGTCGCCTTTGGTTCGCAAATGCTGGCGACATGGGGGGTGACGAAAACCTTGGGATGGTGCCAAAGCGGATGTCCGGCCGGCAGGGGTTCGGTTTCAAACACATCGAGCGACGCACCCGACAAATGCCCACGATCAAGGGCCTCAACAAGGGCGGTTTCATCGACCTGCCCGCCCCGACCGAGATGGATCAGGGCGGCACCCTTTGGCAGTTTTGCGAGATTTTCTGTGCCCAAAAGCCCCTTGGTCTGATCGGTGAGCGGCAACACATTGATCAGAATGTCGCTTTGGGCGAGAAAATCATCGAACGCGCCATCGATATAATGCATTACCCCGTCTTCGGGTGGCTTTGGCGCGGATCGGGAATAGCTTGCGACCGGATAGCCAAGCGCCACCAGTGCCCTTGCCACCGCGCGCCCCATCAGACCAAACCCCAGAACTCCAATGCGCTTTGCACGCGGTGATAGGCCGGTAAGCTGGCGTTCCCAATGCGCGATTTTCTGATTGGCCAGAAGATTGCCCATATTGCGATGGTGCCAAAGCACGTGGAAGGTGGCAAAACCGGCCATTTGAAGCGCCTGATCCGGGTCTTCCACCCGATGGATCGGCACACCCGGCGGCAAGGACGGGCATGCCATGATGGCATCAATACCGGCCCCCACCGAATAGATCGCACGCAAATTCGGATAGCGCGTAAACGCGTCAGGCGCCGGGACAAAGGTGACCATGAAACTGACGTCTTCGGGCCGGTCAATCTCGCCCGGCAGACGCAGGTCCAGTTCGGGTGCCAAGGCATCGAAATGCGGGCCGTAAATGCCCCGCAAATCGATTTTGCTACAAGACAGAACGCCAATCATGCTGGCACTTCTTCGGTTTGCGCCCAGTCCGCACCGGGCACGGCGGCGAGAAGTTGACGGGTATAGTCCTGTTTGGGCGACAGGAAGATTTCATCGACCCGGCCAATTTCAACCAGCTTGCCCTTTTGCATCACCGCGATGCGATCGCAAAGCTGTGCCGCAACCCGCAGATCATGGGTGATGAACAGGATCGACAAAGACAGGCGTTCGCGCAAATCGCGCAACAGATCCAGCACCTGTGCCTGGATCGACACATCAAGTGCCGAGACGGCTTCATCGGCAATGATCAGTTCGGGCTCCATGGCAAGTGCCCGGGCAATGCCGATGCGTTGACGTTGCCCGCCGGAAAATTCGTGCGGATAGCGCATGGCGGCATCGGCACCAAGGCCGACAATTTCAAGCAGTTCCTTTGCCTTGGCCTGGGCCTTTTCCTTGGGTACGCCACGGTTGATCGGGCCGTCGGTCAGGGCACTCATGATCCGTTGGCGCGGATTAAGCGACGCATAGGGATCCTGAAAAACCATCTGCACCTTGTTGCGCTGACGGCGGAGTTCTTCCTCGGACAGTGCGGCAAGATCAACGCCACCAACCATGACGTGACCACCATCCGGCGTCACCAGCCGAACTGCCGTGCGGCCCAATGTCGACTTTCCCGACCCGGACTCGCCCACCAGACCAAGCACCTCGCCACGCGCCACGGTGAGCGAGACATCATCGACCGCATGAACTTCGCGGACGGGCTTGAACAATCCACCACCCGTCCGGAAAGTTTTGCGTAGGTTTTTAATTTCAAGCGCAGGTGTATCGCTTAGTTTGCGTGCATCCGGAAGTTTTCCGGTTGGAATGGCATCGAGCAAGCGTTTGGTGTAGTCGTGCTGCGGGTTATGAAGAACCGATGCCGCATCACCACGTTCAACGACCTTGCCTTCGCGCATGACAATCACCTGATCGGCGATTTCGGCAACCACGCCGAAGTCATGGGTGATGAACATCACCGCCATGCCACGCTTTTTGCGCAGATCAAGAATAAGCTTCAGGATCTGTGCCTGGGTGGTGACATCAAGGGCGGTTGTCGGTTCATCGGCGATCAGGAGCTTGGGTTCCAGCGCCAATGCCATGGCAATCATCGCGCGTTGGCGTTGTCCACCGGAAAGCTGGAACGGATAGGCCCGGATGATTTTTTCCGGATCGGGAAGCCCGACTTCACGGACAAGGTCCAATGCGCGTTTGCGGCGTTCGGACTGGGTATAAAGACCGTGTGCGGCGAACACCTCGGAAATCTGATCACCGATGCGCATCAACGGGTTGAGTGCGGTCATCGGTTCCTGAAAGATCATGGCGATCTGGGCACCGCGCAGGGCCTGCTTTTCAACTTCGGGCAGGCGCAAAACATCGCGGGCTTCAAACATGGCCCGGCCTGATTTGACCTCGACCCCCTGGGGGAGCAGCCCCATCAGGGCATTGGCCGTCATTGACTTGCCAGAGCCGGATTCACCGACCACGCAAAGGATCTGTCCCTTGTCGATGTCAAAGCTGACATTTTCGACCGCGAAGGGGCGATCTGCACCCTCGGGCAGGCCGATTGTCAGCCGTTCAATTGTCAGTGTCGCACTCATGCTTTGCCCTTTCGCGACAGATGCGGATTGAAGGCATCATTGAGCCCCTCACCGATCAGGTTGAGCGCCAAAACGGTGATCACGATGGCAATGCCGGGGAAGAAGCTGAGCCACCAGCTGGTGCGGATGACGGTGCGGGCAGCCCCGATCATATAGCCCCATGACATTGAGTTCGGATCGCCAAGGCCAAGGAACGAGAGCGAGCTTTCAAGCAGGATCGCGGTCGCGACCATCAGCGACGCCATGACAATGATCGGGGATACCGTGTTTGGCAGCACCTGCTGGATCAGGATGCGCGGTTTGGAAAGACCGGCCAGACGTGCCGCATCGACAAATTCACGGGTGCGTACCGACATGACCTCGGCCCGGACAAGGCGAGCGACGGGCGGCCAACTGACGATGGCAATCGCAATGGTGATGGAGGTCAAGGTTGGCTCAAAGATCGCCACCAGCACGATGGCCAGGGCGAAGTTCGGGATGGTTTGGAAAAACTCGGTGAAGCGCATAGCACCCTCATCGACATAGCCACCATAGAACCCGGCCAACGCGCCCAACGGCACACCGATCAGCAAGGCAACCACGGTCGAAACCAGCCCGACCAGAAGGGAAACCCGCGCGCCATAGGCCAGCTGTGCGGCCACATTGCGGCCCAGTGTATCTGTGCCCAGGGGCAAACCATCAACGGCAAAGGGGGCGAGGAACGGGCGTTGAACCATTTGCCAAGGCCCGTCGGAGAAGATCAAGGGGGCGATCAAGGCGATGACAATCACCGAGATCAGCAAGACGACACCGATCATGGCGCCCATATTGCTTCTGAAACGTTTCCACATGTCAGCTACGGGCTCCGATACGGGGATCGACAATGCGATAGACAATGTCGGTCACGATGTTGAACAGAATGACCATGGCCGCCGAGACAAGGAACACGCCCAAAATCGTGTTGTAATCACGTGCAGCCAAGCTTTCGAACATCAGGCGTCCAATACCGGGCCAGGCAAAGACCGTTTCGGTCAGAACCGCCCCGCCGACAAGTTGACCGGCCTGCAAGCCAGCCAGGGTCACCACCGGCAGAATGGCATTGCGCAGGATGTGACGACGGCGAATGACCGCATCCGACAGGCCCTTGGCCTTGGCGGTTTTGACGAAATCAAGCTGCGAGACTTCGAGCATGGATGCACGCGCCATGCGCATATAGACCGCGGTAAAGAACAGGCCCAGCGTCAGGGCTGGCAGGATCAGGTGGCTGCCAATATCAAGGACGCGTTCCAGACCGGTATAATTGGCCCCGACAGTTTCGTAGCCAAAGCCCGGCAGCCATCCAAACCATACGGAAAACACCAGAACCGCCATAAGGGCCAGCCAATAAAGCGGGGTCGCATAAAATAAAAGCGCCATCGTGGTCAGGACGGTATCAGACGGTTTGCCAACGCGTGCGGCGGCGGCAACCCCAAAGGCAATACCCAAAACCAGCGAGACGACAAAGGCCGTTAATGTCAGCAACAAGGTTGCAGGCAACCGATCGGCAATAAGTTCGGCAACAGGCGCGCCCTGGCGGAAGGAATAGCCAAGATCAAGTTGCACAATACCGGCGACATATTTGCCAAGCTGGACATAAAGCGGCTGATCGAGGCCAAAGCGTTCGCGCAGCTGTTCGATCATCTGTTCGTCAGCGGCACCGGCTTCACCGGCCAGCACGACAGCCGGGTCGCCCGGCGCGGCATGGATGAGGAAAAAGTTCAGAATCGCAATGGCCAACAAGGTCAAAATAGCCTTGGATAGCCGCGACACCACGACAGCGAATATGGTCATAGGTCCCCGTAGCATCCCGTATTTGAAATCCCGCCTAAGCGCGGGCAATCAGGAAAAGAAGGGAGCGGACCGGCAACCGGTCCGCCCGCAATGTTACTTCTTGATCCAGGCGTTACGTGGACCGTCATTGATACCGATGGCCGTGGTCACCAGATCGTTGACATTGCAACGGTAGATCGTCGGGAAGGTCAGTTCCTGCATCCACGCGACCGGAACGTCATCGACGATTTCCTTCTGGATTTCGGCATAGGCTGCTTCGCGTTCTTCGGGTGTTACCATCGTCGCAGCAGCGGCCCATTTTTCATCGAGTGCCAGGTTTTCATAGCCTTCGACGTTGTTCCACGGGCTGCCTTTCTTGATGCGGTCGGCGGTATAGTTGCGCGAAACACCAAGGGCCGGATCACCGTACTGATAGAGATAGGTGAAGGCCATGTCGTAATCCCACTGGGACGTTTTTTCGTTCCACCCAGCGACATCAGAGCTGTCGATTTCGGCATTGATGCCGACTTCGCTGAGGTTCTGACGGACGGCCTCGGCCCAGCGCTGCCAGGTTTCACCATATGGCAGCGGCAGGATGCGGACAGGTTCGCCGTCATAGCCCATCTCGGCCAGAAGTTCCTTGGCCTTGTCCGGGTTGTGATCATAAATGGTCACGTCATCGGAATAGAAATTGGTGCTCGACGCAATCGGACCGGTCGCAACTTTACCAAAGCCGTTCCAGACCACATCGCGCATGAATTCACGATCCATGGCGTACATTACGGCCTGACGGAACTTCTCGTTGGCGGTCGGACCTTCGCGGTTGTTAAGCCACATCCACGCCAGCGGTGCGAGGAATTCCCAGCCCTTTTCGGTGACACAAACACCATCCATTTCGGCCAGACGCGGGATATCCCAGTTTTCAACCGAACCGCCCGGAAGGACATCAACCTCGCCGGTCTCGAACGCCACCGCACGGGCAGCCGCATCCGGGATCACACGGTAAAAGACTTCATCCAGATAGGGCAGGCCATCGACATAGTAGTCCTCGTTCTTAACAAGATGGATGTGGCTGCCCTTGACCCATTCCTTGAACTTGAACGGACCCGTGCCAATCGGGGTGGCGTTTGCCGGGTTGTTGGCAAAGTCGGTGCCTTCGTAGATGTGCTTGGGCACGATCGGCATGGTGCCGTTTTCAAAGGCGTTGATGAACGGACCAAACGGTTCCTTGAGTTTGAAGACAACCGTCATCGGATCCGGGGCGGTGATGCTTTTGACATAGGCGAGTGACGCACGCAGACGCGCATGGGTTTCACGCAGGAAAACATCGGCGGAAAAGACAACGTCATCGGCGGTGAAATCTTCGCCGTCATGCCATTTGACGCCTTCATTGAGCTTGAAGGTGTAGGTCAGACCGTCGTCGGAGATTTCCCAGCTTTTGGCCAGGCTCGGCATCGGGTTCAGGTCGCTGTCATAGCGCAGCAGGCTTTCATAGATATCGCCTGCGACCAGCTGGGTCGGGCCATTCTGCACGAGGCCGAGCATCAGTCCCGGTGGTTCGGGCTGAACAACGATATCAAGCCGACCGCCAGCTTCCTGTGCCGCCACTGGCGAGGCCAGGGCGGCGGCGATGAGAAAAGTAGTCACCTTTAAATATTTCATAGCATTCCCTGATT
This sequence comes from Thalassospira profundimaris WP0211, assembly GCF_000300275.1. Classification (GTDB taxonomy): domain Bacteria; phylum Pseudomonadota; class Alphaproteobacteria; order Rhodospirillales; family Thalassospiraceae; genus Thalassospira; species Thalassospira profundimaris. Next base: position 734,687 of record NZ_AMRN01000001.1, on the reverse strand, counting down.
GTGTTTTGCATTTAGGTTCTTGTTTTTATTGGTGTTACGCACGTTTTGTTTAGCCAAAGGCCACAGGCGTGACCCAGGTGCACAGGTTACCCGAGGTAACCCGGGGCGCTGGCATCAAGCCGGCGCAGTTGGGCGGCCCATTCCGGGTCTGGTTTGCCCTTTTGTTCATAAGCATCATACATCGACTGGTATTGGGATGCGGTGTGCTCGGCAACGTCATGGCCCAGCACAACCGGGGTCAGGCCCATTCCCAGCGCGGCCACTTGTGCCTTGCAGGAGCGTTCAAGGTTCAAGGCAAGCTTGACCGCCTCGGCCACCGAGCGCCCCAAAAGCAACGTTCCGTGATTGCGCAGCAACATCACCGACTTGTCGCCGAGATCGGCAACAATGCGGGCGCGTTCCTCAAGATTAAGCGCAATGCCTTCGTAGTCATGGAAGGCAATCCGGTCGTAAAACTGTGCCGACCACTGATTGAGCGGCAGCAATCCTTCCTGATTTGATGAAACCGCCACACCCGCGACCGTGTGGGTATGGAGCACACAAACTGCATCGTGGCGCGCCATGTGAACCGCCGAATGGATGGTAAAGCCCGCGGCATTCACCCCCGCACCATAGGGGTCATCAATCACGGCACCGGTTTCATCGACGGTTACCAGATTGGCCGCAGTGACTTCGTCAAACCGCAGACCAAACGGATTGAGCAGAAAGCGTTGCTCGCCCCCCGGTCCGGATGGAAGCCGTGCGGAAATATGGGTGTAGATGCCGTCATCCATGCCCTCGAGCGCGATCAACCGATAGGCCGCAGCCAAATCGCGGCGGATTTCGGATATCGATTGATCTCTCATAGCATCGCGCATTAATGCCGCCCTTTCGTTATGTCGCTTTTTTGATTGCTTCAAGGCTGCGGGATGATCCCGGCGCAGTCAAGTAAATTGTCGACAATCTACAATTCGTTGCCTAGACTGACCGGAGTCATGCATCTTTCTTTGGCGTCTGTTGCGGGCTTAATTCAAAGAATTCAAATCCACCTTCTGCGGGCTTACATATGACACAGACACAGCCGTCCTCCGGCTTCCAACAGATTGATCGTGAAGGGCTCGTCCAGCGGGTTGCCAAGTTGCTGAGCAAAGCAATCATCAGCGGAAAGCTTGCACCGGGTGCGCGGTTATCCGAATCGGTCGTCGCCCGCGAACTGGGAGTCAGCCGGGCACCGGTCCGTGAAGCGGCAAGGTTGCTTGAAAGTTCGGGACTGGTGAGGTCCGAACCGAACCGGGGATTTTTTGTGCGTCAGGTTTCGATAAAGGCGCTCAATGATCTGTATGAGTTGCGACTGGCAATCGAGACGGCCGTGGTCGAACGTCTGGTGCAGAACTGGAACGACGAGATCGAGGAGGCCCTGAGCGCACAGGTCGCCGAGCTTCACCGGGTTGCCACCGAAGAGGCCGATATTTTCACCCAGGTCGAGGCCGACATGCAGTTTCACCGGCTGATGTGTACTGGCAGCGACAACCCGAAATTCCTGCAGGTGTTCGAACAGGTCGCCATAGAAACCGAGTTCAGCATCATGCTGATCGGGCAGCTGTATGACGACCCGACCCGCATTGCAGAAACACACGAACCGATTCTTGAAGCCCTGCGGGCACGCGATGCCACCAAGGCCGTTTCGGCGATCCGCTACCACATTTCGGAGGCGCAACGCATCGTGATCGATCAGTTCCGCCTTCTGGAAGAAGGCAAAACGTCGACATGAAATGCTTCTACGCCCCTGAAACCGAAACACACGATCCGATTTTTCGCCTGACCTATGGCAAGATCCAGCGCAATGCCGAACAGGCCGAGCGCGCCAAGCTTTTGCTGGCTGGTCTTGATGCGCTTTCCTTGTCGGTAACCGAACCCGGACGCGCCCCGATGGCAGCGCTTGAAACCGTTCATACCAAGCGGTTTTTAAAGTTCCTCGAAACCGCCTGGGATGAATGGCAAAAACAGCCTGATGCAGGCCCGGAAGTCGTCCCCAACGTCTTTCCGCGTGCCGCAACGTCATCCTATCCACACACCATTCTGGCCCGGGCGGGCTGGCATATGGGCGATACGTCTGCGCCGATTGGCCAGTACAGCTGGCAGGCGGCCTTGCGCGCCGCCGATTGCGCCATTGCCGCAACCGATGCCGTGCTGGCGGGTGATAACAAGGCCTATGCGCTGTGTCGGCCGGCGGGCCATCACACCAGTGCCGAAATTGCCGCCGGTCATTGTCTGTTGAACAATGCCGCGATTGCGGCCGCACGCCTGCGGACCGCACATGATCGCGTCGCCATATTTGATATCGATGTCCATCACGGCAACGGCACGCAGGATATCTTTTATGATCGTAACGATGTCCTGACCGCCTCCATCCATGCCGACCCCACGGACTATTACCCGTTCTTTACCGGCTTTGCCTATGAGACCGGATCGGGCGATGGCGAAGGATATAACCTTAATCTGCCCCTGCCTCGCACCACCACAGACGCCGCATGGCTTGCCGCAATCGATACTGCCCTTGACCGTATTGCCGAATTCAATCCCGGTGCGCTGGTTCTCAGCCTTGGGCTGGACACCCACGAAGACGACCCGTTGCTTGGCATGAAAGTCAGTTGGGACGGACTGCGCCGTGCCGGTGAAAAAATTGCTGCGGCGGGCTATCCGACAGTTATTGTGCAAGAGGGTGGATATCTGACACCATCGCTGACCACGTCGCTGACATCTTTTCTTTCGGGTTATTTGGGCGCAAAAATACCCGCACTTGAGAGAAACTGACCCGCATCAGCCACCAATGGCGGGTTTGATCGCAACCGCATATACTGCAGAACAAAATGGCCGCCCCATATCAGGGCCTCATCATCAGAACGGGAGTTTCACATGAACCATCGGCCGAATTCGCTCCACATGTCCGACATCGCGCATTCGATGCATCCATACACCAACATGCGACTGCACGAAGAAAAGGGCCCGATGATCATGGCCGAGGGCAATGGCGCCCGCGTCACCGACAGCGAAGGCAAGGAATATATCGAAGGTCTTGCCGGGCTTTGGTCGGTTGCGGTTGGCTTTTCTGAAACCCGTCTGGCCGATGCGGCCTATGCGCAGCTCAAACGCCTGCCCTATTACCACAGCTTTGCCCACAAGGCGCACGAGCCATCGATCCGTCTGGCCGAAAAGCTGGTTGAAATGACGCCCGAGGGCCTGAACCGCGTGTTCTTTACCAATTCCGGCTCGGAAGCCAACGACACCGTCGTCAAGATGGCCTGGTTCCTTAATAACGGTTTGGGCCGCCCGGAAAAGAAGAAGTTCCTGTCGCGCACCAAGGCCTATCACGGGATTACGATTGCCTCGGGCTCGCTGACCGGGCTTGCCGGCAACCAGAAGGACTTTGACCTTCCGGCCATTCCGGTGACGCATCTGAGCTGCCCGCATTTCTGGCGTTATGGCGAAGAGGGCGAGACCGAGACCGAATTCACCGCGCGCCTTTTGAAGGAACTTGAAGATACCATCATCGCCGAAGGCCCGGAAACCATTGCGGCCTTTATCGGTGAACCGGTGATGGGTGCGGGTGGTGTGATGACGCCGCCGGAAGGCTACTGGCCGGGTGTGGTGGAAATCTGCCACAAGTACGACATTCTGGTTGTTTCAGATGAAGTCATTAATGGTTTTGGCCGGACCGGTGCCCGTTTTGGCTGTGAAAAATACGGCTTCACGCCAGACATTCTCGTGACATCCAAACAGCTAACCTCGTCCTACATGCCGCTTGCCGCGATCGTTGTGAATGACAAGGTCTATAACGCGATTGCTGATAACACCGCCAAGCTTGGCAATTTCGGCCACGGTTTCACCGGCACAGGACATCCGGTTGCCTGTGCGGTTGGTCTGGAAAACCTCAACATCATCGAAGAACGCGATTTGATGGGCAATGCCAAACGCCTGGAGCCGATGTTCCAGGATGGCTTGCGCGCCTTTGCCGATCATCCGCTGATTGGCGAAATTCGCGGTGTTGGCCTGATTGCGGGCCTTGAGATGGCAGACAAGAAAACCAAACAACCGTTTGGTAAACCGGGCACGGTTGCCGCCAAGGTCGTGGCCCTTGCCGCCGAGGAAGGGCTTATTTGCCGCAATGTCTATGACACGGTTGCACTCTGCCCGCCGCTGATCGTGACCGAGGATGACGTGCGCGAAATCCACGCCCGTCTGGGCCGTGCGCTTGACCGGGCGCTCGATTGGGCCAAGTCCGAAGGGATGCTGTGATCTGAGAATCGCTGTGCAAAAGTAGCGTGCAAAGCGCACCAATGACAAAGCCGGAGATGGGAAATCCATCTCCGGCTTTGTTTTTCTTGGCGTGATCTTACAACGTCATTGTGAATTGACGCATAAAACTGGAAGCGTAATTGCAAAACACAATGCGAAATTCGTCGTTTCATGACGCATTAAATTCTGTTCAAATGACAAATTAAATCATAATTTTTTACCGTGCGAATAATGTCTTTTAATGTCAATTACTTGAGGGAAATGTTTCTCTCGAGAGTTACGACAAGATTCTCGATTTTTGTGTCGATTTAAAAAAGTTTGAACTACGTAAAGACGATGAGGCACGGCTAACCGGCACAGGTTCGGGGGAGAAGTTATTGGAAACTCAGAAGGCATCCAAGGATGAGCTGTTTGTCCAGCTTGTGTACGCCGTAGCCGCCGCAGTTGGATTTGCATATATAGCTGCTCTGATTGTCACCTTAGCATCGGGGCACCGAGAACCTCTTGCCGAGCATCCAGGTATTACCGCGCTCCTGTGCCTATTGTCAGGCATCGCATTGGCTAACCTATGTAGGCATCGATCTGCGCGCTTCTGGAAGGTTGCTGATCTGGTATGGATCGTCACATTTGTGCCATCTCTCACGATGACAGTTTTGCTACATCAACAGCAGGAAACTCAGCAACAGTTTGATCGTCTTATCGAGAACACCGTCGAGGCGAACATCAACAGTACGGAATATTGGCAGTTGTTCCGTAGTCAACATTGTCCGGCGACCGAAGAATTATATGTCGAGGTCTGTACCATTCTCGACAACTTTGGTTCTTGGCTCAAAACATTTGCGACGACGACAGAAGATTATCTGATGTTAGTTGCTGATAACAATGAAACTAACGAAACACCCTTCATACTTGGTCGCTCAAGAGCCTATTTTAGCAAGTTAGTTGATCGATCGGCTCAATTGATGCAGCTGGAAGGAGACGCAAGTAAATTAGTTTCCAAAATCAATGCCGAACTTATCCAAATTGGAATACCTCCGATCACTCTTCCAAAGACGGTAGAGTTGTACAGCAACGATCTCTTCATTGTTGGCGACTTTTCGTGGTCTTATACATGGTTTTCCTCGAAGTTATCACTCAAAGAAAGTCACCATGAGAAAGAGATCAATCAACTAAAAAAAGTTGGTGAATTGTATAACCTTCTCGTAGACATCTGGAGCACAAAGTTAAGATTAGAATTTTTGATGAATTACTACGAAGCGAAGCTTGATGGTAGTGTTCCTAACATCAAATTCCTCCCGTTGATCATCGCCTGTTTCGCCTTCCCGTTCCGAGTTGGCAAATCGATCTATGAAATTGCAGCCAAGAAGGAAAGCAAGAATGCGTCTGTATCGACTTGAACCGACCATTGAATCTGTCGGTGATGAAGACTGGTCGGCCAGTATCCACAAACCACTTGTCTATGTGGAGGCCGGGTCAGACAAGGAAGCTTACTGTAAATACACGAAAGCCCGCGAAAATGCGGGCTTCGGAAAGCGGGCAACGAATGCTATCGTTGCGTCGCAGCCGTCAGAGTGACGACATACCAACAAAGAGTCAATTGGTTCGCACCGGTTCGGTCCCCGACTTATCCCTGTGAGATGGCGCCCTATGCTATCGCGGATCGCCTGTAGAAGTATTGACGACTTCCATCGATCGCTGGCCCGGTAACAGGATTGGTCCCCGATTCCTGTAGCTGGGCAACGACGGATCTTGCGGAAGCATTCTTGTGGGCTGCCAAGCTTGAAGCGGAGACGTAAGTTGCCTTGAACCGCTCAATCGCATCCAGTGAAACCTGTCTGCGCAGACGGCCATCTACCGGGACAGAGGTTGTTTCAAGAAACCCCTTATGCACGAGATGACGTGTTGCTTCTTCATTTAGCCCAAGCATCCTTGACGCTTCACGAATGGTAACCGCCCATTTGATCGTCCGCTTTTCGTTGTAAAGAAAAGCTCGGAAGTCTGCGTCATTGAAGAACAGATCTTTGAGATTGGTGACTTGTATCGAGCACTTCAGCGCTTTCAACTCACCACTGAGCACTCCATGGATCTGATCAACGATACAAAGCCCCTTGGCGGTACAGCGACGTACCGCTTTGGCAAAAGTCACAGGCTCATCTGCGAACAGACAATAGGTCGCTTGATTTGCCACAGATGCAATGAACTCATCGACATCCTGCTTTTTGAAAGCCCAATGCCGAGAACCATCAACCTTTGGCCCCTTGATGGCTTTGATCAGGCCTGCCTTCACCAGCTTCATGAGCGGATGCTTTGAAACGCCGAGTAGCTCTTGGGCATCAAAGGTACTCAGCAGATTCTCGCGCGCGTTTCTCAACCCGCTCAAGCGGTCGAGAGGAAAATGCACCTTTTCCCACGTGTCGTGTTTCCTTTTCGGCAATGTGTTTCCCGTATCGACCCTTCAAGTATGTGTAGGGCTCGAGTTTCTTGATTTCGCGATAGAGAGTTCTAAGCGTCGGCACTGCCAGTTGATCAAATGCTGGTCTATATGCATTCAGTCTGTCGATCTCGACGACGACAGCGGAGTAAATATCCGTCGGCCTCGGCCTGGACGTAACCAGAAATCGCTCATTAATTACGGCCTGAAGGATTTCGAGCACCTCAGGAGAAAATCGACGTTGTCGGTTCCCTCGGCGCTTTGTTTGCGGCACCAAAGCCACAGGGTCGCCGCCAGCCTGACGATAAAGTTTGCACCAGTTATAGAGCGTTGCCACTGACGGCGGTTTAAGGTCGTTGAGTTGTGCCGCACCAATTTCGATGCTGGCTTTCACCAAAGCTGCGCCACTCTCCGCAACCCTCGGCTTCTCGACCAATTTTACGTAGGCAAGCCTGCGACGTAGCTCATCGCGATCTTTTTCGGGAAGGACACTCAGATCCTGACGTTCTAAAACTTGCTGCTTCCGGTCACCAACGATGATGGAAGCTTCACCGTTGGCCACGGAAAACGCCAACTCAGGTCTCGGGATTTTCACCAATTGACCGTCATCTTCTGACTCAAGCTGAAGAATATCCCCTGCAAGGCAACGACGGACGGCATAGATCGTTTCACCAACAGACACCTCAGTTCCCATACCGATGCGAACAGCAACCATTAAGAAGCCCTCCGCAAACAAACAGATGTATCGTCGTTGTCGATCGGTTGATTAATATCGACGCCAAGAATGCCTTGAGCAATGAGTGCATAGACTTGCGAGAACGGAACACCATGCTCTTTCAAATGTTCGAACAACCCCGTAAGGGTCTGAACACCGCTATCAATGAGATTGATAACAACCTGCTTGCTGGTGGGATTTACGATTTCGCGCTGATACCGCAAGAGTTTGGTGATGTTTGAAAGTCGCGGTTCTTTTCGGATTTCGCGCTCGGTCATCACCAGGAAATCTATGCCTTGCGCGCTGTAGTACTCCCGAAAAGCGACAAGTCTTTCTTTCAGGGGGCTTGTTAAGGACTGTTCGTAAGGCTTCACTTCAAAGACAGTTACGCCAGTCGTCATCTGCGCGATAAAATCAGGTGTGTATTTGCGCCTTTTTCCGCTCTCGAAATAAGTAAGAGGCTCTGGTTGCTCACGATATGACAACACCGCCGGATCAAACTCCAACAAACGTATCATGTCGCGCTCGAGCTGGGACTCCCAGTGGACGACCCGACTGGATTTCAAGCTTGGGAAACGACCAACAACGCGATGCGTTGTCCGTCGGACAACCTTCCTGCTTCTTTGTGCATGGGGGTCAAACATCATTCACAATCCACGTTATGATTCGTGGCATATTATGACTCAAATCAACTTTGCACAATCAGAAAATTCTGCTATTGGTAATTGAAAGAAACTTCCAACACCGTGGAAAAGAATCAAAATGAGCACACAATCGTTCGATGAACTTCTTGCAAAACTCGATAATGCACGGGATCGCAGACTTCCATGGACGGAGATCGCAATGCTCATTAACGCGATCGAGAAAACACCAGCAGGTAAACAATACTCTGCAAATAAAGAACATTTCTGGGAAATGCTTGCTCAGAAAACGCGATACACACGCAACGCTTTGCAACGGATGCGCTCAACACTCATCCGCGGAAATGCCATCGCAGATCGCGAAAAAATGAAACTGCAAGAAATTCTCGGACAGCGCGCACTCGAACCAAATGCCCTGTTTGACGTACTGGGTCACTTTCACACTGCAGAATTGTTCGCACGTATTCACAGCGCAGATCCAGACGCTGCACTCGATCTCTTGGCTGAGATGCGAGACAAAAAGGTCCCGGTTGTTCGCATCAAGGAAATCCTCAGTGAAGTAACGAACCGCAAATACTCTTCATCAGCTGCTCCAACGTTCCTGATGCCCAAAGACGCCCTTCACAGAAAAGACGCGCTTGCTCTGATCGATGAGCACAAATCGCTTCTTTATGGAGGTGACGATGTCAGTATCTATTTTAAAAGATACAACTTCGAATTCGTCAGCATTGACGCTGTTGGCATTCGCTGTGGCGAGGATGGCGCCTTACAGCTGGTTGACGGCTTCATGTTCATGACCGGCTCCCCAGGAAACAACAAACTCGCTTTCCAGAACCTGCTATCAGATATCGATTATCGCTCGAGCTTTTTCCGGCACGTATGGCTTTGCAGAAACAGCTCGTTCCGTTGGCCATCAGAAGAAATTAATTTTGCGATTGATGCTCTGGACATTCATCAAGCCGGGATAATCGAATTTGATGAAACGGGCAGCGAAATGAAGATTGTTCGTCGTCCAAAAGGAAACGACCGACCCTCTCGTTATTCTCTAACCCTTCGCGAAATCATGCGTCAGGGCATACCAGATTTTGGCATGGTCTAATGCCTGATCAATTATTTTCCTGACAAACGGTATTTCGTCGAACGGCCGCGTCCTTCGCAAACGGATAGATAGCCTTTGTCGACCAGGTCAGTAAGGTGGCGCGTCGCTGTCGCCTTACTAACGCTATTAATCGCAGCATATTGTGATGCGCTTATGACATTTTGATCCGCATCATCATGCAGCAGCACAAGAATTCTGACTTGTTGTGTCAAAAGTCGATTTTCTGGCTGTATCGTCACGAGGCTGTTCGCTTCAACACTCCAGCTTAATCTGGTTATCGCGCCGTCGAGTGCATTTTCCAAAGTTTTGAAAAACCAGATCATCCATTCCGTTATGTCCAAACCGGAAGACTGAGTTCGCTCCAACACTCGGTAATAGATCTCACGGTCGGCTAAAATGTATGGCGCCATTGGGAACAAGACAGCATTTTCGTCTGTCTGAAACATTGCTAGGTCAGCGACCGCGCGTGCGCTCCTACCATTGCCATCTTCGAATGGATGCACGGTCACGAACCACAGATGCGCCAAAGCAGCTCTCGAAATCGGATCTATTTCTTTGGCTTCTCGGCTAGAAGTGAACCAGGTAAGGAATGTTTCCATCTCAATTTCGACGCGTGATGCGTCAGGGGCTTCGAAATGAATTTTCCGATCACCGATTCCACCGGAAACCACCTTGATATCTTCGGTTCGCCATCTTGCAGGCTGCCCGATTTGAGCCGGAGAGTATGTCCTCTCGAACATGCAGCGCTGCCACATCCCTAATCGATGCAGAGTAAGGTCTTGAGAGGACTTGTCAAAAACGTTTGATATCAAAGCAGCGGCGTTTCCCTCCAGTATCCCGACACTCTTTACCTCATCGCAAGAGGAAGGTCGGCCAAACCCGCGCTCGATTTCATCGGATATAACAGTTGCGTCGAGGTGCTCGCCCTCAATTGCAAAAGAAGCGACAATGTTCTCAGTAAGTGCTTTGGTGATTAAGGTGCCGGTGCCGTTCAGCGAGTTGACCAATCCCGCCACGTATCCCTGTTTATGATAAACAGGAGGTAAGTAGGCTTGGATTTGCTGCCTATCCCAAGTGAAGTTGGGCCAATCACTGTGCTGCCAGTTCCATTTGCCCATCACAATATTCCTTTCTGAGCCGATTATTCATTCTATTCGGCTCATCGCGTGATTTGAATAAGCATTGCGGATGAACATAAGAAAAGTAATGACGATCGCCGCGGCCTTGCCCCCCATATAAACTTGTTGTTGCCAATAAGGTTCGCACAACGAAGAGCAATAAAACAACATCAATATCCTTCTGAATAAAAAAAGCGCCCTACTTTGAGGGCGCTTTTTTTTATTCATCTAGATTTACGCGTCACAGATTCTAGATTTATGCGTCGCGTTTCCAGTTTTATGAGTCAATTCACAGTCATGGTCGCTTATACATCGAGGTTTGCGACCTTGAGTGCATTCGACTGAATGAAGTCGCGGCGGGGTTCGACGACGTCGCCCATGAGGGTCGAGAAGACTTCCTCGGCCTCGTCGGCGTGGGCAACTTTGACCTGCAGCAGCGAACGGACGTTCGGGTCGAGCGTGGTTTCCCAAAGCTGATCCGGGTTCATTTCACCAAGGCCCTTATAACGCTGGACCGAAATGCCGCGGCGGCCATATTCCATCACCGCATTGACCAGATCGACCGGACCGTTGATTTTCCAGGTCTTGTCCTTAGCAACGAATTCTGCGCCCTTTTCAAACAGTTCGCGCAATTCGCCAAGGATACCGGCAATTGCACGGGCCTCGGCCGAGCGCAGGATGTTGCCATCAATCACGTGGCGCTGTTCAACGCCGCGCAACATGCGCCAGAGCACGATTTCATCAAGCGGTGCTTCGCCGTGCCAGCCGCGATCATAGTCTTCTTCAAGGGTATCAAGATGTTTGGCGAGCGTTTCGGCCGCCTCAAGGCGTTTGCCATCGTCATCAAGCAAGGCCGGGTTCAACGCACCGGCAAGCGTTGCCTGTTCGAGCACGGAAATCGGAAGCTTGATCGATAGCGGCTCCAGGAAGCCCTTGGCCTTACGCGCCAGTTCGACCACACGGACCAGATCCGGGCCGGCAAGCTGTTGCCCACCGGAAAGGGTAAGCACGGCTTCTTCGGTGCCCTGTGCGGTCAGGTATTGCTCCATCTCGCGGTCGTCCTTGAGATACTGGACCGAGTTCCCGCGTTTGGCGCGATAAAGCGGCGGCTGTGCGATATAGAGATAGCCGCGTTCAATCAGTTCAGGCATCTGGCGGTAGAAGAAGGTCAGAAGCAGGGTTCGAATATGCGCACCATCGACGTCGGCGTCCGTCATGATGATGATTTTGTGGTAGCGGGCCTTTTCGATATTGAAGTCATCACGACCAATCCCGGTGCCCATGGCGGTAATCAGGGTACCGATTTCCTGACTTGAAAGCATCTTGTCAAAGCGTGCGCGTTCGACGTTGAGGATCTTACCGCGCAGCGGCAGGATCGCCTGGAAACCACGTTCACGGCCCTGTTTGGCCGAACCACCTGCGGAATCACCCTCCACGATGAACAGTTCGGCTTTGGACGCATCGCGTTCCTGACAGTCAGCCAACTTGCCCGGCAGGGACGAGATATCAAGCGCGCCCTTACGGCGAGTCAGTTCACGTGCCTTGCGGGCCGCTTCACGGGCAGATGCCGCTTCGACCACCTTGGAGACGATCTTGCGCGCGTCCTGCGGATGTTCTTCAAGCCATTGGGCAAGCTTGTCATTGACGATGTTTTCAACCACCGGACGGACTTCGGACGAGACCAGCTTGTCCTTGGTCTGGGATGAGAATTTCGGGTCCGGAACCTTGACCGAAATCACGCAAGACAGACCTTCACGGGCATCATCACCGGAAAGGGCGACCTTTTCCTTTTTGGCTATGCCGCTTTCCTGGGCGTAGTTGTTGATCTGACGGGTCAGAGCGGCACGGAAACCGGCCATATGCGTCCCGCCATCACGCTGCGGGATGTTGTTGGTAAAGCACAGCGTGGTTTCGTGGTAGCTGTCATTCCATTGCAGGGCGACTTCGACGGTGATGCCGTCTTTTTCGCCTTCGATGCAAATGGCTTCTTCGATCTGACGCGCCTTGTTGCGGTCAAGATATTCGACAAAGGCGCGAATACCGCCTTCGTAATGCAGCTTGGTTTCGGTCGGTTCGCCACTGCGCTCATCACGCAGCGTCAGGATCACGCCAGAGTTCAGGAAGGCCAGTTCGCGCAGGCGGTGTTCCAGTGTCGGCAAGTCGAAATCGGTCATGGTGAAGATTTCGGCATCCGGGTAGAAGGTGACTTCGGTCCCCGAAAGCGGTGTGCCATCCGCGGTCAGCGGTGCATCACCGACAACCTCGAGCGGCTTGATCGCGTCACCACCGGAAAACTCCATGTAGTGTTCTTTGCCATTACGCCAGACGCGGAGCTTGAGCAGCGTCGACAGCGCGTTCACCACCGACACACCCACACCGTGCAGACCACCGGAAACCTTATAGGAGTTCTGGTCGAACTTACCGCCGGCATGCAGCTGGGTCATGATGACCTCGGCGGCGGAAACGCCTTCTTCCTTGTGCATGTCGGTCGGAATGCCACGGCCGTTATCGCGGATGGTGGCAGAACCATCACCATTAAGCTGGACCCAGACGGTATCGCAGTGACCGGCCAAGGCTTCGTCGATTGCGTTATCGACGACTTCGTAGATCATATGGTGCAAACCGGTACCGTCATCGGTATCGCCGATATACATGCCCGGACGTTTGCGCACAGCTTCAAGGCCCTTAAGAACCTTGATCGATTCTGCGCCATACTCCTGCGACTGTTCACCAGTGTTCGGCGTTTCGGTTTCGTTGGTCATAGGGTCAGAACCTCGGCATTCACTAAGTGGTTTCAAGGGTCAGTGTGGCATCTTCCACGCGGAAGAATTGCGCACGACCGTCCAAACCTTCAAACAGCGCCCGGTCCGTGCCTGTCATCCAGGCCTGGACGCCAAGCGCCACGATTTCATCAAACAAGTGGCTGCGGCGTTCTGCATCGAGATGCGCAACCACTTCATCAAGCAACAAGAGCGGGCCAGCCCCGCGTGCCTTTGTCTGCAGGCGGGTATTGGCCATAATGATCGACAGCAACAACGCCTTTTGTTCCCCGGTGGAACATTGATCCGCCGACTGGCCCTTTGCATCGTGCCAGACCAGCAGATCACTGCGTTGCGGGCCGACCACCGCCCCGCCATAGGTCGCATCACGTGAACGTCCGTCGCGCAATGCGGCCCGCATTTTATCTTCAACCTCGACCGCTGGCAGGTTTTCCAGCCAGTCTTCAAGGTCCCCGGTCAGCGCCAGACGGGCGGCCGGAAATGGTCCGATGGCCATGGTCCCGGCACGTCGCAACCGTTCAAGCAATTCTGCACGTGCGACCGCAACCGCAATGCCATGGCGCACCATCGAATCCTCGATCGAGGTCAGCCATTTATCGTCAGCCTTGCCTTCCTTAAGCAACTTGGCGCGTGAGCGCAGCGAATGCTCGTAGGCGGCAACGCGGCTGCTGTGATCGGGATCAAGGCCATATACCAGCCGATCCAGAAAGCGCCTGCGCGCCGACGGACCATCCAGAAACAACCGATCCATTTGCGGCGTCAGCCATACCGCGGCACAGACCCGGCCCAAGGCAGCCTGCCCACGCTGGGCCTGCCCATCGATGCGCACAGCGCGGCGTTCGCGGCCCTGTTCAAGGGCGGCCGGATCAAGCCCGGTGCCCAATTGAAACGCCCCGTCCGGCGTACCGACATCTGCGGCCACGGCCCAGGCCCGTAGTGCTCCGGTATCCGTTGGCGGCGTGCTGCGGGCGATTTCGCCCAGCTTGGCCCGGCGCAATCCACCGCCCGGTGCCAGAAGCGAGACCGCCTCAAGCAGGTTGGTCTTGCCCGCCCCGTTTGGCCCGGTCAGCACAACCGGCGAGCTGTCGAGCGACAGGCGCAGGCCTTCGTAACAGCGAAACTCGCTGAGCTGGATGCGGGAAACAGCAAGACGGCTTGTCATCGACACCCCGTCTTTTGGCATGAGGTTATTGGCAAGAGCAGCCACAGCTTGATCGTACTAACCGTCAAACACGCATCGGCATCAGAACGTACAATGCCGAAAGGTCGTCGGTGTCACGCAGGATGGTCGGGCTGGATCCGTCCGACATCAGAAGGTTCAGGGTGTCGCCCTTTACCTGCTTGGCGATGTCGAGCAGATAGCGCGAGTTAAAGCCGATTTCGATATCCTCGGCGTCGTAGTTGATTTCAAGCTCCTCGGACGCGGTGCCGTGTTCGGGGCTGGAGGCCGAAAGGGTCAGGGTATTGCCCGACAGAACAACTTTCACCGCACGCGATTTTTCAATCGAGATCGCCGATACACGGTCGACCGCATCGGCAAATGCCTTGCATTCGATATCAAGGGTCTTGTCATTGCCTGACGGGATCACGCGTTCGTAATCCGGGAAGGTACCGTCAATCAGCTTGGAGGTCAGGACCGCATCGCCGAAACCAAAGCGGATTTTGGTATCAGACAGCGCGATATCGACGGCTTCGCCGGTTTCTTCGATCAGTTTGCGAAGTTCACCAACGGTTTTGCGCGGCACGATGACGCCCGGCATGTTTTCAGCACCATCAGGCAGCGGGGCTTCGACGCGCGCCAGACGGTGACCGTCGGTTGCAACCGCGCGCAGGATCTTGGTGCCTTCGGCGTCGGTGGCATGGAAATAGATACCATTGAGGTAATACCGGGTTTCCTCGGTCGAGATCGCGAACTCGGCACGGTCAATCAGGCCGCGCAGTTCGGCCGCCGCCAGACCGAAGCTGACCGGAAGATCGCCACCCGACATGACCGGGAAATCATCAACCGGCAGAACGGCAAGGTTAAACTTCGAACGACCGGCAGAAAGGGTCAGGCGGCCCGCACCCGGCTCAAGCGAGATTTGCACCTGAGAGCCTTCGGGCAGCTTGCGCACGATTTCATAAAGGGTATGGGCAGGGGTCGTGGTCGCGCCCGGTTCGGACACCTCGGCCGTCGTGGTTTCGATGACTTCGAGGTCCATATCGGTCGCGGTCAGCGCAAGACGATCATTCTCTGCCCGGAGCAAAATATTGGACAGAATCGGAATGGTGTTACGTCGTTCAACAACGCTTTGAACATGGGTCAGCGATTTCAACAGCGCCGCGCGTTCGATGGTCAGCTTCATGCCCGTCCTATCCGTCTGTCAGTATTCGTTTAACAAATTGATTTTTAATCGGTTTTCTTACCTGACCCACACCCTTTCGGGTGCGGAAATCGCATTATAACATGCTGGCTTGGAAATCGAAGGATTTTTACGGCCTAAACCCAAGCAAATAAAAGGAGTCGGCGGACAAAAATACGCCCCGAACGCGCAAAGCGGCGCAAACCGCGCGACTCGCAGTTTCGATGATAAAATTGCAGCTAAAAATCCAGCTGATTCAAAAACAAAATCCGCCGGAAAACACGGCGGATTTCATCTTGAATAACAACATTTCGACACGCTTTTACGCGCAATCAGCTTTCGAGCATCCGACGCAGCAGATCGATATCTTCGCAGAGTGACGGATCGGTTCCGTGCAGTTCTTCGATCTTGCGCACCGCATGCATCACCGTGGTGTGGTCACGACCGCCAAACTTGCGACCGATTTCCGGCAGCGAGTGGGTGGTGAGCTGCTTGGACAGATACATTGCCACCTGACGCGGACGGGCGACCGCACGCGCACGACGGGCGGAATGCATGTCCGACACCTTGATGTTGAAATGCTCGGCCACGCGTTTCTGGATTTCCTCGATCGAAACCCGGCGCTCGGAAGCGCGCAGGACGTCATGGAGGATGTCCTGAACCATTTCCAGCCCGATCTCGCGACCGACCAGCTGGGAATGAGCGATCACGCGGTTAAGCGCACCTTCAAGCTCACGCACGTTGGCGGTGATCTTGTGGGCAAGGAATTCCATGACCCGCTGGGGCAGTTCGACACCCTGACGTTCGGCCTTGGCCTCCAAGATACCCAGACGCAGCTCGTAGGTGGTGGCGTGAATATCGGCCACAAGGCCAGAGCCCAGACGCGAGCGCAGGCGTTCTTCGATGTCTTCAAGATCAGAGGGCGACTTGTCGGCAGACACAATGATCTGACGGCCCTGATCGACCAGCGCGTTGAAGGTGTGGAAGAATTCTTCCTGGGTCGAATCCTTGCCCGAGATGAACTGGACATCATCCACCATCAGCACATCGACCGAGCGGAACTGGTCCTTGAAATCGACCGTGTTCTTGTCGCGCAGCGCCCGAATGAAGCGATACATGAATTTTTCGGCCGACAGGTAGATCACCGTGCGATGCGGCTGGGTGCGGCGAATATGCCAAGCAATCGCGTGCATCAGGTGGGTTTTACCAAGACCAACGCCACCATAGAGGAACAGCGGGTTGAACGGCACCGATTCGGCCTCTGCCAGACGGCGGGCGGCGGCATAGGCGAACTCGTTTGGTTTGCCCAGCACGAAGTTATCAAAGGTGTAGCGCGGATCCAGGGCAGCCGAGATGCCGTCGTCAGACATGCTGGCAATGGCGGTGCGGCCCGATCCATTTGACTGGGACGGCGCACTGACCACGGTGTTGTTTTCCGTGGAATGGCTTGTGGAATGGCCTGAGGAATGGGAAGTGCGCGCGGATTTGGTGCGCGCGGTCGTGGCGTTTGCCGATGTCGACTTGGTCGAAGAAGAACCCGAAGCAGACGCATCGTTCTGCGCAGTCGCGCCCGAAACGATATTGATTTCAACGAAATGCACATCGGAATCTTCGGCGTGCCAGAAATTCTGGATACGGTCGAGATAGTGCTGCGTCACCCAGTCACGCATGGCACGAGTCGGTGCACCCAAACGGGCCACACCGGCTTCTACTGCCATCAGGGCAACGGGCTCCAGCCAGTAACGATAGGCTGTTGCGCCAAATTCGGCGCGCAGCTTTTCGCGTACGACTTGCCAGGTTGCCACTGCGTGATCATCAAGTGCTGCGTGCTGGTCACCCGCAATCCCCCCGTTGGATTGCCCAAGTGCCGATTGTGTGTCCCTCACGGCGTGCTGCACTGTAAGAACCTTTCCCCGATATCCCGATTTCACCACCACAAAGACCGCAAAAGACAAAACGATACTGTGTCGCGTTGATCACCGCAGTGACCAACACGTTGGCCTTCCACAAAATCAGGAAGTGTACTCGCGCCTTTTGTTTTTAGTTCTTCGTCACTGGTCGCTTTGCGCGGCCTGCGAAGTTCAAACACTGTACTGATGTGACCCACATCAGGCAAGGCGATCTTTAACAGAACGTTAAAAGGATTTCGCAACCAAAACGGCCCTTGTTTTCTGCGGTTTCTTGCACCCGCGCAACCAAGGAACAAAAGGTGATTCTGCGAAATCCGGGCAGCGAAAAGGCCGCACCCGAGGTGCGGCCTTCGACTCGCCATCCCGTAAGGGATAAATTAAAGCGCTTTGATACGCGCGGTCAGGCGCGAAACCTTGCGAGCAACGGTGTTCTTGTGCAGAACACCAAGCTGTGCGCCACGCGCCATTTCCGGCTCAGCGATTTTCATCGCAGCCAGAGCAGCATCTTTATCGCCAGTGTTCAGCGCAGCCTCGACCTTCTTAACGAAGGTACGAATGCGACCGATACGTGCACCATTAACTTCTGCACGTGCGGCGTTGCGGCGAATGCGCTTCTTGGCCGATTTATGGTGAGCCATTGCGAACCTGTCTCTTCAAACAAATGTTACGTAATTCGGAGCGCGGCTTATAGCTCTGTCCGAAACCCTCGTCAACCCCCGATGCCGCCAATTTCTGCGGCTTCGGACTCTTTTGCGCCGCAAGGCAGATATGCAGGCATGGAATCAGAGGTCAACTTGCCCTGATCACCCCGCAATCAGCGGTGCTTGAACGCGGGCTTACGTTTCTCGCCAAAGGCTTTCATGCCTTCTGCGCGATCTTCGAGTGCGAAGGTCGAATGGAATTCGCGACGTTCGAACATCAGGCCTTCGGTCAGGGTCATCTCATAGGCCTTGTTGACCGATTCCTTGACCTTCATCGATACCGGGCCCGAGAAGGAAGCGATCTTTTCGGCCAGTTGCATGGCTTCATCGAGCAACGAGTCGGCCGGGACGATTCGCGCAACCAGTCCGGCACGTTCAGCTTCCTCGGCATCCATCATGCGCCCGGTCAGGCACATTTCCATCGCCTTGGCCTTGCCAACTGCACGGGTCAGGCGCTGTGTGCCGCCCGCACCGGGAATGGTGCCGATGGTGATTTCCGGCTGACCGAACTTGGCGGTGTCGGCGGCAATCATGATGTCGCACATCATCGCCATTTCACAGCCACCGCCCAATGCGAATCCGGCGACCGCGGCAATGGTCGGCTTGCGGCAGCTTGCAACCCGGGTCCAGCCCTTGGTGATGAAGTCGTTCTTATAGACGTCCATATAGTCGTAATCGGCCATTTCCTTGATGTCGGCACCGGCGGCAAAGGCGCGGTCCGACCCGGTAATGACGATGGCGCGGATGTCCTCATCGGATTCGAAATCATCAAGGGCGGCACCGATATCCTTGATCAGCGCATCACACAGCGCATTGAGCGCCTTGGGACGGTTAAGCGTGATCAGGCCGACATTGCCCTTTTTCTCGGCGATGATGTTTTCATAAGACATGCAAGTGATCCTTTTATCGCTGTTCGGCCCGCGGGACTCAGGGTGTGAGTCGCTTTGGGGTTATCGGGCCGATTCGCCTGAAACCATAATTTGATACTGTTTTACCGATTTTGATCCCGGGCCGCAACCGAACCTGTTATCGGCGCCTTTAGCTACCCCGACTTTCAGAGACGGGTACCGTCCATATTATTTCTGGCAGGTTGGGCAGAAGAAGGTCGACCGGCCGGCCTGTACGATGCGCGCGATGGTGCTATCGCAACCATCGGCGATGCAGGTTTCGCCTTCGCGGCCATAGACACGGAAATTGTGCTGGAAATAGCCAAGCTCGCCATTGCTTTGACGGTAGTCCTTAAGGCTTGAACCACCGGCAGCAATCGCATCTTCCAGCACGAGACGGATTTCGCGGTAAAGACGTTCGATTTCGCCGGGTTTGAGATCCTTTGCCAGACGGTCCGGTGCGATGCCTGATCGGAACAAGGCTTCGCAGACATAGATGTTGCCAAGACCAGCCACCAGTTTCTGATCCAGCAGTACGGTCTTGATCGGGCTTGCCCGTTTGGCGATTCCCGCCGCCAGCACATCGGCATTAAACGCATTGCCAAGTGGCTCGGGCCCGATACCAGCCAGCATCTTGTGACTGGCGACCTCGTCGCCCGCGATCAGGGTAATGACACCAAAGCGCCGCGGATCGTTGAACCGCACCACAGCCCCATCGGCCATGACAAAATCGACATGGTCATGCTTGCCCGCTTCGGGCACCTCGACAGTCGGATCATTGTGAATGGTCATGCGACCAGACATGCCAAGATGGATCAGCAGCACCTGCCCGTCATCAAGGTAGCCCAGAATGTATTTTGCCCGCCGGGTCAGCTGATTGATGGTGCGCCCGGCCATGCGATCAACAAAACCCTCCGGGAAGGGAAAGCGCAGGTTTGCACGTCGCTGTACCACATGATTGACCACCCGTCCTTCCATGACGGGTGTCAGACCACGGGTGACTGTTTCGACCTCTGGCAATTCGGGCATATCTGGAACTCATATAAACAAGGGTGTGTGACTTTTAGACTACGGCTTGCGCGCAATTCAACGACTGAAATCGATCCCACTGGACGCATGCACGCAAAGCCATATGATGTGCGCTGTTTTGAAAGACCGCATCGCCCCCAGTTGTGCGGTCGCGCCCCAATTTGAAAGCGGCCAGATGGAATTTGGTTTAGATCTTTTAGTGATCCTGTTTGCGGTTGCCACCCTTGCTGGCTTTGTCGATGCGATTGCAGGCGGCGGCGGGTTGATTACCATCCCGGCCCTGTTATGGGCCGGTGTCACCCCGGCCCAGGCATTGGCGACCAACAAGCTGCAAGGCAGTTTTGGCAGTTTCAGTGCGTCGCTTAATTTCATTCGCAAGGGGCATGTTGATCCGCGCGATATGGTTTTGGCGATTGTCCTGACCTTTGCCGGATCGGCACTCGGCACGGTTCTGGTGCAGATGCTCGATCCCGGTATTCTGATGACCATCCTGCCGGGGCTTTTGATCCTGATTGCGCTTTATTTCCTGTTTTCGCCGCGTGTGGGTGACATTGATGCCCATCAGATGATTGGCAAAGCCACCTTTGCCTTTACCGCCGGGTTTGGCATCGGGTTCTATGACGGGTTCTTTGGGCCGGGCACCGGATCGTTCTTTTCTATCGCCTTTGTTGCCCTGCTTGGTTTTAACATGACCAAGGCAACCGCCCATACCAAGGTTCTGAATTTCACGTCGAACTTTGCATCCTTGGTGATGTTTATCGCCGGGGGTGAGGTCGTCTGGATTGTTGGCGGGGTGATGGCCGTTGGCGCCTTGATCGGCGCACAGATCGGATCCCATATGGTGATGAAGGTCGGTGCGCGTTTGGTACGGCCGCTTCTGGTCGTCACATCAATCGCAATATCGATCAAGCTGATCATTGATCAGTATGGAACCACCATCAGCCAAAGCTGGGATCAGATTCGCCACTGGGTAAGCTGAGCTCGACCACTTATCGACCGGACAAAGAAAAACCCGTCAAGCTTGAGGCTGACGGGTTTTGTTTTATTCAGGCGCTGGCGCCGTTTTCGACAAGGACTTCGTCGCGGCGATCAAGCAAGTGGCTCCAGACCGTTGCCAACAGGGCCAGAACGGCAATTCCGGCTCCCAGCCACGGGATATGCTGATAGGAAACGCCCTGGGTAATGGCAATACCGCCAAACCATGCGCCCGCAGCATTGCCAAGGTTAAAGGCACCCTGATTAAGGGTTGAGGCAAGGTTAGGCGCATCGGACGCCTCGTTCACCACGCGCATCTGAAGCGGGGACACCAGTGCAAATGCCACCACGCCCCACAGCATCACGGTTGCGACTGCCGGAATGACCGACGTCAGCGTTTCGGTGAACAGGGCAAGAATCGCAATCAGCAAGGCAAAGGCCATAATGATGGCAGGCATCAAACGCCAGTCCCCCAAACGCCCACCGATATAGTTGCCCACCGTCAAGCCAACCCCGAACAGCAGCAACACATAGGTTACCTGACGCGGGGTAATGCCGGTGATTTCCTGCAACATCGGGGTGATATAGGTAAAGACGCTGAACAAGCTGGCCGAGGCCAGAACCGAAATCAGCATCGCCAGCAGGACCTGTTTTTTGCCAAGCGACTTGGCTTCAAGCCACAGGCTGCCGGTCGATGCGGCAATCTGGCGCGGCAGGGCAACATAAAGCGCGCTGGCGGCAACAACACCAATAGCCACGACTGCCCAGAAGGTCGAACGCCAGCCAAGTTCCTGACCAAGGGCCGTGCCAAACGGTACGCCCAGCACATTGGCCAGCGTCAGACCGGAAAACATCAGGGCAATCGCCTGAACCCGTTTATGCGGGGCGACAAGGTTTGAGGCGACAACAGCGCCAAGCCCAAAGAACGCACCATGGCAAAATGCAGTGACCACACGGGCTGCCATCAAAAGCCAGTAATCAGGGGCAATCGCACACAGGAAGTTGCCGAGAATGAAGATCGAAATCAGCAGCAACAAGGCCCGTCGACGGTCCATGCGCGCGGTGGCAATCGCCAGAAACGGCGCGCCAAACGTGACACCAAGGGCATAGCCCGTCACCAGCAGCCCGGCATCGGGAATGCTCACACCAAGATCAAGCGCCACATCGGGCAGAAGCCCCATGATGACAAACTCGGTGGTGCCGATCCCGAATGACGCAAGGGCGAGGGCCAGAATCGGCAGGTTCCCGAAAAATCCGGGGCGGGTGACGGTATCTGTCATGTCAGAATATCCAGATCAACTTTGGCGCAGGTGACGCGGGTGGCGCGGCCAACGTTTTGTGCAACTGCGAGATATGCATCATGCAGCAAATTTTGAAACGATTCAATTCTGAGATAATGCGGTGAACAAATCCATCGCGAAATTTGCATGGCAGCCTGTCTTGCCCGGATTACGGCAAGGCACCGGCATGATGCAGCATAGGCAGAGATTGAGGATCGTGGATCAGGAAAGTTCGGCGACGATTTTTTGCGCCGCAGCAATCGGATCTTCGGCCTTGGTGATCGGGCGACCAATCACCAGAACGTCACTTCCCATGGCGACGGCATCGGCCGGGGTAACGATGCGTTTCTGATCGTCACTTGCCGCCCAGCTTGAGCGAATACCCGGTGTGATCAGCTTGAAGTCCGGGCCCAAGGCCTTGCGCACCGGGGTGATTTCCTGTGCGGAACAGACAACACCATCCAGACCGGCCTTTTGGGTCAGTTCAGCCAGCTTGACCACGCGATCTTCAATCGGGCCCTTGAGGCCGACATCATCGAGATCGCCCTGATCCATGCTGGTCAGGATCGTTACGGCAATCACCCACGGCACGTCGACACCCGCCTTGTCGGCAGCTTCACGCGCCGCATCACCGGCACGTTTCATCATCTCCAAACCACCGGCGGCATGGACATTGACGATCCTGACACCCAATGGCGTGACAGCACGAATGGCGCCGGCCACCGTGTTGGGGATATCGTGATATTTGACATCAAGGAAGATCGGCATGCCGGTTTTGGCAACCGCCCGGACCCCTTGTGGCCCGTGGGCTGCGAAGAATTCCTTGCCAAGCTTGGCCCCGCCGATAACACCCGACAGCTTCGATGCCAGATTGATTGCATGATCAAGATCGGTGGTATCAATCGCGCAATAGATGCGATCTTTGGCGGCAAGGGTCTGGGTCATGGGGTCCTCCGGCGGGCTGGCAATGGGTCATGGCCCAGCTTTTCGCAGCAAATTTCATAGCGGACCGGACATGGCTTAGCCGATTTGGCCCCAAAGGCCAATGTCAAATCGGCTTTCGAACAGACATTGACGCCATGCGGCAAAAAGCAAAAGGGCCCCGAAACGGAGCCCTTTGACTTGATCAGCTTTGGCCGATGGCCTTTTGATCGGTATTTGGGGTGGATGGCGTGGTGTCATCCGTCTTGATGCGCTTGAGTTCGCTATCCATGCGCCGTGCGGCACGGCGGTGCTTGCCTTGCAGCAACCATTCAAAGGCAAAGCCGATCCCAAGTCCGATCAACAACGCAACCATGATCGGCAGGAACAGCGGCAAGTCGATTTCAAACGGCAAGGGCCAAAGCGAAATCGTGACCAATGCCCGGTTGGAAACTGCAAACACCGCAATCAGTACGGCAAGCGGGATGGAAATAATCCAGTAAAGGAAGCGCATTACCTAGCTCCTTGTGCCGGTGGCTGTCCCACCCCGAAAACAGGATGGCTCAAAACCCGGCAGCAGGTCTCGTTTGATCAATGTTCTGATCAGTATGGGGCAAGAACCGGACAAAAGCCATGGCAACAGTCACACAGTTTTTGTGTGTTGCATGCTGGTCGTATCGGGCGAGTTGCGGGTGGCGCAGGCCCGATTGCCGGTCAAAACAAATCAGGCAGGAATCAGTTCAAACGTTCGCGAAGCTGTTTGCCGGTTTTGAAATAGGGAACCTTTTTCTCACCGACAGGAACCGCATCCCCGGTACGCGGGTTACGGCCGACGCGGGCCTCACGCTGTTTTACGGAAAATGCGCCAAAGCCGCGAAGCTCGACCCGGTCGCCGCGCGCAAGCGCGTCTGTGATCTCGTCAAAGATCGTGGCGACAATCCGCTCAACGTCGCGCTGATAGAGATGCGGGTTCATCTCCGCAAGGCGGGCAATCAATTCAGATTTTGTCATTTCCAGGCCCCATCCTGTTGGTGCTGACAGTCTCACTCAACCACGGATTAGATTATGTCTTAAAGAAGCTCTCACTCAGGTTGCCAGACCGTCAGCAAACCGTCAAGTTTAAGCCCCTCAGATGACAGCACTTTTCCAAGGCTTCCCTCGAGAACAGCACTCATCAAATCGTCTTCCGGGTATTCGATTTCAAGCGGCACTACCTGTGCATCCGTCGTGATACCGGCTTCCTCTTCGAGCCAGCGCAAGGCTTCACGACGGCCTCCAATTTCATCAATCAATCCGTTGGCAACGGCCTGCTGTCCGGTATAGACGCGGCCATCGGCAAGAGTCGTAACTGTTTCGACCGACATATCGCGGCGGGTCGCAACCATTTCAACAAACACGTCAAACATGTCTGAAATCAGGCCCTGCATGGCCGATTTTGCAACATCATCAACAGGTTCGAACGGATTGGGTGCAGCTTTAAGCGGACCGCTTTTTACCGTCAGCGGTTCAACACCAAGCTTTTCAAGCGTTCCATTGAAATTCATCGACTGGAAAATCACCCCAATCGAGCCGGTGATCGTTCCACGGCGGGCAATGATGTGGTCGGCGGCAATCGCGGTCATGTAACCGCCGGACGCCGCAACAGTCCCCATCTCGGCAACGATTGGCCGGGTTTCGCCAATACGGCGCAGCGCCTCAAACAGCGTTTCACCACCAACCATGGTGCCACCCGGGCTGTTGATATGGACAATCACACCGACAACGTCGCTGTCTTCTTCAATCGCGCTTAGCGCATCAAGGAGATAGGGGTCTTCGGTGATTACACCTTCGATGGTGACTTCAACAATGCGCGGCCCAAGTCCGCCCAGAACACTGTCCTTAACACCGGTGCCAGACAAGCCGATCACGATCACCGCGATCACGGCAATCACCGCCACCACACGCCAGCGAAAGATGGATTTTTTCAAGCGGCGTCGATCCAGCAGGATATCGGCATCAAGTGCCATCAGCGTGTCCGTTTCCAATTGTTCAATCAAATACTTAGACGAGTGTGATCGCTTAAACCCGTCTCTTCAAATGGTTTTTATCGACCCGGAAGGCAAGAACAAAAAGCGTTTAAAATCAAAATTTTCGCGAAAAATGCCGATATCGGCAGAGTCGGGCTAAAATTCAGCCCCAAAAAGCAGATGATATACAATTTGGCGCCTTTTACAGGTCCGCCGGGCATTGGGCGGACATATCGGCCATCCACCGCCCATCAATTTACCAGACTAGAATCCGGACAAAAGAAAACGGGCCGCGCACTGCGCGACCCGTCTTTTCGTTCTGCAAGACTGCAAAGCGTATTCGTCGGAGGGTGGCTTATTCGCCGCCTTCCTGTTTCTTGCGCAGAGCTTCGCCGAGAATGTCGCCGAGCGATGCGCCGCTGTCTGCCGAACCGTAATCCGCCATTGCTTTCTTCTCGTCAGCAACTTCAAGAGCTTTGACAGAGAGGGAAACCTTGCGGGTTTTGGAGTCGATTGCAGTAACGCGTGCGTCAACTTTTTCACCAACTGCAAAGCGTTCCGGACGCTGTTCAGAACGCTCACGCGCCAGCTCAGCTTTACGGATGAAGCCTTTGAGTTCGGTGTCGCCAACCGAAACCTCGATGCCACCGTCGTTAACTTCGGTAACTTCACAGGTTACAGCATCGCCACGTTTGATGCCGACAACGGCGTCTTTGAACGGATCACCAGACAGCTGTTTGATGCCGAGCGAAATGCGTTCTTTTTCAACGTCAACGTCAAGAACCTTGGCTTTGACGATGTCGCCTTTTTTGTATTCTTTGATGACTTCTTCACCAGCACGGTCCCATGACAGGTCCGAGAGGTGAGCCATACCGTCGATACCGCCCATGAGGCCAATGAACAGACCGAATTCGGTGATGTTCTTGACTTCGCCTTCGATCTCGGACTCGACCGGATGAGCTGCCAGGAAGGCATCCCACGGGTTCGAGGTGCACTGCTTGAGACCAAGCGAGATACGGCGTTTCTGGGCATCGACGTCGAGCACCATGACTTCGACTTCCTGCGAGGTCGAAACGATTTTGCCCGGGTGGATGTTTTTCTTGGTCC
Organism: Thalassospira profundimaris WP0211; assembly: GCF_000300275.1. Classification (GTDB taxonomy): domain Bacteria; phylum Pseudomonadota; class Alphaproteobacteria; order Rhodospirillales; family Thalassospiraceae; genus Thalassospira; species Thalassospira profundimaris. Next base: position 708,470 of record NZ_AMRN01000001.1, on the reverse strand, counting down.
AGGACATTTCGGAAACGTGGACCAGGCCTTCGACACCAGCTTCGAGTTCGACGAATGCGCCGTAATCGGTGATGTTGGTGACACGACCTTCGAATTTCGAACCGACCGGGTATTTGGCTTCGACACCTTCCCACGGATCAGCTTCAAGCTGCTTCATGCCAAGCGAGATACGCTGGGTTTCGCTGTTGAAGCGGATAACCTGGACTTTAACAGTCTGGCCGATCTGGAGCGCTTCGGACGGATGGTTGATACGTTTCCAAGCAATGTCGGTAACGTGCAGCAGGCCATCAACGCCACCGAGATCGACGAATGCGCCGTAATCGGTGATGTTTTTGACGACGCCGTCAAGGATCTGACCTTCCTGAAGGTTCTGGATCAGTTCAGCACGCTGTTCTGCACGGGTCTCTTCGAGAACGGCACGACGCGAAACAACGATGTTGCCGCGCGAACGATCCATTTTCAGGATCTGGAACGGCTGCGGGTTGTTCATCAGCGGGGTGACGTCACGAACCGGACGGATATCAACCTGGGAACCCGGAAGGAACGCAACTGCGCCCGACAGGTCAACGGTGAAGCCGCCTTTAACACGACCAAAGATGGTGCCGTCGACGCGTTTGCCTTCGGAGAACTGTTTTTCCAGCTCAACCCAAGCTTCTTCGCGGCGCGCTTTTTCGCGCGACAGGACGATCAGGCCATCCTTGTTTTCATAGCGGTCGACATAAACATCAACGGTATCGCCAATGTTTACTTCGCCTGCGCCAAATTCTTTAAGCGGAACGCGGCCTTCGGATTTCAGGCCGACATCGACGATGGCATCATCGTCAGTTTTTTTAACGACCGAACCGGTCATTACGCGGCCAACAAAACCTTCGTCTTCAGAACCAAGGGTTTCAGCCAGCAGGGCGGCAAAATCTTCGCCAGTCGAGAATTGTGCTTCTTCAGCGGTGGTCATAAACCAGACTTCCTTTCGAGTATCGTCACTATATTCTGGCCAACCGGTTGTGTCCGGTGGTCTTTGCCGCAAAATCGCGGCGATTTGTCATTCAGTGTTCAAACCCGAACGCATGTGAAGGCGAACCTTCCATACACGAAAAGGTGAACGCACAAGTCGTTCACCTTAGGAACAGGCCAAAGGACCGGTACCTCGGGATCGTTCAACGCCTGACGGTTAAAACGCCTTTTGATCAGTCATCCGCACCCATATGGGTGTGGATATGTGCCATGACGGCATCGAACACTGCATTGGCATTCAGACGGTCCGTATCAATATGGATTGCGTCATCTGCCATCTTGAGCGGTGCGACATCGCGAGCACTGTCTCGGGCATCCCGTTCTTCAAGCTCTTTAAGAACGCGCTCGTATATAGCAGCGGGATTTTTTTCCTGCAACTGTTTGAACCGACGGTTTGCACGTTCTTCGACACTGGCTGTCAGATAAAACTTGATCGGAGCTTCCGGACAGACGACCGTTCCGATGTCGCGACCATCCAAAACCGCACCGCGTTTACCGCCCGGCGGGGTGGTGGCAAGGGTGCGCTGAAAATCAAGCAACACCTCACGAACCATTGGAATCGCTGCAACTTTTGAGGCCGCGGTCCCGACTTCCTCGCTGCGAAGAGCCTCACCTTCGAGATCGGACGCGCTCAGATTTTCGGCCGCGGCCACGGCGGCAGCTTCATCAGCAGGGTCGCCATTTTCGGCCAGAACTTTCGCACCGGTCGCACGATACAGCAGGCCGGTATCGAGATAGGCATAGTCCATTGCTTCTGCGACTCGACGTGCCAAGGTCCCCTTGCCGGACGCGGCCGGCCCATCAATGGCGATGATCATATGGGTCACTCCCTGTGATTATATCTGGTGCATCCATAAGTCCCGAATGGTGACTTATATATTGGTGGGCCCGATCAGGAATGAAGGGCAAATTTCGCGCCCATATCCGCCATCAGGGTTTCGAAGTTCGGGAAGCTCGTGGCAATCGGGTTGGCATCATCGACCGCAACCGGCTTTTCCGCGCCAAGCCCCAGAACCAGGAACGACATGGCAATGCGATGATCGAGATGGGTTTCCACCATGCCACCGCCCGGCACCACACCGCCAGTGACAATCAGATCATCGCCTTCGATCCGGTGAATGACGCCATTGGCTTCAAGACCGGCGGCCACCGCCGCCAAACGATCCGATTCCTTCACGCGCAATTCTTCAAGATCACACATACGCGTTTCACCCTCGGCATAGGCCGCAGCCACAGCCAGAACCGGGTATTCATCAATCATGGATGGGGCGCGTTCAGCTGGGACAACAATGCCCTTAAGGCGGTTCTTGCCGGTCACAACCAGATCGCCGATGGTTTCACCGGCTTCTTCACGCTCGTTGGTGATCGTGATGTCACCCCCCATTTCAATCAGGGTGGTGATCAGGCCGGTGCGCAGCGGGTTCAGGCAGACATCACGAATAGTAACATGGGACTCCGGATTGATAAGGGCCGCCACCATCGGAAAGGCGGCCGAACTTGGATCGGTCGGAACCACAATATCGGCGGCCTTCATTTCGACCGGGCCGGTCAGGCTGACGGTGCGGCCGCCATCGTCATTGACCTTCACATCGACGTCGACCCCGAAGTGACGCAGCATTCGTTCGGTATGATCGCGCGACGGTTTGGGTTCGATCACGGTGGTTGTGCCTGTTGTGTTCAGACCGGCCAGCATCACGGCCGATTTCACCTGGGCCGATGCCATTGGCAGGGTATAGGTCACCGGTTTGGCTTCGTCGGTGCCAATCACCGCCATCGGCGGGCGACCGCGATCACGGGTAATGAATTGCGCGCCAAATTCGGACAACGGATCGGCAACACGGCCCATCGGGCGTCTGCAGAGTGACGCATCACCCGTGAAGAACGTCGTGATCGGATGGGTGGCAACGATGCCGGCCATCAGGCGAATACCGGTGCCGGCATTGCCCATATCAATCACGCTATCGGGTTCACGAAGTGCACCGACGCCAACACCTGTGACATGCCAGGTGCCATCTTCGTCGCGGGTGACGGTGGCGCCAAGTTTGCGCATGGCGTCCGCCGTTGCCAGAACGTCTTCGCCTTCCAAAAGGCCGGTAACCTTGGTTGTACCGATTGCCAGACCACCAAACATCAGGGAGCGATGAGAAATAGACTTGTCACCCGGAACCCGGATATCGCCCGAAAGCGGCCCGGCCTTGGCCGAGGAAAGCGGACGTTTGGTTTGCGAAGAACTCATGGGCTCGTACCTGCCAGTCACTGTTTTATCATCAACAAAAGGCTGATTGAAATTGCACTGCGCTGCGGCCATGTTTTCAGGCGCGCGCGGGCCTTTCAATCAGGGGACCAATGCTCTAGCACAAGCGGTTGGCAGGCACCAGTATCGAACCCGAAATTCGGTGTAGGAAATTGCACGAATGTGCGGCAGATTTGTCCCATCGCCTTGCCAAAGGGAAAAACGCGCAATTTCCTTTTGACAAGGTGCTCGCAAGATGGCAATTGGGCCTCTCGGACAAGACGCTGTGCGTAGCCTTGCTGCGCTTTTGCGACACAAAGTCTTTTTCTTAATTGATAACGGTAATTAAGAGGATTTGCCGTAATGTCAGCACGCGGTAAGAAACGTCACTGCCTCGCCTGTGGTACCAAGTATTACGACCTGAACCGTACCCCGGTTGTCTGCCCGAAATGCAAAACGCCGGACGGGGTGACAAAGGTCAAGAAATCCGCGGTTGCAAAACCGGCACCGGAAGAAGACGAAGACGTCGATGACGTCACCGATCTTGACGATGATGTCGATACCGATATCGACGATGATATTCTCGAAGATGCTTCTGATCTTGGCGAAGATGATGATGATCTTGGCGAAGTCTATGAGCATGTCGAATCAGACGACGACGATCGCTAAGAAATTTTGAAAAAGGGTCTTGCCAACATTTGGCGAACCTTCTAAATATGCGCCGCGCCGCAGAGCCTGCTATGCAGACTGCGTCGCGGACAAAGTGGGGCCGTAGCTCAGTTGGGAGAGCGCTACAATGGCATTGTAGAGGTCGTCAGTTCGATCCTGATCGGCTCCACCATTCAAAACCCGTTGCCTTTGGCAACGGGTTTTGTCGTTTTAGGGTCTGACATACCCCATCATAACGACCACCAAGGGAGAGAAAGATGAGCAAAGTCTGGACCGTCTATTTGTCGGGCGAAATTCACAGCGACTGGCGCGAGCGTATTGAAACCGGCGTGAAAGAAGCCGGCCTTCCGGTCGATCTGGTTGCCCCGATCACCGTGCATGAAGATTCTGATGATTGCGGCGTTGCCGTGTTTGGCGCCGAAGACAACAAGTTCTGGCATGACCGCAAGGGCGCGCAGCTCAATGCCATGCGCACCAAGACCTTGCTGTCCCAATCTGATCTTGCCGTCATTCGCTTTGGCGAGAAATACAAGCAGTGGAACGCGGCCTTTGATGCTGGCTATGCCGCCGCCCTTGGCATTCCGTATATTACGCTGCATCCGGCCGAGCATGATCATGCGTTGAAGGAAGTCGATGGTGCAGCCAACGGTGTGGCGCGCGAACCCGAACAGGTGGTTGCAGCACTGGCCTATATCATCCGCGGTGATATGCCCAAGGCATAACAAACGCCCAAGGCCGGGCCTTTATGCTGATTTCTCGGCAAAGGCCCGGATGCGTTTGATCGCTTCGCGGAGTTCGTCGTCGGGGACCGTGAGTGCGACACGGATCAGGTTTTTGGCGTTTTCGCCAAAGGATGCGCCGGGCATCACCGCGACGTTTTGATCATCCAAAAGCGCCCAGGCGAATTCTTCGCCGTTCATGCCGGTTGCACCGACATCGATCATGGCAAACATGCCGCCGGATACCTTCCCCGGTTTAAGCACATCGCATCCGGCAAGTTCGGTCTCGATCATGTCGACGCGTGCAGCATAGCTTTTGCACATGCGCGCCGCCGTATCGAAATTGCCGCGAAGTGCGACCTCGGCCGCATCGGCGATGAAGGGCTGATTGCCAAACAGGATGGTTTCGGAAATCGGCAGGACCTTGGTGCAGAGTTCTTCGGGGCCAACCGCCCAGCCACTGCGAAAGCCGGTGGCGGCAAAGGTTTTTGAGATCGAGGACGTGACGATGGTGCGATCGCGCAGCTCCTCGATTTCAAGCGGGGAGACAAAGGTGCCTTCAAACACCAGATCCTCATAGACCTCGTCACAGACAATCCACAGATCATGTTCGATGGCGATCTTGCCAAGTTCAACCAGTGTTGCGCGATCCAGCAGCGCGCCGGACGGGTTGTGCGGCGTATTGAGCAGCAACACACGGCTGTCCTTGGTGATCGCGGCGCGCAGGTCATCCGGCTGCATGATAAAGCCGTGCTCAATCGATAACGGGACGGATTGCAGTTCAGCCCCCGATGCCCGGATCACCCCGGCATAGGTCGCGTAATAGGGATCACCGACCAGCACACCCTGCCTGGCATCCACCAGCGCCGTCATGACGGTATAAAGCGCGGTCTGCGTGCCCGGGAAACACAGGATGTTTTCCGGCGTAACATCCGGCCAGACAGGTTTGTATTTTTCCACCAGCGCATCAAGCAGCCCGACCTCACCCCGGCCATTGGAATAATGGGTGCGACCACGCCGCATGGAGGCTTCGCAGGCGTCGATCAGGGCCGGATCGACGGGAATGTCGGGCTCGCCAATTGTCAGTTCGATAATTTTCGCACCTTGGGCCTCGCGATCACGGGCGGTGTTGTGAACGGCCCATTTGGCCCCACCCAGTTCGGCAAGACGGTCGGTAATCTTGGCATATCTCATGACGGCTTACTTTGTTGTTTGGGCTGTGTCTGGTGGCGTGCCGATTGAAGGGCAATATCGGGTGCTGACAACGCCCCGGCGGGCAATTCAAGCAGGCGTTCGGCGGCACCGGTGATCAGATCAGGCAGAATATCCTGGGCGTAAAGGCCGGAATTCAGCGCCCCTTCCATCCAAAGCCCATCAATCAGGCCATTGAGTGCAATCGCATGGTTGCGGCAAATCGCCACACTGTGCGGGCAACCATGATCGATCAGGACAGGCTCGATCAGGGTTTCAAGGACATTGAGAAACTCGCGATAGCCATCACGATGAATTTCGGCAAAGTCCGGATCATGGCGCACCCGGCCGATGAAGGTCGCCCAAAGCGAAACCGTTTTTTCGTCCATGTTGGGCTTGGTCAGGTTGGCGCGCAGGAAGCTTGCCAGCTTGGCCTCTGGCGTGCCTTCGGTGGCACGTGCGCTTTCACTGGCCTGTGCCGTCAGTTGGCCGACCAGATAGGCATAGGCATTGCGGATCATGTCATCCTTGCTGCCGAAATAATGGCGCACCAGCCCGACGGTCACCCCGGCTTCCTCCGTGATCCGGCGTACCGATGCCCCATGCAGCCCGTCGCGGGCAATGCAGGTTAGCGTCGCCTCGATCAAACTGCGACGGCGGACATCAAGCGACAGGCGTTGAAATGTTTTTCGGCTCATTGTTATACAATTGAATAATTTTGGTTGGGTTTCAAGCGTGCAATCGAGTGCGGGCATGTTGAGCGGACCGCTCAGTAGCCCTGACCGCGGCTGACAGCAAGACTGAGCGGTTTGCCTGCATGCAGTTCACGGGCTGATTGCAGGGCTTGTTCGGCGACAATGCGTGGCGTTGTATCACTGGCGATATGCGGGGTGATGCGCAGGCGCGGATCGGCCCAGAACGGGTGATCTGACGGCAACGGTTCGGTGCGAAACACATCAAGGGTCGCGCCACTGAGCTGCCCGCTATCAAGCGTGGCAACAAACTCATCCTCGTCCAGATGTTCGCCACGTCCGATCTGGATCAGCCAGGCGCCCTTGGCCAGTTTTGAAAACAGCGCCGCATTGAGAATATTCTCGGTCTTGGCCGTCAGGGGCAGGACATTGATCACCACATCCTGACCAGCCACCGATTGCAGAACCGAGGCGTCACCGGTGAAATAGCGCACACCTTCGACGGGATCTGTTGGATCACGGCGGCAGGCAACCGAAACACTAAATCCACACGCAGCCAAGGCTTTGACAACCGATGCCCCCATGGAGCCATGACCAAGCACGGCGACCTTGAGATCACGCGGTGGCCGGATCGCAGGCGGGGCCCATTCGGCACTGGCCTGACTTTGCTGCATGCTGGCAAAGCCGCGTTCGACATGAACAACTTCATGCACTGCATAGCCCGCCATCAGGTCCGCCTGATTGGGATCGCGGACACGGCAAATCGCGACGTCATCGCTCAAGCCTGGATGTTTCAGCAAGGCATCGACGCCGGCCCCGACCGACATCGCCATTTCAATATTGGGATAAGGCGAAAACGCGGCCGGGCCCGGCAGCCAGCACACCGCAAAACGGATAAGATCCGGGTTGGTGACTTCATCGGGGTTAAGCAGGCGGACATCGGGTGCCGCATCGCCAAAATCAAGCGAATAATAGCTTTTGAGATCCATCGCATCGCTGAGAAGAACACCGTAAATCGGTTTCGCCACCGCCATTAGTCAAAGCCCCTTACATTATCTTCTTTTGCGCTGCTGATCCCTGTTGGCGCACCCAAATTGCGGGCGCCTGACCAAGAAAATTTGCGCTTTGGTTTCATCCTCAGTTAAACAAGTGTATATCAAAGAGTAAAGCCGTTTGATCAGTTCAATGGAGGTCGGCATGCATATCGCGACACAGAAGGACGCCGAGACCAGCGTCATGAGTGATCCACAAATCAGCGACGGCGAAAAGCAGTGCCGCATCGAACTTGCCGCCTGTTACCGGCTGGCGGCGCATTACAAAATGACCGACACGATCTATACCCATATTTCGGCCCGGGTACCTGGTGAACCGGGGCATTTTCTGATCAATCCCTATGGGCTGATGTGGGAGGAAATTACCGCCTCTTCGCTGGTGAAGATCGATGTCGACGGCAACAAGGTTGCGGACAGCCCATATCGGGTGAACCCGGCAGGCTTTACCATTCACAGTGCCGTGCATATCGGGCGCCATGATGCGGCCTGGGTGATGCACACCCACACACGGTCGGGATTTGCCGTTTCCTGCCTTGAAGAAGGTTTGATGCCGCTTAATCAGATCGCCCTGCAGTATTATGGCCAAATCGGCTATCACGACTATGAGGGCATCGCGCTTGATCTTGAGGAACGCGAAAGAATCGTTGAAGCGCTTGGCGCCAACATCGCGCTGATCCTGCGCAATCATGGTCTTTTGACCGTGGGGGCAACCGCCGGGCAGATGTTTTCAAACATGTTTTATCTGAACCGGGCGTGCGAGATTCAGGAGTCTACCCTGGCGATGGGACGACCGCTTCGGAAGATTGATGATACGGTGATAAAACGCGTTTCCGAACAGTTCAGCCAGATGGCCTATGACGACGGTGATGTTGCCCTGGAGTGGGAGGCGCAAATGCGCCTTGCCGACCGTCTGGACCCCGGTTTCCGCGATTAGGACATCACGCCAGAAGCGCGCATTCCGCCCCTTCGCAAGCGCGGTAAATACTTGCTGGTTTTCATATTTCTGGAGCCATCCTCCAGCCTGCCCAAATCCCTGGGCGGGAAAGAGGGACATTTGTGATTAAAATTTAATCTGTTCGACTTATTGCGTAAAAGATAATCAAATCCTTCCTTGACACCCACCTGCCGACTGCTACGATTGAATTCAACAAGGTCGGGCCGGAGAATTTTCCGGTGTGTTTTGGTCGGGGTTCGGAGAAAGCCACTTTGATGGTGACCCAATCCCAACGCATTGAAAATCATAACTTGTGCTGATGCGCGACAGTCGCGATGCGAAACGAGTTTGATGACCAAAACGGGTTGATTGCAAAAGTTGACCCTTATGACCGCCCAGCTGACAGAACGGGTCTTTGGATCCGGCCTTCTGTCATTCCGATGATGCCACCGCGTGGTGGCTTGATGCTGGGATCGCGCAAAGGTCGAGAGTGTTTCTATCAGGTTGCCCGCAGATCTTGTCGGGCATCGGGAACACGTCATGCTGCGGCATCCTTAACCGTCCCCGGCGGTGTGCCGAAGCTCCTGCTTGCCAGACAAGGAGAAGACGACATGCAAGTATCGAACACTATTGATTGCAACGGTTTGTCCCCGGCACCAACCCTTCTGCGGATCATGCAGGCGTTGGTGGGCCGTGAAGACAGCACATCCCCACTCAATGTTCTGGTCGGTGCGGACTGCAATTGTGAAAGTCTGGCAGTTTCGCTTGGCCCGCTTGCCCAAGACGTTCAGCTGGCCAGCGACGCAAAACAGTTTGCCGCCGTAAACTGAGGGGCACTTGTTGCCCTGCCCATGCCGGTGCCATTGCCGGCAATCTTCCCGTTCATGATGCCTGTATGGCGTCACGTCGCGCTCACCTGACCGCGTCAAGAATAAGATAAAACGCTGCGCATCGGCACTGGCTTGTCGATCCCGGTACCATTTATGCGGGCTTGTCGCGCCAATTCCATCCGGTTGCCTTGTCACCGGATTATATGGCGCTTTTGCCATGCCTGCGGGGTCCCGCGACCTTCTGGTGCGCAAGAAAACAGGAAGCACTATGCTAGAAGAGAGCAGCGAGACATCCAGCCCATACGCCAGTGATCCCGAAACACCAGATTTTGCCTTTGATCCCGATGATCCCTGGACACAAACATTCCAGGAAGGCTTGGCGCGCGCTGATCTGAAAGACAAAACCGTTTACGAGGTCGGTGTCGGTACTGGCATCAATGTCGCCTTTATCTTGCAAAGCTGCGGCGCCAAACGCGTTTACGGCAGCGACCTTGATCCCCGCCTTGTCGTTCTGGCAGAGCGCAACATCAAAATCCTATCCCCCGAACATGCCAAACATTTCAAACCGGTTCATGGCAGTGTCAGCCTTGTCGATACCGATGAGGCACGCGAAAAAATTGCCAAGACCGATGTAGTGATTGCCTGCATCCCACAGGTCGGCGAGCCCAGTGACGCGCGCCTGACAGCCTTCCGCGAAGCCCAGTCAATCGAACTGGCCGAAGGGGCTGGTGACGAGGCCGAAGACCATATCGCGCATTATTATCCCTGGAGCCTGTTTGACCAGTACCCTTACAACTCGGTCGGGCTTGGCCTGAACGAGGCGCTTATGCGCCGTATTCGCGAACACGCGCCAAAGGCCGAACTGGTAATGAATTTTGGTTGCCGCATTGGCACCGAGATTATTTGCGAATGCTTTGAAGCCAACGGCTACAAACCCGAAAAGATCGCATCAAAGATCGTTCTGCAACATTCAGGAACGGATATTTCGTTTTTCGTGTCACTGGAAAAGGCGCTGAACGGGACCGAATATGAAAAGCAGCTTGTCTGCAAATTCTATGGCGACCCGGAAGGAAAACAGCCGCTTTCGGCCACCAAGGCCCAGGAAATGATCAATGATGATCCGAATGTGCCGCTTTATCATGAGGTGGCGGTCATTCGCGGCACGCCAGTCTAGAACAATACCAAACAAAAAACACCCCGCTGCCACAGGCTACGGGGTGTTTTGCATTAAGCAGTTCACAGCAGCTCAGTGAAGGGTTTGACCCGATGCCTGATCGGGATCGCCCGGAATGATCAGATCGCCCGCCATCAGCGCCAATGCATCACTTGCACGTGCGACGATGACCCGACCTTCGACCGGATTACCCTTTTCCTGACGCAGAACACCCAATGTGTCTGACAGAACATTAAAGCCACATTCGACCAGCCATTCGCTGATCGCGCGCTGATGATGGCGGAAGCGTTGCCCGGGACCGAGATCGAACGGGAAGTTATCACCATGTTCGAGCGTGAATACCAGCAACCCGCCGGGCTTCATCCGGTCATGGGCAGCACGCAGGGCTGGCACCAGATCGCCAAGATAGTTCAGAACGTCCGCCGCGATGACAACGCTGTAATCCGTTCCGATATCGGCGGGCATATCGGTGATATCGCCAGCGACAAGGGTGCGATAAAGCCCCTTGGCGCGTGCGCGGTTGATCATGCGCGGCGACAGGTCGATGCCATCAATCGCATCAACATGACCAGCGAACACTTCGCCCACAAGCCCGGTACCACAGCCAAGATCAAGCACATCCATCGGACGCAACATTTCCGGTAGATGAGTCCGGATGGCTTCGAACAAAAGCTCCGGTCCGCGATATGCTAAACGATCCCGCAGGCTGATCTCAAACCGTGGGGCATAATCGTCAAACAGGGCCCGTACATAATCGGGCGGCAAGCGATCACGAAGGGCAGCCGCACCAAGCAATGTCAGGCGGACCTCTGCCCCCATGCGGTCCTTGGGATCAAGCATCAGATACTGACGGAAAGCCTCAACGGCATTTTCGGTTTCACCGGCACGTTCATAGATGTCGCCCAGCGTAAAATGGGCTTCGTCCCAGTCACTATCGGCGGCCAATGCGGCACGCGCCACGTCAATCGCAGCGATGTAGTCACCCTGTGATACCAGCGCCAATGCGACATCAAGACGCCGACTGGCGGACAGACGATCTTTGCTCATGCATGAAATCCGAAAAGGGGGTTTGGGCAACATGCCGAAACCACAACCAAAGATACTGCTATATCTTCCTATTTTCGGTGTTTTGCAAGATAGATAAAATATCGAAAAATCAACACCTTATATGTTTTCGGGAATCGCATACCAATGCAAGCATGGTGTTGACCGATAATTGGGCGCTTTCGCGGGCGGCTGCATCGATTTTAGCAACGGTTTCTACAAAGAAATTTGGCACAAAATTCCACTGAACCATTGATAAAATCAATTAATTATCATACATTAATATAAATTCTGATTTTGATGGATTGAATGATGGAAAACTTCACTCCGATTTCCGCCCTGATTGGCGGTGGACTTATTGGTTTGGCCTCTGGCCTTTATCTTTTGCTCAATGGGCGAATTGCCGGGATCAGCGGCATTCTTGGCGGTTTGTTGACCCCGACCAAGGGTGGTTCTGCTGTTTTTGAACGGCTGGCCTTTGTCATCGGGCTGATTGTTGGTCCGTTCATCCTGATGAACGCAACCGAGATCGAAGCCCAGAGTGTTGTGACAAGCTCATTACCGGTCATCATCGTTGCCGGTCTTCTGGTTGGTCTTGGCACCACGATTGGCAGCGGTTGCACCAGTGGTCATGGCATTTGCGGCCTGTCGCGGTTTTCGCTGCGATCGCTGGTTGCGACCCTGTCATTTATGGCAGCGGGCTTTGTCACGGTTCTTGTCACCAGCCATCTGATGGGAGGCATGTAATGCGGATAATTGTTTCCCTGATTTGCGGCACGATTTTCGGCTTTGGCCTTTACATTTCGGGCATGATCGACCCGCAAAAGGTTCTGGGTTTTCTTGATATCTGGGCGATTGCCGATGGTGGATGGGATCCGAGTCTTGCGTTCGTCATGGGCGGTGGACTGGCGGTTGCCATTCCGATCTTCCAGTTTGCAAAGAACCGGACCGAGGCGGTCTGTGGCGGCGAGATAAGCCTGCCGACCAACCGTGCCATCACCACCAAACTGGTTGTTGGTGGCCTGTTGTTTGGTACCGGTTGGGGGCTGGTTGGGTATTGCCCGGGTCCGGCCCTTAGTGCACTGGCGTTCGGCCATACCGATACGATTATTTTTGTGGTCGCGATGATTGCCGGCATGGGCGGTGCCCGTGCCATTGGTCTCAACAAATAAACCCGACCGATGCCTGAACCCGATAATCTGCGGCCGGTTTGATCCCCCAGACGCTGGCCGCAGGTTTTGCAACCGCCCGTGCTTTATGCCGGGCGGTTTCGCATTTCCGGTCAAAATTTGACTAAAATCTCGCAGCACCGGGCTTGTCTTTGGCGTTAAAATCCCATAACTCAGCTAAGGGTCAAAACTCATTCACATGATCGCCCCGGTCGCCCGGATTTGTGCGGATATGCGGAGCAAAATCATAGGAAGATATGCATCTTTCAAGATTTTGCGACAAAATAGCCCGTGCAAATCCGGGTGATCCGAAGGACAACTGCGATGAGAGAAAGCCTCTGCGTCAAATCCCTTGACCGGGGATCACCCCGCTCTGCGGCATTTTCCTAGCTTTTTCTCTCATATCAGTTGCCGGGCCGGTCATGTGAATGAGTTTTGACCCTTAGCGCCACATTGACGACCACAGAGGTTTTTGCATGAAGATCGGCATTCTCGAGACCGGATTCGCCCCGGAAGAACTTCGCGACGATTTCGCCTCCTACCCCGGCATGCTCGAAAAGCTGCTTGGCAATGTTGATCCGAGTCTGGAGTTCGAAACCTGGACCGTTCTGGAAGACGTTTTTCCGGACTCAATCCGTGATGCCGACGGCTGGGTGATCATGGGATCAAAACATGGCGTTTATGAAAACTTGCCGTGGATGATCCGCCTGCAGGACTTCCTGCGCGATGCCGTTTCTGCCGGTCAGCCGGTTTTTGGTATCTGTTTCGGTCATCAGATCCTGGCAACAGCACTTGGCGGCAAGGTCATCAAGTCCGACAAGGGTTGGGGTGTAGGCGTACATGAATACGCAGTTGATGCACGCAACAGCGACTGGCTGTCTGACAGCCCGGCGAAGATCCGCATTAATGCCTTCCATCAAGATCAGGTGGTTGAGCCACCCAAAGGTGCGACTGTCTGGGCGAGTTCCGATTTTTGCCCCTATGCCGGTTTGCAGTATGGCGATAATGCAGCCTCGATCCAGCCGCATCCGGAATTCATGAAGCCTTACGAGACCGCCCTTTTGCAGGCCCGTTATGACCTGATCCCCGATGATGTGCATGAAGCTGCCATGCAGTCACTTGAAACACCGATCACGAGTGTTGATTTTGCGCGCGCGATCGTGAAGTTCATGACCCGGAAGCGAATCAAGTCCGCCGCCTAAAGCGCGGGTCATATTGACATCACGCAGAAAATCACAGAAAGCCACCGGAAATCCCGGTGGCTTTTTTCGTGCCTGAGGGTGCAAAACACTTTATCAACCAAAGGTGTTGCATGATCCTGTTCAACCATGGACGCAGCAAAATGATGTGATCGACCGCAGAATGTCGACGTTCAAGTTTGGACCACCGAGAGACCGCGCAAATGAACAATAGGCACCCGAAGCGATGATCCAGAATCTGCGGCTGTATTCCGGCCTGACCATGTTTTCCTATGTGCTGACGCATTTGCTGAACCATACGGCAGGCATCGTTTCACCGGAGCTGATGGAAAAAGCCGGGGAATACACCACGGAAGTCTGGCAGTTTCCACCGCTTGAGATCCTGTTGGTGTTGTCGCTGATAACGCACTTTTTGTTGGCAACCGCACGCCTGACCAGCCGCCGCACCTTGCGCCTGCGCAAATCGGAATGGGCACAGATGATCCTTGGCCTGTGCATTCCGTTCCTGCTGTTTAGGCACATCATTGCGACCCGGGTTATCGATCTGGGCTTTGATGTTGATTCACCGTTTGAACGCGTTCTTCTGGATCTGGCCGTGTTTATTCCGCATCAGGGCATCTTGCAGGCGATCACGGTGATTGCTGTCTGGGCGCATGGCTGCATCGGCATTCATTTCTGGCTGCGGGTCAAACCGTTCTATCCGAAATGGCGCAATACGCTTGGCACGCTGGCAATTCTGATCCCGACACTTTCACTTGCGGGGTATTCAGCCGCGGCGGCCGAGGTGATCCGCCGCGCCGAGGAAGGCGGACGCAAATATGTGTTTGGGGTGATTGATGCCGCCAATGTCAATCAGGACGCCATCACCTTCTATGAAAACGCCATTTTGCCCTTCACGATCCTGAGCATCGCCCTTGCGCTGGCACCTTTTGGTGTACGCCAGATCCGCCAGACCTTTGATCGGGTCAAGCGCGGCCCGATGCTGAGCCTGCCAAACGGGCGTTTCGTGCGCGTACCGCCCGGTGCCACAGCGCTTGAGGCGCTTCGCGATGCCGGTGTTCCGATGGCGTCGGTTTGTGGCGGGCACGGGCGCTGCACGACGTGCAGGATTCACTGCGGATCAGGCAGTGATCACCTTGCCCCTCCCGGGGATATCGAGGCTGCGGCACTCAAAAGCATTCAGGCCCCCAAGGGCATGCGCCTTGCCTGTCAGATCAGGCCGCATAATGATCTGGCGGTCGCCCCGCTTTTGCCGCCCAACGCCACCGCGCGTGACGGACGACGTCCCGGCGGACTTTCGGGCAGTGAAAGACAGGTTGTCTGCATCTTTATCGACTTGCGCGATTCGACCAAGCTTGGCGAAAGCAAGATGCCCTATGACGTGCTTTTCATCCTCAACCAGTTCTTTGCCGAGATGACCGAGGCATTGCGCGGCACAGGTGGGTATTACGCGCAGTTTACCGGTGATGGTCTTATGGCGCTTTATGGCCATGAAAGTGATGACACCGAACGCACCATCCTGCAGGCCTTTGAGGGAGCCGCCGAGATGCTGCGCCGGATTGAAGGCCTTAACCTGCATCTTAAATCGGAACTTCCCCATGCGTTGCGCATTGGAATTGGCATCCATATGGGCAAGGCAATCGTTGGGGAAATGGGCCCGCCCGGCCGCGAAAACATCAGTGCAATCGGCGATACGATCAACACCACCGCCCGCCTTGAAGCCCAGACCAAGGGACACGGCGTGCCATTGGTGATTTCCAAGACGCTGTTTGATCACGGGCCGATTCCCTTGCCGGAAAACGCCGTGATGCACGAGGTTGCGCTGCGCGGCAAGGATCAGTCGGTTGCCTATTATGCGCTTGAAACCATGCCAGATCTGACGCAAACCAAGAATTAGTCGATGTCTTATGTCTGTGCCACAGGCAAGGCTTGACTATTGGCGGGAAAACCACATTTATTTGAATATATGAAACGTTCGGTGCCGAATGCCTCGGGTCGAACAATTAGATGCCCGAAACGCAGGATGCGTGGGATCTGAAAACAACCACACTCGCTCTGATGGAGGAGGTGCTGCAAATGTCACGAATTTCAATGTTCAACAGCCCGTTGCTTTTGGGTTTTGACCAGATCGAACGCGTTCTTGATCAGGTCTCGAAAACCAAGGCCGAGGGCTATCCGCCCTATAACATCGAACAGATTGGTGAAAACAAACTGCGAATCACTGTCGCAGTTGCCGGATTTGCCGAGGAAGACCTGTCGGTAACCACTGAAGACAACCAGCTGATCATTCGCGGCAAACATACCGATGATGACAGCGAACGTGTTTATATCCATCGTGGCATTGCGTCGCGACAGTTCCAGCGCTCCTTCGTCCTTGCCGAAGGCATCGAAGTCGTCGGTGCGCATCTGGATAACGGTCTGCTGCATGTTGACCTGAACAGACCCCTACCGGAACCGGTCGTCCGTGAAATCGCGATTGGCTCGAACAAGAAAAAAGCTGTGCCGTCAAAAACCATCGACATGAATGTCGAGGACGAGGATAGCAATGCTGATCAAATAGACGGCAAAGCCTAACCAAGGAGTGGTTCAAATGACAAATCGAACAAATAACCACGATACCGAAAGCGATCAGCGGATCGGCCAGGATACCGGTCTTCTGTCAAACGGTGACTTCGCCCTGTTGGGTATTCATGATTTTGCCTATGTGCGTCCGGTTCCCAATACAGAGAATGACAGTGACGAACTGGTCTATGGCGTCTTCACCGCCGACGGTACCCATATCGCGTCGTTCGAAAACCATGCCGTCGCGGATGCCGCCATCCGCCAGCACGACATGGAGCCACGCGCGGTTCACTAATCAGGAAATGCATTCCTGTATGCCCGAATGCCCGGCCTTGTGCCGGGCATTTTTGTTTTGCCTTCAATTGCGGGAACACTGGCCCGCTCAGCGGATTTCAATCACTTCGCCGGGTGCCGCGATACGGACCTGTTCATTTCCCCTGATCATCTGGGCCATTTCCGCACGGACATTGCGTTTGACGTGATAAAGCCAGAAACGCGCGCCGGGCATGTCAGAGGCCAGTTTCAAGACCGTTTCCAGATCACAGTGGGCTGCATGTTGCGGATCGTGCTTGATCAGATAGGTTTCCTGAAACACCAGATCCGCGCCCGTAAACAGGGCGGCGGTTTCTGCTGTTACGTTGCCATCGCCGGAATAGGCAAATCCCTTGTCCGCATAGCGCAACAGGATCGCGTGATTCTGCACACTGTGATCGGACCTTGCGAAACGGCATTCAAACGGACCAATTGAATTTGTCTCGGCAATCGAATGCCAGATGATGGTAAACGGCCAGGCTGACCCAAGGCCGGTAAAGCCGAGCTCCATCAGTTTTTCAAGATGAGTGCGTAATTGCGGGCTGCACAAAATACGCAACGGCTTTGAACGGCCATCATCGCGCCAGTTCAGCATGACCGGCACAAGACCGAACACATGATCGGGATGCATGTGGGTGAAATAGATTGCATCAATCGCATCCGGATCGGGAAACTTGGCCATCAGCCGCCCGGCCACCGTTGCCCCGCAATCGATCAAGAGGCGAAAGTCGCCCGCAGACACCACGACAGACGAATTTTCAAAGTTCGGATCGAAGGCCTCGCCCACACCAAGAACATCAATGCGCAGATGATCGCTGTTCATTTCCTTATCGCCCCGTATTTCCCCTGCAAGCCCGGAGTATATCAGCTCCAAGTGTCTCAAGCCGACATTCTTGTGACTTCCCCCTGCTTAAGGCAAGTGGTTCCCCGCAGGATAGCTTGATCATCTTCAAACTGTCATATTCCATGACAAAAGGGCGGAGCCGTTTGGCTCCGCCCTTTTAATGGCAGCTTTCGATCGGTGAAATCGGCCTGAATTAACGTGTCAGCACTTCGGCCGCTTCGCGCGTGCGCTGTACAGAGGATGCGACCGTATCGGTCGTCGTGCGAATAGCAGCAAGGTTATCTGACATGTTTTCGACAGACCGGGCCATGTCGCGGACGCTGGTACTGACATTTTCGGTAACCGCTGTTTGCTCTGTCACCGCCGAAGAGATGTTGGTGACATCGTTACGGACAGTTTCAACCGAACCACGGATGGTCTCCAAAGCACCGGCGACCTCGGCGGAAATTTCCTGAATACCGGTAATTTCCTGGGTGATGTCTTCGGTGGCACGTGCCGCCTGATTGGCAAGGTTCTTGACCTCGTTGGCAACAACGGCAAACCCTTTGCCAGCTTCACCGGCACGGGCACTTTCAATCGTCGCGTTCAGCGCCAACAGGTTGATCTGCCCGGCAATATTGCGAATGACTTCAACGATATTGCCCATCTCATCGACCACGCCTGTCATGCGCTGGGTCATTTCGTTGGCGGTGTTGGTCTGCTCGTAGGCGCGCTCGGTTGCGCCCTGTGACTGGGCCATGCTCTGGGAAATCTCGGCAATCGAGGCGGCCATCTGCTCGGTGCTGGCCGCAACGTTGCGGGTCAGTTCCATCGTGTTGGTTGACGCATCAACGCTTTGAACCGTGCGCGTGTTAAGCTCGGTGATGTTGTTGTCGATCTCGGTAAAGTTACCGTCGATCATTTTCTTAAGGTCGATCAGAAGCTTGGTCTTTTCGGTGATATCGGTGGCAAATTTGATCACCTTGATCGGTTTGCCAACAGCATCAAGAACCGGGTTATAGGTCGCTTCGATCCAGACTTGCTTGCCATTCTTGCCCACACGGGCGAACTGACCGGCCTGGAATTTTCCCTGGTTCAGGCTTTGCCAGAAAGCCCGGTACTCTGACGAATTTTTCTGATCTTCCGGCACGAACATGCTGTGATGCTTGCCCTTGATTTCATCAAGGCTGTAGCCCAGCACAGACAGGAAGTTCTCATTGGCGGTCAAAATCGTGCCATCCAGATTGAACTCGATCACCGCCTGCGAGGTGCTGATCGCATCAAATACGCTTTGCAGCAACGCACGTTCGTTGCGACGTTCGGTGATGTCGGTCGCAAACTTCACGACTTTGGTTACATTGCCCTTCGTGTCGAGGATCGGGTTGTAAGTGGCTTCAAGCCAAATCAACGATCCGTCACGACATTTGCGCGGGAAGGCCCCGGTCAGAAACTCGCCTGACGCCAGTCTCTTCCAGAAATTTTTGTAATCTGCCGAACTGATAAGCTCTTCGGGGACAAACAATGAGTGATGTTTGCCGATAAGATCGCTGGCCTTGTAGCCCATCGTCTTTTCGAAGTTTTCATTCAGCGAGAGGATCTTGCCTTCCGCGTTGAATTCGATGCGTGCCATTGAGCGACCGAGCGCAGCGGTGACTTGTTGTTCATTACGCGCCTCGGACTCACCCTTAAAAAATCCAATACCCACTTTTATACCCTTTGCGTAAACGGGTTTATCCCGTTAATTCCCGTCAGCCTCGCGGGGTTATTGACCGTTTGGTCGTAATTATGAACGCGTGAACCAGTCTCTCATACGCATGCATGATCGAACCTAGTCCTAAGAGCGTTCACTTCTCATGCGAGAGGATACGGTGAGATCTTCAACACAGATCATTCCCGGTTTTCAAACGGCTTGCGTTTGATGAGTCAGATGTTCGGAATTTCTTGCAGTTTTTCAAACTTTGCATCGGGTACGCTAGGCTCTCAGCCATACCGAGCGACGCTTGAAAATATTTCTGCCGTTGAATAATTGATCCCACTTTGAACAACTGATCATTCACACCCAACCATATACTTTTGGCTGGGACAAGACAAATTGTTTATTTGTCCTGAGTAAAACAACTTTGGATCATAAATTTTAGTAGAATTGCGGGAACGATTTTAAAATTACACTTGCAATACAATGCACTGTTGCAATTTTTAGAGCTTACCGATTTTCGTGAGCACCATCGGAACGTCACATCCCTTTCACCAAAATATTTTTGCTCTCTCAGGATTCCAACCCTTTGGTATAGCTACAACGAAGGGTCATATTTTCCCATTTCGCGTGCACGACCGCAGGTGAGGAAGCTCTTAACCGATTTTAATCTCGTTATTTGGCAAGAACAGATGCTGCTTCGCGAGTCTTTTTGACTGAGTCAGCCACGCGGGACGTTGAAATCCGAATGGTTTCCAGATTACTGGTCAATCCTTCCACAGACGACGCCATGATGCGCATATTATTGGTCACACCGTTGGTGACGGCACTTTGCTCTTCGACGGCGGACGAAATGCTGGTTACGCCGTCGCGTACCGTTTGAACCGCCCTTTGAATGGTTTCAAGCGCACCGACAACCTCGCCCGAAATGGCCTGAATACCTGAAATCTCCTCAGATATATCCTCTGTCGCCTTGGCTGCTTGATTGGCGAGGTTTTTGACCTCGTTGGCGACAACGGCAAAACCTTTGCCCGCATCACCTGCGCGCGCACTTTCAATTGTTGCATTCAGTGCCAGCAGATTGATCTGCCCGGCGATATTGCGGATGACTTCAACAATATTGCCCATGGCATCAACAACCTGCGCCATGCGCTGTGTTGAGTCATTGGCCGTAACCGTTTCGGCAAAAGCCCGTTCTGTCTCCGAGCGCGACTGGCTCATGCTTTGTGAAATCTCTGCGATGGAAGACGCCATCTGTTCGGCACTGGCAGAGACTGTCTGCACCGTGTTTGATGTTTCCTCAGACATGGACACACTCTGGTCTGCAGAACTGTTGAGCTCACCCAGGTTGCCGTCGATTTCGCTGAAGTTCGTATCGATGATCTTTTTCAGATCCAGCAAAAGCTTGGTTTGTGCGGTAATGTCGGTTGCAAACTTCACGACCTTGAACGGACGCCCCACCGGATCAAGAACCGGATTGTAGGAAGCGGAGATCCACACTTCCTTGCCGCCTTTGCCCACACGTTTAAACTCGCCGGAGTTGAACTCACCGGCATTGAGGGTTTTCCAAAAATCCTTGTATTCCTTGGAGTCCCGGTAAGAAGGTTCGACAAAAATGCTGTGATGCTTACCTTTGATTTCGTCAAGCGTGTAGCCCATCACATCCAAAAACATCTGGTTTGCGGAAATAATGGTGCCATCAAGCTCAAACTCGATCGTCGCCTGTGATTTCTCGATGGCGCGAAAAACACTTTGCCACATTGCGCGTTCGACACGACGCTCTGTGATGTCAGAAGCGAGTTTGACGACTTTCTTGGGTTTGCCATTGCGATCGAGAATTGGGTTGTAGCTTGCTTCCAGCCAAATCATCTGGCCATTCTTTTTCTTTCTGGCCATTGCGCCAGACACGAACTTGCCAGAACGAAGCTCTTCCCAGAACGCTTCATATTCCGCCTTGTCAAAGATATCAGGCGGCATGAACATACGGTGATGCTGGCCTATAATCTCATCAAGCTCATATCCCATCGTCTCTAGAAAGTTCTCATTGGCCCTGACGATGGTCCCGTCCATGTTGAACTCAATAACAGCCATGGACCGATTCAATGCTTCGTAAATCTGGGCTTTTTCTTTATCACCACCATTGCCGCCAAACATCGCTGTCCCCTGAGCCGTTCAACCTAAGATTTTATTCAGGTGGTAAAGCAGGATGTTTATTACAAGGAAGGATGCTGATCTATGTGGCGTAATTATCCACAGTTCAGAATCAGGCAGGCCACTTCACTATATAGCGTGTCAGATCAGGATGGGCTTCGTCTTCGGGGATGGCCATGCCGCGCACGGACATGCCTGCCATTATGGCCGAGTCTGCTACACCTGTCTTAAGCGGATGCCAGTCGGGTAGTGGCTTTCCCTCTGCCATCAGGCGATAGGCACAGGTCGATGGCATCCAGGACAGGGTTTCGACATTTTCCTTGGAAAGCTGCACACAATCGGGAACATGCTGGGTCCGGTTGGGATAATCCTTGCAGCGGCACGTATGACAATCGAGCAAACGACACGCGACCGAGGTGTAATAGACAAAATCGTCTTCCTCGTCCTGCAGCTTGTGCAGGCAACATTTGCCACAGCCGTCACAAAGGGATTCCCATTCCGCTTGCGTCATTTCAGCAAGAGTCTTGGTTTCCCAGAATGGTTCAGGTGGTAATGCGACGCGGTCTTTTTTGTCCATGATCTCTCTCAGTCGGGCCGTCATTGAGACATAACATAGTCTAACCCGCGCGTAATCCCCGTCGCATTCAAGTCTGACAACGGGTTGATCAACTCTCTGCGATCATGTGGAAGAAGGACCCAAAAACACTTCCATCCACCAGACCGGCAGGGCCCAGATCAAGACCCGTCGCCGTTTTCATCCGGCATAACGGCATGCCGTCTTCGGACAACGTGGTCGCATAGTGAAATTCATGACCACGCAGCTTCATGCCTGCCGGACCAAACGGGGTCGGAATGCCCAGCTGTGCCTCACGGTAGCCAAGATGCAACCTGCGGTTGGCAAAGCTGGTTTCAAGAGGCAACAGACCAAGCATTTCGTGGCGCGTGCCACTGGCATCAACAAGGCTGTTGCCAAGGGTCATGTACCCGCCGCATTCGCCGTAAATCAAGACATGCCGTTGAGCCGCATCGTGCATGCCGGCCCGGAAAACCTTGGCTTCGGCAAGGGTTTTGGCATGAAGTTCCGGATAGCCGCCGGGCAGATAGATGGCATCACAATCCGGGTTCGGGGCCTCGTTCGCCAGTGGCGAGAAAAAGGAAATTTTCGTCCCCGCTGCACGCCAACCATCCAGAAGATGGGGGTAGCTAAACGCAAAGGCCGCATCACGCGCCACCGCAACATGACGGCCAAGAGGGGCAATTACGGGTGCGGTCGGCGTGGGTTTTACAGATTTTTTGGCTTTCTTGGCCTTCCCGGCGTTCTCACCCAGCAGTGCGATCAAGCCATCCAGATCGACATCTTCACTGATGATATCGGCGGCACGATCGAGAAAGCTATCAAGCTCGGCATGTTCGCCCGCCTGCACCAGACCAAGATGGCGTTCCGGCAGGATCAGGTCTTCGCTGCGCCGGACTGCGCCAAGCACTGGAAGATCCGGCAGATGTTTGGCGCAGGAATCAACAATCATTTGCTTGTGGCGTTCACTGCCCACCCGATTAAGGATCACACCCGCAACATCGATGTCATCGCGAAATTTGGCAAAGCCGGAAATCACCGCCGCCGCAGAGGCCGACTGGCCTTTCACATCGACCACAAGAACAATCGGCCACCCGGCAAGGGCGGCAAGATCGGCGGTCGATCCATCGCCGTTGGCGGCACCATCAAACAAACCCATGACGCCTTCGCACATCAAAAAGGCTTTGCCGTGCGTGTGATCGCGGGCCAGACCGTTGATCTGGTCTGGCGTCATTGCCCATGGATCAAGATTGATGCAGGTATCGCGACAGGCAGCTGCCTGAAAGGCGGGGTCGATATAATCCGGCCCGGTTTTGGCCGCGGCAATTTTATGGCCCTTGCGGGTCAGCGCGCGCAGAAGAGCCAAGGTAATGACGGTCTTGCCACTGTTTGACGCGGGGGCCGCAATAACGATCCCCGGAATGGTGTCAGGCATTTTGGGCTGTTCTCCGAGCCGAATTTATTTGCCATGATCATGGCATTACGCGACGGAATAATCAGCCGTTGTTTTTGACCGCCTCGGTCACGCCCTTTGCCATGTCTTCCGGGCTGGTGCCGTAATTGAAGTGGCGGACGAATTTGCCTTCGCGATCCATCAGATACACGAAGGACGAATGGTCCATCAGATAGGTATCGGTATCTTCAGGCTCACCTTCCGGGATCGCCTTCGCGTAGTAAACACGAAACGCCTTGGCAGCCGCCGTTGTCTGTTCGACGGTGCCAGTCAACCCAACCATCCGATCATGGAAATAGGGTACATATTCGGCAACCGCTTCGACTGTGTCGCGTTCCGGGTCGACGGTGAAAAAGACGGGTGTGATTTCATCTGCGATGTCTTGGGGCATCATATCAAGTGCTGTTCCCATGACCTGCAATTCGGTCGGGCAGACATCCGGGCAGAAGGTATAGCCGAAATAGGTCAGCATGTATTTGCCCTTGAAGTCATCCTGAGTGACAGTTTCGCCATCCTGATTGACAAGTGTGAACGGACCGCCAATCGACGCCGTACCGGACGAATTGGTTTCCGTGCCCATCATCATCAGACGATAGGTCAGGCCGATACCAAGAACCAGGGCAATACCCAGAATTGCCAGAAGCGTCTTTTTGCTCACGCGTCCACCCTCATCTCTTTGCCGGTTACGGACAACCGATCTTTGTGTGCCACAAACTGACGGGGCACTATAAATACCCTACACATTCTTGCAAGGTCAGCACCTGTGGGAAAGCTCACACTTGATCACGCTGCCCGACCCCATCAGCCCAATGTCGTTGCTGCCAAGGCAAACAGGATCAGGCCATTAATAATCATGAGCCCACGGCCCACTGGCACCATCAGGGCCCGAAAACGCTGTGCAGCATATTGGCCAACAAAGCCTGTGACAAACAGCATCGGCACCGTGCCAAGGCCAAAGACCAGCATCACCGCCCCACCATTAAGCGCCGCACCCGTGGCGGCTGCCATCACAAGCGCGCCATAAACCAGACCACAGGGAATAAAGCCCAGCATCACGCCCAGCAGATATCCCCGCCAGCCATATGGGGCCTGGAAAAGCCCACGCGCATGATTGCCAACCAGCTTGTTCCACCAGCGTGATTCGCCGGTCGATGGCAACAAACCGCCAAGATGGGGCATCAGGCCCAGAATGCCGAACAGAAGGAAAAACACACCGGCTGCAATCAGCAAGACCGGCCCGATCCACCAGACACGGGTGAGGGCACTGATGCTGTCGGTAAAGTAGCCGGCCAGCACGCCCAGCAGGCAATAGGTCGACAAACGTCCGAACTGATAGGGCAGAAGTGCCGCACCGGTGAGACGGCGAAACTCGCTCATTTTCTCGACCGGGAGCTGTTCCATCCGGCTGGTGACCTGACTGATCACGAACGGGCCGCACATGCCGACACAGTGGGTCGCACTGCCCACCAGTCCCGCCACCAACGCAGTCAGAAGTACCCCGCCATCCGTACGCACGATATCAGCACATTGCGCCCAACCGCTTTCAAGGATGCGTATCAATACCTGCTGTTCGTCCATGATCCATCCGGGTCAAAACACATGCGCGCGATTGTACAGTCGCGCGTCCCACCGGCAACGATATATATCAATCTGTTGCCGCCTTTTCGGACGGGATCGACGTTCAGTTCTTGAGGGGATCTGCCGGTGCGGTGATCAGATCAAGCACCTGTTCGAATGGCACATGGCGCACCGCGGTCACATCGTCCTGCGGCGACAGCCAGTTCAGACGATCACGCAGACCGACAACCTTACCAAGAATGCACACCGCAGGCGGTTCAACACCTTCGCGTTCGACGTCATCAGCCGCCTTTTCAAGGGTGGTGATCAGAATACCCTGTCCTGGTGTGGTCGCCTGACTGATCACGGCAAGCGGTTCATCCGCAGCCCGGCCATTTGCCATCAGTTCTGACGAAATCCGGCGCAGATGTTTCATGGCCATATACATGACAAGAACCGGCGCACCCTTGGCGAGGGCCGCCCAGTTGATGTTGTCTGGCACTTCGCCACTGGATCCGTGGCCGGTGACAAAGGTGACCGACGAATTGCAGTCGCGGTGCGTGGTCGGAATGCCGGCATAGGCCGCACCGGCGATCCCGGCGGTAATGCCCGGCACCACCCGGAACGGCACATTGTGATCGACAAGGGTCATGCCTTCTTCGCCGCCGCGTCCAAACACGAACGGATCACCGCCTTTAAGGCGCAGAACACGCAGGCCCTGTTTGGCCAGTTCAACCAGCTGCAGGGAAATATCGGTTTGTTTCGAAGATGGGCGACCACCGCGCTTGCCCGCATAGATGCGTTTGGCATCAGGACGCAAAAGGTTCAAAATCCGTTCATCGACCAGTGCATCAAAGACAACAACATCGGCCTGTTGCATGGCGTTGACGGCATGCAGCGTCAGAAGACCGGGATCACCGGGCCCCGCCCCAACAAGCCATACCCAACCCGGTTCAAAAACCGGAAAATCAACACCAAGGTTCGTCATCGCGCGATACTTCTACTTAAATGAAATGCAGCCATCTGTGCAGGACCGCATCAAGAGGATATGTTAAACAGCAATCAAACGATACGCACAACATATTTCCGATATTTTTTCGTATAACTTTTTAAATCACATAAATATTGATGTTTAATTGAATTTCCCAATCGCATCTCATCCCCGCCCTCAATAGCGAAAACACCGACAGGATTAACAGGAAAAAAACCGACTGATGGCAAGAAAACCGGAAGGACCACTGCGCAAGGGATGGACGACGGGGGCCTGTGCCACCGCCGCAACCCGTGCCGCGTGGCAGGCATTGTTGTCCGGCGATTTTCCCGATCCGGTCACCATTACCCTGCCTGGCGGAGAAACGCCGTCCTTCAAATTGATCAAGGCTGAAAAGGGCGATGGCTGGGCGCGCGCCAGCGTGATCAAGGACGCCGGCGATGATCCCGATGTCACCCATGGGGCGGAAATCATATCGACGGTGCGTTTTGGCAAACCCGGAAGCGGCATCACATTCCATGCCGGTGACGGAGTTGGCACGATTACAAAGCCGGGCCTGCCATTGCCACCGGGTGAACCCGCAATCAATCCCAAGCCGCGCGAAATGATGGTCGGACAGATCGAAGCACTTTGTGACCAGTATGGCGCAAGCCCCGATGTCGAGATCGAGATTTCCATTCCCGGGGGTGCTGAAATTGCCACCAAAACATGGAATGGGCGATTGGGTATTGTCGGCGGGTTGTCGGTACTGGGCACCACGGGGATTGTCATCCCGTTTAGCTGTTCGGCGTGGATCCATTCGATCCATCGCGGGATTGACGTCGCGCGGGCGACCGGGCGCGAACATGTTGCCAGCGCAACCGGCAAAACGTCCGAGGCGGCCATTCGCGCATTCTATGGCCTGCCCGAGGAAGCCATTCTTGATATGGGCGACTTTGTTGGCGGGATGCTGAAATATTTGCGCAAAAACCCGATTGCCTTTGTCAGCATCGCCGGTGGGTTTGCCAAACTGGTCAAATTTGCTCAGGGGCATCTCGATTTGCATTCAAGCCGATCACAGGTCGATTTTGATCGGCTGGCAGGAACGATTGCAGCGTGTGGCGGCGATGAAACGCTGCAAGACCAGTGCCGCACGGCCAATACCGCCAAACAGGTTCTGGAACTTTGTCAGGCGGCGGACGTTAAGATTGAAGATGCGATTGCCCGTCAGGCCTGCGAATCCGCGCGCGCCACATTGGACGGCGCATCGGCCGTTGAAGTCGTCATTACCGACCGCAACGGCACCATCATTGCCCGCCACGGGATTGGCGAATTTGATCAATTCCGACCGGTGGCATCGTAAGCAGCAGTTCGTTAATCTGTTCCCGTGTCTGCGCAACAAACAGGCCATCCAAGGTCATAAAGCAACAACAAGGTTCTTTGCCCATGTCCCTCTCCCGCCCTGCCAAACGTCCAAAACGCATCCTTATTTTTGGCGGGACCGGAGACGCAAATCGCATTGCAGAGGACCTGATGCATGAATTTGGCCGGGATGTTCGTTTGCAACTCTCGCTCGCCGGGCGCACCAGCGCACCGAGCCTTCCCGATGGCGTTCCCGTTCGCATCGGCGGTTTTGGCGGACCAGAGGGCATCATCACCCACCTTAAAAACGAACAGATTGATCTGGTGATTGACGCGACCCATCCCTATGCCACCGAGATTTCACACAATATCGCCAAGGCCTGCCATGCCGTGGCAATGCCTTGCATTCAGTATCACCGCCCAGCCTGGGAACAGACCGAAGATGACAACTGGATCATGGTAAAATCGATTGAAGAAGCGGCCAGAATCCTGCCCGAAGTTGGCAATCGCGCGCTGATCGCAAGCGGTGCCAAGAACCTGCATGCCTTTGAAGGGCTTGAAAAAACATGGTTGCTTGTCCGCACTGTTGATTCCCCGCGTGATCCGTTTGATCTGGAATTTGGCGAATGGCTGTTTGCGCGCGGCCCGTTCAGTGTTGAAAGCGAGACCGAGCTTCTTGAACGCAACGAAATCGATGTGATCGTCAGCAAAAACAGCGGCGGTGATGCGACCTTTGCAAAGATCGAAGCCGCACGGAACCTTGGCATTCCGGTGATCATGATTGAACGCCCGGGCGGGGAACCGGTCATTCAGGCCCCGTCACGTTCTGAAATCATCGACACCATTCGTGAGACCCTCAAGAAGGTCTGACGGTCCTTTGCACGCGGCCAATATCCTTGGCGCCTTCGAGACAAGAAAAAACCCCGCCAAAAGTTTGGCGGGGTTTTCTTTTTGATCGCCTGATCAGCCGTGCGCCTTAGACGAAACGGCGGAACTCACCGGATTTACGCGGCGGGCAGAACCGTTTGAGGTAAGACGGCGCAATTGCCTCGAGGCTGTTGGGCGTAATGCCAAGTTCGGCAAAACCGTCCGCACCTTCGGAAACGACGTTATCGGTCTTGAGCAACCGAACCTGATCCGGGGTCAGCGGCGGGACCGGCAGGAACTGCAGGAAGAATGCCTTGATCGAGGCCAGCCAGAACGGAACCGGCATCAGAATGGCGCGCTGACGGGTGATGCGCAGCATGTCCTGCAAAAGCGCCATGAAGGAATAGGTTTCCGGTCCACCAAGCTCATAGGTCTTGCCGGCAGATTTGCCTTCCATGAGTGCGGTGACAAAGGCATCGGCAACATCGCCAACATAGACCGGCTGGAATTTCGGGCCGCCTTCGCCGTGCAGATCAACCTTGCCTTCACCAAGATCAACTTTCGGAAGGCCCGGTGCGCCAACAACCGGCAGCATCGGCGAGAAACGCGCCATGGTGGCAAACTTGTTCAGGAAATTGTCGTTCGGGCCAAAGATCACCGACGGGCGGAAGATCACCGCATCCGGGAACGCTTCGCGCACAGCCTTTTCACCGGCCAGTTTGGACGTCGCATAGTTGGCAGATGTGTTTTTATCCACACCCAGTGCCGACATGTGCAAAAGCGTCTTTACACCGGCTGCCTTGGCTTCCTCGGCAATGCGTTTGGCCGCCTTGACGTGGATATTGAGAAAATTCTTGCTGCCGCGTTCATAGAGAATGCCCAGCAGGTTGATCACCGCTTCGGACCCCTCGAGCGCGCCCTTGATGCTGTCTTCGTCGCGCACATCGCAATGGACCGGAACGACCTGCCCTAGATTGCCCATCGGTTTGAGTTTTTTGACGCGTTCAAAGCTTCTGGTCGGGACGCGAACGATAAAATCACGCTCCAGCAGACGCTTGACGATATGACGTCCGACAAATCCGGTGCCGCCAAAAACGGTTACGATACGACGATCCATGCTTGCTCTCTCCTTGCCGGTCGGGACGATGCGGAAGATGCCCGCATCAGATGCCCGTGCTCGGTGGCCTTGGGGTCCGGAACGCCAAAACGATCCGGTCCGAAACTGATCCTGTGGAAAATCATATGGTGCCTGAACATGCGGTGTCCAAACAGACGACAATATGATTTTCCGCAGGCTCTTGGGTTATATACGACCCGCAATTGTGGTCAACAATGCGGTTTTATGAAACGTTTTCGTCTCTGCCCTGCAATTTGGCCAGTATTTCATCATGCAGCGCCAGCAAACCGGCCCGATAATCCGGATAGCGCAGCTTAACACCGAGTTCCTGTTTGATCCGCGCATTTGAAACCCGTTTGTTGTCCTCATAGAAACTGGCGGCCATCGGGCTTAGCTTGGCGGTGGCAAAATCCTGTTCGGGTGGCGGATCGATACCCAGCAAGCCGCAAGCATGGGCAATCACATCCTGCGGCGGGGCCGCATCATCATCACAGACATTATAGGCCGCGCCGCAATTGGGCTGTTTGATGGATGCCAGAACCGTCTGGGCGATGTCATCAACATGGATGCGCGAAAAGACCTGACCGGGTTTGACGATCCGGCGTGCACGACCTGACCGGACGGTTTCAAGCGCATTGCGGCCGGGACCATAGATGCCCGCCAGGCGGAAGCTTTGCACACACAGATCATGACGACGGCCAAGGTCAAACCATGCCTTTTCAGCCGCCACGCGCCTGCGACCGCGTTTGCCGCTTGGCAGAAGATCATCATCCTCGGTGACTTCGGCACCATCCCGATCACCGTAAACCCCGGTGGTCGACAAATAGCCAATCCACGTGCCCGCGGGCAGTGCCGCAAGATCATTGCCATGATGATGGATCACCGGATCGCCCATCCCGCCGGGCGGGGCCGATGAAAGGACATGCGTCACGCCTTCAAGCGCGCTGGCGATATCGGCAATCGGTTGATCATCGGAAAAGATAAAGGGCTCGATGCCTTCAGACTTCAGCTGTTCGGCCTTGTCCGCGCTTCGTGTGGTTCCGGCAATTTTCCAACCCTCTGCCTTAAGCGCGCGGGCAACAAGGCGGGCGGAAAATCCCAATCCGAAACAGAACAGCTTATTGGTCATCAAGGCACCTTTTGTGACGGCAAATTCGTGTGAAGGGCACAGTAACGGCCTTGCCACAGACAAACAAAGTCTTTTGGCAAAACCTTTTGGACCATGATTTGTTCCCGCAACCTGCGGCTTTCGGGAACAACAATCATGTTGTTGCCGTTTTCATGGTGTGAGACTTCACGAATATGCGTTTTCAGATATGCGCATTCAGCCATGGTGGATCGATCATGTGATCTTCTATGGTGACTGCCAGAAACTTTGCCAAAGACGGAGCTTTTTCATGTCACGACTTTTCGCGACCTCGTTCCTAGCGCGCGCCACAGGCTTGCTGTATCTGGCGGGGTTTGTCGGCATCTATGGCGCAGGCGTGCCTTCCGCCAAGGCCCAGACCGAAAGCAACGGTGGCATGACACAGGAAGAAAGCCAGCAATATCGTGACTGCATCAAGCTGGCGCAACTCAAACCCGAAGACGGATTTGAAAGCGCGATTGCCTGGCGCGATCTGGGTGGCGGGGAACCGGCCCGCCATTGTGTTGCCGTGGCACTGATATCGCTTGGCAAATATGAAGAAGCCGCCACCCGCCTTGACGCGCTTGCCAAGGACAGCACGGCCGGACCGGGTGTGGTTGCCGGAATGCTGGCCCAGGCCGGTCAGGCCTGGATGATGGCCGATAACCTTGAATTCGCCTGGCGTGATCAAAGCCGCGCGCTTGAACTGGTGCCCAACAACCCGCAGCTTTGGGTCGATCGTGCCATGGCACTTGGCCTTGCCGGGCAGTATTGGGAGGCGATTGATGACCTCAATGCAGCACTTGATCTTCAACCCGATCATACCGAGGCGCTGATTTACCGGGCATCGGCCTGGCGACTGCTTGAAAGTTACGATTTGGCAATGACTGATATCGAACAAGTTCTGAACCGGGAACCCCAGAATGTTCAGGCGCTTTTCGAACGCGGCAAGCTCCATCAGATTGCCGGTGATAACGATCTTGCACGGCAGGACTGGTTAACTGTCATAGAACTTTCAAATGGAACCCCTGTTGCTGACGCGGCAAAAGCGAATATAGAGAAGATGGATGTTCGCACCGGATCGGACTGACGGGGACCGTCAGTTCAGAAAACAGGTTCACGGTGACCGATTTCCTTGTATATGACCGGCAGAACCATTTGCCGGATCATCACCGGATACGTTTTGGGGGACGAAATGCGTCGCACGCTTGCCTTGGCTACCCTTGCCGCATCGATGGCACTTCTGACATCACATGCCGCAATGGCCCGCGATCAGATCAGGATTGTCGGTTCTTCGACGATATTTCCGCTGACCACCAAGGTCGCCGAACATTTCGCCAAGACCACCGGTGCACCGGCCCCGGTGGTTGAAAGCACCGGTTCAGGCGGCGGCTTCAAGCTGTTTTGTGGCGGCATTGGCGCAGAGTTCCCCGATATTGTTGACGCATCGCGCCCTATCACCGGGTCGGAAACCGCAATTTGCGCGGCAAACTCTGTCCGTGACATCAGCGAAATCAAGATCGGCTATGATGGTATTGTCATGCTGGGCTCGCGCGAAGCACCGGGTATGGAACTTACCGCCCGTCAGCTATACCTTGCCCTGGCGCGGACCGTTCCGGTCAAGGGCGCAAGTGTGCCAAACCCGCATGAAAAATGGTCTGATATCGATCCCAGCCTGCCGGACCTTAAAATCCGCGTTTATGGACCACCGCCGACTTCGGGTACGCGCGATCTGATGGGGCAGCTGTTGCTTGATCAGGGTTGTGCAACATTTTCTGACATTGCAAGCCTTGAGGCAACCGATCCTGACAGCTTCCGCCTGCTGTGCCGGACCCTTCGCGAAGACGGCGCCTATATCGAAGCCGGCGAGAATGACCGTCTGGTGATCAGCAAGCTTGAAAAAGATCCGACATCCTATGGCGTGATGGGCTTTAACAATCTGGAACGTAACCGTGAACGCCTTCAGGGGGTTCCGATCAACGGGATCGAGCCGGATTATGAAACCATCCTTGATGGCAGCTATCCGGCATCGCGTGCGCTTTATCTGTACGTCAAGGATGACCATCAACAACTGGTCCAGAGCCTGGGTGACTTTATCTCGACCTATGTTTCGGAAGCGGTGATTGGCGAAGAAGGTCTTCTGGCTGATAACGGCCTTGTGCCGCTGACCAATGAGGAACGCGCCGAAACAATGACCAGTGCCGCGAAATTCGCCGGTAACTGAGAAGCTAACGGATAAGCACCAATAGACGCAATAGAGCGGCCGGGCATCAGTCCGGCCGTTTTGCCATCCAGACCTGGTTGCTGGCATATTTCGGGGGATTGCCCTCGAAATCCGAAAATTCCGATATCGAAACGAAACCGGACAGCTCCAACATCAGCCGCATTTCACTGCGATGCACCCAGCGCAGATGATGCCAGCAATCCTCGCGCGTAATCACATCGCCCTGATCGCTGATTTCTTCAAACCGCCAATGTTCGCTGAACTTTTGGGTCAGGGGATCATTGGTGCGTTCCATCGCCGTGATGCGAAGCCGACTGCCCGGTTGCCCGACGCCGTCTGGCATCGGAAAGATCGGCAGCTCGACGTGCTCCGGGTCACCTTCTGGCAGGCAATAGCGCAAATCCGGATCCATCAGATCCAGTGCGATCGCCCCGCCGGGTTTCAGATGGGCAAAGGCCCGTTCAAGGGCGCGACGCTGATCAGTGGCTTCGGTGACTTCCTGAAGCCCGCGAAACGGGATGATCACCAGATCAAATTGCCGCCCCAGATCAAAGTCGCACATATTGCCAAGATGCCATGTCAGATCAGGGTAATTGGCGCGTGCCTGACCCAGCATGGCGGGTGACAGATCAAGCCCCTCGACCTTGATACCTAACTTGGCAATCGCAGCACTGATCCGGCCGGTGCCGCAACCCAGTTCAAGCACGCCATTTTCATGCGCAAGGCTGGTCGCCAAACGCGTGTAAAAGGGAATGGGGTCTTCAAAAATCTTACGATCAAGATCAGCGCGAAGATCGTAACTGGCGGTATTTAACCCGCCTTCAGGGTAGAATTCATCAGATATGGATGAATCCTTCATTCAAAATCCAGTTCCGCATAATGACTTGATGGCGGGAAACTTGCCTGCCGATCTGCCAGAATATCGCGCATGGCAGGGCGGCTTTTGATCCGCATGTACCAGTCCTTGGCGCGTGGATGTTTCGACCAGTTGATATCGCCCATATAGTCGATCACGGATACCTGTGCGGCAGCCGCCAGATCGGCCATGGTCAGATGATCGCCAGCCAGCCAGTTCCGGCGTTCAAACAACCAGCCGATATAATCCATGTGATAGGCGCCATTGGTGCGCCCGGCGCGCAGGACCTTGGTATCAGGGGTGCCGGTCGAGAAGAAGCGTTTCAGAAGTTTCTCACCGAGCAGATGGTCAGTGACCTCGCGATTGAATTTGCCATCAAACCACGCGACAAGGCGGCGAATTTCAGCACGTTCCTTGGGGTCGGATCCAAACAGTTTCGGCTCGTCCTGGTACACCTCATCGAGATACTCGCAGATGACGCTGGAGTCACACAGCACCGTGCCGTCTTCTTCCTTAAGCACAGGCACTTCACCGGCCGGATTAAGCAGCAGGAAATCGTCACGCCGTTCCCATACCGGTTCAGCCG
Organism: Thalassospira profundimaris WP0211; assembly: GCF_000300275.1. Taxonomy (GTDB): domain Bacteria; phylum Pseudomonadota; class Alphaproteobacteria; order Rhodospirillales; family Thalassospiraceae; genus Thalassospira; species Thalassospira profundimaris. Next base: position 674,320 of record NZ_AMRN01000001.1, on the reverse strand, counting down.
TGAGTTCGAAATCGAGCTTTTTCTCGGCCAGGACCAGACGGACCTTGCGCGAAAAAGGTGAAAGCCAAAAATGATATAACTGACGCATGAGCGTGAAGATACCCGACCAAGATGAACGTTTCGCAAAGACCCGGCGTGGGGGCGCAAACATTCCATAAACCGCAACGAAGCCGGTTCGTTTCCAACCCGGAACTGCAAGATATCTCAAACCATGCAACGCGCGCGAAGTAAAGACCTTCAAGTGGGCGAAAGTGCAATTTTGCTATACGTAACGCTCATGCCTGACAGAAAGCTTAAACACGCCCTGTCAGGGCCGGCTTTTTGCCAGTTCCAGCATGCCATCCAGATCAAGGCAGGCTTCAAGATGATCAGCCAGTTCATCAAGGGCCGCGTCAATACTGGCCTCAAAATGCGTCATTTTGTGTGCCTCGTCCGATCGCAATGCCGCCAAAAAGGCATGACGAAAATCATCACTGCCAAACAGCCCGTGCAGATAGCACCCCAAAACCCGTCCATCGCTACTGATCGCGCCATCCACCACACCATTCAGATCGAGCCAGCTTCGCGCCCGATCCGGGCCATCGGTCCGACCCATATGAATTTCATAGCCATCGACCGGTGTTCCGGCAGCAAGAACAGCATGATCGCCAACCGTCAGTCCTGTTGTTTTGCGCAGCGTCTTGTCGCCCGCCATGACGGTTTCAACATCGAGCAAACCAAGACCAGGCTCGCTTCCCGGCGCGCCTTCAACCCCGTCCGGGTCATGAACCATGTGGCCCAGCATCTGATATCCGCCACAAATACCGATCACATGACCACCCCGCCGATGATGGGCCAGAATATCGATATCCCAGCCTTGCTCCTTGAGGAACCGAAGGTCGGCCATGGTCGATTTTGACCCCGGCAGAAGCACCAGATCACAATCCCCCGGGATCACTTGCCCCGGTTTGATTACCAGCAATTCAACATCATCCTCGGCGGCAAGCGGATCAAGATCATCAAAATTCGCAATACGCGGCAGATGCGGCACGGCAATGCGCAGAACTGCGTCCCCCTCATTCCCGGCCTTGCGGTGATATTTCCCGGCCTTTTCCAACGCCACGCCGTCTTCGGCAGGCAACTTATAGGCACCCGGCCAATACGTTGCGATACCGTAACTTTTAAGTCCGCAGCGCTCATGAATGATGCCAGTCGCCGGTTCAAACAGCGACACATCGCCACGAAACTTGTTGATCACATAACCCTTAAGCCAGCGGCGGTCATCCTCGGACAGCAGCTCATGCGTCCCCACGATCGAGGCAATCACCCCGCCGCGGTCAATATCGCCAACCAGAATGACCGGAACGCCCACGGCCTCGGCAAAACCCATATTGGCAATGTCAGAGGCCCGCAGATTGACCTCGGCCGGGGACCCTGCCCCTTCGATCAGGACAAGGTCGGCATCACGTGCCATGACCTCGAAGCTTTCGACCACCTTGGGCAGCAGATCGCGTTTGAGGCGATAATAATCGCGTGCCTTGGCACTGGTCATGACCTTGCCCTGCACCACGACCTGCGCCCCAATGTCGCTTTGCGGTTTGAGCAAGACCGGGTTCATATGAACTGATGTCGCAACACCCGCTGCACGTGCCTGAAGCGCCTGCGCGCGGCCGATTTCGCCGCCATCATCGGTCACGGCAGCATTGTTCGACATGTTTTGCGGTTTGAACGGACGCACCCGGAGGCCACGACGCGCATAGGCACGGCACAATCCGGCCACCAGCAAGGATTTTCCGACATCGGAACCGGTACCTTGCAACATCAGGGCAGGGACGGATTGCGCACTCATTCCGGTTTCAAAACTTTCTTGCAAGTGATCCGCTAATGATCAAGGCCGGATCAGAACTCGACACCGATCTGGGCCTTGATGCCCTGTTCGCGGAACGGGTGTTTGACCATGGTCATTTCCGTCACCAGATCGGCCGCCTCGATCAAGGTATCCGGGGCATTGCGCCCGGTCAGTACGATATGCTGATCCGGCAGTTTGTTGGCGAGTGCTTCAAGCACGTCCTCAAGTGGCAGGAAATCATAACGCAGGACGATATTGATCTCATCGAGGATCACCATGGAATAGCTTGGATCGCGCAACATTTCCAAGGCCTTGTTCCAGGCTTCACGGGCCAGTGCGACATCCTGTGCGCGGTTCTGGGTTTCCCAGGTAAAGCCCGCCCCCATGGCGTGGAATTCACAGAGATCGGGGAATTTTTTAAGAAGCTTTGCCTCACCGGTTTCCCAGCCACCTTTGATGAACTGGACGACGCCGACTTTCATATCATGGCCGACACAGCGCATCGCCATGCCAAAGGCCGAGGAAGACTTGCCCTTGCCTTTGCCGGTATGGACAATGATCAGGCCCTTTTTATCGATTTTCTGGGCCATCATCTTGTCGCGCGCGGCCTTGATTTTCTTCATTTTTTCATCATGGCGCGCATTGATATCGACGTCTGGCTGGCTTTTGTCGGTCATTGTTTCTTCCCTTTGAAATGCCGCCCCAGAATGCGGCGAAAGCACCCCCGGGATCAAGGGCAGTTTTGCGGCGTTTGATCAAGATCCAGATTGGCGATCACGCCTTGAAATCCGTGCGCAAGCGCGACCCGGCAAAAGGCCTTCGGCTCAACACCTTCATCAACATACTCGACGGCAAAAACAGGCTTTCCTTGCCCGATATAAGGGTCAAATTCCGCCATGAAACCAAGTCGATAGGATGACTCAAGCAGGGCAAAATCCATCTGATTGACAAGATCAGCCACAAGATCGGTAACATTTTTCTGCCCGATGGCAAGACCGCGCGTATGGGCCTCAGTGATCAGCCAGTTCACATAGCGCAGCTGATCGGCGCGCGTGATGTCAAAACCGGTTGGCTTACTGCTTTGATCGGCTTCAAAGGCATCAATGTTATCAGGCTCAACCGCCAGAAACCCCTTGTCACGGCAAAGATCAAGACGGGCCCTGATCACATTGGCAAAAAGCTCAAACCGGCGGACATCAAGCCAGTTTTCGCCATCCCAGCCCCAATAGGGCGCGCCGATCACATCTTCCGGGAAATCCTTCGCGTCATTCCGCCAATTTTCGACAGCCCCGACATTGATATAACAAATCGGATACTGCCCGGCAGCGCGCCAAGCCGCGACCTGATCGGCGGACACATCAAAAAGATCGGCGCCGACAATGCGGATGGCGTCATCGACATCAAGTGTGCCTTGAAGCTGCCAATGGAACGGGCCCCTTGGAACGGATGCCCATTCATTTGTGGTATCCGCCTGTGCGGTTTGCCCATGCAATAGCAAGCCGAGGAGAATGCCTGCCCACAGACAAAAGGATTTGGGAATTGAGTTCTTCACACGATGCATCTGCCCTGAAGTGTTGGGCAGTGAGTTTGCCCGTGGGCACCCGCCAAGACAATCCCGCAAACAAAAAGCGCGATCCCAATGACCGCGCTTTTATCCGATCCAAGTTGGCCCAGCTTTACCAATTGGCGCTTTGGCCTGTTGTCAGGCCAAGGTCACTGGTCACCAGATCCGCCCATTTATCGGGTTCGCGCATGTCGATATTGCGCAGTTCCGGGCGGCGCATCCGGGCCTTGTTAAACAATTGCAGGCGATCCCCGGGCGACATGCGGCGCAGGCGGTCCAAGGCCTTGCGCACGGCTTCGTTGCGCGCGCCGGCCGGGCTTTGGAAGCTTTTCTCGACCACCTCAAGGCGTTTTTCCAGCCAGTCGCGGCTGATCGCGACCTGTTCAATCAGCGTTTTGAATTCACGCACCACCGGGAAATGATCCAGACGAAGATGGGCAACCGCAACGGCGGTCCGCCAGACCTGACGTTCGACCCCTTGCAGGTAGCGCCAGTAAATCTTCACCTTGGCATTGATTTCAAACTTGGTTTGGTCCGGACCCGGAAGGTGATGGGCAAGCTCTGTCATGCCGGCATGGAATTCATCAAACGTTACCGGCCGATGCACGCCGTTGAAACGTTCACGGACATCCAGAACTGCGCGAATGGCACCGCGTGCCGGGCGATAGCGCCCGTTGCCGTGCAAATCTGCTCGCAACCAGTCTGGCATGTCGAAATCAGAAAGCAGGGAGTTGACGATATCTGCATGCCTGTCATGGGCAGGCATTGGAGTTTGCAGATAATCTGGCAAACGAACGTTGGTCTTGATATCCATCGCGGCCTCCGATCTGTTCAATCAACCTGCTTCCCATGCAGGCGATCCGATAGGGGTGCCCCGTCCCTCACAACTTATTGACAGTTGGTTAATTGAGATATGGTGCGAAAACGTAACGTTTCAACTGCCCGGTTTGTTCCGACGGTAAAATTCCCGTGATTCCAATAACAAGCAACAGTTGACGCATTACAGTCCCAGATCGACGGAAACACTGTTGCGACGCGGCTGCCACAGCCCACGGTCGATCGCTTCACTCAGGCGGTCCTTGATATCTTGCAACGCATCGGGATTATGATCGGCGATAAAATCGCGCACCTCGGCATCGCCCAGATAGGCATCATAGACCAGATCAAAGTGATGATCGGCAACGCAGCGCGCGGTGGCGGCAAAGGCAAACAGATAATCGACTGTTGCCGCCATCTCGAACGCGCCCTTGTAGCCATGGCGCATCACACCCTTGATCCATTTGGGGTTCACGACACGCGCCCGAACGACACGGGCGATTTCCTCTTCCAGGGTGCGGATTTTCGGGCTTTCCGGGCGGGAATGATCACTGTGATAAACTGTGGGCTGTTTGCCTGACAGACTGCGCACAGCAGATGTCATTCCGCCTTCGAACTGATAATAGTCATCGGAATCCAGCAAATCATGTTCGCGATTATCCTGATTGTGGACAATCGCATCAACCTTCGAAAGCCGGGTTTCGAACAGATCACGTGCCGCCGTGCCCTCGGCGCCATTGCCATAAGCATAACTGCCCCAGGCAAGGTAGGCATCAGCAAGATCGTCTTCGTCATCCCAGAGTTTTTCGTCAATCATCGCCTGCAAACCGGCCCCATAGGCCCCCGGTTTGGAGCCAAACACCCGGAATCCAGCCTGTCTGGCCGCCTGATCCGCGTCCATTCCCTTAGCGCGAAGTTTCTCGGTTTCGGCCCTTATCCGGACGGCAATCGGATTGAGGTCATCTGGCTCATCGGTTTGCCCGGCCACCGAGCGTACCGCACTGTCAAACAGATCAATCAGGCCCGGAAAAGCATCGCGGAAGAAGCCGGAAATGCGCAAGGTGACATCAACACGCGGTCGGCCCAGCACAGATGCTGGCATGATTTCAAAACCGGTCACCCGGCGTGATGCACTATCCCAGGTCGGGCGCACACCCATCAGGGCCAACGCCTGTGCAATATCATCACCACCGGTGCGCATGTTGCTGGTTCCCCAGACAGACAAGCCAAGCGCGCTTGGCCATTCGCCGTGATCCTGCACGTGACGTTCCAGAAGCAACTCGGCCGACTTCCACCCCAATTGCCAAGCAGCCGGGGTCGGGACGGTACGGGTATCAACCGAATAGAAATTCCGGCCGGTCGGCAGCACATCCGGGCGGCCACGGGTCGGGGCACCGGACGGGCCAGGTTCGACGAACTTGCCGGCAAGGCCACGCAAAAGACCCTCGATCTCAGCCGGGCCGCAACCAACAACTGCCGGGCGAATAGTCGTTTCGATATCAGAAATTACGTCACAGACGGCCGACCACGCCGGATCAGCCTTCACCGTTCCCTTGACCAAGTCACGTGCCAAAAGCTCGATCCGTTCCACGGTATCGCCGGTGGTGCGCCATGGTCCGATATCTTCGCCGTCATAATGCGCGAGAATTTCGGGCTTGGCCCCCGGCCAGAATTCGGCAAAGGCACAATCAAGCGGATCGAAGGCCGGATCATCAAGGATATCCTTGGCAATCGCGCGATGCAGGGATGCCTTTGGTCCACTGTCTGACCCGCGCGGCAAGCGTGCCAGTGCGACCAGAAGATCGGTCAGAAGGTCACCCTCAGGCGCCTTGCCATAAATATGCAGACCATCACGGATCTGAAGTTCCTTGAGCTCGCACAGATAGTTATCAAGCTTGGCAAGCGCGCTTTCTTCGTCCTCGTCGGGCTCGATACCGCAATCACGGTCCAGGCCGATGCGGATCGCCAGTTCTAGGATGTCGCGTTTGAGGATCACAAGACGGCGCGGATCAACCGCAGCCGCATCGTAATATTCATCGACCAGCGCCTCGAGATCCTTGAGCGGGCCATAGCTTTCCGCCCGGGTCAAAGGCGGGGTCAAATGATCCAGGATCACTGCCTGTGCCCGGCGCTTGGCCTGGGTACCTTCGCCCGGGTCATTGACAATGAACGGATAGAAATGCGGGGTCGGACCAAAAACGGCCTCCGGGAAGCAATCCTCGGACAGGGCCAGTGACTTGCCCGGCAGCCATTCCATATTGCCGTGCTTGCCAAAATGAATGATGGCATCGACGCCAAACACATGACGCAGCCAGATATAAAAGGCAAAATAGTTGTGCGGCGGCACCAGATCGGGCGAGTGATAGCTTTCAAGCGGATCAATGTTATAGCCGCGCGCGGGCTGCAACCCGACCACCACATTGCCAAGTGGCAGGATCGAAAGCGCAAAGGCATCCCGATCTGCCAGATAGAACGGATCCTTTGTCGGATCACCCCAGGCCTCGAACACCTGATCGCGGATGGTTTGCGGCAGGCCATCAAACGCCTTTTGATACTCGTTTCGCGGCAGGGTCACGCGAATTTCGCGACCGGCTAGTGATTTGAAATCGTTGGTCGGCCCGGCCTTGATCGCGGCAATCAGCGCATCGCCATCCTGTGGCAGACCCTTTACGCCATATCCTTCGCCCTGCATGGCACGCAGTGTTTCGATCATCCCTGCCGGGGTATCCAGCCCGACCCCGTTGCCAAGACGCGCATCCTTGTTGGGATAGTTCGCCATGACCATCGCCACCTTGCGCGCGCTGGTGTCAGTTCTGCGCAACCGCACCCAATTGGCCGCAAGTTTGGCGGTAAAGGCCACGCGATCACGCACCGGGATGTATTTCACCAAATCAATCTGGGTCAGCTCGTCTTTTCCCGCCGATCCCTTGAACGACACCGCACGTGAAAGGATACGGCCATCCACCTCGGGAAGCGCCACATTCATCGCAATGTCTCGCGCGGCCAGACCATTCACACCTTCACGCCAGGCCTCTTCGCCACCGCCTGAGAACACCACCTGAAAGACCGGGGCATCGACCGCGTCAAACGGACCATTTTTTCGTTCTGACCCCGGAACAGATATCGCAAATCCAGTGGTATTAAGGATCAAATCCGCACTGGTTTCCGCCAGCCAGTCCTCGACCAATGCCGCAGCCAACGGATCCTTGAGACTGGCGACAAAAATTGGCAATGGATTCAGACCATTGGAAACCAGTTCCTCAACCAGCGCGTCAATAACATCCAGATTGGCGGCCTGTACCAGTGAACGATAGAAGATGATCGGCGTAACTGGTTGATTTTCAATCCAGTTAACCCGGATTTCATCAAGGCTTGCCTGTGATTTTCCCGGCCAATAGCCCCCGGCCTTGACCAGCGGGGCCGCCGGTGACCAGTTCCAGTTCACGCTTGAATTTAACTTTTCATATATAAGACGAAGTAAATTCTCGGAATTTTGCGGTCCGCCTTCGATCAGATAGCGCCAGATGTTCTGATATTCGCGCCCCTTGACGGTCGAAAGCGTCAGAAGCTCCGCATCGGGTTGATCATCACCGGGCAACAGGACCAATGGAATGTCCTTGGCACGTGCAAGGGCAACCAATTGTTCGATACCATAATCCCAATAACCGCGCCCGCCCAGAATGCGCACGATGATGAATTTGGCGTCGGATAGAACATCGTCGATATAAAGATCGACCGACATGTTGTGGCCAAACTGCAGCAAACTTGCCAGACGCAGTGACGGGGTTTCGTCGCCAAATGCATCGACCAGCCGCCCTTGTGCCCCGGCAAGACAAGCCAGTTCAGACTCGGCCGCAGACAGGATCACCACATCGCCGGGTTGCTGTCCAAGGTCGACGGCCTCACTGCCGTCAGTGACCATTCCGGGCTGGGCTGCCAATAGATGCATCGCGCGATCCGTATCCTTGTGCGTTTGGTCTTCAAACAGGCTGAAACCGGATGATTTTTAGCATCCGGTTTCAGGTGGCTTGATCAGATTAAATTGGATCAGGCGGCCTTGATGGCAGCCTCGATCACAGCGCGATCCAGACCATGCAGGCCAATCACCACCAGTTCCGACCGGCGCGTTTCGCCATCGGCCCACGGACGGTCGAAATAGCGCTGAAAACGTTCACCAACACCCTGAACCACATGGCGCATCGGTTTGCCCGGCACATCAAGGAATCCCTTGATGCGCAGCACGTCAAACTGACGCACGACATCAATCAGGCGCTTTTCAAGGTTGGCCGGATCACTGATCGCATCAAGCGAGACAACAAAACTGTCGAAATCGTCGTGATCATGTTCGTGGCCATCGTCATGATGGCTTGGGCGACTATCAAGGTCATCCTCGGCGGCAGCCCCCAGACCAAGCAGGATGGCATTTTCAACCCGGGAATGTTCGGTCGCGATAATCTTGACCGACGGCTTTTTCAGCTCTGCACGGATGTCAGCTTCGACCTTGCTGCGTTCGGCATCGGTCAAAAGGTCCGTCTTGTTCAGAACCACCATATCCGCACAGTGGAGCTGTTCTTCGAACAGTTCTTCAAGCGGGCTTTCATGATCAAGATTTTCGTCTGCTTCGCGCTGCGCCTGTACCGCGTGATGGTCATGGGCAAACAGCCCATCACGCAGGGCAGCGCCATCAAGAACCGCCACAACACCATCAACGGTCACACGCGACCGGACTTCTGGCCAGTTAAACGCCTTTACCAGCGGCTTTGGCAGGGCAAGACCAGATGTTTCGATCACGATATGATCAGGCGGTGTATCGCGATCAATCAGCCCCTGGATGGTAGGCAGGAAGTCATCAGCCACGGTGCAGCAGATACAACCATTGGCCAGCTCAACAACATCATCCTCTTCGCAGCCTTCGATGCCACAGCCATTGATAATGCCGCGATCAACACCCAGATCGCCGAATTCATTGATGATCAGCGCAATGCGTTTGCCATTGGCATTTTCCAGCATGTTGCGGATCATGGTTGTTTTGCCGGCGCCCAGAAAACCGGTAATGACGGTTGCCGGGATTTTGCCCAATTGTGCCATTTCTGAAATCCTTAAAATTCAATTCTTTATGTTACTATTTGACCGGCATCGGAATGCCGGCCACCACAAGGGTGACCTTGTCTGCAATCTCGGCAATGCGTTGATGCAGGCGTCCGGCGTGATCGCGAAAGGCCCGCGCCATCGCATTTTCCGGCACGATGCCAAAGCCAACCTCGTTTGAGACAAAAAGCACCGGCACATCAAGGGTCGGCAGCAGGTCACAAAGAGCTGCGATCTCGGCATCAATGTCGCGGTCTTCAAGCATCAGGTTGGTCAGCCACAAGGTCAGACAATCAACCAGAACCGGCTTGCCGCCTGTGACATTATAGGTCTGCAGCGCCAAACAAAGCTCGAGCGGTTCTTCCACTGTCTGCCAAAGATCGCCGCGTGATTGTTTGTGACGATCTATGCGGTTGGCCATTTCGTCATCCCAGGCACGCCCGGTTGCGATATATGTGCCACCGCCCGCCTGATTGATGATGTTTTCGGCAAACCGGCTTTTGCCGGATCGCGCCCCGCCAAGGATCAGATGCGTCCCGCCAGAGGGGCTTTCAGGGGGTAAAGTCTGGGTCATCCCGTTTGTTCCTCGCCATGGCCTCCCACCGAGGCCCGATTGCGTCGTCACCTTCCTTCGAATAGTGACACCTTCGGCAGGTTTCCTGGCTGCGGGCATGAAAGCGATCCGCCTTCCCGGTTTCCCGGTGGCTGGTCTGGCGCGTTGGCACCGACCCGGATCTCCCAACCCGATACAGTTGCGGGGGCAGCATCGGCCTTGCACCGATTTCCCATCACCGAACGATGCGCCGAACCTAGCAGGTTTGCCAAAAATGCCAAAGGTCATTCTCGGCGCTTAACCCTTCGCTACCACCCCACCCTAATCGGAAGGTCAGTATTTGTAAGAATTGTCTGCTTGAGAGGTCATACCATTTCAGCCAACATCAAACCGTTGCGCTGGAACTAGGGTCAGGACCTATTAATTTGATTTGAATGGCAGACGTTATATTTGCGAATTCCAAGGAAAAGCCCGCGGGGCGGGGTGGTATCCCGCACAAGGGATTTGACGCTGGAGTTTGCAAATATAACGTCTGTCCTTCGGATTAATCGGATTTGCACGGGCTACTTTGTCGTAAAACCTTGAAAGATAAATATCTTCCGTCGGCTTTACTCCGCGTATCCGCACAAATCTGTTTAACCATTCAAACCAAATTAATAGGTCCTGACCCTAAAGACGGAACAATCCGCAATCTGGCGAAAACCCGGGATATAGACACATCACCCGGCTGGCTGCAGGAAATACTGCACCGAAACTCTTGGGGTAATCTGGATTTTTCAAGACCAATGGCAATACGTTCTCACCTATCCAAAATCCGACAGATGAACGCGCCAACCTGGACCACATCGTCTCGCAAGGACATGTGGCTGGGATTGCTGGACCGTCTGAACAGTCCTGATCGGTCATTTCAGGATTTTCTTGAACAGCACGCAACCGATGGCGAGATCACTCTGGCACGGCGCGATGTGCGTGACATCTTTGCCGAGGATGCCTCAAAGGGTGTAATCGCAACCATCATCTGGTCCCATGAACGCGGCATTCGCGTCAATGCCCTGTCGTTGCTTGTGCGCGATATGCCGACCTTGGTTACCCTGATGTCGATCTCGGATTTCGGACAGGACGAGTTGAACGAGCTGCTTTCCCAGCCGGGCATTTCTGTTCCGACTGCCAGCAAGATGTTGTCTGCTTGCGGCAAGACTTATTGCGGGATGCCGGCTGCCATTATTGATGACACCATCATACAGGTAATCGAAAACGCATCCTTTGCCAGTGATTTCCCGAATGTTGCCAAATTGCGAAGCAAATCACGCAGCCGTCCGGTGCCCTATTATCAGGCCTATCTTCGCGACGTTTTCGACATCTGCGAAAAGCATGATCTGAACCCGGATATGGTTGACCGCTATCTGGCAGAACATGCCCTTGATGACATGGCATCGGATATCGAGCTGGCCTCTGCCTGACGGAACACCCCGTAAGCTCCTTAGAAGCGCTGATTGACAGCGGTCACGCGCCAGCCCGGTTCGTCGACCCCGTCGATATATTCAAGCGTGGTCAGACCCAACGTGTCGATATGAAATGCCAATGCGGTTTCAAGGGATAAACCCAGTGCATTGGCAAGCATGGCGCGCACCGTTCCGCCATGAACGACAGCGACAATGTCGCGCCCGGCCCAATCCGCACTCAATCGTCCAAAGACCGGGCCGACACGGGCAACCACATCGGCAAAGCTTTCACCCTTTGGGGGGTGTTGGCGGGCAAAGTCGGTCCAGAAACGTGTTGTTTCCCCCTTGGGCAAATCATTCCAGTTCTGCAATTCCCAATCACCAAAATGCTGTTCGGCAAAGCCGCTTTCAGCCTGCGGCGTTACGTCTTTGTCCATGAAGGCCTGCAGACTGCGCGCCGTATCATGCGTACGTGACAGATGGCTGGTCACCCAGACGGCATCACCCGGCAGTTGCCCGGCAAGGGCAGCCAGTGCCTTTTCATCGGAAAGGTCGGCAGGCATGTCACTTTGGCCATAGACCAGTCGTTTCGGATTTTGGACGGGGGCGTGACGCACTAGCCACCAGCGGGTTATTTTCAAACTGCTCACGGCATTCCTTCTTGTTGCTGTCCTGGTTAATCTAAAGGGCGGCAATAAAGGCGATACCAACAAACAGTTCGGTCACGATCTGGGTTGCGCCTAGGACATCGCCGGTCTGGCCACCGATCTGCCATTTTGCGACCGCCGCAACAAGGCCAACCGCCAAAAGTCCGCCCACAAGAATGGCCATCGTCGCAAATAGACCCGATAAAACAAGCGACAGAATCAAAGCAAGGCCAACAGCCAAAGCGACCATCATCACATTTGGCGTTCCGGCCCCCTTGCCCAAACCATCAGCGCGCGCCGGAGGCAGGATATGCATGACCACTGGCATTGCCGCCCGTGATGTTATTGCCATCACCAGAAACAGGATCGCTGCCTGCCCGGCATCGCCCGCCGCAGAAAGCAAAATCAGACGCAGGCCGAAACAAAGGATCAGGGCAACAACCCCATATGTACCGATATGGCTGTCGCGCATGATTTCAAGTTTGCGCGCCCGCTCAAACCCGCCGCCAAACCCGTCAGCACAATCCGCGATGCCATCTTCATGCATTGATCCGGTCAACAAAACCATGCATGCCAAGGCGACAATCGCAAAAATCAGGATGTTGGCTGTCAGGGAATAGACCAGCATCGCCGGCAGCATGGCAAAACCAGCCAGCAGCAAACCAACCAGCGGCCAAGACCAGACCGATCTTGCAATCACCTCAGCGCGGAAATCCTCGATACCCTTGACCGGAACACGGCTCAGCAATGCCAGGGCGCGCCAGAAATCGGAAATAGGCGAAACCTCGACGGACGCATCTGTCGCCGTGTCTGGGCCGGGTTTGTCAGATGAATCCGAGCTTTGCATATTTGTTTCGTTTTGGTTATGATCTTTGGATAGCATAAATTTCCGATTTTCAAACTGGCAATCTGTTGCGCCCGGGCATAGTGTCAGGGCCTAGTTTGGCCCGACTTCCTGAACCGCCTTACACAATTGGTTTCCGAGCCTAATCCTTACCATCCCGGAAGCCAAGCGGAACACTAGTTAGGCACCTTTGTCGCCAGCCGGAGACCAAAATGTTCAACCCGAAACATCCGCCCCAAAATCTTGAGGAAATTCGCGCACTTCTCGCCGAACTTCCCGAAGTCGATCAGGAAGCGCAGGCCGCCGTGGCCCAGCGCGAACCGACATTGACCAAGCCTGCCGGATCGCTTGGACGGCTTGAGGGTTTCAGCCTTTGGCTGGCAGGATGGCAGGCAACATCGCGCCCACGCATGTCGCGCCCGCGCGTTACCGTCTTTGCCGGCAGTCACGGTGTCGTTGCGCAGGGCGTTTCGGCCTTTCCGGCCAGCGTGAACCAGCAGATGGTGGAAAACTTCATCAATGGCGGGGCTGCAATCAACCAGATTTGCAAGTCTGTCGATGCCGAACTCCGCGTCATGGAAGTCGCGCTTGAAATCCCGACCAACGACTTTTCCCACGAACCGGCGATGGATGACGAAGGCTGTGCCGAAGCGATGGCCTTTGGCATGAGTGCGATTGAAAAGGGTCTGGATCTTTTTGTTCCCGGCGAAATGGGCATTGGCAATACCACATCGGCGGCGGCAATTTCCCATGCACTTTATGGCGGGAATGCTGCGGACTGGACCGGTCGGGGAACCGGGATTGATGACACGACCCTTGATCGCAAGACGCGCGTCGTAGGTGATGCCATCATCCTGCATAAAAACCAGATGCATGACGGATTGGATGTTCTGCGCTGTGTTGGCGGACGCGAAATTGCTGCTATGGCCGGTGCCATCATTGCAGCGCGCTTTGCGCGGGTTCCGATATTGCTTGATGGGTATGTATCCTGTGCGGCGGCCGCTGTGTTGGCTGCGATGCGTGCCGATGCACTTGATCATTGTCTGGTCGGGCATGTATCGGCAGAACCGGGACATGCGCGGCTGATTGAGAAACTTGGCAAGGAAGCACTGATCAATTTCGGCATGCGCCTTGGCGAAGGATCAGGTGCTGCACTTGCCATCCCGCTTTTACGCGCGGCCGCAGAATGCCACACCGGCATGGCAACCTTTGAAAAAGCCGGTATTGATGGCAAGGAAGAGGCCTGATTCCCAGCCTTACAAGTGAGCCCACCCAATAGCGTCAGCAATCTGGCGCTATTTTTTCGTCCGTTCGTTCATCAGGTGCTCGACATGGCGGCCCTGGAACATGGTGATATTGATGGAATGACCAAACTTGATAGCGCGTTCGTCATCGCAACGGCACAAAATAACGCGGGTATCTCCGGACTCTGCCACCGCGGCGCGCATGGCTTCGCGATGCTCTTCATCCATGTTTTCCATTTCCGGGTCCCAAAGCATCTTGATCATATCAACGCCAAGCTTGTTGCGGTTGATATAGGGCAGCGACAGATAGCTGATGCCATCGATACAGATGCGATAGCCACGATCACGACAGAAGTCGCGCGCAAAGAAGAATGCCCCAAGGTCGGCAAAGATATCGATTTTCTGGAGCTCAAGCACGATTGTCCCGCGCTGCCCGGCCTTAACGTTACTATCGAACGTCAGGAAGTCCGGTGACAACAGTGTCGAGACGTTCAAATTGATGCTGACAGACCCGGTCACGGATGCATCGTTCGATCGGGTCAGAAGCGACAACATGCGCCGATCCAGAATTTCGGTCAGATGCTGAAACAGCCAACGGTTCGAGAGAACATTGACATCTGGCAGCAGCGTATCCTGCAAATCCTTGATCGAGATGAACAACTCGTGGAAAACCGGCGTCGGGTTTGCATCACCAACCACGGCACAAATGGCCTGTCGACGCATCAGGTTGGACAGATCCGCACGCCGCAGCGACTCATCAATGCGCCCCAAGATCTTCGGGGTCAGCGGCGCGCGATCATCGCTGAGTTCCGGATGGTCATTGTGTCGTTCGGCTGCCTTGCTGACGATTTTGGGTCGATTGGCGTTGGCGCGCACCAACAACTGAGTCAGATGCAGGAATTCTTTATATTGCTGCCCGACATCGAAATAGTCGGTAAAGGTCGCGGGCGCGCCGCTTTCATCCTTGCCATCACTGATCAAAGGATCGTCGTTGAACAGGAATTTCAGCCTGAAAATGACGGCATTCACCTCGTCCATCTCTGCGGCGTCAAAGATGAAAATCAGATCCTGGTTGGACAGGGTGAAAATACGCCCGGTGACTTCCGGTACGATTTCTTCAAACGCCGTAATCGCCGTACGGATGTGATGGTCACGCCGGTTAAATGGCAGCAACTTGGAAAAATGCACATGAATCGCACCAACGCCGTCCTTGCGCCGCTCAAGGCGTCGCACATAGTCAACGAGGAAGGCTTCGGGCGATGGAAGTGAACTATCAGACATAAATGCAATGACCAGAGAATTGTTTCGACGGAATCACAGCCGCTAATCTGCCCGAACCACGATAACGCCGGTGCATTAACAGGTTATGTATTTAGCATTCATGCATGTTGAAACCAAACCCGAATATTGGGGAATTTCAGACACGTCCAAGAAAAGATAAGTCGTAGCTTTCCGCCAACCAAGCTGCTAGTTTCAGCCCGTTTTGATATCAGAGTAATAAGGTCAGAGACGATATGTGGCGACGCAAGCGCGTTTTGGTAACCGGTGGCGCAGGTTTTCTTGGTTCTCATTTGTGCGAACGCCTGCTTGAAGAAGGCAATGACGTTCTGTGCGTCGACAATTTTTTCACCGGCACCAAGGACAACATTGTCCATCTTCTCGATAAACCGCATTTCGAGCTGATGCGCCACGATGTTACCTTCCCGCTCTATCTCGAAGTCGACGAGATTTACAACCTTGCGTGCCCGGCTTCGCCGATCCATTACCAGCACGATCCGGTCCAGACGACCAAAACCAGTGTGCATGGTGCGATCAACATGCTGGGTCTCGCCAAACGCGTTGGCGCCAAGATTTTCCAGGCCTCGACCAGCGAAGTTTATGGCGATCCTGAAGTCCATCCGCAGACCGAAGATTACCGCGGCAATGTCAATCCGATCGGCCCGCGCGCCTGTTATGACGAAGGCAAGCGCTGTGCTGAAACATTGTTCTTTGATTACCACCGCCAGCATGGTCTGGATATCAAAGTCGCCCGTATCTTCAACACCTATGGCCCGCGCATGCATCCGCAGGACGGCCGTGTGGTATCGAACTTCATCATCCAGGCGCTGCATGGCGAAGACATCACCATTTATGGCGACGGCCAGCAAACCCGATCCTTCTGCTTCTATACTGACCTGATCGAGGGCTTTGTCCGTCTGATGGCAACCGACAAAACGGTTACCGGGCCGATGAACCTTGGCAACCCATATGAGATCACCATTCGTGAGTTGGCAGAGCGCGTCATTGAGATGACCGGCGCCAAATCAAAGCTGATCTTCAAAGACCTTCCGGCCGATGACCCGCTGCAGCGCAAGCCCGACATTACCTTTGCGCGAAACACACTTGATGGCTGGGAACCGACTGTAAGCCTTGAAGATGGCCTCGGCTCGACAATTGAGTATTTCCGCAATCTGATTGCGAAACACGGCTAATACGACGACTTCTTTTGGATTTGGACGCGTGATGGATATCAAAGCCTTTTTCGATGCCGAGTTTGACGAGCATCTTGATCTGGTCAACAAGACCCGTGAAGCCACCCGCGATGCCTTTATCGAACTGGTCGAGATTTGCACCGACGCCCTAAATGACGGCAACAAGCTGCTGTTTTTCGGCAATGGCGGGTCGGCCGCGGACGCGCAGCATATCGCAACCGAATTCACGGTTCGCTATATCAATGATCGTCGCGCGCTTCCGGCGATTGCGCTGACCACCGACAGCTCGGCCTTGACCGCGATCGGCAATGACTTCGGGTTTGATCACCTGTTTTCGCGCCAGATCGAAGCACTTGGCAATCCGGATGACGTTGCGATTGGCATCTCAACATCCGGCAACAGCAAGAACGTAAATCTCGGTCTGGCCAAGGCCAAGGAAATGGGCCTGATTGCGACCGGCTGGACTGGCAAGACCGGTGGTGACATGGTTGATCTGTGCGATCCACTGATGATCGTGCCGAGCAACACCACCGCGCGCATTCAGGAAATGCATATCCAGATTGGCCAGATGCTGGTCGGTGCGCTTGAACATACGCTTGGCCTGACGAAACAATAACCGGCGGCCCAGAAAATCCGCCTGAATACTCTGACAGCATAAAGAACTGAGACCATGACCGATCTTAGCCATCTGGCCCGACAGGTTGAACAACTGACCGATGCCAAAGTCCTGTGCATTGGCGATGTCATGCTTGACCGGTTTGTCTATGGTTCGGTCATCCGCATCTCGCCCGAGGCGCCCATTCCTGTCATCCGGGTTGAGCGCGAAAGTGCCATGCTGGGGGGCGCTGGTAACGTCACGCGCAACGCAACAGCCCTGGGCGCATCGGTTCAGTTCCTGTCGCTTGTTGGCGATGATCTGCCCGGCCGCGAAGTCATGGAATATGTCGCCGCTGACAAGGGTGTTGAGCCCTATATCCAGACCGAGCGCAACCGCCCGACGACGATCAAAACCCGCTATATCGCGGGCGGGCAGCAATTGTTGCGATCTGACAATGAAACCACCAACGCCATTGCACCAGCATCAATTAGCAATCTTTCGACACTCGCAGGTCAGCTGGCAGGGGATGTTGCAGCGATCATTCTGTCGGACTATGGCAAGGGTGTCTTGCATGCCGATGTCGTTGCAGCCGCAATCAAGGCTGCGCGCGCAGCCGGAAAACCCGTCATCGTCGATCCAAAGGGCAATGATTACAGCATCTATCGTGGTGCCACAGTGGTGACGCCGAACCGCGCAGAGGCCGAAGCAGCCACTGGCATTGCCATAAACAGCGACGAAGATGCCATCGCGGCTGCGACCAAGATCATCACCGAATGCGGTATCGAGAATGTCCTGCTTACCCGCAGCCAAGACGGCATGACCCTGGTCACCAAAGATGGCAAGGCTTTGCACCTGCCGACCGAAGCCCGCGAAGTCTTTGATGTATCAGGTGCCGGTGACACGGTTGTCGCCTGCCTTGCATCGGCGGTTGCGGCGGGTTCAAGCCTTGCCGATGCAGCCCGTATTGCCAATGTCGCGGCCGGGATCGTGGTTGGCAAGATCGGCACTGCGGTTGTTTACCCGGACGAGCTGATTTCCACCCTTCATCATCATGATCTGATGATCGGTGAAGCCAAACTGATGCCGCTTGACCGCATGATCGATCGTGCAGAACGCTGGCGGCGCAAGGGATACACTGTCGGTTTTACCAATGGCTGTTTTGATCTGTTGCATCCGGGCCACCTCAGCCTACTGAAACAGGCACGGGCAAATTGCGACCGCCTGATTGTCGGGCTGAATTCCGATGCGTCTGTCAAACGCCTTAAGGGCGAAGCCCGCCCGGTTCAGTCGGAGGCCGCACGTGCAGCCGTGTTAGGATCACTTGAAACCGTCAGTGGTGTGGTGATTTTTGGCGAAGACACCCCGATTGAACTGATCAAGGCGATCAAACCAGACATTCTGGTCAAGGGTGCGGATTACACCATCGACAAGGTTGTCGGGGCCGAAATCGTCCATGGCTATGGCGGCAAGGTGGTTCTGGCCAACCTTGAAGATGGTTTTTCCACCACTTCGACCATCGCACGGATGAACCAGGGCAACCACTAAGCGTCTGAATTAAGGCTGACCTTCTTCGTCCGGCCATGGCGTTACGAGCAGATTCGGCCATATCTTTTGCCAACGCCCAACCTTGGCGTCATAGACCTCTTTGACGGGTAAAACCGTGTTTGGGATCACCCGACCTTCCATGACCGAAGCAAGACCAAACGGCGCATAAATGCGATAGGCGTCTATTCCGCTATTGCCCGCCTCCTTGCGCACGCCAATGGCAGTTGTCTGATAGGCAAAACGGTCAATGCCATCACTGGCAGCACGCACCGCACCATAAGGCACACCGAATTTTTCCGGATACCAGATCGGCACACGCGCCTGATTACGGATTTCGATTGAAACCGGGATATCAGCAAACAATTCAGCGCCTTGGACAATTACATGATCTTCGGCCTGCCACGACGTATCGGGATCGAAATAAAAAAGATCATAATCGACAATATCGGAACCCGGGTTACGATTGGCCTTGATGTTCCAGATCGTCTGCGCAAGACATCCGGCGGTCAGCCACCAGTCTTTGATCCCGCAGGCTGAAAACCGGTCGAGAATGATCTGGTTGGTGCGGTTTTGCAGGACAAGTTCAAGAAATTCGCGGCCCAACGGGATATCATTGGCGCGCCACCCAGCACTCATAGCCCGACCCAGAGAACCTTAAGAACAATCGGCCATGCCGCATTGATCAGACATGAGGTTGTAAAAAGTCTCAGCGCGCGGTCGATATCAACAGCGGTCAGATCGGAACGACCGTTGCCAATATACGGATCATCGACCATTTCACTGCCATACTGGCGCGGCCCGGCAAGGGCGATTTCAAGCGCGCCAGCGAAGGCTGCTTCCTGCCACCCGGCATTCGGCGATTTATGCTTTTTTGCATCCGACAGCATGGTCTGCCAGGCAGCTTTACCACTTGTTCTCTTACCGATCGCGGCAGCAAGGCAAATTACACCACCGGCAATCCGTGCGGGGATAAAGTTCGCGACGTCATCAAGGCGCGCGGCAACTCTGCCGAAATAGAGATAGCGCTCATTGCGATGACCAATCATCGAATCAAGCGTGTTGATCGCCTTATAGGCGCAAATACCAATCGACCCGCCAACTACATACCAGAACAGTGGGGCGACCACCCCGTCAGAAAAGTTTTCAGCACAGCTTTCAATGGCTGCCCGGCTGACCCCGGCCTCATCAAGCGTATCGGGATTGCGTCCGACAATCATCGAAACCGCTTTGCGTCCACCAGCGATGCCATCTTTCTTGAGAGCGTTCGAGACGGCCTTTACGTGTTGATAAAGGCCTTTTTGGGCAATCAGGACCGCCACCAAAAGGACTTCGGGCGCTCTGAAAACATCGCCAAGTGATGAGACAAACTGCACCACACCACCGAAAGCCGCGGCGACCACAATCACCATCAGACTGGTCACAGCACCGCGCAAAAGTCGGTCCGGGTTACTGCGGTCTGTGCGGTTCAGGCGCCTTTCGAACCACGCAATCAGATTGCCAATCCAGACCACCGGGTGCCCGATCCGGCTAAACAGCCACGGGAAGTCCCCAAACACCGCATCCAGCAGCAGTGCCAGCACCAGCATTGAAAAAAGCGGCCCGAAAAACGCAGGTTCCGGGATCAGAAAATCGGTGAATGTCGGTTCCATGGCGGCAATGTGCGCGGTGATCGCCAACCCGTCAATCAGAATGACATGGTGAATGCGCGAACCAAATTGATGCTGCGAAATTTGCCATCTGATTTTTGCTTTGATAAAGAAATTTCATACGAATTTTTAATTTATCATACCTTATATTGGTCAATCCTGTTTGCCCGGCAGTGCGTAACGCAGAACACCTCAACCAGATCACCCGCCAAAACCGAAGGACTGAGCCCGCCCACAACATATTCGATACCAGACCATAACCGGCCCACAATAAGTAGTATTTTCATCACCCAAGCCCCTTGTGCACCCTCTTGGCGTAGCTGCCGCTTGCATTCCGCAAGCCAATCGGTGAAAACGGGGGTGGCATCGGGTACCGCATGGCAACAATGTCATGTGAAGAACACCATCAAAGAGAGACAAAGGAGCAGCCTTTTATGTCCCCCAAAGGCGCAGTAATGATTTGCGGTCATGGTTCGCGCGACGAACGCGCGGTTTCACAGTTCAACGCCATGGTTGAAGCTATGAAACAGACCCACCTGGCCGACTACGATGTCGAAAGCGGCTTTCTCGAATTTGCCCACCCGATCCTGCGTGATGGTTTTGAAAAACTCAAAGCCATGGGCCACAAGAAAATCTATGCCCTTCCCGGTATGCTGTTTGCCGCCGGTCACGTCAAAAACGACCTGCCGAGCGAAGTAAACAATTTCGCCCACGAAAATCCCGATATCGAAGTGCTTTTTGGCCGCGATCTTGCCATTGACCCCAAGCTTCTGATGGCAGCAAAGGAACGCATCGAAGAAGCCCTTGAAGGTGTCGATGACAGCGTAGATCGCAAAGACACCCTGTTGATGGTGGTCGGGCGCGGCACCAATGACCCGGACGCCAATTCCAATGTCTACAAGGTTGCCCGTATGCTTCAGGAAGGCATGGGCTTTGGCCGTACCGAAATCAGCTATTCCGGTGTTGCCCATCCGCGCGTCAATGCGGGCCTGCGCGAAGCGATGAAACTGGGATACAAGCGCGTTGTCGTCTTCCCGTATTTCCTGTTTGCCGGCATTCTGATTGACCGCATCTATAGCCATACCGACGAAGTCGCGGCGGAATTTGGTGATGTCGAGTTCATCAAGGCAGGCTACCTCAAGGACCACCCGATGGTTCTTGAAAGCTTTGCCGAACGTCTGACCGAGATTGATACCGGCGACAACAATATGAACTGCCAGCTTTGCAAGTATCGTGAGCAGATCATTGGTTATGAAGGCGATGTCGGCACCCCGCAGGTCGGTCACCATCACCATGTGATGGGCATTGGCACCGATGGACACAGCCATGATCATGGCCATCACCACCATCACGGCCACGGGCATCACCACGATCACGGTCATAGCCATGGCCATGATCACGGGCACAGCCATTCCCATGATCACGACGACGCGAAGAAATCGACCGGTTCCTGACCGGTCGATCCCCATCCTCTGAAAGGCGCGGCAATGTTTGACTATCTGCGTGACCCGCAGGAAATCTATGCCAAAAGCTTTGCCACCATCGAGGCCGAGGCAAACCTTGCGCGCTTTTCAGACGCTGAGCGGCCGGTTGCCATTCGTATCATTCATGCCTGCGGCATGGTCGACATGGCCGATCAGATCGCCTTTGGTGGTGATGTGGTGAATGCTGCCACAGCAGCATTAAGTCGCGGAAAGCCGATCCTGTGTGACGCAGAAATGGTGCGTCATGGCATTATTTCCCGGCTTCTGCCCAATCAGAACCCGGTTCTTTGCACGCTCAATGATGGCAATACGCACGATCTTGCCGCACGAATGGAAACCACACGATCTGCCGCCGCGGTTGAAGCCTGGGCCAATCATATCGAAGGCGCAATAATTGCCATCGGCAACGCGCCGACTGCCCTTTATCACTTGCTTGAAGCGATCCATGACGGACGATTGAATAAGCCAGCAGCCATTGTCGGCATGCCGGTCGGCTTTGTCGGGGCAGCTGAAAGCAAGGATGCGCTGATCGAACATGCCAATGGTATTCCCTTTGTCACGCTGCGTGGTCGATTTGGCGGCAGTGCGGTCACAGCCGCCACGATCAATGCCTTGGCGCGTCTGGCGCGCGATGACGAAACGACACCTGATGGAACCTTTGACCGCAAATCCGGGGGTGCATCATGAACGAACAGGCACCGATCAAGGGACGGATCACGGTTATTGGCATCGGTGAAGATGGCTATGACGGCCTTTCACCAATGGCGCGCAACATCCTTGAAAATGCCAGCATCATTTTTGGCGGCACACGCCATATCGCCATGTTACCCGGTTCCAACAGGGCAACCCAGAACAAATGGATCACGCCGTTTGAAGCCAATCTGCCGCTGATCGAAGATTGCCTTGATCAGAACCCGGTCGTGCTGGCCAGCGGCGATCCGATGTATTTTGGGGTTGGCAACACGCTGATTAAATATTTCGGACACGAACCAATATACGCGATCCCGGCGCCATCAAGCATTTCTCTGGCCGCCTCCAGGCTCGGCTGGCCACTGGCCGAGTGTGATGTGATTACGCTGCATGGCCGCGATCCGGAAACATTGCGTGCCCATCTGCGCCCGCATGGCAAACTGATCGCACTCAGTGCTGATGGCTCGACCCCGGCCCTTGTCGCCGTCATGCTGTGTGAAGCCGGTTTTGATCAAAGCCGCATGTCGGTTTGCGAGCGGCTTGGCGGCCCCGAAGAGCGCATTACCACGCAAACAGCGCGCACCTGGCAATCAACTGCCACATCGATGCCCGATATCAAATCGGTTGACCCGCTTAATCTGATCATGATCGATCTTGAAGCCGGGCCAAACGCCAAACCGTTGCCCAAGGGACCGGGACTGCCCGATGATGCCTTTATCCATGATGGCATGATCACAAAATCGGAAATCCGCGCCCAGACACTGGCGTCACTGGCGCCGTTTGATGGCGGTGTTTTGTGGGATCTGGGTGCCGGTTGCGGGTCGATTTCGATTGAATGGAAACGCATGGGCGGTCGGGCTGTTGCGATTGAACGCGACGGCGAACGCTGCGCGATGATCAAGAAGAATGCCATTCGTCTTGGCGTTCCGACCCTTGCGATTGAGCAGAAATCCATTGAAGAAGCACTGAGTTTTGCCGATCGCCTGCCCAAGCCCGATGCGATTTTCATCGGCGGGGGCATTACGATTGATGGGTTGCTTGAAAGCTGCTGGGATCTGTTGTCGCCGCACGGGCGGCTGGTCGCCAACACGGTGACGCTTGAAGGCGAAGAAAAATTATTACGGTTTTATAATAAAAACGGTGGCAGCTTGTCGCGCCTGTCGTTTTCACGACTGGTGCCGCGCGGCAGCTTCAAGGGCTGGAGCAACCTTGCCCCGGTCACCCATTACCTCGGAGTAAAAGCATGAGTGCGGAATTTCCCGCAAGCGATAGCCTTCCGGTTGCCGGAACGGCCTATGGCCTTGGCATTGGACCGGGCGAGCCTGATCTGATCACGCTTAAGGCCTATAACATCCTGCAAAAGGCCGATGTGATCGCCTATCCAGCCCTTGAAGATGGCGTCAGCCTAGCACGTCAGATCGTTGATCCGCATATTCCCGAAGGCCGGATTGAAATCGCTATTCGCATCGAAATGGGCAAACCAGCCGATCCGATCTATGACGCGGCTGCCATCGAAATCGGTAAGCATCTGGCAGATGGCAAAACCGTTGCTGTGCTGTGCGAGGGTGACCCGTTCTTTTATGGCAGCTTCATGTATCTGTTTGGCCGTTTGGCCGAGGCAGGCCACCCGGTCAAAACCGTTCCCGGTGTCAGTTCAATGATGGCCTGTGCTGCACAACTTGGCGCGCCATTGGCCGCCAAGAACGATGTGCTGCAAGTCATCCCGGGACCGCTTGATGCCGACCGCCTGCGTGAACAGCTGGCCAAAACCGATGCGGCCGCCATCATCAAGCTTGGTCGTCATTTCGCCAAGGTTCGCGGTGTGATCAACGAACTCGGCCTGACGGATCGGGCGCGCTATATCGAACGTGCGACGCTTGAAACCCAAAAAATGGTCCCGCTGGGCGAACTGCCCGCCGACGCCAAGGCACCGTATTTTTCCATGATCCTGATCCACCGTCGCGGAGACGCATGGCGATGACCGCCCAGAACACCCCGAATAAATCCGCGTTGCCGACCGCACCAATCGCCCCGATTGCGGTCATCTGCCTGACACAGCGCGCCCTTCCGACCGCACGTAAAATTGCATCCAGCCTGCAGGGTGCATCGGTGCATGGCCTGCGCACACGCGTGTCGGTCAAGGATGTTGATGTCGCGTTTGATGACACTATTGCGCATCTGCAACAAACCTTTTCATCCGATCATGTCATTATTGGTGTCTGCGCGTCAGGCATTCTGATCCGCGCACTTGCACCGCTTTTGGCAGGCAAATGGCAGGACGCCGCCGTGCTTGCCGTTGATGAAGCCGGTGATAACTTCATCCCGCTTTTGGGCGGGCATCATGGCGGGAACCGACTGGCGCGCGATCTGGCTGATCGTCTTGGTGGCAATGCCGCCATCACCACGCCGGGCGATGCGATGCTGGGTCTTGCGCTTGATGAGCCGCCTGTTGGCTGGACACTTGGCACGCCCGAAACCGTCAAACCGGCCACAGCGGCCCTTTTGGCCGGTGCCTCTGCCCGAATTGAGGTTGAGGCAGGCTCGGCCGCGTGGTTGACCAACAGTGCTATTGCCCAGTCCGAGGATGGCAGCATCCTGATCACCGCGACCGCCCGCGAAGGTGCCAATGAAGATGCGATCAGCGATGGTGCTGAAACCGCAATCACCTATCACCCGCCGGTCCTGGCACTTGGTGTCGGCTGTGAGCGCGGCTGCCCGGCCGATGATCTGTATGATCTAGTGATGGAAACACTGGCTGGTCAGTGCCTGAGCCCGAAGGCCATTGCCTGCGTGACCTCGATCGATCTGAAGGCTGATGAGGCCGCAGTCCATGAGCTGGCGCAACGTCTGGGCGTTCCAGCCCGGTTCTTTGATGCCCAAACCCTTGAGGCCGAGGCAGACCGTCTGGTAACACCATCAGACGTCGTGTTTGCCGAGACCGGCTGCCATGGTGTTGCCGAAGGTGCGGCACTGGCCACGGTCGGTCCGAACGGCAAGCTGATTGTCCCCAAACACAAGACCAAAAAGTCCACCTGCGCCGTCGCCCTGTCACAGGATGACATCATCCCAAATAAAGTCGGAACCGCGCAGGGCAGGCTTTCGATTGTTGGCATCGGCCCGGGCCAGATCGGCTGGCGCAGCCCCGAGGCCACCGCCCTGATCGGTCGCGCAACCGATATCGTTGGCTATCAGATGTATCTTGATCTGCTTGGCCCGCTGATTGACGGCAAGGATTGCCATCATTCCGATCTTGGTGCCGAAGAAGCCCGCGCGCGCCACGCGCTTGAACTGGCCGCGACCGGTAAGGACGTTGCACTGATCGGGTCGGGGGATGCCGGCATCTACGCGCTGGCAACGCTGGTGTTTGAGCTGCTTGATCGCGAAGACCGCGCTGACTGGAACCGGGTCGCGGTTCAGGTGTCACCCGGTATTTCCGCGCTTCAGGCGGCGGCATCACGCATTGGCGCGCCGCTGGGTCATGATTTCTGTGCGATTTCGCTTTCTGACCTTCTGACACCGCGCGAAGACATCCTGCGCCGCCTGAAATCAGCGGCCGAAGGCGACTTCGTAATTGCGTTCTATAACCCGGTTTCCAAACGCCGCCGCGATCTTTTGGCCAAGGCGCGTGATATCCTGCTTGAACACCGCAATGAGGACACCCCGGTGGTTCTGGGCCGTCAACTTGGCCGCCCGGACGAGGAAATCACAGTCGTTCCACTTTCGAAACTAGAAGTCGACATGGTCGATATGCTGACCACAGTTTTGGTCGGATCAAGCAATAGCCGCCACATCACCCGCGGCGAGAACGAATGGGTCTATACCCCGCGCGGCTATGCCAAAAAGGGCCCGGATGCGGCTAAAGCGCCGGTTCACAGCAGCACTGACACTTTCAAAAACGACACTTCCAAGAAAGGCGGGGCAGAATAATGACTGTTCATTTTATTGGCGCCGGCCCCGGCGCCCCGGACCTGATCACCGTGCGCGGCCTGCGCCTGATCGAAAAATGCCCGGTCTGCCTTTATGCCGGATCGCTGGTGCCCGAAGAAATCGTCACAAGCGCCCCGGATGGCGCCCACGTGGTCGATACAGCGCCCATGAACCTTGATGAAATCATGGCTGAGATCGAAGCCGCCCACGCCAAGGGACAGGATGTCGCACGCGTTCATTCCGGTGATCCGTCAATCTATGGTGCAATCGCCGAACAGATCCGCCGACTTGATGATCTTGGCATTCCCTATGACATCACGCCGGGCGTTTCGGCCTATGCAGCGACGGCTGCTGAAATCGGCGCGGAACTGACCCTGCCCGATATTTCCCAGACCGTGATCCTGACCCGAACCGCCATGCGGTCGTCCAGCATGCCAGACGGCGAGAGCCTTGCGGAACTTGGCAAATCGCGTGCGACGCTGGCGGTGCATCTGTCGATCAACAATCTGGCCAATGTGGTGCGCGATCTGACCCCGCATTACGGCGAAGACTGCCCGGTTGTGATTGCCTATCGCGTGACCTGGCCAGACCAGCAATTCATTTTTGGCACCCTTGGCGATATCCGGGCCAAGGTCAAAGGCAGTGGTATCACGCGCACGGCACTGATCATGGTCGGTGAGGTTTTCGGTCGGAAAGATTTTACCGACTCTAGACTTTATGCCGCCGATCACACGCACGTTCTGCGCCCGGCAAAAGCATGATCTGATCGGGCGGACTTCATGTCCGCCCGTTTTTTGTACAAACCCTCTGATCAGCAAGTTTATTTTTTCGGCAGAACAGCAATTTGCTGAAAAATATGTCATTTCAACTGTGAACATCCTTGACCGCCCCCTGCCCGGCACCCTTTAATCAAAGGGAAATAAAGGGGAGAATGCATGTTCAACGAGATGAGTGTTGACGACCAAATTCGCGAACCTTATCGCGCCTTGGTTGACTGGATGGAAGCAAGCGGCCCCGAGGTTCTCGAACAAAAGCGCCTTGAAGCTGAAACGCTGTTCCGCAAGATCGGCATTACATTTGCTGTTTACGGCGAGGGCGGAGATCCCGAGCGGCTTATTCCCTTTGATCTGATCCCCCGTATCTTCACATCGCAGGAATGGCGCAAGCTTGATCGTGGCGTCAAACAGCGTGCCCGGGCACTGAATGCGTTTCTCTATGACGTTTACCATAATGCCGAAATCATCAAGGCCGGTATCGTCCCGGCCGATCTGGTGTTTCGCAACGATGCGTTCGAACCGGCCGTAATCGGCATTGATCCGCCGCGCAATGTCTATAGCCACATTGTTGGTGTCGATATCGTGCGCACCGGTCCTGACGATTTTTATGTTCTCGAAGACAACTGCCGCACGCCATCTGGCGTGTCCTATATGCTCGAGAACCGCGAAATCATGATGCGCATGTTCCCCGATCTGTTCAAAAGCCTTCGGATTGAGCCGGTCGAAAGCTATCCGGACATGTTGTTGAAAACGCTTAAAAGCATCGCACCGCGCAAATGCGACCGCGACCCCAATATCGTTGTCCTGACGCCGGGTGCGATGAACAGTGCCTATTATGAACATTCCTTCCTTGCCGATCAGATGGGGGTTGAGCTGGTCGAAGGTCAGGATTTGTTTGTTCATGAAGACCGGGTCTTTATGCGCACCACACGCGGACCGGCCCAGGTTGATGTGATTTATCGCCGCATTGATGACGCCTATATCGATCCGCTGTGCTTCAGACCGGACTCGGTTCTGGGCATTCCGGGGCTTATGAATGTCTATCGGTCTGGCGGGGTGGCAATCTGTTCGGCACCGGGTGCCGGTGTTGCTGATGACAAGGCGGTTTATACCTATGTGCCGGATATGATCCGCTTCTATCTGGGGCAGGAGCCGATCCTGAATAACGTGCCGACATGGAAATGCGGCAAGCCGGATGATCTGAAATACGTTCTCGAACATCTGGGCGAGCTTGTCGTCAAGGAAGTCCACGGGTCAGGTGGCTATGGCATGCTGGTCGGTCCGGCATCGACCAAGGAAGAACAGGCCGCCTACGCCAAACGGATCGAAGCCGACCCCGGTGATTTCATCGCCCAACCGACCCTGTCGCTTTCAGCCTGCCCGACATTCGTTGAAAGCGGCGTTGCGCCGCGTCATGTCGATTTCCGGCCCTTCTGCCTTGTTGGCGATGATGTGCGCCTGACACCGGGCGGTTTGACCCGTGTAGCGCTGCGGGAAGGCTCACTTGTCGTGAACTCGTCACAGGGTGGCGGGGTCAAGGACACCTGGATCATGAGCGATTAAAAGGAAAGGGTTGAGAGATGCTTAGTCGTACCGCCGAAAACCTTTTCTGGTTGTCGAGATATGTCGAACGGGCCGAAAACATGGCCCGCCTGATGGAAATGGGCTATCGCATGGCACTGATGCCGGCTGCGGCAAGCGGCAACCGGTCAGAATGGGAATCGGTCCTGTCTGCATCCGGATGTGCCGCGGGATATGACCCCGATGCGCCGTTGCGCCAGGAGGAAGTCGCCAATTTCCTGATCTTTAACCGCGACAACCACTCATCGATCATCAATTGCTTTGAGTATGCGCGCGCCAATGCACGCGCCATGCGTACAGCCATCACCGCAGAAATGTGGGAGGCGCTCAATAATGCGCTTATGGAACTGCGGCGCCCGTCGATGCACAATCTGGCGAAGAACGAACTGCCGGAATTCATCGACTGGGTCAAAAAGCAGGGCGCGCTGTTCCGCGGGGCCACCGATTCCACGATTTTGCGCAATGACGGTTATGACTTCATCCGTCTTGGCACCTTCATCGAACGCGCGGACAACACCGCACGGCTTCTGGACGTCAAATATTACGTCCTTCTGCCGGAAACCAGCATGGTCGGCGATGGTGTCGACAACTATCAATGGACAACGGTTTTGCGTGCGGCATCGTCACTCCGCGCGTTCCACTGGGTCTATCGTGATGATTATTCACCACATCGCATCGCGCACTTCCTGATCCTTAATCCGTTCAGTCCGCGATCGCTTGCCCACTGTTCCGAACAGATTACCCAGCATCTTGAAAGGCTTGCCCGCCACTATGGTCAACGCCACAGCGTTCATCGCCAGGCGGTCGAGATGTATTCCTTGCTGACTCAAAGTGACATGGACGAGATATTCTCAGGCGGTTTGCACGAATTCCTGACCGATTTCCAGGGACGCAATCGTATCCTGTCGCTTGCGATCGCTGACGCATATCATTTCGGGGGGCAGTAAGATGCGCTTGACCGTCGAACACAAGACCCACTACCGCTATGAGTATCCGGCCTATCACGCGGTTCAGAGCCTTAAACTGACGCCCGCCGAATTCGAAGGCCAAAAGATTCTGAGATGGTCGATCACAGCCGAGGGCTGCAACATCGGTGCGGAATTTACCGATGGCAACGGTGATATCATCAGCACCCTGACGTCAAACGGCCCGGTCGAGGCGATTGAAATCGTCGTTACCGGCGAGGTCGAAACCACTGATACGGCAGGCGTTTTGCGCGGCCACAAGGAACGCGCCTTTCCGGCCGTATTCCTGCGCACGACGCCCATGACCAAATCCAGTGCCGCCATTCGCAAGCTTGCCGACAAGGTCGTGAAGAAAACCAAGGACGGCACAGTGTTGGAACTTGCACACGGTCTTGCTGCGGCGGTCGCCGATGCCATTGAATATGCGCCAGGCACAACCCATGTGCACACAACGGCTGCCGATGCGATTGCTGATGGCAAGGGTGTTTGCCAGGATCATGCCCATGTGCTGATCTCGGCGGCACGCCATCTTGGCATTCCGGCCCGCTATGTATCGGGATATCTGTTTGCCGATCACGAAGGCAAACCGCATGAGGCATCCCATGCATGGGCGGAGTTGCATCTGCCAGAGTTCGGCTGGGTCGGGTTTGATCCGGCCAACAAGTGCTGCCCGACGGATAGTTATATCCGGCTTGGATCAGGACTTGATGGTCAGGTCGCCACCCCGATCCGGGGCGTACATACTGGTGGCGGAAACGAAGATTTGGATGTAACAGTCGTCATTGCGCAGTCACAACAATAGTCGGACTACAAAAAGATGACCTACTGTGTCGGGTTGATGCTGAACGAAGGGTTGGTTTTCCTTTCGGACACGCGGACCAATGCGGGCCTTGATAACATTTCACGTTATCGCAAAATGTTCACCTGGGAAGTCCCCGGGGAACGCGCGATTGTCGCACTTTCAGCCGGCAACCTTGCCATTACCCAAGCGGTGATGAGCACCTTGCACGAGGCCATCGACGATCCCGAAACCGAGCCGGGCAACTGCATCCTGAGCGCACCAAGCATGTTCCGCGTCGCCGAACTGGTTGGCGAAGCCATGCAGAAGGTACAGCTGAAATACCACGACACTCTTGAACAGCATCATGAAAGCAGTGCTGCCTCGATCATGATTGGCGGTCAGCGCAAGGGCGGCGACCAACGCCTGTTTCTGGTTTATGCCGCGGGTAATTTCATCGAAGCCACATCCGATACACCTTACCTCCAGATTGGCGAACACAAATACGGCAAGCCGATACTTGATCGTGTGATCACGCCCGACACACCAATTCAGGACGGAGTGAAAGCGGTATTGTTGTCGATGGATTCAACGCTGCGCTCCAACCTGTCAGTTGGTATGCCGCTTGATCTGGCTGTTTTGCCAGATGACGCTTGCAAATTTTCTGAGATCCGCCGGATCGAGGCCGAGGACAGGGGCTTCCGCGCACTATCTGACGCTTGGTCGAATGCGCTTCGCGATGCCTTTGCCGACATGCCCGACGAACATTGCGATATCGCCGCAGAATAAGCACCTTGAATACGAACACCCAAAGCCGGGCCAAACAAATGGTCCGGCTTTTTGTTTGTGGATGTTCCGATCCTATCGGTGGCGATGAAGCGATCCTTCAACCCGGGCCAGATGGCTGTGATGACTGTGATGGCGATGGGTCAGAAGCCGATAGACCCAAACCTTGATACAGCCCGCCACCACAAACCAGCACAGCGCATATCCCCAAACCACAAACGCGTGGTACCAGCCAATCGCTGGCACAAACCAGCCATAGACAGCCGCCAGCGTGCCGATGATCTGGGTGATCTCGGTTGCCAGAAACAGCTTCATGCTGGGATAGGGTTTCTGCCAGAAGAAGCCTTTGTGCCGGGTCAGGTAAATCGTCAGATGCCCCGCCACCAGAAGTTTGAGGAACACCAGTGTCTGGACTTCTTCCGGCGGCAAATGCAGCCAGGTTTCCGACACCCAAAGCAAGGCAAAGGATGATGTCACGCCGATAGCACCCAACAGGGATGCCATGGTGAGCGTATTGCCCATATTCCATCGCACCGGGTGTTCGGCAACCTCGGCATTATCGTAGGCAATCATCATGATCGGGAAGTCATTGAGCAACGCCAGCAACACGATCATCACCGCCGTAACCGGATAGAAATCAAACACCAGAATTGAAATCGTCATGAACAACAAAACCCGGATCGTTTCAGAAATCCGGAAGGTGGCGTAGCTGCCCATGCGCTCGAAAATACGTCGCGATTCTTCAATCGCGCTGGTAATCACCGAAATGCCCGGCGCGGTCAGAACAAGATCGGCCGCCGCCCGCGCCGCATCGGTGGCATTTGAAACCGCAATGCCAATATCGGCCTGTTTTAAGGCAGGGGCGTCGTTCACCCCGTCGCCGGTCATGCCGACAATATGGCCGCGATCCTGAAACTGACGAACAATCGCGTATTTATGTTCAGGAAAGACCCGGGCAAAGCCGTCTGCCTGCTCGATCATTACCGGATCAAGCGCCTGATTGTTGCGATCAAACACCGCATCGGCGGGCAGGATGTTTTGCCCCAATCCAAGCTGACCTGCGACTTCACGGCCAATTGCCTCGTGATCGCCGGTGATCATGCGGATATCGACACCCTTGTTGCGCAGTTCGGCAATGGTTGATGCCGCGTCCTCACGCGGCGGATCAAACAGCGGCAGCAGTCCCATAAACTGCCAATTGCCGTCTTTATCGGTTCGGGCGACACCAAGCGCGCGGTATCCGTGCTCTGCCATGGTTTTGATCGCATCCATCACCGCGCGGTAAGCCGCGACACTTTCGATATCCGATATCTCATCCTCACACAGTAAAGCCAGAACCGCCTGCGGGGCCCCCTTGGCGACCATGATGGTCTGGCCATCATACGCAACCTCCGCCTCGGCCCGTTTGCGTACCGGATCAAACTGCCGGAAACTGGTGATGTCATAGCCATCAAGCTTTGCGCGATTGCCAAGGATCGCAAAGACCGCGCTATCAATCGGATCGTGGCTGTCGGCCTCTGATGCCAGTGCGGCGGTAAGGATCAGATCGCTTTCATCCTTGGCATCAATCAGCACCGGGGTTCCGACGGTTAAATGGTTTTGCGTCAATGTCCCGGTCTTGTCAGAACACAGGATATCCATCCCGGCAAGTTCCTCGATCGAGACGAGCCTTGATACAATCGCCTTCATCTGCGCCAGCTTTTCCGCCCCGACCGCCAGTGTCACCGAAAGAACCGCTGGCAAGGCCACCGGAATCGCCGCCACCGCCAGGATCAAGGCAAACAGCAAGGTTTCCATCAACGGATCACCACGATGCAGGGCCACGGTCATGATCAACGCAATCAGACCCAGCGTCATCAGGATCAGGAAATTGCCAATGCGCAGAACCGCGCGCTGAAAATGCGATTGTTTGCCGGCACCTTTGACCAGACTTGCCGTCCGGCCAAGATATGTCGCCATGCCGGTCGCGGTAACCATTGCGGTCATCTGCCCCTGTCGGGCAATGGCACCGGAATAGACCTCATCGCCGATTTTCTTATCAATCGCCAGCGACTCACCGGTCAGGGCGGATTGATCAACCCGCAAATAGTCCCCTGAAAGCAGCTTGGCATCGGCGGGAATGATATCGCCAAGCTTGATGCGGATAATGTCGCCTGGCACCAGTTCACGGGCCGGAAGATCCGACCAAGCACCATCGCGCAAGACGCGTGCATCCGGCGCAAGGCGCTGTTTGAGCGCAGCAATGGCGTTGTCCGCCTTGAATTCCTGCCAGAAGCCGACTCCGGCATTGAGCAACAGCATCACGATGATAATCGCAAAGTCCGACCAATGCTGCACCACAGCCGAAAGGATGGCGGCAACTTCGATCATCCACGGGATTGGCCCCCAGAAGAACGACAAAAGCTTTTTAAGCGCGCTGGTTTGATCATCCTTCAGGCGATTTTCGCCGAACTTCTCAGTCCGCCGGTCTACCTCGTCTTGCGCAAGCCCGGTTTTCGGGTCTGTCTCAAGCAGGGACGGGTCAATCTGGGGATTATCGCGTTTGGCAGTCTGTTCCATCATGATGACACCCTCTGAGCCGCTGTTGGCAATGTGGGGAACTGCAATGTTTCTAGAATATATTGCAGCGCACAACATTGTCGCACATCAATCAGGTCGACAAATCAGTTGTCACAAATTATCTATAAAACATGACAAAGAGCACCATAGACACCACGGTCGCAGGGCGCATTACCCGGGCACTGGCGGAACGGATCATTTCGGGCGAATTCGCACCGGGCATGAAACTGCGCCAGGACCACTTCGCCGAGGAATTTGGCGCCAGCCACGTTCCGGTGCGTGAGGCGTTTCGTCGGCTGGAGGCACAAGGCCTAGCGGTCAGTGAACCACGGCGCGGCGTCCGGGTTGCCAGCTTCGATGTTGCAGAGGTACGCGAAGTTGCTGAAATGCGGGCGTCCCTCGAAGTTCTGGCACTGCGCCAAGCTGCCCCGCATTTGACCCCTGAAATTCTTGATGTGGCAGAGGCCCATAACCGCGCAGGCGAAAATGCCACTGATGTCCATGGATGGGAACAGGCCAACAGAGCGTTTCACCGTGTCATCCTGGAACCTTGCGGGATGCCTCGGTTGCTTGCGACGATTGATGATCTGCATGCCGCCAGTGCGCGATTTTTATTTTCGGGTTTTCGCATGGAATGGGAAGCCCCGACCGATCAGGACCACCGCGCGATCCTTGCCGCGCTCAGAAGCAATCAGATTGATGTCGCTGCCGCCACCCTTGCGCGGCATGTGAAATGGATTGGCAATAAATCCGGCAAAACAGCACGCCCGCAAACCCCTGCCTGACGACACTTCCCAAAGATCAATTTTCTCCATGCCTTCCCGGTTTACGTCCCCAAAGGGGCGGAACGACGCGCGAAAGCGCCGATTCAGGACGACACGCATAGAAAATTCGCGTCTGAGCCGCCTCTATCGCACTCACGCCTCATTTTTATAGATAATATTTATTATTTAAAATCAGATATTTAGGTTAATTGGATGTTGATTCAGTGAAGAATCACACCTTTCTGCCGATTTTGCAGTTGATTTCAGCACTCGATCCCGGCGTAATTATCATAGAAAACGTCATTTTATAGATAATTTGTATTCAAGGCGTGCCAGAGGGATCAGCGATCCCTCGCCGTGCTGGTAATCAGTATCGAAACAGATGCTCGAAATCGCATCGCGCAGTGGTCCTGCTCTGCCAGAAAGGCGCTTTCGGCAAGCCTTGTCGGGTTCAACCCCCGAACCCGTGCCGCCCGCACGGGTTTAATTGGCGAAGCTCTCTATCCGTGGGGGCTTCGCCACTTTTCTTTCGTGATGTCGGGAGATTTTTTGGCGCCAGCGGGGCGCCTGCAGCCCAATGGCTTAGTTCGCCTCTGCAGTCTCGCGCGGCTGATAGATGAAGCCGTGGGCTGGATACATGCTGCCGAATGTACCAAGCGTGTTCATCATCCGCACTTCGGACCAGTCATTGCTGGGGGACACATCAACAACCGGCTGGCGGTAATGCACCTTGCCGCGGGTGCGCGAATCGCTGCCCCAATTGGCATGATTGACAAGGATCTTGCGGCTATCAAGGATGGCTGAAACCACTGCAACGTGGCCCAGTTTAAGACGGGATGTCTTGCGAAGCGCAAGAACGGCACCGATTTGCGGGCGGTTACCACGCTGGAAGTTCTTCTGCCCGGCCTGCGCCCACCATGTCCAGGCATCGCCGTAAATCTCGATACCGGATACTTCGCGGGCATAGGGCACGCATTGCAGGAACTTGTTGGTCGGGGCGAAACTGTTCAGGCGTGAGGACGGCAGATTGACGCTAGCAAGAGTCTGAACCGTGTCACTTGGCATCGGGCCGGACGCACGTGGTGCCGAGTTACCAGTGCTAAAACACGCCGAAAGCAACAAACACAGTCCGACAATACCAAGCAAACGCATCTGGAAATCCCCGATCCTCTCACAATGAGCCACCATAGGTCGGCAGGCCTTAACAATCCTTTACCGCAATGCACCCGAACGCGCCAGCGCCCCGATGCGATAAAGCCGCCAAAGCCCGACACACGCCGCACACAGGATCAAAACGCCAGAACCACGCGCCGTATATTGAATGTCACCGGCCTCTGAAATCGCGCCAAGAAGCGTCCCGCCCAGCGCCATGCCACCAAAGCTGGTCGCACTCCAGAAACTCATCACCCGACCCCGCAGGCGATTATCAACCGTCAGCTGCAAGGCTGTTTGCGATCCCACCCCGACAAGGGTCAGACCGCCGCCTGTCAGGGCAACCAACGGCACGGCAAGCTCGTACCACGGCGCAAAACCAAGGCCGGTCATGCCGACGGCGGCGGCAAACGCACCGATAATCGTAACCCTTTGATAGGCAATGGCATCTGATGAAATCCGCGACAGGATAAAGGTCGATGTCACCGCCCCGATCCCCGCACTTGATGCCAGCATGCCAAGACCCGTGACCCCGCGATCGTAAACAGCCTCGGCAAAAACCGGCATCAGTTCAACCATGCCGGTCCCGACCAGCGAGACAAAGCAGGACAGCGCCAGAACCGATCGGATCATCGGATGATTGAGTGCATAATTTGCCCCGTCGACAAGCGATGTCCAGATACGGCGGCTTTTGGCATCGGGCGCGCGTTCCATGTGAATGGTGACCACCGAAATGACAAACACCATCGGAAGATAACTGATCGCGTTGATCATAAAGGCAGCGCCGGTGCCCCAGGTGGCAATCACCACCCCACCGACCGCAGGCCCGACCAGACGTGAAATATTGAAATTCATCGCCGCATAGGCGACCGCGCGATTCATGAAGGCACGCGGTACAATCACCGGCACCAGCGACAACCGGATCGGCGTCATCGCACTGCCAAGAATTCCCATCGATCCGGCAAGTGCGACCATCCAAGGCAACGTCATCATGTCGGCATAGGACAGTCCCATCAAAAGGAAGGAAACCGCAGCCTGCCCAAGATTAAGCAGCATGGCCGTGCGTCGCAAATCGACCCGATCGGCCATCACGCCGAAAATCGGCCCAAGGAAGAAGGCCGGGGCAAAATTAAGCGCGGCAATGACCCCGGTCCAGAAGGCCGATCCGGTCAACGACCATGCCAGCCAGGACATGGCGATTTTCTGGATCCACAATCCTTGTGTCGTGATGCATTGCCCGACAAGAAACAGCACGAAATTCCGATCGGAAAAAATCGATCTTTGTCCGCCATCCTGATCAGAGGCGGGTGCAGAATCAGGATTGTTTTGGTCCGAGCCTTTGGATGGATCTGGGGCAGGGTCGGGAACGGGCACAAGGCCTCCAATCATGGGTGGGCGATCACAAACCGGGGTTGCGGTCATCATATGGGTGGCAGAGGATATGACCGGCCCGGATTTGATGGAAACCAGCGGGCAGACTAGCACGCCGATCTTTCATTATACGAAAGACGTGCCGTTCTGACACCAATTCGTGACAAATCGAAGATTGCAAGCCTTCCAAAACCGGGGATTGCAACACATATCTATCTTAACCGACACCTTATAAAAAACTGATAAAATCGTCCAAGAAACCAACGCCTTATACTGGGTTAGACCTCCGGCCGGGATATTTCCACGCATGGTTCAGACATTCCGCGATATCGAACGTGAAAAGTTCGCCATCAATCCGAAGACCTGCGAATGGACCCTTCGCGCGATGACGGCTTTGCGGGCCAATATCGATATCAACATCAAGATGCACGGGCCGCGCGACCATTTGTCGCAGGGCGACATTTTCATGTTCAATCACTTCGCCCGGTTTGAAACCTTTATCCCGCAATACCTGATCGCGCTTGAAACCGGGGTCTATTGCCGGTCGATCGCATCGGGCGAGTTTTTTGTCCAGGACAATACCTTTTCGCGCTATCTCCGGGCGCTTGGCGGGGTTCCCAATAACTATGAACGCCTGTTGCCGTTTCTGGCCGAGGAAGTCCTGCGTGGCGGCAAGGTCGTGGTCTTTCCCGAAGGCGGCATGGTCAAGGATCGCCGGGTTTTGACCGATATACGGCCACACCCCAAACGTCCTGATTACAGCGTCTATTCCAGATCGGCAGATACCAGGCGCGCCCACCATACCGGTGCGGCCTTGCTTGGGCTTTGCATTGATGGCTTCAAGATCGGCCTATCCACCCTGATTGATCGGGGTAAAGCCGACGAACTCAACCGTTGGGCCGACCTTCTGGAACGCAGTGAAGATGACCTTCGCACAAGCCTTGCCAAGCCAACATTGATGTTTCCGGCCAACATTACCTTCCATCCGCTGCGCGTTGATCAGAACCTTTTGGCACGCGCAGCTGACATGTTTACCGGCGGGCTGAGCCCCAAAATGGCCGAGGAAATGATCATCGAAGGCAATCTGATGTTCAAGAAGACCGATATGGACATCCGGTTGGGCGATCC
Organism: Thalassospira profundimaris WP0211; assembly: GCF_000300275.1. Lineage (GTDB taxonomy): Bacteria > Pseudomonadota > Alphaproteobacteria > Rhodospirillales > Thalassospiraceae > Thalassospira > Thalassospira profundimaris. The sequence continues at coordinate 636,073 of NZ_AMRN01000001.1, read as the reverse complement.
GGTCAATCCGCGCGATCAGTTTAATTGGCTGGACCGCAGGCTGCTTGCCAAGCGGGTTGAGCAGGCCACCTGCATTGATGATCTGTTCAAACCGGCCAAGACCCTTGAAAAGATCACCGAACGCGTCCCGCAATTTGCCATCACCCGGCATATCAAGCCGCTGCGCGATCATTGCATGTCGGTGATGTATTCCAATCTGACGATCAATGTCAGCCACCTGGCATCGCGCCTGATCATGATGTGGCTTGAGGATGGTGTAACCGAAGTTGATATAAGCCACTTTGACAGAACACTTTATCTCGCGATCAAGAACATCCAGCAGGCCGAGAACGTCCATTTGCATCGCGGCATGCGCAATCCGGCGGACTATGTCGGTATTTTTGAGCTCAATTGTCCGCAAATCCGGTTCTTCATCGACAGTGCGGTTCAGCTTGGCCTGATTGAACGTCGCGATCAGAAATATTGCTTCCTGCCAAAATTGCAGGCTGAGGCCACCTTTGATCAGATCCGCATGGACAACCCCATCATGGTCTATGCCAACGAAATGGCCCCGATCCATGCCGCTTGGCAGGCCCTTGAACGCGCGCGGATCGAGGTCGACCACCTGAGCCCGACCGATATTGCCCATCGCCGTTTTGATGATGAAGTTCTGGCTTGGCAGTGGAACCACACCAAGTTCCAGAAACCGAAATATGACGCAATCAACGCCCAGGAAACCGCAACGGCTGACAGCCGCCCCTATTTGCTGCTGCCCAACGGACAAAAGCAGTTTACCTGTGGCGTGTTGCTTGTGCATGGCTTTTTGGCATCCCCGGCGGAGCTCCGCGAACTGGGCGAAAGATTTGCTGCCATGGGTCATGCAGTGATGGGGGTTCGACTTGCCGGGCACGGCACATCTCCCCATGAGTTGCAAAAACGCAAATGGACCGATTGGCTGGCATCGGTCCGGCGTGGTTATGAAATCCTGGCCCCGTTTTGCGATCAGGTGATCATTGTCGGGTTTTCAACCGGTGGGGCCCTGTCGGCCATTCATGCCGCTGATCACCCTGAAAAACTGCGGGCACTTGTCCTTGCCGGAACGCCACTTAAATTCCGTAACCGCAATCTGATGTTTGTGCCACTGCTTTATGGTGCGAACAAACTGATGGGATGGATGCCATCCGCGCAGGAACTGCTCAGTTTCCGGCCCAACGAGTCCGAGCATCCCGAGATCAATTATAGCAACATTCCAATCGGCGGATTGCATCAGTTGCGCCAAACCGTGGCCGAGATGCAGCGGCGCTTGCCCGATCTCGATTGCCAAACCCTGATCCTGCAGGGTGATGGCGACAAGGTTGTCGATCCGGCCAGCGCAACCATGATCCGGCGTCTGGCAACCAACGCAAACGACATTGATGTCCAGATGCTGGAATCCGATCGTCACGGCATTGTTAACGAAGACATCGACGGCGCACATGACCGGATTATCGCCTTTGTGCAAAGCCACTGCGACCTGCAGGACGCTCATACAGAAGCCATCCCCGCAGAGTGATACTGCGCTCTGTTTTTCTTGACGAAAAATCTGACTCATCATAGTTTGAATCCATGGATACAAACTTGATCACAACAGCACTTCGCGAAGAGATCGAAGCTGGTAGCTTGCCCCCCGGTACGGTGCTTAAGCAGGAAAATCTCGCCGCGCGCTTTGGCGTAAGTCGCCAGCCGATTCGCCACGCCCTTGAACGGCTTCACGAATCCGGTTTGCTCGAAAAACGCCCGGATAGAAGTCTTGCCGTTACTGGATTGCGCAGCAAAGACGTCCACGAGCTTTGTCAGATTCGCATTTCGCTCGAAGTCAGCGCGCTTGAGCTGTCTGCACCTAACCTGAGCCCATCAGCACTGCGTAAGGCGCGTCGCCTTAACGAAGATCTGTTTGAAGAAGAAGATCCCGACATGCTGGCAGCGCTTGATCAGGAATTCCACGCGACCCTGTATGGCGCATGCGGCAATCAAAGGCTGCTGTCGATGATCGATGGATTTCGCGGAGAGGCCAAACGTGCCTACGCCCTGCAACCCAAGGGGTCACGACCGCGAAGCGCATTCTATGAAGAACATAAGCAAATCCTCGCCGCCCTTGAGGCCGGGGACATTGCGACCGCGCGTAAGGTTTTGACCACCCATATCGGCGTCACCGCCGGAAGCCTGATCCCGATTGATAAGTCCTGAAGACCGAGGAGCCCCACCATGAGCAGTTTTGGCGCAGAAGTGATCTGGAAGCGCAAGGAAAGCGAGGTTTTCACCGATCGCCGCTATTCGCGCGGTCATGTCTGGCGCTTTGATGGCGGGGTCGAAGTCCCGGCATCCTCATCCCCGCATGTGGTGCCCGTGCCATATTCGTTAGCAGAAAATGTCGACCCGGAAGAAGCCTTTGTCGCAGCCCTTTCAAGCTGCCACATGCTGTTTTTCCTGCATTTCGCATCCGATGCCGGGCTTTTGATTGATGCCTATAACGATGACGCCACTGGCATCATGGAAACGCTTGATGGCAAGACCATGATCACCAAGGTCACCTTGAAGCCAAAGGTCACCTATGGTGGCACAGCCCCTGATGTTGTGCTTGAGGATCAGCTGCATCACCGCGCCCACGAAGCTTGTTTTCTGGCCAATTCGGTCAAGACCGAAGTCGTGACCGAACCGGTCCGCCAAACCCAAGTTTTGTAAACAGCCTAAGCTTCCAACGGTTTCTGCGCGCAGATGGCATAGCGATGCTGTGCACCGCGCTCCAAGCCCTTGGCGAAGCTGATGTGTTTTTTCTGCGCGCTGTGAATGCGTTTCAGATCGAAATCCACCGCAATCGGATCGAACCCGGTTTGGCGCAGCATGAATGCAACATCTTCGGCACGTGCCCCGTTTGAGAAGTGCACGCGGGCCAGAATATCTTGATGGGTCTGCATCTGTGCAATCGCCTCAACCGGTTTTCGCAAACCAAGGGTTTCAAGGAAACCCGCCATCGCCTTGTTGAATTTCGTCGCCCAGGTCGGGGAGACAAAATCACCATCAACCACCAGAAGCTTTCCACCGGGTTTCAGTACACGGAACCATTCGGCAAAGGCCGCCGCCGGATCAACCAGCGTCCAGACCAGATGACGGGCGACGATCACGTCATAACTGTCGTCTGCCTCAAGGGTATTTTCCGCATCGCCCAGCAGAAATGTGATTTTTGATCCGCGTTGCCTTGATTTGGCGCGCGCCTTTTCAAGCATCGCTTCGGACCAGTCCATGCCGGTCACGTTAAATCCAAGATCATGCATCAGATGGCTGATAACCCCGGTGCCACTTGCCAGATCAAGCGCCTTGCGCCCATCGCCCTTGCCGAAATGACGTTCAAACAAGGTATGCCACGCGCTGCGTTCGGCTTCCGAGAAAATCTCGTGGCCGGGTTGCTCGTCAAATGTGGCTGCACGCATTGACCAATATTCCTTGATCTCTTCGCGCAGGTTGAAGTTGCTGGCCTGATTCATGGTCTTGATGCTCTCTTGGCGGAATACCCGGATTTCTGCGGGCTAGTTAAATCTCACAGCGATAATTGCGCAATCACTAAAAACAAATGATTTGCATTATCATTGCGAAAAAGATTGATTTTCATTCTCAATAACTGATAAATCGCTCGACAGGCAATCCTAATCTGAGGGAACGGGAATGAAATTTTTGGGTGTATTTGCTGCTCTGACCATGCTGGTCACAGGTACCGCACAGGCAGCAGAATCGGTCACGGTGACCGACGTTACCGGACGTGAAGTTACAGTCGAAGTACCAGTTCAGAAGGTCATTCTGGGCGAAGGCCGCCTGATCTATGGTCTGGCGACACTCGACAGTGAAGACCCGTTCCAGCGCGTTGTCGGCTGGCGCGACGACCTTAAAAAGGCTGATCCGCAGACCTACGACATCTATGCTGCGAAATACCCGCGCATTGACGACATTCCGACCTTTGGCGGTATTAAAGACGGCACGTTCGACATCGAACAGGCCATTTCGGTCAATCCGGATGTCGTGATCATGAACCTTGAAGCCAAGGCTGCCACCGAAGACGGCGGTTTTGACGAAAAACTGGCTGCTGTTGGCATTCCGCTGGTCTATATCGACTTCCGCGAAGCGCCGATGAAAAACACCGACACCAGCATGAAGATCCTTGGCCAACTGACCGGCAAGGAAGATCGCGCGGCCGAATTCATCAAATTCCGTTCTGACAGCATCAAGAACGTGACCGATCGCATTGCCAAGGCAAATCCGGAAAAACCACAGGTCTTCATTGAACGTGCTGCGGGTTATTCCGATGAATGCTGCATGTCGTTTGGCAACGAGAACTTCGGCACGATGGTCGAAATGGCTGGCGGCGTGAACATCGCAGCATCCATCATTCCGGGCACCTTTGGCACGATCAACCCGGAACAGGTTGTGGCCTCCAACCCCGATCAGTTCGTTGGCACCGGTGCCAGCTGGGAAGCCTATTCCCCGGGTGGTGCATGGGTCGGTCTTGGCCCGGATGCCGATATGGTTGAAGCACGCCGCAAACTGGTTGGCTTGATGGAACGCCCGGCCTTCACCGGCATCAAGGCCGTCGAGAACGGCGAAATTCACGCTGTCTGGCACCAGTTCTATAACAGCCCGTACCAGTTCGTAGTGATCGAACAGATGGCAAAATGGTTCCACCCGGACCTGTTTGCCGATATCGATCCGGAAGCAACCTTCAAGGAACTGCACGAACGCTTCCTGCCGCTGGATTACCAGCCGGGCTATTTCATCTCGATCAGCGATACAGCCACAAACTAATGACGACCAACCAACTCAGTATCGAAGCCGGGAGCGTGCATTACAAGGCACGCTCCCTGCGTCGTTTCATGCTCCTGCTTGCAATGGCGGGCGCATTGTTTCTTTCATTTGCCATCGATCTGGCAACGGGTCCGGCGAACTATCCATTATCCGACGTGATCGCCACCCTGCTTGATCCATCCTCCGCGACTGATCAGTTACGCGTGGTGATCTGGGATATCCGCATGCCGGTCGCCCTCATGGCGTTGACCGTGGGCGCGGCGCTGTCGACCGCTGGCGCACAGATGCAGACCATCCTTGCCAATCCGCTGGCCAGCCCGTTTACGTTGGGCATTTCGGCCGCCGCCGGGTTTGGCGCGGCACTGGCACTTGTACTGGGGGTCGCCCTTCTGCCGGCCTTTGTGGAATTCATCATTCCGCTCAATGCCTTCATCATGGCGATGGGCACGGCCCTGATCATTCATTTCTTCAGCCGCATGCGTGGCGTGACGGTTGAAACCATCGTGCTACTTGGCATTGCGCTGGTCTTCACCTTCAATGCACTTCTGGCCCTTTTGCAGTATCTGGCAAGTGAACAGGCCCTTGCGGCCGTTGTATTCTGGACGATGGGGTCACTGGTCAAGGCGACCTGGACCAAGGTGGCGGTGACCGCCATCGCGGTCGTTATCGCCATTCCGCTGTTTGCCCGTCAGGCATGGGCACTGACCGCCCTTCGTCTGGGCGATGCCAAGGCGGAAAGCTTTGGGGTGAATGTGCAGGGGCTTCGCCTGCGCACCATGCTGATTGTCAGCCTTCTGGCTGCCATTCCGGTTTCCTTTGTCGGCACCATCGGCTTCATCGGGCTTGTCGGGCCACATATTGCCCGCATGCTGGTGGGTGAAGATCAACGCTTCTTCCTGCCGGCATCGATCCTGTGCGGAGCCCTGATCCTGTCGGCAACGTCCGTGTTGTCAAAGCTGCTGATCCCAGGCGCCATCCTGCCCATCGGGGTGATTACCGCCCTTGTCGGTGTACCCTTCTTCTTCTCGCTGATTTTCGCAAGTCGGAGGAAATCATGGTAACGCTGCGTCTCGAAAATATCGGAACTCGTTATGGCAAGGTGCAGGTGGTATCTGATGTTACCACGCCGACCATCCAGCCAGGCACCGTAACTGCCGTCATCGGCCCGAATGCGGCCGGCAAATCCAGCCTGTTTCGCCGCGTGGCCGGCCTTGCAAAGGGCGATGGTATTGTTGACCTCGGATCACACCGCAAGGAACGCAATACGATTTGCTATATGCCACAGGATACCGGCTCAACCGCGGTGCTTTCGGTCTATGAATCGATCATTCTGGCCGCCAAGCAGGGATCAAGCCTGCGCGTGCGGGCAGATGAACTGGCACGTATTGATGATATTCTGGCCGCCCTTCGTATTGGCGATCTCGCCGCGCGTAACTTGGGCGAGCTTAGCGGCGGGCAACGCCAGTTGGTGGCCATCGCCCAGACATTGGTGCGTGATCCGAAAATCCTTTTGATGGATGAACCGACATCGGCACTTGATCTGCATCGCCAGATGGAAGTCCTGTCCTTTATGCGCGATGTCGCCAAAGGGCAGAACATCATTGTCCTGATCGCCATTCACGACCTCAACCACGCCCTGCAATATTGCGATCAGGCCATGGCCATCCGCAATGGCAAGATGGTCGCATTCGGTCCGTGTTCTGATGTCATCGATAGCGACCTTCTGCGCGATGTCTATCAGGTTGATGGGCATGTCGAACTCAATTCGCTTGGCCATCCGCATATCGTCCTGCGCGGCCCGAGTGATGAAACCAACAGTCGGCACAATACGGCCACGGCGCGCAAGACCCTGACGGAGGTCGCACAGGCTGCACAATAGAAAGGCGCGCCTTTCCCTGTGATTAAAAACTTTGCATTTGAGGCATTTTCTGGTTCCATGGACAAATGATGATCATGCATCGCAACAGCGTCATGTTTGGCGCTGTTTTCCTTTGCGAACAGGGGCAAAAATCCCTGGCGATGTCTTTCATGCTTCAGGAGGCAGAACTTGCAGACCGGCGCGCCATTCAGTTTTGAACGCTTTACCTTTCCCGATCTGAAAACCCTGTTGGCAAAGGCAAGCCCGCTTCGGTCCGGCGATTTGCTGGCCGGGCTTGCGGCAAGCTCGGATGAAGAACGGGTCGCGGCGCGCTTTGCGCTGGCCGATGTGCCGCTTAAACGGTTTCTGAGCGAGGCACTGGTCCCCTACGAGGACGACGACGTCACGCGCATGATTATTGATGATCACGATGCAGATGCCTTTGCCCCGGTTTCCTCGATGACCGTTGGTGATTTTCGCAACTGGCTTCTGGGTGATGACGCCACCCCCGAAGCACTTAAACATCTGGCGCCCGGCCTGACGCCTGAAATGGTCGCGGCGGTGTCAAAACTGATGCGCAATCAAGACCTGATCGCGGTTGCCAAGAAATGCCATGTCGTCACCGCCTTTCGCAATACGATCGGCCTGCCCGGTCATCTTTCGGTGCGCCTGCAGCCCAATCATCCGACTGATGATCCTGCGGGTGTTGCGGCCTCGATCCTCGATGGTTTGATGCATGGTAGCGGCGATGCGGTGATTGGCATCAACCCGGCCACCGACAGCCCGGAAGCCATGATCGAGCTTCTCAAGCTAATCGACGAGGTCCGTGAAAGGATCGACATCCCGACCCAGTCGTGCGTTTTGGCCCATGTCACCACGGCAATTGATGTGATGGCACGTAATGCCCCGGTCGATCTGGTGTTTCAATCCATCGCCGGCACGCAAAAGGCCAATGAAAGCTTTGGCATCACCCAGGCCATGCTGGCCGAGGCCGAAGACGCCGCCAAAGGCCTTAAGCGCGGCACGGTCGGCAATAATGTGATGTATTTTGAAACCGGGCAGGGTGCTGCGCTTTCAGCCGACGCCCACGAAGGCATTGATCAGCAAACGGTTGAAGCACGCGCCTATGCGGTCGCGCGCAAATATTCGCCGCTTCTGGTCAATACGGTGGTCGGCTTCATCGGTCCGGAATATCTGTTTGATGGCAAACAGATCACCCGCGCCGGGCTTGAGGACCATTTTTGTGGCAAGTTGCTTGGCGTGCCGATGGGCTGTGATGTTTGCTATACCAACCATGCTGAGGCCGATCAGGATGACATGGACAATCTGCTGACCCTGCTGGGAGTTGCTGGCTGCAACTTCGTCATCGGGGTGCCCGGTGCGGATGACATCATGCTCAATTACCAAAGCACAAGCTTCCATGATGCGATGTATCTGCGCTCTGTACTGGGTCTGCAACCGGCCCCTGAATTTGCCGCTTGGCTGCGCAAGATGGAAATCCTTGATCAGCATGGCCGTACCCGTCCACAACTTGACGGGCAGGCAGCGCAAAACCTTCTGGCATGGTCGGGGGCCGCTTAAATGAGCAATCTGACCAACAAGAAAATTCCGAGCGGCCTTGATCCCTGGAACACGCTTCGTGCCCACACAGATGCCCGTATCGGCCTTGGCCGGGTCGGCGACGGGTTGCCGACCGAAAGGTTGCTTGAATTCCAGATGGCACATGCACGCGCCCGGGATTCGGTGCATATGGCCTTTGAACCCAACTCCGTGCGCAATCAGCTTGATGGGCTTGACCACGCAATCCTTGATGTCCATTCCGCCGCACCGGATCGCCCGACATATTTGCAGCGACCAGATCTTGGCCGGTTGCTCGACGAAGACTCTGTTGCAGCACTTGGCAAGCATGCCGGGGACTATGACGTTGCGTTCATTCTGGCCGATGGCCTTTCAGCCCGCGCCACCCATGACCATGCAGCCAATACCTTAAAGCTGATCCTTGATCACTTGGGGGAAAGCTGGTCGGTCGCCCCGGTCACACTGGCCACCCAGTCACGTGTCGGATTGGGCGATGAAATTGGTGCAGCATTGGGCGCCAAGCTGACCGTGATGCTGATCGGCGAACGCCCGGGGCTTTCGAGCGCGGATTCGCTTGGCTGCTATCTGACCTGGGGGCCAAGGCGCGGGCGGTCGAACGCAGATCGCAACTGCGTTTCCAACATTCGCCCGGCGGGATTAAACCCGGAAAAGGCCGCGAAAAAGATCGCTTATCTGATGGTCGAATCGCGCAAGATGGGTCTGTCGGGTGTGGCGCTCAAGGACAACTCATCCAACCCGGAACTGATTGAAGGCTAGGCACGCGGGGCGGCGGGGCGCTAAGACAGGCAACTTGTTTGCCATCAGCCCTTAAGCGCCTCAAGTCCGTCTGCCACCATCACTGGGTCAAATTCGGTGATGTGGTAATCGGCCAGATCATGTTGATGGAACGGGTCGCGGGTCAGTTCATCTTCAAGTGCAGCACGATCACCCTTAGCAAGGATAACCCCGCCATCGCGCGGGATCTTGCGGCCGGATGCCAGAAACATACCCTTGGCATAAGCCTGCTTTAGCCACGCGATATGGTCTTCGATATGCGCATCGACCTGTTCAAGCGGAACCTTGTAGTTCAGCGAGACAACAAACATTGCTGATTTTCCCTTTTAGACTCGAAGGGTTGAGGTTACGCACAATCTGGCGTTTCGACGCTGATCACAAATCACATTTTGGCGATCAAGCAGCTTTATGCACCGTCCGTTTTGCTCCCCATCCGGGTAAGAAGACGTTCGATGCGATCTGCATGGGCTGCTTCCACGCGGGCCAGGCTTTCAAACCATGCAGCGATATCTTCTAAGCCCTCTTCACGCGCGATGCGGGCCATTTCGGGATAAGCCGTTTCGGCCTCGTCCTTTTCCTGTGCGATGGCCGCTTCAAGGTTCAGGCGGGTGGTGCCCAGTTCTTTGTCAGTCAACGGATCGCCCGCCGTTTCAAGAAATTCCAGATGGCCGAACGCATGGCCGGTTTCGGCCTCGGCCGCGGTGCGAAACAGCTCGGCTGCCTCGGTATAGCCTTCGATGTCGGCCTGCTGGGCAAAGTAAAGATAACGACGATTGGTTTGTGCCTCGGCGGCAAAGGCCGCGCGCAGGTTTGCCTCGGTACGTGTTCCCTTAAGCGCCATGTGCGCTGTTCCTTGTTATTGTTCGCCCAATACAGCGTTGTTGTATGAGCCAAAGTCGCAAAAAATAAGGCGGCAAAACCAAGTGGTCTTGCCGCCCTTTATGTGTCGTGAAATCCGCCACCGTCAAGCAGAGCAGGGGCAATTGCACTGATCAGGTGTCAGATTTCATCTGCCTGTTACCTGCGCGAGGCTTGCGCAAATAACGGCTGCGCGATGTCTTAGGCTGCGTCCTTCGCCGCCTGGTTGCGACGCAGACGGAATACCAGATCAACCGATGCCAGTTCCGTGCCGTTGGGCATGTTCGGAATGTTGTCGATCTTGACGTCACCTGCCGGGATGTCAGACAGCATGCCGTCTTCTTCACAATAGAAATGGTAATGCGGTTCGGTGTTGGTATCGAAATAGGACCGACCAGAATCAATCACAATTTCATTGAGAAGGCGCGCATCGGTGAACTGGTGCAGGGTGTTGTAAACCGTTGCCAGCGATACCTTGATATTGTTGCTCATGGCTTCGGAATGCAGCTGTTCTGCTGTGACATGACGATGGCCGTCATCAAACAGCAAACGTGCCAGTGCCAGACGCTGACGCGTCGGACGCAGATTGGCATCCTTGAGCCGGTTAAGCGCGTTGGTATATGGACGCGATGTATGTCCCATAGCTATGCCCCTTTGTCGTGGTCGGGCCAAAATCATAATGGCCCTAATGAATGCTGGGGACAGACTAAAGAACCCGGACGCGTTGTTCTTTGATTTTGATCAACTATAATCGCGGGATGAAATACTGCGAAAAACAAACAAAAAGGGCCGGTAAAAACCGGCCCTTTTTTATTTGGTCTGATGTCAGGATCAGTCGCCCGTCATGATGCGGTCGACCAGTTCCTTCACAGTCGGAATATTGCCGTTGGCGTAGAACGGGTCTTCGCCAAACTTATAGGCATTGTGACCGGCAAACATCAGTTCATTTTCGACTTTGGCGCCATGGGCAATGCTCTGGAGCGTCTTCTGGATGCAGAAGGAACGCGGGTCAGCACGCTTGCCAGTGGTGCCTTCATGCTGTTCCCAGTTGGAGAACTGGCACTGTGACAGGCAACCCATGCAATCGATCTGGTCTTTCTTGATCGTCAGTGCGCTTTCCGGGGTGACAAACACCATGGTGTCATCCGGGGTCGGCATGCCTTCGGTATAGCCAGCTTCAAGCCAAGCCTTGACCTTGTCGGCGTCGTCTTCACGCACATAGATCGGACGACCACGACGGCCGAGCGGAATACCGACATGCAGATCCGCCTCGGCGGTACGCGAATAGCGTACCTGACGATCAGAACGCTGATGCAGGTCTTCAAGGAACGCATTGCGCACGGCCGAACTATAGAAGCCAGTCGGGCTGAATTTATGCAGCGATACGTCGCCATTCTTAAGACTGGTCAGGCGCTGTTTCCATTCGTCGGAAATCTCGCTTTCCTGTGTCAGAAGCGGACGCGTGCCAAACTGGAAGGCCACCGGGGCCACTTCGGGATTGTCGATCCAGTCTTCGAAATCACGCAGGAACCACACACCACCAGCCATGATGATCGGAACATCATTCAGACCAACGGAGTTCATGAATTCACGAAGGGCCGCAACACGCGGGAACGGATCCTCGGGCACCAGCGGATCTTCGGAATTCGACAGACCATTATGGCCGCCAGCGCGCCACGGATCTTCGTAAACCACGCCACCCAGCCATTCCGGGGTCTTTTTATAGGCCCGCAGCCACAATGCGCGGAAAGCACGGGCTGACGAGACAATCGGATAATAGTGAACGCCGTACTGCGCAGAAATCTGAGCAATCTTGTAGGGCATGCCGGCACCACAGGTTACCCCGTGGATCAGGCCTTTGGCACCTTCAAGAACGCCGTGAAGGATCGGTTCGGCACCGCCCATTTCCCACAATACGTTCATGTGCAAACGGCCTTCGCCGTTCCGCATTTCATGTGCGATCTGTGCTTGTGCAATACCACCACGAATGCCGTAGGCAATCAGTTCCTGATGGCGGTCACTGCGGGTTTTTCCTGCATATTCGATCGGGACCAGATTGCCGTTCTCATCATAAGAATCGGCATTCACAGCGGAAAAAGTCCCGATACCACCGGCAGCAGCCCATGCGCCGGAACTTTTACCCGTCGATACAGCAACGCCTTTGCCACCTTCGATAACTGGCAAGACTTCTTTACCCGACATGACGAGCGGTTTAAGGGCTTTCAAATTCGTCTCTCCCATTCGGCCTTTGCCCGCGATGCTATGGCATCGCGCAGAGTGCCGGACGACGTCGCGTTTTTATCGTCGTCCGGCATCCCGTTTGCTTTATTCGGCGTCGCCTGCGTCGAGGTCGGCACCGGTTTCCTGGTCAACACGTTTCATCGACAGTTTGATTTTGCCGCGATCATCGAAACCGATGACTTTGACCTTAACCTGGTCGCCTTCTTTCACGATGTCCGAAACCTGTTTGACACGCTCAGGTGCCAGTTCGGAAATGTGAACCAGACCGTCACGCGCACCAAAGAAGTTCACGAATGCGCCGAAATCGACAGCTTTAACGACCTTACCATCATAGATATGATTCAATTCAGGTTCCGCAACGATGGATTTGATCCAATCCACGGCCTGCTTGCCTTTTGCACCGTCGGTATGTGCGACAGTGATCGAACCATCATCTTCAATATCAACCTTTGCACCGGTCTCTTCGCAGATTTCACGAATGACCTTGCCGCCCGAACCGATGACATCACGAATTTTGTCTTTCGGGATCGAGAACTGGGTGATGGTCGGGGCGTTACCCGAAACTTCACCGCGTGCTTCCGGAAGGGCTTTGGCCATTTCACCAAGAATGTGCAGACGACCATCACGGGCTTGCTTCAGGGCGATCTGCATGATGTCCGGGGTTACCGAGGTGATCTTGATGTCCATCTGCAGCGAGGTAATACCGTTTTCGGTACCAGCAACCTTGAAGTCCATGTCACCAAGGTGATCTTCGTCACCCATGATGTCGGACAGAACTGCGAAATCTTCGGCTTCCTTGATCAGGCCCATGGCGATACCCGCAACCGGGCGTGCCAGCGGAACACCGGCATCCATCATCGCAAGCGAGCTTGCGCAAACGGTTGCCATCGAAGAAGAACCGTTTGATTCGGTGACTTCAGAAACGATACGGGTGGTGTACGGGAAGGCATCCTTGCCCGGCATCAGCGGGTGCAGGGCACGCCATGCCAGTTTACCGTGACCAATCTCACGACGACCCGGCGAACCCATGCGGCCAGCTTCACCAACCGAGTAGGGCGGGAAGTTGTAATGCAGCATGAAGCTTTCACGGTATTCGCCGTCCAGCGCGTCAACGATCTGCTCGTCCTGACCGGTACCAAGGGTAACAACAGCCAGTGCCTGGGTTTCACCACGGGTGAAGATCGAGGAGCCATGCGAGCGCGGCAGAACCGAAACTTCGCCCATGATCGGACGAACGTCAGCACCGGTACGACCATCGATACGCTTGCCGGTTTTCAGGATCGCACCGCGAACGATGTCTTTTTCCAGATCTTTGATGATCGAGGAAACTTTGCCTTTCAGCGCATCCGGAACTTCATCGCCAAGTTTCTCGACGATGTCTGCCTTGGCAGCAGAAACAGCGGCCGAACGCTCCTGTTTGACAACATTTGCATAAGCAGCGGTCAGGCTTTCGGTGCCAAGCGCAGCGATCTTTTCGACCAGTGCGTCGTAGCCTTCCGGGAGTTCTGCAACTTCACGCGGCTCTTTGGCTGCTTCTTCGGCCAGATCAATGATCAGGTCGAGAACGCCCTGGAACTGTTCGTGACCGAACTTCACGGCGCCAAGCATGATGTCTTCTGACAGCTCGGATGCTTCGGATTCAACCATCATCACGCCATCACGGGTACCGGCAACAACCAGATCCAGATCGCTTTCCTTGACCGCTTCGGTCGACGGATTGAGCAGGTATTCACCATCCTTGTAACCAACGCGGGCAGCACCGATCGGGCCGAGGAACGGCAGACCGGAAATGGTCAGGGCCGCCGAGGTACCGATCATGGCAACCACGTCCGGATCGTTTTCCATGTCGTGCGAAAGAACGGTACAGACGATCTGGGTGTCGTTGCGGTACTGCGGGTGGAACAACGGACGGATCGGACGGTCGATCAGACGCGAAACAAGGGTTTCTTTTTCAGACGGGCGGCCTTCACGTTTGAAGAAGCCACCCGGGATTTTGCCAGCGGCAAATGCTTTTTCCTGGTAGTTAACCGTCAGCGGGAAAAAGTCGACATCCGGGCGCGGCTGTTTGGCGCCAACAGCAGTACACAGGACAACGGTTTCACCGTAGGTAACCTTAACGGCACCATCTGCCTGACGGGCGATTTTACCGGTTTCGAGAACCAGTTTGGCATTGCCCCACTGCATTTCCTTACGGACGACATTAAACATTATTTTCTCTTCCTCTTACAAACCTCTGGCGGACCCGAAAGTGTACACGAGTTCCGAACACATTACTCATGAGGCTTACATGACAGCGCCATGAGTAATGGGTCCGGCGTAAGCATCGGGTCGGCCCATCCGACCCTGCTTCTCGTGTTCCGATCCACCGGAACAATAAAAAAAACGACGGCGGAGGTCACCCTCCGCCGCAGTTCGATATCAGCGGCGAATACCGAGGCGTTCAATGACGCTCTCGTAACGCGACTGGTCTTTGCGCTGCAGGTACTTCAGCAGACGACGACGCTGACCAACCATCATGAGAAGACCACGACGGCTGTGGAAGTCGTGGTTATGTTCTTTCATGTGCTCGGTGAGGTTCTTGATCCGTTCAGTCAGGATAGCAACCTGGACTTCGGGGGAACCGGTGTCACCGTCTTTCTGACCGTATTCTTTGATCAGCTCAGCTTTGCGTTCAGCAGTAATCGACATCAGGCATCCTTTCGCCTTTAGAGATTAAAAACACGCACAGGTCGAATTTCGCCACCAGTGATCTCAGCCAACGCAACAGCGCGGTCATGGAGCATGGTACAGACGATTTCGTCCTGCACGACGGGGTTTTCAAGGGCATTGCGCTTTGCTACCGGCAACAGCCCGACGGGCTGGCCAGAGGAAAGGCGTTGCGCCTCGACTTCGGTCAGGGCCAGCGCCGGGATGTCGTCCAGCGCGGTCTCAACCGGAAGCAGTTTCTTCATCACCTCGTCCGGGTCCATATCCAGCAGTTCCTGCAGGGGAATGGCGTTCCCTTCCGAAAACGGCCCCGCCGAAGTCCGGCGAAGCGCGGCGATGTAGCCGACGGTACCAAGGCGCAGCGCGATATCGCGCGCCAAAGATCGCATATACGCACCTTTGCCTGACACAACGTCAAACACGGCGTGATCGCGATCTGGCATGTCGACCAGTCGAAGATCCTTGATCAGAATCGGACGTGGCTGCAACACCACATCTTCATCGCGGCGCGCAAGGTCATAGGCACGCTTGCCATTGACCTTGATCGCCGAAAACTTTGGCGGCACCTGCTGGATTTCACCGATAAATTCACCCAGCACAGCCTTGATTTCGTCTTCCGTCGGACGATGGTCGGAGGTTTCAATAACCTCGCCTTCGGCATCGTCCGTACTGCGCGCTTCGCCGAATTTCAACGTTACGCGATAACTTTTGCTGCCATCCATGACATAAGCAACCGTTTTGGTTGCTTCGCCAAAGGCAATTGGCAGAACACCAGACGCCAGCGGGTCAAGTGTCCCGCCATGTCCGGCCTTGTTGGCATCAAGCAGACGACGCACCTGATTGACCACGGTTGATGACGTGATCTCCAGGGGCTTGTCCACCGCCAGCCAGCCATTAATGCTTTTACCGCGACGGCGACGCGCCATCAGTCGTCCTCATCTTCCGGGTCGCCCGACCGGTCATCCACAAGATCCTGCGCAACATGCGGGTCGCGCAGCAGGGCACCAATATGGTCAGCGACATCAAAACTCTTGTCTTCGACAAATCGCAATGCAGGCACATATTTCATGTGAACCGTATGGGCCACATGGTTGCGCAGGTGACCTTTCTGACGCATCAACGCCTTCATCGACGTTTCTGCCTCTCCGCCGCCAAGCGGGGTGAAAGATACCATGGCATTGCGCATATCCGGTGAAAGATTGACACCCGTAATGGTTACCGGGCGCCGTGTCAGATCCGGATCGTAAATGTCTCCACGCTCCAATGCCTGCGACAGCGCCTGGCGGATTTCTTCCGCCACGCGGAGCTGTCGCTGACTTGGTGCTTTGGCTGGTTGCTTCGCCATTTCAGTTCCTCACCGTCTTACAGTTCGACGGCAATTTCCTCGTTCTCGAAGCACTCGATCACATCACCCGACTGGATATCGTTATATTTGGCGAACGACATGCCGCATTCATAGCCCTCGCGGACTTCCTTGACTTCGTCCTTGAAGCGACGGAGCGTCGAAAGTTCGCCAGAGTGAATGACAACGTTGTCGCGCAGCAGGCGGACGCCTGCGCCACGTTTGACGATACCCTCGGTGACCATGCAACCGGCGATCTTGTTGCCGGAAATCGTAAAGACGTCGCGGATTTCCGCATAGCCTAGGAACTTCTCGCGAACTTCCGGAGACAGCATGCCCGACAGCATCTTTTTGATGTCATCTGCAACATCGTAGATGATCGAATAGTAACGAATATCAACGTTGTCACGGCGCGACTGTTCACGGGCCTGCTGGTTTGCACGCACGTTAAAGCCGATGATCAGTGCATTGGATGCACGCGCCAGTGTGACGTCGGATTCGTTGATGCCACCGACACCACTATGCAGAACGCGGACCGAGACTTCCTCGTTACCAAGTTTCTGCAAGGTGCCGATGAGTGCTTCGACAGAACCCTGCACGTCACCCTTGATGACGATCGGCAGTTCTTTGAGGTCACCGCTCTGCGAGAACATGTTCTCAAGTGCGGATTTCTTCATTGCAGCAGCCTGGGTTTCACGAATACGGCGCTGACGGAAGTCAGAAACTTCACGTGCCTTGGCTTCGTTTTCAACAACCACAAAGTCATCACCGGCAGACGGTACACCGTTCAGGCCGTTCACCTCGACCGGCATACCCGGAATGGCTTCTGCGACACGGTTGCCGTGATCATCGATCAGGGCACGGACACGACCCCATTCCGGACCCGTGACAAAGATGTCACCGGTACGAAGCGTACCGCGCTGGACCAGAACGGTCGCAACCGGACCGCGGCCTTTTTCCATACGGGCTTCAACAACAACACCATCGGCAACGCGTTCCGGGTTGGCTTTAAGGTCAAGGACCTCGGACTGCAGCAGAATGGCTTCTTCAAGTTCGGTCAGACCGGTGCGCTGTTTGGCCGATACTTCAACGGCCTGCACGTCACCACCCATTTCCTCGACCACAACTTCGTGCTGAAGAAGTTCGGTTTTCACCTTGCTCGGATTTGCACCCGGCTTGTCGATTTTGTTGATGGCAACAATCATCGGAACGCCAGCCGCTTTCGCGTGGCTGATTGCCTCGATAGTCTGCGGCATGACCGAGTCATCGGCTGCAACAACCAGAACCACGATATCGGTAACTTTCGCACCACGCGAACGCATTTCGGTAAATGCGGCGTGGCCCGGAGTATCGATGAACGTGATCTTGGAGCCGGTTGCCATGGTGACCTGATAAGCACCGATATGCTGGGTAATACCGCCAGCCTCGCCACCGGCAACATCGGTGGAGCGCAGGGCATCAAGCAACGAGGTTTTACCATGGTCAACGTGGCCCATGACGGTCACGACCGGCGGACGACCAACCAGCTTCGCGTCATTGTCATCTACGCTGACCAGTGACTCTTCAACGTCGGCATCCGATACACGTTTGACGTTGTGACCGAATTCTTCGACCACGAGCTGTGCGGTATCCGGATCAAGCGACTGGTTAATCGTTGCCATAACGCCAAGACTCATCAGGGTCTTGATCACGTCTGCGGCACGTTCAGCCATACGGTTGGCCAGTTCCTGGACAGTAATAACGTCCGGGATTACCACATCACGCACGACTTTTTCCTTCGGTTTTTGCGGGCCCTGGGCACGCGCTTTGGCTTTGGCCTGCTGGCGTTTGATCGATGCCATGGAACGACGGCGACCACCTTCGTCACCGCTCATTGCATTATTGATCGAAAGTTTGCCACGACGACGGCCTTCGTCACCCTTGGTGCGCGCCGCACGGCCGGCTTCTTCTTCGGCACGTTTGCGGGCTGCCACGCGGGCATTTTCCTCGTCAATTTCCTTGCGGCTTTTGGATTTTCCATCTGCCGGCGCGGAACGACGTCGCTCTTCGGGGACCAGCGGCTCTGCCGGTTCGCCCTGAATAACGGTTTCCTCGGCCTTCGGTTTGGCAGCCGGCTTCGGCTTGGAGGTCTTGCCTTTTGCCGTCGAAGCGGCAAGGCGCTGTTCGACTTCTTCCACAGAAGGAGAGTCGTTTTCAGACGCAGCAGGTGCTTCTTCCTGTTTGGCTTCGGCAGCAGCCTTCGCTTCTTCTGCCTTGCGTGCTTCTTCCTCGGCCTTGCGCGCAGCTTCTTCGCGGGCACGGATTTCCGCATCCGCCTCGTCCTGCTTGCGGCGCTCTTCAGCAGCCTTCAAAGCAGCCATACGGGCAGCGCGTTCGCTGTCGGTCAGATTGCCATGATCATCAACCGCCGGACGCGGTTTCGGCTCTTCGACCGGCTCTTTTTTTGCTTCCGGTGCCGGCTTTTCTGCTGCCGGGGACTGTTCTTCAACGAGATCCTTCTTCACCTCACGGAAGCGACCGGATTCGTTCTTTTCGAATGTACGCTTCTTGCGCACTTCGACGATCACAGATTTTGACCGTCCATGCGAGAAGTTTTGACGAACCTGCCCTGCCTCGACCGTCTTGCTCAATTCAAGCTTCGATCTGTTGAGGCTCAGCGGTTTCTTCTCCTGATCGCGATCACTCATAATCCGTTCAACTTCCTCATTTCCTGCGGGATCGGGCACATACGCCGATCCTGTCCTGTCCGTCTGGCGCTCGTCTGATCTCAGACAGCGCGAAATCCTTCAAGCCGTTTGCACGAACGCCCCAACCGATTGGCAAGGCCTCCTGGCGCAACGGCCACATGTACTGCTTTTTCGCGACCAAAGGCCGCGCCGATTTCAGCAGCATCCAGAACGGAATAAATCGGCAGATCCCGGGCCTTGGCCTCGATCTTTGATTTTCCGTCTGCGGCACCATCGCGTGCCGCCAATACTAAGGCTGCGCCCTCGGCAATCTGGGCACGGGCCTTTTCAAATCCTGCAACAGCCTGTCCTGCACGCCGCGCCAGCGACAACAGATCGATGCATTTGCGCGTCAGCAGCTCTTCGATCCGGTCTGCAAGTGCGGTGTCGACCACGACTTTTTGCCGGGCCGCCCGGGCAAAGGCGTTCTTTGCACAGGCGGTATTTACCACATCCCGCGACGGGCACAACCATAATCCCCGTCCCGGCAGCCGTTCCTCAAGGTCGGGAACAACCGAACCATCCGGCCCGATCACAACCCTGAGAAGATCTTCCTTGTGCCGGACTTCGCCGGTGACAATGCACCGGCGTTCCGGAACCTCGGCTACCTTGCCGCCTTTACGATGCGACATGGCATCCTCCGATCGGCCTTAGGCCTCTTCGCTTTCCGCGGTTTCTTCGGTCTCTTCTTCAAGACCTTCGAACCAGCCAAGCTTGCGACGGGCTTCCATGATCATGTCGTTGGCCTGATCCATGGTAATGGAATCGGCATCCCCGACATATTCGATCAGCTCGTCACTGGCGAGATCAGCAAAATCTTCAAGGTTTTTGACGTCGTTTTCACCAAGGCGAACAACAACAGCCAGCGACAGACCCGGGAATTCAACCAGATCATCGGCAACCTTAAGCTCTTCGCGACGTTTCTGAAGACGCTCGGCCTCTTCGGCAAGGAAGGTGCGTGCGCGGTTGCGCAGCTCTTCGGCGATTTCTTCTTCGAAACCTTCGATCTCGGCCAATTCTGCCAGCGGCACGTAACCGACTTCCTCGATCGAGGTGAAGCCTTCGGCGACCAGGAGATGGGCGATAACTTCGTCAACATCAAGCGCCTTGATGAACATTTCCGCACGCTTGCGTGCTTCTTCCTGACGACGTTCGCTTTCGTCTTCCTCGGTCAGAATATCGATATCCCAACCGGTCAGCTGGGACGCCAGACGCACATTCTGACCACGACGGCCAATGGCAAGGCTCAGCTGATCGTCCGGAACGACGACTTCGATACGGTTGGTTTCTTCATCAATCACAACCTTGGTGACTTCGGCCGGGGCCAAAGCATTCACAACAAAGGTCGCCGGGTCTTCCGACCACTGGATGATGTCGATTTTTTCGCCCTGAAGTTCGGCAACAACGGCCTGGACGCGCGAACCGCGCATACCAACGCAGGCGCCGACCGGGTCGATCGAGCTGTCCGAGGACAGAACCGAAATTTTCGCGCGCGAACCCGGGTCACGGGCAACCGATTTGATTTCGATGATGCCGTCGTAGATTTCCGGTACTTCCTGGGCGAACAGTTTTGCCATGAAGGTCGGGTGGGTACGCGACAGGAAGATCTGCGGACCACGCTGTTCACGACGAACATCAAGGATCAGGGCACGTACCCGGTCACCCTGACGAACCGTCTCACGCGGGATCAGTTCTTCACGGCGCAGGATAGCTTCGGCACGACCGATATCGACAAGAACGTTGCCAAACTCGACACGCTTGACGACGCCGTTGATAACTTCGTCGGCACGGTCCTTGTATTCCTCGTACTGGCGTTCGCGTTCTGCGTCGCGCACTTTCTGCACGATGACCTGTTTCGCGGTCTGGGCAGCAATACGACCAAAATCAATCGGCGGCAGCGGATCAATCAGGAATTCACCAAGATTGATGTTCTCGTCACGAATACGTGCCTGTTCGAGCGACATCTGGGTGAAATCGTTTTCGATTTCATCGGTGACTTCGATGTAACGAGCGAGTTTGATTTCGCCGGTTTTGCGGTCGATATGGGCACGAATGTCATGCTCGTGACCATATCTGGAACGGCCTGCCTTCTGAATGGCCTGCTCCATAGCACCGAGAACCTCGTCACGATCAATGCCCTTTTCACGGGCAACGGCATCTGCGACCTGCAAAAGTTCCGGCCGCGGCATTCCCGAAGTTGCTTCCATATCCAACCTCTATTCTGCGTTATCGTCATTCCGGCGGTCGCCGGTGACGTGCGCGATCAATTCATCTGTCAGGACCAATTTCGCTTTTGCGATATCGGCCAACGGCAACAAGACACGTTCGCCATCTACAATCAGGGCGACCGCATTATCTTCAATCCCATCCAGCACACCGCTGAAACGGCGACGACCATCCTTGGCCATCACCAGTTCGACCTTTGCCTCAAATCCCTTCCACACGTCAAAATGCGCGGCACGGGTCAGCGGGCGGTCGATACCCGGGGAACTGACTTCAAGGTGATAGGCACCTGAAATCGGGTCCTCGACATCCATCAGGGCAGAAACCGTACGGCTGATTTGGGCGCAATCTTCAACATTGATGCTGCCCTTCGCACCCGGGCGATCTGCCATGATCTGCAGGATGTTATGGTCCTGACCTGTCATCGAAACCCGAACCAGCTCAAAGCCCAGCGCGTTGATTGACGGCTCGATAATCTCAACGATTTTCGCCATCAACGGGTCTTTTAACTGTTGTCCAATCAGCTCAGCCATAAAGCGATGCCATACCCCAAAAAGCACAAAAGAGCGGGCGCAGGGCCCACTCTTTGTCAGAATTCACAAAAAGCTTGGCGGCGTTATACAGCCGGTTTACGCAAAAATCAAGTCAGGATACCACCTCTTAACGCCATTCAACCCAAGGATTCCGGGCGCATTGAAACCGAAGGCTGTGGCACAACCAAGCCACGGAAGAACGCAAAGGCATTCACAGCCCCGTCACGGACAGCTTGCTCCTCCTGTGCGTCAAGTGCCAAGCCATTGACCTGCTCGACAAATTCACGCCAATGCTTACCGCGACCCTGCGCATGTCCTGCCAGATGGCGGGCACCGAATTCCTCGTGCAACCCAATCTTGTCTGCCGCCTTAAGCAGGAAGGCCGCACCAAGCGACGAGCCCTCACACACATAAAGCCATCCAATCCGTTCTGCGCCATCGGCCTTGATTGGCTCACGACTCCGGTCTTCGCTTGCTTCACATTCAAGATCTGACATATCGGCACATACCGCAACATAGCGGCTGCGGCTTGCCAGACCCGGAATGACTTCATTTAGATCAGGCGCCTCGTAAAGCGGTTTCATCCTGCCATGAAATATATGTTGCAAACGCAAGAAACGAAGATAGTTGGTGCGGCTATCAAACGGCGCCATAGCCATCACCATGTCATCGACCGATTGGTGGTCGCTGCGCGTCGATTGCTTAATTTCTTCCAGACGGGTCGGTTGCCCGATTTGTGCAGTCATAATTGTCTGATCCTTCCATCCTGTCCGGGCGGTTTCTTTGCCCGACTCCCTTATTGATGGAACGAGTAAGCCTTGCCGATATCTGATCAGTCCTCGCGAAAAGCACGTGCAAATTGATCAGACAACGGTTTCAACAGGTAACTGAGCGCCGTGCGCTGCCCGGTGGCAAGGAATGTCTCGACAGGCATACCAGGCACCAATTCACGCCCGTCAAGCTTGGCGACTTCACCTGCGGTGATACTCACACGCACAATATAAAATGTCTCCCCGGTCAGCTCGTCCCGATCCAGGTCGGCCGAGACAAAGGATACCTGCCCGCTCAGCTCCGGGGTTGTGCTTTGATTAAAGGCGGTAAAACGCAGCATAGCATCCTGCCCGAGCATGACTTGTTCAATGTCACGCGGATTAACATGTGCCTCGATCACAAGTTCATCCTGATCGGGGACAATGCCCATTAACCGATCACCGGGCCCAATGACCCCGCCCACGGTATGAACCGCCATCTGATAAACTGTCCCGTCATAGGGTGCGCGAATATCAATTCTGCGTAGCTGATCACGCAGGGCGATTTCACGCTGCATCAATTGGGCAATCTGTTGATCGATATCGGTCAATTCGCCCAGTACTTCTGTCTGCCGATCGCGGTCAAGCTGCAGGATTTGCATCTCTGTTTCAGATATCTGCATGCGTGTTGATGCGATCTGGGCAGTTAATTCGCCATGCCGGCCATCAAGGCTGGCCCGTTCGCGGCGCAGGGCTGCTACCCGCGTGATCGGAACAAGCTGTTTGGCAAACAAGGTTTCAAGCCCGGTCAGTTCATCAACGATATGGTGACGCTCTTCCTCATTGGCGTTTTTCTGCGCGGTCAGGCCGGAAACCGTTTCTGAAAGCTGTAAGAGCTTTTGGCGCAATTGCTCCTTTTCGCCTTCCAGACTGCTCTTGCGTGCGGCAAACAGACTGACCTCGGCCGTGATCAATTCAGATATCTTCGGCTCCGACTGGCGATCAATAAAGGCCGCAGGTACTTCAAGTGTGGGCAGGTTATCACGTTCGCCGCTCAGGCGCATGCGTCTGGCAATCAAGGCCGACAACTGTGTTTCGACAATCCCGAGACTTGCGCGTGCCATTGTGTCGTCCAGCCGGATCAGAAGATCGCCCGCCGAAACCCGGTCGCCGTTTTTCACATTGATCTGGCCGACAATGCCGCCTTCTGAATGCTGCACATCCTTGACATTGCTTTCGACAACGAGCTTGCCGGTGGCAACCACCGCGCCAGAAAGCTGCGCAAAAACAAGCCACAACACACAGATGGCAAACAGTACCGCAACAATCCCACCACCCCAAACAATATGCCTGCGCAATGTGGCACTCACTGGCGACATCACCGTGGGATCTGCCGATCCACTTGGTCCGACCGCAAGCTGTAATCTGGTCATGCGGTTTCTCCCACCTGTCTGACTGTTTTGCGCATGATGTCGTCCCGTTTTCCAAAGGCAACCTGACGCCCGTCCTGGATAACGGTCGCAAGGTTCACTGTTGCAAGTGCACTGGGCCGATGGGCGATCAGAACAACAATCGCCCCGCGCGCACGGGCATCCCTGACCGCTTGGAGCAAGGCCTGTTCACCGATGCTGTCGAGACTTGCATTGGGTTCATCGAGAACAATAAGGAACGGATCACCAAATAAGGCCCGGGCAAGGCCAATGCGTTGGCGCTGCCCACCGGATAAGACAACCCCACCACTGCCAATCCGGGTGTCATAGCCATTGGGCAGGGACAGGATCATCTCATGTGCGCCAGCTGCCTTTGCCGCCGAAACAATGGACTTGTCGGTTGCATTAGCCTGCAGCCGGGCGATATTGCGTGCAATCGTATCGTCAAAAAGCGCCACATCCTGCGGCAAATACCCGATATGGCGGCCAAGATCGACCGGGTTCCAGTGCGAAAGCTCCGCACCGTCAAGACGGATACTACCACCGCGAAATGCCCCCATGCCAACAAGTGCACGCCCAAGCGTCGACTTTCCCGAACCACTTGGCCCGATCACGCCAAGTCCATCGCCGGCGTTCAGGGAAAGCTCGCCAACCCGCAGAAGAACCTTGTCTCTGCTGGCCTTCTGATTGCCGGGCGTGCCGATTACAAGACCGGAAACTGAAAGGCTCTCAGTCGGCGCGGGCAGAGTTGTGGTGTCCGCTTTATCGGAGATATCGGGCAGAAGCGCATCAAGACGCCCCCAAGCTTGCCGGGCCGCCACAAAGCCGCGCCAATTGGCGATGGCCTGTTCGACCGGCGACAAGGCACGCGCGGTTAAAATCGATGCTGCGACCATCGCACCGGGCGTGACTTCCTGTTTGATCGCAAGATAAGCACCGAGTGCGAGTACACCGGATTGCAATGCCAGACGAATGACCTTGATATAGGCCGAGAAGGTCGAGTTGACGTCACCCACTGCGGTGTTGTCGTTTAAATACAGATTGTTTTGCTTGGCCCATGCCCCGCGAAAGGCATCTTCCATGCCCATGGCACGAATGGCTTCGGCATTTTGCCGTCCGGCTTCAATCAGCGCATTGCGCCTGACAATCTGACTGTTCATCCGCGCGACTTTCTTGCGCGTTACAAATTCACTGATCAGGGTCAGAACAATCAGAACCAACCCGCCGACAAGCGCCAGTACGCCAAGCCAGGGATGAAAGGCAAATACAATCCCAAGGAAAAGCGGCATCCACGGCAAATCAGATATCGCGACCGGCCCGGAACCGCCAAGGAACTGCCGGATCTGATCAAGATCACCAAGCGGCTGAGTGTTTTCACGACCATTTTTCAGACGCAGGTCCAAGGTACTGGCAAGCGCCATCGGCCCGATCTGTTCATCGACCCGCCAGCCAATCCGGACCAACATGCGCGCGCGCAGGGCATCCACCGCACCTAGAAACAGATAAAGGCCAACCACAAGCCCGATCAGGGCAATCAAGGTCGGGATGCTCTGGCTGGCCAGAACGCGGTCATAGACCTGAAGCATGAAAAGCGGGCCGGTCAGCATCAAAAGATTGGACACACCACTCATCGCGCCGACGGCCAGAAAGGCACCGCGCAATGGACCAAGGGCACGACTCATCGGGCCGGAATGCGTCGCAGGCTGGGTGGGGCTTTGGGATGCTTTGACAAACACGCTTTTGATACACCAGTTATCTAGGGTAGGTTGGGGTGGGTGCCGCTGTTATGCGGCACCCTGCAATCAAGACCTTGTGCCCGTTCCGCAGCTTGCGGGACGGGCCGTTTTGTTAAACGAAGTCGGTTGCATCAAGGTCGTTGAAATCAACACCGGTCAGGGTGACGGTGCCGTTGGCATGGGTGATCACGGCATTGCCTGCGCCATCATCGCCAATGGTGACCGAGTTGTAGTCGATATCAAGAAGGTCGGTGCCATCGGTGAAGTCGGTGATGGTGTCGTCGCCAAAGCTTGACGAGGTATCGAACTCAAAGGTATCCGCCCCGCCATTGCCGGTCAGAACGTCATCACCTGCCCAACCGCCGATCACGTCATCACCGGTGCTGCCGTTGATTTCAACACCCGAATCAAGGACAGATTCCAGCGTGTCGGTGCTGCCGGAATAGATGTCGACAAGGACACCATTGGTGTCACTGTTGGACAGGTTCAGGCCCGAGATATCAACCGGCGAATCGGTGAAATCAAATTCGGTTCCGTTGTCCGCAACACCAAGGGTCGTACCAAAGGACAGCTTGTCGAGATTGCCCGCGATCGTGTGCGTGTTGAGGTCGTAAGCGAAGTCAGAGCTTCCCGCAGTCGCAAGCACAGAACCGGTGTAGCTGCTGCTGCTATCCTGATCAGTCGCCAGGAACTGTGAACCACCGTAATAGCTCGACGGTGCGAAGCCATCATAGAAAGTACCGTGGTTGCCCGAACCAAGCGAGAAGTTGTTGTTGAAGTCTTCAATAACACCATGCAGGTCCACACCAGCACCCGAAGATGCCGCGTTGAGATCAATCGTAATAGTCATGTCAGTTTCTCCTGTCATTAAGCTACCCATTCAGCGAATAGCATTATGAGAATGACTCTTATTATCTTTAAGAGTCAATGGAAAAATTGTTTATTATCAGTGTGTTAATCTGTGAAGCGCGAAAGCCCAACCAGGCACATGCCTGGTTGGGTTCAACATCTTGCCGATGCGGCGTTACGTTAGAAATTGCCGCTAAAAGTCAGTATGGCGGTTCGTCCTGGTGCCGGGGCGAATGTACCGCCCGTCCCCTGCACATAGGCCTCATCAAGCATGTTGTTCACCGCAAATCTCAGTGTGAGGTTCTCGTTGATTTCATAAGAGCTGTAGAAATCAAACACCCGATACTTGAAATACTTAGAGACGATTGAGGAGGAATTGCTGCTGCCGAAGTTATCCTGCGGATAAACAAATGACGCCCGCATTCCAAGAACGAGGTCCTGATCAAACAGTCTGAATCCGCCATCGACCGTGTATTTTCGCTTTGGAATTGCATAAATCCCGAAAAGCCTATCAGCGGTCCCATAATTTACATCGCTGTAGGAAAGATAGGTTGCACCCAATTGGGTATAGTTTACCGCGGCAAAGGGATCATATGCTGTGTCGAGAACATATGGATTGTGGTTACCTGACAGATCGGTATCCGAGATCGAAATCGTACCACCAAGATAGAACTCGCCAGCATCGTAAGACAGCTCGGCTTCGGTACCATTGATGTATACCGGGTCAGTCAAATTGACGATGGCCTCAGCCTCAACCGAAGTATTCGTAATAACCCCAAGGTTCGTTCTTTTTGGGGTTGGCTGCGGGACGTTAGCCAAGGTGATATAGTTATCGATTGAGGTCCGATAGTAAGCAACCTTTGCCCTGAGCCCGTCGCCTTGGCGAAGCACATTGTCAAAGCTGAAGTTGACACCAACTTCTTTCGTCTCGCTTTCTTCCGGCTTCAGGTTCGCGTTGGAGTAAAACGGCAGCCCGGCATTGTCGCCAATATGATCGCCCTTGATCATTGACTCCATGATGGTCGGAGCACGCATGTTCCGGCGATAATTTGCAAATAGCTGAATTCCCGGGGTCACATTGACACTGGCGCCAACCGATGGCGAAAACCCATCTTCGCTAAGATCGATATTCAGTGGTGTGCCACCGTCCTCACACAGGTTGGCAGAGTTCTGTTCCTCACACCAATAGGAATCCCCATTCAGTGAGTACCGGTCATAGCGAAGGCCACCCCGGAGCTCGAACATGTTGTTAAGGTCATAAGTGGCGGCAACAAAGCCACCAGAAACGTCACGCTCGCCAGCCGGGGTGCCACCTTCAATTTCATACGCGGCACCCGCACCGCCAAGCCCGCCAAGCTCTGCACTTGTCTTGGCCTTGTCCTGAAAATATTCGACACCGTAATCCAGACCGAGATGACTGGCGACGTCGCCGCTTAGGTCAAAGTCAAAGCTGCTACTGTTTGACACCTCACCGCCCAACGTATCGAGCGTGTATTGGTTATCAAAGGAGTCCGTCGTAACGGCACCGCTGGCATTGTATCGCGCCGGCCGGAACTGGTGATTCTCTGTCCGCGTCCAGTAAACGCCACTATTCATGGCAATCAGGTTTGATTCGGGGTTCCAAACATGCTTCGCGGTTACAGTGTGAACGTCCGTTTTATTATGGTCCTGATAGTTGTTCGTCGAATCACTCGACTTTGTGTATGACGTGCTGCTCCCGACGTACCCAAGATTTAACTCCTGATCTTCAGTCAGAAAAAGGTTCGCCTTCACCAGCCCCGACGTTTGCCGGACATAACTGTATTCCGGGCGCGAACTGTAAACATCGACATACTTTGGCGTCGAATCGATTTCCTGATAAAGGCCCGGATTATGCGTCCCGGGGCGATAGTCTCCGACAACTTTTCGGCTAACTGCCGCAGATAGATCAAACTTTGGCGAAACACGCGCACCCACGGCAACGTCACCGGCAAAGTCATACTGGTTTGTGCCGCGGCTAAGATTGGCCTTCCCGCCCCAGTCTTCGTCCGGATCAAGAATATCCTGCGTATTGAGCGTTCGCATTGTAACGATACCGGCAGATGTACCCGCGCCGCCATTCTTCGCCAAATCAGACTTCTCGACCTCAACCTGGGCCAAAAGAGCCGGATCGACATAAACACGCGATGCCGTGCCATGGGTCAGCTGATTGTAGTTCTGACGCGCACCATCAATATTGACATTTACCCGGCCCATTTCCTGCTGACCACGCACATTGACTGTCAGACCAGGGTCTTGTGCATCGTTGGCTATATCCACACCGGCAACATTATTAAAAATCTCCCGCGCCTCACGCACCGGTGCCTTGCGCATACTTTCCTGAGTGATCACCACCACCGACCCCGGGGTGGAATAAACCTCGTCCGGAACACCATTTGGCCCCATGGCGCGGCGGCTTGCTGTCACAACGACAGGTTCTGTCACGAAGTCATTGTCATCATTGCTTACGCGGCTTGGATCGATAACAGAGATCGTCGTTGCGTTCAGGACCTGCCAGGCCAGCCCACTTTGCGACAGCATTCTGTCCAATGCTTCTGTCGCGCTCATCTCGCCCGATATTGCAGTACTTTGAAGCCCGTCGGGCAATGTTCCGTCAATTGCAACATCAATCCCGGAAATTCTCGAAAAAGCCACCAACGCCATCGCAAGCGGCTGTGGCGAGATTTCGAACGCATGGGTTTGGCTGGACAGAGCCGCAGAAGATGAATTGGCTTGTGCGATCTCAAATACTGACGGCATGTCAGTGGAATATTTTTCGATTGATTGTGCTACCACCCCAACAGGCGCCATTGCAATCAATCCACAGCCCAGCGCACCAAACGCCAAGGCCCTCATATCCCCCAAGGATGTCCCCGTTTTGAGAGTTGTCTTTCTGGTATCGCCAAGGCGACCCACCCCATCTGAAGGCATTTTTTTATGGTCTCCTGATTTCACGAATGCAACTCAGTCGCATTATTGTTTCGCTACTTTCTCAGACGATGGGGTTTTGCACTTATCTGAAACAAAATGATATTTTTTGAAAATAATTGTTACTTGCAGTTATTGTGATGGTCTGCCCATGGGTTCTGCACCCATAAAATTAGCTCAAACGTCCCGGATAACAGTCAGATAATCAGTGAAACGGGTAACATCGACATGCAAGACATCTGCAAGAACCGGCACGACGTCACGCGACCGGTCCAGATCGACGACCAGTGTCACCGGCCGCCTTTTCAATGTCTCACCCATAATAACGATCTTGCCCGACTGCCAACGCTCAAGCACCGTGGCAACATTTGCAAGCGGTTCGCCCATGAAGATCAATTGTCCCTGACGCCAGGCCAGAGCCGATTGAACATCAACCGGATGCGCAGACCTTGAGACACCTGTGGCATCGTATGTCATGGCATTGCCCTCGGTGAGGGTGTGACGCCCACCGGCAATATCGACTATAAGCGGATTTGTTTCGGCGATCGCTGTTACCTTGCCATCATAGGCAGCAACATCAAACGTTCCGCCAGTCGAAAGGGTTCTGCCGTTTTGGGCCTGGACGAAAAAGGCACCATCATCGCCTTCATGTTCGAACCATGCTTCGCCCTGATGTAATTCGACCCCGGTCATCCGGCCATCGGACACGAAAGACAGAATGCTGTTGCTGGCAACAATGCTACGTCCGCGTTGTCCGGGAATGCTGATTTCACGTCGCTGCCCGGTTTGCGTTCTGATATCGGCCAGCGGGTGGTAACGATATGCTCCCCAGCACCCTGCAAGCAGGATGGCCGCCAGCGAACCACCCAGCATAGCGCGGCGTCCAATATGGGTCGAAGACGTGAAATCAAGGCTTGAACTACCACTCCACAGACGCTCGATATCGGCAAATGCCTTTGGATGTGCGGGGTCTTGCGCCACCCATTCCGCAAATTTCTGGCGATCTTCTTCGCTTTCACTGCCATCAAGCAGCAAGGCGAACCAATAGGCTGCTTGCTCTGATACCGGATCTCGCAAAGAGTTCATGCTGCTTGCTCGTGCCATTGTCTGGTTATTTTCTGGTTTCAACTGTGCGGTGCTGCTCTAACCGCGTCACCCGAACACAGGGGATGATTCCGCTCTATTGGTTTAAACGAACGAACGCGCGAAATATCCGAAGTCCCGATCACTTTTTTTCGGCCTGATCCATCGCTTCTTTAATCAGGCCAAGTGCGCGGACCATTCTGCTAAAGGCTGTCTGGCTGGGTATCCCGAGTTGTTCTCCAATCTGCACATATGTCAGACCCTCAATACGGGCCAGAATGAAAACCTCACGGTGATGCTTGGGAAGTTTTTGCAGAATTTTTTGCAGCCGTTTCAGTTCCTGACGTGACCAGGCGATTTGCTCGGGCGACGGGGTATCGTCTGCCAGCATTTCGAATGCTTTCTCCGGATCGGGGACAAAGCTCAGAATCCGTTCACGCCTGAAATGATCAATCACCAGATTATTCGCGGTGCGATACAGATAGGACTTGGCAAAATCCTGCTCAGGCAGTGATGGCGTTGCAATGATGCGCAGGAAGGTGTCTTGTACGATATCATCAGCCATATGCCACGAAAGCTTGCGCCGCCGCACAAATTGCAGAAGCCTCGAATGATAGGTGCGAAAGAGCTTGTTTACATCCCAATGTGGCACGGGTCGGACCTTTGGACTGATCTGCAAACCGGCATAAAGGTGGGGCCTGAGCATGCGAGTTTGACATCAACATCAAGAAGATGAGTGCACACAATATCGCACATGACAATCATTCTCAATAAAAACATCTTTATGCTAACGTACAGGCACCTGATCACTAGCGGAAACCCCAAAAAGAAACCCGCCTTAAACAGGCGGGTTTTCTCACACTGAATTGTCAGACGGCCTGGCTTCAGGTCGCGCGATTTTTACGGCGGAAGCGCAAATAGTTGCATTTTTTACCCTGACGCAGCGCCTTTTGCTCATAGCGGGTTTTGACCCAATCACTTGGCGGCGTGCGCCAATCATCCGGTCCTTCGGCCAGCCATTCGAAATCCGGATGGTTATGCATGTGCTGCAACGTCCAGGAAATATACTGCATATCGTCACTGGCGACCCGGAACTCGGCCCCGTCTTTCAGAAGACGGGCAAGCAGCGCCAGATTCTTGGGCCCGATAAAGCGGCGCTCGGCATGGCGCTTCTTCGGCCAGGGATCGGGAAACAGCAAAAACGCCCGATCAAAACAGGCATCAATCAGCTTATAAAGCAGCGGGCGCGAATCATCGGCCACCACGCGCACATTGGTCAGACTCCGCTCATCTAGATGGCGCAGCAGGCTGCCCACCCCATCCATAAACGGCTCAGCGCCGATGATCCCAACCGTCGGATTTGCGTCGGCCTGACCGGCCAGATGCTCCCCGCCGCCAAAGCCGATTTCAAGCCACAGCTGTTCGGGCGTGCCATCGAAATAGCTGTTGGGATCGACCCCGGCTGCGTCGGGATAGCTAATCCCGATCTTTGGCAGCATGGCATCCACAAGGGCCTTGCGAGAGTCCTTAAGCGGACGGCTGCCGCGACGGCCATAGAAATTCGGGCGATCAGGGGTCGGAAGCGGACGGTCTTTGTTGCGCATGGTCGTTTCTGTCGATCAGGGTCGGAATTTGCGGGTCAGGCGGACTGAAAATCAAAACGGGCGGCCCGAAATGTCCGGGCCGCCCGCCTCTTATCACGTCATGCGATTTTGGCAAATCGCACTTTTTAACGCACTTTCTGCCAATCAGGCACCAAATGCCGATTTCAGGTCGCTGACCAGATCGGTGCGCTCCCAGGAGAAGCCACCATCTTCGGTCGGCTGACGGCCAAAGTGGCCATACGCAGAAGACGGCGTGTAGATCGGACGGCACAGCGACAGATGCTCACGAATGCCACGCGGGCTGAGATCCATCAGCTGACGCAGAACGTCACCAAGCTTCAGTTCGTCAACATTGCCGGTATCATGGTTGTTAACGTACAGCGCCAGCGGCTTGGAAACGCCAATCGCATAGGCGAGCTGAATGGTGCATTTTTCGGCAAGACCAGCCGCAACAACGTTTTTCGCAAGATAACGCGCAGCATAAGCAGCCGAACGGTCAACCTTGGTCGGATCCTTACCCGAAAACGCGCCGCCACCATGCGGGGCCGCACCACCATAGGTATCGACAATGATCTTACGACCGGTAAGGCCGGCATCACCATCAGGACCACCAATCACGAAACGGCCTGTCGGATTGATGTAGATTTCATCAGCCGGCGGCATCCAACCTTGCGGAAGGGCTGCTTCGATATAGGGCATAACCAGCTCATGAACATCGCGCTGCGAAAGGCCGTCGGCATGCTGGGTTGATACAACAACAGAAGTTGCCGCAACCGGCTTGCCGGCAGCATAGCGCAGGGTTACCTGGCTTTTGGCATCCGGACCGAACTGCGGCACCTTGCCGGAGTGGCGGTCAGCGGCCATGGCGCGCAGGATACGATGCGAAAACTGGATCGGGGCCGGCATCAGTTCATCGGTTTCGTTACAAGCGTAACCAAACATGATGCCCTGGTCACCAGCGCCAAGGTCTTTTTCACCAGCAGAGTCAACGCCCTGCGCGATATCAGAAGACTGTTCATGCACATGGCATTCGATCTCGGCCGTCTTCCAGTGGAAGCCGTCCTGCTCGTAACCGATATCACGGATTGCCTGACGGGCCTTTTCGATCATGACCTCTTTGGTTACGCTTTCAGGACCTCGAACTTCGCCTGCCAGAACCACACGGTTGGTGGTGGCAAGGGTTTCGACGGCAACGCGCGAATCTTCATCCGCAGCTAGAAAAGCATCAACGATGGAATCGGAAATGCGGTCACAGACTTTGTCCGGATGACCTTCCGAGACGGATTCACTGGTAAATAGATAATCGGAAAGAGACATATAAGACCTTCTCCGGTAATGGGTTTCCAAAACTGGACCGGAGGGCTCCCGATACGAGGCCGTATCGATAGCGCCCACTTAGCCTTTTTTTGTGTGGTGGCAAGCGGTCCAAATCCGTCCACAATGTCAGTCCGGGTCGAACTGTCTTGTCGGTTGTGCCCGATCGCTATTTGAAGGTCAAGCATCATTGATGCAAAACCGTAATCCCGATGGCAGTGCATCGGGGGTGGTCGTGCTCAAAAGACAAAGACGTAATTCACGGTCTGTGAAATACGTCTTTTGCCCAAAACCATCGGTCGAACCGACTATTTCTGATCGGAATCAGTGCCCTGCAATGCACCCATCGATTTGACGAGTTCAAAGATTTTCTTGCGCTGGTTCGGATCGGTAATCCGGTAGTAGGCACGCACCAGTTCAAGCGTCTCGCGACGGTTCATCGGATCGTTGTCAAACGGGTCCGGACTTTCCGACATTTCCCGACGTTCATGCACCGATTTCGACGAAATCTCGTCGGGCATGTCGTCAAAGAAGAATGATACAGGCACTTCAAGAACCCGCGACAGGTCGTACAGACGCGATGCACCAACGCGGTTGGCACCACGCTCATACTTCTGTACTTGCTGGAATGTCAGGCCGATCGCTTCACCAAGCTTCTCCTGGCTCATGCCAAGAAGAGTCCTGCGCAAGCGAACACGCGCACCAACGTGAATATCGACAGGATTTGGAGCACCACTTGCGGTCCGGCCACGGCCCCGACCGCGTGTGTTCTTTACCATCTTAGTTTCATCCTTAGGCGACATTTTATGGCAGTTCCTTCTCTCACTCCGGCCTATCCGTCCTTGTTTTGAGGGACAATTTCTGGACGGTTTGGCAAAATTTTCAGCCGCCTAGAGGGATTTTGCGTTGCGTTTATATCCCATAGCGAGAACGGCAAAGAAGGTAACAATACCGTAAAATAGCAAGTCACGCCACAAATAATATACTGTTGTATGGTTTTTGTTACTCGAAAGGGGGTGCACCAAGATTCCCCTCTCTCCTAAACCCAAGTCAGTAAGCTTGCGCCCGTAGGCGTCAAAGACAACCGATACCCCGGTATAGGCTGCCCTTACGAGGGGGCGACCCTCCTCGATGGTGCGAAAACGGGCTGCGGCCATATGTTGATATGGGCCTGCGCTGTGTCCAAACCACCCGTCATTGGTGACATTTAAGAGCCAGTCGGGTTGATGATCGTCGTCAATCACCGCTCCCGGGAAGATAACCTCATAGCAAATAAGCGGCGAGAAACTCGGCATACCGTTCACAGACAAGGTCTGCGGCCCCGGTCCGGCCGAGAAATCCGTCCGCCCCGCTGTCAGTTTCGGGAATGGCAAGATGGATCGGAACGGTACATATTCACCAAACGGCACCAGATGAAACTTGTCAAAGCTGGCGACAATATGACCGGTGGCATCAATCACCTGAATGGCATTCCAAACCTTGTATTCATCCGTGTCACGCGGATAGGTCCGAGGTGCCCCGGTAATCAGGATGTCATCAGGCCCCAACACACTGGCCATTTGCATGCGGGCCTCTGTCTGGGTCTCAACAAAAAATGTCGCTGCCGTTTCGGGCCAGATCACGATGCGCTTTTGATCCGGACGCAGGGTTTCCGGTCTGTGCGACATATCAAGCAGCAGCGAGAAATGCTGGCTTTGCAGTTCGGGCAGCCATTTTTCCCGTTGGGGGATATTGGGCTGAACAATTTGCACAATCGGCACGTCGGCTGGCAGCTCTGAAAGGGCACCCTCGGTCTCTGCGGGCCCGACCATCATCAGACGCACTGCCCCGCCACCCCAAAGGGCGACTGCAATCATGACCCCAGCAAGGGCTGCTATCTTGCCGGATTTTCCAACAACAAAGGCCGCAGGCAAGGTTGCAAAAAGGGCCGTGACAAAGGAAAGACCATAAACCCCGACAACCGAGGCAAACTGCATGGGTGCCGCATCAATGGCCCAAACATGGCCCAATAAGTTCCATGGAAAACCGGTCAGGATATGACCGCGCAGATATTCCACAAGCACCCAGAAAACGGCCAGCAATACTGCACGCCGGATCAGGCCATTGCCCAAATGCCAGCTCGCCCAAACGGCAAGCATCGAAAAAATCGCCAATCCGCCGCCAAGCCCCAAAAGGGCAAACGGGATCATCCAGCCATAGATTTCGGGCTGCACCAGAAAGGCATGACTGACCCAGTAAAAACCGGCGGCAAAATGGCCGGTGCCAAACCACCAGCCCGCCGAAAGCGCCCCCTTGTTGCAGCGGACACCTTCAAGGCTCCAGAGCAAAACCGCAAAGCAGATTGGTAAGACAGGGATGATAAAGAAAGGCGGCAGCGCCAGAACCGCCACCGCACCGGACAATAACCACACAAAACGCCTGCGCCAGCCTGAAAGACCGGCAAGTCGGCGCGCCATGGCCTCAATCATCCGCTTTTTCCTGCTTTTCGATGGCTGCGGCGGGATCCTCATCCTCCCGGCGTATCATATGAATACGCAGGCGACGGATGCGCCTTGGATCGGCATCAAGAACTTCGAACTGAATACCGCTTGGATGTTCAATCAGCTCTCCGCGCGCCGGAACACGCCCGGCCAACGAGAAGACAAGCCCGCCAAGGGTATCAATGTCTTCGTCTTCGTCCTCGTCAAGCAATCCGAAGGACAGCTTTTCTTCAAGGTCTTCAACCTCGAACCGGGCATCGGCGATATAGCAACCATCCGAAAGGCGGATAAGTTTCGGTGTCTGGTCGATATCGTGCTCGTCATCAATCTCGCCGACGATTTCTTCCACCAGATCCTCGATGGTGATCAAACCATCAATCCCGCCAAATTCGTCAACAACAAGTGCCATATGCGTGCGCGACAGCCGCATTTCAGACAGAAGATCAAGAACGCGAATGGCGGGCGACACGAACAGCACGCGGCGCAGCAATGATTGCAGGCTGAATTCACGACCAGCCGCAACACAGCCCAGCACATCCTTGATGTGCACCATGCCGGCAATGTCATCAAGGGTATCGCCATACACCGGAAGCCGCGAATGGGCCTTCTTGACCATCACCTCGACCAGTTCTTCAAGTGGGATGGTCTTGGGAACCGCCACAATATCGGCGCGCGGAATCATGACGTCTTCTGCCGTCATGTCGCGAAGTGCAATGATGTTTTCAAACAGGGAACGTTCGTGCAGCGAGACCGGCTCTTCATCCTGTTCGGTCCGCTCGGCGAGTTCTTCAAGCGTATCGCTGAGCGAAGCTTCGCCGTTGCGGGACTTGCCTCGCTTGAACCCCAAGGCCGAGGCCACGTTATCCCATAAGGAGCCGTTTTCAGCGTCCTGAATTGTATCCTCGCCTGTGCGAGGGCGCATACTCTCGTGGTCGTCGTCGCGTTGACTAGAGTCGTTCATGGGTCGGTTTCGACATCCTATAATTCAAACAAACCGTGTGCAGGCCTACTAAACCGGTTCATCTTCAATCGGTTCGTAGGGATCATCAATCCCAAGTCCGGCAAGAATTTGACGTTCAAGCTCTTCCATCTCTTCGGCTTCATCATCAACCATATGATCGTAGCCGACAAGATGTAGCGTGCCATGAACGGCAAGATGAACAAGATGATTTTTCAATGGCTTTTGCTGTTCGATGGCCTCGCGGGCACATGTTTCGCGCGCAATCACGATATCACCCAGCATCAAGGGCATATCTGGCGCCATCATAAATGCATCGGCATCCTCGGCACTTTCAAGAGCGGCAAAGGACAACACATTGGTTGGTTTGTCCTTGTCGCGATAATCGCGATTGAGGATCTGAACCGATGCATCATCTGACAAACGCACCCCGATCTCGATCACCGTGGCAACCGACAAAAGCGATGCACCATCGCCTTCATCTTCGGTCCCGTCGGTCGGCACCGCGTTGTCATCCCAAAGGGCACCATCGCTAAGCGCACCATCAAGGGCCGCGATCACGGCCGCTTCGATGGCCGCGATCTCGTCCTGATGCCAGTCGCCCGCTTCGACCTCAAGGTCCAGTTCAAGCGGTGCCGTCATCACTCGCATCCTTGGCAGCGCTGTCCTTTTCACCGCGATAGCCCTTTTTCAGGCGATCACGCAGGGCATCCGCCGCGTCATAGGCCTGGACAATCTTGGTCACAAGGTGATGGCGCACCACGTCACGCTGATCGAACTTGATTGTGGCAACGCCTTTGACATCACCAATGGTTTCAAGTGCATCGCGCAAACCTGATTTCGTGCCATCGGGCAAATCGATCTGGGTCATGTCGCCGGTCACCACCATGCGCGATCCTTCGCCCAGACGGGTAAGGAACATCTTCATCTGCATCGGGGTGGTGTTTTGCGCCTCGTCCAGAATGA
Organism: Thalassospira profundimaris WP0211; assembly: GCF_000300275.1. Taxonomy (GTDB): domain Bacteria; phylum Pseudomonadota; class Alphaproteobacteria; order Rhodospirillales; family Thalassospiraceae; genus Thalassospira; species Thalassospira profundimaris. Next base: position 598,289 of record NZ_AMRN01000001.1, on the reverse strand, counting down.
CAAAGGCGTGCGAAAGGGTACGACCACGCATGAAGGCCAGCGGGGCGACTTCGATCTCGCCACTTTCCATGCGCTTGATCACCACATCCCCCGGAAGCGTGTCATGCAGCGCGTCATAAAGCGGACGAAGATACGGATCGACCTTGTCTTTCAGATCACCCGGCAAGAAGCCAAGGCGTTCACCGGCTTCGACTGCCGGACGCGACAGAATAATACGATCCACCTGACCCAGAATAAACGCCTGCACCGCCATCGCGACCGCAAGATAGGTCTTACCGGTACCGGCCGGGCCAATACCAAAGATCAGCTCGTTATCAAGGATCGCCTCGACATAATCTTTCTGGCGCTTGGAGCGCGGCGAAATCCGGCGTTTCTTGGTCTGGATCGTCAGACGTGATCCACCAAACATATCCTTGGTCTGGCCGCTCCAGGGATCGGTGTCGTCCGGTTCGGACAGGCGCACCGCACCTTCAACCGTTTCGACATCGATATGATCTATTTCCTTGTCACGCAGGCGCGCATAAAGCTGCGCAAGAACCTTTTTGGCCTGTGCGACCTTGGCCGGATCACCGGCCAGCATCACCACAAGCCCGCGGCTTGAAACCTGAACACCAGTCCGTTCAGACAAACGCGTCAGGTTTTCGGCCTGCGGGCCGTATAAAACCTGGGCAAGCGCATTGTCCTGAAACTCGATCTGATCGGAATCCTTGGGGGCGTGTTTGGTTTTGGTGTTGGTCTTGCTTTTCGTGGGGGTGCCGCTCACGCAACGTTCCTTTCAGATTTCTGGTCGTTTCGGGTGGCGTCGACCAGTTCGCCGCCAAGGGAATTAGGCAGCGCTTCGGTGATTTTCAAGCGAACGATCTGTCCAAGGGCTGATTCCGGCAAACCGCTGACATGAACCGGCTGCATATATGGGCTTTTGCCCACCAACTGGCCTTCATACTTGCCCCGGCGTTCCAGAAGGACATCCATCTCCTTGCCGACACTGTTCTGGTTGAACACCAACTGCTGTTCAGCCAGCAGCGCCTGCAGGCGCATGATGCGTTCGGTTTTGATTTTTTCAGGCACCTGCAGTTCCATCCCCGATGCCGGGGTTCCCGGGCGCGGGCTGTATTTGAAACTAAACGCCTGAATGAAGGTGATGTCGCGCACGATCTCCATCGTGTCTTCGAAATCCTTGTCGGATTCACCGGGGAAGCCGACGATAAAGTCCGAAGACAGCGCAAGATCAGGGCAAGCATCCTTAAGCCGTGCTGCGATATCACGGTAATCCGCATTGGTATGTTTGCGGTTCATGGCCTGCAAAACGCGGTCACCACCGGCCTGAACCGGCAAATGCAGGAATGGCATCAGCTTTTTAAGATCGCGATGCGCCGAAATCAGATCCTCATCCACATCACGTGGATGCGACGTGGTGTAACGAATACGATCAAGCCCGTCGATTTCGGCCAGTTCACGCAACAACCGGCCCAGCGTCCATTCGCCGCCATTTGGTGCCTCGCCGTGATAGGCATTCACGTTCTGCCCCAAAAGGGTCAGTTCGCGCGTGCCATGGGCGACAAGTTGCTTGGCTTCGCGGATGACATCGGCACCGGGGCGCGAGTATTCTGCCCCGCGAGTATAGGGCACAACACAGAACGTGCAGAACTTGTCACAGCCTTCCTGAATGGCCAGAAACGCTGAATAGCCCTGTTTTGAAACCTGCTCTGGCAGATGATCAAACTTTTCTTCGGCCGGGAAATCGGTATCGACGATGCGGTTGCGGCCAACTGCGCGATTGGCGCGCGCAACCATTTCCGGCAGGCGATGATAGGTCTGCGGGCCAAACACCATATCGACCATCGGTTCGCGCTTCATCAATTCGGCCCCTTCGGCCTGCGCGACGCATCCGGCAACGGCGACAATCATCTTGTCGCCGCCATTGGCTTCCTTGGCTTCCTTGTGCTTGCGCACGCGGCCCAGATCAGAAAATACCTTTTCGGCGGCCTTTTCGCGGATATGGCAGGTATTGAGGATGACCATATCGGCCCCCTCGGCACTGTCGACCGGCTGGTAACCCAGCGGCGCCAGTACATCCTGCATGCGCTGGCTGTCATAGACATTCATCTGACAGCCATATGTTTTTACAAAAAGTTTCTTCGGTTCAGTCACGCCAGATCCGTTTCGCTCTCTCAAAACGCCGAAAAGCGGTGTGATCACTCACACCGCGCCTGAGTTCCGAACAATCGGTGATCGGAACTCCTCGGACATCTCGTTATCTGAAATCCCGGTCAGGTGAAACCGAATTTCACATCAACCGGGGCATTATACGGCAAAACGGTCAGGAGCCGAACTGTCGATCCTGACCAAACAGTCGAAAATCTTCCGAAATGATCGCAAGCGGCGAAAAACCAATCAGCTCGCCCGACAGATCGCTGTCAATCAACTGAACCGGCACACCCTGATGCAGGCCACGCAACGCTGCCTGATGTCCCTGGGCAACACGGGCTTCACACATCCGGGCAAGTTCCTTGCGTGATCCGGCTGCATCTGCCAGCGTCACAGGCGGATGGACAACAATCTCAACCGTCACCTTGCCGAGCGCGAGAAACTGCCACAAATGCGGGGCCAAGTCCATATCCCCGTACCAGGAATAAAATGCCCGCAAGTCGCGACCGATCGGCGCTCCGTCAAGACGGGTGGCGGCAATCGAAATCGGCTGGAATTTGACCGGCGATCCATCCGGCATCACACGCTCTGCTGCGGCAAACAGGGTCGACTTGAATGGCAACACACGGTTGCCGTCGTTGCTTGTTCCTTCCGGGAACAGGATCAGTTTGTCACCATCGCGCAAACGCTGACTTAGTTGATCGTTCTGTTCGCGTGATCGCACTGCACGGCGTTCGATAAAGGTCGAACGTGACAGCTTGGCAAGCAAACCGATCACGGGCCAGCTGGCAACTTCGGTCTTGGCGATAAAGCTACCACGGGTCAAGGCGCCCAGCACCGGGATATCAAGATAGGATGCGTGATTGGCAACGATCACACCCGGCCCGTCCATCATATCAACGCCCGAAACCCGAACTTCGATATGCAGGATGCGCAGGCAAAGGGCGTGATAGAACCGCGGCAATTCTTCAGCCAGCTTCAATCGTGCGGCAATTGCCACCATTTGCACCGGCAACAAAACCAGTGTCAGAAGCACATAGGCCATCAGGCGGATGGCAGCACACACATAGCAGTTCACGATACCCTCGCGGTGCGTTCGTAATGCTTGTAATAGCGATCAGTTACCTTTTCGGTCGGCAACACGATGCAGATGTCGGTGGTGTTGAACTGATGGTCGACCACTGCCCCGTCACCGACAAAACCACCCAGACGCAGATAACCCTTGATCAGCGGCGGCAAATCACGAAGTGCTTGGCGCTGATCAATGCCATCGATCTCGGCACGCATCATCGGCTCGTAACGATCAGCAATCGCACGCGGACGCATGTCTTCGGGGGCAAGGTGATTGTGATGCAGATAAGTCAGGACATCCTTGAAGGCATCCGGATCGGTGCCGTGGAAGGACGCGCAGCCAAACATCAGCTTAATGTCGTATTTGAAAACATATGCCGCGATCCCCTGCCACAGAAGCTGCAAGGTCGGCATGGTGCGGTATTCGGCTTCGACACAGGAACGACCCAGTTCCATGATCTCGCCGGTATCTTTCACCGCATTGAGCATGCTTTCGATATGGTATTCATCAGCACTGTAAAAGCCGCCATGTTCGTTGGCTACTGACTGGCGCAGTAGGCGATAGGTACCAACAACCGCATCGGCACCGGCACCGCGATTGTGATCGAGAACAAGCAGATGATCGCAGAGCGGATCATAGTGATCGAAGTCGCGCTTTTCGGCTGCCATTTCCTCGGTCGGTTTGGCGCCGCGTTCTTCATAGAACACTTTGTAGCGAAGCTTCTGGCTGGCGAGAATTTCGTTTTCATTCTCGGCAAGGCGAACCTCAAGCCGCTGAAGCTGTTTTTCGTCACGCATGACAACACCCTTTCGTTCAACTGCACGGATTTTGCGCAAGAACGGCGTGAAGAGCGAGTGAAGGCTTTGTGAAGAACAGGTAACAAAATTATGAAGGCCACTTGCCTGTTTCAGCAAGTGGCCTTGAAAACTGTAAGTTCAGTGCGCGATTGAACGCTGGAATTACTTGCCGTCTTTCAAAGGAACACCGTAAAGCTCAAGACGATGCCCCACCAGACGGAAGCCCAGTTCCTTGGCGATCTCTTCCTGAAGCTTTTCGATTTTGTCGTTCGAAAACTCGATCACCTCGCCCGAGCGCATGTCGATCAGGTGATCGTGATGTTCTTCGGTCAGTTCCTCGTAACGCGCACGGCCATCGCCGAAATCGTGTTTTTCAAGGATGTCCGCCTCTTCAAACAGGCGCACGGTGCGATATACGGTCGCAATCGAAATCTTCGGATCAATGTCGGTCGCCCGACGATAAACCAGTTCAACATCCGGGTGGTCTTCGGACTCAGAGAGCACACGGGCAATCACCCGGCGTTGGCCCGTCATTTTCAGGCCCGCGTCGATGCATTTCTGCTCGATAGTTGATTCTGCAAGCATTGTCTTGTTTCTCGTTTCCGTTTCCGGTTCCACCTGTCCCCAGCCGAGACGTGTCTCTGGCGTCGATCTCTTGTGGCTCAATATTGAAAAATCCGCCACATATCGCAAGGTTGAATTCGCGATAAATTCCGCTTCCTGTAGATCGCCGGTACTAACACCCTGCAATCACAATCATATCGGCATTCTTCCGGCCACTTGCTACCTGCGATGAAGGGCACTACTTCAAAGTTACGCATCAAGGCAGGAGACCAACATGGCCACCGCAACCCCCGACCATAAAATAGACATCACAAACGACGTCTGCCCGATGACATTTGTGCGCACCCGCCTCAAACTCGAAACCATGACATCTGGTCAGGTTCTGGAGGTTACCCTTGGCGCCGGTGAACCGTTGAAAAACGTTCCGCGCTCGGTAACCGAGATGGGCGACGAAGTCGTCGAACTGGCCGAAATCACTGATACACCGGGAACCTACCGGCTCATAATCCGCAAGGGATCATAAAACCGCCAGTTCCGATGCAGGCTTACACTACAACAGGTTGGCGCTCAAAACCACACTCATTATGTGGGTATAATCGATTAAAATTGTTCCAGATTACCTAACACCCTATTGGCAAACAAAAATTCCTGCCATGGATCGAAAAGGTGACCGGCGTCGAAAAAATTATCTAGATCAGTCGTTCGAGGACCAAGGCATCAACTTTTCGGCCATCGGGCCGAGCATAGTAGCCCTTGCGACGCCCAATTTCGGCAAAGCCGTTCTGACGATAAAGCGCAATCGCGCCATCATTATCGACTGCGACTTCCAGCAAGATACGGGTAACACCCGCCGCCACGAGACGATCCTTGACCGCATCAAGCAATGCCCGTCCCACACCCATGCGCCGGGCATCCGGGGCAACCGTGATGGTATTAATTTCCGCCTCATCAAGCACAGTCTGCATCAGAACAAAGCCAAGTGGCTGATCCTTTGCATTTTTGGCCTGATCACCGGGTCGATAAGCCAGAATGCCAAACGCACCGGGCACATCAAGCAACCGGATAATTGCATCCTCACCCCAGGCATCATCAAAGCCCTCAGCATGCAGCGCACTTGCCACCGTCGCAAAGGCCGCCGTCAAAGGCACCAGTACAATCTGCGAGGCGTCAGAACCAGAACTGCCATCGTTGGATTTGGCCGGGCTCATTTCTTTTTCTGCGGTCCCTGATCTTCGATGCGTCTTGCATCGGGGGCGCGCAGGTAAAGCGGCACCGGCGCCAGGTTTTCACCGGTTTCCCAACGCGCGGCCGCGATCCGTGCGACATTGCCCGCCCGCGGAAGGCCGGGTGCCGTGCAATCATAAAAGGCGTCCGGCGCATGGGCAGCAGCCGTCAGAAGGCGCGGGGTGGCATCCCCGGCAAGCAAGGTATCACCGGGTGGTGCCATCATCAGGGCCTGACGCGGGGCGACACATTCGGCATTGCTAAGCGGGCGTTTTTTGCCATCAAAGGCCTGGGCAAAGATTTCGTTTCGTTTGCTATCAAGGGCGACCAGGATATTGCGACCCTGATGATCGCGCTCCGTCACGCCATAGGCGACGGCTTCAAGCGAACTAACGCCAACCACCGGGATCTTGCGCGCCAGACCAAGCGCACGCGCCGTCGAAAGACCGATCCGCATGCCGGTGAACGCTCCCGGACCAACCGTCACCGCAATACCGTCAAGATCGGCAAGTTCGACTTTCGCGATCTCAAGCGTCTTGGCAATGAACCCCATCAGGTGCTCGGCCTGACCGCGTTCCATATCTTCATAAAGTTCGCCTTTGACCTCGCCATTTATCAAGACGGCCGTCGACAGCGACGTTGATGCCGTATCAATCGCCAAAATTGTCGGACCGGACTTTTCCGCCTTTGTCTTTGCGGCGTCTGATGCGCTATGGTCGGCGCGATCTGATATGCGCGACTGTCCAGTCAGCATCTTTTTTATGTAATCGGTGAACGACAAGAACAGGGAGCCTCCGGCGATGGCGCTGGTCGAAATTACGCCTTACGAATATGATGTCGAAATTGATATCGTCTATGCCACGGATCGCAATTTCACCGGGGCACCGATTTATACACGACCTGCCTGCTATCTTCACGCGGATGCCGCTGCCTGTCTGAAAAAGGCCGCCGCCATGGCGCGTCGTCAGGGGGTGAAATTGCGCATTCTTGATGCGTTTCGTCCCCAGGAAGCCCAACGAGCCCTTTGGAACCATTCGCCCAACCCCGATTTCGTCGCCAATCCGGATTTCGGATCGCCACATGGTCGTGGTGTGGCCATTGATCTAACCCTGATTGATCAAAACGGCAAGGAACTGGATATGGGGGCAGGGTTTGATGAAATGCATATCCGGTCCTATCACGGGTCTGATTTGATCTCCAAAGACGCCGAAGCCAACCGCTTCCTGCTGCTGGGCATCATGGTCAGCGCCGGGTTCGAATATTACGATCATGAATGGTGGCACTATCAGTTGCCCAATGCCCGCGCGCGCTATCCACTGTTTTCCGACAGTTCGCTGCCCGAACCCATGATGGTCAAATAAACAAAATGGCGGTGCCGCAATGCACCGCCATTTTTCAATTCCAAGGCCCGCAAACGATCAAACTCAGCCGTGCAAAAGCGCCTTGCCGTTTTCCACATCAAACAGCGACATCCGCGCGCCATCAATCACGACCCCGATATCTGATCCTGACTTGAATGCCTGTTCCGGCCCGCTTCGGGCGGTCATTTCCGCACCGGCCACCGCCAGGCGCACATATTGATCGGGGCCGGTCGGCTCCGCCAGCACGACACGTGCAGAAATTCCGGCATCATCAAACATCAAATGTTCCGGACGTGCGCCCAGCGTCATCGGACGTCCGACCAGATCATTGGCCTCGGCGGGGACATCAACCAGTGGCAATTTCCCGTTACCGGTATCGAAAAAGACCTGATCACCATCGCGAGCAAGGGTGCCATCGACGAAATTCATCGTCGGCGCCCCGACGAAGCTTGCGACAAACCGGTTTGCCGGGCGGCGATATACGTTTTCCGGGGTGTCGGCCTGCTGGATGCTGCCGCGATCAAGCACGACAACCTTGGTTGCCAGTGTCATTGCCTCGATCTGATCGTGGGTGACATAGACAATCGTGCGGCCAAGACGTTCATGCAGACGCTTAAGCTCGATCCGCATATCGGCGCGCAGCTTGGCATCAAGGTTCGATAGCGGCTCGTCAAACAGGAAGACCGCGGGCTCGCGCACCAGCGCCCGACCAATCGCAACACGTTGCTGTTGGCCGCCCGAAAGCTGCGATGGCTTGCGATCCAGAAGCGGTGTGATCTGCAAAAGTTCGGCAACTTCGTTCACCCGCTCTTCGATCTCGGGCTTGGGCATGCCCGCCATCTTAAGGCCAAAGCCGATATTCTTGCGCACCGACATCGTTGGATAGAGGGCGTAGGATTGAAACACCATCGCTATATCGCGCTCATCCGGCTCAAGTGCTGTTACATCGCGCCCGTTAATATCAATCGCGCCCCCCGTCACCGGTTCCAGACCGGCAATCATGTTCAGCAATGTTGATTTGCCGCACCCCGATGGCCCCAGTAGCACCAGAAAATCCCCGTCGGCGATTTCCAGATTGATGTTTTCCATCACCGTGATCCCGGCATAGGCCTTGGTCACATTGCGCAGTTCGACGCCATTCATTCCCGTTATCCTTTCACTGCACCTGCGGCAATGCCGCGCACAAACAGCCGCCCGGACAGCAGATAAACCGCCAGTGTGGGCAAGGCCGTCAGCATGGTTGCAGCCATATCAACATTGTATTCCTTCTCGCCGAACTGGGATCCGACAAGGTTGTTCAGTGCCACCGTCATCGGCTGGCCAGATCGCCCGCCAAATGTCAGCCCCAACAGGAAGTCGTTCCAGATGTAGGTGAACTGCAAAATCATCGCGACACCCAGGATCGGCAGCGACAATGGCAACATCACATGCCAGAACAATCGCCAGAATCCTGCCCCGTCAATGCGGGCCGCCTTCAAAAGATCCTGCGGAACGGTTTTGAAAAAGTTTCTGAACATCATCGTGGTAAACGCAACACCCCAGATGACATGCACCAGAATAAGACCCGGAATGGACCCGAAGATCCCCAGTTCCCGGATCATGATGATCAGGGGATAAAGCGTTACTTGCGGGGGAATGAACATGCCCACCAGAAGGGCTGCAAACATCACATTCGCCCCCTTCATCTTCCACACCGCCAGCGAATAGCCCGTCACCGCGCCCAGCCCGACCGACAGGAACAAGGCCGGGATGACGATCTGTACCGAGGTCATGAACGAAGATGACAACCCACCGCATTTTTCGCCAAGTGTCTGCGTGCAGTCACCAAACCAGGCTTTTCTCCAGGCGGCAAAGCTTGGATCGGCTGGCAGGGTAAAGATGCTGCCATTCCTGATTTCATCCATTGATTTCAGTGATGTCGAAATCATGATAAAAACAGGGGCCATAATCATAATGGCCGCCAGGCAAAGCAATCCGTAAAGGGCCCATCGATTATATCGCATGATCAATGCCCCCGCCCGCCGCGCTCTTTTTTGAGCTCGAAATAGATATAAGGGGAAATCACGGCAATCACGGTGCACAGCAAGACAAACGCACCGGCAGCCCCCAGACCAAGTTCCTGACGGTTGAGGATATGATCGACAACAAACCGTGCCGGCAGATCCGATGAGAAGCCCGGCCCGCCGCCGGTAAGGGCGACGACCAGATCAAACGCCTTCATCACAATCGCACTCATCAGAATAAAAACCGTGAAGAAAACCGTGCGCATCATCGGGGTGATGATGTGCAGATAAACCCGCCATACCGGGATGCCATCGACGCGCGATGCTTTCCAGATATTGGGATCAATATTGCGAAGACCGGCCAGAAACAGCGCCATGCACAGCCCGACCTGCTGCCAGATTCCGGCAATGGCCAGCGTATAAATCGATCTGTCGGGTCGTACGATCCAGTTGAATTCAAACCCGGTCCAGCCAAGGGCGCGCACGGCCTCTTGCAGGCCAAGCCCCGGATTCATTACCCATTGCCAGATCACACCGGTAACAATGAACGACATCGAAAGCGGCAACATGAAGAGCGTTCGAAACATCCCCTCTGCCTTGACACCGCGATCAATCAGAATCGCCAGAAAATAGCCAAAAACAACGCAGCCGCCGATAAACAGGAATCCGTGAATCGCCAGGTTCTGCATCGCCGTCCACCAGCGTTCATTGGCAAACAGCCGGACATACTGTTCAAAGCCGGTGAATTTATAGACGGGCAAAAGCCGTGAACGGGTCAGTGAAATGACGAAAGTCCAGATGATGAACCCGTAAAAGCAGACAATCGTGATTGTCATCGCCGGGATAAGCGCCATCCCCGCACTCCATTGCGGCCGCCAACGCTTTTTTCCAGACTTGAGTGTGAATTTTCGATCTTCGGAACGCTGCAACACGTCCGGTGCCGGTTCGGCCATGACATTCTCGCCTATTTATGGAGGCGCCGCTGCACCCACATCCATGGTTTCAGCGGCGCTTTTCCGCAATATCCGGAACTCGCAAATCGTTATTTTGCGTAGGAAATCGCTTGCTGGAACTGTGCCTGACCCTCTTCGGGGCTCATATCTGCACTGTTCCAGAAATTGGAGATGGTGTCATCAATCGCACCCGAAACCGCACTTGGCACACCAAACAAACCGGTGCTGACAAGGTGGGTTTTCTTGTCCTGAAGGGTTTTGATGGCGGTTTGGGCACAGACATCAAAGCTGTCAGCAGGCACATCAAGACGGGCAGGGATTGATCCCTTTTTCTTGTTAAAGGCAATCTGCACGTCCGGCTCAAGCATCACCTGCGCCATCAAGGTCTGTGCAGGCGTTGCGTCTTCGCCATCCATTGCCGAGAAGGCAAAGGCATCGACGGTCATGATATAGGCCGTGTCAATCGCCGGGGCGAAGGCACATCCGACGGTCGTGCCGGGTTCAATCCCGGCTGCGATGATTTCACCCTTGGCCCAGTCACCCATGAACTGGAAGGCGGCCTCGCCCTTGGCGACCATGTTGGTCGCTTCGTTCCAGTTACGTCCCGGGCTTGCTTCGTCGACAAACGGCTTGAGCGCTGCAAAGGTTTCAAACACCTTGCGCATGGTATCGGATTTCAGAAGGTCATCATCAAGCGTGCTGTAAAGCTCGGCATAAAACTCACGACCGGCAACACCCAAAAGGACGCTGTTGAACATGATGCGTTCCTGCCAGGGCTGACCACCCAGGCCAATCGGCGTAATGCCGGCGGCCTTGAGCTTTTCTGCCGCAGCAATGAGATCATCCCAGGTTTTCGGAACCTCGATCCCGGCCTCTTCAAGAACCGCCGTGTTATAGAACATCCAGTTTTCACCATGGATGTTGATCGGTGCGGCAATGTAGTTGCCATCATATTTCGCAGCTTTGACGATCAGCGGTGGAAGCTTTTCATCCCAGTTTTCTGCCGTGGCAACGTCGCCGACATTGGCCAGAAGCCCCTGATCAGCCAATTCGCGAAGTTGCTGACCAATGGAAAACTGAAATACGGCGGCCGGGTCACCACCCAGCATACGGTTCACGGCCGCGGCACGTGCGTTGCCGCCACCGGCAATCGGGGTATCGACCCAGGTGCCGCCTTTGGCCTCGAACGCCTTGCGGATTTCGCCAAGGGCCGCCTGTTCACTTCCCGAAGTCCACCAGTGCAGGACTTCGGCAGTCTGGGCATGAAGTGCACCGGCAGATACACCGACGCTCAGAAATGCCACGCTTGCGGCAATCTTTGAAAATTTCATCATAACGGATGTTCCTCCCTAATGGACACGATCACGCCCGGCTTCTTATTAAGTGATATGACCGGAAAATCGTAACGTTACGATTTTTTTGATAGGCGCTTTATTCACCCTTGTCAATCACGAAAACCTTACCATAATAGGCCAAGATGAAAGTACGGAAGCTTTTTTGCTGTGCTTTTCGAAACGTTACGATTTTGGATGCGATCCATAAAAGACATCCAAAGCTAGGGCAAGGAAGCGAACATGACCAAATCATTTCCTGACGGTTTCCGCTGGGGAGTCTCGACATCAAGTTATCAGATCGAAGGCGGCGCAAAAGATGACGGACGCGGTGCCAGCATCTGGGACACATATTGCGCAACACCGGGCCGCGTTGCCAATGGCGATGATGGCAGTGTCGCGTGCGACCATTACCATCGCTGGGCCGAAGACCTTGATCTGATCAAAGGATTGGGCGCAACCCATTACCGGTTTTCGGTGATGTGGCCACGCGTAATGCCCGAGGGCACCGGCAAGGTGAACGAAACCGGCATTGATTTTTACAGCCGCCTGATTGACGGCATGCTTGAACGTGGCCTGGATCCTTGGCTGTGCCTCTATCACTGGGATCTGCCACAGGCGCTTCAGGATCGCGGCGGCTGGACCAACCGTGACATTGTTGACTGGTTTGGCGACTATACCGAACTTCTGGTCACCCGGCTTGGTGACCGGGTGAAATCATGGGTCACCTTCAACGAGCCGAATGTCGTTGCCTGGGTCGGCCACGAAGAAGGCCGCCATGCGCCGGGGATTACCGATCCGCGTGCGGCAATGCGTGTTGCCCACCACCTTAACCTGTGTCATGCGCGTGCAACCCGGGTGATCAAGAACCATTATCCCGATGTGCCGGTCGGTTTCGTGTTGCCGATGCACAAGGGCTATGCGCTTCCGCACCGTCGTGAACAGGATGCACACCTGATTGATCTGTTCGAAGCCAAATGGAACGGCATCTTTTTGGACCCGGTATATTATGGCCGCTATCCGGAACTGATTATCGACCGGATGGAGCCCCATATTCAGGATGGCGACCTTGAAGCCATCAAGACCAAGGTCGATTTCCAGGGGCTAAACCAGTATTTCCCAAGTTACATTCAGGCCGCCGAAGGCGCTGCTTGGCCGTTCAAACATGCCCAGCCGCCAAACTATTTCCGCCGCACGGAAATGGGCTGGGCGATTGACGGGGATTGCTTCTATCAGACCATGAAGATTCTGCAGGATGATTACGGTAACCCGCCTGTTTTCATTACCGAAAACGGTGGTGCCTTTACCGATATCCCAAAGGCAAACGGCCAGATCGACGATCAGGACCGCATTGCCTATTACACCGAATATCTTGAAGCCCTGCTTCGCGCGAAGTCCGTGGGTGCCGACATTCGGGGCTACATGCCCTGGTCACTTCTGGATAATTTCGAGTGGGCATATGGCTATGAAAAGCGTTTCGGTCTTGTGCATGTTGACTACACCACCCAGAAACGCACCCCCAAGGCATCCTATGATTTCATGCGCAAGGTGATTTCACAGAACGCATTGCCTTAGGCCAACCGGGCGCTTAGATTGTCCGAAATTTGAATGGAACGGACCTGTATATGCCTGCTGCTCGCCCCAATTTGCGTACGATTGCCGATCGCCTTGGTCTATCGATCACGACGGTATCGCGTGCGCTTAAAGACGGGCCGGAAGTCAAACCCGACACCGTCGCCCGCGTAAAGGCAGCCGCAGCAGAAATCGGTTATCAGCCAGATGCCCGTGGCGTCATGCTTCGAACCGGCAAAACCATGCAGGTTTGTTCCATTCTGTATTCCCCCGAAGTCGGTGATTACGGCGACCCGGGCTTTCTGGCACAGGTCGAAAGCCTAACCCAGGGTCTTGAAGCCGATAACTATTCCCTCTTGGTGCTGGCCCAGACCCGCGGCGAAGATCCGCTTGATCCGGTGCGCAAGGTCCATACCCAACGCCTTGCCGATGCCGTGGTATTTTCACGCACCACCTTGCAAGACAGTCGCGCGAAATACTGTCTGCAACATGACTTTCCGTTTGTCAGCTTTGGCCGGACAGAACTTCTGACCCCGCATGCCTTTGTCGATCATGATGACGAACAGGCGGCCTATGATGCAGTAAAACGGTTGCTTGATGATGGCCACCGCAATATCGGCATTATCGACCCGCCCGAAGCCTTGACCTTTTTCGGATATCGCAAACAGGGGGCCCGCCGGGCCATGGTCGATGCGGGGCTTGATCCCGATAGCCTGATCTGGATGCCGTCGGAAATTTCCGTGCGGGCTGCGCGCGAATCAACAACACGACTTTTTGCCAATCAGCGCGATGTCACGGCTGTTGTCTGCGCAAGTCAGATGACCATGATCGGCGCGCTTGAGGCATTGATGGAACTTGGCATGGACACCATCCGCGACGGAATTGGTGTTGTCGGCTTTGGCGGCATGCCGTTTCGCATGCTTTCGAAACAAAAACTTGCCTATTACTACCAGCCGCAGCGCCATGTCGGCGAAGTACTTGCCCGCCACCTGCATGACCTGATGAACGGCACACCGCCCGAAAACCTTCAGACGCTTCTGCCCTATCACCGCATTGACGACCTTGCCGCCTTCCGCGAGGGCGAGGATTTCTAAGTGCAACCCAGCCAGGGCGCGGAGGCGCGGATTACCCTAAATTGCCCCTAGCTCTCCTTGGCGTCCTTGGCGGCCTCTGAATTGCCAACCCAGCGCACCAGCATGAGTTCGACCGGTTTCAGCGCGACCAGGATAATAAAGGTCAAGACGGTTGCAATAATCACGATATGCCAGGCCGCAAGCGCACAGGCGATGCCAAGCGCTGCCGTCATCCAGACGGTCGCAGCGGTGGTAAGCCCCGTGACCGACATGTTCTTTGGCTCGCGCAAAATAACACCGGCACCAATGAAACCGATCCCGGTCAAAACACCCTGCAAAATCCCCTGAACCACACGTGACAGCGCGTCGGGATGATCAATCAGATCCTGAAAATGGACCGCCACGACCGACACCACCGCCGCACCAAGCGACACAAGGGCAAGGGTGCGCATGCCGGTTGGCTTGCCATTCACATCTCGGTTCAACCCGATCAGCATGCCAATGACTGTTGCCGCCACCAGACGCGCAATCATATCGATCACGCCAATATCGAAGTATTTTTCCGCCGTGGCGAAATAGGGAAGGTCGGTCAGCATGCGATAAACCCTTGCCATTCAAACATTCCCCAAACGCTTCGCACGCAATCAATGTTCCGAGGTGATGCACGGCCAACCAGTTCCTTGATCACAGTCAGGCTGGTGAAATCGCATGCTCCATGTCAGTTGCCTTGGCCATCAACCAGTCAAAAAACAGCGCAATTCGCGGATCACGCTTGGGCGGATCAAGCGTGATCAGGACATAATCAAAGCCCGTCGGGGCCATGCCATGCGGCGCTATCAGCCGCCCGGACGCCAGATCATCAGCCACAAGCGGCAAGGGACCAATCGCCGTACCAAGCCGGTTCACGGCTGCCTGCAGGGCGAAGAAGAAATGATCGAAATACTGCTCGCTTGCTGGGGTTGCCGTGCTGCCGCTGCTGCGTTTCCAGTCATCCCATGCATCGGGGCGCGTTCGCGTATGAAGCCAGCGGGCGTTGGACAAATCCCTTGAAAGGATGGTTTCCCAGCATTCCGGATCGCAAACCGGCCCCGCATATTCCGGCCAAAGTCGGGTGGTGATGTAATGCTCGGAAATCCCGTAATCCGCACGCCGGATGGCAACATCGCAGCCATCCGCCAACAAATCCACCGGCCCGCCCGCCAGTCTCAGATCAATATTCAGATCCGGGTTGGCCTCGCGAAAATCGCCAAGACGCGGCATCAACCAACGCATCGCAAGGCTGGGCTCGCACGATACGGTCAATATCGGGGATGACTTGTCATGGCGATGGATATCCTCAATCGCCTGATCAAGCCCATCAAGCGCAACCGTTGTTGCCTTCAACAACCGCTCACCTGCGGCCGTCAGCCAGACACGCCGATTGCGCCGAACAAACAGTTTAACACCCAGACGTTCCTCGATTTGTGCAACCGCGCGACTGATCGCACCATGCGTCAGATTAAGCTCATCCGCCGCACGCGAAAAGCTCTGATGGCGGGCTGCGGCCTCAAAGGCGGGCAGGGCCGCCAAGGGTGGCAAACTGCGTTTTCTGTGAATATTACTCACAACAAATACCAGTATTTTTCGATTTTCCGGCGATCTGAACAGTTTGATACTGAATTCACTCACACATCAAATGAATTCATCATTCACAAAGGATCACATCATGCCCGAATGGACAGGCGATATCTTATCGATGGAAATCATTGCCGTTGGCATCATCACCATTCTCGCCGTGATCAGCCCCGGTCCGGACTTTGCGATGGTAACCCGGATCGCCCTTGCACGCGGACGGCGGGCAGGTGTGCTCTGCGCCATCGGGATCGGCACCGGCGTTTCAGTACATCTCGGCTACACGCTGATCGGGCTTGGTGTTGTTTTTGCCAGCAATGTCTGGGTTTTGTCAGCTCTGCGCTACCTTGGGGCGGCTTATCTGATCTGGCTTGGCGTATCGGCGCTTTGGCCGGATATTCGACGCCTGCTGGGCAGGCCAGATCACAGCAAAAGTGCTTCGAACGTCAAACCTTCTGATCAGCCGGATCAAAACCAAACCCGTCGGACACAGAACAGCGGATCGGCGTTTTGGATCGGTTTTGCCTGCAATGCGCTCAACCCCAAAACCATGTTGTTTATCGTATCGCTGTTCAGTCAGGTGATTTCACCAGACACCGCGGTGGCGCAGGAAGTCGCGTATGGGGTTTATATCGCGGCCTGCCACATGATCTGGTTTGCGCTTGTCGCAACAGCCCTGACCCTGCCATCGGTGCAGGCGCGCATTGCTGCGATCAAATCATGGATCGAACGTGGTGTTGGCATCTGCCTTGCCGGCCTGGGCGTCAAGCTTCTGGCAAGCTAGGGCGAACGTGAACCTCAAAGATCAGATGAACAGCATCTCGCCATTCTGCTTGGCATCGTTCAGGAACGTGACAACACCGCCGGTCTCGATTGCCAATTCTTCACGCTTTGCCTGATTTTCAAGGCCAAGGGCGCGCAGGCCCATCTCGCAGATCATGAACTTGGCATTGAGGCTGGCACAGGCCGACAACAATTCTTCGAAAGTGCCGATGCCGCGCGTCGAATAACTGAGATCAATCGATGTCGCCGTCGCCCCGTCAACCTCGGTGCGCAGATGACGCCAACCCGACGGCGCAAACAGCGCCCGGCTGGCATCCATGGTGAAGAACAGTGTCACTTCACGGCCCGACGCCAAGGCAGCCGATGCCATTACGAGGGCGTAATGAACCTTTTCATAGGTCCCGGAAAACACCACCAGGGAAAGCTTTTTTGGCGTATCAGACTCAGTGCTCATGAATAGACAGGTCCTTGATTGTGGCGTTTTCTGAACAGGTCGGGCAGCCCGGATCGCGGGGCACCCTGATCTTGCGGAACGAGGAGGACAGCGCATCAATAATCAGAAGCTGCCCGGAAAGGCCATCACCAATGCCCATCAGTTCCTTAAGCACCTCTGTCGCCTGAATGCCGCCAACCATGCCGACAACCGATCCCAAAACGCCGCCCTGCGCACAGGACGGAATGGCGTCTTCGGGCGGCGGGGCGTGATAAATGCAGCGATAACAGGGATGCGGCACACCCAGATGGGCCTTGAAGGTCGATACCTGCCCGTCAAAACGAAGGGCAGCACCGGAAACCAGCGTCTTGCCCGCGTGGTAGCAGGCATCATTGAGTAAAAAGCGCGTATCGAAATTATCCGACCCGTCGGCAATCACATCATAATCGGCAATCAGATCCAAGACGTTGCTGGCATCAAGCCGGGTGTTATGGGCCTGCACGGTAACTTCGGGGTTCATATCCGCCATGGTCGCCTTGGCACTGTCGACCTTGGGCGTTCCGATATCCTTCATGCCATGCGCGATCTGACGTTGCAGGTTCGAGAGTTCGACCGTGTCGGCATCGACAATGCCAATCGTGCCGACCCCGGCAGCCGCCAGATACATCGCAAGCGGCGATCCAAGCCCCCCCGCACCAACGATCAGAACCCGACCGCGTTTGAGCTTCATCTGCCCCGTGCCGCCAACCTCCTTAAGGACGATATGGCGGGCATAGCGTTGCACTTCATTTTCGCTGAAATCGAAATCACTCACGCGGGTGGGCTTCCTGTCAGAACGTCGGTCATCAGATCAGATGGTAATCCACTAGGCTTTTGCATATAGCCCATGGAACAGTGGCCTCAAGCAAAGATTTCATATTTATATCGAAACGAAATGCTTCGCTTGCTCAATCAACCAAGCCAGAGCCCCGCATTCCGCCAACGAAAAAGGCCCGGCACATCGTGCCGGACCCTTTGAAATCTTTGGTCTTTCAGGCTGCTTATTGCAGGCCTTCGAACAACGGGGTCGAAAGATACCGTTCGGCAAAGCTCGGTATGATCACAACAATGCGCTTGCCTTCGTTTTCCGGCAGCTGGCCAAGCTCGATCCCGGCAGCGACCGCTGCACCGGACGAAATGCCGGTCGGAAGGCCTTCGATGCTGGCAAGCTTGCGGGCGGTGGCAAAGGCAGTCTCGTTGCCGATGGTCATGACCTTGTCGATGACATCGATATTGAGGTTGCCCGGAATGAAACCGGCACCAATGCCCTGAATTTTATGCGGGCCGGGTGCGCCACCGGAAATGACCGGGCTGTCTTCGGGCTCAACAGCAACGATCTGGATGTTCGGGTTATGCTTTTTAAGCACTTCGCCAACCCCGGTCAGGGTTCCGCCGGTACCAACACCGGCAACAAAGATATCCACCTTGCCGGCGGTATCCTTGATGATTTCCTCGGCCGTGGTGTTGCGGTGGATTTCCGGGTTGGCCGGGTTGTCAAACTGCTGAAGCATGACGGCACCGTCAATTTCCGAAACCAGTTCCTCGGCACGGGCAACCGCACCCTTCATGCCCTTGGCCGCCGGGGTCAGATCAATCTGCGCGCCCAAAAGCATCAGCATCTTGCGACGTTCCAGCGACATGCTTTCGGGCATGGTCAGGATCAGCTTGTAACCCTTGGCTGCCGCCACAAAGGCCAGCGCAATACCGGTATTGCCCGATGTCGGCTCCACCAAGGTTGCGCCCGGCTTGATCTTGCCGGATTTCTCGGCATTTTCGATCATCGCCAGACCAATACGGTCCTTGACCGAGGCCAGCGGGTTAAAGAATTCAAGCTTGCCGATCAGATCGGCTTTGACACCTTCGGCCTCTGCCAGTCGCGAAAGGCGCACCAGCGGCGTTGCGCCAATGGTGTCGATGATGCTGTCGTAAATCTTGCCGCGAAACTCAGTCATGTTTTCCTCGCACGTTTCTGTATTTTTGCCATCAAGCACATCTTTGATCTGTATTTATCTCGCTATTTATCCGGGTCAAACGGATTGAAAGATTTTTTACAGATCCTGTGCCGGGCAACGTTCCATAAACTTGTAGTTTTACCTTCAATAGCAGCAGTTTCTTGTGCAATGACGATACACCAAACCGCTGCACCCCGATAAGATCAAATGATGAAATCCGGGGACTCTTCAATCCCGCTGCGCAGGCCCGCATCACGTGCCCGGTTGCACAGGTCTTCGACCGTGATTTTTTCAAGCTGCTTCATCATTTCGTCCTGCAGTTCCCGCCACAGCGGACGGACGACTTCCTTGCCCAGTGGCGATCCTGCCGGATCCTCGATCGGGTCATCGGATGTTTCCATCGACCGGATCACCGACACGATATCGGCAAGCGTGATGCGACGACGTTCACGCGCCAGCCGATATCCCCCGCGCGGGCCGCGCACGCCGACCAGAATGTCGGCACGCACCAACTGTTGCAACGTCTGTTCAAGATAGCGTTTCGGAATGCCCTGACGCGCGGTGATATCCCGGCTCTGGACCGGCTCACCCGCCGCGTTATAGGCAATGTCCACGACCGCCTCGATCGCAAACAGCATCTTCTTAGAAAGCTTCAGCATCTTTTCACTCAACTCCCCTTGCGGTTCAGCCATCCCCCCAGACGGCATAACCAGATAGCATCAAACCGGATCGACCAGCATGCTTTCCCTGGCCTATCGGGCCGGGCTGGCTGTTCCGGTCGAACCGAAACCACCCGCACCGCGCGCGGTTTCATTCAAGTCTTCTACGGCGTTCCATGTCACTTGCGCCACCGGTGCGACCACCAGCTGGGCAATGCGCATGCCGCGCTCGATTTCAAAGGCTTCGTCACCATGATTAATCAGGATGACTTTGATCTCGCCGCGATAATCGGCATCAATCGTGCCGGGGCTATTAAGGACCGTAACCCCGTTTTTCGCAGCCAGACCCGATCGCGGACGCACCTGTGCCTCAAACCCGGCGGGCAGGGCGATGGCGATACCGGTTTCGACCATGGCACGTTTGCCCGGTGCCAGAACCAGCGTCCCGTCAATCGCAGCCTGCAAATCAACTGCGGCTGACTGCGCGGTTGCGTATTCCGGTAACGGCAAATCCGCCCCGTGCGGAAGCTGCTTTAAATCAACGCTTAAAAGCGACATCGTCTATCCTTGTCTTGTCCCGGCAGGATCATCTGCCGATCTAATCGTTCTGTCTGCCTTCCGGGATACGCCCGTCAGGAAAAATGTTTGATGATGCGCGCTCTTAACGCACGGGCAACCCCGGTCTTACTTTGGCGTTCCCACCGTTCATCTGTGGTTTCGTCGTCACCTGAAATCAGGCAAATCTCGTTATCATCACCGCCAAAGGTTCCGGTTGCGGGCGCCACATCATTGGCCAGGATCCAGTCACACCCCTTGCGTGCCCGTTTGGCCCGCGCATGGTCGGTAACATTTTCGGTTTCGGCGGCAAAACCGATGACGAGCCCCGGGCGCATTGGCCCGGACTTGCTGATGGTTGCCAGAATGTCCGGATTTTCCGAAAGCTTCAGGTCCGGGATCACCCCCGATCCATCTTTCTTAAGCTTCTGACCGGCTTCATCAGCCGTGCGCCAATCGGCCACCGCCGCGGCACAAACGGCAATATCAGCGGGGAGTGCGGCCTGCACGGCCCCCAGCATCTCGCGTGCGGTTTCGATGCGCACGACCTTCACCCCTGCGGGATCGGGCAGGGTTACCGGACCCGTCACCAGCGTCACATCTGCACCGGCCTGTGCCAGCGCCTCGGCAATGGCATGGCCCTGCTTGCCCGAGGATCGGTTGGCGATGTAACGCACCGGATCAATCGGCTCATGGGTCGGGCCGCTGGTGACCACCGCCTTTTTACCCGCAAGGGGTTTGGGCGCGCCTTGCTGTTCCAGAAAATCAACAACACTTGCGATAATCTCGGCCGGTTCGGCCAAACGGCCCGATCCGAATTCGCCGCAGGCAAGGTCGCCAGACGCTGGGCCGACGCGGAGCACGCCACGGCTTTCAAGGGTGGCGATATTGGCTTGCGTCGCCGGATGGTTCCACATCTCGACATTCATTGCGGGGGCAATCATCACCGGCTTGTTGGTCGCAAGTAACGCAGTTGTCGCCAGATCACCGGCCTGTCCGGTCGCCATCTTGGCCAGAATATCGGCACTTGCCGGGGCGACCAGAACAAGGTCCGCCTCACGCGAGAGTCGGATATGGCCCATTTCCGCTTCGTCGGTCAGGGAAAACAGATCCTGATAGACCTTGTTTTCAGTCAGTGCCGCCACCGAAAGCGGTGTCACGAACTCGGCCCCACCCTTGGTCAGGATAGCGCGGATATGGATCCCGCGATCACGCAACCGACGGATCACCTCAAGCACCTTATAGGCGGCAATGCCGCCCGAGATGATCAGAAGGACACTCTTTCGATTTAAGTCACTTGGCACTGTGATTACCAATTAATTACGGTTAAGAAGTGTGGTTAACCTACATTGTCCCCCAATCGGGCGCAAGAACCCAATCAAGAACAGGATGAAAGCCGCAGGATTGTTTGAAAAACGCCATGCCCGGCATCTGGACATGGCGTTGATTTTATTTGGATTTCAGATCCCGACGTTAATTATCGGGTTTTACGCCATCAAGCGGTTGCTTATGGAACGGTATAAAGCATCCCGAACCAGCGCCAGCGTGAATCTGGCCCCATGGCGGTGCAGTTGATCCGCCAGCGCCCGCTTGAAACCGGACCATCGAGGCGGATTTCAACCCGTTCTTCGCCAAGGCGCGACATGGTCGGCTCCCCTTCGGACGGGTAACAGTTCATCGACGGGGCCGGTTCTGCCAGCGTAAAGCCAAAGGCCGGCGGATTGCGGGTCAGGGTGTAATCAGCCGGTGTGACGTCGCTTACCACAAGTGGCAGCGAATTCGCCGCCAGATTAAACCGATCCATCGCGCCGTAATGCTCGTTCAGGGCATAACGCGGCAGATACATGAAATCGGATTCGGTATGCATCGCACCGCTTTGCTGGCCAAAGGCCGCGCGATAGCCAGCTTCCTTGACCGCGGCGATCACCTCGCCATTGGCCTCCCCATAGGGATAAGCAAAGATTTCCGGCACATAGCCGAGTTCTTCCTCAAACCGGGCGGCAGAATTGGCAAGCTCTGCCTTGACGCGATCAATGTCGAAATCCGGCAAATGGGCGTGGTTCTGGCTGTGACCACCAATCGTCACACCCGCCTTGGACAATTCGCGCACCATGTCCCAGGTCATGTAGTTGGCATAGCCCGAATCAAGTTGTTCGGTGGAAACAAACACGGTGAAGGGCAGGTTGTGTTCGCGAAATACCGGCCAGGCCTTTTCGTAAACTGAACGATAGGCATCATCGACCGTAATGCCGATGGTGCGATCCGGAAGCCCCTTGCCATCGGCAAGCGCGCTCACGATCTGCGGAACGCCCATCACGGTATAGGGACCGCTGGTCAGTTCTTTGACGTGCTGGTCGAACTGTTCCATCGTGATGTTGGTCGAAGGATATTCACCCTCGCCAAAGCGATGATACATAAACACCACGGCCGAGGTCGCGTCTCCGCTTGGCGCAACCATTTCCTGATCCGCACTTTGCGGCGCATCGGACTGGGTCGCGTCCTGTGCTGTTGCCTCGGTCGTCGGGACTTCCGGGGTTTCGGCACCATCTGCCCCCGTTACCGCAGGCTCCGCAGTTGTCGCCTCAACCGTTTCATCGGTTGCAGGTGCACTATCCGACGCGATCTGGGCAAAGCCCGCCGTAGCACCAAAAGTAAGCCCAACCGCGAAGGAGACACCGACAATAAGGCCGTGCATCCTGCGCGGCGGTTTCACCCGCATCACTGCCGAAATTGCGCTGTGCCCTTTGGTCTCAACTGCCATATCTGTTTCCAGTATCTTGCGATCCACCCACGCCGGGGCGCAACTCATTCGCGCCCTCGGATCTCCCCCCAGTAGAAAACCCGGCTCCTGCCCCACGCAATGCGTTTTGCAGGGTCATTTTGACTTCGAAAATACCAGTGAACCGATTGTTTTTCCACAGTTCATATCAGCTCTTGCCAATTGTCCGCCACATTACAAATCTAATGGTAACCATATCGAACTTTTGGCAACCACTTCTGATTGACGAGGATGCATGCTTAATTCTGATGGACTTGACCTTCTTTTTCACAATGGCCGCACCCACAATGTCTGGCACAACAAACCGGTTGACCCGGCACTTCTCAAAAAGGCCTGGGACCTGACGGTACTGGGACCAACAAGTGCCAATTGCGAACCGATGCGCATTACATTCGTCACCACCGACGAGGCCCGTGCACGCCTTAAACCCTGCCTGGCAGAGGGCAATATCGAAAAAACCATGACGGCACCGGTGACAGCCATCATCGCCCATGACATGGAATTTTACGAAAAGCTGCCCGACCTGTTCCCGCATACCGATGCCCGGTCGTGGTTTGCCGGCAAGGAAGAGGCCATCAAAACCACCGCATTTCGCAATGGCACGCTGCAGGCAGGCTATTTCATCCTCGCCCTTCGGGCCGTTGGCCTTGATTGTGGCGGGATGTCGGGCTTTGATAACGCCAAAGTCGATGCCGAGTTCTTTGCTGGCACCGCGTATAAAAGCAACTTCCTGCTTAATATCGGCTATGGCGATGGCAGCAAGCTGTTTGAACGCCAGCCGCGCCTGAGCTTCGACCAGGGTGCTGAAATCATCTGATCAGGCTTCTGATCACACCAAGCAAGAACCTGACCGGCGGGCGTTAAAACATCCGCCCGCCGGTTGGCGCAAACCGATACACTCCCCACATGAGCATTTTGCCCAAAGGCGTTGGGCAGAGGACGGCATCACCACGCACCCGACAGATATTTTCAATCACTTCAGTGCTTAGAAAACTGTCATTAAAGTTTTATTTGATCTTTACTGGCCCATAACCATTTTAGGTCCACTTTTGATCACACGCGTGATAAACCGCCGTCACCCCGTTTAAACAGGAGCGTTAATTGGGTTTCCGCCAATTGATACTTACGGCTTTGGCCGTTGCCTTTCCGGCAGGTGTTGTCTTTGTCGTCCTTGCGGCGATGGAGCAGCTTGGCTGGGGCACAGCGATCCTGTCTGCGACCGCCGCCTGGCTCGGGGCTGCGGCGATCTTGCGCATCTATTTTGGTGATCTGCGCCGGGTGGCACGCTATGCGACCGATTTGCGCGACCGCTATAAAGGCACCCCGCCGCAACATATCAGCTTTGCCGCCGCCTCCGAGCTATCATCTCTCTATACCCAGATTGCCGCGGCATTTCGTGATCGCATCGCCCTGCTTGAGGCACAAACCAGCACCGATGCCGAAATCCTTGATCACCTGCCCAACCCGGTGGTGATGGTCAATCGCCATCGCGTGGTGACCGGCTTTAACCGGGCGGCCAAGGGCCTGTTTCACAACCTTGAAACCGGCCGTGATCTGACCCGCTTTATCCGAGACCCGATCCTTCTGGATGCCTTTGATGATGTCGCAAGCGCGCGCGAAACCATGAAGCACGCGGAATTCGTGCTGGCGGCTGATGCACACCGTCACTTCGACGTGCTGACCGCACGCCTGCCTGCTGCTGCCGGCGACCGGAATTTCGTTCTGACATTCTCCGATCTGACCGAGCTTCGCAAACTCGAACAGATGCGCGCCGACTTCGCGACCGATGCCGGGCACGAACTGCGTACCCCGCTTTCAGTGCTGCTGGGCTTTATCGAAACGCTTGAAGGCCCGGCCAAGGATGATCCCGACGCGCTCAACCAGTTCCTGCCGGTGATGCGCGATCAGGCCCAGCGTATGCAGCATCTGATCGAAGATCTGCTGTCGCTTGCCCGGATCGAGCTTAATGAACATACCCCGCCGTCCGAGGACTGCGATGTCGGCAAGATCATCGGCAAGGTCGCCAAAAGCCTTGCCCTGAAGGCCGAAGCCAAGGGCATGAACATCCGTGTCACCAGCACGCTTGATGACACCGAAATGGTTGGCGAGGAAAAGGAACTGACCCAGGTCTTTGTCAATCTGGTCGAAAACGCCATCAAATACGGCCACGCCAATACCGATGTCGAAGTTTCGATCAGTCTGGCCAAAAACCCGCCGGGTGCACTGGCGCGTTTCCGCCATGACCGCATCATGGCCGTTGCCATCCGCGATCATTCCGATGGCATCGCACGCGAACACCTGCCGCGCCTGACGGAGCGTTTCTACCGCGTTGATACCGCACGCTCCCGCGCGGTTGGCGGCACCGGCCTTGGGCTGGCCATCGTCAAACACCTGGTACAACGCCACCGCGGCACCATGCAGATCGAAAGTGAACAGGGTGTTGGCTCGGTCTTTACGGTCTATCTCCCGGCCAAAACCGGCGACAATGTCCGGAAATTGCATTCCGCCTAAGCGACCGGAAAACCTTCAAAAACAAAAAGGCCAGCAACAATGTGCTGGCCTTTTGCATATCTCGTCCGATCGAACGTTTCGATTACAGAATAAACTTCGAAAGATCGGTATCCTTGGCCAGGTCTTCGACCTGTTCGCGGACATAATTGGCATCGACCTTGAACGTCTCACCGCCACGGTCGGTGGCGGTAA
Source organism: Thalassospira profundimaris WP0211 (assembly GCF_000300275.1). GTDB lineage: Bacteria > Pseudomonadota > Alphaproteobacteria > Rhodospirillales > Thalassospiraceae > Thalassospira > Thalassospira profundimaris. Next base: position 572,677 of record NZ_AMRN01000001.1, on the reverse strand, counting down.
AGCTGATGTCATCCAGCAGCTTTTCGAGCACCGTATGCAGCCGACGTGCCCCGATATTTTCGACCGATTCATTCACATTGGCCGAAATACGGGCAATTTCATCGACCGCATCTTCGGTGAAGTCGAGTGTTACGTCCTCGGTCTTCATCAGCGCGATATACTGTTTGATCAGGGATGCTTCCGGCTCCATCAGGATGCGGCGGAAGTCACCCTCGGTCAGTGCCTTAAGCTCAACGCGGATCGGCAGTCGACCCTGCAATTCCGGCAGAAGGTCGGACGGCTTTGCAAGGTGGAACGCACCAGAACAGATGAACAGGATATGGTCGGTTTTGACCGTGCCATGCTTGGTTGAAACGTTGGTTCCTTCGATCAGCGGCAACAGATCGCGCTGAACACCCTCGCGCGATACATCGCCACCACGTTCGGACCGTGCAGTTATCTTGTCGATCTCGTCCAGGAACACGATGCCGTTCTGTTCGACATTTTCAATCGCCTCGGCAGTGACCTTGTCATTATCGAGAAGCTTGTCACCTTCTTCATCGATCAGGCGTTCAAAGGCTTCTTCGACCGTCATGCGCTTGGGCTTGGTATTGCCACCAAACGCCTTGCCGAACATATCGTTCAGATTCAGCATCCCCATCTGTGCCCCGGGCATGCCCGGAATATCGATGGTCGGCATCGAAGCAGCACTGCTTTCCTGCACGTTAATCTCGATTTCTTTGTGCTGAAGTTCACCTTCGCGCAGCATCTTGCGGAACTTCTGGCGGGTCTCGGAGGAGGCAGTTTCACCGACCAGACCATCGAGAATGCGCTCCTCGGCCTGCATTTCGGCCTTGGCGCGGACTTTCTTGCGCATGCTTTCGCGGGTCAGGTCGATCGAAACTTCCACCAGATCACGCACGATCTGTTCAACATCGCGCCCGACATAACCAACCTCGGTGAATTTGGTCGCTTCGATCTTGATGAACGGGGCCTCGGCCAGTTTGGCAAGGCGACGCGCGATTTCGGTTTTACCGACACCGGTCGGCCCGATCATCAGGATGTTTTTCGGAAGCACCTCATTGCGCATGGTTTCGTCAAGCTGCTGACGGCGCCAGCGGTTACGCAGCGCAATGGCGACCGCGCGCTTGGCATCCTTCTGACCGATGATGTGACGGTCCAGTTCGGAAACAATTTCGCGCGGGCTGTAATGTTGGGTCATGATTTATTCCGTATCTTTTTGCGACGAATGCCGTAACAAGGCCCGGTTTGGCGCCTTGATTATTTCGCATCCTCAAGATCAATTTTTTCAAGCAAGACATTGCCATTGGTGTAGACGCAAATCTCACCGGCAATCGCCATGGCCTTGCGGGCAATTTCCTCGGCACTAAGGTCCTGATCAAGCAGGGCCCGTGCCGCAGCAAGCGCATAGTTGCCACCCGAACCAATGGCGATGATGCCATCTTCGGGTTCAAGAACATCGCCTTGGCCAGTCAGAACCAGTGACACGTCCTTGTCCGCCACCGCCATCATGGCTTCAAGCTTGCGAAGGTAACGATCCGTCCGCCAGTCCTTGGCCAGTTCGACACAGGCGCGCATCGTCTGACCCGGATGACGATCAAGCTTGGCTTCAAGCCGTTCCAGCAGGGTAAAGGCATCCGCCGTTGCCCCGGCAAAGCCCACCATGATCTCGCCCTTCTGGCCGATCCGGCGCACTTTGCGGGCATTGCCCTTGATCACAGTCGGACCAAGCGAGACCTGACCATCACCGGCCACCACGACTTCATTGCCCTTGCGCACGGACAGAATTGTCGTGCCATGCCAGCTTTGTTGTTCGCTCATGAATTATCCTTGAATCTCATCGATTGCTTCGCCCAAGAGTTAGCACGGCAGACGCCCCGGTCAAGGGCAGAAGCCACCCGCAACTGCCGCTTCCGCTGACCGCGCGACCTTCATGTCGACCAAAACACAGTTTCAACGCTGAGATACCCAAAAAATTCAAGGCATACCCACGCCACATGCTTTACCCTTGGGGATGGTAAAAGAATTTCAAGAAGACAGGACCAGAGCCCATGAGCAGCGATCTTACCCAAACCCATCTTGGCAAATGCATTCTTGCCGGTCAGGGCAAAATCAAGGCCGATCTGGTTCTGCGCAATATCGGCTTGCTTGACGTGATCACCGGCAAGGTCACCGAAACCGATATCGCCATTGTCGGCGACCGGATTGTCGGCACCCATGACAGCTATACTGGCGAGACCGAGATTGATTGCACCGGCAAGTTAGCCGTGCCGGGCTTTATCGATACCCACCTGCATATTGAAAGCTCGCTGGTCACCCCGCTCGAGTTTGATCGCTGTGTGCTGCCCCATGGCGTCACCACAGTCCTGTGCGACCCGCACGAAATCGCCAATGTGCTGGGGTCTGAGGGCATCAAATACTTCCTGGATTGCGCCGAACAGACCGTGATGGATGTGCGGGTTAATCTGTCCTCCTGCGTACCGGCCACCGCGTTTGAAACCGCAGGTGCGCGGCTTGAAATCGAAGACCTTTTGCCGTTCCGGTCGCATGAAAAGGTCGTCGGTCTGGCGGAAATGATGAACTATCCCGGCGTACTCAACCTTGATCCGGGCATCATGGCCAAGCTTGAAGCCTTTCAGGATGGCCATATCGATGGTCATGCGCCGCTGGTGCGCGGATCGGACCTTAATGGCTATATGGCGGCCGGCATTCGTACCGATCACGAGGCCACCTCGGCCGAGGAAGCCCGCGAAAAGCTCGCCAAGGGCATGGCGATCCTGATCCGCGAAGGATCGGTTTCCAAGGACCTTGAGGCTTTGGCCGAAATTCTCGATGAAAACAGCTCAAGCTTCGTGGCCTTGTGCACCGATGACCGCAACCCGCTTGATATCGGCGAAGAAGGTCATCTTGATAGTCTTGTTTCGCGATTAATTGGTCATTTGAAGGCACGTAATTGCCCGATCCATCATGCCTATCGCGCCGCGTCCCATTCCGCGGCCCGCATTTTCGGCCTGCGTGATCGCGGTTTGATCGGACCGGGCTGGCGGGCCGATATCGCCATCCTTGATGATCTTGAAGCCTGCCACGTCACCGATGTCATTGCAGGTGGCCGCCTTGTCACCAAGGATCTGTTTGCCAAACGCAAAACCATTGAGCCTGTCGGTTTGACGTCGATGAAGGCAACCCCGGTCACGGCAGAGGCCTTTGCCTGCGATCCCAAACCGGGTCAGAACCAGACCCCGGTGATCAAGGTCAAGCCGGGCCTTATCCTGACCTTCCGCGATGAAGCGACGCTTGAAATTGGCGATAATGGCCTGAAACCCGATCTGGATAATGATGTGATCAAGGTCGCCGTCGTCGAACGCCACGGCGTCAATGGCAATATCGGACGCAGCTTCGTGCGCGGTTTTGGCCTGAAACGCGGGGCGATTGCCTCCTCCGTCGGGCATGATAGCCACAACATCACCGTTGTCGGCGCAAGCGACGCCGACATGGCAGCAGCGGTCAATCGCCTGATTGAAATGGGCGGCGGCTTTGCGGTGGCCGATGGCGGCAAAGTCACGGCCGAACTGGCCCTGCCGGTTGCGGGCCTCATGAGCCTTGAGCCTTTTGAAACCGTCGAGGAGCACCTGATTGATCTGCGCAAGGCAGCCAAGGATCTGGGCTGTGTTTTACCCGAACCATTCCTGCAGGTCGCCTTCCTGGCCCTGCCGGTGATCCCGCACCTGAAAATGACCGATCGCGGCCTGTTTGATGTCGATAAATTCGACTTTGTTTAGCTAATACAAATTGAATATTTATTTTAAATTGCATTATGTTTGCAGGGACACGCTTTTTCAGAAAACAAATCAACTACATTTCGTGCAGCAAGAGAGGGAAGAATGGGTAACGATCCGAGAGGTTATTATCATTCCCTTGGCGTCAGCCATGAAGCGTCCATAGAACAGATTAAAAAGACTTACAGAGCACTTGCGAAAATCTATCACCCTGACATCAATGATGATCCTAAAGCCGCTGAGCGGTTTCGCGTTATCTCAGAAGCATACGATACTCTGATTGATCCGGAACTTCGGAAAAAGTACGACGAAACCAACACCGTCAGTGAGCAAGATGCAGCACCCCCAGAACCAAAAGCCAAAGTAAATCCAGTACATTGTTCGTCATGTGCGAAGCCAACAGCTCAACCCCGCTTCTTAGTTTTTCGATCAGTCGTTAGTTATATCTTTGCAACGCAAACTAACCCGACCTCTGGAATTTTTTGTAGTCAATGTGCAAAAAAGAAAGCACTGAGAGCTTCAGCAATCTCCGCTTTATTCGGATGGTGGGGGGTTCCTTGGGGACCAATCAATACAATTAAAGAAGTAATTAGAAACTCACTCGGTGGAGAGAGAAGTCCAGAAATTGACGAAAAGCTAATGTGGCAAAATGCTGTCGCATTTCTTGAGCGGGGTGACTACTTGCTCTCCGCTTCTATCGCCACGAAACTAATAAATTCAACGGATAAAGGAATATCGTCGGCTGCGAGTGAACTACTTGATCTACTCCGAGCCCAAGGCGTAGAGCCACGCAGCATCAAGCAAAACTGGAGATTTAGTTTTCCTAATTTTGCCAGTCAAATTGCTATGGTTAGCTTTCTACCAGGAGTCGTTGCTGCCTCAATTTACCTCGACTCAGCGCAAAACAATCAAATTTCGACATTTAGTAGTGGTAATTCAGCAGGTTCAGACAATGAACCTGTGATCGTGAATCAATGCGTGGATATGCCGACAAATGGGGAAGTCCTCTCCGAGATGGGGAGTAAGTTGGAGGCATCTCACAAAATTACTGTTGAAAACGGCTCAAAAGGCGACGCTATAGTTAAGATCAAAGATAGCCTTAGCAGAAATACCGTTGCTGCTTTTTACGTCGCAGAAAAATCGAAAGCATCGTTCGATAATATTCCTGACGGCAGCTACGTCGTGCAATTTGCGAATGGTACAAAACTAAACTCGACTTGCGACGGCTTTCTAGATGGTACGTACAGCCAGTTTGAAGGGCACCAAAAGTTGTCAACTCAGTACGATAGTACCAGTATCTACACTCAAGAGCTGGTCTTCACTCTCTTTCCTGCACTGAATGGCAACATTGATATCGATACGATTAAAGCTGCAGACTTTTAAAGCCACGAAATGTAAATCTCCCATCACAGCATCGCGCTCACCAAGGTCTGACAATTTTGCCAAGGCAAAGTTTAGAAACCCTATGAAATACTGCGGCCAATACGTAGCCAGCTAAAACTGGCTTTTGGGCAGCTTTATTGCTACATACGACCCGTCATATGCATCAATATCTGCAGGAAAGGAGCTTTGCATGCGCAAGGCCCGCGTTGAGCGTAACACAAACGAAACCCAGATCATGGTTGAACTGAACCTTGACGGGACCGGCGTTTATGACGTCGAGACCGGGGTCGGGTTCCTTGATCACATGCTCGAACAGCTTTCGCGTCACAGCCTGATGGACCTTAAAGTCCGGGCCAAGGGCGACCTGCATATTGATTTCCACCACACCACCGAAGATAGCGGCATTGCAATCGGCGAGGCCTTTGCCAAGGCGCTTGGCGATAAGAAGGGCATCACGCGCTATGGCAGCTGCCTGCTTCCGATGGACGAGGCGCTGACCCGTGTCGCACTTGATATTTCAAGCCGTCCCTATCTGATCTGGAATGTCGAATTCACCCGCGACAAGCTGGGCGATATGGATACCGAGCTGTTCCGGGAATGGTTCCAGGGCTTTGCCCAGGCGGCTGGCATCACGCTGCATGTCGAGAACCTGTATGGTGAGAACAATCACCATATCATCGAAAGTGCCTTTAAGGCGCTAGCACGGTCCCTACGCGTGGCAATCGAAATTGATCCGCGCAAGTCCGATGCCATTCCGTCCACCAAGGGCACGCTTGGCGGCTCCTTGTAAGCAGGTCAGTTCGATCTGATCGAAAATACACCGGTGGCACAGTAGACAAAACTCTGCCACCGGTCCAGAGAACCGGTTTTCGATGAAGGTTTACACAGTCCATACCCATCCCGGCGATGCCGACCCGATGGAAAACGCCATCCTGATCCGCGAAGGCTTCAATTTCTGGGCCTTTCTGCTTTCAGGCCTTTGGGCGTTGTACCATCGCCTGTGGCTGGGCTTTTTCGGCCTTGTCGCGGTTTCATTTCTTTGCACCTTTGCCGTCGAGCTGTTTGACGGCGGGCCTGAAATGGACTTTGCGCTCGCCCTTGTCACCGGGATCGGCTTTGGCCTGATCGCCAATGATTTGCGTCGGCGCAAACTGGCAGCATCTGGCTGGAAGATGGTCGATATCGTCGCGGGCCATGATGAGACTGACGCCGAACATCGCTGCTTTGAGCGTTCAAAAAATTCCCGGCTGCGCGTCCCACACTCCGCAGCTGCCCTTACCTCCACCCCCTCAACCGGGAGCCCACCCTACCCATGAGTGTTGCGATTATTGATTACGGTTCCGGCAATTTGCGTTCGTGCGCCAAGGCGTTCGAACGTGCTGCACGTGAAACCGGCTTTTCTGACGAGATCATTGTCACCGATGACCCGGAAAAGGTCCGCAACGCCGGCCATATCGTGCTTCCGGGCGTTGGTGCCTATGCCGATTGCCGTGCCGGTCTTGATGCCGTCACCGGCATGGTTGATGTCCTTACCGAACAGGTGATTAAGGGCGGTAAACCGTTCTTTGGCATCTGTGTTGGCATGCAGTTGATGTCGACCGTCGGTCGCGAATTTGTCGTCACGGATGGCCTTGACTGGATTGCTGGCGAAGTCGTTGCGATCGAGCCCAGCGACCCGAGCCTTAAAATCCCGCATATGGGCTGGAACGAGCTGGTTCTTGATCCGGCGGGCAAGGCGCACCCGGTTCTTAAAGGCATTTCCGATGGCGATCACGCCTATTTCGTGCACAGCTATCACATGCATGTCACCAACCCGGATCAGCGACTGGCGTCTGTTTCCTATGGCGGGAATATCACGGCCATGATCGGGCGTGACAACATGATCGGCACCCAGTTCCACCCGGAAAAAAGCCAGAAAACCGGGCTGACCATCATCGGGAACTTCCTGGGGTGGAAGCCATGATCGCACCATCTGATACCATTCAGCCGGGCGTCATTGCCGAACGCGTGACCGAACTGACTGCAGGCGACATTTCCGATATCGTCGATGCCTGTACGCAGGCGATTGTCGAAGGTGGCGGCTTTGGCTGGCTGACACCGCCGGACCGTCCGGACATGGAAAAATACTGGCGCGGTGTGTTGCTGATGCCTGGTCGCCATCTGTTTGTGTCGCGCGTTGATGGCATCATTTCCGGTGCCGCCCAGTTGATTGAAACACCGGCCAACCTTGAAGCACAGCGTCATTCTGCCCAGATTTCCGGCCATTTCGTCGCCCCTTGGGCGCGCGGGCGCGGCAACGGCAAGGCGATCGTGCGTTCGATTGAATATTTCGCCCGTGAAGCGGGCTATAGCGTTTTGAAACTCGACCTTCGCGAAACCCAGGAAGCCGCCATCGCACTGTATAACGGGCTTGGATATGTCCGTTGGGGCATCAATCCCTATTACGCGATGGTCGATGGCAAGATGGTCGAAGGCTATTACTACACCAAGAAAATACAGGACACCGATCAGTGAACCTTTATCCCGCAATTGACCTGAAAGATGGTGCATGTGTGCGCTTGCTTCGCGGCGACATGGACAAGGCAACCGTGTTTAACGACGATCCGGGCGCACAGGCCGGTGAATTTGTGCAAGCCGGCTGCCATTGGGTTCATATCGTGGACCTGAACGGCGCCTTTGCCGGTGAACCGGTCAATGGCGCAGCAGTGGACTCCATCCTTGCCGCTGTATCGGGCAAAGCCCAGACGCAGCTTGGTGGCGGCATCCGCACCATGGAAACGGTTGATTATTGGCTGAACAAGGGCATTACGCGTGTGATCCTTGGCACCGTGGCGCTTCGCAATCCGGACTTCGTCAAGGAAGCCTGTGCCAAATGGCCGGGCCGCGTCGCGGTCGGCATTGATGCGCGTGATGGCTATGTCGCGGTCGAAGGCTGGGCGGAAACGTCCGAGGTCACCGCACTCGAACTGGCCAGGAAATTTGAGGATTGCGGTGTGGCGGCAATCATCTTTACCGATATCGACCGTGATGGCGCGATGGGTGGCCCGAATATCGAGTCCACCGTGGCCCTGGCATCGGAAATCTCGACCCCGGTGATCGTATCGGGCGGGGTTTCATCGCTTGATGATCTGATCGCGGTCAAGAAACACACAGATGCTGGCATTGATGGCGCGATTTCCGGTCGTGCGCTTTATGATGGCCGCATCGATCTGGCAGAGGCCATCGCGGCCCTTTCGTAACCGACCCAACAGGAAACAGACCATGCTGAAAACCCGTGTCATTCCCTGTCTTGACGTCAAGGACGGCCGCGTCGTCAAAGGGGTCAATTTCGTTGATCTGATCGATGCCGGCGACCCGGTCGAACAGGCGCGCATCTACGATGCAGAGGGTGCGGATGAACTCTGCTTCCTTGATATCACGGCATCAAGTGATAACCGCGATACCATCTTTGATGTGGTTGCCCGCACGGCCGAGGCCTGCTTTATGCCGGTCACCGTTGGCGGTGGCGTACGCACCCTTGAAGACATCCGAAAGCTGCTTTTGGCCGGTGCGGACAAGGTTTCGATCAACACCGCCGCCGTCAAAAACCCCGATTTCGTGCGCGAAGCCGCGCGCAAGTTCGGATCGCAATGCATTGTGGTCTCGATTGACGCCAAATCGACCGGCCCGGACAAGTTCGAAATCTTCACCCATGGCGGGCGTGAGCCCACCGGAATTGATGCCGTTTCGTTTGCAAAACAAATGGTCGAATATGGCGCGGGGGAACTTCTTGTCACCTCAATGGATCGCGATGGCACCCAGTCGGGCTTTAACATTCCGCTGACCCGCACCATTGCCGATGCCGTCCATGTGCCCGTCATTGCTTCTGGCGGTGTTGGCACGCTCGACCATATGGTCGAAGGCGTGCGTGATGCCCATGCATCGGCGGTTCTGGCCGCCTCGATCTTCCATTTCGGCACCTATCGCATTCGCGAGGTCAAGGACCACATGAAAGCTGCCGGTATTCCGGTGCGCGAGGACTGAAATCATGCCCGATACGGATAAAAGCCAACATATCCTTGATGCGCTTTACGCAACCGTTTCTGCGCGCAAGGGTGCAGACCCGGAAACCAGCTATACCGCAAAGCTGCTTGCCAAGGGCACGCCCAAAATCGCCCAGAAAGTCGGCGAAGAGGGCGTTGAAACAGTGATCGCCGCCCTTGCCGAAAGCCCACAAAAGGTCGCATCGGAAAGTGCCGACCTGCTGTATCACCTGACCGTCCTTTGGGCCGATCAGGGTGTGAAACCCGAAGATGTCTGGAAGATTCTGGCCGAACGCCAGGGCATTTCAGGTATTGCCGAGAAGGCATCGCGCAAAAGCGACTAACAAGGGCGACCACCACGACCGCCCTCATCCACGTCATGGACCCCCGCCTGCGCGGGGGTGACGATGTGTAGAGGCAACCCTCTTTATCCGTCATGCCCGCGCAGGCGGGCATCCATATCGGCACTACCGCTACCATGGTTTCCGGGCCGCAGCATGGCTCCGCCCGGAATGACCGAAATTGGAAATTGGTCGCACTTTCGCAAAATCGAAATTGCACCGGACGCCAAGCCTGTCCAATATGGCACCCATAGTCAGAATAGATTGATCAGGAGCCCCAAGATGGCCGTTCAGCCCTACGATCCGGAAAACATCTTTGCCAAAATCCTGCGCGGCGAAATCCCGTGCACCAAGGTCTATGAAGATGACCACGTGCTGGCGTTTAACGATATCGCGCCACAGGCCCCGACCCATGTGCTGGTTATCCCCAAGGGTGCCTACACCAGCTATGACGACTTTGCGCAGAACGCCTCGGACGCCGAAATCGTCGCCTATACCCGCGCAATCGGCAAAATCTCCAAGGAAGCTGGCGTCGTTGAAGACGGCTATCGCCTGATCGCCAATACCCGCGAACATGGCCGCCAGGACGTCCCGCACCTGCATGTGCATATTCTTGGCGGTGAGAAACTGCCGCGGATGCTGCCGGATAGTCGATAGAAAAGTGACTAATACCGCAGTTGCATTCAAAGCGACCGACTCGTTAGAAATAGGTGTTCTTGCACTCCTGATTTAAACACTGTATCTATATTGTGAGTGAATCTGAATCGTTAAGGTTGGAAAGCTAATGCCTCTCCCATCTAAGCTGAAGGAAGACTGCATTGTTGAAGCGCTACTAGAACTGCGCTTCCAGTCAAACGAACTTCCAGAAGTTATCATGGCAAAAATTGTAGATGGCTTGGGTGTAGAGAATTTTTCGCGTCAACAGCTTCCAATTGCTGATGTTCCTTGGACAATCCGACAGCAAGATCCAAATCTCAAACATCAGCCGACTGTCGTTTTTATAAGCGAAAACAACAAAGTTCAGTTCAAAGTGGGGCCTTCTGTTCTATCCGTTCATAATGTTGGCGAGTATGCTGGTTGGGAGAACATTTCCAAAGTTTTCGCTGATGCAGCAAAATTAGTTTGCACAAAGATTCAATCTAAGATTGAAAGATGTGGATTACGGTACGTAAATATTGTAAATCCACAACAACACTATATTGAAAACTTTTCCGATCTAAACGTTTCCGTAGTGATTAATGGCAACACTCAAAACCCACCATTAAACGTCAATTACATGCTGCGTAGTGATGGGACTGCCGTTGTAGTTCGCGCGTGTTCTCCGGAGTTCGTTACTCCTCGTTTGCCGGAAGGTTCCACAGCGTTTATCGACATTGACGTTTCAACAACTGATAACGGCCATACTGAAAATTCAGAAACGGTCGTGAAATGGCTAGAGACTGCACACGATTTTGAAAAGAAGGAGTTTTTCAAATTACTCCCTGCAGCAGCCATAGAAAAATTAGCTGTATACGATTAGGAGGCGGCCTATGAATGCTTTTGCTGGTACTTCGACGGCCAACCCGTCTTGGCATATTGATGACGCACGTCCTGGCACTGGAGAAAGCCAAATTAACTGGGATCACGTTGGCGATGCTCTATTTCGCTTTTCAGGAATATTCGCTCAGGTAGTTTCAGGCTCAACCTCTTCCATCTACTCAATTATTGATGGACGTAGCGCATTACCGCTCACACTGCAGGACATTGATCGAACAGGCATAATGAGCGAAAAATTAGATACTCTCCTGCTGGAGTTTTCCGCACTAGAAGAAAACTGGGATGGATATGATGCTCAGCCAGTCAGTCATTTTGCGATTGACCAAACCAGAGAGTTTCTCCGCTCACTCAAAACAACAATTCCGGAACCTAGCCTAGCACCAGATGCAGATGGATCTGTAAGCATTATTTGGGATGGCGCTGAAACATACTTGGACGTCGGCTTCGATCCGCTTGGTCGCTACAGCTTCTATGGCGAAGATAAAGACTTAGGCGAATTTGAGCTTGAGCCAACAATCGGTTCGGTTCTTAACAACAGATCCCTGAGTAAATATTTGGACAAGCTGACAGTGTAAGGACGGAATGTCGGACGAAAAGCCGGAACGTGTCCCCGATAACGAAAACGTGCTACGGCGTATTTTCTCGCCGTACCACATAAATGAAGACGGGTCCTTGAAAAGCAGTGCGTTTTCACCGAGCAGCAATTCACTGGACATCTCGGTCAATCGTGAAGCTATTGCGGATTTTGCCGCTAATTGTGAGATTGGAAAACAAGAAGAACGGCCATCCCCAGATGGAAATCCAGTAAAAGCAAAGATTTTCCGAGGGTGCGTGAGGGGAAATGTTGGTGAAATCCACAACAAACACATGGATGAAGAAAAATCTATGTATTGCGAGGTTTTAGCTACCCCGGATTACGAGAACAACAACCCAAGCCATGCTGATTTACGGCTTCCAAAAAATACTCGGGGTATTCGTAAGAAATTAGCCGATCTCTTTTCGAATTTGTTAGAGCCTGAGTAGCAAAAAACAATTCTTTCCATCAGACTCAACAGTGTTGCTCATAAAGAGAAAAGAAATCCAACAAAACACTCTGCATATATTCGGGTCACTTCACGGCAACTGGACGCTTGTGCGCGATTTGGGCGAAGTCGGGCAGTTTACCGGCGATGTCACGTTTCATGCTGCCAACCCGGACCAACCCAATGTGCTGCGCTATCGTGAGGAAGGGTTTCTGACCCGCCCGGACGGCAAGCGGTTTGATGGCTATCGGGAATATGATTTTGTCCTGCACGACGACCCCGCCGCGATCGAGCTTCTGTTTCGCGACCCATTGAGTTTCGGCAATCGCTATGTGTTGCTGCAATTTGGCGAGCAGGGTGACGCGGGCGAATCAGGTCTCTGTGCGCGTGACATTCACCCCTGTGGTGAGGACTTTTATCACCATTGCATGATCTGGAACGGGCCCGATCATTTCGAAACAAAAATAAAAATCACCGGTCCGAAGAAGGATCACCTGCTGCACAGCATCTATCGCCGCGCCTAGCATCCCGGAATACGGAACATCCGTCCATAATTTCAAGTACTTGCCGCTTTATTCTGACAAACCGGATTGACTTGCCAAACCGAGCACCCAATCACGAAAGGCGCGCACTTCCGGCACGTCCTGACGGCTTTCCGGTGTGATCAGATAGTATTCGCCGCTGGATTTGAGGCGGGCTTCGCTGACGATTTCAAGACTGCCCTCAGCCAGAGGTCCTTCGATCAAAACCCTTGGTAACAGGGCGATTCCCATGCCGGCCTTGGCGGCTTCGATCAGCATGAAGAAGTGTTCAAACGCCGGTCCGGGCGCACCGGTGATGGCAATCCCGTTGGCCTGCGCCCAGTCATGCCATGCCTTGGGCCGGGTGGTGTGGACCAGTCGCGGGTAACGTCCGATCAATTCGGACGGATCAACAGGGCTGTTTTTGCCCGTTGCATCACCTGAAGAAACATATCCGGGTCTGGCGACAACCACTTGAATTTCATCAAAAAGCTTGTCGCATATCATGCCGGGCCAGCGACCATCGCCGAAATAAAGCCCGACATCCATCTGGCGCGCGCCAAGGTCCGGGCTGCGTTCCGGGGTGGCGAAATTAAGCGCCAGGGTTTCGATCACCGGGCGGATATCGGGATGTTCGTTTTGAAATCGATTTAATCTTGGAATCAACCAGCTGCTGGCCAAGGTATGCAGTGCGCCGATAACCAGTTTCCGCTCCCCCGCACCATGGGTGACCAGATCAAGGGTGGCGGCCTCGATCTCGTCCAAGGCCCGGCGCAGACTAGGCAAATAGGCCCGACCGGCTTCGCGCAAGGTCAGTTTTGGGCCATTACGCTCGAACAAAGTCATGCCAAGGCTGGCTTCAAGATTGGCGACCTGCTGGCTGATGGCACCCGAGGTGACGGAGAGTTCCGCAGCCGCGCGGGCAAAGCTGCCAAGCCGGGCGGCGGCTTCAAAGGCGCGCAAGGCGTTCAGCGGCGGAGTGGTCGGGCGCAGCGCCATATCGATAGTTTTCCTGATCTTAAATTCAGAACTTCTGATTTTACGCCCGGTATTATGCTGATTTAGACTGTCTCTAACAACACAGCATTAGATTATCTAGGAGACACCCATGTCACTGCCCCCGTTCCATCTGGCCTTCCCGATCAAATCGATATCTGACACCCGCGCGTTCTATATCGATATCCTCGGCTGTGATGAGGGCCGCTCGACCGAGGCTTGGATTGATTTTGATTTCTTTGGGCATCAGCTTTCTGCCCATGTCCGCCCCGAAGCCGGCCAGAACAAGGGCGCCGGTGATGTCGATGGCGATGCAGTGCCGATCCCGCATTTCGGGGCGGTTCTGGAATGGGAAAAATGGCACGCACTGGCCGACAAGCTTAAGGCGGCCAATGTCAAATTCCTGCTCGAACCCAAGATCCGGTTTAAGGGTGAGCCGGGCGAACAGGGCACCTTCTTTGTCGAAGACCCGGCGGGAAATGGTCTTGAATTCAAAACCTTCCGCGATCCGGCGATGATCTTTGCCCATTAAGTCTGCACAAACCCTGTGCCGACCCGGCCTTGTGAAAGCAGGCCGGTCCGTGACAGACTGTAATTGACGCGCCAACTGACGCGCCGGAACGCTTTGCGCTCTGGCGCGTTTGATATGTACAAACCTTTTTCATCGCCCCAACTTTCGACGTTTTGACCAGGAGACCCCGATGGCAACCACCAACGCCCCGCTCAATATTCTGATTTCCGCTGCCGGCGACGATCAAAAGTGGAAAAGCGTGATGGTTGACCGCCTGCCGGATGCCAATATCGTGACCGAGGAAGACGATTACGATCCTGAAACGATTGACTATGCCCTGTTCTGGAAACAGCCGCAGGGCCTGATCAAGACGCTGCCGACGCTCAAGGCGATCTTCTCGCTCGGTGCTGGCGTGGATCATGTTGTTTCCTCGCCCAGCCTGCCCAAGGAACTGCCGGTCATTCGTCTGGAAGATGCCGGGATGGCCGATCAGATGGTGCAATATCATCTTTACGCCGCGCTTCACTTCATGCGCGACTTTGATGTCTATAGCGCCCAGCAGGCCAAGGCCGACTGGACCCAGCATGACGTCGCACGCATTTCGCAATGCCGGGTCGGTGTCATGGGGCTTGGCGCACTGGGCTCTGCCGTTGCCGTGTCACTTTCCAGTCTCGGCTTTACCGTTTCGGGCTGGAGCCGCTCGATGAAGGCGATTGAAGGCATTTCAACCTATGCCGGTAAGGAAACGCTGGCAGAATTTCTTGGTCAGTCCGATATCCTGATCTGCCTTCTGCCACGCACGTCGGAAACCGAAAACGTGCTTAACAGCAGCACGCTCTCCTTCCTGCCCAAGGGGGCTGCGATCATTAATGCCGCCCGGGGTGCGATGATCAACGAAGCGGACTTGCTGCGCGCGATTGATACTGGCCATCTGCGCGGCGCGTTTTTGGATGTCGCAGCGACCGAACCGCTGCCCGAAAGCCATCCGTTCTGGGATCACGGGAAAATCCGCATCACCCCGCACATTGCGGCCGCGACCCGGTTTGAAGAATCGGTCGATCAGATTGCCGAAAACCTCGATCGTCTGGCCCGCGGCGAAACACCGCGTGGTCTGGTCAATCGCGAGGTCGGCTACTAAGCCGCCAAAGCTCAAACCACACACCCTTCAAACCCGATCCGGCGCATTATGCCTGCCGGATCGGGTTTTGCTTGTCCGCCCACGGGCTTTCTGCAAAACAGGAACAGCCGCCCGCGAGGTCGGTGTCATTGCTGTTAAACGGGATTTTCGATGTCAGCCAAAACCTTTGTTGCGCTTCGCGTTGACTGTGACGCCGCCACCGCCTTTGACCAGTTCACGGGCGGGATTGATCACTGGTGGAAACAGGGGCCGCGCAACCGCCTGCTTGGCAATCGTCCGGGCATCATGGAATTTGGAACGGAAAATGGCGTGCGCTATTTGCAGGAAGTCGATAAACGCCGCCCCGATTTCATCGTCCGCGCCGGTAAGGTCACCAAGTGGGAGCCCGCCAAGCACCTGAGTTTTGAGTGGAACTGGCCGATGGCCGACCCCAAGGAACCGGCGACATTGGTCGATATCCGATTTAGCGGGCAGGGCGACTACACCCGCATCACGCTGGAACATCTTGGTCTTGAAAAGCCGATGGCCCATCCCGGGCGCAATGGCCTGAATGACAACCGTTTCAAACCGATGATGACCCATTACTGGCAGGCGCATCTGGTTTCATTGCGAAACCGGATCAATATGCTTTCGCGCGACTCAAACCCGGCCTGACCCGGCAAAATCAAGCCCGGCCAGCAATTCTGTCAGCCAGTCGACAAACACCCTTACACGCGCCGAAAGCTGCCGGTTTTGCGGATACAGCACCGAAACCGGCATCGGATCGGGCGGGCAATCGGGCAGGATTTCAATCAGTTTCCCCGATTTAAGGTCATCGGCAACGCGATAGCGCGGCACCTGGACAATCCCCAATCCCGCCGCGGCACAGGCGGCGTAGCTATCGGCGCCGGTCACTGAAATACTGGCCGGCAGCATGATCTCGCACAGCTTGCCATCGACCCTGAAATCAAGCGGGATCGGCTTGTCATCGGCTCCCGATAAAAAACAAACCATCTGATGCCCCTGACTTTTCAGGTCTGCAAGTGTATCGGGCATGCCAATGCGGGCAATGTAATCGGGGCTGGCAACGGTCGCCTCGTGCAAAAGCGCCAAGCGCCGCCCGATCATCGATGAACTGGCCAGATCGCCACTGCGCAACACGCAATCAAAGCCTTCATGCACCAGATCAACAAAACGATCCCCATCGGCCAGCACCAGATCGATCCCCGGATAGAGACCCCGAAAATCACCAAGCGCCGGGATGATAAAGGTCCGCGCCAGCGTGCCTTGCAAATTAACCCTGAGCAACCCTTTGGGATCGGCATTGGTAAAGCTGCCATCGGCCTCTTCGAGGTCAGCCAGAATCCTTACACAGCGTTGGTAATAGGCATCCCCGTCGCGGGTCGGGTTGACGGTGCGCGTCGTGCGTTCCAGCAACCGGGTGCCCAGCCGTTCTTCCAACCGCTGAATAGAATTGGTCATGGTCGCACGCGGGATCAAAAGATCGCTCGCTGCCTTGGTAAAGCTTTTGCGCTCTACCACGCGCACGAAATTGCGCATTTCCTCAAACCGGTCCATCCGCCATCCTGATTGTTATTCAATTTCGAATAATGATGTCGAATATAACCTAATTATCCAAAAAGTCATCTTGGGCATAGTGGGCCCATGCCCTTGAGGCCCCCGTAACCACCAAGGAGACTTTTGATGTCTGCCAATCAAAACAAAGCCGCCATCATCACCGGCGCATCGCGCGGCATTGGCGTGGCGCTTGCCAAACGTCTGGCAGCGGATGGCTTTAACGTTGTCATCAACTATGCCAGCTCTGCTGGCCCGGCAGAAGAACTGGCCGAAAGCCTGAAATCTCAGGGCCACAAGGCCATCGCAATCAAGGCTGATATTGCCCGGCAGGATGCGGTTAAGGCCCTGTTTGACAAAACCATCGCCGAATTTGGCGGTGTTGATGTCATCGTCAATAACGCCGG
Source organism: Thalassospira profundimaris WP0211 (assembly GCF_000300275.1). Taxonomy (GTDB): domain Bacteria; phylum Pseudomonadota; class Alphaproteobacteria; order Rhodospirillales; family Thalassospiraceae; genus Thalassospira; species Thalassospira profundimaris. The sequence continues at coordinate 555,470 of NZ_AMRN01000001.1, read as the reverse complement.
TGTCATGACGACCACCCCGATTGCCGACATGGATGATGCCACCTATGACGCGATGATGGACATTAATGTACGCGGCACCTTCAACATGCTGCGCGAAGGGGCAAAACACCTGCGTGACCATGGTCGGGTGATCAATTTCTCAACCACCGCCCTGCACCTAAAACTGCCGGGTTATGCCGTCTATAACGCCACCAAGGCCGCGGTCGAGGCCATGACGGGTGTGTTCGCCAAGGAACTGCGCGGTCGCCAGATCACGGTCAATGCCGTTGCGCCGGGCCCGGTTGCAACCGAACTGTTCCTCAATGGCAAGACCGAGGAACAGATCGCCAATTTCGCAAAGATGCCACCGCTCGAACGGCTTGGTGAACCTGATGACATCGCCGGTGTGGTGTCCTTCCTCGCCGGACCGGATTCCGGCTGGGTGGATGGTCAGACCATCCGTGCCAATGGTGGTCTTGCCTGACCTCCAGAAACCCTGCTTGCCGGGGTCCCTGGTTTGATATCGGCATGATTTTCCCCCATCCCCGTGCCGGTCTTTGGCCTTGGGGCCCACAACGCTGGCAATGACGCCGCCTGGTGCACAAACGGCGGCGTCATTGCCATATTGCCTTGATCCCCGGCTTTGCCCATGATGGCCCGCCATCAGCAAAGGGATCCCGCAATGTCGAACGCCGCCGCCAACAGCGCCACCACTAAATCCGATGACATCACGTTTCGCTATGCCACCCGCGATGATTTGCCTGCCATCGTTGCCCTTCTGGCCGATGATGAAAAAGGCAAAACCCGCGAGGAACCTGGCGATCCGCTTCCCGATGCCTATTACGCCGCGTTTGATGCCATGGCGTCCCAGTCAACCGATGCCCTGCCCAACAAATATCTTCTGGCCATCAAGGGCACGGACATTGTCGGCTGTTTGCAGCTGACCCTGATCGCCGGATTGTCGCGGCGCGGCCAGCTGCGCGCCCAGATCGAAGGGGTGCGGGTGGCAAGCCGCACCCGCGGTCAGAAGATCGGCGAAAAACTGATCAAGCAATCCATTTCGATTTCGAAATCACTTGGCGCGGCTCTGATACAGTTTACCACGGATAAAACCCGCAAGGATGCCCATCGGTTTTATGAACGGCTTGGATTTGTCGCCAGCCACGAGGGCATGAAGATGGCTCTTGACCCCAAATAGGCCTTAGATTTCTGCCAGATTGCGCACACGCAAATACGCCGGGCGCATTTCGTGATAGGGTCTGATGATTGTTGGCCTTACGGCTGCATCCATCGAACGGAGGACCATCATGAACTTGAGCGAATTACAAGATCTGGCCCGTGAACGCGGCTTTTCGCATGTTTTCAGCGCATCGGAAAACCATGTCACATGCGATGGCAAACAGGCGAAATATAGCGCCGATGATTTGACCATCATCGATTCACGTTCTGTCGATGCCGGAACTGACCCGGGCGATGACGCCACCCTTTACATGATCGAGGCCAGCGACGGCACGCGCGGCATGCTGATTGTGCCCAACAGCTTTGATACCGACCGCAACAAGGCCGATCTGATCGACAGTCTTCGCCGCAAGCACAGCTGATTTCGGAACAAGCAGCCAGAATTTGCGTTTTGCCTTTATCAGACAATTTTTGATCGAGGAGGCCCGCAATGACCTTGGCTGATCTTCAGGCAAACGCCAAAGAACACGGTTTTGAACATCATTTCATGGCCGAGGAAGGCGGTGTACGCAGTGACGGCACCGGCAAGCTTTATACCCCGGACGAGCTGCGCCTTGTCCATTCCAACAGCACCGACCAAGGCACCGATCCGGGTGACGAGGCAACCCTGTTCATGATCGAGGCCAATGACGGCACCAAGGGTGTGATGATCATGGCCGATGCATTTCATGCCGATCCGCACAAAGCCGAAATCATTGATGTTCTGCGCCGTAATCGGGCTGCGTAATCAATTGCGTTGAACGCCACCTCGCACGTTCCCACATTCCAAGATGGACACGTTGCCGGGTGGCATTCCGCAAAATGAACACAAATAAGCGCCCGAAGCGACATAAAGGGTAGGCAGTTTAAGCGCCATCCCTTTACCAAGTGGGGCATTTCATTCGATGTCGGACTTTTTGCCTTTCATTCGCGCCTGGGTCACTGATCCCAGAAAAATATCCGCCATTTCGCCCTCAAGCCCGGCGCTGGCGCGGCTGATCACATCCGAAATCAACACCCAAAGCACCCCGGTTCTGGAACTCGGACCGGGGACAGGTGTGTTTACCCGTGCACTTCTTGATCGCGGCTTGCGCGAAGATGACCTGACATTGATCGAAGCCGGACCGGATTTCTCCCGCCTGCTTTCCGAACGCTATCCCAGGGCCCGCATCCTGCAAATGGATGCCTGCCGTTTGGGCAAAAAGGGCCTGTTTGGCGCCGGCGAACTGGCAAGCGCGATTAGCGGCCTGCCGCTTCTGTCGATGTCACCGCGCCAGATCATGGGCATCTTGTCGGGGAGTTTTGAATATCTGCGTGACGACGGCGCATTTTACCAGTTCACCTATGGCCCGCGCTGCCCGGTGCCAGAGGCCATCCTGGCCCGGCTTGATTTGCAGGCAACGCGCATCGGCACCACGGTACGCAATGTCCCGCCCTCGTCGGTCTATAAGATCGAACGCAAAAGCCGCCCGGAAATGCTCAGCGAAGTCCGCAAATCCGCCTGAAACGCAAAAAGGGGCACCAACCGCATGGTGCCCCTTTATCTGCGTCATTGCCCGTTAAGGCCGATGGATGCGTTTGATCACCACAAATGATGAACGTGCGGGGCGATGCGTTGCTCATAGATGTCGCGCAATTCACCGATCACCTCTGAGGGCAGCGGTGCCACATCACTTGCCGCCGCATTTGCCGCGGCCTGGTCTGCATTCTTTGCCCCCGGGATTACAACACCAACGGCTTCTTCCATCAAAATCCAGCGCAGGGCGAACTGCGCCATCGTAATATTGTCCGGAACCAGCCGGCGGATTTCCTCAACAGCTTCAAGCGCAACATCAAACGGCACACCGGCAAATGTTTCGCCCTTGTCAAACGCCTCGCCGTTGCGGTTAAACGCACGGTGGTCGTCTGCGGCAAAGGCGGTGTCCTTGGTCATCTTGCCGGTCAAAAGGCCCGACGCCAGCGGCACACGGACGATCACCCCGACATTCTTTGCTTTTGCCTCGCGGAAGAAAAGTCCCGACGGGCGTTGGCGGAAGATGTTGTAAATGATCTGAACCGAGGCCACACCGGGATATTCGATGGCTTTGAGGCCTTCTTCGACCTTCTCGACCGAAACACCGTAATTGCGGATTTTCCCGGCCGTGACCATTTCCTCCATCACCTCGAACACATCCGGGCGATAGAAAACCTCTGTCGGTGGGCAATGAAGCTGCACCAGATCAAGACAATCCGTCGCAAGGTTCTTAAGGCTGCGTTCAACAAACGCTGTCAGGTTCTGTTTGTTGTATCCCTCGGACACATGCGGATCGAGACGACGTCCGGCCTTGGTTGCGATGAACGGACGTTCGCCACCGCGTTCTTTCATGACATCGGCGATGATTTTTTCCGACCGGCCATCACCGTAAACGTCGGCGGTATCAATGAATGTCGTGCCATTATCAAGGGCGGCATGCAGGGCCGCCCGCGCGTCAGCCTCTGATACATCGCCCCAGGCGCCACCAATGGCCCATGCACCGAAACCGACTTCCGAAACCGTGCGGCCTGTCTTCCCAAATTTTCTGTAGTTCATCTATTGTTGCTCCTAAGGCATTAACTGGCCGCCATTAACCTCGATGATCTGGCCTGTGATGTAGCCGGCCATCGCGTTCGAGGCGAGAAACAGGAACGCCCCGACACATTCATCCGGGCGGCCCACGCGGCCCATCGGTACTGTTGCGCTTTGCGCGGCAAGAACATCGGCCGGTGTATAGCGGTCATGAAACGGCGTCTGGATAAGACCCGGCGAAACGGCGTTCACGCGAATGCCGTCCGCCACAAATTCCTTTGCCTGTCCGCGCGTCAGGCTGCTGACAAAGGATTTTGCCGCCGCATACAGCACAGCACCACCCCCGCCGCCATTGCGCGCAGCAATCGATGTCGTGTTGACCACAAAGCCGTTTTCCGACGCTTTGAGGTAGGGGTACGCCGCCACGGTGGCTTCCCAGACTGATTTGCCATTGAGCGCAAAGACACGGTCAAGATGCTCGGGCTCCACCTCGGTCGTCGGCACACGGCCCAGCATGCCACCGGCATTGTTGATCAGACCATCCAGCCCGCCAAGCATCCGGGCGGCTTCCCTGACGACTTTCGTCGGGGTACCCGTTTCACTCATATCGCCCTGAACAGCTACGACATGCTCGGGAAACTCTGCCTGAAGGGCGCGTGCTGCATCACTGCTTTCATTATAATGAAGCGCAACCTTGGCACCCTGCGCGGCAAACCCCCTGACAATCTCGGCCCCGATCCCGGTTGAGCCCCCGGTTACCAGAACACGTCGCGACATCAGGTCTGGAATCCTGACTGCCTGAATATCACTCATTGCATTCCTCCGGCTGAATTGTCTGACTTTTGGCCAGATTACTTGTTGCACCGACCCGTGTGGTGTGGTTTTTCATGAACTGAAATCATCCACAAAGTGAATAGAGTTCAACTTGGCTGGAATGGACCGCGCAGAGTTTGCCGATCTACGCTTGTTTCTGGCAATTGTCCGCCGCCAGAGCTTCAAGGCTGCAGCGATTGAATTTGGACTTTCGCCGTCGGCGGCCAGTCACGCGATCCGCCGTCTCGAAAGCCGCCTTGGCGTAAAGCTGATCAATCGAACCACCCGGTCGATCGTGGCGACCGAACTGGGTCAGGACCTTGCAACCAAGCTCGCCGAGGGCTTTGATAAACTTGATGAAGCACTCCAGACGCTTGATGCCCCCGGTGCCGCCAGCTTTGGCGAGGTCCGCATCAACGCCTTTTCCGATGCCGCACACCTTCTGATCGCCCCGGCATTGCCGGAATTTGCCAAAACCTTCCCAGATGTCAGCCTCAGCATAATCGTTGAAAACCGGCCGATTGATATCGTCGCCGAAGGATATGATGCCGGCATCCGGTTCGGCCATCTGGTCCCCGAAGACATGGTTGCCGTCGCACTCAGCGGACCGCAGCGCTGGGTCGTAGTCGGCGCACCGGATTATCTTGCAAGCCGCGGAAAACCCGATAGCCCCGACGATCTGCGCAATCACACATGCCTGCAGCTTCTTCTCGGCGACAATTCACCGTTTCCCTGGGAACTTGGCATTGGCCCCGATCAGAAAAGCTACCGCGTGCCGGGCCATATCACCATTCAGGACACGGCAACCACGATTTCGGCTGCCAAGGCCGGGCTTGGACTGGCCTATTTGCTGGAATCGCGCATTGCCGATGACCTTGCCAGCGGGCAGCTGGAAATCGTGCTGGAAGACCATGCATCATCTGATGATCCCTTCCATATGTATTACAGCAGCCGCCACAACAATCATCCGGGCTTGCGCGGTCTGATCAATATCATCCGCAAACAGAACGGCCTGTCCCGCATATGATCACACCCGGGTCGCCCAATGACGGGGGATTAGCGCCGATAGACCATCTGTCGGTAATTCAGCGCCTCGGCAATATGGCCGCGCTTGACGGCCGCACTGCCCGAAAGATCGGCAATGGTGCGCGCCACCCGCAATATCCGGTGATAACCGCGGGCCGATAACTTCATCTGACGCGCTGCATCCTGCAACAATCCGCGGCCTTCGGTATCAAGGGCGGCGGCCTCCTGCAGGACTTCACCATCGGCCAGCGCATTGGTCGATATGTTTTCGTTTTTATATCGCAACATTTGCAATTCACGGGCCAGAAATACCCGTTCGCGTACCGCCTGACTGGTTTCGCCTTTGGCCGGTAAATCAAGGTCTTCGGGCTTCACAGCCGGTACTTCGATCTGGATATCAAACCGGTCCAGAAGCGGCCCTGAAAGCCGTGCCTGATATTCCTCGCCACAGCGTGGGGCGCGGGTGCAGGCCAGCTCGTTATCCCCCAAATAGCCACACCGGCACGGGTTCATCGCCGCCACCAATTGCACGCGCGCCGGATAGGTCACATGCGCATTGGCGCGCGCAACCGATACCTGCCCGGTTTCAAGCGGCTGGCGCAGGGCATCCAATACATTACGCTGGAATTCCGGCAATTCATCCAAGAATAAAACGCCATTATGGGCCAGCGAAATCTCGCCCGGCTTGACCCGATGGCCACCACCGACAAGGGCCGGCATAGAGGCAGAGTGATGGGGCTGGCGGAACGGGCGGGTGCGGATCAGGCCACCTTCGGGCAACATTCCGGATACGGAATGGATAACGGTGGTTTCCAGTGCCTGTCTGGCATCAAGATCGGGCAAAATGCCCGGCAAGCGGGCCGCCAGCATCGATTTTCCCGATCCGGGCGGACCGGACATCAAAAGGTTATGGCCGCCAGCCGCTGCGATCTCAAGCGCGCGTTTGGCACTTTCCTGTCCCTTGATATCGCGCAGGTCGCCATGGAAATCATTGAACTCGTCGGTGTCGCGCCGGATCGGGCGGGGTAGAATTTGCGTGCCTTTGAAATGATTGATCAGGGCCACAAGGCTTATGGGTGCCAGGATCTCAAGATCACCGGCCCAAAGGGCCTCGGCCCCGTTGGCGTTCGGACAAATGATGCCGCATTCCTGCATCCCGGCTTCCATGGCGGCGGGCAACACGCCGCCAACCTTGGTGATGCTGCCATCCAGCCCCAATTCACCCAGTACGAGAAACCGCTCGATATCGTCATGGCCGATGACATCCATCTCGACCAGAATCCCAAGCGCAATCGGCAGATCGAAATGCGATCCTTCCTTCAGCAAGTCGGCCGGGGCAAGATTAATCGTGATGCGTTTGGGGGGCAGCGCCAATCCCATCGCCGAAAGCGCGGATCGCACCCGTTCACGGGCCTCGGACACCGCCTTGTCGGGCAGGCCAACCACCGTAAAGGCCGGAAGGCCACTTGCCATTTGCACCTGCACGTCAACAGGGATCGTTTCAATCCCGGCAAAGGCAACTGTGGTAACCCGCGCTGTCAATTTGCCTGACCCCCATAACCCCAAGTTGCATTACTTTGACGGGAAACCGGGGGCAAGGCAACATATCGTTTACGGGCAATCACTTGTCGTTCCGTTTAAGCCCGTAAATACCATGCTGCTATGTCAGGGTCCGTTCATTAAGAGAACACAATGGTATCAAACGCTGGCAACGCCAACCCCTGTCAGGTCGGCAGATTGGTCGCATGGCTCAAATTGGCTTATGCCGGTTGTAGGCCGGATGTTCCCACCCGGGTCTGACGCAGGTCGCGCCCCGGTGACACATTGAAAAGGCGGCTATATTCACGGGTAAACTGCGGCACGCTTTCATAACCGACTGCATAAGCTGCATCGGCGATTGCCGCGCCTTCGGCCATCATTCTTCGCCGTGCCTCGATCAGGCGAAGCTGCTTTTGGAATTGCAGGGGCGAAAGCGTCGTTGCCGCACGGAAATGCTGGTGAAATGACGAAATACTCATGCCTGCGGCCTCGGCAAGTTCATTCACCCGAAGGGTCTCGGCAAATTGCGCACGAATCAGCGCCACCGCGCGACTGATACGCTGGGCATGGCTGTCTGCGGTTCCCAGCCTGCGGATCGCAGTGCCATGTGACCCTGACAGCATCCAGTAATGCATTTCACGAAGCAGGCCGTCACCAAGGACCGAAATCGCCCCGGACCGGTTCAGAAACTGCATCAATCGGGTTGCCACATCTTCGACATGGGGATCAAACCGCTCGACAGAGATCGGCCCGCCTTGCCCGTGCGGAAGGCCGATTGCCGCCGCAATATCGGCAATCATCGCCAGATCAAGTTCAAGAATCAGCGCGTAATAGGGCGCCGCAACGCTTGCCTTGGAAATCTGGCTGACGGTCGGCACATCTGCAGAAATCAAAAGCGCATCACCCGGACCAAGATCAAATGTCTCCGCCCCCATTGTCACCAGTTTGCGCCCCTGAAGCACCGTCGCGACAAGTGGCCGGTTGATCGCCACCTGAAGCGCACCGGGATAGAGAACCCGCACCATCGAAAGGCCGGGCACCGGTGTTTGGGCCACACCGGACTGGTCTGCATGCGCATCGGCATAGCGCCGAACAAGATCAAACAGGGTTTGCACCATAAGCCTTTCACTGCTCACACAGGTCTTTTGGACAAGTCGATTGGATTAATAGGTAAGCATATGACCCAATATTGCAATTCGTTTTCCATCATTTGGATAAACAGGCAAAATTCATAGACAGACAGGCAACAACTGCCGTCAAGACAGGGGTAGGTTTCCGACATCGATAAACCTGAAAGGAAACATCATGTCGAAAATTTCCATGATCACCGGTGCCAACCGCGGACTTGGCCGCAACGCCGCCATCAGCATTGCCAAGGCGGGTAATGATGTCATCGTCACCTACCGTGGCAACGAAGCGCAGGCCCAGGAAGTCGTCGAAGAAATCCGCGCCCTTGGCCAAAAGGCCGTTGCGCTGCAACTTGATGTCACCAAAATCTCGACCTTCCCGGCCTTTGTTTCCACCCTGAAAAAGGCCCTGTCCGAAACCTTCGGACGCGACAGTTTTGATCATCTGATCAACAATGCCGGCCACGGCGAAATGACACCGTTCGCCGAAACCACTGAACAACAGTTCGACTCCCTGTTTGATGTCCATGTCAAAGGCGTGTTCTTCCTGGTCCAGGCAGTTTTGCCGATACTTGCCGATAACGGACGCATCATTACCTATTCATCGGGGCTGACACGCGTGTCCTTCCCGGGCTTTTCCGCCTATTCCGCGGCAAAGGGTGCGATTGAAATTCTGACGGTCTATCTGGCCAAGGAACTCGGCGAACGTGGCATCACGGCCAATTGCGTTGCCCCGGGCGCGATCGAGACCGACTTCCTTGGCGGTGCAGTCCGCGATACCCCCGCCTATAACGAGGCCTTTGCCAGCATGACTGCCCTTGGCCGGGTCGGTTTGCCCGATGATATCGGTCCGATGGTTGCAAGCCTGCTGCGCGATGACAATCGCTGGGTCACAGCCCAGCGGATCGAGGTTTCAGGCGGTCAAACGATCTGATCCCACTCACGTATCCAGCTCTTAATTCCCCTGAACCGGGGCGATTAAAACAAACAACCCGGCACATAAGTCTGCGTGCCGGGTTGTTTACGTGATCTGATAAGCGCAAGCATAAAAACATTTCGCTTTAACAACTAACTGATTTCTCAGAGATCTCCCCGATCCACCAGACCGCCAAGTTTGGTGCGGGTGGGCACCTATGCCGGTTCCATGTCGGTATTGACCATCCAGGGTGTGCCGAACTTGTCAGTCACCAGACCAAAGCCCTTTGACCAAAACGTTTCTTCGAACGGCATGATGACTGTGCCACCGTCGGCAAGCCCGTCAAAGTAAGCGCGCGCCTTTTCGGCAGTCGGGGCATGAATGGAAATGTTCATGCCTTTCATCGCCTCGAAATGTTCGGATGGGCTGTCAGACGCCATGATGTTCCAGCCATCACCGACAAGGCAGGCATGGGCCATTTTGTCGGCCATGGCGGACATTTCTTCGGCCATCGGGGTTTCACCATAGGACATGGTAATAAGCTCACCTCCCAGAACAGACTGATAAAACTCCATTGCCGGGCGGCAATTACCATCAAAATTCAAATAGCTGATCACTTTCATCGGGGCTTCCTTTGTAAGATTGTGTTGATGGGCACGGCTTATGGCTCAAGCCCGAACTGGGCTTGGCCATTTTCGAAATCAAACGGCACGGAAAAATGCTCGTGCGCGATGCGCCATTGCCCGTCGCGCTTTTCAAGCTGAGTGCTTGAGCGCATCCAGCTTGAATGTTCGGTACCGTCCGGATCGCGCATGCCACAGCGGATCAGGAAATGCGCAACACCAAGATGGCCTGAGACGCGAATGTTTGGTGTCTGCATCTCGACAATCATGTCGGCGTCTTTGGGCAGGCATTTTTCCCAATGGGCGCGGTAATCGGCGGCACCGGTGAATTGCAGCGGTCCAACCGCGTCATAGGAACAGATATCGGGGTGATAAAGCGCCATGATCGCATCGATATCCTTGCTGCGATTGGCATTCGCCCAACGATCAAACAGATCTGCAATCGCCTGGCGATCCTTGGCTTGTTTTTCTGACATCAGACATATCCTTGCGTTGGTGGAGCGAGGGGTTTGGCTTCATGAATGCTCAGGCCCGATCAGCCGTCGGCGACCGCACGCTCAAGTGCCGCGATATCGATCTTTTGCATGGTCATCATCGCGGATGCCGCGCGTGCGGCGATGGCCGGGTTCGGATCGCTCATCAATTCAATCAGACGGGTCGGGGTGATTTGCCAAAACACGCCAAACCGGTCTTTGACCCAGCCGCAATCGCGCGGTTGCCCGCCGTCCGACAGGCAATCCCAGTAATAATCGACCTCTGCCTGATCCTTGCAGTCGACGACAAACGAAACAGCTTCGGTAAACTTGAAATCTGTGGGGAAGTTGAACGCGGTAAAGCTTTGCCCGAACAGTTCAAAGCCAATGGTCAGAACACGTCCCTCCGGGCCGGGACCGGCCGCACTTGCACGCATGATGTTGCCGATTTTGGCATCGGCAAATACCGAAACATAGAAATTGACGGCTTCTTCGGCGGTCTGATCAAACCACAAAAAAGGACTGATCTTCTGCATGGGGCATTCTCCTTGCCGGGCAGAACGGATTTAACGCGGTGACGGTGAAAACGGGCGATTTATCAGCATTTTCTTGTTTTCCCATTTGACAAATACGTTGATATCAACATAATTTATCCATGTCAAAAAAAGATTTCAACCATAACGATCAGATCGTCCCCTATGCCGATACCATAATGGTAAGGGACTCGTGCCTTTGCCTGCATGTCCGGCGTGCGGCACGCACCGTCGCAAGGCGGTTTGATGACGCCTTTCGCCCCCTCGATCTGACCAGCGGGCAATATTCACTTTTGATGTCGCTAAACCGGCCATACCCGCCGCACATGAAAGATGTCGCCGACCTTCTGGCCATGGATCGCACCACCCTGACGGCCAATCTCAAACCGCTTGAACGACGTGGACTGATTGAAATTACACCCGACCCCAAAGACAAGCGCGGCCGCCTGCTGGCGTTGACCAAGGACGGCCTGCAACTTCTCAGTCGCGCCTTCCCGATCTGGCAGGAAACCCAACAACAGCTGGAAAATCAGGTCGCCGACACGGACCCAAAGCAGCTTCTGGCAGCCTTGATCAACCTGTCTCAGGAACCCGGCAACTAAGCCCGGCTTTGCCAAAGCCAGGCGGAATTAGCCGATCTCAAGCCGGAACTTTTGAAAGCAGGCCCCGTCATGGGAAACCGTTCCTTCGAACACGGCACCAATGCGCCTTAGCACCCCATGCTTGGTACGAGTCGGTGGCAAAAGAAAGGTCACCGACGAAATACGCGGATCGGATCGGGCAAATTCAAGCGCCTTGTGCGTGATTGCCATGCCAAGCCCGAAGCATTCAGGGCGCAGCACAAGCCCATAATCCCAGTCATCGCCTTCTTTCTGAAACCCGCCCCAGCCGACATAGGTGCCATCATAAAAGATCGCCCAATGCCCCAGGCCATCGCGTTGCCAACAGGCCTTCTTGGCCGCCATGAATCGGGCGACGTCATCCTGATCCCACGGACCATTTAGCAACGGCATATGCTCCGCCATTCGCGGATCGGACATATGGGCAATCAGGGTTGCGGGCGCGATATCGTCAAGCGAACCAAACGAAATCGCATCGGATCGGGTTGTCATAGGGCAAGACCAAGAAAAAGGCGCAAGAACCATCGGTTCATAGCGCCCTTCATCAGCCACTTTGTCAATCAGGCCCAGCGGCATCGGCCATCACATTTGCGATAGCGGCCTAGTCCGAGGTTTCGTCATCCGTTTCGCGCGGCGGAAGGAATTCCTTGCGGCACGGCACGGCAACCTCATCAACCACGGTCCAGCCGAAATTGCGGAACTTGCCGAAACTGGCCTTTTTCATGGTGATGCCGCTTTCCTTGTGCTTGCGCACTTCCTTGGGGTCTTCGCCCTCAATCCGTTCAGCACGGACCCAGGCGCGTTCACGCATGGCTTTGGTAATGGTCGGTTCGGTCATTTTTTGCAGTTCCGTTCGCGGTTCAGGCGTTAGGATGGGGCGATAGCACGTCTGGCAGCGTTTGTCGCACCCAATCAATGCAGATGGATACTCAATGCGCTACGCGCAAACGTTCCATCTCCGCAATGATATCATCGATCAGGTTTTGCACATCACCCGATGGAAGGCCGCTTTCGATCATGCCGCGCAGGCCGGTAATGCTGGTTTGAAGCTTGAGCGCTGCGCGATGCGGATCGACATCCGGTGCGATTTCGCCAGCAATCCGGGCTTGCTCAAAGGCGCCGGCAAACAGTTTGGCCATACCAGCCAGTTTCTCTGCGGCCAGATCTTTCAAATCGGAATCGTCATTGGCCAGTTCAAGGGCCGTCTTGAACACCATGCAGGCATTTGACGGCATCTTGTTCATGCCGCCCTGCGTGATGCTGCGCACATAGTCGATCAGCCCCGAAAGCGGGGAGCCCGATTGCGCCATAAAGCTTTGAAATTCGCCTTCGACACTGCGCGCATAATAGTTCAGCGCTTCGGAAAACAGCTCCTTCTTGCTGCCAAAGGCGGCATAGATACTGCCGGGCTTAAGCGACAGGGCTGCTTCGATATCCTTGAGCGAGGTCGCATGAAACCCCTTGCGCCAGAACAGGTTACGCGCATTGGCCAGGGCATCTTCACGATCAAATGAGCTTGGTCTCGCCACGATATTTCCTTTTTTATTGAGCAGTCACTCAAAAATAGCTTGCCAATGTCAAATCGTCAAGGTAGCGTCGGCCCATCGTTATTGAGCAATCACTCAACAATTCTGGAAATACTGTCCATGTCCGACTTCAAAATTTACGATAAAAACTCTGCGCCTGCCGATTCCAAACCGCTTTTGCAGAACTCCCTTGATGCCTTTGGCATGATCCCGGGCCTGCATGGTGTCATGGCCGAAGCCCCGGCTGTGCTTGAAGGCTATCAGGTGCTGCATGACCTGTTTCAGAAGACCAGCTTTGATGCCAACGAACTGACCGTTGTCTGGATGACGATCAATGTTGAGCATGGCTGCCATTACTGCGTTCCGGCCCACACAGCCATCGCCCACATGATGAAAGTCGATGCCGACACCATCAACGCGCTGCGCGATGAAACGCCGCTTGCCGACGCAAAACTCGAAGCGCTTCGCACCTTTACCCTCGCCATGACCCGCAGTCGCGGGAACGTCACCAGCGATCAGCTCGATGCCTTCTACGCGGCCGGTTACGGCCAGCAGCAGGTGCTTGAGATCATTCTCGGTCTGGCTCAGAAAGTGATGTCGAATTACATCAACCACGTTGCCGAAACGCCGGTCGATGAACCGTTCCAGCGTTTTGCCTGGGAAAAAGCTGACAAAAAAGCCGCCTGATTACAGCCCGCCTCAACCCGTTATCAACGCACACGATTATATTGGTATATTGGCGTGGACAGATTTTCCCCATCCCCCTGCGTCATATCCATGCGTTGTCTTGCACCGCCCGTTGTCCCCGGGCGGTGCTTTTTTATCTGAAGCTCGCGTCCCAGATATGATCAGTCGTCATCATGGGGCAGGTGGAAGGTGGTCTCGGTGAAGGATTCACGTTCCGACATAATCGCCATCCAGTCGCGCACCCGCACCGGGATATCAAACCGCCGGTCCGGCCAGCGGAAATCAATGTAATAAAGCGCAATCAGCACCGACCAGGTGCCAAGATGTGGCTCCTCGGTGCGAAGCGCCGGCAGGCCATCGAGGATCGCCTCAATACCGGATGTAATCGCCTGCGCCTGTCTTTCCATTACGCCTTCGGAACGATCACCATCTTCGCGTTGGGAGTCGGCATAAAGCCGGGCGGTTGCCGCCATCATGCCATCGGCCAAACCCTGCCATTTCAATGCACTGAGGCGGGCTGGGCCGCTTTCGGGAATCACACCCTTTGAAAGGCCCTGGGATTTGGCAAGCTGATCAAGATAATCACAGATCACGGCCGATTCAAAAACCGCCATGCCATCCTCAAGGATCAGGGTCGGCACCTTCGCAAGCGGGTTATGGGCACGCAGCGCCTCATCCGTCCAAGGATCAATCAGGATCTCGCTGATCTGTTTTTCCAGACCCAACTCACGCAAGACAACGCGCACCTTGCGCGAAAAGGGTGAAGTTGGCGCGTAATAAAGCTGCATCATGATCCAAAGCCCCTTGCCATTGGCACATTTCCGTCGGTTACGCTTCGCGGTCAAACGCGCAAATCCGGCGTCCAGCCAATTCCTTCGAGATGCCATTTGGCATGCCAGTTGGTGTCTTTACGTAACAGTGTAAGGTAATTTCGCGCCGCACAATAGGTACCTTTGCGATCCGGCAGCGGTTTTAACTCTGTCGGCCGACCCGGAAGCGGGTTCTCCCCGATCCATGCCAAAAGGCCCAAAACCCTGGCAAAGGTCGGGGGTGGTGCGGTGTGTGAAATGCCCGATGCCACCAGTTGATGGATGGTTTTGCCCTTGGTTTCAAAGGTGCCCCGGGTTGCGACATGGATTTCGCCCGAAAGCAGGGTGATCTCATGGTCATGCTCGTTGGCGATTTCTTCGATCAGCTCAAGGAAACGGCACCATTCGCGCCGGTGCCAGCGGCTTTGCCACTGATCGCGCAGATCATCCTCGTATTTCTGGGCACGGGGGGAAAGATGCAACACCATCTCGATCAACGATAATCGCGGCCCGATCACCGGCACGCTCGACATCAGAAGAATACGATTGCCATCCGGCACGGTTTTGAGCATCTCGGGCAAATCGCGCCAGCCATGGGCCCCCATCACGTCATTTGGTGTCCGTTCGGATCGCAAATCGGGCGCAACAATACTGACGCCCGGAAAATCGGTGCGCCAGCCAAGGCTTATGCCCTCACGATCCTTGACCATATCGGGCAAATCATCGGGTGTGCAGCCAAGCTGCATCAGGCAAAAGGCCTGTCGTGCGCAGTCAAACATGCCCTTGGCAACGGCACTGCCCTGAAACCACTTCTTGTGACTGCCCCAGCCATCAAAAATGTCATGGTCATCCCACATCATCAGCGACGGCACGCGTGCGAGCATGTATTGGATCTGCGGTTGGCCATAAATCGCCAGATAATGATCAAGGTAGAATTTCAAAACGGCATCGCGCATGACATCGGAAAAGGCGGTTGCCAACCGTTCACTGCGCCCGGCCTTGTCCCAGGCAATGATACCCTCGTGGCATTCCCAGACCCCGTCGGCGTAAATCTGATCGCCACCATGCAGCAAAAGCGAGAAGGGCTGTTTTGCGTGCTCTTTGCCCAAATCCGTCCAAAGCGCATTGCGATCTTCAAGCGGCCGGTCCAGATCGCCGTCTTCCTGACCGTTGCACGATACAAATCCGATGCGAAGATCATCCCCAAGATCGGTACAAACCTCGTATGTTTCGTTTTCGAAACTATATGATGCCACCCGGTTTGACGGCAGTTCAAAATCAAACCGCCAATAGCTTCGGCCAAACAGGCTGGCAAGCTTTGAGGGCGCAATGACATCACGGCCATTTGCCTTCAATTCCGGGATTTCTGCACCATCATTGGCAACCACAAGGGCGGCGAGTTTTGCCGTCTTGGCATCAGCACCCCGGGCAAACAGGAATGGCCCAAAAAGATCCTGATCGGTGATTTTTGTCGCCTCGGAGCTGGTCATGCGCTGTTACTACCTGCCAAAATGATGTGAACTTGACCCTTGAAACATACGTTTGATCGCCGCGTTAGTTCCAGCTTAGCGGAACCGGACGGCGACGGCATCGTCAAAGTCACACAACAGGCCGACATAAAAAAGGCAAGCAGCATGAGGGACTTGTCGCTATCATCGCCGGGTTAACCGCAAAAATTGGAGAAACCCAGTGACTGCACAGCGCCCCAAAGCCATTCCCACCGTCCAGGTCGATGACGATGCCGTCAAGGTGACCGAATGGCACTTCCCGCCCGGCTCCGAAACCGGTGATCATGTTCACGGCATGGATTATGTCGTCGTCCCGATGACGACCGGCACCCTGACCATTGTGAACGATGACGGCACAACGTTTCCGTCCGACATGACCGCCGGGAAATCCTATGCCCGCAAGACCGGCGTGTCCCATAACGTGATCAACAACAATGACTTTGCCATCACCTTTGTCGAGGTCGAGGTCAAGGCGCGCTGATCAAAGCGCTGATCAAAGCCCGCCTCAAGCCCCACAAAATCACCCAACAAAAAGGGCAGGTGATGATCACCTGCCCGATTTCGTTTTAGCGATATGGAGATGGCCTAGCCAAGCCGCGTTTCAATCGCATCCCAGATCAGGCTTTCCAGCTTGGAGCCGTCAAACCGGTTGATCTCCTGCAAGCCCGTCGGCGAGGTGACGTTGATTTCCGTCATGTAATCGCCGATGACGTCGATCCCGACAAAGATCAGATCGCGCTTCTTAAGCTCCGGCCCGATGCGATCACAAATCTCGCGTTCGCGCGGGGTCAGCATCGATTTCTCGGCCACACCACCGACATGCATGTTCGAACGTGCTTCACCCTCGGCCGGCACGCGGTTGATCGCGCCCACCGGTTCGCCATCAACCAGAATGATGCGTTTGTCGCCCTTGCGCACATCGGGCAAATAGGCCTGCACCATCAGCGGTTCACGCGACTGGGCGGCAAACAGTTCCAGCAGCGAATTGAGGTTCTCGTCACCGGGTTTGAGATGGAACACGCCCGCCCCGCCATTGCCAAACAGCGGCTTGACGATGATGTCCTTGAATTCTTCACGGAATTCTTTGATGCGGGCTGCCGACCGCGTGATCAGGGTCGGCGGCATCAGATCAGGAAATTCGGTGACAAAGATCTTTTCCGGCGCATTGCGGACATGGCCCGGATGGTTGACCACAAAGGTTTCCGGGTGGATCGCCTCAAGCAAATGGCTTGCGGTGATATAGTTCATGTCAAACGGCGGGTCCTGACGCATCAGGATCACATCGGTTTCACGCGCCAGATCAATCACCCGTGCTTCGCCCAGATCATGGTGATTGCCATGTTCGTAGCGCAACGTCATCGGGCGGACTTCCGCCTTGATCCGGCCCCGGTCATAGAACATGTCATCGGGATGATAATGCAAAAGGTCATATCCCCGCGCCTGGGCTTCAAGGCCCATGACAAAGGTCGAATCCCCCTTGATGTCGATGCTCTCGATCGGGTCCATCTGGATGGCGACGATACGGCTCATTAAACGTGTTCTCCTGCTTGCCGGTGGTCAAATGACCTGCAATTAAGGCTCAAAACGGCCAATTAAGGTCATTTGCGGGCATGGCTTGACCCGGCTGGCCTTCCCGGCCAAATGATGCGATATGTTACTCGCAGTGAGTGGTTACTATTTGGCACGATTTTTATCATCCGCCATTCACCTTCTGCAATCGCCATGATTGCGATCAACGAATTGTTACGACGCACGGCAAGGCAACAAGGCACATGACCCGTTTGACCCAAAACCCGAAGACCCGTTGGAAAACCCTTGGCATGAAGGGCCGCACTTTTTTGGCGGCCAGCGTGATTGCCACCGCCATCGGTCTTGGTGCCGTCACCAGTCTGACCCTGTTGCCAAGCACAGCCCACGCGCAAGCAAGCGATCAGATCACGCCTGAGATGATCGAAAAAATCGAAAACTATCTGGCCGGGATCACGACGCTCAAGGCCGAGTTCGTTCAGATTTCTTCGGATGGCGGTGCGGCCGAAGGCGATCTTTATATGGAACGCCCTGGCAAGATGCGGTTTGAATATAACCCGCCGGCCCAGATCCTGCTGGTCTCGACCGGTCATGATTTCATCTATTATGACAAGGAAATCAACGCACCGACC
Source organism: Thalassospira profundimaris WP0211 (assembly GCF_000300275.1). Lineage (GTDB taxonomy): Bacteria > Pseudomonadota > Alphaproteobacteria > Rhodospirillales > Thalassospiraceae > Thalassospira > Thalassospira profundimaris. The sequence goes on along the minus strand of NZ_AMRN01000001.1, from coordinate 537,369 downwards.
TATTTCGACATTGATGAAACCCCGGCCGGGATCATCCTGGCGGAAAACATCTCGCTGACCGACAAGGTCAAGATTGTCGATTATCGTCGCACGGCCGAAACTGTCCGCGTTGAACTGGTGCGCAAATCCGATCCGGGTGCCGGGAGTGTAACCCTGGTGTTTACCGAAAAGCCGATGCAGCTGCGTCAGTGGAGCGTCAAGGACCCGACCGGGGTCGAAACCACGGTCACCCTGTTCAATACCGAAGAGGGCATGCAGCTTGACCCGGAACTGTTCAAATTTGAACGCATCTGGCCAAATCAGCGCAACTAGACCAAAAAAATTTCCCGTCCGCCTTTGACGTCTTTGAACCGCCCGTAAACTGGTGCCGGATCAAGAATATTTTCTGATTCAAATGCTTGGCCAAGTGGTGAATGTAATTGTGATTTCGTAACGAAATCACCGCGGATTGGAATCAGCGAAAAGTTTCAAAATTTGTCGGCTTTTTCGGGCCCAAACCCATGGCATGGGCGCCCTGTGCTTCCTATATGTGAGTCTGTCACAAGGTTCCCCTAAACGACGGGAACCCGGTGTGAGGAAAAGGTCTCCCCTACCTTTCCTCACGCTCCAGATTATCGGAGCGCTGGCGTCCGGTTCTCCCCCCTGGCCGGACGCCTTTTTTTTGCCTGATGCCTGCGATAGATGTCGCATTCTTGGGAAATCTGCAAAGCCACCCCCTGATTTCACAGGCTGTTAATTTTAATTGCCTACTAAACTAATGCATGATTCCCTTGCGGATATATTCCGCACACTCGACACATGACAGGACAGGACCGACATCTTCCATGATCAATGACTTTCTGAAATCCGTTGCGCAGTTTTCCGACCCGCGTTTTCGCAAAGTTGTGCTGATCGGTGTTGCCGGTGCGCTGGCAACTATTGTCGGGTTGTGGGTCCTGATCTGGTTCGGCCTGAATTCCATCACCTTCTTCACTGATGGTGGCTGGCTTGAAACCGCCGTGGACTGGCTTCTGGGCATTGGTCTGACCCTTCTTGTCCTGTTGCTGTTTCCCGCGGCCACGGTCCTGATCTCGAGCCTTCTGCTCGATCAGATTGCCGACGCGGTCGAAGACAAGCACTATCCGACCCTGCCCGATACTCGTCCGCAGCCGATCATTGATGCGCTGATCAGCGGTCTTAAATTTGCCCTGACGGCTTTGGCGCTTAACATTTTGATTTTGCCGCTTCTTCTGGCCGGGCCGCTCTATGTCATCGCGTTTTACGGGATGAATGGCTATCTTTTGTCGCGTGAATATTTTGAACTGGTTGCCGCACGCCGCTATGATGCGCGAACGGTTGAGGCCATTCGCAAAAGCCGCCAGAAAAAGCTTTGGATTGCCGGGGTCGGTTTGACCTTCCTGATGACCATTCCCTTGGTCAATCTGGTCGCACCGATCATCGCCACCGCCTTTATGGTCCACTATTCTGTGCGTCTTGGCACCTATGTGCCCGAGACCGCCTGACCGGTAACCGCAAGGCCGATACACCTAGACCAACATCGAAACTGCAACTCTAAGGATCTGGTCATCCCATGTTTGGAAAGAAAAAAGCCAACAAAACAGTCGACAGAAGTGCGACTTCGTCAGATACATCTCGCCTGGATGGATCAGACAAGCTTTCCGGGACGATGACCTCGGCCTCTGATGCTGCATCTGACAAAACCAGCGAAACCCGCACGTTCGAAAAAACAGAAAAACGAACAGAGCCGCGGCTCTTCACCCAACCGCGCACAAAGGATGAACCGCAAATGTCCAGCAAACCGCACTCCACCAACTTCCGCCCGGAAATCCCGAAGCGCCCCCTTGAAATCCCGACCCGCGGCAGTTCCGGTCGCCCGGGAGGATCGGGTAGCCACTCCTCCGAGGGCAAGAAACTGACAGTTGGTCGCGACATCACGCTTAAAGGTGAAATCGGTTCCTGTGACGTTCTGGTCGTCGAAGGCGTTGTCGAAGCCCAGATCAAGGAATGCTCGCGCCTCGAAGTTTCCGAAGGCGGCAGCTTCATCGGTTCTGCCCAGGTGGATGAGGCCGAAATCAGCGGCAAGTTCGAAGGTGAACTGACGGCTGGCCGTGTGGTTGTCGTCCACTCGGCTGAAATCAGTGGCAAGATCACCTATGGCGCGCTTCAGATCGAAAATGGTGCCCGCATCAAGGGCGAGCTGGAATATGTCGAAGGTGCTGACACCGGTATAAGCCGCGGCGGCAGCACCGGCGCAATCACCATCCCGCGCAAATCTGACGATTCCTGATTTTTTAGCGCGCATGATTGCCCTGACCCAAACATCACCCCGAACAGACGTCACCCGTCCATTCGGGGTGATTTTGCTTCTGGCGCTCATTGCCATGGGTCTTTCGGCCTGTGGCGGCGGGTCTTCAGTGCCACCGGGTTCGACAAACACCAATTACGGCGAGCTTAATACCAAGGGCAACGTCACCACGACCCAGCCCGAAGCCCGCAGGCGGCCGGAAAATTCTAAATCACGCACCACAACGGCCGCCATACCGTTCAAGCCAGTACCCAACGCATCGCTCAAGGGTCTGTCAGAACCGGAAGTCGAAGCCAAAATCGGCGAACCGGAAATGATCCGCGGCGAAGGTGACATCCGCGTCTGGCAATACAGATCCGATCAATGTTCGTTTGATGCCTTCTTTGCCCCGGCAACTGAAGGCGCGCCTCGTGAACTCCGTCACATGCTGGCGCGCATGCGGCGCGGAAATCAGCCGATCACGGTTCAGGATTGCCTGGATCAGGTGGTCAAAAAGAATCTCGCACGCGGCTGACACCTGCCGATCAATTTTAGTGTTGTGACAACGGTTTACCGGTAATCCCGTCAAGAAGGGCATCACCAGCCATGGCGGGCGTCCGGCGCCATCCACAAAATAATTTGTAAAATTTGCCTGTATGCGCCCGGTTGGACGCATTCCTTGGTTTAATCTTTACCTTTTGGCGGCAATCTCGGAAAACGAACCTCATAAATTTGCCATATCCTTTGGATTTTATGCGTCCTAACGTGGTCCGGTCGGACCGATCCCGAAACTTCAGACACGATACGCGACCTCATGAAAAAACACGCCCATCGTCTCGTCAGAAATTCGTTTGCCGCCGCTTTTGGCGCGGTTGCCTGTCTGCTTGCGCTTGGTTTTGCGACCAACGTGGCACAGGCCCAGAACTCCCCGCAGCTGATTGATGTTTACGGCAAGTGGGAAGCCTATACCTATTCCGAGGATGGCCAGAAAGTCTGCTATATGGGCAGCCAGCCGACCTCGGCCAAAGGCGACTATACCCAGCGTGGCAAAATCTATGTCATGGTCACCCACCGCCCGGCACTCAAGCTGCTCAATGAAGTCAGCTTCATCACCGGCTATACCTACAAGTCGGGCAGCGAGGTCGATCTTCGAATCGATTCCAAAAGTTTCAAGCTGTTCACCCATGATGATTCCGCCTGGGCGGTAAACAGCGAAGAAGACCGCAAACTGGTCAGCGCGATGAAAGCCGGATCGACCATGGTTGTCGTTGGTTATTCGTCACGCGATACCAAGACCACCGATACCTATTCGCTGTCGGGCTTTACCAACGCCTATAACGCGATTTCAAAGGCCTGCAACACCAAGCCGGTCAACTGATCAATACTTGGTCAAACCGGTTGGTGGGGCCGTCACAGACTGCTTTGCAACCGCGATTGCAGTGCTGTGATAGCTGCAATGTGAAATTTATCGTTTCTAAATCGACCCGGCCCCGCTATATGCGGGGCCAAGTATTTATGCGCCCAAGCCATCTGGCATTTTTTCTGGTATAGTCCGCCGCATCGGATAACCCGAAATGCCGAACATAAACGGCCTGACGACGCAATAACCAGACCACCAGACAAAGAGAGAGCCCGGGATGACCGACGTCCTGACCGAAAACGCACCCCAGACCGATGCCCCTGCCAAGCAGGATGGGCCGTCGCTGTCCGACTTCGTTTCGCGCGCCGCCAATGGGCAGGCTGCCGACGGGCGTCGTGATCTGGTCGGCATCACCCGCGAAGAACTGACCGAACTCATGGCTGGCATGGGCGAAAGCAAGTTCCGCGTCAAACAGCTTTGGAACTGGATCTATAACCGCGGTGTCACCGACATCGAGGACATGACCAACATTTCCAAAAAGCTGCGCGATCGCCTGGCTCAGGATTTCTATGTCGGGCGTCCGGTTCTGACAGCCGATCAGAAAAGCACGGATGATACCCACAAATGGCTGATGAAATTCCATGACGGCAACGAGGCCGAGACGGTCTATATCCCCGATCGCAACGAAGATCGCGGTGCTGTCTGCATTTCATCGCAAGTTGGCTGCACGCTGACCTGCAAGTTCTGCCATACCGGCACCCAGCTTCTGGTGCGTAACCTGACCCCGGGTGAAATCGTCAGCCAGTTCATGGTCGCACGCGACAGCTACGGCGAATGGCCGACCCCGGCCAATGGCATCCGCCGTCTGTCAAACATCGTCATGATGGGCATGGGCGAGCCGCTGTTTAACTATGAAAACGTTCGCGATGCCCTGCGCATTGCCATGGACGGCGAAGGCATTTCGATCTCGCGCCGCCGGATCACGCTGTCGACCTCGGGCGTGGTGCCGGAAATCGTGCGCTGTGGCGAAGACCTTGGCGTTGGTCTGGCGATCTCGCTGCATGCGCCTGATGATGATCTGCGCAACGAAATCATGCCGATCAACAAGAAGTATCCGCTCAAAGAACTGATGGATGCGTGCCGGAACTATCCAGGCATGTCCAATGCCCGTCCGATCACCATGGAATATGTCATGCTCAAGGGCGTGAACGATAAACCCGAACATGCGCGTGCGCTGGCCAAGCTGGTCAAAGGCGTTCACTGCAAGTTCAACCTGATCCCGTTCAACAAATGGCCGGGTTCGGATTACGAATGCACGCCGACCAACGATATCAAGAAGTTCGCGCAAATCCTGCTTGATAACGGCTACGAAGCGCCGATCCGCTGGCCGCGCGGCCGCGATATTCTGGCCGCCTGTGGTCAGCTCAAATCCGAAAGCCAGCGTCAGCGCAAATCACGCGTTGGCAGCACCGGTGACGCAGGTGGTTGCGGCAAATCGGATGCCGGCAACGAAGGCATCGTTGCGGCCCAGTAAGTCAGGCACCAACGACGTCCCGATATTGATCAACACCGGATGGCCTTGCCGTCCGGTGTTTTTCTTTGCGCTGTCCCTGTTTCAGGTCCCTGCGCCGAAATGTCCAAAAACGAAATTTAGATCGTCTCTTTGATCTTGGTCGGTATTTTGATCTTAATTATAAGATCATTTGACGTAATCTAGTTCAGATCCAGCGCAATTCCGGCTTCTTGTCCGATCCCTTGTCAGGCGTATGAATGTCATCGACATTAACGCTTATGGCAAGAATGCCGCCAAGGCCGCCCTCGGTCATTTCCGACAATCGAATGCCAATCCAGTCCTGATCAAGGCCGCGCACATAGGTGTCGCGTGCGGCCAGATCAGTAAAATCAATGGTGATGGCATGGGTAAATCCCTGGCTAAGGCCGCTTCCCGTCATCTTTGCCCCGCCGCAAAAGGCCAATGCGCCCGGCACTGAAAAGGCAACTTTTTCAAGTTCGCCGATCATGGTGTCGATGTCGCTCTGCGCGATGTGGCTTGGGATCTGCAGCAACACAATATGACGGATCATGAAGTGCCCCCTGTCTGAGTATCCGCTTCCTGCCAGCTTGCCGGATCGATGCTGTTGGGCAACAGGACATATTTGCGGCCCTGCCGGTTCATGTGGCCAGCATAAAGGGCCGCGTCCTCACCCGGGCCAAAGAAGATGTCACCGCGCACCGGCCCGCGAATGGCCCCGCCGGTATCCTGGGCCACCATCAGGCGGCGGAATGTACGGTCCGCATTCATAGGATCGCTGGTTTCAAGCCAGACCGGCACCCCCATGGCATGGAACCTGCGATCCACCGCCAATGACCGGCCGGGCTCCAACGGCACGCCCTGTGATCCCAGCGGGCCTGCTTCGGGGTCATTCGGATCAACCTTAAGCGGCTGGAAAAACACGTAAGATGCGTTGGTATTCATCACCGCATCGGCTTCGCCCGGATTGTCATGCAGCCATTTACGGATTGATTGCAGCGATACGGTTTCACGCGTCAGCACCCCACGCGCAATCAATTCACGCCCAATGGCAAAGTAGGGATGGCCGTTGGTCGCGGCATAGCCCACCCGAAGCACGCTTTCATCAGGCAGAACCACCCGACCAGAGCCCTGAATTTGCAGGAAAAAGGCATCCACCGCATCATCGACCCATACCAGTTCAAGATCGCGGTCTGATAACGCCCCTTCCTCGATCGCTTCGCGGTCGTAATAGGGTTTGATTGCATCACCCGCGATCCGCCCGACCAGCTTGGTGCCTTTCAAATCCTCGCGAAAATCGCCAAGATCGATCGAGACCATGTCATTGGGCTTAAGATAAAGCGGCGTCTGATACGCCCCGCCACGGGTCAGCTGGCCTTGCAATTCCGGCTCGTAATAGCCGGTAAAAAGGCCCTCGGCCGTATCACGATTGCCACTGAGATAGGGTCTGAAACCACTTTCAAAGAACGCACGCGCGTCTTCCTTGCGAAGGCTCTCAACATCAAGGGAAACCGCGGTTTCGCAACGATCCCGCCACTGGCCAATGGTCCCCATGCGCGGATCAGGCCCGACGGGTTTGTCATCACTGCGTCTTAGCATCGCCTGGCACGACCGGGCAAAGGCGCGCACCGAACCGCGCATATCATCGGTCTGCCAGCCATCAAGATCGGCGAAAGTCGCCGGGCGCAGGGTCAGTTTGTCTTCCATCTCGGCCGGGGGTTCGATCTGTCCGGTGATTTGTGGCCAAAACATCCAGATCAGGGCGGCAGCCGCACCGACCAGCACAGAAACAAGGGACAGGCTGCGCGATAAAACCAGTCGTCTTTTCAAGATGGAAACCCGTAATTAGCCAAATCGAACGTCACCGTTTTGCAACGGTTCTACGAAAACCCGATTTTGCCCCTGACATGCTTAACAAGCCGATAATTGCGCGTGCTCGTTACCATGCGGACATGAAAAAAGGCGACCCGGTTTATCGGATCGCCTTTGATATGTTTGGTCTTTGCGAAACCCGCGTTAATCGGCGGTTTCTTCTTCCGGGGTTTCGGTCGCAACCAGCTGCCAGTTCGGATCGCGGCTTTCGATATTGCGCGCAAATGTCCAAAGGTCTTCGGCCTCGACCACCTTGTTGGGGTCGCCATCGACAACATCGCCCTCGGCATTGCGAATGACCGAGACTTCCTCGGACACGAACTTGACCGTGACATAAGCGGTGCGGCCTTCAAGGCTGGCGTCATGGATCGACGCGCTCTTGATACCGACCAGGGTGGTTTCCTCGTGCTCGCCCTTTTCAGCGCGGGCATCGATGGCGGCGGCAAAGTTTTTGTAAACCTCGGCCGAAAGCAACGGGTTCAGGCCATCCTTGTCGCCCTTGGCAAAGTATTCGACAATCATTTCGAACGCCATGCGCGCGCCATTCAGGAAGTCCTGCTGGGTAAAGTTCGGATCGTGCTTCTGGATCTCCTGCAGGGTTGCAAACGTGCCCGAAGGAACATCTGCCGCATCCTGATCGTTACCGGAGTCCGGCAGGCGATAAACATTATCGGTCTGAGCTGCGGCGTCTTTCTGGCCTTCATTGTCATGAGTCTGACGGCCAAAGATATCGGACGGCCCCTGCTTTTCATTGCCGGTGCGACGGCCAAGCACGCCACGCAAACGCAGCACAAGGAAAACCGCAATCAGAGCGAATAAGAATATATCGAAATACTGCAAGACGGTCTCGTGATCCTAATGGTTTCAAACTGGTTGTCTGTATATCACAACCGTGGTGGAGAGATGGTATGAACTTAACCAAATGCAAGGGCAACTGCCGATTACCCGGCAAGATGTGATCATCTTCACCCTTCACCGGTGCGATATGCGCCGGGGCAAGGCCAAGATGACGATCTGCCGCATTTTTGTCGCGTTGTCACATTAGCGTTCCCACCAACTAACCAACGAACTTAAGTGTGCAGATTAATGAGAAATCGCTGAAAACCAAGTTGTTTTCTGCAATAGTTTCAGCAAGACGTCAGCTTTGGCCGTAAAATGCATGTGATAATACGACATTTTCGGCGCATACAGGCAATCGATCGCCAGTAAACGGAGAAACAATGGGCTTTTACTTTCTCGCGATATTCGTCGCCATGCCAATCATCGAAATCGCGGTCTTCATTCAGGCCGGCGAACTGATCGGGCTATGGCCGACCATTGGCGTGGTTGTTCTCACAGCCATCATCGGCACGTCCCTGATGCGCGCCCAGGGGTTACAAACCCTGGCCAAGGCGCAAAGCCAGATGGATCAGGGCGAAATGCCCATTGGGGCCCTGTTTGACGGCATCTGCATTCTGATTGCCGGTGTGTTGCTTCTGACCCCGGGCTTTGTCACCGACACCTTTGGCTTCCTGTTGCTTGTCCCGCCGCTGCGCCAGCTGATCGGGGCCAAGGTCATCATGAAGCTGGTCCAGTCGGGCAATATCCGGACAAACTTCCGCGGTGCGACTTATTCCAGCGGTACCCAAGGCGGGCCAAACGGGCGCGGACCGAATGGGCCCGGCGGACATGGCGCCGGTGGACCTAGCGGAGCACGGCCACGCGGTGCCGGGCCGATCATTGATGGCGATTTCGAAGATGTCAGCCCGAACGATCCGTCAAACGACACCGATAGCAGCAACGATCCGGGCGACAATCCCGAAACACCGCGCAATTTGCCCCCGCGTGACGAGACGCGCTGAATCCATACGAAAATCACAAAATCAGAAGGTTGACCGACACCCCCGGTCAGCCTTCTTTGATTCAAAGGCCTTTGGCAATAATCAGGACAACCAAACCCCCGGAAACACGGGCTTTGATAAGGGCTTTGACCCGCTCTGATTGGCTTGCCCGTGCACGCCAGACGTGCTAGGCCAACAAGTCCAATTTATCTGCCGCAACGGGGCGGCGTCAGTAATAAGCATTTCAGCCAAGGCAAAGCCTGCAGGCCGAAAGCTTTTTTCTGATCAAGACGAAATGACCTCTAAGGGAGCTAGACTTTAATGGCCGAGAATACCACCGGTGCAGAAGGCGCAGCAGAACAGAAGCAGCAGCCGGCCGCAAATCCGATCACGATCCACACCCAGTACATTAAGGATCTGTCGTTCGAAAACCCGAACGCACCGGAAAGCGTTGCCCTGCAGCAGCAGCCGAAAATCAATATCGACGTTGATGTTGAGGCCCGCACCACCCAGGACCAGAAACTTCACGAAGTTACCATCAAGATCAACGTCAAAGCCGACGTTGGCGACAAGGTGGCCTTCATTGCCGAACTGCAGTATGGCTGCGTTGTGACGCTGAATGTTTCTGACGAACACCGCCTGCCGGTTCTGATGATCGAAGTTCCGCGCCTGCTGTTCCCGTATGTCCGCAAGATCGTCGCAGACCTGACCGCAGACGGTGGCTTCCCGCCGCTGATGATGCAGCAGATTGATTTTGCTGATCTTTTCCGCAAGAAATTCGCATCCAAGATGGAAGGTCAGCCGGCTGGTAACGCCTGATTGACCTCATCCATCGGCTTTTGGTTCGATACCAAAACGATGACATAACAAAGGCCGCCAGTTTGGCGGCCTTTTTATTTTAAAATCGAAACGTTTTTGCTGATGGGTCGTCAAACAGGCCCGATCAGAAGGGACGAGCGATCACCATGAAGACGACAATGATCATCAGGATCGTCGGTACTTCGTTGAAAATGCGATAGAATTTCTGCGATTTCGTATTGGCATCCGCCTCAAACGCCCGGCGGTAACGCGCCATCATCATGTGCGCGATGGTCATCAGAACCACACACAGAAGTTTGACGTGGAACCAGCCTTCGGTCATCACACCGGCCGCATGGATCAGATAGCCGCCAAAAATCCAGGTCGCGATCATTGCCGGGTTCATGATGGCCCGCAAAAGGCGGCGTTCCATCACCTTGAACTTCTCGCTGGCTTCCGAGCCCGGCGCGACTTCGCAGTGATAGACATAAAGCCTTGGCAGATAAAGAAGACCCGCCATCCAGGCGATCACGCTGATGACATGCAGGGATTTGATAATGCTGTAGCTATCCATCTCTCTCTTCTCTGGATGTGACGATCAGGGTCGGCAGGTTAAAGCCCGCGCAAGCGGCGAATTTTTTGAATTTTCCCGACCATAACAGCAATCAGGCCGATCCAAAAACAGAACCGGCCCGATTGGCGTTATAACTGTGATCTAGGCCAATTCAGGCCCCGGCAGGTTTCAACGATGGCTGCTTGGCGACCGCGCAGGAATGTTCATCCGGGCACCACCAGCCGCGCGTTTCGACCGTGTAGTCATCCGGTCCTTTTTCATCGAGCTCGTCTTGTGTTTGTTTTACAACCGAAACAAGTCCGGCAATAAACTTCGGATGGGAACAGACGGTGCGCACGCGCTCATAGATCGGCACGTGTTTTTCATGCGCCAGTTCGCCATATTCGATATCAAGCTCGACCAGGGTTTCCGAATGCTCGGTGACAAAGGCGATCGGCACCACAACGATACCCTTGTTTTCCTTGCCAGCACGCTCGATCTCGTCCTCGGTCGATGGGCCAATCCATTCCATCGGCCCGACCCGGCTTTGATAACAAACGTTCCAGTCCAATCCTTCGATCGCCATTTTCTCGACCACGGTGGCCGAGGTTTTTTCGATCTGCGACTGATAAGGGTCACCGCGCTTGGTAATCACCGCTTTGGGCACGCCATGGGCGGAAAACAGGATGCGCGGCTTATCAATGCCAAGTTCGGTGGCCTTGACCAATGCGCGTTCATAGCCCGCCTTGATCATCTCGGCCGAGGCCTCAATAAAGCCCGGATTGGTCGGATAGCAGCACGCGGTCTTGATCGGGGATGTCAGTCCAACCTTGGCACAGGCCCGTTTCCAGTCCTTGACCGACGATCCGCTGGTGGTAGTGGAAAATTGCGGATAAAGCGGCAGCAAAATCTGTTCGTCCGCGCCCCATGCCTTGACCGCGGCTGCGGTATCATCGGCAAACGGCTTCCAATAGCGCATGGCGATAAAACAACGGTTTTCATAACCGTCATCTTCGCCATTGAGCGCCGTTTGCAAGGCATCAGCCTGCTCCTGGGTCAGTTCCAGAAGCGGCGACTTGCCACCGATATGATCATAAATCTCGCGCGCAATCGGTGCACGGCGACGCGAAATCAGCTTGGCCAGCAAGAACCGGAACGGATTGGGCAGGCTGATGATCGCCGGATCGTTAAACAGGTTGAACAGAAACGGCTCAACGGCTGCCGGACTGTCCGGACCACCCAGATTGAAAAGAACAATGGCGCGTTTCTTGCGCGTCGTTTCGGACATTTGGCTATCCTTCATGGCACAGCGTGTTTCAACCGGTTCCCGACAAACCGGAATATATGTAAATCCGTCGCGCTCCGGGGCCTATTTTGGTCAAACAGGTCCACAGCGCAACAAACTTAGCCCACTATACGCATTGAATTTTTCAATCGATTTGATTGATTTCAAAAATCACAAAATAAAATGCAGCAATTGCCGGCATTTATCCTTTGTAATCGCGGATGAAGTCGACCAGCTGGCCAACATGTTCCGGCGGCGTTTCCGGCGTGATGCCATGGCCAAGGTTGAAGATGAACGGCCCCTTGCCCAGCGTATCAAGGATGCGTTTGGTTTCATCAAACATCGGATCACCGCCCGTGATCAGAAACATCGGGTCAAGATTGCCCTGTACTGGCCCCAGTTTCTGAAGGTTTTCCGCCACCCAGTCCAGTTTCACCCCGCTATCAAGGCCAACCGCGGTCACACCGGTTTTCTTTTTGAAATCAAACAGATGCAAACCACAGCCACGCGGGAAGCCGATAATCGGCAGATCCGGGTGCACGGCGCGCAAATTGGCAACGATCTGTTTGGTCGGCTCGATCACCCAGCGATTAAAGCCAGTCTCGGACAACACTCCGCCCCAGGTTTCAAACAGCTGAATGCATTCTGCGCCTGCCTCAACCTGTTTCAGCAAATATTGCGTGGTCGCCTCGACCAGAATATCGATCAGTTTGGCAAAACCATCCGGATCGCCATAGGCAAAGCGGCGGATATTCGGGAAGTCCTTGGAACCCTTGCCCTCGACCATGTAGGTCGCAACGGTCCAGGGCGCACCGGCAAAGCCGATCAGTGCTGTGCTTGATGGAATGGCGTGTGAAAGCTTTGAAACCGTCTCATAGATCGGACCAAGCGTGTCGTGAATGCCTTCAACTGAAAGCTTGCCAAGGCCTGAAGCATCTCTGATAGCCTCAAGCTGTGGGCCTTCTCCCTGCTTGAAGGCCAAATGCTGTCCAAGTGCCTGCGGTATAACGAGGATATCGGAGAACAATATCGCCGCATCGAAGTCAAAGCGCCGCAGCGGCTGCAACGTAACTTCGCAAGCAAGATCAGGATTATAGCAAAGATCAAGGAAAGAGCCTGCTTCTGCGCGGGTTGCGCGGTATTCTGGCAAATAGCGACCAGCTTGGCGCATCAGCCAGATCGGCGGTACCGGCAAGGTTTCACCGGCAAGGGCACGCAAGAAGGTCTTTTGGGTGTTAGGCATCTGGTTTCCTGTTTCTCTGTCCCGATCGCTTTTTTGATCTTTGGCCTGACACGTTGCGTTCGGCCACCTGTCAGAACCGGCTTTGTTATTTCGTGAAATGTGCCCTGGGGCCTTTGCCAAGACGTTTTCCACGTTCTGCCTAACAAAACCTTATTTAATAAAAAAGGATGTTGTTTGTGAGTGGTTCCCTGTGGATAACAGGGATTAAATTTCACGCACAGTTTATTCACATTCCGACTCGGGAAAAATGATTCATCTCAACCGGCCTTGGGGAAAACTGTGTACGACTCCGAACGACTCCCAGACTCTGCCTCGGGAAAAGACGTTTTTGAATAATGGGGATAAGGTGAATAAGTCTGGTTTTTGCAGTCTTATCCCTGTTATTACGGGAAAAATTTGGCACTTATCCCGCTCGGGACAGAGCACTTGAGAAACTTTGTATGGGTGGGAGGATAATTTCTGTGGAAAAAATCGGGCCGGAGTCGCACCCGTTATCCACATTTATCCACAGGGCCGACTCCGATCCGCTAACTTCGGGTTGCAATAAAACTCTTATCCATTCGGTTAGTGATCGGTATTTTGAACAGCCGTAACGTTGTTTGAATAAAGTTAGAAAAATCGTTTGGTCGGCAAAAAGTGGATAAGATTTCGCTTGGCTCGCCAAAAATTGACCAAAGAAACGGACAGGCATGGTCGGGACGGACAAAATTTTCCATCTTCATCTGGTCTCGGACTCAACCGGCGAGACAGTCGATGGCATTGCGCGTGCCTGTGTCGCGCAATTTCCCGATGTGCGTGCTCATGAACATGTCTGGTCACTGATCCGGACCGATGCCCAGCTGGCGCGGGTCTTGGCCGATATCGAACGCAATCCCGGCATCGTTCTTTACACCGTTTTTGACAGCGACATCCGCCGCAAGCTCGAAGAAGGCTGTCGCCGCCTGCAGGTCCCGCACAGCCACGTGCTTGATAACACGGTCACCATGATGGCGGGGTATCTCGGCCAGCAATCGCACGGCCGCACCGGTGCGCTCCATAAAATGGACGAGGAATATTTCAACCGGATCGAGGCGATTGATTACACCCTGACCCATGATGACGGTCAATCGGGCTGGGATCTGGAAGACGCTGATGTGGTGATTGTCGGTGTCTCGCGCACGTCTAAAACCCCGACATCGGTTTATCTGGCCAATCGCGGCATCAAAACCGCCAATATTCCGTTTGTGCCGGGCTGCCCGTTGCCGCCGGAACTTGATCAGCTCAAAAAACCGCTGGTGGTTGGCCTAATCAAGGATGTTGATCAGCTGGTCTCGATCCGCAAAAACCGCCTGCGCCAGATCGAACGCGGCGAGGGCGGCGATTATGTTGATCCGGTCGCAGTCCGCGATGAAGTTCATCAGGCACGGCGATACTTTACCGAACGCGGCTGGAAGATCATTAATGTGACCCGCCGGTCCATCGAAGAAACCGCCGCCATCATTTTATCGACCATGTATGACCGCCGCGGTCATTAAGCTGCACCAACAGGATAAACATATGCCCAGCACCCATCGTCTTATTCTCGCATCCAGCAGCAAGGCCCGCCATGCCATGTTGAGCAATGCTGGTGTCAATTGCGAAGCCGTCGCCTCGATGATTGACGAGGATGGCTATAAACAAGCGATGAAGGCCGAGGGTGCGACGGCGGCCGAGGCCGCGGAAACCTTGGCCGAAATGAAGGCGCTGCGCATGTATCGCCAGCAACCCGATGCGATTGTGATTGCCGCTGATCAGATGCTGGAATGCAATGGCATCTGGTTTGACAAGCCGATGGACCGTGACAATACCCGTGCGCAACTCCTGGCCCTGCGGGGCAAAAGTCACAAGCTGGTCTCGGCCGCTGTTATATATAAGGAAGGCTCGCGCATCTGGGGCACGATTGATACCGCCCATCTGACCGTGCGCAACTTCACCGATGAATGGCTCGAAGAATATCTCGATGCCGCCGGCGAAGAGATTTATCACTGTGTGGGCGGCTATCAGCTTGAAGGTCTTGGTGCGCAACTGTTTACCGAGGTGCGCGGCGATTACTTCACCGTGCTGGGCATGCCGCTTCTGCCGCTGATTGGCTTCTTGCGCGATCACGGTGTTCTCAAGGCATAATCACAAAAACGCATCAAAAACCCATCTGGCAGGAAACAGCACGCAATGACCTCGCGAAATCCTTATCGCACCCTATCGGGCACATCGCGCCTTGCCGGCGTGATGGGCTGGCCGGTATCGCATTCGAAATCGCCGCGCCTGCATGGCTATTGGCTGGCAAAATACGGCATTGATGGCTGTTATATGCCACTTCCCGTGGAGCCGGAAAACTTCCAGGCAGCCTTGATTTCCTTGCGCAATCTGGGATTTTCCGGGGTCAATGTCACCATTCCGCAAAAGGAAATGGCGATGCCCGAATGTGATGAACTGTCCGATCGTGCGCGCCGCATCGGCGCGGTTAATACCGTGACGTTTGCCAAGGACGGTCGTCTTTTGGGCGATAATACTGACGGGTTTGGCTTCCTTGAAAACCTGCGCCAGGAAGCCCCCGATATCGCCTTTGCCAGCGGTCCGGCGGTGGTGCTTGGGGCAGGCGGGGCGTGTCGTGCGGTTCTGGTCGCCTTGCTGGATGAAGGCTGCCCGGAAATTCGTCTGGCCAACCGGACCCGCAAACGCGCCGAAGACGTCGCAGCCGAAATCAAGGACCCGCGGATCAAGGTGATTGACTGGCCGGTTGCACCTGATGCGCTTGATGGCGCGTCGCTTGTCGTCAATACCACAAGCCTTGGCATGGTCGGCCAGCCCAAGCTTGAGATCGATCTGTCCGGTCTGCCGCAAACCGCCCTTGTCACCGATATTGTCTATGCGCCGCTGATGACCGATTTGCTGGTGCAGGCCAAGGCCCGCGGCAATCCGATTGTTGATGGGCTTGGCATGTTGCTCCATCAGGCACGACCGGGTTTCCATCGCTGGTTCGGGATCGATCCCGAAGTCACCCAGGAACTGCGCGATTTCGTTCTTTCGCCTGATTAAGATCCGAAGGGTAATCTTATTATGAAAATTCTTGGGTTAACCGGCTCCATCGGCATGGGCAAATCAACCGCGGCGGCGATGTTTCGTCACCTTGGTGTGCCGGTCCATGATGCCGATGCCACGACCCATGAATTGATGGCACCAGATGGCCTTGCCTTTGGCCCGATTGCCAGGGCCTTTCCCGATGTGATCGTTAATGGCCGGATTGATCGGCAGGCATTGGGCAAGATCGCTTTTGCCAATCCGGATGTTCTAAAAACGCTTGAGACCATCCTGCATCCGCTGGTGCGTGCGGCTGAAAACCGGTTTCTTGCCGCTCAGCGTCGTTTGGGGCGCAAGCTGGTTGTTCTCGACATTCCGCTTTTATATGAAACATCCGGTGAAAAGCGCTGTGATCATGTTGCGGTTGTATCGGCCCCGGGGTTCATACAACGCCAGCGTGTTCTTTCGCGAGAAGGGATGACGGAGACAAAATTTTCCGCCATTCTGTCGAAACAGATGCCAGATATCGAAAAGCGAAAGCGCGCTGATTTCATCATCCCGACCGGGTTGGGGCGTGCCGTCACTTTTCAATATATTCAGGGTATTATCGACCAACTCAGTTGATGACTGGATAACGACTACATGCGTGAGATTGTTCTTGATACCGAGACCACCGGCCTTGATCCCTATGCTGACCACAGACTGGTTGAAATCGGCTGTATCGAACTGATCAATCACATGCCCACCGGGCGGCAGTATCACCAGTATATCAATCCCCAGCGCCCGATGCCCAAGGAAGCATTCGACGTTCACGGTCTGGGCGATGAGTTCCTCAAAGACCAGCCGGTCTTTGCCGAGGTCGCCGATGAGTTCATCGAATTCATTGGCGAGGATTCGGTTCTGGTCATTCACAATGCCAGCTTTGATATGAAGTTCCTCAATGCCGAGCTCGAATGGCTTAACAAGCCGCGCATTGCCATGGAACGCGCCCTTGATACCGTTCAGATGGCGCGCAAGAAATTCCCCGGATCCCCGGTCAGCCTCGATGCGCTGTGTCGCCGGTTCAAGATCGATAACTCCAACCGTACTCTTCACGGAGCCCTGCTTGACTCCGACCTTCTTGCCCAGGTCTATCTGGAACTTCTGGGCGGCCGTCAGCATGGCCTGTCGCTTGATCCTAATGCGCTAAACGGTGATCAGGATGAAGATAACGGCGGGCGTCGGGTTCTGGGCCCGCGGGGCAACCGGCTGGAACCAAGGCCGCATATGATCAGCGACGAAGAACTTGCTGCTCACCGCGCCTATATCGAGGCCAAAGTCAAAGATGCGCTCTGGCTTATAAAGCAAGAGGCATAAGATGGGAAAACAGCGGTGTCCATCATTGCGGTTTTCCGAACTTATAGTTTCTCAATACGCCAATCGCCTCCTTGCGATGCTGGTTTTGGTCTGTGCGCTGATCACGGCTTTAGGTAATCTTCGCGCCCAGACACTCACTGACGAAAAAGCTCCAGAAAACTCCACGTTTGATGGCACCTACATCATCCATTTGTCTGAAAGCAGCCGGGTTCAGTCATCGGGCCGGCCGGAGCCAGGCTATTTCGATACGCTTGCCATCGAACTGTTTACCAAGGCCGGTCTGGCTGTTGAAATCGTGCCGCAGATGCCCTGGAAACGGCAGATGGAGCTGGCCGGACGCGAAGTCGGCCACGTAATTTACCCCACCACCCGAATTGATTATCGCGAAGATGTCTTCCAATGGGTGGGGCCGGTCAGCCGGACCTTCTGGAACCTGTTTGGCTTTGTCGATACCGGTTGGTCTGACATGGCGTTTGACACGCTTCTGCGCGATGCCCGCATCGGGGTTCTGATGGGATCGGCGCGTGAAGGATATCTTCGTGATCGTGGGGCCAAACAACTGGTTATGGTGCCGCGGGAAGAACTTCTTTTGCCGATGATGATGGCTGATCGCGTTGATCTGATTGCCATCGGTGGCAATATCCTGCGCCATTATCTTGATAAGGTCCGTGCCGAATATCCCGAAGTCAGCATTCCTGATGTGACTGGTTTCAAGCCCTATCGCACCTGTTATCTCTATATCGCGATCAGTGGTGATGTGCCGCAAAGCGATATCAAAAGGCTGCAAACCCAGCTTGATCGCTTCAAGACCGACGGCTTTTTTGTTGAAAACCGCCGGATGCACGGGCTTTCGACCAATCTCGACAGTGCGTTTCTCAAGGCGATGCTTGATCTTGATAATAACGGTGTCACCTGTGTCGATTTGACCGACATCGACACCTGAAACACAGCCCTGTCGGGTCACCTTTCCCGGTCTGGCCTGCTTTTCCTGCAAACATATTGTTGCCGTGACGGTGAAATGCGCGACGGGCGCGGTTGCGCGAACAGCAATGACACGGCAATATGCCGCGAACATTCCTTTGGGTGACCGGGCTGTTGCAAACAGGTGATATCGAATGGACGATAAAGCCTTGCGTATATGGACCGCGCCGCTTGCATATTGTCTTGGTCGATGAGTCAGAAGAAACCAAATAAGCGACGCCGCACCGTCACGGATGACGAAAAGACCCTGTGGGAGGTCTTTACCCGTGACGTCAAACCTTTGCGCAAGAAAAGGCACAAGGCTGGCGATGACGTGGTCGCGTCTGATGATGACATCCACACCAGCGATACCGCGATTACCCTGCCTGACAATCTTGGCGAAAAACTTGAACAGTCCGAACAAAGCCGGGCTGCGCGCAATCTGCCCTCGGCCCGCCATGCCGACCGGGGCCCAAAGATCAAAAAACAGAACCTTTCCGAACTGAAACCCGGTGTCACCGACGGGATTGATCGATCAACCGCCAATAAATTCCAGAAGGGCAAGATGTCGATCGACGGGCGCATTGACCTGCATGGCATGACCCAGGAAGTCGCCCATAATGCGCTCAATGCCTTTATCGAAGATAGCTGGCGGGCCGGAAAACGTTGCGTTCTCGTAATCACCGGCAAGGGATCGCGCGCTGATGAATATGGCCGTACCGGTCTTTTGCGCGAACGCACCCCGCAATGGCTGAGTGCGCCAAACCTGCGCAATCGCATCCTTGCCATTCATCAGGCCCAGATCCAGCACGGTGGCGCCGGGGCCTTTTATGTCTTGTTGAAACGGAGACGCCCGTGACACCTTTTGGCAATCGCATCCGGGAACTCCGTGCGCGCAACAACGTGACGCTGACCGATATGGCAACCGCACTTCAGCTGTCACCGGCCTATCTGTCCGCGCTTGAACACGGTCATCGCGGGCGGCCCAGCCCCGGTCTGGTTCAGCAAATCTGCGGTTATTTCAATCTGGTCTGGGACGAGGTTGATGACGTCAAACGTCTGGCCCAGCTCTCGCATCCGAAAATTACCGTCGATACCGCCGGTCTGGAACCGCAGGCCACCGAACTGGCCAATCTTCTGTCGGAACGCATCGCCGGCCTGAGCGAGGATCAGCTCAACCGGATGCTTGAAATTGTGCGCGAACAGCATCGCTCATCGTGAAACAGGATTTCCTGAACGCCTTTTAAGTTGAAACGTAACCATTGAATTTAATCCAAGGGTTACAATATCCAAATGTGCTGCGCTGATTATTTTGCGCCGCACAAAGTCCAGGCGCGTCACCACACCAACAATAAAAGGCAATTGATACGATATCGTATCAATACAGAACCTGCGCGCCCCGGGAGTTGGAAGAACGCATATTTGGCGGCCTCGCATTCCACAATGCACGGGGCTTTACATGTTTGCGAATATTCAGATTGGCAAGAAACTTGCGATTTCTCTGATCCCACCTTTGTTGGGACTTGTTGTTCTGTCCGGCGTCATTATTTCCGACCGTTATCGGGAAATGGATGAACTTGGCAAAATTGGTGGCTTGACCGAACTTGCGGTTCAGTTCGGTGCGACCGTACACGAATTGCAAAAGGAACGCGGCGCATCGGCGGGCTTTATCGGCTCCAAAGGCGAACAATTCGGATCGCAACTTGCCGATCAGCGCAACTTGTCGGACGCCCGCATTCAGTCTTTGCGCAATGCGTTAAACGACTTTGATCTTTCCGCCTATCACCCGGGTCTGGCAGAGCAGGTTGGCGTCTTTGTCGGGCTGCTTGATACCGTGCCCCAGACACGCGCCAAGGTTTATGCGCTGGATATCGAGCTTGGCGAGGCGGTTCGCTTCTATACCTCGATCATTTCCGGCATGCTCTCGACCGTCAATGTCATGAGCACAATCAGCAACGATCCCGAACTGGTCCGCTCGATCGCGGCCTTTAATGATTTCATGCAGGCCAAGGAACGTGGCGGGCTTGAGCGCGCCACAGGTGCGGCCGGGTTTGGCATGGGCAAGTTCGAACCCAACCTTTATCGTCGATTTGTCGAGCTGATCACCCTTCAAAACGCTTATCTCTCTGTGTTCGAGGAAATGGCCGCACCAGAGATCAGGGAATTTTACGACCGCGCGATGCAGGACCCGGCGGTTGCGGCGGTCAACAAGCTGCGTGATGTGGCGCTCAGTTACCCGGTAACCGGAACCACCAATGGCATTGCGGGGACAGACTGGTTTGCGACCATCACGGTAAAGATTAATATTTACAAGATGATAGAAGACCATATTGCCCAAAGCCTGGTCACCCTCTCGGCGCAAAAGCTCTCTGAAGCGCAGCTTTATTTTTATGGCACATTGGCCGGTTTGCTGATCATTATCGCACTTGCATGCACATTGGTTGTCATCGTCGGTCGCGATATTTCTGCACCGATCCGCGCCATGACCAAAACCATGAGCGATCTGACCGCAGGCGACCTGTCGGTCAAGGTATCCGGGGCCGCGCGCGGGGATGAGGTAGGCGCCATGGCCCGTTCGGTGCAGTTTTTCCGCGACAGCCTTGTCGAGAACAGGGAAATGGCCGCCCAAAGTGAAAAGGAACAGGCCGCCCGGTTTGCTCGTGCCGAAAAAGTCAGCCGGCTGGCCGAACGGTTTGAAGCCAGGATCAACGCCTTGCTGGGCGATATCGGCCAGTCGACTGATGGTCTGCGCACCACGTCTTCAGACATGACATCGGCCATCGACAAAACCCGCGACAAGGCCCGCCTGGTGGCAGATGACGCGAAATCAGCGTCCGAAAATGTGGCCGCGGTGTCCTCGGCCACCGAACAGCTGGCCAATTCGATCCTTGAGATTTCCCGGCAGATTTCTGCGTCGTCGGATAATGCGACCGCCGCCGCCGACGAGGCCCGCGAGGCCGAAGTCATTGCAACGGCCCTGAAAGAAGGTGCTGAAAAGATCGGCGAGGTGATCGGCCTGATCCGCGATATTGCCGAACAGACCAATCTTTTGGCCCTTAATGCGACAATCGAAGCCGCCCGTGCCGGCGAGGCCGGCAAGGGATTTGCCGTCGTCGCCAACGAGGTCAAAAACCTTGCGACCCAGACATCGCGCGCAACCGACGAAATTTCCCAACAGATGGGAAATCTGCAGGACGCGACTGAATGCGCGGTTGATGCCTTTTCGCGGATTGGCGAAAAAATCGGCCAGATTGACGCGACCTCTTCCTCGTTGGCAGCCGCGGTCAATGAACAGGAAGCCGCAACCTCGGAAATTGCCAATAATATTGATCGTGCGTCGCAAGGCACGACAGAGGTTTCGGGCAATGTTGCCGGTATCCGCGAGGCAACCGACAATGCTGGCGAGGCCGCCGATCACGTTATCGTCGCCTGTGATCAGGTTGCCAATGTTGCGACCAGCCTGCGCAAGGAAGTGGCCGATTTCCTTGCCTCCGTGCGCGAGGCCCAGACAGTTTGATGCAAAAGGATCGATGACAAAGGACACAGGATTCCGGCTCAAACCCGGCTTCGACCAGTGGAATGCGGTCGGTTGCCGGGGGCGAGATGTGATATTTTCGTATCAATGGCTGCAAAATTGCCCGGTTCTTTCGAATCACGGTTTGACTATTGCGATTTTCAAGGGTATCAATCGGGGGTGTTTCGATCCAGAAACATGAAAAGACCTGCCTTTCTTGCAACTCCAAGGTTTCGAACCGTCCGCACGCCCCAGCAAAAGCCTGAGCGCCTTGCCTGACGGTCAACCGCACATTCTCTTTTCTATCTCCATAAAATCTTCGCCCTTTCGGCAACCACAGATCATTAAACGCACATATGCATCTTCAGGACCTTAAAAAGAAATCTCCGACCGAGCTGCTTGCTCTGTCTGATGAACTCGAAATCGAAAACGCCAGCACGCTCCGCAAGCAGGAGCTGATGTTCGCGATCCTCAAGCAGTTGGCCGAGAACGACCACGCCATCTTTGGCGAAGGCGTTCTTGAAGTTCTGCCCGATGGTTTCGGCTTCCTGCGTAGCCCCGAGGCAAACTACCTTGCCGGCCCTGACGACATTTATGTCAGTCCGAGCCAGGTGCGGCGTTTTAGCTTGCGAACTGGCGACACCGTCGAAGGCCAGATCCGCTCCCCGAAAGAAGGCGAACGGTATTTCGCCCTGCTCAAGGTTGATAAGGTCAATTTCGATGCGCCGGAAAAAGTCCGTCAGCGCGTTAATTTCGATAACCTGACCCCGCTCTATCCTGATGAGCCGCTCAAGATGGAGCGTCAATCCGATCAGGAAGGTGCCAACAAGGACACCACCAACCGCGTGATCGAACTGGTTTCGCCGCTTGGTAAAGGTCAGCGTGCCCTGATCGTCGCACCGCCGCGCACCGGTAAAACCGTGATGCTGCAAAACATTGCGCACGCGATCGAGGAAAACCACCCGGAAGCCTATTTGATCGTTCTTCTGATTGATGAACGCCCGGAAGAAGTGACCGACATGGACCGTTCGGTGAAGGGCGAAGTCATTTCCTCGACCTTCGATGAACCGGCTCAGCGTCACGTTCAGGTCACCGAAATGGTTCTGGAAAAGGCCAAACGTCTGGTCGAACACAAGCATGATGTTGTCATCCTGCTGGACTCGATCACCCGTCTGGCACGTGCTTACAACACCGTGGTGCCAAGTTCGGGCAAGGTCCTGACCGGTGGTGTTGATGCCAACGCGTTGCAACGTCCGAAACGCTTCTTCGGTGCGGCCCGTAACATCGAAGAGGGCGGCTCTTTGACCATCATCGCGACCGCCCTGATCGATACCGGTTCGCGTATGGACGAGGTCATCTTTGAAGAATTCAAGGGTACCGGTAACTCCGAGCTTATCCTGGATCGCAAACTGTCTGACAAACGTATCTTCCCGGCGATTGATATCCTCAAATCGGGTACCCGTAAGGAAGAGCTTCTGGTCGACAAGAGCGTTCTGTCCAAGATGTGGGTGCTGCGCCGTATCCTCAACCCGATGGGTCCTCAGGACGCGATGGAATTCCTGCTTGGCAAGCTCAAGGGTACGAAGAACAACGACGACTTCTTCGATTCCATGAACGGCTAAAGCCGCGCGGGCCTGATGGGCCCGGTCTACTGGATCGTAAAAACAAACGGGACCCTTTGTGGTCCCGTTTTTATTTCAATATCGAAATAACCGTTAAACAACCTCTATCCAAGGGCCAGTGTCACCTCTGCCAGACCACTCCCCAGTTTCTGCCGATCCACACGGGCATCACCTGGCTCGATGGAAAAATTGTCGTCGCTCAGATGAATGCCGATATGATGCGTGCCGTATTTGAGTGTAATCGCCAATGTGTTGGCAGCCGTGATCTCGCACACCACTGTTTCACCGGCTTCAATCCGGTTGGGCGGGGCGCTTTGCCAGCCATCCTTGGGGGCAAGGGCACTCAGATGCAGCGGGGTCTCAGCGTTTTCATTCCACAAGGTCAGTTTCAGGCGCATTTCCTGTGACATTTTTGGCGTCTCCCGCTTGATGGTAGAGAAATCAGTCTATCCTGTTTGCCGCTGTTTTTCACGGCTCTGCATGATTTTCATCGGGCGGGACGGATCAAGGCTTGAAACCACGCAAAAGCCGTGGGACTCTGGGCAACCCGTTCACGATCATATCGCGCTTTATGCAGCTTCTACTCAAATCCGTTGATTTCGCCGCCCGTGCCCATCGCGACCAGCGTCGCAAAGGTGCTGCACAGGAACCCTATATCAATCATCCGATCGAGGTTTCCCGCCTGATTGTCGAATGCGAACCGGGGACGGACGAGGATATTCTCTGTGCCGCCGTTCTGCATGACGTGATCGAGGATTGTGGCGCGACCCGCGATGAAATCGCCGCCTGTTTTAACGACATCATTGCCGACATCGTGCTCGAAGTCAGTGATGACAAGGCCCTGCCAAGGGACGAGCGCAAGGCAAAACAGATCGAAACCGCCCCAAGCCTTACCAACGGTGCCAAGCTGGTCCGACTGGCCGACAAGGTCGCCAATGTCGGTGCGATGCTGACCGACACACCGGTTGGCTGGGATGAAAGGCAGATCCTTGCCTATGTCGACTGGGCCGAAGCCGTCATCGCCCCGTGCCGTGAAGTCAGCGAGGGGCTTTCAGAGCGCTTTGACGCCATCGCGCGTGATGTGCGGATTTTCCATCAGAACGAACTGAAAGAAGCAGGGAAATAACCCTGCCTCAATCCGGAAATCTATCGATGTATCAAGGCGTTGAATGCCGTGATCAGACGGTAAAGACGATCGAACCATTGGTTTTGCGGCTTTCAAGGTCGTCATGGGCCTTTGCGGCATCGGCCAGCGGGTAGGTCGCGGTGATATCAATCGTGACGATGCCCGATTTCAAAACGTCAAACAGCTCATTCGCGCTGACCAGAAGCTCTTCGCGGGTGGCGTTGTACTGGAAGATGCTGGGTCGGGTCAGGAAATAGGCCCCCGGGGCAAGCTGGGCCAGCGATACCGGCGGCACCGCGCCGGATGACTGACCAAAACTCACCATCATGCCAAGCCGTTTGAGGCATTTAAGCGAATCCTCGAACGTGTCTTTACCGACCGAATCGTAAACAACTTCAACGCCTTGGCCATTGGTGATTTCCTTAACCCGCTCTGAGACGACCTCGTCGCGATAGAGGATCGGATAATCACAGCCCTTGGCCTTGGCGATTTCGGCCTTTTCCTTGGAACCCACCGTTCCGATCACGGTCGCCCCCAGATGCTTGGCCCACTGGCAGACAATCTGGCCAACGCCACCTGCCGCCGCATGGATCAGGATGGTGTCGCCCTTTTTGACGTTATAGGTCCGGCGCAGAAGATATTGCGCGGTCATGCCCTGAAGCATGGCGGCTGCGGCCAGTTCAAAACTGACATCATCAGGGATCTTGACCAGACCCTTGGCCGGCATCACGCGTGCTTCGGCATAGGCACCAAGTGGCTGTGCGGCATAGGCCACGCGATCGCCCACGGCCAGATCCGTCACACCCGGACCGACTTCCTCGATGATGCCAGCACCTTCAAGGCCAAGGCCCGATGGCATGCTCGGTGCCGGATAAACGCCGGAGCGGAAATAAATATCGATATAGTTCAGGCCAACGGCCTTTTGCGCCAGGCGGACTTCGCCTTCACCCGGGCTGCCGACGTCGACATCTTCAAATTTCAGGACATCACTGCCGCCGGTCTCGTAAAATCGGAATGCTTTGGTCATGGAAGACCTCCCTTTCTGCGTTTTGGAACGCACGTTTCATCAATGACGGCAGTGTAGGGCAGAAGCCTGTGATTTGCAGCAGGGGAAATACCGAAAATATCCTTGCGACAGGCCACGTTTGATCGCAGCCATCCTGCTCCTGACATATCCTGTCATGGCAATCTGCTAGACTTGTTTGGTCGCAACAAGCTTGACCCGTTCATAAGGAAGGACAACGGTATTGACGGTTATCAGCCACATCACCCTCGGGACCAATGACAAAGCCCGTTCCGCACGTTTTTATGATGCCGTTCTGGGTGCGCTGGGCTTTGATCGCTTGCCAAAACCGCCGGAAAAGCCGCTGGCTTATGAGCGGGATGGACAGATGCCGACCATTTACATCTACACCCCGGCAGACGGCCGCCCGGCAACGTGGGGCAATGGTACTCATATCGCGTTTCAGGCAGACCAACGTGACATGGTGGACGCCTTTCACGCAGCGGCGCTCAAATATGGTGGCATGGATGAAGGCCAGCCGGGCCTGCGCGCGCATTACGGCCCAAACTATTATGCCGCCTATGTCCGTGATCCGGATGGCAACAAGCTGCAAGCCGTGTGCTACGCCTAAGAATAATATTAAGTCTTTGAAAAACAGGACTAAAAATGAAGATCGCCCTGATCACTCGGCAGCGGTAAATCCACACCTTCGATCTTTAAAAGCGCGCGCTTGGTTTCAAGCCCGCCATGGCCGGAATAGCCGCCCGGCTTGTCGCCTGTTGCCAGAACGCGGTGGCAGGGAATGAGGATCGGGATCGGGTTAAGGCCGCATGCCGTGCCAACCGATTGAAATGCCTTGGGCGATCCGGCCATGGCCGCCAGTTCCTTATAGGTCGCGGTCTTGCCCATCGGGATCTCGCACATTGCTTGCCAGACGGTTTTCTGGAAATCCGTCCCGTCCGGGGCCAGTGGCAAATCAAAGCTGTGCAAGCGCCCTGCGAAATAGGCGTTCAGCTGCTTTTGGGCTTCTTCAAGCACCGGTGTGCTTTCAATCTCTTCAACAAATCCCCAGTCAAGCGCAACGATTTGATCTTCAAACGCGAAAACAGTGATTGCGCCCACAGGGCTGTTGATCGAGATTTGCGGCATGGGGCTAGGCCGCCTTGGCGGGCAAATCTGCCAGCATTTCGGTCAGTTCTTCGACGCCTGTGACGGGCGCCGAACACACCGGCCCCTGACAGATATAGGCGGTTTCCTTGCCGTCAATCGCGGTTTTGCCCTGGGCCGGATGGCCGTCGGGCAGGGGATCACCATCAGACAGGATCGTGATGGCGCGGTTTGGCAGATATGCGCCAAAAATAGCGCGGCGCATATCAAGATAGGTCTGGCTGCGATCCTTGGCGATCAGCACGATCTGCACCGGATTTTGTAGCATTTCGGCGGCCATCATAAGGCCGGGCATGTTCGGGAATTGCTCGCCAATCCTACCGCCAAAGGCCGCAAGGGTTATTTCCGCCTGATCGCGGTATTGCGTATCGCCGGTCAGGGCATAAAGTTTGGCCAGGTTCTGCGCCATGATCGCATTGCCCGATGGCACGGCATTATCCATGAAGGGTTTCTGACGCACGACAAGGTCGCTGGCATCCGATGCCGAC
Organism: Thalassospira profundimaris WP0211; assembly: GCF_000300275.1. GTDB lineage: Bacteria > Pseudomonadota > Alphaproteobacteria > Rhodospirillales > Thalassospiraceae > Thalassospira > Thalassospira profundimaris. Next base: position 510,351 of record NZ_AMRN01000001.1, on the reverse strand, counting down.
TGGAAATAGCCGCCCTTGGCATCGGCAAACAGGGTTTCGACCGCGGCCGACCACCGGATGGCTTCATTAAGATAGGCATCCTCGCCAAAGCATTCATAAAGCCTCAAGGCCGCGCGGATCATATGCGCATAATCTTCGAGCATCCCGGCATGCTGCACGCGGCCATCGCGATAGCTGTGCAGGAAGCGGTCACCCTTCATCAGGGTATTGATCACAAAGCCATAGGCAAGCTTGGCGTAATCCAGCCAGTCGGCGCGGTGGAAGGTCATCGCGGCCTCGGCAAAGGCGGCAATTGTCATGGCGTTCCAGTCGGTCAGCGCCTTGTCATCCCAGCCCGGGCGAATGCGTTTTGCCCGTTCTGCCAGAAGTTTTGCACGTAGTTCCGCCAGCTTTTCCTCGGTCGCGTCATCGGCAAGCTCGAGCCCCGATGCGGTGCGGTTCAGGATGGTGTGGCCTTCCCAGTTGCCGTCTTTGGAAACGTCATAGAATTTCTTGAACAAATCGGCATTCGCGCCAAGGATCTGATCAATTTCATCCTCGGACCAGACATAGAATTTGCCTTCAACCCCTTCGCTGTCGGCATCCAGGCTTGCGGTAAAGGCACCCCCGGGAATGCGCATTTCGCGCAAGATCCAGCCAATGGTTTCCTCAACCCGCTTGGCATAAAGCGGATTGGGATCAACCCGCCAGACATCACACAGAAGATCAATCAGCTGGGCATTGTCATACAGCATCTTTTCGAAATGCGGCACCAGCCACTGGTCATCGACCGCGTATCTGGCAAGTCCGCCACCGAGATGATCATAAATGCCGCCCTGGCACATGCGATCCAGGCTGTGTTTGACGATGCGTTTCAGCCCGTCATCATCGGTGCGCACACCGGTCCGCCAGATATAGGATAAAAGGCTCGGCTGCGGGAATTTCGGCGCACCTGATGTACCGCCATTTTCCCCGTCCATGATCTGCAAGCAGCCATGGCCGCAGCGATCAATCATCTCAAGGCTCGGAACCGCGCCAACCGCCGCACTGTTCATTTTGATCAGCGCGTTGGAAATCTGGCTGACATTGTGGCGGACATCATCGGGTTTTTCGGCGTAAATCTTGGCGACGGTTTTAAGCACATCACCAAATCCCGGCCGGCCATAGCGCGCTTCCTTGGGGAAATAGGTCCCGCCCCAGAACGGCTCGCCATCCGGGGTCAAAAACATCGTCAGTGGCCAGCCACCCTGTTGGCCGAGAAGGGCCAGCGCATTCTGATAAAGCGCATCAAGGTCGGGGCGTTCTTCGCGGTCGAGCTTGATATTGATAAAAAGCTCGTTCATCAGGGCCGCAATACCCTCATCCTCAAAGCTTTCATGCGCCATGACATGGCACCAATGGCACGCCGCATACCCGACCGACAGCAGGATCGGTTTGTTCAATTCCTTGGCTTTGGCGAGGATATCGGTACTCCAGGGCTGCCAATGCACCGGGTTGTCGCGATGCTGAACAAGATAGGGGCTTGTTTCCGAACCAAGGTTATTGCGTGCGAGTTCCATTTTGTGTCCTGTGCCATCTATTCAGCCGATGGCTTTATCGTTTGCGGTAGCGCGATCTGCAATCACGCGCCAGTCATCAGTGCTGGCAATGCTTTATAAGGCTGTTGGCGTGATTCTAAGGGTTATGGCCTCATTCATAAAGGCAAATGGCCGAAATCTTTTATCGCAATATTGTGAAAGTTGCGGTCGCCGCATCAGCTTGCTTCCCATATGGTAGGGGCAGGTTGGCGTTATTGTGATTGCGAAGGCGGTTCTGGTGGGGATAATGGGCCAGCCATGCAAACAGCCAGTCACGCAAATCACGTAAAGTGACAGAGACCAAAAAACAAAACAGATCAGGAGACCAGGGCGATGAAAGTAACCGTGAACATTGATTGCACGCCGGAAGAGGCACGGACCTTCTTTGGTCTTCCTGATGTTCAGCCGATGCAAAAGGCGATGATGCAAGATATCGAAGACCGCATGAAAGCCAACCTGGCGGCGATGGATCCGGAAACCATGCTCAATACCTGGCTGCCGCAGGGCATTCAGAACTGGGAACAGCTTCAGAAAGCCTTCTGGGGCCAGTTCAATGCGGGTACCGGCGGTACCGGTGACAAGGACAAAGGCTAGGCAGACCCGATATCATGCGTGAACACTACTATCAGGCACATGTTTTCGTGTGCCAGAACGAACGCCCGGCCGGCCATGAACGCGGTTGCTGCAATTCCAAGGGTGCGACCAAACTTCGCAATTACATGAAGGTACGCGCCAAGGAACTTGGCCTGCCACAGACCCGGATCAATACCGCCGGATGCCTCGATCGCTGCGAACTGGGCCCGGTGATGGTGGTCTATCCCGAAGGCACCTGGTATCGCTACGAGACGATGGAAGACATCGAGGCGATCCTCAATGACCATTTGATCGGCGGGCAGGTGGTTGAACGGTTGCGGCTCACGCCGGATCAATAAACCGATGACAGATTTCGAAAAACCGGCCCGTGACATATGCGTGGCCGGTTTTTTTATGCGCGGTAGTGGTCGTGGCGGTGGATGCCCGCTTGCGCGGGCATGACGAAGTTGGGTGATATCCTCGGACCGCATGCAGCGCTCAGGATGCTGCTCCGACGCGGCCTGCGCTCATTCCTGAGTGACAGCAAAGACGGTATCCCGGTGCCTCTCACAGACCGTCACCCCCGCGCAGGCGGGGGTCCATAACCGGGCGAGGGCGGTTGCCAACGCGCACCCAATGATCCGCGCAACCAACACAAAGCTCATTAAACCCCTGTTGGTTATTTTCTGCCATATGTTGACCTTTGCCGCTGTCTGGACGATATCCTCCTCTGCCAAGCAACCGCACACATTGAGAACTGACGGATCTGCCATGATTGCCAGCCGAGAAACCATTTTTGCCCTGTCCTCCGGCGCGGGGCGTGCCGGTGTTGCCGTGATCCGGTTATCAGGGCCACGTTCGGTTGCGGTGCTGTGTGCGTTATTGGGCCGCGATACCATGCCTAAACCGCGCCATGCGATCTATGCCCCGATCCGCGATCCCAAGTCGCACGAACGGCTTGATGATGCGGTGGCGATCTATTTCCAGGGCCCGGCAAGCTTTACTGGCGAAGATGTGGTCGAGCTGCATGTCCATGGTGGGCGTGCCGTGATCGAAGGCGTGCTCGATTGCCTGTCGCGTCAGGATGGTCTGCGGGTGGCCGACCCGGGCGAATACACAAGGCGGGCGTTTGAAAACGGCAAGATGGACCTGACCTCGGCCGAGGGGATCGCCGATCTGATTGATGCCGAAACCGCCGCCCAGCGCCGGCAGGCGGTGCGCCAGATGGCTGGCGAGTTGGGCACGCTTTATGAAGGCTGGCGTGCGCGTTTGATGAAGGCATTGGCCCATATCGAGGCCGATATTGATTTCCCCGACGAAGATTTGCCTGACGGCATCGTGCCGGTGGTGCATGGCGATTTGCGCGCCGTGAATGACGAGGTCAAACGCCATCTGGCCGATAACCGCCGGGGTGAGCGCCTGCGCGAAGGTTTCCAGATCGTTATCCTTGGTGCGCCCAATGCCGGCAAATCAAGCCTGCTCAACAGGCTTGCACAGCGTGATGCCGCCATCGTTTCCGAGATCGCCGGCACCACGCGCGACATGATCGAAGTCCATCTTGATCTGGGGGGCTTCCCGGTCACCATGGTCGATACGGCGGGTCTGCGCGAAAGCGGGGATGTGATTGAGTCCGAGGGTGTGCGTCGTGCGACGGAGCGGGCGGAAAATGCCGATCTGCGTTTGGTGGTGATTGATCGCAATGACTGGCCCAATATCGATCCGGAGGCTGCCCGCCTGATTGATGACAAGACGCTGATCCTGATCAACAAGGTCGATGCGACCGATAGCAGTGCTATTCCGGCAAGCTGGCGGGGAACGTCGGTTGATGGCCGTGCGTTGGAGCTTCCCGTTTTACCCATATCGGCCATGACCGGGCAGGGGATGGAAAGCCTCTTGCAACTGCTGGAGACTCGCGTAAAAGAGGGGCTCGATTTCGCCGGGCCCGTGCCGCTGACACGGCTGCGCCATCGGCGGGCACTTGAAAGTGCCAGCGATCATCTGGATCGCGGATTGCAGACCGAAATCGCAGAACTGGCGGCCGAGGATGTACGCCTCGCTGTCCGCGAAATCGGCAAGATTACCGGACGTGTCGATGTGGAAGATTTGCTCGATATTATCTTCGGGGATTTCTGTATCGGCAAATAGAGTTAGGGAAGAGTCGTTAGACTTGTCTCCCGAGAATGTTTCACGTGAAACATTCGTCACAAGGTTGACCATATACACCTATTCGAACCAAACAGGGTTCACACCCGCCGCGTGACAAGCAGTGGGGATTGAGTGAGGAAGTCGATGTCACAGAACGTGCCAAATAACCGCTTTGACGTCATCGTGGTCGGCGGTGGCCATGCCGGATGCGAAGCCGCTGCTGCCGCCGCGCGCATGGGCGCATCCACGGCACTGGTCACCCACCGTGCGGATCGCATCGGGGAAATGTCGTGCAACCCGGCCATCGGTGGTCTGGGCAAGGGGCATATGGTGCGCGAAGTCGATGCGCTTGACGGTGTGATGGGTCGCGCGATTGACCGCGCGGGCATTCAGTTCCGCATGCTCAATCGTTCCAAGGGCCCGGCCGTACGTGGGCCGCGGGCGCAAGCCGATCGCAAGCTGTATCGTCAGGCGGTGCAGGATATCCTTGCCGAACAGGAAAACCTCACCATCCTGGAAGGCGGTGTCGAGGACCTGATCATTGATGACAATAACCGCGTTAAAGGTGTCATCACTGGCGATGGGACTGAATACCTTGCCGGCGCGGTGGTGCTGACCACTGGCACGTTCCTCAATGGTCTGATCCATATTGGCGAGAAATCCGAACCGGCCGGTCGCATGGGCGATGCCCCGGCAACCGGACTTTCCGAGACGCTGGCAAAATATGATTTCCGATTAGGCCGTCTGAAAACCGGGACGCCGGCGCGCCTTGATGGCCGCACCATCGATTGGGCGAGCCTTCAGGAACAGCCTGGCGACACGCCGCCAGAGCCGTTTTCGTTCCTGACCCGCGAAATTACCGTGCCGCAGATTCCGTGTCATATGACCTGGACGACCGAGGCGACCCACGAAATCATTCGCGCCAACCTCGACCGTGCGCCGATGTATAGCGGCAAAATCAAAAGCAGCGGTCCGCGCTATTGCCCGTCCATCGAAGACAAGGTTGTTCGCTTCGCCGAGAAAAATCAGCATCAGATTTTCCTCGAACCCGAAGGGCTCGATGACCCGACCATCTATCCGAACGGCATTTCCACCTCGCTTCCCGAAGATGTCCAGCTTGCCATGCTGGCGACCATTCCGGGGCTGGAAAAGGTCGAGATCTTCCGTCCGGGTTATGCGGTGGAATATGACTTTGTTGATCCGCGCGAGTTGCGCCATACGCTGGAAACCAAAAAGGTTGCGGCGCTATTCTTTGCCGGTCAAATCAATGGCACCACCGGCTACGAAGAAGCCGCCGGGCAGGGACTGATCGCCGGTGTCAATGCGGCCCTGATTGCCGGAGGTGCTGAGCGCGAATTCGTTCTCGATCGTGCGGACGCCTATATCGGTGTGATGATCGATGATCTCGTGACCCTTGGCACGCGCGAGCCGTATCGCATGTTCACCTCGCGCGCTGAATATCGCCTGATGCTCCGCGCTGATAACGCCGATCAGCGTCTGACCGATCGCGGTCTTGATATTGGCTGCATCGCTTCGACCCGTGAACAGGCATGGGGTGCCAAGAAATCAGCACTGAACGCCGCCAAGACCGAAGTATCCGAGCTGACCGAAACCCCGAATGGTTTGGCCAAGTTTGATATCAAGATCAATCAGGATGGTGTGCGCCGGTCGGCCTATGACCTGCTGGCCTATCCCGATATTGATTTCGATACCCTGACCAAGGTCTGGCCGCAGCTGGGCGCACTTGATCCGGCGATCAAGGAACAGGTGTCGATTGATGCCCAGTATAAAGGGTATCTCGACCGCCAGGCCGCCGACATCGCGGCCTTCCGCCGGGACGAGGAATTGCGTCTGCCGCGTGGGCTTGATTTTGATAAGGTCGGCGGACTTTCGGCAGAGATCCGGTTGAAGCTGAAAGAAATCCAGCCGGAAACCATCGGTGCCGCGTCGCGCATTCCGGGGGTTACCCCGGCGGCGGTGACAGCGCTTCTGGGCCATATCAAAAGCCACAAGCACCAGACGGCCGCCGTCAGCAAAACCGCCTGATCGGTCTTCGTCCACACAGACCAGATATATAGTGTCCGATCTGGACGCTTCTTATCCAGTTACAACGCCCGGCCAAATTCACTGGCCGGGCGTTTTTGTTTTGGCCGGGGCGTCGGGTAGGGCCCTAGGTGTATAAGACGGCCGGGTAATGTGGAAGTTTGGTTGATCGTAACCGGCGGCTTCTGCCGAGTCGCAAGGGATTTTGGTTGGGTGGGGTGGTGGAGTCGCCCATGCAGTGTCGATGGGCAGTCAAACTTCATCGAATATGCGGTGTTTTGGGCCTGGAATGACGCATTTTGGATGTGGGAATGTTTCACGTGAAACATTCGATGTGTTTTATTCTGATTTTATCGCATCCCACGCGGCCAAAAACGTAAAAGCACTAAAATCAAGACTGGTGTGTTTTTTGGGCTCGGCCTATAACTCAAATATGCAGACAATTTCCACACCCGTAAAAACATGGTTTGAGCAGGATTTGAATGTTTCACGTGAAACATTGGATCGCCTCAGCCAGTATGCAGACCTTGTCGTGAAGTGGCAGCCGCGGATTAATATCGTTGGCGCCAGCACGGCCGAAGACGTTTGGGGACGTCATTTACAGGATTCTGCGCAGCTTTGGCCCTATGTTCAGGACATCGCGACAACCGGCAAAATCGTTGATTTTGGATCGGGTGCAGGGTTCCCGGGCATCGTTCTGGCGATCCTTGGCGCCAATAATGTCACCTTGATGGAATCCAACACCAAAAAGACGGTCTTCCTGATGGAAGCCGCCCGGGTTTGCGGTGTGCTGGATAAGACCGAAATTGCCCGTGAACGGATTGAGGCGGCTGCCCCGCGGGACGCCGATGTGATTACGGCGCGCGCCTTTGCCCCTTTGCCGAAGCTGTTGGAGTTGGGGCAGCGCCATTTGAAAGACGGTGGCCATTATGTGCTGCTGAAGGGACGTGCCTTTGAGGATGAGCTGGCGGACGCACGTGACGCCGGTTGGACATTTGATGTAACCACGCATGCCAGCCTGGTCGATCCGGACGGTGTCGTGATGATCTTAAAAGGAGTGGGCCGGTGACGGATGTTATTGATTTGCCGCTTTCGACGAAATCTGATGGTGCCGCGCATCGTCCGCGGATTATCGCCGTGGCCAACCAGAAGGGCGGTGTGGGCAAGACCACCACGACGATCAATCTGGCAACCGCACTGGCGGCTGTGAACCAGCGGGTTCTGATTGTCGATCTTGACCCGCAGGGCAATGCCAGTACCGGCTTGGGCCTGCGTCCGTCCGACCGCGAAATCAGTTCTTATGACGTGCTGATCAACGGCAATACGTTGGAAGAGGCACGTAAGGAAACCTCGATCCCGCGGCTCAGCATCGTGCCATCGGGCATGGATCTTTCGGGGGCGGAGATCGAGCTGGTCGATTTCGACCGTCGCGAGATGCAGCTTAAGGAATCGCTTGGCAAATTGCCGCACGATGTTGATTACGTTCTGATCGATTGCCCGCCGTCGCTGGGTCTTTTGACCCTGAATGCGCTGGTGGCATCCGACGCGGTTCTGGTGCCGTTGCAATGTGAATTCTTTGCCCTTGAGGGGGTCAGCCATCTGGTGCGGACCATCAAACGGGTCAAGAAGGCGTTCAATCCGAACCTTGAAATTCAGGGCATTGTGCTGACCATGTATGACAAGCGCAACAACCTGTCGGCCCAGGTGGCCAACGATGTGCGCGATTATTTCGGAGATGTGGTGTATCGCACGGTGATTCCGCGCAATGTCCGCGTTTCCGAAGCCCCCAGCCACGGAACACCGGTGCTGGTCTATGATATGAAGTGCCCGGGTTCACGGGCCTATCTGAATCTTGCGAGCGAAGTCCTGAAACGCGAAGGGGTGAAAGCATGAGCGAAGCAAAAAAACGCGGGTTGGGCAGGGGACTGTCTGCACTTCTGGGCGAAGAGGACGAAGAAGTTGCGGTTGCCGCCAGTGGCGATAGCGCCGAGGCGGTCCATCCGGGACCGGGCGGGACGACGCAACATATTGCGATCACCGATCTGAAACCGTCGCCGTTTCAGCCGCGCAGCAATTTTGATGATGACGCGATTGATGATCTGGCGGCCTCGATCCGCCAAAAGGGCATCATTCAGCCGATTCTGGTGCGTGCCTCTTCGACGGGCGAAACCAAATATGAAATCATCGCCGGTGAACGTCGCTGGCGCGCGGCCCAGCGGGCACAGCTTCATGAAGTGCCGGTTCTGGTACGCGAATTTGATGATCGCGAAACCGCCGAAATTGCCCTGATTGAAAACCTGCAGCGTCAGGATCTGTCGCCGCTTGAAGAGGCGGAGGGCTATAACCGCCTGATGAGCGAGTTTTCCCACACGCAGGAAGCACTTGGCCAGGCATTGGGTAAAAGCCGCAGTCACATTGCCAACAGCCTGCGTTTGCTGGGCCTGCCAGCCCCGATCAAGCAGATGCTCTCAGACAAGGTTCTGAGCTCCGGCCATGCGCGCGCGTTGCTGGGGGCGGATAATGCCGTCGAGCTTGCGGCCCAGATCGTCAAGAAGGGCCTGAACGTTCGTCAGGCGGAAAAACTGGTCAAAACCGATGGCGGCAAGGCTGCGCGTCCGAAGAAATCATCGGGCCGGTCTTCGATCGAAAAAGACCCAGATACGGTGTCTCTCGAGCGTGACCTTAGCAACATGTTGGGGTTGGCGGTCAATATCGACTTTGACGGATCGGCGGGTAAAATCTCGATCCGCTATGAAACGCTCGAGCAGCTTGATGACATCCTGCAGCGCCTGACGCATGGCAAGGCCGCCGATATTTCGGATGATGCTGATGCCGCGCCCGGCCCGGACGAGAACGAGTTCGATTCGATGTTTATCGAAGATGACGAGTTTGAAGCCGAATCGGTCGATGACGCGGAAAACGAAGACGAGGATGCGCTGACCAGCGAGCTCGAATCGATTGCCGATGCGGTTGATGGTGGCCGTGATCTTGACGGGATCGATGACGACAGCCTGATGATCGACGATGAGCCCGAAGGCGACATGCCGATCGCGCAGGAAGAAGTCGACGAGGATGTGCTGGAGGAGGTTGCAGATGGCACGGGAAAAAAGCCGTAACCAAAACCAGCATGAAGGATCTTGATCGCGACAAGATCGATCAGCTTAAGAAGCTTAAAGAAGAAGAAGCAAAATCCCGCCGAGGATCGGTTGAGGTGAAGCGGATCCTTTAGATATTTAACGCGGTACGGGGATCATATCCCGGACCGCGTTTTTGGCGTTTTTGGTGCGTTTTGGACGCATTCCAGTAAGGGCGCGGCCACATTGCATTGACCTTAATTACCGCGATGGCGCTGAAGACTGGCGAATCGGGTTAGCGTTTAGCGTCTGACCTGTTTCTGACGGGCAACCGCCACCTTGATCATGGCGCGATGGGCGATGGTTTCGGGGATGGCCAAGCCACTTTTGCAATCCTTTTCGGCTTCCAGCAGGATTTGCAAGGCACGCTGCAGGTTATTGACCGCCCAGTAATTCAGATTGGCGCGAAACTGATCAGCGGCCTTGAAAAACAGCGGCGGGCGGAGCGACTTCATCGCCTGATCGGCACTGGTACCCTGGGAAACCTGTCCCTTGACCAGATGCAGTTTCTGAAAATAGCTGATCATCATCCGTAATGCGCCAACCGGGTTGAGGCCCTCTTCGACCAGGCGGGTCAGGGCGGCATCGAGATTTACGACATTGCCCTGTGAGACGGCCTGAATGACATCGTCATAGTGGCGCGCGGAACTGTCGCCAACGCAGGCCATGGCATCTGCCAGCGTGACCTGACCGTCCTTGAGCGCATAAAGGGCGAGCTTTTCAAGCTCGCTTCGTGAAATCATGCGGTCAGATCCGAGATTGGCGACCAGATAGCTTGTCGCATCGCGGTCAATGCGCAGTTTGTGTTCTTCCATGATCGACTGGATCAAGCTTTCGATGTCGCGGGCGCCATCAGCATAGCAGGGCAGGGCCATGCCATTGCCAGCCTTTTCGACTGCCTGACGCAGTTTAGAGCGAGTCGGAAGGCTTCCGGCCTCAATGACAATCAGGGCATCGCCGGCCGGATCACCGAGGAAATCGGCAATGACAGGAGCCTGCGCATCACCGATATCGCGGAGTCGGATCACGCGGCGTCCGCCGCCAAAGCTCATGGCAGCAGCTTCGTCGCGCAGGCGGCTGGGATCTTCCTTGAGTTGGGCGGTGCCAAGCTCGATCACGCGGAAGGGATCCTTGAGGTCCTCGACCACGGTTTTGGCCAGTTTGGTCGCACGTTCACGCACAAGACCTTCGTCCTCACCGTAAATCAGGACCAGCTGCGCCTTTGCATCCGGGGCGCGCAAGAAGTTTTCAACCTGTGCTGCCTTGAGCTTCATGATGCGCCTTGTGGTTCGTTGGGGAGTGGGCGTGACGTGTGAGAGGTTCGGAGAACGGCGTTATTGTGACCGCAGGCCAATCGCGACCTGGTTGGCCAGCTGCTGAGCGAGGTTTCGCGCAGCGTCGCCACGGGCGGCATCTTCGGCCTCGATGGTGGCAAATTCCGAATCGACGATGTTGTAGCTGGTGCGGGCGCGGACCGACCCTTTGCGCAGGACCTTGGTATCGGACCGGCGGACAAGTTCGTACTTGGCGTTAATCAGGTAATCGGCAATCGTCGCTTCATTTTCCTTGGTAAAGCCTTGCTCACTCGTCGATTCGGACAAGGTCACCTTCAAATCATAGAGCGGGTTGGCACTTTGACCGCGCGGGGTCAGCGTCTCAAGCAGGGCATTGCGGGTCAGTTGGCCGACACGGTCATTGATCACGGCGACCTTTACCTGGGCCATATTGACTGCGGTGTTGTAATCATCACCCGCTGTAGCATAGAGCGGGCGAAATCCGCAGGCGCTGAGCGTTGTCAGGGCCAGGAGTGCGAGAATCGGAAAAACCGCGCGCAATGTCATTCAGCTATACCTTCTTTATCTTTGGTCCGGGACCGGCTGATTGGGTCCTGTTCAATCCGGCCCTGGCGCCACAATAGTTCGGTTGCGATAAAAGGGCAAAACAGAGATAGGCTGTTCAGAAAAGAAATGTACAGCCCGGCATTGTCGGGCTCGTGCTGTACCTTTTTGAACAGATTACGCAGCTCGGCGATGGCAAGATTGTTTTTGCCGTTTCGTAATGCCTCTGTCACCGCGTTCCGGGTATTCATGGTTGCCGTACACTGTGGGCGCGAGGATCCTACACGCCAGACGTCACGTAACCAACGCCAATGACCAATCATGCTGTTTTGTGTCAGGTGTAACGGTCGGTGGGCTGGTACATCAGCCATCAAAGCGAGTGACATGATATCAAACCCAACTTCATGATAGAGCTGTTCGCCATTGCCCACTGATTCATCGGTTGTGACCTTGGCCGGACGATAGGGCTGTGAGGGGGGTGGCGATAAATCCAGTGGTGATGCCTTAAGAACTGAGCAGTAGAGTGAAGCACGAACTGTCGTGAGGCTCTCTGGTATCACCTCAAAAACATTACGTCGGTCTGCCGATACAACAAACCCCCAGTCGCGTTGCAGCGAGTGGGGGTTGTATTCAGGCGATATATAAAGCGTGCCTTGCGACATCAGCCTTATTCGGAATTTGCACTGTCAATGCGCAGCTGACGGGCGCGGGTCAGGATGGCGTCTTCCATCGAAGTCACCGTGCCGGGTTCAACAACCGCATCCTGCCACTGATTTGGCCCGACATTGACCTGACGGAAGACGGAAACCTTGATGGCATCGGAGCGCAGGGCCGTACCGAGGATATAGGCTGTCAGTTTGAAGCGTTCATCAGAAGATTCCGGCGGCGTGTACCAATCAGTAATAATAACCCCGCCAAACGGATCCGCAGAATTGAGCGGCATAAAGGAGAGCGTATCGAGCGTTGCGCGCCATAGGAAGCTATTAACCCCGATGCCGGAGCTGGGGCCTTCTTTCTTCTCTTCTCCACCAAAGATATTCAGGCCATCTCCGCCAAACAGACCACCGCGCTCTTTTACATCTGCTTTTGTCGCAGCTCTTCCTTCGGTTCCGACCCTTTGATCGCCCGGGGCAGAGCCGGGATAGCTGTCATAATCAGTTTGGCTGCCTGCGCCACAGCCAGCGAGCAAAGCGACGAGTGAGCAAAGTGCTGAGAGTTTCAATACAGAATTACGCACGTCTGTTCGACCCCGGTTAGCAATTGATAATTCAAGTTAAGCAGCAATATATGCGGCAATTCGTTTCGGGGCAAAGGAAACGAGTGTGTTTTTTTTACAACAGTTAACCGGTAATGTGCTTTTTCTGCCACAGCCGTTGTTGACTTCGTCCGCCAACGATGGCTCCATCCTTAGCGAACCGGACGGCAAAAGCTGTCCAAATATATTTGTTGCGTAAAACGCATGCAAAGACGTTGAGGGAAAAGATGAAAAAGATTCTTCTTGCTGGTAGCGCGATGGCCGCTTTCGGTTTCGCAGGTGCCGCACAGGCTTCCGAGCCGATCACTCTGTCGCTCGGTGGTTACATGGAGCAGTGGGCTGGTTTTGCTGATTCCGACACCGGTGAAGCAAAAAATGCTTTCCAGTCTGACTCCGAAGTTTACTTCGATGGCGAAACCATCCTTGATAACGGTATCCAGGTTGGCGCACACATCGAACTCGAAGCTGAAACTTCTTCGGACCAGATCGACGAACAGTTCCTGTACATCAGCGGTGGCTTCGGTCGTTTCGAAATTGGTAAAAACGACTCTGTTGCTGACTCCATGTCGATCACCGCTCCGGCAGTTGGCCCGGTTGGCGTTAACGACGGCGACATGACCATCTGGACCGACAGCGTTTCGCTGATCGACACCGTTCCGTCTTCGGGCGACCAGAACCGTGTAACCTACTTCACCCCGTCCTTCAGCGGCTTCCAGGCTGGTGTTTCCTTTGCTTCTGACAGCGGCCGTAACGGTTCGTTCGACACGGATGTAGACACCACCACTACCCCTGACTCGATCGGTGGTTTCAGTGACGACTCCGATGGTTCCGGTGACAACATCGTTTCTCTTGCTGTTGCATATAGCGGCGAGTTCGACGGTGTAAGCATCAGCCTGTCGGCTGAAGGTGAAAACCAGGGTGAAGGCAACTGGTACGGCGTTGGTGCCAATGTTGGCTTCGGTGCGTTCACCGTCGGTTCTTCCTGGGGTCACATCGAAGATGACTACGGTGTATCCGAAGACTCAGCTACCGACCGTGGTGGCGACATTGATGCGTTTGACTTCGGCGTATCCTACTCCATGGATGCAGCTGCTATCTCCCTGACCTATGCTTACCAGGATGACGAGCGCGACACCGCGACTCTCGACCCGACCGAAACCCAGGCGATTGACCTTGGTCTGTCCTACACCCTCGGTGCTGGTGTTTCCTGGCGTTCGTCCATCTTCTGGGGCGAAGACGATGTTGAAGGCGGCGACAAAACCGATGCTTACGGTGCTGTTACCGGTCTGCGTCTCGACTTCTAATTCTTTGGAATTGGAAACAGACGAAAGGGGTGGCTTTGGCCACCCCTTTTTTATTTGTTTGCGGTGGAACTTTGGGTTTCGACACGCCCATTTCGGTGCACCGTTGTCTGTCTGTTGATCGACTCTATCGTAAAATATCTTGTGTTTCTGTGCCGACTTAAATCACTTTGCGTTCGAGGAATAACCGGCAAGGGCATTCCGGGGTCGACGGACAAAGCCATCACCCGAAATCGTGCATCACAATACTCCCTGAAAATGACCGGTAGTCGTATATGAATGGCAGGTATGCCTTCCCTGCATGGTGCGGTTTAAGGCGTTCTGTCCGAGACTCCCAGAAATTAAAGATGTGGCAATTGTGCAACGCTGCGTGAAATAAATAACCATTGGTCATTTATCATTATTGACCAACGGTCACTACGATGGCTTTATCATTTCCGTGAGATCGGCGGGATCATGTGTTGATCCTGTCATCCCGAAACGTTTTTCTTCGAGGGTAATGATGAAAAAGATTCTTTTTGCGACCAGCGCGCTTGTCGCTGTTGCTGCGGCGGGTTCCGCACAGGCCTCCGAACCGATCCAGCTTTCGGTTGGCGGTTTTATGAACCAGTGGGTTGGTGTTGCTGACCAGGACGTTGGTGAGCGTAAAAATGCTTTCCAGTCCAACACCGAAATTCACTTTAGCGGTGAAACCACCCTTGATAACGGTATCCAGGTTGGTGCGGTTGTTGAACTTGAAGGTGAAACCTCAAGCGACCAGATCGACGAACAGTACCTGTACATTAACGGTGGCTTCGGTCGTCTTGAACTCGGTAAAAACGACTCTGCAGCTGACTCCATGCAGCTTGCTGCTCCGGCTGTTGGCCCGGTCGGCGTCAACGATGGCGACTTGTCAATCTGGGTCGATTCTTACCTGATCGATACCAGTTCGCGTGCAGGTGACCAGAACCGTGCAACTTACTATACCCCGAGCATCGGTGGTTTCCGTGCTGGTGTATCCTTTGCGGATGACAGTGGTCGCAATGGTTCGTTCGACACCGATGTATTATCGGGCAGTTCGATCGGCGGGTACCATGACGACACCGCTGGTGATGGCGACAACATCGCTTCTGTCGGTCTTGAATATTCCGGCGACTTCAACGGTGTATCGCTCGGCGTTTCTGCAATGGGTGAAAACTGGGCCGAAGGTAACCTTTATGGCGGTGGTGTGAATGTTGGTATTGCCAACTTCACCATCGGTGGTTCCTACTCGCACACCGAAGACGACTATGGTCGTAACGAACGTCAGTCCGCACGTGTAAGCGACACCGACCAGTTCGATCTTGGTGTATCCTACGCAATGGATGCAGCAGCTGTGTCCCTGACCTATGGTTATGCTGACTATGGCGATGGCAGCACCTCAGGCGGCCGTACCGGTGCAGGTGAACTGAACCAGGTTGATCTTGGCCTGTCTTACACCCTTGGTGCAGGCATTGCATGGAGATCGTCTGTCTTCTGGTTCGACAACGAAGTCGAAGGTGCAGAAGACAATGACGGCTACGGTGCCGTTACCGGTATCGCGCTTTCCTTCTAATTCTTCGGAATTATGCAAGGCTTTGAAAGGGTGGCTTCGGCCGCCCTTTCTTTTTGCTTGTTTGGATTTTTGTCGATGTGACCAGTGCGACCGGATTCCGCCTTCGGCGGGTTCACGCTTTGGCCAGGTCCTGAGATATCAAGTCGCAGATTGCAGGAATGTCCTCGTCCAGCTTGGCAACGCAGGGCACCGGTTTGTTTGTGACCAAGGCACGGGCCAGTTCTGGATCGCTTCTTTCCGGCATATTGGGCAGTGCCGTGAATGGCAGACCAAGACTACCCATGCAGCCAATCTTGCCATCCGATGTGGCGCGCAGTTTTGCCAGTCCGCAGGGGGCGCTGCAATGCGGCCCCGTAAAATCACTTTGCCAGGCGCGTAAATTCGTATGTCGGCCCTGGAGCGTTTTGGCGTCTGCGGAACTGTAAATGCCAGTTCCCGGAGTCTGGAAAAGCTTGGAAATGTGGGCCGGTCCGCTGTCGGCAACGATGAGGTAATCCTGTTGCCCGACAAATTTGACCAGATCGCCGATGGTTTTGAAGCCATCAATAATCCGGGTGTTGCCGCCGTTTTGGGTCCCAAGATCACTCAACGCGGCCTTATAGGCCTTCATCACGCCCTGATAGGCATTGAGCACGAGGGTGATGTCGCAATCTCGGTTGGTCAGCATCTTTATGACTTCGCTGACCAGTTTGGGCGGCAAGGTGCGCAGCGGTGAGGATGCCATTGGGACAATCCCGACTTTAAGTCGCGTTCCCTTTGGTAAATTCCGCTTTTCAAGCGGGATGGGGGAAATGCCAAAAGCTTCGCAGAGCGCTTCTTCCGGATTGACCGGCATGGTGGCGATATCACGCCAACCTTCCATTTCACTGAGATCAATGACGTGATCGAAACGTTTGAGCTGTATGCTCGAGATAAACAGCTGAAAAATCTCGATATCCGGCACGCGGGCAAATATGTCCGATGCGCTGCCAGCGTTGAGAATGCCGATCCGGATATCTGCGAACCGTTGTTTGAGCGCCCGAAAAAACAGTGCCATGCCGACACAGTCGCCAAGCGCGTCATCGGGGATCAGAAACAGCACTGATTTTCCGGAAAAATCCCGTTCGCCCCAGCCATCACGCGGCAGAACCTGAAGCCGGTAATTGTCAGACTTGATCTTGACCCCGGGGGCCGTTGCCAGAACCTGCCGCCGCAGCAAGGACGTCGCGCGCGTGAAATAGATCGGGCTGTTGTCTGAGCTCTGGCTAAGTTCGGCACTGACATTGGGCAGGCCAAACTGAAACGGCTGTTTGGAAGCAAAACGGGTGAATGTCTTGCGCGATGGGTGCGGGGCCCGGGGCATTTTGCGGGAGAACTCCGGTCAACGGGTGGACGGGGTGTTGGCACCAGAAAACCCGATCCCGGCGATGGAGGCAAGTGCGGAAGTCCGCAGGTTTCCGATTGTTTGTGCGGTAATGCCGCCCAGCCCGATCGGTGTGATGCCGAGCATGTGGCACATCCTTGAAATTTGGCGGATATCTGAAAGTGACATCGGATTTGCGCCCGGATGACTTCGGGTGGGGAAGATCGGGGAAATCAGCACTCCATCGGGACGCGTTGCTTCCGGAAGAAGTCCAAGCCGTTGGACCGTTTTCGGGGTGTGGCAAGCTGACGTGCGCATAAAGTGTTCCGGAATTCGCTGATAAATACTAGGGTCGGTCAGGGCACGGTATTCAGGGAAATGCAGGCCGTCGGCATCGAGCCTGAGTGCAAGCCCAACGTCATTTGCCACCAGAAAGGGAATGCCTTTTGCGCGACAGATGGTGCGGAGCTTTGCCCCGATCTGTGTACGCATCGGATGATCGTAATGGCGAAAAATGACCATGCTGTCGCGGGGGAGGGCGCGGATGGCGGGTTCGGGATCGGGCATCCTTTGATCATCGATCATCAGGACAACTGGCGGAATCGGGCAATTCGGGCCGCCATTGCGCAGATTGAGCCTGCGTGCCTGCTTTAACAGGGCCTTATCCATTGATACACTCCCGACTTGGCAGCTATACCTGCCGTTCCTGAATGCGTTACCGATGAAGGACCACCCTCCATGAGCAGTCATGATCAGTCATCTGGCAAAACCGATGTTGCCGACAACCTTGCCGAAATCCAGAGCAATATCAATGCGGCATGTGACGCCGCCGATCGTGATCCGGGTGATGTGACGCTGGTCTGTGTCAGCAAGAACCACGATGCCGATCATGTGCGTAAGGCGCTTGTGGACGGTCGGCGTGTATTTGGTGAAAACCGTGTGCAGGAAGCCGCCGGGAAATGGCCGGAATTGCGTGCCGAATTCCCCGATATCGAGCTGCATCTGATCGGGCCGCTTCAGACCAACAAGGTCAAGGATGCGGTTGCCATGTTTAATGTGATCGAGACGGTGGATCGCCCGAAACTGGCCAATGCATTGGCCAAACACCGCGATAATACTGGTGCCTGCCCGGATCTGTTCATTCAGATCAATACCGGCGAGGAAGAGCAAAAGGCTGGCATCGCGCCAAAGGATGCCGATGACTTCATCAAGATGTGTCGCGAGGAGCTTAAACTGCCGATCATAGGCCTGATGTGCATTCCCCCGGTCGATGAGGAACCCGCCCCGCATTTCACCCTGCTTGGCAAGATTGCCGATCGTCATGGTCTTGAAATCAAAAGCATGGGCATGAGCGGCGATTACGAGGCCGCGATCCGGTTTGGCGCCACCCATGTGCGGGTTGGAACGGCTATTTTTGGCTCCCGGGGCTATTGATTGGCCTTAAATGGCCCGAATTGCGGTATATAAATCGAGTTTCGGGGCGTAAACCTGTAAAAAAGGCCGCGTTTTAGGTCGATTTTGTGTATTTAACGCCCGATTGCATGACCTGGGCTGTTCTGTGGATAATCAGGGCAATAACATAGACGCCGCAACCCGACATCTGTGACAAAAAAAATCCCGCATCAGCGGGATTTTCTTTTGGTGGGTTCTAAAACCGTTTTCCGATCAGGGGATTAGCTTGTAGCCGCCCGGTTCGGTGATCAGGATCGCCGCGTTTGACGGGTCTTTTTCGATTTTCTGGCGCAGGCGATAAACGTGGGTTTCAAGCGTATGGGTGGTGACGCCGGCGTTATAGCCCCAGACTTCGTCCAGCAATGTTTCACGGCTGACCGGTTTGTCGCCAGCCCGGAACAGGAATTTCAGGATCGAGGTTTCCTTTTCCGTCAGGCGGACTTTTTTCTCTGTCGCGGTTTCGATCAGGATCTTGGCGCTGGGCTGGAAGCTATAGGGGCCGATGACAAAGACGGCATCTTCGCTTTGTTCATGCTGGCGGATATGGGCGCGGATGCGGGCCAAAAGCACGTTAAGGCGAAACGGCTTGGTGACATAATCATTGGCACCCGATTCCAGACCCAGAATGGTGTCAGAGTCACTATTGGCGCCGGTGAGCATGATGATCGGTGATTTGACATTGGCGCGACGCATCAGTTTGCAGACATCGCGACCATCCATATCGGGCAGGCCAACATCAAGCAGGATCACATCAAAATAGGAATCCTTGGCAAGATCGAGTGCTTCCTTGCCACTGTTGGCAACCACGCATTCGAAATCTTCATGAAGTCTGAGCTGTTCCGTCAAAGACTGGCTGAGCGCTGCATCATCCTCAACCACCAGAACCTGTTTACCTGTCGACATTCACCATCCCTTGCTGCTTGTCAGATCCGCCGTCATATCCGGGGTCTGCGCCTGATGTTGATTTTACCGGCTTGTTTTTGTGGCGCTTTCGGGTCCGGCCCGCCATATATGCATTAAGTATCCCGCGCCGAACCATAGGATCAGCATCTTAGGGTCAGGACCTGTTAATTTGGTTCGAATGGTCGCTCAGCTTTGTGCGGATACGCGGAGCAAAACCGCAGGAAGATATTTATCTTTCAAGGTTTTGCGACAAAGTAGGCCGTGCAAAGCTGAGCGATCCATAGGACAGAGTTTATATTTGCGAACTCCCGTGTCAAACCCCTTGCGCGGGATGCCGACCCGCCCTGCGGGATTTTCCTAGGATTTCACAAATATAAACTCTGCCATTCAAATCAAATTAACAGGTCCTGACCCTAAGTTGTATTTTCAAGAACAAACTGTTTTCTGTTTGGTCCTTTAACTCCCGGCCCAACCGGATTAGGTAGTAGGGGCGATTTGTCTGCGAAGTCGTGTCGTAAAATCTTGAAAGATGTGCTTCTTCCTGCGATTTTGCGCATCACCGACCAAGCAGGTTCGCATCGCCTGATGCGCTTATATGAATTAAACCGGGTCTTTATCCAGCCCCATAGCCACCGGATCGCGATGTTGTGATCACAAAGACAAGATGCCGATGACCCAAAGCTCCGCCGTGACGGCCCAAAATGACAGCAATCTGATCCCGGCAACCGATCTGGTAACGGTTTCCCGCGCCGTGGCAGATTTGCGCCGTGGCGAGATCGTTCTGGTTCAGGGGCATGACAATGGCGAAGCCCACAGTGTTGCGGTGATTGCGGCCGAACCGCTGTCACAACATGGTCTGCAACGTTTGTGTGACATCGCCGGAAGCGACACCGCACCGGCGATTGTTCTGCCGCGTGTGCGGGCCAAATCGCTTGGTCAGACGGCCAAGGATGATCCGTTTGTCGCCTTTGTTTCAGCCGACCAATCGGCTGTTGATGCCAATCGCCTTGGTGAAATAGCCAATCCGTTGCTTGATCTTGATGCGTTGCCTGCGGGCGATTGGCGACCGGTCAGCATGGCGGAAAATGCGGCCATCCGTTTGGCAAAGCTTGCGCGGTTATTGCCTGCTGTTGTGACGGTGCCGGTCAGTGCCGATCAGCTTGAAACCCTTGCCCGCGCCCAGAACCTGCTGGTGTTGCAGTCTGAAAGCATCAATGGCTATGAGAATGCCTCGGCCGCATCCCTGCGCCAGGTCAGCGAAGCGCGTGTGCCGCTTGAAGATGCCGAAAACGTGACTGTGATTGCGTTTCGCCCGGAAGATGGCGGGCAGGAACATCTGGCCATCGTCATTGATGAACCGGCCAAGGACAAACCGGTGCTGATCCGCCTGCATTCGGAATGCTTTACCGGCGATCTGATCGGGTCGCTGCGCTGTGATTGCGGCCCGCAGCTGCGCGGGGCCATTTCGGAAATCGCCAAAAGCGGGCAGGGCGGCATTGTGCTTTATCTGCGTCAGGAAGGGCGCGGCATTGGGCTTGTGAATAAGCTGCGTGCCTATGCGCTTCAGGATCGCGGGTTTGATACCCTTGATGCCAACGAGGAACTTGGCTTTGACGCCGATGAACGCGTTTATCGCCCGGCGGCCGAAATGCTGCGTCAGATGGGCTTTGAAAGCGTGCGTTTGCTCACCAATAACCCTGAAAAGCTGACCGGTCTTGAAAGCTGGGGTGTCACGGTTTCCGAGCGTGTCCCGCATAAATTCCCGTCCAATGGTCATAACGAGTTTTATCTGCAGACCAAAAAGGACCGGGCGGGCCATCTGTTCTAAGCCGCTCTTATAAGCTGCGGGCCGTGAAGAAGCCGATGCTACCCGGCAGAAGATTCCGACAGGCAAGTCCGGCGAAATTCTTTCCCAAGAAAATATCGATAATTCAAAGCGTTAGCCTGCGTTAAAACTGGCACTCCTTTTGCAAAACAGATGGCAAGAGGAGGACAGACATGTCGATTGGTGAAAATTGGCGGCAAATTTCGCCCGGTAGCCTATCCGGTAGCGCGGGCGGTGCAGGTGGCACAAATGGGGCGGCAAACGGCAAGTTTGCCCAGTCCAATGCGGCCGACCAGCTTTCTGACACGGCCGAAGGCCGGACATTCTCGCAATATATGTTTGGCGAGGATGGCTTTGAATTCACCGATTTCCTCGATGTGATCAATCCTTTGCAACATATTCCCGGTGTCGGGATGATTTATCGCTCGCTCACCGGTGATGAGATCGGCAATGGCGCGCGCGTTGCGGGCGGTGGCCTGTTTGGCGGGGTGTTTGGTCTTGCCGGGGCGGCGATTGATGCAGTGGTCGATGCGGTCACAGGCGACGATACCGGCACCCACTTCATGGCGATGGTCGAGGACGGGTTTGGGGGCAGCGGCATTGATGATGGCACGGCGGTGGCCGATGCAGGGAATGCGAACGCGGCCACCAATCAGGCAACCACGATCGCACAAAATGGCGGCTATCAGGGCGATCTGGTTCTGCCCTGGATGACCGGCCCGCAATCACAATCTGTTAGCCCGGCCGAACAGGCCACCATTGTCCAGTCCGCACCAACGGCCCCGGTTGATCAGGCCATGCTGGCATCCAATACTGCGACCGGCAGCACGGGCGTTCGGGCCTCTGATTTGAATGTGCCGTGGGCACAAGGTGCGCAAGGTGCACAAGGCGCGCAAGTTGCGCAGAACACACAGAATGCCTCGCCAGTTGCACAAGCTGCGCAAAGTGCAGCATCAAAACAGCCTGAGGCAGAACTTGCTTCGGCATCTGCCCCGCATTCAACCGATCCGGCAGAACTGACCGTTGCCATGGCATCGGCAGGAACGGCGAACCCGGTATCTGCCTTCAACCGGACCGTCGCATCCAATTCGACGGCACCCGAAACCGCGCGTCGGCCGGTCACCAGCACCGGTGATGCCAATACCGTATGGGCGCGTGCCGCCAGCAGCGGTCGGGTCAGCCGCCAGACCACTGGTTTCGCGATTTCCGCTGAGATGGCCGCCCATGAAGCCAAATACGCCAAACTGAATGCCGTGAAGGCCGAGACCGCAGAACGCAAGGCCAGCGAAATACAGACGACGTCGCCAGATGGCACGCCACTGTCGGCGGCCGAAATGGCAGCCCGCTTTAACGCTGCCCTTGGCCGTGACAAGGCACAAACCATGGCGGCAGATGCCGTTGCCAGCAGCAACGCGGTGGCTGATGACCGCCCGGAAAATGCCCATGACGGATATGATGTCGCCAACATAGATCAGGGTGGATCGGCCATTCCCGCCAGTGCACCGGCTGATGATGCGCCAGCGGACCATCCGCTTTTGCAGCAGGCATCTGAAAACCTGAATGGCGATGCGCCGGTGGGTGCATGGTTCAGCCAGACGATGATGGATGGTCTGAAGAAATATCAGGCGATGCAGCAGAAGCCTTCACCGTCTGGAAATGCGATCTGATCTGATAAGGCATGTTTCGAAATCAAAACAAAAAAGCCCGCCTGGTTTATACCGGCGGGCTTATTGATGTTCAGATGCTCTGACGCGATCAGCTGTTGAGGAAACCGACGATTTCCTTGACCTCTTTGAGGATCGGCTGGGCGATGGCGTTGGCACGTTCCGCACCTTTGGCCAGCACAGAGTCGATATAGGCCGGATCGGCTTTGAGGCGCGCCATTTCCTCGGTGATCGGTGCCAGATTTTCGACAACCACGTCGGTAAGTGCCTGTTTGAAGCCAGAGAACTGGGTGCCGCCATGTTCTGCCAGAACCGCATCGACCGTGCTGTCGGTCAGCGCTGCATAGATGGTGATTAGGTTCTTGGCTTCCGGGCGGCCTTCAAGACCCGCGACCTCGGATGGTAGCGGTTCCGGATCGGTTTTTGCCTTGCGGATTTTTTTGGCGAGCGTCTCGGCATCGTCGGTCATGTTGATGCGCGACATATCGGACGCATCGGACTTCGACATCTTTTTCGAACCGTCACGCAGCGACATCACACGCGTTGCCGGACCGAGGATCAGCGGTTCGGGCTGCGGGAAGAAGCCTTCGACCTCGTAATCGGTGTTGAATTTCAACGCGATGTCACGTGCCAGTTCCAGATGCTGTTTCTGGTCTTCGCCGACCGGCACATGGGTTGCCTTATAGGCCAGAATGTCAGCGGCCATCAGGCTCGGATAGGCGTAAAGGCCGAGCGACGCGTTTTCGCGGTGTTTGCCCGCCTTTTCCTTGAACTGGGTCATGCGGTTCATCCAGCCGATGCGCGCGACACAGTTAAAGATCCAGGCCAGTTCGGCATGGGCGGAAACCTGGCTTTGGTTAAACAGCACCTGATTTTCCGGATCAATGCCCGAAGCGATCATGCTGGCCGCCAGTTCGCGAATGTTGGAACGCAGTTCCTTGGGGTCTTGCCAGACCGTGATGGCATGCATATCGACCACGCAGAAGATGCATTCATATTTCTTCTGCAATTCGACCCAGTTGCGGATCGCGCCAAGATAGTTGCCAAGGTGAAGGTTACCGGTGGGCTGAGCGCCCGAAAACACACGTTCCATAACGTCGTCGTCCATTTCAATTTATGTTTAACAGGGCCTGCATACTCCGCCAGGTTTTGGACACCCGCCGGCGGACGAGCATGCAAGCAAACAGCGCGCGAGTTTAGGGTCTGGCCCGATTTGGTCAAGCTGCTTGTCTGGAAACGTGTCGATTAATTGCGATCAGGCGGGTTTTCCGCGTTTCAATGTTGCCTTGAGCTCGGAAAAGCTGGTGGCACCAAGCAGTTGGGCGCTTACCGCATAGACGGCCATGCCACCGGTTACAATCGCCGCCATGGTGATGATGCGTGTGATCGAAAGCGCATCATTTTGCCAGAAGGCATCAATCGCAAACCACAGTGCCGATCCCATCAGTGCTGATGCGACAAGGATGCGCGGGATGCGCCGGGCAAGGCGGGCATCAAAGGTCAGATCGCCCCGCCGATGCAAAATAAATCCAAGCGAGGTCGCATTGACCCAGACCGAAACAGATGTTGCCGCCGCAATGCCAAGATGCCCGAACCATGGCATCAGCACCACGATCAGAATGATATTCAGTACCATGCAGGAAATGCCAATCCGGATCGGTGTTTTGGTGTCTTCGCGCGCAAAGAAGCCCGGGGCTAGGACCTTGACCAGAACCGAGGCCGGCAGGCCAAAGGCAAACACGGTCAGTGCCATGCCGGTCATGAGGGTTTCTTCCGCGCCAAATGCCCCGCGTTCAAACAGAACATTGATCACCGGCAGGCCCATGACACCAAGGGCAATGGCGGCCGGAAGGGTCAGAAGAAGGGCGATTTCGATGCCGCGATTTTGGCTATACATCGCGGTTTTGGCATCATCACCCTGCAATTGGCGCGACAATGTCGGCAAAAGCGCGGTGCCAATCGCAATGCCAATCACACCCAGTGGCAATTGTTGCACGCGATCGGCATAATAAAGCCAGGAGACCGCGCCATCCGAGACGAGAGAAGCCAGCATGGTGTCGATCAGAAGATTGATCTGATAGACGCCGGCGCCAATCATGCCGGGGATCATGCGTTTGCCAAGAAGCTTGATACGGTCATCAACACGCGGCATCTGCCATTTGATGGCAAAGCCGACCCGTTTACACGCAATCACCAGCATCATGAACTGCGCCACACCGGCAATCGCCACCCCCCATGCAAGTGCATGGGCCGGGGTTTCTGTCACCGGTGCCAAGCCGAGCAAGGCCGCAATCAGGCAAATATTGAGAATGATCGGGGCGGCGGCGGCGGCGGCATAGCGATGAAGCGTATTCATCACGCCTGACATCAGTGCGACGGCGGATATGAAGGCCAGATAGGGAAACGTGATGCGCGACAGTTCGACAGCAAGTTCGAACTTTTCGGGATTTTCGGCAAAACCCGGCGCGAACACATACATCGCCCAGGGCATCAGAATTTCAATGATCGCCACCAGAAAACCGGTGATCAGGATCAGCATCGACATCGCACGGGCGGCAAATTCGCGGGCTGCGTCCATACCGCGCTTTTCGATGTCACCAGCCAAAAGCGGGATGAAGGCCGCGGAAAACGCGCCCTCGCCAAACAGGCGACGAAACAGGTTAGGAAACTTGAACGCGACAAAGAACGCATCGGCCATGCCGCCCGCACCGAGCATCCCGGCAATCAGAATATCGCGGCAAAATCCCAGAAGGCGGGATAACAGCGTAAAGCCACTCACCGTGGCGATAGAGCGGACAAGCGACATTCGAGAGCGTTCCGTATTTAAGCGTCACCAAAGGGCGCGATTCTGCCGGTGATGACGTGCGATTGCGGTATTTTCACGTTTGATGCACAGAAATCTGACAGTCGAAGGTGAAAATAGTCGTAATTTTTGAGGCCGAAAACCGCGGCGTATATCGCATTTTTGTGAAAGTGATTGAATTAGGTGATTTTTTTGGGGTTCCTGTGACAGCCGTCACAGAAAAACAGTTGCAACACCCGCATATTCACATTCGCTGAGGGTTCGTTGGGACGCGAGCCTCATATTGGACGGGCGGGGAAATACGGTATCCACCTCAACCTGCTGCACTCCGAGGATTTCGACACCGTGAATAACAGGTCACGCTGTCGGGTTTGGTTTTACCCTTCCTCGTCCGTCACAATTTCCAAAGAAATATAATTCGAGCAGTTTACTGGCCCTATCGGCCGGTACATCCGGATCTGATCCATACCGTGGCGTTACCTAGGGTAGCGCATGGGTATTGGATCGATCCGGTTTGTTTTTTTGCGGCGATTGTGAAACGCGCTAGTCGTTGCGAATCGCCTGGGTCAGGGTTTCCTTGACCTGGACAAACTTGGTGCGGCTGTCGATCTTGAGCCCGAACACATCCTTGACATAAAAGACGTCAACCGCGCGTTCGCCAAAGGTGGAAATGCGCGCAGAGGCAATCTGCATCGAAAGATCCCGAAGCGCACGCGTGATGTCATAAAGCAATCCAAGCCGGTCACGGGCGGTGATTTCAATCACCGTATGGGTGCGGCTGGCCTTGTTATCGATAATGACATTCGGTTCGACCTTGAACACCGCGGTGCGGTGCTTGTTGTCCTTGGTCTGGCGGCGTTCGATTTCCTGACTGGGGCGAATCTGCCCGGAAATGACCTTTTCCAGCGTGTCGCGCAGGCGATCAAGTTTGGTGGAGTCGTTAAACGCCTCGCCATTGGTGTCCTGCACGAAAAAGGTATCGAGCGCCATGCCATCGGCAAGGGTCAGGATCTTTGCATCGACGACGTTGGCCCCGCACAGCGCCATGGCGCCTGCAATCTGGGAAAACAGGCCGGGATGGTCGGTGGTGTGGACGGTGATTTCAGTGGCATCAATTTCGGTATCGATGCGGACATCGACTGTGATCTCGGCCCCGGAATTTCGGGCATCACGGGTCAGATGAGCGTGATGGACGTGGATGTCGGTATCAAAGCTCAGCCAATAGGACGGATAGCCGCGTTCGATAAAGTCCTCGATATCCTGTTCCGGCCAGTCTTTCAGCGCATCGCGCAGCGCGTTTTGGGCATTTTCGACGCGCGAATCGCGGCTATCGGCATTAAGGCCGCCTGACAGCATATCATCGGTGGCATAGTAAAGTTCACGCAGCAGGGTGGCCTTCCATCCGTTCCAGACATTGGGGCCGACCGCGCGGATATCAGCCACCGTCAGGCACAGCAACAGACGCAGGCGTTCCTGCGATTGCACCAGATCGGCAAAGGCGCGAATGGTGCTGGGATCATTGAGATCACGCTTGAACGCGGTCAGGCTCATCCACAGATGCGCCTTGACCAGCCAGGCGACCGCCTCGGTATCGGCCGGCGACAGGCCCAGCCGCGGGCAGAGCTTTTCGGCGACTTCGGCCCCGAGCTCGGAATGATCGCCGCCACGGCCCTTGGCAATATCATGGAGCAATACCGCAACATACAGCACACGGCGCGAAATCACCTGACCCATGATGCGGGTGGCAACCGGGGCGTCTTCGGCAAGTTCGCCGGACTCGATCTGATTAAGCACGCCAATCGCGCGGATGGTGTGCTCGTCCACGGTGTAGGTGTGGTACATGTCGTACTGCATCTGGGCAACGACACGGCCGAAATCGGGGATGAAACGCCCCAGAACACCGGCCTCGTTCATCTTGCGGAGCGTCACATCAGGGCTGTCACGCTGGGTGAGGATTTCAAGGAAAACCTCGTTGGCGTCGGGATCGTTTTGCAGCTTGTGATCAACGTATTTCAGGCTTTGCGTGATCCAGCGCAGCGTTTCGGGATGAATGCCGACGCGGTTTTGGTGGGCAACCAGAAACAGGCGCAAAATCTTGATCGGGTCGTTCTTGAAGACATCAAGGCTTTCAACCGTCAGGCGTTCATTGCGCAGCTCAAACCCGTCAATTTCCTTGGTGCCAAACAGCTTGCCGGGAAAACGGATCAGCGGGCGGCGCTGATGGCTTTCTTCAAGGGCGGCACAGAAGATGCGGGTCAGGTTCCCGACATGTTTCACCATCAGATAATAGTGCTTCATGAAGCGTTCGACGCCCGATGCCCCGGCATGATCGGTATAGCCAAGCCGTTCGGCAATATCGCGCTGCATATCGAACGTCAGGCGGTCTTCTTCGCGATCAGACAGATAATGCAACCAGCAACGCACCGCCCACAGGAAGTTTTGTGCCTTAAGAAAGCCGCGTGCTTCCTTGCGCGTCAGGACCTTGAGATCGACCAGCTCCATCGGGGAATTGACGCGATAAAGATATTTGCCAATCCAGAACAGGGTATGGAGATCGCGAAGCCCGCCCTTGCCGTCCTTGACGTTGGGTTCGACCACATAGCGTGAATCGCCCATGCGGGTATGGCGTTCATCACGTTCGCCAAGCTTCTTTTCGATGAACTCGATGCCGCTGCCCTTGACCAGCTCTTCCATGAAGCGGGTGCGAAACAGTTTATAGGTTTCCTCATCACCCCAGACAAAGCGGCTTTCAAGCAGGTTGGTGCGAATGGTGATGTCCTGTTTGCCCATGCGCAGGCAATCATCGACCGAGCGCGTCGCATGACCGACCTTAAGCCCCAGATCCCAAAGCATATAAAGAATGAATTCAACGACCTGTTCGCCATGTGCGGTCTGTTTGTAGGGAAACAGAAACAGGATATCGACATCGGAATGCGGCGCCATGTCACCGCGGCCATAGCCGCCGACGGCGACGACTGACATGCGTTGCTCATTGGTCGGATTGTGCAGCGGATAGACGAACGTGGTGGCAAAATCATGGATCAGGCGGACAATCTGATCCATCAGGAAACTGTTGGAAAAGACCGTGTCCTGCCCGGAATTGCTTTCTTCAAAGCGTGCGCGGATAACAGATCGACCGGCCTCAAGTACTGATTTCAGCTTGTTGAGAACGGCGGTGCGCTGTTTGAAGCTTTTGAGTGCCGGATCGTTGGCGATGGCCTCAAGCTCGGCAAAGACTTTTTTGCGGTCGATGATTTCGCGCTGCTTCTTGATCTTGTAGGTCACGTTGGTCGGTTTCCTCGGCCCTGGCGTGCGGTCTGTTGGCGACAGGGTTTATATATCAATTTTCTTAACAGTTGCCGCACCATAGCGCCAATTTCATCTATCCGCATCAAATGCGTGCGCAAGTCCGATCGGCAGACACGCACCTGATATGGGGATAGGCCGCCTGTTTTGCAGGTGATCAGCCCTTCAGCGACTGAAGACGATACAGCGCATCAAGGGCTTCGCGCGGGGTCATGTTGTCGGGATCAAGATCGGCAACCGCATCAAGCAGCGCCTTTTGCGCGTCCGAAAGGGCAGGGGCGCTTGTGCGTTCCTCCTTGGCGGCCTGTTCGATGGCAACCGCAAACAGCGGCAGGTCATCGGCAAGCTTGGAAACAGCACCACCCTGTTCGCCCTTTTCCAAGGTCTTGAGCACCTGTTCGGCGCGCTTGATCACGGGCTTTGGCAGGCCGGCCAACTGGGCGACGTGAATGCCATATGACCGATCCGCACTGCCTGCACCGACTTCATGGAGGAAGACGACCTCGCCCTGCCATTCCTTGATCAGCATGGTGTGGCACGACAGGTGTTTGAGCTTGGCCGCCAACGCCGTCAGTTCGTGATAGTGGGTGGCGAAAAGACCACGGCACTGATTGATTTCATGAAGGTTCTCAACCACCGCCCAGGCAATCGACAGACCATCAAAGGTCGCGGTGCCACGGCCGATTTCATCCAAAATCACCAGCGACCGGTCGGTTGCCTGATTAAGGATCGATGCGGTTTCCACCATTTCGACCATGAAGGTCGATCGCCCGCGCGCCAGATCATCGGCCGCGCCAACACGTGAAAACAGTCGGTCAATCACCCCGATATGCGCCTTGGCCGCCGGGACGAACGCCCCGATCTGGGCAAGCACCGCAATCAATGCATTCTGGCGCAGGAAGGTCGATTTACCGGCCATGTTCGGACCGGTGATCAGCCACAGGCTTTGTTCATCTTCAAGGCGGCAATCATTGGCAACAAACGGCGCGTCGCCATTTTCACGCAAGGCGGCCTCGACCACAGGATGGCGACCAGCGGTGATGTCAAAGGCAAGGCTGTTATCGATGTTCGGGCGAATGCACCCCTGATCGCGGGCGAGTTCGGCCAGTGCGGCAGACACATCAAGTCCCGCCAGGGCACTTGCACATTTGGCGATGTCATCGGCCTTGGCCAGAACGGCCGAAACCAGTTCGTCAAACAGTTCAAGTTCAAGCGCAAGCGCCTGATCACCGGCCTTGGAGACCTTGCTTTCAAGTTCGGACAGCTCGACGGTGGTAAAGCGCACCGCATTGGCCATGGTTTGGCGGTGGATAAATTCATCCATCTCCATCATCTTGTCGGCGGTCTTGGCCGATACTTCGATGAAATAGCCAAGTACGTTGTTGTGCTTGACCTTAAGATTGGAAATGCCGGTTTGCTCGGTATAGCGGGCCTGCAGATTGGCGATCAGCTTTTTGCTTTCACTCGAAAGCATGCGCAATTCATCAAGCGGCGGGTGATAGCCGCCTGCAATGAAGCCGCCATCGCGTGCCAGAAGCGGCAGGCTTTCGGCGATCGCCCGGCGCAACAGATCAATCAGATCGCCGTGATGGCCCATCATGGTCAAATGATCAGAAAGGGCTTCTGGCTGTGCAGTCAGGCCATCATTGCCGCCATCGGGCTTGTTCAGAAGATTGCCAATCGCAAAGGCACAGGACAGCCCATCGCGCATTGCGGCCAGATCACGCGGACCACCGCGCCCGACCGACAGGCGCGACAACGCACGTTCGATATCGGGGCATTCGCCAAGGGCGGCGCGCAGATCTGATCGCAACCCATCGCGATCATGAAAATATTCCACCAGATCAAGGCGCTTGTTGACCTCGTCCGCGTTGGTCAGCGGGGCGGACAGGCGCGCCGCCAGCAAACGTGCGCCAGCCCCGGTACGGGTACGGTCAATGACCGACAGCAACGATCCCTTGCGCTCGCCCGACTGGGTCTGGATCAGCTCAAGCGACCGACGGGTGGCGGCATCGATTTCCATTGCCGCCCCCTCTGCCACGCGGGTTGGCGGGGCGAGGCGGGGCATCTGGCCCTTTTGGGTCAGTTCGACATAATCAATCAACGCACCGGCAGCCGAAAGCTCGGCGATCTCAAAACCGCCAAAGGCATCAAGGGCCTCGACCTCATAAAGCTTTTTAAGGCGGAGTTGGGCGTTTTCCGCATCAAAGCGTGCGGTCGGCTGCGGGGTGATGATGTTTTTATATTCGGCATAGATGTCGAACACTTCTGAACGGTTCAGCATCTTTTCCGAAAACAGGATTTCACCCGGATCAAGCCGGGCAAGGGCGGCACCAAGACCGGCCATCTCGCACGGCTGTACAAAGAAATCACCGGTCGACATATCAAGCCAGGCCAGCCCGATTTTGCCGCGGACTTCGGATACGGCGGCCAGATAATTGTGGCGCCGGGCATCCAGCAGGCTGTCTTCGGTAAGGGTGCCCGGCGTGATCAGGCGGACAACACCGCGTTTGACCACGGATTTGGCACCGCGTTTTTTGGCCTCTGCCGGGTCTTCCATCTGTTCACAGACGGCCACCCGGAAACCCTTGCGGATCAGACGTTGCAGATAGGTTTCGTGACTATGGACGGGAACACCGGCCATGGGAATTTCGTTACCTTGATGCTTGCCGCGTTTTGTCAGGGCAATATCAAGGGCTTCGGCGGCTTTGACCGCATCGTCAAAGAACAGCTCGTAGAAATCGCCCATCCGATAGAACAGCAGGCAGTCCTGATACTGTTCCTTGATTTCAAGGAACTGCATCATCATTGGCGTCGCACCGTCTCTGGAAAAAGAAGGTGCGGTCGGTGTGGTATCGGATTTATCGGCGATCTGGTTCATGATGACTTGATAGCAAACCCTGAAGGCAAAGACGAGAGCAGGAAACTGGCGGGGTGATAAAACTTGATCTATGCCATTGCAACGCCTGAATTTCTGCGAATATATAAAGATCGTGACCAACAACCAACTGTCGTTTTTCGCGACAGAATAACAGTGAGCAAGGAGCGTACAAAATGGCAGAAGAACAGACCATCCCGCAGGCCCCGGAACTGGTCGGACTGTTTGATACCAAGGACGGTTTCGATGCGGCTCTGCGTGCGCTCCGCGATGCCGGGTTTGAACGCACCGATCTGTCGGTTTTAAGCTCTCACGAATCCATCGATGTGGCAGGCAAGGATGGTCGGTCCTGGTCCGATGTGCTGACCGCACTGGTGGGTGAAACCAAATATGAAGTGCCGCTGGTAGCGTCCGGCGCGATTGCCCTGTTCGGGGGCGCTGCGACGGCGGCGGCTGCGATTGCGGTCGGGGCTGGTGTCGGCGCAGTCGCACTTCGCGAATTTATCGAAGAAGTGACCTCCACCCCGCATACCGAGGATTTCGCCCGCGCGGTGGACGCCGGATCGGTCATTCTGTGGGTGCGGATCGACCCGGACCACGAAGGTGCCGAGGCCAAGGCACGTGCCATCCTTGAAAAGCATGGTGCGACCAACATCCACATGCATATGCCGAAATAAGCCGCTGAATGCTGCTGTATAATGCTGAGCCGTATTTGTTAAAGTACGGCCAGCAATTGAACGCATCCGATGACGAAAAAGATGGCGGAGAAGAACCAAGTGCCGATGTAGAGCATTTCTAGGATGGATATCGCTCTATCTCGCCGTCTTTGTCCTGCTTCTGAGGTCCCACCAGTGCCGTGATTGGCGTTGTGCTCTGACCAGCGCTTATCAGTTAGCTGCCCTTGATAAAAATACGCAAGCATACCGCAACAAAGTGCCGCTACAAGGCCGCATACCATGTAGAAGCCGACATCGGGTAAAGTACTGGCCAATATTGGGCTGTCTTTTGCCAGAGACGGATATGCTGCCATAATCGCAATTAAAGCTGCGCCATTAACCGACAGAACCATCTTGAGGGCAAACAATCCTATTTGAGCTGTTAACTGGTCGGAATGAAGAGCGTGTTCCCAAGACTTTTGATAGTGAATCAGATTTTTCTCATTCTGTGTGTCTGACAAAGCATCACCTCATAAAGATATGAAATCGTAGCATTTTAGCACTTCATAATAATTGTGTGCGATTCCTGTCTAGAGGTCACGATTATTGGTATGTCTTCATTCGCTCTTCCGGTTTTTCGTATCATGGAAAGTTCATAACCGGGGCTCAAGCCCGGCCTTATTTGCGCGGCGCAATAGAAACGCCGATCTGCCGGGCAATTTGCGCGCGTGCGATTATATCCCTGAAAAATCACGGCTTCTTGCCAGCCCGGATGGCATGGCTTTTGGCGCCGGGATGCTCAAGGTTGAATTTTGGCCCGTGAAACAGGTCGGATCCGATGGGCATGTTGCGCCGCAACATACGGAAAACGCTACGTAATTTTGCGGTTGCCGTTAACGTCGCCTTTGACCCGGGGCGCGAAGCCTGATTTATTGGGCGGTCCGACAAGACGGTCCCACGCCGCAAACTTGTCGATCAGGAAAATCAGAACTCAAGAACAAAACAGACCGTACAGGTTGCTTTCCATCCCACCCAAGCAAGCGTCAGTGAAAAACACAATGTCAGATACAGAAATCAAGGTTCGTGACCGTGAAGCGCTGCTGTTTCATTCCAGCGGCCGCCCCGGCAAAATCGAAATCACCGCATCCAAACCGCTGACCACTCAGCGCGACCTCTCGCTCGCCTATTCGCCGGGTGTTGCGGTGCCGTGTCTTGAAATCGCCAAGAACCCGGCGACGGCCTATGATTACACCTCCAAGGGCAACATCGTTGCGGTCATTTCCAACGGCACCGCCGTGCTTGGCCTTGGCAACCTTGGTGCGCTGGCCTCCAAGCCGGTGATGGAAGGCAAGGCGGTTCTCTTCAAGCGCTTTGCCGATGTGGACGGGTTCGATCTTGAAGTGTCGACCGAGGATGTTGACGAGTTCGTCAATTGCGTACGCTTCCTCGGCGCATCGTTTGGCGGGATCAACCTTGAAGACATCAAGGCGCCGGAATGCTTCATCATCGAACAGCGCCTGCGCGAAGTCATGGACATTCCGGTGTTCCATGATGACCAGCATGGCACGGCGATCATTGCGGCATCGGGGCTGATCAATGCCTGCGACCTGACGGGTCGCAAACTTGAAGACATCAAGCTTGTCATCAACGGGGCCGGTGCGGCCGCGATTGCGTGTTGCGAACTGGTCAAAAGCATGGGTGTTGCCCATGACAACGTGATCATGTGTGACTCGCGCGGGGTGATCTACAAGGGCCGTGAAGACGGCATGAACCAGTGGAAATCGGCCCATGCGGCGGATACCGATGCACGGTCGCTTGACGATGCGATGAAGGGTGCTGATGCGTTCTTTGGCCTGTCGGTCAAGGGGGCGGTGACATCAGCCATGGTCAAAAGCATGGCCAAACAGCCGATCATCTTTGCCATGGCCAACCCGGATCCGGAAATTTCCCCGGAAGAAGTTGCTGCTATTCGTGATGATGCGATTTGCGCCACCGGGCGTTCGGATTATCCGAACCAGATCAACAACGTTCTGGGCTTCCCGTATATCTTCCGCGGTGCGCTTGATGTTCAGGCATCCACGATCAACGAGGACATGAAGATTGCCGCAGCCCACGCAGTGGCATCGCTTGCCCGTGAAGACGTGCCCGATGAAGTGGCGGCGGCCTATTCCGGGCGTCGTTTGCAATATGGCCCGGAATATATCATCCCGGCCCCGTTTGACCCGCGCCTGATTACGGCCGTGCCCAAGGCGGTTGCCCAGGCCGCGATGGATAGCGGTGTGGCGCGTCGTCCGATCATTGATATGGAAGAATATGAAAATCAGCTGCGCGGTCGTCTTGATCCGACGGCAGCCCATTTGCAGCTGATTTCCGATTATGTCCGTGCGCACCCGAAACGCATCGCCTTTGCCGAGGGTGAGGAAGAAACGGTGATCCGCGCAGCGGTAGCGTATCGCAACTCCGGCTACGGCACGCCGATCCTGATCGGGCGCGAAGACCGCATCCATGAAAGTGCCAAGAAGCTCGGTATTGAAAGCCTTGATGGTGTTGAAATCAGCAACGCGGCCCTTTCCAAGCATAATGCGGAATATGCCGAGTTCCTCTATCAGCGCCTGCAGCGCAAGGGCTTCCTGTGGCGTGATTGCCAGCGCATGGTCAACCAGAAGCGTAACGTCTTTGCATCTGTCATGGTGGCACAGGGTCATGCCGATGGTTTGATCACCGGTCTTACCCGGAACTTCAATCGAAGCTTCGCCGATGTTGCCGGTGTGATCGATGCCAAGCCGGGCGAAATCCCGATGGGGCTTTCGATTGCGATTGCCAAGGGCCGGACGGTGTTCATCGCCGATACCCGTGTGCACAACCTGCCCAATGCGGAAGAACTGGCCGAGATCGCCATTCAGGCGGCCGCCAAGGCCCGTCAGATGGGGCATGAGCCGCGTGTGGCGATGGTTTCGCACTCGACCTTCGGCAACCCCTATAGCGAGGATACTGACCGTATCCGCGAAGCCGTTGGCATCCTTGAAAGCAGCAATGTCGATTTCGAGTTCGATGGCGACATGGCGGTTGATGTGGCACTCGATACCGAGCTTCTGAAGCTTTATCCGTTCTGCCGTCTGTCGGGTCCGGCCAACGTTCTGGTCATGCCGGCGCTCCACGCGGCAACCACGGCCTCCAAACTGCTTGATAAGCTTGGTGGTGGCACGGTGGTTGGTCCGGTGATGATCGGTCTGGAAAAGCCGGCCCAGATCGCCCAGATGGGGGCAACCGTGAACGATTTGGTGAACCTGGCAGCCCTTGCCGCCCACGAGGCAGAGCACGGCTAGGCCGTTCTGAAATCAAAGATCAAAAAGGCGGAGCTGATTTTTCAGGCTCCGCCTTTTTTTTGTTCGAGGCAGGGCGAACCTTAGAGGGGCAGGGGGCTTATTCGACCGGCTGTCCCAGAATGGCGATAGCAGCCCCCAAGGCGGCCAGCAGGGCAAAAAACGCGGCCTTGCCCGGATTGCCACGGCGCATGGCAATGATGGCCGCCAAGGCCGCTTGCAGACCGTAATAGATGGCAAAGGCGCGCGATGCGTAACTGACAATCGCAAAGATGTCCGCCGACCATGTCAGTGCAATACCGATAATCCCCAGCGCCAGATAGGCCTGGGCTTCGGTAATGCGGTTTTGCGATAGTTGGGCAAACAGTCCGCCTGATCCACTGGTATCGGCAATTGCGGCACTGAATTGCGATGCCATGGCGGCCGCCACCAGCATGAACGGCAGTATCGGGGCGACGATCCCCATCATGTCGATAATGCCGGTTTCCGACGATGTGATTTGATCTGGCGCGAAGACATAGGAAATCAGAAGGATGTAAATCAGATAGATCAGGGTCGACAGCCATTGGGCAAGGCGCATTGAACGGATGCGGGTTTTGGCATCATAGCTTGATCCCAGATAGCGCGATGTTTCGAACCCCTGAACCGTGATCAGAAGACCAAAGGCCATGGTGATGGCAGGCCAGCCCGTGACGTTTTGGGGATTGAAAACCAGCTTCTCGTCGATGGCCTGTTCGCCGAAATGCGCCATCAACCCGACCAACAGACCGGTAATGATTGCCAGTTTCAAGCCGACCGAAACATATTCCATCTGCTCAAGGCTTTTGAACCCGTGTGACCAGCCAACCACAATGATGATGGCAAAAACACCGCTGGTCATCAGCTTGGCATCAAGGGCGGAATCAAATGGTGTCAGGCTAAGCGAAAAGGCGCCCAGCAGATTGAGGTAATAGGTCACCGAAATGATATAGGCAAAGGCCAGCGCCCAGGAAGACAGGGTTTCGACCCGTTGGGCCAGTTTGCCATATGAACCGTCAATGATGGCGTCTTCGCCAGCCGCAATATTGGCGCGGATCACCGCGCCATAGAGATAGGCCACCAGACAAAGGGCAAGCATGACCAGCGGTGCATAACCGCCGTATCCGACATTCAGCACCGGTCCGAGCAGCAAAAAGCCACTGCCGATGATCGAGGCCAGCGGCGTTACAACAGCACGCCACGTGGTCGACCGCGAAACGCGGGGCATGGACAGCACAATTGCAATGCTGACAGTTGCGATGGCAATGATCAGATCGAATATCACGTTTTTTGCTCGGACTTTCGGAATGCGGCGCGCTGATTTCCAAGGACTGGAAACGGGTCGGTATCGATTAACATATCAGGTGATGTCTGTATCTCTGCCATCAGGAAACACGCAAATAAAATCAGCCTGCAGTCTTCACCGGGATGAATGGTAACCTGTTTGGCATAGATATCCCGTTGTCGACGTTATTGTTGGCAGGATGTGACAGATGACCTGATTTTTGCCACATCATGGCGGCAGAAGTCAGGCAAATCGCAAAACGACCAGAAAACAGGAATCGCTCATGGGCCAGTTGACCCGGTTTTTCGCCGTTATCATGTTTTTACCGCTGCTTGCCGCCTGCGAAGATGAACAGGTCAGCGGACCGACAGCCGATGAAATCACCACGGCAGTGATCGAACGGTTTCGCGATGATCCCTATGCCAAGGTCGGCCATGTTGAAAACGTGACCAAAACCAACAGCATTTCCGAAGACGATGACGAAGTGCTTGTCATGGTGCGTTATGAGCTGGTGTTTGATCGCACGGTTGCCGACTTTGCCGATGACGTGACCGAAAAGGGCAAGGCGGCTGGAACGATGGACGATGTCGGCAGCACGGTGCGTGATGCGCTTGATCTGGTGAAAACCAAGATGCTGACGCTCAAGGAAGGCGAATACAAGGTGGGCGACCGTCGGGTGGTCGAGGATGAAATCCGGTTGCTGAAATCGGAAAAAGGCTGGATTTATCGCGGACGGCCATAAGGGTCTGCTGATATCCGAACCAAAAAAAGGGACCCGTTCGGGTCCCTTTTTATTTGGTTTTCTGGCTTTGTCCCTTGGGATTATTCCTCAAGGGCGGCGAGCACCTTTGGCGGCGGCGGGACATCGCCTGCCGCAAAATCAAGACCATCAAGCTCGTTCAGCCCGTTCACACTCATGATGGCATGCAGGCTGTCGACATATTCTTCGCCGCGCTCGGAATATTTGGTCAGGGTCTCGGCCAGTTCCCAGCCACTGATAAACTTGCCGTCGGCGCGAAGGGTTGCGCGACGTTCGCGCAATTCCTGATAGGCCGGGTGCGAGTTGATGTTGCGTGCGTAGGCCCGCACACTGTCCATCAGGCTACCAAAGGCCTTGATGACGTGGGTTTTGCCATCTTCGCGATCCTTCGGCACGATGCCTTCATCGTCGCCCCAGGCCCATTGACCGAACAGGGCATTGCCTTTGCGCACAAAGCGCGACGTGCCCCAACCACTTTCCTCTGCCGACTGGGCAAGGATCAGGGAGGTCGGGATCACATCAATGCGTTCAAGCAGGGCGTTGATGCCGCCATCGGTCACGCGATAGCGCTTCATCAGCTGATTGACCCATTGCTGGTCAGCTTGGCTGACCGGGGTGCCGGATATGCCCTTGGCCTGAATGGCCATCAGGCGTTCACGGCGCGCGGTGATTTCTTCGTTCACGCGCATGGCCAGCGGCAACATGATTTTCAGGAAAAGCTGTTTGCGCTCTTCAACCGATGCCAGTTCGCCAAGGCCTTCGGGCACACGCTTGATATAGACGCGCGGGACCTCGCCCACCTCATTGAGGTGATAGCCGATGCTTTTGAAATACTGGCTGAGTGCGATGACTTCCGGGCCGCGGCGATAAACCGTTTTCTTCTTTTTGATAACGGCTTCATCTGCCGTGACTTCGACGGTTTCTGTCTCGAAACCTTCCGGAGTTGGAGAAAGATCAATTCCGGCGAAAAGCCCAATATACAGGAAAACAACCGCCCCGAAAATCGAAGCGAGCGCAACATTCCTGTAACTGTTTGTTTTTGCGCTAGTCATTGTTGAATCTCCAGGATCAGTCGAACTGTCCATCCCAAGTGGAGGTTATCTATGCCTGCCGCGCGCGATGATCGCAACGGGCAATATCTCCGAGAGTTGAAAACGCCAAGAAAACCTTTTCGTTCAGCGCATAATTTTTACGCCCGGCGCGGGTTAAAGTTCACGCCGGGCGTCTGAATTTGTTAACGACTCGTAAATCCGTGCGCGGTCAGTTCACCGGATGGTCGGACGCCATCTCGTCGGTGAGGTGCCCGAAACCCGGTCAGGTTCAGTCAGCCATGACCGGTTCAACGGCCTGAACTTCGGGCACGTAATAACGCAGCATGTTTTCGATGCCCATCTTGAGCGTCGCGGTGCTGCTTGGGCAGCCGGCGCATGCACCGTGCATTTCAAGGAAGACCACGCCATCTTCGAAACGGTGGAAGACGATGTCACCACCATCCTGTGCCACGGCCGGGCGCACGCGGGTATCAAGCAGTTCCTTGATCTGGCTGACCAGTTCATCATCGCCTTCGGCAGCAGAGCTGGTACCGGTGGCGGCGTTGGAATCCTGATCGAGAACCGGCTGACCCGAGGTGTAATGTTCCATGATCCCGCCAAGAATCTGCGGTTTCAGGGTTTGCCAGTCCTTGGAGTCATCCTTGGTGATGGTGATGAAATCACCGCCGAGGAAAACACCGGCAATGCCATCAATTTCAAACAGCTTGCGCGCAAGCGGCGATTTGATGGCTTCGTCACCCTTAACGAAGTTGGCGGTGCCAAGACGGCCCATGACTTCTTCGCCCGGAAGGAATTTGAGTGTCGCCGGATTCGGGGTTGGTTCGGTCTGAATGAACATTTTCGGCTTGTCCTCTCACTCTGATTGTCGGGACTTCAGGATCTGGACCCGCTGATATACATGTAATGGCAGCTACAAGGCTTGCGAAATACAAGGAAAGGCCCGTAGAGCGGGCGGGAAATCCCGGTCAAGGGGTTTGACGCAGGAGTTCGCAAGCCTTGTAGCTGTCCTTCGGGTTGATCGGAGTTGCGCGGTCTACTTTGTCGCAAGGCATTGCAAGATGCATATCTTCCTGCTGCCTTGCTTCGCGTATCCACACAACTCTGAGCAACCATTGCATATATATCAGCGGGTCCAGACCCTAGAGCCCACTCAACAATCTCTATTTCATTTGGTTAGGCCCTAAATGGGGCAAAAACCACAAAAGATCAAGTCGCAGCGCGCAACTCAGGTATTCCGGATGGCGTGTTTCGTGATCACATTGACGTCAACGTTGCAGAATGCTGCTGATTTCGCGCATCTGGGTACGGGCCCGCAGCAGATAAAAACCAAGTCCCGCCAGATGGTTAGGGAAGACGATGCCATCGGCCGATCCGTTCACAACCACCATCGGGTCAAGTGCGGCCGCCGCCTGCAGGGATCCGATCATTTCTGCCCAGACCGATGCGATCTGGCGTTCATTGATGATCTGTTCGAAGTCGGTGCCAAGATCGCGCAAGATCAGGCTATAGGCATAAAGGCGACCCTTGGTGGCATAGAAAACGTCATCGGCCGTGCGATCAAAGATCGACGGATTTTCCACCTTATCATCAATCAGGGCAGAGGCCGAGCCAAGGTCATTGGCAATGCGGTTCAGTGTTTCCTGAAGGTTGTCGGCACGGCGTTCAAAAACCGCATTTCCGTTGGTCAGACGGGTATTGTAGTTTTGCAGGGACCGGATTGCCTGACGGTATTGCTGTTCGGACGTGACACCGGGCAGCAGCGAAACACTGGGATCAAACACCCATTTGTCGCCACGGAATTTCAAAAGGCCGGCGGCGTCATCCAGATCCGGGTCAACCTGACTTGACCCACGGGCGCGCCCGATCTGATCGGAAAGCTCGATCGCAAAGCGCGACAGGGCATAGACAATCCCGGTCTGGAAGTTCGGCATGTTATCAAGGGCTGCACTTGGCAGGAAGAACGGGTCGTTCGCGGTCCAGCGGTTCTGGTTGACCTCGCGATCAATCAGGGCTGCGGCGGTGTTGACTGCATGACTGCCGCCCTTGTAATTGCCGATAAAGTCGGGGTTGTCATCGATACGATGCACAATCGCCATGCCTGCCGGATAATAGATCACGGCAATCAGAACGATCACACCAAGGCTGCGCACCCAGAACTTGCCCGATCCGAAAATAGCTTTCAGTCGGGAACCAAATCCTGCAACGCCGCCTTTTTTATAGAGATAATCGTCTTCAATCATGACTTGTCCTGTGAATTGATCCGGCAATTGAACCTAGGCGCTGTGCACCCAAACGGCAAGTCCATGATTTTACGCAGTGATGGTGATGAACGTTTCAAAAGTCGCCAGTCCAAGCAGTGTTTCAAGATCCTTCTCGGCCAAGGCAACACAGCCTTCGGTGCCGGCATAATCGGGTTTGGCGATATGCATGAAGATCGCCGATCCCTTTCCGGGCACGGGAGGGTCATCATTATGGCCCAGAACGACGATGATGTTATAGAGATCATCCTTGCGAAACAGCTTTTCATGGCTGGCATCAAACGGCAGGCGGACCGGGCAGTTATAGTCGGGATGACCCGGGTCATCACACCAGCCGTCGGAAAATGAAATGGTGGTGACCGGAAGCTTGGTGCGCGGGCTGGGTCTGCGATCGGCACGATACATCACATAGCGCAGCTGCCAGCGACCGGCCGGCGTTTTGCCATCGCCTTCGGT
Organism: Thalassospira profundimaris WP0211; assembly: GCF_000300275.1. Taxonomy (GTDB): domain Bacteria; phylum Pseudomonadota; class Alphaproteobacteria; order Rhodospirillales; family Thalassospiraceae; genus Thalassospira; species Thalassospira profundimaris. The sequence continues at coordinate 468,952 of NZ_AMRN01000001.1, read as the reverse complement.
TTTCTGGTCGGCATCAATCACGCCATTGATCCCAAGCGCACAGCGAAAAGTGTGTTCACCCACGCTCAGCACACCGTCTGGCGAAGCAAACAGTTCAAGCGGTCGGGACGGCGAAGGTGCAGCAGCGTCGCTTTGCATTCTATTGATGGACCTTATCGTATTCGATCATGTGCTGGCATAGTGCTGGCACGCAGCTTCAATATGCTGACGCGCTAATGGTGAGAAACAACAAAGGTAAATTTGTGGCATTTGCGCCAATTCGCCAGTCAGCTCACAAATGGTTGATACGGCGATTTTGGCCGCCTGGTCTTCTGGATAGCCAAATATCCCGGTTGATATGGCAGGAAACGCCACAGAGGCCAGATTGTTCTCGACCGCCAGCAAGATTGAATTGCGATAACAGCTTGCCAGCAGATCGGCTTCACCATGGTCCCCGCCATGCCAGACCGGGCCGACGGCGTGGATGACGTATTTTGCCTTCAGGTTAAATCCGGGTGTGATTCTGGCATCACCCGTCGGGCAGGGGGCAAGCGGCCGGCAGGCGTTTGCCAGTTCAGGACCCGCCGCATGATGGATCGCACCGCACACACCGCCGCCAGGCAACAGGGCCTCGTTCGCGGCATTGACGATGGCATCGACATCAAGTGTGGTGATGTCACCGACGGTAATTCTGATGGCATGGGTTTTGTCGGGCGCGTTTTTGCGGGTCACGAATAGCATCCTGAAACGTGAATTCTTCCCTCAATACCAACCTGTAAGGGTGGTGCCCCTGCACCAAAGTAGTGTTGCGCAACCGATAAGTCAAAAAACAACGCTCCGCCAAATCTGACGGAGCGTTGCATTTTAAATCCGGTACCTGTCCGACGACGGGTTGAATGCGGCTTATTTGCCGAGGCGGGTAACGCCTTCTTCGATCAGTTTGGCAGCCTTTTCAGCGCCTTCCCAACCGGTGACCTTAACCCATTTGCCTTTTTCGAGGTCTTTGTAACGCTCGAAGAAGTGTTGGATCTGATCGCGCAGGATCTGCGGCAGATCTTCGTGGGATTTGATGTCGGTGTAGTACGGGTCGATCTTGTCATGCGGAACGCAGATCAGTTTTTCGTCCTGACCGGCTTCGTCTTCCATGATCAGAACACCGATCGGACGCGCACGGATCACCGAACCGGCAACGACCGGCTCGCGGAACATGACCATTGCATCGACCGGATCGCCATCTTCGCCAAGCGTGTTGGGGATGAAGCCATAGTTGACCGGGTAATACATCGAGGTGTGCAGAAAACGGTCCACAAAGACAGCACCGGAGTCTTTATCGACTTCATACTTGACCGGTCCGCCCTGCGGAATTTCGATGACGACGTTTACGTCCCACGGAACATCCTTGCCAACGGCAATCTTGCTGAGATCCATCTGGGAAAATCCCTTTCGCTTTTTGAACGCATGCCCCGATCACCAGGGCGGCTGATATGAGCTTCTAAGATGCAAAGACGCATCCGAAGGAAAATGATGCCGACCTTTTATCGCGAAACGCCGTCGCTTCCAAGGGGGTCGACGTGCTTCCTTGGTCGAAAATCCAAAAAGGGGTTATTCACCAGCTTTCTGGGAGTTTTGACGAACGGATATCATATCGTTGCTTGCGTTCAGGGGCAGGAAACGTTCCGGATCACCCATAAGCATCTCTTTAAAAAGCTTAGCGTTGTCATTACCGGTTTTGTCCGGTTTGGGCACCTTGCGCTCATGGAATAGATGCAGGACCGGCGAGCAATATTCGACATTCTTGCGTTTCAGCCCGGAACGCAGAAGACGCAGAACAAAGTCTGAATCCTCCAATCCATGGCCTTCGTAACTTTCATCGAAGCCATGAACTCTGTCGATGTCGCTTTTGAAAACGGCAAGATTGCAGGTTTGCGCCTTTTGCCAGCACTTTTCATGTTCCCAAAGCCACGGGCCGTTATGCGGCAGTCGAACGAACTGAAACGGCCGGTTGGCAAAACCAAACAGGGCGGTCAGAAACAGGAGTGGACGCGGCCATTTGTGAAAGGCCCATTTGCGCGTGAGTAGGGTGTTGGTCAGCCGTTTTTTAAGGAAGACCCGTTTACCCGATACAAGGCAGCCCTTGGTTGCGGCCTTGCGGTGACGCGTGATGAAATCGGGCATCACACAGCAATCACCATCAATAAAGATAACCAGATCGCCTTCACATAATCCGATCGCACCATTGCGCGCTTTGGCTACGCGAAAGCCCATGTCTTCGTGCCAATAATGTTTGACCGGAATCGGATTTTTGGCAGCGAAGTCCTTGATGACCTGTGCGGTTTCATCACCCGACCCGTCGTCGGCAATAACGATTTCGAAATTGCGATCCTTTTGATCGGCAAGCGATTTCAGCACCAAGGATAGTGCTTCGGGCCAGTTATAAGTCGTGACCACGACTGACACCAAGGATGTCATCTTCCCCACATAACCCCATTTTTGGCTTACGGCTTTTTTTTTGTGCCCAAACCCTAACCTTTCACGCGTCCAAGGACAACGACAATGGTGTTACATCACCTTTTTGCGGGCAAGGGATGCGGTTTTCGGGTTGATGAGTTCGCGGATCCAGTTGGCGGCTTCGATCACGATCGGGTCTTTTTCGCGGGCGGGACGGATCAGCAGGCGATACCACCAGTGTGAAATGAAATCCGGGAAATTAAGTGGCACCAGTTCACCGCGCTCAACGTAATTGCGCGCAACAACATCGGTGCTGGCAACGATGCCCTGACCGGCACGTGCGGCTTCAAGCGCCCAGATATGGTGGCTGAAGGTCCAGCAATCCGCGAGCGAGAAGCTGGCATCCTTGAACCATTGTTCGATCTGGGAGAACTGTTCGCTGTCACTGTCGATCAACAGGATATCGCGCGGGCCGAGTGTCGCGACGTCAACATTGCTGGCATCATAGCCGCGCTTTGCGAGCCATTCCGGGGCGGCAAAGGCGGTATAGACTTCAGGGGTCAGAAGCTCGGTAATCCAGTCTTCGGGACCGGGCAGGTCCTTTGGCGCGATCTGAAGGGCGAGATCAATTTCAAGCGGATCAAGACCGTCATCAAATTCAATCTTGCGAAATTGTACGGGAATGTCGGCCGGCAGCCGGTCGCGCAGGTTATCAAGCTCATACAACAGCACAGTGAGTGCCGGGGTCGCCAGCGCACCGATGCGGATCGCCTTGCCCTTGTCCGGGCCGACTTCACCAGTGATGTCGGCAATGCCATCAAGCGCCTCGGTCAGGCGCGGCAAAAGAAGCTCTGCCGACTTGGTCAGGGTCAATCCACGGCCCTTGCGGGTAAACAGCACCACGCCAAGGTTTTCTTCAAGCTGGCGGAGCTGATGACTGATCGCACTTTGGGTGACATGCAATTCTTCTGCGGCCCCCTTCACGCTTTGATGGCGTGCAGTGGCTTCAAAGGCGACAAGGGCGCGCAACGGTGGGAGCTTTCTGCGCATCGTGGGTTTCCATCCGGAGAGCATTACTGTCTTTTATTCTGTCTATCAGGCCTGATCGAAAAGTGGGCCAAAAAAATCTCAACAATGGCTGAAAAAGCTTCATTCGTATTTTTCCAAACAAGCAGGCAATATCATTGTCATACAGGGTTTCCGGCCGTAATGACTTATGCCTCCTTGCGCCACCACGTAAGCAGCCTCCCCCCAACTGCCGGAAACCCCAACATTCCTTTCGAAACCGGGATTGACCATGACCGCAACGCGACTGAGCGGAAATTTCCGCGGTGTCCTGTGGATGACGGCTGCCATGGCATCGGGCGTTTTTGTCGATGTTTGTGCCAAGCTTGTTTCGCATGATGTGCCAACCTCGCAGATCCTTGCGATGCGTGCCCTGACCACCGTTGCGGTGTTCCTGGTCATCATCATGTTTATGGGCACGCGCCAGATCCGAACGCGCCGCCCGGTGGCGCATATTGCGCGTGGCGTTTTGTGGTACGGGTCGCTGTTCTTTGTGTTCTTCGCGCTCCGCCAGATGAGCATCGCCGAGGTCAACGCCTATCTGTTTATCGAAGCCTTGCTGACCGTGATGTTGGCGGTGGTGATTTTGGGCGAGAAACTGACTACGCGCAAAATCATCGCAACCCTTTTGGGCCTTGTTGGCGTTTGGGTGATGTGCGTGCCGCGCATGGATGGCTTTGGCGTGCCGCTGGGTGTGGCTGCGGCCCTGATCGGGGCGTTCTGTTTTTCCGCCCAGACCCTGTTTGCCAAGGTGCTGACCCGGACCGAAACCAATTTTTCCATGCTCTTCTGGCCTCAGATCATCGCGGTTGCGATCTGGGTGCCGATTGCGATGATCACCTGGTATCCGGCCTCAATGGCTGATTGGCTTTATGCGTCGGGTGCCGGTTTCTTTGCCATGCTGACCAACTACATGGTGCTACGTGCAGTGCGGGTTGCGGATGCCAGTGTGGTGTCGCCTGCGGCCTATACGGCCCTGCCATTTTCGGTGGCGATGGATTTGATCTTCTTTGACATGCTGCCCGTGCCGGTCATCTTTATCGGTGCCGGCATCGTGGTGCTGGCCGTGATGCTGCTTGATTACAAGGGCGGTGCCAAAGCGGTCGAGGATGCCGTGGAAGAAGAATTCGCCGAATTTGCCGAGAGTAGCGAAATCGGGGATGAAGAAGCATCCCCGAAACCGGCAAAGGCCTGAGCCCCGATGACCGACGTTACAGATCAGCGATCATGTTGTGCGCGGGAGTCATCCGGGGCCTGATCACGGTCATGAAGGCCGTAATCACGGATCACGCCAGCCACCCGCAAACGGTAATCCTCAAAAATCTTGTGTCGCCCCTTGATCTGGGCAGTGCGGTGGTCGCCCAGGTTGCGCCAGGCGGCAATTGCGTCCTCATCGCGCCAGAAGGACAGCGATAGAACCTTGCCGGGATTGGTCAGGCTTTGAAACCGTTCGATTGAAATAAAGCCATCCATGGTTTCAAGAACGGGTTTGAGATCACCGGCAATCGCAAGGTAATCGTCATAGCGTCCATCGTGCGGTGTGACCTCGAAAATGACGGCAATCATGGTTTGATCAGCTCCGTATGCGGCGTGGAGGCAATTTTCAGAAACTGGCGTTCTTCGCGCAGGATGAATTTTTCGCGCTGGGAGAATTCGTAGTTCTCGCGGCCCAGCGGATCGTCCTTTAGCCGCGCGCGATAGGCTTCATAGGATGCCAGATCGGGCAAATGATAGATACCATAGGCGGTCGAGACTGATCCTTCATGCGGGGCGAAATAGCCGACAAGGTCAGCCCCGCAACGCGGGATGGCCTGCCCCCAGTTGCGGGCATATTCCATGAAGGCGTCTTTCTTGTACGGGTCGATTTCATAGCGAATGAAGCAGGTAATCATGACAGCGTCCTTTCAGGAGAAACATCTTGTTGGGTGACGTGGCCCATTATCCTGATTGCTGCGCATTAATGCTTCGATTAGCATCGAACTATGAAAGAAGGACCCGATATCGCCCGCGTGGCCGCATTGCTTGGCGACCCGGCGCGCGCAAATATGCTGACTGCACTTATGAGTGGTCGTGCATTAACCGCGGCCGAGCTGGCCCAAGAAGCCGGTGTGACACCGCAAACTGCAAGCTCGCATCTGGCGAAGCTTGAAGCCGGTCAGATCGTAGTGCCGCGCAAACAGGGGCGGCATCGTTATTTCACGCTCAGCGGCCCTGATATTGTCGAGGCACTGGAAGTCCTGATGGGGATTGCCAATCGGGTCGGGCATAACCGTGTGCGCACCGGCCCCAAGGATCCGGAACTGCGCAAGGCACGGGTTTGTTATGACCATCTGGCCGGGGATATGGGGGTTGCGTTGTTTGACGGCCTTGCCAAACGCAAACTGATTGAAAGCAACATCAATGGTGTTGCCCTGACACCGGCCGGGATCGAATTTGCCAACACGTTTGGCATTGATCTGGATGGCTTGCGGGCCAAGCGCCGACCGCTGTGTCGGGAATGCCTTGATTGGAGTGCCCGACAGTCGCATCTGGCGGGCTCATTTGGGGCGGCATTGCTCGAGCGGTTTTATGATCTGGGTTGGGCCCGACGGATTCCGGAGTCGCGCGTTGTACGGTTCAGCGATGCCGGCGAAAAATCATTCCGTGATTTGATCAATCCCTAGGCCAGCTATCAATCACCGAGCAGGGCAGAAACAAAGGCCGGAACCAGTTCGGTGGCAGGGCCATAGCGGCTGTGATCAAACAGTGTGGCACCCGAACTTGGTTCGAGATTGAGCTCGACCGTTTCAGCCCCGGCTTCTTCGTGGGCGACCTGAACAAACCCGGCCGCAGGATAGACATTGCCTGATGTGCCAATGGAAATGAAAAGCCCGCATTCGCCAATGGCTGCGTAGATGCGTTCCATCTCGAGCGGCATTTCGCCAAACCACACCACATGCGGGCGCAATCCACCGGCCTTGCCGCAACTTGGGCAGGGGGTTTCCTTGGCAAGGTCGCCCGGCCAATCGGTCAGAAGATCACAGTGATTGCAGCGGATTTTCAAAAGCTCGCCATGCATGTGGATCAGGTTTGTTGACCCGGCCCGGCCATGCAGGTCATCAATGTTCTGGGTTACCAGCAACACATCACCGGGCCATTCGGCCTCCAGCCGTGCCAGGGCCAGATGGGCGGCATTGGGCACGACATCGGGGTCATGTAACCCGGAACGGCGGTCGTTATAGAAATGATGCACCAGATCGGGATTGGCAATGAATGCCTCAGGGGTTGCGACCTCGGAAATATCGTATTTCGCCCAGATACCGTCCGCGTCGCGGAAAGTATGCAGTCCGCTTTCCTTGGAAATGCCAGCCCCGGTCAGGATGACAATCGGGGCGTTTTCATCGCGCAGGATATCGATCAGGTCGGGGCGAAGCGGCATGGTGTGCGGTCCTGTGCTGGTGATCAGTGCCGGTAGCCTAATGCAAACAAAACACCCCCGCCAAGTCTGTCTGGCAGGGGTGCATGCGAAACCGATCCGCTAAAACCGGTTTATCTGAAATTTTTCTGGCGATCAGGCAGAGGTATCGACATTCCCACCCGGGGTGTCGGTCTGGCTTGGTTTTTCACCGCCCGGATTTTTGGTCACACCGACCATGGCCGGGCGCAGCAAGCGGCCCTTAAGCACGTAACCGGCCTGCATAACCTGTGCGACGTGGCCGTCCGGATATTCCGGATGCGGCAGTTCAAACACGGCCTGATGTTTGTTCGGATCAAGCTTTTCACCAAGCGGTTCGAGCTTTTCGATGCCGTTCTTTTCAAGCGCCTTTTGCAGGGCCTGTTCGGTCATCTCGACCCCATCAAACAGGGTTTTCATCGCCGGATCGGCGTTGGATGTATCGCCCGCGGCATCAAGCGCGCGGCGCAGGTTGTCACTGACATCCAAAAGGTCGCGGGCAAATTTGGTGATGGCGTAGTTGCCGGCATCCTCGACGTCTTTTTTGGCGCGGCGGCGGGTGTTTTCCACCTCGGCGGCCTGGCGCAGCAGACGGTCTTTCAGTTCCGCGACTTCGGCTTCAAGTGCGGCGATCGGGTCCTGGGGTGCGGCGTCCTCAACAACTTCCTCAGTCGCCTCTGCTGCGACCTCTTCCGAAGCGGTTTCCTCTGCATTGACGTCCTGCAGATCTTCCGGAGTGTTCTTTGCGGTTTCCGACATGGCTAACCTTGCTACTTTCACGTTATGCGGCCTGACACGCAGCGCCGCGATTTATCCAATCAGTCGACCGACCAGCTTGGCGGTGTAATCGACCAGCGGAATGATCCGGGCATAATTGATCCGGGTCGGTCCGACAACCCCGATTGCACCCACAATGCTGCCTTCAGCATTCTGATAGGGCGAAATCACCATCGAAAGACCTGATCCGCCGAACAGTTTATTCTCCGACCCGATGAAAATCTGAACGCCTTGGGCATCCGTCGTCACATCGAGTAGTTCAATCATCTGATCGCGGGCTTCGAGCACGTTAAACAGGCGGCGAACGGTCTCAAGCTGTTCAATCGTATCGATATTTTCCAGCAGCTGGGATTGCCCCTTCACAATCAGGGACGATCCCTTGACCCCGCCGGCCCATGTTGCCAGACCCGCATCAATCAGATTGGCGGAAAGTTCATCAAGCTCCTGCTTGAGACGATCACGCTCCTTCGTCATCAAAAGGCGCGCATCATCAAGCGTCTTTCCAGCCAACCGGGTATTTAGATAGTTTGCCGCTTCTGTCAATGCCGAGGCGGGCAAATCAGGCGGAACATCAAGGATTCGGTTCTCGACACTGCCATTATGGGCCACCAGAACGGCCAGAACCTTGCCCGGCGACAGGGCCACGAATTCGATCTGTTTTAGGCGAATGCCATCTGTCTTGGGTGCAACCACAAGTCCGGCACAGCGCGACAGGCCCGATAACATCGTGGTTGCTTCGCCCAGCATCTGATCAAGCGAATAACCCGCCTGTTCACAGTTTTTGGTCAGCTGGTCGCGCTCGGCATTGGGGAGGTCACCGACTTCCATCAGGGCATTCACAAACAGTCGCAGGCCCTTTTCACTGGGCAGGCGCCCGGCCGAAATGTGCGGCGCGACCAGAAGACCCATTTCCTCAAGATCGGACATGACATTGCGAATGGTCGCAGCCGAAAGGTTTTCCGACATGCGACGCGCGATGGACCGCGATCCGATCGGTTCACCGGTTTCGACATAGGCATCGACAATCTGGCGGAACACTTCACGTGACCGCGCATTCATGTCGCCCAGCAATGTATCGTCAAAATGCGCCATGTGTTGCGTGCCAATTGATCCAGATGGGTGAAGCGTAAAACGTGAGGAGAATTTAGTCAGGCAAACGCATTGCGTCAATTGCACGGCCTATTGCTAAGCCATGCTTGTAAGTTTGGTCGAAGTTGTTGGTTTAACTGCTTTGCGCCAGGATTGCACCAGAACAGATAAAAACATCCGGGGAAACTGCTGGACGTTTGGTGGGGCACATCTTACTTTGGGCCAAATTTTTCAGGACAGTTTCGCTTCGTGCGCGGGCATTCAAGTCGCCATGAACGCAAGCCCAGACAACCAAGAGGTTCCTTCTCATGCGCCCTTCCGGCCGTACCCCCGATCAGCTTCGCGATGTAACGATTGAAACCGGCGTTTCCAAATATGCCGAAGGCTCATGCCTGATCAAGTTCGGCGACACGCATGTGATCTGTACCGCCACGGTCGAAGACAAGGTGCCGGGCTGGATGCGCAATTCCGGCAAGGGCTGGATCACCGCCGAATACGGCATGCTGCCGCGCGCAACCGATAGCCGCATGCAGCGCGAAGCCGCGCGCGGTGGTCAGTCCGGCCGCACCCAGGAAATCCAGCGCCTGATTGGCCGTTCGATCCGTGCGGTTGCCGATATGAAGGCGATGGGTGAAATGCAGATGCGCCTTGATTGCGATGTCATTCAGGCCGATGGCGGTACGCGCACCGCATCGATCACCGGTGCCTATGTGGCCGCCCATCTGGCGTTTCAGGGCGTGCGCCGCCTTGGCCTGATCAAGGAAATTCCGCTGACCCAGCCGGTGGCAGCCATTTCGTGCGGTATCTATGAAGGTGAAGCAGTGCTTGATCTTGATTACGCCGAAGACAGCAATGCAGGGGCCGATGCCAACTTCGTGCTGGCGGGCAATGGCGGCATTGTCGAGGTACAGGCAACCGCCGAAGACGTACCGTTTGATCGCGCATCCTATGATCAGATGTTCGAGCTGGCCGAAAAAGGCTGCAAGGAATTGTTCGCCAAGCAGCGCGAAGCGCTTGGGCTTTAAGGCACCGTAATATTAACGGCGGGCATCGGGCCTGCCGTTTTTTCGCATCAGTTGGATATCGCAGTTTCAGGCAAGACCATGGCCCGTCGTTTCACGGAAAAAAAACTCGTCATCGCCAGCCACAACAAAGGCAAGATCAAGGAAATCGCCGAACTTCTTGAACCGTTTGGCATCGAGGTCTTCTCGGCCGGTGAGCTTGACCTGCCCGAACCCGAAGAAACCGAAAAAACCTTCATTGGCAATGCGCAGCTGAAATCAACGGCGGCGGCCAATGGGGCTAATCTTCCGGCCCTCGCCGATGACAGTGGTTTGGCGGTTTCGGCCCTTGATGGCGCACCGGGGATCTATTCCGCGCGCTGGGCTGGCCCGGACAAGGATTTCGACATGGCGATGGAAAAGGTCAAGAACGGCATTGGCGATCACCCGGATCGCCGGGCATCGTTCATCTGTGCCCTGTCGCTGGCCTGGCCGGACGGGCATGTCGAGAATTTCGAAGGCCGGGTTGAAGGCGAGATCGTCTGGCCGAAACGCGGTGCGCACGGCTTTGGCTATGACCCGATTTTCCAGCCCAAAGGCTACGGGGAAACCTTTGGTGAAATGGACCCGGCGAAAAAGCATGAAATGAGCCACCGGGCCGATGCCTTCCGCCAGTTGGTCAAGGCCTGCTTCGAAGACTGATTTCAGGTTTAACCACCTGCATTGAACTTATGCACGCATCGCGGATGTCATCATCGGCGGTGCATGTTAGTTTATCGGCCAACATCCCGCGTTTGAAAAGAGTCCCGCGTGTCCGCAGCCTCAAGTGAAACCGTGCCGTTTGGCATTTATATCCACTGGCCGTTCTGCCTGTCGAAATGCCCGTATTGCGATTTCAACAGTCATGTTGCGAACAGTGTTGATCATGTGCGCTGGCGCAAGGCGCTCCGGGCGGAGCTTGCCCATGGTGCGGCCCGTCATCCCGGGCGGACAGTGGGATCTGTGTTCTTTGGCGGTGGTACACCATCCCTGATGGATCCGGAAACCGCCGGGGCCTTGATCGAGGACATCAAATCTTTCTGGCCTGTAACGGATGATCTTGAAATTACGCTCGAAGCCAATCCCGGCACGGTCGAAATTGACCGGTTTTCGGCCTTTGCCGCCAACGGGATTAACCGGGTGTCGATTGGTATTCAGGCGCTGAATGACCGTGACCTGAAGTTCCTTGGTCGCCTGCACAGTGCCGAGGAAGCCATGCGGGCCCTAGATGTTGCAACATCGGTCTTTGATCGTTTTTCGTTTGATCTGATCTATGCACGCCCGGAACACGTTCCCAAGGCCTGGCGGATGGAATTGCGCGAGGGGCTTGGCATCGCTAATGGGCATATCTCGCTTTATCAGCTGACCATTGAGCCAGGCACACAGTTCTATACCCTGCATCAGCGCGGCGATCTTGTGGTGCCGGACGAAGACCTTGCGACCGAGCTTTACGAGATCACCCAGGAAGAAACCGAACGTGCCGGGTATCGCTGCTATGAGGTTTCCAACCACGCGAAACCGGGGCAGGAAAGCCGCCATAACCTGGTGTATTGGCGCTATGGCGATTATCTTGGCATCGGACCGGGCGCGCATGGCCGTGAAGCAGTGGTTGGTGCCGATGGCAATATCACGCCGATGGCAGTGCGTCGGCACCGGGCGCCGGATATCTGGCTCGACCGGGTGGAAAAGCATGGTCATGGCACACAGGAAGAAACTGCGCTTGAGGCCGATGAACGTCTGCTTGAGATGGTGATGATGGGCCTTCGGCTCAATGAAACCATCCCGGCTGCAAGGTTTGAACGCATTATCGGCAAGGGGCTGGGTGATGTTCTGGCGTCGGATCGGCTCGAAACCCTGATCGAGTCCGGTGATCTGATCTGTGATTCTTCGGGGCTGCGTGCCACCGAGCAGGGCAGGAACCGGTTGAACGGTGTTCTGGCCTATTTGTTCGACCACGCGGTGTAAGCCCGAAACCGGCAAAACGCCAACAAAAACCGGGCGATTGGCGCATACCCGCAACCGGACGCAGGAAGTTTCACCAAACCATCAAAAAGTTGGTTGACACTTAAGCCTGACCGCGTATATTCCGCCCCGTTCCGGCGGGAAACCCCGGACATTACCTAAGTCCCTATGCCCAGGTGGCGGAATTGGTAGACGCGCTGGCTTCAGGTGCCAGTGGCCATTAGGCCGTGGAAGTTCGAGTCTTCTCCTGGGCACCATAGCCCTGCAAGTTAATGTTTTCAAAGACTTAGCTTGCAGGGCTATTGTCTTTGTACTACCGGGTTGTACTACCTCAGCAGCCCCTCAAAACTCCCTCAAAAAAATCAACGACGGTTTCAAAATCGCCCTGAGCCCGGTCCCTCAGATTGCGGGCTGTTGGTGCTGTGCTGATTCGATTCTCGCAAATGTGAAAACGCGGCTATTTCGTCTTTCTTTGACTTCAACGCGCTGCTAACGTTGGAAAGTTGTGAAAAAAGACTGATGTAAAACGTCAGATAGTGCGGGGGATTGATCGCTGGAATCGGTGAACTTCGAAATGCTCCGAAAAGAGCGGCCTATTCTGGCAGACCATGGCGGGTTTGCAGAGCAGTACGCCTATTCTGACCCTTCTAGTGCACTGGTGAAACTCCGCAATTTGGCGGAGGAGCTAACCAAGTCGGTTTATTTAGTGCTGCGCCTCGAAAAGCCGCAAGATGCCGACTTTTTCCAGTTGTTGAATGGTCCAGCATTCGCCGCAGCCGTCCCCGAGGTCATCCGCACCAAATTTCATGCAATCCGCAAAGAGGGCAACCGTGCTGCACATGGCGGAAGTGTTGAGAGCAAGACGGCTCTTTGGATACTTGAAGAGTCACATGCAGTGTCGGCTTGGTTTGCTGTTCGCTGCTTGACCGCTACCCCCTCCGACATTGCAGGCTTTCAGAAGCCTTCACCAAATGAAGGCAAGGAAGCAGAGCTTGAAGCCGCCAAAGACAAACTCAAGAAGCAGCTTGATACGGCGCTTGATCAGCTTGCCAAGGTCAAAGCCACCTATGCCGCTGAAACCGTAACGCCGGAGACACAGGCAAAGGGGCAGCAGGTTGCCGACGCGCTATCGTTTAACGAAGCCACAACTCGAAAAAGACTGATTGACGTTGCGCTTGCCGAGGTTGGTTGGGATGTCAACAAGCCTGACGACGTAACACTTGAGGAAGAGGTTGGTTTTCAGCCGACAGACTCAGGCATCGGATATGCCGACTATGTCTTGTGGGACGATAACGGTAAGCCATTGGCGGTGATTGAGGCCAAGCGCACAGCGCAGTCCGAAGAGCGTGGACGTAAGCAAGCACAGTTGTATGCCGATGGCCTCGAAAAGAAATATGGGCAGCGCCCGGTCATATTCTACACGAACGGGTACAACACATGGATATGGGATGACGCCCAGAATTACCCGCCACGGAGGCTGTTCGGGTTCTATTCAAAGCGCAGCCTGCAAAACTTGGTGACGTTCCAGAGGGTCAATAAAAAGGCCCTTAACAGCGTTGCGCCGAAATCTGAAATTGCGGGTCGCATTTATCAGGTTGAGACGATCAAGCGCGTATGTGAGGCGTTCTCTAACAATCGACGAAAGGCCCTTATTGTTCAGGCCACAGGGACCGGGAAAACCCGCGTCGCCATTTCGCTGACAGAGCTTCTTGTTCGGGCGAATTGGGCGAAACGTGTGCTGTTCCTGTGTGATCGGCGCGAGTTGGTTAAGCAGGCCAAAAACGCCTTTAACGACCACATGAGTGAACCGCTTACGGTTGTTTCGCGACACACGGTGAATGACAACAGAAGCCGTATTTTCGTTTCTACCTATCCGTCGATGATGTCTGTTTTCCAGGCTTTTGATACCGGGTTCTTTGACCTGATCATTGCCGATGAAAGCCACCGCAGTATCTATAACCGCTATCGCGATCTGTTCCGATACTTTGACAGTCTGCAGGTTGGGCTCACAGCCACACCGGTTGAGTTCATTTCACGCAACACATATGGCTTGTTTGAATGCAGTAACCAGGACCCTACAGCGTTCTATTCGATTGAGGACGGGGTCAAGGATGGCTTCCTGGTGCCTTATGAGGTCTATAGCCACACCACCAAGTTCCTGCGCGAGGGGATTAAATACGAGAACCTTAGCGAGGAACAGAAGCGGCAGCTTGAAGAAGACGGGAAAGACCCCGAGCAGCTCAATCACGAAGCTGAACAGATTGATAAGCAGATTTTCAACAAGGATACCAATCGGCGCATCATCCGCAATTTGATGGAGAACGGCATCAAGGAGGCGAGTGGACAGCTTCCAGGTAAATCCATCATCTTTGCGCGTAGCCATAAACATGCAGTTGTGCTGCAAAAGCTGTTTGATGAGTTGTATCCGCAATATGGCGGCAAGTTCTGTCAGATCATCGATAACCACGACCCGCGTGCGGAACAGTTGATTGATGATTTTAAGGGGCAGGGGACTAACGATGATCTTACCATCGCAATATCAGTCGACATGCTTGATACTGGTATTGACGTGCCTGAGATCGTCAATCTTGTCTTTGCAAAGCCGGTGAAATCCAAGGTCAAGTTCTGGCAAATGATTGGACGTGGCACACGCCTCTGCCCTGGTTTGTTTGGCCCTGGTCGTGACAAAGCGGTCTTTCGGATTTTCGATCACTGGTCGAACTTTGAGTTCTTTGAACAAAATAAGCCCGAGGCCGAGCCAAGCCCGCCGACTTCACTTATGCAGCGCGTCTTTAATGCCCGTCTTGATCTGGCTGCAACGGCCTTGCAAGCACTTGATCTAGAGACCTTCAAGGCCGTTACCAACCTGATTTCCCTGGATGTGGCTTCATTGCCGGATGACAGTATTTCGGTCAAAGAAAAGTGGCTTGAAATCCAAACTGTCCGCGCTGTTGGGGTGCTTGAAGAATTCACACCCGCGACGGTCACACTGCTTAAGAACGAAATTAGTCCGCTTACCCAATGGATTAATATTCGCGGGCACAGCGATGCCTATGCATTTGATTTGCTGATAACTCAGTTGCAGCTTGCGCTGTTCAAAAAGTCTGGCCAGTTCGAGGACCTTAAAGGTGATCTTCTCAATGCGATCAATAGGCTTCGTCCCAACCTCAATCAGGTAAAGGCGAAGGCAGAGACGATCAAAGAAGTACGCTCTGCTGCCTTTTGGGCGAATGTCGATTTTGCGTCCCTTGAAAGGGTGCGTCACGAGCTCCGCAGCATCATGCAATATGTTGAAGGCGGCGGTGGTGGTCCGGAAATCACCATTCCAGTGGTCGATATCGAAGAAGACGCCGCAGAGATTGAATACGGGTATCGAAAGTCAGGCATCGTTTCCATCGACTTGGCAGCATATCGAAAACGTGTGGAAGCAGCCTTGCGTGACTTGTTTGACAAGAACCCAATACTGGCCAAAATCAGGCGCGGTGAACCGGTTAGTCAGGATGATTTGGATGCACTCACCTCCTTGGTGCTGACAGAGAACCCCGATGTTGACCTGAACCTGCTGCGGGAATTCTATCCAGACCTCGCCGACCATCTAGATGATATCTTGCGGAATATCGTGGGGATGGACGAAGAAGCAGTTCGGGGCCGTTTCCAGGACTTCGTCACACGCCACCCATCACTGACAGCCAAACAAACGCATTTCTTGCGTCTGCTTCAAAGCCTTATCGCCCAGACTGGTGGTATCGAGCTTGAGCGTCTGGTTGATGCCCCCTTCACCAAGATTGATCAGGACGGGATTTACGGTGTGTTCCCTGATTCCGACCTGCAGGATGACCTGTTGACGATCATTCGAAGCTTCAATACTGATCGCTTCGAGAAAACCACCAATGAGGCCAAAACATAATGCTGACCGGCGCGTTGCGTACCCTGCTTATGATTTTTCCTTACGACAGTGCTTGTGCCTTTGCTTGGTAGGCTCTCCGTAATTGGTCCTGTTGTGTCTTGATGTAACGCTGAACAATTGCCCTGCTAACGCATAGGGCTTTGGCGACCTCAGTCCGATTGAGGTCTGGAAAATGATAGAACAGCCAACGAACCCTACCTTCCAAGTTCATCCTCTCACGGTATTGGGCATCAAATAGTGTGAGCTTGGTGAGTGCGTTCCTTGTTTCTGGGCTGATGCTGGTGGATTTAAGAAGGTCTTGGAGTTCGTCCCCAATCCACTCGATGGCCGTTGGGGAGAGGACGTCAAACGGGCCTTTGGGGCCCATAAGACGGTATCCAAGGCCCTTCTTCGCGGCGTCAGGATGAAGGCGGTGGCGGTATTACCGTCATTGAAGGAGGTTGGATTTCAGTTGGAAATGCGCGTGCACTTCAGCAAAAACATCCGGGTACGCTACTTTGTGCTTTTTGTGGGTACCCGGACGCAGATGCAAAAGAACGTTTTGAACAAATCAAGCTAGATAACGAGCATTGGCTGCGAAACAAAGGTGATGATTTCGCTTTGAGTTGGATAGAAAAGGAGATTCGAACCTCCATCGATCTTAAGAATCAGTGTGGTGCAGGTATTCCCTTCTTTGACTTTACTGATATTTATGATGGTGCCGATGATCTCGACAAATGGATGCATGAGAATATAAACAGATGAGGTTGGTTAACCGGATTTCACTAAAAATTGATTGTAGTTTATAGAGGTCCTATTTTTTTTGAGTTCGTAGCGTTGATGATTGTCACAATATTGCTTGGGTAAGTTAATTTATTGGATGCCGCTCTTAAGTCTACATACTGACCTTTTGTATAGCGGCCGATTGTGATGTCATGACGCTTGTGGCCGACAAGCAATTTAATCGTTCCAACGGCAACATCTGCGCCTTCAAGTAGTTCGATATAGGTTCGGCGTGCCGAATGTAACCCTTGTCGCTTGCCATTTGGCATATTCAGGTTGCGACGTTTCCTGTTGAATTCTTTGTTGATGTAGCTGTGGCGCTTCTTATCGGTCTCAAAAACTAGTTTTGGATAAAACGGGAAGACCCAACGGCCACTTGGTTTGCTTGTTAGGCGCTCCATCAGTGGGGTAAATGTAACGGGGATAGGAACACGACGCCGAGCGCTTTTGGTTTTTGTGCCAGGTAAGCTGACCCAATAGCCATCCTCTTCTTTGGTAATGTGCTTCCATTCGAGAGCCGTGATTTCGGCGCTCCGGCCCCCAGTTACAAGTGAGAGGCGAAGAACGTCAGCAAAGAGCGGTGGGTCGAGCTTGGTAAGGAGCGTTTCAATGTCTTCGAACGAGAACGGTGCTTCTTCATCTGCTTCCGCCTTTATTTCACCTGTTCCGATACGGATGTGGTCTGGGTACTCGTGATCGTCCCAAACAGTGCTCTTTTCCTCGACAAAGCCACCCGTCATAGCGTGCTTCCACACGCCACGGAGCCCACTAAGAGCCAGATTGGCGGTCTTCCCCATCTTGCCATGATAGGTTTCTTCAACAAACTCGCGGACTTTTCTGCGGGTGATTTGATCGTAATACTCGATCTGCTGCCGAGCACACCAATCGGAGAAACGCTTTATGGCGCGCTCGTATTCCTCTCTGGTGCTCACGGAGAGCTTGGGACCATTTGCTTTGCGCCAGCTTTCTGTGATCGTGTCAATTTTGGTGCGTGGGTTTAATGCATCGTTGGCGAAGCGCTCTGCCTGAACCTGTATTTCGTTGGCGGCTTGCCGAATCGCGACGGGGATGGGTTCCCCAGCCTTGTGCTGAGGTGATGCTTTGAAGGCTTCAATACGCTTGAGGCGCTGTTTGGTGCCCCATTCCGAAACCAAGTCCAGCAAAATGTCCTTCTCGGAAAGGCTGCCGGGTTCTGCATCGTCATCCGCGCCCTTGTAGGCGGTAACAAGGTCTTGAAGCTCTTGCAGAACGTTCTGATCATCCGGGAAGTGTTTTGCGAGAAGGCGAGTTACCTCGGCTTGAACTTCTGCCAGGCGCACTGGATAGAGCTTTTTGGCAGTGGACAGGTCCGCTGTGCCCAAGCTGCGATATATCGCAGATGTGCGCATGACTTGGCGGAGCTTCTGAGGAAGCGGATATTGAATTTCGTAGTTGTTTTTGCCGGGTCGCTTAACGGGTTTGCCCATTCGTCGATACTCAGGTATTGATGCTTTGTGCTACCCAGATGTACTACCTGATTCGACCTGTCAAGCCCTTGGAAACTCTGGAATCCTTGCAAATCAAGGCTTGTGGGGTGGGTGTTGCAGGCGGTCTTCTCCTGGGCACCATACCCCAGCACGTTTTTGATGTGCTGGGGTATTGTCGTTTTGGGCCGGTTTTACGTTTTAGTCTTTTCGAGATAAGCTTGACTGGTTACAAGCAGAAATCGACTTAAAAATGAGCTGCGAAAACTATGCAACCCGAAGTCAGTTTTGTTCTGCCGGTCTATAACAAAGAAAATGCTCTTCGTTATTTCTTTGCGTCTTTGTTGGCCCAGACCGGCGAAATACCTTTTGAGGTTGTTTTCGTAGATGACGTGTCGACAGATAATTCTCTGGCGATCCTTGAAGAATTTTCGGCAAAGCACGACTTTGTTCGGGTAATCAGCAATACAGTCAATGCGGGTCCATCAATTCGGCTCAACCAAGGAGCCGAGGCCGCAAATGGCAGATATCTGGCACTGTTTGACTGTGATGAAATTCTTGCGCCAAATGCGCTTGAGATGCTGCTTTCACTTGCAAAACAGCATGATGCAGACATGGTGCACGGTCGTTGCCGCAAGACGAACGAACCAATCGATAAGGTGTTGGGCCCTCGGATTGCAGAAGATTTCAAGCTTAGTATCCACAAGGATCCGCTTGAGAGGGTCCTTGGTCGCGGTATGGTGCGGATGACTTGGCTTGTTGAACGGGATGTTTTTATCGCCGCAGGTGGGTGCGATGAGACGGTCTTTGTTCAGGATGAGTCGTTGCCGTTGCGACTTTCAGCTCATGCAAAGTGCCTTCTTGATACTGACATGGTTCTTACGATGGTGCCGGACGTCGGAAGTCACATTTCGCAAAATACCTTGCAGCTCAATCATGATCGATTTTTGGTCTATCTGAACTTTCTGGAATCCCACCCGGAGTTGTCGCACGAAACGCGCGTGAAGCTTTATCGCAAGTGTGTTTCGGCCATAAAAAAGGCGCGCCGCGATGGGGCGCCTATTCCGATGATACCTTTGTTTGTTCGCTACGTTGCAGGGAAACTCGGGTTTGTTGACCCCGACCCCTCAGCGCTGCAATCCTACCGGAATATTTTTCAAAACTTATCAAACATCCGCCATATTAAAGAAGTGAATTGCTGAAGATGACCTCGCTTGATCGAAAGTTGCACCTGGCGGCCAGTTTTATGCTGCTTTGCCTTCCGGCATTCTTGATATTTTCCCGTGCAGTTGCCGATATTTCGGTTGTCCTGATTGGCGTGATTTTTCTGGTGCGATCTTGGTCGGCTAAGGATTGGTCTTGGGCGCGCGAAAAAGATATTCTGGTTCTTCTGGTTATCTTTGTCTTGATGAATGTCTTTGTCTCTCCTTTTGCTGAGTATGTCGGCAAAAGTTTCGGGCGTTCGTTAAGTTGGCTCAGGTTTATTATCTTTTATGCGGCAGTAACCCGCTGGGTCTTGACGGATGAGCGCACGATCCGTCGATTTATTGTTGTTGTGCTATGTACGATGGCAGTGGCGGCACTTGATGCACTGTACCAGTTTTTCGTCGGTGTTTCGCTGCTGTCCGGGCAAACTATGGATGCTATAGGTAGCCGTCTAACCGGGCCTCTTGACCGGCCAAATATCGGTATGTATCTGGCTAAATTGGGTCTTGCGACCAGTGCGTTGGGTTTCGTTCTTTACGCTCGTCGGCAATCCAGCAAGCTTTTCTTGGCAGCGTGTTGTTTGTCACCGCTTTTGCTAACGGTTGTATTTTTGAGTGGTGAGCGAGCAGCGAGTGTGCTGACATTGTTGGCTCTTGTGCTGGTAACTTTCAGTCTGCTTCTTTCTGGAAAGCTTGCTCGTAGGATAGCGATTGGCTTGTCCCTGTGTGGAGGGGCGGCATTAACATTTTTGCTTATGACCAACGAGCGCATCTGGGGGCGCGTTGAGCAACTGGCCAACGTGCTTTCGGACTATACCGACTCAATTTATGGCCAGCTTGCATTACTGGGATTACGCTTCTTTGGTGAGAACCCGATAACCGGGACCGGAATGGGGAACTTTCCCTTGGTCTGCAAAGATTATGTGCAGCAAGGATTGGACAGCGCGCTTTGTCACCCGCACCCACACAATTTTTATATCGAATGGTTGTCGGATACCGGTTTGATTGGCACCATTCCATTTACCATTTTTATGGTGATTCTGTACTGGAACGGTGTGAAAGCCCTTTTTGGCCCGCGTGATACCAGGCTACTTGGCGGGCTTTATTTGGGGGTCATGGTGATGTCGCTATTTCCCCTTTCAGTAACGCAAAGCCTGTTTTCAAACTGGCCTGCCATGCTGGCGTGGTTGTCGATCGCAAGTGCTGTCGCAGCACTCAGGTTCTCAACACAAAAGTCAAACTGAGCAAAGCGTTCTTCTTTCGAGCTAAACAGGGGCGACTTTTGCGATGCGATGCGCGGTTTGCTGTGTTAAGAACAGGCAAATTTTGACATTTGGAGAACCGCGATGACCAATTTCCTCCATCTCGGAGATCTGCCGGGTGACCTTGACCTTGGAAAGGTTGTGGCCATTGACAGTGAGACCATGGGCCTTAACCCGCACCGCGACCGTTTGTGTGTCGTGCAGCTTTCAAGCGGGGATGGCAATGCCCATCTGGTCAAGTTTGATGGGGAAGATTACAGCGCGCCGAACCTGAAAAAACTTCTGGCTGATCCGTCGGTGTTGAAGCTGTTTCATTTCGGGCGTTTTGACATCGCGGTGATGGACAAATATCTCGGCGTGCGTTGTGCGCCGGTCTATTGCACCAAGATCGCCTCCAAGCTGGTGCGCACCTATACCGACCGTCATGGTCTGAAGGATGTTTTGCGCGAGACCGTCGGTGTCGAGATTTCCAAGCAGCAGCAGAGTTCCGACTGGGGCGCTGCCGAGCTTTCCAAGGAACAGATCGATTACGCGGCCTCGGATGTGCTGTATCTGCACAAGGCCAAAGAAGAGCTTGATCGTCGTCTGGCGCGCGAAGGGCGCACCGAGATCGCGCAGGCCTGTTTTGACTTCCTGCCGACCCGTGCGACGCTTGATCTGGCGGGCTGGGAAGAAACCGATATCTTTGCCCATTCATAAGGTCGGCATAAGGCCGGTTAACCATCTGTGAAGATTGGCGGTGTATGGGGAATGCAATAGAATTGACCCCCACGCCAACCGGGTTCATAGTTTTGGCCCAATGATCTTGCAAGATGGGTCAAATAGCCTATCTCCGGGCGGGAAACGCTAACAAGAAACAGATGACAGTGACCCCAGTCTCAAAAGACGTCTCAAACGAGTCCCCCAAAGTGCCAGCACCGGCGAGTGACGCCGATCTTGCCATTGCGCGCCGTGTTCTTGATATTGAGGCCAATGCGCTGCGCGAGCTTGCAGAATCGCTTGATGGCGAGTTCTGCAACGTCATCAACCTGATCGAGGGCCTGAAAGGCCGTCTGGTTGTCACCGGCATGGGCAAAAGCGGCCATATTGCCAAGAAAATTGCCGCGACCTTTGCCTCGACCGGTACCCCGTCCTTTTTCGTGCATCCGGCCGAGGCCAGCCATGGCGATCTTGGCATGATCGGCAAGGATGATGCGGTTCTGGCCCTGTCCAATTCGGGCGAAACCCCGGAACTGTCCGATATCATTGCCTTTACCCGGCGCTTTAACGTGCCGTTGATTGGCATGACCCGCAAACCGGAAAGCTCGCTTGCCAAGCAGTCCGATTGTCCGCTGGTCCTGCCAGCAAGCCCGGAAGCCTGCCCGAACAAGCAGGCACCGACGACATCAACCACCGCCATGCTGGCCCTTGCCGATGCGCTGGCGGTGACATTGATGGAGCGGCGCGGCTTTACATCCGAAGATTTCCGCACCTTCCACCCCGGCGGCAAGCTGGGTCAGCGGTTGCTGCATGTTCATGATGTCATGCACGGGGTTGATACCCTGCCGCTGATTTCGCCCGATGCCCTGATGGCCGAGGCACTTGTCACTATGACCAGCCATTCGTTTGGCTGTGTCGGTGTGGTTGATGATGCCGGTGTTCTGGCCGGGATCGTGACCGACGGCGATTTGCGCCGTCACATGGCCGATAATCTGGTAGCGATGAAAGTGGGTGATGTCATGACCACTGGGCCGAAAGTAACCAGTGCCGACGCCCTGGCGGTTGAGGCACTTGCCATCATGAATGACCGTTCGATCACATCCCTGTTTGTCTTGGATGACGGTGGTGTGCCTGTGGGCCTTGTGCATATCCATGATCTGTTGCGCGTCGGGGTGGCATAACGCATGAGCACAGAGGGCACGCCACAGGTCGAAAACCGCGAAAAAAGCCAGAAGGCAGCAGCGCATGACGAACGTCAGGTGCGCCATGAGCGTGGCTTTTCGCGTGATCGCATGCCCTCGGCCCGGCGCAATGTGCGGATCAATCCGTTTCGTCGCGTCATCGTCAATATGCTGAAATTCGTGCTGCCGCTGATCGCGATGACGATCATGGCGCTGGTCGTCCTATGGCTGCAGATCGAACAGGTTCAGGATAGCGGTTTTCGGCTTGGCTTTTCGACCTCGCCCGAGGATCTGATGGAAAATGTCGCGATGAGCAATCCGCGCTTCTTTGGCGTCGATGGCAATCGCCAGCCCTTCACGGTCACCGCCAGCGAAGCGGTGGAAACCGACGCAACCGGAACACGGCCCGATCATGTCTATCTGTCCGGTCCGCAGGCCGACATCACGCTGAATGACGGATCGTGGATTGCGATGACCGCCAATGAAGGATTCTATACCGAAACCGACGGGATGCTTGATCTGGTGGGTACGGTCAATATGTACCACGATAACGGTTTTGAAATTCACACCGAGGAAGCAGAAATCGCCATGAATTCCGGCAGTGCCAGCGGCGATGTACCGGTTGACGGGCAGGGGCCGTTTGGCACCATTGCATCGGATTCCGGGTTTGAGCTTGAAGACAAGGGGGCGGTGATCCGCTTTTTGGGGAAATCCCGGCTGGTGATTTTCGACAGTGCATTGAATTCGACGGAGCAATGAGAGGGAAGTCATGATTGCGATGCCGCATCTCGCCCGCAAGACTGGAACGCTGCTGACACCCCTTATGCTAGGGGGCCTTATGCTGGGTGCGGCCGCGCTTGGCCTGTTGGCCATGGCAAAGGATGCTGCGGCCAATCCGTTGGGTTTGGCCCAGAATGGCAGTGGCGGGCTTGAAGTCGAGTCTGATAACGGCATCGAATGGCGCCGCAATGAACAGATCCTGATTGCCCGTGGCAATTCGGTGGCCAAGCGGGGTTCTTCGCGGGTCGATGCCGACGAGTTGCAGGCGCTCTATCGTGATCGCGACGGCAATAGCGAGATTTACCGCATCATCGCGGTTGGCAATGTCAAATTGTCGTCCGATACCGATGTCGCGGTCGGTGATCGCGCGGTCTATGACATTGACGAGGCCGTGGTTGTTCTGACCGGTGATAACCTTAAATACAGCACGCCCAATGAAACCCTGACCGCGCGCGACAGCCTTGAATACTGGGAGACAGCGCGGGTTGCGGTTGCACGCGGGGATGCGGTCGCGGTATCCGAGGATCGCACGCTGCGCGGGGATGTTCTGACCGCGCGCTTTGAGGCCGGTTCGGATGGCGCAAATGAATTGCGCCGCATCGACGGGCAGGGCAATGTGAATATTCGCACAGCAACAGAGTTTGTTGTTGGCGATCAGGGCGTTTATGATGCGAAAACAGGTATCGCCACCCTTATCGGATCGGTTAAGATCACCCGCGGGGAGAATCAGCTGAACGGGGATCGTGCCGTGGTCGATCTGAATACCGGGATCAGTCGTCTGACGGCTGACGGTAATGGCGATGGCAAAACCCGCGTTCGGGGCCTTCTGGTTCCGCAAAAAGACGAAAACAACAGCCCGGCCGATGCCGGGACCGGTAACTGAGAAAGGTCGGTCATTTGTTCTGGTCGCGCAAAAGCGTAAAATCCGACAACGCAAAGGCGACAGCTGTATCTGGCAGCGCACAGCCAACTGACGGCGGGGCAAGCGGCCCGCGCCTGATCACCACCAACAAGGGTCTTGTGGCGCATAATCTGGGCAAAAGCTTTAAGAAGCGCCCGGTGCTTAAAGATGTCTCGGTTTCGGTGCAGCGCGGCGAGGCGGTTGGCCTTCTGGGTCCGAACGGGGCTGGCAAGACCACCAGTTTTTATATCATTACCGGGCTTATTGCCGCAGATCGCGGCACGATTTCCCTTGATGGTCGCGATATCACCATGATGCCGATGTATCAGCGTGCGCGCATGGGAATCGGCTATTTGCCGCAGGAAGCCTCGATCTTTCGCGGCATGACGGTCGAACAGAACATCATGGCCGTGCTTGAAGTGGTCGAGGATGACCGCATCAAGCGCGAACAGTCGCTTGAAGACCTTCTGGCAGAATTTGCCATCGAACATTTGCGTCGCACACCGGCTCTGGCGCTTTCGGGTGGGGAACGCAGGCGTTGCGAGATCGCGCGTGCCTTGGCAGCCCATCCGAACTTTGTTCTGCTTGATGAACCACTTGCCGGGATTGACCCGATTGCAGTGGGTGATATTCGCGATCTTGTACGTCATCTGAAAGATCGTGGCATTGGGGTCTTGATTACTGACCACAATGTGCGCGAGACTCTAGACATTATCGACCGGGCATATATCTTGCATGATGGTCGGGTTCTGATGGAAGGTGGTCCTGAGGAAATCGTCAGAAACGACGATGTACGAAGGGTTTATCTGGGCGATCGTTTCAGCCTTTGATAACACCCACCAGACCGTCAACCAAGTCTAGGGGGAGTTCGGATTGACACGGGGTAGTGCATAAATGGCCCTGAAGGCGCGTCTGGATCTACGCCAGTCCCAGTCACTTGTCATGACTCCCCAGCTGCAGCAGGCAATCAAACTGCTGCAATTCAATAATATTGAGCTTTCCAATTTCATCGACAGTGAACTGATGGAAAACCCGCTGTTGGAGCGGGCCGATCCCGGCCAGACCTATGCCGAGGCCGGTGATGGTGCGGTTGGCAATGGCGATGAAGGCCTTGATAGCCGATCAAACGATAATTTCACGGACCGCGATGACCGGTTCGGCACCGATCGCCTGACATCCAGCGAAACCATGGGCAGTGATGACGGCCCGCTGGATGTTTCAAGTGATGCGCTTTATGGCGGTGAGGGTGAAATCACCCGCAACGGTGAACCGGTTTCAGGCAGTCACGATTATTCCGCGCCCTATAGTGGTGGGGCCGGTGGCGGTGCTGGCGGTTCGGCCGCGGGTGGGGATGACCTTCCGGGGCTTGAACAGACGCTGGCCGATGAAGCAACATTGCGCCAGACCCTTGATGATCAGCTCAATATCGCCTTTGCCGATGCCACGTCGCGTATGATCGGCAGTTACCTGATCGATATGCTTGATGAAAACGGCTATATCAGCGGCGATCTTGATGAAGTTTCCGAATCCCTTGAATGCGATATCGCGGATGTCGAACGCGTTCTGAAGGTCATGCAGGGCTTTGACCCGGTTGGCATTTTTGCCCGCGATCTGGCGGAATGCCTGGAATTGCAACTGCGTGAACTCAACCGGTTTGATCCGGCGATGGCGGCCCTTCTGGCCAATCTTGATTTGCTGGCCAAGCGGGACTTTGATCGCCTGCGTCGGGTGTGCGGCGTCGATTCGGATGATCTCCATGACATGATCGCCGAGATCAAAACCCTTGATCCGCGCCCGGGCAAGACCGCTGATGGCGAAATCGCAACCCCGGTGATCCCGGACGTTTTGATGCGTGCGGCGGGCAATGGCAACTGGCATCTGGAACTGAATTCCGAAGCCCTGCCGCGGGTTCTGGTCAATGAAGACTATGTCGCCCAAATCGGCTCGGGCCTGCGCGATCGCGAAGAGCGCGGCTTCATGAGCGAGAAGCTGCAAAGTGCGAACTGGCTGGTCAAGGCGCTGCATCAGCGTGCGACCACGATCATGAAAGTGGCCAGCGAGATCGTGCGCCAGCAGGACGGGTTCTTTACCCACGGGGTTGCGCATCTGCGGCCTCTGATCCTGCGTGACATCGCCGAAGCAATCGGCATGCATGAAAGTACGGTTTCACGTGTGACCAACGGCAAGTTCATGTCGACGCCGCGCGGCATGTTCGAGCTGAAATATTTCTTCACCACGGCAATTTCATCTTCAGATGGTGGCGATGCCTATTCGTCCGAAGCGGTGCGTCACCGGATCAAGTCCTTGATCGACAACGAAGAACCCAAGAAGATTTTGTCGGATGATAAACTGGTTGAGCTTCTGGGCAAGGAAGGGATCGACATCGCGCGTCGAACAGTGGCAAAATACCGCGAAGCGATGCGCATCCCATCGTCAGTGCAGCGTCGGCGCGAGAAAAAATCACGTGCTTCCTAGCACGAATTTATCGAAAAAACGCACCTTAAGGTGCTGTAATTCAAGGGAACATACCCATATCTTGACTTGGTAATGACGAGGGAATATGGTGCGCCCACCTACGAGAGGGGCACCAAACTGGTATGTCACTCAACCGGGGATAGGCGATCCATGCAAATTACGGTTATCGGTAAGCAACTTGACGTTGGCGATGCTTTTCGCCAGCACGTCGTCGAGACCTTGGACCCTGCAGTAGAGAAGTATTTCGATCACGCGATTGAAGCCACGGTGACTGTCACCAAACAGGCACATCTCTATCACGCGCAGATTTCGGTCCATGTCGGCAAGGGCATGATGGTTCAGGCCAAGGCATCAGCGAACGAGGTTTATCCCGCGTTTGATGCCGCCTGTGACAGAGTGGCCAAACAGTTGCGGCGTTATAAACGACGCCTGCGTGACCATCACGCAACCCGTGACCACTATGAGGAGGCTCGCCTGGAGGCGATCCACTATGTGATCGCACAGGAAGATGAAGATCAAACGGACGATAATCACACAAATGGCTTCGAGCCAGTGATTGTTGCCGAGACACCCGATCGCATCGATACGCTTTCCGTTGGGGAAGCTGTCATGCGGCTCGACTTGGGGGACATTCCGGCGCTTATGTTCCGGAATGGCAAACATGGCGGACTGAACGTTGTCTACCGTCGCTCGGACGGAAATATCGGCTGGTTGGACCCAAACGATAATGAAGCGAGTGGCGCGTGACAGACACAGATTCCGAGCCAAACAACGCAACGCGAAAAATGGACATATCATCTATTCTTACTCCGTCCGGAGTTATTCCGGCACTGCGTGCCGGTGCGAAGAAGGCTGTGCTTGAGGAACTTGCCGAAAAGGCCGCCGAAGTTACCGGCCGCCCTGCAAGCGAGATTTTCTCTGTCCTGCTTGACCGTGAAAAGCTTGGCAGTACCGGTGTCGGTGGCGGTGTCGCGATTCCGCATGGCAAGCTCAATGATCTGGACCGCCTGTATATGGTTTTTGCCCGTGCAGGCAATCCGATCGAGTTTGATGCGGTTGATGAACACCCGGTCGACCTTTTCTGCATGCTGATTGCGCCTGAAGAAGCCGGTGCCGATCACCTGAAAGCACTGGCACGGATTTCCCGTCTGCTGCGCAACCAGGGCATGTGTGACAAGCTCCGCGGTGCCGGATCTGCAGATGCGATTTACGCATTGCTGACCCAGGACGAGGCCGAACAGGCAGCCTGAAAAGGTCAGTGAGTGGCGGGTAACCCCCGTAACAGAAACAAGATTTTAAAAACCGGACGCCTGATTGGGCGTCCGGTTTTGTTTTGGGATAGTGGACCCGTCGGTGGGCCGGATTTGGTTTCTGATCTGATCAGGCTTCGGCAGTCTTGGGTTCTTCAGGGTCCTTTACATCGGTCAGGCGGGCCGCCAGAACAACAAGATAAAGCACCGGAATGCCGATCACGGCAGTGCCGACAAAGAACCAGCTATATCCGACCGCATCAACCACCGTGCCCGAGAAGCCGGCAAGGATTTTCGGGAACAGGGTCATGATCGAACTGAAGATTGCGTACTGCATGGCCGTGAACGAGATATTGGTCAGGCCGGACAGATAGGCGATGAAGGCTGCCGTTGCGAGACCACCCGAAAGGTTATCGGCCATGATGACAACGACAAACATCGTGGTGTCGGGGCCAAGCTGTGCCATGAAGGCAAACAGGACATTGGTGATTGCCGATAACAACGCGCCAAGAAACAGGATCCGCACCACGCCATAGCGGACCGACAGAACCCCGCCCAGGAAACTGCCGCCAATGGTCATGAACAGGCCGAATGTCTTGGAAACGGCGGCGATTTCTTCCTTGGAATAACCAAGGTCGGTGTAAAACACGTTGGCCATCACGCCCATGACGATATCGGCGATGCGATACACCCCGATCAGGGCCAGGATGACGATGGCCGCCTTGCCATAGCGGTCGATGAAGTCCTTGACCGGCGAGATGTAGGTTTCCTGAACCATGCCGGTCGGTGTCAGGCCAACCCGGGTGGTGAGCCAGGCAACAAGGATGGCAAATCCGACCGAAATGGCCAGTTTGACGGTACCGGCAATGAAGCCTGACTGCTCGCTGATCATGCCGCCATCAGTCAGGGCGGTTTTCAGCGGATTGGTGATTTCCCCGGCATAGACATTGGCAAGGATGAAGGCGATCACGGTAAGCGCGAACATCGCCAGAAACCGGACATAGTCCGATGTTTCGTGGAAATATTTGCTGTCGAGCTTTACGACCTTGGGCTCGCTGACAAGAAGGGTGGTGATCACGCCCACACACATCGCAAGCGCCATGCAGGCATAGGCCACCGTCCAGGCATGGTGTTGATAGGTACCTTCGGCCTCAAACAATCCGGCAATGGTCAGGGCCCCGGCACCAGCGACGATCATGCCGATGCGATAGCCACCGATATAGGCCGAACTCATCATCGCCTGAAGGTCAGTATCGGCGGCCTCGATGCGATAGGCGTCAATAACAATGTCCTGGGTGGCCGAGGCAAAACCAAGCGCAACCGCGGCGAAGGCCATCATGGTCAGGTTTTCTGCCGGGTCGGTCAGTCCCATCCACAGGATGGCGGCGATGATGCCGCCCTGGGCAATGATCAGCCAGCTACGCCGACGGCCCAGAATGCCGTGCAAAACCGGCAAGGGCAGCCGGTCAATCAGCGGTGCCCAGACAAACTTGAAGGAATAGCCAAGTGCCGCCCAACTGAAATAGGTGACGGTGGAACGATCCACACCCGCTTCGCGCAGCCAGATCGACAGGGTGGAGAAAATCAGAAGGATGGGAATGCCGGCCGACAGTCCCAGAAACAGCATCGTGATCACGCGCGGATGAATAAAGGCCCCAAAGGCCTCGCCCCAGCTTCGTTTTTCTGCGCTGCGCATCGATTTCCCCCAACTTGAAGCATGCTGTCATGAAGCTAGGGCAAACAGGTTAAGGAAAGCCGAAACATCGGGCTGTGTGGCGAAAACGCGAACAGCAAAAAGGCCGATCCATATGGACCGGCCTTTTTGAATTCGGCTTGGCAAGGGAAAGGCTTAGCCTTCTTTCTTGCGGCTTTCGCGCTTACGCACGTTCGGATCAAGGTGCAGCTTACGGATACGAACGCTTTTCGGGGTCACTTCGACCAGTTCATCGTCCTGAATGTAAGACAGCGCTTCTTCAAGCGACATACGACGCGGCGGGGTCAGCGTAACAGCTTCGTCCTTGCCCGACGCACGAACGTTGGTCAGCTTCTTGCCCTTGAGCACGTTGACTTCAAGGTCGTTGTCACGGTTGTGTTCACCAATGATCATGCCCTGATAGACGCGTTCGCCATGTTCGATGAACATGATGCCACGATCTTCAAGGTTAAACAGGGCATAGGCCACTGCTTCGCCCTGATCGTTGGAGATCAGCGCACCGTTACGACGGCCCGCGATAGAGCCCTTGACCGGGCCATAGGAATGGAACACGCGGTTCATAACGCCGGTGCCGCGGGTATCGGTCAGGAATTCACCGTGATACCCGATCAGGCCACGTGAAGGCGCAATAAAGATGATACGGGTCTTGCCGCCACCAGAAGAACGCATGTCGGTCATTTCAGCCTTACGCAGGCTCATTTTCTCGACCACGACGCCGGAATATTCCTCGTCAACGTCAACCTGGACTTCTTCGAACGGTTCGGACAGAACACCGTCGATTTCCTTGAACAGAACGCGCGGACGCGAGATCGACAGTTCGAACCCTTCGCGACGCATGGTTTCCACCAGAACGCCCAGCTGAAGTTCGCCACGACCGGCAACTTCAAACGCGTCCTTGTCTTCGGTTTCACCGATCTTGATCGCGATGTTACCTTCGGCTTCGCGTTCCAGACGGGCACGGATCATGCGCGAGGTAACCTTGTCGCCTTCCTGACCGGCCAGCGGCGAGTTGTTGACCGAGAAGGTCATCGCCAGGGTCGGCGGATCGATCGGCTGGCTTTCGATTGCGGTGGTAACTTCGGTGGAGCAGATGGTGTCAGCCACGGTTGCTTCGGTAAGACCGGCAATCGCGATGATGTCACCGGCAACGGCTTCTTCCTGCGGGACACGTTCCAGACCACGGAAGCCCATCAGTTTCGACAGACGGCCGGTTTCAACCGTGCCATCGCCACGAATAACCTTCACCGGCATGTTGAGTTTCGCACGACCCTGATAAACACGACCGGTCAGAATACGACCAAGGAAGTTATCGGCATGCAGCATGGTTGCCAGCATGGCAAACGGTGCTTTTTCATCAACGTCCGGTGCCGGAACGTGGCTCAGAACCAGTTCCATCAGCGGGGTCAGGTTTTCTTTCGGGCCTTCCGGGTTTTCAGCTGCCCAGCCGTCACGGCCGGATGCGTACAGAACCGGGAAGTCGAGCTGTTCTTCGGATGCTTCGAGCGACACGAACAGATCGAAAATCTCGTCGAGGACTTCCTCGGCGCGCTGGTCCGGACGGTCGATCTTGTTGATGATCACAATCGGCTTCAGACCGAGTTTAAGCGCCTTGCCCAGAACGAATTTGGTCTGCGGCATCGGGCCTTCGGCCGAGTCAACCAGCAGAACAACACCTTCAACCATGGACAGGATACGTTCGACTTCACCACCGAAATCGGCGTGGCCTGGGGTATCGACGATGTTTACGCGGGTGTCGCCCCACTGAACGGCTGTCGGTTTCGCGACGATGGTGATGCCACGTTCACGTTCCAGGTCGTTGCTGTCCATGGCGCGTTCGTCAACACGCTGGTTGTCACGATAGACACCGGACTGGCGGAACATGGAATCGACCAGCGTGGTTTTGCCGTGGTCAACGTGGGCGATGATGGCGATATTGCGCAAGCTCATGGGCGCGGACTCCAGAAATAAAAATGCCGCGCGCCGGGTCATGCCCATGCGCATCGGTCAGTAAGTAAGTGTTTCAAGGCCAGTAGATATTCAGCAACAAGCGCGATGGTTGCCGCCGGTATCACCGGTGGGAAACCCACATCAACGTATGTGCTGAATGTTTACTGGCCCGGATCGTAATCGTGCAGATATACCCGAAGGCCGCCCTGTCATAGCCAATGTTAAGGCGAAAGGCCAGCGTTGTAAGCGCCATGTCGGGTTGATTATTCTGCAATGCGGGCTGTTTGCGCCAAACTCTGGACAAAGTCAATGATTGTGTTGCGCTGCAGCGCCATGCAAACCCGGCCTTTGCGACAGAAAAAACGGGACGGCAACAAATTGTTGCCGTCCCGTGAAATCTTTCAAACATCCGCACTCTTTATATAAAAGAGCGATCAGAGTGCCTTTGCGATCAGTTCCTTGAGATCCGCATCCGGGCGCGCACCCATATGCGAAATCACCTCAGCCGCGCAGATCGCACCCAGCTGACCACAAATCTCAAGGGTGTGACCCTGGGTGTAGCCATACAGGAAGCCCGACGCGAACAGATCGCCAGCACCCGTGGTGTCGACTACTTTGGCGACCGGTTCGGCACTGATTTCATAAAGTTCGTCCTGGCTTACGATAACGGCACCCTTTTCACTGCGGGTCAGGGCAGCAACGCGGCAATGCTTGCGGACTTCGGCCAGTGCCTCTTCAAAGGTCTCGACCTCGTAAAGCGACTTGATCTCTTCCTCGTTGGCAAACAGGACGTCGATATGGTCATCGACCAGTTCGCGGAAGGATTCGCGGTGGCGATCAACGCAGAAGGAATCAGACAGGCTGATCGAAACCTGACGACCGGCATCATGGGCAACCTTGGCGGCCTTAACAAAAGCATCCTTGGCTTCGGGGCGATCCCACAGATAGCCTTCCATGTAGGTGACCTTGGCCGATTTGATCAGATCTTCGTCAATATCATCCGGGCCAAGCTCTGTGCAGGCACCCAGGAAGGTGTTCATGGTACGGTGACCATCCGGGGTGACAAAGATCAGGCAACGCGCCGTCGGGGAACCCTCGGTCGCGGCCGCAGAATCAAACGCGACACCAATCGCGCGGATGTCATGGCGGAAAACCTGGCCCAGCTGATCATCACGCACCTTGCCGATATAGGCACCCTTGCCGCCAAGGGCTGCGATGCCGGCCATCGTATTGCCAGCCGATCCGCCCGACATTTCAAGGCCCGGGCCCATCTGGTCATAAAGCGCATCGGCCCGGTCGGCATCAATCAGGGTCATGGCGTTTTTGACAAGCTCAAGACGCGCAAGGTCTTCTTCCTTGCAGTGGGCAAGGACGTCGACAATGGCGTTGCCGATCCCGACGACGTCGAATTTGGTGTCGTTCATATAGTAAATTCCTGCGGTTATGTGGGCTCAGACCCTGATTTATACGGCACAATGAAATACCGGCAAGCCACGCCGCGCGTGCGTTGGCCTCGTCATTTTCAGTGCGCCTGATACTGACTGTTGCGGAGTATAGGGAATGCGATTTTCGGTGCAAGCTTTGCAACTGTTTCGTGCCCGGTCGTTTAACCTGTCCTTAACTTCGCCAAAAAACTGCAAAAGATGTTTTTTTGGGTGTTGATCGGTGAAATTCGATCTGGATCCGGTTTGAATTTACGGGTCACGACTGCAAAAATTGATTTTGAATGCGCACTGCCAAGAACGGCTAGGCGCAAAGCCCCGGAAATCAACGGTTCGGGCTTTGTTTAGGTTTTTCGCAGGTAACAGCGCGTAAATGGCGCGAAAACCCCGCAAAAATACCGAAACAAGAAGATTTATATGATTTTGAAACGCCAATTAGCGCGGTTTTGCGACGGAGAGGTTTCAAGACAAACCGGTTTGTCTTTAGATAGACGCAAATAACAAATGCTATAATGTGATATCTAAATAACTTTATTTAATCCTAAGGACGACAAACTGCTATTTCGCAACCAAACGGGATGGTGGCACCTTGGTCAGGGACATCTCGCAAAATGCGACATTTCCGGCACGCAGCACAGGATTTTTGGGCGCTATTTCGGGGTTATTTATCGGGGAAAAGCGGGATCGGGGCATTGTCGTCTGCCGATCCGGTGTCGTCCTTGTCGGTGTAGTCCGCAACGACCTTGTTCTTTTCCGTATGTGCGGTTCCGGGGCCCGCTTCATGACGGACCCTTTCATACAATTCTTCGATCACCGCCTCGATCCGGGCGCGATGAAGCGGGTCATCGCAACGTTTGACGAACTGTTCAAACGCACCAAGCGCCATATGGTCCTGGTCAAGGCGGGCATAGAGCGCGCCAAGCTGATGCCAGAGCCCTTCATGGTCCGGCGCGATCAGCAAACTGTGTTCGACAACACGGGTTGCAAGCTCCAGCTCACCGGCGCGAAGCGCCCGTACCTTTATATTGTTTTGAAGCCGTAACAAAATATCGATGTCGGATGACGGCCGGTAATGATGGGGTGCCAGTTCGGCATCAAGGCCGCTGAATGACTTCAGCAATTCACGTAATTCTGCCGGGCCGAGACTGATCGCGCCATGGAACGGGTCGATCATCTTGCGTTTGCCATTGGCCTGCACACGCAGCAGGAAATGACCGGGAAAATCAATGCCGGTGACGGCAATGCCGCACCGCATGGCCGCGTGGATATAGAGCATGCCAAGGGCAACCGGCAGGCCACGCTTGCGCTCGATCACCTGCATCAGATCGGCATTGGCAATGTCATCATAGTTTTCCGCATCCCCTTGAAAGCCATTGCGTTCGGCAATCACGGTCTGCAAGGCGCGCACAACCTGATCAATGGTCGGTTCGGCTTCCTTGTCATCAACCGGCAGGGCCTGCTGAGCCGTGCCATCGGTGGCAAGATCGGGCTGCAAGGTCAGACCCGCCAATTCGGCACGGACCTGATCGGCGAGATCATCCAAAATCGCAATGAACGGTGCGACATCGCGTTTATGAATGCCGTTTGATTGATTCAGACGGGCAAAATGCAGGGCTGCCTCGGCCACGCTGGCGTCAGGTTTCAGGCCCTTGCCATAATCGACAAGCCATTGGCGATCCGGATCGGTCGGTGCTGTTATGTGGCTTACGGTACTGATGGCTCAGGTTCCTTGTCGGATGGCATCGTCTTTCAGACGGATATGACTGACAACCCGTTTGACATAGCTGGTGTCCCGGGCATGTGAAATCACGCGACTGCGTTCATGGTCGTCCTGGGCAATTCCCATCAGATGGACGGTGCCATTGACGGTCTCGACGCTGTAATTGATGGCGAAAACATCACCGTCAAACATCAGTGCAGTCTTGATCTTGGTGGTGATCAACAGATCACTTGCACTATCAACAAGCGTCAGGCCGTCACCGATCTCAATCTCGTTATGAACACTTTTTACTCCGCTAACCTGCCAGCTTAGGCGTACAGCTTCAAGTTGATCAGCCACGGTGGGCACCTGACCGGCCAAAAGAACTTCACCTTCAACCACTTCAATCTCGATATCGAGAAACAGTTTTTCGTCCTGTGCCAGAAACTTCTGCCAGATCTGGGCGGTGATTGCCGTATCACTGACAGCACCGTTAAAGCCGCGTTCCTGAAAGGCGGCAACACCGGCGGTTGCGCCAGCTCCGAGCACAACGGATGTAGGCGTGCATCCCGAAAGCGGCAAAATGCACATACCCGTCAGCAGAAGTGCCCTGGCAAAGCCAAGTGGTCGATTGACCATTCTTATTGGTGACATTAACGGATGTCTCGTCCAGTTCCCCCAAGTCTTACAACACCCATCATGGCCCGCGGGGGTTAAAGAGACTTAAAATACTGGGCGGTTTATCAGTAAAAATGCATTTTTCTGCGAATTCGTGCCTGAAATCGATGTCGCAGGGCGACGATCACAGGTTGTTGCTGGCGAACAATTCCGCCCAACGCCCGGGTGACACACCATAAGTCTGGCGGAAATGCCGGTTGAAATGGCTTTGATCGGCAAATCCGGTCTCGGCAGCAATTCCGGCCAGGGGTTGCCCAACCATCATCAATGCCCGCGCCTTTTGCAGGCGACGCATCATCAAATAGCGATAAGGTGTGGTTCCGAACCGCGCACGGAAATGCCGGATCAGGCGAAAACGGTCCATACCGGCAACTTGTTCAAGCTCGTCAGATTGAACCGGACGGTCAAAGTTATCTTCCAGAAAGGCGCGCACCTGATCCATGCTTTGGCTGGCCGTAAAGCGCGGGCGTTTCAGCGGCGCCTTAGCATGCAATGACAGGCGCCGGGCGATGTCGCTGACAAACTGATCGCGCAAAAGCGGATCCATGTCGCTTTCAAGTTCCCCCAAAGCCGATGCCATGATCGACCACAAAACCGGGTCCTGAATAACCGGTTCACCGACAAAGGGCAGCGGATCGGCTTCGTGATCAAGGCCCGATCGCAACAGGGCGGGTTCAAGATACAGCATGCGATATTGCAATCCGTCCTCGGTCCCAGCCCCACCGTCATGCAGCTCGTCAGGATGCAGGATGATGATATTACCCGGATTGCTGGCGCGAAATTCCCCGCGATAATTAAAGGTCTGGACACCTTTTAAGGTGATGCCCAGCGCATAGGTATCGTGGCGATGCGGGGTGAACATATTGCCATAGAACAGGGCTTCGATCCGCTCGATCCCGGGTGCAGTCGGGGCCGCAACGAAGCGTTCGCGCTTTTTGCACAAACGTTCAATACCGCGATCATCTGCCTGTTCTATTGCTTCTTTCATTACCGGATCATCCGACCGATTGGAGGAAGTGAATGTTTGATACCAAAGTCGCCCTGATTTTGCGCAATGACCTCGAAACTTGGCAATCCCTGAATGTGACGGCCTTCCTGATGAGCGGCATTGTTGCCCAAACCCCCGATATCATCGGCGAGCCCTACATCGACGCCAACCAGAATATCTATAACCCGCTGTCGCGTCAGCCCGCCATCGTTCTGGCCGCCGATGGCGATACCATTGCGAAAATCCATCAGCGCGCCTTAAACCGCGGTGTCCGGGTATCGGCCTATATCGAGGAAATGTTTGCCACTGGCCACGATGCGGCCAATCGGGATGTTTTTGCCAACGCGGATCCTGAAACGGTAAAATTTGTTGGCATTGGCATTCATGCTGATAAACGCAGTGTGGATAAGATCACCAAGGGTGCGAAAATGCATCCCTGAGGCCAACAAACTGCGGGAATGCCTGCTTACGAAACCTGCCAGGCGTTCCTGAGATGCTCGATCCTGCCCCAATTTCGAACAATCATCAGATCAAGGCGAAGGTCACCCGTGTGGCCGATCTTGCCCGCGTAGGCTTCAAGGGCACGGGCGATGCGGCTTTGTTGCCTTGGGGTAATAGCATGCAGGGCGGTTGTGCGGTCGGCACGGTTTTTGACCTCAATCGCGACCATGACATTTCCACGCTTGGCAATGATATCGATTTCACCGACCGGGCTTTTGTGGCGGATGGCCAGAATGCGATAGCCCTTCAGGCGCAACCAGAATTCACAAAGTTTTTCCGCCCGGCGTCCGGCCTTTTCCGCCCGCTTGCGGCTTGATGTGTCATCATGCACAGGACGGGATCGGGCCATGGTCAATCCGGGTCCGACTTGGCGAGTTCAAGGGCACGATTATAAAGGTCGCGCTTCTTAAGACCGGTTTCGCGGGCCAGAATATCGGCGGCATCCTTGGTGCGGTGGGTTTTGATCAGCTCGCTTAGGCGCGCGTCGATGTCTTCGGCTCTTGGTTCGTTTTCGCTGGCATCGGCCGGGCCAACAATCACCACGATCTCGCCTTTGGGGGCGCCGGCCTCATTATAATGCGCCGCCAGATCGGCAAGTGTGCCATTGCGGACTTCTTCAAACATTTTGGTTAGTTCGCGGGTCACGGCGGCTTCGCGTGTGCCGCCCAGCATCTCGGCCATATCGTTCAGGCTTGCGGCCAGTCGCTTGGGACTTTCAAGAAAGATCAGGCTGCCCGGGATCGGTGCAAAGCGCGCCAGTTCCTTTTTGCGCGCCATCGATTTGGGCGGCAGGAAGCCGGCATAAAAGAAATGATCGCTCGGCAGGCCGGACAGGATCAGGGCAACAATCGGTGACGCCGCACCCGGGGCGGCGGTGACGGTGAACCCTTCTGCCTTGCAGTCGCGTACAAGTTTGTAGCCGGGATCATTGATCAAGGGTGTTCCGGCATCGGAAATAAGGGCAAGGCCCTGCCCCTTGCCCAGACGGTCCATGATTTCGGGGCGCATTTTGGCCGCGTTATGTTCGTGATAGGCGATTCGCTTGGTTTTCACGCCATATCGCGACAGCAATTTCCCCGACGTTCTGGTGTCTTCACACAGGATAACATCGGCACGTTTGAGGATTTCAAGCGCCCTGAACGTAATATCGCCCAAATTTCCGATTGGAGTAGCGACAAGATAAAGACCAGCTGAAAGCGGCAAATGGCTTTCATCATGTTTACTTGCACCCTCGCCCGCATTACCCTGCGGACGAAACGACTTATCTGGAGGTGAGAGTGGGTTGTCCGAAACGTCATCCGTCACAGAATCGGATGCAGAAAGAGGCGCTGCCGTGTCAGGCGTTGTCAGATCGGGATCGGTTTTCGGATCTATTTCCGGCTTGGGGCCGGATTGCGCGCCGGACGGCATCTGTGGTTGTCCTCTCTTTCGGGCTGACCGCTTGTAATGCGACCACGAGTATCACGGACCTTTTCGGCATGCAACGTGATGGGGCGCCGGTTGAAAGTGCCAATCAGCCAGGCGGCAATACCGTTGATCCCAACAGTGCCCCCAATCAAGGCCTGATCCCCGATGCCAGCCCGTGGCCAAGTGATGCTGCCTTGCCCGAGGGTGAGGGCGCTGAGCTGCCGTTGCTTTATAATGACGATGCGGCTGTTTTTGAAAAGCGGGTTGCGTTGTTGTTGCCGCTGTCAGGTCAGCACGGCGAACTGGGCCGGGCGATGCGCCATGCCGCAGAACTTGCCATGTTTGACATTGCCGGTGATGACTTCATCCTGATGCCGATCGATACTGCTGGCACCTATCAGGGCGGGCAGAATGCCGCGCGCGAGGCCGTCGATGCCGGTGCCAAGATGATCCTTGGCCCGCTATTTGCCGAATCGGTAAGTGGGGCGAGCGAAGTTGCCAAATCGGCGAATGTGCCGGTAGTGGCCTTTTCCAACAATCGCCGGGTGGCGGAAAGCGGCGTTTGGGTCAATGGCCTGATCCCGGAAGACCAGATTGCCCGTGCGGCGGGCTATGCCACGACGCAAGGGCGTTACCGTTTCGCAGCCCTTCTGCCGCAAAACGATTATGGCCGCCAGATCGCAAGCGGACTTAATACCGTTGTCTCGCGCGTTGGCGGGACCCTTGGCCGGGTGGCGTTCTATCAGCCCGGTTCGGAAGATTTGCAGCAAACCATTCGGGACTTTGCCAATTATGACGCGCGGCGTGCGAACCTGCGTGCACACAAGGCACAGCTTGAAGCCGATGGCAGTGCCGGTTCCAAACGCGCGCTGCGTCGTCTTGAAGGGGTCGATACCTTTGGCGAGCTTGATTTTGATGCCCTGATCCTGCCGGCCACCGGTGGCGAGTTGCGTCAGGTTTCCTCGCTTCTGGCCTATTTCGATGTTGATCCATCGGTGGTGCAGTTTATCGGAACGTTTGGCTGGAACGATCCGGGCCTGTTTTCCGAACCGGCGCTTAAGGGCGGGATCTTTGCCGCCCCCAACCCGGAAAACTGGGAACTGTTTGCCGCCCGTTTTGAGCGCACCTTTGGCAGCCAGCCGCCGCGTATTTCAAGCCTTGCCTATGACAGCACGGCTTTGGCGGCCCTTATGGCGCGTGATGAAAACAATATGAGTCAGCAGACGCTGACCAACCCAAGTGGATTTGTCGGTGTGGACGGTATCTTCCGTCTGACCCCGGATGGTCAGTCGGAACGTGGCTATGCCATCATGCAAGTCCAGCCCGATGGTGCAAAGGTCATTGCGCCCGCCCCGGCAAGCTTCGATCAGGTTTTCTGATCACAACTTGATAAGCCCAGACCTTTTAAACGCCTGTCGGATCAAGCCCCGGCAGGCGTTTTGTCTTTGTAATTGCACAGATCATTGACGATGCAGTCGCCACAGCGCGGCTTGCGCGCCTTGCAGATATAGCGTCCATGCAGGATCAGCCAGTGATGGGCATGGGTCATGAAGCGGGCCGGAACCTTTTTCAGCAGCGCCTTTTCAACCGCCAGAACCGTTTTGCCATTGGCCATGCCGGTACGATTGCCGAGCCGGAAGATATGGGTATCAACCGCCATGGTATGCTCGCCCCAGGCAATATTGCGCACCACATTGGCGGTCTTGCGACCAACACCGGGCAGTTCTTCAAGCGCTTCCTGATCGTTGGGGACAATGCCGTCATGCTTTTCGACAAGGATTTTGGCCGCCGCCATGACGTTCTTGGCCTTGCCACGATAAAGCCCGATGGTTTTGATGTGCTCGATCAATGCTTCTTCGCCAAGATCAAGCATGTCTTGCGGGGTTGAGACGATCTGAAACAGTTTTTTGGTCGCCTTGTTCACCCCGACATCTGTCGCCTGTGCCGAGAGTGCAACCGCGACCAGAAGGGTATAGGGGTTGGTGTAATCAAGTTCCCCTTTCGGTTCCGGGTCTGCATCGGACAGACGCTGGAAAAACTCTTCGATGGCGGCTTTGTTCATCGGGCGGGCCATGGGCTGCGATCTCTTTTTATGTATCGATATTTGGGGCTGGGGGTGGCGTCGATGCGCATCCCCTGATCCGATTTACGTGTTGCAAACTATATAAACTGTGAGGGGTGAAAAATCGAATTTTGATTGCAGCTGTCCTGTGCCCCGGCGCACAATCGGATATCCAGCAACAGGTAACTTACATGCCAAACGTGCCGCGTTCAGCAAAACCGATCTTTCGGGTGGATCTGTTTCCGCCGCGATCGCTGTCGCGCCGGGCTGCCCGCAATATTGTGCTGTTCATTGCCGCACTCACCACGACCATCGGGTTTATCTTCTGGTCGGTGGGCGCATGGCCGGTGATCGGGTTTTTGGGCCTTGATGTTATCTTGCTGTCGCTGGCGTTCTATTTCAGTTTTCGTTCCGCCCGGCAGGAAGAACGGATCGAGCTTGCGCACGGCAACCTTCGGGTGACACGGATTTCGGTACGTGGCGAACGCGAGGAATTTGATTTTCAGCCTTATTGGCTGCGCGTGGTGTTGGAACGCGGCGAGGATGAACAAGCCGCGCTGTTTTTGCGCACGCATGGCAAAAGTCTGGAAATTGCGCGTTTTCTGGGCGCAGATGAAAAGGAAAATCTGGCAAACAAGCTTGAGGCCGTCTTGCGCCAAACCCGCTGTAATCCTGCCGATATTCCGATCTGAAGCCCGTGATCTGAGTGTTTTGCAACCCGGTTATGAAGCAATTCGAAAGCCGGGTTTTGTGCCTTAAAAACCGGCTTTTCTTGCCCATTGCGCCGGTTTATCGGGCCTGAAATGCGGTTGATCGGATCAAAAATGCGGTTTGAAGGCAAAAAACAGCCAAGATTCCCCACTTTGACCGCTTGCGACTTTGTGGCGACTTTCATATATAGGTTCGCGGGGTAACGAAGAACCCCCAGAAAAATTACGTGTATTACAACCATTGGTCCCAGGAGGTCCTGCGCGGCGCTTCATTTCGGAGGCTGCGGGACGGACCGGCCGCTAAAAGAGGAACTTACTATGGGTAAGATTATTGGTATCGACCTTGGCACCACCAACTCGTGCGTAGCAGTCATGGACGGCAAAGAAGGCCGTGTGATTGAAAACAGCGAAGGTGCTCGTACCACTCCGTCAATGGTCGCTTTCACCGATGATGGTGAACGCCTTGTCGGTCAGCCGGCGAAACGCCAGGCAGTCACCAACCCGGAAAACACCCTGTTTGCCATTAAACGTCTGATCGGTCGTCGTTACGGCGATCCGGAAGTCGAAAAGGACAAGGATCTCGTTCCGTACAAAATCGTATCGGGCGAAAACGGCGATGCATGGGTTGAAGTCAATGGCGAGAAAATGGCCCCGAGCCAGATCGCAGCCATGGTGCTTCAGAAAATGAAGGAAACCGCAGAAGCCCATCTGGGTGAGCCGGTAACCGAAGCCGTGATTACCGTTCCGGCATACTTCAACGACTCCCAGCGCCAGGCAACTAAAGACGCCGGCAAGATTGCGGGTCTTGAAGTCAAACGTATCATCAACGAGCCGACCGCAGCAGCACTGGCCTATGGTCTGGACAAGAAAGACGGTGGCACCGTGGTCGTTTATGACCTTGGTGGTGGTACCTTTGACGTGTCGGTTCTGGAAATCGGCGATGGCGTTTTCGAAGTTAAATCAACCAACGGTGATACCTTCCTTGGTGGTGAAGACTTCGACAAACAGATCATCGATTACCTTGCTGACGAGTTCAAAAAAGAACAGCAGATCGATCTGCGCAAAGACCGTCTGGCCCTGCAGCGTCTGAAAGAAGCTGCCGAGAAAGCCAAGATCGAGCTTTCCTCGTCGATGCAGACCGATGTCAACCTGCCGTTCATCACCGCAGACGCATCTGGTCCGAAACACCTGAATATCAAGCTGTCGCGTGCGAAGCTTGAAGGTCTGGTTGGCGATCTGATCGAACGCACCATGACCCCGTGCAAGGCAGCGCTGAAAGATGCCGGCATCACCGCTGGTGAAATTGATGACGTTATTCTGGTCGGCGGCATGACTCGTATGCCGAAGGTTCAGGAACGCGTTAAAGAGTTCTTTGGCCGTGATCCGCACAAAGGTGTGAACCCGGATGAGGTTGTTGCCCTTGGTGCCGCGATTCAGGGTGGTGTTCTGCAGGGTGACGTCAAAGACGTTCTTCTGCTTGACGTGACCCCGCTGTCGCTTGGTATCGAGACGCTTGGTGGTGTCTTCACCCGCCTGATCGACCGTAACACCACGATCCCGACCCGCAAGTCGCAGACCTTCTCG
Source organism: Thalassospira profundimaris WP0211 (assembly GCF_000300275.1). GTDB lineage: Bacteria > Pseudomonadota > Alphaproteobacteria > Rhodospirillales > Thalassospiraceae > Thalassospira > Thalassospira profundimaris. The sequence goes on along the minus strand of NZ_AMRN01000001.1, from coordinate 426,542 downwards.
ACCGCTGAAGACAATCAGACGGCCGTGACCATCCGCGTCTTCCAGGGTGAACGTGAAATGGCGGCGGACAACAAGATGCTTGGCCAGTTCGATCTGGTTGGTATCCCGCCGGCACCGCGCGGTGTTCCGCAGATTGAAGTGACCTTTGACATTGACGCCAACGGTATCGTCAACGTGTCTGCCAAAGACAAGGCGACCAACAAGGAACAGCAGATCCGTATTCAGGCATCTGGTGGTCTTTCCGATGACGAGATCGAAAACATGGTCAAGGATGCGGAAAGCAACGCCGAAGCTGATAAAAAGCGTAAGGCCCTTGTCGAAGCCCGCAACCAGGCAGAAGCCATCATCCATGCCACCGAAAAGAACCTTTCGGAACATGGTGACAAGGTTGACGACGCGACCAAGTCGGAAATCGAAAACGCCCTGTCGGCTTTGAAAGAAGCCAAGGACGGTGAAGATGCCGAAGCCATCACCACCAAGCTGAACGAACTGCAGCAGGCCTCGATGAAACTTGGCGAAGCCATGTATCAGGCCCAGCAGGAAGAAGCTGGCGCAGGTGACGCGGCGGACGCTGATGCCTCTGCACAGGCCGACGACGGTGTTGTTGACGCCGACTTCGAAGAAGTCGATGACAACAAAAAAGACAAGTAAGGCGACCGCAGAGGTCGTCTTGAACGACGCCCTGTAAAGAAAAATCGGGCCGTTCCGGACGCAAGAATTTGCTGGAACGGCCCGACCGTATTTCGGAGTTACAGATGGCGAAAGAAGATTATTACGAGCTGTTGGGTGTCAGTAAGGATGCCAGTGCAGCCGAGCTGAAAAGCGCCTATCGCAAGCAAGCGATGAAATACCACCCGGACAAAAATCCGGGCGATACCGAAGCTGAAGTCAAATTCAAACAGGTCAGCGAAGCTTACGAGGTCTTGAAGGATCAGGAAAAGCGCGCGGCCTATGACCGTTTTGGCCATGCGGCTTTTGAACAGGGCGGCCCCGGTGGTGGCGGCTTCGGCGGTGGATTTGGCGGCGGCGGTTTTGCCGACGTCTTTGACGAGATCTTTGGCGCCATGGGCGGCGGACGCCGCGGTGGCGGTGGATCGTCCCGTGGGGCGGATCTGCGCTACAACATGGCGATCACGCTTGAAGAAGCGTTCGAAGGCAAAAAGGCCGAGATCACCATTCCGGGGTCCGTATCGTGCGACAGCTGTGATGGGACCGGTGCCGAAGCCGGTTCGCAGCCGGTCAATTGCCCGACCTGTAACGGGCACGGCAAGGTCCGCGCACAGCAGGGATTCTTTACCATTGAACGCACCTGCCCGAGCTGCCATGGCAAAGGCAAGATCATCAAGAACCCGTGCAAATCCTGCCACGGTGTTGGTCGCGTCGAAAAGGAAAAGACCCTTCAGGTCACCATTCCGGCCGGTGTCGAAGATGGCACGCGCATTCGCCTGGCGGGCGAGGGCGAGGCAGGCACCAATGGTGCGCCTCCGGGTGATTTGTATATCTTCCTCGATATCGGGCATCACCGCTTCTTCCAGCGCGAAGGGGCCAACCTGTATTGCCGGATTCCGATCCCGATGGGCAAAGCCGCTCTTGGTGGCACCATCGAAGTGCCGACCATTGAAGGCACCCGCACCCGGATCAATATCCCGGCAGGTACCCAGTCCGGTCAGCAGCTTCGTCTGCGCGGCAAGGGCATGAGCATCCTGCGCTCGCAGGCGCGCGGGGACATGTTTGTCGAAGTCAGCGTCGAAACCCCGGTTAATCTGACAGACCGTCAGAAAGAGCTGCTTGAGGAATTCGACGAGATTTCGCGCGAACAGGGGTCCAGCCCGGAAAGCGAAGGGTTCTTTTCCAAGATGAAGGAAATCTGGAAAGACCTGACCGACTAAGTCTTGGTCGATACGAGCCTGCCAATCGGCTTGAGGATATCAAACCCCGCCTTGTCATTTAGGCGGGGTTTTCTTTTGCCTGTCACACAGTCCACGGATGAGCCTTGATATAGTCGATGAAGGCACGCAAGGGACTGGGAACCAATCGGCGATCCGGGTAATAAAGCTTTGGACCGGGAAATTGCAGCCACCAGTCTTGCAGGATGGGCACAAGACGTCCGTCATCAAGCCAGGGTTTCAGCCAGTCTTCAAACAGGTAAATGATCCCGGTTCCGTCAGAGGCCGCATCAATCGCAAGATCAGTTCCGCCGCCTGGCCGCACCAGAAGCGGTCCACCCGGGTTGACTTCGATAAGTTCATCGCCGCGTTCGAATTCCCATTCCATGATGGCCCCACTGGAAAACCGACCACGGATGCAAGCATGTTCAAGCAGGTCACCGGGATGTTCGGGCATCCCATGCATTTCAAGATAGGCAGGCGACGCAGCCAAAGCATAGCGTTGCGTAGCCGGGCCAATCGGAACCGCGATCATGTCAAGCTCAAGCGCCTCGTCATAGCGAATACCTGCGTCGCACCCTTCGGCGAGAACATCGACAAAGCTTTCCTCGGTTAATATTTCAACCCGGATATCGGGATATGCAGCAATAAAACCGGGCAGAATTTTAGGCAGTATCAATCGCGCGACCACAGTTGGCACATTAAGTTTCAGGTTGCCGACAGGCCGGTCGCGGAAACTGTTGACCACATCAAGGGCCAATTCCATCTCGTCAATCGCAGGTGACAGGCGTTTGAGCAATCCTTCGCCCGCTTCGGTCAGGGTGACGCTGCGTGTGCTGCGGTTAAACAGCCGGACACCCAATTGGGCCTCAAGACGCCGGATTTGTTCGGACAGGCGCGATGCACTGCCGCCGCTGAGCCGTGCACCTTCGCGAAAGCCGCGCGCACGCGCCACCGTGACAAAGGCCGTGATTGTTGCAAGATCAGGTTTCATTGTTCGATTATCCGTACAGCTTGTTCATATTGTAGCGGATTGTTGATCACTTGGACAATCGATAACCTCCGTGCATGTCCAATTTCCATTCGGCCAAGGAGGCTTTCATGAGTGATTTGAAACAGGCAGGTACGTTTAATATCGGTGATCATCAGGTAACGCGTATGGGCTATGGTGCCATGCAACTGGCGGGGCCGGGCGTATACGGTCCGCCCAAGGACAAGAGTGCGGCAATTGCTGTTTTACGTGCGGCGATCGAGGCGGGCGTTGACCATATTGATACCAGTGATTTTTACGGCCCGCACATCACCAACCAGCTGATTCGGGAAGCTCTTCATCCCTATCCGGATGATCTGACAATTGTCACCAAGATCAGTGCAAAGCGCGGTGAAGATGGATCGTGGCTACCGGCCTTGAGCCCGGAAGAATTGATCCGTGCTGTGCATGACAATCTGCGAAATCTTGGATTGGATGTTCTTGATGTGGTCAATTTCCGTTCGATGCACGGCCTTCATGGTCCGGCAGAGGGATCGATCGAAGAACAGCTTACCGTTTTGGCAGAACTGCAACAAAAAGGCCTGATCCGGCATATCGGTTTGTCAAATGTCACCGCCAACCAGATCGCAGAAGGTCGCAAGATCTGCGACATCGTTTGTGTTCAGAACCAATACAATCTGGCGCACCGTGAAGATGACGCATTGATTGATCATTTGGCCGAGGATGGTATTCCCTATGTGCCGTTCTTCCCGCTTGGAGGCTTTTCACCGCTTCAATCTGACACGCTTTCCGGGGTTGCGGAACGACTGGATGCAACACCCATGCAGGTCGCCCTTGCCTGGTTATTGCAGCGATCATCCAACATCCTGCTGATCCCGGGGACCTCGTCGCTCGAACATCTTGCCCAGAATTTGGCGGCGGTGGACTTGGTCCTTCCGACTGATGCAATTGCCGAGCTTGATGGTATCGCAACCCGGACGTGATGCGGGTTTCGCGCAGCATCACCGGATTTTGTGCATTTCCGGTGATGCCATCACGGGCCAGCATGTGTTAAAGCAAACGCACGTTTGAATTTGCTTGCCCGGAGGAGACCGGAAATGAAGATCGGGATTGTTGGATGTGCTGGCCGTATGGGGCGGATGTTGGTCAATGAAACGGCCAAGACCAAGGGCTGTGAGGTTGGTGGCGGCACCGACCTGCCCGGAAGCCCGTTCATCGGCAAGGACGTTACCCTGATCGCCGGTCTTGAAGAAAGCGGCGTTGTCGTCGGCGATGATCCCAAGGCACTGTTTGAAGCGGTTGATGCGGTGATCGATTTCACCGCCCCGGCAGCGACCATGAAACACGCGAAACTGGCGGCAGAAACCGGCACCATCCTTGTGATCGGCACCACCGGGCTTTCCAACGATCAGAAGGACGAGTTGAAAGTTGCTGGCAAGAAGGCCCCGATCATCTTTGCGCCGAATATGAGTGTCGGTGTGAACCTTGCCTTCGCATTGGTCGAGAAGGTGGCAAGCATCCTTGATAAGGACGTGGCCGACATCGAAATCGTTGAAATGCACCACAAACACAAGGTCGATGCCCCGTCAGGTACCGCGCTTGGCCTTGGTGAGGCCGCTGCAAAAGGCCGTGGGGTTAATCTGGATGATGTTGCGGTCCGTTCCCGCGATGGCCACACAGGTGCGCGTGAAGACGGCACCATCGGCTTTGCAACACTGCGCGGTGGTGACGTGGTTGGCGACCACACAGTCGTCTTTGCCTGCGAGGGCGAGCGTATCGAGATCACCCATAAGGCATCGTCACGCGAAGTCTTTGCCAAGGGCGCGGTGCGCGCCGCCAAATGGGCCGAAGGCAAGGCACCGGGGCTTTATTCGATGCGGGAAGTTTTGGGACTTTAAGGGCCCAGAACGTCAAAGCTGATCTTTAAAAAAAGCCCCCGCTGCAGAGTGTTGCAGCGGGGGCTTTTTGCTTTGATATACGCCTAAGTACTAGTGCGCGTCGGCCCAGCTATCCCCGATGCCGGCATCGGCAATCAGCGGCACCGACAGATGTGCGGCGTTTTCCATGACTTCGCGGATGGTCTTGATCGCCTTTTCGGCTTCGTCTTCCGGGGCCTCAAAGATCAATTCATCGTGGACCTGAAGCAGCATGCGGGTCTTAAGCCCGGCATCCAGCAACGCGTTCGGGACTGCAATCATCGCGCGTTTGATGATGTCAGCCGCCCCGCCCTGAATCGGCGCGTTGATCGCGGCACGTTCGCCAAAGCTTCGGCGCATGCCGTTTTTGTCATTGATGCCGTTGATATGGATATGGCGGCCAAACAGGGTGCGGACAAAGCCGTGCTTTTTGGCGAATTCCTTGGCCTCATCCATGTAATCGCGGATGCCTGGATAAATCTCGAAATAGGCTTCGATGAATTCCTTGGCTTCCTTCTGGGCAATGCCAAGCTGGTTGGCGAGCCCGAAGGCCGAGATGCCGTAAATGATGCCGAAGTTGATCGCCTTGGCCTTGCGACGGACCATCGGGTCCATGCCCTCGATCGGGACGCCGAACACCTTCGATGCGGTTGCGGCGTGGATGTCCTCGCCGTTTTTAAACGCCTCGCGCAGGGCGTCGATCTCGGCCACGTGGGCCAAAAGGCGCAATTCAATCTGCGAATAGTCGGCAGAAATCAGCTTGTGACCCGGTTCGGCGATAAAGGCTGTACGGATTTTTCGGCCTTCCTCGCTTCGGATCGGGATGTTTTGCAGGTTCGGGTCATTCGATGACAAACGCCCAGTATTGACGTTGGTTTGCCCGTAACTGGTGTGCACGCGGCCCGTATTGGGGTTGATATGGTGCGCCAGCGCGTCGGTATAGGTGCTTTTAAGCTTGGAAAGCTGACGCCACTCCAGGAGCTTGGCCGGAAGGTCATGGCCTTGGGCGGCCAACGCCTCAAGCACATCGGCTCCGGTCTGCCAGGCGCCGGTTTTGGTCTTTTTGCCGCCGGGCAGGCTCATCTTATCAAACAGGATCTCGCCAAGCTGCTTGGGGCTGCCAAGGTTAAATGGCTCGCCCGCCATTTCGTGAATGGTTTCTTCAAGGGCGGCCATGCGTTTGGCGAAGTCTTCGGACAGGTTTTTAAGGATCTCGGCATCGACCTTGACCCCAAGGCCTTCCATTTCGGCAAGAACCGGCACCAGCGGACGATCAAGCGTCTCATAGACGCTGGCCATATGTTCTTGCGCGATGCGGGGTTTGAGCAACCGATGCAGGCGCAGCGTGATATCGGCGTCCTCGGCCGCGTAATCAAGCGCCTTGTCGAGCGGGACTTGATCGAAGGTGATCTGGGTCTTGCCACTGCCACAGACATCCTTGAAGGAAATCGGTTTGTAATCCAGATGCAGCTCAGCCAGTTCATCCATGCCGTGCCCGTGGCTGGTGCCATCGAGCACATAGGACAGCACCATGGTGTCATCCATCGGGGCGACCTTGATGCCATGGCGGGCCAGAACGATCATATCGTATTTCAGGTTCTGACCGACCTTAAGAACACCGGGGTCCTCAAGCAGCGGTTTGAGGAGCTCAATCGCGCGTTCGAGCTTGATTTGCTTCGGCGCGTCCTTGCTGTTGCTTGGGCTGTCGGCGGGATTGTCGCCAAAATCAAAGCCGCCTTGTGCCGCGCCACTGACATGACCGAGCGGGATGTAGCAGCCATTGCCAGGCTCGGTCGAAAGCGAAACGCCGACCAGCTTGGCCGTATGGGCATCAAGCGATGTGGTTTCGGTATCAACCGCGACGGTGCCAAGATATTCGGCCTCGGAAATCCAGTGCTTTAGGCGGTCTTCATCCTGCACCAGTTCATATTCGGCCTTTTCGACCTTGATATCATTGACGCCAACACCGGCCGCCGTCGGGCTATCAAACTCAACATCGCCGCCGAATTTCGACTTTACTTTAGAAAGCAATGATTTAAAGCCGTGACTTGCGATGAAGCTTAAAAGAACTTCCGGATCGGGTTCACGCAATTCGAAGTCACCGAGTGGTTCGACCACCGGCACATCGGTTTTCAGCGTCACCAGATCGCGCGAAATACGGGCAAGCTCGGCATTTTCGATGAGTTTCTCGCGGCGCTTGGGCTGTTTGATTTCACCGGCGCGCTCCAGTAGAGAATCAAGATCACCATATTCATCAATAAGTTGGGCGGCGGTTTTAATGCCAATGCCGGGCACACCCGGGACGTTATCGACAGAATCGCCTGCAAGTGCCTGAATATCAATGACCTTGTCCGGGGAAACGCCGAATTTCTCCAGAACTTCGGCAGCACCGATGGTGCGATTCTTCATCGCATCAAACATTTGCACCCGATCGGTGACAAGCTGCATGAGGTCCTTGTCCGAAGAAACGATAACCACGTCAGAACCTTCTGCCTCGGCCTGGCGGGCATAGGTCGCGATCAGATCGTCGGCCTCAAAACCTTCAAGTTCGATCGATGGCAGATTAAACGCACGGGTCGCATCACGGATCAGGCCAAACTGCGGTACCAGTTCTTCGGGGGGCGGCGGACGATGGGCCTTGTAGTCGGGATAGAAGTCGTTGCGGAACGACTTGCCCTTGGTGTCAAAGATCACCGCCATATGGTCTGGCTTGGTATCTTCGCGCAGCTTCATCAACATGGTGCAGAAGCCATAGACCGCATTCACCGGCGTGCCATCGGGGCTCGTCATCGGTGGCAGGGCGTGAAAGGCGCGGAAAATAAAGCCGGAACCGTCAACCAGAACGACGCGACGCGGGGATTTGGCGGCGGACGAACCGGTGCTGGACGGGGCGGAATCTGTCATGCGTCTCGTGCTCTTATACTCGTTAAAAGATTGGCCGGAAGAATGCCCGATCCCGGCCTGTAAGTCGAGTGCCGCCTGCCTTAAACAGGCAAAAACACCCAAGGCTGCTGACAGTTTTGCGCATGCGAATGCCAAGGATAAGCTGGCGCGGCCCAGATATCATTTCGAAATCATAACAATATTGCTAAAACCCTCATTTTCCGGGTTTTTTGGCATCATTCTTCTTTGTGCTTATCAGCTTGCCCCGGGATTGCTATGGTAGCGGATTACTTCATCCCAAGGGACATGGGAGAGCGGGTTCGTGGCCCGGAAAACGAGCAAGCCGGAATTCTTGCCAAAAGGCATCGGCGTAGAAACTGCAGGTCCGGCGCGTGAGCTTTCAGATGACATGAAGCTCGCCACCCGGAAAGGCAAAAAGCAGAAAGACCGTCGCAACGCGAACGGTGGAGGATGGCGCAGCTTTTTTAGCGTCACTGCATGGCTGCGCTTTATCCTGACCTTTGGTACTTTTGGCCTGATCGTCCATGGCCTGTTTGTTGTTTTTGGCATTTATGAACGCAATCAACGCCTTGCCAACTTTGATCACTTCGTCTTGTTGATCAAACTCGTGGTGTTTGTCGCGCTGATGTACCTGTTCTACGCGATGCTGATGCATTACGGCCCGATCCGCCACAAGGTGCGCGGTATCTTCTTTCTGGCCCTGGCACCGGTGGCCGCCCTTTGCATCTTCATGATCTATGGCGGCGGGATGATTTTTGGCAGTTTCCTGCCGGTGTTGCAGTTCCTGACCCTGACCGTCGGGGTGGGTGGATTTTTGCTGTATATTCTGGGCTATACCTGGATTACCGGGCGCAAGGTCAAACGCGAGGCTGCCAAACACGGTGATCCGGCCCAAGTTGCGGATAAAGGTGACGCTACGGGTGACAGAGGTCTGCCACCTCTGGTTCAAGGCGATCGTCGTCGCCAGAATACGGCGGGCAATCTGCGTCTGCGCCGTACAGATGGCGGTAATGGTCCGGCAAGGGGCTCAGCACGGCGCAAGATCGAACTGCCTGACGTCTGATTTTCGGTACTAAGGCTGCGTTCAGGAGCTGTGTTTTTCCAGAACCAGACCCGCAAGATAGAGCGAGCCCAGAATAAGCACCCGTTTCGGGGTGCGGCAGGCATCAAGAAGCGGGGTAATGGCCGCTTCGAACCCGTCACAGGAAAATGCCGGCGAAATACCACAGGCAATTGCCGCATCGCGCAGGGTTTCTGGCAGATGTGCCTGATGTTCGCCGGGGATCGGAACGCCAGCCAAGGCGGTGATATGCGTAGCCAACGGTTTCAGAAACGCTTCCGCATCGCGGTTATCAAGCATGCCCATGATGACAACGGTATCGCCAGCGGGTTGGCGCGACAGCCAGTCGGCAATTGCCTCGGCCGCGGCAATGTTGTGGCCACCATCCAAAATCAGATCGCAGCCATCGGGCAAGGCGTCACACAGCGGGCCTTTGGTAAGTTTCTGTAGCCGTGCGGGCCAGCTTGCGGTTTCAAGACCACGGGCAAGGATATCGGTATCCTTGCCGTCACAGCCGGGAATGCCGGCCTTGCGTACCGTGGCAATCGCGGTGGCGGCATTGGTATATTGATGGCGTCCGGGCAGGGCCGGGTGCGGTAGATTGATCTGCTCGGTCCCGATGCGGATCGTGAAGCCGTCTTCGCGTTCCTCAGTCACCTCGAAATCATTGAAGATCGGGGCCGAAATGCGGTTGGCGTGACAGGCCAGCGTATTAAACGCTTCAAGGCTTTGTGGGGCTGTGATGCACGGAACGCCGGTTTTCATGATCCCGGCCTTCTCGAACGCGATTTTGGCAATCGTGTCACCAAGAAAGCCCTGGTGATCAAGCGAGATCGGTGTGATCACGGTCGCGGCAGGTTTATCGATGACGTTCGACGCATCAACACGGCCACCCAGCCCGGTTTCAAGCAACAGGACATCGGCCGGAACCCGCGAAAAGGCAAGGAATGCCGCAGCCTGAGTGATTTCAAAGAAGGTAATGGAGTCCCCGGCATTGACCGCCTCAACCTCTTCCAGAAGATCACACAGGGCTTCTTCGGAGATCATCTGGCCGGCAAGGGTGATGCGTTCATGAAAACGCACCAGATGCGGGGATGTGGAGCAATGCACCCGAAGTCCCGCTGCCTCATAGATCGCGCGCAGATAGGCAAGGGTCGATCCCTTGCCATTGGTGCCGGCGATATGAATGACGAGAGGGAGTGAAAGGTGCGGATTGCCCAGCTTTTCAAGCAGCCGGGTAATCCGCCCTAACGAAAGATCGATGACTTTCGGGTGCAGCTTGCCAAGGCGAGCAAGGATTGCGTCGCTGCCCGCCAAGTTATTTATCCGCACTCGGAGTTTTGGATTTGGTCGATTTGGCCTTGGCGTCCTTGATCGGCACCACAGCCGCACCCGGTTTGGTGCGACGGATCATGTCGATCAGGCGGCCAAATGTCGCGTTCAGTTCCGAACGCGGCACGACCATATCCACCATGCCATGTTCCAGAAGGTATTCGGCCGTCTGGAAGTCATCTGGCAGTTTTTCGCGGATCGTGCTTTCGATCACGCGGCGCCCGGCAAAGCCGATCTGTGCGCCCGGCTCTGCGATCTGGATATCACCCAGCATGGCAAAGGATGCCGAAACACCGCCAGTGGTCGGATCGGTCAGGAGCACGAAATAGGGCAGGCCCTTTTCCTTGACCTTTTCAATCGCGGCCGTGGTGCGTGCCATCTGCATCAGGCTGAGAATGCCTTCCTGCATACGCGCGCCACCCGATGCCGGAACGACGATCAGGGCCGCATCCTGCACACAGGCTAGTTCAGCCGCTGCAACGATGCCTTCGCCAACGGCGATGCCCATCGATCCACCCATGAAGGAGAAATCGAAAACGGCAATCACGGTCGGGTGACCACCGACTTCGCCATGGGCCACAGCCAGCGCATCCTTGAAGGTTGCCTTGGCCTGGGCCGCCTTGAGGCGGTCGGTATATTTCTTCTGATCGCGGAATTTCAGCGGATCGACCGGAACATTCGGCAGTTCGATGGTTTGGTACTTGCCACCATCAAACAGGGTTTCGAGACGTTCCTTGGCGGAAATGCGCATGTGATGACCGCAATGCTGGCAAACATGATTGTTCTTTGCCAGATCGCGATGGAAGATCATCTGTTCGCAGGATTTGCATTTGTGCCAGAGGTTTTCGGGCACATCTGTGCGGCGAACAAGTTTCTGAATCTTTGGACGGACGAATTCAGTCAGCCACGACATATCGGATACTGATCCTTGGTTCTGTCTATATCGGTTCTTTCAAACGCAGCGCCATCTATTTGCGCGCGTTTCGGACCCCGTTTGCAAGTTCACGCACAAGGCCGGTAACCATAGAGGCGGTCTTATCGGTGGCCTTGCCGTTTTCGTCAAGACTTTCGGCAATTTTTGATACGATTGCCGATCCGACAACAGCTGCATCGGCCTGTTTTGCCACGTCGGCTGCCTGGGCTGCGGTCTTGATGCCAAACCCGACCGCAATCGGCAGATCGGTATGGCGACGCAGGCGTCCCATTGCTTCGACAATCTGGTCATTGCTGGCAGATCCGGCACCGGTCACACCGGCAACCGAGACATAGTAAACAAAGCCCGAGGTATTCTGAACAAGTTTCGGAAGACGCTTGTCATCAGAGGTCGGCGTGGTCAGGCGAATGAAGGACAGGCCCTTTTCTACGGTCGGAATGCAAAGCTCTGCATCTTCTTCGGGCGGCAGATCAACAACGATCAGGCCATCAACCCCGGCATTGCGGGCATCTTCAAGAAATTCGGCAACGCCATAGATATAGATCGGATTGTAATAGCCCATCAGGATGATCGGCGTATCATGATCCTGATCGCGGAAACCGCGCACAATCGACAGCGTCTTGCGCATATGCATGCCAGCGGCAAGCGCGCGCAGCGATGCTTCCTGAATGGCGGGGCCATCGGCCATCGGATCGGTAAACGGCATGCCCAGTTCGATGATGTCGGCACCGGCTTCTGGCAGCTGTTTGAGGATTTCAAACGAGGTTTCCGGGTCGGGATCGCCTGCGGTGATAAAGGTTACCAGACCGGCACGGCCTTCTTCCTTGAGCTTGGCAAAACGTTTGGCGATGCGGTCCTGGCCGCCGATGATAGCGTCGCTCACAATTCTACTCCCAGTGCTTCGGCCACGGTAAAGATGTCCTTGTCACCCCGGCCACTCAGACACATGAGGATGATCTTGTCCTTGCCCATTTTCGGGGCTTCTTTCATGATCTGCGCGATCGCGTGGCTGCATTCCAGTGCGGGAATGATGCCTTCGAGTTCCGAGCAGAGTTTGAAGGCGGCAAGGGCTTCCTTGTCGGTGATTGGTTCATAACGCGCGCGACCGATATCCTTAAGCCAGCTGTGCTCCGGCCCGATGCCCGGATAGTCCAGACCGGCCGAAATCGAATCGGCTTCCTTGATCTGGCCGTCGTCATCCATCAGCAAGTAGGTACGGTTGCCGTGCAGAACGCCCGGCTTGCCCGCCGAAAGGCTTGCGGCATGTTTTCCGGTATGAACGCCGTGACCGGCGGCCTCGACACCGACAACTTCGACACCCTTGTCATCAAGGAACGGGTGGAACAGGCCAATCGCGTTCGACCCGCCGCCAACCGATGCGATCACCTGATCGGGCAGGCGATTTTCAGCTTCCATGATCTGTCGGCGGGCTTCATTGCCGATGACCGACTGGAAATCACGGACCATTTCCGGATAGGGGTGCGGGCCAGCCGCGGTACCGATGATGTAGAAGGTATCTTCGACGTTGGTGACCCAGTCACGCAGCGCTTCGTTCATCGCATCTTTCAGCGAGTTCGAACCGGAAACGACCGGTTTGACCTCTGCACCGAGAAGGCGCATGCGGAACACGTTGGGCGACTGACGTTCGATATCCTTCGAGCCCATATAGACCGTGCAAGGCAGGCCAAAGCGTGCGCATACAGTCGCGGTCGCAACGCCATGCTGACCGGCGCCGGTTTCGGCGATGATACGGGTTTTGCCCATGCGCTTGGCCAGCAGGATTTGGCCGATGCAGTTATTGATCTTGTGCGCGCCGGTATGGTTGAGGTCCTCGCGCTTGAAATAGATCTTTGCACCGCCGAGTTCCTCGGTCAGGCGTTCGGCGAAATAAAGCGGGTTTTCACGGCCAACATAGTGACGGAGATAGTAATCCATCTCTTTTTTAAACGCGGGGTCTGCCTTGGCGTCCTTGTAGGCCTGTTCCAGCTCAAGGATCAGCGGCATCAGGGTTTCGGCGACAAAGCGTCCGCCGAAATTGCCGAAATGCCCGTCCGGATCGGGCAGAGCGCGGAAGCTGTTAGGTGCAGAAGACGTCATGGAAGTTCCCCGTGGATTGGCCGTGATGGCGTTCACGACAGCATAGGCAGGTGACAATATATGGTCTGCCAGACCATCTGTGCGCAAGCACTGGTAAGGTCTGGCCCCATACTGTACCTAAAAAGGTGCGTATTGGATTAGTGGGCTGCGTGCTCGGCCAAGGATTTGTCGAAGATATATTTTTTCGAGCAATACGGGCAGACCACCTCGCCTTTTTCCTCAAGATTAAGGTAAACGGTCGGGTGCCCAAGGTGACCTTTTCCGCCGTCGCAGGCAACATTTAGCGTGCCGACTTTGATTTCTTCGGTGATCTTCATATATCCAGTTCCAAGTTTGCCTTTTTCAGGCTTGTATGACCATCGGGATTGGCCGCGCACTGTGGACAGCATTGACCCCGGTTTCCCGGGAATGATACCGATTGGGCATATTCAATCAATACTTCCGCGTGCTCATGGCGCCTCATGGTCTTAGCGCAAACAAGCGACGCGGAAAAGAGTGGAGATCACGGACATATGACTGCAATGCCCGACTATGCCATCGAAGTCGAGGGGCTGACAAAGGTCTATAAGGGATCAAACGGCGAAAAACTCGCCCTTGATAACGTTTCGCTCAAGATTCCGCGCGGCTCGTTTTTTGCCCTGCTGGGCCCGAACGGTGCCGGAAAGTCTACGTTTATCAACATCTTGGCCGGTCTTGTCACCAAGACCAGCGGTACGGCAAAAATCTGGGGCAATGATATCGAAGCCCAGATGCGCGCTGCACGTTGCTCCATCGGGATTGTGCCCCAGGAACTCAATCTGGATGCATTTTTCACCCCGCGTCAGGTGATGGAATTGCAGGCGGGCCTCTATGGCGTGCCGAAATCCGAACGCCGCACGGACGAGATTCTTGCCGCCATCGGACTCGCCGACAAGGCAGACTCGTACGCAAGATCGCTTTCGGGCGGGATGCGTCGCCGTCTTCTGGTCGGAAAGGCGATGGTGCACACGCCGCCCGTTCTGGTTCTTGATGAACCGACGGCGGGTGTGGATATCGAACTGCGTCAGCAGCTTTGGGCTTACGTCAAGGAGTTGAACAAAGCGGGCGTCACGATTGTTCTGACCACGCATTACCTTGAAGAAGCCGAAGAACTCTGTGACGAGATCGCGATCATCAATCAGGGCAATGTCATTGCCCATGAAGACAAGCGCAGCCTGCTGCGCCGGATTGATCACAAGACGCTGGTTCTGACCGTGAACAACGAACTGAACGCAGTACCCGACGCCCTGTCGCCCTGGGGGGCAGAGCTTAAATCGGAAAACCAGATCGCGCTTCATTACCGCCCAAGCAACACGCAGATGGCGGAAATCCTTGAGGCGATCCATGGCTGTGGCCTTGCGATCAAGGATCTGTCGACCGAGGAAGGCGATCTTGAAGACATCTTCTTGATGCTGACCCGCGATAATAACAAGCAACGCGCAGGTGCCGGCAAGGCTGCCTAGTTCGTTGCGTTTTCGTAATCATGCACAAAACCCCGCAAGAAGACTTGCGGGGTTTTGTGTGATTGCGTCTTGATCTGCTTGATCACTTGAACCTGCTATAAGCCACCTTCATCGCAGCTTCAATCGAGTCCCAAGCGTTATCCATGCCAGCTTTCATATCCTGCCAGGCGGTATCGCTTGATTTTTGCAATTCTCTAAGCTTCTGCTCGGCCTCGTCTTGCATGGCGCGGAGCTCTTTGACTTGTTTCTGATACTGTATTTGTGCATCGGCTTCTGCCAACTCAGCCTGCGCCTTAAGCTTGTCAATCTGGGCACTCCACTCATTGAGTTGGGCTTCCAGTTTTTTCTCGTAAGCTTCTTTCATGCTCATGGTCGTATCCTTTCGTTGGAAAACGTGTGGAACGATCGATATGGCAACAAGGCATATTACCCAATGTCTGCGTCTGTCATTGGATTTAAAAACCCGCTGAACCTAGTGTAGTTCTACTAGATCGGGCCGATTGGTTAAACCTTAAACCAGAATTTCCTCAATAACCCGACTGCCTGATTGGAATATGTAATGTGTGACAATACCTTGCGGGCGAACGCATTATAACCTTCATTAAGTGTCTCTGTTTCCTGCGTAGGGTTGGTCGCCGTCTTGTCACCGTGTTTATTGCGCCCTGTTGTCCGCCTTTGTGCGATGTTGTTCTTTGCCGGGTTGGTAAGTGCCTGTGCGCCAACCGTTCGCCCGGCGGGACCACCGATTGCCCAGACCGTGCTTGGGCCAGACGTTTTTGTTGCGGCCGATGGTACGGAGTTGCCATTACAAAGCTGGGGCGATCTTGAACATCCCGATGCGGTGATCCTTGGTCTGCACGGGATGGGTGATTATGCCAATGCCTTCATGGAGTTGGGTGAACAGGTCGGCCCAAAGGGCATCGCGATCTATGCTTATGATCAGCGGGGCTTTGGCCGTACGTCTGCCCGTCCGTTCTGGTCGGGCACGGCGAGCCTTGTTAATGATGCCAGCGATGCATTGACGCTGTTGCGCGCCCGCTATCCTGACACACCGATTTACCTTCTGGGGAATTCGATGGGCGGGGCGGTGGCGATCATCACCGCCGCCACACGCGGGCATCTGATGGATGGTCTGGTTTTGGTGGCACCGGCAGTTTGGAACCGGAACATGATGCCGTGGTATCAGACCGCACCGCTTTCGATCCTGTCGCACAGCCTGCCATGGTTGCCGCTGACCGGGCGGGGACTTGATATCTGGCCGTCGGACAATATCGAAATGTTGCGTCGCTTGTCGCGTGACCCGCACATGATGTCTTCAGTCCGGGTCGATTTGCTTGCCGGTGTTGCCGATATCATGGATTTGGCGCGCGTTCGGGCCGGGGATATATCTGTGCCAACGCTTTTGCTGTCGGGCATGCAGGATCAGGTGATCCCGCCCAAGGCCGTTGCGGCACTTGATGATCAGCTGTCCAGTCTCGGTTTACCCGACTATCACCGTTGCCTTTATCGGGCGGGCTATCACATGTTGTTGCGGGATCTGAACGGGCCGGTGGTGATCGAGGATATTCGCCGCTGGGTTGTCGACAGCGAGGATCGGAAAAATTATTCCTGCACCAGCAACTGATTGCTTTTTGACCCTCAATCAATGATCAGGTAGCCTTTTTTAAATAGTTGCAAGGCATTATGCAGGTTGTCGAACCGCTGTTTCGTTCCGATATGCCAAGCAGCAATTGATGATGCAACATCACTTAACCGGAGGATCAGGACCGGCATGCTAAGGACCATTCGGGCGAAGTTCCTGGGTGTCGCGGCCTTTTTTGTCGTGTGGCTCGTTGTGGCCACCGGTTTCTCCGTGATCCAGTCCCTTGGCATCAATGGTGATCTTGAGGCGGTGTCGCGCTACGTCACGCCGGTTAAGGACTCGCTTTCGGACGTGCGTGCGCGCCAGCTTGAACAGATTTCGCTGATTGATCGTTACATGCGGGTGGTCGAAAGTGACGGACCGCAGACATCGCTTTTGAATGGCATCGAGATCGAAATCGAAGCCAAACAAACCCAGATCGAACAGGCCTTCCGCAAATCCTTTACCTTTGCTGCCCTTGGTCGGGCGCAGGCATCCGGTCACTTTGACGAGGGTGTGCTGTTTGATCTTGATGTGCGCATGCGGGAATTTGCCGATGTATCGGCACAGTTTTCCTTGGGCGTTGAACGCCTGCTTGATCAGGTGCGGGCAGGAAACCTTGCCGATGCCCGGTCACAGGAAAACACCGTGCGCGGTCTGCATCGGATTATTGTGCTGAACCTGCGCAATGAAATCCGGCTGCTTGAAGATTACGCCGCACAGACAGTTGAAAACGTTTCAAAGCGCGAAGACTTCCTGATTCAGGCCGAATTCATCATGATGCTGGCCGCCGTCATTATCGGTATTTCTCTTGCCTATTACATGGCGCATGCGGTGGTGGTTGCCGTGCGCAAAACCACGAGTGCGCTGAATTCCATTCAGTCGGGCAAGCTTGATACCAAGCTTGAATTCAGCTCCAAGGGTGACTTTGGCCGGTTGGCCGATGCCTTCAACCGCATGACCCGTGAACTCCGCGTACGGTTCCGGATGCGCGAACGGTTTGGCAAATATGTCGATCCGAAAGTCATCAATAATCTGATCAATCAGGAAACCGCGCTTGAGAACTCCGAAAAGCGCGTGATGACCGTCAGTGTCGTCAACCTGACCGGGTTTGACTGGCTGGCGGAACATACGCCGCCGGAAAAGCTTGTTGATTTCCTGAATGATTATCTCACCGCGATGACCGAACCGATTGCCAATCAAAGCGGCATTATCGACAACTTTGTTGGTGACCGCGTGATCGGCTTCTGGGGCCCGCCCTTCTGCGGCGAAGGGGCCCATGCCAAGCATGCCTGTCAGGCGGCCCTTGAACAGGTCGCACGCTTTAACGCGCTTAAGACCAAATATGCCGAACTGATCGGTGATCATGGGCTTGAAATCCGTGTCGGCATTGCGACCGGCGAGGTCGTGGTCGGTTCCATCGGTACGGACAAATCACGCGCCTATACCGTGGTTGGCGATTGCGTGAACTATGCCAACCGTCTGGAAAAGGCCAACCGGGTCTATGGCACGCAAATTCTGGCATCCCACGAAACGGCCAGCATGGCGTCGGGCGAGGTCGAAATGCGCGACCTTGATCATGTGGTGCTGCTGGGTACTGAAAAGGTCGTCTTCCTTTACGAAGTTCTGGCGCAAGGCGGACAGCTTTCTGAAGAACGGCGTGAATGGCGCAGCAAGTACGAAACCGCCATGGCGCATTACCGCGATGGCAATTTCGATGCGGCCCGGCCGCTCTATGAAGAAGTCATCGCGTTTGATGACAGCGACTTTGCCGCACAGCTGATGATGAACCGCATGGAGCGCCTTGAGCGGCGCGAACAGGACCGTGAATGGGATGGCACCTGGGTGGTGCGTGACCCCTATGAACGCCGTGATGTCGAAAGCTGATTGCAGCCACAACCTGCCAAGGTTACCTTAACCGGGAGCGGGGATGATTGAGCGGGTATCGGGGTTCGAAAACCCTTGCCCGTTCAGGCCAAAACCTGTATCACCCAAACCGCTCGGGCCACACATTCCAGTCATGGCCCCACATATTGCGCACCCGTAGCTCAGCTGGATAGAGCGTTGCCCTCCGAAGGCAAAGGCCACAGGTTCGAATCCTGTCGGGTGCGCCAATTTCCTCCCAAAATTGCTTTGTCAGTTGGCATCCGCGGATAGTGCGCGTAAGGATGATTTTTACCATGCCGAAACCGGCAGGGGTGCGTTTTTGCATTTGTTGGGGCGAACCAATGACAAAGCTGTTTTTCCTTTTCACCATTCATCCGGTTTCGTTGGCGATCTGGACCTTTGTTGTGATGGCAATGGTGGTGATGACCGGCTGGGCACACCTTGCCACGCTGACCTTTGCGTTTGAGGCTGGCATATTCGATGCTGATGTGACGCTTGAAGAAGATGTCGCCGTCATTCTGGTTGCCTTTGGCGTGTTCCTTGAGATGCGCGAAATGTTGGCGAAACGAGCTTATGGCGAAGAGATTGCCGAGAAACAGCATGATCTCAACGAACTTTCAGAGCGTTATGGCGCCTACCTGCTCATCATCGGGCTGTTTATGGAAATCAATGACCAGTGCTTCGAGCCACTGCTTGAAAATACCGGGTTTGCCGCGATTGGCGTATCGACCATGGCTTTGTTTGACGTGATCGCGCTTGTTGTGGGCTTCGGTTATCTCGCCAAACTGTTCGTTCCGACCCGTTCTGTCGCCGCCTGATGCGATCACGTTACACTGACAGTGATGCCGTGATTTTGGGGCTGCGGAAATGTTGCCCGGCCTTTATGCTGCGGGTTCTGATTTCAAGAATGCGGAAAGTCAAAGATGCGCGGATACCTTCATGATGTCGCAGGCCATAACGTGTTGTTCGCAATGGCGGCACCGGCGGAATATGGCGACCACCTCAAGGAGCGGTTTACGCCCTTGATGATCGGGGTTGGGCCGGTGGAGGCTGCGATCAATCTGACCGCGGCATTGACCGAATTGAAGCTGTCGGATGACTTGCCTGATCTTGTCGTGACTTTGGGATCGGCCGGGTCACGCACGCTTGAGCAGGCCGAGGTGTATCAGGCCGTTTCGGTATCCTATCGCGATATGGATGCATCGGTTCTGGGCTTTGAGAAGGGCTGCACGCCGTTTGTCGATCTGCCCGCCGAAATCGAGATGGCGTTGCGCATTCCCGGTATCCCCGAAGCCCGTTTATCGACCGGGGCCAATGTGGTGTCAGGCGCGGCCTATGACGTCATTGATGCCGACATGGTTGATATGGAAAGTTTTGCCATCCTGCGTGCGTGCCATAAGTTTGGCGTGCCGCTGATTGGGCTGCGGGGCATTTCCGATGGCAAGGAAGAGCTTTCCAAGCTTTCCGACTGGACGGCCTATCTGCATGTGGTTGATGAAAAACTTGCCGTTGCGGTCGATGCGCTGAAAGCTGGGCTTGAAAGCGGCGAGATCAGCATTCCCAAAAGCTGATCTCGCTTATTGCATTTTCGAAACAATTAAATCGACTTAGGTGCCCGCGCGGATCTGATCAAGGGTTTTGATCGGGGTAAGCGCCTGCGGGTCCACCTGGATTTCCAAGATCGCTGGTTTGCCTGAGGCGACTGCGCGGTCGAAGGCAGGGCCGAAATCCGAGGTTTTGGTGACGGTTTCACCGTATCCGCCAAAGGCCTTGGCGTAGGCGGCGAAATCCGGGTTGTGCAGTTCGGTGCCAGACACACGGCCGGGATAGTTGCGTTCCTGATGCATGCGAATGGTGCCGAACATGCCGTTATTGACGACCAGCGTGATGATATTCGCGCCATACTGCACGGCGGTGGCAAATTCCTGCCCGTGCATCAAGAAACACCCATCACCGGCAAGACACACCACCGGACGGTCCGGATGGGCGAGCTTGGCCGAGACCGAGGCCGGAAGCCCATAACCCATCGAGCCCGATGTCGGGGCCAGTTCGGTGCGGTATTCGCGATAGCGGAAGAAGCGATGCAAAAAGGCGGCGTAGTTGCCCGCCCCATTGGTGACAATCGCATTGTCGGGCAGTTTTTCACGCAGTTCCGCCACCACATGGGCCATTTTGACATCGCCCGGGGTTTCAACCGGGGTGGAAAAGGCGATGTAGTTGGCGTGTGCGGTTTCGATCATGTCATCGCGGGCCGATCCATCCACCGGCTCCATCATGGCGATGGCGCGCAGGAAAGATCGCTGGGACGCATTGATTGCAACATCGGGGCGATAAACCCGGCCCAACTCATCCGGGCCGCTGTAAACATGGACCAGTTTCTGTTTCGGGCAGGGGATATCAAGCAGGCTATAGCCGCTGCTGGTCATTTCCCCCATGCGCGATCCGACAAGGATCACAATATCACTGTCCTTGATGAGCTCGGCCAGCTTCGGGTTGATGCCGATCCCGACATCACCAATGAAGTGGCTGTGCGTGTTGGGGATATAGTCCTGACAGCGGAAGCTTGTCGCAATCGGCACATTGTTACGAACTGCAAACGATTTAAGGTTTTCAGTCGCTTCGCGGGTCCAGCCACCCCCACCAACGATCATGACCGGCTTTGCGGATTTCGCAAGAGCGTCACGGAAGCGAGAGACATCTTCAGGCGCTGTTTTGGCCTCAACCGGGACGTAGGGTTTGGCATCGGCAACATCTGTGCTTGAAGACAGCATGTCTTCGGGAAGCGCCAGAACCACAGGGCCGGGGCGACCGGATGTCGCGATGTGATAGGCGTGGCTGATATATTCCGGAATGCGGTTGATGTCATCAATCTGCCCGACCCACTTTGCCAATGGGTCGAACATTTTGCGGTAATCGACTTCCTGAAACGCTTCGCGATCAACCATGTCACGCCCGATCTGCCCGACCAGCAGGATCATTGGTGTGCTGTCCTGATGGGCGACATGAACGCCGGCCGATGCGTTGGTGGCACCGGGACCACGGGTGACCATGCAGATGCCGGGTTTATTGGTGAGCTTGCCGTAGGCCTCTGCCATGATGGCGGCCCCGCCTTCCTGACGGCAAATGATCGGATCGATGCCCGGATGATCGACAAGCCCATCAAGCACGGCGAGATAGCTTTCGCCCGGGACAAGAAAGACGCGTTCAGCCCCGTGCAGGGCCAGTTGATCGACCAGAATGCGTCCGCCATGGCGCGTTTCTGTTTTCCCGGACATGTTTCGTGAACTCCGTTGCGTGGGGCAAAATCGTTTTAGTTTTTATCTGTTTGCCATCTCTTGATGGCGTGAGCGCGATTTCATCATGGAAAACGGGCGCAGGTAAAGATGGTTGATCCAGAAAACAGCGGAAAATCCGACGATATATGGAGCAGTTCTAAAACCCCTGCGTTCTGATCTAAAATCCACAGTTGATTGTGCTGGAAAGCCGTCTTTTTGCAGTGATTTAGAAGTACCTCTCGGCCACGCGTACGATGTCGCCTGGCATGACGATGGTGGCGAGCGTTGCCGGGATAACGACGCGCGATGCATCATGACCACGCAGTATTTCGATGTCATCCTCATCCCCGCGATAGGTGAGCCCGCCGCCGACCGCGATGGCATTAAGCACATTCATCCCCGGCACATAATCATAGGATCCCGGCTGATTGACTTCCCCCATGATGAAGAACGGGCGAAAGGCGATGATTTCGACAGCAATATCGGGATGACGCAAATAACCATCCAGATAGGCGTCATGGATTTTCTGGCGCGCCTGATCTGTGGTGAGGTTGCGCACGCTTACCGGCCCGATCAGCGCAAGGTTTAGCCTGCCCGTGGCATCGACCTCGAATTCGCCTGACAGATCCGGTTCGCCAAACACCGTGACCCGCACCGTATCGCCGCTGTCCATGACATAGATGGTTTGGGCCTTTGCCGTCATCGTCATTGCGATCAAGGCGATCAGCGTGATCAGGGCCGTGCGCAAGCCATTAAACAAGCGTGGCTTTGGTATGGTCATTTACATCTCCAGCTTGAGGCGGATGTGGCTTTGCAGGCGTTCATAATCCTCACCCGCGCTGTTTGAATTTCGCTGATCGTAGGCGAGGCCACCCTCGATCCGGGCAAGGCGATTAAGCTCATAGCCAATGCCAACCCCGAACCGACTGGTGTTGTCACGCCGCGTGGTCTGTTGGAAGGTTTCTGCGCTGTAGTCGGCGCGGAGTGAAACGGTCAATCGCCGGCGCAGTTCATGGGAAATACCTGCTCCTGCCTCAAAGGCCAGAATGCCACTGGCGCCGGTCTGGGTCGTTTCGCGCACAGTTCGGGCAGCATTGAACGTGATATTGGTCAGGCGGGTGACCGACCAGTCGAAATCGCCGCGCAAGGTATAATCCCCGATATCGCCAAAGGCCGGGTCGGCATAGGTCTGGTTCATCCAGCCTGCCGCCAGATCGGCCGTGATCAGATCGGTCAGATCAAGGCGAATGCCGCCCAGCACTTGATACCCCGCAGAATCGCGGATGCGTCCACCATCATCAGGGGTCCGATCATATTGCCGCTGGTTAAACGTGATTTCGCCGTAAGCCTCACGCCCAAGATCAAGCGGCCACAGAATACGGAGCGTCTCGCGCAGTTCAAGGCGATCACGATCATCATTGCGGATGATCGATCCGTTGCGCGCGGTGCTGTCGTCAAAATCAAGACGGCGAAGTGCAAACTGTGATTCGTAATGCAGGCCGTTGGTGATATGGCGGCCGCCAATCTGGGCGCTGATATCACGATAAATAACGGGCTCTGTGGCACTGGTCGGCACATCGTTGCTGCCGCGCGGGTCATGGGCGCGTTTAAGCTGAATCCCGCCTTCAACGGATGTCGCACCGAGATCAAGGCTGCCCGCAGTGCTGAGCTCAATGTCCTGATAGTCATCACTAGATGAGTCGGCAAAAAAGCCAAGCTCGCCACCGGCTGCCAAATGCAGGCGAAAAACCCGCCAGTCGCCTTGCAGGGCCAGACGCGGGGTCAAGGTTGTGATGACGTCACCGGTCGGATTGGTATCGCTTTGGAAGATGTTGCTGTCATATCGCGTGCCGAATTCAACCGACGGGGTTGCCAGAATTCGACCAAGACGAATGCCACCAGCGTCTTCGGGATATTCCATTGCGACGGCAGGGGCCACGACACTTGCACAGAGCAGTGCGGCGAACATCACGAATTTACGCATTACACCAGCCGCCGGTCATGGCCAAGACAGGGTTTGAGTGCGTGTTGGGGCTGGCGTTGCGCCCGATATCGCGCCAGCGTCCTGAAGGGAAGGACAACCGTGCGGACCAGAATGGCGCAATCAAACAGAGGGGTCTGGCGGCGGATATATTCAAGATCGCAGGCAACGCGCGCCTGCAAGTGATCATCGCTGCAGACCGGGCCGCGCCAGCCCTGAATTTGCGCCCATCCGGTCATGCCCGGCTTTATCGCAAGCCGGACGGCATAATCGGGAATGCGTTGGGCAAATCGATGATGATCGGCAAGGCTGTGCGGACGCGGTCCGACCAGCGACATATCGCCGCGCAGCACATTGATGAATTGCGGCAATTCATCAAGACCGGTGATACGCAAAATGGAACTGAGCGTTTCTGCAAATCGCAAGCCGCGTGCAGAAAGTGGGCGGCAGGTGCGATCACGTAAAGTCCGGAACTTGAAAATGACAAAGATCCGACCGTCAAGACCAACCCGTTTTTGCAAAAACAGAGGATTGTGAAAGCCAGATCCGAACAGCAAGACCGCAATGATCATCAGAACAGGGAAAAGCACCAGCAACCCGATCCCGGCAAACAGAATATCGCATGCCCGTTTGACAGATCGGTTATGGTCTAACGTTGACCGATGACAGGCCCAGGACGGTTTTGACGACGGTTCTGATGTGTCGCTATGTCCAGTCAACTCCTGTGCCCCACCCCAGCATTCAAGACCCTGTGCTTATTAACTCAGGGTAGATGTATTGGTGGCGTTTTCAAGTTTTTATGGTGTGGGTCTTTGGTCGGATGACGTTGTTTAAGCACTAATTTACAGGGCGTTAGCGCAAGGACGGAATACTTGAAAGCACCGTTTTCATCAGTTGCGGCTGTCGGTTCACGCCGGTTTTCGAGAAGATGGTCTTAAGATAAGTGCGTGCCGAAGAATGCGAGATTCCGACCAGTTCTGCGGCCTGATCAAGGGCCAGTCCCTCGGCCAGTTTTTGGGTCAGTTTGGCTTCGGATCGGGTTAGGCCAAACAGATCCATCAGATCGTCGACCGCAGGCGGACGCTGCTGGGCCGGGTCAACCAGAATGATCATGAAGCTTTGTTTGCTATCGGCTTTTTTGGGGACCCGGCGAATAAGAAGCGACAGCTTTTCACCGTCACGTTCGAGCGAGAAGCTCTGATGGCTGCGGGGAACGGTTTTGCCCGGCGGCACAAGAAATTTCGTCAGTCCTTCCGGGCTTGGGTCAATGATCAGGCGTCCTTGCGGGCCGGATCGGACCAGTGAGGACCGCCTGAGAACCTCGGCACCCTGTGAATTGAGATGCAGGATGGTCAGGGTCTCGTCAACCGCAATCACGCCCAGCTCAAACAGGTCGAGAAACTCGGTCGGCAGGGTATCATCGCTTTGGCCGAGACGGCTTTTGATCTCGGTTTCGATGTCATCGAGCATCGTCTCGAGCATGGTTGGTTTGGGATAGAAGCGAAAGACGCCGATTTCATTGACCGCCAGCAGTGCTGATTGCAGATCGGCATATCCCGTCAGCATCACAATGATCAATTCCTTGCGGGCCGTGCGCAGTTCGGCGGCAAGTTCAAGGCCGGTCATGCCTGGCATGTGGATATCAAGGATGACTGCCGAAACATCCGGATCGGCGATGATGGCATCACGCGCGGCAATCGGGTCATTGACAAAGACCCCCTCCCAGTCCGGGCGCAGGCGGGCAAAATTGCGGCGATGAGACGACAGAAGATTTTCGTCATCATCGACAAAGGCAATCCGGACCGTCTTTTTGGCCGTCATCAAAAGCGCCCTCCACAAATGGGGATATTGGAGAAAGGTAGTCTGACACTAATCTGCGAACGTTCAAAGCTCCGCTATTTGTATAGCACGCATTTAGGCGGGGCTGTCTTGAGAAGATTACCGCGGTGATCGCGTTCCGGAGATGTCCATTTATGGATCAGGTTGATAAACAACGGCCCGTCATTCTGATGGTCGATGATGATGAAAAGTTGCTGGCTGCGGTACGTCGTACCCTGTCGGGCTGCTTTGAATTCGTCACCCATACAGACGGGCAGGCTGCACTGGATTGGCTGGCGAAAAACCGCGACCGGACCGACCTGATCATTGCCGATCTGGTGATGCCGAATATTGACGGTATTTCCTTTCTCAAACAGTCAGCGCGCATGGCACCCGGCATCAACCGGATGTTGTTGTCTGGTAACGTCTCCAGCCTGTCGCTGCGTGAGGCGATCAATCAGGCCATGGTGACACGCGTTCTGGCCAAGCCGGTATCGGTCGCCGTCCTTAAGGAAGCGATTGACCGTATTCTCAATACCGGCGTGGTGGTTAAAAAGGTTTCTTCGGGCCCAACGGCCCTGATGGTCAATAACGCCATTGACCGGGCAGACTTCCACACCGTCCTGCAGCCGCGTTTTCGTGCAAGCGACCTTGGCCTGTGCGGGGCAGAGGTCCTGTGTCGCATGCCATCTCTTGAAAAGGAATTTGGCATCGACGAGATCATCGAAGCCTCCCAGGACAATCCGGTGATCAACCGCCTTGGCAGTCAGTTGATGGCCATCATGATTGATCAGGCACCGCGCTATCGTGCACTTATGGGTGATCAGGCCAACCTTGCGGTCAATTTGTCGCTGTTTTCTCTGAAGACACCGCAATTCTTTGAGCTGCTCATTCGCTTCTATGAAAAGATGCGGATGCGCGGGGTGACCGTGTCCTATGAAATTCCCGAACGCCAATTGCTGTCAAATGATCTTGAGATGCTGGCAAACGCCACGCGTTTGCGCGAACGCGGTATTGCGCTTCTGATTGATGATTTCGGATCGGGGAACAATTCGCTTGATCTGCTACGTCAGGAAGTCTTTGCCGGCATCAAGCTTGATCGCGATCTGGTGCGCGGCACCATGACAGATTTTCTCGATGATGCCTTTGTTGAATGGATTGCACAGGTCTGCTCGAAAATGGGTCTTTCGATTTCCGCCAAGGGTATCGAAAACCCCGGTGTCGTCGAAAGGCTGCGGGTTTACGGGATTACAGAACTGCAAGGTTTCCACCTTGGTGTACCGGTATCACTCGAAGAGTGGGAAGAGACCGCAATCATACCCCTTCAGGCATCTGGCTGATTGATATCGCGTCAAAATTCCCGGTGCAGGCATTGAAAAACAATTGCTGGCAACCACTGTGTATAATCGTGTGATGGAGCATGAAAAAAATGATGAAAAGCGCCTTTAAACTGGTTGCGATGGTGATCGCACTGATCGGATTTCATGTCGCCCCGTCTGTGGCGGGTGGCACATTGTCCATGACCAGGGTTGATGGTGAAACTGTCCATGTTTCGCTTGAGGAACTGATGAAGCTGCAGGCCACCGAAATAAGTACCTCGACCCAGTGGACTGACGGGGTACAGAAGTTCCGTGGTGTTGCCTTTGATACGTTGTTTGACACCTATGGTCTGAAAGCGGAAACCGTGCGTGTTTCAGCACTCAACGACTATAACGTGATGGTGCCTGCGGATGTTCTGCGCAACGATGGTGCCATTCTGGCCTATCACCTCAACGATGCCGAAATGTCGGTGCGTGAAAAGGGGCCATTCTGGGTCATCTTCCCCTATGACGCCGACGCGCGGTTTCAGACTGATACCTATTGGGCTTATTCCGTCTGGCAGGTAAAGTCTGTTGATGCAGCAAATTAAGTCATTCCTGTTCAAGCAGTCAGGCAGGGCCATGTTTATCGCATTGGTCCTGTTTGTCGTGCTTTACGGATTTCTGTCGGCAGCGATTGTCCACCAGCTTGACGATGAGCGGTTCAAGTACCGCGAAAATTTCGTCTGGGCGGTTTTTCAGGTGCAGCGTCAGTTTCTTGTCGTGCAGCGTGACATCGAGGCTGCAATCGGCCGGATTGGTTTGTCTGATGATGTGGTTGATCGCGTCCTGCTGGAATATGAAATTCTGGTCAGCCGTGTCTACCTGCTGCGTGATGGTGACGGGTTCGAGGTGTTGTTCACGGTGCCGGAAGTCGCCGAAACAATCAAACAGCTTGAACTTCAGATCGACAAGATCGACGCGGCGTTGGCGACCATCACCGATCCTGAGGAAAAGCTGAGCGCGTTGTATCGCTTGCTTGAGCCGATGAACGACTCTTTGCAACAGGCGGTGGTGCGTACAACGAACTTTGTTTCGATTTACAACGCCAACAATATCTCGGTCGTAAAAACCGATATTCAGATCCTGTCCTATCTGTTTTTCGTCGGTGTGATTGTCATGGCAGTTCTTGCAACTTTCATGATTCGCCAGCGCCAAAAGATTTTTGCCGCCGATATGGCCGCCCAAAAAGCGCGCCAGGAACAGGAAGTGATCGAGGAAGCCGCCGATTACGCCAAGATGCATGCGCTTGGCACCTTGGCCGGTGGGGTTGCGCATGAAATCAACACGCCAGCACAATATATCCAGAACAATCTTGAATTCTTGTCCGACAGCTTTGCCGATCTGGTTGGTGCGATTGACCGCAACAATCCCGATGAACCGGCACGGCTCAATCTTGATAAACCCAAGATCGACTTCATTACCGAAGAAGTCCCGATGGCGATTGACGAGAGCATTCAGGGCCTGAACCGGATTGCCGAGATTGTCCGCGGTATTCGCAAATTTGCCCATCCGACAACCGATGCCGTGGAGCCGATTTCGATTACCGAGGAAATCGATACCGCCGTTACCCTGACGCGCAACCAGGTCAAACATATCGCCGATCTGGACGTTGTCATGCAGTCCGATGTCACCGAAGTCAGTGGGCGCAGAAACCACTTGTCGCAAGCGCTGATCAACCTGATCGTCAATGCGTCACAAGCCATCCGTGAAACAGGTCAGCGCCGCGGGCGCATTGATCTTCAGGTGACGTCTGATGAAGACAATGTCTATATCCGCTTGCGTGATAATGGCGCGGGCGTTCCCGAAAATATTCGGGAACGCATTTTTGATTACTTCTTTACCACCAAGGAACGGGGTGTTGGCACCGGTCAGGGATTGCCGATCTGTCGCAAACTTATTCAGGATGATTTCAACGGGGACCTGACCTTGTCCGCGGACTATATCGACGGGGCGGAATTTGTGATCCGGTTGCCGAAGCCCGATCAAAACGCCGCCACTGACACCAATGTGGATCTCCTTGAAGGGCCAAGTGACCTTAACAGTTTGCTTCGGTAATCAGGCAGGTCTTTGATCAGAAGGCCGTGTTTCAGAAATTATGAGGCTTGGTTGCTTCCAGCGGGACGTGCTTGCCAATGCAGGCGCGTTCCCAAACCTGCCAATCAGCCGCAGCACCGCATCGGGTGATAAATCCACGCGCGAGGTCATATTTTTGTGCGCGTGTCACACCATCAACACCTGCCTTGCGCGCAAAATGCTGTGCTGCATATACAATCAGCAAGCTTTCCGACCTGTCGGTTGGTGCGGATTCCGGACGATGATGAAACGCGATGTTTTCAATGATCTGATGGGAAAAACCCCAGCATGCACACAGGCACGCTGATACAGCCGGATGAGCAAAGCCCATTTCACTGATTTCAGCTGATATGATGTCGCAATTATCCACATCTGCACGATGGCGGCTGGCTGCATGTTTTTCAGGTACAACGCGGGCAGTGAAAATATCGCCGATGTGACACAGAAGAGCAGCGGCACGGATCTGATCGACAGATTCCGGTTCAAGGTTGCGAAGTCGTGCAATCTCGGCCGCCATCTGACCCAGGACAAGGGGACGATGAAGGTCGACACTGATCCGCTCGCCATCAAACTGGCTGGGTTGTCCCAGTTCGCACCACAGCACGCACAGTGCCTTGACGGTTTCGATACCCAAGATTTTAAGAAGCTTGATGAAGTCGGGATGACTGTCCGCGGGTATGAGTTGCTCACGCAGGGCAAGCTCATGGACAAGGTTCGTTAACGCCGGGTGATCGTTTGCGAAATCAGTAAGTTCGGCATGGCTACTGGGACCGCTGAATTGAAGTATGGAATGCAGGCGACGAAAGGTTATTGGCCACATCAGATCGCCCGGAACGATGGAGAGCAAATCAACCAGAAAAGGGTCGCGTAGATATCTGTTCATGATCAGGCCGCGCTCGGCTGCGTGGATGATGTCGCTATCGGTGCAGGGTTTGGCCAAAAAATGATGGGTCGCGGCAGCACCATTCTGGATGGCGATTTCATCGGCATAGCCGGACAACAGAATGCGCGATGTTTGCGGCCAGCGTGTTGCAACGATTCGAAGGAACTCTGCCCCGTCCATGGACGGCATGCGCATGTCGGAAATGACGACGTCTGCAGGCTGTTCTTCCAGTCCGATCAACGCCTGTTCCGCACCTTCGTAAAAGCGCATCTTCCAGTTCGGACGCATTGATAACATACGCCGCCGTAAACCTCTGAGAACGTTGAGGTCATCATCAACAAATATGATCGAGGCATTATGCGGCATTGCTTGTATGGCTCTCTAAGCGATTGCTGCAGACAGGCTGGCGGCATCACAGGGTTTGCTCAGAACGAAGGTCGCGCCGACAGATTTGGCTTCTTCATTGACCTTGGCGTCATAGAAACCGGTCAACATGATTTTGCGTGTACCTTCGGCATTCTTGATTTCACGGCGCTCGATCTCATAAAGCAATTCGATGCCTGACATTCCGGGCATCATATAATCAAGAATCACCACGTCATAAGGCGTTTGTTTGCGGCCCGCCTGGGCCAGCATCTGCAACGCGATTTCGCCGTTTTCAGCGACGTCTATGTGAGTGGCACCGGCACTGCGCAGGACACGGCGAACGGAGAAGCGTACTTCGATACTGTCATCGACCAGTAGGAAACGCTTTTCGGCATTCGGCTTGCGGTATGCATTATCCCCTTTGCAGCGGCGCAGTCCGTCGGCGATTTCGATATCATTCTGACTGTTTCTGGGCGACGCGATGTTCATGGCTTCGTTCCGGATCACTTTGCAATGGTTGGATCTGTAGCTTGATCACCATCTTCGCCATTTTCCGGTGCGCGCAATATCCCCATTTGGGGAGCAAACGAAAAACGGGCTGCCATAAAGGCAGCCCGTTGAAAGCACGCACGGATTTGGCGGTGTGATCAGAATTCACGGCCGATCTTGTGATCGACAGAGAACTTTCCCCCGCCCTGAATAAGCACGGACAGCGCAAGAAGTCCCCACATCAGCGGCATTTCAAAACCACCCTCGTTCCAGAAGTAGCCAGCTGGAAGATGGGTTGAAACAGCAATCGCCATAAAGACAAGAACTGCTGCTGCCACCGGACGGGTCAAAAGACCAACCGTCAGCAACAGCCCGCCGACAAATTCTAGAAGGCCGATGGCAAGGGCAAACAGGAAGCCCGGAACAAAGCCGATGCTTTCCAGCCAGCCTGCGGTTCCTTCGAGGCCATAACCACCAAAGGCACCAAACAGTTTCTGGGCACCGTGCGGGACCAACAGAAGGCCGGTGGTCACACGGACAATGACAGGCGAAAGCGGTTGCAGGGTTGACCATACATTGCCAAGGGCAGGGATGATCGAACGGGTGTTTGCGTTATACGAAGTCATGGTCGTTCTCCTAACCATGGGGCACGCGGGTTTCGCGCTTCAGGCCGCCATGTCAAAAACAAGGGCTTCGGCGTTGTCCGCGTCCGAGAAGACAAGTTCGTCTTCATCCTTGATCGCAGCGCCATCACCAGCATTAAGGGTTTCACCGTTTACCGTCAGGCTGCCGCGTGCGACCTGTACCCAGGCGATGCGGCCTTTGCCGATCTTGTGCTGGGCACTTTCGCCATCACTGAGATGGGCGACATAAAGGTCGACATTCTGATGAATGGTGATCGAGTCTTCGCGGCCATCGCGGCTGCCGATCAGGGTCAGGCCGGAACCGGTATCGCGGCGTGCGATTTCCTTTTCCTCGTAACCCGGTTCCAAACCGGCCGCTTCGGGGATGATCCAGATTTGCAGGAAATGCACCGGATCGGTTTTGGAATGGTTGTATTCCGAATGGCGGATACCGGTCCCGGCCGTCATGCGTTGCAGGCGGCCCGGACGGATGACAGATCCGGTGCCGATGCTGTCCTTGTGTTCAAGGGCGCCATCAAGAACATAGGAAATGATTTCCATATCCTTGTGACCATGGGTGTCAAAACCGGCACCGGGAATGACCCGGTCTTCGTTGATAACGCGAAGCGGACCCCAACCCATGCGGTTCGGATCATAGTAATGCCCGAACGAAAATGTGTGATTGGAATCAAGCCAGCCAAACTGGGCACGGCCGCGGGTATCTGCATCAACTTTAATAAGCATCTTCTACCTCCATGAGGTTGTCTGTTGTTGAAGACAGAATACCCTTTTCAACTGAGGGGACAATTCGTGTAATTATCGCCATTGTGTTGCATATTATGCGACAATATGAGCCGACCGGGGCGATAATCGGGAAGACGCATCATGGACAAGCTGGCCAGCCTCAAGAGTTTCGTGCGCGTGGTGGAAGAAGGAAGTTTTGCCTCTGCCGCGCGTGCGATCAGACAATCACGTTCGCAGGTCAACCGCGCGGTGGCGGCACTTGAAGACGATCTTGGCGTTCAGTTGCTGAACCGGACAACGCGAAAAGTATCGGTCACACCAAGCGGACAGGCCTTTTATCAGCGGGCGAAAGCCATTCTGTCCGATCTGGGGGACGCAGAAGACTCCATCCGCGAACATCGCGATCATCCTTCCGGGGATATCCGGATCAATGCGCCAATGTCTTTTGGCACGTTGCATCTGGGGCCGGCATTGGTCGATTTTGCCCGGACCTATCCTGATATCCGGGTCGAGCTGTCGCTTGATGATCACTTTATTGATCCGGTGGCAGACGGTTTTGACATGACGGTGCGTATCAGCCGCCCGACCGAAACCCTTGCCCTGATCGATCATGAAATCGTGCCGATGCGTCGCGTGCTGTGTGCCTCGCCCGAGTTTATTCGAATGCATGGGGAACCGACCGATATTCGTGATCTGGCGCGGTTGCCCTGTCTGCATTACGGCAACCTGCCGTCCGGAGCACGCTGGAAAATGACCGGCCCGGACGGGCCAGTGGCGGTACAGGTCAATGGCGTGTTTTGCTGCAACAACGCGGAAGTTTTGCGTGATGCGGCCCTTGCCGGGCTGGGCATTGCCGAATTACCGACATTTATCGCCGGGCCGGAATTGCAGACCGGGCGATTGGTCAGCGTTCTTTGCGATTATGCGCCGGGTCCTCTGTCCCTGTATCTTTTGTATCCGCCCAGTCGTCAGCTTGCTGCGCGTATCAGGTTGCTGGTTGAATTCATCCAAGATCGCTTTGGCGATCAGCCGCGATGGGATCTGGTGCAATGAAATTTTCGCGCCAAAACAGGGGTTTTTGCCTGCCTGGCGATCCAGATGGTTGCATGATGCGTATAGCAAACTACGCTTTAGACAATGCAGACTATGGTGAGATGCATGCCACATTTCGAAATGCCGACACTCATGATGGTGTCCCATGGCAACAGCGGTAATGGCGGTGATCCGGCAGGGGATCTTGCGCGGACAATTGCACCTGACTGGAATGGTCACGTCAGCCACGGTTATATGCGAAGCCGACCTTCTGTCAGTGATCAGCTCGAAATCCTTAAGCAAACGGCTGATGCCAATCGTCTGATTGTTTTCCCGCTATTCTTCAGTGAAGGCTATCTGGTGTTTGAAGAACTGCCAGCCAAATTGCATGAGGCGGGGCTCAGCGATTCTGTCATCCTGCCACCGGCCATCAACCTTCCGGGTTTTTGTGAAATGATTGCCGCGCATGTGCACGCATCAGCGCGCAATCGTGGCTGGAGCCTTGCTGAAACATCTGTCTTTCTTGTTCCACACGGTTTGAAAACCCTGACCGATCCGCTTCCCGAAACTGTCCGGCTTGCGGATCGTCTGGGGCGGATTTGCGTTGGTGCGGAAATCTGCATTGGCAATATCGAAGGATCGCCATCGCTTGGCGATTGGCGCGACATCGCTTCCCACAGGCAGGCGATTGTTGTGCCTATGCTTGCCGGTGGCGGAACGCATGCGCGCGAAGATCTGCCTGAACTGCTTGATGTTAAATCAGATGAACGTGTCGAGGTGCTGGCACCGATCGGTCAGTGGTCTGAACTGCCGGGTCTTGTTCTGGCAGAAGCCGAACGTCATGTGGCGCGTTTCGGTGGCATGGCAGTGCCCTTGGGGCCGAGTGGACAGGACCTTTGGGCGGAACGCGCACAGCGTTCTGCCTGATTAGCAGGATCAGCCCAAAACCGGTTTGAACTGTGTTTCCGCCGATTTGCGCAGAAGATAATCACGAAACAGGCGTGCGGCACTGGTCAGATTGGCGTTGCCTTCGTGGGCGATCAACAATTGGCGTTTGGCCCAGTCATCGGCAATCGGCGCGCCAGCGATGTTCATATGCCCGATATAGCCCGCGACCGAGCTTTTGCGCAGGAAACCAATCCCAAGACCCGCCGCAATCATTTGCCGCAAGGAGCCAAATCGTACCACCTTGATATGCGGATGCATGTCGAGTTTGATTTTCGATGCGGCCTCGGAAATCAGATCATCAATCACGCCGCCTTCATGCAACGAGATGATGTCGTATTTGGCGGCTTCGGAAAATTTCACCGGTTTTGGATTATCGGAATTGGGGATCAGTGGATGCCCCTTGGGGGTCACGAGCCAGATCGGATCATCACAGAACACATCATGGGACAGATCGCCAAGCGGGCTGTTATCGGCAAGAATTGCCAGATCAGCGCGGCCTTCACGGACGGCCTCGGCACTTTCGCGTGACGTCAGTTCACGGACATCGACCGTGATGTGCGGAAAATCGCGTTCAAAATCGGCCAAGAACGATGGTAGGCCGGTCAAAATCGCCGAAGTGACTGCGGCAAGATAGATCTTGCCCTTTTCACCGGCGTTGAAATCGCGCAATTCGTTGGAAAGATGGTTCAGATCGCCCAGAAGCTTTTCGCCGTAGCGGGCAAAGATCGTGCCTTCTTCTGTCGGTTCGACCCCGCGTGGCAGGCGGCGCAAAAGTTTGACGCCCAACATGGCTTCAAGTTCGCCAATGCGGCGCGAAACTGCCGAAGTCGCGATATGTTCGCGCCGGGCAGCTTCATTGATACTTCCGGCGCGCACGATGGCGACAAAAAGCCGGATGGTCACGATATCAAACTTTTGCATGGAACCGTTGTCGGTGGTTCAACCCGAAGCGTCAAGAAGTTTGAGGGTGCGATGATTTAAGGACCGTCGCACCATCCTCAAACGATAGGGGAAGGCAGGTGCCTTAACCTTCAACCTGACGCCATGCCTTGTTCCAGTCCGCAGTCAGTTCTGCGTGGTTTTTGGCCTGGGATGCTTTCATGATCACGGCAACCTGAAGGGCACGAACAAAGCTGGTGAACCAACCGATACGGACTTCGCGTTCGATGCTGGTGGTGTCTTTGTAAGCAATCGTCGTCATGGCTTTGATCCTTGTAGAACCGTTTGTGTCTGGGGTGACTACAGATATATCGACAGCCGGTTCGAACGACTATTCTCGTTTCACCGCTATCCCGTTCTTGGTTGGAGAACGGTGTGGTTATCACATTGAAATAAAATCGTTATTTCATGTTGCATCGCCTAACATTGATTGAGAGATGCGGTTTTCAACTCTGTTAAGAGTGGCGTTGGGGCCGGTCGAGGTATGCGGCTCATCGCGGTTTTCGGCACTTATCGATATCTGCTATAGCTTGGGGAGTTTTACGACAGGGATGGTTTATACATGACCGGCACGCACGATAATCTGGCCTATGAACAGGCCCATGGGAGCGGATTGCAGGATCATCTTGGCTATCGCCTGGTGGAATGGACGGAAGACCACGCGGTGGTCGAACTTGATGTGCAAAACCATCACTGCAACCGGGCTGGTATCCTGCATGGCGGCGTGCTGACAACCCTGATGGATACGGCGTCTGGCTATGCTGTGTGTTTCTGTCCTGTGCCGGGCAATGTGCGCAAATCCCTGACCCTGTCATTGACCACCAATTTCCTGGGGATGGCGAGGGATGGTTTGGTCCGGGTTGTTGCCCGCAAGCAGGGCGGCGGACGCAAGGTGGTGTTTACTGAGGCAACTGCCTATGACGCGGATGGTAATGTGATCGGCACATCAACGGGCACGTTCAAATATCACCGCGGTAGCGAGGATCCGAGCGGGGTTCCGCGTGATGCTTGAACGGAATATGCGCGCTAAGCGCATGGCGGTCGTTACCGGAACTCGTCAGGAGGATTAGCTGGCTTCCGAGGTCGGAATGCGGCCAAAGATGCTGGCAAAATCGGTTTTGCCCGGTTTTGGTCGCTGCAATTGCAGGCGATCGCGGATGGCATCAAGGTGGCGTGACATTTCAGCCGCCGCGACATCGGGATCGCCACTAAGCAGGGCATTGAGCAGCTGGTCATGTTCCGTGTGGGAGCAATCGACCGGTTGCGGGCTTTCATACATGGCAATAATCAGCGATGTGCGTAGGATCAGGCGTTCAAGGAATTCCTCGATCACCAGATTGCCGCTAAGCCGTGCCAGTAACAGATGGAATTCACCCGACAAAATGATGGCAGCGCGATGATCCCCGCGATGATGGGCATCATGTTCGCGATCCAGATGCGCCTTGATCTGTTCGGCGCGTTCGGGGGTCATGCTGGTGGCGACCTTGCGCGCAACGCCATCCTCGATCATGCGGCGCGCGGAAAAGACTTCGATGGCTTCGTCAATGGTCGGTTCAGCGACAAAGGCGCCGCGATTGGGCACCAGATTGATCAGCTTGTCATGGGCGAGCTGCAGGAAAGTGGCACGGATGCGCGCACGGCTGACCCCGAAGGTTTTGGCAAGATCTTCCTCGATGAGCTTCATGCCCGGCTCCAGGCGGCGATCCAGGATCGCGTCGAGCATCTCGTGATAGATCATTTCCTCCGGGCGCAGCTTTTCGCTGCCTTTATAGCTGCCGGTCTGTTCGGCCTTGGCCATCGTGACGATACTTTCCATCGTTCATGTTCGTTGGGTGGTTCTTTATTTCTACAAAATTGTTGACGATTTGCACAACATAAAATGGTTCTTTATTTTCCGTGCAGAGACAAAGATGATTATAATTTTCGCACATAAATCACGATGATTAATAAATATGCATAAAGTGGACATAAAACGGGCAGAATGAGGAACCTAACAAACGCGCCAGTTTTGACAGTTTGGTGGGACTCGTTGAAAAATTGCCAATGAAATCAAGTGGCACGCATCTTGCCTTAGATCGCTGACATGATTGTTAACAATTTTGCATGCAGCGACGGGTGAGCGGATGACGGGCAACGGGGCCATTGAATTGATTGCTGTCAGTAAATTTTACGGCAGCACACAGGCAGTGAAATCGATTGATCTGCAAATTCCGGCAGGGGCGTATTGCTGTTTGATTGGTCCGTCGGGGTGCGGCAAGTCAACCACACTGCGCATGATCGCCGGTCATGAAGTGATCAGCGAGGGCGATCTTCTGATCGGGGATCGCAATGTGACCGAACTGCCGCCAGTCAAGCGCGGCACGGCAATGATGTTTCAGAATTACGCACTTTTCCCGCACATGACCTGTGCGGAGAACGTTGCCTTTGGCCTCAAGATGCAAGGTGTCTCCCCATCGGATCGTAAAGATCGGGCCAAAGAGATGCTGGCCCGGGTCCATATGGAGCAATTTGCAGATCGCAAGCCCGACCAGCTCTCTGGCGGGCAGCAGCAGCGTATTGCTTTGGCGCGTTCCCTGATTACCGAGCCGTCCGTCCTTTTGCTTGATGAGCCGCTTTCGGCCCTTGATCCGTTCCTGCGGGCGCGCATGCGTGATGAATTGCGCCGCCTGCAGCAGGAATTGGGCATTACATTTGTTCACGTCACCCACGCCCAGGATGAGGCATTGGCGCTTTCGGACATGGTTGTCGTGATGGAAGACGGGATCATTCGCCAGAAAGGCACCCCGCACGAAATCTTTAACCAGCCCAAATCGCGCTTCATCGCGAATTTCATGGGCGGCCAGAACATCTTCAAAGGCACCGTTTCGGAATCCGGCCCGGCAGGCACGTTGCTTGCGCGCGGTCCGGACAGTTTCTTCCTGCCCGGATTTGCCGATGGCAAGGCGGGCGAGGACATCGAATTCACCATTCGTACCGACCTGATCGGTCTGGACGAAACGCCACCAGAAGACAGCAAGAACGGTCAGATCCCTGTCGAAATTACCACGGTCGAGTATCTCGGCCTGTGGGTTCGGATTGTCGCAACGACAGCCGACGGCAAGGAAATAACCCTAATGAAGACCGAAAGCGAATTTCGGCAGGCACCGGTCAGGCGACTGGACAAATTCATCGCCTATTGGAAGCCGGAACATGCCCATGTTCTGGCCTGAATGAAATAAACCAACAAGCTATCAGGAGTGCTTCACATGACGATCGAAAAGAAAATTTCGAAGAAAACAATCGAGACGGAAACCGGCGTTTCACGCCGCGGTTTCGTTAAGGGTGCAGCGGTTGTAACCGGTGCTGCCATCGGTTCGGGCGCCATCACCGGTTTCCCGACCATCTGGGCGCAGAACATCAAGGACGTTACCCTGCGTCAGTTCGGTACCGGTGTTTCGAACATCAACGCCGTTGCTGACAAGGTCAAAGAAGATCTTGGCTTTACCCTTCAGATGACTGCCCTTGATTCGGATGCAGTTGCCCAGCGTGCCGTGACCCAGCCGAACTCGTTTGATATTGCCGATATCGAATACTGGATCTGTAAGAAGGTCTTCCCAGCCGGCACCATGCAGCCGATGGATACCACCAAGCTTAAAAACTATCAGTACATCTCCAAGCTGTTCATTGACGGCAAACTGACCCCGGATTCAGAAATTGCCCAGGGTACCGCGCCGCATACGGTTGGCTTCGTTGAAGGTGCCGACAGTGTCGAATTCGCATCTGCACCGACCCAATGGATGACCCTGATCCCGACCATCTATAACGCAGATACCCTTGGTATTCGTCCCGACCTGATTGATCGCGAAATCACCAGCTGGGCCGATCTGCTTGATCCGGCATTCAAGGGCAAGGCATCGATCCTGAACATTCCGTCGATTGGTATCATGGATGCGGCGATGGTTTGCGAAGCCATGGGCGAAGTCACCTATGGCGATAAAGGCAACATGACCCAGGAAGAAATCGACAAGACCATCGCGGTCATGATTGATGCCAAGAAAGCCGGCCAGTTCCGCGCCTTCTGGAAGAGCTTCGATGAGTCGGTCAACCTGATGGCATCTGGCGAAGTTGTCATTCAGTCCATGTGGTCGCCGGCCGTTGCCGCTGTGCGTTCCAAGGGCATCGCCTGCAAATACCAGCCGCTTAAGGAAGGGTATCGTGCATGGGGTGGTGGCATCGGTCTTGCCAAGCACCTTTCGGGTCTCGAGCTTGAAGCAGCCTACGAATATATCGACTGGTACCTGTCGGGCTGGGTTGGTGCGTATCTTAACCGTCAGGGTTACTACAGCGCAGCACCGGAAACCGCTAAGAAGTTCATGTCCGAAGACGAGTGGGGCTTCTGGATGGAAGGCAAAGCCGCCGAAGGCGACATCCTTAGCCCGGAAGGCAAGGTCATGGAAAAAGCTGGTGCGGTTCGCGATGGCGGTTCCTACGAAGAGCGTATGGGCTCGGTCGCGTGCTGGAACTCCGTCATGGACGAGAACAAGCACATGGTCCGCAAGTGGAACGAATTCATCGCAGCATAATCTGCGACAGATATCTGGTGGGCGCGGCTTTGGTCGCGCCCGTCACCTCGACTTTCTGATTTTACATTTTCAATTTTCCGACAGCATGTCGGGCGCATTTATTCGTTTTTACTTTTTGGTTTTCTGGCAGGGTTTCAAGGACAGAGCATGGCTTCTGATACGTCAAAAAGATCGTCCTATTTCCTGATCTCGCCGATGGCGCTGATCTTTGCGGTGTTTCTTGTCATTCCGCTTCTGACCATTGTTGTGGTCAGTTTCTGGGACTATGACGAGTATCGCATCCTGCCGGACTTCATTTTAGAGAACTACAAGTACCTTTTGGGCTCCTCGGTAACCTGGAGCATCTATCTTAATACCCTGAAATACGCCGTTCTGACCTGGGTCTTTACCCTGCTGATCGGGTTTACGGTGGCCTACTTCTTGGCTTTTCATGTGCGCAGTCTGACCTGGCAGATCGTTTTGTTCATGCTGTGCACCATTCCGTTCTGGACCTCGAACATCATTCGCATGATTTCGTGGATCCCGTTCCTTGGGCGTAACGGGCTTTTGAATTCTGCCTTGATCAATCTTGGGATTGTCGATCAGCCGCTTGAATTCCTTCTGTTTTCCGATTTCGCAGTCGTGTTGGCAGATGTCCACCTCTATACCCTGTTCATGGTGGTGCCGATCTTCAATTCCATGATGCGCATTGACCGGTCCTTGATCGAAGCGGCGCGCGATGCCGGTGCCAGCGGGTTCGAGACGTTGAAATCCGTCATCGTCCCGCTGTCCAAGCCCGGTATTGCCATCGGGTCGATCTTTGTCATCACGGTGGTGATGGGCGACTTCATCACGGTCCGTTTGATGAGTGGCGGGCAAAGTGCCTCGGTCGGCTTGCAGATTTCCAATGAAATCGGACTTCTGCAATATCCGGCGGCAGCCGCCAGTGCGGTGGTGTTGCTGATCACGGTGTTGCTGATCGTGACCGCGTTGTTGCGTCTTGTTGATATCCGCAAGGAGCTGTGATCATGGCATTACTCACCAAAACCCGTGAACGCCGCCCGACCAGCTTCTATTTCCTTGCGGCATTTTTTGCGCTGTTCGTGCTGTTTCTTTATGGCCCGATGCTGACGATTTTCATTCTGTCCTTTCAGGGGGAAAATGGCGGTCTGACCTTCCCGATGAATGGTTTTTCGTTCCACTGGTTTGGCAATCTGTTTGAACAACAGGCCGTGGGTGATTTTGGTGGATCGTTCAGCAGATCCCTTAAGCTTGGCTTGATTGTCATGGTGGTGACGGTGGTCGTCTCCTTCATGGCTGGTCTTGCGTTCCGCAAGCGGTTCCGGGGCGACAGCGTGATTTTCTATCTGGCGATTGCCAGTCTGATCGTGCCGTCCATCCTGATTTCGCTGGGCATCGGTTTGCTGTTCAATATCGTTGAATGGCAGCCGCAATGGTTTACTTCCGCCCTTGGTGCGCATCTGACATGGACGTTCCCGTTTGGTCTTCTGATCATGTTTGCGGTGTTTAACCGGTTCGATCCGTCCTATGAGGAAGCCGCGCGCGATTTGGGCGCAAGCAACTGGCAAACCATTCAATATGTTGTTTTGCCGATGGTGGGGCCAAGCCTGATCGGGGTTGCGATGTTCTCGTTCACCCTTTCTTACGATGAATTTGCCCGAACTTTGATGACGGCTGGTGCGCTTAATACCCTGCCGCTTGAGATTTATGGCATGACAACCAACGTCACCACACCGGTGCTTTATGCACTGGGCACAGTGACCACCGGATTCTCCTTCCTGGTGATTGCACTGGCATTGGGCACGGTTGCCATCATGCGCCGCCGCAAAGGACAAAAAGCATGAGCCGCATTGCCGTTATCAATCCCAATATGTCGACCGGCTTTACCAAAAAGGTCGGCGAACAGGCGCAAAGGATTGTTGGGCCGACAACACAGGTTTTGGCGCTCAACCCGACTTTCGGACCGGATAGTATCGAGGGCTATTACGACGAGGCCTTTGCCAGTGTCGGATTGCTTTCAGTCATTCGCGAACTCGAAGCCGCACCCGAACAGGAATCGGACCCAATCGGCGGCTATGTGGTGGCGTGCTTTGATGATACCGGGGTTGATGCTGCGCGCTGCCTGACCAATGCGCCGGTGCTGGGGCTGTGCGAGGCGGCATTGCGTATGGCGGCCGCCGTGTCGTCGCGCTTTGCGATTGTCACTCCCATGCCGGTCTCTGTCCGGCCGCTTGAACATCTGGTGTCGAAATACGGGGCGTCATCGCAATGTGTCGTTCGGGCGGCCGGTGTGCGGACGCTGGATTTCGAAGGGGCCAATGCCAAGGCAGCCTACAATGCGCTTAAAAAGCAGGCGGAGATTTGCCTTGCCAATGACTATGCCGAGGCGATTGTTCTGGGCTGTGCGGGAATGACCGATATCGCTGATCGCCTGACCGAGGAGCTCGGCGTGCCGGTGATTGACGGGGTCAGTGCCGCGGTCAAGATGATCGAGGCCATGGCGTTTCTGGGGCTTCGCACCAGCAAAGCCGGGGCCTATGCCAAGCCGCCGCTTAAGGCCTATCACGGGATGTTTGCGGACTTTGCCCCGCAGGGCTGACCGCCAGAAGATTGTTATCAGATCAGGTTTGTTTGAGTGCGTGTTCCACCTCGGACAGGTGTCGGCGCATGGCGTCTTCGGCGCGCTTGGGGTCACGTTGCTCAATCGCGTTGATGATATCGCGATGCTGGGCGCTGAGTTCTTCGATCAATGTGTCTGAATGGCTGCTTTCGCGCAGGCGAGCCCATGCAGCTTCGCGGCGGACTGCATTGACGGCCTCAAACACCGCCAGAAACAGGGTGTTCTTGACCGATTCGGCCAGGCGCTGATGAAAGGCGGCATCCCATTTTTCGTATTCGGCCTGTGTGGTCGCACGGGCGGCCTTTTCGACCATGCTGCGCATCGCATCAATATCGCCTTGTGAGGCGCGAAGGGCAGCGAACCGGGCCATCGATGGTTCGATTTCCTGACGGACTTCCATGATTTCAAACGGGCTGGTTTTGGTGGCCAGTCCTTCAAGCTTGCGCAGGCGCGGGGTCGGCGGGGTGCCAACAAAGGTGCCCTGACCCTGACGACGCCAGATCAGGCCTTCCGATTCAAGCTGATCAAGCGCCTTGCGAAGGGCGCGGCGACCGACATCAAGCTGTTCGGCAAGGGTGCGTTCGGCGATCACCCGTCCGTCTTTGACAAAGTTCCCCTGTGCAAAGCCGGTCTTGAGCTTTTCTGCCAGCGCCTGGGTCGCGAATTCAGTCATGGTTTTTGGTCATTTTTTAATGGCGTTTCTATCGACGTTTCCAGATGCGTTTCTATTGGCGAACCAATGCGCACCTATCATTGTAAGCCATTGGTTTATCTAAGAACAAGCATATACAATTCCTGTTTGTTCCCAGATGTTTGCAAGGACGCCTAGCTCAGAAGGTCATAGAACATCCGCGCAGACGTGATCGCCAGAAACAGGCCAAAGCACATGCGCAATGCCCGGCGCGGAATGGTGTGGGCTATGCGTGCCCCGATTGGTGCACACAGTACCGTCATCGGAATAAGCAGGGCCGCGGCCAGAACATTGACATAGCCGATTGAAAATGGCGGGCGACCATCGACGCCAATGCCCGACATCGCATAGCCGATGGTACCGGGAAGGGCGATGATGAGGCCAATCGCGGCCGAGGTGCCAACCGCGCGGCGGATGTCGTAACCCAGGAAATTCAGGACCGGCACGCAGATGGTGCCGCCGCCAATCCCCATCATCGCGGAAAGGCTGCCGGCAATCACACCAAGTATCGCCCAGACGGATTTTGGCGGGTTTTTGGTTTCGTTGGTTTCGCGGTCTTTCACAAGGATCATGTTGCCAGCCACGATCAGGGCGACAACGGCAAACACGATGGTCAGAACCCGGCCATCGGCCAGTCCGCCAATCGCTGTGCCAAGGATCACGCCGACGATGATCGCCGGGCCCCAATGTTTGAGCAGGGCAATATCAACCGAGCCCTTTTTATAGTGGCTGCGCGTTGATGAGATTGCCGTGGCAATGATTGTGGTCAGCGATGTGGCGACAGCGACCTGCATGCGAAGGCTTTCATCGACACCCATGGTGGTCAGAAAATGATAAAGCACCGGGACAATCACAATCCCGCCACCAACACCGAGAAGCCCGGCCATGATCCCGCCAAGGACGCCAGCAAACAGCATGGCTGCGCCCCAGACGAGATAGAGGCTCATGGCGCCATCCATTTCAAACATTCGAACCAATCCGTACCAATTATGATATCAATTAATAAGTGGTACTATCCATCTTTGGTAAAAATCTGCAACATAATCCTTGTTTAAAGCCAAATATTATTTTTGCGCTTGCGAAATTGGTTTGTTGCTGCCAACAATATCCCGACAAATAGATTGAACCAAAGTAGTAATGGTTCACGTATTTCAGGCGAGATATCAGGAGGCAAGATACATGTTCCGCAAGATTGCAGTCGCTGCCGGTTTGTTGGCCGCAGCCATCACAGGTCCGGCGCAGGCGCAGGACTATCCAGAAAAACCGATCGAATTCATTGTGCCTTGGGGCCCGGGTGGCGGCAGTGATACACTGATGCGCATCGTCGCCATGGGTCTGTCGGAAGTCACCGGTCAGGCCGTGCCGATCGTCAATATGCCGGGTGTCGGTGGCACCGTTGGTCTGGCCGAATTTACCAAACGTCCGGCAGATGGCTATACCATTTCGCAGATCCACGAAGGCCTTTACACCGCCAACAAGCTTGGCATCACCGAGCTCAGCTACAAAAACTTCATTCCGGTGGCTCTGGTGAC
Source organism: Thalassospira profundimaris WP0211 (assembly GCF_000300275.1). GTDB lineage: Bacteria > Pseudomonadota > Alphaproteobacteria > Rhodospirillales > Thalassospiraceae > Thalassospira > Thalassospira profundimaris. The sequence continues at coordinate 382,496 of NZ_AMRN01000001.1, read as the reverse complement.
GTCGTCGCCGCAGTATCTGGTGCTGTCGAAGAATGACAACTTCTCCAACCTGGAAGAGCTCAAGGCATATGCCGCAGCAAATCCGGGTGCCGTGCGCGCCGGTGTGACCCTTGGCGGTGTTCCGCATCTTCACATGGCAATGATCGAAGAAGCGCTTGGCGTTCAGTTCAGCTATGTCGGTTTCCGTGACACTGGCGAACGTATCCGTGCGGCTGTTGGCGGCAACGTTGACATCGTGATCGGTGACGTTGCATCGGCCAGCGAGTTTGTGAAAAACGGCGACCTGATCTTTGCCGGTGTCGGCACCGAAGAACGTACCTCCGAAGAGCCGGACGTCCCGACCATGGCCGAGCAGGGTTATGATCTTTCGATGGCGGTGACCCGAGGTGTTGTTCTTCCGGCCGGTACCCCGGACGAGATCGTCGAAGCACTTGATGCCGCGCTTGAAAAGGCAATGTCCCTGCCTGATATCCGCGCAAAGATGACCAATGCCGGTTCGGCTGACATCTATCTCGGTCACGAGGCATACAAAGCCTATCTCGATAAACTTGATGGTGAAGTCGACAAAGTTGTCGGCAAACTTCAGGGATGAGTCAGACGACTGCGAAAGCAGCAGCAGCGGACGCAGGTGCGTCCGCTGCTCTTCGTGCAAGAACTGAAGTCGCACGGCTGATTTCCTATATAGTTATCGGTTTGGGTGCTGCGTTTCTGAGCCTGCGTGCCAGCACGTTGCCGACCTCACGTTGGGAGCCGCTTGGGGCGGGTTCCTTCCCCGAACTGGTTTTCGGGGTGCTTGCGGTCTTATGCCTGATCGCAGCGGTGCGTGCAGTGATTGATATCCGCAAGGCTGGGGGTGCAAACCGTCTTGGGGCGTCATTGGGTGAATGGCTTGTCGCCCGGCGCTATTCCTTTGCACTGTTCGGGCTTCTGGTGGTCTATCTGCTGTTGCTGCCGCTTGGTGGCTTTTCGCTGACCACCTTTGTGTTTCTGCTGATCGCGCAATTGATGATCGCAGGTATTTCCAAAAAGACCCTCTTCCAGTCGCTGATCGCCGCCGTGATTTTCTCGGTCGGCTTGAACATGCTGTTTGCAGAAGTCTTTAACGTGTTCCTCCCGCGCGGCGTGCTGTTTGCGGGCTAGATAAAGTTTTACGATGATGTTGGATGCATTTCTTGCCGGTGCACATCAGGTTTTCGCATTCGATACCCTGATTTACATGCTGATCGGTTCCGTTGCGGGGATCGTCGCAGCCGCAATTCCAGGCTTCACCGTGACCATGGCGATCATTCTGACCTTGCCGCTGACCTTTACCATGGGTCCGTTGCAGGGCGTTTCGGTGATGCTGTCGGTTTATGTCGGCGGGTATACCGGTGGCCTGATCAGTGCCGCCCTTCTGGGGATTCCGGGTACACCAAGTTCAGTCGCAACCACCTTTGATGCCTATCCGATGGCGCGCGGTGGTGAACCGGGACGCGCCCTTTCGCTTGGTGTCTGGTCGTCCTTCTTCGGGACTGTTATTTCGACCATCGTTCTGATCATTGCAGCCCCGCCGCTTGCGATGATTGCGGTCAAGCTTGGCCCTTGGGAATATTTCTCGTTGATCGTCTTTGCGCTGACCATTGTTGCAAGCCTTGTGGGCAATTCGCTGATGCGCGGTCTGATTGCCGGGGTGATTGGTTTGGGTCTTGCGACCATTGGCCCCGACCCGATGATGGGCCAGCCGCGTCTGACATTTGAGTCTTCGGTCCTGATGCCCGGTCTGCCGTTCCTTGTCGTTTTGATCGGGATCTTTGCCATCAGTCAGCTGATGGGGGAGCTCGAGGATCATGGCAAAGGCCCAAGCAGTGATGCGCTTATTCCCGATGTCATCGAATTCAAGACCTGGGCTGTGATGCGTGAAGTTCTGATGCATCCGGTCAATCTGGTTCGCTCCTCGCTTATTGGTGTGTTTATTGGGGCTCTTCCGGGTGCCGGTGGTTCGATCGCGAACCTTCTGGCCTATGATCAGGCCAAGCGCAGTTCCATAAATCCCGATGAATTTGGCAAGGGCAACCCCGATGGCGTGATTGCGTCCGAGGCCGGGAACTCTGCCACGGCCGGTGGTGGCCTTATTCCGATGATTGCGCTGGGCATTCCGGGATCGGCGGTGGATGCCATTCTGATGGCGGCCCTTATGGTGCATGGCATTTCGGTGGGTCCGCGTCTGATCATGGACAATGCCGATCTGGCTTATGGCATGTTCGTTGCCATGGTTGTGGCGTCGCTCATGATGCTGGTGGTCTGTGTGTTGTCGATGCGCCTGTTCCTGCGCGTGACCGACATTCCCAAACAGTTCATCGTGCCGACTGTTATGATCTGTTGCGTGATCGGGGCCTTTGCGCTCAATAACCGGGTGACGGATCTTTATCTGCTCGGCGCGATTGGACTTGTCGGCTATGGATTGAAGTCGCTTGATTACCCGCTGGCGCCGCTGGTGCTGGGTGTCATTCTGGGGCCGATTGCCGAAACCAACCTGCGCCGCGCGCTGATGAGTGATGCCGACTGGACGGTGTTCTTTACCCGTCCTATTTCCGCCGTTTTGCTGGCGGCTGCCCTTCTTTCAGTCATCTTCAGTATCCGTTCGGTGCTGAAGATGCGCAAAAAAGACCGTCCTGCCACCGATGAACAAAACGGCGATTAAGGATTAGGAGACTTCCATGAAACTTCGTCACGACGCGCTTTATGCCTCACGCCGGTCCCCGGTGCTGGCGCGCAATATGGTTTCAACATCCCAGCCGGTTGCAGCCCAGGCTGGTTTGCGGATGCTGTGGGCCGGTGGTAATGCCGCCGATGCTGCACTTGCATCTGCGATTGCGCTTACCGTGGTTGAACCGACCGGCAATGGCCTTGGATCGGACGCCTATGCCATCATCTGGGATGGCAAGGAATTGCATGGCCTTAATGCGTCTGGCCGTGCACCTGCGGCTTGGAACCCGGAACGCTTTGCCGGTTCTGACACCATGCCACAGCGCGGCTGGGAATCGGTCACCACACCGGGTGCGGTATCGTCTTGGCGTGAAATTTCCGAGAAGTTCGGCAAGTTGCCGTTCGAAAAACTTTTCGAGCCAGCGATCGAATATGCGACCCGCGGCTTTGCCGTATCGCCGATCATCGCCACCCTTTGGGAAAAGGGTGGTGATTTGCTGGGTAAACAGCCGGGCTTTGCCGAGGCGTTCCTGCCGGGTGGAAAGGCCCCCAAGGCGGGCGAGCTGTTTGTCAACAAGGCCGCGGCCGAAAGCCTGATCGATATCGCCGAAACCAAGGGCGAGAGTTTCTATCGTGGCAAACTTGCCAGCAAGATTGCCGCCTTTGCCAAGGAACATGGCGCGGCCCTTTCTGAGGAAGACCTTGGCAATCACAAGGCCGATTGGGTCGGCACAATTTCGCAAAGCTTTGGCAATGTGAAGCTGCATGAAATCCCGCCAAACGGGCAGGGGATTTCGGCCCTGATCTCGCTGGGCATTTTGCGCCATACCAACATTACCGATTATGAGCCGGACTCCGTCGAGGCACTTCATCTCGAGATCGAGGCCATGAAACTGGCCTTTGCCGATATGCAGGCCTATGTCGCCGATCTGGATTACATGACCGATGTCACCGTCGAACATCTTTTGTCTGATGATTACCTCAAATCGCGGGCGGCATTGATTGACGCCAACAAGGCACAGGATTTCAAGGCCGGTGCGCCCAAACATGGTGGTACAGTTTATGTCAGTACGGCTGATGAAAACGGCATGATGGTGTCGTTCATCCAGTCGAACTATATGGGCTTTGGGTCTGGTGTTGTGGTGCCGGGCACCTCGATCAGTCTGCAGAACCGTGGTCACGGCTTTAGCCTCAAAGATGGTCATCCCAATCTGGTCAAGGGCGGCAAGCGTCCGTTCCAGACGATCATTCCGGCCTTCCTGATGGGCCTTGATGGCAATCCGGTCATGAGCTTTGGCGTCATGGGCGGCCCGATGCAGGCACAGGGCCATTTGCAAATGACCCTGCGCACCCAGCTTTGGGGGCAGGACCCGCAAACGGCGGCCGATGCACCGCGTTGGCAGGCACTTTCGGGGCTGAATGTTGCCGTGGAAACATCGGTCGGTGCTGAGGTGATTGAGGCGCTTAAGGCCAAGGGCCATGTGATCAAGGTCGAAACACCTGACAGCACCAATTTTGGTTTTGGCGGCGCGCAGCTGATTGCCAAGACAGATGCGGGGTACGTTGCGGGTTCGGACCCGCGCAAGGATGGTTGTGCGGTCGGATACTGATCGCACCAGTTACAGATCAAAAAAAACAAATGGCCGGCCCGTTCATTCGGGCCGGCCATTGTCATACCGGGCAACAGAGAGCTAGGGAGGAACCCGGATCAGGGCATTCCGCGCCCGGGATTATTGTGCGCCGATGGTCAGGCCTTTGGGGGCCATTTTCTCATCAGCCAGCTTGGCGTCTTCGATCGTTTCGATGATTTCCCAGTTGTGATCAGCACCACGGATGAAGCCCGGGATATCGGCAACCCAGCGCTGCTGGATTTCCTTGTTCAGGTTCAGATAAAGCTTGTCGTCAACGATGCGCCATGCCTGCGGATCGGCACCGAATTTACGACCCATTGCCGCACCAAAGGCACAGAACCCGCCATACTGCGGTGCGTATTTTTCCGGGTTGGCATTGAACAGGTCACGGTTTTCTGCGCTGGCAAAGCGATAGGTCGCACCACCATGCTCGGCCTTGAACTCGGAGTTGCCCGGGGTCGGGGCACCGACGGTGAAGTACGCAACCGGGTCAAAACCCTGCAGGGCGTAGCCTTCAACAATGTGGACTTCCTGTGCGGCTGATGCCGGTGCGCTGATGGAAACAATGCTGCCAACTGCGGAAATGCCCAGGACGGCGGCGAGGGCAGCGGAACGCATGAAACTGGAACGTTTGGTCATCTTTTTCATCTCCTTCACGGGGTGATCACCGGGTCTTTACTGGCAGGCGATCACGGAACTGGTTCATCAAGAGGGCGTCTTGAAATCTGAAAACAGCCTATCGTCGGAGAAGTGACTTGTTGTCTGAGGAAACACGCAATTCGTCTGAGAAGGATGTCCTGTCCGATCTGTTTGCCGGAAATCACCCTCGTGGTGATGTGATCTTCGCCGGAACCCATTGCGGCAGCAGCCATCATCAGGAACGAGCGGATCTGCCATCGCAACAGCAAGGCATGCTGCATGTTTTGCAAAATGGCACGATGCGGGTCCTTTTTGAGGGGCGCGAAAAGGTGATACTGGATCGCCCCGGCGTGGTCCTTTTCGGATGTCCGTTGCCCCACGATATCGAGACGCCCGAAGGTGGCGCATCAATGGTCTGTGCCAATCTCGATTTCCCCGATATTGGTCTAAGCCCAGCTAAACTGGGCTTGCCGGAATATCTGGTCCTGCCCTTTGACGAGCTCCCCGGGCTTGGGACCATCACCGATCAGCTGTTTTCGGAATCACAGGGCGCGCAGCCCGGGCAACGCACGGCAATCAACCTTCTGGTTGATCTGCTGTTGCTGATGGTGTTGCGTCATTGTCAGGCCAAGAACCTTGTCCGTCCGGGCATTCTGGCCGCCATGCGTGATCCGCGGATTGCGCGCGTGGTGGGTGAACTTCATCAGAAACCCGGCGAAAACTGGTCGGTTGAAAGACAGGCGGAAATTGCCGGTATGTCGCGGGCGAGCTTTGCAGCCCGGTTTCGCGATTTGCTGGGCACATCGCCCGGTGACTTCTTGCAAACCATTCGTCTTGATCTGGCGCTTGGGTTGTTGCGTGACGGCAAAAGACTGCAGGCGGTGGCAGGGCAAGTCGGTTATCGCAGCACAACGGCACTGGCACGTGCCATCCAGCAGCGCCACAAGGTTTCACCACGTGAATTGCACGCCGATTCCAGCGCGGAAAACAGCGCGTTTCAATCAGCGGTTTGACAAACGGTTTTGCGTTTCCGTCAAGCGGTTCTTTGCAGCGTTTTTCCGTTGCTGCCCATGCAAAAATGACGCTTTCCCAATGACATGTCCGGGATTAAAGCAATCCTTTCGGGCAACTGATCGGTTGTGGCTTTGCGGATTCTTACCCTGATGACGACACATTCCTGCCCTGTTTTCTGTGCACAACAGCAACCAATAAATTCGGAAAAATCCAACGGTTGGTAGCATATAAGAGCATGACGCAACATTTTCAGCAGCATAGCAAGCTGCCCCTCAGACGTGTTCTTTTGGGTGCTGCCGCGTCCGCGTTGATCTTGATCGGCGGACCTGCGGCAATCCATGCACAGGAAAGTGATCCGGCACCTGTCCCACAGAGTGCAGAGGGAAATGCGTCTGCGCCAGTTTCAGCGCCAGTTTCAGCGCCAGTTTCAGCTTCTGGGCAAAATGCACCGGCCGAACAGACAGCCGACACGCCAGCATCTCCGGAAGATACGGTTGAGAATGCCGTGTCTGATGCCGAAAAACAGCCAAACGTCTCCAAACCGGTGATGTTCGATCCGGCAATGGTGACCAACCTTGCGCGCAATCTGGCAAAACAGCCCTTCGTTAATCCGCATCGCGAACTGCCTGAGGCACTTTCAGCCCTGAGCGCAGAAGATTACGCACAGATCCGCTTCAAGTCGCAGCGTGCCTTCTTTAATCCGGCCGAGACCGATTTCAGTCTTGAGCTGTTTCATCCGGGCACCATGTATGACGTTCCGGTAACCATCAATCTGGTGCGCGACGGTGAAGTTCAGGTCATTCCGTACTCGGCCGGACTGTTTGATTTCGGCAAGACCGGCCTGTCGGGGAATGATTTTTCGACGCAGAACTATGCCGGGTTCCGCCTGCGTTATCCGCTTTCTGATGTTGCCAGCAATGATGAGCTGACCCGTTTTCTCGGCGCGTCCTATTTCCGCCTTCAGGGTCAGGGCCAGTCAATCGGTCAGATGGCGCGCGGCCTTGCCGTGGATCTTGCCGGTCCGACCGGCGAGGAAATTCCGGTCTTTCGTGAATTCTGGATTGTCGAGCCAAAGGATGGCGCAAATACCATCACGGTGTTCGCGTTGCTCGACAGTGAACGGATAACCGGTGCCTATCAGTTTGATATTACGCCCGGTAACCGGAGCCAAGCCGACATCAAGGCCCACCTGTTCTTCCGCGACGGCGTGGAGAAGATTGGCATTGCGCCGCTAAATGGCATGTTCCTGTTTGGCGAACAGCGCCGCCGCTTCTTTGATGATTATCGCGGTGAAGTCCATTCAAGCGACGGGCTTTTGATCAATAATGGCCGCGGTGAATGGTTGTGGCGTCCGCTGGATAATCCCCAGCACTTGCAAATGAGCTCGTTCCTGGATGAAAACCCCATTGGCTTCGGCCTTTTGCAGCGTGACCGCAATTTCGATCACTATCAGGATCTGGAAAAACGCTTTGACCAGCAGCCGGGTTATTGGGTGACGCCGAAGGGCAAATGGGGCAAGGGCCATATCGAACTGGTCGAAATCCCGAGCCCGTCGGAAACCAACGACAATATCGTTGCCTATTGGGTGCCGGAAACCAAGCCGGCGGCCGGCGGTGAAATGCAGTTCGAATACAGTGTTACCGCGACCCGCGATGGCACAGGTTTGCATGGCATGGCGCAAGCAACCGATACCCGTATCCAGCGCTTGGCCAGCCAGGGTGATGAAGATCGGTCCGGTACGCGTTTTGTGCTGAACTTCGCCGGTGGTGATCTGGATTATTTCATCAAGGATGCCAATAACTTGCGGGCTGATATCAGCGCATCAAAGGGCGAGGTCCGTAACATCCGCATCCTGCCCGATCCGGAAAATGGTGGCGTACGTGTGTTCTTTGACCTGGTTAATGCCGGGGATGCGACATCAAGCAATCTCAGGGTCTTCTTGTTGTATCAGAACAAGGTCCTGAGCGAGACCTGGACCATGCCGTGGGCCTTCTGATCCTGCGGGATCAAGAGCCTCAATTGCCAGAAACAGATAACCCCAGAAGAGCCAGATGACAGAAGCCGCCAATACACCCGCAAAAGGGACCATACCCGCAGAGCGATCAGAGGATGCATTTTGTGATCCAACGGTCAAACTGCGCGGCCCCGGTGTGGGATCGCGGCGGATTTTCCTGTTTGGGGCATCGATTGCGGCGACTGCCTATGCGGCGTGGTTGATGACCGATGTTCTCGGTGCGGATCAGCTGACCATCATGGAAATGGTGGTTGTGGCGTTCTTTACCATCAACTTTGCCTGGATTTCGTTGTCCTTCTTTACCGGGATTGTCGGTCTGGTTTTGCGTGGTCTGAAACTTGATGCCATCACGCTCAAACGCCTGAAGCCGATTGCGCGCAAAGGGCGCCTGCGATCCAAGAATGTGGTGGTGATTCCGGTTTATAACGAAGACCCCAACCGCGTCTTTGCCGGATTGCGCGCAAGCTATGAAAGTCTCGCTGCGACCGGCGAACTTGATGCGTTTCATTTCTTTGTGCTGTCTGATACCCGCGATCCCGATATCTGGATTGCCGAGGAAATGGCGTGGGCCAAGGCCTGCTCGGATCTGAATGCACGCGGCAAGATTTTCTTTCGCCGCCGGGCAGAGAACACCGAACGCAAGTCCGGTAACCTCAAGGAATTCTGCGAGACCTATGCCGCCAATTACGATCACATGATCGTCTTTGACGCCGACAGCGTCATGTCGGGCGAGGCCATGGTCAATATGGCCTATCTGATGGAAAACAACCCGGATGCCGGGATCATTCAAAGCCCGCCGCAGCCAACCGGCCGCCAGACCCTGTTTGCCCGCATCCTGCAATTCATTTCGCGCGTGCATGGTCCGACCATGTCGGCAGGGCTTTCGTTCTGGTGCATGGGCAGTTCGAACTATTGGGGCCACAACGCGATCATTCGCACAAAGGCGTTTATCGAATGCTGTGGCCTGCCGGTGCTGTCGGGTAAACCGCCGATGGGTGGTCATATCCTCAGTCACGATTTCGTTGAAGCCGCCTTTATGCGCAAGGCAGGCTGGCGGTGCTGGCTGATCCCGCAGCTTGAAGGCAGTTGGGAAGAATTGCCGCCCAACCTGATTGATTTTGCCATCCGTGATCGGCGCTGGTGTCAGGGCAACATGCAGCATGCGCGCCTGATGGTCGCACCGGGCTTTAAACCGCTCAGCCGTCTGCATTTCTTTATGGGTGTGATGAGCTTTGTGTCATCGCCGCTGTGGCTTTTGCTGTTGCTAAGTTCGACAATCGCGACCCTTCAGAACACCCAGCTGACCTATAGCTTCTTCCCCGGTCAGTTCACCATGTTTCCACAATGGCCGGTGGATCGGTCGTTTGAAATGCTGGTGTTGCTGATCTTTACCATCGGCATGCTGGTGCTGCCCAAGATCATCTCGATCCTGATGGTCTGTCTTGGCCGCGACCGCAAACAGTATGGCGGGGTAATGGTATTGGCCAGTGGCCTGCTTGAAACCCTGTATTCTGCCTTGCAGGCCCCGATCATGATGATGCTCCATTCCCAGTTCGTGTTCTCGGTCCTGACTGGTAATCAGGTGGGCTGGGACGCACAGGAACGTGACGACGCCGGGGTACCGTTCAAGGCCGCCCTTAAAACACATCGCACCATTATCGTGATCGGTGTCGTCTGGGGCGCGATTGCCGTCTTTGTGGATACGGCATTCTTCTGGTGGTTGTCGCCCATTCTGGCCGGTTTGGTGCTGTCGCCATGGCTGACTCATTATTCCAGCAGCCTTGCCATCGGAAAGGCTGCGCGCCGGATGAAGCTTTTTGTGACCCCCGAAGAATATGACAGCCCCGAAGAGCTTCGAGCGTTGGCACGGATCAATGCCGAAAGTGGTGATGACGATGTCAAAGACGGGTTGCTGCGCCTGATCGAAGATCCTTACGCCAATGCACTGCATTCGGCCTTGCTGCCGGTGCGCAAGCCGGATGCGCGTACTGCGATCGAAATCGGGATCATCTATGAAAAGCTTGCCCGGCTTGGTGTTGAAAGCCTGACACGCGATGAAAAGCTTCTGATTCTGTCCTGGCCGGTCAAGCCGCTTGATCAGATCATGGCAGGGCGGGATCACATCACGGCCGAAGGTCCGAAACCAGCAAGCTAGTGGTTTGTTTTCAAAAGATTCTCGACGCCACAAAAACGCCCAGATTCGAGCAAATTATCCCGCATTTTTTCAGCGATATTCATTCTTAACGAAGCGTTAAGTCCCGCTGATTGTTCACCGCCCGGAGGGCCAGACGAATGACTGACATGACCATTGCATCAAAGGGTTTCACCTATGCCGCGTTTGAATCGGCTGCGATGACGCGTTTGATCGAAGACACGGCACGTGCGTGGTTGCGTTCATTCGGTGTCAACTCTCCGCAGGCCAGTCAGCGGATGATCAACGCCCTTCGCGATGCGCTCGCCGAAGACAGCATTGCAGCCAGTGATCGGGCCAGCATGCAAGACATCCTTGATCAGGCCGCCCATGATGCAATTGCCAGCTGGCTTGCACAGGTGACGGGCGAGCATAACTGTCATGGATCAAGCCGTTTTTCGATGCTGCGTTGTGCGTTTCTGTCAGCCAACCGTGACGGCATCTGGTCGGAGCATTTCCTGGATGCCAAACGCGATCACCGCGACCTTGGCATGGCACTTTCGGTACAGATGATGTTGCCGACACCAGGTCTTGTTGCTTGTGAAATGCCGCGTCAGTCACTGGAACGCCGCGCTTCCTGAAGCTTATAACCACTCCTTCGCTTCACGCTTTTTCATCATATCCCTCAACGTCTAGCGTTTAATGCGAAGGCGGCACCGCCATTCTCCCCGTGGCGGTGCCTTTATGTGCGCATGCCACAAAAAAGAACCCGCCACAAAGGGCGGGTTTAGTTCAGCGGGCGAGAGAGCCCGATTTCCAGTGCAGATCATCCACAGCGGTAAAATCAGGCCCCTACGAGACGCCGAGGCACACACTTCCCCGGCGCCATGACGGTCAGGCTGCTTTGTGAAAGCGGCCCAGTTTCGTAAGCAGTTTTGCAACCTGCGGGTCGTTCTTGCCGTTGCGATCAAGCTCCAGGAAGAAGTCCGGATAGGGCGGCTTGCCCGGTGTCAGGTTGTATTGTTCGAAATCGGTGACACCGATGGCCTCAAGCACGCTTTCATCGGTAAAGAAGCCCCCGGTAATTTCGCGCGATGGCGCGGTCAGGATCGCATGTGCCGCATCGGCCAGAATTTGCGGTGTGCGTGCTCGGCCCTGCTCAAGACCCGGGATCATGTTTAGTGCCGCGGTCTCAATCACCGTGACCGGCCAAAGCGAATTGACGGCCACCCCTTCATCGGCAAACTCGGCGGCCAGACCAAGCGTGATCAGGCTCATGCCGTATTTCGAAATCGTATAGGCGGTGTGATTGGCAAACCACTGCGGGGACAGGTTGGGCGGTGGTGACATGGTCAGGATATGTGGGTTGTCCGATTTCAGAAGATGCGGCAGGCCGGCCTGGGCACAGGCAAAGCTCGCACGCGTATTGACCTGATGCATCAGATCAAACCGCTTCATCGGTGTTTGAAGGGTCGGGGTCAGATTGATCGCGCTGGCATTGTTGATCAGGATGTCGATCCCGCCAAAGGTTTTGACGGTCTTTGCAACAGCCTCGGCAATCTGGTCTTCATCGCGAATATCGGTCTTAAGGGCCAGTGCCTTGCCGCCAACTTCCTCGATCTCGGCGGCTGCACTGTGGATGGTGCCGGGCAGCTTGGGGTGCGGTTCATCGGTTTTGGCAATGATCGCAACATTTGCGCCATCGCGCGCTGCACGCAGGGCAATTTCTTTTCCGATGCCGCGCGATGCGCCGGTAATGAACAGTGTTTTGCCTTTAAGACTCGTCATCAAATTCTTCCCTGAATTCTTCTTATGATTTGCCAAAACGCGGCGTGCGTTTTTCCACAAAAGCAGTGACGCCTTCGCGGAAATCGGCACTCGTGGCGCAATCAGCGAATGATTTGGCCTCGGCCTTCAACTGTGTTTGCAGATCGGCCTCTGGGGCAGCGTTCAGCAACGCTTTGGTGCGGGCAATCGCATCACGCGGGCCAGTAGCCAGGCGAGTGGCGTATTTTGCGGTTGCGGATGCCAGCAGATCAGCCGGGACGACCTTATTGATCAGGCCGCAATCATGGGCTTCATCGGCCCCGAAACGATCACCAAGCAGGGCGATTTCCTTCGCCTTTTTCATCCCGACCAACCGGGTCAGCGAATGGGTTGCACCACCATCGGGCGAGGTGCCGATATGGATATAGGCAAGGGTGAAAACGGTTTCCTCAGCCGCGATTGCAAGGTCGCAGGCATTCATCAGACTAATGCCAAATCCGGCAACCGCGCCTTCAAGCTTGGCGATCACCGGGCGGGGCAGGGCATTGATGCGTAAAACAATTTCGTGAACCCGATCAATCAATGCTTCGATTGAGGAGCGGGCGTCTTCGACCGGGCCTTTTGATACCTGATGGAAGAACTTCACATCGCCGCCGGCCATGAAAGTGCCGCCCGATCCTTCGATGATGACAGCTCCGATATCGGGAAGGTTTGCATCGATCTTGTCCAATGCTGCGGCCAGGCCTGCGACCATAGCCTGATCCAGTGCATTCATGCGGTCCGGGCGATTCAGCGTAATCGTTGCGACCGCATCAGTGATGTTGAGCAATACGGCGTCATCGGATGCCATGATGTTTCCTCCTGCGCGGTGTTTTTCCGCAATTCTCCCGGTTTTCCGGTTTTTTCGTGTGTGTGTTAAATCGCCAGTCGCGCTTCGATTGCGGTTTCCATATCGGGCCACCCAGAAAGCCAGTCGGGCATGGATGGCGACGTCTCATCTGCGCCGACCATCCGACAGACTTCCTCAGGCGCAACAATGCCATCCGGGCCAACGAAAACCGCCTTTACGACGCCAAGGGCCAGCGTCTTTCCTTTGGCCACAAAGCGTTGCTCGAGATAGAAGCCCTTTTCATCCCAATACAAAGCCTGCGTTTCGAGTGCGAATTTTTGAAACGGTTTGATCGCGCGTTTGAACCGCATGGTCGATCCGGACACCACCGGCTGCCAATTGCGTTTCAGCATCTGCTTGGCAATGCCATTGCGCATGATCAGTTCGGTTCGGCCCAGATCCATCAGCGCGAAATAGCGTGAATTGGTCATATGCACATTGATATCAATATCCAGCGGCCATGCCCGGAAATGCAGGGATGATGGATCAAGCGGGTGCAGGCGGGGCCGCAACAAGGACAGGATCACCACACGGATCAGTCGGAAAATCAGGTTCACGACATGGCTCCGTATCCGGGTGACAGGTCTTTATGCATGCGGCCCACAGCCATGATCAGAACAGCTCCTCGTCAAGCGCCATCATGGTCGAAGATCCCGACATGATCTGGCTGAACAGGGCACCTGATTGCGGAAGCACACGTTCCATATAGAACTTGGCCGTGATCAGCTTGCCCTTATAGAACCCGTCTTCGTCATCACCCTGTTTGGCGAGTGCGATTTCCGCCATCCGGGCCCACATGAAGCCGACAGCAACCAGACCAAACAGACGCAGGAATTCGGTGGCGGCAGCGCCGGCCTCATCGGGGTTTTTCATGCCCCGCTGGGCCAGTTCACCGGTGGCCTGTTGCAGGCGCATGAAGGCTTTCGCCAGCGGCTGAACATATTCGCCAAGGTCGCCATTCGAAACATTGGCTTCGATATATTCCTGCACGGGATGGAAGAAGCGACGCAGATAACGACCGGCTTTGCTCGGCATTTTTCGCCCGACAAGGTCAAGAGCCTGAATGCCGTTGGTGCCTTCGTAAATCTGGGCGATACGGGCATCACGAACATATTGTTCCATACCCCATTCACGGATATAGCCGTGCCCGCCAAAGACCTGAACACCAAGGTTGGTGTTATCAAAGCCCCAGTCAGTGAACAGCGCCTTGACGATCGGGGTCATCAGTTGAACGAACTCGTCAGCCTCTTCGCGTTTGACCGGATCTTCGTGGTGTTTGGCGGTATCAAGTGCGCGTGCCACCCACATGCCCATCGCCCGGCAGCCTTCATTGGTCGCCTTGGCGGTCAGGAGCATGCGCCGCACATCGGGATGAACGATGATGGAATCCGCTGGTTGGTTCGGGGATTTCGCACCGGTCAGGGCACGGCCCTGCAGGCGATCCTTGGCATAGGCACGTGCGCCCTGATAGGCGGCTTCGCCGAGGCCAAGACCCTGAATGCCAACCGAAAGGCGTTCCTGGTTCATCATGGTGAACATGGCGGGCATGCCCTGATGGGGTTCACCAACCAGATAACCAACCGCGCCATCAAAGTTCATGACGCAGGTCGAAGATGCCTTGATGCCCATCTTGTGTTCGATGGAACCGCATTTGACCGCGTTGCGATTACCAAGTGATCCGTCATCACCGACCATGAATTTTGGCACAAGGAAAAGCGAAATGCCCTTGGTGCCGCTTGGGGCGTCAGGCAGTTTGGCCAGAACCAGGTGGATGATGTTTTCCGTCAGGTCATGTTCCCCGGCCGAGATAAAGATCTTGGTACCGGAAATCGCATAGGACCCGTCGTTAAGCGGCTCTGCCTTGGTCTTGATGATGCCAAGATCGGTACCGCAATGCGGCTCGGTCAGGCACATGGTCCCCGACCAGGTGCCATCGACCATCTTAGGCAGAAATTTGTCCTTGAGTTCGTCCGCTGCGTGGCTGTGAAGGGCGGCATAGGCGCCAAAGGACAGACCCGGATACATGCCAAAGGACAGGTTGGTCGAACAAATCATTTCCTCGACCAGGGCATTGATGGATTTCGGCGCGCCCTGACCGCCATATTTCGGGTCACAGGCAATCCCGGTCCAGCCACCTTCGGCGAAGGTCTGATAAGCTTCCTTGAAGCCCTTGGGGGTTGTGACGACGCCGTCATCCCAACTACAGCCTTCCTCGTCGCCCGACCGGTTGATCGGGAACAGGACTTCTTCGCAGACTTTCGCGGCCTCTTCGAGAACCGCATCGACCACATCGGGGGTAAAATCCTCGCAACCGGGCATCTGATTGATATCGTTGAAATCAAACAGCTCGGTCAGGACGAAGCGCATGTCGCGCAGGGGTGCTTTATATTCAGCCATTTTACTTTTCCTCCCGGACCGGTCAGTTGCGCAGCGGCTTGCCGGTCAGCAGCATATGCTCAACCCGGGCCATGGTGCCTTCATTACGGACCAGACGCATGAAGCCTTCGCGTTCCAGTTCAAGAATGTCGTCTTCGGAAAGTTCCTCGGTCACGTCTGTATCGCCACCGGCCAGAACCTTTGCCAATTCACCGGCGACCACGCGGTCATAATCGGTGGCCTTGCCAAGGCGATGGAAACCATCGACCGCCATTTCAAAGGCCACCCGGGCGGTTGTGCCCGGCAGACGATAGGTGAATTCTTCTGGGGCTTCGTAACCATCAACCATCGACAGTGCGCGTTCCTTGGCATCGGCCAGCAAACGGTTGCGGTTCATGGTGATGCCGTCAGTTTCGCGGAAGAACAGGTTTTCCTTGGCCTCCATCGCCGATTTGGCAACGGTCGCGACCGAGATGATCTCAAACGCCTTGGCACTCGGAGCCATCGGGCCTTTGACAAACTTCGGATTTTCCGCCCAGCGACGGATCATTTCCTTACATCCGCCCCAGGCCGGGATCAGACCCACACCGGGCTCAACAAGCCCGATATAGGTTTCCCCGTGCGCCTGAACTGCATCACAATGCAGCAGAACTTCACACCCGCCACCAAGGGCAAGGCCGCTTGGCGCGCCAACGACCGGGAACGGCGAGTATTTAAGCGCCTTGTAGGTTTCCTGACCGGTTTCAACGAGGTTTTCAATTTCCGGCCATGCGGCGATATTGGCGGCAAACAGTGCCAGACCGAGGTTTGCCCCGGCTGAGAAGTTGCTTGCTTCGTTATAGATAACCATCGCCTTGAACTGCTTTTTGACAGTTCGGATCGATGTCTTGATCGCGCCAAGCACATCGGCATCAAGCGCATTCATCTTGGTATGGAATTCAAGGCAGGCAACGCCATCACCGATATCCCAAAGCGATGCGGCGCGGTTGCCGGCAACCCGTTCGGATTTGCGTTTGATATCTTCAAGCAGGATGACGCCATCCGGGCGGGTGACCTTGGCATATTCGCCATCAAAGCCGAGGTAATAAAGATCACCGTCTTCGACCTCGTAGAACGACTTGCCTGCGGCCTTTTTCAGCAATGCCGGAACTTCAACGCCGTCTTCTTCGAGCATCGAAATCAGGGCATCGACGCCAATGGCATCAATCAGTTCAAACGGTCCGGTTTTCCAAGCATAACCAAGCTTCATCGCATCATCGACATCGACAATGGAATTTGCAGCGACTTCGGCAATATAGGCCGCATAGGCCAGCGTCTTGCCCATGACAGCCCGGCCATATTGGCCACCCTTGTCAGAGGCTTCCATCATCTTGCGCGGGTCTTTTCCAGCGGCGCGGACACTGCCCAAACGGGCCTTTTCGGATTTGGCAAACTCACCGGTTTGCAGATCAACCGATTCCTTGACCTTCTCACCGCCTTCACGGTTCAGGCGATAGAAACCACCCTTGCCCTTGCGGCCGGTATAGCCATCGGCAATCAGTTTGTTGACCAACTCGCTTTCGCGATAGATCGCATGGAACGGATCGGATTTATCAAGGAGTCCAGCCATGCTTGATTGCACATGGGGCATCAGATCAAGACCAACCAGATCCATCAGGCCAAAGACGCCGGTTTTGGGGATGCCAAACGGACGGCCAATGACGCTGTCGGCTTCTTCGACCGTCAGTTTGCGGTCCATGGCCTCAACCATGGCGGCCTGAATCCAGTAGACACCCAGACGGTTGGCGATAAAGCCCGGTTCGTCATGACAGATGACACAGGTCTTGCCCAGTTTGCGATCAGCAAAATCGGCAACCGCATCAATCACATCATCGCGGGTGACACCCGATCCAACCAGCTCCAGCAGGCGCATATAGCGCGGCGGATTGAAGAAGTGGGTAATGATGAAGTCCTGTGCGAAGCTCTCGTCCATCCCGTCAATCAGGGTTGCGAGCGGAATGGTCGATGTGTTTGACGACACCACCGACTCCTTGGCGCGGACCGCATCAATCTTGCGATACAGGTCCTGCTTGATATCAAGGCGTTCAATGACCGCCTCGATCACCCAGTCACATTTGGCGATTTTATCAAGGTCATCCTCGATATTGCCACATGTGATCAGCTTTGCGACCCGTTTGGACATGAACGGGGCCGGGTCGGTTTTCAGCATCTTGGCAACCGCGCCCTCGGCAACCGCATTACGGTTTTTCGCACCTTCGGGCACGACATCAAGCAGCAGGACAGGTGTCCCGGAGTTGGCGATATGGGCAGCGATCCCCGCCCCCATAACACCGGCGCCAATAACGGCGACCTGTTTAATGGTGGTCATTACATCGCCTCCAGAATGGTCGCGATCCCCTGACCTCCGCCGATGCACTGGGACGCCAGCGCATATTTGCCGCCATTACGTTTGAGGATTGCAGCCGCCTTGCCAACGATACGCGCACCGGTCGCACCCAGTGGGTGACCAATTGCCAGTGCACCGCCATCAATATTGACCTTGGAACCATCCAGACCCAATTCGGAAATGCTTGCCATGGCCTGGGACGAAAACGCCTCGTTAAGTTCGGTGACATCAATATCGGCCGAGGTCAGGCCGGCTCGCGAAAGCGCCTTTTTCGATGCGCCAATCGGGCCAATGCCCATGATTTCCGGAAGACAGCCATCAACTGCAACCGACTTGATACGTGCAATCGGTGTCAGGCCGTTTTTGGCGGCATAGTCTTCGGAACACACCAGAACAGCCGACGCACCATCGGTCAGCGGGGAAGAGGTCCCCGCAGTAACAACACCGTCTGCCTTAAAGGCAGGTTTCAGGTCAGCCAAGCCTTCGGCGGTTGTTTCTGCGCGGATGCAGCCATCTTCGGAAACAACACCATCCTTGGTCTGGATCGGGATGATTTCATCCGTGAATTTGCCAGCAGCCTGTGCCGCGGCGGCACGTTTGTGACTTTCAACTGCAAAGGCTTCCTGATCGGCACGGGTCAGGCTGTATTTGGCAGCAACATTTTCGGCCGTATCGCCCATGCCCATATAGGCCTCGGGCATGGCTTTATAAAGCTCCGGGTTGGGCAGGGGGTTAAAGCCCATCATCGGTACCCGGGTCATGCTTTCGACGCCGGCACAGATAAAGACATCGCCAGCCCCAATCGCAATTGCGCCGGCGGCCTGATGGATAGACTGCATGGACGATCCGCAGAAACGGTTGACCGTCACGCCACCAACAGAACGCGGCAGACCGGCGATAAAAGTGATCAGGCGGGCAACGTTTAATCCCTGTTCGCCTTCCGGGAAGGCACAACCAAGGATCAGGTCCTCGATCGCGTTGGGATCAATGCCGGTCTTTTCGACCAGACCTTTGACGACCTGTGCCGCAAGATCGTCCGCGCGGACCTTTGCAAGGGCCCCTTTGCGGGCCGGGGTAAAGGGCGACCGGACATATCCGGCAATTACGGCGTTGGTCATGGCTATGTCTTCCTTCCTGAGATGTCCTCTGATCCGGGAAACTTGTTACGATTCCGGATCGAGTCCCTTTTCTTTAAGTGCATCAACCGATTGCTGTTCGATATCACGCAGTTCATCCAAAGTGACTTCCAGTGCCTGACGCTGTTCTTCCAGGTCAGTAATCCGTTCCCGAACGCGTTCCAGAAGCATCTTGATCTGCTCTGCCTGGGTTGGGTCTGCGCCGTAAAGATCAAGGTAGTCCGCGATCTCTCTTAAGCTGAAGCCCAGTCGCTTGCCCCGCAAAATGAGGAGCAGTTTGGCGCGATCCTGTCGGGTATAGACCCGGGTGGTGCCGGCACGCTGCGGGTTCAAAAGCCCCTTTTGCTCGTAAAACCGGATGGTGCGCGGCGTGATGCCAAGATCGTCGGCCAGTTCGGGAACGGTATAAAACCGTTCGTCAATTTTTGTCATTGTTCGCCCCTTATGGTATCTATTTTTCAGTATACGTCAATTAGTTTACGTTAACGTCACTTAAGTTTTTTCAGTGTGTGTATCGTGACGCCAACGCATTGCAACTAAACCGTATTTCCTTCCCTCTTTTGTCGTTCTTCCTCGACCAGTTCCTTTTTCGACAGTTTGCCGACCATGGTTTTGGGAAGTTCTTCGCGAATTTCGATTTCGTGCGGCATTTCGATTCTTGAAATCTTGTCATCCAGAAATGCCCGCAGATCTTCGGCGGTCACATCGGTGACACCGTCTTTCAGGCGAACAAACGCCTTTGGCGCCTGACCGCGATATTGATCGGGGATCCCGATGCAGGTGACTTCGGCAACCTTGTCATGCAGATAAAGTGCCTCTTCGATGGCACGCGGATAAACGTTGTAGCCGCTGCACAGGATGACATCCTTAAGACGATCAACCAGGAAGGTGTAGCCATCCTCATCCTGATAACCGACATCACCGGTCCGCAACCAACCATCGACAAATGTCTCGTTGGTGGCTGTTTCGTTTTGCCAGTAGCAAGGCATGACTTGCGGCCCGCGAATACAGACCTCACCCTTTTCGCCAAGAGCGACGACCGTATCCGGCCGATCCAGAGACCTGATTTCGATCTCGGTTCCGGGCAACGGTCGCCCGATCGAGCCTTCCTTGTTCTCACCCTTAAGCGGGTTGCAAGTACAGACCGGGCTGGCCTCTGACAGGCCATATCCCTCAACCACCTTGGAGCCGGTAATCTCCTCGAACCGGTGTTTGACTTCAACCGGCAGCGGCGCACCGCCCGAAATGCAGCAACGGATGTGTGACAGATCGTATTTGAGTGTTTCCGGCGAATTGTTGATCGCCGTATAGATCGTCGGAACACCCGGGAAGATGGTGGCCTTTTTCTTGTCCAGCGCCTTGATCAGGGAACCCAACTCAAAGCGGGGCTGTAACACCATTTCCGCACCAAGGTTGACCGATGTGTTGAGCGCCACGGTCATCGCAAAAACATGGAAGAATGGCAAAACGCACAGGGTCACTTCGTGGCCCGGTTTGGCGTCTGGCATCCAGCGGGTTAGCTGATCAACGTTTGCACTCAGATTGGCATGGGTCAGCATCGCACCCTTCGGGCGCCCGGTTGTGCCGCCGGTATATTGCAGAACCGCCAGATCGTTCACATCGATATCCACCACGCGATCAATCGGTTTGCACCCGATGACCCGTGAATAGGGGATGTGACGCAAATCCGTTGGCACATCGGCCAGTTCGCTGCGCTTGAACAGCGAAAACAGAACGCTTTTAACCGGCGGCAAGATGCCGCTCATTTCGCAGACCACGATCCGCTTAAGGCAGGTTTCATCAAGGCATGCTGCCACCTTGGGATAGATCTGTTTGAGGTTCAGCGTCACCATCAGGCGACAGCCTGAATCTTCGATCTGATAGGCGATCTCGCGCTTGGCATAGAGCGGATTGAAATTCACAACCACACCGCCACATTTCAGGATCGCGTAATAGCAAACCACGTAATAGGGCGTATTGGGCAGGCACAGCCCGACCTTGTCACCCTTGCGCACGCCAAGCTGTTTGAAGCCTTCGGCAGCACGGTCGATTTGCTCGGAAATGGTCTTGTAATCATAGACCCGACCGAGGAAATCCAGACAGGGGCGCAACGGAAACCGTGCCGCCGCTTTGTCGAAAATCTCATGAACCGGGCAGGTTCTTACCGGCGAGCTGATATCAACGCCATCGCGCAGGATCGGGGATTCTTGGACGTTTACTTTGTTCACTTGCGTTAACTCCATTACGTTAACGTCACTTTGCGGGCAAAAAAAGGGAGCCCGATGCGGTGCGCCAAAGCACCCCGCATCGGACAGTATAGCAAATCAGAACTTGAATTTCGCCTGCAACGCGATGATGTCGACCTTGGCTTCGTAGTCGGCTGCAAAGTTGCCGAGCGATGACGACGCGTGATCTACCCGTGCCTCATCAGCAAAGATGTGCGTGTAACCCAATGTCACATCCGCCCAGTCGGCCGCCTTATATGTTGCACCAAGTGATACCCAGTAGCGGTTGGAATCTGGCAGACGAACGTTACGGTTCCGGGTTTTGATCGGGGTTTCGTCATAGGCCACGCCACCGGTGAAGGACCAGTTTTCATCATATTGATAGCGCGCACCAAGTGCACCAAACCATGATGAGCCCCAGTGGTAGTTTTCCGTTGTGCTACTACTTGTAGCAAGGTTGCTGTTGATCAGACCATCGTAGTTAAATACTAGATCTTTGACGGAGTTCCAGTTTGTCCATTGGAGATCCCCCATCACGGTCCACTGATCATTGAAATCGTGAGACGCGCCAAATGCAATGGCTTCAGGTGTTGTGATCTTCGCGGTAGCTTTCCGATCAGTATACGGCGTTGCCAGTCCTTTGGCGGCGCTATCAAACGTGATGTCACCTTCAAGCTTGTGTTTGACTTCGGAGTTATAGGATAGCCCAAAGCGCGTATCTTCGGTCATTTCCCAATTCAGGCCCGCGGTCCAGCCATATCCGACGTCGTCGCCCTCAACAGTAGAGTTGCCCTCGGCAACAGGTCCGCCAAGTGCGGGCACTGCTTTGCTCAAAGAGGCTTCGAAATGTTGTACCTGTGGTCCTGCCCCAATGCTTAGGCCGTTGTCAAATCGGTATGCAATGACGGGTTTGATGTTGACGGTCTTGATTTTCGACGTGGTACCAAAGAAGCGACCAGCAAAATCTGAGTCGTTGTCTGTAACAAGGCCCCAAGGTGCCGTGATCGAAACACCAAAATTGATGTTTTCTTTCAGCTTCCATACTGCATGCGCATTTGGTACGGCGGCATCTTGCGCCATATCTTTATAGTCGCCACCAGTTTGGGTAATAGAGGTTAAACTGCTGCTTGTTGCAGCTATATTGGTTGCCTTCGCCACAGGCCGAATGACCGTAATACCTGCGCTATAGCTGGTTTCTTTATACTGGCCAACCGTGCCCGGGTTGTAGGACATCGTCGATGCGTCGGTTGAGAGTGTGGTCATCCCCGCAAAGCTTGAACCCTGCAAGGTGCCACTGGTTTCGCGGACCTGAAAACCCGATGCGTGCGCTGTGCGAACAGTGGCAAGCGCGCATAGAAGTGCAGTACCCGAAGCTGCACCCCAAAGGCAGCTCTTCTTGAAGTAGGACATCTGTTTCTCCCTAATCTTTAAACGTTTCAAATCTTTGATTTAAAACGCCCGCTTTTATTGCTGAGGGTTTGTCGCATCGACCCTGATAAAATCGATGTCGTAACCCTTCCTTTTAAAACTCGTTTTGAGCAGTTTTCCGTCGGTGCCGTACCAGAGGTGCCGTTCGACATCGCCAGACATTTCGTAATGGACTGCCGGTGTTTCCCGGCTTTCGACCATGACGCTTTCTTCGCCAACCCTTTGAGTGTGCACAGTGTACGGTTCGGCATTGATGACGCTAAAGAGATCGGTTTTGCCCGTGACATCCTCGTGCCACAGGGTCAGCGGCCATGCCGCATCACAGGCCTCGCGTTTCCCGACACCTTTGCCCGCCAGCGCATAACAATCTTCGTCATAACTGGCCTGCCAGGTGTAGTGTGTGCCGTCATCATTGGTGGTGGTTTCGACGGATATCAGCTTTCCGTCCTGCCATTGTTCGGTGCGCTGATGGTCGTAATGGAATTTCAAAAACAAAACCCGCACATCGGTCAGGGTTTTGACCGTGACGGTTTGACCGGTCGCTGTTGGTTTAATTTCGACGGTTTCATAACCGATCGGCTCCCCGTCCTTGAGGACACGGAAATTGAGCATTTCCGATCCGGATGCCAGCGACGCGGTGGCATATTGAATCGTAAAGCCGGCAATCAGGGCCGATATGCTGCCTTTTGCGATGCGACTGCGCATGTTTCCCTCGTCAAACAGACCATACCGACAAAGCTAGTCGAGTATCGATGACAGCTTTGCTGCCACACCCATGGAGCCCTTGATCTTCAGTTTGCCCATGGTAAAGGCAAGCATCGGGTCAAGCTTTCCGGCGATCAGCTTTTCGAGGTTGGCTTTCTTGATCTTGAGAATGCAATCGGCATCGGACGGATCATCATCACTGATTTCCGGCTCGTCGCCGGTAGCATCAATCACGATATGTCCATCATCGCCACAATCGAAGGCGACGACAGCATTGAGACCGCGCAGTTGCGGCAGTTTTTCTTTTACGGTTTCGAGGATGTCATCCACGAACGCCTCCCTCAGTCAGCAGGTATTTTTGTTTTGATTATGACAGGACTGTAACCCAAAGTGACGTTAACGTAAAACAAATAACGGTTGCGAGAGTACAGCCACCTATAAGACATTGAATTGAAATAATTTAAGATGCGCTACGTATCAGATAACATACAAAAAAAGCCCGGCTGTGCCGGGCTTCTTGCGAGGCGTGGCCCCAGATTGAAATATGCTTGGCGCGTGTTCGGTTCTCAGGACACGATTTGCCAGGAACCATCAGCCTGGCGGCATGCCGTACCGTATGTTTTCCGCAGTTCTCCACCAATTCGGGCTGTTGCGCTATACTCGCGGCAATAGCGTCCGTCGGTGTTCCGCCAACTGTTGGTCGGCACAACATTATAGCTGTGTTGCGAATCGGGATTTTGCCACCGGACGGCCTGCCCATCAGGGGCACGCTGCAAGGCATAGCCGGTACAAGCCAGATCACCCTGATCAAGGCTCTGGCCAATCGAGTAGCCACTGAGCAAGCCAAGAATGGCACCACCAATCATGGCCGCATCCCGGCCGCTTCCCTTGCCGATGGTTGAACCAAGAACCGCGCCTGTGCCACCACCAATGATGGCGCCAACCACATCACGGTTACAGCGCAGGAAACCACCGTCGGAGACAAAAAGCTCGTTACCGTGGCGGCTATAATTGCGTTTGTGCCCTTTGTGTTGCTTGGCACGATAGCCATGGGCAGGTGCCCATGACGGCGGGTCGGCCTTAACGGGCGCAGGTGCCGCGAATGGCAGGGTTAGGCCGAACGCAGCGACCAGAAGAATGATCCGTTTCATCATTTCCGGGCCTTCTCATTCTCGTGCATGATATAGCCCGCACCGGTACCCACCGCGCCGCCAATTACCGCGCCACAGGTAACACAGCCACCGGTGATCACGGTGCCAACAGCACCCACACCGGCACCAATCGCGCCGCCACTCAGCATTTTCTGGTCTCGGTCATTCAATCCGCTACAAGCCGAAAGCCCCAATGCGCTTGCAACGGCCAAAATCATGGCTGTCTGTCGCATCTCTCGTGTCCTTTCCAAGGTTTTTGGGCACAGGTCATTCATGGACCTGTGTCTGATTGCAAAGCTTGCCGGGGAAATAGGCACGAGGTTTGGCCGCATTGGGGGCTATTTGGGGCAGATATGACGATAAAAAGGCACCAAATTCGCAAATTATTGGTTTTCGGTGCGTTTTTAACTGCCGTAATCCCGTCTAAAGACCAAATTAATCTTCGAAAGTGCCGCGGAGCAGTCGTTCCTTGGCAATCATGGCCGGTTTTCCGCGTGCAATGACGCTATCGGGGGTTAAAGCATCATCGAAAACCAGGATATCGGCATCATAGCCGACCTTGAGCTGCCCTTTATGTGCCGCAAGGCCCAGCATGCGTGCCGGATTGATCGTAATCGGGGCCAAGGCGGTCGGGATATCAAGCTTTTCGACTTCGACCAGATCGGCAAATTCGCGCGGCACGGTTTCAAAGCCAGCCACCGAAAGCCCGATCATATTGCCATCAATATCAAAGTCCGGCAGTGACCCGTTGCCATCCGATGTCATTGAAACGCGATCCAGCGGAACGCCATCGGCCAGGCATTCGGCAATACTGGTCGATGTTTTGGTCGCCCCCTTGGGATCGGCTTCGACATCAATCCCGGTGGTGAAATCTATATTGCCGCCACGCTTTGCCCAGAGCTTGGCCGCATCAAGCAGAGCGCGCTTGCGGTTGACGTGGGTCGGGATGAACTGGCCGATCGGGATTTCGGTCTGCTCGATCACAGCAATCAGGGGATCAAAGTGCCCGCCACCATCGCCCAGATGCACGACAACCGATCCGGACTTGCCCGATGTCATACCGCCAACGCGCGATTGTGATGCGATGCGGGCCAGCTCCTCAACCGTGCTTTGGCTGCTGCGGTGGTCGGAGATCGCCGTTTTCAAACCGATACAGGCATCCAGAAACGTGACGTCATGACCGATATTGCCGGTCAGGGTTGGTGACGGCACGCGATAACCACCTGTGAAGAACCAGGCAGAGATACCTTCGGTTCGAAGCGCCTTGGTCTTGGCATACAGCGACGCGATGTGGCGGGTGGCGGCGTCTGTGCCCAACAATCCGCAAACGGATGTGATGCCAGCCTCGATCAGTTTGCCAACCGCAACTTCGGGCGTACGCGTGGCAAATCCGCCTTCGCCACCGCCCCCGATCAGATGGACATGCCCGTCGATAAAGCCTGGTACGGTCATCTTGCCGCCAAGGTCGATGGTCTTGATTTCGGCCGGAACAGAAATCACCAAATCCGGGGCAATGGCGACAATTTTCTCGTCACAGATCAGGATATCATTGATGCCAAGCGGCGTCGGGGCGAAGACGTTGGCATTCTTGAGCAACAGAAACATGTTTTAAAACCGTATTTTACGAAATGCTGTGTTCAGGTGGCAGGTTGGCGCGGATGCGCATCATAGCGACAGTTCATTTCCGTTGAAACGGTTCTGGCAAGCAGATAGCTTTCGATAAAACCAAGCGGGAATAAACCTGCGTCACCCAAAGGAAACGTTATGAGCTTCGCCGCCTGGTTGTCGGTTGCAACCATCTGTGTTCTGGGCGCAATGACACCGGGTCCAAGTCTGGCCGTTGTATTGCGCTATTCTGTTGGTCATTCCCGCCAGGCCGGATTTTCCTGCGCTCTGGCGCATGCACTGGGTATCGGCTTTTATGCTGTGATCACCATGACCGGACTTGGCATCCTGTTTCAGACAGTGCCGGTCTTTCACAATGCCGTCAGTATCCTGGGTGCGCTTTATCTGATCTGGCTTGCGATCAAGGCGTGGCGCGGTGCAAAGGCGGGTGCGAAGTTTGATGTGGATAGTGCGGGCAAGGTATCAGGTTCGATCCTGCAGGCCGCCCGCGACGGGTTCATGATTGCGTTTCTCAATCCCAAGATCGCGCTGTTTTTCCTGGCCCTTTTCAGCCAGTTTGTTTCGCCCGAGTTTGAATGGGGCGGCAAGTTCCTTCTGGCGTTCACCGCCGCTGTAATCGACGGGGCGTGGTATTGCCTTGTCGCCGTCGGATTGTCGCACGGGGCGGTGTTGCCTTGGTTGCGCGATCACGCTGCCTGGATTGAGCGGATCATTGCCGTTCTGTTTGTGCTGGTTGCGCTCCGGGTATTGTGTGGTGTTGTTGCGGCCTGAAAGCCCGATTTTTGAATTTATGCTGAACTGAATTTCTGTCCGCGCCACCATCGCGACATAACATGGATCATCCAGATGACTGACAAGACGGCCCCAAACGCCAATCCTTCCGAAATGACACCGCCTGGAAAGGATACCGCATCGAATACCGGGCGTGGCTTCCATCATTTGGGGGCGCATATCGGATTTTTGCTGGCGATCCTGCTTTTGGCGGCGAACATGCGGGGCAGCATTGTCGGTTTGGGGCCGTTGGCAGAGATCATTGGCACAGACTTGTCGCTTTCAGGCACCCAGCTTGGTTTGCTGACAACGCTGCCGGTACTGAGCTTTGGCGTGCTTTCGATGTTTGCGCCGCGTCTGGGGCAAAAATTTGGTCTCGAAGCGACCCTTCTGACCATGTTGCTGTTCATCGCCATCGGGCAGGGGCTTCGCGCCAGCGGGGCCTATGACATCATGGTGGTCGGGACCATCATTTTGGGGGCGGCAATTGCGGTTCTGAATGTTTTGACCCCATCTTTGGTACGGCGCAGTTTTCCGACCCATGTGGCATTGGTGACTGCCCTTTACACCTTCACCATGTCCAGTGGTGCGACGATTGCGGCATTTGTTTCGATCCCGATCCGAAATGCGGCGGACGGTGATTGGCGCTGGTCGCTTGGCGTTTGGGCGGTGTTTGCCGCCATTGCCTTTGTCTGCTGGCTGCCGATGTTGCGCTATCGCCATGTCGGTGCGGCACCGGCTCCGGTTACGCGTATTTCGCTTTGGAAAAACGTCGAAGCCTGGTGGCTGGCGCTGTTCTTTGGCTGTCAGTCGCTGATGTTCTATACCGGCACCGCCTGGGTCGCCAAAGTTTTCATCGACCACGGCATTTCCGAGGCCGAAGCCGCGACCCTTCTGACCCTGTTTAACGTATTTGGCATTCCGGCCGCCTTTGGTGCGCCGCTGATCTATTCGAAAATCGCCAACAAGAAAGTGGCGATGCTGGTGCTGCATATTCCGTTGATCATCGCCATTCCGGGCTTTGTCTTTGCCACGACCGAGCTGCCCTATGTATGGGCAGTGTGTATGGGGCTTGGACAAGGCAGCATGATCAGTATTGCCCTGACCCTTGTCGGTATGCGCGGGGCGGATCCGCAAACATCTGCCCGCTTGTCGGGGATGGCGCAATCGGTGGGGTATCTGTTTGCCGCCATCGGCCCGGTTCTGTTCGGGGCTTTGCATGATCTTCTGGGCGACTGGCAGGTCGCACTTTACTTCCTTTTTGTCGTTGTCGCGGTGCAGCTTTGTGCATCGATGCGCGCCGGATCTGCCAAGAAGATTGGCGCGGATTAGGCAGAAGCAGCGCGATCTCAGCATCTTGCAGAACGCAGAAAGGCACCACCGGTATTCGCCGAGGTGCCTTTCTTGCTGGGTGAACTTGATCACCACAACCTACGCATATTCCAAAATGAACTTGACTTGCATTCGCAGCAAACATATAGGACTGCAAATCATTATTAATAACATTCCATCAGCAAGGAGTTTGCGATGCCCGACATCGCAGCAAAACCGGGGCATGCAGGAAAGTCCGAAACAGTGAAGCAGATGCAGGTACAGGAACTGATGGGCGATGACCGTGAAATCATCATCGTTCATCAGGGGGAAGAATACAGACTGCGCCTGACATCAAATAACAAACTGATCTTGACCAAATAGGCGTTCAACCGCCGTCTCACACCACACCATTTGCCAGCCAGCGCGCCAGTGCCCTGCACAAGCCAGCCAGCCAGCCGAAATCGGTACAAAGCTAAAGCTGCCTTACAGGGGAATCATTATGGTTCGAACCACATCTGTGCGCCTTCTTCTGGCGACAGTTTCCACACTTGCACTCAGCGTTGCCGCCCATGCCGAGCAACCGGCATCGGAGCCCGCCACCGACATCCAGACCACCGAAAGCCAGAGCACACCGGCCGCTGAAACAGCTGTTGTGCTTGATACGGTTACTGTCACTGCCAACAAACGCGATACCAAGGTCATTGATGCGCCGGCTTCCATCTCGGTGATTGACGAGGACGAACTCGAACGTCGTCAAGCATCCGATCTGAGCGACATTCTTCGAGGACTCCCGGGCGTTGAAATCTATGGCGGCCCGCGTAGTACCGTGCAGGAGCCTATCATCCGTGGTTTGACCGGTGACAGGGTCGTTGTACGTGTCGATGGCGTGCGGGCCAACATGAGTGTCGGCCACAAAGGTCGGTTTTTCTTTGACCCGGAAGTGATGAAGTCGGTCGAGGTTTATCGCGGTGCAGCCTCAACCATGCAGGGTACCGGTGCGCTTGGCGGCGTCATTGCACTGACCACTAAGGATGCCAATGATCTGCTTGAAGCGGGTGAAAATCTTGGGGCACGGGTCAAGGTTGGTTATGCATCTGTTGACCATGGTTTGACGACGAATGGTATGGCTTATGGCCGTCCGACCGAAAATACAGATTTTCTTGTAAGTCTGACGCGTGAGAGCACCGGTAACTTTGAAGCCGGCGACGGCGACAAGCAACCTTACACCGATGACGACTACATCAATGGTCTCGTTAAGGGCGGGATCGATATCAATGATGCAAGCCGACTGACCCTCACCCTGCAGCGTTATAGCGATGATCATCAATTACCTGCAGCCCCTGATAGCGGCGCGGCGGTGAACTCCACTAGCAACTATCTCGTGAACCGCGAGAGTGAAGAAACCTCGATGGTACTTGGTTACAGCTATCACGACAGCGGTAATGATCTGATTGATGCCAATGTAAATGCCTATGGCATGCGCACAGATCTTGATGAAAAGCGCGTCAGTGATGGCCGCCACGATGAGCGTACCATCGATACCATCGGTCTTGATGGCAGCAATACCTCGCGCTTTGATCTTTCCGGTCGTGAACTTGCCGTCACGGTCGGTGGCGAGATCTATCAGGACTCGCAGGAGGGGCGCCGTGATGGTGTCGCCGTTTCCAACCTGTTCCCTGACGCAGACATGACCATTTATGGCGTCTATGTTGACAACGCCTTTGCTGTCACCGACGCGCTTGATGTGACAGCAGGTGTGCGATTTGATTCCTATGATCTGTCGGCATCCGGGCAGCGTTCGCGCGAAGACCGCGCAGTTTCGCCGCGCTTCTCGGCAAGCTATCGCCTGACTTCGTGGATGCAGCCTTACATCAGCTACGCTGAAGCCTTCCGCGCGCCTGCAATGACCGAAATGTACGCAAGTGGCTATCACTTCCCAGGCAACAACTTTGTCGCAAACCCGGATTTGGAAGCTGAAAAAGCTAAAACCTGGGAGTTCGGGACGAACTTCAAGTCGGACAACCTGTTCAGTACCGGTGACGCACTTCGCGCCAAGGTCGCGTATTTCCAGAATGATATCGAAGACTATATCGAACAACAGGGTGCGACTTTTGGTAGTTCGGAAACCAGAAGCGTCAACGTACCGGAAGCTGAAATCAAAGGCTTCGAAGCCGAGATTTCATATGACACGGGGCTGATGTTTGCTGGATTGGCTGCGTCGCGTATTCGCGGTGAGAATACCCGGACTGGTGCAAACCTATCGAATATTCCGGCTGACAAGGTTGCCCTTTCCGGTGGCTATCGGTTTGCTGACCAGTCTGTCGAAGTAGGCGGCAGGGCAAATATCGTCGATCGTCTGACCCATATTTCCTCGGGGGACGAAGTGCCGGGTTACGCAACCTTCGACCTGTTTGTTCGTTGGGATGCGGACGAAACTCTGCCAGGTCTGAGCCTCAACGCTGGGATCGATAACCTTCTGGATCGCAATTACCAGACTGCGGACAACGGGCTGTACGAGCCGGGTCGCAACTTCAAAATTTCCGCAAGCATGAAATTCTAAGCCAAAGCATCAGACGAAGCAGCTTCTGCTTCGTCTGATCTTGCAGGAGGTATAAACGCCATGAGTGAGAACAATTTCAAAACTGCCAGTGAAGCCTGGGCGGCCTTTGCCGCAGGTGAGGCCAAGGGATATGCCGTCGATATCGCAGCCGAGCTGGACTTAAGCGAGGGCGAGATGGTTGCAGCAGGCATTGGCACCAATGTCGTGCGCCTTGATGCCGATTGGGGTGATTTCATTCCCCGCCTCGAAGAACTTGGTCAGGTCAAGATCCTGACGCGCAATCCCAGTGTCGTGCATGAAAAGATTGGCACCTTTGGCAAGGTTAGCATCAATGGCGAGATGGGCCTGGTGCTTAATCACGATGTTGATTTGCGCCTGTTCCTTGGTCACTGGGGACATGCGTTCGCGGTTGAAACCAACAACCCGCGTGCCGGGCGCCGCCGCAGCTTCCAGATCTTCGATCATGACGGACGTGCGGTTCACAAGATTTTCCTGACTGAGCAGTCCATCGAGACCGCCTATGACAAACTGATCAGTGATTTCAAGGCGGACAACCAGTCGGCGGGTATCGAAGTGCTGCCGCCGCTACCCAAAGCCGTGACACTTCCTGATCAGGAAGTTGATGTTGAAAACCTTCGTGCGCACTGGCGCCGCATGACGGACGTCCATCAGTATCATGGGATGCTCAAGGACTTTAATGTCGGCCGTCAGCAAGGCATGCGTCTGGCCGGGTCGGAATTTGCCGAACGGTTGAGTGCCGATGCGCTGAAAGCCCTGCTTGAAAAGGCATCGGAAAGCGGCATTTCGATCATGGTATTTGTTGGCAATAGCGGTGCCATTCAGATCCATACCGGTCCGATCAAGACCATTCGCGAAATGGGTGAGTGGATCAACATCATGGACCCGACCTTTACCCTGCATCTGCGTATGGATCAGATTTTCGAAGCATGGATTGTGCGCAAGCCGATCCGCGAGGGTGTGGTGACGACGGTCGAGCTTTATGACGCCGATCTGAACAATTTCGCGATCTTCTGTGGGGAGCGCAAACGCAAGGATCCGGAAAATCCCGATTGGCAGAAACTGGCCGAAAGCCTGCCGCGTCTGGAAACGACCATGGCAGCAGTGGCGGAGTAACCAATCGATGCGTCATTTCACCGGATTTATCCTGGCGATCATCGGCTTTGTCGGGCTTTGTATGCCTGCCTTCGCCGATGAAACGCCCCAGCGTGTCATCACTGTCGGCGCGCCTGCGACCGAAATCGTCTTTGCCCTTGGCGCTGGCGATAGCGTGATTGCGACTGACACCACAAGCACCCGACCAGAGCCGGTACCGACGCTGCCAAAGGTTGGCTATATGCGCCATCTGGCGGCCGAAGGCATCATTGGGCTGAAGCCTGATCTGATTATCGGGGTTGAGAAATCCGGGCCGGATGTCGTCCTTGCCGAGCTTTCAGATCTTGGTATTCCGATTGTGATCCTGCCGTCGCTGGCAAAGATGGAAAACCTGCCGGATGCGATTGCGTTGGCGGGGGATGCCCTGGGTCGGGTGGATGATGCAAAGGTGCTTTCTGATCGGGTGGAGGCTGATCTTGCCGAACTCAATGGCAGTGATGGCGCTGATCGGCCAAGCATCGTATTCCTGATGGCGGTCGGCCATGGCAAGCCGTTGTCGGCCGGGCAGGAAACCACGGCAGATGAGATCATCACCATGATTGGGGGCACCAACAGCATGGCGGGCTTTGATGGCTTCAAGCCCGTCTCGCCCGAGGTGATCGCATCGGACGCATCCGATTATGTACTGGTGACCCAGTCGACCCTTGATCAGCTGGGCGGGCTTGAGGGGCTTCAGGCTCATCCGATCCTTGGTCTGAACAAGGCGGTGGCGAATGGCCGTGTGCTTGCCATTTCGGCCTCGACCATTCTTGGTTTTGGTCCGGCCTCAGCCGAAGAAATTCGTGATCTTGCGGCCCATCTTCGCACTTTTGATCAGGGATCGTGATCGCTGTGAAACAAAGGGTCGCTGCCTTGCAGATGCAGCTGCCGGTCAACCGATCGTCGCTGTTTCTGGTGCTTTTGATGATTGGGCTCTGTGCCGCCACTCTAATGTCGCTTGGCATGGGCGGGGTGGAGATTTCGGTCACGGATGTGTTCGTCCATCTTGGGCAACGCATCGGCGTGGCAGAGGTTGGCATTGACGCATTTGACGCTCGCATTCTTGATAGCCTGCGTTTGCCAAGGATTCTGCGCGCGATCATTATCGGGGGCGGGTTGGGGCTTGCCGGGGCGGTGATGCAAAGCCTGTTTCGCAATCCGATTGCCGATCCCGGCATCATTGGTGTTTCAGCCAGTGCCGCCTTTGGTGCGGTGAGCATGATTGTCGCAGGTCACCTGATCCTCGGTAGCTATTACGCGGCCTTCGGACCCTATGGCGTTCCCATCGCGGCCTTTGGCGGTGCGGTTTTGGCCACGGTCGTGATCAGCATTCTGTCACGTCAGGATGGCCGCACCGATGCAGCGATCATGTTGCTGATCGGTGTTGCGATCAATGCCATCGCCTTTGCCGGTGTCGGTGTCTTTACTTATATGGCCGACGATGCCGAGCTGCGCAATCTGACCTTCTGGCAGATGGGTGCGCTTTCGGGCAATGGTCCGACCGATATGCCGGCCCTGATCGTCATGGCGCTGGGGATCGCCTATCTGATCCGGCTGGGCACGCCGCTTAATCTGTTTTTGCTGGGTGAGGCCGAAGCGCGCCATCTGGGTGTTGAGGTCGAACATCTTAAACGTCGCGCCACGGTCATTACCGCCCTTGTCGTCGGCGCAGCGGTGGCGGTTTCCGGCATCATCGGGTTTGTCGGGCTGGTGGCCCCGCATCTGGTGCGTCTGGCGACGGGGCCTGATAACCGTTACGTGCTGCCGGCATCGGCCATGGGCGGGGCGATCATTCTGACCGCGGCAGATACGGTGGCGCGCATTATTGTCCTTCCGGCCGAACTGCCCATCGGGCTGGTTACCGGGATTGTCGGCGGGCCGTTTTTCCTGGGGCTTTTGATCGTTGAAAAGAAAAGGCGTCGTCTATGACCCTGATGGCGCATAAGGCTGATTTCAAGGCGCGCGGGCGTTACCTGCTGCGCGATGTGTCGATTGCTGTCGAACCGGGCGAGGTTTTGGCGATTCTGGGGCCAAACGGGGCAGGGAAGTCGACCTTGCTAAAGGTTCTGGCGGGCGAACTTTCGCCAAGTGGCGGCACGGTGTTTCAGAACGGTCGGGCGCTTTCGAGTATTTCTGCGTTGGATCTGGCGCAGGAGCGTGCGGTGATGCCACAGGCCGCCTCGATGAGCTTTCCGTTCACGGTGTTTGATGTGGTTGCACTGGGTCGTGCGCCCTACCGCAAGGTATCGACCCGCCAGTTTGATCAAAAACAGGTGCGCCGTGCGATTGAGCTTGCCGATATCACCCATCTGGCAGATCGGGCCTATCCGGCCTTGTCAGGCGGCGAGAAACAGCGTGTGCATCTGGCACGCGCGCTGGTGCAGCTTTGGGGCATGACGGATACCAGTCAAAGCAGCGCGGTCACCAATGGCGACGATGTCGCGCGCTTCTTGTTGCTTGATGAGCCGACAGCGGGTTTGGATGTATCCCACCAACATGCGGTTCTGGCCCTTGCAAGGCGCGAGGCCAAAGAACGTGGCGTCGGGGTTTTGATGATCCTGCATGATTTCAATCAGGTCCTGACCTATGCCGATCAGGTCGCGATCCTGAGTTCGGGCGAAGTCGTCGAACAGGGATCGGTATCAGATGTCATGACACCGGATTTACTGTCATCGGTGTTCAAAAGCCCGATCCGGGCCATCAATGACCCGGCAGGGGGCATCGTGCTGGTTAGTCAGTCGGCCTGATATCGGGGGGTGTCAGGCCGCAGAGCCGGACGGGATGGTGCGACCATCCTGTTCGGTTCGGCACGTTGCAATCAGCCAGTCGCGAAACGCGCGGACCGCAAAGTTGTTTTCCTTTTCCTTGGGATACACGACGTAATAGGCGTGCTGATTGGGGATCGCTACATCAAACGGTGCGACCAGACGCCCGCTTTCAAGTTCTTCACGCACCAGAAATTCCGGCAAAAGTGCCAGTCCAAGGCCAGCCACAGCTGCCTGAATCACCATGTGGAAATGTTCAAACCGGGGGCCAGCCAATTCATCGACCACGGCAACGCCGGTGGCCGCAAGCCAGTCCTGCCAGGCGCGCGGGCGGGTGGAATGCTGCAAAAGCGTACAGTTACGCACGCGTTCGCGCGCAATCGGCAGATCGTCATTTTCCTTAAGCAGCTTGGGCGCACAGACGGCAATCAGGGTTTCGCCCATCAAACGATGCGTCACACAGCCGGGCAGGTTGTCTTCGCCAAAGTGAATGGCGATATCAATACCCTCGCGGTCGAAATTGAACTCGCGCGTCTGGGTAATGAGATTGAGCTGAATGTCCGGCCAGGTTGCCTTGAAATCACCAAGGCGCGGCACAAGCCAGCGCGCGCCAAAGGTTGGTAGCGTCCCGACATTAAGCATCCCGCCCGCATCGGAATAAGCCATGACCTGAAGCGTGGCGGCCTCTGCCCGATCCAGAAGGTCACGCACCTGTGCGGCATAGGCTTCACCGGCCGCGGTCAGTTTCAGGCGTTTCTTCACGCGGCGAAAAAGATCCCGTCCGAGATATTCCTCAAGCGCACGGATCTGACGGCTGATTGCGCTTTGCGTGACATTCAGTTCCTCTGCCGCGCGGGTGAAAGACAGATGACGGGCCGAACTTTCAAAGAATTGCAGGGCAGTAAGGGATGGCAGGACGCGACGCATGGCAAAACCAGTTCATAACAAAATGGAATGATATGGTGCGAATATATCGTTTGTTTGCTTTGCAGCCAAGGCGTACGGTTTTAAACGGTTCAAAGCCCCCTCGCGCCACCCCAAGAAGCGTTTGGGCTGAAAGCCAACCGCGCTGGAATACTGTTACTTTGGAATGTTTTGGAAGGATGGCTCCCCCTTCATTCGGGTAACGGTTTCCAGCGCACCACCGCAAAATGCCGGTTCATCAATGGCCGGAAAGTAACAATTTGCATCGGGTAGAAGGCAAGAATGGGTTCTGTTGACGAAAATTATGATGTGATCATCGTCGGTGGTGCGGTTATCGGCAGTTCCATCGCATGGCATCTGACGGGCCGTGATGATTTCAAGGGCCGGGTTCTGGTGATCGAGAAAGACTCGACCTACGAGTTCTGCTCGACCGCACTTTCGGCGGCCTCAATCCGCCAGCAATTCTCGACCCCGATCAATATTGAAATGTCGGCCTATGGCATTCAGTTCCTGCGTAATCTGAACCGAGATCTTGATCCCGAAGTCGACATCGCCCTGCATGAAAAGGGCTATCTCATTCTGGCCACCGATCAGGGCCGCGATATCCTGCGCCAAAACCATGCAACGCAGACCGAGTTTGGCGGTGACATCATCTGGATGGAGCCCGATGATTTGGCCGCGAAATACCCATGGATGAATACATCCGATCTGGCGGCTGGTTGCTGGGGACGCACGGGTGAGGGTTGGTTTGATGCCTATTGCCTGATGCAGTCATTTCGCAAACAGGCACGTCGCCGTGGTGCCGAATACATTGACGGCGAAGTCGTCGATGTCATGCGGGATGGTGATCAGGTCACCGGTGTTATCCTGAAAGACGGTCGTCGTTTTGGCTGTGGCCAGCTTGTCAATGCGGCGGGCACCGGCGGATCAAAGGTTGCCCGCATGGCCGGCCTTGAAATTCCGGTCGAGCCGCGCAAACGCTGCATCTTTGTGTTCAATTGCCGGGACGCGGAAGACATCAGTGCATCCTGCCCGATGTTGATTGATCCAAGCGGCCTTTATGTCCGTCCGGAAGGCGAGTTCTTTATTACCGGCATCGCCCCGCCCAAGGATCGCGATCCGGAATGCTGGGATTTCGATGTCGATCACAGCCTGTTCGACGACATCATCTGGCCCGGCCTGTATGAGCGTTGCGAAAGGTTTGAGGCGATCAAGGTCGTTAATGCCTGGGCGGGTCACTATTCCTATAACCTGCTGGATCAGAACGCGATTCTGGGCCGTCACACGGACGTTAAAAACTTCATCTTTGCCAACGGGTTCTCGGGCCATGGCCTGCAACAAAGCCCGGCGGTTGGTCGTGGTATTGCCGAACTGATTGCAACAAACGGCTATGAAACCCTTGATCTGTCGGTGTTTGGCTATGAGCGCATCCGTGACAATGCCCCGGTGCTTGAACTGAACGTCATTTAAATCATTAACAAAAAGGTCGGAGCAGCCCCACATGCCCCGTGACGAAAACACCAAACCAGCCCAGGACAGCACGCAGATGCGCGACCGCGCAATCGCGTCGGTATCGGCCGGGGTGCGCAATGTGCATCCGGTCTATCTGGATCGCGCGCTAAATGCCGAGGCATGGGATGTCGAAGGCAAACGCTATCTCGATTTCATTGGCGGGATCGGTGTTTTGACTGTCGGGCATCGCAATCCGGTGGTGATGGAACGCGTTGCCGACCAGTGCGCACGTTTTACCCACAGCTGTTATAACGCGTTGCCGCATGAACCCTATGTCGCGGTAACGGAGTGGCTGGCTGAAAACTGCCCGATTGAAGGTCCGGCAAAATCAATGCTGACCAATTCCGGGGCAGAGGCGATGGAAAACGCGCTGAAGCTTGCGCGCGCCTTTACCGGCCGCACCGGGGTGATTGCCTTTGAAGGCGGCTTCCATGGCAGGACGCTTGCGACCCTTGCGCTGACGGGCAAAACCAAACCCTATAAAACCGGGCTGGGTCCATTGCCGGGGCCGGTTTGGCATCTGCCATATCCATGCCCCGAAACCGGTGTATCTGTCGATGATGCGATGGCCGCCATCGCCAAGCTGTTTGCTGTTTCTGCCGATCCTGCATCGGTCGGGGCGGTGGTGATTGAACCCGTTCAGGGCGAAGGCGGTTTTCGTGCCGCGGATGGGGAATTTCTTGTCGCCCTGCGTCGCCTGTGTGATGAAAACGGCATGGTTTTGATTGCCGATGAAATCCAGTCGGGCTTTGCCAGAACTGGTAAGATGTTTGCCATTGAGCATGCCGGTGTTGCGCCCGATATCCTTGTCATGGGCAAGGGCATTGGCGGTGGCTTCCCGCTGGCAGCCATCACCGGTGCCGAGGATGTCCTGAATGCGCTGGCCCCGGGCGGGCTTGGTGGTACTTATTCCGGCAATCCGGTGGCGTGCGCGGCAGCAATCGGCGTGTTTGAGGTGCTCGAGGCCGACAAGCTTATGGCCCGTGCCAAGCAGCTTGGTGAGAAATACGCCACCCATATCGCATGGTTGTGCGATCTGCCCGGCGGGCATGTGATCGGCAACATGCGCGGCATCGGGGCGATGCGCGCCTTTGAATTGATTGCAGATGACGGCAAACCGTCACCTAAACGTCTGCAATGCTTGTTGCAACTGGCCCGTGATAACGGGCTATTGTTAATGCCAAGTGGTGAGCAAGCCAATGTGGTGCGCCTGCTGGCACCTTTGACCATTCCGTTTGATCAGGTTGATGAGGCCTTTGCCATCATCGCCAAACTGCTGCCCAAGGTGGCGGATACTAGAGGGAGTCGTGTTTAATCTGTATTATTTTGTTTGTTTTTGGCGAGCCGTTTGGCAAGGCACAGCGTGCAGAGCGATGCGGCGCATCGGTCAAACGGTGTAACGCCGCGAAACATCGCCAAAATCAAACCCTTCGGGCCGGGACAGCCTTCCGCCCCACTGCGTCAAAATCCTTGACCGTAGCCCCGCTACGCTCTGCGGATATTTCCTTGTGGGACAGAAGGCTGCCCCCCGGCAAAATGATGCAGATTAAACGCGACGCCCTCTAGGGATTGAACAGAGATCGAATTTGCCGGTGATCCGCGCCGGAAAGTTTAAAACGAAGGGAGTTTTACTGTGAGCTACAAATCCATTCTGACCGAACTTGGTCTGTCCGAAGCCGAGATTGCCGATGGCACCCTCAGTGTCCAGACCCCGGTTGACGGTTCGGAATTCGCCAGTGTCACCGAAACCACCCCGGCTGAGATGACCGATGTTATCGGCAATGCCAAAAAGGCATTTGGCGCATGGCGTCAGGTTCCCGGTCCGCGTCGTGGCGAACTGGTCCGTCTTCTGGGTGAAGAACTGCGCGCGGCCAAGGAACCGCTGGGCCGTCTCGTATCGCTTGAATGCGGCAAGATCTATCAGGAAGGTCTTGGCGAAGTTCAGGAAATGATCGACATCTGCGACTTCGCAGTCGGCCTGTCGCGTCAGCTTTATGGTCTGACCATCGCGTCCGAACGTCCAGGCCACAAGATGATGGAAAACTGGCATCCGCTGGGTGTTGTAGGCCTGATCACCGCCTTTAACTTCCCGGTTGCGCCTTGGGCATGGAACACTGCGCTTGCACTGGCTTGTGGCAATGCTGTGATCTGGAAACCGTCGGAAAAGACCCCGGTTACTGCCCTTGCCTGCCAGAAGATCCTGGAAAAGGCGATTGCCAAATTCGGTGATGCACCGGCTAACCTGCATCAGGTCGTTGTGGGTGATCGTGAAATCGGTGAAATCATGACCGACAGCCGTGACGTCGCGCTGATTTCAGCCACCGGTTCGACCCGCATGGGCCGCGAAGTTGCCCCGCGTGTTGCGCAGCGCTTTGGCCGTACTATTCTTGAACTTGGTGGCAACAACGCCATGATCGTCACCCCGTCGGCCGATCTGGACATGACCGTGCGTGCGGTTGTGTTCTCGGCTGTTGGCACCTGTGGTCAGCGTTGCACGTCGCTTCGTCGTTTGATTGTTCACAAGGACGTCAAGGATCAGCTGCTGCCGAAAATCATTGCGGCTTACAAGTCGGTGAAAATTGGCGATCCGCTGGCCGATGGTGTTCTGGTTGGTCCGCTGATTGATGAGGAAGCCTACACCAATATGCAGACTGCGCTTGCCAATGCCAAGAAAGACGGCGGCACCGTGCATGGCGGCGAACGTACCCTGGAATCGGAATACCCGAACGCGTTCTATGTCACCCCGTCGGTGGTTGAAATGCCGGGCCAGACCGAGACTGTGCGTCACGAAACCTTCGCACCGATCCTCTATGTCATGACCTATGAGACGCTTGAAGAAGCCATCGCGCTTCAGAATGACGTCCCGCAGGGTCTGTCATCGTGCATCTTCTCGACCGATCTGCGTGAAACCGAACTGTTCCTGTCCTCGGTTGGTTCCGATTGCGGTATCGCCAACGTCAATATCGGTCCGTCCGGTGCTGAAATCGGTGGTGCCTTCGGTGGTGAAAAAGAAACCGGTGGCGGTCGTGAATCCGGTTCGGATGCGTGGAAAGGCTATATGCGCCGCGCAACCAACACGATCAACTATTCCCGCGAGCTGCCGCTGGCTCAGGGCATCAAATTCGACATCTGATCACGCGTCTGATCGGTTTCGATCCAAACCCCGCCGGTTCGCCGGCGGGGTTTTTCATTGTTTGTGTTGCGCGCACAAAAAAGCGGCCCCCGAAGGAGCCGCTTTTGTAATTCAGTCTCAAAGCGTCGGCTGATTAGCCAGCTTTGGAGAAGCGCTCTGCGACATATTCCCAGTTAACCAGGCTGTCGAGGAAGGCTTTGACATAGTCCGGACGCGCGTTGCGGTAATCGATGTAGTAGGAGTGTTCCCAAACATCACAACCGAGCAGCGGGGTCTGACCGTGAACAAGCGGGTTTTCCGCGTTCGGGGTCTTGGTGACAACCAGTTTACCGGACTTGTCCATCGCAAGCCAGCACCAGCCAGAACCGAACTGGGTTACGCCAGCCTGAATGAAGGCTTCTTTGAAGGCATCGACAGAGCCGAAATCTTCAACGATTTTCTTTTCGAGTTCACCCGGGATGGCGCCGCCGCCATTGCCCTTCATCATCTGCCAGAACTCAATGTGGTTCCAGTGCTGAGCAGCGTTGTTGAACAGGCCTGCTTTGGAAGCGTCGCCGTAAGATGCAACAACAACTTCTTCAAGCGACTTGCCTTCAAGGCCCGAACCTTCGAGCAGCTTGTTGCCGTTCACAACATAGGCGTTGTGATGTTTGTCATGGTGAAACTCAAGGGTTTCAGCGGACATGACCGGCGCAAGCGCGTCATATGCATACGGAAGTGCTGGGAGTTCAAATGCCATGATACAGTTCCTCGACTTTCATTATTAATCTGTGCGGTAACGCAACATATCCCTTTTTGCGCCGTCGATAAAAGTGAAAATCCCGTGCAACATCTTGGAAACCTTTGTTGCCGGGCCGACTGGCGCATCCGGGTCGTTACCCGTGCTACTTTATCTAGCACGGACGAGCGTTTATGCAACGCATCGCCATATTACC
Source organism: Thalassospira profundimaris WP0211 (assembly GCF_000300275.1). Classification (GTDB taxonomy): domain Bacteria; phylum Pseudomonadota; class Alphaproteobacteria; order Rhodospirillales; family Thalassospiraceae; genus Thalassospira; species Thalassospira profundimaris. The sequence continues at coordinate 341,627 of NZ_AMRN01000001.1, read as the reverse complement.
TTTGAATGGTTCGATATATGATGAACATTCAGGCCATCAAAACGTTCCCGGATTTTCCGGAAAAATTTGAACGGTTTGGGTCTTGGCGCAGGCGGGATGCCTACTCTTTGTAGAGTCCTACCATCTTCTGGCTTTCGTCGCCATTTGTCAGTGTGACGTCATAGTCCCCGCGTTCAAGCGACGAGATGTCAATTTTGCACGGGAAGCGGACGCAATCACGCCTGATGGCGATGGTGCCATCGGGGTGGCGCAGGGTCACTTCACCCCGGACCATTTCGGAATGGATGGTAACGCTGTCGGTGGTCGGTTTGGGTGCGACCTTGATTGCAGCCAGCCCGGCTGTCGTGATCGTCATAAGCCCAATCAGGGCAATGGCAACCGGCTTACTACGCAGAGATCTCAGCATGGCTTCCTCGCGCGGTTGTTCTTGGTTGATGCCTGATAACTTGCGCTACGAAGCCGAAAAATTAACGGCGCAAATGGGGCATTTCCGTGCCGGTCATTGTTATTTGGGCGCAACAGCCATGCGTTTTGCGTCCCATAACAGCTCTGGTCATTGGAGATCTGAACCGCGAAAGCCCAAGGTTACTGCGACAGATAAGCCCGCGCTGATTTGAGTTTTTGGGCGATATATGCGGTGGCCTGTTTTGGATCGGGCTGTCCACAAATCGCCGAGACAACGGCAATGCCGTCAGCACCGCTTTCAAGAGCCGGCAGGGCGTGTTCACCCTTAAGCCCGCCAATCGCAACCGATGGCAGGCCGACCATCCGCACCAGTTTTTCAAGCCCGTCAAAGCCGATCGCCGGTTTATGGTCGGGCTTGGTTGCGGTGGCAAATATCGGGCCGATGCCGACATAATCGACAATCGTGTGGTCCACCTTTTGCGCGACATCTTCGCTTTCAATCGACAGGCCGATGATTTTGTCCGGGCCAAGGCGGTCGCGGGCAATTTGCGATGGCAGATCATCCTGACCGACATGCAGGCCATGTGCACCAATGGCAATGGCGGCATCAATATCGTCATTCACGATCAGTGGCACGTTTGTGCCTTCCATCGCGCGCATTAATTCCCGACCAACGCGAATGAGGCCCTCGGTCCCGGCCTTTTTATCGCGCAACTGAATAAGGGTGGCACCGCCTGCAATCGCGGCCATCGTGGTTTCCACCATCGAATGGTCGCGACAGAGATCGGGATCAAGTACGAGATAAAGCGACAGATCAAACGACTTCATAGAACATTGACCCGAAGGTTCTTGGCATAAGTCGCGCCATCAAGGCGATGCAGTCCATCAATAAAGGCTGTCATGAAGGATGCCGGGCCGTTTGCCGTTTTGGCGGCGATTTCACCGGCCACGGCAAAATTGCCAAGGGCGGCAACGGTGGCTTCAAACGCCTGATCCGGTGCAATCGCAAGATAGGCACCAACAAGCGCCGTCAGCGAACAACCTGTGGCGGTGATTTTCGGCATCAGGTCCGATCCACCGGCAACTCGCACGGATCGTTTGCCATCAGTGACAAAATCAACCTCGCCCGTAACGGCAACAATGGCACCTTGTGCGATGGCAAGGCCAAGTGCGGCCTCTTCGGCCTGTTCGACCGGATCGCCGCTATCAACACCCTGACCGGCACTTTGGCCGCCGCCAAGGGCAATGATTTCCGATGCGTTGCCGCGAATGACGGTGGGTTTGAGTTTCAAAAGCGCTGCCACGGCATCGCGGCGATACCCGGTGGCAAAATGCGCCACCGGATCAAGTACCCAGGGCGTGCCAGCTTTATTGGCCGATTTGGCCGCGGCAATCATGCCTTCGACCCAGTTGGGCGAAAGGGTGCCGATATTGACCGTCAGCGCACCGGCAATTGCGGCAAATTCACCGGATTCTTCAGGCGTGTGAACCATCGCGGGCGATGCACCCGCCGCCAACAAAACATTGGCCGCATAATTCATCGCAACATAGTTGGTGATGCACTGAACCAACGGATTGGTCGCACGCATGCGTTCAAAAAGATCGGTCGCGGTCTGGGAGATTTCGGTCGTCATGTCGAGGCTCCAATGCAGAAACTTTGCGTATGGAGACCCAGTTCGAAGTCGGAAAGATGGAAAACGCCGTAATCCGCGTTCGCACCGTCCCTACGCCAGTATGAACTGGATCAGGTTCAAAGGGTCACTGCGCGGCAGTTTCTCAGCCCCCTGTCGGGGCTCCCCTTGGTGAGTGCTCAACATGGGTTTTAAACCGTCTTCTGTCAATTCATCCGATCGGCATGATTGGGCAAAAGAAAAACGGCGGAGTGGTATATGCCATCCCGCCGTTTCGAAGACTTTTTGCGATAGGTTACTTGCGACGTTCCATCGCAGCCTTGAGTGCGGCGGCCATTGCACCGCCATCGCCGCCAGCGTTGCCACCGGCATTGCCACGACCTTGACCACCCTGATGGCGCGGGCCTGATGAATGCTGCGGACGGTTGCCGCGCGGTGCATCGCCGCGATTGTCGGCGCGTTTTTCACGCGTGCCTTCGTAATCCGGTGCGGATTTCATCGAAAGCCCGATACGTTTACGTGGCGCGTCGACTTCCATGACGGTGACCGACACAATCTGACCGGCCTTGACCACCTGACGGGGATCTTCGACGAACTTGTCAGCAAGTTGGGAAATATGAACAAGGCCGTCCTGATGCACACCGATATCAACAAACGCCCCAAAATTGGTGACGTTGGTGACCGTACCTTCAAGCTTCATGCCGGTGCGCAGATCCTTGATCTCATTCACACCTTCGGTGAATTTGGCGGTCTTGAATTCCGGGCGCGGGTCACGGCCGGGCTTATCAAGCTCGGCGATGATGTCACGGATGGTCGGGACACCAAATGTGTCATCGGCGAAATCTTCGGGGCGGAGTGTTTTGATAAAGGCCGAATCGCCGATCAGTTCTGCCAACGGCTTGGCGGCCTTGGCGCTGATCTTTTCGACCAGCGGATAGGCTTCCGGGTGCACAGCCGATGCATCAAGAGGATTGTTGGCACCGCGAATACGCAAGAAGCCCGCGCACTGCTCGAACGCCTTTGGTCCAAGACGCTCGACCTTTTTAAGATCAGCACGCGACTGGAAAGCCCCATTGGAGTCGCGATACCCAACGATATTGCGCGCCAGTGTCTCGGTCAGGCCAGCCACACGGGTCAGAAGCGGGATGGAGGCGGTGTTAAGGTCAACCCCGACACCGTTCACGCAATCCTCGACCACGGCATCAAGCGATCGGGCCAGTTTGGTCTCCGATACGTCATGCTGATACTGCCCGACACCGATGGATTTCGGTTCAATCTTCACCAGTTCCGCCAATGGGTCTTGCAGACGACGTGCAATTGATGCCGCCCCACGGAGCGACACATCAAGATCGGGGAATTCTTCGGCCGCAAACTGCGATGCGGAATAAACCGAAGCACCGGCTTCGTTGACGATGACCTTGGTGGCCTTAAGCGCCGGGAAGCGTTTCAGCATCTGACCGGCAAGTTCGTCGGTTTCACGTGAAAACGTCCCGTTACCAATCGCGATCAGTTCGATCTGATGGCGGGCCGCCAGTGCGGCCATGGTGTTGATCGCGCCTTCGACGTCATTTCGCGGCTGGAAAGGATAAACTGTTGCGGTATCAACCAGCTTGCCGGTGGCATCAACCACTGCAACCTTGACCCCGGTACGAACCCCAGGATCAAGACCCATGGTCGCCTTTTGCCCGGCTGGGGCGGCCAGCAACAGGTCTTTCAGGTTGTCGGCAAAGACCTTGATCGCACCTTCCTCGGCGGAGTCACGAAGGGTGCCAAACAGATCCAGCTCAATCGACAGCGACAGTTTGACGCGCCAGGTCCAGCGCACGGTATCCATCAGCCACTTATCCGCCGCCCGACCCTTGTCGGCAATACCGACATGGGCGGCAATCATGACTTCGGCGCGGCCCGGCTGACTGCGCGGACGGTCTTCGTCTTCTTTGCCAAGGGTCAGTTTCAGTTGCAGGATATCTTCGTTGCGACCCCGGAAAAGCGCCAGTGCCCGGTGTGACGGACAGGTTTTGATTTTTTCGGAATGCTCGAAATAGTCCGAGAACTTGGCACCTTCGGCCTGTTTGCCCTCGATCACCGATGCGGTGATTTCACCTTCATTCCAGAGATGGTTACGCAGCTTGGCAACAAGGTCGGCATCCTCGGCAAAGCGTTCCATCAGGATCTGGCGCGCACCATCAAGGGCAGCCTTGGTGTCCTCAACGCCTTTTTCGGCATCAACGAATTTGGCGGCTTCGGTTTCCGGATCAAGCGTCGGGTCGTTAAACAGTGCATCTGCCAGCGGCTCCAACCCGGCTTCGCGGGCAATCTGGGCCTTGGTGCGGCGCTTTTTCTTGTAAGGCAGGTAAAGATCTTCAAGGCGAGTCTTGGTGTCTGCCTCGTTGATCGCGGCCTCAAGTTCCGGCGTCAGCTTTTCCTGTTCGCGGATGCTTTCAAGCACGGATGCGCGACGTTCTTCAAGCTCGGTCAGATAGCGCAGGCGTTCTTCCAGCGTACGAAGTTGGGTGTCATCAAGCCCGCCGGTTTTTTCTTTACGGTAACGGGCGATGAACGGAACGGTGGAGCCTTCATTAAGCATCTCGATGGTGGCAATGACCTGTTCCGGACGAACCGAAAGTTCTTCGGCGATACGCTGTGGAATTGGACGCATGGTTTCTCCTTGTTTTGCTCGTACGCTTGGAATAGCGGCTTTGGGCGCGCCGGGAAAGAGTCTGTTTTTCCCAAATTTTTGTCCGCATCCACATCAGGATTCCCTGTTTGATTCCAAAGGCCTGAAATCATGTGGGTTTGTCGACACTTGGCCCCGAAGCCAAGCGGACTTGCCGATCACGGTTGGGGACGTTATTTCTTTGGCAAATGTGATTTACCGGGCCGTGCCCAAAGCAGGAGAAGACGAATGGCCGGAAAGTTCCGCGAAACCGTCATCCACGAAGTTCCCAAGGAAAAGGCAGAGCCGCAGGCCGAAGCCAATCCGGCATCTGACGAGATTGCGGGGGCGGAAACCGCACCTCAACTGTCTCAGGACGCGATCAATGCGCTTGCCGAAGCCAAGGCCGCCAAGGAAGCTGCCGACAAGGCCCGTGAGATTGGTGGTCCCAAGGGCCCTGAGCCGACCCGCTTTGGCGATTGGGAAAACAAGGGCCGCTGCATCGATTTCTGATCGCAGGGTTTGAGACAGATACAAGAAAGGCCGGAGCGATATGCACCGGCCTTTCTTGTTTGGGCGATCAACGCTGTCGCAGATTATGCACCGCGGATGGCCTGGATGTTGTTGGCATATTCAGACGGTCCGCCTTTGAAGGTGGCGGAACCTGCGACCAGAACATTGGCGCCAGCTTCGATCACCTTGGGCGCGATTTCCGGGTTTACGCCACCATCGACTTCAAGGTCGATATCACGACCGGTGGCATCAATCATCTTGCGGATGCGCTTGATCTTTTCAAGCTGGCTTGGAATGAATTTCTGGCCACCAAAGCCCGGGTTGACGGTCATGACCAGAACCAGATCGACCATGTCCATGACATATTCAATGACACTTTCTGGGGTCGACGGGTTGAGCGAGACACCAGCCTTTTTGCCCAGTGACTTGATCAGCTGCAGCGAGCGATGCAGGTGCGGGCCGGCTTCGGCGTGGATGGTGATGATGTCAGAACCGGCATTGGCAAATGCCTCGATATATGGATCGACCGGTGCGATCATCAGATGCACGTCAAACACCTTGTCACTGTGCGTGCGCAGCGCCTTGACCACATCCGGGCCAATCGTGATGTTTGGCACATAGTGGCCATCCATCACATCGATATGGATATAGTCAGCACCGGCTTCGTCAACAGCGCGGACATCAACGCCAAGCTGGGCGAAATCCGCCGAAAGGATCGAAGGTGCAATTTTAATATTTGACGTGGTCATGCGTCACAGGTCCTGAAGCAATGCGGGATATGGGAAATGCGCGGCCTTCATACCCCAGATTGCCCCTTATGTCACCCGAATGGGACTCATGGCTGCCTTGTGTGTGTCAAACCGTGATCTTGTGTTGGAAAATCAGGACTTTTTGACAAGGCGGGCACAGAAAAAGCCATCCATGCCGCCAAAATCGGCCATATGGATTGGAAGAATGCGCAATTCACCGGCGTCATTGATCGCCTCATCCCAACCACCCAGTTCGTCGGCGGTGATGGCTTTGCGTTCATAGTTCGGGTGATCCGCCAGGAACGATTTGACCTGATGTTCGCCTTCTTCGGGTTGCAGCGAACAGGTGCAATAAATCAGTTCGCCCCCGACATTCAAAAGCTTGTCCGCCTGATTAAGCAGCTTGGTCTGAATGGGAAGAAGCGATTGCATCAGCTTGTCATTCTGACGCAGCAGAATGTCCGGATGGCGGCGAATGGTGCCGGTGGCCGAACAGGGCGCATCAAGGAGCACGGCATCAGCGCGCGGCGTATCAGGCGCAAGATCGGTGGCGTCGCCAGTAACAACGGCTGCACCAAGCGATACACGCCCCAGGTTTTCAAACACACGTTTCAGGCGACCTTCGGATTTATCGACTGCAATTGCACTCGCCCCAAGGGATGCAAGCTGCATGGTCTTGCCGCCCGGTGCCGCGCACAGGTCATAGATGGTTTTGTTCTTGTAGGCCGAAAACAGGGTTGCCGGAATGGCGGCGGCTGCGTCCTGTACCCACCAGTCGCCATCCTTGTAACCCGGAAGGTCACGGATACGACGACCCGGTTCAAGCCGCACCGACCCGGTCGGCAGGACAATGCCATCCATCTTCTCCGCCCACTCGGCGGTCTGGCTGCGATCCTTGATCGACAGATCGAGCATCGCGTGGCCAAGGCTTGCTTCGGCAATGCCCTGGGCGATCTCGGCGCCATAGGCCTTTTTCCAGGATCCGCGTAGCCATGCCGGGATGTTGAGCTGCCAGTCTTCAACGCCTTCCGGCCATTCAAAGCCGTCACGCTGCAGCCCACGTAGAACGGCATTGATCAGTTTGGTGTATTTATGCAAACCCGCATCACGCGCGAGATTGACCGTACTGTCAACCGCACCGTAGTCAGGCGTATCCATAAAGAACAGCTGTGCCACACCAAGCCGCAGGATGTTCGTCAAGCGTGCCGCGACCCGGTCCTGTGGTGGTTGATAACGCGGGGCAAGTACGGCATCAATTTCGCCCAGATGGCGCAGCGTGGTGCCCAGCAATTGACGCAGAAAATTGCGATCAAGCGACGGCAGACCATAGCTATGCTTTGACAGAAGTTCGTCCAACGTCACTTCACGGCCGCGCAGTTCCTGCAGGGTCTTGAGCGCAAGCATGCGCGGATCGGGTGCCTCGACCGCCTGTTTGCGGGGGGCGGTGCGCTGGGATGGACGGGAACGACGTTCTGCCAAAGGAATATCTCCGGTTTCGGTTTATGTGCAGTAGTTAAGCGCAGCATGGCAAACTGTAAAGCATCAACCACGGTTTTGCGTGGCATGGCTGCTCTGTGCGGCTTGTCGGGAATGGGGGCAGGATGGTGGGGCTGGCAGGGTGAAAAGCCTTGCGATAGGGAATGGGTCCGGCTAATCCAGACGGATCAATCTGATGGGGACAGGGATAAGGGCGATCCAACGATGACTTTTGCCGGACTTGCGACCTTTGCAAGCATCTTTCTGATCGGCTCGATGTTGCTGACGTGGGTGGTGCTGAATTATCTGCGGCGCAAGGCGATCCTTGATATGCCAAATCACCGTTCCAGTCACGCTGTACCGACCCCGCGTGGTGGCGGGCTTGCCGTGACGCCGCTTTTGATTGTGCTGGTTGCGGTCGTTTTTGCCTTTACCGATGTTTCGGCTATTGGTGAATGGCTGATGCTGGCCGCTTGCGCGGGGCTTGGTTTGCTCAGTTGGCTTGATGATCGTCATGACCTTTCCGCGGCTAAGCGCTTTGCCTTGCAATTTGTTGCGGTGATTATTGGCATGCTGGCCCTTGATAAACCGGTTCTTGGCGGACTGGTGCCGATGTGGCTGGATCACGTGTTGGTGGTTTTGGCATGGGTGTGGTTCATCAATCTGTTCAATTTCATGGATGGGATTGACGGGATTACCGGTGTCGAAGCCGGTTCAATCGGCCTTGGGATTTTTGTGCTCGCCCTTTTTGTGCCGTTGCCGCAATTCATCGGGCTTGGCTATATCGGGCTTGGCATTCTTGCGATCATGATCGGGTTTCTGATCTGGAACTGGCATCCGGCAAAACTGTTTCTTGGCGATGTCGGATCAATCCCGCTTGGCTTTATTCTGGGATGGTTGTTGTTAAAGGTCGCGTCTGAGGGGGCATGGGCTATCGCACTGATCTTGCCATCCTATTACCTGTTTGATGCAACATTTACCCTGATCAAACGCGCCTTGCGGCGCGAGAAGATCTGGCAAGCCCATCGCGAACATTTCTATCAGAAAGCTACCCAGCGTGGGTTTTCGCATGCACGGGTGTCGCTCATGATCCTTGTCAGCAACCTCATTCTGATTGCTATTTGCTTTGCCCAAAGTGATACACCGGGCTGGATGCGGGTGATTGCAGCACTGCTCGTTGTATTGGGGCTTGTCGGTATGATGGTGAGAATGCCGGTTCGCGAAACACCCGGCACCTGATCGATCAGGCTATTACGTGCATTGCTTGACTTGATGTGAGCAGAGCGCGAAAAGAAACCCTTATCCGTCTGTCGCCAAGCGGGTATATCCTTATAAAAACAGAAATCTGCCGGTAAGGGACCGCATGCAGCGATTATTTCAGCGAAGCCATATTGCCTTTGTCCATGATATTTTCATGGCGGCAATCTCCTTCCCGTTAGCGTTGTATCTGCGGGTCGGGGATGGCGTGGTGTATTATGCGCCGCAAAATATTCTGTTTTCGTCTGGAGTTTTCACGCTGATCGCAGCCGTGTCCTTCTGGTATTTCGGTCTGTATCGCGGCATTTGGCGCTATGCATCGCTCAACGATGTCATCCGTATTGCCAAGGCCGTATCGGTTGCTGTCGCGGTTCTTTTTATTGTTCTGTTTCTGACCACACGTCTGGACTGGATGCCACGTTCGGCGCCAGTCATACAGTGGTTCCTGTTGATGGCCTTGCTTGGCGGGGCACGCCTGACCTATCGGATTGCCAAGGACAAATCGACCGCACGCGCACTGGTGCGTCAGGGAACAGCACGTGTTCCGGTCTTGTTGATTGGGGCTGGCGATGAGGCCGAAGCCTTTATCCGTGAAACTGAACGATCTGCTAATACTCCGTTTAAGGTCATTGGCATTGTTTCGCTGACTCAGGGCCGGGTTGGTCGCAACATGCATGGTGTTGACGTTCTGGCGACTGTAGATCAGCTCGAAGACGTTATTCAGAAACTACAAAAGGGCAGGCACGGCTTGCCGCGCCGGTTGGTGCTGAGTGGCGATGCCCTGCGTCATGAAGACAATGCCAAGTGGGTCGAGATTGCTGATCGCTATGGCATGACCTTGGCCCGTCTGCCCAAACTGGGCGATCTGCGCGAAGGCCTGGCCGATCCGCTGCAAATCCGCCCGGTGGCGATTGAAGATTTGCTCGGTCGCCCGCAGGCCAGATTGGATCGCGATCGTGTGCGCGAAATGATTGCCGGAAAGCGGGTTCTGGTGACTGGTGCAGGTGGTTCGATTGGTTCGGAACTGGTGCGCCAGATTGCATCCTATGGCCCGGACAGCCTGACCTTATTGGATGCCGGGGAATTCCAGCTTTACGCCATCGATATGGAAATGGCGGAAAAATACCCCGATTTGCCGCGTGAAAGCATCCTGGGCGATGTGCGCGATCAAACCCGCATCGGTCAGGTTTTTGATCTCTACAAGCCCGAAATCGTATTCCATGCCGCGGCCTACAAGCATGTGCCGCTGGTCGAACACAACCCCAATGAGGGCATTCTGACCAACACGCTTGGTACGCGCAATGTGGCTGAAGCCTGCCGTGCCGCTGGTGTTGGCACAATGGTTCTGATTTCAACCGACAAGGCGGTGAACCCCGCCAATGTCATGGGGGCATCAAAACGTCTGGCAGAATGTTACTGTCAGGCGCTGGAAACCTTGCCGCTTGATCAGCGTGGGTCGACACGGTTTGTTACCGTGAGGTTTGGCAATGTCTTGGGATCAACCGGATCTGTTGTGCCGCTGTTCAAGCGCCAGCTTGAGGCAGGTGGACCGTTGACTGTCACGCATGAAGGCATCACCCGGTACTTCATGACCATTGCCGAGGCCGTGGAACTTGTTCTGCAGTCTGCGGAACTTGGGCGCCACGGGGTGACCGAGGGCGGGAAGATCTTCGTCCTTGATATGGGGCGGCCGGTTAAGATCATCGATCTGGCGCGACAGATGATCCTGCTGTCGGGCTTGCAGCCTGACAAGGATGTGGAAATCAAGGTGACCGGCTTGCGTCCGGGTGAGAAACTTTATGAAGAGCTTTTCCATGACTCCGAACCGCCTGTTCCGACCGAAACCGACGGGGTGCTTTTGGCGGCCCCGCGTGTTGTGGATTACAGCCTGATCAAGCAGGTTTTTGGTGCACTGGAAGACAGTGCAACCAACCGTAACACGACAAAAACGCTGGAGCTGATCAGCCAGTTGGTGCCGGAATTCCAACCGCCGGAGATCGGTGTGAAGTCGATTTTTGCTGACAGGAATGACAGCGAAACCGAGACGGCCACTTAGGGTTTCTTGTCGCTCCACTGGAAATCGACCCTGCTCGACCCATTTTCATTCTTCGTTTCAAAGATCTGCACGTTCATTCTTTGAGGGAATGAATTCGTGCAAAATTGTCGTTTGTCATGCCCGAAAACGGGCCATATTTTGCCATCTGATGATGAATGGGAATGATCCTGCCCGGCAAGGACATTCCATCGGTTCACTATGATCCCGTCTTTTGGAGGCCCCATGTCGACAGACGCCTTTGTCCATCCTGATGAAATCCGTTCGATGTTTTCAAGCGCGATGTCTGACATGTATCGCAGCGAAGTGCCGCAATACGGCACGCTGATGGAACTGGTTTCCGAGATCAATCAGAGCAAACTTGAAGCCGAACCCGAACTTGCCGATAGCCTTGCACATAACGGCGAGCTTGAGCGTATCGACCTTGAACGCCACGGTGCGATCCGGCTCGGCAAACCAGAAGAACTGTTTAACATGCGCCGCTTGTTTGCCGTTATGGGTATGCATCCGGTGGGCTATTATGATTTGTCTGTTGCTGGTGTGCCGGTGCATTCAACCGCATTTCGCCCGATTGACGAGGAAGCGCTTAAACGCAATCCGTTCCGTGTCTTCACGTCTCTTTTGCGTCTGGAGCTGATCGAAGACGAAGATCTGCGAAGCGAAGCCGAAGGCATTCTGGCAAAGCGTGACATCTTCACCGCGGATGCCATTAAACTGATTTATCTGGCAGAGAAAAACGGCGGTCTGACCCGAACGCAGGCAGAACAGTTCGTTGCCGAGGCACTGGAGACCTTCCGTTGGCATAGCGATTCGACCGTAACGCTTGAAACCTATCAGAAACTTCATGACGCCCATCGCCTGATTGCCGATGTGGTTTGCTTCAAGGGGCCGCATATAAACCACCTGACCCCGCGCACTCTTGATATCGATGCTGTGCAGCAAGACATGCCCAAACGCGGCATCACGCCAAAGGCAATTGTCGAAGGCCCGCCCGCACGGTCTTGCCCGATCCTGCTGCGCCAGACCAGCTTCAAGGCGCTTGAAGAACGGGTGAACTTTATCGGTGATCGTCGTGATGAAACGGTCGGCACCCATACCGCCCGCTTTGGCGAGATCGAGCAGCGCGGTATTGCCCTGACCGCCGAGGGGCGCAAGCTTTATGATACGTTGCTGGCCGCGACTCGCCATGCTGTGCAAATCAATGTGGGCGGCTCCAACGCACGCGATTATGAAACCGAACTGGTCGAACGCTTTCGCGCCTTCCCGGATGACTATGAAACCCTGCGTGTCGAAAAACTGGCTTTCTTCCGCTACAGCCCGACCAAGGCAGGTTTGAACGCCGCCAAGAAAGATGATCTGACGGGGTCGATCAACGCATTGGTCGATCAGGGATATCTGCGTGCCGATCCAATCATCTACGAGGATTTCCTGCCTGTCAGTGCGGCCGGGATTTTCCAGTCCAATCTTGGCAGTGACGAGCAGAAAAACTACTCCGAACAATCGAACCAAAAGGTATTCGAAGACTCTCTTGGGGCACCGGTTAGTGATGAACTCGACCTGTATGCGGGGCTTGAGCAAGACTCGCTAAACGCTGCGCTTGAAGCACTCGGTATACGCAAAAACGTAGCCTGACTGTCAGCTGGGTAATATCTGGGCGGGGTGGCCGTAATGCCACCGCCGCTTTGCGTTACAGGTGGATTGGCGTCAACGCACCCGGAAACCCGCCATGCAAGAATCGGGGTCCACATTTTGCGTCGCACATGCTAAAGCTCCGCGCGAAACATGGTTCGGACTCATTGATCATGTGTCGGCCCGGATCGGATGCATCTGTTTCCGATCCCGTTTAAAGGCAGGTTTGCCCGCACACTTTCATTTCGCATGCACGAGCAGCCATGCGCATTCCTGATTTTGTGGGCCGATATATCATCAATGGGTCCGCAACCTTCATCACATTGATGCATGAAAGCGAACCCAATGACTGCTCGTATTGCGCGCGCGCTTATTTCCGTTTCCGACAAGACCGGTCTGGTCGAATTTGCCAAATCCCTCCACGCACAGGGTGTTGAAATCCTCTCAACCGGTGGCTCTGCCAAGGCGATTGAAGCCGCTGGCGTGCCGGTCAAGGAAGTTGCCGATCACACCGGTTTTCCCGAAATCATGGACGGTCGTGTCAAGACTCTTCATCCGAAGATTCACGGCGGCCTTCTGGGCCGCCGTTCTCTTTCCAGCCATATGCAGGCGATGGAAGATAACGACATTTCCCCAATCGATCTGGTTTGTGTGAACCTTTATCCGTTTGAGGAAACTGTTGCCAAGGGTGCCGATTTCGACACCTGCATCGAAAATATCGATATCGGCGGGCCAAGCATGATCCGCTCTGCGGCCAAGAACCACGAGTCCGTGACTGTGGTTGTTGATCCGTCCGATTATGACCGCGTCGTTGCCGAGATGAATGACAATGGCGGTGCCACTACCGCTGAAACCCGCCGTGTTCTGGCGGCCAAGGCCTTTGCCCGCACCGGTGCGTATGACTCGGCGATTTCAAGCTGGTTTGCCGGTGAACTTGGCGAAACCTTCCCGCAGCGCCTCAATGTTTCTGCCGAACTGAAACAGACGCTGCGTTACGGTGAAAACCCGCATCAGCAGGCCGCGTTCTATATCAACGGCAAAAACCGCCCGGGTGTAGCAACCGCGACCCAGCTTCAGGGTAAGGAACTGTCGTTTAATAACCTGAACGACACCGACGCCGCGTTCGAACTGGTATCCGAGTTCGATGAAAAGCCGGCTGTTGCGATCATCAAACATGCCAATCCGTGCGGCGTTGCCGAGGGTGACAGCCTGATTGATGCCTATCACAAGGCACTGTCCTGTGATCCGGTATCGGCGTTTGGTGGCATCATCGCTGTCAACCGTACGCTTGATAAACAGACGGCCGAAGAAATCGCCAAACTGTTTGCCGAAGTCGTGATTTGCCCGGATGCAGATGACGCGGCCAAGGAAGTTCTGGCAGCGAAGAAAAACCTGCGTCTTCTGGTCACCGGTGGCATGGCCGATCCGGAAGGTGAAGACATGACCCTGCGTTCGCTGGCAGGCGGTTACCTGCTTCAGAATCGCGATGCGGGTCGTGTGAAACGCGAAGAGCTTAAGGTCGTGACCAAGCGGAAGCCGTCCGAGGCAGAGCTTGATGACCTTCTGTTTGCCTTCCGCGTTGGCAAGCATGTCAAATCAAACGCCATTGTCTATGTCAAAGACGGCAAGGCCGTCGGTATCGGTGCCGGTCAGATGAGCCGTGTCGACAGCTCGCGCATTGCCGCGTGGAAAGCCGAAGAAGCTGGCAAGAATGCCGGTGAGAGCGATCTGCGCACCCAGGGCTCAGTCGTGTCGTCGGATGCGTTCTTCCCGTTTGCCGATGGTCTTCTGGCCGCGGTAAAGGCGGGTGCGACCGCAGTGATCCAGCCGGGCGGCTCGATGCGTGACGAAGAAGTCATCGCTGCAGCCGATGAAAATGACATTGCCATGGTCTTTACCGGCATGCGTCATTTCCGCCACTAGGCGTTTCGGATTTTAAAAGCAAAACCCCGCGAGGCATCCTTGCGGGGTTTTGTGTTGATTGCATCAGAACGAAACGTCAGGCTTGGACGGTTGCCTTGCCATCTTTGGCGTCATCCGCATCTGTATCCTGATCAATCAGGACGCCAGTTTGGGTAATCGCAGATGGTTTTGCGGTTTCCTTGGTGGCCTCATCATGATGAACACGAAGCGGTGCCCGCCAGTCGACACTGCCAAAGGAATGACAGGACGGGCAGGAAACAACCCAGCGGTCAGTTTCGGCCCCACAGGCCCCGCAACGCCAATCCGGATCCGGGTTGGCGTGGCTTGCTTTGATCAGCAATTCACGGGCCTTCGCGCCATCCTGATTTTCACGCAGTTCAAGATCGGCCAACAGCCGGTAATGCCGGGCTTCGGCCTTGGTTGCCATGGCCTTTTCAAGGTTGCCGCGCGCAATACCCCAAAGATCGGCTTCAAGCGCTGCTTCGGCCAGAACAATCTGGCTTTCGACATGACCGGGGTTGGTCGCGACGAGTTTTTCGACCGCTTTGACTTTTGCCAACGGATCGCCAGTCAGCGTTTCGCGGAAAATCGCACCCAATGCTGCCGACGGTGCTGTGCGCCAGCTTTGCATCACGACGTCGCGTGCCTTGCTATCCTGTTTCAGATCACGATAGAGCCCGGCCAGAAGCACAGCCGCACCGGTAAAGTCGGGTGCAGAATTCAGCGCCTTGCGCAAAAGCTTGGTGGCTTCTGCGTTTTCGCCTTCGGCAATCGCGTCTTCTGCCTTGGCCGTGATCAAAAGCGCCCGGCGATGGGTCAGTTCGGTTTCACTAAAGACGGCGGCCTTTTCTGCATCGACCAACAGGCTAAGCGCCCGATCCCAGCGTCTTGAGGTCAGCAGCAAGTCAAACAGTGTCGCGATGACCGCAGGATTGCGTGGACGCAGACGGTGGGCCCGTTCGGCATAATCAAGGGCGGCTTCGCGGTCATTGGCCTTCAACGCCAGTTGTAAAAGGCCCCGCAGGCCAAAGAATGCGGAGTCGGGTTTTTCCAGCATGGCTTCAAACTGGCGTTTGGCGGCGTCATTATTGCCGTCCAATTCTGCTGCCTGTGCTGTCAAAAGCCGGGTCAGGGTATCGTCTTCAAGATAACGGTCGACCGCACGCGTATGTTTCAGCGCCTGGCGCACATCGCCTGACGCCAGTTCCAGCAATCCCATGGTCAGGGCTTGCTGGCCTTTCTTGCGACGACGGCTGCCGAGCAGACGGCCAAGCCAGCCCGGCGAATTGGCAATGATTGTCCAGCCGCGCCACAGTAGAACGAGCACGGCGGTTAGCGCCAAAAGGCCCAGCGCGACCATGCCAATCGATCCGTCAAAGCGATATCCCAGCCAGACAATCGTCATGCGGCCCGGATTATCGGCAAACCAGACGGTGCAGAAAACCAGTGCTGCTGTAATCAGGATAAAGATCAGAAGGCGGATCATTGACTGCCCTCCGAACTGGTACTGGTCAGAATGGTAATCGCGTGTGAACTCAGCGTCGCAATTGCCTGGTTAAGGGTCTGACGGTTTTCGGCAGCCTCAAGCCAATCACTTACCGCGGCTGCGGCGTGGTCACCTTCGACCCCCTGAAGGGCCGCAACGGCGGCATCAAGATCATCCTGCGCCAACGCGTTTTCCGCCAGAACCAGGCGGCCTTCAAGCGACTCTTCGCCTGCGGCATCAACACGCCGGATCGGGACCAGCTTCTTGATGTTGGCCCAAGTCGCATCAAGGACACTGCCCGAATGATCATCGGTGGCGGCCGCAACTGCTTCCTGTGCCATCACCGGGAAGGACTGACGCAGTTTTTCAAGGGTCGGTGCACCCTGATCTGCCAATGGTTTCAGGGTTGCGATCTGTTCTGCAATGACTTCGTCATCGCCTGCACTGCGTTCAAGCTGGTTCAGGGCAATGACGAACGGCCCGCCACGCTGAAGGGCATCACGCAGAATGGTAACAGCCATGGCAATGGCCTGACCGCGGCTTTCAACCCGCAGGCCGCTGGTCGCGCGGATTTCTTCCTCCATCGTCGACAGGCGGGCAGACAGTTCGCGCATTTCATTGGCGACACCAGCCAGTTCGCTTTCGACCCGTGCCAGCTCCTCAATCGGGGCGGTACGGGTTTCGATTTCTGCCATGCGGCGCGCAACCGTGTTGTTCAGCGTATCGCCGCGTTCATTGTTCAGACGTTCGCGAAGCGCATCAATCGTGCCCTCCAAACGCGACAGGCGTTCGGTCAGGTCCGGATCAATGACAACAGATCCATCCGGGATGGGGTTGGAGTTCGCGGTCGAGGCGCTTTCATCCGTAGCAGTCGGAAGCATTCCTTCGGTCGCCAACACGCCGTCATCCTTTTCGGTCATGGCGGCACCTTCGTTGGGGGCAGGAGCCATTGCACCATCGGATGAACCATTGTCTGACGGGGTGTTGGTGACTGTAATCTCGCTGCCATTGGTCGCATCCGGGCCGTAGCCCTCAGGTGCGATTTCGGCAAGAATGTCGCTTGGTACATACTGGGTCAGAACCGGTTCTGCATCGCGCCACCAGATTGCGCGTGTCAGCCAGCCTGCTGCCAGGGCACCGACGATAATGATCACAAACAAAAACAGCGCTTTGCCGCCACCGCTTTTCTGTTTTGCGGGCGCGCTCGATTTCGCTGCCGATGCCTTTTTATCGTCACCGGCTTTGGTGTCGGGTTTTGATGTGCCAGTTGCTGCGGTAGTTGTGCTGCTTGCGGTTTTGTCCGCAGGGCTTCCGTCCTTTTTCGCAGTGGTGTCACCAGATTTGACCGTGCCTGAGTTTGGCACGCTGGATTTGGCAGTTGTGCCGGTATCGGCCGCTTTGGCCGACGATTTCGCATTGCCTTTGCTATCTACGGAAATGGTGTCGGACGACTCTTTTGTGTCGGCCGATTTTGCGGAAGCATTGGTTTTTGGCGTTTCTGGTGTTTTCACGATCAGACCATTGCAGTTTGCGGTTATTCCCAAGACGGCGTCAGGCGCAGGAAGCCATTACGACAGGGACCCTAGCTCGGAAAGAAGGTATTCTTGTGTCGGTTGTGATGCAACGCGTGTTCTATACCATGTAAGATCGGATATCTTCGATTGCACCGTCGGACTTAGGCAAATCGCGCTTGTTCCGGACAAGTCTCTCTCAAGCTTATAGCTTCGGACCAGCTTAACAAAGGTTTCCGCAGTGCGGGGAGAGAAAAATAAAACAGCTTCAATATGATGATTGCCAAGTG
Organism: Thalassospira profundimaris WP0211; assembly: GCF_000300275.1. GTDB lineage: Bacteria > Pseudomonadota > Alphaproteobacteria > Rhodospirillales > Thalassospiraceae > Thalassospira > Thalassospira profundimaris. Next base: position 324,048 of record NZ_AMRN01000001.1, on the reverse strand, counting down.
CCTCTAAAACGTCTTCTGGGAACGAATTGCTTTCTTGTGATTCATAAACGGTTTGCCGATCGACTTCATATCCATCAGTCAAAAGCATCTGGCCAAGATCACCCGCCGTTTTACGCGCGGCCGGATGGAAAAGCGGTCCATGTGCAGGATCAACTTTTTTGCGAATTAAGGCTGCCAGATCGTTGATGTCACCATTTGCCGAACAAACATCATCAAAGCCAAATGTGGCGCACGTTCTGGCTGTCGCGTCGCCAACACAATAGGCCGGAAGCGACCGATCCCCGGTCAGTTTGGCAAATGCACGGACCCCGTTCGCCGATGTGAAAATCATCGCTTGGTATTTCTTGATATCAAGCGGGCTTGTCGGAACTGGAAAGACAATATTCAGCATTGGCGCAGACAGGTGACGATAGCCGCGCTTATCAAGTGCTGCCAAAAGGTCGGCAGAGTCGGTATCGGGCCGGGTATTTAGCACCAAGGGTCCCATCTGCGTCCCTATCTGTTGCCTAGGGTACTGATTCTCGTCAGGCGGAAATGAAATCTGGTCCGCCGCGCTGTTTGAGCTCTTCACCGGCATCCGTGCCAGCCGCCATCGCCGTTGCGATATCCGGTTTGGCGATCATGCGTTCGGTATCAAGGCGTTCGCTGCCGTCCGGGCGCACAATCGATACACGCAGGCGCAGGCTGCCATCATCCTGAAACTCGGCCAGTGCTGCGATCGGGGTGCGGCATGACCCATCAAGTGCCTTAAGCGCGGCACGTTCTGCTGCCACGCGAATGGCAGAGGTTTCGCAATGAAGCGCAGCCAGCCATTTTTTGCACTGTGCATCATCTTCGCGGATGGTAATGCCAATGGCGCCTTGCGCAACCGCTGGCAACATATCGTCTTCTGAAATCGGGGCTGTGGCGATGTCAGGCTGTCCGAGACGGTTCAGGCCTGCCATTGCCAAAAGTGTGGCATCAACCTGTTCTTCGCTGAGTTTGCGCAAACGAGTTTGCACATTCCCGCGGAATGTCACGACCTTGAGGTCGGGATATTTGTTCAGGATCATGGCTTGACGACGAAGGCTGGCCGATCCGATCACGGACCCGGCGGGCATTTCGGCAAAGCTTTTATATTTCAGCGAAATAAATGCATCGCGGACATCTTCGCGTGGCAGGATGGTTGGCAGGATCATGCCATCGGGCAGAACAGTTGGCACATCCTTCATGCTGTGAACAGCCAGATCGATCTCACCCCCCATAAGGGCATCATCGATTTCCTTGGTAAACAGTCCCTTGCCGCCGATTTCCGACAAGGCGCGATCAAGGATCTTGTCGCCGGTTGTGGTGATCACGGTGACCGCAATTGCGCCTTCTTCGGCTAGTTCCGGATGGGCATTTGCCAGTTTGTCACGGACCTCATGCGCCTGTGCCAAAGCCAGGGGCGAACCGCGGGTACCGATGCGAAGTTTTGCTGTATCTGTCATGAGTGAAGTCTTAGTCTTAAAACTGTTTAAAAACAAGGTCTGCGGGCAGCCTATTGCCACCGGCAAAAGGCTGAATTTTCGGTTATTGTAATCGCTCGAAACTGGGCTGCATTGATTTAGGTCGCGGTTCAAAATCTTCGCTGCCTTCGTGAAGCGCGATAACTGCATATGGCACTTGCGCTGCACGGGGGTGGAAAGCGCATGAACTTTCCGCTACATCATCGTCACACCTGTAATAGGATTCCGATTGCCGTCCGTGTCGGCAGAGTTGGTAAAACGGATCAGGATCATGATCGTTCTGGGTATCGAAACAAGCTGTGATGAAACGGCCGCTGCTGTCGTGAACGACAAGCGCGAAATTCTGGCAAACCGTGTGTTGTCCCAGCTTGACGATCATCGACCGTATGGCGGGGTGGTGCCGGAAATTGCCGCGCGTGCCCATCTTGAACATCTTGATCGTCTGGTGGCCGAGGCCATGGATGATGCCGGTGTGGATTTTGACGACCTTGACGCCGTTGCCTGCACCGGGGGGCCGGGGCTGATCGGTGGCGTGATGGTCGGTACCATGACGGCCAAGGCGATTGCCTTTGCCGCCCAAAAGCCGTTTCTTGCAGTCAATCACCTCGAAGGTCACGCACTGACCGTGCGCCTTACTGATGATGTCGCTTTTCCCTATCTGCTGTTGCTGGTGTCCGGTGGGCATTGTCAGGTCCTGATTGTCGAGGGTGTTGGCAAGTACAAGCGCATCGGCACCACCATTGATGACGCGGTCGGCGAGGCGTTTGACAAAACCGCCAAGATGATGGGGCTAGGCTATCCCGGTGGTCCGGCGCTTGAAAAGATCGCCGCCAAGGGTGATCCGAACCGGTTCGGTTTGCCGCGCCCATTGCGTGGAAGGCCGGGGTGCGATTTCTCCTTCTCGGGTCTCAAGACAGCTGTTCGGACTTACCTGGATGGCTTCCCGGTCGAACAACAAACAGATGAGGTCAAAGCCGACCTTGCTGCATCTTTCCAGCGCGCGGTGGGTGATACCCTGATTGATCGCGCGCGCAATGCCGTGTTTGAATTCATGCGCGATTACCCCGGCGGCAAAACGCTGGTGCTTGCTGGCGGAGTTGCGGCCAACAAGTATCTGCGTGGACGCCTGGTGGAACTGACCGATCAGGCCGGGATGGAACTGGTCGCACCGCCGCTTCATCTTTGCACTGACAATGCCGCGATGATTGCATGGGCCGGGTTGGAGCGGTTCCGTCTGGGTGAACGCGATGATCTTGATTTCAAGCCGCGCCCGCGCTGGCCACTGGATCCTGAGGCCCCCAAACGCCCGGGTGCCGGGGTCAAGGCGTAAGGCCCATCCACCGCGTTTGACGTATTTGCCGATCCTCGAAACAACTTCATTTTTGCCGGACAAACATCATGAAAAAGCGCATTACAGTTGTGGGTGGCGGTGCTTGGGGAACGGCCCTGGCTGTGCAGGCTGTGCGGGCCGGTGAAGACGTTGAACTGATTTTGCGCAACGAAGAACTGGCCGATCGGATCAACACCAAAGGTGAGAACGATCTTTACCTGCCGGGTATCGAGCTTCCGGGGGCGTTGCGCGCAACCACACATTACGAAGGTCTGCGCGATTCTGATGCGGTTTTGCTGGTGACGCCAGCACAGCATTTGCGCGAAACCCTGATCAAATTGTCATCGCATTGGCCAGATCAACTCCCGGCGGTAATTTGCTGCAAGGGCATTGAAAAGGAAACCGGTGCCCTGATGGCACAGGTCGTTTCTGAAACTCTTGGAAACGTGCCGGTCGCGGTTTTGTCCGGCCCGACCTTTGCCAAGGAGGTTGCAATCGGCCTGCCAGCCGCAATTACGCTGGCCTGTGAAGATCGTGCCTTGGGCAAACGCCTGGTCGAGTTGATCGGCACGCCGGAATTCCGTCCCTATTTCAGTACAGATGTTGTTGGTGTTGAGGTGGCTGGCGCGATCAAGAACGTTCTGGCGATTGCCAGTGGCGTGGTGGCCGGATTGAAATTGGGTGACAACGCCCGTGCAGCCCTGATTACCCGTGGTATTGCTGAAATGTCGCGTTTGGCAGTTGCCATGGGTGGCCGGGTTGAAACCATGCTTGGGCTTGCCGGTCTTGGTGACTTGACCTTGACCTGCACCGGCACGTTGTCACGCAATTACACCTTTGGTGTCGCACTGGGCGAAGGTCGCAAGGCACAGGACATTCTGGCCGAACGTCGGTCCGTGACCGAAGGCGTGCATACCGCGGCATCCATCACCGCTGTTGCCAGCAAATATGGTGTCGAAATGCCGATTTGTGCGGCGGTTGATCAGGTTGCCAATCACAATGCGGATCTGCGCAGTACGATCAATGCCCTGTTGCAGCGCCCGTTCCGTGATGAGCTTGAAAACGCCGATTAAATTCTGGCCTTGCGGTTATTGACCGCGCAGTTCGGCTTGAGAATGCGCGGGGCTTCTGTCAATTTATGAATATTGAACCCATAAAGAAGCAGGAAACCGTTCATGCATTTCTACATCCGTTGTGTTGACAAGCCCGGCCACCTTGATGTGCGCAAGGCCAATCGCGAAGACCATCTTGCCTATATCAAAGGCGGTTTTGCTGATCGCATCGTCGCAGCGGGTCCAACCCTTGATCCCGATATGGAAGGCATGAATGGCTCGGTCTTTATCATCGAGTTTGATGCCATCGAAGACGCCCGCGAATTTGCTGCCAATGATCCTTATGCCAAGGCTGGCCTGTTCGAATCCGTTGTTATTCGTCCGTTCAAAAAGGTCTTCTGATCCATGGCGTATTGGCTGGTCAAAACCGAACCGGGAAGCTGGTCGTGGGACGATCAGGTCAAGAAGGGTGTCGAAGGCTGGGATGGTGTGCGTAACCATCAGGCGGCCAAGAACCTGCGCGCGATGAAAATCGGCGACAAGGCGTTCTTTTATCACTCGGTCAATGAAAAACGCATTGTCGGGATTGTAGAGGTGGTCCGGGAATACTACCCGGATCCGACAGATGAAAAGGGCAAGTTTGTTCAGGTTGATTTCGAAACGGTCAAACCGTTGAAAACGCCAGTGACCCTTTCCGATATCAAGGCCGATCCGCGCTTTTCCGATCTCGCCTTGCTCAAACAATCGCGTCTATCGGTCATGCCGATTGATGACGCGTCCTGGGCGGCGATCTGCGAGATGGGCGGGGTCGATCCATGAGTGATTTGCCTGCGCCCGGCACGGTGCTTTGCGCGCTCAGCGATCTTGATGCCACCGGTGCCAAAGGCCTTAATCTTGGTGGTACCGGTATTTTTGTTGTCCGTAGTGGCGATGACGTCTTTGGCTACATCAACAGTTGTCCGCATATCGGTGTGCCGCTGGATATGGAACCGGATGAATTCATCAGCGACTTTGGCGATGAAATCATCTGTTCGACCCATGGCGCACGCTTTCGCATCAAGGACGGCGAATGCGTATCCGGTCCGTGTTCGGGCGATGCGCTTGAACCGGTTGCAGTGAAAATAAAAGACGATCAGGTCGTTCTGGCCTGATCGTCTATCGCCTTACGTAATTTATGCGAGACGACGCATTATCCCGCCGTCTTTGCGATCACTTCGTCGATATGCTTGGTGATCACGTTAAGCTGATCTGGCTCCGAAAGGCGATGATCACCGGTCTTGATCAAATCCACGCGGACATCCTCAGATACCAGCGCTTCGGTCAGGCGGATCGCTGTTTGCCACGGCACATCCGGGTCCTGCATGCCCTGAACCAGTCGGACGGGGCATTTCAGGTTAATCGGTTTACGCAATAAAAGCTGATTGCGGCCATCCTCAATCAGATCGCGGGTGATCGTGTATGGATCATCGCCATATTCGGTTGGCTCGATCAGCGCGCCTTTATCCATAATGGTCTTTTTCTGATCTTCGCTGAACTGCGCCCACATCAGGTCTTCGGTAAAGTCGGGGGCAGCAGCAATGCCAACCATTCCGGCAATGCGTTCCGGTCGGACGAGGGCTGCGAGAAGCATGATCCAGCCGCCCATCGAAGAACCGACAAGAATCTGCGGGCCAGAGGTGATTTCATCAAGAACTGCAATGGCATCACGTGCCCACTGACCGATGGTGCCGTCGGCAAATTTGCCCGACGATTGTCCGTGACCAGTGTAATCAAAGCGGGTATAAGCCACCCCCTGCCGAATGCAGTGCGCCTCAAGGTGGGTTGCCTTGGTGCCGGTCATGTCTGACATGAACCCGCCGAGGAACATTACACCGGGTGTATTGTGCACCTGTACGTCAGATGGCTTGCCCGGCACGTGATGGTATGCGATTTTTAAGCCATCTGGACGGTTGAGATATTCGGGCTTTGCAGGCTGTGGCGTTGGCAGGTCATGGGTCATCCGGGGCATTTGTCCTTGGGTGTTGATGGTTGGAGTTGCATGAGCGCGTCAGAAGTAATGACAGAAACAGTCTATCGATCAGAGCCCCAAGTGCAAGGTGGGGACTATCGGCCTGCCGTTATTTTACAGGTGCTTCCCGAACTTGATGCCGGCGGTGTGGAGCGTGGAACAGTTGATATCGCGCGTGCTATTGTCGATGGCGGTGGCAAGGCGCTTGTCGCATCCCAAGGCGGTCGGCTCGAACGCGAACTGGATCGGTTCGGTGCCAAACACATCACCCTGCCGCTTAAATCAAAGAACATCCTGACCATGCGCAAGAATATCGATGCGCTTGTAAAGTTGATCCGTGAAGAGGGTGTCGATATCATTCACGCCCGTTCACGTGCGCCGGCCTGGAGTGCGTATTTTGCGGCGCGCAAGACCGGCATTCCGTTTGTGACGACGTTCCACGGCACCTATTCCGGATACAACAACCCGTTCAAGCGTCGCTACAACGCGATCATGACCATGGGTGATCAGGTGATTGCGATTTCCAAGCACATCGCCAATCACATCAACAAATATTATAAGGTCGATCCGGATCGCCTCAATATCGTACCGCGTGGGACGAATGTGGATTTGTTCAATCCGGAAAATGTCAGTCAGGAACGCCTGATTGCGCTTTCCAACCAATGGCGACTGGATGGCGAAGAATTCGTCATTCTAATGCCCGGACGATTGACTCGCTGGAAAGGGCAAACCTTTTTGATCCGTTCATTGCCCGCAGTTCTTGAAATACTTGGGCACCGCAAAGTGCGTTGTCTGATTGTCGGGTCTGATCAGGGTCGCACTGCATATCGTGATGAGCTAATGCAGCTTACGCGATCATTAGGGCTCGTGGATATCGTGCATATTGTTGATCACTGCAACGACATGCCTGCTGCATATATGTTGGCAGATGTCGTCGCGTGTCCGTCTATTGATCCAGAAGCATTTGGCAGGGTGCCGTCCGAGGCACAAGCTATGGGACGCCCGGTCGTTTCGACCGCACATGGCGGTGCAATGGAAACGGTATTGCCCGGTGAAACCGGTTGGCTGGTAAGTCCGGGGGAAGTTGATCAGCTTTCGCGTGCGCTCGTTCAAGTTTTGAGTCTGACGCCTGAAAAACGTGCCAAGCTCGCTGCCAAGGGGCGGGACCATGTTATTGCAGAATACTCTCTGGAACAAATGGCGGAGCGGACCTTGAATGTCTATGCCAAGGCACTAAAACGCGTGATCAGGAACGCCGCATGACCCACAAACAAGCGGAAAGTTCGCCGGTAGCTTTCCAGAATCCTGATATTCGCAATGATCATATCGTGACGGCAGAGGATCCAAGACAAGAGCGCATCCTTGTTATCAAACTCTCTGCGCTTGGCGACGTTGTCTTGGCGATGGGACCGTTTGCGGCCATCCGTGCCGCCCATCCAGATGCGCATATCACGGTGCTGACCACGCGGCCTTATGTTGATCTGATGAAGGCCAGCGGGTTTTTTGATTCGATCGCTATCGACCGTCGCCCAAAACTGATTCAAGTGCGTGAAGTCTTGGCGCTGCGACGTTTTCTTCGGAACGGTAATTTTGACCGGGTTTATGATCTGCAGACGTCCGACCGGACCGGCTTTTATTATAAACTGTTTTGGCCGGGACTCAAGCCGGAATGGTCAGGGATTGCGCGTGGGTGCTCGCATCCGCATGCCAATCCTGAGCGCTCAAATATGCATACGATTGATCGACATGCGGACCAGCTCGCTGATGCCGGTATCAAGGATGTTCCAGCACCATACATTTCAGGGCCCGATATAGACCTAGACCGCTTTGGCATTCGAAGCCCGTTTGTCCTGATCTGTCCTGGCGGGGCGCCACACCGTCCTGCAAAACGCTGGCCGGCTGAGCGGTTTGGTCTTCTTGCCAAGAAACTGGCAGACTATCGGTTGACCCCGGTTCTGATCGGAACCGATAGTGAAGCAGATGTTCTGAACCGGATTGATCAGATGTGCCCCAAGGCACGCAATCTGATGGGGCGTACAGGGTTTCTTGATATTGCATCGCTTGCAGCGCGTTCGGTTCTGGCGATCGGCAATGATACCGGTCCAATGCATATTGCAGCGGCGGCCGGAGCGCCATCAGTGGTTTTGTTTTCACGTGAGTCCGATCCAAAGCGCTGCGCACCCCGTGGGCACGCTCCGAATGCAGTCAGCGTTATACGCGAGAGTGATCTGCGAGAATTGACGGTAAACCGGGTGATGGATGTCATTCGTGAACGTCTTGATCTCACCGACTAGGATCGCAGGATTTGTCTGATTTGGCGATCTCGGACAAAGGCGCGGAAAATGGCGCTTTGAGGGCGCTGTAATTGCCTAAAATCATTGCTTTCTGAACGCACGTGGATATGCTAGGTCAGGTTTCAAGGAAAACATCCCTGAACGTCCTTGCGTGTTTTTCTGTTTCTAACCGATTTGTTTGATGACCATAGGAGATTATCCATAGCACGACCACGCAAACCGATGCAGCCGACCAAGGAAGGTCCGCGCGTCAATGAGGATATCAAAGCCCGTTCCATCTGTGTTGTTGACTCTGAAGGCAACATGTCCGACCCGATGACGGTGCGTGAAGGCATTGAAATGGCAGCGGAAGCTGGACTTGATCTTGTCGAAGTCGCTCCGAATGCCGAGCCGCCAGTTTGCAAGCTGATTGATTACGGCAAGTTCAAATACGAACAAAGCAAGAAGCAGAACGAGGCCAAAAAGAAACAGAAGGTTATCGAGGTCAAGGAGATCAAACTCCGTCCGAACATCGATATCCATGACTACAACGTCAAACTGCGTGCTGCGCAGAAGTTTCTTGGCGGTGGAGACAAGGTGAAAGTCACGTTGCGTTTCCGTGGACGTGAGATGGCTCACCAGGACCTCGGTCTTGGCATGCTTCAGCGTTTTTCGGGGGACCTTGAGGACCTCGCAAAACCGGAGATGATGCCAAAGATGGAAGGCCGTGTTATGATTATGGTACTGGCGCCGCGTTAAGACGCGGCGTTTTGCCTTATACCCCAAGGTTCAAGCCAAAGAGGGAATGCCATGCCAGTCGGAAATGATCTTTTGATCGTGGGCGTCGATGATGACCCCAAAAGTCTGGTTCTTCTGAAACGAATCGTCGAAAGCGGCGGGTTCACGTTTCAGGGTGTTTCCTCTGGCAAGGATCTTCTTAAACTTCTCAAGACCAAACGTCCGCGCATCATCCTGATGGATATCATGATGCCTGACATGAACGGGTTCGAGACCGCGATCAATGTTCGGACCCAGTTTCCCGATCTGGCTTGTGCAATCATTTATGTTACTGCGCGTCAGGGTGAAGAAGACCTGCGGGGTGGTGTTGCCGCCGGCGGCAATGATTTCGTCCTGAAACCGATCAATCGTGAAAAGCTTATGAGCCGAATCGAAAAATGGATCGGTCGGGCACATACCATCAAGACCGCTATCTGACCGTTGCCTGAAGCCTCATGATGTTTTCGGCCATTCTGTCTGATCTTAGGCTGCTCTGAACCTTTTACTGGCCAAGCCACCCGACAATCGTCTCAATATAGACCGAGAAGATGGAAAAGCTGAAAACGCCAAGTGCGGTGGTCACCAGCACGATCGAGGAACTGCGCACGATATAGCGGTCATAGGTCGTTGCTATTACGAACACATTTCCCGCTGTCGGAAGGGCTGCCAGTAACAAGACGGCCTTTGTTTCAAGCCCGCTTGCTGAGCCAACAATCCAAAACCCGATAAATACTGCAATGGGATGCACAATCAGTTTGGCAACCGACATGGTGGCAAGTTCGGCGCGCTTTTCGGCAATCGGTCGCCCAACCAGCGCAACGCCAATGGCAAACAATGCCGCCGGGCCTGCACTTTGCCCCAACAAATCCAGCAAGTAATCAACGCCGTCGGGCCAATCCAGATCAAGCAAACTTGCAAGCACGCCGATGATAATTGCAAGTACAACCGGGTTCGTCAGGGTGCCTGTGATGATCTTGCCTGTAGGATGGCTGCCCTTTGCGTGCTTTGTCCCTTCCAGCAACAAAAGGGAGAGCGGCAGCATCACAATCAAATCAACTGCAAGCGCGACGATCAGCGGCACAGTCGCCAGTGGGCCAAGCAGCCCGATGATAAGCGGAAGCCCCATGAAGCCGACATTGCCCATGGTTCCGGCAAAGGAAAACAGCGTCTGGCTGGCCGGATCAAGATGGAACACGCGCGAGGCGATGAGCCGCGAAATGCCATAAACCACAAGAGTACCACCGCCATAGGCGAGGATGATGTCAGGCTGCCAAATCTCTGACGGGCTTCGGGTTGCAAGTGCCTTGAACAACAGGGCGGGCAGCGCAAAATAGAACACAAACCCGTTGATGCCGCGCATCCCGTCGGGTGATACGATCTTGAACTTGCCGCCAATCCAGCCAAGGCCGATCAGTGCAAAGAATGGCAAAATGATTGATGTGATTTGCGACATGTGATCAGTCAGATGGCAAAATGCGCGATGATGGATTAGGTCTGAAAAAGTGGTGCCTGCGCACAATGGCGGCTCAATGTCCCAAAAAGCAAGGGGAAAGGGCTGAATTGGCCCTTGAAAAAGGTAAAGTCGGAGTCTATAACCACCCGTCCCCAAAACAGGTGGTGAGGCTGGAAGGTTTATATAGATCCTTCAGGGCATGCCCAGCCGCCGTAGGGGATTTCGTTTTCATTGCTTTTGCAAGGATAGAAAAATGCCCAAGATGAAGACCAAAGCGAGTGCGAAAAAACGCTTTCGCCTGACCGCCAGCGGAAAAGTCCGTCACAACGTGGCAAACAAGCGCCACCTTCTGACTGCGAAACCGACCAAGATGAAGCGCCAGGCACGTGGCACGGAGATCCTCTGTGACGCAGATGCCCGCATCGTCAAAAAATTCCTGCCGTACGGTTAAGGTTGAAGGAGAGTTAAATGGCTCGTGTAAAAGGGGGCGTGTCTTCACACGCTCGTCACCGCAAGGTTATTAAGGCTGCCAAGGGTTACCGCGGTCGCCGCAACAATACTTTCCGCACCGCCGTTCAGGCTGTGGAAAAAGGTCTGCAGTATGCATACCGCGATCGTCGCGTTAAGAAACGCCAGTTCCGCTCGCTCTGGATTCAGCGTATCAACGCTGGCGCACGTGAGAACGGTCTGAGCTATTCCCAGTTCATGAATGGCCTGAAAAAGGCTGGTGTTGAACTGGACCGTAAGGTTCTTGCCGACATCGCAGTGCGTGAGCCGGAAGCTTTCAAAGCTCTGGTCACCCAGGCGCAGGCTGCACTGGACTGATAAACCTTTGTAAAAAGGTTTCATCGGCACTTGCCTGATTTGATCAGGGGCGGCCATATTGGCCGTCCCTTTTCTTTTTGTGATTTTTAAACCCAAGCCAAAGCGTCGGAAGTTATGGAAAACATCGAAGCATTGCGCGAAGAGGTTCTGGCGGAAGTCGAAAAGGCAGCGGATCTGACCGCGCTTGAAGACGTCCGCATCAGCGCCCTTGGCAAGAAAGGCCGCATTACCGGCCTGATGAAAAACCTTGGCAAGATGGACCCTGACCAGCGTCGTGAATTTGGTCAGACGCTTAATGCCGTCAAGGACCAGGTCGCTGGCGCAATCGAAACCCGTAAAACTGCCCTTGAGGATGCTGCCCTCGAGGCGCGTCTGTCGGGCGAGCGGATTGACGTCACCCTGTCCTCGCGTCCGGATGAAACCGCAGGCCGCATTCACCCGATCAGCCAGACGATTGATGAAATCGTTTCGATCTTTGGCGAAATGGGCTTTGCCCTGGCCGAAGGCCCGGATGTTGAAGACGACTTCCATAACTTTACCGCACTGAACATTCCGCCGGAACACCCCGCGCGTGAAATGCAGGACACCTTCTATCTGCCCGAACAGGACGATGGTTCGCGCCTCGTGCTGCGCACCCATACCTCGCCGGTGCAGATCCGGACCATGCAGTCCAAAACCCCGCCGATCCGCATCATTGCGCCGGGTCGTACCTATCGCTCTGACAGCGACATGACCCACACGCCGATGTTCCATCAGGTCGAAGGTCTGGTGATCGACAAGAAGACACATATGGGTCACCTCAAGGGCTGTCTGCTTGAGTTCGTCAAAACCTATTTCGAACTTGATGATGTGCCGGTCCGCTATCGTCCAAGCTTCTTCCCGTTCACCGAGCCGAGTGCCGAAATGGATATCGGTTGTTCGCGCAAGGGTGGGGAGCTGAAAATTGGTGAAGGCGACGACTGGCTGGAGATTCTTGGCTGCGGCATGGTTCATCCGCGCGTGCTGAGCGCCTGTGGCCTTGATCCCGAAGAATATCAGGGCTTTGCCTTTGGTATGGGGATCGAACGTATCGCCATGCTGAAATACGGCATTCCCGATCTTCGCACCTTCTTCGATACCGATCTGCGCTGGCTGAAACATTATGGTTTCGTGCCGCTGGATGTACCGAACATGGTAAGGGGCTGAGATTATGAAATTCACACTGAATTGGCTGAAACAGCACCTTGATACCGATGCGTCGATTGAGGTGGTTGCAGAAAAACTGACCGATATCGGTCTTGAAATCGAAGGCGTGACCGACCGCGCGGCAGCCCTTGCCGACATCCGTGTCGCCCACATTGAAGAAGCCGGCCAGCATCCCGATGCTGACCGCCTGAAGCTTTGCCGGGTTAATACCGGCGAAAAAATCATTCAGGTCGTTTGTGGTGCGCCGAATGCCCGTACCGGACTTAAGGTCGCATTGGCACAGCCGGGCGCGATCATTCCGATTGATGGCTCAAAACTGAAGCCGGGCAAGATCCGTGGCGTCGAAAGCCAGGGCATGATGTGCTCCACCCGTGAGCTCTGCCTTGGTGAAGACCATGACGGCATCATCGAACTGCCTGAAGATGCCGAAATCGGTGCGCCGGTTGCGTCTGTCCTTGGTGCGGATGATCCGATCCTTGAAATCGGCCTGACGCCGAACCGCCCGGATTGTACCGGTATCCGCGGGATCGCCCGCGATCTGGCGGCTGCGGGCATCGGAACGCTTAAGGCCGATCCGCGCCAAGAGCCGATTAATGGTGCGTTTGACAGCCCGATTGGCGTTACGATTAGCGGCGATATTGCTGCCAACAATGCCGTTCCGGCTTTCTATGGCCGTTACATCCGTGGTGTGAAAAACGCCGAAAGCCCGGAATGGCTGAAAGCCCGTCTGGAAGCCATCGGGCTGCGTCCGATTTCCGCTCTGGTGGATATCACCAACCTTGTTACCCATGACCTTGGTCGTCCGCTGCATGTGTTTGATGCCGACAAACTGTCGGGCGACATCAATGTGCGTTACGCGAGCAATGGCGAAAAGATCGCAGCCCTTGATAACAAGGAATACGAGCTTTCCGATTCCATGGTGGTGATTGCCGATCAGGCAAAGGCATTGGGCATTGGTGGTATCATCGGTGGCGAAGAAACTGGCTGCCTTGAAGAAACGACCAATGTGTTTGTCGAATGCGCGCTGTTCGATCCGATCAGCATTGCCAAGACCGGTCGTAAGCTTCAGATCAATTCCGATGCACGCTATCGGTTTGAGCGTGGCGTTGACCCGCAGTCGGTTGCCTGGGGCATGGAAGTTGCAACCCATCTGATCACCGAGATCTGCGGGGGTGAAGTATCCCATGTCGTCAAGGCGGGCGAAGTACCAAATCCGCGCAACGCCTTTGATCTGCGCATTGATCGTATTCGTGAGCTGGGCGGCGTTGCCGTTGAAGCAGACCGTGCGATTGAAATCCTGAAATCGCTGGGCTTCGAGGTTAGCGGTTCTGCACCGGTTATTAACGCCGTCGCACCGACCTGGCGCCCGGACATCATCGGTGAAGCCGATCTGGTCGAGGAAGTGCTGCGCATTGTCGGTTATGACAAAATCCCGACAGTCCCGCTGGAGCGTGAAACCAGTCTGCCAGTTCCGGCTTTGTCGCCGTTCCAGAAACGTGTTGGCCTGACCCGTCGGGTTCTGGCATCGCGCGGTCTTTATGAAACCGTGACCTGGTCCTTTACCGACTCGCGTTGGGCCAAGCTGTTTGGTGAACTGAAAGACGGTCTGTATCTGGCCAATCCGATCAGTTCCGACCTTGATATCATGCGCCCGAACGCCCTGATCAACATGATTGCCGCGGCCGGTCGTAATCAGGCACGTGGTTTTTCCGATCTGGCGCTGTTTGAAGTTGGTCCGGAATTCTTTGGCGATCAGCCGGGCGATCAGCGCCTGGTGGCCGCAGGTCTCCGTTCCGGTGCAACAACCCCGCGCAGCTGGACCGGTTCACGCCGTAATGTCGATGTCTTTGATGTTAAGGCCGATGCCGAAGCTCTGATCGAAGCACTGGGTACCAGTGCCGCCAATGTTCAGGTCAATACCGACGGGGCGCCGGAATGGTATCACCCGGGCCGTTCGGCAGCCCTGCAGCTGGGTCCGAAAAATGTTCTGGGCTATTTCGGCGAATTGCATCCGAAGGTGCTTAAGGCACTTGGCGTCAAAGGTCGTGTTGTGGCGTTTGAACTGTTTGTTGAAAACGTACCGATGCCCAAGAAAAAGGGCACGGCCCGTCCGGCTTTGAACGCTTCAAGCTTCCAGTCGGTCGAACGCGACTTTGCCTTCCTGCTTGATGAAGCTGTGAAGGCAGAGGCGATCATCAAGGCCGCCAAAGGTGCCGATCGCAATCTGATCACGGATGTGACGATCTTTGACCTTTATGCAGGCAAGGGGATTGAGGATGGCAAGAAATCACTCGCCTTCTCGATCACGCTGCAGCCGACCAAGGCAACCCTGACCGAAGAAGAAATCGAAGCGGTCTGCAAAAAGGTTGTCGAAGCGGTTGAGAAAGCCACAGGTGGCTCTCTGCGCGCCTAATCTTTCGGCAAAGATAAGAATAAAAACGGGCTGCCCAACATTGGTGCAGCCCGTTTTGTCTTTGGGGTATCGGTCAAATTTACCGACCGGGGCGTTTGCGCAGGATGGCGTATTCGTCCTCATCCAGATCAAGCGCGATCAGATCCGGCCCATTGGTAAAGACATGCCATTCCATATCGGTGTCATCGCATTCGATGGTCAGCTGATCGACCATGCTGTTCCATTCGCAACGTTCACGATCATCATCGGCTTCCAGTCGACCCGTGCCATCGTCATAGAGATGCATAACCAAAAGCTGCTCGTCCTCGTCAATTGAATAGACGGCATATGTTTCGTTTGCAAAACGGTAATTGATTTCTGCGCCATCCAGCCGGCGCCACCCCCGCGGTAGTGGCTCGCCCGGTTCATGTTCGGCAAAATAATAAGCCAGTTTCTGCATGTGGCTGTCATTCATGGTGCGCATGTCCGATCCACATGCGCTGAGCGCCAAAAGGGCCAGCATCACCGGAACAGATTTGAATACAGGGCGGGACAGGATCATGGTCTTGAACATCTAACGCTCCATAACAGGCACAGGGCAGCTTTTACCTGTCTGCCCGTCCAACACTCAGTCTCAAGCAATATGCTTGCCATGCTGCCATGTATTGAGCCGTTCAAGGATTGTTTTGCCCAATGCGTGATGCCTCGGCGTGGTAAACCCGAAGCGTAAAGATGATGGTCGTGCCCGGGTCGCTGAGCGGCCGGCTGGTATCAAGCCAGATGCGGCCGCCATGCTGTTCAACGATCTTGCGGCACAGAGACAGGCCAAGTCCCGTTCCGGAAAACTCGTCCTTATGCAGGCGCTGAAACAGGCGGAAAATCCGTTGTGCATGCTCAGGATGAATGCCAATACCGTTATCGCGCACCGAAAAACGCCAATAGTCGCGCATCACCGGATCGGGTTCGACCGTAATGGATATGTGCGGTGATACGCCGGGGCGGCGATACTTGATGGCATTGGATAAAAGGTTCTGGAACAGCCGAGACAGGGCAATCCGGTCACCTTTGACGGTCGGAAGATCGTCATGGGTTATGGTGGCATGTTCACGGCCAATCACGTCCTTGAGGTCCGCTTGCGCCTCGTTTAGCACCTGATTGCAGTCAATCGGTGCGAAATCTTCGCGCGTACCGGTCTTGGCATATTCAAGCAGGTGGCTGATCAGCTTATGCATGCGCTTGGCACCATCGACAGCAAAGTCGATATATTCGTCGGCTTCCTGATCAAGGCTGCCACTGTAACGCTGCTTGAGAAGTTGCGTATAGCTGGCAACCATGCGCAGCGGCTGCTGCAGATCGTGGGACGCCACATAGGCAAATTGTTCGAGGTCTTCGTTGCTGCGTTTGAGCTGATCAAGTGTATCGCGCAGCTTGTTAGCATTTTCGACAAACTCCGTCACATCACGCGCACTGCAAAAGATCATCTCGTCAAATGGACCCACGCAATGCCATGCCAGCCAGCGAACATTGCCCTTGCGGTCGAGTACGCGCAGGATTGATTTGCCATCACTGATCGTCGCAGTTCCGTTTTTCTGGCGCATGGCCGTCATCGCGGTTTGCTGGTCCTCGGGAACAAACAGCATAAAGAAAGGTTTGTTGACGATGTCATGCACCGGCAACCCCATCAGCTCTTCCAGGGCGGGGCTGAACCCCTTAAGGATGCCATCCTGATTGACCACAATGGCCGGTTCCGGGGTATGGCGCAGATAGGTTTCAAACGGATGGCACAGTTCCTGTTGGGCCGCAGTTTCCAGAAGCAAAACCGAAATAAATTCCCGATTGTCTTCGCTATAGCGATGCGCCATCAGATAGAAACGCTGCATCTGGTTTTTGGCAGTGTGGATATCGACCATGGTGCCAATCCGGGCATCCTGCCAGACATTGTCAATCAGCGGTCCGCGAAGCTTTGTGCGAGATTCCGATGACAACCGGTCAAGAAAATCCGTCATGGTTGGTTCGATGTTTTCGGCTGTCGGACCAAGGATTTCCGGCCAGTTCAGTTGTGCTGTCAGTTTTCCGTCGGTGGTCTCCACCGGCCAACTGATCACAGCACAGCCGCATTCCGCCAGGGTATTTTCCGTATCGCTGAAATGTTCGGCAAGATGGGCAGCACGCATGTGTTGCCGTTTTAGGCGATGCCATAACCAGACCGCCAGGCCACAAAGAATGGTCATCGCCATGACAAACATTAGCGCGTGCAGGATAAAAGCATCGCGCCAGTTATTCAAAAGCGCGCTGCGCGGCGTATAAGCTACCACGATCCGGTTGATTTGTGGCAGTTTGCTATAAGCCAGAACCATGACTTCGCTGCTGTGAACACAGACCAGGGAATCGCGATCAGTTTGTTGGGTGCTGATATAGTCACCCAGATCGCCGATCAGATGCGGCGGGATAAAGCCCTTGATCTGGTTAAGCTGGTTATCAAGCAGCCCAACGGTAATATCGGAATTGTCCGCCACGATCTTTTGCAGGTCGACGTCATTATGAAGCAACAACATTGATCCCAACCGAAAGGCGGTTGCTTCAAGTTGGGCACTGGCGTGTTCGACCGCGCTGTCATAAAGCGTTTTCTGAATGAAAAAGAAGGAAAACAGCAGGACAAATACACCCGTCAGCGTCAAGGCGGCAAGCCGTTTGCGCAACTTGACAAGACTGCGCCGGGACAGGGATGGCTCGATTGACATTATGAACATGTTATTGGCGTGCCCCTGCCAGACAGAGTTATGGTTTCCTCAACCTTGAAATTTAAGACCTTTTCGCGCGGTTGAAAAGGATGCAAACAAATGAATGTAAGCGTTAAAGGCTTGTTTTGTGATGCACCTGACATCTCGTGACCAGGACCCTTAACGTAATCACGTTCCGACAAGTGATGGCCGTGCCAGACTGCAGGTTATTCGCAGACGCCGTGAACATAACACAACGCTTCTAATTCCGTGCAAAAACCCCTATAAACCCGCTGGTGATTGATCCGGGATATATCAGAACCGATTTCCCGAACGATGCAATGATCACGCAATGCAGGTTTTTCCGATCATGCCCCTTCGCATCCGTGATGCGATAAGGCCTGATGTCGCTGCCGAAATTGGCTGGCTGACGGGGCAGGGGATATTGGAAAGAATGCGATTTGCGCGTTATGTATCAACCGGGTATCTGGTGATCACACCGTTTCGAAACAATGTGCCACGCGGCGAAATGCCAGCCAATTTTAGTGCCAGAAGCAGCCAAAAATGACTGACCTTAAGAACATTCGTAACTTTTCGATCATCGCCCATATCGACCACGGTAAATCCACCCTGGCCGACCGCCTGATCCAGTTGACCGGTGGCCTGACCGAACGTGAAATGGCCGATCAGGTTCTCGATTCGATGGATATCGAACGTGAACGTGGCATCACCATCAAATCCCAGGCCGTGCGACTGAAATACACCGCCAAGAATGGGCAGGAATATACGCTCAACCTGATGGATACGCCGGGCCACGTTGACTTTGCCTATGAAGTGTCACGCTCGCTCGCGGCCTGCGAAGGATCGCTTCTGGTAGTTGATGCAGCACAGGGTGTGGAAGCCCAAACCCTTGCCAACGTCTATCAGGCGATTGAAAACAATCACGAAATCGTACCGGTCCTGAACAAGGTCGACCTTCCGGCAGCCGAACCCGATCAGGTCAAGGAACAGATCGAAGAAGTGATCGGCATCGATGCCTCTGACGCTGTGATGATCTCGGCCAAAACCGGCCTGGGCGTGCCTGATGTGCTTGAAGCACTGGTGCACCGTCTTCCGGCGCCGACCGGCGATGCGAACGCACCGCTTGAAGTTCTTCTGGTTGATAGCTGGTATGACACCTATCTCGGTGTGATGATTCTGGTGCGCGTGAAGGAAGGCACCCTGAAAAAGGGTCAGAAAGTCCGCTTCATGAACGCCAAGGTCACCCATCAGATCGAACGAGTTGGTGTGTTCACGCCAAAGCCGCTTGCGATTGATGAAATGGGGCCGGGTGAAATCGGCTTTATCAACTGCGGTATGAAAACCGTGGCCGAATGTGAAGTCGGCGACACGATTACCGAAGAAAAACGTCCCTGCGCCAAGCCGCTGGCCGGTTTCAAACCGTCCATCCCGGTTGTGTTCTGTGGCATTTTCCCGGTGGATACCAGCGAATATGAAGTGCTGCGCGATGCGCTTGAAAAGCTGCATCTCAATGACGCGTCCTTCCAGTTCGAGCCGGAAAACTCGACCGCACTTGGTCTTGGTTTCCGTTGTGGCTTCCTGGGTCTTTTGCATCTGGAAATCATTCAGGAACGTCTGGAGCGCGAGTTCGAGCTTGATCTGATCACCACCGCACCATCGGTGTCCTACAAGATCACGCTGAGCAAGGGCGAAGAAATCTTGCTGCATAACCCGGCTGATTTCCCGGACGTTACCAAGATCAAGGCCATTGAAGAACCATGGATCAAGGCATCGATCATGGTGCCGGACGAATATCTTGGCGGCATCCTGACCCTTTGCACCGAACGCCGTGGTGTTCAGCTTGATCTGACCTATGTCGGCAACCGGGCAATGGCGGTTTATAAACTGCCGCTTAACGAAGTGGTGTTTGATTTCTATGACCGTCTGAAATCGATCTCGCGCGGCTATGCCAGCTTCGATTACGAAATTGCCGGTTACGACGAAAGCGATCTGGTAAAGGTCTCCATCCTTGTGAACGAAGAACCGGTCGATGCACTGGCCCTGATGGTGCACCGTTCGGCGGCTGAATACCGTGGTCGTGAGATTTGTAAGCGTCTCAAGGACCTGATCCCGCGCCAGATGTTCCGCATCGCCATTCAGGCCGCCATTGGTGGCAAGGTGATTGCCCGTGAAACCGTATCAGCCCTGCGCAAAGACGTGACGGCAAAATGTTACGGCGGTGACGTTTCGCGTAAACGTAAGCTTCTTGAAAAACAGAAGGCCGGTAAGAAAAAGATGCGTCAGTTCGGCAAGGTCGAAATTCCGCAATCGGCCTTTATCAACGCGCTCAAGATGGGCGACGACAAGTAAGCCGAAATTACGATTTCGAAACAAAGGCTGTATTCCTGATCGGGATGCAGCCTTTTTTATTTGATCGTGTGTGTAGTAGGGTTGGAGCTTGGGTTTGTCGAGTTCTCAGGAGACAACAGTGTCTAATAATCATCTCAGCAGCTATTTGGATCATTATTTGTCATCTGATGAGAGGTCCGCTGTGTTGATTATGGGGGAGTGGGGTTCCGGCAAAACCCATTTCATCAAGAGTTATCTTGATGGACGAGATAGCGCAGCACGTAAAAACGATCCCCTAGAGGGACAGTCATATCTTTATGCAAGTCTGAATGGTGTTTCAAACGTTTCCGCAATTAGCGATCAGTTCTTCGCTCAACTGAACCCTTTATTGAGTTCTACTGCGGCCAGATTGATAGGAGCTGCAGGCTCAAGTGTTCTGCAGGGTTACTCCGGGGTTTCTCTGTTTGGAGGTGGTTTAAGTAAAATATCCAAAGAGTTGTTGTCGCGTACCAAAAATCAAATTCTTGTATTTGATGACCTTGAACGGTGTGAGTTATCGGCGGAAGAAATGATGGGCTACATCAATCATTACATTGAACACGAGAAGCTCAAGGTTATTTTGCTGGCGGAAGAAAAAAAGCTGTCGAAAAAATCATCTAATTACCTTGAAATAAAAGAAAAAGTTGTAGGTAAAACGATCCAGTTTGAACCTGACATTAGCAATTTGGTTGTCTCAATAATTGAATCTATTCCAAGGAATGAGATGACGGATTTCTATTTAGATAACTGCGATGGTATTTCGAGTTGTCTGCAAAAATCGGAGATATTGAATTTTAGAAGTTTACGCTCAATCTTGATGGATTTTGAGCGAGTTACATCGTTGCTTGATAAAAAGGTTCTTCGCTCCAAAAACGCATTAAGAGAAATTCTACTCTATATGATCGCAGTTGGTTTGGAGTACAGGGCAAATAATATAACTAAAGAAGATATACTCGAAATGGATCGCGGGTTTTACTTTCACTCCTATCGGTTTATGGAGCAAAATGGTGAGGGTAAGGAGAAGACTGGGATAGAAAAATTATTTGATAAACATGAAAATTTTGATTTTAGAAATCCAATATTACCGTATGCAATAATTGCAGATATACTTGTAAGAGGGCAATTTGATTATGAGAAATTAAATAGTCATCTTTTGGTCCACCCTAGTGTCGTTGAGAAAAAGGCCGTGCCTATATGGCGTAGGCTATGGAGCTTCTATAACTTAGACAGGAAAGAGTACGAAGAACTAGTGCAAGAAACCCTAAGTAGTTTCATCAATAAGGACATCAGGTTCCCAGGACCATTGTTGTTAGCTGCAGGGTCCATCATTGAGATCGAAGAGATGGGAGGGAATGTTACAAGTCCCTATCAGAGCGTAGTAAAGTTCTTTGAAAATCACGTGCGCAAACTATTGGAAGATGGAGAGTTTCAGTACTGCGATGAGACCTTCGGAATCGGGGGTGGTACCGGTTTCGCGGGTTTGGGGTTCAGACGCGCAGAAAGCGATTCGTTCAAAGCCATCTATACTCTTGTTAGATCAGCTAACTCTGATGCGCTGCGGCAACGTATGAGTGAGTTTGCACAATCCTACGTTGATGAACTTCTCAGAAACGAAGACAAATATGAAGTTTTGCACGAATGCGATTTCGCTAACAAAAAATACGGGAACATAGCATTCTTGCAGTTCATTGATCCGAAGGTTTTTGCGCATTCAATTGTTGAGAATGAAAAAGCTGACAGGAGACTCCTCGCAAGTTTGTCCAAGCGATACCAGAATGCGCAAGGGCATGACACTTGTAGCCTGCATGACGAGAGGGAATGGCTACTGTGTTTCTTGGACGAGCTTTTGCTAATTGCAGATGCTGCAAAACCTCCTCATCAGAATATGCTGAAGCGTCAGATTATCTCCCTTTTTGCGACTATATCTAAATGCCTCGGTTTATCATTCCTTGCACTTCACGACGAAACCTGAACTGAAGGTCAAAAGAAGAATTATGAATTCAAAACAGCTTGCCACCCAGGAAGACGTTCTGGTGTTTGACCACTTTGATGAAGACACCGCCTGGTCAATCGGCTCCAAACTGGTTGGCGTCGCGCAGGCCAAAAACGCCCCGGTTGCCATCAATATTCGGACTCCGGACCGCACCCTGTTTCACGTATCCCTTGCCGGTGCCAAGCCGGCCAACGATGCTTGGGCGCGTCGCAAAAGCAATCTGGTGCTACGTGAACATCAAAGCTCAATGCGCTTTGGGGCGGAACTAAAAGCCAAGGGCAAAACCCTTGCCGATCATGGGATCGATTTTGCCGACTATGCCGA
Organism: Thalassospira profundimaris WP0211; assembly: GCF_000300275.1. Classification (GTDB taxonomy): domain Bacteria; phylum Pseudomonadota; class Alphaproteobacteria; order Rhodospirillales; family Thalassospiraceae; genus Thalassospira; species Thalassospira profundimaris. The sequence continues at coordinate 301,841 of NZ_AMRN01000001.1, read as the reverse complement.
TCACGGCGGCAGCTTCCCGATCCGTGTTGCCGGTGTGGGCGTGATTGGCGCGATTACAGTATCCGGCCTCGCATCGCACGAAGATCACGGCATGATCGTGAGCGTTTTGGCCGAGCACCTTGGCGTGTCGGTGAAGCTCTAAGACACAGCCGAGCCTCTAGACGCTATATTTGAGAGATACTTGACGTCGAACGGCGAAGCCGCGCAAGAGGCCAAGCTTACTCCTCGAGAATAGCCTCAACCTTGCGGGACACCCATTTCGATATGATGGTCGAACCAGCGACCAAAAGGCCGATCGCAACCGCTGTACCAATGACAATGATGAAGCTGCCTGCAGAACGTCCATGCATCATCATCTGAAAGGTGGTTTGGAATGTCACCATCATCAGTAAGGTGCCAAGCAGAAGCGTACCTGAACCAAACAGCATCAGTTTGCGCATATTCATTTTTCGGCGGCTGTTCGGTTGGTCGCCCTGATTCTGGTCGCTCATTTCGTTCCCCTAATGGTGATATGTGCGAATTCTACTCTTGGTAGAATTTTGTAGCCTGTCATGATTGAGCCCCGAGGGCCAGAGACAAGTTTCTTTTGTCCGGTACCTGTGATGATGTCACCAGTTTGGCAGGAACAAGCTTCAGTACTTTAAATGGCCCAGGAATCGTCGCGCTTAATCGAAATGCTCGATCTCCGGGTCAATTCCGGCAAAGCTCGGCAGTGCCGTGCGCATCCAAAGATGCTTTTTGGTCTTGAACCGGCTTGGGTCATCAAAGGTGCCCAATCGGAAATCGATGAAGCTGTCATCATCGCCCTTGCGCCAGGTGATGCTTGATCCGCATTTTGGGCAAAATCCGCGATATTTTCCGGGCGAACTTTCATATTCGCGCGGCTTGCCATCCCATGTGACGGCATTGGTCGGGAACGCGACAAAGGTCGAAACACCCGAACCGCTATCCTTGCGGCACATGCCGCAATGGCAGTGATTGCTGCCAATCGGTTCCCCGGATGCAACAAAGCGCACCGCGCCACAAAGACAACCCCCAGGATGTTCGGGATGTTTTGTGGTCATGGTGCGCTTCCTTGAAAACTTTGACCAAATGTCGGGTTATTCGTTCGGAACACCCGTCGTGGTCGAATATTCGAAATGGAATTCCTTGTCCGGGAACATATAGGCGCGTGCGGCGTGGATCGCACTCGCACCTTCGGCAAAGCCCGACAGGATCAGTTTCAGCTTGTGCTCATAGGTCGCGATATCGCCAATGGCAAAGATGCCCGGGACGGATGTTTCCATCGTCGCCTGTTTTACGCCGATATGGTTCTTCTCAAGATTAAGGCCCCAATCGGCAATCGGACCGAGTTCCATGGCAAGGCCAAAGAACGGCAGAAGGTGATCGGCTTCAAGCTCGCGCTCCTCGCCTTTTAGCGTCGCGACAACCACGTGTGACAGAATGCCGTTTTCACCCTTAAGCCCCTTAAGCTGATAGGGGATGACCATCTCGATCTTGCCCGCCTCTGCCAGTGCCTGCAGTTTTGCACTGCTGTCCGGGGCCGCGCGGAATTTCGGGCGGCGATGAACCACCATCACCTTGGCGGCAATATCATGCAGCGAGAGGGCCCAGTCGACAGCCGAGTCACCGCCACCGGCAATCACGACGTTCTTGCCAGCAAAGTCGGCACGACGTTTGACGTAATACTGAACGCCACCCGATCCTTCATACTCTTCTAGGCCGTCCATCGGTGGTTTGTTCGGGCCAAAGGCACCACAACCCGCCGCAATCACAACCGCACCGGCATCAATGACTGTGCCCTTGGTGGTGACCAGCGTGAAACGGCCATCATCGCGTTTTTCAAGCTTGGTGACCTGCTGACCCAGATGATAGGTCGGCTCGAACGGATCGGCCTGTTTGGCCAGTTCGTGAATAAGGTCCTGACCGGCAATCTGCGGGTGGGCCGGAATGTCGAAAATCGGCTTTTCCGGATACAATGCGCTGCACTGGCCGCCGACCATATCAAGCGCGTCGATCACATGGGATTTAAGCCCCAGCATACCGGCTTCGAAAACCGCAAAAAGCCCGACCGGGCCTGCGCCAATAATGGCAATATCTGTGCTATGCGATGCGTCTGACATACTTCTTCCATCCAAATAAAATCAAATTTGGGTAGGGGGCTGCCCCCAAGCCCGGCGGTGTGCGGGATTTCTTATGCAGCGAGATAGCATCTGGAACACGATATCGCAATGTAAACCGGCCTTTTTCCGGGTTTGCGCCGTGATTTGAACCACACGCCTCAATCGGCTTCGCAAAATCATTGCGAAGTGCCGCATCAACCCCCTAAAACAGAAGGCAAGAGCCATTCAAAAGACGGACATCATGAGCAAGACAGTCACTGTCAGCGATCAAAACGGGACCGAAGCCCTTGCCGCCAAACTTGCCGCTGTTGCCAGGGCAGGGGACGTGATTTTGATGCATGGGACACTCGGCATGGGCAAAAGTGCGTTTTGCCGTGCCTTCATTCGGGCGGTTGCCGATAATCCGAACGAAGAAGTCCCCAGTCCGACCTTCACGCTGGTTCAAATCTATGAGCTTGATCGCGTGCCAGTCTGGCATTTTGACCTGTACCGCTTGTCTGATCCCGAAGAAGTCCACGAACTTGATATCGAGGATGCCTTTTCCGATGCTGTCAGCCTGATCGAATGGCCGGATCGGTTGGAATATCTGACTCCGGAAAATCGTCTTGATATTCATATCGAACCCGGACCAACCCCTGATGGCCGTGTGTTCAAGCTTGAGCCGCATGGTGATGACTGGGATGTACGCATCAATGATCTGGTGGTGGATCCGTCATGAACCGCGCAAGCCCCGATCAGGAACGCCGCAACGCCGAACGCCAGGATTTTCTGGTCACCTGTGGCTGGCAGACCGCGCAGGTCATGCCGTTGGTTGATGATGCCTCGGCGCGGAAATATTTCCGCCTTGAACGGCGCCATGACACCGCCCTTCTGATGGATTTTCCGCCGACCGCGATCCATGTCGATCCGCACGGCATTCATGACACCCCAGAACGCCCGGCCTCTGTTTCACCGGTATTGCATACCACAAACCTGTTCCAACAGGCCGGCTGGCGGGTACCGGAAATCTATCATGCAGATGAAAAGCGCGGCTTGGTCCTGATCGAGGATTTTGGTGACATCACCTTTACCGAGGCGCTCATGGGCAGTGCGATGCTTGATGGCACAACGCAGGATGCCCTTTATCTGCGTGCCATCGAACAGCTGATCACCTTGCATCGCTTCTGCGACGGGGGCGGGATGAACGATTGCGGGTTGGTGCGCTATGGCCCGGAAAACCTGCGCCGGATGCTGGCAAGCTTCAAGGCCGACTACTTACCGTTGATCATCCCGGACGCAGCCAAGCGTGATGCGGCAAGCACCGCTTTTGATCAGCTTCTTGAAACCGTGCTGCCACTGTGTTGGCAGGTCGGTGAGGTGATCATTCACCGCGATTATCATGTCGATAACCTGATGCTGGTCGAAAATGGCGATGGTGGCGATGATTGCGGCATCATTGATTTTCAGGACGCGGCAATCGCACCACGGCCCTATGATCTGGCGTCGCTACTGCGCGATGTGCGCCATGATATCGGCCCGGACCTTGAAGCACGAATGAAGGAATTCTATCTCGCTGCGTTCCCTGACATTGATTGTTCTGATTTCGAAACGGCCTATATTGCAACCTCGATGGTACGCAATTTCCGTATCTTGGGCCGGTTTGGCTGGCTTGCGATCAAGGCCGGAAAGACCCGTTATTTCGACTTTATTCCGCGCTGCTGGGACATGATCCTGCGCGGGGCGGCTGATAACTTGCCTGCCCTTCAGGAATGGGTGGACGCCCATATCCCGGCCGATGCGCGCAGCGCACCGGCAATCGCCAAAACCCAGAACCTGTCAGGCAAAGAGGCACAATCATGAGCGCACCAAACGCAAAGGCACAGGCCATGGTTCTGGCGGCTGGCCTTGGCAAACGCATGCGCCCGATCACCGATACCACGCCAAAACCGCTGATATCGGTCGCGGGCCAACCGATGCTTGATCATGTGCTTGATAAACTGGCAAACGCCGGTGTCACGCAGGCGGTGGTCAATTCGCATTATCTCGGGCAACAGATCATTGATCATGTCGCCACCAGAACTGCACCCACCATCATCACCTCGCCGGAGGAAGACTTGCTTGAAACCGGCGGCGGGGTGAAAAATGCCCTTTCGAAACTCAATGAGGATGCGGTCCTGATTGCCAATGCCGATGTTTTCTGGACCGAGGGCGCGGAGCCGCTGTTTGATCGCCTGATCAATGCTTTTGACCCCGATCATATGGACGCGCTTCTGGCTCTTTATCCAGTCTCAAACGGCTATGGTTATGATGGGGCAGGGGATTTCTTCTGGCAAGTGGATGGGCGTTTGAAGCGACGCGGTGAAGCGCCCGAGGCGCCCTATTTCTTTACCGGGGTGCAAATTTTGGCACCGCACCTGTTTGAAGACACGCCCGATGGCGCCTGGTCGCTGAATGTCGTTTATGACAAGGCGCTTGCCGCTGGTCGGTGTTATGGTCTGGTACATGATGGCGGATATTTCCATATCGGCACGCCAGAGGCGCTCAAGGAGTCCGAATCTGTCATCGCCAAGGCGCTTGAAATTGAGCGCGCCAAGAAAGCCGCATCCGGGGGAGTTTGATGGCCGACCTGTTTGATTACATGGACGCGCCCGACTATGACGAAGCTTCCTTCGCGGGGGAGGTAACGCCGCCCTCAAACCTGTTTTTCATTCCGCCCGGCGTTGCCTTTGCCGATCTGATCGCCAAACAACTGATGGCGGAAACCGCCGATCAGCCAGATCGTCTGCCGGACTATGTCCTGATGGTGCCCAACCGCAGATCTGCCAAGGTGATGCGTGATGCATTTTTGCGGCAGTCGCAAGGTGCGGTTACGTTGCTTCCGACCATTCGTCCGCTGGGCGAGGCGGATGAGGATGAATTGGCGATTTATGGTGCGGGTGGTGAACAGGCGGCCCTTGATCTGCCGCCCGCCATCCCCGATCTGCAACGTAAATTGCTGCTCACCCAGCTGATCATGGGGCGCCCCGATCATCGCGGTGAAAAGCCAACCGCCGATCAGGCCGCCCGTCTTGCCGGCGAACTCGCACGCTTTCTCGATCAGGTGCAAACGGAAAACTGCGCCTTTGACGATCTTAAGGGGCTGGTGCCCGAAGAATTTGCCGAACACTGGCAGCTCACCCTTGAATTCCTCCAAATCCTGACCATCCACTGGCCGGGCATTCTGGCTTCTCAGGATGTCAGTGACCGGGCCATGCGGCGCAATGCCCTGATTGCCGCACAGATTGATCTCTGGGAAGAAAACCCGCCCGAAACGCCGGTTCTTATTGTCGGCTCAACCGGGCCGTTTCCAGCGCTTCGCGATTTGATGGCGGCGGTGCTTAGAATGCCGCAGGGTCGGGTGGTCCTGCCCGGTCTGATGACGGGACTTGGTCACGAAGACTGGGCGGCGATTGCCGATGATGCCGCCCATCCGCAACACCTTTTGGGCAAGACATTGGGCCATATTGGTCGCCATGCTGACAGTGTCCTGCCTTGGCCGGCCATTGAGCCCGAAAGCGATGCCACGATTGAGCGCCGCCGTCTGGCCCGCGAGGCATTGCGACCGGCCAAGACCACCCATCACTGGCGTCACATCACCGGATTTACGCCGGATGTAATGGACGGGGTACTGCGCGTCGATTGTTCGGGTGCGCGTGAAGAGGCAACCACGATTGCCCTTATGATGCGCGAGGCTTTGGAGCATCCTGAAAAGACCTGCGCGCTGGTCACCCCGGATCGTGGCCTTGCCCGGCGTGTCGCCACCGAACTGCGCCGGTGGGAGGTCGAAATTGATGACTCGGCCGGTATCCCGCTGCATGACACGGCACCGGCAATCTATCTGCGCCTTGTGGTGCGTGCCGTGCAGGAGGAATTTGCCCCTGTTCCATTGCTGGAACTTCTGAAACATCCGCTGTCGGCGGCGGGTCTGTCACCGGAGAATTTCCGGGTTCTGACCCGTTTGCTTGAAAAGGAAGTCCTGCGCGGTGCGCGACCGGGTCCGGGGCTGGATGGGTTGCAAACGGCTCTTGATGGCTGGTGCGAGGATACGGTTACCCGCCTCAGCACATCCGGGTCAGACAGCGCCATTGGCCGGATTGAGCGCATCCGCGATGATCATGCGCGCCTTAGTGATTTGGTGGAACGGATCAAAGCCTGCCTTGATCCGATTGATGATCTGACCGGAGATAAAACGCACGCGCCAGTGCATCTTCTGCGCAGTCATGTTACGGCGGCTGAGGCACTGGCGGCCAGCGACACCCAAACCGGCGCTGATCGCCTGTGGCGCGGCGAAGCGGGCGAGGCATTGGCGGATTTCGTTCATGAATTGCTTAATGCGCTGACGGATTTCGCGCCGATGCCGGGCAATCGGTATAGCGCGTTTCTTGATGCCCTGATGGCGGATCGCGCGGTGCGTCCGCGCTATGGCAAACATCCGCGCCTGTTTATCTGGGGCACGGTCGAAGCCCAGATGCAGCAGGCCGACCTGACCATCTTGGGCGGGCTTAATGAAGGCGTCTGGCCGCCCGAAGCCGGTGCCGATCCGTGGATGAGCCGCCCGATGCGGCGTAATTTCGGTTTGCCCGCCCCCGAACACCGGGTTGGGCAATCGGCCCATGATTTCCAGCAACTGTTTTGTTCGCCCGATGTGGTGATGACCCGTGCGCTGCGTATCGAAGGCACGCCGACCGTGCCGTCACGCTGGTTGTTGCGGATTGAAAACATTCTGCGTAAATCGGGCGTTTCGATGGAGAAGCCTGATGCTGCGGAATGGCGTGCATTGGCCGATCTGATTGATGAACCCGCGCCGGACATGCGGGTTAAAATCGGTCGCCCCGCACCCAAGCCACCCGTATCCGCCCGCCCGGATCGCCTGTCGGTTACCCAGATCGAAACGTGGATGCGTGATCCTTACGCTATCTATGCCCGTCACATCCTTGGCCTGCGCAAGCTCGATGGTATCGACGAAGATCCCGGTGCCGCCGATTACGGCAACCTGATTCACGACGCCCTTGATCAGTTCATCGCCCGCCATCCCGAATATTTGCCACCGGATGGTGAACATGAATTGCTGATCATTGGTCGCGAAGTGTTCAAACCGCTTGCGGCACGCCCCGGTCTTTGGGCCTTCTGGTGGCCGCGGTTCGAGCGCATCGCCAAATGGTTCATCCAGACCGAAGCCGCCCGGCGCGATGCCGTGCGTAAATCCTATACCGAACAATCCGGAACCCTTGATACCAGCAGCGGTTTTCAGGTCTATGCCCGTGCTGACCGCATTGATCAGCTGCGCGATGGCGGGATTGCGATCATTGATTATAAAACCGGCGCACCACCCAGTCAGGGCGACGTTGCCAACGGGTTTGCCCCGCAATTACCGCTCGAGGCTGCGATTGCCGAAAAGGGCGGTTTTGGCGATGTACCGGCGGGACCACCCGCCAGCATGGCGTTCTGGAAACTCTCGGGCGGGGACCCGGCAGGCGAGATCGTTGAAATCAACACAGGCCGCATGAAAACCACGCCAGCAGAGCTTGCCCACGCGGCGGTGGATGGTGTGAATGGCCTGGCGGCGGCCTTTGCCGATCCCGATACGCCCTATCTCAGTGTTCCGCATCCCGATCACGCGCCGAAATATTCCGACTATGTCCATCTCGCCCGTTTGCGTGAATGGATGGGCAGCGAGGATGTGGATGATAGCGCTAACATCGAAGAAAAACAGGATGTTGGCGAAGGGGATCAATCATGACCGAAATGCGCGGAACTGATCCCAACGTCCTGCAACGCAATGCGTCTGATCCGACGGCATCGGTCTGGGTGTCGGCCTCAGCCGGGGCGGGCAAGACCAAGGTCCTGTCAGATCGCGTCTTGCGCCTGATGCTTTCGGGCACCGAGCCACATCGTATCCTTTGTCTGACCTTCACCAAGGCCGCGGCGGCCGAGATGGCCAACCGTGTGAATGAACGATTGGGTCTTTGGGCAACCATGGAGGATCGTGACCTTCAGGCCGATCTTGCCAATCTTGCCGGTGCAGCACCGAGTGCCGATGAAACCATCCGCGCGCGTCAGCTTTTTGCCCGTGTGCTGGATGCGCCGGGCGGTATGAAGATCCAGACCATTCATGCCTTCTGTCAGTCGCTTTTGAGACGGTTTCCACTGGAAGCCGGTCTGGCGCCGCATTTTGAAATCATGGACGATCGCACAGCCGCCGAAACCATGGCCGATGTGCAGGAAGAGGTCCTGGCATTCGCTCGCACCGGTCGCGATGATGATCTGGCCCATGCCCTGTCGGTCGTCACCGGACAAGTCCGTGAAGGAGCCTTTGGCGAGGTCATGAGCGAACTGGCCCGGGAACGTGGTCGGCTGAAACGCATGCTGGCCAATCTGGGCGGGGCCAATCGCATGCGTGATGCGGTTTATAAGGCGCTTGGGGTGCCGGTTGGGTTGGATGATGAAACCATCCTGACCAAGGCCCTTTCCGATGATGCCTTTGACCGCGATGGCTTGATGCGGGGGCTGGCAGCACTTGAGGCCGGAACCAAAACCGATACCGCACGCGTGCCGGCATTGGCGCAATTCCTTGAAAAGACAACTGTCGAAGACCGCCTTGCGGTGTTTAATGAGTATCGCAGCGTCTTCTTCACCACGGCGGGTGAACCGCGCGCCAAACTGATCACCAAGGTGGCGGCTGAAAATCATCCGATGGGGGCCGATGCGCTTGAACAGGAATGCGCGCGTCTGGTCGAGGTCGATCGCCAACGTAAGGCCGCTGCCATGGCCGGTGCGACTTCGGCCCTGATTACCATCGGCAATGCGATGCTTGATCGCTATGCCACCAAAAAGGCCCTGCATGCCCGCCTTGATTATGATGACCTGATCCTGACCAGTTTGCAGCTTTTGCAACGCCAGGCCGGGATTGCCGGATGGGTGTTGTTCAAACTGGACGAAGGCCTTGATCACGTTCTGATTGACGAGGCGCAGGATACCAACCCCGAACAGTGGGAAGTGGTGCGTATTCTGGCCGAGGAATTCTTTATCGACGCCGGGCGCCATGCCGATAAGCCCCGCACCATCTTTGCCGTCGGTGATGCCAAACAATCGATCTATAGCTTCCAACGCGCAGATCCGGAAAAGTTTGCTGAAATGCGCCGCTACTTCCGCGAACGGGCGCGTGAAATTGCTGCTGATTGGCGCGAAGTACCGATGAACATCTCGTTCCGATCCACCGATGCCGTTCTGGGCACCGTGGATCGTGTCTTTGCCGGTCCGGTGGCACGGCAGGGCGTCGGTGATGATGGCGCTGATGTGCTTCACAGCCCGTTTCGGGTCGGGCAGGCCGGGCGGATTGAACTGTGGCCAGCGGTTGAACCCGAAGAGCGCGCACCCGAAGACCCATGGACACCGCCGACCCGCATTGTCCGCCTTGAAGATCCGGAAATCCGCCTTGCCCGCGTCATTGCCGGGCGCATCCGCCATGCGATTGATGAAAAGGAAATCCTGACATCGCGTGGCCGTCCGGTGCGTGCAGGTGATTTCATGATCCTTGTGCGGCGGCGTACCGCCTTTGTCGATGAGGTCGTCAAGGCACTTAAGGAACGGAATGTTCCCGTCGCCGGGGTCGACCGCATGCAGATCACCGATCAGCTTGCGGTGATGGATCTGGTGGCTTTCGGGCGGTTCCTGTTGATGCCCGAAGATGACCTGACACTGGCCGAGGTGCTTAAAAGCCCACTGATCGGCCTTGATGATGATCAGTTGTTTGAAATTGCCCATAACCGCTCCAGAACCCTGTGGCATGCGTTGCGTGAAAAGGCGGCTGTGGTCGAAGACGGATCACCGTTTGCGCGCGCCTATGCCTTCCTGTTCAAGTGGCTGGGCCGGGTTGATTACGAACGACCGTTTGAACTTTATGCCGAATTGCTTGGCGGTCGCGGTGAGGAAGCGCGTGGTGTCCGAGCCCGCCTGGTGGGTCGTCTGGGGATCGAGGCCAACGACCCGATTGACGAATTCCTTAACCTCGCCATGGGCTATGAGGCTGATCATGCGCCAACCCTTCAGGGCTTCCTGCACTGGCTGATGGCAGGTGACGCCGAAATCAAGCGTGACCTTGAACAAAGCGGGCGCGATGAAGTCCGCATCATGACCGTGCATGGTGCCAAGGGGCTTCAAGCCCCCATTGTGTTCCTGCCCGATACCATGCAGGTGCCGACACAGGCCCCCAACCTGTTCTGGCAGGAAGACCGCAACCTGATGTTCTGGTTGCCGCGTGTGGCGCTTGAAACCGATCTTGTTGCGCGCCTGCGCGATGACATCGCACTTAAACGCGATCAGGAATATAATCGCCTGCTGTATGTCGCCCTGACACGGGCCGAAGACCGGCTTTACATCTGTGGCTGGCAGGGGCGGCGCAAGGCGCCAGAGCATTGCTGGTACAATCTGTGTAGCCAAGCGATGGAAGGGTACGCTAAACCGGCCCAAATCGACCTTTCGACTTATTCCGGATCGGGATGGGAGGGAGAAGGCTGGGTCTGGGAAACCGATCAAAGTCAGGCGCCCAAACCAGACCGTTCTGATGATATTTCGGATTCAAAACAATCTGTAAAACGCCAGTTAATTCGGGCCGTTGCGCCAGAAGAATCCTTCCCGCCCAAGCCACTGGCGCCCAGTCGACCGCTCGAAGACGAACCGGCTGTTCAATCGCCGCTGGGTGGCGATCAGGGGCAAAGCTTCAAGCGTGGTCTTCTGATCCATAAGCTTTTGGAACTGTTGCCAGACCTGCCGGAGCAGGCCCGTCGCAAAGCTGCGGAACGTTTCCTCGCCCAACCGATTCATACGCTTGATCCCGACCTGCAGGCCGAAATCGCCAACGAAACGCTGGGTATTTTCGATAATCCGGCCTTTGCCCCGGTCTTTGCGCCCGGATCCCGGGCAGAGGTGCCGCTTGTCGGCATTGTCGGCGGGGATGTGGTTTCGGCCCAGATTGACCGGCTTGTTGTGCGTGACGATGAAGTGATGATTGTCGATTACAAAACCAATCGTCCGCCGCCCCGCGATGTCGAAGACACGCCGCGTGCCTATCGTCGCCAGATGTCGATCTATCGCGCGGCCTTGGCGCAAATGTATCCGGGCAAAAAGGTCAGGTGTTTCATTCTCTGGACCAATGGGCCGTGGATGGTAGAGTTGCCCGATCACATTCTGACATTTGGTTAGGGAACCGACTCTGCAGAACGCCTGCTTTGACGAAGATCGCTTTCGCGTGGATCGCCCAATGCGCTTGACGTTTGCGTCAGTGCTGCCTACCTTGGCCTCATAAAGCGGATCGAGGTTTGCGGGTTCGCCCGCCTTGCCTCGTAACAACTAGGATCTGAAAGTATGACCACGATTAAAGTTTCCGACGGTTCGTTCGATACCGACGTTCTGGGTTCCAACGACCCGGTTTTGGTCGATTTCTGGGCTGAGTGGTGCGGTCCGTGCAAACAGATTGCCCCATATCTCGATGAAATCGCCGGTGAACTGGGCGGCAAGCTCAAGATCGCCAAGGTGAATATCGATGAAAACCCGAACACCCCGGCGAAATACGGTGTTCGTGGCATCCCGACCCTGATGATCTTCAAGGGTGGTGAAGTCGCTGCGATGAAAGTCGGCGCACTTCCGAAAAGCGCTCTTGTCGACTGGATCAACCAGTCGATCTGATCTTCATCGGATCATTGAATTAAAAAGGCGGGCTGAATTTCAGCCCGCCTTTTTCTTTGCCCGGTTTACGGCACACTGCCCTAGTACTCGTAGGGCGTACCGTCCATATTTTCCATCAGCACTTCACGTTTGCCGACATGGTTGGCGGCGGAAACGACGCCGTTTTCTTCCATCTGCTCGATAATGCGGGCTGCGCGGTTGTAGCCGATTGAAAGCTTGCGCTGGATGAAGCTGGTCGATGCCTTCTTCTCGCGAAGCACAATACCAACTGCCTGATTGTAAAGATCATCATCTGATCCGCCGCCACCAGCCCCGGCATTACCACCGGCCATATAGGCTGCAACCGGGTCTTCTTCGGGTTCTTCGGTAACGGTTTCGAGATAGGCCGGGTCGCCCTGATCGCGCAGATGCTTGACGATGCTTTCGACTTCTTCGTCTGAAACAAACGGGCCGTGGACACGCTGCAACCGGCCACCCTGACCCATGTAAAGCATATCCCCCTGACCCAGAAGTTGCTCGGCGCCCATTTCACCCAGAATGGTGCGCGAGTCGATTTTCGAGGTCACGGAATAGGAAATACGCGTCGGAAAGTTGGCCTTGATCGTACCCGTAATCACGTCGACTGACGGACGCTGGGTCGCCATGATCAGGTGCAGACCAGCCGCACGGGCCATCTGTGCCAGTCGCTGGATCGAGGCTTCCACATCCTTGCCAGCAACCAGCATCAAATCGGCCATTTCGTCGACGATGATGACGATAAATGGCAGCGGCTCCATCGGCAGTTCCTGATCTTCAAAGATCGGTTTGCCGGTTTCCGGATCAAAGCCGGTCTGAACACGTCGGGTAAGCTGTTCGCCCTTGGCGGCGGCTTCCTTAATGCGTTTGTTATAGCCCGCAATGTTACGCACGCCGACCTGGCTCATGGCGCGATAACGGTCTTCCATCTCGCGCACGGCCCATTTCAGGGCAACCACCGCCTTGTGCGGGTCGGTCACGACCGGTGTCAGAAGATGCGGAATGCCGTCATAGATCGACAGTTCCAGCATCTTGGGATCAATCATGATGAAGCGGCATTCTTCAGGCTTTAGGCGATAGAGCAATGACAAGATCATCGCGTTCACACCAACCGATTTACCCGAACCGGTGGTACCGGCAATCAGCAAGTGCGGCATTTTCGACAGATCGGCAATGACCGGCGTGCCGCCGATATCCTTGCCAAGGCTCATATTGAGCTTGCCGGTGTTCTTTTCAAAATCACTCGATGCCAGAATTTCATGCAGATGGACGGTTTCGCGGCGCGAGTTTGGCAGTTCGATCCCGATGACGTTGCGTCCGGGCACCACGGCAACACGGGCGGCAATCGCACTCATGGAACGCGCGATGTCATCGGCCAGACCGATCACGCGCGATGATTTGACACCTGCGGCGGGCTCGAGCTCATAAAGGGTGACGACCGGGCCGGGCCGAACCTGCACGATCTCTCCCTTAACACCAAAGTCCTGAAGCACGGTTTCAAGCAAACGGGCATTCTGTGCCAAGGCTTCCTGATCGATCTGGTTGGCATCGGCCGGATCAGGTTCACCAAGCAGATCAAGCGGCGGGAAACGATACTCATCCGAGCCCAGATCAAACGATGCCTGACGCTGCGCTGCGGCCTTCTGGCTTGGTTGCAGCTTGGCCGCCGGGGCCGCGACAATATGAACCGGCGGTTCGTGATCGTCATCGTCGTCAAACCCGTCATAATCGTCCGGGTCGACATCCGGTTCGGACTTACGGGTTGAAATGGCCGTGCCAAGCTTGGACTTCCCTTTGTCCATCGACGGTTCCTGACGCGAACCCGGGGCACGCTTGGCAAGTGGCTCATCGTTACTCCCGGTCGGGATAATGGCACGAATGCCTGCAACCACCTTGCCACCGGCGAACGACAGGGCCGTGCCCAGCCGTCCCCATTCAGACAGGGAATAGGCCATGCAAAAGATCATCAGCGCCAGACCAAGCATCATGGATGCCAATGCGATCAGGGCCCGTGCGCCGGGAACCCCAATCATCGCAAAACCGGCCTGAAGCTTGCCCAGCAGCAAGTCACCGGCGAAGCCACCCAGACCAACCGTCAGCGGCCAATGCATACCCGGCTGAATGGCGGCTGCCGAAACCGCGACAAGAAGCAGTGCCAGCGGTAAAACAAGGAAACGTGCCCACATCCAGCGGAACGGTTTGACTGCAATCAGGCGCAGGCCCCATGCGACAAGCAAAACGGTAATCAGTGCGGATGCCAGACCAAGGGTACGCAGCATCAAATCCGCGCCATAAGCCCCGACGATCCCCAACGGATTAAAAACCGTCGTGCGGTCGGTTGCGTGGTTAAACGATGGGTCACCCGGATGAAAACCAATCAGCATGATGAACAGGGCTATGGCCAGCAATACCAGCCCAAGGCCGCAAAACCGCAAGCCACTGCGCTTGAGCAGTGTCACGAGACTGCCGGGCATGAAAGCGGTTCCAAGAGTGTTTGACTGGCTGCTCATCTGGGTATCCGTTCTGGTTAAGTCCTGCTGTTCTGGTCGGGCGAAGTATCGGTTTAGCTTTCCAATGCCTTCGCGATGCGGGTCAGTCCTTCCCGCGTGGTTTCAAGATCATGCACAAGGGCAATGCGGATGAACCGTTTGCCCGGATTGTTGCCATTTGCATCGGTCAATGACAGGTAACTGCCTGGAATGACCTTGACCCCGGATTCTTTCCAGATTTTCCGGGTGGCGGCTTCATCATCGCCGACATCAAGCCACAGGAAAAATCCGCCGGGCGGGCGATAAAATCCAAACCGGTTGCCAAAGACTTCCTCGGCGATGTCGATTTTGGCGCGATAGATATCCCGGTTGGCCTCCGCATGGGCATCATCGTTCCAAAGAGCGGTGGATGCGGCCATGACTGGCATCGGAATGGTGGCCGAGCAATAGCTGCGCAGTGCGGTAAAGCGTTTGACGATCTTTGCATCACCGGCAACGAAGCCTGAACGCAGGCCCGGCGCGCTGGACCGTTTCGAAAGACTGTGGAAGACAAGGATGTTGTCCATGTTTCCACCCTGTGCCGCACAGATTTCAAGCGCGCCGGTCGGTGCGGTGCTGTCATAGATATCGGCATAGCATTCATCCATCGCCAGCACGAAGTCATGCTTACGGGCCAGTGAAATGATCTGTTCGAGGTACGCACGCGATGCAATCGCCCCTTGCGGATTGGCGGGCGAGCACAGGAAGAACAGCGCGCAGGCATCAAGATCCTTGGCATCAATCTGATCAAGGTCGGGCAGGAACCCGTTTTCCGGCCCCGCCGCCAGCGGCACCATTTCGGCATCATTCAGCACCGCCGCCCCGCAATAGACCTGATAGAACGGGTTGGGCAGCAAGACCTTTGGTTTGGGACCCGGTTGATCCTGTGGAATGACGGTGGTGGCAATCAGATAAAGTGCCTCGCGCGTGCCTGCGACCGGCAGGACGTGATCATCACGGTCGATCATGCCTTTGGGCAGGTTATAGCGGCGATCAAGCCAGTTTTTGATGGCGTCGCGCAGCTCCGGCGTGCCGGCACCTGGCGGGTATTTGTGCCAAAGGCTGGCATGTTTGACCATTGCCTC
Source organism: Thalassospira profundimaris WP0211 (assembly GCF_000300275.1). Lineage (GTDB taxonomy): Bacteria > Pseudomonadota > Alphaproteobacteria > Rhodospirillales > Thalassospiraceae > Thalassospira > Thalassospira profundimaris. The sequence goes on along the minus strand of NZ_AMRN01000001.1, from coordinate 286,388 downwards.
GGTGATCATGGCGGGCGGTTCATGCTGTGGCTCGCCGATCGACATTACAAGCGGCGGCTGACCGGGTTCGATCCCGTCAAGCAGGGTTGCCAATCGCGGAAACGGATAGGCAGGCAATTGATCCAGGCGCGCGTTAAACATGGTCGTCGTCAATCCAGCATGATCTGTGGTCCGCCGTTCGCGGTCCCGTTATTCGGAAGATGGGTAAAATCCCCTGACTTTACCCCTATGCCAAAAGTGCAAAGAAACATTTAAGAGCACGGGTAAGCCAACGCAAAAAGCCCGGAAAGACGCGCTTTCCGGGCTTTAAAGAGTATTAACTCTGTGGCGGGTCGCGCAGCCTAGCTCGCGCGGAGATCATCCTCGGGATATGCGCCGATGTTGTGGATCGAGATATCCGCACCATCAAACTCGGCTTCTTCGGACAGACGGATGCCAATGGTGGCTTTTAGGGCGCCATAGACAACAAAGCCGACCACGGTCGCAAAAACGACACCAATCAGCGATCCTGCCAGCTGTGCGCTGAACGAAACACCGCCCATGCCGCCAAGGGCCTCAAGGCCAAAGATGCCACAGGCAATTCCGCCCAGAAGGCCGCACATGCCGTGCAGCGGCCAAACGCCGAGAACATCGTCAATTTTCCATTTTGCCTGACACTGATTGAAGCCCCAGACAAACAGCGCACCGGCAAGACCGCCGGTCACAAGTGCACCCAACGGATGCATGACATCTGACCCGGCGCAAACGGCAACAAGTCCGGCAAGTGCGCCGTTATGGACAAACCCGGGATCATTTCGACCGGCAATCAATGCCGTCAGAATGCCGCCGACCATCGCCATCAGCGAGTTAACCGCAACCAGTCCGGTGATGCCGCTTATTGATTGTGCGGACATGACGTTAAAGCCAAACCAGCCAACACAAAGAACCCAGGACCCCAAAGCCAGGAAGGGAATGTTTGACGGCGGAATACCGACGAGGCCGCCGGTTTTGGTGTATCGCCCGCGACGAACGCCGAGATTGATCACAGCGCCAAGGGCGATCCATCCGCCAACGGCATGAACGACGATGGAACCGGCAAAATCATGGAACGGTGCGCCAAAAGTGGCTTCGATCATGTCCTGGAAACCAAAGTTGTTGTTCCAGGCCATGCCTTCAAACAGGGGATAGCAAACCCCCACCAGAATGGCGGTGGCGAATAACTGCGGATAGAAACGCGCGCGTTCTGCAATACCGCCAGAAATAATGGCCGGGATCGCTGCTGCAAACGTCAAAAGGAAGAAGAATTTGACCAGATCATAGCCGCTATCAGCAAAGGCTGGGCTGTTTTCGGGGCTGATCTGACCGCTCAGAACGCCAGCATTGGCAAAGAAATCAACACCATAAGCGACGCTGTAGCCGACGAAGAAATAGGCAATGGTCGAAACAGCGAAATCAACAATGATCTTAACCAGTGCGTTAACCTGGTTCTTTTTGCGAACCGTGCCGACTTCAAGAAAGGCAAAACCGGCATGCATTGCGAGCACCATAATAGCGCCCATCAGGACGAAAAATACGTCCGAGGCAGTCTGGAAGGCCCCCATAAGGCGTCCCCTTTTCAAATAGCGTTTCCTCTCGGTCCGGTCTTGTCGGGGCAGCCGGACTCTGGTTCGGGGCAGCCAAGATCAATTTTCGTGCCAATGCCGCAAAACCAAGCAGCAAAGCCTAAAAGGCCAAGGCTGTTGCTCGGTATTTGACTGTCGGGGTGAGGCATTCGGTTTTAGGGACAAAAAACGTCTTTGCCTTCCAAGTGATCAAAACGCTGCCCAAAAAGGCAGCATGGAACAAAAAAAGCCCGCCCGGGTTTCCCCGGACGGGCTTTTGATCTGATCGATCAGGTGCCGTGCGAACACGGCACCTGTCAGAAAGTCTTGCTTAGAAGCGCTGGGAACCCTTACCGAATTCCGGATAGGCTTCCAGACCAAGCTCGGTCGCGTCCGAACCGTTGGCTTCTTCTTCCTCGGAGAGGCGGATACCAACAGTGAACTTCAGAGCCAGCCATACGATCGACGAAGCAACGATGGTGAAGGCACCCATTGCAACGATACCGGTGATCTGCGTACCGAAGGATGCACCGTCATTGGTGAACGGAACAGCAAGGGTGCCCCAGATACCAGCAACAAGGTGAACCGAAACAGCACCGACAACGTCGTCGATTTTCAGTTTGTCGAGCAGCGGAACCGCAACAACAACCAGGATACCACCGATGGCACCGATGATGATCGCCGAGCCAATGGTCGGGGTGTCCGGAGCAGCCGTGATCGAGACCAGACCAGCCAGTGCACCGTTAAGTGCCATGGTGAGGTCGACCTTTTTGTAAAGGATCTGGGTCAGGATGATTGCTGCAACCACACCGCCGGCAGCAGCCATGGTGGTGTTGCCATAGATGTTGGCAATGGCGATGACGTCAGCACCGGTACCCATAGCAAGCTGGGAACCGCCGTTGAAGCCGAACCAGCCAAGCCACAGGACGAAGGTACCAAGCGTTGCAAGCGGAAGGTTCGAACCCGGCATCGGGTGAACGGAACCGTCTTCGCCGTACTTGCCTTTACGTGCACCAAGGATGATCGCACCGGTCAGAGCAGCCCAGCCACCGACCGAGTGAACAATGGTGGAACCGGCAAAGTCAGAGAAGCCCATTTCCGACAGCCAGCCGCCGCCCCAGGTCCATGCACCGGTGATCGGATACAGAACGCCAGTCAGAACAACGACGAAGATCAGGAACGGCCACAGTTTGATACGCTCGGCAACAGTACCCGATACGATCGAAGCTGCGGTGGCAACGAAGACCATCTGGAAGAACCAGTCGGACGTTGCGGAATAACCGCCAGAGAAGTCGCCACCAAGGGCAGCGGAGTCATCTGCGCTCCACAGGCTCAGCGAGCCGATCCAGCCAGATACATCCATGTACATCAGGTTGTAACCGATGAGGTAGTACATGATGCCTGCGATTGCGAAGAGCGAAATGTTCTTCAGCAGGATGGTGGTAACGTTTTTGGTACGAACCAGGCCGCTCTCAAGCATAGCAAAGCCAGCCGCCATGAACATGACGATTGCGCCACTGAACAGGAAGCTAAAGCTGTTGAGAATGAACTGGGTTTCAGCCGGAACGCCTGCGTCCTGAGCAAAAGCCGGAGAAGCGATTGCCAGAAGGGCGGTAGCTGCAGCCGCAGCAAGGCCGGTTTTCTTCATGGAAATAGTCATAATGTCTCCCCTTGTCTCTGGACTTACAGGGCGTCGTCGCCGGTTTCACCAGTACGGATACGAACCGCCTGATTCACATCAAGAACGAAAATCTTACCGTCCCCGATTTTCCCGGTTTGAGCAGTTTTGGTGATGGCTTCGACAACCTGATCAACCAGATTATCCGTGATGGCGACTTCCAGCTTCACCTTCGGCAGGAAGCTGACCATGTATTCAGCACCACGATAAATTTCGGTCTGACCTTTCTGGCGACCAAAACCTTTAACTTCGGTGACCGTCAAACCCTGGACGCCCAGTGCGCTAAGCGCTTCACGGACTTCGTCCAGTTTGAACGGCTTAATGACAGCAGTAACAAGTTTCATAATAATGCGACCTCCCGGCATATCCGTTGAGTACCAACGTGGTAATCACGATTTCGCAGTCGCAGTCTCCAAACCAAGAATCGTGCCAGATTCAGAATAAAAATCTTAAATTGCTGTTTTTGTTGTATAAAATGATGAATTGATCCGATGGAATTATGACTTCGTTCTGTGATGACCGGATTAAAATCTGCACAAAATCTGTGGCTGTTCAAAAAATATGCATATTTTTTAATCAACCTGTCGCGTAATTGAAAAGCGCTTACAGCTCAAGGCTCTGTGGCAAATCGCATTCCTGTTCCGCGGGCCTTGTCGCAACCAAGGGGTGATATGCCTTGGCAGGTGGCGATGGCGCATTCACGGTTGTCAAAGATGGTTTTGGCCCGATGTTGCGCTGGCAAAGGTGTGATAACTGCGCGTCGATGATCGGTGCGGGTTGTGGCTGCGTATCTGGCAGGGTAAAGATGTGCAAACAACGCTTTCACGACGCCCTATTGCGTCAGGTCAACGCAGGATGCCAAGCTGCACTGTAAACCGGCATCACTGGCCAAGGCCAAACGACACAGGAAATTGCGATATGCATGATCAGCAGCCACTTCAAACCGATGTCATTATTCTTGGGGGCGGCTTGAACGGTGCTTCTATGGCCTTGGCGCTGGCCCATGGCGGCATCAAGTCGGTGGTGATTGATTATGCAGACCCCAAAACCATCCTGACGGCCAATTACGATGGCCGTACCTGTGCGATTGCCGCCGCCTCCAAATCGGTTTTGGAGGTGATCGGTGCCTGGGAAAACATGGCCGATGGTGCGGAGCCGATCCTTGATATCCGCATTGCCGACGGTCAAAGCCCGCTTTTCCTGCATTACGACCATCATGATGTCGGTAACGAGCCGCTTGGCTATATCGTCGAAAACCTTGTCACGCGCAGTGCGCTTTATCGTGCCATCGAAAAAAACGATCTGGTCAAAATGATTGCACCGGCCAAGGTCGAAACGATTGCACGTGATCAGGGTGCCATGACCATTACGCTGGCTGGCGGGCAAGTCGTGCGCGCACCACTTGCCATCGGGGCGGAAGGGCGCAAATCAATGTTGCGCGAATGGGCAGGCATCAAGACCTATAACTGGAGCTATAAGCAAAGTGCGGTGGTTTGCACCGTCAAGCACCAGCAGCCCCACAATGGGCTGGCGGTCGAGCATTTCCTGCCGGCAGGCCCATTTGCAATCCTGCCGATGACCGATAACCGTTGCTCGATTGTCTGGACCGAGGGCACGGATCAGGCCAATTATCTGGTCAATCTTGATGATCAGACCTTCCTTGATGAACTGCATCGCCGGTTTGACGGCTATCTTGGTGATCTTGAAGTTATCGGGCCGCGCTTCTGCTATCCGCTTGGGCTACAGCACGCCTATCACTACACCCAGGATCGCTTGGCGCTGATTGGTGATGCGGCGCACGGCATGCATCCGATTGCCGGTCAGGGGCTGAATATGGGGATCCGCGATGTAGCGGTTCTGGCAGAAATTCTGGTCAATGCCCGTCGTCTCGGTCGTGATATCGGCAGTGCCGATGTGCTGGCAGAATATGAACAATGGCGTCGTTTCGATAACACGGTGATGCTGGCGGTAACCGATATCACCACGCGCCTGTTCTCCAATGATATCGCGCCGATCCGTTGGGCGCGTGATATCGGATTGGCGATTGTCGAGAAAATCCCGCCCCTAAAAAAGACCTTCATGTCGCATGCGATGGGCTATGCCGGCACGTTGCCAAAACTGATGCAGGGAAAGCCGCTGTAACCGGATCGCCTTTTGCCACAACCGGGAACTTTCGCTAGGGATTTCGGTCGAAAAATCGCTATAGGTGATCAAAGGTCATTTAAAACCATTCAAAAACATGTCGTTTTTTGTGAGTGATTGTTGATTTGTGTCAACAAGTCAGCAAACAGAAAAGCGCAATGTCCCCCTCGAGTTGATCAAACTAACAGGGGACAGATAATGTCATTCAAATCCAAACTCCTTGGTGCCGCATTGTTGGGTGGCATGATGGCCGCTTCATTTGTTGCTGCCAATCCGGCTTCCGCACAGACCGCCGAATTCAAAACCAAACAGGCTGGCGACATCGTAATTCGTGCACGTGCCATTGCTATGGTGCCGGACGAAGATACCTATGATGACACGATTGGTTCTGGCGAAGGCCAACTTAGCAACGACGTTGTTCCGGAAGTCGATTTTTCCTACTTCCTGACTGACAACATCGCGCTCGAACTGATCGCAGCAACCACGCAGCATGATCTGGATTGGTCGAACCCGAGCCTTGATGCTGGTTCTGTGCGCCTTCTGCCGCCGACCCTGACCCTGCAGTATCACTTCATGCCGGAAAGCCGCTGGAGCCCGTATGTTGGTGCAGGTATCAACTACACCTTCTTCTATGACTCCAAGCCGGGCCAGTTCAACTCTGTCAAATATGACGACGGCTTTGGCTACGCTTTCCAAGCTGGTTTTGACTATGCGATTTCTGGTCCGTGGTCTGTCAACCTCGACGTCAAAAAGATTTTCCTTGATACCGATGTCAGCATCAATAACGGTGCGAACACCTCCAAAGCCCATCTTGACCCGTGGGTCTTCGGTCTCGGTATTGGCTATCGCTTCTAACAAAGCGTGCGTCCGAGGATAACCTCCCCGGACAGCAAGACACGAAAAGCGGTCCTGTCTTTGGCAGGGCCGTTTTTGTTTTGGGATTTCTGGAAAGAAAAGGGGGGGGCGTCAGCGTTTGGCAGGGTCGCGTGACAGGCCGCGTGCTTTGAGTGCGGCGAGATAGTCGTTCCAGAGCTTGTCCTGATTTTCGTGCAGTTCGCGCAGATATTGCCAGCTAAACAGGCCGCTATCGTGCAAATCGTCGAAGGTAATACGCACGGCATAATTCCCGACCGGCACAATATCGATGATGCCGACATGCCTGCGGCCGGCGATGATCTTCTTTTCTGACGGATGATGGCCTTGAACTTCGGCAGACGGGCTTTCCACCCGAAGCAACTCGGCGCCAAGGCGTGTTTGAACACCGTCATCCCAGATGATTTCCAGAATGCGGTCATCACGCAGATAGTTGATTTCAGCCGGGGTGAAAGCAGGCGTAAAACCGTCGCTGGGCATGGTGGAAGGCAACCTTTGCCTTAGTCTTCTATGGCACGGGCTTCGTCGGGCAGCATGATCGGAATGCCGTCGCGGATCGGATAGGCAAGACCGGCCTTTGGGCTGATCAGTTCGTTATTTTCACGATCATATTCCAACGCCTGTTTGGTCACCGGACAGACAAGGATCTCAAGAAGTTTCGGGTCTACCGGGCTATGGGTCGCGGTCATCAATTCAGCCTTCGGGTTGGATTTGCCGTGTGCGGCGGCAAGTATGTTCAGTTGGCATTGCTGTGTGCGTGCTTGGGATCGGCATGGACCGCCATTTCAAGCAACGACGTTAGCATATCGCCGCGATCATACAGCGTTGTGCATTCGAGCAAAGCCTGTTTTTCAAGTGGACTGAGGCGACAGCCCATGGAAATGGTGGTGATCAGCATTTCATCATCGCTGTCAGCCAGTGTGTCCCAGCATGATTGTAGCGAATGTTGCGCGAAATAGGCGTCAAGCGCCATGCGCAGGCGATCACGATTGATCGGCGTATCGTCTTCCTTGGGTGTGGTCAGATCCTTTTTCCACGGCGCGAAATCGCCACGCACCCGGCGATATCCGCCGGAATTTTCGGGCAATTCCTCGATCACGTTAAATCGGCAGACACCCGTGAGCGTGATCAGAAACCGTCCATCGTCGGTTTCGCTAAAGGCGGTAATGCGGCCCGCACATCCTGTCGAAAAGATCTCCGGGCGATCCGGGTCCATGAAATAAGCGTTACGCTGATCCGGTCGGGGTTGAATCATCCCGATCATCCGGTCTTGTCCAAGCGCATCCGTGATCATATTCATGTAGCGCGGCTCAAAGATATTGAGCGGCAAATGCCCGCGCGGCAGCAAAAGGGCACCGCTTAGCGGGAATACCGGCATAGTTTCCGGAAGGTCCGAAAGTTCAGGATCAAAGGGGCCGCATATGCTCATGAGAACAATACCGTTGATAATGCACGGCGTCCGGCGACGCTGGCAGGGTCCATCGGACCCCAGGCTTCAAAAAACTTCAGGAGCTGGGTGCGTCCTGCGTCCTCGTTCCATTCGCGGTTGGTGCGAATGATTGTGATCATGGCGTTGACCGCTTCTTCACGCTTGTTCTTGGCAAAACAGGCCATGCCGTAATCATAAAGAGCCTGCGGGTCGTTCGGGTTGGCTTCTGCCTTGGCACGCGCGGCTTCAAGGTCTTCACCCGAAACCCCGGTCTCGGCCAGTTCAAGCGCGCTGATCGCGGCTGCAATCGGTGCCTTCAGGCGATCAACATCGGCCATGTTGTCAACGAAGTGGCGGGCTTCTTCAACTTCACCCATGCCCACCATGCAACGGATCATGCCGCCTATTGCGGTTTCGTTGTCTTGTTCGCGTTCAAGCACGCTGACATAAAGACCATGGGCTGCTTCAAAGTTTTCCTCGGCAAGTGCGGCACTCGCCTGTTCAAGCAGTCCCTCGATCGGGCTTTCAATCGGACCACCAGCGAGTTTTTCATAGAATGCGCGCACTTCGCTTTCGGGCTGCGCACCCTGAAAACCATCAACCGGGCGGCCGCCCTTGAATGCGTACACGGTCGGCACCGACTGGATGCGAAGCTGCATCGCCAGTTCCTGGTTCTCGTCGATATTGACCTTGACCAGTTTCACGCGCCCGCCAGCCTCACGGGTGACTTTTTCGATCACCGGTGTCAGGCTTTTGCACGGTCCGCACCATGGTGCCCAGAAATCGACAACCACCGGCACTTCCATCGACGGTTCGATAACGTCCTGGACAAAGGTTTCGACACTGCTGTCCTTGATCAGGTCAGAATCCCGATTTTGGGTGGTGGCGCCATCCGGCGCATTCGCATCAAGAATGATCGACATTATTGTTCACTCGCTAATTCTGAATTCTAGATGATACCGCCATGCCCGGACGACAAGAGGCAGCTATGTGATATTGCGTGTCACTTATACTTGAATATAAGAAGATTTAAGGGCTTACCTCAGATGTCCGTGGTTCATTTATCATCAGCCGCGGCGGGTTCGGCATCAAAATCAATGATCATCGCCTCATAGCCAAGTGAGCCGATGAAGGTTAACAGGTCTGCCGAGGAAATTGTCGTGGTGCGGTCATTTCGCAAGGGGTGAAAGTTCAACAGATCCCCGTTGGCAAGCTTGGCATCAAGGGCCAAGTTGACCTTGCGGTCCCGATCATTGAGCAATGCAAAGGGGGTGACGGACCCCGGTTTTATGCCAAGCGTTTCGATCAGAAGCTGCGGCTTGCCAAACGACAGGCGCGCGCATCCCAGCCGCTTGTGCAGGTGGTTCATGCGGATTTCGGTCTCTTCCTCGGCAACCACCAGCCACAATGCGCCCTTCTTGTCTTTGACAAACAGGTTCTTGGAATGAAGCCCCGGCAGGTCCCCACGCAGTGCCTGCGAATCCTCAACCGTAAACAACGGTTCGTGTTCATGTGTTTTCGTTTCGATACCCAATTTGGCCAGATGATCGAAAAGCGGGGTTGATGGATCACTCATGCTCTTTCCCTTGTGGCTGTGCGCCAAAAGATAACCAAGTTCAAAACCGGACGCAAATTTGCATAAATCGGGTCGGATTTCGACAATTGGGGCGCTTAAAGTCAAGGAAAACCGCCAAAATTCCTGATGTCGCGATTTCAAAGAAAAAAGGGTTGCAATCGCTCTTTGTTGGGCTATTATCCGCGCCGCTCCACAGGGGCAGAAACAATCTGATGAACGCGGGCGTAGCTCAGGGGTAGAGCATAACCTTGCCAAGGTTAGGGTCGAGAGTTCGAATCTCTTCGCCCGCTCCATCAGACCGGTTTCATATATCATCGCTTTCATGATGATGCGGGCGTAGCTCAGGGGTAGAGCATAACCTTGCCAAGGTTAGGGTCGAGAGTTCGAATCTCTTCGCCCGCTCCATGATGAAAGTCATAAAAGGCCGTCCTTCGGGGCGGTCTTTTTGCATTTGGGCCAAGGCTGTCGACTGTTTCGCGCTTGCAAGCAAATGCGAATTGTCGTGTGCTTCTGTGATGTCTGATCCGAATAATACTAAATCCACGTCATCAGGGCGCCTGATCTACACAGTCGGCTATGCAGGCCATGACCGTGAAAGCCTGCTTGCGCTTTTCAAGGCCCACCGCATCACGGCGGTGGCAGATATTCGGACCTTCAAACGATCAAGTTATTGGACAGCATTCGACTCTGACAGCTTCGGGCCGTTCCTGCGGGAAAACGGTATTGCCTATGTGTTCATGGGCGATGTGATGGGCGGAAAGCCGCAAGTTCCGGAACTTTACCCTGATGGGCAGCTTGATTATGGCCTGATGGCAGATCGGCCTGATTTCAAATCGGGGATAGAACGGCTGGTTTCAGGGGCGGAAAAATATCGCATCTGCCTGATGTGTGCCGAAAAGGACCCGCTGGACTGTCATCGCACGCTTCTGATTGCGCCAGCCCTGAAAGATGCCGGGTTTGATCTTTGCCATCTGGTCGATGGTCGGGTCGAAAGTCAGGCGGAAACCGATGCCCGCATGATCGCAATCAACGGCGGGGATGTCCCCGATCTTTTTGCCGCCGCCGCACCCGACCCGGATGCCGAAGCCAAACTGGCATTGGCGCGCCAAATCAAGCGCGTCGCCCCCAAGGCCGAGGATGCGATCAAGCGACGCTAGCCAGCGATGCTAACCCGTGGCTCAGCCCATGATGTTATAGCCACCATCAATATGCACCACATCACCGGTCAATGATTTTGCCCGATCACTGGCTAAAAACGCGGCCAATTCACCAATTTCATCAATTGTTACCAGACGACGGGACGGCGCGCGATCAGTAGCCTGGTCCATCAGATGTTGAAATTCGGCAATCCCGGATGCTGCGCGGGTTAAAAGCGGCCCGGGTGAAATTGCATGGCAGCGAATGCCTTTCGGGCCCAGTTCGGCCGCCATATAGCGAGTCGTGCTTTCAAGGGCTGCCTTAACCGGCCCCATGACCCCGTAGTGATCAATCACGCGCTCCGATCCCATATAGGTCACGGTCAAAAGTGCACCGCCATCGCTCATCAATGGCTCTGCCCGTTTGGCAAGCCGGGCGAACGAATGGCACGATATATCCATCGCCGCCAGAAACCCGTCGCGTGAACAATCGGTTACCCGACCGTGCAAGTCATCTGCCGGGGCAAAGGCGATCGAATGCAGCACGAAATCAAGTTTTCCCCACTTTTGTTCGATCTCGGCAAACAGCGCGTCTGCCTGTGCCTCATTGCGGACATCAAGTGGGGCGAAGATCGGGGCATTGATTTGGTTGGCCAGTGGTTCGACAAAGCGTTTTGCCTTGTCGTTCAAATAGGTCACCGCGATGTCGGCACCTTCGCGCTTGAAAACACGCGCACAGCCCCAGGCGATGGACATTTCATTGGCAATTCCGACGATTAGCCCTTTTTTGCCTTCAAGCATGCCGTGGTTCCTTTCGGATCATGTGCGAGTGCGAAGAAATTCTCAAATCGGGGCGTATTTCAAAGTGTAGCGGGTTTTGCGCCGCAAAAAAGTGCAAAATTCTGTGACAGTTCATGTCCACCGACGATATGGCAACCAAAGGCTAGCTTATTGGTTAAATGAATTTTTTTTGTGCAGAAGCATAGTTTTTAGGCAGATGATCCGTTATGTGTAAGCGTGAAGGGACACAGGGGATTTCCAGGTGGGTCTATGGTGGAAATTCCTGCTTTCCTTCCCAAATAACGAGACAAATCAGTGGTGTGTGACACCGGTCGCAAAGATCGGTGTTTCGGTTCTGGTAAACAGAGCCGGGAAAAAGGGAAATTGGTCATGAAAGCCCGAAACGGCGACCCAAAGCGGGAAGTCATCGACAAGGTTGTCGAAAAGATCCATCAACGAATGTCTGGTGAAACGGCGAAGGGTGCAGAAGCATTCGTTCGCCTTTTTTATAAGGATGTTCCGCCTGACGACATGGCGGGTCGCTCGGTCGACTCGCTTTATGGCGCGGCACTTACACTTTACAAATTCGCGCAAAAGCGCCCCTCGGCCGATACGGCCAAAATCCGGGTCTATAACCCCGATCTCGAAGAACATGGCTGGACGTCGGATCACACAGTGATCGAAATCAACAATACCGATATGCCGTTCCTGGTGGACTCGGTGACAGCCGCCCTGCATGAGCTTGATCTGACCGTTCATCTTGTCATCCACCCGATCATGCGCATTGCCCGTGATGACAAGGGTGAATTGCAACGTGTTGCCAGCGTTGAAGAAACCAATGATCCGCGAGAATCGGTCATGCATGTCGAAATCGACGAGCAGACCGACAAGGACGTTCTGGCCAAGGTCCATGACGCACTTGAAAACAGCCTGACCGATGTCGCACTTGCTGTGCGCGACTGGCAGCCGATGCTTAAAAAGGTCACCGAAGTTCTTGATGAGATTGGCGATGTCAAGGCAGGCGCGCCAGACGAGGACCGGCGCGAGGTGCAGGACTTCCTTGGATGGCTGCACAACGACCACTTCACCTTCCTAGGATATCGGGAATACAGCTTTAAAAATGCTGGCAAAAAGGGCCCGGTCGATGTCGAGGTCAAAAATCAGCTCGGCATTCTGTCGCGCGAAGGAACCCACGTCTTTGATGAGTTGCGCCAGATTGGCAACCTTTCAGCCGAGGTACAGGATTTCGTCGCCAAGCCGAACCTGCTGATGGTGACCAAGGCCAACAAGCAGTCGACGGTTCACCGTCCAGTGCATCTTGATACGATTGTCGTCAAACAGTTCGATGCCAAGGGCAAGGTCGTTGGTCAGCACCTGTTCGTCGGCCTGTTTACTTCGGTCGCCTATAACCTGTCCCCGCGTCTGATCCCGCTTCTGCGTATGAAGCTTGCCGAAACCGTCAAACGTGCCGGTTTCCCGCCAGCAAGTCACGATGGCAAGGCACTGGTCAACATTCTGGAAACCTATCCGCGTGACGAGCTGTTCCAGGTCGATCTAGACGATCTTTATCATACATGCATGGGCATCCTGCATTTGCAGGAACGTCAACGCATTGCGTTGTTCGTGCGCCGCGATGCGTTTGAACGGTTTGTCTCCTGTCAGCTGTTCTGCCCGCGCGATCGCTTTACCACCAAGCTGCGCCTGAAGTTCCAGACCGTGATTGAAAACGCCTTCGATGGCAAGGTTACGGCGCACTACACCCTGATCGGCGATAGCCCGCTTGCGCGTTTGCACCTTTTGGTCAAAACCAACCCGGGCGAGCTTCCCGAATACAGTGTGGCCGATATCGAACGCCAGCTGGTCGAGGTGGCCCGTGACTGGTCCGATACCCTGCGTCAGGTCCTTGTGCGTGAACTGGGTGAGGAACGCGGTCTGGCACTGCATCGACGCTATGGTGAAAGCTTCTCGACGGAATATCGTGAACGCTTCACGGTCGAAAGTGCCGAGCTTGATATTGAACGCATCGAGGAGGTCATTAATGCTAATGACCTGCGGGTAAATCTTTATCGCCCGATCGAGGCTGCCGAAAACGAACTGCGCTTCAAGATCTATAATCCCGGTGCGCCGGTGCCGCTTTCGGATGTCCTGCCTATGTTGGAGAACATGGGGCTTAAGGTCATTACCGAAAATCCCTTCACGGTCAGTCCGCGTGACGTCGGGATTGATGTTCGCATTCATGATTTCGGGGTCGAGGTCGACGGCGAATTCAGCCTCCATGATGTGCGCAACAAGTTCCAGGAACTGTTTGTCCGCATCTGGCATGGTGAAGTTGAAAACGATGCGTTTAACCGCCTTGTGCTGCTGGGCAATCTGAATTGGCGTGAAGTGGTGATCCTAAGGGCCTATGCCCGCTATACCCGCCAGACCGGATCGGCTTTCTCGCAGGCTTATATGGCCAAGACGCTCGCCAACAATCCGGCGCTGGCATCCGCTCTGGTGTCGCTGTTTATTGCGCGCTTTGATCCGGATCGCGATCCGGCCAAGGGTGACGAGGTCGCAGCGATTGAGGCTGACATCATCAGCCGCCTCGAAGACGTGATGAATCCGGATGAAGACCGCATCTTGCGCGCCTTCCTGAACTTGGTGCAGTCGACCCTTCGGACCAACTTCTTCCAGCACGATGCGGACGGAAATCCGAAATCCTATCTGTCGGTCAAGTTCAATTCGGCCGTGATCGAAGATTTGCCACTGCCGCGTCCGTGGCGCGAAATCTTTGTCTATTCCCCGCGGGTTGAGGCCGTCCATCTGCGCGGTGGTCCGGTGGCCCGCGGCGGCATTCGCTGGTCAGACCGTCAGGAAGATTTCCGTACCGAAATCCTCGGTCTGGTCAAAGCCCAGATGGTCAAGAATGCGGTCATCGTCCCGGTCGGCTCCAAGGGCGGTTTTGTCGTCAAACGTCCACCGGTCGATGGCACGCGTGAAGCGTTCCTTGAGGAAGGCATTGCCTGCTACAAAACGCTGATGAGCGGGATGCTCGACATTACCGACAATATCGTTGCCGGTGAAATCGTGCCGCCAAAACGCGTTGTGCGTCTCGATGACGATGATCCCTATCTGGTTGTTGCGGCTGACAAGGGCACGGCGACCTTCTCGGACATCGCCAATGGCGTCGCCCGTGATTATGGCTTCTGGCTTGACGATGCATTCGCATCGGGCGGCTCACAGGGCTATGACCACAAGAAAATGGGCATTACCGCCCGTGGTGCGTGGGAGTCGGTCAAACGCCACTTCCGCGAAATGGGCAAGAATATCCAGACCACGCCGTTTACCGTGGCCGGTGTCGGCGATATGTCGGGTGACGTGTTTGGCAATGGCATGCTGCTGTCAGAGCAGATCAAGCTCGTTGCGGCGTTTAACCACATGCACATTTTTGTCGATCCTGACCCGGACCCGGCCAAAAGCTTTGCTGAGCGCAAACGCCTGTTTGACATGCCGCGCTCAAGCTGGACCGACTATGACAAAAAGGTCCTGTCCAAGGGTGGCGACATCTTTGATCGCAAGGCCAAGACCCTTGATCCGTCACCCGAGGTCCGCAAAGTCCTCGGACTAGATAGTGGCAAGGTCACCCCGGCTGATATGATGAAGGCCATCCTGAAATCCGATGTCGAACTTTTGTGGTTTGGCGGGATCGGGACCTATATCAAGTCCAGTCTTGAAACCAATGCCGATGCTGGTGATCGTGCCAACGATGCCATCCGCATCAATGGTCGCGAAGTCCACGCAAAGGTTATTGGCGAGGGGGCAAACCTTGGTGCGACCCAGCGGGGCCGTATCGAATACGCCCACGCCGGTGGTCGCCTTAACACCGATGCGATCGATAATGCGGCGGGTGTCAACTGCTCGGACCACGAGGTTAATATCAAGATCCTCGTGGGCGAGGTGGTTGCGGCCGGCGACATGACCGAAAAGCAACGCAACAAGCTGCTTGTCGACATGACCGACGAAGTCGGCGAACTGGTGCTGCGCGATAACTATCTGCAAAGCCAGGCCATCTCGAATGCCGACGCCGAAAAGGCCGATATTCTTGATGCACAGGTCCGTTTGATCCGCATGCTCGAACGCGAAGGGCGCCTGAACCGCGAGATTGAATACCTTCCCGATGACGAGGAACTCAGCCGTCGCGCCAACGCGCATGAAGGTCTGACCCGCCCGGAAGTCTCGGTTCTGATGCCTTATGCAAAGCTGTGGCTTTATGACGAAATCCTTGAATCCGACTTGCCCGATGATCCGGTTCTGGTCGAGGAACTGGTGCGCTATTTCCCGACACCGCTTCGCAAGAAATACGCAAACGCGATTTCAAACCATCGTCTGAGACGCGAAATCATTGCGACCGTGGCGACCAACAGTCTGGTCAATCGGGTCGGCGGTACGTTCGTCCACGACATGATGGAAGCCACCGGCATGACGGCAGTTGATGTGTCGCGCGGTTATCTGATCACGCGGTCTGTCTTTGGGCTGCGCGAAATGTGGGAAGGCATCGAGGCGCTTGATAACGTCGTGCTGGCGAAACTTCAGACCAGCATGTTCCGCGAAATCAATCGCATGGTGAACGATGTCACCCAGTGGTTCCTGCGCAATTGCGAGGAGCTTAATGTCGGCGCAAAGATCGAGATGTTCCGCCCGGCGGTTTCCAAGGTGATTGAAAGCTTTGATGAAATCGTCCCCGAGGATGCTGCTGCACGCAAGGCGCTGGAACAAAAGGCCAAATCGCTGGTCGCCCAAGGTGTCCCCGACGACCTCGCCTGGCGTGTGGCGTCTGCGACCCAGTTGGTGGCGATCTGTGACGTGGTTCGTATCGCCGAGGCAACCGGTCGCGATGTGATCGAAGTGTCGGCCACCTACTTTGCAGTCGGCGCACGTTTCCAGTTGGGCCTGATGCGCTCTGCTGCCGAGTCGATCGAAGCCGATACCCATTGGCAGAAACTGGCACGGGCGGCCGTGATCGACGATCTGTTCGGGCATCAGCGCGAACTGACCCGTTCGGTTCTGGCTGCGGGCAAAAAAGGCTCGTCCGGCTCCGACCTTGTCGATATCTGGGTGCAAGATCGTCAGCGTGGCTGTGCACGTTGTGATGATTTGATCAACGAACTGCGTTCAGCCGGTCAGATCGATCTTGCCATGATCACGGTGGCCAACCGTCAGATCCGCGCCCTGATCGGGGCCTGACGTCTGAGAGGTCGGAAGACTTTGTTTTTAAAAACTGGAAGGGCGCCCGTTACAGGCGCCCTTCTTTTATTCTCAATCAATGGCCTGTGCTCATAGCGCGTCGTTGAGAAAACATACCGCCGATTGGCAAAAAAGGCGATGCAGCGTGATTTGCGCTAGATCACGGAAATTAATGGGAAATCCTGTCATTCTGCTGCCATTATTATATGATGGGATCAAAATGTTGCCGGTGTATTCCTTGAAAAATACCAACCGGTATGTATATCTGAGACATATAAACAAAACAGGTTAATGTTATGAGGAACGCCACAGAAACCCGGATCAAGCTGCTTGAAACGGCGATGGAGCTATTGGCAACACGCAGTTACCACGACGTTGGCGTCAGTGATGTATGCAAGCATGCCGGGGTAACAAAGGGTGCGTTCTATCATCACTTTGACAGCAAGGCGGAGCTGTTTGCCGCAGCCGCCCGCCATCATTGGGAAAAGGGCAAGGACGAGCTTCGCGCCATCTTTTCCCCGGACGTCCCGCCGCTCGAGCAGCTTAACAGCTATATCGAGCTCATTTGCAACAAGCAGGAACGCTATGCCGTCCCCGGGGAAAACGAAGTCTGTGTCTGCCCGATTTTTACCGCCGGTGGTCAGGTCGGGCCGGAAGATGAGCCGATCCAGGCCTGTTCACGCGAACTTGCCGAAGAGCAGATCAAATATCTGGCGTCCATGGTGCGCGGCCTTAAAGGCGAGGGCATGCTGGGTGAAGATGGCGACGCCACAACTTTGGCGCGATTGATTTTCCAGTATGTTCACGGTTTGCTGACCTATGGCCAGGTTTTCAACGATCTTGATACCGTTCGGTCTGACATTCGCAACGGCATCTGCCGAATCCTTAATTTACAATGCAAATACAGGGATGTAGACGCGGAAACAGCCGCCTAAATCCCCTGAAAATTTCGTTGTCTAGAGAAAATAGTTCACTTTTTTCTCTAAATTCACTTGCAAACATACCGATCGGTATCCATTTTTCTTCCAAACGTGCTGCCTGTGCGCGGCGTAACCTATTTGGAAGATGGAATGATGCAGTCTCGATCAAAACGCAAAATTTTGCTGCCAGCTGCCGCCTTGGCGCTGGTTGCTGCCGCCGGTGGATATGGTCTGCATATCACCGGATCCGCCGCTGATGAGGTCGCGGTTCAAACCGAACAAGCAGCCCCTCCGGCAACCCCGGTCACCGTATCGGGTGTCAAAACGCAATCTGTCCGCCTCTGGAGCAACTTTTCCGGCCGTCTGAGTGCGGTTGAAGAAGTGCAACTGCGCCCGCAGGTCAGTGGTGCGATTGTCGAAATCCTTTTTGAAGACGGTGAGTTGGTCAACGAGGGCGATATCCTTGCCGTGATTGACCCGCGCAGTTATCAGGCCGCGGTCGACGAAGCCCGCGCCGAACTGGCCGCCGCCCAGCAGAACCTGTCGCTTGCGAAAAAGGAAAAGGAACGCGCCGAAAAACTCGTTTCCAACGGCACGGTTTCCAAGCGCGTTTATGACGAACGTCTCAGCGCCCATCAGGTTGCCCAAAGTGACGTAAGCCGCGCCAAGGCCAAGCTTGAACTGGCGGAAATCCAGCTTGATCACGCCTATGTCAAAGCACCGATCAATGGCCGTGTCAGCCGGGTTGAGCTGACGGTCGGCAACCAGGTCAATGCCGGTCCCAATGCCCCGATCCTGACCACGATTGTTTCCACCGGTAAAATCTATGCCGACTTCGACCTGGATGAGCAGACCTTCTTTGCAAGTCTTGGCGACAGCGGCAAAGTCGATGCTGCTGCCCAAACCATTCCGGTCAATATGACGTTGTCGAATGGTCGTCATGTGTCTGGTCACGTGCACAGCTTTGACAACCGCATTGATCCGCGGACCGGCACCATCCGGACCCGTGCGCTGTTTGATAACCTTGATGGCAGTCTTCTGCCCGGCACCTTTGCCAGCCTTGAGGTCGGCACATTGGCCAAAAGCAACGTCATCATGGTCTCGCCAGAAGCTGTCAGCACCGATCAGGACCGCAAGTTTGTCTATGTTGTCGAACCCGACAATACGGTTGCCTATCGTCAGGTAACGCTGGGTTCGGAAATTAATGGCATGCGCATTGTGACGTCGGGTTTGAACGAAGGTGATCTGGTGATCGTCAATGGCATCATGAAGGTTCGGCCGGGTATGCCTGTCGCGCCGGAAATTCTGCAGGCCTCCGCATCGTAATCGATGTGTGACTGCGCTTTAAAGCAAGGCTGAAAAACATGCAGAATCTTTCCCGCTTTTTTGTGGATCGCCCGATCTTTGCTGGCGTCCTGTCCGTCCTGATCTTGTTGGCGGGCCTGATTGCCATGTGGCGTTTGCCGATTTCCGAATATCCGGAAGTCGTGCCGCCAACCGTTGTGGTCGAAGCCAAATTCCCCGGTGCAAACCCGGCCGAGATTTCCGAAACCGTTGCCTCCCCGCTTGAAGAACAGATCAACGGGGTTGAGGGGATGCTTTATATCAACTCACTGGCCACCACCGACGGCAATCTGTCCCTGACGGTGACGTTTGAAATTGGCACCGACCCGGATCTGGCCCAGCAAAAGGTCCAGAACCGTGTTTCGCAGGCCGAGCCGCGCCTGCCTGATATCGTGCGCCAGCTTGGCGTGACGGTGTCCAAACGTTCGCCTGATCTGACCATGGTTGTGCATTTGCGTTCGCCCAATGAACGCTATGACATGCTGTATCTGCGGAACTACGCGACGCTGAATGTGCGTGACCGTCTGGCGCGTATCACCGGTGTCGGGCAGGTCGGGCTGTTTGGTTCGGGCGACTATGCCATGCGTGTCTGGCTCAATCCGGACAAGGTTGCCGAACGTAACCTGACCGCGGGCGAGGTGGTTTCAGCCATCCAAAGCCAGAACGTTCAGGTGGCAGCCGGCATTATCGGTGGTGCACCCTATGACACTGGCGTGCAGTTCCAGTTGCCGATCAATATCAGCGGCCGCCTGGAAAGCCCGGAAGAGTTCGAAAACATCATCATCAAACGTGAAACTGATGGCACGATTACGCGTTTGGGCGATGTTGCGCGCATCGAAATGGAAGCCCAGCAATATGCGCTGCGTTCCCTGCTTGATAACAAGCCGGCGGTGGCGATCCCGATCTTTGCATCGCCGGGCTCGAACGCGCTTGATATTTCAAGCAACGTCCGCGCCACCATGGAAGAACTCAAACAAAGCTTCCCCGACGATCTGGACTACTCGATTGTCTATGACCCGACGGTGTTTGTCCGTGGTTCGATCAAGTCGGTCATTATGACATTGCTTGAGGCGGTCGCCCTCGTGGTTGTCGTGGTAACAGTGTTCTTGCAGACATGGCGTGCCTCGATCATTCCGTTGTTGGCCGTGCCGGTATCGATCATCGGTACCTTTGCGCTGATGCTTTTGATGGGCTTTTCGATCAACGTCCTGTCGCTGTTTGGCTTGATCCTGGCCATCGGAATCGTGGTCGATGATGCGATTGTCGTCGTCGAAAACGTTGAACGAAACATCGAACGTGGTCTTTCACCGCGCGATGCAACGGTTGCTGCCATGCGCGAAGTGACCGGGCCGATCATTGCGACCTCGCTTGTCATCACCGGTGTGTTTGTGCCGATTGCCTTTATTTCCGGCCTGACCGGCCAGTTCTATCAGCAATTTGCCCTGACCATCGCCATTGCCACGATCATTTCCACCGTCAACTCACTGACACTGAGCCCGGCCTTGTCGGCTGTGCTTCTGCGCAGTCACGACGCGCCAAAAGATTGGCTGACACGCGTTATGGACTTTGTCTTTGGCTGGTTCTTCCGTGCCTTCAACCGGTTCTTTAACCGTAGCACCGATCTTTACGCCGGTGGTGTGAAACGCCTGCTGGGCGTGAAGGCCATCATGATGGTGCTTTATGTCGGTCTTCTGGCCCCGACCTATCAGGGTTTCCAGATCCTGCCGACAGGCTTCGTACCGCTTCAGGACAAGCAGTATCTTGTCAGCTTCGCCCAACTGCCGCAGGGCGCCACACTGGACCGGACCGAAGACGTCATTCGTGAAATGTCTGACATCGCGCTTCGCGAACCCGGTGTTGAAAGTGCTGTGGCCTTCCCGGGGCTTTCGATCAATGGGTTTGTGAACAGCTCAAGTGCCGGCATCGTCTTTGTCACTCTGACGGATTTTGCCGAACGCAAAAGCGATGATCTGTCGGGTCTTGCCATTGCCGGCAAGCTCCAGCAGAAATTCGCCGCGATTGACGAGGCCTTTGTCGCCATCTTCCCGGCACCGCCGGTGCAGGGGCTTGGCACAGTCGGTGGCTTCAAGCTGCAAGTACAGGATCGTTCCGATCAGGGCTATCGTGCGCTTGATGATGCGATGAAACAGGTCCTTGCCAAGGCATGGGCTGCACCGGAACTGACCGGTGTGTTTTCAAGCTACAACATCAACGTGCCGCAGCTTCAGGCAACGCTTGACCGTACCAAGGTCCAGCAGCTTGGCATCCCGGTTGACGAGATCTTCCGGACCATGCAGGTCTATCTGGGGTCTATGTATGTTAATGACTTCAACGCCTTTGGCCGCACCTATCAGGTGATTGCACAGGCCGACAAGCCATATCGTTCAAGCCCCGATGACATCCTGCGCCTGCAAACGCGCAACGCAGACGGCGATATGGTGCCGCTTGGTTCTGTGCTGTCAGTCTCCGAAACATTCGGGCCGGACACGGCAATGCGCTATAACGCGTTCCGTTCTGCCGATCTGAATGGCAACGCGGCACCTGGATATTCCAGTGGCGATGCACAGGCGGCGATCACCAAGATCCTTGATGAAACCCTGCCGCCGGGCATGTCTTATGAATGGACGGAGCTGACCTATCAGCAGATCCTGGCCGGCAATACTGCGATCTTTGTCTTCCCGATCTGTATCCTGCTCGTGTTCCTGGTGCTGGCGGCGCAATATGAAAGCCTGACCATGCCATTGGCGGTGATCCTGATCGTCCCGATGAGCATCCTGTCTGCCATCTTTGGTGTCTATCTGTTCGGGGGTGACAATAACATCTTCACCCAGATCAGCCTGTTTGTGCTGGCCGGACTGGCATCAAAGAACGCCATCCTGATTGTCGAGTTCGCCCGCGAACTTGAACATCAGGGTCGCAGCACCGTTCAGGCCGCAATCGAGGCCAGCCGCCTTCGTCTGCGCCCGATCCTGATGACTTCTCTGGCCTTCATCATGGGTGTCGTCCCGCTGGTTCTGTCCAGTGGTGCCGGTGCCGAGATGCGCCACGCGATTGGTATTGCCGTGTTCTCGGGCATGCTGGGCGTGACGATATTTGGCCTGATCCTGACCCCGGTCTTTTATGTTCTTGTACGCATGATTGGCCGGCGTAACGATGTTCGTTCACTTGATGAGGCTGAGACACACCAGCCTGCGGAGTGACCGATATCGTTGCATAAACAGCCGGACCGTCTTTTTCCCCCGACCCCGCCGGTCCGGCTGTTTTAAATTCCCGAACGGGGCCGATGCAAGTCGGCCCCGTTTTGGTTTTTCTGATGTGAGCCATATCTCAGTCTGGTTCGATGGCCCTTGCCTTGGCCGGACTTCGCCTTATCTTTCGGTCGGAATGTTTGTCGATAAGGGTTTTCGACCATGAACTATGTGCGTACAGGTTTGTTGCTGGCCGGATTGACGGCGCTGTTTGGCGCGGTTGGCATGATGATTGGCGGCCAACAGGGCATGATTATCGCGCTGCTGTTTGCAGCCGCCATGAATGTGTTCGCCTATTGGAATTCGGACGCGATGCTGCTGCGTATGCGCAGTGCCCGGCAGGTCGATGACAAAACAGCACCCGAACTGGTGGCGATGGTGCGTGACCTTGCGCGCAATGCCGATCTGCCCATGCCCAAGGTCTATGTGATTGAAAACCCGCAACCAAACGCCTTTGCCACGGGCCGTAACCCGGAAAACGCGGCGGTGGCGGCGACCACAGGGTTGCTGAAACTGCTTGATCGCAACGAAACCGCTGGCGTCATGGCCCATGAACTGGCCCATGTCAAAAACCGCGACACCCTGACCATGACGATCACCGCGACCATTGCCGGGGCGATTTCCGCATTGGCCAACTTCGCGATGTTTGCCGGCATGTTTGGCGGCAACCGCGACAACAACAATCCGCTGGGCGGGATCGGTATGATCCTGATTGCCATTCTCGCACCCTTGGGGGCGATGATCGTGCAAATGGCAATATCGCGCACCCGTGAATATGAGGCCGACAAGATCGGGGCTGAAATCTGTGGCCATCCGATGTGGCTGGCCAGTGCCTTGAACAAACTCGATAAGGGTGTTCACGCCATCCCGAACATGGATGCCGAACGCAACCCGGCAATGGCCCACATGTACATTGCCAACCCGCTGTCGGGCAAAGGTGTTGATAACCTGTTTTCAACCCATCCCAACATGGCCAACCGCATCGCGCGCCTGAAGGAAATGTCAGGCACGTCTGCAAGCAATGCATCGGGCCGTCCGGCAGGGCAGGGTGCAGGTGTTGCCAAGGCGGCCCCGCCGCGTGGCCCGTGGGGTCGAAATTCATCAAAACCCGCTTCTTCCACGCCCAACGCATCGCGACAGCGCAAACGGCCCTGGGAGTCCTGAACCCGGTAAAACACTGTTTTGTTGGATGTCATTTCACCCTTTTTGGGATCGTGTACCCTATTCTTCGGTATGAGTGAAATGACAACCCACGCCATTGACCAACCTGATTTGTAGGACGAAAATGCCCCTACTAAAGTCTTGAGATCCCTGCTGTTCAGGCTCCGAGAAGCAGGGAACAGATAAGGACAAGAATGGCTGGTTTCTGGTCAATGGTTGGCCTTGTGTTCAAATCCTTGATCACAGGTGCCGATACTGTCGATGATACGGGGGGTGCTCCCAGAGATATTCTGGCGACAGATGATGTCCTGTGCCGATATGCCATCGCCCGCTTCACGCCTGCCGATACCAACGCCCATATCGGTGCAAGTTCCGTTGATGATATTTCAGATATCGTGACAGCCGCTGTTTCATCCGTCCCCGAAAGCGAAGGGATTCGGATTGATCAGTTCTTTACACCAAATCCCGATGCCGCCGATCCGTTTCAGGCCATACGCGAAGCGCAACTAAGCGTTCTCAATATGGCGCACCGCAAGGATGCCGATACGGTCTTCTGGGGGCGTCAGGATGCCAGCACCGGGTATCTGAACCTCTATCTGGTCAGCGATGCCCTGACATCGTCGCTTTATGACCTGATGCTGCCCCAGACCTATATCTTCCGTCAGCCGACCCATTCCGACGTTGCCGAGGCATTGCGGGTGCTGTTGAACGCGCAGCTTGTCCTGACATCCCGGGGCGGTGAACAGCGCGCCCTTCAGATTGCGCGTCTGGCGGCGATCATGGAAGACCTTCAAGACCGCGTTCTGGGCGGAGAAGTTTTTTCGCACGCTGGTGCCGGTGCGGCGCTGTCCTATGGGTTCGGGGCGTTTGTCCTGTCGGAAACCGGTGATCGTTCCTATTGCGCAAGTGCGCTTCGTGTCATGGAACCCTATATCCGCCAGATGGTGGCAGATATTGCCGAAAAACCGGTGGCCGCCACCGGGAAAACCACCGCGCCAACCGGGCTCAAGGGCGAAGCTCTGGCGGAAAATGATCCGGCCGCGCCGAGCAGTCAGCTTTCGGAATTGCTTGATCGCGTTACGGATTTTTCCAAGGTGGATCCACGCACCACGGCGGCACTCGCCCTTTATGGATCGCTTGTGAACTGGTCATTGATTGCAAACCTCAAGGCGCGCTCTGGCGAGTTGTCGATTGCGATCTGGCGGATGCTGGAACGCAGGATCGAACTTTCGATGGGCTCGCCGGTGGATCGTGCCCTTTCGATCTGCAAACTTGGCGAGGCCATGGTCCTGACCGGTAAGGATAAGGAAGATGCCAAGATCGTCGATAAGGGTGCTGCCCATTACCGCCGGGCGCTCGGCATGATCAATCCACGTGTTCACGGACCGCTTTATGCGTTGATTGCCTATGGTCTGGCGGATGCGATTGTATCATCTGCCACCATTCGTGATGTGACCATTCCCGATACGCAGGTTGTCCCGGTTTTTCAGGCAGCCCTTAAGGTCTGCACGCGGCGCGATCATCCCTATATCTGGGGGCGGATCATGTTCGCGCTTGCCACCGTCTATCTGACCAACGGCAATCTGCACAAGGATATCGAAATGCTCACCCACGCCCGGATGAGCTATTCACAGGCCTACGAGGCATTTAACGAAGCCGGTGCAAAGGGGGCTGCGCGTGCAGCTTCGGGTGGCTTTACCCGCTCGGAAAACTTTCTGTCGCAGCTTGGACATCGCAAGACGCTTATGGACGCAACCGGTGGCCTTGGCAAAGACACGGCAAACGCGTCCTGAAGCCCATCCTGAGCACAGACAAGACAAAAAGAAACCCCCGCAGCGGATGCTGCGGGGGTTTTGACTGCGACTGCCGGGCAACTTCTATTCGCGATTGCCAAAGAAGTGCAGCAGCATGATGAACAGGTTCACGAAATCAAGGTACAGACGCAGCGCGCCGAACAGGGCTTTTTTGCCTGCGGTCGTTGCATCGTCATGCTCGTGATATTCTTCCTTGATGCGCTGGGTGTCATAGGCGGTAAGGCCCGTGAAGATCAGAACACCAGCCGCCGAAATGACGAACTGCAGCATCGTGCTGGCAAGGAAGATGTTCACCACCATTGCGATGATGATACCGATCAGGCCCATGAACAGGAAGCTGCCCCAGCCCGAAAGGTCTTTCTTGGTGGTATAGCCAAACAGGCTCATCGCACCAAAGGTACCCGCGGTGATGAAGAACGTGCGCGCGATCGACTCACCGGTGTAAACCAGGAAGATCGACGCAAGGGACAGACCCATCATTGCGGCGTAGATCCAGAATGTCGCCTGTGCGGCACCAAAGCTCATCTTGTGGATGCGCGCGCTCAGGAAGAACACAAGCCCGATCGGGGCCAGCATGACAATCCAGTGCAGTCCGGTGCCGAAAATAGCCTGCATCAGGGTCGGGCTGGTCGACACAGCCATTGCCACGATACCGGTCAGGGCAAGTGCGGATGCCATGTAGTTATAGACACGCAGCATATAGGCGCGGAGACCTTCATCGATCTCGGCCGCCGACCGGCCAACCGAGACGTCATAGCCGCGTTGACGCGTTTCAAAAGCCATTGAAATCCCTCTTTGATCCAATTGTGAGCAGAACATAGGTATACAATTCTGCGATGATCAAAATATGGCAGGATTTCCGGGAAAAGCAACGTTTTGACAGATTGTGCAACTCCGGGCCGCCGTCAGATGTGAACTTGTTCACCCCGGATGTGACGCTATCGTGAAATCGCATATTGGCGACAGGTTCTGTAAACCGGTCTATGATGGTGCCCTTACGGGACGAACAAAACCGTCGCGAAACCTGCACAGGCCCTGGATCATGTCACGTTCCATCGTACTCTATATGCCCACATTGGCCCCTTTCAGGGTGTTGGCGCATGCCATGGCAAAACTGGTCCTGGTTATTGTGTGTATCATGACTGCCGCGACGGTCGGCCATGCGCAAAATGCCAGTCTGAAACGTGCGGCCGGTGATGGCGATATTCCGGTTTTTACCGACACCTATGACAATGCAGAATTCTGTGCCGATGGCAGTGGCACGGGGCCGTGTGCTATTGCGCCGGTTGATGTGCCGGAATTTGACGCCAGCTTTGTCTATCGTTTCCTTGCCTATCACGCCCAGCGCCCCTTTGACCGGTTCTCCTGGCAGGCATTCACATCGCTGATGGCGCCGCTCGATCATCCCGATCAGGCAGCCTTATGGGAAAGCTTCCCGACCAGGCGGGACCTGTTTTCCGAGGTGACCTATCCGAATCCGGCCTGTGCTGATGATCTTCCCGCCGGGCATTTGCTGCTGGCAAGTTATCTGCAATCTACCGGTGATGTCCTGATTGATCAGGCGGGCAATTTCGTTCTTTTCGAAACCCGCATTAATCCGGTCGCTGCTGATTATATCATCGCAAACAACCTGCAAACGCCAGCCGGGCGTGCCGCCTTTGCCACCTCCGGAAAAAACATCGATTTCCCCACCGGCCATCTGCAGGTCGATGTCGCAACGAAGGTAAAACTCGCGTCCACCAATGCGGTTACCAATGATGCGTCAAACGCGTCTGACCCGGCCATTCCAGCCTCTGCCCCCGGTATGATGGGGGCGCAGCTTCTGAAGTTTTCCTGGCGTATTCTGCCAACTGCGGATGCGACAAATCGGGGCCGTTATTTCACCCGCCCGGCGCGAATATCGCTTGCGGGCGATCAGACAATTGATGGCCGGGCGAAGTGTCTTGATGTCACGGTCGGGTTGGTTGGCATGCATCTTGTTCAGCGGGTCGCCAGTGGCAATGGGGATCGCTGGATCTGGTCGAGTTTCGAACATATCGACAATGTGCCCTTGGCCGCCAATGCACGGCGCCCCAACAGCATCATCACCAAGCAACCGTTTGAAAACGGCTGTCTCGTGCCCGAAGCGGTCGAAGGCGAATTCGCCTTTTACGGCGGACAACTGCCAGTCGGCAGCCCGGCCAATCAACCGATATCCGGGATTTTGAAATGGTCAGACAACCCGCCCTATGCCCGCCTTGCGTCCGGGGATCATCCGACCCCGCCCGATATTGTACGTTGCTGGCGGCTATTTTCCGGTACGGCTGAAAGCAACTTTGTCTGGCAGACCAAGTTGAATGGCAGCGTCCTTGCAAATTATATGCTGCTCGGAACGCAATGGATTGGCAATCCCGGTGGTGAACCGTTCGGTATTGGCGAAGTGCCACGCTTTTTGACCAACAGCACGCTTGAAAGCTTCATGCAGGATCAGTCCGATGCTACCTGCCTTGGCTGCCATGCCCGTGCAACGACCGATGTCGGACAGAACGCCAACTTCACCTTCCTGCTTGATCCGGGCAGCTAAATACCGATCATCAGTGCCGCGCAGACAGACCTTCCAATTTCGCCCGATTGCCACTAGCATGCTCCGCAACATTTGCCGCACCCAAAAACAAAGAACAGCGGCGAATTCAGGGAGGAAACATGCTGGGCAGTCGTTCAGACTATGCGGCGGTACGTTCACGCTTTGCCTGGAACGTGCCAACCCACTTTAATATCGGTGTCGATGTTTGTGACAAATGGGCGGATGACCCGGATCGTCTGGCATTGATGCATCGCAGGCGTGATGGGTCGCGCCGCGACTACACATTTGCACAGATCAAACGCCTGTCGAACCGCTTTGCCAATGTCATGCGCCGTCATGGCATCAGGCGCGGTGACCGGGTTGGAATTCTGTTGCCACAAAGCCCGGAAACGGCGATTGCCCACGTTGCGACCTACAAGATGGGCGGCATTGCTGTGCCGCTCTTTACGTTGTTTGGGGTGGATGCGCTGGAATACCGGCTGGGCAACTGTGCGGCCAAGGCCTTGGTGACAGACCGCGAAGGCGCTGCCAAGATTGCCGAAATCCGCGATCTTCTGCCGGCCCTTGAATATGTCTATGTGATCGATGGCGCGCCCGATCAATGTTTTGATTTCAAGGCCCTGTCATCAGAAGCAAGTGATGAATTCGAACCGGTCAATACCCGTGCCGATGAACCGGCCCTGATCATTTACACATCCGGCACCACCGGTCAGCCAAAAGGGGCGCTGCATGCGCACCGGGTGTTGCTTGGCCATTTGCCCGGTGTTGAAATGTCACATGACTTCTTCCCCGAAGACGGTGATGTCATGTGGACCCCGGCCGATTGGGCGTGGATTGGCGGGCTTTTGGATGTGCTATTGCCTGCTTGGCATCACGGCGTACCTGTCGTCGCCCACCGGTTTGAAAAATTCACGCCCGAGGATGCCTTTCGTCTGATGGCCGAATATGGCGTGCGCAATACCTTCCTGCCGCCAACTGCGCTCAAGATGATGCGCGCAGCTGGCGATGATATGGCGCAAAGATTCAATTTTAAGATCCGCTCTATTGCAAGTGGTGGCGAAACATTGGGTGCGGAACTTCTTGATTGGGGGCGTCGTGTGTTCGGCCTCACCATCAACGAATTCTATGGCCAGACCGAATGCAACATGGTGGTCAGTTCCTGTCAGTCGATCATGGAACCCAAACCCGGTGTGATGGGCCGTCCGGTGCCCGGCCATGATGTCGCGGTGATTGATCTGAGCGGCAAGGTTCTTGAACCCGGTGAAATGGGCCGCATTGCTGTGCGTGCGCCCGATCCGGTGATGTTCCTGGAATACTGGCGCAATCCCGAAGCCACTCGTGACAAGTTTGTCGGTGAATGGCTTTTGACCGGCGATATGGGCTGTGTCGATGCTGATGGCTATATCCGCTTTGTCGGGCGTGACGATGATCTGATCAGCTCGGCCGGATATCGCATCGGTCCGGGCGAGATCGAGGATTGCCTGATTGGCCATCCGGCTGTGAGCATGGCTGGTGTGATTGGCAAACCCGATGAACAGCGCGGCCAGATCGTAAAGGCCTTTGTCGTGCTGGCCGATGGCTTTGCTCAAAGCCCGGCGCTTGAAAGTGAAATCAAGGATTTCGTGAAAACCCGTCTGGCCGCACACGAATACCCGCGCGAGATTGCTTTCCTTGATCAATTGCCGATGACAACCACCGGCAAGGTCGTCAGGCGGGCACTGCGCGACATCGCCTGATCCTCAATCAGTCAATTCAGATCGTTTTCGAAACGGTTTTCGCAAAAAACAAGGCCGGGTCCATCTGGATCCGGCCTTGTCTGTTTCACGTTTTGGCAGTTGTGGCTTACTCGTTGCGCAACAACGGTGCTGCCGGGCTGCGCAATGCCTGCCAGGTGCCGACGAAGCCAGCCGCCAGCGTGGCAAACAGACCAATGGCAATCGGACCCAGAATGGTCATTGGCAAAAGCACCCAGTTGGCTTCCATGATCAGCACCAGCACCGACCAGGCCGCAACCGATCCGACCACGGCCGCAATCACCCCGGTGGCAAGGCCAAGGATCCCGTATTCCAGCGCATAGGCATAAAGGATGTTGGCCCGTGTCGCGCCAAGGGTCTTGAGCACCACGGCGTCATAAATGCGCTTGCGCCGACCGGCCGCAACCGCCCCGCCAAGCACAAGTACACCGGCGACAATTGCGATCATGCTGGTCGCGTTAAGCGCCGTTCCGATCCCGGCCAGAATGGCATTGGCCGCTTCAAGTGCTTCACGCACCCGGATGGCCGAGACATTCGGGAAATCCATGCCGATCATGCGATCAACCGGTTCTTCCATTTCGCGTGGCATATGGGCGGTGGCGATCAGGCTATAGGGCGCCTTGTCGATCAGGCCCGGTGAAAACACCATCGCGAAGTTCATACGCAGGCTTTGCCATTCGATCTCGCGCCAGTTGGCGATCTCGGCCGTGATATCGCGGCCCAGCACATTGACGGTCAATGTATCGCCCGGCTCCAGATCAAACGCATTGCCGATATCCGCGCTGATCGACACCAGTGGCTTGGACGCATCGTTGTAGTCAGCCGGCCACCATTCGCCGCGGACCAGTTTGGTTTCGGGCGGCGGGGTGGCGGCAAAGGTAAGGCCACGGTCCCCACGCAGGAACCAGCGATCATCACCCGGTCCGACATCGTTGGAATTAACACCATCAACCGCCGTTACCCGCCCCCGCAGCATCGGTGTTTGTTCGATATCCGAAACATTATCCTGTGCCAGAAGCTGGCCTCGGAACTGCTCGATCTGATCGGGGCGAATATCAAGGAAGAAGAAGGCCGGGGCAGAGTCCGGCAGGTTCTCGTTGATCTCGTTATCAAGGTTGCCCTCGATCCCGGAAATCGTCACCAGCAACGTCAATCCCAATCCAAGCGACAACGCAACCGGCACCGTGCTGGCGCCCGGACGATGCAGGTTGGCAAGCGCCAGTCTGGAAAAGGCACTGCGGCCCGTAATCAACCGTTTCGAAAGGGATACGATACCTTGTCCTGCAAAGGTGAAAATCACCACAGCTGCCGCCGACCCGCCAATAAAGCCAAGCGCGATTGCCTTGTCGGTCGCGGTCAACACTGTGAGGATCAGCAACAGCACCAGCGGCACCCCGATATAGGGCAGGTCACGCTTGCGCACCGGACTGCCACTAAACAGGCCAGCACTGGCACGGAACAATCGTGCCGCCGGGATTTCGCGTGCGCGCAACAAGGACGGCAGGGCAAAGACCAGGGTGGTCAAAACGCCAAAGCTTGTTGCAATGATCAAGGACGGCAATGCCGGACCCAGCGTCACATCAATCGGCAACCGCCCGGCGAGAACCGGTGCAATCAGTGCCGGTGTCACCGCACCGATCAAAAGCCCGATGGCAATCCCGATCAGGGCCAGAACAAGGATCTGCAGGAAGTAAATCCGAAGTACCAGACCATGCGACGCCCCGATGGATTTAAGCGTGGCGATGACGGATGTTTTGCTTTCGATATGGCTACGCACCGCATTGGCAACCCCGATGCCACCAACCAGAAGCGCCGAAAGACCAACAAGCGTCAGGAACAGGGTCAGGCGCTCGATAAACCTCTTCAGGCCAGGGTTGGCATTGGCCGTATCCCGAATACGCCAGCCCGCATCTTCAAACTGCTCTTCAAGTCGTTCGCGAAAGGCGGTCGGGGTTTCATTGTCATTGATATCCAATGCGTAGTAATAGCGGATCAGACTGCCCGGCTGCACCAGCCCGGTGTCCATCAACCCGTCCATCGACACCATCAGGCGCGGGCCAAAGTTGAAAAAGCCAACCGCCTTGTCGGGCTCGGTCTTGATCACACCACGGATCTGAACATCAATATCGCCAAGGGCAACCGTGTCCCCGACATTGATGCGAAGCCGTTCAAGCAAGCCAGCCTCGGTCACAGCCCCCCAGACGCCATCCTTCTGATCAAGGATCCCGTCAAAGGGAACCCCATCGGCAAGCTCCATCTCGCCAAACAGCGGATAGGCCTCATCAACCGCCTTAAGCTCCACCAGACGGCGCTGGTCCGGGCCGTAGGCCGTTGTGCGCATGGTCGCCAATTCGGCCACGCGTTCAGTGTTCGCGGTTAGCCATTCGATCTGATCGCCGGTTGCTTCCTGATGGGTCAGGCGCAGTTCAACATCGCCACCCAAAAGCTTCCGCCCGTCACGCTCAAGTGCCGAAAGAACGGATTCCGAAACGTTTCCGACAGCTGCAATCGACCCGACGCCAAGCGCCAGACACGCCAGAAAAATACGAAAGCCCGACAGCCCGCCGCGCAACTCGCGCCGGCAGACCCGCCAGGCAATGGACCACAAGCGGTCCGCACCGTCAGAGGGGGAAACAGATGTGCTCATGACTGCGATTCCAGATGCGAAACGATTTCGCCGTCGCGCAGCATCACCGTGCGGTCGCACCGCTTGGCAAGAGCTGGATCATGGGTGATCAAAAGCAGGGTCGAGCCACGCCGTTTGGTCAGATCAAACAGCAATTCGATAATCGTTTCACCGGTCGTGCCATCAAGGTTGCCGGTCGGCTCATCGGCCAGCAAAAGCTCCGGATCGGTCGCAAGTGCACGTGCAAGCGCAACGCGCTGCTGCTCCCCGCCTGATAGCTGGCCGGGATAGTGATCGGTGCGATGACCCAGCCCGACAAGTTCCAATTCTTCGCGTGCCTTTTCAAAGGCATCCGCACGTCCGGCGAATTCCATCGGAAGCGCAACGTTCTCCAACGCGCTCATGGTCGGGATCAGGTGGAAGTCCTGAAACACGATGCCGACATGATGGCGGCGATAAAGCGCCAGGCCATCTTCATCAAGGGCGCGAAGGTCCTTGCCGCAGACCTTCACCACACCTTCCTGGGCTTGTTCCAGCCCGGCGATCACCATCAAAAGCGATGTCTTGCCGGATCCCGACGGACCGACCAGCGAGACGCGCTCGCCCGCACCAATCGCAAGATCAACCCCCTTGAGGATCTCGACAATCCCGGCCGGACCTTGCAGCCGCAGCTTCAGGTTTTGCACATCAATTGTCTGTTTTGGCGCTTCACCAGACGCGGCGACATTTTGTTCCGGTATCGTGGTGGTTTCGGTCACACTCATTTCGGGTCCTATCGGGTTGTCCGTTGCAAGATCAACAAAGCAGGCTACATAAGCTTACGGATCAGGACGTTTCTGGTTCAGACTTCTTTTGATCTGAATAACTTCTTTAAGGGTAAACGGTCGGAAACCGCTCCGGCAAGTTCGCAGCATGTAAAGGTGAGATTTGTAATGAATTTGGCGTTTGGGCAAGGTCGCACTGTAATCAAGTTCACGCATAAGTTGGTATCGCGCTTTCGCAAATCCGCCGGTTTGGCCCTTGCCACGCTTGCCCTTGCAACCCTTGGGATGACCGGGTTTGCCTATGAAACCAAGGCACAGGATAGCGACCAAACGCCAAAAACCCTTGTTTTATTTGGTGATAGCCTGATGGCGGGCTATGGCCTTGATCATGAAAACGGTTTCGCGCCCAAGCTTGAAGCGGCCCTTAAGGAAGCAGGCCACGATGTCCGGGTGATCAATAGTTCCGTCTCGGGCGATACCACGGCGGCGGGACTGGCGCGTCTCGACTGGGCGCTGGTTGAAAAACCCGATGCGGTGTTGCTCGAACTTGGTGCCAATGATGCGCTTCGCGGGATGGAGCCATCCCAGACCCGAGAAAACCTGGCAGAAATCCTTGAAAAGCTGCGCGGCATGGATGTCGATGTTCTGCTGGCCGGTATGATGGCCCCGCCCAATATGGGGACGGCCTACGGCGATGAATTCAACAGCATCTATCCCGATCTCGCCAGCCGCTATCAGGTTGATTTTTATCCGTTTTTCCTTGAAGGCGTTGCTGCCGAGCCGGAGCTTAATCAGGATGACGGGATGCATCCTAATGCCGACGGCGTGGACGTGATCGTCAAGCGCATCCTGCCAGATGTCGTCGACCTGCTGCAAACCACTGACGCCAGCTAAGCGCGAAGCACCTGCCTGAACATATGCCGGACGCTTCATGATCTGGGGCGCAAAACCGTCGGTTTTCCAAGGGCTTGTGCGCGTCCCGACAGGTTATAAAATTTCACAAAGACACAGATTGGCGCAATTTCGACGCTTGTGAACCGTAAAAAACTACGTATGTAGATAGAAAACGTCAACAACCCGAAATGATTAAGCTGCCGGGTCTTCAGAAGGCGAAGTCAACGCGGCTATAAGACGGAAATATCATAAATATCAATAAGTTAAGTTGGTTTCGAGTGTCTTGCGAACACCGAGAATTTCGCCTGAAAACCCTCATTTGAGGACCAAAACACGCGGTTTGGTGTAAAATTAACACCTCATTTACTTTCGGTTCTGTTTCGAACAGCGTTTCTGCTACTGCGTATGTTGTTTTTCAAAACACCTCTTCCAAGGCTGTTATCCAATTATCGGGTTTCTGATCCTTTTTTGCCTTTCCTGAAGGAGTGGGGCATCGCAAGTGCGCTATGTCGTAAATCACACAATATCAATAACTTAATCAAATTCCCCGAAATCAGGTGACACTTATAGCCTGTGGATAACTCTTGGGAAACCAGACAGGTGTCCTAAGTGCCTGAAATGCACGCCTTCAAACAAATATCTCGTGATATCAATGTGTTGGAATTGTTCTGGGGACTCCATGGATTCCCAACGAGTCGCCGATAGGCCTGTGAATGAATCGGAAGCGATTCAATTTTGACTGCAAATGCAGTTGCAGGGGGCTAAATCCGTCGATACACTTCATGCCATCGGGCGGAAAGGCGCGTTTGATCTGCGCTTTCGGTGTCCGGAGATTTCGGGTTTAAGTTAAATACTTCAATGCCTTAAAGGGATTGTTCAGTGTCGTCTTCTTCCACCGTCAAACAGTCCTACACCATTCCCTGTTCTTCGATCTTTCGTGACGCTGTGCTGCAACTGGCAGAACGGCGCGGGGTGAATGCCGCCGATCTGGCGCGCTCGGTGATGTTGATTGTGCCCGAAAAGGCGATTGAGGATTATCAGGACCCCGGCGACCCGCCCAAGGGCGATCGCGAAACCATTGTCTTGAAGTCCGGCCCGGCCGAGGGGCGCCCCTGGCGGCGCAAACCCCGGCTGCAACTGCGCCTGCCACCCGGGTTTTCGGTGATCACTGTGCGCAAGGCGCTTCAGATGGCGATCGATTTCGATGCGGGTGATGTCAATATGCGGGTTGAGAAATCCGATGTTCTCGCCGCCGAACGTGCCGCCCTTGAAGAAGCCCGCGCGCTTAAAAAACGTCAGGCAGAGCCACCTGTTGAACTTCTGCAATCGCGTGAAGAACTCGAACGTCTGCGACAGATTGTTGATAACCTTGCCTTTGATCCGCTCGATCGCGGCGTCACCACCTTTAACGAGGCCCTGCATGTCATGGGCTTTGCACCAAGTGCGCGGCCTGATTTACGCGCCATCCGCGCCAAATACCGCGTTCTTGCCGCCATCCACCACCCCGACAGCAATTATGGCTCCCACCAGCGCATGACGCAGCTCAATGCTGCGATGGAGATCCTGCGCAAGCACGTTTCCTGATCGGTTGTATCGATCCGGATCACGAACCGCCGCCCAAGCCCTTGTCGAAGGGGTGGGCCAATGCTTAGATGTAACTGGGCTTAGATTTAACTGGGCTTAGATGTAAGCATCAGATTTCTGGTTATCGACCGGGCACAAGACCCGGGCACCCTGACCAGTCAGCAACGGGAGACAGCATGACGGCGGAATTTCGGGCGGCACATGCCAGCGGCGAAAACTGGGCTTCGGTCGCATCCGAGCTTGCAGAACTTCTCGAAAAAGAACCACTGCCCAAACAGGCTCTGGCCTTTTTGTATGTCTCCGAACCGCTGGCCGATGATCTTGGCAGTATCCTGACTTTCCTGCGTTCCCGCCTGTCGATTGAACACTGGATCGGAACCTCCGGCGTTGGCGTCTGCGGATCGGGCCGGGCCTATTTCGGTGTTCCGGCGGCCTCTGTCATGGTGGCCCCCTTTGCCCGTGATGAATTCCATATTTTTGAGCCGCTCAAGACCGAGGCCGATCTGGATGCGCGCGATCTGCAAAGCGCGATTGACCGCTTGCAGCCGATCTTTGGCCTGGTGCATGGCGATCCCGCTGCCCCCGAAAGTCTTAGTCAGCTGGCCGAACTGGCGCGATTGGGCTCAACCTATCTGGTTGGCGGCATCGCATCGGGGGAACGCGGCGCGCCGCAGATTGCCGACCGGGTGGTTAATGGTGGCCTGTCGGGCGTTTTGTTTGATGGCAAAACCAGTGTTCAGGTCGGCATCAGTCAGGCCTGCACGCCAATCGGCCCGGTTCACCGCGTGACCGAGGGACGCGAAGGCATCATCTCCACCCTTGATGATCGCCCGGCCCTTGATGTGCTTAAGCAAGAACTCGAAGCAGATGGCGGCGAACAATCCATGGCATCCGGGCGCTATCACGCGGCCCTGATGGTGCCGGGGTCGGATACTGGTGATTTTGTCGTGCGCAATCTGATGGGGATTGATCCCCATAACAACATGATCGCGATCAGTGGCGATGTGCAGGCGGGGGACGCCATCCGTTTTGTCCGCCGTGACGGGGCAGCCGCCGAACAGGATTTGCGTCGCATGCTAAGCGATTTGCAAAAACGTCTGCCGGGCAAACCGCGCGGGGCGCTTTATTGCAGCTGTGTCGCCCGTGGCCCGCATCTGTTTGGCACCGAAAGCCGCGAAATGATGATCATCCGTGATGAATTGGGTGATTTGCCACTGACCGGTTTTTACGGCAATGGCGAAATCTGCAATGACCGGTTCTATGGCTATACCGGGGTTTTGACCCTGTTTATCTAAGGCCGCAAATTTTCAAATCATAAGAAATTTGCCTGCAAACGGTTTCATCGCGTGGCCAAGCGGATATATTCATACCATTGCAAAATCATGTGCCGCCCCGATCCAATAGTGCGGGCGGCATAAGACAGGGGAATTTCATATGGAATATCGTCGACTGGGGCGTACAGACATTGATGTCAGCGTCATCTGCCTTGGTACCATGACCTGGGGCCAGCAGAACACCCAGGAAGAAGCTTTCGAACAGCTTGATTACGCTACTGCCAACGAAGTCAATTTCATCGACACTGCCGAAATGTATCCGGTCCCGGCGATGGAAGAGACCTTTACCGCGACCGAAACCATCATCGGCAACTGGCTTGAAAAGCGCGGAAAACGCGATGATCTGGTGATCGCCAGCAAGATCGTCGGTCCGGCTGATCGTTTCCCGTATGTGCGTGGCGGGCCGCGTCTGACCCGCGGGCAGATCTTTGAGGCGATTGACGCTTCACTTGGTCGTCTGAAAACCGATTATGTCGATCTTTATCAGCTCCATTGGCCGGATCGGAATTCCAACTTCTTCTCCAAGCTCGGCTATACCCACGAGCCGGACGAGGAATTCACCCCGATTGAGGAAAGCCTCGAAGCCCTCGATGAGCTGGTCAAGGCCGGCAAGGTCCGTCATATCGGCCTTTCGAATGAAAGCCCGTGGGGCCTGATGAAGTTCCTTGAACTGGCCGAAAAGAATGGCTGGCCGCGCGTTGTCTCGGTTCAGAACCCCTATAGCCTTCTGACCCGGCAATATGAAGTTGGTCTGGCAGAATGTTCGATCCGCGAAGATGCCGGTCTTCTGGCTTATTCGCCGCTGGGCGGCGGGGCGCTGTCGGGCAAATATTTGGGCGGTGCGCGTCCCGAAGGTGCGCGTTCCTCAGTCTGGCCGCAATATTTTGGCCGCTATCTGACCGAAAATGGCGTTAAGGCAACCGAAGCCTATGTGAAGCTTGCCAAGGATAACGGTCTTGATCCGGCTCAGATGGCGCTGGCCTATGTCAATTCGCGCCCGTTCCTGACGTCCAACATCATTGGCGCGACCAGCATGGAACAGCTGAAATCCAATATCGGCTCGGCCAACATCACCCTGTCGGACGCTGTTCTCGAAGAAATCGAAAACATCCATCAGATCTACACCTATCCCTGCCCGTAAGGTCACAGGATGGTCAGATTTTGCTCTCAGAATTTGACCAGCGACTTTTGAAAGGCGGCGGTTTATCCCGCCGCTTTTCCCACCACCAGAACGGAGGCGACATATGGTTAAGCTGATCTTTGGCAAGGAATCCGATCTGGGGGGTATCTCCGTGCGTCGCGTTTTACCCCATCGCGATGTGCGCTCTGTTGGTCCGTTCGTGTTTTTCGATCATATGGGGCCGGTCGAATTCCAACCCGGTCAGGGCATTGACGTTCCGCCGCATCCCCATACGTGTCTCGCGACCGTGACCTATCTGTTCAAGGGCGCGATCCTCCATCGCGACAGTCTGGGCAGTGATCTTGAAATCACACCGGGCGATCTCAATTGGATGAGTGCCGGGCACGGCATTACCCATTCCGAACGCGAAACCGATGCGGTCCGCAATTCCGTTCATGAACTTGATGGCTTGCAGCTTTGGGTCGCGCTGCCTGATGAGGCAGAGGAATCAGATCCCGCCTTTTATCATGTGGCCAAGAATGACCTGCCGGTGATCGAGGATGCCGGGCATCACATGCGCCTGATCGCCGGTGAGGCCTTTGGCAAAACCGCCCCGGTCCCAGTCAAATCCAAGCTTTATTACCTTGATGTCGAAATGGACGAAGGCGCGCAGCTTCTTCTGCCTGGTGAAAATCAGGAAGGGGCGATTTACGTCGTATCGGGCACGCTTCTGATTGACGGCGAAAGCTATAAGCCCGAAAGCTTTATCTATGTCGCACCCGAAGAAATCCCCGATATCGTTGCCAAAACCGGTTGCCGGGTGATGTTGCTGGGCGGCCTGCCGGTTGGCCGGCGCTATATCTGGTGGAACTTTGTCGCCAGCACCAGGGAACGGATCGAAGCCGCCAAATCCGATTGGGCGGCGGGCAAGTTCCCGCAAATTGATGGCGAAGACGATGCTTTGCCGCTGCCTGATCGTTCGACCGGCTAATTACCGCATCAGAATTGGATTGAAGACATGCGTTTGTTTGTTGGTGTGGAAATTCCCCACGATATTGCGACCGACCTTTATCCGCTGGGGCGTGCGATCAAGGGGCTTGATGCCCAAACCCCGGAAAACATGCACATCACGCTGAAATTCATCGGCAATGTCGATCCCGGTCTTGCCAGCGAAATCGATCAGGCCCTGTCACAAGTGGCGTTTGAGCCCTTTGATCTGCAGGTATCGGGCCTTGATATGTTTGCATCCAACCGCAAGGTCCGCATTTTCTGGGCCGGGGTAAAGGATCAACCAGCTTTGCGTACTCTCGCCAATCGGGTGGAAAACGCGCTTCTTGCGCTTGATGAATGCCCCGATATGGATATGCGCAAATTCACCCCGCATATCACACTGGGGCGTAACCGCGATGCGGCGCGTGCGTCCATCGAACAGGCGATTGTCGATCATGGCGATCTGTCATCACGGGTGTTCACCGTCGATCGTTTCTGTTTGTATGAAAGCCACGCAACGGCGGACGGTCCCGAATTTCGCGTGATCGCCGCCTATGATGGCAAGGACGGCCCGATCAAGGAGCCGGACCTGACTGACGCCTTTGTCACAGAGGATTTTCAATGAAACTTGGCTTTATCGGAACCGGTGCGATCAGCGATGCGGTCATTCGTGGTCTTTTGAAATCTGACTGTCGCGTAGATGAAATCATCGTTTCGCGCCGAAGCGAACATATCTCGACAAAGCTCGCCGCCGACTTTGACCGGGTCCGGGTCGAAGACGACAATCAGGCGATCATTGATCAGTCCGATATGATCTTTCTTGCGGTTCTGCCGCAAATTGCCGGTGATGTGCTGTCCGCCCTTCGCGTGCCGGATGACAAACAGATTGTCAGCCTGATCGCCACCATCCCGATTTCTGATCTCAAAGTATGGCTTGGCACCAACGCGCAATGTGATCGCGCCATTCCATTACCACCAGTCGAACATCATGCCTGTGTCACGGCGGTCTATCCCGGCTCACCCGATGTCATGGCCCTGTTTGAAAAACTCGGCGGGGCGGTGGCGGCTGAAACCATCGATGCCTTTGATGGCTACGCGACGGGAAGTGCCCTGATGGCGACCTATTTTACCGTGCTTGAAAGTGCCGCCCAGTGGATGGTCAACCAGGGCTCCGACTATGCCGATGCCAGGCGCTACCTTGCCGCCCTGTTTTCCGGCCTTGCCGGGAACACTAACAAATCCCCCGATCAAAGCTTTGCTGATCTTTATGAGGGCCACGTCACTGCCGGTGGCCTGAACGAACAGGTCGCGCAAACCTTCATCCGCGAAAAGGGCACAGATGCGCTTCATACCGCCCTTGATGAAGTCTTTGCCCGGATCAAGGCATCTGCGTAATCCCCATTGGGCAACGCAAAACGGGCGACCAACAAGGCCGCCCGTTTTGCTGTTCCTTATATAATGCGTACGGCGGGTTCAGGCCGCCGCCTTGTTCTGATACCCCACCGTCAGGCGTTGCTGCCCGCCATTGCCGGTTTCGATCAGATCAACCATGGCATAGCCGAAATCGGCATAGGAAATCCGGGCAACCCCGTCGTGATCGGGGATCAGCGTATCGGTGCCGCGCGCATAGTGCCCGGTCAACGGCCCCTCAATCAGCATCGCCGGCGGGCGCAGGCAGGTCCATTGCACATCGTCATACTGATCAAACAGCGCATCCTGCTGTGCACAGGCCTCGGCTATCGGGCGCACAGCATCGGGCAGGAAATCGGGCGCGCTCAGAACCGTATGACCACTTTCATCAGCCAGTTTCAGGGTCGCAGCCCCACCGGTCAGGTAAATCGGGGCTTTGGTTTTACGCGCCGCATCCAGCAACACCCGGGTCATCTCAACCAGCAAACTCTCTGATCCGCTGATCGGGCGAAGTGCGCTGATCGCCACATCATGGCTTGCCATCAGCTCGGCAACGCGGTCCGGCTTGGCCAGCACATCAACGCTTTCGCGCGCGACGCTATCAGGCACATCGGCCAGTTTGTGGATATTGCGCGCAATCGCGGTGACGCTATGGCCGCGTTTTAGGGCTTCGTGCAGGGTGGCAGTACCGACATCACCGGTGGCACCAAACAAGACAATCTTCATTGGACGTTTCCTTTATATCTGTGGGGCGTTTTGCTTTTATGTGGTGCGCGGGGCGGGTTCGTTGATCGCGGCTGGTGCTGGTTCCGCCAATGGTGCAGGCGCAGGACGGGCCGCCCGCTGACCCAGCCAGATGCTGGCCAGTACAACAATCACGCCTGCGATCTGAAGCGGGCTCAGGGCCTCGCCCAGAATGATCCAGCCCAGCAAAACCGCGCTGGTCGGGCTCAAAAAGCCAAAGCTTGTCACCGTCGTCGGGCCAAGCCGCGCAATGCCCCGGAACCACAGGTAATAGGTCAGGGCCGCCCCGATCAGACCGAGCCACACCAGACCGGCAAGATTGGTTGCCGTCGGGACCGGGAAGCCGGGCTCAAGGATCAGGGCTACCGGGATCATAAGGATCCCGCCTGCGGTTAATTGCCAGGCGGTAAAGGTCAACGGTGATACCGGTGGTTGCCATTTGCGGGTCATGACGGTGCCAGCCGCCATGGATGCGGCACCGAAAAGGGCGGCGGCAATGCCAATCGGATCAAGGCTGCTGGTCGGGCCAAGTACGAGCATCGCCACCCCGATCAAGCCGGAAATGGCGGCGATAACACCCAGGATGGTGATCTCGGATCCCAGCGCGAAGCGCGCCAAAAACAGCACCAGCAACGGCTGGATCGCGCCAAGTGTCGCTGCCACGCCGCCCGGCAGGCGATAGGCCGCAACAAACAGCATTGACCAGAAAACGGCAAAGTTCAGCGCGCCCAGAATAAACACGCGGGCGCGCCAGCCAGCAGTCGGCAGTTGCCGCACAACAAGCAAAAGGATCAAGCCGGCCGGCAAAGCACGCAGAAGGGCGACGGTCAGTGGAAAGCCATCAGGCAGCATTTCCGTGGTGACGATATAGCTGCTGCCCCAAATGATCGGGGCAAGAGCAGTCAGGCATAAATCGGTTGTTCGGCTCATGGTGGTATCTCCATTTATCTTGACATCAAGATATATTCAGAAATCTTGACGTCAAGATAAAATTCTGAAAAGAATCCGAACCATGGATAAAGTTGATCGCATTCTTGCGCAGTGGCGCCGTGAAAGACCCGACCTTGATGTCACCCAAATGGGCGTCATTGGCCGGATAGGACGACTGCGCAGCCAATTGAGTGCCGCACATGAACGTGTTTTCAAAAAATACGATCTGTCGCTGGCAAGTTTTGACGTTCTGGCGACACTGCGCCGGTCCGGCCCGCCCTATGCGCTCAGCCCATCAGAGCTCATTGACTGGACCATGGTGACATCGGGCACCATGACCAACCGTCTTGACCGGCTCGAAAAGGCCGGGCTGATCACCCGCCAGCGCAACCCGGAAGACGGGCGCGGTTTTGTCATTGCCCTGACGGACAAGGGGTTTGAGCTGATCGACGCTGCCGTTACCGAGCATGTCGCCAACCAGCATCAGATGCTCGAAGCACTAAGTGCAAAGGAACTCGAACAGCTTGATGGTCTGCTACGCAAATGGCTGGCGGCAATGAATTCTGCCGAGAATTCAGAAAACAGCTAGGTCAGTCATAAACGATCCCTGGGCTTAAAAGCTCAAAGCCTGCGATTTCAAACTCATACATGCCCGATCCGTCCGCCTTTTCGGCGCGGGCGATCAGCTTGCCATCCGCATTGCGAAAGATTGCGTGTGCTGTATGCAGGGCGCGATAACAGTGGCTGCCGTCTGGATAAAGGTATTTGATCATCATGCTTCCTTGCAAAAGCACATTATGATCAATACGCCCTGACAGCCTGTTGTCAGGAGCCGTGCAAAACACGCGACAAATCAGAACCTGACACATGGATATGTGCCGGTTGATCTTGCCTGTATGTCTTGGAAAAATGCTTTTTGTGTCAGTGGCAGAGAGGAGGGGATTCGAACCCCTGAGGGGCTTACACCCCAACACGCTTTCCAGGCGTGCGCCTTAAACCACTCGGCCACCTCTCCACATGCGATCTTTGATTTATCGCGAAAGCGGGCGGACATTAGCCGAGACGCCCGCGCTTGACAAGGCCCAATCAGCCTCTTTTTTCACTTTGCGTAAATCCCACGGATTGGTCTGTAAAATGGCCTGTGTTTCTGACATTTAATCGCCGCAAACCCTTGGTAAACGGGGCGTTGTCGGCATCTTTACTTCTTGTTGATGTCTGATCCGTAAGGTTTGGTGTCAGGTGTTTGCAACTCATGGGTAATGTTTTGTTATACAAATGCATCCCTTTACCCTTTATCTGCAAACCATTAGGCTTGTTGTTGTTTTTCTAATATACCGACCCTGACAGGTCGCTTGGAGCGGATAATGTGGTTTTTCCGGGCGTTGGGATGGTTACTGCTTTTTGCCAGCATTGCTGTGCTGGTCGATGACTCCATTACCGCGCTTCAAACAGGAAGTTTTCGTCTGGTCGCCGCCGGCGAGCTCTGGTATCGCCTTGATACCGGCAGCCTGAACCTGTTGCAATCCGTGATCCAGCGCTACATTTCCGTTTGGGCATGGGACACCATCTTTGTGCCGATCCTGCTGGCACCGGCCCTGGTTGTCTTGTTTGTGCCATCCGCCATCCTTCTTCTGCTGACCCGCAAGCGCAAGCGTCAGCGCATTTTCTGATCTTCCATTCGCCAGATTTCCGTATCTACCGGGTTGTTGCCGGTTTTCGTCCGGTTTAGTCCTTTGTCGCCTTGTCTGCACGCGGTGCAGTCGGCACACTGCCGATAGTCAGGACAACAATAGGCAGGAAAACCGGGATGAAGGCGTGGATTTGCAGCGCATTTGGCGAAGTACCGCAATGGGTGGATGTCCCTGATCAGGCGTCGTCGATCCTGCAACCCGGTCAGGTCCTGATTGATGTTGCCGCCTGCGGGGTCAATTTCGCCGATACCCTGATCCTGCAAGGCAAATATCAAAAACGTCCCGAAGGTCCCTTTTCCCCCGGCTTTGAAGTTAGCGGCACGGTGCGCGCGGTTGGCGATGATGTCAGCCATGTCAAACCCGGTGATGCCGTCATGGCCATGCCCGATTGGGGCGGTTACGCCGAACAGGTCGTGGCCGACGGTAGTCTTGTGATGCCGCTTCCGAACGGTGTTGATTTCAACAGCGCAGCAGCCTTTCAGATCGCCTATGGCACAAGCTGGTTTGCATTGAAGTATCGCGCCGATATCAAACCGGGCGAGATCGTTCTGGTGCATGGGGCGGCTGGTGGCGTCGGTTTGACCGCCGTCGAATGTGCCAAGCTTCTGGGCGCAACCGTCATTGCCACGGCCGGTGGGGCGGACAAATGCCAGATCGCGCGCAACCATGGTGCGGACCATGTCATTGATTATAAATCGGAAAACATCCGCGACCGGGTGCGCGAAATCACGGCAAGCCTTGGCCAGCCCAAAGGCGTCGATGTTGTTTATGATCCGGTTGGCGGTGATGTCTTTGATCAAAGCCTGCGCTGCGTTGCGCCCGGTGCGCGGATGCTTCTGATTGGCTTTGCCAGCGGCACCGTGCCGCAAATCCCGGCCAATATCCTGCTGGTCAAGAATGTCACCGCAATCGGTTTTTATTTCGGCGCCTATCTCGAACAAAATCCCGATATCGCGCAAGCGGGCATGGCGGAGCTGCTGGAACGCCTGAAATCCGGAGCGATCCGGCCGATGATCTCGGCGGTTTATCGCCTCGAAGATGCGATGGATGCCCTGACGGCCATTCGCGAACGCACGGCGACCGGCAAGCTGGTGATTGATTGCCGCCCAAACAGGT
The DNA here is from genome assembly GCF_000300275.1 of Thalassospira profundimaris WP0211. Classification (GTDB taxonomy): domain Bacteria; phylum Pseudomonadota; class Alphaproteobacteria; order Rhodospirillales; family Thalassospiraceae; genus Thalassospira; species Thalassospira profundimaris. Next base: position 241,961 of record NZ_AMRN01000001.1, on the reverse strand, counting down.
AAATAGGCGGATTTCAATACGCACTTTGCTGGTATAGGATGAGCCCGTCCCAACCACTTCTCTGCCGGAAATCGCCGAATGCCCGACGACAAAAACAGGCCCGATCACGTCCAGTCTTCTGCAAAGACCCGTGATCAGTATGAAACCTATCCCTATCCGGCCCGCAATCCCGAGGATGAGGACAAGCGCCTGATCACCGGATCACCGGGCAACTGGGACGAGGTCGTGCATTTTGTCTTTGGCGGGCGCGATCCATCGGCACAGACCAAAAGTGGCAAAATCAAAATCCTTGTCGCGGGTGGTGGCACCGGCGATGCGCTGGTCATGCTGGCCCAGCAGGCCCGTGACCGCAAGGCCAAGGCCGAGATCGTCTATATCGATCTGTCCGAAAGCTCGCGCGCAATTGCCGAAGCCCGTATCAAGCGCCGCAGTCTGGAAAAGAACGTCACGTTTGTGACCGGATCCTTTGTCGATCTGGCATCTGAATATGGCCCGTTTGACTATATTGATTGTTGCGGGGTGCTTCATCACCTGCCCGATCCCGATGCCGGGCTCAGGGCGCTTGCCGATGCGCTGAAACCCAATGGCGGGATGGGCCTGATGGTCTATGGCGAGTTGGGTCGTCAGGGCGTCTATCACATGCAGGAAATGATGGAACGCCTTAATGCCGAGGCCGGCGGGGCCAAGCGCCTGAATTTCGGCAAGGCGCTGTTTAATTCATTGCCCGGGACCAACTGGCTCAAGCGCAACCCGTTTGTCGGTGATCACATCCATGGCGGTGATGCCGGGTTCTATGACCTGTTGTTGCACCAACAGGACCGTGCCTATCGCGTCGACGAGGTGTTTGATTTTGTCGAGGCGGCTGGTCTGCGTCTGCAAAACTTTATCGAACCGATGCGCTACGACCCGACCACCTATTGTTCACGCCATGATGTACTTGATAAGGCAATGCACGTACCATTTCGCGAACGCGCGGCCCTGGCCGAACTGATGGCGGGCAACATCACCAAGCACACCTTTTATGTCGTCAAGGCCAAGAACAAGGTCAAACCACCGGTCCCGTCGCCGGAACTGATCCCGACCTTCACCCGTGTTGATGGCGCGGCACTCGCCCGATCCGTCGCCAAGACCGGCAATATCAAGATCACCTTTACCGGCCTTTCAGTGACCCGCACCATGCCCTCGGCATCGCCTGCGATCCTGTCGCGGATTGATGGCAAACGCTCGATCGGTGAAATCTACGAACTGTTTGATCCCAAACCGGAAAAGTTCGAATTCAATGCCCAGTTTGCCGTGATGTATTCGGTACTCAATGCCGCAAACCTGATGTATCTGCGCCACCCGGAAAAGAAATAGCCCAAAGCAAAAAAAAATGTCGGTCACAGGGGGTGCGACCGACATTTAAATACGCACTTTCCAGCGGGGGGAGCTGGAATTGCGCTCAGGGATTAGTAGGGTCAGAACCAGTTAATTTGATTGGAATGGCAGCCTTTATCTTTGCGAAATCCAAGGAAAATCCCGCCGGGCGGGCTGGTATCCCGGCCAAGGGTTTTGACGCGGGAGTTTGCAAAGATAAAGGCTGTCCTGCGGATTAACCTGATTTGCACGGGCAACTTTGTCGCAAAGTCTTGAAAGATATAAATCTTCCTGCGGCTTTGCTCCGCGTATCCGCACAAATCAGGTTAACCATTCGAACCAAATTAACTGGTTCTGACCCTAGAGCCTTATTTAAGGCTGATGCCTTTCCACGCGTCCATCAGGGCTTCAATCAGAACCTGAAGCGGGAAGGTAATTGCGCTGTGAAGCGGCGATACGTTGTTCTGCATGACAGAATACTCAGTTGGTGCGCTGTTGCGCGGGTTAAGCTTTCCAGAACGGCTTGGCGGCTTCGCGTTTTGCGTCATAGACGGTCCAGCCGATATCGCGCAGCATGTGTGCGTCCATGTCGGCCAGCTTCTGGCGCAGGTCGTGGCGTTTAAGCCAAGTGCGCGCCAAGTCCAGAAGGCTGGTGGCAGTGTGGTTACGGCGGGTGGCGACAAATGCGCCTGCTTCTTTGGTGATAGCAACCATGATTCTAATCCTCTTTAAATCAGGCCTGCTCTCAGCGATTCAGCGGCCCGCGCATCCACGATGCGTCTGTACTAATCTCGTTAAACCCAGAGTTACCCGAAAAAATACTTGCGCTCAAACCACCTTTTGTCATCATTGCATGAGTTTTCATCATGCAAAGTCACTGTCATGAAACGCCGCCCATTGCCGCTAAATGCGCTCCGTGCCTTCGAAGTGGCCGGTCGTCTCGAAAGTTTCACCAAAGCGTCACATGAGCTTAACGTGACCCAAGGGGCGGTCAGTCGGCAAGTGCAGCATCTTGAAGAAGTTCTGGGTCGCCAGCTGTTTGAGCGCCACCACAGAAGCCTGCGGTTGACCCGCGCCGGTCGCAACCTTCTTGAAGCCCTCACCCCGGCCTTTGATGCCATCGAAGACGCGGTTGCCAAGGTCGAAGACCGTGCCGATGACACCCACCTGTCTGTTTCGGCACCGCTGACATTTTCCATGCGCTGGATCGTGCCGCGGCTCGGGCGGTTTCAGATGGAATATCCCGATTTTCAGGTCCAGTTGGGCACCTATAACGATGATCTGGCATCGGTTGACTTCAACGAGGTCGATATCGCCATCCGCTTTGCCGATCATGGCAACGAACAGCTGGTGCACGAATTTCTGACCGGTGAACGGCTGTTGCCGGTTTGTCATCCCGATCTGGCCAAGCAACTCAAAACCCCCGAAGACCTGGCGGGTGTGACGCTTCTGCACTGCTCTGCCCAGCGCGAAGACTGGCGCATCTGGCTTGAAGGAACCGGTATCAAGGGGGTGGACGGCACCAAGGGGCCGGTTTTTGCCACCCTTGATATGGCCATGGAGGCCGCGGCAAGTGGCTTTGGTGTTGTGGTGTCCGATCCGGCTATGATCGGGGAATATGTTGTGACCAATCGCCTGACCGTGCCGTTTGATCTGCCGGTCGACAGTCCATATGCCTATTCGCTGTGTTATCCGCGCGGGCGTCTGGAACGGCGCAAGGTCAAGGCGTTCCGTGACTGGTTGATGTCAGAGATCAAGCTTGAAACCGCGCGGCGAAAACTGACGCAAAAAGATGCGCGATAAACCAAACTCACGTGATGGTGCCTTGAAATTGAACGATTTAACGGTGACTATCAGGTGGTTCTAGTGTGGCATCATTCACAGACAACGTGGGCAGGGGGCATCGCGAAGTGACCGTTGATTGCGCCGCGTGGAATAGGGTCAGGCCCTACTAATTTGATTGGAATGGCAGAGTTTATATTTGTGAAATCCAAGGAAAAGCCCGCTGGGCGGGTTGGAATCCCGCACAAGGGGTTTGACGTCGGAGTTTGCAAATATAAACTCTGTCCTCTGGATCGATCATATTTGCATGGGGCACTTTGTCGCAAAACCTTGAAAGATATTTATCTTCCTGCGGTTTTGCTTCGCGTATCCGCACAAATATGATCGACCATTCAAACCAAATTAGTAGGGCCTGACCCTAAGTCCACATAATAGAACAGTGATCAGCTTGCATCAGGGAAAGACGACAATCACATGATTTCGTATGCAGCCAGCATGACAATGCCGGGCAGGAAGCGGCGCGGGGGCGCCATGACATCCATCCTTTTTGCCAGTGCACTGACCCTGCTTTCGGTCGCACTGCCTTTACATAACGCAATTGCGCAAGGTGCTGACAAGCCGGTGATGAACCCGGCACCGACAGTGGCTGTTGACGAGACCGATCTGGCACCGCTGACCACCCGCTCACACGGTATTTCGCTGTATGGCGATCTGAAATACGGTCCGGATTTCCACCATTTTGATTATGTGAACCCCGATGCGCCGAAGGGCGGCACGCTGGTGCAGTCCTCCATCGTTGCCTTTGATACGCTTAACCCCTTTACGCTCAAGGGCAATCCGGCTGCGGGCCTTGGTCTGATCTATGACAGCCTGATGGTTTCAAGCGCGGACGAGCCCTACGCCATGTATGGCCTGATTGCCCATTCGATCGAGGTGCCGGACGACCGGTCCTATGCCATCTTCCATCTTGATCCGCGTGCGCGTTTCCAGGACGGCAGCGACATCACCGCCGAAGACGTGGTGTTTTCCTATGAAGTGCTGGTCGAAAAGGGAAGTCCCGTCTACCGCCAGTATTTTTCCCAGATCGAAGGGGCCGAGGTGATTGACGAACTGACCGTCAAATTCACTTTCAAGCCGGGCAACAATCGCGAAACACCGATGACCGTGGCGGGCATTTCGATCATGCCGAAAAAGTTCTGGGAAGGTAAGGACTTCGCCAAAACCACCTTTGAAATCCCGGTCGGCAGCGGGGCCTATAAGGTTGCCAGCATCGAAGCTGGCCGACGCATCACCTATGAACGGGTCAAGGATTACTGGGCAGCCGACCTCCCGGTCAATCGCGGGCAGAACAATTTCAATACCATCCGCTATGACACCTATCTTGATATGGAAGTGCAGCGTCAGGCATTTCTGGCGGGTGAATATATGCTCCGGTCTGAGCATTCATCGCGTGACTGGAACACAGCCTATGACACGCCTGCGGTTCAGCGTGGTGACATCCAAAAGGAATTCATGCCTGATCATTTGCCAACAGGCATGCAGGCCTATGTCCTGAACGCGCGCAATCCGCTGTTTGCCGACAAGCGCGTGCGCCGCGCGCTGCAATACGGGCTCGATTTCCAGTGGCTTAATCGTGCAATGTTCTATGGGGCCTATCACCGCACCGACAGTTTCTTTGCCAACTCTGAACTGGCGGCGACCGGTATTCCGACCGGTGCTGAACTGGCACTGCTTGAACCCTATCGCGATCAATTGCCCGCAAGGTTGTTCACCGAACCCTATAAGCTGCCAAACTTTGATGCCCCGAACGGGCGCCGCGAGGCCCTGCGTGAATCCATGACGCTTCTGAACGAAGCGGGCTGGGAAGTACGCGACAAGGTTCTGGTCAACAAGGAAACCGGGCAGCCCTTCCGGTTCGAGCTGATCATTCGCCAGCCGGGGCTTGAAAAGATCGCGCTGGTGGTCAAATCGCGCCTCAAACAGCTTGGCGTGGAGATGGATATTCGCCTGATTGATACCGGCCAGTGGGTCAATCGTATTCAGGCCTTCGATTTCGAAGTTACCACCCATTGGTGGACGCAATCCCTGACACCGGGCAACGAACAGCGCGTGTTCTGGAGCTCCGAGGCCGCTGATCAACCCGGTTCTCGCAACTTTGCCGGCATCAAGGATCCGGTGGTCGATGCGATGATCGAAAATGTTGCATCTGCCGACAGCTGGGAAGAACTGGTGGCTGCGACCCGCGCACTGGATCGCGTACTTCTGTGGGGGAATTACGTCATTCCGCAATGGTATCTGGGTGGGGACCGCATGGTCTGGTGGAACATCTTTGGTCGCCCGGACACGGTGCCGCTTAAGGGAATGTCGATAATGCGTTGGTGGATTGACCCGGAAAAGGCCGCCAAACTGCAGATGGGGGGATTCTAGGCCATGCTGAACTATATCATTCGGCGTTTGCTTCTGATCCCGGTCACGCTGTTTGGCATCATGCTGTTGAACTTTGCGATCATTCAGTTCGCCCCCGGCGGCCCGGTCGAACAGGTGATTGCCCAACTTCAGGGAACGGCTGTTTCATCAACCGCCCGCATCACAAATCAGGGCGGCGATAGCGGCGGCGGCAGCACTGCTTCATCCTCTGCATCGGGTAACAACTTCTCATCGACGTCCAACTATCGCGGCGCGCAGGGGCTTGATCCCGAAGTCATCAGACAGCTCGAAGTACAGTTCGGTTTTGATAAACCGGCCCATGAACGCTTCTGGATGATGATGAAGAACTATCTGACCTTCGATTTCGGCCAAAGCTATTTTCAGGACCGCGATGTGGTCGATCTTGTGATCGACAAGATGCCGGTTTCGATCTCGCTGGGGATCTGGTCAACGCTGATCATTTACATCATCTCGATCCCGCTTGGCATTACCAAGGCGGTGCGCGATGGCTCGAACTTCGATATCTGGTCATCAGCCGCGATCATTGTCGGCTTTGCCATTCCGGGCTTCCTGTTTGCCGTCATGCTGATCGTGGTGTTTGCCGGTGGGGCCTATCTTGACTGGTTCCCGTTACGCGGGCTGACATCGTCAAACTGGGAACAACTGTCCCTATGGGGCAAGATCGTTGATTATTTCTGGCATCTGACCCTGCCGATCATTGCGCTCACGATTTCGGGTTTTGCCACGCTCACCATGCTGACCAAGAACTCGTTTTTGGATGAGATTAACAAGCAATATGTCGTGACCGCCCGTGCCAAGGGCCTGACGGAAAAGCGCGTGCTCTATGGTCACGTTTTCCGCAACGCCATGCTTCTGATCATTGCCGGGTTCCCCAGTGCACTGGTTGGCATGCTGTTTACCGGCTCGGTCCTGATCGAGGTGATCTTCTCGCTTGATGGTCTGGGGCTGCTTGGTTTTAACGCGGTGATGACGCGTGATTATCCGGTGATGTTTGCAACCCTTTATTTCTTCACGCTGTTTGGCCTGATCATGAACCTGATCAGTGACCTCAGCTATCATCTGGTGGATCCACGGATCGACTTCGAAGGGCGGGGGAATTGATCATGTTCAATGCTGTTCTCTCACCGCTCAACCGTCGCCGCCTGTCAAACTTCAAATCCAACAAGCGCGGCTATTGGTCGCTTGTGATCTTTACCATTCTGTTTGTCATTTGCCTCGTGGCCGAACTGGTCGCCAATGACAGACCGATCTTCGTCAAATATGGCGATGACTGGTACGTGCCGATCATCTCCGACCATCCCGAAACGGCCTATGGCGGCGATTTCGATGTCGAGACCGATTTCTATGATCCCTATATTCAGGGCAAGATCGCCGAAAACGGCTTTGCCATCTGGCCTTTGATCCCGTTTTCCTATGACACCATCGATTTTGAAATGCGTGAACCGCAACCAGCCCCGCCCTCAATGCGCCATTTGCTGGGCACGGATGAACTGGGCCGCGATGTTCTCGCACGTCTGATCTACGGCTTCCGGATTTCCATCCTGTTTGGTCTGGCACTGACCGCCGTCAGTTCCGTGATCGGCATTGCGGCTGGCGCGGTGCAGGGCTATTTCGGCGGCTGGGTCGATCTTGGCTTCCAGCGCGTGATTGAAATCTGGTCAGGCCTGCCACAGCTTTTCATCCTGATCATTCTGGCCAGCCTGTTTGCGCCGGGTTTCTGGACGTTGCTGTTTATCCTCGTGTTGTTTAGCTGGATGAGTTTGACGGGGCTCGTCCGTGCCGAATTCCTGCGTGCGCGTAATTTCGAATATGTCCGGGCTGCGCGTGCACTTGGCATGACCGACACCCGGATCATGTATCGCCATGTTCTGCCCAATGCGATGGTCGCAACCATCACCTTCCTGCCGTTCGTGTTGAATGGCTCGATTGTCGCACTCACATCCCTCGACTTCCTGTCGCTTGGCATGCCGCCGGGCTCCCCGTCCCTGGGCGAGCTGCTGTCACAGGGCAAGAACAATCTTCAGGCGCCATGGCTTGGCTTTACCGCCTTCTTTGCCATCGCAACCATGCTCAGCCTTCTGATCTTTATCGGCGAAGCAGTGCGTGATGCCTTTGATCCGCGTAAAACGTTCTAAGGAGTAGGACAATGACAGCGCAATCCGCCCATCAGCCGCTCCTTGCCATTCGCGACCTCTCGGTCAAATTCGCCGATGCCACGGCGGTAAAGGATGTGTCCTTTACCTTGGATCGCGGTGAAACCATGGCACTTGTCGGGGAAAGTGGCTCTGGCAAATCGGTCACGGCACTTTCGATTTTGCAATTGCTGCCTTATCCGCGCGCCAGCCACCCGTCAGGATCGATCATCTTTGACGGGCAGGAAATGGTCGGGGCCAAGGAACGCACCCTTCGCAAGATCCGCGGCAACCGGATTTCCATGATTTTTCAGGAACCGATGACATCCCTTAACCCGCTGCACAATATCGAAAAGCAGGTGGGTGAGGTGTTGTTCCTCCATAAAGGCCTGCGCGGTGCCAAGGCGCGTGCCCGCATCCTTGAATTGCTTGAACTTGTCGGTATTCCCGATCCGGCGTCACGGCTGAAAGCCCTGCCGCATGAACTTTCCGGCGGCCAGCGCCAGCGCGTGATGATCGCCATGGCGCTTGCCAACGAACCGGAACTGCTGATTGCCGACGAACCGACCACGGCCCTTGATGTGACCATTCAGGCGCAAATTCTTGAGCTGCTCAAGGATCTGCAAAGCAAGCTTGGCATGGCGCTGCTCTTGATCACCCATGATCTGCAAATCGTTCAGAAAATGGCGCAGACCGTCTGCGTCATGAAGGACGGCGAAATCGTCGAGGCCGGGCAGGCGCGCGCGCTGTTCGACGATCCCAAACACGATTACACCAAAAAGCTGCTGTCGGCCGTTCCCAGTGGCGAAGCCCCCGCATTACCGGAAAACGCCACCGAGCTGCTTGAAACCAGCAACATCCATGTGCAGTTCCCGATTGGCCGCAAGGGCATCCTTGGGCGGCCCGATCATTATTTGCACGCGGTTGATCAGATTTCGCTGACCCTTAAGCAGGGCGAAACCCTTGGCATCGTCGGTGAAAGCGGATCGGGTAAAACCACGCTCGCCATGGCGATCCTCAGGCTTCTGAAATCAACCGGCGACATCCGCTTTGCCGGTCAGGACATTCGCGATTTTTCCGGTGCTGATTTGCGCAAGCTCCGCCGTGATATGCAGGTGGTGTTTCAGGATCCGTTCGGCTCGCTCAGCCCGCGTATGTCCATCGCCCAGATCGTTGGCGAAGGCCTTGAAATCCACGCGCCCGACCTGACCCAGGCCGAACGCGAAGCCCGCATTGCCGAGGCGCTTGACGAAGTCGACCTGCCGCAAAATGCCATGGATCGTTATCCGCATGAATTTTCCGGCGGGCAGCGTCAACGCATTTCGATTGCCCGCGCATTGGTCTTAAAACCCCGCTTTATCGTACTTGATGAACCGACATCGGCCCTTGATATGTCGGTACAGGCCCAGATCGTCGAACTGCTGCGTGATTTGCAGGCACGCCATAAGATGGCATACTTGTTCATCAGTCACGACCTGCGCGTTGTACGTGCATTGTCGCACCGTGTCATGGTCATGAAGAACGGAAAACTGGTCGAAAGCGGGGCTGCTGCCGATGTGTTTGATAACCCGCAACAGCCCTACACCAAGGCGCTGCTGGCCGCGGCCCTTGATCTCAAAGCAGCCGGTAAGGAATTTGTCAGAAACTAGGGGCAGCATTCCGGGTCAAGATCGGGTACAACATATGAAAAGGCAATAATAACAGGACTATAAAGGCAGGTTTAAGGTTGAATATGTTGTCACGTGCGATCAAAAATCGAACCGGACATCGTCTTTGCGGCCATGTGCTGATCATGGCTCTGTGCTTTGCTGTATTTTCAATGGCGACCCCCGCGGCCCTTGCCAGCACCGCCTCTGCGGACAAAACCAACACCGAAGAACCCAAAGAACCAGCCGTTCCTGAAATACCCGATACGGTTGTTGTGCCTGATCCGGTGTCGCTGACGATTGTCTTGCGCAACAGCGGCACCATTCGTCAGATCGTTTTCAACATCTGGCTGGAAGCCACCAACAGGCAGGCTGTGGACGTTATCGAACAACGCCTGCCCAAGGTCATCAACGCCTTTCTGGTCGATCTGCAACGCCTGATGTATCGCGATACCGAGCAACGCTTTGAAAACCGCGAACCGGGCAAGCGCGGCTTTAAATATACAGCCCCCGGCCTTCTGCCGCCACCACCCCCCAAGACGGAGGAAGAACTCGCCGCCGAGGCCGAAGCCGCCAAACTGGCCGAAGAAAATGGCGAGGAAATTGCCAAGGAACCACCCTTCAGCCCGTTCCAGCCGGTCTCAAACCGCTATTTCGCGGCCCTGCAAAACAAGCTTCTGCGCACCGGTCAGGGCGTCCTGCCACCCGATACCCTGCGCTCGGTTCAGATCCGCATGTTTTATGATTTCTGGCCGGGTGACGCCAAGCCGCGCAAATAACCAAAATCCTACCCTGATAAGCGTATCGATGCTCATGCGTCGCAGCCTGCGCATGGGCCATTGTCAAACGGGCACTTGTCGATCCTTGCTGCTGTGATATCCGGGGCCAACGTCACCAGAGTTGCCACTAAAGTTGCCCCACCATGTCGTTTGAAATCTGGCTCAGTTTCACCCTGCTTGTCTTCCTCGTCGTGATGTCGCCCGGTCCCAGCATCCTGATCGGCATGTCGCATGCGCTGCGTTATGGCGCGCGCCCGACCTTGATGACGGCCTTGGGGGATGTCACCGCCAACATGATCCAGATGCTGATTGCGGCCCTTGGTTTGGGCGCTGTCCTGGCGACATCGGCAACCGCCTTTGCCATCGTCAAATGGTGCGGCGTTGGCTTTCTGCTCGTCATCGGGCTGATGTCATTCCTTCGCAAACCCAGGGAAATCAATATCAAGACCGGTATCGAAACGAATAATCAGGTGGGGTTTGAGCCGGCAAACGGACTACGCCTTTTCCGTGAAGGCTTTCTGGTCGCGGCTGGAAATCCCAAGGCGATTGCCTTTTTCGGGGCGCTGTTTCCGCAATTTATCGACCCATCCCAACCGCTCGCGCCGCAATTGCTGATTCTGGGCGTAACCTTCGTAACACTTGATTACAGTTTCGTAATGATTTACGCGATGGGGGCTGCAAAACTGATGCCGTGGCTGGTGCGCCGCGGGGGCAATAACGTCATTGCACGGCTGTCAGGTGGCGTTTTGATCGTTGCTGCGGGGCTTTTGGCGCTGATTGAGGTGCCCGAAACCATGGCGGACACGCATCCGCTCCCGGCACAGGCGATAAACCAGCCAACGGCACCATAACGTCGTTTTGCCCGGTCTTTTGTATTAGAATTTCAGATAAACCATTGATATCATTTTGGAAAATCGAAATCGCATAACATGCCAATTGGCGCAGATACAAACCAACTGGTCTGTATATAGCGAATTTTTGCCATATCAGATTTGCTGCATTTAAAATGGGGAAGTTTTGCTGCCCTAATTGGCCGATTTTGCGAAACGTGGCCTTGGAAACCGGCTTTGGGCGTCAATTACGGACTGGCGTCAGGCGCTTGTCGATTTGTTCTTGGTTGTTTCTGGGGCCGGATTATTCGCTCTCGAGACCGGCACCGACGATGATATCGCCAAATTCACGCAGGAAGACCGATCCCTTGACCGTCCGCTGAACCAGAACCGAACGGCGATCTTCTTCATCGACCTTGCGTTTGACCATGCCAAGCGAGCTCAGACGATCAAGTGCACGGGTAATGGCCGGCTTGGAGATATTAAGCGCCTCGGAAAGGCCGCGCACCGTATGCGGCGCCGGGGTCAGGTAAACGCTCAGCAACAAGGCCATCTGTCGGGCCGACAGGTCGGGGGAGTCCCGACGCACACTCTCAACAATCGCGATACGCCAAAGGTCAAGCGCCTGAGACGCTTTGATCTCGATCGACATGTTCGTGCCCAACAATTTATTTGTTACGAATACGTAATCTCTACCTGACCCCTGCCATGATGTCAAAGGCCTAATTACCAAAAAATTGAATTTACGGTTAGTTTACTTACCGTAACGATCCTTGATGAGCTTGAAGGCGGCCCGGATGCCCTGTGCTTCGCCGCCGGTCGGGCGACCGGGACGGTCAGACGGGTTCCAGGCCATCAGATCGATATGCGCCCAGCTTTTGGCGCCTTCGGCAAACCGATCAAGGAACAGCGCGGCAATGATCGCCCCGCCAAACGGGCTGCCGGAAATATTGTTCATATCGGCCGCCTTGCTATCAAGCTGGCTGCGATAATCATCCCACAGCGGCAAACGCCACAGCGGATCATTTTCAGCCATCCCCGTTTCCATCAACCCGTTGGCCAGATCATCGTCATTGGAAAACAGGGCCGGCAGACCAAGACCAAGCGCAACACGTGCCGCCCCGGTCAGGGTCGCGAAATCAAGCAGCATGTCCGGGTCTTCCGATGCCGCCTCGGTCAGGGCATCGGAAAGAACGATGCGTCCTTCGGCATCGGTATTGCCGACCTCAACCGTGATGCCCTTGCGGGTTTGCAAAATATCACTCGGGCGATAGGCCCGACCCGACACCATGTTTTCAACCGCCGGGATCAGAACGCGCAACCGGACCGGAAGGTCGGCCGCCATGATCATGCGTGCCAGGCCAAGAACCTGTGCCGAACCGCCCATGTCCTTTTTCATCAAAAGCATGTTGCTTGATGGCTTAAGGTCATAGCCGCCGGTGTCAAAACACACACCCTTGCCCACCAGCGTGATCTTCGGCGCATTTTCATCGCCCCATGTAAGGTCGATCAGGCGCGGGTCGCGATCGCTGCCATGGCCGACCGTGTGAATCGCCGGGTAGTTCTGGGCCAAAAGATCCATGCCGACAATCGCACTGACATTGGCACCAAATTCCGCACCAAGGCCTCTGGCGGCTTCTTCAAGTTCGGCCGGGCCCATGTCATTGGCCGGCACATTGATCAGATCGCGCGCAAGGCCGATGCCGCGTGCTATGTTTTCAGCCCGCTTGGCGGCTTCAATGTCATGCAGGGCGATTTTGGCGCGCTTGTCCTTTTTGCCGTCATCCTTGCGATAGCGATCAAAGCGATAGCCCCCCAGATAAAGCCCAAGAGCGGCCTTTTCATAAAGATCTTCCTTGTCCGTCAGATCATCAGAAAGCGCATAGGTCCCGGCCGGAAGCGCATTTGGCAAGCCGGCAAAATCCCAGATCGCCTTGGCATCATCAACATAGCCGACCAGAACGCTGCCAACCGCGCCGTCTTTGCCGGGAAGCAAAAGCTGCGTGCCGCGCTTGCCCTCAAAGCCGTTGGCGGAAATCCACGACTTGGTTGCGTCCGGCTGTTGGGCAAGCCAGCTTTCAAAACCGCTTTCGGCAATCGGGGTGATCGGGGTCGGAGTGGCAGAAGGATCGTTGGCGATGATGTGGTCGTACAATTTAAGGCATCCCTGCTGGTGACGGGTGACGAGTGATAGGTGACAGGTGACGGTCGACTGAAAGGGCAGTGGCCAAAGACCAACTGCCCAAGCAAAACGAACCGGCAATATGTGTTCACAAGATATGTGACCCGATCTTACGGCTGCCATCCCCCGCGGTCAAAACTCATTCACATAATCGAACACTGCTTTGTGCTTAAAGCCACGCTTGAACGTCTGGCTTGAACACAGCACCCAAAGGCCAGATAGTATTCGCCGCTGTCATCAAATGTGCCAATCGCGCCAACCGCCAAAGGTCCCGCCATGCAAAACCTTCCTGTGCTTTATATCGGCAATAAAAACTATTCCTCCTGGTCGCTGCGCGCCTGGCTTGGCCTGCGCGTTGCCGGCGTGGCGTTCGAGGAAAAACTGGTCCCGCTCCGCTCCGAGGAATGGCACGCCAAGGCCCCGGTCTTTTCGCCCACGGCCAAGGTCCCGGCCTATTTTGATGGCACCAAAACCATCTGGGAGGCGCTTGGCATTCTCGAATACATCGCCGACAGCCAGCCTGACACCATGCTCTGGCCGCTTGATATCGATGTGCGGGCGATTGCGCGTGCTGTCTCGCTTGAAATGCATGGCGGGTTTGGGCCTTTACGCAGTTCCATGCCGATGAATTGCCGCAAAAGCCTGCCCGGCCTTGGCCGCAATGAAGGCGTGGACAAGGACATCAACCGCATCACTGAAATCTTCAAGATGTGCCGCACCCAATTCGGGCAGGGCGGTGATTTCCTGTTTGGGCATTTTTCGATTGCGGACGCCATGTTTGCCCCGGTGGTAACGCGGTTCAAAACCTATGGCGTCAGCCTTGATCCGATCGGCAATGCCTATATGGAAACCATCCTTGGCCTGCCGGAAATGAAGGAATGGTATGCCGATGCCGGAGCCGAAGAATGGGTGATTGAAGACTCTGAGGTAAAATAACCCATGCCGGGGTTGAGCGGACAATTGCCCGAAATTGATCCGATGGGCGGGGACGCGTCGCTCAATAAGCTGCTGTCTGAGGTCCGGGCGTGTCGGATTTGTGCCGAACACTTGCCTCTGGGTCCGCGCCCTGTGGTGCGCATGGCGAAATCTGCGCGCATCCTTGTGATCGGGCAGGCACCCGGCACACGCGTGCATGAAACCGGTCTGCCGTGGAACGATGCATCCGGGGATCGCTTGCGCGATTGGCTGGGACTCTCAGTCGATGATTTTTATGATCCGGCCAAACTCGCCATCATGCCGATGGGGTTTTGTTATCCCGGCCGGTTTGATCGTGGTGGTGATCTGCCGCCCCGGCCGGAATGCGCGCCGACATGGCATGATGCCCTGCGCCATCATTTACCCGATATCGGCCTGACCCTTTTGATCGGGCAATATGCGCAGGAACGCTATCTTGGTCGGCGCCGGGCCAAAACCATGACCGAAACCGTGCATCACTTTGCCGATTTCCTGCCCGACGGCATTCTGCCGATGCCCCATCCAAGCTGGCGCAACACCGCCTGGATGAAAAAGAACCCGTGGTTTGAAGCCGACCTTTTGCCGGTGCTGCAATCACGTGTGCAAGGCTTGCTGACATAGACCGATTTGGGTTGTGCTGGTTTTTATGTTCCAATGCGCCCAGACGACCGCGTCCATAAGACAAGTGGCCAACATTAAGGAGGCACAAGATATGAGCAAACTTGAAAAATCCACCATCGAAAAGGCGCTGACCGATCTTTCGGGATGGGCGCTTGCCGATGACGGGCTTTCGATCAAGCGCGTCTACAAGTTTGGCGATTTCAATGCCGCGTTTGGCTTCATGACGCGGGTGGCGCTCATGGCCGACAAGATGGATCACCATCCCGAATGGTTCAATGTCTATAACAAGGTCGAAATGACCCTGACCACCCACGATGCCGGTGGCGTGACGCAAAAGGACATTGATCTGGCAACCTTCTGCCAAACGGCTTCTGGTCAGTAAGCCCTGCCAAATGAATTGCGCCCTGCCGCTGGGGGACGGCAGGGCGCATTGGCTGCGGGATAAAGAAACGAAATCGTGTGGGACTATTTCGGTTCCAGCCGGACCGCGCCATCTATGCGAATGGTCTCGCCATTGATCATTTCATTTTCACAGATATGCATCGCCAGACGGCCATATTCATACGGATCGCCAAGGCGTTTCGGGAACGGCGTATTGGCAGCCAGGCTTTCCTGAACCTCGTCAGGCAGGCCCTTTAACATCGGCGTGCCAAATAGGCCCGGTGCAATCGATACCACCCGAATGCCATGGCGCGCCAATTCACGTGCGGCCGGCAGGGTAAGGGATGCCACCCCGCCCTTGGATGCGGCATAGGCCGCTTGCCCGATCTGCCCTTCGAAGGCGGCGATGGAGGCCGTGTTGATAATCACCCCGCGTTCGCCGGCATCATTCGGGTCATTCTGGCTCATCGCGTTGGCGGCAACCCGCATCATGTTAAATGTGCCGATCAGATTGACCGTAATCACCTTGGAAAAGGCGGCCAGATCGGCCGGGCCGTCGCGCCCGACAATGCGTTCGCCATGCACGATCCCGGCACAGTTCACAAGGATCGATGGTGTGCCCAGATCCGCCTGCACCTTTGCAACCGCCTGCTCGACACTTTCGGCATTGGAAACATCAACGCCATAGCCAACGCCACCCAATTTCTCGGCTGTTGCCTTGGCACCGTCTTCATTCAGATCAAATGCCGCGATCCGTGCCCCGGCACTCGCCAGTGTCTCGGCGGTTGCCGCGCCAAGACCGGACGCAGCCCCGGTAACAATGGCAATCGAACCCTTGATTTGCATGACGTGAAGCCTCCCGACGCGCGCTCTTCTGATTAATTTGGTATTTGTATACCAAATTATATCTTTTGTCGGCAACGGCTATCTGTGTGATTTTAAGTGTTCAGGGGTTGGAGCCTTCATTTTGGGTCTGTTTCGCATATCTCAACTTTGCTGATGTAGGTTTTCCAATCTTCTTTAAGGTCAATTTGTCCGGCAGTTTTGATGATGGTTTCGCAAACACTTTCTTTCTCTGACGGGTTCTCTGTGATGCGTATAACAAGATTAAGTAGTTGTATCCCGGTCATTCCACAGATGTTCTCACGTTTCATCCGTTCACGAACTTGCTTATTAAATGAAGGCTCGCTCGGATCATTTCGATCTTCGAGTGAATTGTTCCTAAACGTGTTGATCACAACGACACCTTTGACGTCCCATTCTTCTGAAGAAGACGGGTTTTTGACGCCAAGTTTCTTAAGGCAATCAACGTATTCTTCTAGAACGCTATCTTTGTCGTCTGGTGCATAATCAAGAGCACCTACAATGTCTGAAATCCATCTTTTACATTGATTGACGTTTGCAGGTTTTGCACTTCTCTTCAGGCCTTTTACTTCAACTGCAAGTATTGTTTTTTCTTTTACGCAGACAATGTCGCAGTGAGTTTTGGGTCCAAAGCCCACTAAAAAACCAAGTTCCTCAAAGGCTTTGGCTGCTGCTTTCTCAAGCGCTTCATCATGTGACGAAAATAGGTGCTTCCATTCAGCCTCCTTCGAGATTATCAGCCTATTTTCATCTATTTGAGCCTGCAGAGCTTGTATCTCTTCAGATATTTTTTTGTTTTCAGCTGTTTTTTGGTGTTCCAGCGGTAGATGATAGTTTGATGCAAGTCTTGGAAGATCGCTCTTTGAATTTTCCTCTGAAAATTCGGCCTTAATATCTGATATCAGAGTCTTAATTTTACTTACTGGGAGGGGTGATGAAGTAGGTAGCGGCATCGCTATAACAATTCCGCCTCCATCAGTTAGATAAAAGGAAGATATTACTTCTTCAGTTCTGGGAACTGTTATCAAAGTTTTTGTTTTATTGTTTTTTATTATAAATGAGTAATTTATTTCTGAATATATTTCATTTAGCGTTCTGTTAATTTTTTCATTTTCAATAAATTTATATCTTTTACCATGTGTTCTTGATAGGCGAAAATGTTCAAGTAATGATGGGTCATCTCGTCTTCCAAACCCAATGTTTATTTTTGTTTCTCCTCCAGTAAATATTACAATGTTTCCACCATTTTCTGAAAAATCTATAAGATTTTCTGTCTTTTCTGAGTAAGTAATGCAGGACCGCTGTCTAGTATTCTCGCTAGAGCTGCCGTAAACATTCTTTACATATCTGCTGAATTCATCGCTGAAAGTTGCCGAGTTCCAAAATAGATAATCGAGCTCAGAGATGTTGTAATTGCTAATGTACTGAATTGGATCAATCGACGTTTCCTCAGATCCTATCCCGATGAACGCTGTATCTTTTATCATTAGTTAGGTCCGCAACTGTTGTTGGATAATTGGTGCAATAGTAGCTTTTTTTGTTGCAGGTTCACATGGTTTGGCAAGGTGTTGGATTGGTAGAAGGTTCGTTCTTACGGGTTTCAGGTTGAAACTCCCAATTGCTGGTCTCTTTAGAAGTTGGCGTACGTGGTTCGCAATTGCTTGTCGATGAAGCGTGCTACCGTTCGATCCGTCTGGCTTCGCTGTTCAATTTTCCTTCCCGAAGGGCGACATAGATCGCAGCCCCGATAATCATCGCCCCGCCGGGCAATATCCAGATATCGGGCACTTCGCCAAACAGCATCAGCGCCAGCACCGCAATGATCGGCAAACGCAAATAGGAAAACCCGACGAAGAAACTGTAATCGGCCAGTTGCAGGGCTTTGACGTTGCAAACCTGCATCACATTCATCATCAACGCGGCAACCGCCATCAGGCCAAGTGCAGACCAGCTTGGCGTCTGCCAGACGAATAATGCCGGGATCAGGGAAACCGGTGTGGTGATGATCATCAGATAAAACAAAAGCGACGTGGTGGACTCGGTTGCCACCAATCGCTTTGTGATCAACCCGGCACTGGCCATGCAGATCGCCGCCGCAATCGGCAAAATGCTGGCCGCTTGCATGGTATCAGTCCCGGGCTGAATGATCAGCGCCACACCGACAAACCCGATAACAATCGCAAGCCAGCGGTGAATGCGCACCTGTTCGCGCAAAATCACCGCGGCCAGAATGGTGCCAAACAGGGGTACCGTGAAATTAAGCGTCGTCGCCTCTGCCAGTGGCAAATACAACACCGCCATAAACCACAAACACATCTCTGCTGCCGACAAAACCCCGCGCAAGCCAAACAAAGGCAGGCGCTTGGTGGCAAGGCTGCCAATCCCGCGTTTCATCACCATCGGCAAAATCAGGATCAGGCCAAAGGCAAAGCGTAAAAACACCGCCTGATAGGGATGCAACTCCTCGGTGGCATAGCGGATGGTGAGCGTAAAACACGCCGCCAGAATGGCCGCAAACAGCGCGAAAAAGCTTGCCCGCATCACATCGGATTGGGTGTTGAACCATGTCCGCATGCCGTCACGACTTCCTGTTGGACGGCGGCGGGTCAAGATCGCTTGCGGTGGCCGAAAGCCCGCGTTTGATCCGGTTGGCTTCGCGGTTAAGCTTGGCCTCACGCCGCGCGATATAAAGCGCTGACCCGATAATCAGGGCGGCACCCGGCACCAGCCAGATTTCCGGCACTTCGCCAAACATCACCAGGGCGATACCGACAACAAAGGGCAGGCGCAGGTAATTAAACCCGATCACAAAGCTATAATCATAAACCCGAAAGGCGTTGGTATTACAAAGCTGGGTGATGTTGGCCATGAACGCGCCCGCCACCATCAGGCCAAGCACCTCAAGGCTCGGCGTCTGCCAGACAAACAATGCCGGGATCAGGGTCAGCGGCGTGGTCAGCATCATCATGTAAAGGATGATGGCGGTCGGGTTTTCGGTCCGCGAAAGTGACTTGATCGTCAATCCCGCACTGGCCATGCAAATCGCGGCGGCAATCGGAAGCAGGCTTGCCAGTTGCACGGTTTCGCTGCCCGGCCGGATGATCACCAGCACGCCGCCAAAACCAACCAGCAAGGCGGCAATCCGGTATTTGCGAACTTTCTCACCCAAAAAGATCGCGGCAAGGATGGTGCCAAACAGTGGCACGGTGAAATTAAGCGCCGTTGCCTCGGCCAGCGGCATATAGGCAATCGCCGAAAACCAGAAACTCATCGCCCCCATCGACAGAACCGCACGCAGGCAGAACATCGGAAAACGCTTGGTCTTAAGCGGCGTTAATCCCGCCCGCAACGCAATCGGTGCGATGAACAAAAGCCCAAAGAAATTGCGCAAAAACACTGCCTGCAACGGATCGATATGCTCCGTCGCAAGGCGGACAAACACCGAAAAGATCGCCGCACTGATCGATGCCATCAGGCCAAAGGCGGTTGCCTGCAAATAGGGCGGAAGTCCGTTAAACCATTCACGCATCGGGCTTGTCCTTTGCGGGGGCATCCCGATCAACGCGGGTTACCGGGATGGCTTGCGGATCGGCGGGGGCCGTGGTCGGCATGCTGGCTTCCCTCTTGGCCCGTTTGGCCAGAACCGCCTCACGCCGCGCGATATAAAGTGCTGATCCAATGATCAGGGCTGCCCCGGCCCAGGTCCAGAAATCAACCACCTCGCCAAACATCACATAGGCCAAGGCCGCAACAAAGGGCAGGCGCAGGAAATCAAAGATCATGACATAGGACTGATCGGCCGTGCGATAGGCACGCACCAGCAATTGCTGCCCCGCGGTTCCGGTCACGGCAATGATCAACAGGATGAACAATTGCCACATGCTCGGTCCCTGCCAGTATATCAGCGCCGGGATCAGCGACAGCGGCGTCATGATCAGGCCCATCCAGGTCACGATGGCATTGGCACTTTCGGTCCGTGACAGCATCTTGACCGTGGTCATCGCGCACGCCATGAAAACCGTCGCGCCAAGGGCCAGGATCGCACCGGTCTCAAAGCTTTGGCCAAACGGACGGATCACAATCATCGCCCCGACAAAGCCAATGGCAATCGCGCTCCAGCGCCGCGCGCGCACGGTTTCGCGCACCACCACGGCGGCCAGCACCGTGGTCAGGATCGGCAGGGTAAAGTTGATCGCAATGACCTGTGCGGCGGGCGACAGCGAAAGGGCGGTGAAAATGCACGACATCGCCCCGAAACCCAGCACCCCGCGCAGAAAATGCAGCTTGAACCGCTCGGTCTTTAATCCGCTCGCGCCATGGCGCACCATCCACGGCACCATTGGCAGCAGTCCGAACAGGTTACGGAAAAACGATGCCTCGAACGGATGCAGGTCTGCTGTGACATAGCGGATAAAAACCGCCATTACCGCAAAACACATTGCAGCACTGATCATCAACAGGGCGCCCATCAGGGCTGCATTATCAGACGTGACACGGGGCGAATTCATTATTACCTAGCTTTACGCAGCTCTCTGGAAAAAATCCAGTCTAACCACACTTTCATGGTTAAGCCTTCCGGGGGCGTAACCCGCAAGTTGTGGTGAACAGTTCGCGCCTTCCGGTTTTTCGTGTAAGATCAAGGCAATCAGCAAAATCCATTCAGGGGGAAGATAAATGGATGCAATTGATCGCAAACTGATCGACATCCTGCAGGAAGACGCATCACTGTCCTATTCGGTTCTGGGAACAAAGGTCGGGCTGTCTGTTTCTGCGGTGAATGATCGTGTGCGCAAGCTGCGCGAACAGGGGATTATTCAGGCCTATCGCATTTCGGTTGATCCGCACGCCATTGGCCGTGCCTTGACCGCAATGGTCTGGCTGCGCACCGACCCGGCCAAGGGCAACAAGAAGCTGGTCAAATCCCTGATCAAGGCCGATGAAGTGCTGGAATGCCATCACATGACCGGGCGCTTTGATTTTCTCGTCAAACTGCGCCTGCGCGATACCGGCCATCTGGAATCCTTCATTTCCGACACGATCAAGGAAATGCCCGGCGTGGTCGAAGTTCTGCCGGAAATTGCCTTGTCCACGGCCAAGGAAACCCTATTTGTTCCGGCGCAGGCCGACCACGAATAGGGGACCGTGCCTGACTTTACAGTTTCAGGATAATTTTGATCAGTCATCGGGGGGAGATGGCATTGCCGGTCATCATTTCCTAAGTATCACTATGTGATAGTACTGCGCGCGTAACCCGCCAAACCCATTCTGATGTCCCGACATAGGAGCCCCCGAAATGATTGAATCGATGAATCTGGTGATCCTGATTGCATCGATTCTGGTGGTGGTGGCTGTTTTCACCAGTCTGGTCAGCTTCCGGGTCGGCGCGCCCTTGCTGTTGGTGTTTCTGTTTGTCGGCCTGGCAGCGGGCGAGGATGGCATTGGCGGCATCATGTTCGACAATGCGCCGCTTGCCTATTTCATCGGCTCCATCGCGCTCGCCCTGATCCTGTTTGACAGTGGCTTTGAAACCCAGCTCCGAACCTTAAAAATCGCGGCCGGACCATCGCTTGTTCTGGCAACTTTCGGGGTGTTGATTACCACCGGGGTCATTGGCGGGGTAACCTGGCTGGTGCTTGATGTGCCTTGGCTGGTCGCACTTCTATTTGGGGCGATTGTCAGTTCAACCGATGCGGCGGCAGTGTTTTTCCTTTTGCGCGTTGGCGGGATCAATCTGCGCGATCGCACGCGCAGCACGCTTGAAGTTGAGTCTGGCTCGAACGATCCGATGGCGGTGTTTCTGACGATCTCGCTGGTCGAGCTCATTATCCTCGGCGGTGGCGAAAACATCGCGCTTGAACTCCTGCAACGCTTCATCCTTCAGATCGGACTTGGCGCGATTTTCGGCCTTGCGGGTGGTTATGCGCTGGTCTGGATGATCAACCGGGTCAAACTTGAACCGGGACTGGTGCCGATCATTACCATGGCGTTGGCACTCAGCCTGTTTGGCGCGACCAGTATTCTCGGCGGCAGTGGCTTTTTGGCGGTTTATGTCGCGGGTCTTTATGCCGGGAACAGCAACATGAAGATGAGCGTCGGCGTCCGGCGTTTTCAGCATGTCACCACCTGGCTTGCCCAGATCGCGATGTTTGTCACCTTGGGGCTGCTCGCCACCCCGTCCGAATTTGGCACGGTTGTCCTTCCGGGCGTCATTCTGGCGCTGGTTCTGGTGTTTGTCGCCCGTCCGGTGGCGGTCTGGCTGTGCCTGATGTTCTTTAACTTCTCGCGCAATGACACCGCCTTTATTTCATGGGTCGGCTTGCGCGGGGCGGTGTCCATCCTGCTTGCCATTGTGCCGATGGTCGAAGGCGTGCCCGAAGGGCAGCTCTTGTTTAACACCGCCTTTATTGTCGTGATCACATCGCTTCTGTTGCAGGGCTGGACGATCCGGCGGATGGCGCATTGGCTGGGCATCATTGTGCCGGCTCGCCATGGCCCGGTGGATCGTATTGATCTTGAATTGCCCGGCAATGCCAATCAGGAAATCGTTGTCTATCGCGTCCACGAAGCCAGTGCCGTTGCCACCGGCCATCGTATTCCGCGCTGGGCACGGCCAAGCCTGATCCTGCGTGATGGTGCATCACTGCGCCCGCATTCTGCCGGGCCGGTTCAGGGCGGTGATCAGGTCTATATCATTACCCCGCCCAAGCATGTCGAACTGCTCGATCAGCTCTTTGCTGGTCCCGCCGAGGGGGCCAATGACGTCGAACTGTTTGGTGATTTCAGCTTCCCGGCCGATACCCGGATTGCCGATATTGGTCGTCTCTATGGCTTTGCCGTCGACGCTGATGACACCGAACGCACCGTGGCCGAAATCCTCGAACGCGATCTGCCCGGTGATCTCGAACTCGGTGATCGCATGCCCTATGGCACGGTGGAACTGATCGTGCGCCGCACCGATGATGAACATGGCGTGCTCGAGGTCGGCTTGGCGGTTGAACAACAAAAAGCCAAACCCAAACGCCGCATTCCGATCTTCCAGTCGCGCAGCGAATTGCTGGCAATCTGGAAAGACTGGCAGAAACGCAAACGCGCCGAAAAAAACGCAGCGCTCAGCGATCAGACATCATCAACGGCCAAGCAGCTTGATGATGGCTCAGACGAGGCCGATGTGACTGAGACACCCGACGTGCCTGATGCATCCGATGACATGATCGAAGATATGGCTGACGACACGGCTGGTGACACGCCCGAAGATGGTGCTGAAACCCCCGAACCAGAAGAAGACAGCAGCAAAAAGCCCGGCAAAGCAGGTCGGTCGAAAAAATCCTGATCGGCTATGCATTAGATTTCCGGTCTTTGGATTAGTTTGGCTAATGGCAGGATCAAAAAAGCTGGTTTGGTGTCGGTTCTGAACTGCCCTAAATTGTGGCTTCAATTCTTTTGGAGTCCTTGGGCCATGTTCGGTCTTTATGCAGCAGTTGTCTTGATCTGGGGATCGACTTGGATCGCCATTCAGTATCAGCTTTCGGTCGCCCCCGAAGTCGCCGTCGCCTATCGCTTTGCCTTGGCAACGCTGATTTTGATGGCCTGGTGTGGCCTGCGCCGTTTGCCGATGCGCTTTACGTTGCGTGATCATTTCTTCATGGCGGTTCTGGGCGTCTGTCTGTTTTCGCTGAACTATGTCCTGATCTATGTCGCCAGTATCCATCTGACCTCCGGGCTTCTGGCGGTGGTGTTTTCAACCATCGTCATCATGAATATGATTAATGGCGTGATCTTTTTCCGCCGCCGTCCCGAAACCCGCACCCTGATCGGGGCCGGGATTGGCCTTACCGGGATCGCCATGGTGTTTGCCAATGATCTGGCCGCCTTCGATCTGACCACGGGCGGTAGCATCGGGCTTCTGGTCTCCCTTGCGGGGGCTTACATCGCATCGCTTGGCAATATGGCGTCCGCACGCAACCATGCGCGCGGCGTACCGGTCATGCAGGCCAATGCTTATGGCATGCTTTATGGCACGGTCTTGCTGTTTGGCTATATCGCCCTTGCCGGGATCCCGGTGTCGTTTGATACCAGTGCCAGCTTCTTGGCCGCTTTGGTTTATCTTGCCCTGTTCGGATCGGTTCTGGGCTTTGGCTTCTATCTGACACTTTTGGGCAAGATCGGGCCGGATCGTGCCGCCTATAGTTCGGTGATGTTCCCGATTGTTGCCCTGTTGCTGTCGACCTGGTTTGAGGATTTCCACTGGACGGGCAATATAATCTGGGGTGTGGCGCTGACATTGGTGGGCAACGTGGTTATTCTGACCAAACGGGTTCCCAAACCGGCGACCAAGGTGCTTGAACAGGTTGCGCCGGTATCGCCAACTTGCGCAACAAACCCGACAGCGAAGCCCTGATCGTGATGCCTGACGACGGAGTAACAAGATGAACGGTGCGGCTTATTTCGAACGCATGGCGCAATATAATCTCTGGGCCAACACAAAGGCCTACGGGCTTTGCGCGAAATTGCCTGCGGCCGAACTCGATGCCCCGCGCACGGCCTTCTTCCCGTCGATCCTGCGCACGCTCAATCATATCCTGGTGGCTGATCGCATCTGGATGAGCCGCCTGCTCGGCAGTCCCGTGGCCATGCCGCTCAACACGGTGCTTTATGAAAAGTTCGATGAACTCCGCCACGCCCGCGTGGCCGAAGATCAGGCGATCATTGAATTCACCAACGGCCTGACCGACGCCGAGGTAACCGCCGATCTGACCTATCACTCGGTCGCGGGTGATGCCTATACCATGCCGCGCGATCTGGTTTTGGCGCATATGTTCAATCATCAGACCCATCATCGTGGGCAGCTGTCCAACATGCTGATCGAGGCCGGATTAGGCCCGCTTGAGATTGATCTGGTCTTTTTCGCCCGGGATCAGTTGCGATGATCGAACTTCTCGTTGCCTATACGCCGTTTCTGATCGCGGCCCTGTTGCTCAATATCTCGCCGGGGCCGGACATGGCCTATATTGTCGGGCAAACCGCGGTGCATGGCCGCAAGATCGGCCTGTTTTCATCGCTTGGCGTGATTTCAGGTGCCTTTGTCCATGTTCTGGCGGCAACTTTTGGCCTGTCGGCCATTCTTGCCACCTCGGCGCTGGCCTTTGCCATCGTCAAATGGATCGGGGTGGCCTATCTGGTGTGGCTTGGCATCGGCGCCTTGCGCAGCAGCTTTGCCAAATCCGAAAGTGATGCGCAATCGGCTGAACCGGCCGCCCCGATTTCGACCAAACCGATGACCGCCTTTGGCGCCTGGCGTCAGGGGGTGATGATTGATGTGCTCAATCCCAAGGTGGCGATTTTCTTCATGGCCTTCCTGCCGCAATTCATTGATCCAAGCCGTGGCAATGGCGCGGTGCAGTTTCTCGTACTCGGCCTGATGGTGCTTCTGATCGCCTTTGTGGTGGAAGGCATGCTGGTGTTGGCCGTGGCCTCGGCTGCGGGCCGGATCAAGGGCAGTCGCAAGCTTGGCGCCTGGTTGAACCGCGCCCTTGGCGGCATGTTCATCGCCCTTGGCATCCGTCTTGCCATTTCTCAGCAATAGCTTGAAAACTCAGCTGTTCTCAGGATTTCCGCGCCAGATAGCTGACCAATGCCCGCGATGCCGGGGCAGCGGTAATGCCATGGGCAACCACGCTGATGCAGACAATCATGGTTCCGGCGGCGAATAGTGGTTTGAATGCGCCCGGATCAATCATCGTCGCCATGATCAGCATATAAATCACCGAGGCGATCCCGCGTGGCCCGAACCAGCCGATATAAAGCTTTTCGCCCAGGCTATAGGGACTGCCGATCATGCAGATCCACACACAAAGCGGACGCAGGACAGCAAGGCTTGCAATCGAAAACAGCAGCATCGTCCAGGTCCAGCTTTCATAAAGTGCCGGCACAACGATCAGGCCAAAGACAAAGAATGTCAGCATGGTCAGAAGCTCTGACTCGGCCTCGCCAAAGCTTTCAATTGCGTTCTTGACCTTGTCGCTTGAGATATTAAGCGCAAGCCCGCCGGCAAAGGCCGCGACAAAGCCATTGCCGCCCAATTCCTCGGCCAGCAGGAAAATGAAAAGGGCGGCCAGAACGCCCAGCAACCTTTCAAACCGCGCAACGATGGTCCTGTTCTTGACCGCGTGATTGACCACCTGACCAATGACATAACCACTGACCACCCCGATCACCGCCCCGATTGAAATCTCAAGCACCGCCTCGGCGATCCAGCCCTGATGTCCGTTGCTCAGAAGATTGGCTTCCAGCAAAACCGCGGTGGTAAAGACCGGCAGGACCAGCCCGTCATTCAGCCCGCTTTCAATATTGATGCCCTGGCGCACCGGTTCGGGCACGCCCTTGTTTTCAAGGACGGGTCGGCCAAGGGCGGCATCGGTCGGGCTGACAATAAGCGCAAGGATCAGGGCTGGCACCAACCCGATAGACGCATCAAGCCCGACAATAAACGCCCACGTCACCCCGATGGTCAGCGGCAACCCGATCAAAAGCAAGCGGATCGCGATATTGCGTGCCGCACTTTCCTTGCGGTAATCGAGCACCGCCGCATCGAGAAACAAAATGATCGCAAGCGTCATCTCGGCAAAGCCGGTGGCAAAATGAATGCTGCCCGAAAGCGCATCCATCGGTGCGCTGTGCCAGATGCCCAGCGGCAGGGCAACCAGCATCCCGGTCAGAACCATCATCATCGGCGATGAAATATTGCGGCGTTGCAGGCGGCGCGATTGCAGGCCGTACACCAGCCCGGAGCCGAGAAAAAGAATGATCACCCATTCAAACATGGCGCTGCCCAACTTGTTGCCCTGATCCGGGGTAGTCTGCCCCAAAGGTCGCGGATCGCCAAATGTTTAAGGTATCACACGGCCTTACGCGATGGCCTTTTGCAAAACCGCCAACCCCTCGGCATGGGCGCGGCTGTCACCACTGGCAATCACCAGATCGCCACTGTGCATCGTAAGGGCTTGGCCTTCCCAATCGGTAATGATCCCGCCCGCACCCTCGATCACCGGCACGGCGGCACAGAAATCATAGGGTTGCAGGTTGGATTCCACCAACACATCGCCAAACCCCATGGCAATCAGGCCATAGCCATATGAATCAATACCGTAAATCGGCTGCCTAGCGGCCCCAAAGACCGCCTCATATCCAGCAATTGCCTTTGGCTCGATGAAAAGGTCCGGCCCGGTGGTGAAAATGGTGGCATCTTTCAGGCGTTGGCATTCACGCGCCTTGACCACATTGCCATTTAGCGTCGTTGGTTGCCCTTCAACCCCGATCCAGCGTTCATCCAAAATCGCCTGATCAATCACACCCAGTACCGGCTTGCCATTGCGGCACAGCGCGATCAGGGTATTGAAGCTGGGCTTGCCGGTGATAAACGACTTGGTGCCGTCAATCGGATCAAGGATCCAGACATATTCGGCATCAAGGTTTTCCGGCCCGTATTCCTCGCCCAGAATGCCATGGTCGGGAAGTTCCTCATTGATCAGGTCGCGCATGGTGCGCTCGATCGCGCGATCGGCATCGGTCACAAGGCTGGCATCACCCTTTTCATCGATCTCAAGCGGCCGGCGGTAATAGCTTTGCAAAACCGGGCGCGCTGCATCGGCAAGCTTGTGGGCCATGGCAAGAAACGGGTGGTCGTTGGTCATCGGATATCCTGTGTCGGCAAGGTCTGTCATCTGGTGGGGCGTCCCGGCAATGAAGGCTGTCAGGCCATCGCGGCCTTGATCGTCGCCAGAACATCCTGATGGCAACGGGCATCGCCACTGGCAACCACATCACCCGCACTATCGATATGAAGCGGCTTGCCCGCCCAGTCGGTCATCACACCACCCGCACCCTCGACAACCGGGACAAGTGCACAAAAATCATACGCCTGAAGCCCGATCTCAACCACCGTGTCGGCCAGACCAAGGGCGGTCAGGCCATAGGCATAGGCATCAACGCCATACATCGGCACCCGGCAGGTTTTCGAAACCGCCTGATAGGCCTTGGCGGCATCGCCCTTAAACAGTTCGGGCGCGGTGGTAAAGAACGTCGCACTTTTCAGGTCTTCGCATTCGCGTGCGCTGATCTCAACGCCATTCATCGTGCTGGCCTGCCCCATCACGCCGACCCAGCGTTCATCGGTGATCGCCTGATCAATAATGCCCAGAACCGGGGTGCCCTTATGGCAAAGCGCAATCAGGGTCGCAAAGCTCGGCTTGCCGGAAATAAACGATTTGGTGCCGTCAATCGGATCCAGCACCCAGACATATTCCGCATCGGTATTTTCCCGGCCATGTTCCTCGCCCAGGATGCCGTGATCGGGCAGTTCGGCATTCAGGATATCGCGCATGGTGCGTTCGACCTCGCGGTCGGCAATCGTCACCGGGCTGTCATCGGCCTTCACATCGACCGCGACCGGGGTGCGGTAATATTTGCGCACGACCGGGCGTGCGGCATCGGCCAGTTTGTGGGCGATTTCCAAAAACGGATCGAGATTTTCCATAAAGGCATTCCTGCAGGCGGTTGATGTCTGGCGGCGGGGTATGGTTATGGCCGGTACTATTTCCGCTTTGGGCCCAGAAGGCAAGGACGCCATATATAAAGTCCCAAACGACAAACCCCCAAACGCAAACAGGGGACAGTTTCCTGTCCCCTGCATGTTCTGTGCTGACCATAAATCTCGGTCAGGCGATGTCTTTGGCTGCGTGCTTACTGCGCGGTGGCCGCGTCAACAGCGTCGCCAGCTTCCTCAACTGCACCTTCAACGGCGGCGGCTGCATCATCAACGGTTTCCTCAACCGCTTCGGCGGCTTCGTCAACGGCTTCTTCTGCGGCCTGGGCGGCTTCAACCGCTGCCGGATCCGGAAGCGCAACCGGGTTGTCAGACTTGGTGTTCAGCCAGGCAATAACCGCGGCACGATCTTCGGCCTTTTTCAGACCGCCAAAGCTCATTTTGGTGCCATCGATGTAGTCGCGCGGCTTGTACAGGAACTCGTTTAGCTCCTCAAAGCCCCAGGTGCCACCATGGTTGGCCATCCCGTCAGAATAGGAGAAGTCATCCTTGTGCGCGAACGCGGCACCAACGATGCCATAAAGGTTCGGACCGGTTTTGTTCGGGCCGCCTTTTTCGACGTCATGGCAGGATGCGCATTTTTTGAAGACTTTCTCGCCTTCACCCATGTCGGCCGAGGCCAGCATGGCAAGAATCGGTTCCGGGCCTGCCGGTTCTGCCGGTGCAGCAGCAGGGGCATTTGCACCCGCCATCACATCTTCGGAGAACGGATATACCGGTGCTTCCAGTTCTTCAGGACTGACCAGTGCGCTGCCGACCTTGCCGACAACCACTACCAGAAGCACAGCACAAATAACGCCGGCGACGATCTTGTTGATTTCCATCGTGTTCATGACGGGACCCCGTTACAGCCTAATCACTCTCAGGTTTTATCTTTGTGTTCTACCCATGCGTTCCCGGCAATCCTCGATCAAGAGAAACACACATGTCACCGCTGGCAAAACTGGTTGGTGGGAAACTATACGTTTCAGCGATTTGCATCAACCTTTCTTAAACACCAAGGTGAACAAGCTTGCCTTAGAACTTTCGTCTAGTGTTCTGCAAAACGCGATTCCGTCTTTCGTCGCCGCACCAAAACCGGCTAATGTCGCGCCGATTAAGAACCTGTGTTCTGCCACTGCTTGTTCACACCACGCTTTGCGCAAGATCAAAGAACAGGTGATTTGTGCCCCATAACTTATGCCCGGCCGGAGTGAAGAAATGTCGACCCCGCGCAATCCTGTTGTTGTAATTCCCGCCCGCATGGCGTCCACGCGGTTGCCCAATAAGCCGCTTGCCGATATCTGTGGCGAACCCATGATCGTTCAGGTTTGGCGTCGCGCGACGGAGGCCGGAATCGGTCCGGTTCTGGTCGCCTGCGCCGAACAGGAAATTGCCGATGCGGTCACGGCTGCCGGGGGTATTGCCGTTCTGACCGATCCCGATCTGCCCAGCGGATCGGACCGCGTGCATCAGGCGCTCCAGACCTTCGACCCGGAAGGCAAGTTTGATGCCGTGGTCAATGTGCAGGGGGATCTGCCGACGATTGATGCCGCCGACATCCGCGCGGTGTTTGAACCGCTCACTGACCCGAATGTCGATATCGCGACTTTGGCCGCTGAAATCAAACGCGACGAAGAACGCACCAACCCCAATGTGGTCAAGGCTGTCGCGGCCTTTGGTTCCGGGCGTGTCGCCCGCGCCCTTTATTTCACCCGGGCAACCGCACCTTATGGTGACGGGCCGCTTTATCATCACATCGGTCTTTATACCTATCGCCGTGCCGCCCTTGATCGGTTCGTTTCCCTGCCCCCGGCAGAACTCGAACAACGTGAAAAGCTTGAACAGCTGCGCGCGCTTGAAAACGGCATGGTGATTGCGGTCGCCGTTGTGGATGGCGTGCCGCTCGGTGTTGATACACAAGAAGACCTTGAACGCGCGCGCGAAGTGCTGGGTGCATAGTTGCGGAACCAGCCACCAAGTGCTTTAAGTTCATAATCTAAATTGACCAACTCAGGAAACAGCCAGATGACTGCGCAACAAAGGATCGCTTTTCAGGGAATGCACGGTGCCTATTCAGATCAGGCAGCCCGTCGCGCCTTTCCGGGTGCAACGACAGTACCGTACAGGACCTTTGAAGGCGCCTTTAGCGCACTCGAAGATGGCGATGTCGATCTGGCCGTGATCCCGATTGATAACACACTGGCCGGGCGTGTCGCCGACGTGCACCACATCCTGCCTGAATCCGGTGTGCATATTATTGGTGAAACCTTCCTGCGCATTAACCATGCGCTGGTTGGCGTACCGGGTACGAAGATCGAAGACATCAAGGAAATCCACAGCCACGTTCACGCGCTTGGCCAATGCCGCAAATTGCGCAAGGAACTCGGTGTGAATGCCGTGGTCGGACCCGATACCGCGGGCTGTGCCAAGGAAGTCGCTGATCGCGGCGATAAATCGATTGCCGCCATCGCACCGGTGCTGGCAGCCGAGATTTATGGTCTTGATGTGCTCCGGACCGAGGTCGAAGACGCCGAACACAATACCACGCGCTTTATCATTCTGGCCCGTGAACCGCTCGACATTCCCAATGACGGCACCCCGGTGGTGACAAGCTTTGTCTTCCGCGTGCGCAACGTCGCGGCAGCCCTATATAAGGCACTCGGTGGTTTTGCCACCAACGGCATCAACATGACCAAGCTTGAAAGCTACATGGTCGAAGGTCACTTCACCGCGACCCAGTTCTTTGCCGAGGTCGAAGCCCACCCCGAACAGCTTGGCCTGCGTCACGCGCTGGAAGAACTGCAATTCTTCTCGCACGAAGTCCGCATTCTGGGTGTTTATCCAGCACACTCCTTCCGCAAGGAAAACAATCTTCCGGCGGAATAGGCGCGCAGCCACATACCCGAAGCCACATAGCCAATGCCAAAGGGCCGACCATTTTAAGGGGCGGCCCTTTTGTCATCTGTCGGGGAACTGCGCCCGGCCTGGCTCAGCATCCATTGCCGCACCTGACGGCAGGCATCAGACTTTTTGCTCTGGCGCGGAATAACAAGATAGAAATCAGACCCGCCATGCAGGGCCTCGGCAAAGGGCTGGACAAGCCGGCCTTCCTTTAAATCATTTTCCACCAGAAACCGGCTGGCAAGGGCAATGCCTTGGCCCGACAGGGCCGCATCAATTGCCAGACTGGTCTGGTTCAGGCGCACGGCCTTTGCCTTGTCTGAAACTTTCCGCCCGAAAACCAGTTCCAGATATTCCGGCCACAAATTGTGCGAGTCATGAATAAGCACAAGCTGATCCAGATCGTTGATGCCCGGGGTTCGAGCCAATTTTGATTGCAGTGCGGGACTGCAAATCGAAACGATGTCATGTGCGAACAAAAAATCCGCAGAAAGTCCTGCCGCAAACGACGAACCTGTTTGGCGAACGGCAAAATCAACACCATCCGAATGGAAATTCGATGTCTTTTCCGTCGCAACAATCCGCAAATCGATATGCGGATTTTCTGCCGTGAAATCCGGCAGGCGCGGGATCAGCCACTTTGCCGCAAAGGTCGGGGTGACACTGATCGTCAGATGCGTGGATTGCGGTTGAAGTGTTTGCGTCGCAGTGCGGATGATGTCAAAGGCCCGGCTGATCTCGGCATGAAATCGAAGCCCGTTTTCCGTCAGTCTCAGCCCGCGTGGCAAGCGATCCAAAAGGGTAATCCCCAGAAAGGCCTCAAGTCCGCGGACCTGCTGGGCAACCGCGCCTTGCGTCACACCCAGTTCTTCCGCCGCCAGCCTGAAATTCAGATACCGTCCTGCGGCATCAAATGCACGAAGACCATTCAGGGGCGGTGTTGGTGTCTCTGATATATCCATCGAATAGTTTTTCTACAGTCTTGACGATGAAATTCTGATTGGTGTGGCACGCTGAAAGGCTTTATTTTTCGAAAATATCATAGTTTCTCAGGCCGGAAAATGCCAAGGAAAGGAATAATCATGACAGTAGAAAAAGTGGCACTTATCACCGCCGGTGGCAGTGGCATGGGTGCGGATGCTGCCCGCAAGCTCGCCGCCGAAGGATATAAGGTTGCGATCCTGTCCTCGTCGGGCAAGGGCGAAGCACTGGCAAAGGAACTGGGGGGCATCGGTGTCACCGGCTCAAACCAGTCAGAAGATGACCTTCAGAAACTGGTCGATCTGGCGATGGCGAAATGGGGCCGCATTGATGTTCTGGTCAATTCTGGCGGTCATGGGCCGCGCAAACCCGTGCTGGATCTGACAGACGAAGACTGGCATGCGGGGATGGAAGTCTATTTCCTGAACGCGGTGCGCCCGACCCGTCTCGTAACACCGATCATGCAAAAGCAGGGTGGTGGTGTGATCATCAACATTTCAACATTTGCCGCCTTTGAACCGGATCCGGTCTTCCCGACATCCGGTGTTTTCCGGGCGGGCCTTGCGGCATTTACCAAACTGTTCGCCGATAAATATGCCGCGGAAAATATCCGCATGAACAACGTGCTTCCGGGCTTCATCGACAGCCTGCCGGAAACGGATGAGCGACGCAATCGCGTGCCGATGGGGCGTTATGGCAAAAGCGATGAAATTGCCGCCACCATTGCATTCCTTGCCTCTGACGGTGCCGGATACATTACCGGTCAGAATATCCGGGTCGATGGCGGGATTACGCGTTCAGTGTAACGCATGATCTTGACCTCGGTTTTTCCGAAAAGCACGCAATAAACACAAAAAGGGCCGGACAAATCAATGTCCGGCCCTTTTTTTGAAATCAGGTTCTTACGACCCGGCTTGGTTCTTCAAGTCGGTCGAGAAACGATGAATGATCTGGCTCAGTTCAGCCGAGCGATCAGAAAGCTCGGCAGATGCTGATTTCAGTTCATCGGCATCGTTGGTCGTGCCCTGGGCGTTCTTCATGGTTTCATCAACGCTTTGGGAAATCTGTTTCACGCCATCCGCACTGCGGTTGGCATTGCCCGAGATTTCCTGCGTTGCCGCACCCTGTTCTTCAATGGCCGCCGCAATTGCGGTTGATGCGGTTCGGACCTGTTCGATGGTTTCCGAAACCCGCGAAATGCCGGTGACCGCACGTTCCGTGCCGTCGACAATGTCATTGATCTGGGCGGCGATTTCATCCGTCGCCTTGGCCGTCTGGGTGGCAAGGTTTTTGACCTCGTTTGCCACAACCGCAAAGCCTTTGCCCGCTTCACCGGCACGCGCAGCCTCGATGGTCGCGTTTAGCGCCAGAAGGTTGGTCTGACCGGCAATATCGTTGATCAGGCCAATGATTTCCTTGATCTTCTCAACGGTCTCGGACAGGCCGGCAACGTCATTTGACGCGCTCTGGCTTTCATCGGTTGCCCGTTCCACCGTGTTCGACATCTGCGAAATTTGAACGTTGATCTCGGTGATCGAGGATGAAAGTTCCTCGGTCGCGGCGGCAACTGCATCGACGTTCTGGGAAACTTCACCGGCGGCGGATGCCACCTGCTGGCTCTGGCCCAGAATGCCATCCGCACTCTGTGACATGCTCACCGCAAGATCGGCACTGCGTTGAACCGAACGATCAACGGCCTTGGCGATACCACCGACTTCGCTTTCAAGCTTTTCGGCGATGGCGCGGATATTGCTGCGGCGTTCTTCTTCGGCTTTTTGTTTCTGAACCGCGGCATCGGCTTCAAGCTGCTGGGCCTGTGCGGATTTATCGCGCAGTGCCAGAACACCGGCGGCCATGTCGCCAATTTCAACGAACCGAGAATCGGTTTCGACCGGTGCCTTGTAATCGCCATCGGCAATCGTGCGAATGCTGCTGTTCAGGCCGACGATGCTGCGCGTGATCCGCGTGCCAACCAGCCAGGACAAAACACCGGCAATGATGATGGCGATGACGGAAATGATCGCAATGCGCTGCATGACAGAAATGAATTCTGCCTGAACATCGTCCATATAGACGCCCGCGCCCAGCGCCCAGTTCCATTCCTTGATCGGGCGCACATAGGCCGCCTTCTCGATCAGTTTGTCACCTTCACCCGGCTTCTTGGTTTCATACAGGATCACATCCCCGCCCGCCTTGGCTGCGGCAACAATCATGTTGCGCACCTTGCTGTCGGGATTGCACTTGCCAACATCTTCCGGGCTCAGCGGATCAAGCTGCATGCAGTAATTATAATCGGTGGCATAGATATAGTTCTGCCCGTCAAACCGGTATGCATTGAGCACATCCAGGGCCGCAGCCTTGGCTTCGTCTTCGGTCATCTCGCCGCTTTTGGCTTTGGCGATATAATTATTGACGATGGTGACCGCGCCCTCGGTCAAATTCGAAATCTGTTCAAATTTCGCATTCCGAAGACTGGTTTGATAGTTCAGGGCGACTGTGGCGATAATTGCCAGCAGCACCAAAAGGCAGATGGCGGGAATGGAAAATATCCCTGTGACAACGCGAAACCGCATGGAAGTCTCCTTATGAAATGCAGTTACTCACTGCGTACAATGTATTTTTTCTCTAAATGATTAATTTAAAAAGAAACTTTAGTCTGGTGCATTGGGGTGGGCGTTTTTGCATGGCTGATCGTCGCCGGGATTGTTTGACTTATTGTGCGCCGCCATGTATCACCCGCTCATTCCTTCGCTTGCAAAGACAGAATGAGCTGTCAGGAACTGTATGAAAAGGCGAGGGCGGGTTCGGCGTGATGACGTCGATGCCTCACATCATTTGCCTCTCATGCAGGGTCCGACGCAGTGGCTGCTCTTTGCCGCGCACCGGTCATGACTTCGTTTGGGCAGGCACCCACAGGCGTTAACATGGCGCCGACCGGATAAACGAAGGACTTTCCTTTATGACGAATTTTAATGGGCTCAACCTGATCGAGCCCCTGCTGCGCAATGTTGAAGCTGCCGGTTTCTCCGCGCCGACCGAAATTCAGGCCGCGACGATTCCTGCACTTCTCGAAGGCAAGGACCTGATGGGTATTTCCCATACGGGTGGCGGTAAAACCGCTGCATTCTGCCTGCCGTTGCTGCAGCGTCTTGCCGAAAACCCGCAGCGCCCGAAACCGGGTCAGCCGCGCGCGGTTATTCTGGCACCGACCCGCGAACTGGCGACCCAGATCGGCCAGTGCCTGCGTGATTTCAAAAAAGGCATCCGCCTGTTTTCCTCTGTTGTCTTTGGTGGCTCCCCGATGGGCCCGCAGATTCAGGAACTGCGCCGTGGCGTTGATATCCTGGTTGCGACCCCGGGTCGTCTGCTGGACCATATGTCGCGCAATACTGTGCGGTTCGACGATGTCGAAGTCTTCATCCTTGATGAAGCCGACCGTATGCTTGACATGGGCTTCTCCGAAGACGTTCTGACCGTTGCTGAACTGCTTCCGAATGCGCATCAGACCGTGATGTTCTCGGCAACCATGCCGCCGGAAGTCAAACACCTGACCGACCGTCTGCTTAAAGACCCGGTCAAGGTTGAAACCGCACCGCAGTCCAGCGTGACCGAGCGCGTGACCCAGGTTGGCATGTTCGTGAAACGTCACGACAAGACCAAGCTTCTGGTTCAGCTGCTTAAACGTGACGAATCCGAACGCGTTCTGGTGTTTACCAAAACCAAGGCAGATGCCGACGAACTGTCGTTCCAGCTGCGCGATGAAGGCATCGACAGCGATGCTATCCATGGCGACAAACAACAGCGCATCCGTCAGAAAATCCTGCGTAACTTCCGCAATGGCAGTTTCCCGGTTCTGATTGCGACCGATGTTGCTGCACGTGGTATCGACGTTCCGGGTATTACCCACGTTGTGAACTATGATCTGCCGCAAGATGCCGAAAGCTATGTCCACCGTATCGGTCGTACCGGTCGTGGCAGTGCCGAAGGTATTGCGATTTCATTCTGTGAGCCGCGCGACATTCGCCTGCTTCGCAACATCGAACGCCTGATCAAACAGGACGTTAATATCGACGAAGATCACGAATTCCATGCTGCCCCGCCGCCCCGTTCGTTCGGTGCCGGTGCTGGTGCTGGCGGTCGTGGTGGTCGCGGTGGTCGTGGCTTTGGCGGCGGCGGTCGCGGTGGTTTCGGCGGCCGTGATGGCGGTCGTGGCCGTGGTGGCTTCGGCGGTGGTCGTGATGGCGGCCGCGATGGTGCCCGTGGTGACAATCGTGACGGTGGTCGCGGTCGTGGTTTCGGCGGCCCGCGTGACGGTGCCCGTGATGGTGCCCGCGCCGAAGGTGATCGCGCAGCCCGCGGTTTCGGTGGTCGTGATGAGGCACGCGATGGTGGCCGTGATGGCGCACGTCGTGACTTCAATGATCGTCCGCGTCGTGATGGCGGTGATTTCCGCAATGACCGCAAGCCGCGCTTTGACAACGATGACCGTGCACCGCGCGGCGATCGTGAAGAGCGCAGTGGCGGCCGCGGTGGCAACTTCCGCCCCCGTGGTGAAGGCGGCAACCGTGACGAACGTCGCTTTGCCGACAAGCCGCGTGGTGATCGTGGTGGTAACTTCCGTGGTCGCGATGGTGGCCGTGATGGTGCCGGTGCGCGCGACGGTGCACGTCGTGACTTCAACGACCGTCCGCGTCGTGCCGAAGGTGGTCGCAGCGAGGGTCGCGGTGGCAACCAGGGCATGAAACGCCGTTCGGCATAATTCTGCCCCGCTGTATTGCGGGTACTGTATGGGGGCTGCGCCGGGGAACGGCATAGACGTTTACGTCATGCCGGTGCGCAGCACTTCACAGGAATATTGTTAAAGGGGGACCGGCTGGAAACAGCTGGTCCCTCGCTATTTTGGCCTGTGTTTCGCGCATGGGTTTGGAGCATTAATCTGTTTAGACCTATTCTGAAGTGGGGAATTGGTCTAAATTTACTACACCTAAGCGTAAGGTATCTGTTCTGCGTGCCTCAGGGCTCGGAAATGCAGGCAGAGGAAGAGTGGTAATGATGAGCATCAGAATTGCATTTCTGGCCGTGCTTTTGGCGACCGTTGTTGGCTCGGGATCTGTGCGTGCACAGTCGGGCAAAAGCGGATCTGTTTCCGATGCCGACGGGCAGCGCGATTGTTCGCGTCTGGTTGCGTCGGGCAATCCGGATTACCCGCCCTATCTCTGGGTGGCCAAGGATGGCCATACCCTGCAAGGTGCTGCTGCCGACTTTATCAAACGGGCCGGTGAACTGGCCGGTGTTGAAGTCGATGTCGTCTATTCGGGCAACTGGGGCCGTGTGCAGCAACATATGCGCGACGGCACGATTGATATGATCGCTGGTGCCTTTCTGACCCTGCCGCGCCTCGAATATATGGATTACTTCTATCCGGCCTTTCAGGGCACGCGCACCGTGATCTGGACGCATGACAATCTTGACCTGCGCTACAGCCAGTGGTCCGATCTGGTCGGGATCGATGGCCTGACCGTGATCAATAACAGTTTCGGGCAGGCGTTTGACACCTATGCCCGCCACAACCTGACCATCAGCGAAGTGCCAAGCCTCGAACAGGGCTTGCAGATGCTCTCGCTTGGTCGGGCGGAATACCTGATTTACGAAGAATTCCCCGGCAAGGCCGTGGCCGCCCATGAAAACATCACCAATATCCGCAGCTACGACACCCCGGTCAGCACCGAAAATCTCTATCTGACCATGTCGCACAAATCGGAATGCAACACCGGCGAACTGCGCGGCCGCCTGTCGCGTGCCGTCTTCGATCTCGTCTCCCGCAATGTGATGACCGAAATGCTCGAAGCCAGCATCCAGGAATGGGGCGACCAGACCAACTGAGCCCAGACTAGCTAGCGTCAGGCCAACTGGGGCCAGACCAACCAGGGTCAAACCAACTGGGGCCAGACTAACTGCGGTCAGGCTAACCAGGGTCAGACTGACTGCGGATTGTTGCCGCGCCTACGCGGGATGCCTCTGTCGCACCCGTAGACCAACTCTCCCGATTATTGCGGCAATCCAAATATGAGGATTCCTCACATTCTGTTTATGCCACTGAAATCATGGGATATTTCCGCGCCCAGCGCGCGAACTGCAATCTGAACCCATTGAATATCCGCGGCTTCACGCCGATTTGGTCTCGATGCTGCTCGCCGCATCAAAAAAACCGGTATAGCTATGCGGATTTAATTTGACGTTAACGTTAACGTCAACTACAACAGAGTCGCGTCATATCCCGGTGTGCTTGATCCTCATCCCGCCGGTTTCACCACAGGATCGCGACATGGCCTCGTTTGAACCGCAAAATCCCGATTACGTCGCCGAAGTGCGCCGGCGTTTCGCCCAGCAGCCCTACAATCTGTCGATTGGG
Source organism: Thalassospira profundimaris WP0211 (assembly GCF_000300275.1). Lineage (GTDB taxonomy): Bacteria > Pseudomonadota > Alphaproteobacteria > Rhodospirillales > Thalassospiraceae > Thalassospira > Thalassospira profundimaris. Next base: position 203,109 of record NZ_AMRN01000001.1, on the reverse strand, counting down.
GCAGAGGTTTCTGATGTCAAACCGGGCAGGGTCGAGGTGATTGTGCCAACGCGGCCCGATCTGTTGCAGCATAACGGCTATTTCCATGGCGGTCTGATCGCGGGGCTTGCCGATATCGCCGGGGGTTTTGCCGGCTGGAGTTTGGTCGAGGCCGATCAGGGCATGCTGACGATTGAATACAAACTCAACATCGTCGCACCGGGTATGGGAGATCAGTTGCGCGCGGTTGGCGAGGTGGTTTCACGCGGTCGGTCGATCATCGTCACCCGCATCGATGTCTTTGGTATGAGGAATACCGAAACCGTCCTTTGTGCGACCTCGCTTCAGACGCTCAAGGTGATGAAGCTTCCGCCGGAATTACTCACCAGCGCCGCATAATCGGGCTGATTATTCACTTTTATCAAATAACCAAATTGCGCAGGGCAGGAACAGGAACATGGCATTTTTCGACTTCCCCGGACTGAAATTCGATCTTGGCGAAACCGCGGAGGCCATCCGCGAAACCGTCTCGTCTTTTGCCGAGGCCGAAATTGCCCCGCGTGCGTCTGAAATCGATGCCAGCAACCAGTTTCCAAACGATCTGTGGCGTAAATTCGGCGATCTTGGCCTGCTCGGCATGACCGTGTCCGAAGAAGATGGCGGCACCGGTCTTGGTTACCTTGAGCACGTGATCGCCATGGAAGAAATCAGCCGTGCTTCGGCCTCGGTGGCCCTTTCTTATGGCGCGCATTCCAACCTGTGCGTCAACCAGATCAAACGCAACGCCACGCCCGAGCAAAAGGCCAAATACCTGCCCAAACTGATCAGCGGCGAGCATATCGGCGCCCTGGCTATGAGTGAGCCGGGTGCTGGATCCGACGTTGTATCGATGAAGCTTAAGGCCGAGAAAAAGGGGGATCGTTACATCCTTAATGGCAACAAGATGTGGATCACCAACGGCCCGGATGCCCATACGCTGGTGGTCTATGCCAAAACCGATCCCGATGCCGGGCCCAAGGGCATTACCGCCTTTATCATTGAAAAGACGTTCAAGGGGTTCTCGACGGCACAAAAGCTCGACAAACTGGGGATGCGCGGGTCGAACACCTGCGAACTCGTATTCCAGGATTGCGAAGTGCCCGAGGAAAACATTCTGGGGCAGCTGAATGGCGGTGTGCGCGTTTTGATGAGCGGCCTTGATTACGAACGCGCGGTTCTGGCCGCAGGCCCCACCGGCATCATGCGTGCCTGCATGGATGTGGTCGTGCCCTATATTCATGAACGCAAACAGTTCGGTAAGGCGATTGGCGAGTTCCAGCTGATGCAGGGCAAGATCGCCGATATGTACACCACGATGAATGCGTGCCGTGCCTATGTTTATGAAGTCGCCAAGGCGTGCGACCGTGGGGAAACCTCGCGCAAGGATGCGGCCGGTGTGATCCTGTATGCTGCCGAAAAGGCAACCTGGATGGCACTTGAAGCCATTCAGACGCTGGGTGGCAATGGCTATATCAATGAATATCCGACCGGCCGTTTGCTGCGCGATGCCAAGCTGTATGAAATTGGCGCAGGCACCAGTGAAATCCGCCGCATGTTGATTGGCCGCGAACTGTTTGGCGAAACCGCCTGAGTTCTGAGCTGAAACCCGAAACTTCGTCCCACGAACAAACGGACCTTTACCATGAGCACTTCTGATCCGATCGTCATTGTCTCCTGTGCCCGCACCGCAATGGGCGGATTGCAGGGGGATTTTGCCAGCGTGACCGCCGCCGAGCTGGGCGGTGTTGCCATCAAGGCAGCGCTTGAGCGCGGCGGTATTAGCGCCGATGATATTGATGAAGTCATCATGGGCAATGTGCTGCCCGCCGGTCAGGGGCAGGCACCGGCCCGTCAGGCGGCCTGGCATGCCGGTATCCCGCGTGCGGCCGGGGCGACCACGATCAACAAGATGTGCGGATCGGGCATGAAGGCCGTGATGTTTGCCCATGATACGCTGGTCGCCGGTGGCGCCAATGTCATGGTGGTGGGCGGCATGGAAAGCATGACCAATGCGCCGTTCCTGCTTCCGAAAATGCGGTCGGGCCACAAATACGGCCATGACATGGTCTATGACCATATGGCGCTGGATGGTCTGGAAGATGCTTATGACAAGGGCCGTTCGATGGGCACCTTTGCCGAGGCAACTGCCGAAAAATACGGCTTTACCCGCAAAGAGCAGGATGACTACGCCATTACCTCGCTGACGCGGGCGCAAAACGCCGCCATGTCCGGCCATTTTGCCGATGAAATTACCCCGGTGACCTTTAACACCCGCAAGGGCGAGGTCACGATTGACGCCGACGAACAGCCGCCCAAGGCCAAACCTGAAAAAATCCCCACCCTGCGCCCGGCCTTTGCCAAGGACGGTACGGTCACGGCTGCCCATTCGGCATCGATTTCCGATGGCGCTGCGGCGCTTGTGATGATGCGTGCGTCGGAAGCCGAAAAGCGCGGGCTTAAGCCGCTTGCCAGGATCGTTGGTCAGTCGACTCACGCCCAGGAACCCTGCTGGTTCACGACGGCCCCGATTGATGCGATTAAAAAGGTGCTGGGCAAAACCGGCTGGTCCAAGGACGATGTCGATCTTTGGGAAATCAACGAAGCCTTCGCCGTGGTGGCAATGGCTGCGATCCGTGATCTTGAGCTTGATCACGGCAAGGTCAATGTCCATGGCGGGGCTTGTGCACTCGGCCATCCGATTGGTGCGACCGGTGCGCGGTTACTCGTGACCCTGACCCATGCGCTTAAAACCCATGGCGGGACCAAGGGTGTGGCATCGCTTTGTATTGGTGGCGGTGAGGCCACGGCGGTTGCCATCGAGCTGCTTTAAGTTTTTGGTAAATTATGTGAACGAAGTTACGCCCCTGTGATCGGAGCGTTAGAGCGTGTTGCATCAAGTTTGCCTCGCTTTGTTTGTTTTTGGCGTGTCGTTTGGCAAGGCACAGCGTGCAGAGCGATGCGGCGCATCGGTCAAACGGTGTAACGCCGCGAAAAGCCGCCAAAAACAAACCCTGTGGGCCGGGACATTCTTCCGCCCCGCAGCGTCAAGGTCCTTGACCGTAGCCCCGCTACGCGCAGCGGACCTTTCCTTGCCGGACAGAAGGATCTCCTCGGCAAAGTGAGGCAAACTTGATGCAACACGCTCTACTTTCTGATGACAGAAAACCGTGATCCTGTTATCGGAATTGCGGTTTTTGCGCAGGGGCGAGGCTGCTTGCGCGACACCAACACCGGGGTATCATAGTCAAGGGACAGCCATGCAAGATGTGTTGAGCCTGGCGGCGCAAAATCTTCTGTCGCCCATCGTTCTTTTCTTTGTTCTGGGGGTGGGGGCTGCCCTTGCGCGATCGGATCTGACGATCCCCGAAGCCGTCGCCAAAGGCATTTCGCTTTATCTTCTGTTTGCCATTGGCTTCAAGGGCGGGGTGGCGGTTTCAAATAACGGGATCGACCTGACACTTGGCATGACGCTGATGGCGGGCGTGATCCTGTCCTTTGTCTTGCCCTTCATTGCCTTTGGCCTTTTGCGCTGGATCTCGCAACTGAGCAGAACAGATGCCGCTGCGGTCGCAGGGCATTATGGCTCGATCTCGATCGTGACGTTTGTCGCAGCAACCTCGGTCCTGCAAAGTTCGGGCATCGTGGCAGAGGGTTACATGGTTGCGGTGGCGGCCGCGATGGAGGCACCTGCCATCTTCTCGGCCCTGTTGCTGGTGTCATCGGGCGGCAAGGGCCGGATGGATGGCGCGTTGATCCGTGAAATCCTGCTCAATGGTTCCATCGTCCTGCTGGTCGGCAGTTTCTTTATCGGCTGGATCACTGGTGCCGAGGGCATGGCCAAGATCGAAGCCCTGATTGTCTCGCCCTTCCAGGGGGTTCTTTGCCTGTTCCTGCTGGATATGGGGCTGGTTGCGGGGCGTGGCCTTAAACAGGGGCGTGCGGTGTTGCGTCCGGGGCCGCTTGTTTTCGGGATGTTGATGCCGGTGATTGGTTCGTGCCTTGGACTGGCGTTTGCGCTGATTATCGGCCTGTCGCTTGGTGGGGCGGTGCTGTTGATGGTTCTGGCCGCCTCGGCAAGTTATATCGCGGTGCCGGCTGCCATGCGTGTCGCCCTGCCAGAGGCCAATCCGTCGGTCTATCTTACGCTGTCGCTTGGCGTGACGTTCCCCTTCAACCTGACGCTTGGCATTCCGCTTTATCTTGCGATGGCCAGCGCCGTTCACGGAGGTTAATCCCATGGAAAAGCATGATGCCAAACGCGTGGCGATCATTATCGAAGCCATTATGGAAAGCCGCCTGCGTCAGGCGCTTGAAGGGGCGGGGGTTACCGGCTTTTCCGTGCTGCCAGTACTTGGCGGATCGGGGCGGTCAGGCAGTTGGAGCCGCGACGATACCGTGTCGCGCGGCGGCGGCATGGTTCAGGTGATCTGCATCATCCGCCCTGAGAAGCTTGACCGGATGCTTGAGGCCGCGTTTGAGGTGGTGGATCGTCATATCGGCGTTGTCACCATCAGTGACTGTCAGGTGCTGCGCGCGGATCGTTTCTAGGAACGTCAGGGTTTGGTTGTCTGCGAAACAAAGGAGATCGCACGTTTAGAACGGTTCAAAAGGTTGGAATGGGGGCTATCAACTTGGGCAATTTGGTCCTATTTTGTCGACAGCGTTATGACAGAATAGGGGACTTCGCGAGATGTCAAAGCCAACCGTTGATCGGATGCTTGCCGGGTTCAAGAGCTTTAAGGCGATGTATTATGATCAGCGCCCGGAACGCGTCGAGGACCTGGTCAATATGGGCCAGCGACCGGAAGTTCTTCTGATTGCCTGTTCTGATTCCCGCGTTGATCCCGCCATCCTGACCAATGCCGAACCGGGCGAGATGTTTGTCATCCGTAATGTGGCAAACCTTGTCCCGCCCTATGAGCCCGATGAAAACTATCACGGGACGTCGTCGGCGATCGAATTTGCGGTGCGTGATCTGAAGGTCAGGGACATCGTCATTCTGGGCCATTCGGCGTGCGGTGGCATGGAGGCTCTGGTCGAGCACGGCGAAGCGGGCAAGGTGCCGGACCGCGACTTTATCGGCGAGTGGGTCAGCATTTCGAAATGCTGTCTCGAACATGGCCCGGATGTCGACAAGGTATCGCGTCATTCGATCCGTAACTCGCTGCAAAACCTGATGTCGTTCCCGTTCATCAAGGAACGGGTCGAGGCCGGTGACCTCAAGCTGCATGGCTGGTGGTACGGCATGAAAGAAGGGATCCTGTGGCGCTTTGATGCCGCGCAGGACAAATTTGTTCAGGGCGAAGAGTAAGCCCGGTCTGATGGAAACGATCTTCTGATCGCAGGACCGGACATCGCCCATGAAACGTAAAGTGGGAGGGTGGCCGTCATGCGGTTGGAAGAACATCAGATCATGGTGCGCGATACCGCGCGCGAGTTTGCCGAAAACGAACTCAAACCCAATGCCGCAAAATGGGACATCCACCATACCTTCCCGGCCGAGGCGATTGCAGGACTGGGCGAGTTGGGCTTTTTGGGCATGCTGGTGCCTGACGAGTATGGCGGGGCGGGCATGGATCATGTCGCCTATGCGCTGGCACTCGAAGAAATTGCCGCTGGTGACGGCGCAACCTCGACCATCATGTCGGTGCATAACTCTGTTGGCTGCATGCCGATCCTGAAATTCGGGACAGAGGCCCAAAAGCAGGAATTTCTGATCCCGATGGCGCGCGGTGAAAAGATCGGGGCCTTTTGCCTGACCGAACCGCAAGCCGGATCGGATGCCAGTGCGTTACGCACCCGGGCTGTGCGCGATGGCGATCACTGGGTTTTAAATGGCGCCAAGCAATTCATCACATCGGGGTCCGAGGGCGATGTCGCCATCGTCTTTGCGGTCACCGACCCGGATGCGGGTAAGCGCGGCATTTCCGCCTTTATTGTGCCGACTGATACGCCGGGTTATGTCGTATCCCGGGTTGAGGAAAAGCTTGGTCAGAATGCCTCGGATACCTGCCAGATCACCTTTGTCGAATGCCGGGTGCCAGCCGAAAACATGTTGGGCGAGGAAGGGCAGGGCTACAAGATTGCGCTTGCCAACCTTGAAGGCGGTCGCATCGGCATTGCCGCCCAGTCGGTCGGCATGGCACGTGCGGCGTTCGAGGCCGCCAAGGATTACGCCAATGAACGCGAAACCTTCGGCAAAAAGATCATCGAACATCAGGCGGTTGCGTTTCGTCTGGCCGATATGGCCACCAAGATCGATGCCGCCCGGTTGCTGGTCCATCGCGCCGCTGCCTTGCGCGATGATCACAAGCCGTGTCTGACCGAGGCCTGCATGGCGAAAATGTACGCCTCCGAAATTGCCGAAGAAGTGTGCTCAAGCGCCATCCAGATTCACGGCGGTTACGGCTATCTCAAGGACTTCCCGGTCGAGCGCATCTATCGCGATGTGCGGGTTTGCCAGATCTATGAAGGCACGTCTGATATCCAGCGCATGGTGATTGCCCGCGCGTTGGCGGATTAGTTAAGTTCCTAAACCTATCAACAGCCCGAACCGGTAAACATTGCAATCACGTAAGAAAGAAGCAGTGATGATGCGCCAGAAAACGTAAAAATAGCATCCCACTTGTTCCATTCGTTTCGTTTCCGATCAAGTGCATCAGCTGTTTTCCTTGCGAGTTCGATTACGCCCTGCACTCGTATTTTTCCTTCCTCCGAGGCTCTCGCTTCTGATTGCTTTGGCAAAGTTATACAGAGGTGTCCGGCTAATCGATATAGTAAATCTCGTCCGGGAAACCAAAGTAAGCCGAGAGTTCCTATGATTCCGAAAGTATTTACCCAATCCATAATGGATACGCCAAATTTTTACTAATACTCGATTGAGTTTCTGTGTTGGTCGGGAAATTTTTTATCTTCCGTTGCGAAGTATTTCTCTAGAGCTTTATCTAAGGCGTCAATAAGTACTGAGCGCAATCCATCTGATTTGCGTCGCTCTACAGGCGAATTCGGTAGGTGCCGAAGTTGTGACTCGCCATACATTGACCATAGAAGAGCTGGGTTGTTGTTGTTGGAAATTGGGAAGGGTGTTTCTATTTCTTGAATTAACTTACGGTGCTTCTCAGTAAGTGCCGTAATGTATTCCGAAATATCAGTATGCTTCGATTTCTGTTCTTCATTTAGGAAGTTCGCAGCTGAAAGTAGCCCTTCGGCGAAGGCATCTGTTGGGGTGGAAAGCGGTGATGAGTTGTCCGTCAACGTAACTGACGGAGTATAACCTAAGGCTCTGCAAACTCTGTACAGCGTTTGCCAACCAATATCCCCAGATCCATTTTCAATTTTTGATATTGCTGATTGGCTGACGCCTAAATAATCGGCAAGCTCTTTTTGCTTTAGGTTTTTGCTAGAACGAAGATTAATCAGCTGTTCTCTGATATGTTTAAGTGAGTTTTTTGCTTCTGCTTCAAGCAAGTTCTCTTCGGCAGCCACGTCAGATTGTGCTGTTAGTTCTTTAAGCAGTAACTGTGCTTTCTTTGCAGCTTCTTTTGACATGATTAGCTCCTAGATACCGAGTATTTTATCTGCCCAGTGTTCAGCGGCATCAATCTCTTTATCATCGCCTGTGCTTAAAACTCTTCCGATTTGCCATTTTGTGTCGTCTTGCGGGATGAGTACGAGTAAAGATTCATTGGCCAAAGGGTGAGAGATTTTAATGACTTTCTCATTTTCAGAAGCCCTGAAAAATAAGTTATCGCCCGGATTTTTAATCTCATCGTCATCTGACAGTACTTGCGCCAAAACATTCAGCAGTCTTGTAAGGGCACGTGGATTATCTCGCTCCAGCTTGTCATAAGCAGGTTGAGCCTCTGACATGATCAGGTTATCTGTTTCAGATGACTTAAATGTCATGTCAATCCTCTGCTTTGTCAATTCATATTCCAAAAAAGAATATTTTGACACTCCGTTGATGTACCTATTTTGTTCATGATGTGTTGATCGCCATAGTTGTCAACATATTAGTTGTACTCATCTTTCGGTAACATTGGGTCGAAGATTTGCGCTTGGTTAGGCGGGCCGGGTTGAGGAGAAGAATGCCTCGGACACCCGTCAGATCACCTTTGTTGAATGCCGCGTGCCAGCCAAGAATATGCTGGGCGAGGAAGGGAAGGGCTACAAGATCGCACTCGCCAATCTTGAAGGCGGACGCATCGGCATTGCCGCTCAGTCGGTTGGCATGGCGCGTGCGGCGTTCGAGGCCGCCAAGGATTACGCCAATGAACGCGAAACCTTTGGCAAAAAGATCATCGAACATCAGGCAGTGGCATTTCGTCTGGCCGATATGGCCACGAAGATCGATGCCGCCCGGCTTTTGGTTCATCGCGCCGCCGAACTCCGCGATGATCATAAACGGTGCCTGGCCGAGGCCTGCATGGCGAAAATGTACGCGTCAGAAATTGCCGAGGAAGTGTGCTCCGCCGCCATTCAAATCCATGGCGGGTACGGATACCTCAAGGACTTCCCGGTCGAGCGGATTTATCGCGATGTGCGGGTGTGCCAGATCTATGAAGGCACGTCTGATATTCAGCGGATGGTGATTGCCCGCGCGTTGGCGGACTAAGGCTTTGCGTTGCGACCAGCGATGCCTGTTGGTGGCGGTGCAAAGCGATCAAGGAAGCGTTCGGCACGGGGCAAGGCATCGTGCAGAAACTGTTTTGGTTCGCGTAGCCATAACTCGTCGATTTGCCGTGATTTTTTCTCGGAAATCAATACGTCGCGCGGGATTGATTTAATTTCTGCATCCCAGTTTGCCCAGCGTTGGCGGGCGCGGCGAAAACAGTGATCGATGAATTTCTGGCGATGGCTGTAGCCGTGATAGTCGAAAATCCAGTCATCCCACGCAATGACAATATGATTGCCGGTAAAGCCCTTGTGCGGGTGAAGCCATAAAGGCGTCATGTCATCGGTGCCGTAACGCATGAGAAACGCGTGGGCAAGGATATGGCAGGCACCGCAGGCAAAGAACACGCGATCCGGCAAGTTCCAGCGCATCACTGGGTCACTTTTTTGGTAGTTCGGTGTTCTTGGCTGGTGCATCGCGTTTAATCCTGAATCCGTGGACATGCCAAAACAAAACACCCCGAACCGCGAGAATGTCGAGGTCCGGGGTGTCTGCATAGAGCAGGTGACTTCAGGATGTCGCCGTTTGGTGTGATCAGAACTGATATTGCAGGCCCAGCATGACTTCGTGCGCATGCAGATCATAGCGTAGTTCCTGCGTCAGTCTGCCGTTTGGGACGGAGCCTGATGTAAAATGTTTGCTGGCGCGCGCTTCGCCCATATTGATATAGCGATAGGAAAAATCGATCTTCCAGTGATCGGTTAGTGCGTAATTCAGGCCAGCGCCTGCCTGCCAGGCGACATCATCATGTTGCGCCCCATCAATTATATTAGTGGTGCCCCCAATACCCGTCGATTTCGTGCGGTTATGGGCCCAGCCAATGCCAGCTTGGATGTAAGGTGAAAAGGCCCCGGTATTGATGCCATAAGCTGCAAGCGGATCGATATATCCAGTCAACATGGTTGTGACATTAGACGTGTTGTGGCGACCTGCGGTAGCCTGGCGCGTTGAACCGGTGTTGTTGTTGAAGGTGAAAGAATCCATATTTGCCATGTTATCGCGATATGAAATCGTCAGATCGGTTCGAAGGTAATTGTTGAGCTTCAATCCGGCGCCAGCTTGATATCGCGTGCCTGTATGTGGGTCGGTGTCCCATGTATCGCGGATGGTATCACGTGAATCAGCGTCGTCATCAATCGTGCTGGAATAGCCCAGATCAGCCCGCAGGTAAGGCGTAAGCAGCCATTCTTCGGCGGATGCTGTTGCGTGCAACCCGGCAAGTCCGAGTGCGGCGAAGACGGCAATCTGAACTGATTTGCGGATAAATTTGCAGGAATTGGGGGCGAGAAGAACCGATGGCATGGCGTGTAACCTACAGGAAATGTTGAGTTCTATTGCTCGACTAAACCTATAAGTGTATTGCGGTGCAATAATAAATGAACCGATGTCAGATATTGACAGAATCTGACAGATTTCAGAATTCAACGCTGCGTCGAAATCTCGTGCTTCTCAAGCAACCTACGAAACTGATGGTAGTTCAATTTTAGTGCCTTGGCGGCTTCGGTTTGGTTGTTGGCGTTTTGGCGCAGGGCCTGTTCAAGCAACTTGATTTCGAAATTGGCGACCTGTGTTTTGAAGTCGATATTTGCGTCTGGTTCGGGCGTATCGACTTCTGCCGCAGGTGTCGGCGTTTCGCGGTCGGTCTCGGACCAGATGTCCTCGAACGGATCAATGGTGATATTGGCCAGCGGGGTTTCGTCGTCCTCGGACAGGTAGATGCTGCGTTCAACCGCGTTGCGCAGTTCGCGGATGTTGCCGGGCCAGGGATAGTGAAGCAATTGTTCGGCGGCATTGCGCGAGAAGCCCGGAAAAACGCTGCGGCCCAGACGTTTTGTCATCTCAAGCGCGAACTGTTCGGCGAGTAACAGAATATCATCATACCGTTGGCGGAGCGGTGGTACGGCGATGACGTCAAAGGCGAGGCGGTCCAGCAGATCGGCGCGGAACCTGTTGGTTTTGGCCAGTTCGCGCAGATTTTCATTTGTCACACCAATGACGCGGGTGTCGACTTCGATGACTTCCGAGCCGCCGACGCGTTCGATCTCGCCGTACTCCACCACACGCAGAAGCTTTTCCTGTACCACCGGGCTTGCGGTGGCGATTTCGTCCAGGATGATGGTGCCACCATGCGCGCGTTCGAACCGCCCGATATGGCGTTTGGTCGCGCCGGTAAACGCCCCGGCCTCGTGGCCGAAAAGTTCGGTATCGAGCAGGGTTTCAGACAGGGCGGCGCAATTGACCTTGATTAGTGGCCCGCCCCAGCGGCGTGAAAGATAGTGCAGGCGGGCGGCAATCAGTTCCTTGCCCGAGCCGCGTTCGCCAATCACCAGGCAGGGGCGTTCAATCGGCGCCAAGCGTGAAACATGTTCAAGGGCGGCCAAAAAAACGGGGTCTTCGCCCAATATCGGTTGCAAGCTATCCATTTCGCGAAAAACGTTATCGAAAAACGTCATTATTGTCGCGATAAAAGTTAAGCAAAAAGTCTGATGATTGATTAAGTTATTGATTTTGGCGGATTTCAAAACTGGCACGGCATTTGAAGTAGAGAGTGCAGAATTTTGTGCGTCCCCCGATTAATTAAGGAGATCAGACAATGGGCGTGTTTTCGCGTTTGTCCGATATCGTAAATGCCAACATCAACTCGCTTCTGGATCGTGCCGAAGATCCGGAGAAAATGGTGCGGTTGATGATCCAGGAAATGGAAGACACCCTGGTTGAGGTGCGTTCCGCCGCCGTCAAGGCAATTGCCGACAAGAAGGAAGTCGAGCGCAAGCTTAAGAAACTTCATGACGGTCAGGTCGAATGGGACACCAAGGCAGAGTTTGCTGTTTCCAAAGGCCGTGATGATCTGGCCAAGGGCGCACTGATGGCGCGCCGTCGTCTGGCCGACCAGAGCCTTGTGCTTGAGCGTGAACTGGAAGTGATCGAGGAAACCCTTGGCAAGTATGACGAGGACCTCAATAAGCTTCAGAACAAGCTGAATGAAGCCAAGGCGAAACAGCGTACGGTTGAAATCCGCATGCAGACGGCTGAAAAGCGTGTCAAAATGAAAGAAAAGCTGCATTCCGGTCAGATCGACGAAGCACTTCTGCGCTATGAGCAGATGGAACGCCGGATTGACGAACTTGAAGCGAGTGCGGACTCCTGGGACCTTGGTCGCGGACAGAGCCTTGAGGAACAGTTCGAAGACCTTGAGGCCGAGCTCGGGATCGAGGATGATCTTAAGGAACTGAAAGCACGCGTAAAAAGCGACGCGAAAAAAGACAAATAAGTAACGGGTTTTCGTGTTTCGACGTGTGAACCTGCTTGAAAGAACGAGATGTCGAATATGTGGGCGATTGCCGTACCTCTTATCGTTTTGATCACCGTTGTTGGCCCGGTTTGGGTGGTGTTTCATTACATCACGGTTTGGAAACGCATGAAGGCCGAGCAACGCCCGCAAAGCCCGGAACAGACAGCCCGTGAAAAGGAAGCGGTGGCGGGTCTGAAACAACGGGCAAAGCGACTCGAAACGCGTGTCGAAACACTTGAACGCCTGTTAGATGCCGAGGTTGCCGAATGGAGGAACAGGATATGACTGCTCAGCAAGCTACTGCCGGAGACGGTTTTGGGCACAGTCACAAAAGACGCTCGCGCTGTGGATGTGGCTCACGGCACAACCCGGATGGTTCCAGGCGTCATGGTGTGATCGGCCGTACCACGCGCGGCATTTCAGAAGCCTTTGGCATTCCGCGCAAAGGGGTGCTGATTGCCTTCATTCTGGTTCTGATCTTCAGCTTCCCGGTCGGATTGATGCTGTTTGGTCTGGCGTGGGCCTATGTCCATCATCCGCAGTGGTTTGATGCTCTGCGCGGTAAAGTACGCGGTGCCGGTCAAAGCACATCGGCCGGACGTGCCGCCCGCCAGAACAACAGCACGCCGGATGCCGCAAATGAGCGCCCGACAGTTGGTGTTGATTATGAAGAAAGCTGGATGGAAGACCTGCGCGAGCAGTTTGACTATCTGGAACGGCGCACCGGTTCGATGGAAGGCTTTGTCGCATCTGGTGATTACCGCATGGCATCCGAATTCAAAAAGATGAAAGAGGATGACGAAGCCGGTAAATCCGATAATGACAGCAAGCCGGACGATACCAAGACGGATGGGCCGAAGGCCTAAGCACGAGCAGAGCATTTTGACGAGATTGACGGCGGTTTTATCAGCTACCCCAAATCCCCCCTCGCGTTAGCAATGTGAGATCGTCGTCAAACACATAAACCGGACCTTTCCCAAGGTCCGGTTTTGTTTTGTCTGGTTATTTGCGCCGTGCTCATGGCCGGGGCAAAGGCGTCGCGGATAACGTTTTTCAGCGCGGTTGTGGGTTCGCCGTGGGCCTGACGAGATGTCCGGATCACGGTCGTGACCATTGGCGGGGATGGGAAGGCATCGGAAATGACCTGAATATCAGGTGTCAGGCAGTGATCGCCGATCAGGGCAACGCCAAGCCCGGATGCAACGGCAGACACAATGGCGTTGCTGCTGGCACAGGTCAGGATCGTTTCAAATCCTGATGCGTGGGTCAGGCCGGTTTCCATCGCCCATTTCTGATAAAAACAATCCGGATCAAACGCCAGAAACGGGATCGGTTTTGACCAGTCGAGTTCGAAATCAGGAGCCTTGACCCAGTGCAACGGTGTCTGGCGGAGGGCGATATCGGTCGGGCGTTTGAGATGATCAAACAGATCAAAGACGCCAAGATCAATCTCCCGATTTTCAAGCTGCTGCGCGATATGCAGGCTTTGGGCAGTGGTGGTGCTGACCGCGACGTCGGGATAGAGCTTTTTGAAATGACCCAGAATGCCGGGCAGGCCGTTATTGGCCATGTCCTCGGTCATGCCAAGGCGCAGGCGACCTTTCAGCGGTTTGCGCGTAAGGCTGATCAGGGCTTCTTCGTGAATGGCGAGAATACGACGGCCATAGGCGAGTAATTGTTGACCTTCGCGGGTGAATTTGGCCCCGCCGGCGCGGCGATCGAGAATGGCGTAGCCCAGCCCGTCCTCGAGCCGTTTGATCTTATGCGAGATTGCTGATTGCGACAGTGCAAGGTGATCGGCCGCGCGGGTGATACCGCCATGATCGGCAATGGCGCAAAGCGCTTCGAGGCTTGCGATGTCAAGACGGGGCATGGCGAGGGTCTTTCCTGACGGGCGTACTGCATGACAATTTCAGATGATAAAATGATATCTATTCATTTGTGTCATGGCAAGGCGCAGCCCATCATCGGGGTATCAACAGATTTCCCGAGATAAGGAGAACCCGATGAAGCCGGTCGCAAATGATCATGTTCTGATGAATAACACGCGCATTGCCCACGGAGTGTATGGCGATGGGGTGCCTGTCATTTTACTACATGGTACGCCGTCATCATCCCTGATCTGGCGCGATAGCATCGAGCCGCTGGTGACTGCGGGATACAAGGTGCATTTGTTTGATTTGCTGGGATACGGGCTGTCGGAACGGCCATGGGATCCGGAAATCGATACATCTATCAGTGGGCAGTTGCCGATTCTGGAAGGGTTGATGGATCACTGGGGCCTGACATCGGCCCATATCGTCGGTCATGACTTTGGCGGAGCGATTGCCCAGCAGGTCGGCGTGTTCCGCCCGGATGTCGCACGGACCATCACCCTGATTGATGCGGTCAGTTATGACAGCTATCCGTCCAAACGCACACGCCAGCAGATGGAGGCCGGGCTTGATGTTCTGGCCAAGGCGCCGGATGCAGAACACCGGGCGCATTTCCGCGACTGGGTAAAATCAGCCGTGGTTGATCAGAAGCGGTTCGAGGGCACAGCGCTTGAAACCTATGTCGATTACATTTCCGGTCCGATAGGTCAGGCGAGCCTGTTTCAACATCAAATCCGCCAATATGACCCGATCCATACAATGAAGGTGGCGGACCGGTTGGGCGAGCTTGGCACCAAGCCGGTCAAGCTGATCTGGGGCGCGCAGGATGCCTGGCAGACGCCCGATTGGGCGAAACGTCTGCATGGCGATATTCCGGGATCGGAGTTGAGCCTTGTGGAAGGGGCGGCGCATTTTGCGCTTGAAGACAAACCCGATGAAATCAACGCGCTGATCCTTGATTTCCTCAGCCGGCATCGCGACGCCTGAGCGGATATCGGCCCGACATTCATGGAACCGGACTTTGCCACTGTGGGTGGGGTCCGGTTTTTCTTTTGTTTGCAGTTCCTTGCGGCAAAACCCCCAAATAGCGTTTATCACTATACCTAATTTAAAGGTTTTTCCGGCAAAGTCGGAAAAATTGCCCATATAGTGCGCTATAGGGCAGGCAGCTTTTGGGGAGCACAATATGACGACCATGATCGAGCATCCCGGCGAACAGGATTTTCTGCATCGTTTGATGCTTGATAACCCGTGGTGGGATGGTGTTACCGATGATCAGGTGCAGGGCCTGCCGCAACGGGCGTTTTTCAAGCGATTTTGGGCGGCGATCGAAAAGAATGACGGGCAGAAGGCGGTTGTCCTGACGGGCCCGCGCGGGGTGGGCAAGACCGTGATGATGCGCCAGGCCGTGGCGGAGCTTTTGAATGCCGACACGCCGCGACGCCATGTTTGCTATATCTCGCTTGAACATCCGCTGTTTCTTGAAGTTGATCTGCCGCGTTTGCCGAAGCTGCTGCGCTCCATGCGCGGTATTTCGGCCGATCATCCGCTTTGGCTGTTTATCGACGAGGTGTCCTATCAGCGCGACTGGGAGGCAAGCCTGATCAAGTTGCTCGCCGCCGATCCGATGTTGCGCGTGGTCGCGGTCAGTGCGCTGGCACCAGCCGGGGATAATGCGGAATATATCCAGAGCCTGTTTTTACCGCCTTTCAGCTTTGCCGAATATCTTGAGCAAAAGGGCATCGCACCCAGTGATGTCTTGCCCGAAACGCCAAATGTCGGGCGTTATACCGCCGATGTGCCGGACGGGTTGATTGAACTAAATGACCTGTTCGAAGATTACATCAACGAAGGCGGTTTTCATGCCGCCAATGGCGAAGCCGGGGCCATTCACCGGTCGCTTCATTCGGATTTGCCGGGTCTGCATGGCATTTCAAGCCCGTCGGATTTGCATCGGTTGTTTGCGCTTTTGGCCTATAACACCGGGTCGGAATTTTCGATCGAGGGGCTGGCGCGCGAGCTTGATATCGCCAAGAACACGCTTCGGCGGTATCTTGAATATCTTGAAAGTGCCTGGCTGGTGCGCCGTCTTGAACGTGTCGATCAGGACGCCAAACCGTTTCAGCGCGCGGTGGCGTTCAAGGTGCACCTTATTCATCCGGGCCTGCGCACCGGTTTGATTGGCGTTCGGGCATCCGATAGTGCCACCATCACACGACTGGCGGAAACCGCGATCCAGACCCAGTTCCTGACATCAAGTGTCGGGATGGAAAGCCTTTATTACGCGCGCTGGGGGCAATATGAGGTGCCGTTTGTGTTCCTTGATCGACGATCCGGCACGCCGCTTTTTGCTTATCACTGCCTGTGGCGCGATGAGGCGATCCGCAAGCCCAAGGAAATCCGCGCCCTGGTCAATTTCCGAGGCAGTCATGCTCTGCCGCTTGGCGCGTTTGTCCTGACCAAGGCACAGTGGCATGGCGGCAAGCTTGGCGGGGTGCCGATGCGCTTTGAGCCGGCAAGTGTGTTGGCCCTTCGTATCGGGCTTGAATTTTCGCAGCTTTAATCGGGTGTGGTAAACTCTCCCAATCGCGCCGTACCTCTGGAAAATATAATCGGCGCAGGGCAAAGGAGGTCTCCATGATCAGGCTTTCACGGTTTTCCATTATGTTTGTTGCCGGGGCAGTGATGCTCTGGGCTGGTGTGACGGGCAGTGCGCAGGCGCAGTTCACCTGCCCCACTAAGATTCAATGGACTTACTCCAACCCGTCGATCAATATTCCGCATGTCTTTTGCGGTGAGATCGAGGGCAATAAGGCCAAGGGATTTCATTCCCGCCCGGGTGGCATTAACCCGGGTAGTGTTGCCGATGTAAAGATCACCCAACCGCCAAATGCCAGTGGCGTTTATGGCGGGATCGTCACGCTAGTCAACCCCGATGGTCCCAATCTGTCAAAGTTTTCGACCATTTTCCCGGACACGTGCAATCTGCTTGAGGTAGTGCGATCCATTCTCCATGCCTATGAGAATCAAGTGGCGTGCCCAACTGGCGCGCCGCAGTGGGCTTCTTGCGGGTTTAACAGACCCGAAGACGGATCCGAAACGGGGACGGAATACTGCGTTGGCCCATCGGAAGATGCGCGTTTTTATATCGCCTTTGCCACACTCAGCCACGGGGAATATGCAGGCAAAATCAACACGGCCTTTCCGCTGTATTGATCAGGGGGGGGCAAGCGGCAGGTGATGAGAGTTTTTTATAATGACAGCCAGTGATTTTCCGCCGCCCGATTGGCCGGGTAAGGTGACTGACGATCCGGGCCATGACCGGATTGCGGCTTGTCTTGTGATGGATATCGGGCGTGCGGACCAATGGGCGGCTGAGGTGCTTTTGCAGGTTGGCAAGGTGCGCCAAGGTCTTGAACCCTCTTGGGAAATGGCGATGAATGCCTACATCATAAATGTCGGGCCGGACACAACCGACATCACGCCGGTTTATGACGAAGCGGGGGAAAGCCCGGTGACGGTCCGCACCAATGACCTTGAGGCGGCGCTGAGGGCCTGGATATCAAAGCTCTCGGAAAGTCCGGATTAACCGGGCGGAAAGCAATTTGCCCGAAGCTGGGCGTGGTTGGACAGGATGAGTAAAGCGATTTGAACCCGGCATTCCGGCGTATTTCCGCATGTGCGATAACGATATTGGCGTTGGCATTTGTCATGTCCGCGAACCATCCCGCATTGGCGCAAAGCGCAAGCACCAAGGAAGCGCCGTCTGACCCGCTGGAAAAATTCCTGCATCAATATGTCGAACATGCCGGACTTCCCGGCGCCGTGGTGGCGATTGGTTATGGCGAAGGCAGTGTGCGTTATGCCGCGACCGGTTATGCCAGTGTCCGACCCGAAACCGGCATGACGCGGGATCGACAGTTTTATATCGGATCGCTGACCAAGATGATGACGGCGGTTGTGACCCTGCAACTGGCATCCGAGAAGCGGATTGATCTGGCTGATCCGATTGGTAAATACCTGCCCGGAGCCTTCCGCGATCGCATTGCCAACGCCGATCGTGCGACCATTCGTGATTTGCTGCGCAACAGTTCGGGCATTCCCGATTACCTTGATGGTGAGTTCTTTTTCGAGCTGGTCGGGCGCGACCCGCAGCACGGCTGGCGCAATGTCGAGCTGTTGCCGCTGATTGCCGATCGGGAAGCATACTTTGCGCCGGGAACAAACTATGCGCCGTCCAACAGCAATTTCATCCTGCTCGGCGTGATGATCGAGGCGGTCGAGGGTGACCATATCGAGGCGGTGTTCAATCGCCGGATTTTTGAACCGGCCGAGATGATCAATACATCCTTTGGTCGATTTCCAAGGCCCGCATCGCTGGCGCGGGGCTTTGATGATGCCAATGGCGACGGGCAGCTTGAAGACGTCACGGATTACGATGTCGGCGATCAACTGGCCGATGGCGGGGTGATTTCAACGACCGAGGACTTGGTCAAGTTCGCCCGTGCGCTTTTTGTTGAGGGTGTGCTGCTGGGCCCGAACGCGATTGAACGCGCAACAACCGATACCGTTTTTGCCGGTGACGGGTCTTATGGCTATGGGCTTATGATCGGTTCAAGCGACTGGGGCCCCGTCTGGGGCCATGACGGGATCTATTTTGGCTATTCCGCCGAATTTTCCTGGTTCCCGGAGCAGGACACGGTGGTGGTGTTTCTGGCCAATGGCCGGGCGCTGAATGAAGTGCCATCCGTGACCAGCATGCTGATGACCGGTTTGTTCGGAAAGCCGGAATAGAGCGTAACTTTCTGTTTCACATGTGTATTTCGAAGGCCCGTATGCAGATATGCATGCGGCAATGGTGCATCTATGCATGCAGGTCATAACTGATAGGATTATAATAGTTAGAATCCTATCTAATTTTTCTGTTATGGTCCGGGCATGGAAAATATTGATCAAAACACCCCTTATCTGACCCTTGGCAGTGCCCTGATGCGCGTGGCGCGTTGTTGGCAGCGCGAGGTCAATCGCACCCTTCAGGCGCATGGGCTTTCGCAGACCATGGTCATGCCTCTGATCGTTTTGCATCGCCATGGCGGTGCGGTACGCCAAGGCTTGATCGCTGAGGAAATTGGTGTCGAGGGCCCATCACTGGTCCGCGTCATTGATCAGCTTGAACGAGACGGTTTGGTTACGCGTGTCTCTGATCCCAGTGATCGCCGGGCCAAGATGGTTGCCCTGACCGATGCGGGCCGTGAAAAGGCCGTCGAGATAGAAGCTTTGCTGGGCAATTTGCGCGGAGAGCTGACCGCAAATGTTTCCGAAGAGCATCTGAACATCACCCTTGATGTCATGCGCGAGTTGCTGACCCAACTGGATGCGCGTGACCGGTCACAATAGGCAGGAGGACCCGGCATGTTACAAAACATCCTGTCTTTCCGGCCGAAACCAGTCGATTGGATTTTCTCGATCAAGACGTTCGCGGCAGCGGTGCTGGCACTTTATATCGCCATGGCGTTCGATCTTGATCGCCCGGTCTGGTCGATGGCGACGGTTTATATTGTTGCCCATCCGCTTTCCGGGGTTCTGGCATCCAAGGCGGTTTATCGTGTTTTGGGTACCCTGCTTGGTGCGGTGGTCGCGGTCATTCTGATCCCCAATCTGGTTAATGCGCCGATGGTGCTGAGCGCTGTTTTGGCGCTTTGGGTTGGCGTGTGCCTGTTCTTTGCCCGCCTTGATCGCACCCCGCGCAGTTATGTTCTGATGCTGGCCGGGTATACGGTTGCCCTGATCGGTTTTCCGTCGGTGACCGACCCAATCAGTGTGTTTCCAACCGCGATTGCCCGTTTTCAGGAAATCACCCTTGGTATTCTGTGCGCGACATTGGTAGGCCACATCATCCTGCCGCGCCATCTCGGTCCGGTTATTGCCGCGCAGATTGATGGCTGGATGGGCGATGTTGCCAAACTGGTGATCGAAAGTTTTGATGCTGATATGGACCCCGATCAGCTTGATCGCGACCGGGCGCGTATTGCCAGTGACCTTGGCGAGTTGCGCGGCATGGCGTTGCATCTGGGCTATGAGAAATCCCGCTTTGCCGGGCAAACCCGGGAATTGCAGGCTTTGCAAAGTGCCATGGCGTCTCTGCTGCCGGTTTGCTTTGCAGTGCATGATCGCCTGACGGCCCTAAAGGCGGCGGATGTTAAGGTGCCAGAAGAACTGCGTCGTCTGTGCGATGACATTATCAAGCACATCAATCAAGAGAGCCATGATCCAGCTTTGGTCGCTGATTTGCATCACCGCGTGACAGCGTTCCGTGATCAAATCCGCCAGGCAGATGACTGGGGCGGGCTTTTGATGATCAATCTGTGTGACCGGTTGCACCGGTTGTTGGATTTCCATCATGACTGCCGCGTTTTGTGGGACGGTATTCGTGCGGGCAAAGCCCCGTCTGACGTGCTTGGCCGCTGGTACGGAGCTGCAGGTGCCGAGGGCATGGACCGCGATGCCAATGGGGCCGTGCGCAGCGGTATTGCCGCAATGGTGGCGGTCATTGCCGTTTGTGCCTTTTGGATCGCCACTGGCTGGAATGCTGGTGGGACCGCAGCGATGATGGCGGCGGTTGGCAGTTCGATCATGTCGTTTCTTGATAATCCTGTTCCGGCGCTTAAAGGCTTTATGCGCTACACCACGATCGCTGTTGGCGGGGTTGTTTTTTACAATCTGATGATCCTGCCGGGTATTGATGGCTTTCCGTTGTTGGTTCTGTCGTTTGCGCCTTACTGCATTGTGCTTGGTGTGTTCATGACATCGCAGGTGACCTATGGGTTCGGACTGGCGATGGTGGTCAACCTTGTCATGATCCTGAACCTTGATACGACCTTTAGTAGCGATATCGAGAGTATTCTGGGTGGTGGCGTCGCATCCCTGATCGGCTTTGCCGCGGCGGCTGTTGCGACTGCCCTGATCCGGGTCGTGCCGGCAGACCAGTCGATCATGCGTCTGGTTCGCGCCAACTGGCGTGACATCGCAGCGGTTGCACGTGGATCGTTCGCGCATGGGCGTTTGATCCTTGTGCGACGGTTGCTGGATCGGCAGGGCTTGATCCTGCCGAGGTTGGCAATGGCACCGCAGCGTCGTGACACCCTGGTCCGGGTGATGCCGGAAGTCTCCATTGCCTCCGCACTTTATGACCTGCGCATGACGACTTTGTTTACCAACAAGCGGGTTTCAGATCGCATCAAGGTGCTGTTACGGTCGATTGCGCGACATTTCGAGGCACGCCTGACCGATCCGGACCGGTTGCCCGATCCATGGATTGTCGAAGAGGTCGACAACCTTCTTCGCATGGCGGTCAGTGATTTGGCAGCGGCAGAGCGCGAACGGCTTGTTTTGCCGTTGGTTGCCTTGCGTCGCACGCTTTCAAAAACAGGCGTACCACGCCTGCGCAAACATTCCGGCGGCGGCATGTTGCCAGCCCAGCCGACGATCATGGGGGAAACAGCATGATCAATCCGACATTTAATCTTTACGGCCTGTATGTCCCGGGCTTTCTGGTTCTGGCCATTGCTGCATGGGGGTGCCTGAAGGTCACCCGATTTGGTCTGGCGCAGATCGGTTTTTACAAAATCACCGTTCATCCGGCGCTGACTGACCTTGCGCTTTATGTGCTGATCCTGACAGGGCTTTCGGCCGTCTTTCTGAAATAGGTACTGTTATGAAAAACACTCTTTTGAAAAGCCTGCGCATCGGGTTTACGGCATTTCTGGTGCTAATTGCCTGTGTTGGCGGATGGCATCTGTATGATTATTACATGAACGAACCCTGGACCCGGGATGGCCGCGTGAGTGCCGATGTGATTTCAATCGCGCCTGATATCGGCGGACTGGTTTCAGATGTGTTGGTGAAGGATAACCAGCCGGTCAAGGCAGGTGACGTTCTGTTTGCCATTGATCCGGCGCGCTATCAGGTGGCAGTCGATCAGGCGCAGGCCAAACTTGAAAATGCGATTGCCGCGCGCGATCAGGCCAAACGCGAAGTTTCACGCTATAGCGAGCTTGATCGCGATGTTGTCAGTGATCAGAAAAAGGAACAGGTAAAAACCGACCTTGCGACTGCGCAGGCTGATGTTGATCTGGCGCGTGCGGACTTGTCGCTTGCGCAACTGAACCTTGCGCGTACCCGGGTTGTTGCGCCGGTGGATGGGGTTGTTACCAACTTCTCGCTACGTCGGGGGGCTTATGTCGGTGCGGGCAGTCCGATTGCAGCGCTTGTCGATAGCAGCTCGTTCTATGTCGCGGGCTATTTTGAAGAAAACAAATTGCCGCGCATTGCGATTGGCGATCGGGTCAACGTGATGCTGATGGGCGAAGACCAGCCATTGCATGGCCATGTCGTCAGTATCGCAAGCGGCATTCAGGATAGCGAGCGATCCGGCAACTCCGCCGGACTGGCACAGGTCAAACCGACCTTTAGCTGGGTAAGGCTGGCGCAGCGCGTTCCGGTCCGGGTCGAGCTTGAAGCCGTGCCCGAGGATGTCCGCCTTGTTGCCGGGCGGAGTGCCATTGTCACGGTAGAGGATGAAAATGCCGGCAGCGGTTTTGCCGGACTGAGCCCGAAGCTGTTATTCTAGAGGCGGTTGCTCATAGCGCGGCGTTCGTCGTCAAAATCCACTTCAAGACAAAGTGGTCGTGTCTCGGATAGATAGGCGTCTCGTTAACGACGCGCCACTGGTCACCAACATGCTGGTGACCAGTTTTTTACGTGTACGGGAGCAACTTAGTTAGTCGCCAATTCCGCTCAGCAATGATGGTGTGCCAAATTGTTTAAGCATCGCATTGGATTGTTCAAAGTAGCTTGCCCAGAAATTCTCCAGCGCTTTCAGAGCCAAAGATGAACGGTATTTGCCATTGGAGAGATAACCACCACCAATGACATAAACTTTTGCATCGTCCATATCTTCAAATGGCAGCTTGTCGCCGAGTTTTTTGATTTCCTGATCGACACTGAGGCTTTCTAGTCTTCCACCGTACAGTGAGAGAAGATCAGAATTTTCCATCATGTCAGAAACGATCAGAACATGCTTTTCCGGTGTTTCAGACTTGGCGATCACGTCTTTTGCAACAACAGAGAGATTTGAGATGATTTCTGTTTTGGGAAGTTCGGTTGTTGCCTTGGAAAATCCATGAATCAGCGCCCGCCCCGAATATTGCCGGACTTGTGTATCCTGCATCTGATAACACTGGTCAAGCTGGCGCAAAACCTTCTTGGGGACAGAGTAGCGGGCCTCCTCGACAAGACGTTTGTCAATAACCCCTTTGAAAATTACTTCGGTATAGAAACCTGCGGCATTAGCAGAAAAGCCAATAACCTGAATGGTGTCGCCGGGGCTGAGAAAGTTGATAATCTTTTGATATGCTTCTTCTTGCAGCTTTTCTGGTAGTTCCATCGTCTGGTCGACTAGGACATACAAGTCACGCTCCAATGCTGGGGGATTAACATCCCCCAGTTGGACTAACTCATAGCAGCTTCCGATTTTTGCAGTTGCGGCTTTTGCCGGTTGCGGGAGGAAGCCAAGGAGCGGGCCAGCTGAAAGCACAGCCATAGCTAAGAAGTGCCTGAGCACCCTTGTCGGTTTTGGACACAGGATATTAAGCATCGAGTCCGTTCTCCTTTCGGAGACGTGCGCGCATCTCTTCGTCGGTTTCGACTTGCTTTTCTTGTTCCTTCGCCGCTTTCTCGGCGAGTACTTCCCTAAGAATGCGTGCAGAGCGTTCTTCTTCGGTTTCTTGTGCCGCAGGTGTATCAGTTGTGTCTGTTTGGGTCAGTTCAGTCGTGTTGGATAAGCTTTCCGGCATGTCCTGCTTGGCCTCGACCGTCCGTGCCGCTTTTCTTTTTTCGCTTTCTAGGCGAGAACGTTCTGCTCTGATCTCTGCTTGTTCGTGATGATCTATAAATGTGCGATCAGCAGAATGTTGAAGAACTTCCCGGTGAGCTTTATCCACCCCAGTGGCGGCGGCATTTTTAGTCAAACGTACCTGAAGGTTGGACAGGTGCTTTTGTGCGACGCGCGCAATTGCATCCCGCTTGCGTTCATACCAAGCTTCATAGGAGGTGCGGCTTGGGAAGTTGCGTATAATGCGCCTTGCTGCAAGACTTTCTTTGCCAGCGAAGCCGGTTTTATAACCAATCCCAATACCCATGATCTGAATGAGAACGAAAACTGCTGCAAGGACGCCATAGGTTGTTAGGCTGGCTGCATCCTGCGCACTTTCTTGCTCACTTTTGGCCTTGGAGAGGGCTTCGTCCTGTGGAGCTGTCAAGGCGTCGGGTAAATCGTTCGATTCTAGATTCCCGAGGGAAAATATAGAGTTTGGAGTTGGTGAAGCGCCTATAGTTTCGCTTGTTTTTTCCTTAATATAGGTTTCGTAGCGAATATACGTCGCTGTAGTTGCAACTCCAATAATTGCAATTAGTGTAATTACTGTCCAGATCGGAAAGCCTGGCGTTGCTTTGCCGTTGTGATCAATTCTATGCAAAATATGAAGATAAGCGGGCTCCGCGTCATCAACCTGGTCGTGCTCCAGGCTGACCTTATTCATGTCCCCGATGAGGTTTCGGCGGTTTTCGTTGCGATCATGCCATGACCAAGTACGAACTTTGCTGATTAAACTACGTTTATGAAGTTCTTGCCCTGTGTGGTGTGTGAGGAAAACCAGAACAATTGAGATCAGGAAAGCGATACCTATAGCGTACTGAACTTCGAGCTTCTCACTGGCGCCAGGAGATGTGTTGCCAGCCAGCACGTATGCAAACCCTAGAGCCTCAACTACCACCATCGCAAGCAGCATGAGGCGCATGAGTATGCCAAGTTCATTTCGACCAAGTTCTTGCACTTTGCCAAGGTAGCTTTTTGCGCGATCATACATGTCAGGATCTGCAGCGATTCTTCTGATGTCGCCCGAAAAGTCATCGCAAAGAGTTCGTTCAGCAGCGAACCACCCGTCTTTGCGAACAGCAAGGTCTTTACTTAATCTGCGAGTTTTCCCAATAAGTGGAAGGCCATACATCATGCTTTTGAAGAAAAGTTTTACTTCGTCCCACCAATGAAAGATGACGATTACAAGCAGTACTGTTATTAGCGCGGCGCCGACTATTGTGCGATATGCGTACAAGAGTGAAAAAAGTTCGTCCATTTTAATTTTCCGTGCTTTTAGCGGTTTTCAAATCCATCGCGGTTGCGAAAACTTCGCTGTCTTTGTCGTAGTATATGCGGGCTTCAGCTTGACCACTCCGGGCGGAGCCGCGGGGGAAAATTGTATCAATGCACCGAACGGGCCAGGCACTTTCGTTGAAGAATACACGATACATAACACCATTTTCCCCGACATAAGATCTGGCGGTTCCTTCGGCGGTCAGCTTTGGGTCCTGATCACCCTTCTTGTAATTTTCAAAGATTAGCAACCCGGGGTCCTTGTCGACCAATCCGCTGTCTTCCAGTACAGCCACTTTGGTTAAACCAACGAGGTGGCCATTTACGGTGTCGTGCCACGAGGTCGAATAAAGCCCGGGAATGTAGTCGGAGGTGCGGCGAACCGGCATGTCGCCGTCAAGCGACATGATGCTACCAACCGGGCGATAAGTGTCATTGATACAGGTCGTACCAAGCATGATGTCCTGATTGGTTGCATTCGCATCTGAAATAGGCCAGAGCGACGAAAGGAATGTTTCCTCTTCATCGCCTTCCTTGACTTCGGCAGCCAGATTTCGATCACTTTTGGAGATGGGCTCGCCGCCCAAATCGATTGATCGACCCGACTTCAGAGCTGCGACAACTGTCGGTCTAACTGATGGGGCCTCCAGCTCTGGTGATCGTGCCGGCTCCGCTTCTTTGGTTGGGTTTGTCTTTTGTGGCGGTTGGGGCGCGCTCGGGGCCTCTTCCGAGGCGGCAACCCTTGCCGGAAGAGTTGGGTCACTCTCTACAAAGTTGTCATAGGCGATGATTCCTTCCTCGGAGCTGAGCTCAACAACCTCAACCCGTCGGTTGGCGGCTCGTCCCTCTGAGGTCAGGTTGCTGGCGATCGGCCGATCAGCACCGGCACCTTTGTAGTAAAGATCGGCAACACGTACGCCACTACTTTCAAAGATTTTGGCAACCTCTCGTGCGCGCTTTTCCGATAGTGTCCGGTTCAGGTCTTCAGACCCACTGGAGTCTGTGTGGCCGACAATCAAAACCTTGCGGTTTTTGCCGGCATAGGTTTTTGCCAGTTGTTCCAGGTCTGACGCGGCCGTTGAGGTTGGTTTTGCGGAGCCAATCTCAAACATTGCAGCATTTGACACAGTGACAACGATTCCCTGCTCACCTTCTTTGTCTTTTGCTGCGTCGGGATTAACCCAGCTGCTTGGCGCAGGAGCATTTACGGCCTGAACATTGAGGTCGCTCTCTTTCATCTTCTTCTGGACGGCGGCGAGCTCCTTGCATCGACTCTGAAGGTAAGATTGCAAACCTTTACCCGCGAGGCCGCCAGCAGCGCCGCCGGCGATTGTTGCAAGGCCTCGATTGTCACCACCTGCGACTAAGCCGATACCGATACCGAGTAATGCGCCGCCGATCACATAGGCTGCTTCGTTGTACTCGCATTCACCATTTGCACCGGGTGTAGTGCTCAGGAAGTTGCCGTTACCGCCATTGGTAACGCAACCACTTAGAAGGCTGGTAGCGCAAAGCGTTGCGACCAGCGCCTTAGCAGGCTGCAATTTCATTGAGACCCCTGGATTCAATTACTGTGTGTACTAGACCCCTCTAATACTATTAGCTTTATCGCCATACGATCAGCAAGTACTGATTGTTAAATAATAATTTATGATCTGGTTGGTATGCCGCACCGCAAAAAGTGGCTTGCAGTGAAAAGCGAGTTTGGGTAATTTTCGTAAAAATAAATATCAAATATTGTACGAATATTATCAAACGGGAGATTCCTGATGGCTGCAGCCCCACGTCCGCGCCGTTCTGTTTTGTATATGCCGGGATCGAACGCCCGTGCCCTTGAAAAGGGGCGCACGCTTCCGGCCGACGGGCTTATTCTGGATCTTGAGGATGCGGTGGCCCCGGATGCCAAGGATACCGCGCGTGATCAGATTGTCGCAGCCCTTGCCGAAGGCGGATATGGCAAACGCGAAATTCAGATCAGAACGAACGGCCTGAACACGCCGTGGGGCTATGCCGATATTGTTGCAGCCGCCAAAACATCGGCGGATGCCATCCTGCTGCCCAAGGTGGAAAGTGCCGATACGGTGCGACAGGTTGCCAATATCATGGAGGCGGAAGGCGCGCACGCAGGCATGACCATCTGGTGCATGATGGAAACGCCGCTTGCGATGCTTAATGCCAAGGAAATTGCCGGTGCCCATCCGCGTTTGGGCGGGTTTGTCATGGGGACGTCCGATCTTGCCAAGGATCTGAACTGTGCGCATACGCCGGATCGTCTGCCGATGGTGACCAGCCTTGGTCTGTGTCTGCTGGCGGCACGGGCCTATGGGCTTGTCATTCTGGATGGTGTGCATCTTGATCTGTCTGATGATGCCGGGTTTGAGGCGTCCTGCAAGCAGGGGCGCGCGTTTGGCTTTGACGGCAAGACGCTTATTCATCCCAAAACCATTGCGGCTGCCAACGAAGCCTTTGCCCCGGCAGAGGCCGAGATCGACTGGGCGCGTAAAATCATTGCCGCCCACGAGGAAGCCAGTGCTGAAGGCAAGGGTGTGGTCGTGGTTGATGGCAAGCTGATTGAAAATCTGCATGTGGTGTCGGCCAAGAAACTGGTCGCGATGGCAGATTTGATCGCGGAAATGGACGGCGCCTAAGCGCCCGAACAGTACAAGACATATGGTTCGCGCCAGACGAACAATTGGCTGCATCCAAGACAGCCAATTTGGCGCGCACTGCTATCAGATAGAAATACGGCCTTCAGGGAGGCAATTGAATGTCAAAGACCAATCCGGGCAATTATTTTGAGGATTTCCAGATCGGACAGGAAATCCGCCATGCCACGCCGCGCACAATCACAAGCGGGGATGTTGCCCTTTATACCGGGCTTTATGGCCCGCGCTTTGCCGTGCAGTCGTCTGACGAGTTTGCCCAAAGCATCGGCTTTAAGGCAGCACCCGTGGATGACCTGTTGGCCTTTCACATGGTGTTTGGCAAAACGGTGCCCGATGTGTCGCTGAATGCGGTGGCCAATCTGGGCTATGCCGGGGGTGTGTTTGGTGTTCCGGTCTATCCCGGCGATACGGTGAGTTCGGTTTCTACCGTCACCGGGATCAAGGAAAATTCCAACGGCAAGACCGGTGTGGTTTATGTCAATTCCGTCGGGCGCAATCAGCGCGGCGAGATGGTGCTTGATTACAATCGCTGGGTCATGGTGCGCAAACGCGATGAGAGTGCCCCGGCCCCGGAAACGGTTCTGCCGGAATTGCCCGGCGTGGTCGCGCCCGAGGCGTTTCAGATCCCGGTCGGGCTTGATGTATCGGGCTATTCGACCGAGCTTTCCGGATCACCGCACCGCTGGGATGACTATTATGTCGGCGAAAAGATCGATCATGTCGATGGCATGACCCTGGAAGAGGCCGAACATCAGATCGCAACAAGGCTTTATCAAAACACCGCCAAGGTTCATTTCGATCAGGTCGCGGCCAATGGCGGGCGATTTGGCAAGCGGTTGATCTATGGCGGGCATATCATTTCGCTGTGCCGTGCCCTTTCATTCAATGGCCTTGGCAACGCGTTCCGGATTGCCGCAATCAATGCCGGTGCGCACGCCAATCCGGCCTTTGCCGGGGATACGATTTTTGCCTGGTCGGAAGTTCTGGGCAAGTTCGAGGTGCCCGGTCGTCGTGATCTTGGCGGGCTTCGCCTGCGCCTTGTCGCGGTCCGCGACCGTCAAGCCAGTGACTTCCCGCTTAAGGACGCGGATGGCAAATATCGGTCTGATGTGTTGCTTGATTTCGACTACACGGTGCTGATCGCGCGCTGACTCGTCATAAATCCTGGGGCGGCTTAACTTTTCGTTTGGCTGCGCCAGGGTAATTTCGCCGCGCGCCTGGGCCCGGTCTTGATCGGGTGAGGGCGCATTCATATGTGTTTGCAATAAATAAGACCCGATCCGCTGGCAGTTTCCTTGCGTAAGAAGGTCTAATTGTGCGATTGCTAAAAGCACGTTACGCCGTAAGTGAATGACCCGTGTCCTTCGCAGCGCCCTTCCCGCAGGGTGTTTACGGTGTCTGAGAGGTCAACCTACGTAGTTTAACGGAGGCAGTTGAGGCGTTTTGTCACTGATTTCTTTGGTTTACAAAGGGGTTCAGATTGACTCAAACCCGCTGCATGGGTAAATAAACCCTGCTTTCCCGCCAGCTACTTTGAGAAGAGGCAATTCCGCTATGAGCAAAGCCAATCGGCCGCTGTCTCCGCACTTGCAGGTGTACCGGCTTCCGATGACGGCAAAGATGTCCATCTCCTTCCGCGTGATGGGTGTCGGCCTTGCCATTGGTTTCGTATTTTTGGCGTCCTGGCTGATTGGTGCCGGCGCTGGTCGTGAAGCCTTTAACGGCTATCACGGATTTTTCACCTCGTGGTTTGGTCTGCTGCTGCTGTTCGGTTGGACGGCGGCGTTTTATTACCACGCCTGCAACGGGATCCGTCACCTTGTCTGGGATACCGGTCGCGGCCTGACGAATGAGGGTGCTGCCAAAGGCAACCCGATCGTCCTTGGCGCGGCAGTCGTGCTGACCATTCTCACCTGGATCATCGGTCTGGCCTAAGGCCGGGCAAGAGGGGACAACTTGTCATGAAGATGCAATCCGATCTGGGCCGTGTCCGCGGTCTCGGTTCTGCCAAAAGTGGCTCTTCGCACTGGTGGACCCAGCGCGTTACGGCTGCTGCAAACCTTCCGCTCGGCATCTGGTTCATTGTTTCTATACTTGCCGGGCACACGGCGAATTACGATGCCGTTCACGCTTGGTTGAGCTCGTATTTCCATTCAACCATGATGATCCTGATGATCGTCAGTGTTGCCGTGCATTTCACGCACGGCCTGCAGGTTGTGATCGAAGATTATGTGCATAACCGTAAAGCAGAAGTGATCTCGCTGATGCTGATCAAGGCGGTCGCAGCGTTCTTGTCTGTGGCGGCCATCGTATCAGTCCTGCGTATCGTTTTTGCCGGAGCCTGAGCCAATGAGTGAATCTTATAAAATTATCGACCATAACTACGACGTCGTTGTTATGGGTGCGGGTGGCGCGGGTTTGCGCGCGACACTGGGTACGGTTGAAGCCGGCCTTAAAACCGCATGTATCACCAAGGTCTTCCCGACCCGTTCGCACACCGTTGCTGCCCAGGGTGGTATCGGTGCCTCGCTTGGTAACATGTCCGAGGATCACTGGCAGTGGCATATGTATGACACCGTCAAGGGTTCGGACTGGCTCGGTGACCAGGACGCGATCGAATATATGTGCCGTAACGCCGTTCCGGCGGTTCATGAACTTGAACATTACGGTATGCCGTTCTCGCGGACTGAAGATGGCAAAATCTATCAGCGTCCGTTCGGTGGCCACACCCGTGACCACGGCAAGGCGCCGGTTGAACGTGCATGTGCCGCAGCCGACCGTACCGGTCATGCCATGTTGCATACCCTGTATCAGCAGTGCCTGAAGCACAAAGCAGAATTCTTTGTCGAATATATCGCCCTTGATCTGATCATGGACGAAGACGGTTCGTGCAAAGGTCTGGTCGCCTGGGATCTCGATACCGGTGAGCTGCATCGCTTTAACGCCAAGATGGTCATTCTGGCCTCTGGCGGTTATGGCCGTGCGTTCTTTAGCTGCACCTCGGCCCATACCTGTACTGGTGACGGTCATGGCATGGTGGCGCGTGCGGGCCTTGGCCTTCAGGATATGGAATTCGTTCAGTTCCACCCGACCGGCATTTACGGTTCAGGCTGCCTGATTACCGAAGGTGCCCGTGGTGAAGGTGGTTACCTGACCAACTCCGAAGGCGAGCGTTTCATGGAACGTTATGCGCCGACCGTTAAGGACCTTGCATCGCGTGACGTTGTTTCGCGCGGTATGGCACAGGAAATCCGTGATGGTCGTGGTGTTGGCGAACACGGCGAATACATCCACCTGCACCTTGAACATCTTGGTTCGGAAGTGCTGTGGGAACGTCTGCCGGGCATTACCGAAACCGCGAAAATCTTTGCCGGTGTTGATGCGACCAAGGAACCGATCCCGGTCCTGCCGACGGTCCATTACAACATGGGCGGTATCCCGACCAACTATAAGGGCGAGGTTCTTCGTCCGACTGCCAAAGACCCGAACGCGATTGTTCCGGGCCTGATGGCGGCTGGTGAAGCGGCGTGCGTTTCGGTCCATGGAGCGAACCGTCTGGGTACGAACTCGTTGCTTGACCTTGTTGTGTTTGGCCGTGCATGTGGCCTGCATGCAGCCGAAGTGGTCGATCCCAAATCATCCTTCAAAGAACTTAAAACCACCGATGGCGACGAGGCGATTGCACGCTTTGACCGTCTGCGTTGGGCAAAAGGTTCGCGTCCGACGGCTGATATCCGTCTGGAAATGCAGCGCGTCATGCAGGGTAACTGTGGCGTGTTCCGGACCTCGGAAATCCTGAAAGAGGGCAAGGACAAGCTTTCTGAAACCGCCAAGACGCTTCCCGACGTCGGTGTTTCGGATCGATCCCTCATCTGGAACTCGGACCTGGTCGAGACCCTCGAGCTTGAGAACCTGATGACCTGTGCCGCTGCAACCATGAATTCGGCAGAAGCGCGTCATGAATCGCGTGGTGCACATGCCCACGAAGATTTCCCGAAGCGCGATGACGAAACCTGGATGAAGCACACGATTGCGACGGTCGACACCGAGAAGGGCTATGGCGTTGATCTGACCTATCGTCCGGTCAACAACTTCACCCTTACCGATGAAGTGTCGTATATCGAGCCGAAAGAGCGCGTCTATTAAGGCGCGGCAAGAGAGGATTTGAGAGATGGTAGAATTCAATCTTCCCGCCAATTCGGTCGTCAAAGAGGGCAAAACGTTCTCTGCGCCGGCTGACGCGAAGAATGTCCGTGCGTTCAAGATTTACCGTTTTGATCCGGACAGTGGCGACAACCCGCGTACCGACACCTATGACATCGACCTCGACAAATGCGGGCCGATGGTTTTGGACGCGCTGATCAAGATCAAGAACGAGATCGACGCGACCCTGACTTTCCGCCGTTCTTGCCGTGAAGGCATTTGCGGTTCGTGCGCGATGAACATCGATGGCCGTAACACGCTTGCGTGTCTCAAGCCGATCGAAGACATCAAGGGCGAAGTAAAGATCTATCCGCTGCCGCACATGCCGGTGGTCAAGGATCTGGTGCCGGATCTGTCCCAGCCTTATGCGCAGCTCGCATCGATCGAGCCGTGGCTCAAGGCCGACAGCCCGACCCCGCCGGATGGCGAACGTCTGCAGTCGCGTGAAGAGCGTGCCAAGCTTGATGGTCTTTGGGAATGCATTCTGTGCTTCTCCTGCTCGACCGCGTGCCCGTCTTATTGGTGGAACTCCGACCGTTACCTCGGCCCGGCTGTTCTGTTGCAGGCGTATCGCTGGTTGGCAGATTCGCGTGACGAATATACCGGTGAACGTCTCGACGCGCTCGAAGATCCGTTCCGTCTGTATCGTTGCCACACGATCATGAACTGCACCAACACCTGCCCGAAAGGCCTGAACCCGGCGCTTGCGATCACCGAAATCAAAAAGATGATCGCAGAACGCCGCGCGTAAAGCCGCAGGCTTGTTGCCCTGATATTGGCGTATGATGCCTGCTTGTTAAAGCCGCCGAGGATCAATGATCCCGGCGGCTTTTTCTTTCGAAATCTGATTATTGCAAAAGCCGGGCAAGCATATGGCGGACATGATCCTGACCGCCAAAGAAGATGGCGAGGATGCGGACTGTCTGTGCGTCCTCAAGGATATCAAACCAGACAATGGCACGGCCGAGTGTTACGTGACGAAGTCCGGGTAATATGGCGTCATGCAAGGTGCCGCAAAAAGGGGTATTACCGAGTTTTTCGATGTCGCTATGAATATCGAGAAGGCGCTGCTGAGCGTGGGAAATGGCACTGTCGGGGTGCTCGCCAAAGCCGACATAGCTTTGAAACAGAAAGTCGAAAATCAGTTCAAAGTCACGTTCGGCATCTGCCGAATAGATGACCTCATAGGTCATGCGATGTACGTTTCTTGGTCGCGATGGCCGAAATCCGGTTTTTCATCTCTGTGTTGGAGACAAACTGACCTTCGCGCCGGGCTGTAAGGATCTGTCTAAGCGCCTCGGTCTCAAGAGACTCGGTTTCGGATTTATCGCGCAGTAACTCAAGGCCCTGCTGAAGCACGGCGCTGACACTGGGATATTTGCCCTGTGCGACCAGCTCGCGGGCAAAGGCGTTTTGACTATCTGTCAGAGAAATAGACGACTTCACGGTCATTGATGCGCTCCCTTGGTAGATAGATGGTGCTACCCAGTAGTATTCATGTCAAGTTCCGGCTGTGAATTTGTCGCGCTTTGTTAATATCTGTCTTACGCAAAACCGCTAAGGTTCTGGTCTGGTTTTCATCAAGCAGGGAACGTTCGCCTTGTCCCATCGCGTTATTTCATCTGTTCGTGCTTTTGCGCCTTTTCTTGGTTTGGGTTTTCTTTTGGGCCTTGCTGCCTGCGGGGAAACTGCCCCGAAGTGGGAGGCGCAGGATATGTTTGCCGCGCCCACCGAGCAAAAGGTTGATGATCGCTATCGGGCGATGATTGATTTCAAGGCCATGGCGCGCGATGCGGCGGGCAAGGAATATGCCGCCGGGCCGAATGCCACGGTGATTGGCGCGGTCGAGGAGGCGGTTGCCATGTGCCAGCAGGCCAATGCACAAGGCTGCAAGGCGGTGCGGGTCGGGCTGACCTGGGTGGATGGGCTTGATCAAAGTGCCATTGAAAGCGTGATCACATCTTACCGCGATACCATGACGGCCGAGGCCTATCAGGCGGCAGGCCAGGGCAATATGGGGGCGGCCAACTGGCTCGCCTATCATTATGCGGTGCGCGGCGAAAACCTGCAGGAGGCCGAACGCCTGTCAAAGCAGGCCTTGCAGGTGGCCCCGGATGATCCCGGTGCCCTCGATACCTATGGATTGATCCTGTATCGACAGGGGCGATATCAGGAAGCTGAAGAAGTGTTTATCCGTGCCAACAAAGCAATGCCAACGGCCGAGCATATCGCGCATTTCGCCGATAATGCGCTGGCGATGGGCAAGACTGAAATGGCACGGGCAGCCTATCAGCGCGCGTTAGAAGCGGGGGCTGGTCCGGTTCTGTCCCAGACCATTCAGAAGCGCTTGCTGGCTTTGGATCTGAATGGCGGGGCGGCGGCACCGGCGCAGTAAGAAGTATCTGCAACAGGAAAAGAAAAAGGCCGGGAATTCCCGGCCTTTGTTATTTCGTCACTTTGCTGCTTTACGCCCAATCCAGCGTGATGACTTCGCCGTCGACCAGTGGCAGGTCGACTTCATTGAGGTTGTTGCCAGGCCCTGCGCGATCCACGATCAGAAAATCGCTGTCTTCTTCAAGCACGAGCAACGGGTGATGCCAGACGTTTTTGGCGTAGGTAACACCTTGGGTGCCATCAGAAAGAAACGCGCGCAGGTCCTCGGGCTTTGGCGTTTCAGTGCCTGACGCGACGACAATCAGGAACTTCTGACCTGCAAGCGGGATGAAGGCCTGCGAGCCCAGCGGGTGGCGTTCCATCATCTTGATTTCAATCGGCTTGGGCCGCGGGGTGCCGCGAAAGATGCTGATGATCGGGGCGCCGCCTTCGTCGCTGACATCAACGCGCGAGATATCATGGAAGCGGGTCGTGGTGCCCTGATTGATCTTGTAGGTGTCGCGTGCGGTGGCGGTCGAGATCACCTCGCCAAACGGGGCGAAGGCATCCGGGGTCAGATATTCGATGGGAAGCTGCATGATCCTGCCCCGTTACTTGGTCGGTTTGCCAAGAATTCGCAAACGGCTGATGCCGCCATCGGGGATTGAGTTGACCCGAAGGTGGGTGACCGGACCATTGACACTAAGTGCGGATGCATCGAATTCGTGGATGTGGTCGGCCTGCATCTTGCTTTCAGGCAGGATGGTCGACCAGAACATCGAACGTGCACGAAGTGACTTGTCCTTTTCACCGTCAACATAGGCACCCTGGATTGATACGCGGTCCGGATAGTTGCCCTTGAAATGGCAGGTATCGACAATGATCTTTTCGATCTCGCCCGGATGACCCAGCTCGACAATCAGCCATTCATTACCCGGTTCACGACGGCGGCGGGTTTCCCAACCATCACCCATATTCACCCCGCGACCCGGTGCCAGAATGGCATTCGGGTTGCCGTAATGGGCATCGGACCAGCCAACAACCACACCGCCATTGATCATTGTGGCCAGATCGACCTGTTCGCCCTTGGCGGCCATTTCCGTCCAGTCGCGGTTCGGGCGACCATAGACGCGCAGGCGTGCGACACCTCCATCGGGGTAGATGTGCAGGCGCACATGGGTATAGATTGCCTCGGACGTGACATCGGCATAGTGATGCGCACTGGCACCAAGGCCCAGTGGGGCAACGATTTCATGCCATTTGGTGTCGTCGGTCGGATCGCCACTTGGGCAATAGCAGCTTTCAAGTGAAGCAGCCGGCGGGAAGTTGCCGGTGAAGTGGCTGGTATCGATATCGACACCGTAAATTCGGCCCGATGTCGCCAGACGGACGACACAGTAATCATGGCCTTCGACGCGTTTGCGGCGGCTTTCCCAGCCATCCATCCATTTGCCGTGATCGTCATAGCGGTCAGGGTAAAACACCGCGTCGGCGGTTTGCAGCATGCGCTGCTTGTCGGCGAAGAAATCGTCGGTCGCAAAGATTGCTTCTGCGCCCAGACGTTCGTCGGCCAGATTGACAAAGCGCCGTGCAAATTCCGGTACGTCGGTGTTTTCCTGATGGCTCATGGTCTTTTTATCCTGAAATAGTCGTTTATTATCTGGCGGTCACAGGTGATTGCTGCGTCTGGTGCTGTGGTGAAACCCTACAGCGCTTCGAGCCGCAATTTGGCAATGCGGTGAACCTGTGCGATCGCCTCATTGAATTCGGTTTCCGGGTCGTTTTTCACGCGCCGCTCGAACGCTTCGAGGATATCGGTGCGATGGAAACCCTTGACGGCAAAGATGAACGGAAAGCCGAACTTCTGTTTATAGAGATCATTAAGCTCGGTAAAGCGGGCAAGTTCACCCGGTGTGCATTGATCAAGCCCGGCGCCCTTTTGTTCGCTTTGTGATGACTCGGTCAGATCAGCCAGCGCAAGCTTGCCCGCAAGATCGGGATGGGCGCGCAGAAGCGAGAGTTTGTCGTCATCAACCGCGCCATTGACGATGGCCGCCATGGCATCGGCAAGTGCCGCAGGGGTGTCGAGGTTTTTGGCGATGCCGCGTTCATAAAGCTGATGGGCAACCCACGGAGAATGTTCGTAAACCCAGCCATAAAGCGACACGAACGCGCTCTCGGCGAGTGTGCTGGGTGGGCGGGTTTCAAACAGGGATTGGGTGGTTTCTGTCATTGGGACCTTGTGTTTCTTTATTCGCCGCCAAACGGGTGATGTTCGCGCCAGTGACGGGCGATATCAATGCGGCGGGCAAACCAGACATTATCGTGGCTCTGGACATAATCAACAAAGCGCTTGAGGGCCGCGAACCGGCCCGGACGCCCGACCAGACGGCAATGCAGACCGATTGACATCATGCGCGGGGTTTCGGTTCCTTCGTCATAAAGGGTGTCGAAGCTGTCCTTGAGATACTGGAAATACTGTTCGCCGGAATTGAAGCCCTGCATGGCGGCAAAGCGCATGTCGTTGGCATCAAGGGTATAGGGCACGATCAGGTGCGGGGTGTCGGTCTGGGTGCTCCAGAACGGGAGTTCGTCGCTGTAATCATCGGCGTCATAGAGGAAACCGCCTTCCTCAGCCACCAGACGACGGGTATTGGGGCTGGTGCGGCCAGTATACCAACCAAGCGGACGTTCGCCGGTGACGTTCTTGATGATCTCGATCGCCTTGTGAAGGTGTTCGCGTTCCTGATCTTCGGGCATGTATTGGTAGTCAATCCAGCGATAGCCGTGCGAGCAGATCTCGTGACCATCCTTCATGGCGACTTCGCCGACCCTGGGGTGACGGGCCAGCGCCATGGCGACGGCAAAGATGGTGATCGGGATCTGGCGTTCGCGAAACAGGTTCAGAATACGCCAGACACCCACGCGCGAGCCATATTCATAGATCGACTCCATGCTCATGTGGCGGACGCCTTCGCGCATGTCAGCACCGATGATTTCAGACAGGAAAGCTTCGGATGCGCGATCGCCATGCAGGATGCAGTTTTCGCCGCCTTCTTCGTAATTCAGCACGAACTGAACAGCAACGCGCGCCTTGTTCGGCCAGTTGGCCTTGGGCGGGTTTTCACCATAACCAATCAAATCACGCGCATATGTCTGGTCGTTCATGCGAACCTTCTCCTGAATTCTGTGGGATTGATCCCGTACGCCCGGCTTTGTTGTCGGGCCTGTTTGGTGTAGCATTAACCATCGGCCGCAGCGCAGCAAGAAAGAAACCTGCGGATGCGAAGCCAAAGACGTGCCGCACTATCAAGGCTGTTTTGATAATGTTCCTGGACGGGATCAGATCGGGGCCGCGTTTTTCGCGGTCTTTCACAGCGTTTTGCCTGTGTTTCCGTTCATAATGCCTGAAACGGTTCTATTCGTTTTTCAAAGATTTGTTGATATAGTTTCACGTTATCGCCTCTTTCCCCCGGACGGGGTGTAATGCGACGATTTTAGATCGCTTAAAAATGGTTCGGCACAAAACTTCATAAACAGAATGCCGTTCCCGGGGAGAAGCGACCGCTCATAAAATTAAAGAACGAGAGAGGAGGCCCGGCATGGGACGACTGACCACCCATGTACTGGATACGGCAAAAGGCTGCCCGGCGGCCGGAATCCGCATTGAGCTGCATCGCTTTGACAACGGCCATGATGACATGGTTGCCGAAGCCGTGACCAATGCCGATGGCCGCACCGAAGGCCCGATGCTTGAGGGGGCCTCTTTCAAACCCGGCCAGTATCAGCTTGTTTTCCATGCCGGTGATTACTTTGATGCCAGCGGGACAGAGCTTCCGGATCCGAAATTCCTCGATCAGGTCGTGATCCGGTTTGGCATTTCTGATGGGCAGGCGCATTACCATGTGCCGCTGTTGCTGTCGCCGTTCGGCTATTCCACCTATCGCGGTAGCTGAGGACAGACATGGCAAGTGCGACCGGATCCTTCCGTTCTGATATCCGTTTTTTGCTCGGCGACGAGGAGCGCAGCCTGCGTGATATTGATCCGCAGATGACGGTTCTTGAATATCTGCGCCTGACCGAACGCAAGTCCGGAACCAAGGAAGGCTGTGCCGAGGGCGATTGCGGGGCCTGCACGGTTGTGCTGGGCGAACCCGATGGCAAGGGCGGAATGGCGTATCGCACGGTAAATGCCTGCATCCAGTTCGTGCCGACCCTTGATGGCAAACAGCTTTTGACCGTGGAGCATCTTAAATCGACGGACGGTACCCTGCATCCGGTTCAGCAGGCGATGGTCGATACCCACGGATCGCAATGCGGTTTCTGTACGCCCGGCTTTGTCATGAGCCTGTATCAGCTGTGGCTGGATGGCGGCGAGGATGACCGCGGTGAGATTAATGATGCACTTGCCGGGAACCTTTGCCGTTGCACCGGCTATGGCCCGATTATCGAGGCCGCGCGCAAGGCCGGCGGTGTCGCCGCAAATGACAGTGCCGAACAAAAACGCCGTGCGGATATTGCCGCCAGATTGACTGCGATGGTCGAAGGCGAAGGCACGCTTGCGCTTGAACATCCGGCCGGGCGCTATTTCGCGCCGCGCACATCTGATGAATTAGCGGCCCTTTTGGTGGCGCACCCGGATGCCACGGTTCTGGCCGGGGGGACGGATGTTGGTCTTTGGGTGACCAAGATGCTCAAGCGTCTGGATCCGATCATTTACATTGGCGATGTCGCCGATATCCAGTCGGTTTATGAAACCGAAGATGCGCTGATTATCGGGGCTGGTGTGACCTATAGCCGGGCACATGAGGCGCTGGGTCGGGTGGCCGCCGATGTTGGTGAACTGGTGCGCCGGATTGGCTCACGGCAAATCCGCAATGCCGGGACCGTGGGCGGTAATATCGCCAACGGATCACCGATTGGCGATACGCCGCCGGCCTTGATTGCGCTGGGGGCCAAGATCGTGCTGCGCATGGGCGATGTGCGTCGTGAAGTGCCGCTTGAAGAATTCTTTATCAGTTATGGCAAACAAGACCGGGTTGCGGGCGAGTTTGTTGAAAGCGTGATTGTGCCCAAACCGCACAGCGGATTGGTGTTCAAGGCTTATAAAATTTCCAAACGGTTTGATCAGGATATCACGGCCGTTCTCGGGGCCTTTGCCATCAAGGTTGATGATAACGGCAAGGTTGCCGAATTCCGTGCGGCCTTTGGTGGCATGGCGGGCACCCCGATGCGTGCGAAAAAGTGCGAAGCGGCGCTGATCGGCAAGGATTGGAATGAAGCCAACCTCAATGCGGCGCAAATGGCATTGGCCAGCGAGTTTGAACCGATGACTGACATGCGGGCATCGAAGGAATACCGCATGCTGGTGGCGCAAAACCTTTTGACCAAGCTGTTTATCGAAACCAATGCGCCGGACGTTGCCACCCGCCTTGTTGGCAAGGAGGCGGCCCATGTCTGATCAGGTTTTGAAAGCCGATATGGACGAGGTTGTCGCACCGACCGCGGGACTGAGCGGTGGTGTTCGATCCAGCTCCAAACATGATAGCGGCCAGAAACATGTGGCGGGTGAGGCGGTTTATATTGATGACATCAATGAGCCGTTTGGAACGCTTCATCTGGCACCGGGTGCATCAAACATTGCGCATGGCAAGATTACCAAAATGGACCTTTCCAAGGTCCGCTCGGCCCCGGGTGTGGTTTGCGTTCTGACCGCCGATGATATTCCCGGCGTCAATGACGTTTCGCCAGCCCATACCCATGACGAGCCGGTTTTGCCCGATGGCATCGTGCAGTTTTATGGCCAGCCGGTCTTTTGCGTCGCTGCCGAAACCCGGGCGCAGGCCCGTGCGGCCGCCCAACTGGCCGAGATTGAATATGAAGAACTGCCCGCGGTTCTGGATGTTGCCGAGGCACTGGAAAAGCAGCTTTTCGTCGCACCGCCGCATGTGATGAAGCAGGGCGATGCCAAGGCGGCATTGGCGCGTGCCAAGCATCGCCATGCCGGGCGGATGGAGATTGGCGGGCAGGATCATTTCTACCTTGAAGGCCATATCAGCTTTGCCATTCCGGGCGAGGATGGTGATGTGTTGCTGCATTGCTCCACCCAGCATCCATCGGAAGTGCAGCACAATATTGCCAATGTGCTGGGCCGTCCGGCCAATGCGGTCACGGTCGAAGTGCGCCGCATGGGAGGCGGGTTTGGCGGCAAGGAAACGCAGGCAATGCAATGGGCGGCACTGGCCGCCATCGTTGCGACCAAAACCGGACGTCCGGCCAAGTTCCGCCTTGATCGTGATGACGACATGGTTATGACCGGCAAGCGCCATGATTTCATTGTCGATTACGATGTCGGCTTTGATGATGACGGGCGGATTTGCGGCCTTGATCTTCAATACGCGGCCAATTGCGGTTTTTCCGCCGATTTGTCAGCCGCGATTGCCGATCGGGCGATGTTCCATACCGACAATGCCTATTACCTTGGCGATGTCGAAATCCGGTCGTACCGCTGCAAAACCAATCTTGTGTCAAACACGGCGTTTCGTGGTTTTGGCGGGCCGCAGGGCATGGTCGCGATTGAACGCATCATTGATGAAATCGCGATGACCGTCGGGCGTGATCCGTTGGATGTGCGCATTGCCAATTATTATGGTGGCAAGGGTCGTGATACGACCCCGTACCATATGGTGGTCGAGGATAATGTCCTTTCGGAGCTGACCGACGATATCCTGAAAGCCAGCGACTATCGCAAACGCCGAGAAGAGATTACGGCGTTCAATGCCGAAAGCCCGGTTTTGAAAAAGGGCCTGTCGCTGACGCCCGTGAAATTCGGAATTTCCTTTACCACGACCTTCCTGAACCAGGCGGGTGCGCTGATCCATGTCTATCAGGATGGGTCTGTGCATCTGAACCATGGCGGGACCGAGATGGGGCAGGGCCTGTTTATCAAGGTCGCCCAGGTCGTGGCCGAGGAATTCCAGATCGATCTGGATCAGATCAAGATCACCCCGACCAATACCGGCAAGGTCCCCAACACATCGGCAACCGCAGCATCAAGCGGGGCGGACATGAACGGCATGGCGGCACGCGATGCGGCGATGACGATCAAGAATCGCCTGATTGCCTTTGCTGCCGAGAAATATGGTGTGGCGGAAAGTGCTGTGCGCTTTGTGCCGGGCAAGATCATTGTCGGCGACAAGGAAGAGCTCGCCTTTGCCGATCTGATCAAGCAGGCCTATCTGGCGCGTGTGTCGCTGTCGGCCACGGGCTACTACGCCACACCGAAAATTCATTATGACCGCGAAAGTTCATCGGGCCGGCCGTTTTATTACTTTGCCTATGGCATGGCGTGCTCCGAAGTTTTGATTGATACCCTGACCGGCGAATACAAGGTGACGCGCGTTGATATCATTCATGATGTCGGCCGGTCGTTGAACCCGGCGATTGACCTTGGCCAGATCGAAGGTGGCTTCATTCAGGGCATGGGATGGCTGACATCCGAAGAACTGTGGTGGGATGATAAAGGCAGCCTGCGCACCCATGCGCCGTCGACCTATAAAATCCCGGCATGTTCGGATCGACCGGAAGATTTCCGTATGGAGCTTTGGTCGTCAGGACGAAACGTTGAAAAAACCATTCACCGGTCCAAGGCGGTTGGTGAGCCGCCCTTGATGCTGGCGATTTCGGTGCATCGGGCGATTGCCGATGCAGTGGCCTCGGTCGCGGGCCACAAGATTGTCCCGGCCCTTGATACCCCGGCAACGCCCGAGGCGGTTTTGCATGCGGTGGCCGATTGCGCCAAGCGGATGATCGAAAAGGTTCATTCAGCACAATCGATGGCGGGGGAATAGGTCATGACCCTGTCGCGGCGCGATCATATCAGGCTGTTGTCCCAACCCGGTCCGGTGATGCTGGTCAGTGTTGCGGCCATTCGCGGATCAACCCCGCGGGAAGTCGGCGCCTTCATGCTGATTACGCCGGATGCGATTTCGGGCACGATTGGTGGTGGCAACCTTGAACATCAGGTCACACGCCGGGTGCGCGAAGGTTTTGACGCGGGTGCCGACAAGATGGCCGTTGCCGAGATCGCCCGGTTTCCGCTTGGTCCCGGTCTTGGGCAATGTTGTGGTGGATCGGTCGAGGTTGGTTTTCATCTGTTGCGCGGGGTCGCCAAAGAGACGCTGCGCACGGTTTTGCAAGAAATCGAAACCGCACCGATCCGTGCGGCTGGCCATTGGGTGACCGTACCGACCGATTGCAGCGACATCGGGCGCGTAAGTGGGCCGCATGCCAAGATGCTCTCAGACAGCTTTGGTGCGGCGCGCGGTGGGATTGTTACGTTAAATGGGCTGGAAACGCTTTGTTTGCGCCTTGATGACGCGCGCACGCCAATATGGATTTTTGGTGCCGGCCATGTTGGCAAGGCGGTTGTGCAGGCCTTGGCACCTTTGCCGTTTGATATTCACCTGATCGATTCGCGTGATGAGTTTCTGGCGGGGGTTGAAGGCGAAAATGTTCAGGTTTGTCAAAGTGATAAGCCCGAAGCAGAGGTCGTCGATATCCCGGCCGGGGCGCATGTTTTGATCTTAACGCACAACCATGCGCTTGATTTCGAGATCTGCCGGGCGGCTTTGGTGCGCGATGATCTTGGTTTTGTTGGCATGATCGGCAGCCAAACCAAGCGTGCACGCTTTATCCGACGGCTTGAAGACCGGGGGTTGAGCCCGGTTGAGATCGGTCGTCTGACCACTCCGATTGGAATTCAAGGCATTACCGGCAAACAGCCGGTGGTGATTGCGGCATCGGTTGCCGCACAGGTGTTATCGGTGCGTGAAGCACAGATGACGCAAACGCAAATGCCAAAATCCGCATCAGACGGGTTGGGCGACGGCTAGGGTCAGGACCTACTAATTTGATTGGAATGGCAGAGCTTATATTTGTGAAATACAAGGAAGATACCCCTGAACGGGTCGGCATCCCGTTCAAGGGATTTGACGCAGGAGTTTGCAAATATAAGCTCTGTCCTTCGGATCACTCAGATTTGCACGGACTACTTTGTCGCAGAACCTTGAAAGATAAATATCTTCCTGCGGTTTTGCTTCGCGTATCCGCACAAATCTGAGCGACCATTCGAACCAAATTAGTAGGTCCGGACCCTAAAGCCTTCTTTGAGGGCAATATTAATGATAAAGGGCCGCGCAATGACGGCCTGTCAGGCGGTTCGGGCAACCGGACCAGAGGTTTCGTAGAGGAGAGTTTGGCTGTGTGTGACGCCAAGGGCCATATGCGCCATGCCGTGGATTTGTCGCGGCAAAAGATGGATGAGGGATGCGGTGGTCCGTTCGGGGCAATCATCGTTCGCAATGGCGAAGTGATTGCAGAAGGATGGAACAATGTGACGTCCCAGAACGACCCGACGGCCCATGCCGAGGTCAGCGCCATTCGCGCGGCCTGTGCCAAGCTTGGCACGTTCAATCTGTCGGGCTGTGAAATCTATACCAGTTGCGAACCTTGCCCGATGTGCCTGTCTGCGATCTATTGGGCCCGTCTTGACAAGATCTATTATGCCAATGGCCGCGAAGATGCTGCTGCCATCGGATTTGATGATCAGTTTCTGTATGATGAGGTGGCAAAGCCGATCGAAGATCGTTCATTGCCAATTGTGCATGTCGATTTGCCCGAAGCGCGCGAAGTGTTTGCCGCCTGGGATGCCAAAGCCGACAAGATCGAATATTGAGACCGTTTGACTGCAATGCGTTATGCGGTAAAACCGCGTGCTGGATGCAAGACATATCGCTAAATGGGGGTGGCAACAGTGACGTCAACGACCGGTGAAGCCGGGGCAAATACCGTGAAGGGGGCAGGGCCAGCGCAGCTTGAAGTGCGCGGCGTGACCAAAGCCTTTCCGGGCTGTCTGGCCAATGACGATATCAGTTTCCGTATCGAGCCTGGTGAAATCCATGCGCTTTTGGGTGAAAACGGCGCGGGCAAAAGTACGCTTGTCAAAATCATCTATGGCGTGCTGCAGGCCGACGAGGGC
This sequence comes from Thalassospira profundimaris WP0211, assembly GCF_000300275.1. Lineage (GTDB taxonomy): Bacteria > Pseudomonadota > Alphaproteobacteria > Rhodospirillales > Thalassospiraceae > Thalassospira > Thalassospira profundimaris. The sequence goes on along the minus strand of NZ_AMRN01000001.1, from coordinate 158,761 downwards.
GAGCTGATCTGGGAAGGCAAGCCGGTGACGATCGCAAGCCCGCATGATGCGCGCGAAATGGGGATCGGCTTGGTGTTCCAGCATTTCTCGCTGTTTGAAACCATGACGGTGCTTGAAAACATCGCACTTGCGATGAATGACGTGCGCGATATGGATGCGCTGCGCAAGCAGGTGCTTGAGGTCGAAAAGACCTATGGCCTGCCGCTTGATCCGGACCGTCATGTTTACACGCTGTCGGTTGGGGAGCGTCAGCGCATCGAGATCGTGCGTTGTCTGTTGCAGAATCCCAAACTTCTGATCCTGGACGAGCCGACCTCGGTCCTGACGCCGCAAGAAGTCGAAAAGCTGTTTGAGACGTTGCGTCGTTTGGCCGATGAAGGCTGTGCGATCCTTTATATCAGCCACAAGCTGCATGAAGTGAAGGCCCTGTGCCAGAAGGCAACTGTGCTGCGCGGCGGCAAGGTTGTTGGCGGCTGTGACCCGCGCGAAGAAACCGCAAAATCGATGGCCGAAATGATGATCGGCCAGAAACTGACCGCGCCGGACCGGGGAAAATCCCGCGAATTTGGTGATGTGCGGCTTGCGGTTTCCAATCTGTCGCTTGAAAGTGATGAGCAGTTCGGTACCGACCTTAAGGGGATTAATCTTGAGGTGCGCGGTGGCGAAATCATGGGTGTTGCCGGGGTTGCCGGGAACGGTCAGAACGAATTGTTCCGCGCCCTTGCCGGGGAAACCGAACAACAAGCGGCCCCGGACAGCATCAAGATCGATGGCAAATCGGTTGCACATTTCGGCCCGCGCCGCCGTCGTCGACTGGGCGCGACTTTTGTTCCCGAAGAACGCAACGGTCATGGGGCTGTGCCGGACATGAGCCTGTCGGAAAACGGGTTTTTGACCGCATTCCGGCGCATGGCGCTTTCGGCACGCGGTCTGATCCGCGAAGTTCCAACCAAGTCGTTTGCCGATAACATCATCAAGACTTTTGATGTGCGCACCACTGGTTCCGGGGCAGAGGCCGGATCGCTTTCGGGTGGCAACCTTCAGAAATTTATCGTCGGGCGCGAGATTTTGCAGGACCCGGGTGTTCTGGTGATTTCCCAGCCGACCTGGGGTGTGGATGCCGGGGCGGCCAGTGCCATTCATCAGGCATTGCTGGATCTGGCGGCAAAGGGTACGGCGGTTCTGGTGATTTCGCAGGACCTGGACGAGATTTATGCCATCTGTGACTCGGTGGTTGTGATGGCGGAGGGCAAAATGTCCAAACCGCGTCCGATGGCCGATGTCAGCATCGAGGAAATCGGTCTGTTGATGGGGGGACTTCATGATCTTGAAGGCAACGCGACCCCGGCGAACAACACGCAAGTAGAGGGAGGTCGCGTTGGTCAGGCTTGAACCCCGTCGCCAGCATTCACAGGCGATGGTTTATCTGTCGCCGGTTCTGGCAATCCTTATGACGCTTGTCGTCGGCGGGATCATCTTTGCCTTTATGGGCAAGAACCCGTTTGACGCGCTTTATACGTTCTTCATTCTGCCGATCAATAACAGCTATGGCATTTCCGAGCTGTTTGTGAAGGCGACCCCGCTTGTCATCATTGCGGTCGGTCTTGCCATGGGCTTCCGGGCCAATGTCTGGAACATCGGGGCCGAAGGCCAGTTGACCATGGGGGCGATTTTCGGCGGTGGTCTGGCGCTTTATTTCCATGACAGCGAAAGCATCCTTTTGATGCCAGCCATGTTTGTGCTGGGCGCGCTGGGCGGTGCGTTTTGGGGGGCGATCCCGGCGTTGCTGCGGACAAAGTTCAATGCCAACGAAATTCTGACCAGCCTGATGCTGACCTATGTCGCAACGCTGTTTCTAAGCTTCCTGGTGCATGGTCCGTGGCGGAACCCGGAAGGGTTCAACTTCCCGGAATCACGCCCGTTCCCGGATGCCGGTTTGCTTCCGATCATCTTTGAAGGATCGCGTGTGCATCTTGGTACGGCCGTTGCGGTGTTTGTCGTGATTGCCGGTTGGTTGTTGCTGTCAAAATCGGTGATCGGGTTCCAGCTACGTGTTGTCGGCAAGGCCCCACAGGCCGCCCGCCATGTCGGGTTCCGTCAAAAACGTATGGTCTGGTTTACTCTTCTTCTGGGTGGTGCGCTGGCCGGTCTGGCCGGTTTGTTTGAGGTTTCCGGCCCCATCGGGCAGCTACAGCCATCCATCTCGCCCGGCTATGGCTTTACCGCGATCATCGTGGCCTTCCTTGGGCGTTTGCATCCAGTCGGCATTCTGTTTGGCGGCTTGATCATGGCGCTGACCTATTTGGGTGGCGAACTGGCGCAGATTACACTCGGCCTGCCCAATGCTGTGACCGGGCTGTTCCAGGGCATCTTGCTGTTCTTCCTGCTGGCCAGTGACGTTTTGACCAAATACCGCATTCGTTTCGGCTCCATCGCGGCAAAAGGGAGAACCGCATAATGGAATGGATTGTTCCCTTTACCCTGACAGTAATCACCGCCTCCACGCCGCTTTTGCTGGCGGCATCGGGTGAGCTGATTACCGAGAAATCCGGTGTGCTTAACCTTGGTGTCGAGGGCATGATGCTGGTTGGGGCGATTACCGGTTTTGCGGTGACCGCTTCCAGTGGGTCGGCTGTGCTCGGCATTCTGGCCGCTGTTGTGGCGGGCACATTGATGTCGCTGATCTTTGCATTCCTGACACTCACCCTGATGGCCAATCAGGTGGCGACGGGGCTTGCGCTCACGATCTTCGGGGTTGGCTTTTCAGCCCTTGTCGGATCGGGCTTTGTCGGCTTTGCGATTGATCCGCTGCCAGCCCTTTCGATCCCGGGCATCAGTGCCATTCCGATCATTGGCCCGATCCTGTTTGGGCAGGACTTTCTGGTTTATCTGTCAATTGCGGCTGTGATCGGGATTTGGTGGTTTCTTGTCAAATCACGTGCGGGTCTCATTCTTAAGGCCGTTGGGGATTCCCATCATTCGGCGCATGCGATTGGCTATTCCGTGATCAAGATCCGCTATCTTGCCACCATGTTTGGCGGGGCGATGGCAGGCCTTGGTGGCGCGTATCTGTCGCTTTCATACACGCCGATGTGGGCAGAAAACATGACGGCCGGTCGTGGCTGGATCGCGCTGGCGCTGGTGGTGTTTGCCACGTGGCGTCCGGGGCGGCTGGTTGCCGGGGCCTATATGTTTGGCCTGATTTCGGTAATGCAGTTGCATGCGCAGGGGGCTGGCATTCATGTGCCAAGCCAGTTCATGTCGATGTTGCCGTATCTGGCGACTGTGATCGTGCTGGTGATTATTTCAAGCGACCGTGCGAAAATCAGACTGAATGCGCCGGCCTGTATCGGTCAGGCGTTCAGGGCCGCCCAATAGGGTTTCGGTGGCCTTAACAGCGGGACCGGAACACGTTAAATGATGTTTCGGCCCGACGACGGGAGGAAGACTGTACTTGCCAAACCTCACACAAGCCGGTCACGGCTTGGCCGGTTTGTCTGAGATTTGGTTTGTGCAGGAACGCGTCATTGATTGCGATCAGGAATTACGTATAAATCCTGATTGAGTGTCTAACAGGGAGACTGAAACTATGAATGCAAGCCTCGTGAAGCGCACACTTGCCGCCGTTGCGGCTGTTGGTGCCCTCGCAACCGGCATGGGTGCAGCCCAGGCCGAAGACGTTAAGGCCGGTTTTGTCTATGTCGGCCCGATTGGTGACCATGGCTGGTCTTATCGTCATGACATTGGCCGTCAGGCCATCGAAGCTGAACTCGGCGATGCTGCTTCGACCACGTTTGTCGAAAGCGTGCCGGAAGGTGCCGATGCTGAACGCGTGATCACTCAGCTGGCCCAGACTGGCCACAACCTGATCTTCACCACCTCGTTCGGTTATATGAACCCGACCGAAAAAGTTGCCAAGCGGTTCCCGAATGTGAAATTCGAACATGCAACCGGTTACAAGCGTGCCGACAACTTGTCGACCTATGCCGCACGTTTCTATGAAGGCCGTTATGTTGCTGGTGTGATCGCCGGTAAAATGACCAAGTCGAACATCGTTGGTTATGTCGGCTCCTTCCCGATCCCGGAAGTTGTCCGTGGTATCAACTCCTTCATGATGGGCGCATGGTCGGTTAACCCGGACGTGCAGGTCAAAATCGTTTGGGCCAACACCTGGTATGATCCGGGCAAGGAAGGCGATGCTGCCAAGGCCCTGATCGACCAGGGTGCAGACATCATGGTTCAGCACACCGACAGCCCGGCACCGCTTCAGGTTGCTGAAAACCGTGGCGTTCTTGGTTTCGGTCAGGCGTCTGACATGATCAAGTTCGCACCGAAGGCACAGCTGACCGCGATCGTTGATAACTGGGACAGCTACTATGTTGCCCGCGCCAAGGCCGTTGCCGATGGCACCTGGGAATCCAAAGACACCTGGGGTGGCATTGATACCGGTATGGTCGAAATGGCACCGTACACCAACATGCCTGACGACGTGAAAGCACTGGCAGAAGAAACCGCTGCCAAGATTGCTTCGGGTGAATTCCACCCGTTCACTGGCCCGATCTATGATCAGGCAGGGGAACTGCGCGTTGCAGAAGGCGAAATTGCTGATGACGGCATGCTGCTTGGCATGGACTGGTACATCAAAGGCATCGATGCCGAACTGCCGAAATAAGTCGGATTTCCGATCCATCCGGATCGGTTCAATGACGAAGCCCCGTGCATTAGCTTGCGCGGGGCTTTTCTTATGACGGTTTGTCAGGTTGGCTTCTTGGGACCGATCGGGCTTGGTTCGTCTGACTTTTCATAGGCGATCATTTCGGTTTTTGGATGCCGCAAGGCATAGAGTGCTGCGCGCCAGCCATGCAGCTTGACCTTGTGTTCGCGGGTTTTACCGGCCCACTTGTCGCGGAAGCGTTCCATATCTTCACGGCGACTGAAATAGATCACCATATCGACAATCGGGGCATTCTGGTCGCCGCGCGGGAGTTCGATATTCCGAATGCCCATCGTCCAGTTCTTGCTCATGACATTGATGTCGAGCCAGTCCAGCACAGCTTGGGCGGAATGTTTCTCGTGAATAACGACACGATATGGAAAATTCCGAAGATCTTTCGACATCGGTGTGTCCCTGACGGTTCCCGTTTGCAACGATGATACATGAAATCGTTACAAAGTTGCTTAATTCATGAATGTGATTGTGTCGCGTTTCGCGCATGTCACATGGATTGCCGATAGTGGAAATCCGTGATTGGCGCAGAAAGAAAAATGGCAAGCGCAGGTTGAATATCTACTAATCGGATAATACTTTATCCAATAATAATTCCAGATTACTGTGTTAGGTATTGAGAATGAAACGTGTGGAAAAATAATATTTAGCTTCGCACGATCATTTTCACATGATAATCGAGTAATTCATCCTGCCCGCAGCCCGAAATTGCGGGCATGTTTGGAAATAAAAATAAAGTATCGGGGTCTTAAAGGTGAGTGAAAAGCCTTCAGGCATTCAGCCTTCTGGGCGGGAACGTCATTTCAAACCGGACGAGTTGATCGTCAGCAAGACGGATCTCAAAGGGCATATTACCTACGCCAATGAGGTGTTTTTGCGCCTTTCTGATTATTCGGAAGGTGAGGTTTTGGGGAAGCCGCATGCGCTGATCCGACATCCGGATATGCCGCGCAGCGTTTTCAAGCTTATGTGGGACCGGATTTCATCCGGTCACGAGATTTTTGCCTATGTCGTGAATATGGCCAGCAACGGGGATCATTATTGGGTCTATGCCCATGTGACGCCGACCTTTGATGCCAGTCACAAGGTGATTGGATACCATTCCAACCGCCGGGTGCCAGATCCAAAGGTTCTGAGCGAAACGATCATTCCTCTCTATGCGGAACTCCGCAAGATCGAGGACAGTCTGCCCAATCGCAAGGACGGCATGAATGCCGCATCCGAGGCCTTGTCACAGAAGCTTTCTGATATGGGCATGTCATACGACGAGTTTATCCAAAGTCTCTAGAGGATCGCAAAGCGGTTCCCGAAAATGCAAGGTTTGAGGTTCTAATGTCTCTGTTCGGTGGTTCAAAATCGGGTATCAAAAAGGCACTGGATGTGGTTCTGGCCGCAGCGGACGGTGATTACGAAGCCCGCATTACCAATGTCGACAGTCATCCTGACATGCGCGAACTGTTTATTGCGATCAACCGGCTGATTGACCGCAATGATGCGTTCCTGCGCGAAAGTGCGGCATCCATGGGGGCGGTTTCCGAAAACCGTTATTACCGACGCATCGTCGAAACCGGGCTGGTCGGGGATTACCTGTCTTCGGCCAAGCGGATTAATGCCGCAAGTGCCTCCATCGAAAAGAAACTGTCCGGGTTTGCTGACATTCTTGATGAATTCAAAAGCGGTTCCTTTGCCGCGGTTGATGACATTGCCAATGCCGCGTCCGCCCTTTCCGAGGCATCCGGCGATGCCAATTCCATCGCGCACGAAACCAGTTCACGTTCGACCAACGTTGCCGCTGCGGCCCGCCAGACAGCGGCCAATGTCAGCGAACTTTCGGCCGCGTCCGAGGAGCTGAACGAGGCAATCCGCAATGTGTCCGAACAGGCACGTGAATCGGTTGAAATTGCAAACCGCGCCAACGGCCTTGCCCAGGAAACCGATGGTCGTATCGGACAGCTGGAAGCGGCGGCTGGCGAGATCGTTGAAGTGGTCAGCTTTATCCGCGACATTGCCGCCCAGACCAACCTTCTGGCATTGAATGCCACCATCGAGGCCGCCCGTGCCGGTGAAGCCGGCAAGGGCTTTGCCGTTGTTGCCAACGAGGTCAAGGGACTTGCCAACCAGACCAGCAAGGCAACCGAAAGCATCGAGGAAAAGGTTCAGGACATTCAAACCGCGATTGAACAGTCCGTCGGTTCGATCCGCGAGATCGCAGGCGTGATCGATGATCTGGCGGCACGTTCGGATACGATTTCGGGCAATGTCGAAACTCAGGCGAACCTGTCGACCAACATCACGCGCAATGTCGAACAGGCATCAAGCGGCGCACAGGAAGTTACCGACAATATCACCGTGGTTTCCGATATGGCCGGGCGTACCGGGGAAGCTGCCGATACCACACGCGACATGGCCAGTCGTCTTGCCGATCAGTCGGAAAGCCTGCGCAATCAGTTGGGGGTGTTCCTCGATACCATCGAAAAGCTGCTTTATACCGCCAAGAAATAGCCGCTTTCTGCGTGCAACAGGATGTGTCGGGCGTCATGATGGTACCCGGTCAGGATTTTCAATCAGGAGAGCGGTGCCATGCGGGTTTTCTTCAATTCGCGCCACGATGCCCATGACGGGGCAGGCGAAATGCATCACGGACGCATGGTGCCATGTTTCGAGAATGCCCGGCGTATTCCGATCATTCGCGATGCCGTCGCCCACGCGATCAAGGCGCAGCTGGTGGATCCGACCGATCATGGGATCGGCCCGATCCGCGCGATACATGAGCCGGATTATATTGATTTTCTGGAAAACGCCTGGAGCGAATGGACCAAGGCGGGGAAAAGCGGTGACGCCTTTCCTTATGTCTGGCCGACGGGCGGTTTTTCTGGCGGCAAGCCCGAACATATCAGCGCGCGTCTTGGTCAGTACGCCATTTCATCTGATACACCGCTCACCCAAGGGACCTGGAAGGCAGCCTATTGGGGCGCGCAGACCGTCATATCGGCAGCCGAAGCAACATGGAGCGAAGGCGAAGCTTCCTTTGCCCTGACCCGTCCGCCGGGGCATCATGCCCATGCCAACCGTTATGGTGGATATTGCTTCTTGAACAATGCCGCCATCGCCGCCCAGCACATGATTTCCAAGGGGGCGAAAAAGGTCGCGATCCTTGATATCGACTACCATCATGGCAACGGTGCGCAGGATATTTTCTATGAACGTGGCGACGTTTTGACGATTTCAATCCATGCCGATCCAACCCATCAGTTCCCGTTCTTCATGGGTTATGCCAATGAAACCGGGCGCAATGACGGGCAGGGAGCCAACCTGAATATTCCGCTGCCGGGTGGCAGTGATTTCGCGGGCTGGGGGGCTGGCTTTGCCAAGGCGATGCAGAAACTTCTGACCTGGCAGGCCGATGCGCTGGTGGTGGCCCTTGGTGTTGATGCCCACGAGGCCGAACCGATTTGCGACTTCAAACTCCAGACCGATGATTTCAACCGGATCGGGCAAATGATCGGGCGGATGGGGCTTAAAACCATGTTCACCATGGAAGGCGGCTATGCCCATGATGTGATTGGGCAAAACGTTGCTGCGGTTCTGAGCGGGTATCTGGCGCTTGCCAAAAACTAGGCCAGCCCAGGTCGAATACAAAAACGCCCCGGCATTTGTTCGGGGCGTTTTTTTGGTTAGCGTTCTATTTGTTTAACGTTCCCAAGGCGGCGTGCCGCCAAATTCCGCCACCAGAAAATCGACAAAGGCGCGGACGCGCGTCGGCAGATAACGGTTTTCCGGATAGAGCGTATAGACCGCATGTGATGGGGGCTGGTAATCAGGCAGGACGCGTTGAAGGCGTCCGTCGCGCAGATATTCATCCACTTCCCAGTTCGATTTCAACGAAATGCCATGCCCGTCAAGGCACCAGCGGGTCAGGACTTCGCTGTTATCGGAATCCATCGAGCCGGCGACAGCCAGCGTGACCGGCGGTTCATCATTTGGTCCTTGCAGGGTCCATTGATATTGCTGCGATCCCGGGAAGCGCAGCAGCAGGCAATTGTGGTTCAAAAGGTCGGCGGGCACCTTGGGCGCGCCGTTCTTTTTGAGATAATCCGGGCTTGCGACCAGCATGCGTTTGTTGGTGGCAAGCTTGCGGACAATCAGCGAGCTTTCCTTAAGCTCGGCAATGCGGATGGCAAGATCGACCTTGTCTTGTAACAGATCCAGCAACCGATCCGACAGATGCAGGCGGATTTGCACATCCGGGTTCTGTTCAACGAATTTCGGAATGATCGGGGCGACGAACTTGTTGCCGAATGCCACCGGGCAGGTCAGCGTGACCGGGCCGCGGGTGGTATTTTTCTGGTTGGCGATGGCGTTTTCGGCTTCCTGCATTTCCGAAAGAATGCGCAGGCAGTGCCGGTAATAGACATCCCCCTCGGTCGTCAGGTTGACCCGGCGCGTTGTGCGGTTCAGCAAACGCACCCCAAGCCGTTCTTCAAGGCGGGCAATCCGGTTTGACACCACAGCCGCCGAATGGCGCAATTCACGCCCGGCAGCAGAAAGGTTGCCAAGTTCGGCAACACGGACAAAAATCTGGATGTCCTCAAAGTCGGACATGGCGCGGGAAGCTCCTGATGTCTGAGGGCGGTTTCTTGATTTCTGGTGGGCGCTTTAACTCATTATATGTGCAGATTAGCGGCCACACTCTGCCATTTTAAAGATTATTTTGAAAGTCATTTCGATTATGCTCAACCCCTAAATAATAGAGGCGGTCGGGGGACTGTGTTACAGATCGACTGAATTAAACCCGGGCAAAATGCTGCCATCAGAGCCATTCATGCGTCCCGGGGCATCATCAAGGCAGGGCTGCCAGCGCGCCGGAAACCGCGCACAGGCGAGACGGAGGTTTCAAGCATCGTGGATATTCTGTTTCAGGACTGGATCAATCTGATCCTGCGCTGGGCGCATTTGATTACGGGCATCGCCTGGATCGGGTCTTCGTTCTATTTCGTGTGGCTGGATTTGTCCCTGCGCAAGCGTCCGGGCATGGATGAGGGCGTCTATGGCGAGGCCTGGATGGTGCATGGTGGTGGCTTCTATCATGTGAACAAATGGATGGTCGCCCCCAGTTCCATGCCGCCCGAACTGCACTGGTTCAAATACGAGGCCTATTTCACCTGGATTACCGGCTTTGCGCTTTTGGTCACCATGTATTACTGGAGTGCCGAAAGCTATCTGATCGATCCAAGCGTTCTGGCGCTAACCAAAATGGATGCGATCCTGATTGGGCTTGGCAGCCTGTTTGCCGGTTGGGTGATCTATGACATCATATGCAAAAGTGCGATTGGCAAACGCACCGATACGCTGGCGGTTGCACTGTTCATCCTGATCATGGCCGCAAGCTATCTGTTTACCCATGTGTTCAGCGGGCGCGGGGCGTTTATTCATGTCGGTGCGATGATTGGCACGATCATGGCCGCCAACGTGTTTCGCATTATCATCCCGAACCAGAAAAAGGTCGTCGCCAGCCTGGTGGCTGGGGAAAAGCCTGATCCGAAACTGGGACTGCAGGCCAAGCAGCGTTCAACGCACAACAACTACCTGACGCTTCCGGTGTTGCTGATGATGATCAGCAACCACTATTCGATGCTGTTTTCCCATGATCAGTCCTGGCTGATTGTCGGTCTGATCCTGATCATCGGTGGGTTGGTGCGCCATTTCTTTAACACGCGCAATGCTGGCGGCACCGGCAAGGCGATTGCTTGGCAGCTTCCGTCGGCTGCGGTGGGGATGGCGATCCTTGCGATGTTTGCATCTTATGATCCGAATGCGGTCAAGCGTGCCGATGAAGACGTGATTACCGCCAATCATGCCTTGGCCATCGTTCAGACCCGCTGTTCGACCTGCCATTCGGCCAACCCGAGTGATGAGGGCTTTGACGAAGCCCCGGCAGGTGTGATGTTTGATGATCTGGCCCAGATCGAAGCCAATGCGCAGCGTGTTCTCGCACAGGCGGTTATTGGCCGGGCCATGCCGCTTGGCAATATGACGGAAATGACCGACGAGGAGCGTGCGCAGCTTGGTCAGTGGATCCGGGCAGGCATGCCGGAATAGGCAGACAGGGACGATATCCAAAGGAAAGAGCGGTCGTAATGCACGACCGCTCTTTTGCGTTGACGGATTGTTTTAAGGTCGGCGGGGATGGGGGATCAATTCCAACCTAAATGTCAGCGCGATAGTTCATCGGTACCCAGTCATACATCGTGGCATCTTCGCGCACATGACCAAATCCCGGGAAGGCGACGTGGCAGCCGGCAACCAGGTATTTTTCCTGTACTGCTTCGGCAAAGGCCGCTTCGCGTGATTTGATTGCCATGTTGGTGTCGCCGTCAAAGGCGATGGCAATATTCGGATCGTCAAACTGAACGACGTCGCCATGGGTAATGTCGCCCCAGTAAACAAACTTCTCGCCCTTGCTTTCGATCCAAAGCGCGCTGTGGCCCGGCGTGTGGCCGGGGCGGAAAGTGGTGTTGACCATGCCTTCGATGGCCGGGGCATCGGGTGCGTATTTGGCAAGCTTGCCGCTATCGATATAGGGGGTCAGGGCCGCAACCGCCTGATCAAAGAACGCCTTGGCGTCTTCAGGCGCGGTCGCCTTGTTTTCGGCACTGAGCCAGAACGCGGCATCTGCCTCTGGAACATGCACGGTGGCATTGGCAAAGACCTTGTTGCCAGCCAGTGTCAGGCCGCCAGTATGGTCGGGATGAATGTGGGTAATCACGACATCATCAACCTGATCAGGGTGGTAGCCCGAGGCAATCATGTTGGCCGGAAGTTTGCCAAGTGCCGGTCCCATCAGATCGCTGGTGCCCGCATCGAGCAACACAAGACGATCCCCGAAATTCAGCAAATAGGCATTGACCGAAAGATAGGTTGGGGTTCCCTGAAACGCATTGGCAAGGGCCAGGCGGGCCTGTTCGGGCGTGGTGTTCACGTAAAGATCGGCGATCGGGAACTGGGCCGCACCATCAGAAAGGGCGGTGACTTCGACATCGCCGACCATGACCCGGTAATAGCCCGGTGCCTGTGTGCCAACCAGCGGTGCCTTTGCCTTTGCGGCCAGTGGCACAAAGACGGTGCTGCCAATCGCGCCAACGGCACCGGCGGCAAGCGTGCTTTTGAGCAAATCACGACGTGATAGCATTTTTCTTTTCCCTCAAATCATGCCGGTGTGAGCCGGCGGGTTGTAAGCTGATGGGGAAAGGCTATAGTGCGATCAGTCAGTAATCAATTCGATACCAGTCATGGATAATATTGATCATTTCAATTTACGGTCGTTCGACCTCAACCTGATGATTGCGTTTGACGCCATGATGCAGGAAATGAGCGTGACCAAGGCGGCCGAGAAACTGCGCATCGGGCAGTCGGCAATGAGCCACAATCTCAATACCTTGCGCATGTTGCTGGCCGATGATCTGTTTGTGCGTGTCGGTCAGAAAATGCAGCCGACAGCAAAACCCGTGCGCTGGCCGGGCCGGTGCGCACCGCCCTTTCGCAGGCACAGAACGCCCTTCATGCGACGGATTCTTTTGATCCGCAAACCGCCCAACGTGTTTTCCGCTTGGGCGTGACCGGTGAAATGGACATGATTTTGCTGCCGGTTTTGATGCAGCATTTGCAGCGACAGGCACCGGGCATCAAGATTTTGAGCCGTACCATCACATCTGAAACCGTTGATGGAATGATCAATGGCGGCGAGATCGATCTGGCGATTGGCTGCAAAAGCCAGCTCGACACAGGTCATTTCGGCGAGGTTCTGTTCAACTCGGAAGTCGCCTGTTGTTTTAATCCCGAGATTCTGGATTTGCCGCTGCCGATGTCGCGTGCGCAATATCTGGCATCGCGGCATGCGGTTCTGTCCCAGACAGAGAATGTCGCGGGGTGTGTTGGTGTCGCGCTTCAAGGGATGGGCATCGAACTTGATGTTGTTCTGGCGGCACCTGATTTCATGCCGCTTCTGGCTGCGGCCCGAAACAGTGCCGTGATTGCCACTGTGCCGTGTCGTATTGCCAACCAATATGCGCCGTTATTCGGCTTGTCTTATTGCCCGATGCCGATTGATGTGGCGTTTCCGCCGGTGAGGATGAACTGGGCTGTGTGGACGGACAAGGATGTTGGTCTGATCTGGTTGCGGGATCAAATCCGCGCAGCAATTAACGCGATCGCGCCGGACCGTGAACTGCAGGCGGCCGAGTAATCCCGGGCAAATACAGCCAGAAATCGAAACGCCCCGCCGGTCTCCCGACGGGGCGGGAAGCTGGCCGACACAGGGCAGATTGTGGTGCAATAAGCTCAGCGCAGGCGAAACTTCCGCGCTCCAGATAGGCTGTGAAAACCCTGGCGTCAACATGATCAAAAATTAATCAAAATGTAATCAATGATTGAAAAATAGTCATTCAAAACACGGCTTACGCAAATATTTTCCCCGAAATAGCTGTAAAATGGTTTCTTATTGCGTGAGAATCCCTCGATTCGCGATTTTATTCGATATGGCCTCTGAGTCTGGCACGGTTTTAGCAAGTGCAACGGCGGTGCAATAAAAACTCAGTGGAGGCTATAAATGAATAAGAAGCTTCAGGCGCTCATCGGCGCCGGGGCCATGGCAGTGTCTGCAATGGCAATGTCAGCCGCACAAGCAGCAGAAACCATCAAAGTTGGTGTGCTGCACTCTCTTTCCGGGACGATGGCGATTTCCGAAACCACGCTGAAGGACACTGTTCTGATGCTGGTTGATGACCTGAACAAGAATGGTGGTCTGCTTGGCAAACAAGTCGAAGCCGTTGTTGTTGACCCGGCTTCTGACTGGCCGCTGTTTGCTGAAAAAGCCCGCGAACTGATCGAACAGGAACAGGTTGCCGTTGTCTTTGGTTGCTGGACGTCGGTTTCGCGTAAATCGGTTCTGCCGGTCTTTGAAGAACTGAACAGCATGCTGTTCTATCCGGTTCAGTACGAAGGTGAGGAAAGCTCGCGCAACGTGTTCTATACCGGTGCAGCTCCGAACCAGCAGGCCATTCCGGCTGTTGATTACCTGATGAGCGAAGATGGCGGCTCTGCCGAGCGTATCGTTCTTCTGGGTACCGACTATGTTTATCCGCGTACCACCAACAAGATCCTGCGTTCTTACCTGAACGGCAAGGGTATCTCCGATGAAGACATCATGGAGAACTACACCCCGTTCGGTCATTCTGACTGGCAGTCGATCGTTGCTGACGTGAAAGCATTCGCATCTGCTGGCAAGAAAACTGCCGTGGTTTCGACCATTAACGGTGACGCGAACGTTCCGTTCTACAAGGAACTGGCAAACCAGGGCATCAAAGCCGAAGACATTCCGGTTGTTGCCTTCTCGGTTGGTGAAGAAGAACTGGCTGGTATCGATACAGCGCCGCTGGTTGGTCACCTTGCTGCCTGGAACTACTTCCAGTCGGTTGAGTCCGATGCCAACACGGCCTTCATCGAAAAATGGCACGCCTTCATCGGTGATGAGTCGCGCGTAACCAATGACCCGATGGAAGCAACCTATATCGGCTTTAACATGTGGAAACAGGCTGTCGAGCAGGCTGGCACCACCGATGTTGATGCAGTTCGTCAGGCAATGTATGGCCAGGAAGTTGCAAACCTGACCGGCGGTACCGCTGTCATGAACACCAACCATCACCTGTCCAAGCCGGTTCTGATCGGCGAAGTCCAGGATGATGGCCAGTTTGACATCGTTTGGGAAACCGAAGGCACCGTCGTTGGCGATGCATGGTCGGACTTCCTGCCGGAAAGCGCAAAGCTGACCGCCGACTGGACCTATCCGTGGGTCTGCGGCAACTGTGAAAAACCGATGTACTAAGTTGGTTTCGGATGGGCCGGTCGTGGCAACGCGACCGGCCTGTTCATTTTCAACGCAACCGGCATCCGTTTGCTGCCCGCGTTTTCTTTATCCAATTTTCCATATTGAATTCAAAGGTTTGGTGATCATGCGCAATGACATGTTTTCAGTGCTGCGCCGTTCTCCGTTCTCATTGGCCAAAACGCGTGACGTCGCCCTTCGACTGGGTGCCGTGATTGCGTGTCTGGCCCTGCTTGTGATCGCAACACCCAATAGCGCACAGGCATTTAGCGACGAAGAACTGCGAAACATCGCCGAACAGTTAAATGATAAAAGTGCGACCAAGAAGGTCGCGGTGATCGAAGAAATGGCGGCGGACGGTGATCCGCGTGTTGCCCCGATCCTTAAGGCCATGCTTGATGGTGACCTTTATGTTCGCGACAGCGACGAGCATGTCGTCATCGCCACCAAAAAGGGCAAGGTCTTTACCCATATCGACATCGTCAGCGGCGAAGAAGTCGGTGAAAGTTCATCCAAGGAACTCTCCAAGATCAAGATCAACAACCGCCTGCGGGGTGCGCTGCGCGACGCGTTGGCGACGCTGAACCTGTTTAGCCCGGATCTCAATATCCGAAGTGCTGCGGTCGAACAGATCATGGATGCCCGTGATCCGGCGATGTTGCCATTGCTTCTGCGCGCGATTGACCGCGAAGAGGATGAAACACTTCTGGCACGGATGGAACTGGCGCAGGCCACCATGGCACTGGCCGCCGGTGAAACCACCGAAGAACGCCTAAGCGCGATTGATGTTCTGGCCAGTGAAACCACGCCGCAAATCCGTGCGGTGCTGTCGCAATTTGTCGCCAGTGCCGAGGCAGAAGGTTACGAGCCCGAAGTGGTTGCCGCCGCCCAGGATGCGCTTGAATCCGTCGAGGGGCGCCTGTCGACCTGGCAGACGATCGGGGATGTCTATCGCGGTATCAGTCTGGGGTCGGTTTTGTTGCTGGCGGCGGTTGGTCTTGCCATCACCTTTGGCGTGATGGGCGTGATTAATATGGCGCATGGCGAAATGATCATGATCGGTGCCTATACCACCTTTATGGTGCAGCAGGCGCTTGGGTCCATCCTGCCATCCGGGTCGGCATGGTCATTGGTGATTTCAGTGCCAGCAGCCTTCCTTGTCGCGGGGGCGGTCGGGGTTGTGATCGAACGATCCGTGATCCGTTTTCTCTATGGTCGGCCGCTTGAAACCCTGCTTGCGACATGGGGTGTCAGCCTTGTCTTGCAGCAGGCGATCCGAACGATTTTCGGGGCGACCAACCAGCAGGTTACCGCACCTGATTTCATGAGTGGCGCGATTGAATTTTCGACCGGTCTGGTTCTGACCTATAACCGGCTGTGGATCATTTTGTTTAGTATCATCGTGGTCGCCGGTATTGCCGCCGTGCTGCGCTATACCGCGTTTGGTTTGCAGATGCGTGCCGTTACCCAGAACCGGCGTATGGCCGGATCGGTGGGTATTCGCACCGGTTATGTTGATGCGCTGACCTTTGGTTTGGGGTCGGGAATTGCAGGCATCGCTGGTGTCGCGCTCAGCCAGATTTCAAACGTCAGCCCGAACCTTGGCCAGACTTACATTATCGACAGTTTCATGGTCGTCGTGTTTGGCGGGGTCGGGAACCTTTGGGGCACGGTACTGGGCGCGTTTAGCCTTGGCATTGTGAACAAGTTCCTTGAGCCGATGGCAGGTGCGGTTCTCGCCAAGATCTTTGTCCTGATTGCGCTGATCCTGTTTATCCAGAAACGACCCAAGGGGCTGTTTGCCCTTAAGGGTCGCGCGGTGGAGGCCTGATCCATGACCGATTATCGTCAAAAATACCAAATGACGCCGGTTATTGGCTGGCTGTTGAAAGACCGCGGCGGGATGATCCTTTTGGGTATTTTGATTGCGGCCGCCATTCTGGTGCCGGCAAGCAATTTGTTGTTGCCCGAAAGCTCCGCTTTTCATGTGCCAACCTGGATGGTCAGCCTGCTTGGCAAGTATCTTTGCTATGCGCTGCTCGCACTCAGTGTCGATCTGATCTGGGGGTTCTGCGGGATTTTGTCACTTGGCCACGGGGCGTTCTTTGCGCTCGGCGGGTATGCCATGGGCATGTATCTGATGCGTCAGATCGGCGATCGCGGTGTTTATGGTGATCCGATCCTGCCCGACTTCATGGTCTTCCTGAACTGGCAGGAATTGCCATGGTACTGGCATGGCTTTGACATGTTCTGGTTTGCCATCGTCATGGCGATGTTTGTGCCGGGGCTTCTGGCCTTCGTGTTTGGTTTCCTTGCCTTCCGCTCACGTGTGACGGGTGTGTATCTTTCGATCATTACGCAGGCGATGACCTATGCGTTGCTGCTGGCTTTCTTCCGCAACGATATGGGCTTTGGCGGTAATAACGGCCTGACCGATTTCAAGGATTTGCTGGGCTATTCGTTACAATCGGATGGCACAAGGGCTGGCTTGTTTGTCGCGTCATGTGTGTTTCTTGGCATTTGCTACACGGTGGCGCGTGGCATTACCCAGTCACGTCTGGGCAAGGTGCTGATTGCCATTCGCGATGCCGAAAGCCGCGTGCGTTTCACAGGCTACCGAGTTGAATATTACAAGCTGTTCGTCTTTACCGTTTCGGCCGTCATGGCCGGGATCGCCGGTGCGCTTTATGTGCCGCAAGTCGGGATCATCAATCCGGGCGAGTTTGCCCCGGCCCTTTCAATTGAAATCGTTATCTGGGTCGCAGTTGGCGGGCGTGGCACGCTTTATGGGGCGGTGCTTGGTGCGTTTATCGTCAACTATGCCAAGACCTTCTTTACCGGGGCGATGCCGGACTTCTGGCTGTTCTTCCTGGGTGGGCTGTTCATTGCGGTGACCCTGTTCCTGCCAAAAGGAGTGATCGGGGCGGTGCCAGCCTTTGGTTCGGCAGATCGGCAATCATTGTTCACGACCTGGCGTAAACGACGCGCAAATGAAGGAGGCAAGGCATGAGCGAAGCAGCCGCCATTCAAAAGAATGCCTCGGACGAGGAACAGGTCAAATCCGCGCAGTCGGAAACCATCCTTTATGTCGACGGTGTGTCGGTGACCTTTGACGGGTTCCGCGCACTCAACAACCTGTCATTTTATGTCGAGCCGGGTGAACTTCGCGCCATCATCGGCCCGAACGGGGCGGGCAAGACAACCATGATGGATATCATCACCGGCAAAACGCGGCCTGATACCGGTGATGTCCTATTTAAAAGCGAGATTGATCTGACCAAGCTGGACGAGGCCGAGATTGCCAATCTGGGCATCGGCCGCAAGTTCCAGAAGCCGACGGTGTTTGAAAGTCATACGGTGTTCGACAACCTGCTTCTGGCGTGTTCGGGCGGGCGCGGCGTGTTTCAGGCCCTGTTCCATCGCCTTTCTGATGCGGAAAAGATCAAGATCGAAAAGACCCTGGTCACCATCATGCTTGAAGACAAGCGTGATGAGATGGCCGCCAACCTTTCGCACGGGCAGAAGCAGTGGCTGGAAATCGGCATGCTGTTGATGCAGGAGCCCGAACTTCTTCTGGTCGATGAGCCGGTTGCCGGGATGACCGATTCCGAGACTGAGGAAACGGCGAAACTTTTACGGTCGATTTCCAAGGAATACTCGGTCGTGGTGGTTGAGCATGACATGGAATTCGTCCGCGACCTTGATTGCAAGGTGACCGTGCTTCACGAAGGATCGGTTCTGGCCGAAGGGCGACTTGATCACGTGCAGAAAGACCCGCGGGTCATTGAAGTCTATCTGGGACGCTAGGGGGATTTAAGCATGCTTGATGTCAGCAATATTGATCTGTTCTATGGCGCGTCCCATGCGTTGCGCAAGGTGTCGCTGAGTGCTGAAACCGGCAAGGTTACCGCGGTTCTGGGCCGTAACGGGGTTGGTAAAACATCCCTGATGCGGGCCGTGGTTGGTCAGCACCCGATAACGGAAGGCAACATCAAATGGGAAGGCAAGGATATCTCCCGCGATCCGTCTTATCGGCGCTCAGCCAATGGCATCGCGATTGTCCCGCAGGGGCGCGAGATTTTCCCGCTTCTGACCGTGAAGGAAAACCTTGAGACCGGCTTTGCCGCCTTGCCGCGTGCCCTGCGCCATATCCCGGATGAGATTTTCGAACTGTTCCCGGTGCTGCGTGACATGCTGGGGCGTCGCGGTGGGGATCTTTCGGGGGGGCAGCAACAGCAGTTGGCCATCGGGCGCGCACTTGTCACCCGACCACGGTTGCTGGTGCTGGATGAACCGACCGAGGGCATTCAGCCATCGATCATCAAGGACATTCAGCGCGTCATCAAACAGCTGGCCGACCGCGGTGATATGGCGATCTTGCTGGTCGAGCAGTACTTTGAATTCGCCCATGAACTGGCCGACGAGATTGTCGTGCTTGAACGCGGCGAGGTTGTTCTTTCAGGTGCGAAGGAAACGCTCGATCGTGAAAAAGTCCGCGCCTATCTGACTGTTTGATCGGCATTTGCCAAAATTTTGCGCAAACTAGATGCTGTCAATCGGGCCATACACCGACAAACTCCCTCTATCGGCGGGGTATTGGCGGTTGGCCCGCATCTTGCTGTGAGGACCCTTGGTATTAAGGCTCCATAAGTGGGCCGCATTAATCAGGTGACTTTGTGCAGCTTCGCAAACTTGAACCGACAACATCCGCAATTCCGAATGCGGAGATGGAAACGCCAGTAACACCCGCCCGCATCATTACCGATGGCCGGGCAGAGGTGACGTTTCGTCAGGGCACAGGCGCAGCGCATCAGGGCGGGCATGCAGCCCTTGATCATCTTTATTACCGTGACCCGATGAAAATCCTGTTTCCGCGCCCAGTGGCGGGGGATTTGGCGACAGCCGTTCTGGTGACCACATCGGGCGGCATGGTCGGTGGCGATAAGCTGGCCTTTGCCGGCAAGGTGGAGGCGGGCGCATCCGCCCTCTTTACCGCGCAGGCCGCTGAAAAGATTTACCGGTCGGTCGGACCGGATTGCGAAATGTCGGTGGATCTGGATGTCGCCGATGGTGGCTGGCTTGAATGGTTACCGCATGAAAGCATCCTGTTTGATCAGGCCCGCCTGAAACGCAAAACGACCGTGCGCGTATCTGGCAGCGGCATGGTCATGGCCGGTGAGATGATGGTGTTTGGCCGCCTTGCCCGCGGTGAAGTGTTTACCACGGGGCTCGCGCGCGAGGCATGGGATGTCTCGATTGAGGGACGTCCGATTTGGCGCGATGCGCTGCATCTGGAAGGCGATGTGTTGCGCATGCTTGATCATGCGGCGGCCTTTGACGGTGCACGCGCCAATGCGACAGCCATTCTGGTCGGGCAGGGCGCGGAAGATCAGCTGGAGGCCGCGCGCGACTGTCTGGCGCAGGCAACTGACGGGCTTGATGCGCGCGATGTGTTGTGTGCTGCGACCGCGATGAAGGGGATTGTGATTGCCCGTTTCATGGCGCGCGATCCGATGAAATTGCGCCGGGTTTACGGCGCGTGGTGGAAATCATTCCGCCATCAAACAAGGGGGCTTCCCGCACGCTTGCCGCGTTTGTGGGAGATTTAATAAATGAAGCCAAGGAGTAGGCAGGCATGAATCTGACGCCACGCGAAAAGGACAAACTGCTGGTTTCGGTCGCCGCCATGGTGGCGCGCAATCGCCTTGCACGGGGGGTGAGGCTTAATTACCCCGAAGCGATCGCGATCATCACCGACTATGTCGTTGAAGGGGCGCGCGATGGCAAATCTGTTGCCGATCTGATGCGCGACGGTGCAACCGTGATCACGCGCGATCAGGTAATGGATGGCATTGCCGAAATGATCCACGAAATTCAGGTCGAAGCCACCTTCCCGGACGGGACGAAGCTTGTGACCGTTCATGAACCGATCCGTTAAGGAAAGAGGAGCGCGTTATGATTCCAGGTGAAATCATTACCAAGGAAGGCAGCCTCATCCTGAACGAGGGGCGTGAAACCAAAACCATCACCGTTGCCAATACCGGGGACCGCCCGGTGCAGGTGGGGTCGCACTATCATTTCTATGAAACCAATCCGGGCCTTGATTTTGACCGCGAAGCCGCCCGTGGCTTCCGCCTTGATATCCCGGCTGGGACCGCTGTTCGTTTTGAGCCGGGCCAGTCGCGCGAAGTCAATCTGGTGAAATATGCCGGAACCGGCACGGTCTATGGCTTTAACGCCAAAATCAACGGCAAGCTTTAAGCGGGGGGATGGAATAAATGGCTTATGAAATTGATCGTCCGTCCTATGCGGCCATGTTTGGCCCGACCGTCGGTGACAAGGTGCGACTGGCCGACACCGACCTGATCATCGAGGTCGAAAAAGACTTCACCACCCTTGGCGAGGAAGTCAAATTCGGTGGCGGCAAGGTGATCCGTGATGGCATGGGCCAGTCACAGGCAACGCGTGCTGATGGTGCGGTTGATACCGTGATCACCAATGCGCTGATCCTTGATTACACCGGCATCATCAAGGCCGATATCGGCATTCGCGATGGCCGCATCGCCGGGATCGGCAAGGCCGGGAACCCGGATGTGCAGCCCGGTGTCGATATCATCATCGGTCCGGGTACCGAGATCATCGCTGGTGAAGGTAACATCATCACCGCTGGCGGTATTGATGCCCATATTCACTGGATCTGCCCGCAACAGGTTGAAGACGCGCTTTATTCCGGCGTGACCAGCATGCTGGGCGGTGGCACCGGCCCGGCGGCGGGCACGAACGCCACCACCTGTACGCCGGGTCCGTGGCACATTGCCCGGATGTTGCAGGCGGCCGACGGCATTCCTATGAATATCGGTTTCTTTGGCAAGGGCAATGCGACCCTGCCCGGATCGCTGATCGAACAGGTCAAGGCGGGTGCATGCGGCCTGAAGCTTCATGAAGACTGGGGCACGACCCCGGCGGCAATTGATACCTGCCTGTCCGTGGCTGATGACCTTGACGTCCAGGTCATGATCCATACCGATACATTGAATGAAAGCGGCTTTGTCGAGCACACCCGTGCATCGTTCAAGGGCCGGACCATTCACACCTTCCACACCGAAGGTGCCGGTGGCGGCCATGCGCCAGACATCATCAAGCTGTGCGGCGAAGCCAACGTATTGCCGAGTTCGACCAACCCGACCCGACCGTTCACGGTCAATACGATTGACGAGCATCTGGACATGTTGATGGTTTGCCATCACCTTGATCCGAAAATCCCCGAAGACGTCGCCTTTGCCGAAAGCCGTATCCGTCGTGAAACCATCGCGGCCGAGGATATCCTGCATGATCTTGGCGCGTTTTCGATCATCTCGTCAGACAGTCAGGCGATGGGCCGCGTTGGTGAAGTCATCACCCGCACATGGCAGACCGCTGACAAGATGAAAAAGCAGCGCGGTGCGTTGCCCGAGGATTCAGGCAAGGGCAACGATAACTTCCGTGCCAAGCGCTACGTTGCAAAATACACCATCAACCCGGCGATTGCGCAGGGGATTGGGGCGCATGTCGGGTCCATCGAAGTTGGCAAGATTGCCGACCTTGTGGTTTGGAAGCCGATGTTCTTTGGCACCAAGCCCGACATGGTGATCAAGGCGGGCATGATTGCCGCCGCCGCAATGGGCGATCCGAACGCATCGATCCCGACACCGCAGCCGGTCCATTACCGCCCGATGTTCGGCGCCTATGGCAATGCGCTTGCGAAATCGAGCTTCTCGTTCGTATCGCAAGCCGGCATTGATGCGGGTATTGCCGCCGAATTCGGTCTGTCGAAGGAACTTCTGGCGGTGTCGAATACGCGCAATATCGGCAAGAAGGACATGAAGCTGAATGATGCGTTGCCGGTGATGGAAGTTGATCCGGAAACCTATCAGGTGACGGCAGATGGTGAGCTTCTGACCTGTCAGCCGGTCGATGTTGTGCCGATGGCGCAGCGTTACTTCCTGTTCTGATCGGTGGCTGAGAACACCATGCGTCATGCCATTGAACATATCCCGGTTGATCGTGCCGACACATCCGAAGTGCGCGGCACGGTAACCCTGGCCTTTTCCGATCGGCATCGCCGCCGTATTCGTCTGCATGATGATGCGGGGGAGCCATTCCTGCTGGATCTGCCACATGCGGTGCGATTGGCGGACGGGGATCGGTTGCGCCTGGCCGATGGCGGGGTGATTGTCGTGCGTGCGGCGGATGAGCCGGTCCTGACCATCACGGCGGCTGGTCCGATTGCAACCGCCAAACTGGCCTGGCATATTGGCAACCGGCACACCCCGGTTCAGGTTTTGAATGACGGGCGTTTGCGCATCATTGATGACCATGTGATGCGCGACATGATCACGGGCCTTGGCGGTGTGGTGGAAAACGAAATCGCACCGTTTGATCCGCTGAATGGCGCCTATCACGGGCTTGGCGGCGCGCATGGTCACAGCCATGGCAACGATCATTTCGACCATGATGATCATGAACATGATCACGGACATGATCACAAGCACAGCCATCACCACGGGCATTCCCATGACCACGGATGACCTGACCCTTAACCCGGCAGGCCTGATGCGGTTGATGACGTGGCTAAGCCCGTCATTCCCGGTGGGTGCCTATACCTATTCGCATGGCGTCGAATATGCCGTCGAAGATGGCCGGGTGACGTCGGCTGATAGCCTGATCAACTGGGTCGAAGGGGTTCTGGAATTCGGGGCCGGGCGGATTGATGCGGTGCTGTTTTGTGCCGCATGGCGGGCGGCGCGTGCCGGCGATGAAGCGGCCCTGTTTGAAATCGGGGTCGAGGCCGATTGTTGGCGCGGCACGTCCGAGATGGCGTTGGAGGCAACCGCGCAGGGACGTGCCTTTGTCTCGACCATGCAAAAGGTCTGGGGGGATGGGATGATAACCCGCTGGGCCAATGCCATACGCGAAGATGACCGTTTGCCATCCTATCCGGTGGCGGTGGGCATTGCGGCGGCTCAGTTTGATGTGCCGCTCCGTGATGCGCTGACGGCGTATTTGCATGCGATGGCGGCAAACCTTGTGTCCAGTGCAGTACGTCTGGTGCCGCTGGGCCAGACCGATGGTGTCAGATCGCTGTCATCGCTTGATGGTGCAGTATCGGTTGCTGTTGATCACGCCATGCAGGCTGAACTTTCCGATCTTGGTGCCGCGGCACCGATGGTCGACTGGACGTCGATGAAACACGAAACCCAATATACGAGGCTATTTAGATCATGAGCTCTCCCCTTCGTATCGGAATTGGTGGCCCGGTTGGTTCGGGCAAGACCGCCCTTTTGGAACGCCTGTGCAAGGCGATGCGCGATGAGTTCAACATCGCCGCCATCACAAACGATATCTATACCCGCGAAGACGCCGAATTCATGACCCGTTCGGGTGCACTGGCCGCAGACCGCATTGCCGGTGTAGAAACCGGTGGCTGCCCGCATACGGCCATTCGCGAAGATGCGTCGATCAATCTGGCAGCGGTCGAAGACATGGCGGCCAAGCATGCCGGGCTTGAGGCAATCTTTATTGAATCGGGCGGCGACAACCTGTCGGCCACCTTCTCGCCGGAGCTGGCCGACATTACGATTTACGTCATTGACGTTTCGGCAGGCGACAAAATCCCGCGCAAGGGTGGCCCGGGCATTACCCGTTCTGACCTTCTGGTGATCAACAAAACCGATCTGGCACCGCTGGTTGGGGCTGATCTGGGCGTGATGGATCGCGATGCCAAGAAAATGCGCGGCGATCGTCCGTTCTTGTTCACCAATCTCAAGGCGATGGATGGCCTTGAAGACGTCAAAAACTTCATCATCGAGACAGGGGGGCTCCGCCAATCCGCAGCATCCTGATATGGGGATATAAGGATAGCTGCACGGGCTTTGCCGGTTACATTAACGCGGCATTGACCCAAGGATGACGGGAGCACGCACCGCCCGGCTGGCAACAGCCGGGCGTTTGTGTTTCTTGGGCTCAAATCAAATGCGCAACTTTTTAGTTGCATAATAGGAAATCTTCTGGCAGATTAAATGCAACCAGGAGGTTGCGTTATGTCAAATACCATAGAGAAGTCGATTGAAATCAAAGCATCCCGTTCCCGCGTGTGGAAGGCCCTGACCGATTCCAAGGAATTCGGCGTCTGGTTCGGGATCAATATCGAGGGCCCGTTTGCGG
Source organism: Thalassospira profundimaris WP0211 (assembly GCF_000300275.1). Taxonomy (GTDB): domain Bacteria; phylum Pseudomonadota; class Alphaproteobacteria; order Rhodospirillales; family Thalassospiraceae; genus Thalassospira; species Thalassospira profundimaris. The sequence goes on along the minus strand of NZ_AMRN01000001.1, from coordinate 133,952 downwards.
TGGGTGAGGTGTCCAAGGGCATGTTCACCATTGATGGTTTCACCCATGTGCCGTGGAATTCAACGATCAAGGCGATGGAGGAACCAGCCTACTTCGCCTATACATGGCATCCCTATGCGGTTGACCCCGAAGTCGATTACAGTGGGGAACCCGAAACCCTTGTCGAATTCTGGCTTGAAGAAACGTCCGGCACGACATCGGTAAAGGTGCGCGAAACCGGATTTGATAATCTACCACCCCATCGCATTGCTGATGCGTTGCGGGCCAATACAAACGGCTGGGGCTTCCAGCTTGAAAACATCAAGAAACATGTCGAAAGCTGAAAATAATTCGGACAATGGCAAATATGACAAGGATTTATCCGTCATGTTTGCCGCTTTGGGTGATCCCACACGGTTGGCGATCTTTGATCGTCTGGCCGATGGCAAGCCGCGCTCGATCTCGGTGTTATCTGATGATGCCGATATGACCCGCCAGGCCGTGACCAAGCATCTGCGCGTGCTTGAGGCGGCAGGTCTTGTGCAGAACCATCGGGTCGGGCGCGAAAGCCAATATGCCTTTTGCCCGGAACAACTGGCCGAGGCGCGCGCCTATCTTGATCAGGTGGCGGGACGTTGGGAATCTGCCCTGATGCGGCTTAAGTCCTTTGTCGAAGATGATGAAGCCTAAGGTTTTGAAAAATATCGGATATTGCGTTCCTCTTAAATGAGCTACGCAGTATCCGGTGTCATTTTGCTTGGCGTCGATGATATTTGCGGTTATCCCATATCGCGTTGAGCCGGTCGGGCGGACCGGTTAACGGAGGCCATTCTGCGCAAGGGGTTGATTGCAGAACGGCCTTATAACGGGAATGGGAAACCGTTACATGAAGACCAAAGATATTGTCTATGTCGCCCTGTTTGCAGCCCTGACCGCCGTTCTTGGGCTGTTTCCGCCAATCACCCTTCCAGTCACCGGTGTGCCGGTCACAGCACAGTCACTTGGTCCGATGTTGGCCGGGGCCATTCTGGGTGCCCGTCGTGGCGGGCTTTCGATTGTTCTGTTTCTTGTTCTGGTTGCTGTTGGCTTGCCGCTTTTGTCCGGCGGGCGCGGTGGCTTTGGCGTGATGATCGGGGTGACCGGCGGGTTCATGTTTGGCTGGGCTATTTCGGCCTTTGTCATCGGGCTTCTGATCGAGAAGTTCTGGAACCGCCTGAATGTTTTCAATGCTGCACTGTCCATCGCCTTTGGCGGGATTGTTGTCCTTTATGCCATTGGCAATGCCTGGGTCGCGGTCGTGGCCGAGATCAGCTATTGGCAGGCAACCGTCGGGGCGGCACCGTTCCTGATCGGGGATGCCATCAAGGTTGCGATTGCGACCGCGGCGTGCCTTGCAGTCCGGCGCGCCTATCCCTTGATTTCCAAGGCGGGCTAAAGTCTTATGGGCGCAAGTGATGTGCTTGCGCCCGTTTTGAGCCTGTTTTTGAGCCCGTTCCAATTATCCCTGATAACGCCGGACGTCTTTCCATGATCCGAATTGAAAATGTCTCTGTGCAGTTTGAACAGCGACGTGCGCTTGCTGACATTGACCTGACGCTTGGCGAAAAGCGGATCGGGGTTGTCGGCGCGAACGGGTCGGGCAAGAGCACCTTTGTCCGGTTGCTGAATGGCCTGCAAACCGCAAGCACGGGGCGGGTTCTGGTCGACGATTTTGATGCAGCAAAGGATGGCCGCAAGCTGCGTCGTCATGTCGGATTTGTGTTTCAGAACCCGGACAATCAGATCGTCTATCCGGTAGTCGAGGAAGACATTGCCTTTGGCCTTAAGCCTTTGAAACTTTCCAAGGAAGAGGTCAATCGCCGGATCGATGACGTGCTGGCGCGCTATGATCTTCAGGATTTCAAAACCCATCCCAGTCATTTGCTGAGTGGCGGGCAAAAGCAGTTGCTTGCCATCTCGGGCGTGCTGGTGATGGAGCCGCGTTATATCGTGTTTGATGAGCCAACCACGCTTTTGGACCTGCGCAATTGCAACCGGGTGCAGCGCGCCATTGCCGAGCTGGATCAGACGGTGATTACGGTTTCGCATGATCTTGATCTGATTGCCGATTATGACCGGGTGCTGGCGTTTGAGGATGGTCGCGTGGTGCTTGATGGCCCGCCCTCCGAGGTTCTTCCGAAATATCGGGAGATGATGGCGTGATCGCGGGGCTCTATATTGACGGGCAGTCTGCCCTGCACCGGGCGGCGGCCGGGGCCAAAATCCTTGCCATGGTCGCCCTTGGTACGGGCGTGTTCCTGATCCCCGATTGGCCAGTGGTGGCGTTTGTTCTGGCGACTGTTTTGTTGCTGTATCCCGCATCCGGCTTTGGCCCGCGCATTATGTGGGCGCAGATCAAGCCGATCCTGTGGCTGCTGATGATCTTTTTTGCCGTTCAGCTTTGGCTGAATGACTGGCAGGCCGGGATGCTGGTCGTCACCCGGATTGCGGCAATCGTGATGTTCGCATCGCTTGTGACCCTGACCACCAAAACATCGGACCTGCTGGCATCGCTGGAACGCGCCATGCAGCCTTTGCGCCCGATTGGCGTAAACCCGGAAAAAGTCAGTCTGGCGATTTCGATGGTGCTGCGCTTTATTCCGGTGATCTCCACCGTGGCATCGGAAATCCGTGATGCTCAACGCGCGCGCGGCCTTGACCGGTCCATTGTTGCGATGGTGGTACCGCTTATCATCCGCACGCTCAAAATGGCTGATGATGTCGCCGATGCGATTGATGCGCGCAGCTTTGATTAGGCTTCGTCGCCGGGTTTTCAGATTTCCCCGAAAAGAAAAGCCCCGACACGCCAGAGGGGGGAAGTCAGTGGGCGGCGTGCCGGGGAAGTCGAAGATCGTTGGTGCAATCAGCTCAGTCCAAGATGCTTGGCGTGGAAGCGGATATGATCTTCGATAAAGGTCGAGATGAAATAGTAGCTGTGGTCATAGCCATCCTGAATGCGGATGGTAACCGGGTAGTTTGATGTCTTGGCCGCGGCTTCAAGCACTTCGGGTTTAAGCTGCTCTGCCAAAAAACCATCCGCACCGCCCTGATCGACAAGGGCCGGGGTCTGAAGATCAGGCGCACTTGCAGCCTTCATCAGTTCCGAACTGTCCCAGTCTTTCCAGGCTGATTTGTCTTCACCGAGATAATTGCCAAGCGCCTTCTGGCCCCACGGACAATTGATCGGGTTGGAAATCGGTGCAAAGGCGGTAACAGACTTGAACGTGTCCGGATTGCGCAGCGCAATCATCAGCGCCCCATGACCGCCCATGGAATGACCGGAGATCACAGCATCATCATTGATCGGGAAGTGATCTTTGATGAGTGCGGGCAGTTCCTTGGTCACGTAATCATACATGCGATAATTGCGCGCCCACGGTTCCTGGGTGGCATTGACGTAAAAGCCCGCGCCCTTGCCGAAATCATAAGCCTCGTTCTCGTCATCGGGGACATGATCGCCGCGCGGGCTGGTGTCCGGGGCGACAATGGCGATGCCCAGTTCGGCGGCAATGCGAAATGCACCGGCCTTCTGCATGAAGTTTTCATCCGTGCAGGTCAGGCCCGACAGCCAGTACATGACCGGCACCTTGCTGCCATTGCTGGCCTGCGGCGGCAGAAAGATCGCAAAACGCATGTCGCAGCCAAGGGTGGTTGACGGGTGGGTATATTGCTTTTGCCAGCCGCCAAAGACCTTGTTGCTTGAAGAATTCTCGATACCCATTTCGGGGCCTCCTTCTGATCGGCCACCACCGGATGGTTTCCGGCGGTGGCGCAATTATTCAAATGTTTATATTTCGATCAGTAATGGATAACCGAACGGATGCTTTCGCCTTTATGCATCAGGTCGAACGCTTCGTTGATGTCTTCAAGCTTCATGGTATGAGTGATGAAGTCCGAAAGCTTGAACTCACCGGCAAGGTAACGTTCAACATAATCTGGCAGCTGGGAGCGGCCTTTAACGCCACCAAACGCCGTGCCGCGCCAGACGCGACCGGTGACCAGCTGGAACGGACGGGTGGAGATTTCCTGACCGGCACCGGCAACACCGATGATGACCGACTCACCCCAACCCTTGTGGCAGCACTCAAGGGCTGAACGCATGACATTGACATTGCCGATGCACTCGAACGACCAGTCAACACCACCATCGGTCAGCTCGACAATGACTTCCTGGATCGGCTTGTCATAGCTTTTCGGGTTGATGCAATCGGTCGCGCCCAGCTTCTTGGCGAGATCGAATTTCTTCTCATTCAGGTCGATGGCAACGATGCGACCGGCACCGGCCATCTGCGCGCCGATGATGGCCGAAAGACCGATGCCGCCAAGGCCAAAGACGGCCACAGAGTCACCCTTTTGCACCTTGGCCGCGTTAACCGTGGCCCCCATGCCCGTGGTGACCCCGCAACCAAGCAGGCAAACTTCTTCAAGCGGGGCGGATTTGTTGATCTTCGCCAGCGAGATTTCCGGAAGCACAGTGTATTCCGAGAAGGTCGAGCACCCCATGTAATGATAGATCGGCTTGCCATTCTGCGAGAAACGCGTGGTGCCGTCCGGCATCAGGCCCTTGCCCTGGGTTTCGCGGATTTTCTGGCACAGGTTGGTTTTGCCCGATTTGCAGAATTTGCACTCGCCGCATTCCGGGGTGTAAAGCGGGATCACGTGATCGCCAACCGAAACGCTGGTCACACCTTCGCCGATGGATTCAACAATGCCGCCGCCCTCATGGCCAAGGATCGCCGGGAAAATGCCCTCCGGATCGTCGCCTGACAGGGTGAAGGCATCGGTGTGGCAAACGCCGGTCGCAACGATCTTGACGCGCACTTCGCCGGCTTTCGGCGGGGCGACCTGGACTTCTTCGATCGACAGCGGTTTGCCTGCTTCCCAGGCGATGGCGGCTTTGCAGGTAATGGTCTCGGCGCTCATGACGCTACTCCGATGTTTGGATGTGTAATGCCAACAGTCTATTTATTTCCCTTGATGTGATAATCCGGTATTTTGGTAATTCACTTTTACGTATGTGTAATAATCAAGGCGGGGTCGGGGCATGAATGCCTGGGACGGGATCAGCGAATTTATCGCCGTGGCCGAACGGCAGAATTTTACCCATGCCGCCAAGCAGCTTGGCATTTCGGTCGCCCAGGTCAGCCGACAGGTCACAGCGCTTGAAGAAAAGCTCGGCACGCAACTGTTTTACCGCACCACGCGCAAGGTCAGCGTGACAGAGGCCGGGCAGATTTACTATCAGCATTGCCGGCAATTGCTCGACGGGCTGGACGAGGCGGAGCGCGCGATTGGTAACCTGACGGAAGTGCCGCGCGGCAAGCTGAAACTCACCGCGCCGACGACTTACGGCGAAACCGTGATCGCGCCGCTGGTCAATGATTTCGTCACTCGCTATCCCGATCTTGAAGTGCAATGCCGCTTTACCAACCAGAAGCTTGATCTGGTGCTGGAAGGCTACGACATGGCGATCCGTCTGGGTCGGTTGGAAGGTACGACCGGCAGCCTGATGACCCAGCAGCTCTCAACCAGGCGCCTATATGCCTGTGCCGCACCCAGCTACATCGCAAAACGCGGGGAGCCATATTCGCTTTCGGAGCTTCATCATCATAATTGTCTGGTCGGAACGCTCGATTACTGGCGGTTTGAAGAAGATGGCCGCGAACGCACTGTGCGCATTCATGGCTCCATCCACGCCAATAGCGGCCAGGCGCTTCTGGATGCCGCCCGCAAAGGCATCGGCATCGTGCAATTGCCCGACTATTACGTCGATCCGTGGATTGCCAGCGGCGACCTCGTCCCGGTGCTCACCAAATACCAGCCGTCTGATGAGGGCATCTGGGCAATTTACCCGACCAACCGGCATCTGAGCCCTAAGATCCGCATGCTGGTGGAGCATTTGGGGCGGTATCTAGGATAAAGACCTCACCTTCGCATTTCACTGAAAACCATCCTGATCCAGATTGGTTCGCCCGGCGTTAAAGTGCGTTACCCTTCCTGATATCGGTGGCTTTTAACTGATCGTTGAAAAGTTCAGGAATGCAATGAACCAGCTCATATATATCGTCGGCTTCGTCGTGATTGTCCTGTTTATCCTGGGATATTTTGGTTTGCGCTAATCAATAACTCGCAATGACGCAAAGCGGTGCGCCGCAGCCAATTGTCAAGACATACGAGCCAGGGGCGATTTCCCGACTGGCATAGTCGTCATGTTCTGATCAAGCAGGCTTACGAGTTCCGTAGCCGTTCTGGCGGCTTGCTGTTGAAGGGGCCAAAATGAGAAGTCTGATAAACGCTCTTGCGACTCTGATGAACCCGTTTGCATATGTCGGTGACGATGCACTGCCAACCGAGCGTCTGTCGACGCTAGGCACATTCGGGGCGAACCCCGGATTGTTGCGCGCACTGACATATATACCGCAAGATCTGCCCAAAGCGGCACCGCTTGTGATCGTTCTGCATGGATGCAAGCAGACGGCAGAGCGCTATGACGATGGCTCTGGCTGGTCAGATCTCGCCGACCGGCACGGATTTGCCTTGCTGTTTCCTGAACAGCGGCGTGTGAATAACTGGTTGCTTGGTTTTAACTGGTTTCGACCGCGGGACAATACCCGTGGCTCTGGCGAGCCACTGTCGATCATGCATATGGTTGAACAGGTCGTTCGTGATCACGGCATCGACCGCCAGCGGATTTTCATCACCGGTTTGTCCGCAGGCGGTGCCATGACCTCGGTGATGCTTGCAACCTATCCCGAACTGTTTGCCGGTGGGGCGATTATTGCGGGCCTGCCATACGGATGCGCCGACACGACCCGGGCGGCGTTTCGCAGTATGAAGGGGCGGCGTGGCGGGCGAACCGCCGGGCAGCTTGCGCCCAGCTTGCGCCGTGCCTCGGGCCATGAGGGGCCCTGGCCAACAATCTCGATCTGGCATGGCGGCATCGATGGTACAGTCCATCCTTCGAATGCCTCGGCAATCCTCAAGCAGTGGCTAAAACTTCACAAGTTGTCACCTGTGCCTACCCGCGCACATATTGTTGATGGATATCCCCGTCGGGTCTGGAAAGATGCCGACGGACACGAAGTTCTGGAGGAATTCCGCATAACCGGGATGGGGCACGGTACCCCGATTAAAGCCGGCGGTCCGAACGGCTGCGGGTCAAGTGGCGACTACATGCTTGATGTCAACATTTCCTCGACACGCCATATCGCAAGCTTCTGGGGCTTGATGCAGGCCGATGCCGCAAACCGGTCGAAACCTCGGGCATCATTATCCTGCTAACGCAGCCGCGCGACAGGGTAGGGGCGCGGAAGGTTTTGTCGGGGCTGACGAACTGTTTGGACGGGTGTTTGTTCGAGGCAAGGCGGGTTGCGACTGATAAAAATAAACCAAATACGATAGTATTTTGCGTTGTATTTATCTCAAAAGGTGTAATTCTTGACGCAAGACCGGTTGAATTTCGTGTTCTGTGGAAGCTGTGTCAGGGGGAATTTCCATGATAAATCGTCGTTGTGTTGTCGTTTCAGGAATATTGTTTTCTCTTTTTGCCATGACGGGGTGCCAGACATGGCAAACGGCGTACGAAGACGATTACAATTACCCGACCGCAAAGCCTTTTAATGCGAAGTTCAATACTTGGTTCTGGCGTGAGGATGCGACAGGAACCCATGTTTTCAATTACATCGACACGCCCGGGAATGCAGGTCCTGACAAGAAAGGGTGTTTTGCTGATGCGCCTTGCGTCAAGCTAACCGCGCCCGTGTACGCGCAATCCGGTAATACCAAACCGCCTTATATCAATGCGGAGATGTATAACAATTCATGTGCGCGACAAGGGCCGGGGCACCCAGATAAGCAGCCATATGATCGATTGCTTGATCCAGTAAATCCGCTTTTGCAGTCGATAACGTTTATTCAGCCGGCCGAAATGCATGCCAATATCAAGAAATATTGTGATCTGCCCTATCCTTACCGCCCGGTTGAAGGTGTAGCGAAACAGGGGCCTTTTGCCGAAGACTCGTGGAACACAACAACCAAAACCAATATTGCGCACAACTATCTGGCATTGATCGCAGATAAAGAGGCCCTTTGGAAATGGTATCGCGACATCGGATTCAACAACATTTATCTGGCGAATGATGCGGTCTCAAGCCGGATTGTTGCAAATGTTCGTGCAGATGGCACGGGTGGTGGCAGCAGAGGTTGGGGCTATTGGAATACCACAATGAATCCATTGGTAATGCAATTCGCATGGTTCATGGAGGTCACCACAGAGAAAAAACCACCCAGCTCCGGATTTGACAATAACGTTTGGATGATGACTGTGCGCGGCGGTTCGAGCTTGGATTTTTGCCTGACACCACTTAGCCCCGAAAAATACAGCATCTACGATTGGCATCAGTACAGTGTCGAATGGACAAGTAAGTCTGTGCAGTATTTTGTCGATGATGTGCTGGTGGCAGATCACCGGAAATACATTCCCGATATTGGGCTTGCGTTTCATAACTGGGTGGATAATCGCAACTACGGAAAATATGGACCGCCAAACTACGCACTTAAAACACCCAAGACCAACCTGATCAATCAGTTTGCCGTCTATGAGCAGAAGCCAACCGGCCAACAAAGCTTATCGCCGGTAAGTGTCAACGGGACCACATGTGGCAGTGTTCCCTTTGATAAAGACATCAATGAAATAGAAAAGCTGATTAAAATGATCATAGAAGCCTATGAGTAGAAGGGCTTCTACCGAGGCCTAAATATCTGGTCTTTCTCAATCACAAATGCTGATCAAGTGCGTCATATATGGCCGCAAAAGTTTTCAGGATTTGATGAGGTGAGAAATGTCACAGTGCACAGGGTCGAACGGCGATCTTTGGGAAGTCTATGAAGCAAAGGACGGCTGGCGTTGGCGGCGTACGGCCAAGAATGGCGAGATTGTTGGTGCATCGACGCAGGGCTATTCGAAGAAGTCTGATTGCATCGCCAATGCCAAGCGTCCGGCATGTGACTGTGATCTGAGCTAGGTCGCGGTCATCCGGCGCAAACAAAAAGCCCCGCAGCCTGTGCCAGCGGGGCTTTGATGTTCTGGGATGCGTTTGCGTTACTGCGCGGTCCAGCCGCCATCGACGGAAAGGTGCGTGCCGGTCATTTGTGATGCCGCGTCCGAGCACAGGAACAGGGCGGTCTGGCCGATCTGTTCGGGGCTGACGAACTGTTTGGACGGGTGTTTGTCCGAGACAAGTCGGGTTGCGGATTCTTCAACCGAGATATTGTTTTCCTTGGCACGTGCCTCGATCTGGCGTTCGACCAGTTCGGTGCGCACCCAGCCCGGGCAAATGGCATTGGCCGTGATGCCGGTTTCAGCCGTTTCAAGGGCTGTCACCTTGGTCAATCCGATCACGCCATGTTTGGCGGCAACATAGGCGGCCTTCTGGACCGAGGCGACAAGGCCGTGGGCCGAGGCGGTGTTGATGATGCGGCCCCAGTTTTTCTTGCGCATATAAGGTACGGCAAGGCGGGTGGTGTGGAAGACCGATGACAGGTTGATCGCAATCACCGCGTCCCACTTTTCCGGCGGGAAGTCTTCGACATTGGCGGTGTATTGAATGCCGGCATTGTTGATCAGGATGTCGACGCCGCCAAATTTGGCTTCGGCGTCTTTCATCATCGCTTCGATCTGATCGGGTTTGGACAGGTCGGCACCGTTATAGTGCGCAGTGACGCCATGTTCGGTTTCAAGAGCTTTGCGGGTCGCCTCTATTTCATCGGCGTCGCCAAAGCCATTGAGCATCACATCAGCACCAGCCCCCGCAAGGGCCTTTGCCATGGCGAGGCCGATACCGCTGGTCGAGCCGGTGACGAGTGCGCGTTTACCTGTCAGCATTTTGTCTTCTCCCTGTGAAATGGGCTTTCTGCCCTTTGATTTAGGAAGATCATGCCGCAGTGCAATGTAAGTGGCAAGAAATGCTGTGGTGGGGAGGGTGGCTTTTAGGTGCCAATGCCGTATTTGCGCAGCTTGTTGGCGATCGAGGTGTGCGAAACACCAAGCCGTTTGGCAAGTTTGCGCGAGCTGGGATAATCCGGATAGAGGCGGGTCAGCATTTCCCGTTCAAGCAATTCCATGCCGCTATTGAAATCACTTTGTGCCAAGGCGGTGGCGATCAGATCGGCCTGTTTACTCTCGCCCGCGGGGGGAGCCTCGCCACTGTCCGGCGCGCCGTGAGCCTGTTGGGCGTCTCGTTCGGGTGTTATGGCCGTGCCGGTGGCGGCATCGGCAAGGTCACGTGCGCCAAGGACATCGCCATCAAGGAGTGCGACGGCGCGAAACAGGGTGTTTTCAAGTTCACGCACATTGCCCGGCCAGTCGTGGCGGCAAAGCCATTCAAGCCCATCGCGGGCAAGGCGCGGTGGTGTTCGTTCGGTCTGCTGGGCGGTACGGTCGATGAAAACGGTGGCAAGATCGGCAATGTCTTCAACCCGGTCGCGCAAGGGCGGCAGGGTGATGCCCAGTACGTTAAGGCGGAAATAAAGATCTTCGCGGAACGTGCCGTCATGGGACATCGCCTCGAGGTCGCGGTTGGTCGCGCTGATAACCCGGACATCGACGGTGATTTCATCCGTCCCGCCGACACGCCGGAAGCGACCATCCTGCAGCACGCGCAAAAGCTTTGCCTGCAAATAGGGGGTCAGTTCGCCGATTTCATCGAGAAACAAGGTGCCGCCATCGGCCAGCTCCAGAAGCCCAGGCTTGCCGCCCCGCCGTGCACTGGTAAAGGCACCGGCGGCATAGCCAAACAGTTCACTTTCGGCCAGGCCTTCGGGCATGGCGGCACAGTTTAGCGCCAGAAATGGCTGATCAGCGCGCGCACTTGCGCGGTGGCAGGCGCGTGCAAACAGTTCTTTGCCGGTGCAGGTTTCGCCAAGGATCAGGATCGGGGCATCGATGGCGGCCAGTCGTTCAGCCTGTGATTTAACGCGCAGCATGGCCCGGCTGGTGCCGATAATGTCGTCAAAGCCAGTGTGGCTGCGATCCTGAAGGGCTGTGATCACGCGACCCAGCCGTGCCGGACGGTGAAAGACCATCACCCCGCCCCAGGGCGCGTCATCGCTGGCGTCCGATCCATCATCAACATGGCCGATCGGTTCGACCTGCAAAAGATAGGTCTGGCCACCCAAAACCACTTCGCGTTCCGGCAAACGAAAACCACCTTGGCGCAAATCTTCAATAGATGGTTCGCCAAGTATGCTCGATATATCCTGATCACGCAGGGGTTTTTCAGGGGTGGCCGAAATTGCCTGTGCCGCCGGGTTAGCCTGTGCAATCAAACCATTGGCATCAACCGCGATCACCGGATCACCCAGGGCGGCAAGCGTTGCATGTAGCTGTGCGCGGCGGCGTTCGGTGGGTAGACGGTCGATTTCGGTGATGTCGAAAATGCCGGGGATTTTCTTCAATGCGCTTGCAAGTGCTGGGAAGCGTTCCGGACGGATGGCCGGGATATCGGCATAGATATGATGGGTGGTGACTTCGAATGTGCGGATGTCCAGGCCCTGATCGGTCAGGACATTGATGACGTCGCGCGTAATGCCGAGCCTGTTTTCACCGCGAATTTCGAACCGCATATCCGTACCGATAAGTTTACATTGTATCGATAAATGTACAGTCTTAAGCGACTGAAATCCAGCGTCTTTGCGCTTTCAGATGATGATGAGCGTCGTTGTGTAAACTAATATTTACACACAAAAGAGCGACGATTTCCGTAAGTCTTTGAAAACAAGCGATTTATAAATCTGGCATGGTGATTGCGACTGTCGGGGCAGAATAAACGCATTTCAAGGAGCCTTCCGATGTCTGCCCATGACAAACACAACAGCGCCAAAACCGGCTTTGCCACCCGTGCGATCCATCACGGTTACGATCCGCAAAGCCACAATGGCGCGCTGAATCAGCCGGTTTACATGTCTTCGACCTTTGCGTTCGAAACAGCCGAGCAGGGCGGGCGGTTCTTTGCTGGCGACGAGCAGGGCTTTATCTATTCCCGTATTGCCAACCCGACACTGGATCTTTTGGAAAAGCGCCTTGCGGTGCTTGAGGGCGGTGAAGCCGCCGTTGCGACCGCATCGGGCATGGGCGCGATTACATCCGTCTTCTGGACCTTTATTGCGCCTGGCGACGAGATCATTGTCGATCGCACGCTGTATGGCTGCACATTTGCCTATTTCCGCCACGGTCTGGAAAAATTCGGCATTAAGCACACCCATGTCGATCTGACCGATCCGGCAGAGCTGGAAAAGGCGATCTCGGACAAGACCAAGATTGTCTATTTCGAAACACCGGCCAACCCGAACATGCGTCTGGTCGATATCGAAGCCATTTCCGACATCGCACACAAGCATGGTGCCAAGGTCGTTGTCGACAACACCTATTGCACGCCGTATCTGCAGCGTCCGATTGAACTCGGTGCCGATATCGTTGTGCATTCCGCGACCAAATATCTGGGTGGCCATGGCGATCTGATGGCCGGTGCGGTGATCGGAACACTTGAAGACATGACGCAGGTGCGTCTGGTCGGGCTTAAGGATATGACCGGTGCGGTGCTTTCCGCGCAGGATGCCAACCTTGTGATGCGTGGTCTTAAAACGCTTGAGCTTCGCATGGAGCGCCATTGCGACAATGCCGAAAAGATCGCGGATTTCCTGGATAAACATCCGAAAGTCGAGAAGGTCTTTTACCCGGGGCTTGAAAGCGACCCGCATCACAAACTGGCGAAAAAACAGATGGACCGGTTTGGCGGCATGATCGCGTTCGAGCTTAAGGGCGGGATCGAGGAAGGCCGTAAACTGATGAACGGCCTGAATATGATCACCCGTGCGGTCAGCCTTGGCGATGCCGAAACCCTGATCCAGCATCCGGCATCGATGACCCATTCGACCTACACCGCCGAAGAACGCGCCGAATATCAGATCACCGATGGTCTGATCCGTCTGTCGGCCGGGCTTGAAAGCATCGATGATATTCTGGCCGATCTGTCAAACGCACTAGATGGCGATCAGATGGCGATTGCCGCCGAGTAACGGCAAATCAACTGCGGATCGGGATGGCCGAGTGCCATTCCGGTCTGCTGTTTTCATCCGGCGCTAGTCAAACAGACTGTATTGAGCCATTGCTTTGCGCGATCGGTCTGACAGGTGTTTATTCTCGATCCGCATGACTTTCAGATCGTGCAGATCAATCTGTGAGAATGACGGTGCCGTATCGCGGTGGGTTTTCAAAAGATTCAGCATCATGCCGTTTGAAAAGGCGCGCTTAAGACCGGTTTCGATGATGTCGCGTAGGTCCGGATTTTTTTGGCTGACAAAGAAATAGATCGGCTGCGGGTAATAAAGTGCTGTTTTTTCGGCAATTTCGATGCCGGGTGCTTCCCACTTCATCCAGTTCCATTCGCCGACAATCTGCCAATAGGCACGCGGATAAAGATCAAATCGCCTTGCGTCGAGCATACGATGAAGCGTTCTGTAACGTCCGCTTACGACGTCAAAGCCGTTATCGGTCAAAATCTCGTTGTCTGGCCATCCAAGTCCCTGACCAATGGAAAGTTTCCTGAGATCGTCGATCGTCTTAATCTGACTGAACGGTTCTTTGAGGTCTTTATGCAGCATGAACAGCCGCAAACCGGTGGTGCCAAGATAAATCGGGATATAGACCGCAAGCAGCCTTTCTTCGCGCTCTGCATTGGTGCCAAAGAAAACCGTGTCGAACTGGTCGGCAGCTTCGAGCATGGGAATGCGCCGGTCTTCGGTCGGGTAATCCATGCATACCGGCACAAGGGTGGCGTTGTGCCCGCTCAGTCTCAGGGCCAATCGCAGCAGATCGATGTGATATTCCCGGTGTGCTTCCCAGGTGATCTCGCCGCGGCAAAATTCCGATGTTGTATCCATGGGGATGCGCACGACGCGTGGATCATTGGTGGATGCCGACTGCGCATGGGCGGGGATGCTACCAAACAGGCACGCAGTGACGATCATCAGGCAAGGCAATCGTCGGGTAACATCTTTGATGGCTGTGAACCGGTTGATCACAGAGGATAATACGCCTCGAATTGCTCCGATCCGGACTGTCATCGGAATAGAATAACTTCGGTCAGGGAAAAAGATCTTAACGAGAGAAAGTTTGGCAATTTCGACGTCACCGGAAGCGAACTTTAGGAGAGGCGGTATCTATATATCAGTATAAGATATTTCAGTGCAAAGAGTTTGAGCCGGGGTTGCGCCCAGGCCGCAGTCTTCCACCCGGCGCTGGTCGAATTTGGCGGTCTTCCGGGTTTGATCGACTCGCATGGGAATAGGGGCGCGGCAGTGATTTTCCGGATTTTTTGCTGGAATGGAAATTCGAGAGTTTCCCTGTGATCGTCGCAGCTGATTCCAACATTTCAGTGAAATTGCCGAATCTTGTGTGAATTGCCGGACCACCATCTTGATTTCCGCGACGTGCCCCTAAAAATCGGCATTGTGGTGCCGAATTATTGAGACGCCAGACGACATCGCATGAAACCCGCAATATCGGATAAAAAAGAAAGCAATCAGAAAATGTCAGTACAGGAAAGCGCACCGGAAATCGGTGAAATCATCGAAGCAAGCAGCACGGCCGATATCAATGCCAAGGACCTTGAGATGCTTGGTCTGCTTGAAAAGAAAGTGCGCTGGCTGTCAAGCTGGACAATCCATAATGCCAACCATCTGCGCCCCAAGCGCGACGGCATCAAGGTTGGCGGCCATCAGGCCAGCTGTGCGTCGATGACGACCCTGATGACAGCCCTTTATTTCAATGTTCTGCGTCCGCAGGACCGGGTTGCCGTCAAGCCACATGCAAGCCCGGTATTTCATGCGATCAATTACCTGTTTGGCCGCCAGACCAGGGAAAAGCTTGAAAGCTTCCGCTCGTTCGGTGGTGCGCAATCCTATCCGTCACGCACCAAGGATGGTGATCAGGTTGACTTCTCGACCGGCTCCGTCGGCCTTGGTGCGGCGGTGACGAACTTTGCAGCCCTGACGCAAGATTACCTGCGCTACAAGGACATGCTGCCCAAGGATGAAACGCCAGGTCGCATGGTCGCCCTTGTCGGTGATGCCGAACTTGATGAAGGCAACATCTATGAGGCGCTGATTGATACCTGGAAGCATGACATTCGCAATGTCTGGTGGGTGATCGATTATAACCGCCAAAGCCTTGATGGCATGATCGATGCCCACCTGTTCCGCGTGATTGGCCGGTTCTTCCGCGCGGTTGGCTGGAACGTCATTACCATCAAATATGGCCGTAAGCTGCATGATGCCTTTGCCAAGCCGGGCGGTAAATCGCTTAAGAAGTGGCTGAATGACGTGCCCAACGACATCTATTCCGCGCTGACCTTCCAAGGCGGGGCGGCATGGCGCAAACAGATCACGTCGGACATGGAAGGCGACAATGCGCTGGCAAGTCTGCTGGGTGACTATGACGATGACCAGCTTCATGACCTGATGACCAATCTGGGCGGCCACTGCATGGAAGCCGTTCTTAGCGCCTTTGACGCCGTTCCCAATGACAAGCCGACCGTGTTCATTGCCTATACCGTCAAGGGCTATGGCACGCCGCTTCAAGGGCATAAGGACAACCATGCCGGCCTGATGAACGTGCCGCAAATGGATGCCTTCAAGCTGCAAAACAAGATCGCCGACGGGCAGGAATGGGATGTCGCGGCCGGCCTTGATATCAGTGCCGATGAGCTTCGCGACTACATCGCCAGGGCACCGTTTAACGATGATGCCCCGCGCAACAAGTCGGCCAAGCACATCACCATCCCTGAAATGCCCTATGCGCGTGCCGAAACGTCCAGCACGCAGGAAGTCTTTGGCAAAATCCTGAATGAATTGGCCAAGATGAAAAACAGCGATCTGTCTGACCGGATCGTGACCACATCCCCCGATGTGACGGTCTCGACCAACCTTGGCGGGTTTGTGAACCAGCGTGGTCTTTTTGGCCGCGAAGAACTGGCCGACGAGTTCAAGGAACGCAAGGTTCCCTCGGCCCAGAAATGGATCAGATCGCCGAGCGGTCAACATGTCGAGCTTGGCATTGCCGAGAACAACCTGTTCCTGAACCTGGCCGCACTCGGTCTGTCGCACAGCCTGTTTGGCGAACGTCTGTTCCCGATTGGAACGCTCTATGATCCGTTCATTGCGCGTGGCCTCGATGCGCTGAATTACGCCTGCTATCAGGATGCACGTTTCATGGTGGTAGCAACGCCCAGCGGCATCACGCTGGCCCCCGAAGGCGGGGCGCACCAGTCGATATCAACGCCAATGATCGGTATGGGGCAGCCCGGCCTGACCAGTTTCGAGCCAAGCTTTGGCGATGAACTGGCTGCCATCATGGGCTGGTCATTCGAACACATGCAAGACCCGGATGGTGGATCGATCTACCTGCGTTTGTCGACCAAACCGCTGTCGCAGCCGGAACGTGACCTGTCAGAGTCTGAAAAGACCGAAATTATTTCGGGTGGCTATTGGCTGCGTCAGCCGGGCGACGATTGCAAAATGGCGATTGCCTATTGCGGGGCCATGGCACCCGAAGCAATTGCTGCGTGGGAAAAGCTGTCTGAAGATCATCCGGGCCTTGGTCTGCTTGCCGTGACGTCGACCGATCGCCTGTATAACGAATGGCAGGATCTTGAGCGCGCCCGCCTTGAAGGCAAGGTTGATGGCAAGATGGCCCATGTCGAAAACTTGCTCAAACCGCTGGCATCCGATGCCCGTCTTGTGACGGTGATCGACGGTCATCCGGCCGCCCTTGCATGGCTTGGCGGTGTGCGTGGCCACGCGGTGGCACCGCTGGGTGTGAATGCCTTTGGCCAGTGCGGCGACAGCATCGCGCTTTATGATCATTATCAGATCGGCACCGATGCCATCCTGCGCGCGGCAAAACGCTGGGATTGAGTAAGCTGATCCAGTGAATTTAAAAGGGGCGACGTTGTTGATGTCGTCCCTTTTTTATTTTGAAATGGTGAACGAGTTCGCTTGCAAGTGATCGGTCGGCAGAACAACTCTGCGCAAAGCATCTTGAAGATGTGCGTTGTTATGTATCCTGGTCTGAAAGGACGTTGGTCATGGAATATCTGATGTTGCTCGGCGGTTTGGCCGGGCTTTTCTTTGGGGGGGAATCTCTGGTGCGCGGTAGCGTCGGGATCGCCCGCAAACTTTCCATGTCATCGCTTCTGATCGGTTTGACCGTGGTCGGTTTCGGGACATCGACGCCGGAACTTCTTGTCTCCATGGATGCGGCATTGCGTGGTGTGCCGGATATCGCGCTTGGCAACGTCATCGGGTCGAACATTGCCAACATCTTGCTGATTGTTGGTGTTTCTGCCGTGGTGTGGCCAATCGCCGTATCTGGTGGCACGCTTGGTCGCGATACCGCTGTGATGCTTGGTGCTGCTGTCGTGCTGGTGCCGTTCTTTGCGCTTGGTGACCTTGGCCGTGTGGCTGGCGGGTTTATGTTTGCGGCATTGATTGGTTATCTGGTGTTTGCCTATCGCCAGTCGCGTTCGGAACCCGCGTCATCGACGGATCTGCCCGAAGCGGTTTCAAACGTTTGGCTGTCAATTGTCTGGGTTGTCGCGGGGCTGGCCATGCTGATGGTTGGCGCCCATTACCTTGTCGAAGGTGCGGTGACCATCGCACGTACCTTTGGTGTGTCCGAAGCCTTTATCGGGCTTACGATTGTTGCGGTTGGTACGTCCTTGCCAGAGCTCGCAACGTCGCTGATTGCCGCTTTGAAGAAGCAATCCGAAATCGCGATTGGCAATATCATTGGGTCGAACATTTTCAACATCCTGGGGATTCTCGGCCTGACGGCGGTTGTATCGCCGATTCCGGTGGCGGACCGGTTCCTGATGTTCGATCTTCCGGTGATGATTGCGGTTTCGATTGGCCTGACGCTGATGCTTCGCCGTCCACAGATTGGCCGGATACCCGGCATCATCATGCTGGTGCTGTATGCGGGTTACGTCTGGGCAGCCCAGTAGAGAGACTTCTATGCGTCGCAGACGGCTACTAGCCGCGTGAGCCTTTGCTTGTTGCGGCGTGGGAAAAGCTTTCTGATGATTATCCAGCGGCCCTTGCATGGCTTGGCGGTGTGCATGGGCACGCGGTCGCCCCGCTTGGCGTGAAAGCCTGGGGCCAGTGCGGCAACAGCATCGCGCTTTATGATCACTATCAATTGGGCACCGATGCGATCCTGGACGCGGCGAAACGCTGGGATTGATTTCATCGCCCCGGCTGCTCGAAGTTCTAGTAGTCGGGTTTGTAGTTCATTGTAGCTGTCGTCTGGTTTCCGTGGTTTTTGCCTCTAGGGCCGAGATTAATCTCGTTTTTGCAAACAGAGCATTTATAGCGTTTCTGCGCATAG
Source organism: Thalassospira profundimaris WP0211 (assembly GCF_000300275.1). GTDB lineage: Bacteria > Pseudomonadota > Alphaproteobacteria > Rhodospirillales > Thalassospiraceae > Thalassospira > Thalassospira profundimaris. The sequence goes on along the minus strand of NZ_AMRN01000001.1, from coordinate 115,492 downwards.
CGGTTTAGTCCCTCAGATTGTAACACTGAGATTTTATGAGAAGAAACACAGGTCGGACATATTTTATGAGGGGGGACGCCATCTGAAGTGTCATCTCGCAGAACCCAAGCGAATGTCTCATCGCCAAAGTCCTTCATTCGATAACGTGCGATATCTGCTTTCCAACTGTTGTGTTTTTCTATCTCGCGGGATAGCTCGTCAACGCGTTTTAGAGCGTTACTTAGTTCCGATTGAGCTTGAAGAGCGTGCCCATTCGCTTCCGTAAGTTTTGTATATATAGCGTTGATCGCTTCTGATCGTTTGGTTTCGTCGCGTGCACTGATAGCAGTTCCCAATAAGCTCGAAATGGAGCTAATAGTTTGAACTACAGTGGAAATTGTCGTGCTGTCCAATAGTGCCTCCAGCGCAAAAGTTTTCGATTAGCTGAGATTTGATGCTCGGACCCATACTATCATTTTTAATCAGAAAAACGCCTGTTTGATGCCATCGATAATGAACTGAACCGCAAGGGCCGCCAGGATCATGCCGAGCAGGCGTGATACCACTGTCGCAACGGTCGGGCTGAGGCGTTTGGCAACCACGTTTGCCAGCAGGAAGAAGACAAAGGCGATCACCATCACGACGGCGACCACGCCTATGACGCTGGCCTGCATGGCGATATTGTCTTCGAACTTGCCCATCAGAAGCATCACGGATGCGATGGCACCGGGGCCGGACAGGAACGGGATCGACATCGGGAAGATCGAAACATCATCGGCCTCGTCATCCGGGATGGTCGGCCCGTCCGCCGTTTTGGTAGCAGCGGTCTTGGTTTTGGCTTTGGCGGTTTTTCCGGCCTTGTCGGTGTCGTGATCTTCTTCGAGTTCCTGATGGACCTGTTCGGCGCGCTCATTGCGTTTCTGGCTGCGCTTTTCAAACAGCATTTCAAGCGCGATCAAAAACAGCAACGTGCCCCCGGCAATCCGGAAGGCCGGCATGTGAATACCAAACACGCCCAGCAATCCCTCGCCGATCAGGGCAAAGGCCGCGAGGATAAAGAAGCTGGTCAAACACGCACGGATCGCCATGCGGCGACGGTGAGCAGCACTTGTGCCTTGCGTCAGGACGATGAAGACCGGCACCAGACCCAACGGGTCGATGATCACAAACAGCGTGACAAAGACCGGGATCAGATCATTGAGCATATCAAGGCTTGGCATCGGTTATTCCTGCTTTCGGCGATTGCGCGATGGATGCGTATATTGCGCCCATCTTCGCAGGTAAATGGTTAAATGGGCAGTTCTTTTGGGTGGGTTACCAATGCAGGGCCTTATCGCCGTTTGCCACGGTTGCGCCCGTAACGCCCGGCACTTTCCGGCCAGTCGATATAATCAACCGGTTTCTTGCGCACCCATTTGACGAACTTGATGATGTCGGGATGGGCAAGCAGCTTGTCGGGGCTGTTATAGTCGCGTGCAAGGGTGGCTTCATCAAACAGGCGATGGATCATGCGATGGCAAACGCGATGCAGCCATTCGGTTTCAGTCCCGCCCTGTGATTTCGGGTGCCAGTGATGGCGGTCCACACTGGGACCTGCGATCATCGCCCGACCACAGATCGCACATTTTCCAAGATCAGAGCTGTCGGAATTTCCCGGTATTACCATGGTCGATTATTGTGGCGGCATCCGCCGGTTTTCAAAGAATTTCTGCCATGTGCCGGGTTTGAGTGCGCGGAGCGCCTTGATCCGCGCGCCAACCGATGGATGGGTATCCAGCAGGCTGGGCGGCTGGGTGCTGCGATAGGGCACAAGACCCAGACGTTTGCGGTTGATCTGATCGATATGCAAAAGCGCATCGATCATGTCTTCCGGCCCATTAAGCAAATCACTTGCCCCATGGTCGGCGGCAAATTCACGGTCGCGAATGACCGCGCGCTGAAACAGGAAGCTGATGGTTGGCACCGCACCAAACAGGATCATCATCCAGGCCGGGGGATTGAAATCGCCAAAGATAAAAATCGCAAGACCAAACAGCGCAATCGTCCATGTCGCGCGATAAAGCACATCGGTAATCAGCAAGATACGGGTATCGCCATGCCAGGCATGCGCCACTTCATGGGCCAAAATCGCGCGCATCTGGCGCGGTGAAAGGCCATGAACCGCATCGCTTGAAATCGCAATCGTGGTGTTGTCGTCCGTGCCGGTCGTGATGGCATTGACCCCCTTGCCCGGCAGCAGGAACAATTTTGGTTTGTGACCAAGTTCCGCGCGTTCGGAAAGCAGGCGGCTCATTTCATGGATGGCTGGATAATCTTCCCCCGAAAGCGGACTGGCGCGCAGCATTTTCATCAGTATTTCTGGCGAGATCATCGGCGAAAGTACCAGCATCAGGGCAACCGCAATACCGGCCGAGATCATCATCGATATCCCGCCCAGCATCCATGCACAGGCGGCAAGAACGCCGATCATGCACGCCATCAGCCCGCCCGCGTGAGAGACTCCGCCGGGCTGAATGGCGAGAAACCGTTGAATGAAGTCGGGAAGCTGCGGCGTATTGTCAGCCATTCGCGTTTTGCCTGTCAGGGTTCGGGTTGGGGGACGTATCCAAAGATAGGGATGATCACTGCAGATACGCAAATGCAACCTTTGGCACGGTCGGATAAATTTATGTCAAACAATGGGTTGTTTGCATTGATCCAGCACAGGTTTCTGCCAGCAAAACGCGGTTGGGTTTCGAGGCCGGAATTTGGGAAGAATTGCGCGATGTGATTGCGCGGTAAGGCAATGAAATAAAGGGCTTTGCGGCGAAATCTTAACACATCCTTATATATTCGACTAGAATAGTGGGAGTATGTCATTGGCTAGGATACCCGTTGTGGCTGTGCCGCGCGGGTGGTTTGTCATGCGCAATTGCCAAATGGTCAACGGCAACAGATATAAGATATCTGCCCTTGTTTCATGGGCGGTGGTAGTGGAAGGACTTGATGGGCCTGTTGGATAGAATCCGACCAACCCGCAAATCGGATGCGGGACGCGAAGGGGATCGTACCCCGCTGGAACGGTTGTTCTGGCGGTCGATTGCGCTTGTCGGCGGATTCTCGATGGTGATCAACCTGCTGAACATGGTGATCCCGATCTATTCCATGCAGGTATTTGACCGGGTTCTTTCCAGCCGGTCGGTGGATACGCTGGCCCTTCTTACTCTTGGCATTGGTCTTGTTCTGGTTTTCATCGCCTCGATGGAACAGCTGCGATCACGGGTTTTGATCCGGGTTGGGACGGCACTTGATCTGCGTCTGGGCGGGGAGCTGTTTGCCCACGTCGTCCAGCAATCGGCACGCGGCAGCCAGATGCGCCAGCGACCTTTGCGCGATCTATATGGTTTGCGCGGGTTTCTGACCGGTAGTGGCCCGTTTGCACTGATCGATTTCATGTGGGCCCCGGTCTATATCGGGGTTGTGTTCATCTTTGATACCCGCCTTGGCATGGTGGCATGTGGCGGGGCGTTGTTGTTGATCGTGATTGCGATTGCCAACGAGGCGGCTGCCAAGATTTCCGTCGACCGGTCCGAAGAAAGCCAGAATCGCGGCATTGCGCAGGAAGAAACCTATGTCCGCAATGCCGAGGCGATGGAAGCCATGGGAATGACCCAATCCGCCCGTCAGCGCTGGCAGGCGGACCAATCAGATTCGCTTTATTGGGAAGGTCAGGCCAGCCGCCGGGTTGGCACATCGACCACGTTATCGCATTTTGTCCGTCTTGCCATGCAGGTCTGCTTTATCGGGGTTGGCGCCTATCTGGTTCTGTCCGAAAGCATCACGATCGGGATTATGGTGGCGTCCATGATCCTTGGCATGCGCGGTCTGGCGCCGTTTGATGGCGCAGTGACCGCATGGCGCAGCTGGAATGCGGCACGCAGTTCGTTTGAACGTCTTAATAATATCCTGCTTGAAAAACGTCAGACGGTCCCGGCACCCATGCCGCGCGGGCGCGGTATGTCGGTCAGTGTCGATCGTCTTGTCTTTGCGCCGCCCAACAGCCGCAATGTGCTGTTCAAGGGATTCTCGTTCAAGGCCGGACCGGGTCAGATCATCGCAATTGCCGGGTTTAACGGGGTCGGCAAGACCGCGCTTTTGAAGCTGATCATGGGCATCTGGTTGCCCGGGTCCGGGTCGGTGAAGCTTGATGATGTTGAAGCATCCCGCGCAGATCGCACCGAAATGGGTGCGCAGATCGGGTATCTGGCGCAAAACCCGTTCCTGTTCCCAGGCACAATTGCCGAAAACATTGCCCGTCTTGGCAATGCGGAAATGCGCGACATCATTCAGGCTGCTGAATTGGCCGGTGCGCATCAGTTCATTCTGGATTTGCCCGATGGTTATGACACGCGGGTTGATCGTGGTGGTCGCAATCTTTCGGGCGGGCAGCGACAATTGATCGCACTCGCCGCCGCCCTGTTTTCGCGTCCACGTTTGCTGTTGCTTGATGAACCGACAACCGCCCTTGATGACAATGGCGTTACCCATATCAGCGAACTGATCGACGTTTTGCGTCGCAACGGCATCACAACCTTTATCGTCAGTCACGAACGCGAAATTCTGGCACGGGCCGATGCCATTCTGGCACTGGCCGACGGCCAAATTCAGGTTGTCCCGGTCAAGGGTGGTGCGAAATCAGCAGCAGCAAAACCGGTTCCGGAAAGTGGTCAAATTGCGCGTGGCCTGCCACCAATTTCCCGCCCGGCCGAGCCAATGGCCGATGCGTTGCCATCCGATGGGCAAATGCGCATCACCCCCAAACAGATCGCCGTGCCAAATCCTGACGCACCGCGCCCGATTGTAGAGAAAAACACGGCCCCCAACACCCATTCGGCAGCAGCCATGAGCGCGCCGGAACCTGAAATCGGGATTGAGGAAAAACCAGAGATCGCGGATTTCGGCGCCACCGGAGAAGCAGGTTCTGGTCGCGCACAAGCCGCAAAGCAGGCGGCAGGTATCGCCAAAACAGAAATGAAACCCCAGCCAACCCCGGGTGGCACGATGATGACCATGCGCCCGGTCAGCAAGAAACAAGCCGCGACAAATGACGCAGCCCGAAAGGACCCGCCAGCCCGCGCATCGCGTGAAGCCCGTCCGGCAAGTGCCGCCGATCTTGCGCCCAAGCGCGCCGCCACCAAACCAAAGGCCCAGCCGGAACGCACCGCACAACCGGCCCGCAAGCCTGCGCCACAGCGCAAAATGAGCGAAGCCGAAGCCATCGCCAAGGCCCGCGAAGAAGCCGCGATGCGCATGCGCAAAGTGCGTGAGGACGCCGAACGTGCCGCTGCTGCGCGTGCACCGCGCCGCAAACCGGCCGAGGCAGAAGACCGCCCGATGGATCGCGCACAAGCAAGTGCACAACCAGGCGCACAAAACACCCGTCGCGGACGTCCGCAATTGCGTGTGGTTGAAGGATCGGCTGAACGTCGACAGGGTGGTGCCTGATGTCTGGTGGTGTGCAACTTCCAACCGCGCGCGAGCTTAGTACCGACGTTAAGCCTCTGGTGCGGATCGGATTTTTGATCCTGTTTTTGGGCTTTGGTTCTGTTCTGCTGTGGGCCGGTACGGCCGAGGTCAATTCGGCCGCGACGGCCAGTGGTGTGGTTGCGCCATTTTCGGGCCGACAAAGCGTTCAGCATCTTGAAGGCGGCATCATTCGCGACATTCTTGTGCGCAATGGTACGCGGGTCCAGGCGGGCGATGTCCTGATCAGGCTTGATGATACACGTTCACGGGCAAGTTTTGATCTGCTCAATAACCGTTATCTCAATGCGCTGGCGACCCAGACGCGGCTGATTGCCGAACGGGCGCAGGATGATTACTTGTCATTCCCGCCGCCGCTTGAAGATCCGCGGTATTTTTCGATCACCGATGCACAACGCACCCTGTTTGACAGTCGCCGCAGTGCGTTTGCCGGTGAGCTTGCGCTCTATGACGAACGCATCAAGGAATTGCGTCGCGAGATTATTGGCACGCGCGAGCAAAAGACCGCTGCCGAACAGCAGGTCGGGATCGTCAAGGAAGAGCTCGCCATGGTCAAGCCGATGGTCGATCTTGGCTATGCCCGACGGACGCGGTTGCTGCAACTTGAAAGCCGGTTGGTCGAAACCCTTGGCAATATCGGGCGGTTTTCCGCCGACATTGCCCGGATTGAACAGCAAATCCAGCAGGTCAAAGCCAGCCAGTCACAGCTGATGCGTGACCACCTGCAATCGATCAACACAGAATTGCGCGATATCCAAAGCGAGATTTCCGATCTGAACGAACGCCTGCGTTCGGCCGAGGATATCCTGGTGCGTTCCGACATCAAGGCGCCGCGCAACGGCACGGTGACCAATATGCAGTTCACCACGGTCGGCGGGGTCATCCCGCCCGGTGCACAGGTGCTTGAAATCGTGCCGGCGGATGATCGGCTTGTGATCGAGGCCCGCGTTTCCCCGAACGATATTGACGTCGTTTCGGCCGGTCTCCCGGTCAATATCCGGGTGACATCGTTCAGTCAGCGCTGGTTTGCGCCGGTCAAGGGCACGGTAACCGATGTCTCGCCGGACCGGCTGACAGACTCCGAAGGCCGATCTTATTTCCAGGCCATGGTCGAGATCGATGCAGAGAGCCTGGCCGAGCATGAAGGGATGATTTTGTCGCCCGGTATGCCCGCCCAGTTGGAGATCGTAACGGGTGCCAGAACGATTCTCGCTTACCTGTTTTCACCGATCACCACCAGCTTTGATCGCGCATTCCGCGAACAATGATTTGGTAAATAACGTATAGGTCATGTCAGGTGAATCTATACAACCTGACAGATTCTGACAGGCCGGGCTTTTTCCTTCCAAAACGCCGGAAAATATGAGAAAAAACGCATCAACCGTACCCGGGCGAGTCATTTTCTATTGATGATTCGCATAAATCTAATTTATACTACGGTATAAGTCGATTCTGGGGCCGATTGTTCGCCGCAGTACTGGTAAAAATAATTCCCATGTAGGGAGTATGTGTTTTGGTCTCGCCCGCCAACCAAGACGACGGTGTTGGAATTACCGACACCGATATTGATCAGGTTCTTGATGACCGCGCAGAAGGGGATTCTGCTGCGGTCAAAAATGATTCTGGGGCAGGCTCTTCGGGCGAAGGTAACTCTCAATCCGCGGCAACGCAGGTTTTCACCAACATCCAGAACGTGATCGGCACTGCCTATGACGATGTTCTGGTGGGCGATGGTGGTGACAACACCCTGATTGGCGGCGAAGGCGACGACATTCTCGAATCGGGCGAGGGTGAGGATGTTGTTACCGGCGGCGAGGGACGCGATACCTTCGTGCTCCAAAGTGGTTTCGAGCAAACCACAATCACCGACTTCAACATTGATGAAGATGAGTTGGCGCTTGGCGACCTTGGCGTCGACAGTGTCAGCGAACTCATGGCGCTGGCCAGCGAAGATGCGTCTGGCAATGCATTCATCGTGTTTGCCTCTGGCGACAAGGTGATTTTCGAGGGCGTGTCGAAGGCAGATCTTGCCAATGTGACGCTGGTCGATGTCCCGCAAATCAACGAAGTTTCCGTCGCGACCGAGGGCGGGGATGCTGCCTCCACCGATGGCGAAGCCAATGTCATTGAAGGTGGGGCAGTCGACGACATCATCATCGGTTCGGATGGTGATGATGTTATTTTGCCGGGTGGTGGTGCAGACAGCATTGATGGCGGTGCTGGCGAAGATACCCTGTCATTTGACGGGGCTTCTGACGGCGTGCGCGCCGATCTTTCGCAGGGTTCCTCAACCGATGCCACCGGTGCCAATCGGACGTCCTTTGAAAATATTGAAAATCTCCGTGGCACATCGGGCAATGATGTTCTGACAGGTGATTCCGGCAATAACAGCCTGTCGGGTGGCGATGGTGATGACACCTTTGCCGTCAGCGACGGTGCGGACGCTATTGACGGTGGCGCGGGCGAAAATACCCTTGATTACAGCCAGTCTGATCAGGGTGTTGAAGTCAATCTGGATTCCGGTGCGGGTCGCACAAATGACGCGCAAGATACGCCGTCGCAAAGCGATGCTGGTACCGCAACTGACAGTACCGCAAGCGGTGACGCGACAGGCGATAGTGGTACAGGCGGTTCAGAAGCCGGTGACACGGAAACTGGTTCCGGCAGCACCGGGGACACGGGTTCGACAGGTTCTGGTGAAACCTCTGGTGAGGCTTCCGGTGATGGCGCGACCGGTGCATCCGGTAGTGAAGAAACCACCCAGAGTGATGGCGGGGCCACTAGTGATTCCAGCAGTTCCGGTGAAACCACGACTGGCGATGCGGTAACGGAAACCGGATCAACGGGCAGTTCTGAAACACAGGAAGATACCACCTCGGGCGATGCTACATCTGGCGGTTCAGAAAGCGCCGGCGAAACGGGCAGCACCGGCGATGCCGCGTCGGAAACACCAACCGATGGTGGATCCGCGGATGCATCCGGTTCCGAAGCGACCGGTAACGAAACCGGTGCGTCTTCGGGCGAAACTTCCGGATCGACGGACGGTGGAAGCACGACAGGCGAAACCGCATCAGGTGAGACGGAGCCCGTTACGGGTGGTTCCGATTCTGATGACGCAACCGGCGGAGAAGAGGCTTCAGGCTCTGACAGCGCTGAAGTCGTTGACGGTTCTGATACGGGTTCTGGCGCAGGTTCAGAAGCTGGTACGGGCACCGAGACCTCTGGTGAAGCCACATCTGACGGCGAAACCAGCGGAGAGACTGGTTCTGACAGTGCTTCTGCTGGCAGCGGTGAAGATACGCTGGCTTCCGGCGATACCGAAGGTGGTGCAACCGATACTGGCAGTACGGATTCCGGTGATGCTGCGGGCGAAGGTACTGAGCAGCCGGTAGACGAAGCAACCGGTGAAACATCCGGCGGTGAGACCGCTGGAGCGGGCGCTTCCTCTGGCGAAGCAGAGACCAGTGAAGAAACCACAGGTGACGAAGCCGGTGCCGACAGCCCGGCTGGCGAAACCAGCCCGAATACAGAAGACAATACAAGCACCGGTGCCCAGGCGGGTGCCGAAGCTGGTGCAGAAACCGGCGCTGAGACGGCTGAGTCCCAAGCCGGTTCAGAAACCACTGGCGAAGGTAGCGACGAAACACCGGCAGAAGGCTCCGGCGAGGCCGTATCGGGTGATGTTGCCGCTGATGGCGATCAGGCGTCTGATGCGGGTTCAACTTCTGGTGAGACCGCAGGTCAAGAAACCACCGGTGAAGAAACCACATCGGGTGATACCACCGAAGGCGTCGAAGCAGGCGCAGCACCCGAAGGTGACGCCGGACAAGAAACCTCTGGCGATGCTGCCTCGGGCGAGGACGCAACGGGTGGTGAAACAGCCGGCGGTGCTGACGCTGAAGCGGATGGCGACGTAACCGATGCCGATGACGGCGATGCCAACGCCTTTGACAATAATCCGTCGGGTGCGGCCGATGTCGTTCAGGGCGACGACGAGACAGATACTCTCGGGGGGGCTAGCGGCAACGACACCCTTCAGGGCAATGACGGCGATGACACGCTTGAAGGCGGTGCAGGCAATGACCTTTTGCAGGGTGGTGGCGGCAATGATGTCCTGCGCGGTGAAAGCGGCAACGACATCCTGCAGGGTGGTGATGGCAGCGACAGCCTGTTTGGTGGCGATGACGACGACGTGCTGCAGGGTGGGGCTGGCAACGACCTTCTGGTTGGTGGTTCCGGCAATGATGTCATGGCGGGTGGATCGGGTGATGACTTCCTGCGTGGGGGCCAGGGCGATGATCACATCCAGGGTGGCAGTGGTGTCGATACTGTAAGCTATAGCGATGCGGACAGTGCCGTCACGGTTGACCTTGCCAATGAAACCGCAACGGGTGGTGCGGGCAATGACGTCGTCCAGATGGTGGAAAACGTCGTCGGCTCCGACTTTGACGATCACATTGCGGGTGATGATGCCGATAACGTCCTTGAGGGCGGTGCGGGCATCGATACGCTGACCGGTGGTGCGGGGGACGACACCCTTACTGGTGGTTCGGGCGCCGACGACTTTGAGCTGACCGAGAATTTCGGCAATGACACGATCACTGATTTTGCCGGTTCGGAAGACATTATAGATCTTTCCAAACTCGGCATTCAGGACTTTGCAACCCTGCAAACCATGATGTCCGATGATGGCATCGGCAACACCGTTATCGATTTCGGGGATCAGGGCACGCTGACCCTTGCAGGTGTCAGCAGCGACAGCCTTAGCGCGGATGATTTCCGCGGTTTCGGTCGCATTTTTGAAACCGAAGACAATGACGTCGGTGCTGGTACGGACGGCAACGACGCGCTTTATGGGTATGGCGGCGACGATACGCTCAGCGGTGGGGGTGGCGATGACGTCATTTCTGGCGGCTATGGCGATGATACGGTTTCGGGCGGGGCAGGTAACGATACCCTGCGTGGTCAGGAAGGTATTGATACCGTCGACTATTCCGGTGCGAATGGCGGTGTTCAGGTTGACCTTGGCGCAGGGACTGCGACGGGTGCCGATGGCAACGATGTTCTTGATCGCATCGAGAATGCGACCGGTTCCGCCTATGATGACGAACTTTACGGCGACAACGGTACCAACGTTTTGCGCGGTGGTGCGGGTAATGACACGCTTGTTGGTCGTGGTGGCAATGACACCCTTGATGGTGGCGATGGCGACGATCTGTTCATTGGCGAAGATGGCGTCGATCTCATTATTGGTGGCGAAGGCAGTGACACCCTTGATCTGAGCGCGCGTGAAAGCGGTCAGGAAGTCAACCTGGGCAGTGGATCCGCACGCGACAGTGAAACCGGCGAAAATGATACGCTGATTGGTGTTGAGAACGTTATTACTGGTGCTGGCGATGACACAGTCATTGCGTCCAGTGATGCCAATGTCATTTCGACCGGTGCGGGGGATGACACCATTCGTGGCGTCGGTGGTAACGACACCATTGATGGTGGCGATGGCAATGATACGGTTTCCTTTGGCAATGAGTCCGGGCTGAATGTCGATCTTGCGAACGGCACCGCCACGATGGGTTCCGGGACAGCACAGCTTTCCAACATTGAAAATGTTACCGGTTCTGCAAACAACGATGTCATTTCCGGTGACGATGGTGCGAATACGCTTTCGGGTATGGCTGGTGATGACACCATTTCCGGTGGCGGCGGTGATGACGTGCTGTCTGGCGGTGCTGGCAACGATACTGTTGACTACACCGACGTCGATGGCGGTGTGACGGTTAACCTTTCGACCGGCACGGCAACCGGTGACGGCAATGACACCCTTTCGGGCTTTGAAAACGTTGTGTCCGGTTCTGGTAACGACATCGTTTATGGCAACGCTGTCGATAACATCATTGATACTGGTGCAGGTGATGACACTGTTTTTGGCAGTGCCGGTGATGACACCCTGATTGGTGGCGATGGCAACGATACCCTAAGCTATAACGCCAGCGGGACAGGTCCTGGGTCGGCCGTGACGGTTGACCTCGACGCAGGAACGGTTTCCGGAAACGACTTTACCGACGTTATCTCCGGTTTTGAGAAGATCGAGGGGTCATCGGCCAGCGACACCATGCTGGGCAGCGGCGGTGACGATATGTTCTTCGGTGGTGCGGGCAGCGATACCATTGATGGTCGCGGCGGTGACGATATGCTGACCGGTGGTTCAGGTGCCGATACCTTCGTTATCCGCGCGGACAGCGGTAATGATCTCGTCACCGATTTCGATCCTGTGAACGACGTCATTGATATTCAGGGTATCGACGGTCTTGAGCTGTTCTCCGATGTCACCGACTTTATCGGCGAAGACGCGTCGGGCAATGCGACGATTACGGTCGGCGATGCCGTCATTACCCTTGAAGGTGTCGATCCCGATAGTCTGACCTATGCCAACTTCAAGGGCATCCGGTCGCTGGAAGGTACCGAGGACAGGGACGTTCTGATTGGTACTGATCGTAGCGACGTGATCACTGCGAAAGAAGGCAATGACACCGTTTCCGGTGGCGCAGGCAACGACACGATCGACGGCGGCGATGGCAATGATGTTATTTCCGGTGGAACCGGCACGGATACCATCACCGGTGGTGCCGGCAATGATGTGATCAGTGGCGGTGCTGGCAATGATGATCTTGATGGTGGCGATGGCAACGATACCCTGAGCTATCAGGGTGCTGATGGCGGTGTTGTCGTCGACCTTGAGACCGGCGAGTCAACTGCGCCCGACGGTACCGATACGATTGCCAATTTTGAAAATGTCACTGGCTCGTCCTTTAACGACACTCTGGCAGGCGATGACACTGCGAACGTGATTGATGGCGGTGCAGGTAACGACATTCTTGATGGTCGTGACGGTGATGATGTGCTCAATGGTGGCTCTGGTAACGACACCATGTCCGGTGGCGCAGGCAATGACACGATCACCGGCGGCCTTGGCTCGGATACCGTTACCTATGCGGATGCATCGGGTGGTGTAAATGTCGATCTTGCCGCAGGTACGGCATCCGGCGCAGATGGCAACGATACTCTGGACTCCGTTGAAAACATCGTTGGTTCGGACTTTGATGATGTCCTTACCGGTGACCAGTCCAATAACGTTATCGAGGGCGGTACAGGCGATGACACCATCACCGCTGGTGGCGGCAACGATATTGTTTCCGGCGGCGAAGGTGCTGATACCTTTGTCTTTGGCACTGAGACTGGCCGGACCGTCATCACTGATTTCGATCCGGCAGAAGACAAGATTGATCTTGCTGGCTTCGAGGTTCCTAACTTTGAAGCACTCAAGAAAATGCTCGGTACGGACAGTGCGGGCAATGCAGTCATCACTATAAATGACAGCACCATCGTCCTGAATGGTGTTTCGCCGGAAGACCTCACTGCAGAAAACTTCATCGATATTGATTCGCTGGGTGCGACGCAGGGTGATGATGTTTTGCAGGGATCTTCCGCTGCCGAGATTATTGACGGCCTGTCGGGCAATGACACGATTAGTGGTGGCGCTGGCGACGATACGATTTACGGCGACAGCGGTAATGACACGATTGCTGGCGGTTCGGGTCAGGACGTCATCGATGGCGGTGACGGTGAAGATACAGTCGATTATTCGGCTGGCGGTGGCGTTTCAGTAAATCTCGAAACGGGCGTTGGTGGTGTCGGGAACGAAGACACGCTGATTGATATCGAAAACGTTCTTGGCTCAAACCAGAATGACACCATCATCGGGAATGACGGTGCCAACACATTGTCTGGTGGTGCTGGTAATGACATCCTTTCAGGCGGTGCGGGCGATGACGTCTTGCTTGGTGGTTTGGGCAATGACAGGCTCACCGGCGGTGAAGGTGATGACACGGTACTGGGCGGTGCAGGCAATGACATCCTCTTAGGTGGTCTCGGCAATGACGTCCTAGTTGGTGGCGCCGGGACAGATATCGCTGATTACAGCGACGCAGACGGATCGGTTACCGTTGATCTTTCCCAAGGAACTGCAAGCGGTGCCGCAGGTAACGATACGCTCGAAGGTTTCGAGAGTGTTCAGGGTTCTGATCACGACGACACACTGATCGGTGATGCGGCCAACAACACTCTTTCGGGTGGTACGGGCGACGACGTCCTTGATGGCGGCGCTGGCGATGATTTGCTGATTGGTGGTGCAGGCAGTGACACCATCGAAGGTGGCGAAGGCATAGACACCATCAGCTATGCTGGTGGAAGTTCTGTCAATATTGACCTGGCAGAAGGAACAGCCTCCGACGCCGATGGAACAGACAGCATCAGTGGCGTTGAAAATGTCATTGGTTCTGATGACGCCGATGTCATTACAGGCGATGCAGCCAATAACATCATCAATGCGGGTGAAGGTGCCGACACCATCACCGGTGGCGCAGGCGATGATACCCTGACCGGTGGCGCGGGTGCTGATGTCTATGTTGTTGGTCCGGACGACGGAACTGACACGATCACCGACTTTGCCGTTGGTGAAGACCAGATTGATATCACCGCCCTCGGTGTTGGTACTTATGGCGCACTTTACGAGATGATGACCGAGAACGAAAACGGTGACCTTGTCATCGATTTCGGTCAAGGCACGTCGATGGTGCTCGAAGGTGTTGGTCTTGACGACATTACCGCCAACAACTTCATTGGTGTTCGCGACATTGTCGGAACGTCAGGTGATGACACCATGTCGGGGACCGATGGTCAGGACACCATGTCGGGTCTTGATGGCAACGACATCATTGATGGCCTTGAAGACGATGACAGCATCTTTGGTGGTGCCGGCGACGACACTCTGATTGGCGGCCAAGGTAACGACATTCTTGATGGTGGCAATGGTGCCGACACGGTCGATTATTCCGACGAAACCGGCAACGTCACGGTCAACCTAAAGTCAGGAACGGCGACTGCCTCAAGTGGAAACGACACGATCCGCAATGTTGAAAACGTTGCGGCTGGTGCCGGCAATGACGCGCTTACAGGTTCGGATGCTGACAACATCCTGATCGGTGGCGAGGGCGATGATGCCCTAGAAGGCCTTGGCGGCGATGACACCCTGTCGGGTGGCGCGGGTAACGATACCGCAAGTTACGCCAATGCTGATGGCGGTGTTACGGTCGATCTTGCTGCGCAAACCGCAAGTGGTGCGGCGGGTGAAGACACACTTGAAAGCATCGAAAACGTTACCGGTTCGACGCACAACGACATGCTCACGGGTGATGCTGGTGCCAACACGATTATTGCCGGCGCAGGCAATGACTCCCTGATCGCAAGCGGCGGCGATGATGTGCTGCGTGGTGGCGTGGGCATCGATACTGTTGACTATGGCGATGCGACTGGCGGCATCACTGCCGACCTTGGCGCAGGCACTGTCACCGGTCTGGGCAATGATACACTTTCGGGTATCGAAAACCTCAGCGGTTCTGCTTTTGATGACACCATAACGGGTGATCAGGGTAACAACGTCCTGTCCGGTGAAGATGGCGACGACATTCTTTCTGGCGGCGGCGGCAACGACACGCTGCTGGGTGGTGCTGGTGACGACACCCTGAGCGGCGGATCGGGCAGTGACCTGATTGATGGTGGCGATGGTATTGATACCGTTGATTATTCTGATGCCGAAAGCGGCGTTACCCTTGATCTTGGAACTGGCAAAACGGGCTCGGTAACCGGTGACACGGTTCTGAATGTCGAAAATGCCATCGGTTCGGGGCAGGATGATACGATTACCGGTTCGGATGCAGACAACACCATCCTGACTGGTGCCGGCGACGATACCATCAACGGTAGTGCTGGCGACGATGTCATTGACGGTGGTGCCGGGCAGGACGTTGTTGATTACAGCAACAGTGAAACCGGCGTTGATGTCGACCTTGAAGCAGGCTCGACTGACAAGGCCGACGGAACCGATCTGTTGAGCAACATCGAAGATGTGATCGGCTCGGATGCCAATGACAGCATTAGTGGTTCGGATGCTGCAAATACCCTTTCGGGTGGTGTAGGCGACGATACGATTGATGGTCGCGCTGGAAATGACCTGATTGCTGGTGGTGTGGGCGATGACACCCTTTCGGGTGGCGCGGGCATTGATACTGTTGATTATTCCGGTGCTGCCGGTGGTCAGAATGTCGACCTTGCCGCAGGAACGGCAACCGGTGCAGATGGTAATGACACGATTTCCGGTTTCGAGAATGTCACCGGTACCGACTATGACGACACCATCACCGGTAATGACGCCAATAACGTAATCCTTGGCGGTGCTGGCGACGACATGTTGACCGGTGGTGCAGGTAATGACGTTCTGAACGGCGGCGAAGGTAATGACAGCTTCGTTAGTGAACTGGGCGACGACACATACATTGGTGGCGCGGGTACCGACACCCTTGACTACTCTGATGCGGCATCAGGGCTAAACATCAATGTGGGAAGCAATATCGCAATCGGTGAAGATACCGGCCGTGATACCTTCAGTGGCATCGAACGGATTATTGCATCCGACCATGATGACACGGTGACCGGCGGTGCTGGTAACGACGTGATTGATGGCGGTGCGGGCGACGACACCATTTCTGGCGGTGCTGGCACTGATACACTTGATGGTGGCGAGGGCGAAGATACCCTTTCCTTTGCGGGTGAGGCAGGTGTTTCGGCAGATCTGCAGACCGGTGTGATCAGCACCGGCGATACAGTCTCGAATTTTGAAAACATTTCCGGTTCGACCGGTGCAGATACGTTGCGCGGTGATGGCGGTCGCAACACGCTGTCGGGTGACGCGGGCAACGACGTCCTTGATGGTCGCGCAGGTGATGACGTCCTACTGGGCGGTGCGGGCAATGATACGCTGCGCGGTGGTGTTGGTAGTGACACCATTGATGGTGGTGCTGGGAACGACACGCTTGATCTCGGCGACCTTTCTGGCAACCAGACCGTCGATTTTACCAACGGCAGTGCCACCGATGGCACAGATATCGATACCTTCACCAATATCGAAAATGTCATCACGGGTGACGGCGATGACCTGATCATTGGCGATGGCAATAACAATGTCATTAATGCCGGAAATGGTGATAACAGCGTTGATGCTGGCGCAGGCAATGACGTCGTCACAACCGGTGACGGTGCTGACATTGTCGATGGCGGGACTGGCGATGATACCATCAATGCCGGTGCAGGTGCCGACACCGTTTCTGCCGGCGACGGTAGTGACGTCATCACCACTGGCGAGGGCGCAGATATTGTCGATGGTGGTGCGGGCAATGATACCATCAATACCGGCGATGGCGCTGATACCGTTCTTGGCGGTGAAGGTGAAGACGTCATTTCTTCTGGCAGCGGTGATGACCTTGTAGAAGGTGGCGCGGGCAATGACATCATTTCGGGTGGTGCCGGTGCCGATACGCTTGATGGTGGCGCAGGCAATGACACCTTGCTGTCGGGTGCCGGTGATGACCGCCTGATTGGTGGCGAAGGCTTTGATACTGCAAGCTACATCGACTCTCAGTCTGCCGTCACAGTTGATACCAGCAACAATACCGTATCCGGCACTGCAACCGGCACCGATACCCTTGAGGGTATTGAGGCAATCCGTGGTTCCGAGTTCAGCGACACCTTTATCGGTGGTGCACAGAGCGATACCTTTATCGGTGGTGCAGGGGATGACACCTTTGATGCCGGCGCAGGCAATGACACCCTGACGCTCGGCGAAGGTGCCGACCAGGTGATATTCAATCCGGGCGACGGCCAGGATACGGTTACTGATTTCAATCCGCTCGCCGATACTATTGACCTGACCAGCTTCAATATTGCCGGTTATGGTGCGCTTGAGAAAATGTTTGGCACGGACGCCAATGGCGATCTGACCATCACTTTTGACAGCGGTGATACCATCACGCTGCAAGGCGTCACTCCGTCAGAGCTGACTGCCGATAACTTCATCGGTGTTGAAGTCCAGCTCGGGTCTGAGAATGCCGACGAAATGATCGGCGGCAGTGGCGATGACATCATCAACGCGCTTGGTGGCGATGACACGGTCGACGGGGGTGCGGGTAATGACCGCCTGATCGGTGGCGAAGGCAACGATACACTTGATGGCGGAACCGGCGATGACACGCTGGTTGGCAATGCCGGATCGGATGTTTTGCGTGGCGGTGATGGCAACGATACCGCCGACTACTCGACCGAGGGTTCCGGTATCGCTGCCGATCTTGCGGCGGACACGGTCACCGGTGGTGACGGCGATGATGTCCTTGAAGGCATCGAAAACGTCACCGGTACCCTGTTTGACGATACCCTGTCGGGCAATGACGAAAACAACACCCTGACCGGCCTTGCCGGTGATGACACCTTTGTCGGGGGTGCTGGTGATGACGTTCTGGATGGTGGCGAGGGTACCGATACCGCCGATTACAGCAGTGCTGATCAGGGCGTAACTGTCAATCTTGCGGCCGGTTCAGCAACCGGTCAGGGCAACGACACCCTGATTGATATCGAAAACGTCGTTGGGTCCGACTTCAACGACAAGATTTCCGGTGACGAGAGCAACAACACCATTTCCGGCGGTGCCGGTGGCGACGCGATTAATGCTGGCGCCGGGAACGACGTTATTGATGGCGGCGAAGGCATCGATGAAATCAGCGGCGGTTCTGGCGATGACATCATCGATGGTGGCACTGGTGGCGACATCCTTCTGGGTGAAGCTGGCAACGACACCATCAGTGGTGGCGAAGGCGATGATATCGTCGAGGCGGGTGCTGGCAGCGACTGGGTCTATGGCGATGCCGGGGACGACATCCTGGATGGTGGCAACGGCGAAAATGATATCGACACCGTCGACTATTCCAATGTCGATGCCGGGGTCACGGTTGATCTGGTCAAGGAATATGCGACCGGTGGCGGCGGGGACGACATTGTTCGTAACTTCGAACGCGTCATTGGTACCGATTACACCGATACCCTGATCGGCAGCGACGGGGTCAACACCCTTGATGGTGGATCGGGCGACGATACCCTCGTTGGCGGTTCGGGCGATGATGTCCTGATCACCGGCGAAGGCGAAGACCTGATCGTGCTTGAGCCGGGCAGCGGCAATGACACCGTTACCGACTTTGACGTGGCAAAAGACATTATCGATCTGTCTGCTTATGGCATCGAGGATTATGCCACCCTTCGTGACCAGATGGCCGATGATGAAAACGGCAATGCCGTCATCACCCTTGGCGATGGCGACAGCATCACGCTGGAAGGTGTCTCGGTCGATGATCTTGGTCAGAAAAACTTCTTTGGCTATGACGCCATCTTTGGCACCGAGTTCGAAGATGACATCACCGGCAGCCAGATCAGCGATGAAATCCATGCGCTTGAAAGCGATGACATCATCGACGGTCAGGCTGGCGATGACGATATTTACGGCGACGAGGGCAATGACACGCTGATCGGTGGCGCAGGTGACGATACCCTGCGTGGTGGCGAAGGTTCCGACACCGCCGATTATTCCGACACGTCTGAAGGTGTCACCGTTGACCTTGGTGCAGGCACCGCGACGGGTGAGGCTGGCAACGATACCCTTGAAAGCATCGAAAACGTCACCGGCGGTAACGGTGATGATGTTCTGATCGGGGATGAAAACGCCAACATTCTGGACGGTGGCGCAGGCAATGACACGGTCTTTGGCAATGACGGCGATGACACGCTGATCGGCGGCGAAGGCGAAGATGTCCTGTCCTACGAAGACTCTGAAAGTGGCGTGAATGTTGACCTTGATGCCGGAACAGCAACCGGTGGTGCAGGCAATGACAGCATTGACGGTTTCGAGACCCTGATCGGGTCCGACCATGATGACACCCTGGCGGGTAACGAATTTGACAACGTCATCGATGGCGGTGCGGGCAATGACACGCTTTCGGGCGGTGCGGGTAACGATACCCTGATCGGTGGCGAAGGCGATGATATCGTCGATTATTCCGACCAGACCGATGGTGTGGTTGTCGATCTTGAAAACGGCACCGGTACAGCGACCGATGGCACCGATACCCTTGACGGGATCGAAGGTGCGACCGGTGGTGCGGGTGATGACACCCTGACCGGCTCGACGGGCGACAACATCCTTGCCGGTGGTGCGGGCGACGACACGCTCTCGGGCGGTGCGGGCAATGATACGCTTGCCGGTGGCGAAGGTGCCGACCTGATTGATGGCGGTGCCGGTGATGACGTCCTGTCGTTTGAAGTTGACAATGTTGCCGCAGAAGGCGACACCACAGACCATGTCGGCAGTCCGACCACCGACGGGACCGGTGAGGTTGCCGATATCTCTGGCAAGAACCTGTCTGATGACAGCTTCGTTGGTGGCGAAGGCAACGATACGCTTGTTGCCGGTTCCGGTGATGATGCGATCATTCTTGATCGCGATCATGAAAACGGTGCGGCCAACCCGTCCATCGTTGATATCGAAAACATCGATGCCGGTGATGGTAACGACGTCGTCGATCTGACCAGCAACACCCATTCCTATGGCGATGTCACAGTCGATGGCGGTGCGGGCGATGACACCATCTGGGCAAATGATGGTAATGACGTCCTGCTGGGCGGCGAGGGTGCTGATAACATCAATGGCGGTGCTGGCAACGACACCCTTGATGGTGGTGCCGGTGACGACGTCCTAGATGGCGGCGACGGCGCTGACACCATCGACGGTGGTGCGGGCAATGACACCATCGCAGCCGGTGCTGGCGACGATATTCTGATCGGTGGTGACGGTGACGATACGCTTGAGCTGTCGAGCGCCGATGGCGCGACCATTGATCTTGGCGCAGGCACCGCAAGCAGCGGTGAAACCGGCAGCGACAGCATTTCGGGCTTCGAAAATGTCATCGCGACCGATGGTGATGACACCATTACCGGATCGTCTGGCAACAACACGATTGATGCCGGTGCGGGCAATGACATTGTTTCCCTTGATGGTGGCAAAGACGATATCGATGGCGGCGACGGTATTGATACCCTTGATCTGTCTGGCACCACGGGTGGTGTGACGGTTGATCTGGCGGCCGGTACGGCAAGCGGTGCCAACACCGGATCGGATACCATTGCGAACTTCGAAAATGTAACCGGCTCGGATGACGCTGATGTCATTACCGGTTCGGACGATGCAAACGTGATTGACGGTGGTGCGGGCAACGACACGCTTGATGGCGGTGCAGGTGACGACATTCTGTCTGGCGGCGCGGGTGATGACACCGTCGCAGCAGGTGCAGGCAATGATACGCTTTCGGGCGGTGATGGCGCCGATACGTTTGTCTTCGAAGACGGCACCGATACCGACCTTGTCACTGATTTCGATCTGACGTCGGATACGATTTCACTGCCGGATCTGGGTATCTCGGCATGGACCGATCTGCAACCGTTGCTGTCTGATGGCCCTGACGGTGCGGTTATTACCCTGCCAGCTGGCGGTACGGTGACCCTGTCGGGTGTGGCTGTGGGCGATCTGACCCCGGATCACTTCACGGGTATCGACAATGTCGGCACACCGGGCGAAGACACGCTTGGCGGTGGCGACGGCGATGATTCGGTTGATGGCGGCGGCGGCAATGACAGCGTCGATGGCGGCGATGGCAACGATACCGTTGACGGTGGTGACGGTGATGATTCCGTTGGCGGTGGCAGTGGTAACGATTCTGTCGGCGGCGGAAGCGGCAATGACACGGTCGATGGTGGCGACGGCGATGATACCGTTGACGGTGGCGAAGGTAATGACTCCGTCGGTGGCGGCAGCGGCAATGATTCTGTTGGCGGCGGTGCCGGGAACGACACAGTCGATGGTGGCGATGGAAACGACACCGTAGACGGCGGCGATGGTGATGACACTGTCGGTGGTGGTTCGGGCGATGACACCGTCATTGGCGGTGGCGGCAACGATACGCTTGGCGGTGGCGAAGGAACCGACACCCTTGATGGTGGCGACGGTAACGACGTTCTTCAGTTCGAAGCCGACCGTATCGGTCAGGCCGGTGATGAAACCGACCATGCCGGTAGCCCGGGTGTCGATGGCACCGGCGATGTTGCCGACCTTGAGGGCCTTGGTCTAAGCGATGATCAGTTTGATGGTGGCGAAGGCATCGACACCCTTGTCGGGACATCGGGTAGCGACGCGATCATTCTTGATAACGATCATGCCGATGGGTCGAACGCACCGTCGATTTCCGGTGTCGAAGTCATTGACACGGGAGCCGGCGACGACGTTGTCGATCTGACCAGTCAGACGGAATCCTATGGCGATGTATCGGTTGATGCCGGAACGGGTGACGACACCGTCTGGACCAACGAAGGCAATGACAGCATCAGCGGTGGTGATGGCAATGACCACATCAATGCCGGTGCAGGAAATGACATCGTTGATGCCGGTGCGGGCAATGACACAGTGGTCGGCAGTGCTGGCAACGATACCCTTTCGGGGGGTGACGGCTTTGACACGCTCGATATGTCCGATGTCGACGCGGATGTCGCGGTCAATCTGCAGGATGGCACAGCCAACGGCAGCGAAACCGGTGCTGATGTTATTTCCGGCTTTGAAAATGTGATCACGGGTGCCGGTGATGACACCGTTACCGGCAGCAGTGCTGATGACACCATTTCCACTGGTGCCGGTGCCGACACCATTGATGGTGGCGACGGCATTGATCTGATCGATGGCGGTGCGGGCAATGACGTCATTTCCGATGGCGCGGGTAGCGACCTTGTCCTGGCCGGTGCCGGTGACGATACGGTCATCGCCGGTGCAGGCAATGACAGCCTTGATGGTGGCGACGGCACTGATACCCTCAATATGTCGAACGCATCGAGTGATGCGGTTGTCGACCTTGGTGCGGGGACGGCAAGTTCGGCCGAAACCGGCAATGATCAGGTTTCGAACTTTGAAAATGTCACAGGCGGTGCCGGTGATGACCAGCTTACCGGATCGAACGGCGATAACGTTATCGGCGGCGGTGCCGGGGATGACACTATTGACGGTGGCGCAGGTGATGACACGGTTGCTGGTGGTGCCGGTGCGGACACCTTCATCTTTGCCGATGGCACCGATGATGATGTCGTAAGCGACTTCACTCCTGGCGAAGACAAAATCTCGATTGATGATCTTGGCCTCGAAAGCTGGGGTGATCTGGTTCCGCTGCTCAGTGAGAACGGCGACGGTAACGCGGTCCTGACCCTGCCTGCTGGCGGTACGGTGACCTTCGTCAATGTTGCTCTCAGCGACCTGAGTGCTGATGATTTCAACAACATCACTGATGGCGCGACCCCGTATGACGACACCCTGGAAGGGACCGATGATGATGACACCATCGATGCCCTTGCCGGTGATGATACGGTTGCCGGTGGTGCGGGTGATGACACCCTGCTTGGCAATGATGGTGCCGACACGCTTGGCGGCGGCACGGGCAATGACAGCCTTGATGGTGGTGCCGGCAACGATACGCTGTCAGGTGGCGAAGGTGACGACGCCTTAACTGGTAGTGCCGATAACGACGAACTCAGCGGCGGTGCCGGTGACGATACCCTTGACGGCGGGGCTGGTGACGACGTTCTGAACTTCGAAGCCGACGGCACAGCCACCAGCGGTGATACCACCGAAAACACCGGCAGCCCGGGGGTCGATGGCACCGGGGATGTTGCTGATATCAGCGGTAAGAACATCTCTGACGATACCTTTATCGGTGGCGAGGGTAATGACACCCTTGATATGACCGATGGCGCCGATGCGCTGGTGCTTGATGGTTCGAAACTTGGTGATGGTCAGACCACCACGCCGACCACCGAAACCCGCACCCTTGGCCTGACAGAATCGGCAAGCTCGGCTGACGTTCAGGCCGCCTGGTCGGATGCCAACCTCTATGCCTTTGACTTCGGCACGTCCTATGTTGATGGCGATGGAAAGCTGAACCTTGCGGCGGCGGATGACGCGGTCAACTTTGATGGCAATGGCATCGGTAATGACGGTGGCGGCATCGCTGGTGGTCAGATCAACCACGATGCCCAGTCCGGCGAAAGCGAAGCCATCGTTGTCGATCTTGGTGCAGATGCCTCGACGGCCACGGTTCAGGTTTCCAACCTGATGGCCGGTGAGAGCGGCGGAGAGATCGGGTCATGGAAGGCTTTTGATGCTGACGGCAACTTGGTTGCATCCGGTACGCTTGATGACAGCACCGTCAACTACACCAGCAATGGTGTTGGCACGGCAACCATCAACGCCACTGATGGCAGCGGCAATGCGGTCGAATTCCGCTATATCGCGTTTGAAAGCGAACCTTACGCCAATGGCTCGACAGGTTCTGACAGCAGCGACTTCTTTGTCCGTTCGATCAGTTTCGAGACGGCCGTTGACGAAACCACGACCGACGGCGCACGCCTTGACGGGGTCGAGGTCATCAATGCCGGTTCTGGCGATGACGTGGTCGATCTGACCAGCGACACCATTTCGTACGGCGATGTCACCATCAATGGTGGTGCGGGTAACGATACCCTTTGGGGCAATGCGGGTGACGACACCATCAATGGCGAACTTGGCCATGACAACCTGCATGGTGGTGCCGGTAACGACTATGTCGATGGGAGTTATGGTGACGACATCATCGATGGCGGTGTTGGCGATGATACGCTGCAGGGTGGTATCGGCGACGATACCCTGCGCGGTGGTGCGGGCAATGACATCATTGTCGGCGGTGCTGATGAAGACGTCGTCATGTATGACGATGCAACGTCGGCAGTTGATGTTGATCTGGCGAACTACACTGCAACCGGTGGTGCCGGGAATGACGCGATCTATCATGTCGAAAACGTTATCGGCTCGGATCATGACGACACAATCGCCGGCGATGCGAAATCCAACATCCTCGATGGTGGTGCCGGTGATGATACGCTGTCGGGCGGTGCTGGCAACGACACCCTGATTGGTGGCGACGGCAATGATACCGCCGATTACAGCAACGCAAGCAACCCGGTAAATGCCGATCTTGCGACCGGCACGGCCAAGGTCGGCACAACCGAAACCGACAAGCTTTCCAGCGTCGAAAACCTGATTGGCTCGAACGGCAATGACAGGCTTTCCGGTTCGGACGATAACAACACCCTGACCGGCGGCCTTGGTAACGATATCCTTTCGGGTCGTGCGGGTGATGACGTGCTTGAAGGTGGTGCCGGTAACGACACCCTTGATGGCGGCGAAGGCAATGACACCATCAATGGCGGTGACGGCAGCGATGTGATCACCGCCTGTGCCGGTGCCGATATCGTTGATGGTGGTGCTGGCAACGATACCGTCATGGCAGGTGCAGGTGATGATACTCTGGCTGGTGGTGAAGGCGACGATACCCTTGATCTTTCCGAAGCTACCAGCGGCGCCACGGTTGACCTTGCGGCCGGTACCGCAAGCAGTTCTGAAACCGGAAATGATGTCATTTCCGGCTTTGAAAATGTGATTGGCAGTGCGGCGGCAGACACCATTAACGGTGACGCAGCCAACAACACGATTGCCGCTGGCGATGGTGCAGACGTCATTGATGATGGCGCGGGCAACGACGTGGTCGATGCCGGTGCCGGTAACGATACCCTGATGGCAGGGGCAGGCGATGACACCCTTGATGGTGGCGACGGCGAAGACACGCTTGATATGTCGGCTGCCAACGGTGCGACGGTGGATCTGTCGGCTGGAACCGCAACCTCGGCCGAGACTGGAACGGATACGATCAGCAACATCGAAAATGTCATCGGTTCGGATGGCGACGATGTTCTGACCGGATCAAGTGGCGCCAACACGCTTCTGGGTGGTGCCGGTGATGACACCATCCAAGGTGGCGCAGGTGGCGACTATCTTGATGGTGGTGATGGCCGCGACACCATCAGTTACGAAGGTTCAGACGAAGGCGTTGAAATCTTCCTCGGTGACACCGATGCCCATACCCACAATCCGGGTGAAGGCGGGCGTGCCTTTGGCGGCGATGCGGTTGGCGATATCCTTGCCAACTTCGAAAAGGTCATCGCATCCGCCCATGACGACTATGTCTATGGCAACAGCCAGAACAACGAAGTTGATCTGGGTGCGGGCAATGACACGTTTGACAATGTCGAAGCCGATATCAGCGAAGACACCGTCGATGGTGGTGCCGGCAACGACGTCATCTGGACCGGCGATGGTGCCGATACCCTGATCGGTGGCGAAGGTAATGATACGCTGCATGGCGAACGTGGCGACGACTACCTTGACGGTGGTACGGGCAACGACACGCTTTATGGCGATCAGGGCAACGATACCATCGATGGCGGTGCAGGCGATGACGTCATCCATACCGGTTCGGGTGCCGACGTTGTTCAGGTCACCAGCCTGATCGGTGACAAGGTCGTCATGGACTTCAACACCAGCGTTGATCAGATCTCGCTTGATGCGCTTGATATCAGCACCTGGTCGGAACTGGCCCCGCTTCTGTCCGAAGTGAATGGCAACACGGTCATTGATCTTGGCGATCAGGGATCTGTCACGCTGCGCGGTGTTCGCCTGAATGATGTTTCATCCGATATGTTTGTCGGCATCGAAAATGATGGTGGCCCGACCCAGTTTGATGATGTCCTGCTGGGCACCAGCGAGGATGATTATATCGACGCCCTTGCCGGTGATGACACTGTTGATGGCGGTGCTGGCAATGACACGCTCAATGGCATGGAAGGCAACGACACGCTTTCGGGTGGTGACGGGAATGACACCATCACCGGCGGCAGTGGAAATGATGTGATTTCCGGTGGGTCGGGTAATGACAGTCTCGAAGGCAATGAAGGTGATGACGTCATTGAAGGCAATGCCGGTGACGATACCCTGATCGGTCATGCCGGGAACGACGTCATGGATGGCGGCGGCGGCGATGATTACATCGACGGCATGGAAGGTGACGACACCATCACCGGTGGCGACGAAACCGACACCATTTATGGCTCTGCCGGTAATGATTCGCTTGATGGCGAAGGCGGCGACGACGTTCTATATGGCGGTGATGACAATGACAGCATCGCCGGTGGCGCGGGCAATGACCTGCTGTCGGGGGATGCCGGCAATGACACCCTTGATGGTGGTGCGGGCAACGATACCCTGCTGGGCGGTGATGGTGACGATACGCTGCTCGGTGGTGACGGCGATGACGTTCTGTCGGGTGGCAATGGCAATGACCTTCTCGATGGTGGTACCGGCAACGACACCCTGACCGGAACCGATGGCACCGATACCCTTCTTGGTGGTTCGGGCAATGATACGCTTGATGGCGGTGCGGGTAATGACACCTACACCGGTGGTGCGGGTGCGGATGAAATCATCGTATCGAACAATTCCGGCAACAAGGTCGTTACCGACTTCAGCATTAACGAAGACAAGATCAATCTGGCGTCGCTCGACATTGATGACTGGGGTGATCTGCAAGACCAGATGACCCAGGTCGGCAACGACACCGTCATCAACCTCAATGGTCAGGGGACGCTCACACTTGTCGGTGTCTCGATGAGCCAGCTCAAGGCGGACATGTTTGTCGGTGTCGAACAGGCGTCCGGCCCGACGCCGTATGATGATCTGCTCTATGGCACCAGCAACAACGACACGATTGCCGCCCTTGCCGGCGATGACACGGTCTATGGCCTGAATGGTCAGGACACCATTAGTGGCATGGAAGGCAATGACAGCCTGTATGGTGGCGATGGCGATGACACGCTTTCGGGTGATGACGGCAATGACCTGATCGAAGGCGGCAGTGGCCAGGACAGCATCACCGGCGGCACCGGTGACGATACCGTTGATGGTGGCTCGGGCGATGACCGCGTCTGGGGTGGTGACGGTGCTGATACCATCACCGGTGGTCAGGGTCAGGACAAGCTGTATGGCGAAGCTGGCAATGACACCATCAATGGCGGCACCGGCGATGACAGCATCCTGGGTGGTGCTGGCAACGACGTAATTGATGGCGGCGAAAACAACGACCGTCTCTATGGCGGCGATGGCGATGACACCATCGAAGGCGGCAATGGCGACGACAAGCTTTATGGCGATGCTGGCAATGACACCCTGATGGGCGGTGCCGGTCATGACAGCCTTGTCGGGGGTGCCGGTCGCGATACCGCAAGCTATGCCAACTCGACCACGGCAGTCGCCGCAAACCTTGAAAGCGGCACCGCAAGCAGCAGCGTTGGCAATGACAAGCTAAGCTCGATCGAAGACCTGATTGGGTCGAACTTTAACGATTACCTGTTTGGTGACGATGGCGCGAACCTGCTGTCGGGCCTTGATGGCAATGACATCCTTGGCGGTGACGACGGGGATGACACCATCTGGGGTGGCGATGGCAATGACAGCATCAATGGTGGCAAGGGTTCCGACCTGATCGATGCCGGTGCGGGTGACGATTACATCGAATACCAGAAAGATGCGAGCTGGACGGGCAGTTATGCTGCGAAGAACGTTGGTGATCCGGGTATGGATGGCACCAACGAACAGATCAATCTTTCGGGCTATAACCGTTCCGAAGACATCATTGATGGCGGTTCGGGCACCGATACCCTGGCAATGACCA
Organism: Thalassospira profundimaris WP0211; assembly: GCF_000300275.1. Lineage (GTDB taxonomy): Bacteria > Pseudomonadota > Alphaproteobacteria > Rhodospirillales > Thalassospiraceae > Thalassospira > Thalassospira profundimaris. Next base: position 87,368 of record NZ_AMRN01000001.1, on the reverse strand, counting down.
GCGGCAACGACGCCCTGTTCCTTGAAGATCGCCTGACCGATCCGGGCACCAGTCCGCGGATCTCCAACATCGAAGTCATTGATGCTGGAAACGGCGATGACATCATCGATCTGACCAGTGATACGCTGTCTTATGGTGATGTCACCATCCTTGGCGGCACCGGCGATGACATCGTCTGGAGCAACGCTGGCGATGACGTGATTGATGGCGGTGCCGGGAACGACACCCTGTGGGGTGGTTCGGGCGCTGATACGATCACGGGCGGTGCCGGTGAGGATGTTCTGAATGGCGGTGCCGGCGATGATGTCCTGCAATACAACGCCGATGGTGTCTGGGATAACAACTGGTACGCCGTCAACAATGGATCGCCGGGAGAAGATGGTCATCAGAACGACAGTGGCTGGGGCCATCACCATTTCCATGGCAATGGCTGGGGCCATAACGAGGGTGGCGACACTGGCACTGGCGACACCGTCAATCTGGGTGGCTATAACCAGTCGAATGATGTCTTCATCGGTGGCGAGGGTGTCGACACCCTGAAAATGACCAGCGGTAATGACGCCCTGTTCCTCGATGATGACATGAGCGACGGCGATGCCAATGTCCGCATCAGTGGGATCGAAGTGATCGAGGCCGGTGGCGGCAACGACATCATTGATCTGACCAGCGACACCGAAAGCTATGGCGATGTCACCCTTGATGGTGGTGCGGGCAACGATACACTTTGGGGCAATGCCGGGGATGACCTGTTGCTGGGTGGCTCGGGCGATGACCATCTTTATGGCAGTGCCGGTGATGACACCCTGACCGGCGGGACTGGTTGGGATACCTTCCAGATCGGCAAAGCCGATGGGCATGACATCATTACCGACTTCACGCCGGGCGAAGACATCATCGATCTGTCGGAATGGAACTACAACAACTTCAACCAGGTCCTGAATGACATGCATCTCGATACCGATGGCAATGTCGTCATTGAACTGGGCAACGATGCCTCTGTCACGCTGATGGGGGTCAATGATCCGGACGATCTGGATGCCGATGACTTCGGCTTTGGCAACTGATCAAGGATCATAAGTCTGATCGAATAAAAACGGGCAGTCACCATGACTGCCCATTTTCTTTTTGGATATTTGACTAGATTGACCTGCTACTCTGCCGCAATAAGATCACTTGTCCGTTGATTTTCCGGCAAGGCCATGTCGTGCCGCAACTTCGCCCGCAGCTCATCAATCGCGCGGATGCGTTTGATCTCGTCAAAACAGACTTCACCCTGGGCGTGGCTTTTGCGGATCAGGGCCATCCATTGCTTGATGCGCCCGGCCTGATGATTTTCCGATGCGCCGTCGGCCGACATCAGATCGCAATAGGCTAGCAACATGGACAGAACATCCGCCCAGCTTTCCTTGGGCAGGTGTGATCCGCCTTCAAATGCCTTGATGCGGTTGGCAAGGTCCGGGGCGGCAATGGCGCCCCTGCCGATCATAAAGCTGTCGCAGCCCGAAATATCGCGGCATTTCTGATAATCCGCGACATCCCAAATCTCGCCATTGCCGGTCATGCCGATTGAGATCGCCTCGCGAATACGTGCGAGGTACTCCCAATGCGCTGGCGGTTTGTAGCCTTCCATCTTGGTGCGCGCATGCACGGTCAGGTGCTGCGCGCCACCGGCCTCAACCGCGCGTGCGATATCAAGGAACATTTCCTTGTCGGAATAGCCAAGCCGGACCTTGGCACTGACCGGGATATGATCCGGCACCGCACGGCGCACAGCCGAGACGATTTCATAGAGGTTTTCCGGGCATTTCAACAGCGACGCACCGGCTTCGCGCTTGTTCACGGTCTTGGACGGGCAGCCGAAATTGATATCAATGCCCGGCGCGCCAAGCTCAACCGCGACAACCGCGTTTTCGCCCATCAGTTCCGGGTCATGGCCCATCAGTTGAACCAGAACCGGCACACCCGACAGCGTCTTGCCACCGTTCAAAAGTTCCGGGCAATAACGATGAAACACGTGTGCCGGAAACAGGTTCTGCGACACGCGGATAAACTCGGTCACGCACAGGTCAAACCCGCCGGCAGCACTCAGCAATTGCCGAACGCGCCAGTCAACAAGTCCTTCCATTGGTGCCAGCACCAAGTGCGTCATCAAGTTTATCCAGTTTCAGAAAATTCGGTTGGCGGGTTTTACCACAAACCGCCCAAACCTGTCGGTGAAAAATCACAGATCAGCCTTGCCGTCCTGCGCGCTCTCGCGCCGAAATACGGCAGAAATAGCGCATTGCTGACACGGTTTCAGCGAATTTGGGGGCTAGCTTTGAATCATCAAAAACAACAATGAAAGGGCATAGACATGCTCTATATCTTTGAAAGCGCACTTGATGAAGTCGAAGCGGTCTCGCGCGAAGCCCGTGAAAAACTCTCCGGCCTTGAACAGGTTTTGCAATCAACCTCCGAAAGCATCCGGGTCCTTCAGGAACGTCTTGAACAGACAGCCGGTTGATAGTTTCGGATCATTCTTGATCCATGTCTTTGAAACGACACATCGGTTGGTCCATGCTGGGTGTTATGTTAACCAGCGTGAATGTTGCCGGTGCCCACGGTGCCGCAGTGACGTCGCCGATAGCAAAACAAGGAGGATTGCAGGATGCTGTATATCGTAGAAAAAGCCCTGGATGAGCTCGAATCCGTGCCGACCGAAAAGCGCGAAGGCCTCAAGCACCTTGATCAGGAAATCAACGATGCGGTCGAGAAGCTCAAAATCCTGAAGGAAAAGCTGAAAGCCGCTGAAAACAAGTAAGCCAGCTGTAGCTTGATGCTTTAAGAGGCCGCGCGTTGTGTGCGGCCTTTTGTTTTGCCTATTTGGCAGAGGTCTTGATCCGGCCCAATAATTCCTCGACCGCAGCAGTCGGGTTGGTGGTGCCCGATAAAACATCGGCCTCAAGCGCCTGAATTCGGCTTGCCACGTCATCACGCGCGGTAAAGGTTTCAAGCAACCGGTCACGCAGCATCGTCCACATCCAGTCATGTTGCTGGCGCGCACGCTTGGCGGCGAACTCGCCTTCCTTTTCCATCACGGCGCGATGCTGGTTGATCAGATCCCAGATGTTATCAAGCCCGTCATTGATCAGCGCTGAAACCATGACCGATTGCGGGCGCCAATGTTTGCTGGTGGGCTGCATAATTCGCAAAGCTGAGGAATACTCACGTTTTGCTTCACGCGCCTTGGCCGGATCGGCGTCGGCCTTGTTGACCGCGATCAGATCGGCAATTTCAAGAACGCCCTTCTTGATGCCCTGAAGTTCATCACCCGCACCGGGCAGCATCAGGACAAGGAAGAAGTCGGTCATCTGTGCGACCATGGTTTCACTTTGTCCGGCCCCGACAGTTTCGACCAGAACCACATCAAAACCGGCCGCCTCGCACAGCAATATGGTCTCGCGCGTCATGCGATTGACCCCGCCCAGATAGCCACTGCTGGGCGAAGGGCGGATATAGGCATTGGGATCAATCGAAAGTTCGTTCATCCGGGTCTTGTCGCCCAGAATGGAGCCACCTGATCGCGCACTGGTCGGATCAACCGCAAGCACGGCGACCTTTTTACCAGCCTTGGTCAGGTTCTTGCCAAAGGCCTCGATAAAGGTCGACTTGCCGACACCGGGAACCCCGGTAATGCCGATGCGCTGCGACCCGCCCGTGTTGGGCATGAGTTCGGCCAGAACGGCCTGTGCCTGTTCGAAATGTTTGGGATTGCGGCTTTCAACCAGCGTAATCGCACGTGACAGAATGGTGCGATCACCAGCCAGAACACCCTTAACGATTTCATCGGTCGAAAGCACACGTCTGCGCACGGCCTTGCGCGGGCTGACCGTGCCGCCCGAGCCTGCAGGTATGGTGCGCAGCGTTTCTTTCACCAGGCGTTCCTTGAATTTGGCGCGTCTCACGCCAGCAAAGCGTTACGTCGAGTTGGAAAGAAGCGGCGATCAGGCCGCTTCCTCGCCAGACTGATTAAGCTTTTCTAGCAGGTCGCCAGCCGCTTCGGCAATGACCGTTCCGGGCGGGAAGATCGCCTCGGCCCCGGCTTCGAACAGTTTGTCGAAGTCCTGCGGCGGGATCACGCCGCCAGCAACAATCATGATGTCTTCACGGCCAAGCTTATCAAGCTCTGCGCGCAATTGCGGCACAAGCGTCAGGTGGCCAGCGGCAAGCGAGCTTGCCCCGACGATATGAACATCGTTTTCAACCGCCTGTTTGGCGGCTTCTTCCGGGGTCTGGAACAGCGGGCCGATATCGACATCAAAGCCAAGATCGGCAAAGGCCGTCGCAATCACCTTCTGACCCCGGTCATGACCATCCTGACCCATTTTGGCGATCAGGATCCGCGGACGGCGGCCTTCATTGGCCTCGAACTGCGTGATCAGGCGATCAACCTTGGCTAGTGCCTCGTTATCGGCCCCGACTTCGGTTTTATAAACGCCGGAAATCGACCGGATCACCGCCTGATGACGGCCATAGACCTTTTCAAGTGCATCGGAAATCTCACCAACCGTGCACTTGGCACGCGCCGCCTCGACAGCCAGTTCAAGCAGGTTGCCATTGCCGGCATCCGCGGCATTGGTCAGCGCGGTCAGGGCACTTTCAACTGCGCCATTATCACGTTCGGCGCGCAGACGTTCGAGTTTTGCGATTTGCTGGCGGCGGACTTCGGCGTTATCGACCTGAAGCACATCAACCGGGCGATCATCAGTCACGCGGTATTTGTTCACACCGACCAAAGTCTGACGGCCGCTATCGATGCGGGCCTGCGTACGGGCTGCGGCTTCTTCGATGCGCATTTTCGGAATGCCGGCTTCAATCGCCTTGGCCATGCCGCCCTGTTCTTCGACCTCGGCGATATGCGCCCATGCCTTTTCCGCCAGATCGCGGGTCAGGCGTTCGACATAATATGAACCACCCCACGGATCGATAACATTGGTGGTGCCGCTTTCCTGTTGCAGGAACAGCTGGGTGTTACGCGCGATCCGGGCCGAGAAATCAGTCGGCAGGGCCAACGCCTCGTCCAGTGCATTGGTATGCAGCGACTGGGTGTGCCCTTGGGTGGATGCCATCGCCTCAACACAGGTACGGATGACGTTGTTAAACACATCCTGTGCGGTCAATGACCAGCCCGATGTCTGGCTGTGCGTGCGAAGCGACAGCGATTTGGGGTTTTGCGGATCGAACTGTTTGATCAGCTTGGCCCAGATCATGCGGGCTGCGCGCATCTTGGCGATTTCCATGAAGAAGTTCATGCCAATCGCCCAGAAGAACGACAGACGGGGGGCAAACTTGTCAATCGGAAGGCCTGCTGCCTGACCGGCACGGGCATATTCGATGCCATCGGCCAGCGTATAGGCGAGCTCAAGATCGGCCGTCGCACCGGCTTCCTGCATGTGATAGCCGGAAATCGAGATCGAGTTAAATTTCGGCATGTTTTGCGAGGTAAAGGCAAAGATATCCGAAATAATCCGCATCGATGGTTTCGGCGGATAGATATAGGTGTTGCGCACCATGAACTCTTTCAGAATGTCGTTCTGAATGGTGCCCGAAAGCTGTTCGTGCTTCACACCCTGCTCTTCGGCGGCCGCAATATAAAGCGCCATCACCGGCAGAACCGCACCGTTCATGGTCATGGAAACCGACATCTCATCAAGCGGGATGCCATCAAAAAGGGTGCGCATGTCATAGATGCTGTCAATCGCCACACCGGCCATTCCGACATCACCTGCGACGCGCGGATGATCGCTGTCATAGCCGCGATGGGTCGCCAGATCGAAGGCAATCGAAAGCCCCTTTTGCCCGGCGGCAAGGTTACGGCGATAAAACGCGTTCGATTCCTCGGCGGTGGAGAAACCGGCATACTGGCGGATCGTCCAGGGGCGCTGCACATACATGGTCGGGTAGGGGCCACGCAAAAACGGCGGCATGCCCGGCATGGTGTTCAGGTGATCAATGCCATCCAGATCCTTGGGGCCATAGGATGATTTGACATCAATGCCTTCTGGCGTGGTCCAGGGCGTGCTTTCAAACGGGTCCTTGGCACCGGCGGATGCGCCATCAAACAGCGGAAGGTCGGAGAAATCAGGAATGCGGGTCATGGTTATTTCTCCCCCTGCTTGCCAAGAAGATGATCAAGTGCAACGCCACAAATGGCAAGGACATCGGCCCCGACAAAAACAAACTCGTCAATGCCGGCGGCTTCGTAAGCCGACCTCGCATCGCCCGGCTGGCCAGCAAGATAAACCATGCTGGCCCCTTTGGATTTCAGCGCCTTGGCAACATCCGCTGCCATGTCGGCATATTGCGGGTCTGATCCGCAAATAATGGCGATTTTCGCCCCGCTGTCGCCAAAGGCGGTTGCAACGTCATCGGCAATGGCAAAGCCGTTATTGGTGATTGCCTCGATCCCGCCGGCTTCAAAGAAGTTACGCGCAAAACTCGCGCGTGCCGTGTGCTGGGCGACCTTGCCAAGATTGGCCAGGAATACCTGCGGGAAGGATCCGGTCTTTGCCTTATGCGCATCAGAACGTTTGCGAAGCGCCTCATAACGTTCGGCAAGTCGATGGGCGGGCAGGGCACCGATACATGTCGCGGCGCTGGTGCCATAAAGATCGGTAAACATATGCCCGATGGTGGCACCGGCGCGGGCGGCCTCAATCATCGCATTAAGGCTGTTGCCGACCGTGCCGTCAAATTTGGTCTGCCGGGCCTTGGCATCTGCAATGATCGCATCGAGGTCAGGCTTTTCGCAGGTTACTTTGGCTTCTGTGATATTGGGGAATTCCGACACACCGGTCAGCGGATCACGACGGGTCGACAGGCGTTTTTTACGCGCGTTCCAGACGGTCTCGATCTCGGTCTTAAGACTGCCATTGGCAAGGGCACTTAGAATGCCACCCGAAGATTCAAGCGACTGGAATTTCGACCAGGCGGCCTTCGCCAGTTCCTTGGTCAGGTTTTCAATAAACCACGAACCACCTGCCGGATCGATGACCCGGTGCACGTTGCTTTCTTCCTGCAAGATCAGTTGGGTGTTGCGTGTAATGCGGCGCGCAAAGCCATCTGGCAGGCCAATTAAATGATCATATGGCAGGCAGGTCACACTATCGGCACCACCCAGACCAGCGGCAAAGCTTGTCACCGTGGTGCGCAGCATATTGACCCACGGATCAACCTTGGTCAGGGCCATTTCGGCTGAAACCGCATTGATCGTAATCGTCGCATCCTCGGCACCCGATGCCGAAAGAACGCGGCTCCACATCATGCGAAGGGCACGCAGCTTTGCGATCCCGGCAAAGAAGTCCGTACCGATGGCAACATTAAACACCATCGCACCCGCCGCCTGATCAACCGCCATTCCCGCATCGGTCAGGGCACGTAAGTATGTCACCCCGCTTGCCAGCAGGCAGGCCAGTTCCTGACCATCGGTGGCGCCAGCATTATAATAAGGTGCGCCATTCACTGAAATTGCAGTCGCCAGCGGGAACAGATCAATCAGCTCTACCGCAACGCTTGCCGCATGATCAACCGCATCTTGTGCGCCGCAGGGCAGGGTGCCGGTGGATGCCAGCGTGCCGATCGGGTCGATGTTAAAGGCCGGTGCGGCTTCGTCGGCACCGTCGGTATTTGCGATATGGGCGGCCAGAAGTGCTGCGGCCGGAACACCTGCTGCCCCGGCATCAAGCCCGACGGTGGCAAGGTTGGTGTAAACGTCCTCAAGGGCCGTATCGAGATCAGCCAGACAATGAATGGCAATCCCGTCAACACCGACCTCGGCAGAACTGATTTCGCGCCCGGCGCGGGCGGCGGCATCAAGTTTTAGCGTGATCGAGGTGGCCCCATTTTCAAGGTCCTCAAGGATCGCGGCATTGGTGGCTTTGGGATCGGGATGGGTATGAAGCTGACGGATGTCCCAGCCGGTCACGGTTTCGCGCGGCTCGACCGTGGCATTAAGAACTTCGTGGATCAGCCGGGTCGCGTCATCCTGATCGTCATTTGTATAGATCGGCTGAACGGAAAAGCCATCAAGCGTATTGGTGACAAGCTTCTTTTCGAACGGTGCCCCTTTAAGGGCCTCCTCGGCAAGCTTGCGCCAACTTGCATAATCAGCAGATGGAAATTCGGATGCGAGCTTTAGCGGGTCGGACATGGTTTCTCCCGGCTTGGTGTGTCCCGTCCTTGATGCGACTCCATATGGGGTCTTCATATGGCGTCGGGCACGGAACGTTGCCAAATTCTATTCTACTACGGATTCCCAGTACCCGGTACACCCCGCCCGGCCCATTTCATGCCAAGAAAACACCATCGGTATTCTGACTCGCGAGAAAGCCTGCAAAAAGGCCGTCACGCTTACAGTTGCGGGGGCAGTTCCGGGCTTGGCCAAAGTGCGCTAAGGCACGGCCGCACCGGATTCCCGATCCTATTTTCCGGTCACATTCGCGACATGGCGGTTTATAGCACCTGTCCCTAATTCCGTAAATAGGCATGGAAATACCTATTTAGACGGATGTCGACCCCGACAAATCAGGTTTCCGTAACGTTATGTCGGCGGAAACATTGGGGTTTTGCACGTTGTTCGTGGTTTGCGCGTCGCATGGTTCCGATCATTGCGGCCTTATACTTTCGCGGCACGGGTGCGAGATCGGGGTGAAGGCGGAACATTGCGTGGCAAAAATTTGGCGGGTTTAACCAATTTGACATTTTCGTCTGTCAGTTTGGACTTGTCCCAAAACTCGGAGTATCGCCATCCATGAACGCGCTCAGCGCCATGCCGTCGCAATTTTGTCCTGATGGACTGGTTGCGTTCGCCGACGACAGTCCCAGCGCCAAAGCAGCCCTTGAAACAGTGTTGCGTCGGGCAGGATATGACGTGGCCGGTTTTGATTGTGCCGATGATCTGATTGATCAGCTGGACGGGCTTTATCCCCGTGCCATCATCCTTGATATTGAAATGCCGGGCATGAGCGGCTTTGAAGCGTTCTGCGAAATTCGCCGCCGCTATCCCAACAGCCAAAACGTGCCGGTTTTCTTCTTCTCGGCCCATTATGATGCCGACACCCGCGCACAAGCCGATGCGCTTGGGGCGGCCGATTTCATCAGCAAGGACGCCAGCCCGAAAGTGGTGCTTGAGCAACTCAATCGGGTGCTGGGTCATTCCATCAGTGCCTGCTAGCGGTGCTGGCAGACCAGCACTGCCTTGATCAATCCTGAACGGATCGCCACGCCCTGCCTTATGCAGGGCGTCGTTGTCTGTGGGTCCTGTGGGGCTCCTCGCCCAGGGAAATGATGCTGTCTGCGGCCCCATGCACATGATAAAGCCGGTCTGTCGGCAAGGTGGTTGCCGGATCAATCGCAGGCTTCTTGGCGAGCCGATCATAGATCGGCGCCAGCGGCACATTCATCGCGTCAAACAACTGATCGTAACTTTCCAGAACGAAATAGGTTTTCTGGAAATCATCAATCGCATAATCCGTGCCCATGACGCGTTCAAGCTCGAACGCAACCCGGTTTGGTGTGGGATCGGTCACCGAATAGATGGTTTCGGTTTGCGATGACAACATGCCAGCCCCATAGGCGCGCAATCCATGCGGGGTCATGATCAGGCCAAACTCCACCATGTACCAATACATCCGGGCCAGCTGTTTCAGGCCGCCCATCGCAATGGCCTCTGGGCCCTTGGCGCCATAGGCTGCCAGATAGTCGGCAAAGGTCGGGTCATACAGCATCGGCACATGACCAAAAAAGTCATGGAAGATGTCAGGTTCGACCAGATAATCCATTTCCTCGGGCTTGCGCAGCCACACCGTGACCGGGAACCGCCGATTGGCAAGATGGTCAAAAAACACATCATCAGGCACCAGCCCCGGAACAGCCACAAGATGCCAGCCGGTCGCCGCATGGAGCTTCTCGCTAACCCGGCCGAAATGCGGAATCTGATCCGCCGCATCAAGTTTCATCAGATTGCGAATGTAATCCTCGGCAGCATATCCGGGCAAAATGCGCGACTGGCGGTCATAAAGCTTGCGCCATAGTTCGTGCTCAGCCTCGGTATATGTGCTCCAGTCCTGATCGATGGTGTAGTCGTCATTGATGTGGCTGTAGTCACCACGCAGATCGTTTCCCTGATTCATGGCCGTCCTCTTTCGGGTTCTATTGCCGATTTACAAGGATCATTTTACATCAACTCTAATGTCATTTTCTGGCCAATAAGACGTTCAAATCGGTTATGATGTGCATATTGTGACCTTGTGGGTTTGATTTGGGGTTTAAAATGACCGACGTGACGCTAAGCGCGACTGATATCCGGATCTTGCAGGCCCTGCAAAAGGACGCCGCCATCAGCAATGTCCAACTTGCTGAAATGGTCGGCATGTCTCCATCGCCGTGTTTGCGTCGGGTCAAACAGCTTGAGGCATCCGGGGTGATCAAACGTCAGGTCGCCCTTCTGGACCGCAAGAAACTTGGCTTTGGGGTGCTGGCGACCATTCAGGTCCGCTTGCAAAGCCATACCGAACAGGGGGCGGAGGATTTTGCTCGCGCGATGAATGATCTTCCCGAAATTCTGTCCTGCTGGGCGATGACGGGGAGGCAGGATTTTCTGCTGATGTCCGTGGCGCGCGATATCGAAAGCTTTGGCGATTTTGTCACCCATCAGTTGCTTTCAATGCCCAACGTGCGCGATGTGCAATCCAGTCTGGTTTTGAAGGAATACAAGAACCTGACGGCCATACCGTTGCCGAAAGGTGTTTAAAGGCAGCCCTCAAATTGTGGGCACCTTCGCAGTTGCAAGATTTGCCATACTTGATTTTCCACCGGTGTTTCAGGCATAGACTGATCAACCCACCAAAGCCGGAGCTTTAAAATGCCTCAGTCAATCGCTGCCAACCCGATCCTTGTCGAAGCCACACGCGGCGATATGGTCGAAAGTTTCCATCGCGGCCGTTACGTCGTGATGACGTCTGACGGGACGGTGGTTGATCAGGGGGGCGATATTGATGCGCTGATGTATCCGCGATCTGCGATCAAGCCGCTTCTGGCCATTCCGTTTGTTGAAAGCGGCGCGGTCGAGGCCTTCGGGCTTGAGGACAAACACATCGCCCTTGCCTGCTCATCGCATAATGGCGAGGAAGAACACGCCCAAACCGTCAAGGCATGGTTGGAGAAGATCGGCCTTTCGGTCGATACGCTGGAATGCGCCCCGCATTATTCACTCAGCCTGAATGCCGCGATTAAACAGGCGTCCGATCATGTGAGCCTGACGAAGGCGCACAACAATTGCTCTGGCAAGCATTCAGGGTTTCTGTCGACTGCACAGCAGTTGGGCGAGGATCCGAGCGGCTATATCGAAGAATCTCATCCAGTTCAGCAACGCCTGATCAAGGTGTTGGAAGAAATGGGTGATTGCGATCTGTCTTCGACCCCGCGCGGTATTGATGGCTGTGGCATTCCGGTGATTGGCATGCGGTTGCGTGATCTGGGCCTTGCGATGGCGCGCATGGCCGACCCGGCGGGCCTTGATGCCAAACGCATTGATGCGATCAAGCGCATCCGCAAGGGCTGTGCAAATGCGCCCTTCATGGTTGCCGGAACTGGGCGTTTTTGCACCGGGATCATGGAAGAATGCGGTGAAAATGCACTGGTCAAGGTCGGCGCAGAGGGTGTTTATTGCGCAGCCTTCCCCAAACAGGGGCTTGGTGTGGCGCTTAAGATCGATGATGGCACCCAGCGCGGGGCAGAGGTTGCGATGGGCGCGATCCTGCGCAAACATGGCGTGATTGATGACGCCAAGGCCGAGGTCCTGAAGAAATACCTGACCCCGGTTCTGACCAACTGGGCGGGCAAATATGCAGGCGACTTGCGCCCGGCCTTCTGATCAAAACGGGGAACAGATGCAAAGCATAGCGGCCTATATCTTTGCGGCGATTGCCGAAATTGCCGGGTGTTTTGCCTTCTGGGCCTGGCTTCGGTCCGGGAAGTCGATCCTTTGGGTCGTGCCGGGTGTGGCATCCCTGATTGTATTTGCCTGGCTTCTGACCCGGGTTGAGGCCGACTTTGCCGGGCGGGCCTACGCGGCCTATGGCGGGGTTTATATTACGGCATCGATCTTCTGGCTGTGGGTGGTTGAACGCACCACTCCCGACCGCTGGGATGTAACCGGATTGCTGGTTTGCCTTTTGGGTGCCGGGATCATCCTGTTTGCCCCGCGCTAGTTCTTGGTCTTTCCGGATTTTTCGTCGGACTTTTTGCCGGTGCGGTCTTCGGCAGGCAGAAGAACGCGGAATGTCGTTCCCTTTCCCATGTCGGTTTCAAACCAGATGCGCCCGCCATGGCGCACCGTGACGATGTCATGGGTGATCGAAAGTCCCTGTCCCGTGCCCTTGCCAACTTCCTTGGTGGTAAAGAACGGGTTGAACACCTTTGACCGGTTTTCCTTGGCAATGCCGGTTCCGTTGTCGGAAATCGAAATCAGGATGCTGTCATCAAGCGACGTGGTCTTGACCGTGATGTGACCTTCATCGGGTTTGCGCCCGGCCGCCTGAATGGCCTGTGCCGCGTTGACGATCAGGTTGAGGAAGGCCTGATTGACCTCGTTGATGTGGCACGGAATATGCGGGATTTCCGGATCGAATTCTTCGGTGATGTCGGCATTGTGTTTCCATTCATTGCGTGAAATCACAATCACGTTCGACAGGACCCGGTTGATGTCGGTGGTGGTTTTTTCCGTCCCGCCGGGGTGGGAGAATTCCTTCATCGACAGGACAATGCGTGCCACCTGATTGATGCCATCAAGGGATTGCTGGGTGGCATGCGGGATTTCCTCAAGCAGGAATTCAAGATCGGAATCACGCATTTGTCGGGTGAAATCCTCAAACGTATTGGGCGGCAAATTTGCGCGGTTTTTCCACAAGGTCTGCAAGGCCAGACCAAGCATGCGCGAAAGCGCCCCGTAACTGTCATTAAGGAACTTCAGGTTATCGCGGATATACTGGCTGGGCGTATTGATTTCATGCGCAATTCCGCCGGCAAGATGTCCAATCGCCTCAAGCTTAAGGGCCTCGCGCAGGTCTTCTTCAAGCTTCTTTTGCGCGACTTCCGCGTTCTTGCGTCGGGTGATGTCGCGGAAAATGTAAAGATAACTCATCTCGGATGCGAAATTGGCCGGACTTACGATGATTTCCATCGGAAAGCTGTCGCCATCAAGGCGCTGCGCCATGGTTTCGGTATAGTCATATTTCAGCACACCACTGCTGATATTGATGCAGCGGTTCAAAAGCTTGTGGCGCACGGTTGCCTTGCGATCAATGAACATCACATCGACCGAAGTGCCCAGCAACTCATCGCCGGTTGCGCGCAGGATTTCGGCGGCTGATTTGTTGAAGTCCTGGATCATGCCGGTGGCATCAATGATCAGTATCCCCTCGACAACGCTATCAAGAATGGTCTTGAGCCGCTGCATGGTTTCGAGCTTGCGGCGCTTTTGCTCCCCCATCAGTGCCAGGAAGTGGGCGCGAACGTCTTCTGGCGCATCAATTTCCTTGGCAGCCTCAAGCAGGTCCGCCCCCGATGTCAGGTCGGACGTGCCACTCAGGATCTTGGTGTCGTGCAGGTTTTCAATCTTCTCAGACATCAGGCCCCTCCGCTCGTGGCAACCTGATCATGCCCGCCGCGCCGGACACGAATGGGCTCATGAAACTGGTGAAGTTCCTGAAAAACCCGCAGCCGCTGGATCTGAATTTCGGAAACGTAGTTGCCATGGGTCAGCAAGATATGCCCGTCGCGCGTTTCGATATCGGTCAGCAGGAAATCCCCTATCCTCAGGTTCTTGAGGTAAATGTCATGCTCCGTCCCGGTCGGATAGGCGACTTTGTCATAGGACGGGTCTTCCTGGGCAAGGATCGCCTCGATCTGGTTCAGCAGTTCCGGGTCATAGCGTTCGGGCTTGTGGCGCAACTCGTCAAAGTGCTGTTTGACGACAAGATCACTTTCGACAATTTTGCCAAGGTCGTTGAAAATCCGAAGGACCCGCGCGCCCAACGGAATTTCCGTGCCAAGCGGGCCTTCGGCCGGGAAGCCCGATCCGTCAAAATTGCGGTTCTGCAGATAGACAATGCCGGCAACTTGTTCCAGACGCGGGATATTGGAAATCAGTTTGCGCGCCACTTCGGGTGTGCGACGGACAACGTCACGTTCAAGCGGCTGAAGAGGCTTGTCCTCGCCAAGGCGGGCAAGGATTTCCGGCGGCAGAGAGACATAACCAATTGGCGCGAGTAACGCGGCCAACCCCAATTCCCACGGATGCGGGTAGCCGATCTGTTTGGCAATGGTGTCGCACCAAAGCTTGGCGCGCATCGCCTTGCCAAAAATCGCCGGATTAAGCTGTGCCAGCACCTCGGTCAGGACCTTTACACTGCCCGCCAGGGTCTGTTCGATCAGCGCCTTTTCCGCGGTGATCAGCTGATATTGTCGCAAGCCCGCCTTAACACCGGCAATCAGGTCTTCATCCTCGCACGGCTTGTTGAAAAAGCGGAAAATATGCCCCCGGTTGATTGCTTCGACCGCGGTATGCTGGTCGGCATTGCCGGTCAGCATCATGTTGACTGTATCGGGGCTGAGTTTGGCAACCTCGGCCAGTAACTTCACACCGTCCATGTCGGGCATGCGCATGTCGGCAACACAAACCGAATATTTGTTGCCCGACTTGATTTTCTCAAGCGCCTGAAGCGGGCCGACCGCTGTTTCGAAATCGAACTTGCCGCGCAGCTTGCGCTTAAGTCCCATCAACAGGTTTTCATCGTCATCAACGAAGAGTACAGGGGGATTCTGTGTCATCATCTCTCTCCCTTACATGTCCATTTCGCGGTATTTTTCTTCGACCACGCGGGCAATTTCGCGCCAGACCGGCAACCGGTTGGCTTTTCCCAAACGTTCAAGATACTCAAGATCAATGCGGCTTTCAGGCGCCTGCCCGGTGCGGCTTTCGATGGCGACTTCGCGTGCCAGATGCTGGGCAATATAGATTGCGCTAAGCGCGTTCATTTCGGTATGCCGCGTGTCTTGCGGGCGATGGTGATAGGCAACCGTCTGCACCATGGCGCTTGGAAAACCCCATAGACCCAAAAGGTACGCACCGATTTCCGGGTGGGCTGCGCCAAACTGGTCACGTTCGGCAACGTTAATCGGAATGTCTTCGGTTTCGACCCGCTTGATGACCTCGGCCATTTCATTGGCGCGATAGGCATAAAGGATCAAGCTGCCCGTATGGCTCAGCATGCCCACAGCGGCCATGACACTGATCACTTCCTTTGGAAGCTTTTCCTGTTCGGCGATCAAGGTGGCAACAACGCCAAGCTGCTGGCTGCGCTTGCACAGTTGCATCATTCGCGTGACCGCTGGCTTGGGGCCGTCAAAACTGCGAAACAGACCGATAAACAGCGCAAGCGCCTTAAGCGTATCGACGCCGATCATGCGGATGGCTTGCGAGACAGATGTGATTTTCTGGCTGACCGCAAAATAGGCCGAGTTGGTCAGCTTCAGGATCTCGGCGGTTAACGCAATGTCCGAGGCAACGATGGCCGTAAGCTGCTCGTTGCTGGTCAGTGGGTTTTCCAGTGCCTTGACAAGGTTGGTATAGGTTATCGGCGGAGAGGCAAGTGCATCAATCCCGCCAACAAGCGCACGCAGATCCGGATTGGTCAGAAGGTTACGGAGATCAAGCGCGTTCTCGATGGTTTCGACCAGCATCTGATCATCACACGGTTTGGCCAGATACTGATGCGCCGGGCCAACCGTGCGCAGGATTGCTTCTTCCTCAGCAAAACCTGACAGAATGATACGCGCGCTATGCGGGTGTTTTTCCTGCATCATGGTCAAAAGTTCTGCGCCATCGGTTCCGGGCATGCGCATGTCGGAAACGACGACATCCGGTTCCATTTCCGCAGCCTTCGCCAAGGCGCTTTCCGCGTCATGCGCGAAATGCAGCTCCCAGCCGGACCGGACCGAGCGTAACCGGCGACGCAAACCATCCAGAATATTTTTGTCATCATCGACAAAAAGGATGACGCTCATTTTCACCTCATGCGTGTGCTCCATGGCTTATACATGGGGCCTGCAAAGGATCTTTGATAGTCCGCATATGTGGAGGGTTGTGTCCTTTTTGCTCCTTTTTTCTGATGACGGAGCACATCAGGACACGTGATCTAGTTGTTGGTCAGTTCGCGGTATTTGTCGGAAACAACCGCCGCAATATTGGTCCATTCTTCGATGTGGCTCTGCTTGCCGATCTGGGCGAGATATTCCTGATCGATCGTGCTTTCGACCGGCCGTCCGGCATCACGATCGGCAATTTCGCGTGTCAGATGTTGCGCAATATAGATCGCGGTCAGGGCGGTCATTTCCCGGTGCGGTAAATCCATTGGCCGATGATGATAGGCAACCGCCTGAATGACAGGCGCCGGGAAACCCCACAATCCCAGCAAATAGGCACCGATTTCGGCATGTCCGGCCCCGAATTGTTCGGCCTCCGCCTGATCAATTGAAATGCCTTCTTTTTCAACCCGGTCAATGACCGCCTGCATCTCATCAGGGCGCTTGGTATAAAGGATCAACGTCCCGATGTGACTAAGCATGCCGATAGATGGCACAGCGTGACAAATTTCACGCGGAAGCCGTTCATATTCGGCAATCAGGGCCGCAGTAACGCCAATCTGCTGGGAACGGTGGCACAGGCGTTTAAGATTGGCTGCCTGACTGGCCGGGCCGTCAAAGCCGCGATACAGACCGACAAAAAGGGCAAGTGCCTTAAGCGTTTCCATCCCCAGCATCCTGACCGCATGCGCGACCGACGAAACATTCTGCGTCACTGCGAAATAAGACGAGTTGGTCAATTTCAAAACTTCAGTGGTCAGTGCGATATCGGACTCAACAATTTTGCTGATGGTATCAAGCGCGTAATTCGGGTTCGAAAAGGCCGTTTCCAGACGCATATAGGTGTCGGGCGGCGAGGCGAGGCTCTTGGAACCGGCGACAAGGGTCCTAAGTTCGGGGCTTCGCAACAACTGACGCAGACCCAGTGCGTTTTCGATACTGTCGACCAGGGTTTCATGATCGCAAGGTTTGCTCAGAAACTGGTGTGCCGGGCCGATGGTACGCAGATAGGATGCGTTATCGGCATGACCAGTCAGAATGATACGTACGGCATCGGGATGGGTTTTCTGCAAGGTTTCAAGCAAGGTCACACCGTCCATGCCAGGCATCTGGATGTCTGAAACGATGACGTCGAGATCCTTGTTTTCGGCAAGTTCGATGGCCTCAGACCCGCTATTGGCGAAATAAAGGTTCCACTCGGGACGGGTGCTGCGCAGACGTCGGCGCAATCCGTTCAGGATGTTGGCATCATCATCAACAAACAGAATGTGGTGCATTTTACCCGCTTCATCTTAAATACATTTTGCAGATGGGGGCGGGCGGAACCCCATACAAGATCGCAATATCACAGGCCGGTTCCCTGCGTGGTCCGGCCCATATATGGCGCTGCCGTTGCAAACACATTGCCCCGCAATATCGATCATACGATTGTCAGATCCGCAACAGGCCGCAAGAAAACCATGCAACGCGATAAGTATTGTGTAATCATATATTTATGCCAGTGAACCAGGGGCTGAATTGTCATGTTTTGTCAGAATGTTCACTGTCATTGACGGGTATACTTTATAAGAATTCTTGGAACCGCGGCGTCCATGCGCTGTTTCCGATTGATCGGGGGTACCACCCACCAGATGACAACACGCACCGAACTGGTTGATGCAATCAAAAAGCATCAGCTCTTTGTCATGAAGCAGCCCGGCGGCCGGCGATTGCAGCTCCGCAATGGCAACCTGTCGCGCATCAAGATGAGCAAAATCAGTCTTGAAGATGCGGTGCTTCCCGGTGCCAATTTCATCCAGGCCCAGATTCAGGACGTCAAATTTGATTTCTGTGATCTGTTCGGAACCAACTTTGTCGAGGCCAATCTCGAAGGTTCAAGCTTCATGCGCGCCGACTTGCGCGGCGCCAACATGGCGCGTGCCAAACTGCGCAATGCCAACCTGACGGGGGCTGATCTTCGATCCGGTGTGATGGTGATTATCGATGCCGGACGCGAAAAAAAGGTCAAACGACAAACAGATCTGACCAACGCAGACCTTCAGGGATCGGTGCTGTCCGGTGCCAATCTGGCCGAAAGCAACATGTCCGGTGCCCGGCTTGCTGATGCGGATCTGAGTGACGCCAACATGTTTGCCGTGAACCTTGCCGGCGCGGATCTTTCGGGCTGCAACCTGTCGGGCGCAAAGCTCAAGAACGCCAACCTCAAGGGTGCAAAGCTCAAGGATACACTTTTGCTTGGCACGGACTTGTCGGGTGCCAATCTGCGCAATGTTGATCTGGCGAACGTTGATCTGTCGCAGGCCAATACGTCAAACTCGATTGGCAGCAAGGCGGCAACGCCGCTCCCTGATGATATCCGCATCTTGCTCAATGCCCATACCGAGTGGCTGACAAGTGGCGGCATATCGGGCGCACGCCTTGATGTGACCGGTCGTGATCTGACTGAACTTGATTTCACCGGGTTTGATCTTTCGGCGGCATGTTTTGATGATTGCATCCTGCGCGGTGTTTTGCTGGTCGATACCATTCTGGTCATGGCATCGATGCGCAATGCCGATTTGTCCCGCGCCCGGCTGAGCGGGTCGATCATGAACGGTGTGCGGATGTCCTATGCCAACTGCACCAAGGCCGTGCTTCAGGGCGTCAAGTTCGGTGGCGTCGAACAGCGCGATGCCAAGGGACAAAAAACGGGCGAGGTCTGGCGTGCAGACCTTCATGCAACGGACTTTTCACACGCTGACCTTCGAAACTCGGTTTTTGATGAACCCCACATGAAGGGGGCCAAGCTTTGCAAGGCCAATATTTCCGGTGTTGCCTTTGGTGAAACGGACTTAAGCGACGTCGATCTTGACGGTACCAACACCGGCTCGATTCTGACCGGAATTATCCCCGGTAAGGTTTAGGATCCAACCCTGCCAGGGTGCGGGTGCACTAAGCGTTCGGATAGTTTTTCCCACTTTTGAAAGACTTAAACCGTCCCAATGTCGCGCAATGTCTTAAACAAATTGCGTTGCGGGGAAACTGCGTCATTCTATAATCCAGAATAATAAGAATCTAATTTAGAATCTCTGGGGTTTTCTACTGAATGTCATCGCGTTCGGAATTGATTGATTCAATCAAGAAGCATCAACTTTATCTCAATCAAAAGCCCGGCGGGGTGCGCATGCAAAAGCGCAACTGCAATCTTTCCCGCATCAAAATGAGCAAGATCAGCCTGAAAGAGGCGGTATTGCCCGGTGCAAACTTCATCCAGGCATCGGCGCGCGACGTTTGTTTCGATTTCTGTGACCTGTTTGGCGCAAACTTTGTTGAGGCTGACCTCGAAAATTCGACCTTTGAACGCGCCGATCTGCGTGGGGCCAATATGGCACGGTCCAGTTTGCGCAATGCCAACCTGAACGGCATTGATCTGCGCGCAGGCATCATGGTGGTCCTTGAAGGGGCTCGTGAACGCACGGTCAAACGCGAAACCGACATGTCAAATACCGACCTCGAAGGTGCGATGATGTGGGGGGCCAATATGGCCGGTGCCAACATGTCGGGATCGCGCCTTGCGCACACGGATATGAGTGACGCCAACATGTTTGCCGTCAACCTCGAAGGCGCTGATCTGACCGGGTGCAAGATGAATGGCGCAAAGCTTCGCAATGCCAACCTCAAGGGGGCGAAGCTTGCAGGGACGGAACTTGTCGGGGCGGATCTGAGTGGTGCGAACCTGCGCAATGTCGACTTGCAGGATGTCGATTTGTCGCAGGCCAACACATCCTACTCAATCGGTGGCGGCACGCCGACGGCCCCGCTGGTTGATGATATTCGCGAACTTGTAAACGGTCATAGCACGTGGCTGGCAACCGGCGGCAAAACCGGCATGCCAATGATTGCTGCCGGTCGCGATTTGTCGGGCATGGACTTTTCGGGCATGGACCTGTCGGGGGCTGTCTTTGACAAATGCATCCTGCGCGGCACGCTTTTTGTCGATACCATTCTTGCCATGTGTTCGATGCGCGAAGCCGACATGCATAAAATCCGCATGAATGGTGCTGTGCTCGATGGCGTGCGCATGGCGGGATCGGACTGTAGCGAGGGTGTGTTCCAGGGCGTTCACTTTGGCGGTGTCGATCAGCGCGACAAGAAGGGTGAAAAGACCGGCGTCGTCTGGAACGCGGATCTTTCGGATGTCAATTTCGAACAGGCCGATTTGCGCAACTCGGTATTTGACGAAGCCAAGATGAAGGGGGCCAATCTGACCAAGGCAAACGTTGCCGGCGTCGCCTTTGGCGCCACGGATCTGAGCGAAACCGAACTTGAAGGTGCCAATGTCGGCCTGATCCTTAATGGCTATATTCCCGGCAAGAGGTGACCTCTGCCGGTCATGGCCCGGAAACGCAAAACGCCGCCCTCATCGAAGGCGGCGTTTTTTAGTGCACAGGACGTGTGATCGCTTAGCTGCGGTAATCCGCATTGATCGAGATATAGCCATGTGTCAGGTCACAGGTCCAAACCGTGGCCGCACCATCGCCAAAGCCAAGATCGGCATCAATGTCGATATACTGGCCCTTGATGTGGGCCTCGACCGGGCCCTCGTCATAATCGGCAACACGTTCACCGTTCTTGGCCAACGTAATGCCACCGATTGCAACGCTCAGCTTGTTGGGATCCGCGGTCACACCGCATTTACCAACTGCCATGACGATACGGCCCCAGTTGGCGTCTTCACCGGCAATCGCGGTTTTGACGAGCGGGGAGTTGGCAATGGCCTTGGCGGCAGTCTTGGCTTCTTTTTCGTTCACGGCACCGGTGACCTTGACGGTGATGAATTTCGAAGCACCTTCGCCATCGCGGACGATCTGATGGGCAAGATCACGCAGCACGTCTTCAAATGCCGCCTTGAACGCGGCAAGTTCCGGGTCGTTGACGTCACTGATCGCGTCATTGCCCGCCTTGCCGGTGGCAGCCACCAGAAGCGTATCAGACGTCGACGTATCGCTATCAACCGTGATCGCGTTGAAGCTGCGGTTGTTGCAATCTGCCAGAATGGCCTGCAGCACATTGTGCGGCAGGGCGGCATCGGTAAACACAAAGCTCAACATGGTTGCCATGTTTGGCTCGATCATGCCCGATCCCTTGGCGATACCGGCAATGGTCACGGTCTTGCCATTGATGGTCGCGGTGGCTGACGCGCCCTTGGGGAAGGTGTCGGTGGTCATGATGGCCTTGGCGGCATCAAGCCAGCCGGCCTCATTGGCCAGCAGATCACCCAGTGCATCAGTGATACGGTTGGCCGTGGTCGGCTCGCCAATCACGCCGGTTGATGCAGTAAAGATTTCGGTTTTTGCACAATCCAGCGCCTTGGACGCGGCTTCGACCTTGTCTGCAACGAACTTTTCGCCAGCCTTGCCGGTAAAGGCGACCGAGTTGCCCGCATTGACAAAAAAGGCACGTGCCGTACCCCCCTTAAGCGCCTCACGTCCCCAGCGGACCGCCGCCGATGCAGTGGTCGACGTGGTGAAGACACCGGCAACCTGCGTGCCAGGCTCAAGTTCGGCCAACAGCACATCCGGTCGCCCCTTATAGCGAATGCCAAGGGTTGCGGTATGCAGTTTAACGCCAGCAATCGCCGGAAGGTCTGGGAATGCCGCAGGGGCAAGCGGTGAAATGGCAGTCGCAACCATCAGTGCAGTTTCCTTTATTGGATAAGTCGGTACATCCTGCCGCAATGGCGACGAAAAGCAAGCGGCAGAATGAATTTACGCGATCAAATGATGTGTAAAAAACGGGGCGAAGCCAATGGCTGCACCCCGTTTTCGAATTCTCTAAAGCCTGTCGCGATCAATTGTTGCTGACCGCGACGTTTGCGGCATTATTCCGCCGGCTTTTCCTTGGCGGCTTCTTCTGCGGCCTTCGCGGCTTCGATTTCGACATAGTTGACGATTTCGGCATCAGAACGCAGGTCTTCGACAAGTGCGTTAAACGCATCACGGCTGATTTCGGCCACCAGCTGCTGACGGACTTCGTCAAGTGACGGCTGGGTGCCTTCTTTTTTCTCTTCAACCTTGATCACGTGCCAGCCGAACTGGGTCTGAACCGGCTCGCTCGAATAGGTGCCCGGTTCCATAGCAAAGGCTGCCTCGGCAAACGGTGCAACCATGTCGGCACGGTTAAAGAAGCCAAGATCACCACCGTTCGGGCCGGACGGGCCGGTCGATTTTTCTTTGGCGAGTTCGACGAAGTCCGCACCATCGTCAAGTTCTGCGATGATGGCTTTTGCGTCTTCTTCGCTTTCAAGCAGGATATGGCGGGCGTGGACCTGCGGCTCCGGCTCGTTGGTTTTGATGAATTCTTCGTATTTTGCTTCGATCGCATCATCGGTGATCGCATCACTGAGCGCACGATCCAGATAGGTTTCCGCGATCAGGCGGCGCTCAAGCGCTGCGATCTGTGCTTTGACTTCCTCGTCATCAGCCAGACCAGCTTCGCTGCCGGCATCCATCAGCAGGCGCTGATTGATTTCACGGGTCAGAAGGTCGGCCTTAAGCATGTCAAACGGAAGCTGGCGATACTGTTGCGGCAGGCCCTGCTGGGTTGCGCGGACTTCTGATTCAAGAATGTCCTCACCATTGACCGTCGCCAGCACCGGGTCTTCTGCCGGTGCAGCGTCCTGTGCCATGGCAGGGGATGCGAAAATGACGGTTGCCAGGGACGCAGCAAGAAGGGATTTGCGCAGCATAGTTTCTCCAGACTTTGATTTCAGATGGGCTTATGCCCAATGCCTCTGCCCACGGGTAAAACACATAAGTTGTGCCTGCACAAGGCTTCGCCGTGGATGTCGCACCTTTTGGCAAAGCTTTCTGTCTAAAATGTGAAGAAGCTAAATTTGCGTGTCAGCATGTTGTGATGTGTATCTGTGCGTCCACGCGTTCATGACACGCAAGGCGGGCAATGCGCGGACGACAGTTATGTGAAATTTTGACACGGTTGGGACTGTTCAGGCCTGAACGTCAAACAGCACTTCACCGACCATGCCTTGTGACCCGTCTGTGCGGGTGAAACCCGATTTGGCCACCAGATCCCCGCCGATCAACCGTTCGTCCAAAGGGGTGATCATGGTCAGCGAGATTGATCTAATCCCCTCGCTTGCCAGATCTGTCTGGCTTCCATCTGCACGTAGTAAAACAAGCGAGCTGAACACAGCATCACTTTCGTCAATCACGCCATCCTGGTTGTCATCATATTTGGCCAGTTCGGCAAAGCCGTCTTTGGCCCCGTTCTGGTCGCCAAACAGTTCGGTGCCGTCGTTGATTTCACCATCACCATTGCGATCAAGTGCCAACAGCGCATCCCCGCCGCTGACCCAGGCGGTTTGATCAAGCGATCCATCACCATCAATGTCAAATGTTGCGCCATCTTCAAGACTGGTGATGTCGATGCCATTGCCATCCAGATCAAGGATCAACGGATCCTTCTGAAACGCTTGCGCGATTTCAACCCGGATCATTTCGATATGGGCCTTGAACTCGGAGACGGAAATATCGATTTTCCCGGCTGTCTTGGCAAACCGGGTTTCAATTGATGAGAAATCGATCTCGACCTGGCGGGAGCTAACCGACACCTGCCCAAGATTAACCTTGGCCTTGCCGTGCGACATGATGACCGCCAGATCCTGAACGGAGTCAGCGCCGCCCTTGCCACCGGTATTGGCAAGTTTCAGATCACCCGGATCACCACCCGTCATGGCATTGGCCATAGCGCGGGCCTTGGCTGGCGGAATGCCCATCATGGCAAGAACGATGAAGGCCTCGCGGTTCAGGCGCGTCTGTGCATCATCTAATGCGGATTTCAGCCCCTTATAGATTTCAAGCACATCGGTCTCGAATTCCAGAACCGGATGCTGGAACGACCCCATTGCTTGTTCGATGCGCTGGTTGGCTTCGATACTGAGATCAATCTGGTCGATGATGGCGCGTTGCTGGGACAGTTCGCCATCGTGATTTCCATCGGTATCCGAACTGACGGCACCATTTGTCGCGGCACGTGACGCGGCAAGCGCCGCTGCATTCTGGGCAGCGGTCGGATTTGAGAGTGTTGAGGAATCAAACATACAGCACCTCCTTCCTGAAGGGCTGCGGGATGCCGGTCACGACATCCCGTCGCAGTTAAATCAGAACATCCTGTTCCTGTGTCGGGTCAGTGACGGGCACGGTTTCACCATTCGGGAACGTAAAGGTGGCCTTGCCATCATCCTGACCAAAAAGGCCCATCGGCATCATCATATCAACGGTCAGCTGAAGCGGACCGGCACCCTCGCTAGTATCGTCAACCGGCCGATTGATGCTGCGTACGATCAGGGTTGCCTGTTCCATGAACTGTTCGGTGATCTGGGCATTGAGGGCCGCCATCCGTTCCGCCGCAAGCGCCTGACCATTGGTCTGCGCAGCACCGGCTGAGTCACCCTCTTCGGTCGTATCATCAGAACCGACTGTGGCATTCATCAATTCACGAATGAATTCAGCGACTCCGTTATCGTTGATATCAAACAGAAGTCCGCCATTCTCGGCACTGGCCGGGTTGCCCAGCATGTCCACAAGCGACCCGCCACCCAGTCCATCCATGACCGCGCCAAGTGCGCCAAGGGCGGCACCGGCACTGTTGCCAATTGCGATGGCTTCGGTGCGGACAACTTCAATCTTGGCGGCCTCGTAATTAAACGAGAATTCACCGGTTTCATTGTTGATGCTGATATCAAGCGACTGGACCGCCATCATGGCGGATTCCGATACGCCAACCGCGGCACCATTGGCCCCGGCATAGGAAATGGCGGTTTTGCTGTGGCTGGCGATCGCCTGATCAAAGGAAAACTCGAACTGGTCCTGCCCGCTGGCAGTATCGCGAATGCCAGTGAACATGGCCTCGGTCGCGACAATCGCTTCTTGTTCGGACATGCCCGAGAGCGCGAACATTTCCTCGACACTGCCGCGAATCATCTCAAGCGATGCATCAAGTGCGCGTTCAAACAGTTCTTCGGTTGTCAGGGACTTGTTCGACAGCGACTTTCCTGCCGCCGGGGCAAGCTTCTGGCTGTCATTATGTGCGGCAAGCGCATCGTCTGACAACGCAACCGGATCAACCTGATTGCGCGCATCAGTTCGCGCCTGTGCTGCACTGTCACCGGCATCGGGATTACTTTTTGAAATGGGCTGACGCGCATCCTGAAGGGCGGATTGACCCTGACGAAATGGATTAAGCGCTGAGAAATCGACCATAATCCTCCTCCTGAGGATGTGATTTGGCAGCGCTTTCGGGTCAACCCTGCGTGCCAAAACGAGCTACATGCTCTGTTAGGGTTTAAAACTATTAGGCGAATGGTACGCCGATTTCTCGCATTTCTCAAGCAAGAAGGGATCAACAGCCAAAAACGAAAACGTGAAACCGTCCGGATGTGTCCGGGGACTGCGGCGAAAACCGGTAATTTTTAGCCCAACATTAGCGATATTGGCTCGTTCCGTTGACAGATGGCAGGCAGGGTTCTATCTGTGATCGGGCTCCGCTTTCTGTCGGGCCTCATTGTGTCTTAATTTATTTGTTCAGGAACGTATTAATGCTCGGCGCTATTGCCCGGAAAATTTTCGGTTCAGCTAACGATCGTGAAGTCAAAGCCCTGCGGGCCACGGTCGAGCAAATCAATGCCCTGGAACCCGAAGTCGAAAAGCTTACTGACGACGAACTGCGCGCCCGGACCGATTGGCTGCGCGAACGTCTCAAGAATGGCGAGACTCTGACCGACATCCTTCCTGATACCTTTGCCACCATCCGCGAGGCATCCAAACGCGTCCGTGGCGAACGTCATTATGATGTGCAGCTTCTGGGCGGCATGGTTCTGACATCTGGCAAAATCGCCGAGATGAAAACCGGTGAAGGTAAAACCCTGGTATCGACCCTTCCGGTTTATCTGAACGCGCTTGAAGGCAAGGGCGTTCATGTGGTGACGGTCAACGATTATCTGGCAAGTCGTGACGCCGAATGGATGGGCGAGGTCTATGGCTTCCTTGGTCTGACCGTGGGCGTGATCATGCATGGTATGACCGATGATCAGCGTCGTGCGGCTTATGCCTGTGACATCACCTATGCGACGAATAACGAGCTCGGCTTTGATTATCTGCGCGATAACATGAAGTTCCGTCTCGAAGACATGGTGCAGCGTCCGTTCAACTTCGCGATCGTCGATGAAGTCGACTCGATCCTGATTGACGAAGCCCGTACCCCGCTGATCATCTCTGGCCCCGCCGAAGACAGCTCCGAACTTTACCGTTCGATTGATGCGCTGATCCCGAAACTGATCGAAGAAGACTTCGAAAAGGACGAAAAGGCGCGTGCGGTTACCCTGACGGAAGAAGGCACCGAACACGCCGAACAGCTTCTGATGGAAATGGGCATCCTGACCGAAGGCACGCTTTATGACGTTGCCAACGTTCATCTGGTCCATCACGTCAACCAGGCACTGCGTGCGCACAAGTTGTTCCAGAAAGACACCGACTATATCGTCAAGGATGACAAGGTCGTCATCATTGATGAATTTACCGGTCGTATGATGGAAGGCCGCCGTTATTCCGATGGCCTGCATCAGGCACTCGAAGCCAAGGAAAAGGTCAAGATCCAGAACGAAAACCAGACTCTGGCATCGATCACCTTCCAGAACTATTTCCGTCTTTATCCGACCCTTGCCGGGATGACCGGTACGGCAATGACTGAGGCCGAAGAATTCGAGGAAATCTACAACCTTCAGGTTGTCGAAATCCCGACCCATCGCCCGATTGCCCGTAAAGATGCCGATGACGAGATCTATCGCACCGCCAATGAAAAGTGGATTGCGATCTCCGAACAGCTCGAAGATTGCCACAAGCGCGGCCAACCGGCCCTTGTCGGCACGGTCTCGATCGAGAAATCGGAAATTCTGTCTGATCTTCTGAAAAAGAAGAAAATCCCGCACGAAGTTCTCAACGCCAAGCAGCATGAACGCGAAGCCTTGATCGTGGCCCAGGCCGGTGCGCCGGGTGCCATCACGATTGCAACCAACATGGCCGGTCGTGGTACCGACATCAAACTTGGTGGCAACGTTGAAATGCGCGTTGAACACGAACTGGCCAACGTCACCGACGAAGCCAAACGTGCGGCCGCGATTGAAAAGATCAAAGCCGAGGTCAAGGCTGATCAGGAAAAGGTTCTCGCCGCTGGTGGCCTGTTTGTGATCGGTACCGAACGTCACGAATCACGGCGTGTGGATAACCAGCTGCGTGGTCGTTCCGGCCGTCAGGGTGACCCGGGTGGATCGAAATTCTATCTGTCGCTTGAAGATGACCTGATGCGCATCTTCGGGTCCGAGCGCATGGACGGCATGCTGCAGAAACTTGGTCTGCAGGAAGGTGAAGCAATTTACCATCCGTGGATTAACAAGGCGCTTGAGAAAGCCCAGCAGAAGGTCGAGGCACGCAACTTCGACATTCGTAAGAACGTGCTGAAATTTGACGATGTCATGAACGACCAGCGTAAGGTCGTCTATGAACAGCGCCGCGATCTGATGCAGGCCAAAAATGTCGCCGAAGACGTTGCTGACATGCGCGCCGAAGTCATCGAAGACATGGTCGACAAATACTGCCCGGCCAAGGTCTATCCGGAGCAATGGGAAGCCGCCAGCCTGCACGAAGAAGTTACCCGTCTATTGGGTCTTGATCTGCCGATTTCTGATTGGGTCAAGGAAGAAGGCATCGATCAGGAAGTCATGCGTGAACGCATTGAAAAGGCCGCGGATGCGAAAATGGCGGCCAAGGTTGCCAACTATGGTGCCGATATCATGCGCCAGGTTGAAAAAAGCCTCGTGCTGCAGCTCCTTGACCAGTCTTGGAAAGAGCATCTTCTTGCCCTTGACCACCTGCGTCAGGGCATTGGCCTGCGCGCCTATGGTCAACGTGATCCGCTCAACGAGTTCAAGCGCGAAGCGTTCAACATGTTCGAAGCCATGCTGGTTTCCTTGCGCGAACGCGTGACCCAGATGCTGTCGCATGTCGAACTGCAATCGACTCCGCGTCCCGAAGACCTCGAAGCACCCCGCCGTCCGCAACAGGAAATGCGCGAAAACCGCGACGAACTTGAAGCAACCGAGCAGGGGGTCGATACCGCAACCGTTCAGTCGCGTCAGCCGGGCAATTTCGATCCCAACGATCCGTCGACCTGGGGTCGTGTGGCCCGCAACCAGGCCTGCCCGTGCGGATCTGGCAAGAAATACAAGCATTGCCACGGTCAGTTGAACTGATCACATTGGCCATGAATTGAAACAAAAAGCGCGCTCCTTCGGGATGCGCGCTTTTTCTTTGTCAGTTGCTTGCCGTCAGGGCCTTGGTTGGCAGATGGTTTTGCAGGAACTGTTTGACCGGATCCAACACCGCATCATCGGTTGTCAGATAGAACCCCAGCGCAATCAGGGTTCCGGCATGACCCGTTTCGGGGACTTCGACAAGTTCCGCGCTCGGGGCCAGTTCGGCAAGCTTCCTCGAATTACGCGGTAAAACCGTGTGATCACGGGTGCCCGTAATCAACAAAAGCGGCGGCATATGCGCCAGATCCATCGCGACCGGCTGGCTCTGATTGGCCGGTGTTTCGCCAAATGCATTTCGGGTGGCCGCAACATCATAGGGGTAAAAATCATACGGGCCCGATAGCCCGATGATGCCGGCAATGTCATCGGCATCAAGCCCGACAGCTTGCAGATATTGTTGGTCCGCAACCAGCTGAACGGCGTTATAGGCCCCGGCGGAATGACCGGCCAACATAACCGGGACATCCTTGATCTGACCCGGGTTTTGCACCGCGTAGTTTTTCATAAAGGCGATCGCAGATGCCCCGTCTTCGATAAAGTCCGGAAAACCAACATCGGGGACTAATCGGTAATCATGGATCGCAACCGCATAACCAAATTCGGTAAAACGTTTGGCGATAAAGGCATACTTGCCGCGATCACCAGAATCCCAGGACCCGCCATAAAACCAGATCACAAGTGGGGCGGGCTGCAGGGAGGGATCGGGCAGATAAAGATCCAGAGCCTGCCGCTCATCCGGGCCATAGGAAAGTGCCGCGATATCAGGTTCTAAATCACCCGCCTGCCAATGATTATAAGCACCAAGCTTGTCACATCCGGCGAGAAGCACCATTGCGACAATGGAATTGGTCGTCATGCTCAGAAACTTCTTGGGAAACATTCGGGGTGCCGATCTATGCAAAAATTATCGTTTATATAGTCAATACGTTAGCGCACTGAATTCCGTTTAAAACAATCAAATGGATGTTTGCGCCGACCACACCCGTTATGTCCTCGGATTTTGACAATCCGGACCTGTAAAGCAGCACGTCGCATGTGTATTGTTGGGATGTATTTATTAGTCCTTAATTGCCTGCTCCCTAGACTTTCCGGGCAAAGTTCAAATTCGGAGATCCAGTCAAAGTGTCCTCATTCGATCAACTGTCCAAACGCGCAAAAAAGCTCGAAAATCAGGGCCAGATTGACGAAGCGATCAAGCTGTACGAACAGTTTCTTCAGGACTTCCCAAAAAACACACGCGCGAAAGCAGCTCTTGAGAAGCTGCGTGATGCTGCATCCGGAAATGGAATTTCTGCTCAGGAAGCGTTCACAAAAGCCTCCAAACTGATTGATCAAGGCGAGTTTGCAAAAGGCGTTGAGCTTGCCCGTCAACTCGTGGAATACGCGCCCGAAAGTGCCCAGATATGGAACCTTCTTGGATTTGGCTATGCAAAAAGTCAAAACCCGGTCGAGGCTGAAAAATGTCTGCGCAAAGCCATTGAGATCGATAAGAATTTCGGAATGGCCTGGGTGAATATTGGTAAGCTTTTTTCAACGCAAAACAAGTGGGACCTTGCGTTACAGGCATTTCAGAATGCCAGTTATATCGAGCCACAAAATGCCGGCGTTCTGAGTTCGATCGCAGGCATCCTGGTAGAGATGCGGCGCTTTGATGAGGCTGAGAAATTCTGTGTGATGGCGATCAAATACGATCCCAACCTGGCGGAGCCGTATCTTAATCTCGGGATCATCCTGTACCGCAAGAAAAAGCGCGGTGCTGCCAAACAGGCCTTTGAAAAAGTCGCCCAACTGCGGCCGAACAATATGACGGCACTTTCGGACTATCTCTATGTCCGTGCGCAAATCTGCGACTGGTCTGAACTTGCGCCCGAATTTAAGAAGGTGAAGCCGATTGGAAAACCGGGCAACTCGGTTTCACCCTTTTCGTTCCTGCATTTTGACGATGATCCATACGCGCAGAAAAAGCGTTCTGAAAACCGGGCCCAGGAACTTGCCGTGCGAGAAGTCGTTCCGAGTTTCCCGCGTCCGTCTTCTCGCCCGCAGAAACTCAAAATCGGCTATTTCTCCGCTGATTTTCACAATCATGCGACGCTTTCCTTGATGATGGGGCTTTTCGGTCTCCACGATAAAAGCCGATTTGAAATACATGCATATAGTTACGGTGGTGTCACGGATGGTTGGCGTCGTGGCGAACTTCAGAAACTGGTTGAAAAAAACTGGGACGTTCGCGGTGCATCTGACCGCGAGATTGTCGAGCACGCCCGTAACCAGGGGATCGATATTGCGATTGATCTGAAGGGCTATACCCAGTACGGGCGGCCACAGTTATTTGCCTATCGGATGGCGCCAATTCAGATCAACTATGTTGGTTATCCCGGGACTTTGGGGGCCGACTATATCGACTATCTGATCGCAGATCACACCATCATCCCCGGTGAATACAAAAACGCATACTCCGAAAAAATCATCTACATGCCGCATTGCTATCAACCCAATGACGGCGGCCGGGAATTCCCGGAAAACACGCAAACACGCGCTGAGCTGGGCTTGCCCGAAGACGGCTTCGTCTTCTGTTCGTTTAATGCCAACTACAAGATTTCGCCGCGCGAATTCGATATCTGGATGCGCCTGCTTAAGAAGGTAGATGGTTCTGTCCTATGGCTCTTCGAAGGCAGCGAGGACGCGATGCTCAACCTTCGCAAGGAAGCCGGAAATCGCGGCGTGGATCCTGCCCGCCTTGTCTTTGCCGGCTTCCTGCCCGAGGAACAACACCTCGCACGTCATAAACATGCCGACCTGTTTCTGGATACCTTCAATGTGAATGCGCATACCACGGCAAGTGACGCGCTTTGGACCGGGTTGCCGCTTGTAACACTTCCCGGAAAACAATTTGCCGCCCGGGTCGCCGCAAGTGTTCTAAAGGCGGCAAACCTGCCCGAACTGATTGCCAAATCCGAAGAAGAGTACGAAGCAATTGCCCTTGATCTGGCTTTGCACCCGGAAAAAACCGCTGCAATGAAGGCAAAGGTCAAAGATAACGTCAAAGCCTGTCCGCTGTTTGATACGAAATCATATACCCGTGATTTGGAGCGGGCCTATGACGCGGTTTATGAACGTTATCTCAGCAATCAGAACCCGGTAGATATTGACCTTGGCAGCCAGTGAAGTGCACGCAAATATTGCACCCATAGTGAGGACGAAGTCTTGACGTCGGCAGTTGAAAAGGCGCTTTCACGCGCCAAAGAAGCGATGAAAAGCAATCAGTTTGGGTTGGCCGTCTCCATCTGCGAAGAACACCTCAAAGCCGAACCAAATTCAGTCGTGTGTTGGGATATGCTGGCAAATGTCCATTTTCTGAAAAAGGATTATGAGAAGGCCACTCTCTGCTTCGAGAAGGTCGTCGAGCTTGCGCCAAAAAGCCCAAAATCCCATCAAAACCTCGGTATGTTTTATCAGAGCATCGGCAAGTTTAACGAGGCGCTACAGTGTTTTCAGCGCGCGGTTAACTGCGATACAAACTATGCCAGGGCGTATAACGGTGCCGGGAATGTTCTGGTGAACGTGGGCCAGGTTGATACTGCACAACAATATTTTGCCAAGGCCCTTCAACTTGATCCTCAATTCGCCGACGCTTACAGCAATTTTGCCCGCGTTTTCTTTATCAAGGGGCAATTTCAGGCTGCAGCACAGGGCTATGCAAAGGCGTATTCTCTTGATCCTGAGATGAAAAGTGCCTTGGCCAGCCAATATTACAGCTCGGCGATGATGTGTGATTGGTCCGGTTACAAAGAATTTTCCAAGGTCGCCAGCACATTAGGCATTGAGGGAGAAGTTGTTTCGCCATTTCCAATGCTCAAACTCGAAGATGCACCGGAAAGGCAATTGGTCAGAAGCCGCAGGCTCGTAACGTTCAATTTTGGTCACGGTGCCAAATGGCAAGGGGCGCGCCCATCCAAACGTCCGGGTAAGCTGCGTATTGGATATTTCTCGGCCGATTTTCAGGATCACGCGACGCTTGCGTTGATGATGGGGCTGCTGCGTCACCATGATCACGATAAATTCGAAATCCACGGCTTTTCATATGGGCTTATCAAGGAGAGCCGAAGCCTTGATGAGGCAAAGAATTACCTGGATAGTTTCACCGATGTCGAACGGGCATCCGATGATGAAATTGCCGAGCTTGCACGACAAAAGCAGATAGATATCGCGATTGATCTCAAAGGCCATACGAAATTGGGGCGCCTCGGAATTTTTGCACGCCGTGTCGCCCCGGTTCAGATTAACTATCTTGGCAACCCGGGGACGATCGGGGCCGACTTCATCGACTATATGGTCGTTGATAAGGTCACGGTTCCAGAAACGCACAAACAGTATCTTTCGGAAAAACCGATCTATTTGCCGTACTGTTATCAGCCTAACGATGATCAGCGCAGCATCGCCGATACAAAAACAAGCCGCGCTGATTACGGCCTGCCTGATAGCGGGTTCGTTTTCTGTAGTTTCAACAACACCTACAAAATTTCGCCGCGGGAATTTGATATCTGGATGCGGCTGCTGAACCAGGTCGAAGGTTCGGTACTTTGGTTGTTCAAGGGCAATGACTACGCGGCGCAAAACCTGCGCAAAGAGGCGCAAAAACGCGATGTCGATCCGGATCGTTTGATCTGTGCCGAAAAGTTGTCCCAATCGGAACATCTTGCCCGTCAAAAACATGGCGACCTCTTGCTTGATACCTTTAACGTCAATGCACACACAACGGCAAGTGACGCGCTTTGGGCCGGGTTGCCGCTTGTTACCCTGCCCGGAGAACAGTTTGCTGCCCGTGTGGCTGCAAGCATCCTGAGCGCTGCAAACTTACCGGAATTGATAGCAAAGGACGAAGCAGATTATGAGGCCATCGCCCTTGATCTGGCACTGTACCCTGAAAAAATTGCGGCCTTGAAGCAGAAGCTAAACGATCAGATCAAGACCTGCCCTCTGTTTGACTCAGAAGGCTACACCCGTGATCTCGAAGCAGGCTTTGAAGCAGCTTATGACCGATATCTTAGCGGATCGGCTCCCGATGACATTGAAGTGCAAAGGAAGAAGTCTTGACGTCGGCAGTTGAAAAGGCGCTTTCACGCGCTAAACAAGCGATGAAAAGCAATCAGTTTGGATTGGCTATTTCCATTTGTGAAAAGCATCTCAAGACTGAACCTGATGCAGCTGTGATTTGGGTTTTGTTGGCAAATGCCCATTCTGCCCAAAAGGATTATGAGCAGGCTTATGCTTGCTTCAAAAAGGTTGTTGATCTTGCGCCACAAAACCCGAAGTCCTATCAAAATCTTGCTGTGTTCTATCAGGGCATAGGGAAGTTCAACGAAGCCCTCCAATGCTATCAAAAAGCAGCCAGTTGCGATGCGAACTATGCCCCGGCCTATAATGGTGCGGGCATTGTTCTGATGACAGTTGGCCAACTTGATGCAGCCCAACAATATTTTGCCAAGGCGCTTCAGCTCGATCCACAGTTTGCCGACGCCTATAACAATCTTGCCCACGTATTTTTTACAACGGGACGGTTTCCTGCTGCTGCCCAAAGCTATGCCAAGGCCACTGATCTGAACCCGTATCTGACAAGTGCCTTGGCAAACCGGTTTTATAGTTTGGCAATGATGTGTGATTGGTCAGGCATTGAAGGCTTTTCACGTGTTGCCAAGACCTTGGGAACTGAGGGTGAAGATGTTTCACCCTTTTCGCTGTTGGTGCGTGAAGATGCACCGGAACGGCAATTGGCGCGGTGCCGCAAGTTCGTTTTGGCCAAATATGGCCGAGGCGCAAAGTGGCAAGGGACGGCTCCATCAAAGCGCCCATCAAAATTACGGATCGGCTATTTTTCTGCCGATTTCCATAACCATGCAACATTATCGCTGATGATGGGGATGCTCAGAAACCATGATCGCGACAAATTCGAAATCCACGGTTTCTCCTATGGCGCGATCAAACAAAGCCAAAGCCTGAATGATGCCCGGGACTTTTTCGAAAGCTTTTCAGATGTAGAACGTGCTTCTGATGCGGATATCGCGAAACTTGCCCGCGAGAAAAACATCGATATCGCCATTGATCTTAAAGGGCATACCCAGATGGGTCGAACCGGCATTTTTGCCCAACGCTTGGCACCCGTGCAGATAAATTATCTGGGATATCCCGGATCAATCGGGGCCGACTTCATTGACTACATGATTGTCGACAAGGTCACCGCGCCTGAAACGCACAAACAGTACTTTTCTGAAAAGCTGATCTATCTGCCAAATTGCTATCAGCCCAACGATGATCAGCGCCGAATTCCGGCGACGAACACAACGCGCGCTGATTTCGGTCTTCCGGAAACCGGCTTCGTATTCTGCAGTTTCAACAACACCTACAAGATAACCCCGCGGGAATTTGATATCTGGATGCGGCTTCTAAGCAAGGTGGAGGGCTCGGTTCTTTGGTTGTTCAAGGGCAACGATTACGCCGCCGAAAACCTGCGCAAGGAAGCGCAAAAGCGCGGCATTGATCCCGGCCGTTTGGTTTTTGCCGACAAGATGCCGGAACCGGAACATCTCGCACGGCACAAACATGCCGACCTGTTGCTTGATACCTTTAATGTTAACGCGCACACCACGGCGAGTGATGCGCTTTGGGCCGGCTTGCCACTCGTGACCTTGCCCGGTGAGCAATTTGCCGCTCGTGTGGCGGCCAGCATTTTGACGGCAGCCAATCTGCCTGAGCTGATTGCCAAGGATGAAGCGGATTATGAGGCCATTGCACTGGATCTGGCGCTTCATCCCGAAAAGACCGCAGCCTTGAAGCAGAAATTACAGGAACAGATCAAGACCTGTCCGCTGTTTGATACGGTTACCTATACACGAGACATCGAAGCTGCATTCGAAGCCGCATATGACCGTTATCTGAAGGGCCTTGCGCCCGATGACATTGATCTGACCCACGCAAAGTGACCGTCGATGTTTTCTGCACTTGGCGAAGGTTTGATGGCGCGATAAAACAGTGCCATGACAATACAACAACCAGATAAAGGCTGCATGTCGGTTGACCTGCGCCAGGGCAAAATCCCGGAAAAAACCGTGTTCGTCAGTGCGGTCGCACTGGTCGATATTGATCATCGCGTGCTGATCGCGCAACGCCCGGAAGGCAAATCCATGGCGGGCCTTTGGGAGTTCCCCGGTGGCAAGGTCGAGCCCGGTGAGACCCCTGAAATGGCGCTCGTGCGCGAGCTCAAGGAAGAGCTTGGCATCGATATCACCGAAAGTTGCCTCGCACCTTTTACCTTTGCGTCCTTCACCTATGACGATTTCCATCTGATGATGCCGCTTTATCTATGTCGCGTCTGGAAGGGGGAAATTACCCCGATGGAAGGTCAGAAAGTGAAATGGGTGCGTCCGGTGCGGTTGGGCGATTATCCGATGCCACCGGCCGATGTGCCGCTTGTGGCGATGTTGCGCGATTTTCTGTGAGCCATCCGCCCGTTTGTGGCGTATGAGATCGCGCATTGAAGTTTGAATGATGTTGTGGGGATATGATGTCTGATCCGGTCCGTGCCTGTCTGATTATTATCGGCAATGAAATCCTGTCTGGCCGCACCCATGACAAGAACCTGCCTTATCTGGCAGAGGAACTGAACAAGCTTGGTGTGCGACTGGCTGAAACCCGCGTCATCCCCGACATCGAAGACACCATCATTGCCACGGTCAATGAATGCCGGGCCGGGTTTGATTATGTCTTTACCACCGGCGGCATCGGCCCAACCCATGATGACATCACCTCCGAATGCGTTGCCAAGGCATTCGGCGTTGAAATCGAGCTTAATGCCGAAGCGCACGAACTGCTTAAAAGTCATTATGAAAACCCCGAAGACCTTAATGAAGCCCGCCTGCGGATGGCACGTATTCCGGTCGGGGCAGAACTGATTCAGAACCCGATTTCCAAGGCGCCGGGCTTCCGGATGGAAAATGTCTATGTCATGGCCGGGGTGCCGATGATCATGCAGGCCATGTTCCAGGGCATCAAACATCAGCTTATCGGCGGCAAGCCAATGGTATCGCGTTCGGTTGGCGGCTATATCCCCGAAGGCGCGATTGCCAAGGTGTTGGGCGAAATTCAGGCTGATTTCCCGGAAACCGACATCGGATCCTACCCCTTCCTACGCGAAGGAAAGCTAGGTACCACATTGGTGGTGCGTGGCGAGAGTGCCGATGACGTCAATCAGGCCTCAGACCGCATTCGCCTTGCCATCATCGAAGGCGGCAAGGATGTGATCGAAGATACCGGTGCTGTCTGATCACCTTGGCCAGTGGCCTTGAATTGCGTTTGATCAAGGTAATGTCTTCGGGCTGTGTCTAGAATTGTTCTGACCTTTTACGGGAAGACAACATGACCGATCAGAACCAAGACTTGCATCGTGACCCGCATAATGACGCGCGCAACAGTCAGGCCGCTCGCGAAGCCCGGTCGATTGTGAAATTCATGATCGAACACACAGCTTACGGCGGGTTTGGCGCGCTGGTGTTCGGGGCATTGGTTCTGTATTTTGATATTGGCGGGATTTACAGTCTTGCGACGTCATCGCGTGATGCGCCGATCTTTATCTTCCTGCTGTTTTTCGGCCTGTTTGTGACCTTTGGTAGCATCAGTCTGGGCATCGGGATCATGACGCTTGGCGGCTTTTCCGATGATGACCGCTATCGCGATGAACGCACCCGTAACCGCAATTCAGATGACAGAAAATAAAAAAAGGCGCCGTTTGGTGGCGCCTTTCTGGAACGATGAAAACCTGCCTTATGGCCGGTCCGCACCGGATTTCTTGGCGATCACGCGCGCAACAAGCATCCCGATGATCCAGCCCGCCAACGGCACGATGAAAATGTAATCAAACAATGGGTGGCTCGAATCCCCACCCGACGCGGCCAAAATGATCCCGACCCAACCCGCGGTCAGAAGATAGCCCATGATCTTGAAATAGACCCCGTTCGACAGCCCCTTTTTTTGCGGCGGCTGTTCGGGATTGTTCGGTTGGCTTGGTTCGCCAGACATTCGGTATTCCTTGCGTTCTGAAATATGTTTTGGCAATCAGCGTTCAAGTGTCAGCGCATCGGGATCAATGCGATCCTGCCAGCCTTCGCGCACCAGTTCGGGCACGACGTGATCTTCTTCCGGATATCCGATACAAAGATAGGCAATCAGCCGCCAATGGTCTGGCACATCAAGCGTCTTGCCAACCACATCCGGCTCAAGGATCGAAACCCAGCCAACCCCGATGCCCTTCACACGCGCGGCCAGCCAAAGCAACTGCACGGCGGCGACCGCAGAATAATCAAGCATCTCGGGCATGGTCTTGCGCCCAAGGCCCATACCGGCTTCGGTTTCTTCATCGGCAAACACGGCCAACTGTACCGGGGCCTGATCCATGCCCTGAAGCTTCAGCGACGCATAAAGCTTGGCGCGTTCGCCGTGATAGTCATTAAGCGCCTCGTTATTGGCGCGCTCGAAACTGTCGCGGATTGATTTGCGACGCTCGCGATCATTGACCTTCACAAAGCGCCATGGCTGGCAATTGCCGACCGACGGTGCAAGGCAGGCTTCCTTGATCAGATCGTCGATATCGCCCTTAGGGATCGGGTCGGTGCGAAAACGCCGGACATCGCGCCGCCAGAGCAAAAGATTGATGAACTGCTTTTGAAACGCCTGGTCAAAAACCGGCGGCGTCAGGTCCGTTTCCGGGGCGCTGTTTGTGGCAATCTGATCTGGTTTGGTCATGGCGCGGGCCTGATGAAATGCGAGGTAAATCTCAATTGTTTTGCACCCTACCTGTCAGCGTCGCTATCGCCAATAGCAAGATGATCTCATCGATCCATCACAGCCGATTTTTGCGCACCATGCGCTTAAGCAATCCTAGAACGGCACATCTATGGTCAGAAAACCGGTATAGTTGCCGTGCGAGACTTCATAACTCAGTTTTCGCCGCAACTCGAAACTGACACTGGCGGGGAAACTGCCCCATTGCTGGGTAATACCACCCCCGGTATCAAGATAAAGATTGGTGCTTTCAATGCTGACAAACGGCTCAAGCGTCATGGATGACTGTGCCACATCATGGATCAGGGAAAACTCCGATCGAATGCCGGTAATGTCCTCAGACCCGGTGGCGATATCGCGAAACCCCTGAATGCTGAGATCAAAACTCAGTGGATCATAGGCATAGTCGGCACCAGCATAATATCGCGTCGATCCGCTGCGCCCGTAATTCTGGTTCAGAAGCGATATGGTTTCGTCCTGCCCGGCAAACGGAATGATTTCATGATTGCCAAAGCCAAGGCGATAACGCGCCTCGACCGAGGCGTCAAAAAGCTGCGTGGTCGCAATGCTTCCCGGCACAAGTCCGCCACTGGTGGCGCGCGCCGCATCAACATATTCACGCGCGGTGGTGATGTCACCATCAAGCTGGATGCGCAGCGGCACCGCGCCAAACTCATAGTCGGTGCCAAAACCGATGCTGTTTGAAATGCTGGTGCTATCAAGCCGTTCGGCATAGCGCAGGTTATCTGGCACCGGGCCAATCGGGGATTGGCGAATGGTGCTTTGGCCAAGGCTGATGCTGCCGCGCAGGTTAAACCAGTCTGTCACCCGCGAGACGAAATAGGGCGACAGGGCAAGATTGTTCTCGCGATAGCCCAATTGCCGGGTACCGGATTCGCCAACCGTGCTGCCCCAGCCAACTCCGATGCCAAGCACAAGCCCGTCATCAATCAGATAATCCACACCGCTATCAATCGAGATGGTGTCGCCACTGAGGCCCGGATCATAGCCCGACCCGGTGATGCGGTTTTCAAGTTCTGAATGATTGCCCGCAAGCCAGATACTGATCGGTGCATGCACGCTGCGCGATTGGGTCGGGAACGTCCCCGCCGCACTATCAAGGTCAAGCTTGCGCGCAAGCGATGAAAGCGCATTGCGACCGGCCAGAATTTCGCTGGGCGTTGGGGTGCCCATGCCAAATTGCAGATGTTCGGTGGCCTGTTGCGGCGGAGAAAGGAAGCCATCAAACAGCAAGGGCGCGACCCGGCTGTCATATAGGTCTTCGTCCATCTTGTCATACAGGCGGTTCATGTGGCGCTGCTGATTTGCGGTCCGGGTGGTTGTCTTGTTGCGCAATACCGGTGCATCAGGCCGTGCGGCATCATCGCGGGCAAAGGCCTGCGGTATTATGGGCGGCTGGCTTATCTCCCGTCGAAGGATATAGGTAACGGCCGCCAGACAGACCGTGGCAATCACGGCAGCTTGAAAACGCCTGTGCATCTGACTTTAAACGTGACTGTTTGGGTCAGTGGTCCAGCATGGCAGACGAAAATGCACGGAATATGGAGAAACACGGGCAGTTCTGCCCCATTGCTGTTTAGCCGCGCAAAGGTGCCGATTAGCGCCAATAGAATGTTGCGTCAAAAACCAAGCCGCGCTAGAACGCTTTGCACCGGCTTTGGCCGGTCCTAACGCGCGTCGCGGGCGTGGCGAAATTGGTAAACGCAGCGGACTTAAAATCCGTCAGCCCTAAGGCTTTGCCGGTTCAAGTCCGGCCGCCCGCACCAGCGCACAGGCAAACGGACCCTGTTTACGGTCCCGGCACCAAATTGCCGAATTACTGTCATCAAATCCTCTGCTTTGTATTTCATCCTGCAAGCATCCCGGCACAGGTTTGCTGTGGGTGTTGTTTTATCCCCAATGCAGGAGAATGAAGATGGTTCACTTGATTGCCATTGGTGTCATTGCCGCCGCCGCACTGGTCGTAACCTGATGATCAATCGGTGACTTCTTGTATGAGATGCTGCAGTGCGATATGATCTGTGATGTGCGTATTCACGCCATCAACAGGCCAGCATCGCCATGAACAAAGTCGCTGCCAAAGCCACAGAACTTTCGGGTGTCCCGATCCAGCAGGACGGCGCATGGCACGCACTACCCGCCGATCAGGCCCTTGAAGATTTCCAAACAAGCCCGCAAGGCCTTGATGCAGAACAAGCATCCGAACGTCTGGCGCAATATGGTCCCAACCGGCTTGATCCGCCGCGTCGGCGTGGGCCGCTGATCCGGTTTTTGTCGCAGTTTAACAATGTGCTGATTTATGTCCTGCTGCTGGCGGCTGTCGTCACGGCGGCACTGGCACATTGGGTCGACACGTCGGTCATTCTGGCGGTGGTGGTGATCAATGCCATCATCGGTTTCGTGCAGGAAGGCCGGGCCGAAAGCGCGCTTGAAGCAATCCGTAATATGCTTTCGCTTGCCGCCATCGTCGAGCGGGCCGGGCGTAAAATCGAAATCCCCGCCGAAGACGTCGTGCCGGGCGATATCATCCATTTGCAATCGGGGGACAAGGTCCCGGCTGATGTGCGTCTGATCCGGGTCAAGGGCCTGCAAATTCAGGAAGCCATCCTGACGGGCGAATCTGTCCCCGTCGATAAGGCCGTCTCCCCCGTGGCCGCGGACGCGGCACTTGGTGATCGTTTTTCCATGGCCTATTCCGGCACCATGGTTACCCATGGGCAGGGCTGCGGCGTGGTTGTTGCCACCGGTGCCAAAACCGAAATCGGCCGTATCAGTGCGCTTTTGTCTGAAGTCACCACCCTTACCACGCCGCTACTGCGGCAAATGTCGACCTTCGGGCGTAAACTCAGTGCCGCCATCATGGCGGTGGCCTTTGTCACCTTTGCCATTGGTGTCTGGGTGCATGGGCGCGGGGCGGCTGACATGTTTGTCGGTGCGGTCGCGCTCGCCGTCGCCGCCATCCCCGAAGGCCTGCCGGCGATCATGACCATCGCCCTTGCCACCGGCGTGCAACGCATGGCCGCACGGCGTGCGATCATTCGCCGCCTGCCAGTGGTGGAGGCATTGGGATCGGTCAGTGTCATCTGCTCGGACAAGACCGGTACGCTTACGCGCAATGAAATGACGGTGCAATCCGTTGCTACCGGCAAGCATCTTTATGCTGTCACCGGCACAGGATACCGCCCCGAAGGTGGGTTTGAACTGGACGGCAAGCCGGTCACGCTCGGGGATCATCCAGGGTTGACCGAAATGGCGCGTGGGGCGTTGCTGTGTAGTGATGCCGGTCTGCATGAAACGGATGGCCAATGGTCGGTTGATGGCGATCCGACCGAAGGCGCACTGGTTGCCCTTGCCATGAAGGCGAAACTGGAACCCGGCACCGAAAACCGTCAACTGCCGCGCCACGACGTCATCCCGTTTGAATCCGAACATCGTTTCATGGCGACCCTGCATCACCATGCAGAGGGGCATGGCTTCATCTATGTCAAAGGCGCGCCGGAACGTATTTTGGGCATGTGCAGCTCGCAAGGCGGGCCGGATTATCAGGAAGTCCTGGATCGTCCCTATTGGGAAGCCCGCATGCAGGAAATGGCCGAAAATGGCCAGCGGGTGCTGGCACTTGCCTTCCGCCCGACCCATAACGGCCATCATCAGCTGGTCTTTGACGACGTCAAACAGGATCTGGTATTGATCGGCCTTTATGGCCTTGTCGATCCGCCGCGCGACGAAGCCATCGCCGCCGTTGCCAAATGCCGTGCCGCCGGGATTGCGGTTAAAATGATCACGGGCGACCATGCGATCACGGCCGGTGCCATTGCCCGGCAACTGGGCCTTGGCGATGGCGAACCTGTGGTCAGCGGCCATGAGCTTGACGGGCTTGATGATGACGCATTGCGCGCCGTCGCCCAAAAGTCCCATGTTTTTGCCCGCACCAGTCCCGAACATAAGCTGCGTCTGGTCAAGGCCCTGCAGGCAGAGGGCCATGTCGTTGCCATGACCGGCGATGGCGTTAATGACGCCCCGGCGCTTAAGCGCGCCGATGTCGGCGTTGCCATGGGCCAAAAGGGCAACGAGGCCGCCAAGGAAGCCGCCGAAATGGTGCTGGTCGATGACAATTTTGCCTCGATCGCCGCCGCGGTCGAAGAAGGCCGAACGGTTTACGACAATCTGGTCAAATCGATCCTGTTCATCCTGCCCAGCAGCGGTGGGGAGGCCCTGACCATTGTCATGGCGCTGGCCCTGGGCCAGCTGTTACCGATCACCGCGCCGCAAATCCTGTGGGTTAATATGATCACGGCGGTCACACTCGCCCTCGCGCTTGCCTTTGAGCCGGCTGAAGATAACGTCATGAAACGTCAACCGCGCAGGCGCGATGCGCCGTTACTCTCGGGCTTTCTGATCTGGCGGACGATTTTTGTCTCGCTCATTCTCGTGGCCGGTGTGTACGGCGTGTTTGTCTGGTCCCAGAACCGTGGGGCGGATATTGAAGTGTCGCGCACGGTCGCGGTCAACACGCTTGTGATGTTTGAACTGTTCTATCTGTTCAACGCGCGTTTCCTGACCGCATCGGCATTCAACAGACAAGGGCTTTTGGGCAGTCGGGCGGTGTTGATTGCGGTCGCACTGGTCGTGCTTTTCCAGCTGATCTACACCTATGCCCCGCCGATGCAGTATCTGTTTGAAAGTGTCGCCATCCCGCCGCTTGGCTGGGCGATGGCCGTCGGGGTCGGGTTCAGCGTCTTTGTGCTGGTCGAGATTGAAAAGGCTTGCCTGCGACACTGGCAGAAACGCAAGACAGGGTAATGTTTACCGGATGTAAAGCAGATGCCGCCTATCCATAACGCATCGCCGCAATCACGTGTCAGGCTGCCCTATGCCGTTACCAGACCA
The DNA here is from genome assembly GCF_000300275.1 of Thalassospira profundimaris WP0211. Lineage (GTDB taxonomy): Bacteria > Pseudomonadota > Alphaproteobacteria > Rhodospirillales > Thalassospiraceae > Thalassospira > Thalassospira profundimaris. The sequence goes on along the minus strand of NZ_AMRN01000001.1, from coordinate 44,077 downwards.
AGAAGACGAAGGCCCGCGCAAGAAGGAGCGGATTGGCAAATATGTTGCCCCCGAAGAGCGCGCAGCCAATATCGTCAAACAGCTTGATGAATTCCTCCGCAAGGGGCCGAGCAAGGGGCTGAAATATTCCCGTTGGCAGCAATTGGCCTGGTATGAGATCGTCGATGAAATCAAGCGCGCCGAAATGGCCCAGAAAAATCAGGACACCCTGACCAAGTCCGCCTTCCTCAGTCTGGCAATTGGCTTTGGGACGGTCGGCTTCTGGGGGCTTGTGCTGGTGGCGGGCAATGGCTTGGGCGCAATTGCCGCTGGCGTCATCGTGATTGCCGGTCTTGTTGTCTGGCGCGCCTTGTCCAAGGCAAAATGGTTCAAATAACAGTTCTATCACGCAGGCATTCGCACATATGAACAAGGAAGCAGCTGAAACTCTCGCCATTCGCGCCATCGCTCATATCGCGGGCGACGACGAATTGCTTCAGGGGTTGATCGCGCAAACCGGCATGGGGCTTGATGATCTCAAAGCCGGGATCGCCTCGAACGAGGTGCAGTGTGGTGCGCTTGAATTCCTGCTGTCACACGAACCGTTTCTGATGCGCTTTGTCGAGGAGTCGGATTACGCCCCCGAAGATCCGGCGCGCGCCCAGATCGTCCTGTCCGGCGGTCCGATCTGGCAGGACTGATCCCGGCCCGGAAAAACACCAGCCTAGGCGGTGATTAATTCAGGCGGGTTGGCAATATCGGTCAGGCTGTCAGTACGCAGCAGCCCGAAAATCACCGAATCACGAATGCCGATATGGGTTTGCCACTCGCCGCGCAGAACACCCTCGCGGGTGAAGCCCAGCTTTTCAAATGTTCTGATCGACGCGTGATTGTCCGGGTCGATATCGGCAAACACCCGGCGCGCGGTGGTGTTTTCAAACAGATACCGGATCGCGGCATAAAGACCACGTGCGGCATAATTCCGACCGCGCGCGGCCGGGGTCACCATGCAGGCCGCTTCCCAGACATCTTCGTCACGCCCGACATTATAAAGCGCAATACGCCCAAGGGCAGGTCCATCCGGTGTCTCGCAGATTACCCATGATGTAGCCTCGAACCCGGTTGTCCATTCGCGCAATTTGGCAATCGTCGCATCAAGATCGGCAAAGGCCGGGTCAGGAAGCCAGGTACAACAATCCGGATCACCAAAAATGCGGTGCAATGCGGCGCCATCTGCCGCCGGGTCAAGGGGACGTAAAAACATGTGGGGCTCTTGGGTCTGCGTTGGACGGTGGTGGTTGATCAGCTCAGGAACGGAAGGGGCGCACCGCCATAGACGTAAATCCACACCAGAAGTCCGCCGCCCAGCAAAATGCGATAGATCGCAAAGGGCGTGAAGCTGGATCGTTTCAGCCAGCTCATCAGAAGGGCGATGGCGATCAGGGCGGTGATAAATGACAGACCCGCTGCAAGAAGGACGTCTTCGGTCAGGTTGATGTCACCCGTCTGATGCAAATCGATCCCTGCCAGCAACCCGGCACCGAGAATGACCGGGATCGACATCAGCATTGAAAACTGTGCTGCGTCTGATCGTTCATAGCCCATGAAGCGCGCAGCCGTCATGGTGATGCCTGACCGGCTGGTACCCGGCACAAGGGCCAGAACCTGTGCAAGCCCGATGAACAGGGCACCGCCCCAGCGCATATGTTCAAGACGGTTGATCGTCATGCCGACCTTGTCGGCAAGCCAAAGCAAGATCCCAAAGCCAAGCGTGGTCCAGGCAATGATTTCAACAGAGCGCAGCTGTTCCTCGATCCCGGAAACCTTGAAATAGAATCCGACGGCAATCACCGGGATGGTGGCAAGTACGATATGAAGGGCAAGGCGGGCACCGGGGTTGATTCGCCCGGTAAACAGCCGGACGAATCCGCCAAGCATGGCAAACACATCACGCCAGAAATAGATCAAAACAGCAGCCAAAGTACCGACATGCACCGCAACGTCTACCAACAAACCCTGATCCGCGCTTCCGGTAAGGGCAGGGGCCAGGACAAGGTGGCCAGATGAACTGATCGGGAGAAATTCGGTGATCCCTTGAACGATCGCCAGAAGAATAATGTGCTGTAGGGTCACGCCCGCCTCTGTGGCTGTTCGCTGCAAAAACTGATCGCTTATAGCAGTTTAGCCCATTTTGGCGAAACGCATAAATAGTACCGTTATGGTACTATTGAAACAATGTTGCGGTCATTTTCCAAGGCCTCCTCTGAAAAACCGGAAAATTTGTCTGGATATTTAAGTCAGTAATATTGACCTAAATGATATTTTGTGCTGGATTCTTGCCTGTTCGACACGTATACAGAGCAAAACCCGCAACATAAAACCCTTCCAGAGGGCCGTCATGACAGAAAAGATGCTGACATTTGTTCATCTTGAACAAAAATATCCGCACAAAAGAGAAGCGTCCGAGCGCCGCACGGATTTCAACGAAATTTATGCACCGTTTGATGACAATAGTGCCGCCGATCAGTCATCGCGCTGCTCGCAGTGTGGTGTGCCATTCTGCCAGGCGCATTGCCCGCTCTATAATAACATCCCCGATTGGCTGCGCCTGACCACCGAAGGTCGCCTTGAAGAGGCTTATGCCATCTCGGCTGCAACCAACAACATGCCCGAAGTCACCGGTCGCATCTGCCCGCAGGACCGCCTGTGTGAAGGCAATTGTGTGATCGAACAGTCGACCCACGGCGCTGTTACCATCGGTTCTGTTGAAAAATACATCACCGACACCGCCTTTGCGAATGGCTGGGTGAAGCCGCCGAAACCGGCCAAGGAAAATGGCATGTCGGTTGGCATCATCGGCGGTGGTCCGGGTGGTATGGCCGCGGCCGAACAGCTGCGCCTCAAAGGATATGAAGTCCACATCTATGACCGTTATGACCGCATGGGCGGGCTGCTGGTTTATGGTATTCCGGGCTTCAAGCTTGAAAAGGATGTCGTCGAACGCCGTGTGAAGCTTCTCGAAGAAGGTGGTGTTGTCATGCACACCGAATTCGAGGTTGGCCGTGATGCGACCCTTGATGACCTGCGCAAGAAACACGACAGCGTTCTGATCGCGACCGGCGTTTACAAGGCCCGCGAACTGAAGCTGCCCGGTGCCGGCCTTGGCAATGTCTATCCGGCACTTGAATATCTGACCACGTCCAACCGCCATGGCCTGGGTGACACGGTTCCGGCTTACGAAGACGGAACACTCAATGCCAAGGACAAGAATGTTGTCGTGATCGGTGGTGGTGATACCGCCATGGACTGTGTCCGTACCGCGATCCGTCAGGGTGCCAAATCGGTTAAGTGTCTTTATCGCCGTGACCGTGCAAACATGCCGGGCTCGCAGCGCGAAGTGGCCAATGCCGAGGAAGAAGGTGTCGAGTTTGTCTGGCTGACCAACCCCGAAGCCTTTGTCGGCGATGACAAGGTAACCGGTGTGCGTGCGGTCAAGATGCGCCTTGGTGCCCCGGATGCCGGTGGCCGTCAGAGCCCGGAAATCATCGAAGGTTCAAGCTACACCATGGATGCCGACATGGTCATCCTGGCGCTTGGTTTCGAACCCGAAGACCTGCCGACCCTGTTTGATGCACCGGAACTGGGTGTGTCGCGCTGGGGCACGGTCAAGATCGACTTCCGCACCATGATGACCAATCTCGATGGCGTGTTTGCTGCGGGTGATATTGCCCGTGGTGCCTCGCTTGTGGTCTGGGCAATTCGCGATGGCCGTGATGCGGCTGACCGGATTGATGAGTATTTGCTGGCGCGCAAAGAAGCTGCTGCTTAAGCCCGCTGCCGCATTAGGAGAGAGACGATATGAACAAGATCGTTCAGGATAAAATGGATCAGAACCGTGGCGCTGCTGACATTGCCCGTTTTGAAAAGAACGCAGCACATCTTGAAGCCAGTGGCATGTATGACCCGGCCGAAGAACACGCCAACTGTGGTGTGGGTCTGGTCGGTGCGATTGACGGCAAACCGCGTCGCGAAGTTGTCGAAGCCGGTATCGAGGCGCTGAAAGCCATCTGGCACCGTGGTGCTGTTGATGCCGACGGCAAGACCGGCGACGGCGCAGGTATCCACCTTCAGATCCCGCAGGATTTCTTCAAGGCATATCTTAAGGTCATCAACCAGGAAGCCCCGGACAGCCTGATCGCTGTCGGTCAGGTTTTCCTGCCGCGTATCGACATGGCCGCACAGGAACGTTGCCGTGCGATTGTTGAAACCGAAATCCTCAAACAGGGTTACGGCATTCTCGGCTGGCGTCAGGTGCCGGTTGATGTATCGGTCATCGGTGAAAAAGCCAACCAGACCCGCCCGGAAATCGAACAGGTTCTGATCGGTGTCCGTGATGACGTCGACGAAGAAAAGTTCGAGATCGACCTTTATGCCATCCGTCGCCGTATCGAAAAGGCCGTGCTTTCCGAGGCGATCAAGGATTTCTACATCTGCTCGATGTCGTGCCGTTCGGTGATCTACAAGGGCATGTTCCTGGCCGAAGACGTCGATACCTTCTATCCCGATCTGCGCGATGATCGCTTCATCTCGAACTTCTGCGTCTATCATCAGCGCTACTCGACCAACACCTTCCCGAGCTGGCCGTTGGCACAGCCGTTCCGTGTTCTGGCCCATAACGGCGAAATCAACACGCTGCGCGGCAACGTCAACTGGATGAAAAGCCACGAAGCACGCATGGCACATGATGCCTATGCCGACAGCATCGATGACCTCAAACCGGTGATCCAGCCAGGCTCGTCTGACTCGGCCGCCCTTGATGCCGTGTTCGAACTGATGGTGCGTTCGGGTCGTGACCTGCCGATGGTCAAAACCATGATGGTGCCCGAAGCCTGGTCGAAAAAGGCTTCCACACCAGACAGCTATAAAAACCTCTATGCCTATTGCAACGCTGTGATGGAACCGTGGGACGGCCCGGCCGCCCTTGCGGCCTATGGCGGCAAATGGCTGATGGGGGGTACTGACCGTAACGGTCTGCGTCCGCTGCGTTATGCAGTAACGGGCAATGGTCTTCTGATCGCTGGTTCCGAGGCCGGTATGGTTCATATCGACGAGGAAGCCTGCGTTGAAAAAGGCCGCCTCGGCCCGGGCCAGATGATTGCCGTCAACCTTGCAGAAGGCAAACTGCTGCACGATGCCGAGCTGAAAGATCAGCTGGCAGCACGTCGCGACTGGTCGAAATGGGTTGGCCGCACCAAGGTGCTTGATGATCTGATTTCACCGGAACATGCCGAACCGGCACATTTCGAAAAAGAACGCCTGCTGCGTATGCAAAAGGCGATGGGCCTTTCCCACGAAGACCTTGAACTGATCCTCCACCCGATGGGTGAGGACGGCAAGGAAGCCATCGGCTCGATGGGTGATGACACCCCGCTTGCGATCCTGTCGGACCGTTATCGCGGCTTGCATCACTTCTTCCGTCAGAACTTCTCGCAGGTCACCAACCCGCCGATCGATAGTCTTCGTGAAGCGCGCGTCATGAGCCTGAAAACCCGTCTGGGCAACCTTGGCAACATCCTTGATGAGGATGAAAGCCAGTGTGACTTGCTGCAGCTCGAAAGCCCGGTTCTGACCAACGCCGAATATGACGCCATGCGCGGCTATATGGGCGACAGTGCTGTTGAAATCGACACCACCTTTGACATCAGTGGTGGGCAGACGGCCCTGCGTGATGCGATCACCCGCATTCAGCGCGAAGCCGAGGAAGCCGTGCGCGGCGGTGCCCTGCACATCATCCTGACCGACGAAGGCATTTCCGAAACCCGTGCCGCGATCCCGATGATCCTTGCGACCGGTGGCGTTCACAGCTACCTCGTCAAGACATCGCTGCGCACCTATATCTCGCTTAACGTTCGCTCGGCCGAATGCATGGATGTGCATTACTTCGCCGTTCTGATCGGTGTGGGTGCAACGACGGTCAACGCCTATCTCGCACAGGAAGGTCTGCTGGATCGTTATGCGCGTGGCCTGTTCCCGAATGTGAACAGCACCGCTGAAGTCATGCAGCGCTTCAAGGCTGCAATTGATGCCGGTTTGCTCAAGATCATGTCGAAAATGGGCATCTCGATCATCAGCTCCTATCGTGGTGGCTATAACTTCGAAAGCATCGGTCTGTCGCGGTCGCTTGTGGCTGAATTCTTCCCGGGCATGCCGTCGCGTATTTCAGGGATCGGCCTTCAGGGTATTCAGCGCCGGACCATCGCCCAGCACAAAGAAGCCTTTAACGGCAATGTTGTGACGCTTCCGGTGGGTGGTCTTTATAAATACCGTCGCAGTGGCGAACGTCACGTCTGGACCGGTCCGCTGATCCACACCTTGCAGTCCGCTGTGACGTCTGGCAGCTACAACACCTTCCGCAAGTTCTCCGAAGGTCTGCGGTCGCGTGAACCGCTTCATCTGCGCGATCTTCTTGATTTCCGCAGTGACCATAGCCCTGTTCATCAGGACAAGGTCGAAAGCATCACCGAAATCCGCAAGCGTTTCGTAACCCCGGGCATGTCCCACGGGGCGCTCTCGACCGAGGCGCACGAAGCCTTGGCGATTGCCATGAACCGCATCGGTGCGAAATCGAACTCCGGTGAAGGTGGTGAATCGCGTGAACGTTTCCGTCCGCGTGCGAACGGTGACAATGCGCGTTCCTCGATCAAGCAGGTCGCATCGGGTCGTTTCGGTGTCACTGCCGAATACCTCAACAACTGCGAAGAAATCCAGATCAAGGTCGCCCAGGGTGCTAAACCGGGTGAAGGTGGCCAGCTGCCGGGCTTCAAGGTCACGGTGGAAATCGCCCAGCTGCGTCATGCAACGCCGGGTGTGACCCTGATTTCACCGCCGCCGCACCATGACATCTACTCGATCGAAGATCTGGCACAGCTGATCTATGACCTCAAACAGATCAACCCGCGCTGCCGCGTCTGCGTCAAGCTGGTGTCGCGTTCGGGTGTCGGTACGATTGCCGCCGGTGTTGCCAAGGCAAAAGCCGACGTGATCCTGATTTCCGGTTATGACGGCGGTACGGGTGCAAGCCCGCAGACCTCGATCAAATATGCCGGCGTTCCATGGGAAATGGGCCTGTCGGAAGTCAACCAGGTGCTCACGCTTAACAACCTGCGTGACAAGGTCAAGCTGCGTGTTGACGGTGGTTTCAAAACCGGCCGCGACGTGGTGATCGGTGCCATGCTCGGTGCCGAGGAATTCGGTATCGGGACTGCTTCGCTGATCGCACTTGGTTGCATCATGGTGCGTCAGTGCCATTCGAACACCTGCCCGGTGGGTGTCTGTACCCAGGATCCGGCGCTGCGTGCCAAGTTCGTCGGTACAGCAGACAAGCTGGTCAACCTGTTCACCTTCATGGCCGAGGAAGTCAAAGACGTTCTGGCCGAGCTTGGCTATACCCGTCTTGAAGAGGTTATTGGCCGATCAGACCTGCTTCAGCAGGTTCACCGTGGCGCCAAGGACCTTGTTGACCTTGACCTTAACCCGCTTCTGGCACAGGCAGATGCTGGCGATCATGCTCGCTTCTGCACCATCGAAGGCCGTAACGAAGTACCGGATACCCTTGATGCCCAGATGATCAAGGATGCCCGTCCGCTTCTGGAAGACGGCGAAAAGATGCAGCTGCAGTACAACATCCAGAACACCCAGCGTGCGATTGGGACCCGGATGTCGTCACTGATCACGCAGAAATATGGCATGACCGGCCTGAAACCGGGCCATCTCCATGTCCGTCTGCGGGGCTCGGCTGGTCAGTCGCTTGGTGCCTTTGCCGTGCAGGGGCTCAAGATCGAAGTTCAGGGCGATGCCAACGACTATGTCGGCAAGGGCCTTTCGGGCGGAACGATTGTTCTGCGTCCGCGCCCAAGCAGCTCGCTTAAGACCAACGAAAACACCATCATCGGCAACACCATTTTGTATGGTGCGACCGCAGGCAAGCTGTTTGCCGCGGGTCAGGCCGGTGAACGTTTCTGTGTGCGCAACTCCGGCGCGACCGTCGTGGTCGAAGGTTGTGGCTCGAACGGTTGTGAATATATGACCGGTGGCACGGCTGTCATTCTTGGCTCCGTTGGTGAAAACTTCGGTGCCGGCATGACCGGTGGCATGGCGTTCATCTATGACCGCGACAACACCTTTGCCGATGTCGTCAATGATGGCTCCATCCTTTATCAGCGCATTGAAACCCAGCATTGGGACGAACATTGCCGTTCTCTGATCGAAGAGCATGTGGCCGAAACCGAAAGTGGTTTCGCGCGCACCATCCTCGATAACTGGGACCGTGAACGCGGCAACTTCTGGCAGATCGTGCCAAAGGAAATCGTCGACAAGCTGGAACACCCCATTCGCTCCGAGAGCGAAAACCAGGCAACTGCGTGATCCCTCACGCTTTTGCGCAAGCTCCCTTGTCCAACACACCTGGACAAACGAACTCGCCCCGTACTTCGGTACGGGGCTTTTTTCTTTTGGGGGAGTTGCCTTGGTTGAACCGGCAAAGGCACGTCAAATGCGTGCGTTCCTTAAGGGAACGTCACGACGCAATGATGTGCGGTATTGCTGGTTAAAGCACGATGTTCAGGTAGGTCCCGCGCCGCGCATTATGGTCAATCTGATCGGTGGCGATCAGGTTGCGCAGGCGGGCAAGCTGGGATGCGATGAAACTGTCCGATGACGGCTGATCGGAATTGGCACCAACGCGACCCCGCGAAACCATACCGCCCTGCGGACGCGCGCGCGCATCCTGAAGGCCTGTCTGGGAGGAGCCTGTGCCAATTCTGTTGGTGGTCATCTGATCGTCCACGATTGATGTTGGGCTTACCCTAGCACGTGGTCAGACGTTTGTCATGATCGTGTGACGCGCCGCGTCAAACAGCAATCCGTGGTCCAGACAGAAAGAAGGGTGGCCATAAAAGACCACCCCGGAGGAAGCTAACGAGAGGGAAAAATCACGTTAGGATATTAACCTTGGTGCCACGATTGCCGCTGGTTTCAAGCGGCTGGTGTTCGGTGACGATCGAGCCGATCACCTTGGCAAGACCGGTTGCCTTTTTGATCGCGCCTTCTGCGGCTGCGAAAGGCAAAGACGGGTCTGCACCACCTTTGGGCGTAATTGCATCATTCACGGCCTGTGCCGCTGAACCAAGTCCTGAACCTTGAACTGAGCCGATCATCCTGACCTCTTTATCTGTCCGGCTGGGCGATGCCCATCACTCTTTACCGGGTTCTTCAAATCTGTCTGAAGTTCACGGTATGGGCTTGTTAGGTTGATATAAGTGATGGTTGTCACACTATCCAGTGCTGTCGCAACCCAGACCCAGCCAATTGCTTGGTTTGCAAGCATTTTAACTAATATAGGCGGGTAAGATTTTTTTAACCATTCGGCGAAAATTTCGCGATTTCGCAATGGTCAGGGTTGGGGACTCGACCCGTTGAGCAGCGATGTCAGCTCGACTGCGCCCGTTCGGATGCGAGTTTGAGCGCATCATGAACCGCTTTTTGCAGCTTGCCGGGGCGGAATGGCTTTTTGACAAACACGTAATTGCCCAAAAGATTATCCAGTTCCTTGCGCGATCGCGCCGGGTAACCCGACATGAACACCACGCCATAGCGCGGGTTTTGGCGCAATGCCTCGATGATCAGTTGCGGGCCACTGCGACCGGGCAAGACGACGTCGGTCACAATCACATCAAATGCCGCATCACCCGTGCTCGTTTGCAGGATCACCAACGCTTCTTCGGTGCTTTTTGCGATCTCGGTGCGATAACCGGCATCATCCAGGATGATTTGGGCGGTGGTGCGCAGGGCCTGTTCATCATCGACAATCAGAACACGCTCGCCATTGCCGGGGAAGACGCCGATCTCGTCAACTTCGTCCTCGGGCTCTGCGCCGGGTTCCGAACGCGGCAGATAGATCGAGAACGTCGTGCCTTCGCCCTCGACACTTTCAATATTGATAAAGCCGTGGGCCTCTTCGACCCAGCTATGAACAATCGAAAGCCCAAGTCCGGTCCCCTTGCCCGGTTCCTTGGTCGAGAAGAAGGGCTCGAAAATATGGTCGATCACGTCCTCGGGAATCCCGGTGCCGGTATCCTGCACGGTGATGACAACAAACTGGCCTTCGACTTCTGGCGGATAAATATCCTCGTCTTCATCGGCGTCGCGCTGCGCCAGCGGCGGAATATCGGCACTGCTGCATGAAATCTGAAGCGTGCCGCCATCGGGCATCGCATCGCGCGCATTGATCGCAAGGTTGAGAATACAGGCCGACAATTGCGTCGGGTCAACCCTTGTATGAAGGTCGGCCTCGTCGGCCCAGATTTGCAAATCAATCCGGTGCTCAAGCAAGGTCACCAGCAGTTTTTCCATCTCCGCAAAGATGCTTTCAACCCGAACATTTTTCGGCTGATCGATCCTGCGGCGCGAAAACATCAAAAGCTGATCGGCAACACCGGTCGCCCGCTCGCCAAGCGAGATGACGTGATCGATATATTCCTTCACCCGTTCGGGGTCATCAATCTTGGCACGTGCCACTTCGGCGAAACTCAGGATGCCGGCAAGGCAATTGTTGAACTCATGGGCAACACCACCGGCCATCTGGCCAACCGCCTCAAGCTTTTGCGATGTAGCAAGCTGGCGCTGCAAGGCTTGCTGTTCCTCGGCGGCGCGATGCTGTTCGGTAATGTTGCTGCCCGTCCCGCGATAGCCGTTGAAACTGCCATCCAGCGCAAAGACCGGCACGCCATTTATCCGCCCGAACTGCTTTTCACCATCCCGCGATGTCCAGGAAAATTCGACGTTATAGAACGCGGTATGTTCATCAAGATGGCGTTGCAGATATTGCCACCCCTCTGGGTGTTCCGGGTGAAGCCCAAGTTTGTCAAACGACTGCCCCTGCGGGGAGCCATTGATTTCCTCGATCAGCTGATAAAACTTGTACGACGCAAAGGCGATTTTGAAATCGCTGCCCATCTCCCAGTACCAGTCGGCGGAAGACAGGGTAAAGTCGCGGAAACGCTCCTCGCTGTCGCGCAAGGCATTCTGGGCAGCCTGATGTTGCTGGGTGCGGCGTTCCAGACTTTCGGCCATGGCGTTCAGGCCGCGTTCTAGAATGCCGATTTCGTCACGTCCCATCGGTGTCAGCCGCGAACTCAGCTTGCCGACCTGGATCTTGTTAACAAACTGTGCCGCCGTGATCAGGCGCTTAAGCACCGTGTGCTGGGTAAACAGGAAAATCAGTGCAGAGGTCAGCAACACACAAAGGATGGAGCCGATCACAAGCACCGATTGCATCTGGCGCTGGCTTTCTTCAAGGCCCTTGGTGGATACCTTGAGATAGACATACATGAAGGGCTGATTGGCATTCAGCGCAAAGATCGGCGTGATGCTGACCATGCTGGACCCGGTATCGTCATCGACCGTGAACAGGGTCTGCTCTCTCATGTCGGCGCGAAGCTGTTCGGTCGGGAAGTCGGGTAACGAGCTGATCGATGCACCGATCATCAACGGGTCGGTTGAATGATAAATGGTGCCGTCAAAACCGACAGCGAGCGCTTGCTGCAAATGCCGTCCAAGCAGAAGTTCCATCTGCTCGGCATCGCTCAGAATAGAGACCTTGAGTTGTTCCTGCTGGATAAGCCGTCCGGGTGTGCTGATTTGTTCCGCAATCCTGCGGTCAATTTCGGCCCCGAAATAGTTCACATAATAACCGCCAAACAGACCAAAAAGGATGGTTTCCACGACAATGATCGCAAATGCGATCTTGAAAACCAGACTGCCGATCAGTCGGTCAAACAGCGTCCTCAAGTTAATTCTGCCCCCATTCAGAATGATGCGTGTTTGTCGTGGATTTTACTCGGGCTGAATAAAATACTGACTTGGATTGGTCGGCGCAGGTGTCGCATAACTCCAGGCGGCAGGCATGACCTTGGGAACGTTGTGGAAGTCCCGTGCTACCACGCCTTTTCTGTTTGGCGGTAATGCAATTCCCATAAGGTAAAACTGATTTGCACTGATGTCGAGAATATCGCGCATCAGTTGATTTTGTTTTTCCGCATTTGCTGTCGCTTTGAGCTGGTCATAAAGCGCAAGCTGATCGCGAACATCTTTGGGCGGGGTAATGGCATCGGGGCTTTCCGGGTTCAGGTACCAGTTGGCCCATCCGGTTGCAAACCAGGACGATTCAGAAGACATCGGCAGGTAATTGATCGGGATGAGCATCGCATCAAGGCCGCCATCGCCACCCCATGCACTGGCATTGTGTTCATTGCGTTCGCGCAACGCGACAAACGCGTCACGCGCAAGGTTACGGGCCCTGACATCAATGCCAAGTTCGCGCCAATACCCCATTACCGCATCGAGCATCTGAAAGCGTTCCGCACCCTCGGTATCAATCGTGAATGAAAGCGGCTTGCCATCCGGACGCAACAGGATGCCGTCATCATTGATGGTGGTCAGTCCTGCTTTGGCAATATAGCTCCGCGCCAGTTCGACATTATATGCCATGAACTGTCGAGCCAGCACCGTGTGATATTGCGGGCTTTCCGGTCTTGGTGCCGCCTGATGGGGCAAGGCACCAGGGACAAAGCGATCAATGATGGTCTCACGATCAATCGCATATGACAGCGCGACACGAAAATCCTTGTTCTGGAAGATGTCGCGCAACACCGGGTCCTTGTCATTAAGATTAAGCGACAAGGTCATGATATTCATATCGCTCTCAATCAGCGTGAAGGCCTGAAGGTCCTTGTTTTGGGCCAGAACTTCGTTGGCACGTGTGCCGATATGGCGTTCCTGCATATTGACCTTGCCGGCAATTGCCGCATCCCCGGCCGCACTTTTTGACGGCACCAGTGTCATGGAAACCGTGTCGATATAGGGAAGTTGACGGCCGGTCGGATCAATTTTCCAGTAATAGGGATTGCGCTTGGCGATCAGTGGATCGTCCTTGCCATATACCCCGGTAAGCACCCAGGCATTCAGGGTCGGCACATCGGGATTGTTCCAGCGCGTCGGGTCGTCAATCGTGCCGGGCTGCCCAAATACGTCGATAAAACGTTCTTTCCAACCCGAATAACCCATCTTCTGGGCGTCCGCATCGGCATTGGCATTATATTTCGGCAAAAGCGGCTTCAGAAAATGCGCTGGATAGCTTACCGGCTCAACACCTTCGGGGCGGGCAAGGGCGGTCGGGAAAAGTCCATATGGCTTGCTGAAACGAAACGCAACGGTATAGGGATCGATCTCGTCGACTTGCACGGTATTGCCGCCTGATGTCAGCCATTCCGGCACCGCATCGGCAAAGGCCGGATTGTTCAGGATATCTTCGTACCAGAAAACGATGTCATCAGCCGTGAACGGGGTACCATCCGACCAACGCATGCCTTGTCGCAGACGGAAAAAGAACTCGGTTGCATCGCTGCTGGGCTGGAACGAGAGGGCGACATTGGGGATGGTCGATGACCATTGCGGGGTCCAGCGCAGAAGTGGCTCATATCCAATTGTCCTGATCAGCAAGGCATGGTCGCGGCTATTCCGCTGCGCCATTTTCCAGGTGCCGCCATAGGTTCCGACCCGTTCATTTGGGGTGACGATCATCGGTGCGGTCGGCAAGCGATCCTTGACCGGCGGCAGATTTCCGTCCTCAACCAGTTTGGTAAGTTCGGGTGCTTCACCAAATTCAACGGCATGCGTTTTGGCAACGCCAGTCAGCATTGTGGTCAGTGCAACAATCAGGATAAGAGTATGGTGCCTCACAAAAACCTGGCCCCCCCCCTTTTGGATTTGTGTGCTCTGGTCTAAAGTATTGCGATAACTACCCTAAAGTAGTGGTATGTTGATTCTCCCAAACTAGATAGAGTGATCGAGTTGTGGAAGTACAAAATTTGCAATCGCGCGTTTTTTTGTATCGATTCATTGCGCGGTGAAATTGCTATATGTGAAATGCGTTTCGGTTTTCAAACGCATTTTCATCGGTGATCAAATGATCAAACCGTCCGCTCGATTGGGAAAAATTCAGCGTCGCACCCATCTTTTTTCTTCTTATTTTAATTCGACCCTAGCATCCGAAACGCCCGGAAATCAAAGTTTCTTTTAAACTAATATAACGATCTGAAGCGGCTGAGAGCCCCTTGCAAGATGTGATTGGATTTGCACTCTGTCGGGACAGCCCAATATGATGACTGTGTCACAATGCGAACCGAAAGTTGTGCCAATGACGCAATCAGATAACAGCGATAAAACAGGGGATGGACCGTCATTTTTGCCCGGTCCAAAGCCCGCTGCACCGATCCCCCGCTACGAATCGGGTGCGGATTCGCGTTTGCGTGAAAGATTGCGCGCAACAACGGCGGGCGTATCGCCTGTTTCCGGATCCGACGATCAGGACCGGTTCAATCTAGCCGGTATTGACGGCATGATTGATCGCAAAAAGGCCAATGTCGCCGCCAGGATCGTCGACACCGACCCCGAACAGGCATTGCGCGTGATCCGCAACTGGCTGTTGGGTAACTAGTCTCCAGCACACATCCACCCGGCCTACCATCCCATGCCATCCCTTCGGCTGTTTGACGCCGTTTGTCGATAATGCTTTGGATCTGCACGGGTATTTGTCATGGTTTTACATGATAAATATCTTTTGAAACATCGGGGGCATGGGTTTGACGGATTTTAGTAAACTGATCACGGCGCAGTTCTGCGTTTTTGATCCCGACTATGTCGCGCAGCAAAAAACATATGCCGCAAAGCTGGCCCCGCTTCAGGATAAACTGATCGCCGCCCAGAAAACCGGCAACAGCATGGCGGCCTCCGATCAGCAGATGATCGAATGCAAATGGCTGCTGCAATATACCGCCGACTGGAAAACGCTGGATCAAAAGCTGGGTGGCTTTGCCAGTTCGCTGAACAATCCCGATCAGGCCTGGGCGGAAAAACAGGTCGCAAGCGACGGTTCCTGGGGGCCTTGTTACGATCAATGGTTCCTCAAAGTCGATGCGATGATTGATGCGGTCAATACGCTGGCCGATGAAGGCAAGGCGCCTGAATACCCGCTCAGTTTTCTGGAACCGATCTCAACACCCGCCAAAATGACGGCCTGGCTCGATGGTCAAAAGACATCGCGGATTTTTGCCGATGGTCTGGATCGCCGTGATGCCCTTGGGGCCGTAACGGCAGCACTTTCACAGATGTGCTTTAAAAGCGAAATCCGCGATTATTTCAAAACCAACGTAAAGGGTTTTGATCTGACCGATGCGTATATCAGCGCCTATAAATCATGGCTTGATGACTGGCAGGATGGTGAAAGTGGCTATTGGGGTGGTTGGTTTGACACCAGCGATCAGGGCGTGCTCAAAAGCAGCGATCTCAGCCTGACCTTCCACAATATTTCCTATCAGCACGGCAAGGTCGATCTGTGGACGCAGATTTTCAACACCACCCTTGCGATCCGTGACGATGCATATCCGTTTGGCTGGAAGCACAATGGTGATTTCAACAACCATAACAATTACGACGTCACCAAGATTTTCGATCTTGGTTGGGGGCAGGTTGATACTGCGACCCAGTCTGCCGCGTCCAAAGACATTGCATTGGTGCTGCACTGGTGCCTGACAAAATCCATGACACCCGATGGCGGGTTCATTGATGACCCGACGTTTTATAACTCGGTCGGGGCGGCTTACTATTACGGGGTCTCGTTCCTTGATCAGGCGGGATATTTCGGCACAACCGCGCCGTTCTGGACCGACAAGCCGTTCCCGAACGGGCCAGCCCTTTGCTGCAAAATCCAGAAAAAGATCAAAGCCGAAGGCCTCGATGATGACGAAGCCAAGGCAGCCCTCGAAAAACTCGTCGATGCCTGCGGCAATTGCAGGTGATCGGCAAAATCTTTGAATAATTTGATCTATGCATTGGCGAAAGAGGGATCACTGCACCCATATTAATAGCTAAGAACAACAACGTATAATGAGGTTTCGGATGACGGATCGAACAGACATTGATCTTGCGAAATTGCGCACCCGGCTGGAGGAAAGACGCGCCGAGATTCTGGCACATTCAACCCACTCGGAAGACTACCGCAAGCCGGTCGAACTTGATCAGCAGGCGGTGGGCCGTTTGTCGCGGATGGATGCCCTGCAAAATCAGGAAATGCACCTTGAACAGGAACGTCGCCGCACGGTCGAGTTGGAGCGGATCGAAAAAACTCTCAAGCGCATGGATGATGATGAATACGGCCATTGCCACAATTGCGGTGAGCCGATCCAGAAAAAGCGTCTGGAAGCCGATCCGACCACACCGCTCTGTGTCGACTGCGCCGATCATGTGAGCCACGTCTGACATTTCATCGTAGATATAAATCAATTGAATGCTGCGTGCGGACTGATCTGTGCGCGGCGTTTTGAATGAGTCTGGACCCTAAGAATCGGGAGAAGCGTTTGCCAGCGTTGGGGCGACAGAAAAATCAGATCGGAAAGGGCAGCATCGTGTTTGCGCTTTTAACCGTTCTGGCTGTTCTGGTTATGTTACCCGGATCCGCCCGTGCACAAGGAAGCTGTGCCCCGATCAGCGCGCCAAAGGCCTTCCTCGAATTTAATCGCATGGACCCGATGCTTGATCGCTATCGCTCCATTCGCTGGTTAAACAGCCGTGCCGGTGGGGATTCGCGGTATCTCGTCACGGGGCTGACCGAATACGAGGTGAATGCATCCTTTGATATGCGCATTGAACCACGCCAAGTCGGTCCCGGGCGATATTGTCTGGATCCCGTTCTGGTCAACCCGAAGGTCGATGTGGTCAAGCATCTGGTCTACATCCCGGCCGAACTGGAACGTGGTACCTGTGAATATGACGTCGTCTATGCCCACGAAGGCGAACACGTCAAAATCAATCAGGGTATGGAAGATGATATTCGTGTGGCCCTCGATGATCTGGTCAAAGATATCGTTGGCAAGGTCGGGGCGATGTTTCCGATGCCCGCTGACAACGTGCCGGGTGCCATGCGTCGGCTTCATTCGGAATATGGCCGCGATTTCAAAAGACGGCTGAACGATATTCGCAGGCGGAGTGCGGAAAAACACAAACGGATCGATACGCCGCAGGAATATGAAAAGCTGTCACTGGCCTGTGGCCCAAACTCGGCCTTTCAGACCGTCTTGCAGGATGCCGCAAGATAGGATTTGTAGGGGATCAGTCGGCGTAATTGCCCTCATCCGCGGCGTCCATTCCCGCAACTTCGCGTAAGCCCACAAGATCAAGCTTGAAGACGTTGCGTGACTTGAATTCCAGCAGGTCATGACGTCTGAAATCGGCGATGATCCGACTGGCTGTTTCGGTGGTAATGCCAAGCATCGCACCAATATCCTCGCGCCCCGGAACGGTGCAGCTCTCGGTCACGTCATCATGTAAAAACAGGCAAAGCCGGGCGACCCGTTCGCGCGCTGTGCCGGTCGACATCTGGGTCAGCCAGTTATCGGATTCCATCACCGCCTGATGCCAGCGATTAAGCACCTGCTTGTGCAAACGCGGGCTTTCGTTATCAAGCTTCTCGATCACCGCAATCGGAATGCGGCACAGTCTGCTGTCCTGAAGCGCTTCGGCATGGTGGGTAAAGCAATCACTGACCAATGCTTCAAGACCAATGGTCCCGCCCGGTTTGACAAGGCGCACTACCCGCTGATTGCCATCGGGCAGGTAATGGACAAGTTTCACCAGTCCACTGCGCAGGGTAAAGATCGATTGCGCCTGATCACCGGCATTATAAAGCGTGTTGCGTTTGGGCAGCGTGATGTCTTCAACCGGCATATGGACAAGTTTCAAATCCTCGTCCGTCAGGTTGTTGAACAGGGCAAATTTCCGCACACCGCATTCGCGGCACCGCGCAAGTTCGGGTCGGAATGTGTAGCTTGCTGTATGGTTCACGCTCTCTACCCATGACGTCGGGCTGATCTGGGTGGTCGATCAAACCCGGATACGGCCGGAATTGAAAAGTTTAATCAATCCAATCCTGAACCTAATGTACCGTACCAGAATGTGAAATCAAAGCAAAGTCATGCTGGTCGGCGCACAACTGTGATCCAGATCGTGATTTCAGCTATTGGAATC
The DNA here is from genome assembly GCF_000300275.1 of Thalassospira profundimaris WP0211. Classification (GTDB taxonomy): domain Bacteria; phylum Pseudomonadota; class Alphaproteobacteria; order Rhodospirillales; family Thalassospiraceae; genus Thalassospira; species Thalassospira profundimaris. Next base: position 25,960 of record NZ_AMRN01000001.1, on the reverse strand, counting down.
AAGGGTGACCAGACCCTTTTCAATGGCATAGCGCACCAGACCGGCCGAACTGTCGATACCAAGTTTGCGCTTGATGTTGCGGCGGTGGGTTTCAACGGTGCGGACACTGATATCCAGTTCACGGGCAACATGCTTGTTGCTCGCCCCCTTGGCCAACAGGCGCAAGACCGTGCGTTCACGCGATGTCAGCGGCACGCCATCGCTGTTGTTATCTTCGCCATCACTGATGCGATCGAATGTGGAACTATACGCCTCACCGCCATTGGCAATGGTTTCAATCGCACGCACCATGTCATTGGATGACACATCTTTCAGGATAAAGCCCTTTGCACCCGCCTGCTGGGCGGTGCGCAGATATTCCGGGTTTTCATGCATCGACAGGATGACAACCTTGGTATCGGGCAGGGTTTCACGGAATTTCTCGGCTGCTTCCAACCCGTTCATCACCGGCATCGAAATGTCCATCAGGACGATATCAGGATGCAGGTCACCGGCCATGGTCAATGCCTCGGCCCCGTTGCCGGCCTCGCCAACGATATTGATATGTTCAAAGCATTCCAGTCGCGATCGGATGCCATCCATGACAAGTGCGTGATCGTCGCAAAGCAAAATCCGCAATGGCCGATGGGTGGAATAAACTTCGTTGGCAATGGTGGCATTGGTCATGGATCAAACGAGTTCCTGTCGCGTGACTGTCGGGTTGTGCGTCATCAGATTAACCGCTGATAGCGTCATGGGGTAGGGCATTCTGGCTGTTGGCGGGAATAAATGCAGTGATTTTTGTCCCGTCGTCCGGTTCGGAGCGTACCGAAAGCCCGCCGCCATGGAATTCCATGCGTTCGCGCATGTTGCGCAAACCAATGCCCGCCCGCGGATCGCGGTTGCGGATATATCGGTTGGTTTCAAACCCGACCCCGTTATCGGCAATGCGCATGATAATGCTGCTGCCTTCGCGTTTGATCGAAATTTTCACCACCGTCGCATCGGCATGGCGTTCGATATTGGTCAGGGTCTCCTGCAACACGCGATACAGCGTTGTCTTCTTGTCGATATCAAGCTGCCCGTCGACATTGTCGCATTTCACCTCAATCAGGATACCGGACCGGTCCTGAAGTTCTGCACACATGCTCTCAATCGCGGGTTTCAGGCCAAGGTCATCGAGCACGGCTGGGCGCAAATCGCGCGAAATCCGCCGCACTTCATGGATGGCGTCCTGCAATCGGTTGGCGGCCTTTTCCATGGGTTCAATCGCGTTGTCGCGTTTCTGGGTGATGCGCGCAATTGCGGTTTCAACCGCATATTTGACCGAAACCAATATCTGACTGATGCCGTCATGCAGCTCGCGCGACACGCGCAGGCGTTCCTGTTCCTGCACATCAACCACCCTATGTGTCAGTTCCTTAAGCTTTGAGTCGGCAAGTTTGCGTTCGGACAATGTGACCACCGTGCCCGATATCCCCACCAGCAACACTGCAAGGATCGTCACCCCGATGATCGACATGGTGGTTTCGCGGATATGGGTGGAAACCTCGGCCTCGATCTCGGTCACCTGTTCGGCGATATCGTCGATATAAATGCCCGTGCCGATCATCCAGTCCCATTTATCCAGCATCAGGGAATAGGTGATTTTTTCGGTCGGCTCCCCGGTCGATGGTTTTTCCCAGACGTGGCGCATGAAATCGCCACCCTTTTCGGCATTGAAAATCAGGCCCTGAATGACTGTGTTGCCATTGATATCGCGCAGGTTCCAATAGGTCCGGCCAAGGCGCCAGGGTTGCGGCGGATCGACAAGGGCGGTGCCATCGCGGTCATAGATAAAGAAGTATCCATCCTCGCCATAAGACAGATCTTCGATGATCGCTTTCACACGTTCTTTTGAAACCGCATCCAGCGGGCTTGCCACCGAATAGATGTGGTCGATCGATTTCATCGCCAGCTCAAGATAGCTTTTCAGCTCGTCCTTTCTGGCCTGAAGGATGTTGCGTTCAAAGGTCCTGATCTCGGCCTCGGCCAGGCGTTCGGCCTGGGCAAACACCAGCCACGAGATTGCAGACGCCGCCAGAACCAGCGGCAGGATCGAGAGCAGCAAAAACTTTAGTCGAAGATTGAGCTTCGGCATGGGCGTAACCGTTTCGGGAATTTCCGTTTTTCTGATCGCGGACAATAGCATATCCGCGCCAAAAGTCGCTGAAAGATCGCGGTTTTCCCATCGCCCTGATTGAGAAAGCGGGGCTGAGCTGTTCCGCATGGTGAAAAGAAACTGGTCGGGATCTCCAATAATTGGTAATACCAATTTACGAGATCATGCTTTGACAGGGAGAGGGCAATGCGCATATACCAGAACCGTCGCCTGCCCACCGGGCGCCAAAAGCTCTGGATGCATTGCACAAGATCTCAGCGTGCTGGCATCCCGTATCGCCACAATGGATATGGCGTTGCAGGCATCCCGCACCGCAACGCATTCCGGGACCATATCGTGGCGTTTCACTTGGTTTTGGCAGGCGCGCACAGGCACGTTCCTGCCAGGAAATTGTGGTAGGAGCCCGGTGTCCATGACGCGTTCAGCACCAAAGCGTATCCGTAAACTTCTGGTCGCCAACCGTGGCGAGATTGCGATTCGTGTTCTGCGAGCCGCCAACGAACTTGGCATTCGCACAGTTGCGATCTTCTCTGACGAGGACCGCTTCGCCCTTCACCGTTTCAAGGCGGACGAAAGCTACACGGTGGGGAAGGGCAACAAGCCCATTCGCGCCTATCTTGATATCGAAGACATCCTGCGTGTCGCACGTGATGCCGATGTCGATGCGATCCATCCGGGTTACGGCTTCCTGTCGGAAAATCCCGAATTCGCCGATGCCTGTGCCGAGGCCGGCATTCAGTTCATCGGCCCAGACTCAGAAGTCATGCGCACCCTTGGCAACAAGGTATCTGCGCGTAATCTGGCCGAAAGTGCCGGTGTGCCGGTCATGCCCGCCTCAAGCGCGCTTCCCGAAGACATGGCAGAAGTCACCCGCATCGCCGAGAAAATCGGCTATCCGCTTATGCTCAAAGCCAGCTGGGGCGGCGGTGGCCGTGGCATGCGCGTCATCGAAAATGGCAAGGACCTGTCGGGTCAGGTGCTGGCAGCACGGCGCGAGGCCGAGGCCGCCTTTGGCAATGGCGAGGTTTATTTTGAAAAACTGATCCGCCGTGCGCGCCATGTCGAGGTGCAGCTGCTTGGCGATAATCACGGCACCCTTGTGCATCTTTATGAACGTGACTGTTCGGTTCAGCGCCGCAACCAAAAGGTGGTCGAGCGCGCACCCGCACCCTATCTCGATGATGATCAGCGCGCCGAGATTTGTGACGCCGCGATCCGCCTTGGCAAGGCGGCTAATTACGTCAATGCCGGCACGGTCGAGTTCCTGATGGATGTTGATACATCCAAGTTCTACTTCATCGAGGTCAACCCGCGCATTCAGGTCGAACACACCGTTACCGAATGCGTGACCGGCTTTGATCTGGTCAAGGCACAGATCCTGATCGCCCAGGGTGGCCGCATCGGTTTCCCGTCCGAAACCGGTATCCCCTGGCAGGATAAAATCAAGTTGCGCGACCACGCGCTTCAGTGCCGTATCACCACCGAAAACCCGGAAAACAACTTTGTCCCCGATTACGGGATCATCAAGGTGTATCGTGGGGCCAACGGCTTTGGCATTCGTCTGGATGGCGGCACGGCCTATTCCGGCGCAGTAATCACGCCGTTCTATGACAGCATGCTTGAAAAGGTCACCGCATGGGGCAGCACCCCGCGTGAGGCAGTGGATCGCATGGACCGCGCCTTGCGCGAATTCCGTATTCGCGGTGTTGCCACCAACCTGGCCTTCCTTGAAAACCTGATCAATCACCCGAAATTCCGCGCTGGCGAATATACGACCCGTTTCATTGACGAAACGCCCGATCTGTTCAAGTTCGTGCGCCGGCGCGACCGTGCCACCCGCCTGCTGCGCTTCATCGGCGAGGTTGCGGTCAATGGCAACCCCGAAGTCGAAGGCCGCGTGGTGCCGACCAATCTGCATGATCCGGTGATGCCAAAATCAATCGATCTTGGTGAAATACGCCCGGGCACCAAGCAAAAGCTTGATCAATTGGGGCCCGAAGGTTTCTCGCGCTGGATGAAGGATCAGGAACGCGTCCTGATGACTGACACCACCATGCGTGATGCCCACCAATCCCTTCTGGCGACCCGCATGCGCACCTATGACATGCTCGAAATCGCGCCTTATTACGCGCATGGTCTGCCGGAACTGTTTTCAATCGAATGCTGGGGCGGGGCGACGTTTGATGTTGCCATGCGCTTCCTGAAAGAAGACCCGTGGGATCGTCTGGTCAAGCTGCGCGAACGCGTACCCAATATCCTGACCCAGATGCTGCTGCGGGCCTCGAACGCGGTTGGCTATACCAACTATCCCGATAATGCGGTCGACTACTTCGTCAAGCAGGCGGCCGAACACGGCATGGATGTCTTCCGCGTGTTTGATAGCCTCAACTGGGTTGAAAACATGAAGGTCGCGATGGAATCGGTGCTTAAAACCGACAAACTCTGCGAAGCGACCATCTGTTACACCGGCGACATCTATGACAAGGACCGCCCGAAATATAACCTTGATTACTATGTGAATATGGCCCGCGAACTTGAATCTGCCGGGGCCCATATTCTCGGTCTCAAGGATATGGCAGGTGTGCTGCGTCCGGCCGCTGCGACCGAGCTGATCACAGCACTCAAGGACACGGTCAATATCCCGATCCACTTCCATACCCACGACACCAGCGGCATCTCGGCCGCCACCGTGATTGCCGCGATTGATGCCGGGGTTGATGCCGTCGATGCGGCAATGGATTCGATGTCGGGCCTGACGTCCCAGCCGAACCTGGGCTCGATTGCCAATAACTATATCGGCCAGCCGCGTGATCCGGGGCTTAAGACCGAGGCGCTCAAGGAAATCTCGACCTATTGGGAACAGATCCGCCGCTATTACGCAGGCTTTGAAAGCGATATCCGCAGTGGCACCTCTGACGTCTATGTCCACGAAATGCCGGGCGGCCAGTACACCAACCTGCGCCAGCAGGCCCGCGCACTCGGGATCGAGGATCGCTGGCCCGAGGTTTCCAAGGCCTATGCCGCGGTCAACAAGATGTTTGGCGATGTCGTCAAGGTGACGCCAAGCTCCAAGGTTGTCGGCGATATGGCGCTCATGATGGTGACCTCCGGTTTGTCTGAGGAAGACGTTCTTGACCCTAAAAAGGACATTACCTTCCCCGACAGCGTCATTTCCTTCTTCCGTGGTGAGATCGGTCAGCCGGTCGGTGGCTTCCCGCCCGCCTTGCAGCGCAAGGTGCTTAAGGGGGCCGAGGCACTAACGGATCGTCCGGGCAAATCATTGCCGCCGATTGATTTCGAAGCGACCCGCAAGGAGATCGAAAAGAAAACCCATCGCAGCAATATCTCTGACGCCGAGGTTGCATCTTATGTGATGTATCCCAAGGTGTTCCTTGATTACGCCGAACACCGCAGCCACAACGCCGATGTTTCGGTTCTGCCAACCCCGGTCTTCTTCTACGGGATGAACCAGAACGATGAAATCTCGGTTGATCTTGAAAAGGGCAAAACCCTTGTCATCCGCTATCTGACCACGTCCGAGGCCGGTGACGAGGAGGGCAACCGTACCGTGTTCTTTGAACTCAACGGTCAGCCCCGCACCGTCAAGGTCGCCGACAAGACACTGGCCGGCACGGGCAAGACAAAACCAAAGGCCGAAGATGGCAACAAGCTGCATGTCGCAGCCCCGATGCCGGGTCTGGTGGTCGAAGTCCACGTGTCCGAGGGCCAGAAGATCAAGTCGGGTGATGTGATGTGCTCGCTCGAAGCCATGAAAATGGAAACCGCGGTTCACGCCGAAAAGGATGGAACCGTGGCCAAAATCCACGCCCCGGCCGGGACACAGGTCGAAGCCAAGGACCTGCTGGTCGAATTAACGGAGTAACCCACCGATGCTTAGGATGCCTGAGCCTGATCAACACACACTTGCACGTCGCAAGGACATTATCGCCGCCATGCGCGATATCATCCCGTCACCGGGCGGGGTTATTGTCGATGATGATCAGCTCAGGCCCTATGAATGCGATGGGTTGATGGCCTATCGGCAATTGCCGATGATTGTCGTCCTGCCGGAAAATACCGCCCAGGTCGCAGCCATCCTGAAATATTGTCATACCAATAAAATCCGTGTCGTTCCGCGCGGTGCCGGTACCGGTTTGTCCGGTGGCGCACTTCCGATGGCCGATGCGATTACCATTAGTATGATGAAATTCAATCGCGTGCTCGACATCGATTGGGACAACCGGGCCGCCGTCGTGCAGCCCGGTGTCACCAACCTTGGCATCACGCGCGCGGTCGAACACAAGGGGTTCTATTACGCCCCCGATCCGTCCAGCCAGATTGCCTGTTCGATTGGCGGCAACATCGCCGAAAATTCCGGCGGTGTGCATTGCCTGAAATACGGGCTTACCACCAACAATGTGTTGGGTGTTGAAATGGTCACCATCGAAGGTGACATCCTGCGCATCGGTGGCAAGGGCCTTGATCAGGCGGGCTATGATTTGCTTGGCATCATCACCGGGTCCGAAGGCCTTCTTGGCATCGTGACCGAGGTGACGGTGCGGATCCTGCGCAAACCCGAAACCGCCCGTGCGCTGTTGCTGGGCTTTAATTCATCCGAAGAAGGTGGCAATTGCGTTGCCGCCATCATTGCCGCCGGCATCATTCCGGGCGGTCTTGAAATGATGGATGCCCCGGCAATCAAGGCGACCGAGGAATTTGTTCAGGCCGGCTATCCGCTCGATGTCGAGGCCCTTCTTCTGGTCGAACTTGATGGCCCGCAGGTCGAAGTCGATTACCTGATCGACCGTGTTGGCAAAATCGCCAAGGATTGCGGGGCGGTCTATTCCCGCATTTCCGAGAACGAGGAAGAACGCCTGCTGTTTTGGTCGGGCCGCAAAAACGCCTTCCCGGCGATCGGTCGTATTTCACCCGATTATATGTGCATGGATGGCACCATCCCGCGCGGTCGCCTGTCCGAGGTGCTGACCGGTATGCAGGACCTGTCGAAAAAGCACGGGCTGGGCGTTGCCAACGTCTTCCATGCCGGTGATGGCAACTTGCATCCACTGATCATGTTTGATGCCAACAAGGCCGGTGACCTTGAAAAGGCCGAGGCCTTCGGGGCCGACATCCTTAGACTTTGTGTCGCGGTTGGCGGGGTGCTGTCGGGTGAACACGGCATCGGTGTCGAAAAGCGCGACCTGATGGGCGAGATGTTCTCGATCGATGACATGAAGCATCAGGAACGCATCAAGATGGCCTTTGACGAGGACCAGTTGCTCAACCCCGGCAAGGTATTCCCGACCTTGCATGGCTGTGGGGAACTTAAAACCCTGCATGCCAAGGCGGTGGCTGACAAGTTCCCGGATATCCCGCGCTTTTAGGATCCTGCCCCTAAGGCGTGATCAAACGAAACAACAAACAAACACGATAAAACAAAGGCCGGCCAATCGGCTCCCGCAAATCCGATTGGCCCGGCTCAGGAGAGGAAAAGAGAGAGTTATGGTGGACGTACTTTCCCCCACCACGCCAGACCAGCTGCGTGATGCGGTTGGTTGGGCGCTTGGATCAGAAACCCCGCTTGAAATCATCGGATCAGGCAGCAAGCGCGCCTTTGGCCATTCTGTTCGAACCAACGCAGTGCTGGATTGCTCCAAACTTTCGGGGATCTTGTTTTATCAGCCCGAAGAACTGGTGATCTCTGCGCGTGCCGGAACGCCGCTTGCCGATATCAAGGCGGCACTGGCCGAAAAAAATCAGCAATTCCATTTTGAGCCCGGAAACTTCCCGGCCCTTCTGGATGGATCAAGCGGCCCGGATGCCGGCACCATCGGCGGGCTGGTCGCCTGTAACCTTGCCGGACCGCGCCGGATCAAGGTGGGGGCCGCACGTGATCACCTTCTGGGGTTCGAAGCCGTTTCTGGCCGGGCAGAGGATTTTAAATCCGGTGGCCGGGTGATGAAAAACGTCACCGGCTTTGATCTGTCAAAACTAATGGCGGGTTCCTTTGGCACGCTGGGTGTGATGCATACCGTAACGCTCAAGGTCATGCCAAATGACGAAACATCCGCCACCGTGATTGTCGCCTGCAGTGACCCGCGTGCGGCGGGCAAGGCGATGACCATTGCCATGGGCAGTGAAAACGAAGTCTCCGCCGCCGCCTGGATCGCCCCCGAAGACGCGCCGCACCTTGATGTGCCACTGGCCGGTGAATATGGTAGTGGCCTTGTGGCCCTGCGGATCGAAGGTCCCAAGCCGTCTGTCGCATGGCGGGCCGATGCCCTGTGCCGGGCGCTTGCCGGTTTTGGCGAATGCCACGAAGTCCCCGAAAGCCACAGCCGCAGCATCTGGAAGGTTGTCGCCAATGTCGCGCCGTTCGTGGCATCGGAAAATACCGGCAGCATTTTGTGGCGGGTATCGGTGCCCCCGGCAAGTGGTGGTGATATCTGCGCCCGACTGATCGAAAAAACCGGTGGTCGGGCGATGATGGATTGGGCCGGTGGCCTGATCTGGGTGCAGATCGCCGCATCTGACGCGGCGAATGTGCCCGATGCACCTGATGCAATGGCGGGCACGATCCGCGATATCGTCGCCAATGTCGGCGGGCAGGCCAATCTGGTGCGCGCCTCCGATGAAATCCGTCAAGCGACCCGGGTCTTCCATCCCGAAGACCCGGCGCTTGCCCGGATCAATGCCCGGATCAAGGAAAACCTCGATCCCATGGGGATTCTCAATCCGGGGCGGATTGCGCCATTGTCACTGAACGGGGAGGGCGCGTAATGCAAACCAACTTCACCGCTGCCCAACTTGAAAACCCGGCGATTGCCGAAAGCGAACAGATCCTGCGCAAATGCGTGCATTGCGGTTTCTGTACCGCGACCTGCCCGACATTCGTCACCCTTGGGGATGAACTCGACAGCCCGCGGGGCCGCATTTACCTGATCAAGGACATGCTGGAAAATGACAAACCGGCAACCGAAAAGGTGGTCAAACACCTTGATCGCTGCCTGTCATGTCTTTCCTGTACAACCACATGTCCCTCTGGTGTTGATTACATGCACCTGATCGACAATGCGCGTGCCCATATCGAACAAAACTATGAACGCCCGCTGGGCGATCGGTTGCTGCGCAAGTTGCTGTCAATTGTTGTGCCCAATCCGACCCTGTTCCGGCTGTCATTGATCGGGGCAAAATTCGCCGCCCCCTTCGCGCGTCTGATGCCCGGTCGGCTCAAGGGCATGGTCAAGATGGGGGCACGCCCCATGCATCCGCCAAGCTGGGTCGACAAACCCCAGGTGATCCCCGCAGTTGGCCAACGCAAAGGCCGGGTTGCCATCCTGATCGGTTGTGCCCAGCAGGTGCTTGAAACCGAAATCAACGAATCGACAGTTCGTCTACTCACCCGTCTTGGGATCGAGGTGGTTGTTGCCAAGGGCGCTGGATGTTGCGGATCGCTTGTCCATCACATGGGCAAGGAAGAACAATCCCACGCGCAGGCCAAGGCCAATATTGATGCCTGGACGACCGAGGCCGCGGGCGAAGGCCTTGATGCCATCGTAATCACCGCATCGGGCTGTGGCACCACGATCAAGGATTACGGCCATATGCTGCGCCATGATCCGGCCTATGCCGAAAGGGCCGCGACGGTGTCCGGTCTTGCCAAGGACATCACAGAATATCTGGCAAACCTTGATATCGATGATGCGGTGTTTGCCGGGGCCAATCACGGGAATCCCCGTGTTGCCTATCATTCGGCCTGCTCGATGCAGCACGGCCAAAAGATCACCCGACCACCACGCGATCTTCTTAAACAGGCTGGATATGAAGTCGCTGAAATCGCCGAAGGCCATCTGTGCTGTGGTTCTGCCGGGGTCTATAACCTGTTGCAGCCCGAAATCGCCGGTCAGCTTCAGGAACGCAAACGCGGCAGTATCCGCGCGACCCAGCCTGATCTGGTGGCAACGGGGAATATCGGCTGCATGGTCCAGATCGAAACCGACGATCTTAAAGTTCTGCACACGGTGCAGCTCCTTGATTGGGCCGCCGGTGGACCGGTGCCGGAAAAACTGCGCCACTGGGTAAAGCCGACCGAACTTGCAGGCTAGGCAACGATTGCTTCAAAACCGAGAAACAAAAAGGACGGCAGAGAATAACCTCTGCCGTCCTTTTGATTTCGTAGGTCCGTGCGACTGGGCGCCTTACTCTTCCTTGCCAAGCAGGCTTTTTGTAATGCCTTCTGCGGCAGAGCTTTCGCTGCTGTCCTCGGCATAGGCCGCTGTCTTGTCACGAATCCACTTGATTGCTTCGGCTTCGTCAACCTCGACCTTCTGGGCCACCAGTGACAGAACTGCCTCGATCGCCAGAACGTGCGATGCGACGTTATTGACCGCAACATGCAGATCATCAATATGGCGCGACGCAGCCTCTGACATATCTCCAAGTTCGCCAGACAGCTTCTGAATCAGTTCCTGAATTTCGTCGAGTGCAGCGTTGCTCATCAAGTGCTCCTGTTATGGCCGCGTACTTACGCGCAGCATTTTTTGTCCCTTGGGGTCCAAACTCATTCACATAATCGTCCCGGTCCCCCGGATTTGTGCGGATATGCGGAGCAAAACCACAGGAAGATCTATATCTTTCAAGGTTTTGCGACAAAATAGCCCGTGCAAATCCGGGTGATCCAAAGGACAATTGATATGAGAGAAAGCCTCTGCGTCAAACCCCTTGACCGGAGAATACTCCGCTCTGCGGGCTTTTCCTTGCTTTTTCTCTCATATCAATTGCCGGGGCGGTCATGTGAATGAGTTTGGACCCCATGCACAACAGTTGCGTGTAAATGGGGTCATGTAAAGGGTTTGGTGGCAATTATCGTCAATTCACACCATTCCCCAGCGCCCAAGGCCACCTTTGGACGAAATGTGACAGTTTTTGTTACAGCCTTTCGTAAACAATCGCGATTTTGCCATGTTGAAGTGAAAAACCGCCGTTTTCGGATGGTTGTCGAAAAATGCTAACTTATTGATTTTATTAGTAATAATGGGCTGTTTTTACTGCTCGGATACGTTGTCACATAACGTTAACAAAAGCGACACAATACCGTAAGCACCCAGCGGTAGAGTCCGCCTCGCAGATCGTTGCACCGTTCCGAAGTGGAACTACCATTGGGGAATTTATGATGAAGAAGACTCTTGCTGTTGCGGCGCTTATGAGCGTTGCCTTTGCTGGCGCTGCCGAAGCACGCGACCAGATTCGTATCGTTGGTTCGTCCACCGTCTTCCCGTTCGCAACCGCAGTTGCAGAAGAATTCGGTAAAACCACCTCCTTCAAAACACCGGTTATCGAATCTACCGGTTCTGGCGGTGGTCTGAAGCTGTTCTGCGCCGGTGTTGGCGAACAGCATCCGGACATCACCAACGCCTCGCGTCGCATCAAGAAGTCCGAAGTTGAAACTTGCGCGAAGAACGGCATTTCGGAAGTTACCGAAGTTAAAGTTGGTTACGACGGTATCGTTCTGTCGAACTCGAACGAAGCGCCGCAGCTTGACCTGACCAAAGAGCAGATCTTCCTTGCTCTGGCAAAAACCGTTCCGTCCAAAGACGGCCAGTCGCTCGTAGATAACTTCTACACCACCTGGTCGGAAATCGATCCGAGCCTTCCGGACGTTAAAATCGAAGTTCTCGGCCCGCCGCCGACCTCCGGTACCCGTGATGCCTTCACCGAGCTGGTACTCGAAGAAGCTTGCGATGAGTTCCCGGCAATCGCCGCTCTTAAAGACACCAACAAAGACCAGCACAAAGCTGTCTGCGCTGGCGTTCGTGAAGACGGTGCCTATGTCGAAGCTGGCGAGAACGACAACCTGATCGTTCAGAAACTCGAAGCCAACCATGATGCACTTGGCATCTTCGGCTTCTCCTTCCTTGACCAGAACGGCGATAAGCTCCAGGGCTCGCTGATCGGTGGCGTTGCTCCGACCTTCGAAGCAATCTCTGCTGGTGACTATCCGGTTTCCCGTTCGCTCTTCTTCTACGTGAAGAACGCGCACGTTGGCACCATTCCGGGCATCAAGGAATATCTTGCTGAATTCACCGCTGACAAAGCTTGGGGTGATGAAGGTTACCTTGCTGACCGTGGCCTGATCCCAATGGATGCTGCTGAGCGTGAAGCTGTTCGTAACGCTGCGATGAACCTTTCGCCGCTGAGCATGTAACGCGATCTTTCAACCGGTGGCAGCAAATGCTGCCACCGGTTTCTTTGTTTCTTGTATTGATTTCTATATTGTTTCTGTCCTATTGGCCTCACGAACTGATCTTTGCAGGCTCATCTGGCGAACGGATCTCAAATAATGTCCCTGTCTTTCCTGTTGCTCGCGGTTGCCGCACTTTGCGCGCTGTCCTTTTATTTCGGACGCCAGCGGGCTGTTGCCCTTTCTGGTGGCCGGCACAGCAATCTTCATTCCTTGCCGGTTCACTACGGGGCCTACACAGCAGCATGGTGCGGGCTTCCCGCGCTGTTTTTGCTTTTGATCTGGTACATGTTCCAGGGCTCGGTGATTGAAGCCCTGATCGTGTCGGACCTGCCGCAGGAAGTAGTTGGTGACTCCGGTCGTCTGTCGCTGGCGCTCAACAGCATTTCCCAGATCGCCGCCGGTGGCGGTGAACATCTCACCGTGTCGCCGGAAATTGTTGATGCCGGGCGCAGACTTGCCAATTTGCAAACCATCGCCAATGCGGCGCTGGTGGTTGTCATGCTGTCGGTTGCGCTTGCCGGTCTTGTCCTGTCCTATCGACGGATTGAAGCGGATATGCGCGCGCGCAACAATGTTGAACGCATCTCGCGCGCGATCATGATTGTCTGTTCGGCGATTGCGATCCTTTCAACGGTCGGCATCGTGTTTTCACTGATGTTCGAAACCCTGCATTTCTTTAGCAAGATCAACCCGCTCGACTTCCTGTTTGGTCTGGAATGGAGCCCGCAAACCGCGATCCGTGCCGATCAGGTGGCGTCCGAGGGGGCGTTTGGCATGATTCCGCTGTTTGTCGGTACCTTGCTGATTACGCTGATTGCCATGTGTGTCGCGGTGCCGGTCGGCCTGTTTTCGGCCATTTATATGGGCGAATATGCCGCGCCTAAATTTCGTGCTGTTGCCAAACCCGCACTTGAAATTCTGGCGGGCGTGCCAACGGTTGTCTATGGCTTCTTTGCCGCGCTCACCGTGGCACCGTTCTTGCGCGACAATGGCGCGATGCTCGGCCTCGATGTCAGTTCGGAAAGTGCGCTGGCGGCCGGTCTTGTCATGGGCATCATGATCATTCCGTTTGTGTCCTCGCTGTCTGATGACGTGATGTCGCAGGTGCCGAAATCGCTGCGTGACGGGTCCTATGCATTGGGGGCGACCAAATCGGAAACCATCCGGCAGGTGATTTTCCCGGCCGCCTTGCCCGGTATTGTCGGGGCGGTTCTGTTGGCCGTTTCGCGGGCGATTGGTGAAACCATGATTGTTGTGATGGCCGCTGGTCTTGCCGCGAACATGACGGTGAACCCGCTTCAGGCGGTGACCACTGTTACCGTGCAGATCGTGACGCTTCTGGTCGGCGACCAGGAGTTCGACAGTGCAAAAACCCTCTCGGCCTTCGCGTTGGGGCTGGTTCTTTTCCTTGTCACCTTGGGGCTGAACGTATTTGCCCTCAAGGTTGTTCAGAAGTATCGCGAGAAATATGACTGATATGGCATCTCTTATGGAAGACAGAGCTGCGGCCAAAGTGATCTCTGACAATCTGCGCAAGCCGGTTGACTGGGACAGCCCGAAAATCGCCCGTAACATCAAGAAACGTTACGCGGCCGAACGCCGCTTTAAAAGCTATGGTCTGGTTGCGATCTGTTTGGCGCTGCTGGCGCTTTGCACGCTGGCACTCTCGATCGGCTCTAAAGGCTACAGCGCCTTTTACCAGACCTATGTCCAGCTCGAAGTGACCTTTGATCCGGCTGTGATCGATCCGGAACGGACCGGCGATCCCGACGTGATCGGGCGCGCGAACTTTGATGCTCTGATCAAACAGGCGCTGCGTGATCGGTTCCCGGATGTGACCTCGCGCAGTGACAAGCGTGATCTCTATGGCATCGTTTCAGGCGGCGCATCTTATGATCTGCGCGAACGGGTTCTCGAAAATCCGAGCCTGATTGGCCAAACGCGCACCATCTGGCTGATCTCGGGTGATGATTTCGACATGCTCAACAAGGGCTATATCGATCCCACCGTTGATGAAGGCGACCGTCGCCTCAATGACAAGGAAGTCGCTTGGTATAACGAACTGGTTGCGGCTGGTGCGGTGGAAAAACAGTTCCACACCCGCTTCTTTACCAGTGGCGATTCCCGCGAACCGGAACTTGCCGGTATCTGGGGGGCGGCTGTCGGCTCGTTCTATACCCTGCTTGTGACCCTGGCATTGTCCTTCCCGATTGGCGTTCTGGCCGCGGTCTATCTTGAAGAATTCGCGCCCAAGAACCGCTTCACCCAGATTGTCGAGGTTAATATCAACAACCTGGCCGCGGTTCCATCCATCGTGTTTGGTCTGCTGGGGCTTGAGGTCTATCTCAATGTCATGCATTTGCCGCGCTCGGCCCCGGTTGTCGGTGGTTTGACGCTGGCGCTGATGACTTTGCCGACGATCATCATCGCATCGCGTGCGGCGATCAAGGCGGTGCCGCCATCGATCCGTCAGGCCGCCCTTGGCCTTGGCGCATCACCGGTTCAGACCGTGACCCACCATGTCTTGCCGCTCGCCATGCCGGGCATTCTGACCGGCACGATCATTGGCATGGCACAAGCGCTTGGTGAAACTGCACCGCTTCTGATGATCGGGATGGTTGCCTTTATTGTTGATATCCCGGGCGGGGCGCTTGACCCGGCAACGGTTCTGCCGGTCCAGATCTATCTGTGGGCAGACAGCCCGGAACGTGCCTTTGTCGAGAAAACCTCGGCAGCGATTATGGTGTTGCTGGCCTTCCTTGTCCTGATGAATGGACTGGCTGTGTATCTGCGCAAAAAATTTGAACGGAAGTGGTAAAATGGCTGCTGTATCCCAGAGCGCAATGACGGCGGAGCCGTCGGTCGAAAACCCGAAAATGACCGCGCGCAAGCTCGATCTTTTCTATAGCGACAATCAGGCCCTCTATGAGGTCAACCTTGATATCCCCGAACAGCAGGTAACCGCACTGATTGGTCCGTCGGGCTGTGGTAAATCCACCTTCCTGCGGTGCCTGAACCGGATGAATGACACCATTGACGGTGTGACGATCAAAGGTGACGTTACCCTGGATGGTCGCGACATCTATGACAAGCGGATCGACGTGGTTCAGTTGCGCGCGCGCATCGGCATGGTGTTCCAGAAACCGAACCCGTTCCCGAAATCGATCTATGACAACGTGGCCTATGGCCCGCGTATTCATGGTCTGGTCAATTCGCGTGACGAACTTGATGAAATCGTCATGACCTCGCTCGAACGTGCCGGTCTTCTGAAAGAAGTCAAAGATCGCCTGCAATCGCCGGCAACCGGTCTTTCCGGTGGTCAGCAGCAGCGCCTTTGCATTGCACGCGCGGTTGCCGTCAGCCCGGAAGTCATCCTGATGGATGAGCCGTGCTCGGCCCTTGATCCGATTGCGACCGCCAAGGTCGAGGAACTGATAGACGAGTTGCGTTCGAACTACACGATCGTGATCGTGACCCACTCCATGCAGCAGGCCGCCCGTGTGTCGCAGCGCACCGCGTTCTTCCACCTCGGAAAGCTGGTTGAAGTCGGTGAAACCGATCAGATCTTTACCAACCCGAAGGACGAACGCACCAAGGGTTACATTACCGGCCGCTTCGGTTAAGCGACGCCAGGAGTACGCATAAATGGCTGATGAACATACCCATATCGTAAGTTCGTTCGACGAGGAACTGACCCGTCTGAACAACATCATTTCGCAAATGGGCGGGCTTGCTGAAAGCCAGCTTATTTCCTCGATCAGATCCATCGTCAAACGCGATTCCGAACTGGCCGAGAAAGTCATCCTGTCCGATCAGCGCATTGATGTGCTCGAACAGGAAGTCCAGGACTTTGCCGTCCGTCTTCTGGCCCTGCGTCAGCCGATGGCAGATGACCTGCGTCAGGTCGTCACCGCCCTTAAGCTGTCAAACGATCTGGAACGCATTGGCGATCTTGCCAAAAACATCGCCAAACGCGCGCAGGTGCTTAACCAGATCCCGCCGATCCGCCCGGTTCAGGCGATCCCGAACATGGCCAAGCTGGCCCAGGAAATCATCAAGGATGTCCTGGATGCCTATATCGAAAGCGACGCCGAAAAGGCCCACCGGGTCTGGGAACGCGATCAGGAAGTCGACGATATGTACAATTCGCTGTTCCGCGAATTGCTGACCTACATGATGGAAGATCCGCGCAACATTACCGCATCGACCCATCTGTTGTTCATTGCCAAGAACATCGAACGTATCGGTGATCACGCAACCAATATCGCCGAAACGATCTATTACCGGATCAAGGGCGAAGACCTGCCGGGGATTGACCGGCCAAAAAACGACGCAGCGAACTTCGCTGTTGTCGAACCGAATGACTGACACGGGAGCATAGGAAGATGGACCCAACGGTTCTTATCGTCGAGGACGAGGCAGCAATCGTAACCATGTTGCGCTACAACCTCGAACGCGAGGGGATGCAGGTTGTCGAAGCCGGTGACGGTGACGAAGCGTTGAAAATTCTGGCTGAAACCCATGTCGATCTGGTTTTGCTCGACTGGATGCTGCCGGTAATGTCGGGGATCGAGGTCTGCCGTCAGATCCGCCGCAAGCCTGAAAGCCGCGATTTGCCGGTGATCATGGTGACTGCGCGCGGCGAAGAGGGCGACCGCATTCGCGGTCTTGATACCGGTGCTGATGACTATGTCACCAAGCCGTTTGCCATTGGCGAGCTTCTGGCCCGTATCCGCGCACTTTTGCGCCGGTCCGGTCCGGCGCAACCACAAGGGCAGTTGATCTATTCCGATATCGAAATGGATCTTGCCGCCCACCGGGTCAGCCGCAATGGAAAATCGATCCATCTTGGCCCGACCGAGTTTCGTCTGCTGCGCTATTTCCTCGAACATCCGGGGCGGGTTTTCTCGCGCGAACAGTTGCTTAACGCGGTTTGGGGCCCGAACATCTATGTCGAAACCCGCACCGTCGACGTTCATATCCGTCGCCTGCGCAAGGCGCTCAATGACGTCAAGGGCACCCGCGATATCATCCGCACCGTCCGTGCTGCAGGCTATGCACTGGACTCTGAAACCGCCGCTTAAGCCGGTTTAGAGCCCGATCCGATTAAAAAACCCCCGCAGCGATTTGCTGCGGGGGTTTTTGTTTTAAGGGCGTAACGTCTTCAGGTTTCTTTCTTCGCCGGTTTGTCCGAACTTTCCGACCCTGACGGTTTGCGCTGCGGGCGCGGCGCCAGTTCGTTCATCAACAGCATGTCCGCACGGCGGAATTTGGCGATTTCGGCATCAATATCTTCCTGCGGCACGTCGCACGCGGCCAAAACGTGATCGGATAACCGCAACCCGGTTTCAAGAACCTCCGGGATGGCGGCATCCGCCCCGTGGCGCGACAGCGGCCCGATATGGGTGATGTCCTGTGCGCGGGCAAAGATCTTCAGATGCGGGTAATGCTGGCGCAAAAGGGCGACCGTCTTCTCGGTCGCATGCGGGTTCCCCATGGCAACAACCGCAATTTTTGCTTCATCCGTGTGCGCAGCCCGGAAAGTTTCCGGTCGCGACCCGTCGGCAAAGTAAACCGGAAGGCCTTCCGCCCGACCGCGTGAAACCTGCTGTGCATCACTATCAAGCACCAGGAACGGAATGTTGCGCGTCTTGAGCAACCGGGCCAGAACCCGGCCAACGCGGCCGCTTCCGATCACCAGAACATGCTGGTGAATGCCCTCTGACTCTTCGGCAATCTTGCCAAGCTGGTCTTCTTCCTTGGGATGAAGCTTTTCCTCGATCTTGTGACCAAGGCTGATCAGCGTCGGGGTCAGCGCCATCGAAATCGCCACCACCGGGATCAGCATCGCTGCCATATCCAGCGGCACGGCACCATTTTGCGCGGCCAGGGCAAACATCACAAAGGCAAATTCACCCCCGGCGGCCAAGCTCATCGCCACCCGGATGGCAAGGCCGGTTTCAAACCGGATCGCGCGCGCCAGAACGAACAAAACCGCCGTCTTGATCACCAGCAACAGCACCAGCCACATGACGATGGTGCCAAATTCGTTATAAACAACGTCGGCATCAACCGACATGCCGACCGACATAAAGAACAGCGACAGGAACACGCCGCGGAACGGTGAAATGTCGGCTTCGATCTGATGGCGGAACTCGGTTTCGGCCAACATCACCCCGGCGATAAACGCACCCAGCGCCATCGAAAGCCCGGAAACCTCAGTCAATGTGCTGGCGGCTAGCACAACAAACAGCGTGCCGATGGCAAACAGTTCCGGGTTCTTGAGCGACGCGATATAGCGAAACAGCCGCGGCAACACATAGCGCCCGACGAGTAACAACAACGCAACCGACCCAAACCCCAAAAGGATGCTCATCCACGGGCTGGTTTCCGTTCCGGCGTCACCAGCCGCCTGCACCATGATCAGGAACGGACCAACCGCCACGTCCTGCAATAACAAAATGGCAAGGGCCGCACGGCCAAACCGGGTATTGAGCTGCTTGTCATCGGAAAGCTGTTTGAGGATGATCGCGGTCGATGAAAGCGCAAGGGCACCTGCAATCACAAGGGCCGTCGGCAGCGGGAATTCCATGACAACCAGAAGCCCAAGAAGGGCTGCCATCGACACCAGAATTTGCAAAACTCCCAGACCGGCAAACCGCCCGCCAATCACCCGCAAACGATCACGCGAAAGCTCCAGCCCGATCATGAACAGCAGGAAAACCACGCCCAGTTCGGCAACCGTGGAAATGTCTTCGCGTTCGGAAATCAGGCCAAAGCCGAACGGCCCGATAAAGAACCCGCCAATCAGAAAGCCGATGATCGAATTCGCACGCAGCTTGTGCGCAATCGGCACCGCAATGATCGCGGCAGTCAGAATAAGAAACAGCTCAAACAGGACGCTGTGATGCATGGCGAAATTCGTTCCGGAAGGCGGTCAAATAATCAATGGGTATCAGGACCTAAATGCCTGAAAATAACGAGATTACAACGATAACGAAAATAACCCTGCCAGTCGTGGGTAAATTTGCGACATTGGCGAAATTCACGACCTAATCGGGCTGTTAAGGGCTGTGGCGATTGTCACCGCCTGATGACTTGCCATTCGCGCCGCCAAATGCCATCTTCCGCGGGCCCGACACAGGGCCGGTTTAATCGCTTTTGAAACGAGCAGATATTTTGGAACAGCTAATCCCCTATCTTCAGATCATCGCGGGCCTTGTATTGCTGACAGCAGGTGGCGAATTCATCGTAAGGGGGGCGGTTGGTCTTGCACTTTTGCTGGGCGTTTCCAAGGTGATCGTCGGTCTGACGATTGTCGCCGCCGGGACGTCAGCACCGGAATTTGTCGTCTCGCTCAATGCATCGCTCAAGGGCACGGCCGATATCGCCATGGGCAACGTTGTTGGCTCCAACATTGCCAATATCCTGCTTATTCTGGGTGCCGTTGCCTTGCTCAAACCCGTTGCTGCCTCGCGGGTCACCGTGGTGCGTGATGGCGGCACCATGTTGCTGGGCACGATCCTGTTTATTGCCTTTTGCATGTTTGGCGTGATTGAACGCTGGGCCGGGGCGGTGATGCTTTGTGTGCTGGCGGCCATCTGGTACTTCACCTATCAGCACGACAAAAATTCGCCCAGCGAGGCCAGTCACCTGCACGAAGAAGAAGTCGACGAAGTCGGCGAAAAGCCCAAAGGCTGGACCAGGCCGATCATCGCGACCGTCATCGGGATTGTGGCGCTGATGTTTGGCGCGGAATGGCTGGTTGAAGGCGGGGTCTCGGTCGCCCGACAGTTCGGCGTGTCCGAAGCCGTGATTGGCCTGACCCTTGTTGCCTTTGGCACGTCGCTTCCGGAACTCGCCGCATCGGTGGTTGCTGCCTTCCGCGGGCATTCCGATGTGGCACTGGGCAATGTGTTTGGCTCGAACCTTTTGAACCTGCTTGTGATCATTGGCGGTGTGTCGCTGATCGCACCGATCCCGGTACCTGAGCAGATCATGAATTCCGACATCTGGATCATGCTGGCGGTGACCGTGGGCTTGCTCGGTGTTGCCTATGCCATGCGCAAGATTTCGCGCATCACCGGTGTTGCATTCGTGATTGCCTATCTGGTCTATGTCTTCCAACTTGTCGTAGCATAAAGCATATTGCATCTAATCTGCCCCATTTTGCCGGGGAGAACCTTCTGTCCGGCGAGGAAAGGACCGCAGTACGTAGCGGGGCTACGTGCAAGGAGCTTGACGCTGCGGGGCGGAAGGTTGTCCCGGCCCGAAGGGTTTGTTTTTGGCGAGGTTTCGCGGCGTTACACCGTTTGACCGATGCACCGCATCGCTCTGCACGCTGTGCCTTGCCAAACGACACGCCAAAGACAAACAAAATGGAGCAGATTAGATGCAACATGCTTTAATCAGTTCAATCAGTTCGCGGGCCGTCTCATGACGGTCCGCACACTTTGCGAAGGATCGAGGCAACAATGACAGGTCAATTCCCGAAATCCGTTCTGATCACCGGTGCAGCAAAACGCATCGGTCGTGCATTGACCCTGGATCTGGCGCGCAACGGCTATGACATCGCCCTTCATTGCAACAGCTCGAAACAAGACGCCGAAGCTGTCGCCAACGAGGTCCGCGACCTTGGCCAAAAGGCCTGCGTTGTTTCGGCCGATCTGACCAACGAAGATGCAACCCATCAATTGGTTGCCGATGCGACCAGGCAACTTGGCCCGATCGGGGTTCTGATCAACAACGCCTCGACCTTTGAATTTGATGATGTGCAAACGGCAACCCGCGAAAGCTGGGATTTGCATATGGAAACCAATTTGCGCGCGCCGTTTATCCTCTCGCAGCAATTCGCAAAGCATCTGCCAGATAACTGTCAGGGCATGATCCTCAACCTGATTGATCAGCGTGTCTGGAACCTGACCCCGCATTTCATGACCTATACCCTGTCCAAAGCCGGGCTTTGGACCCTGACCCAGACGCTGGCATTGGCCCTTGCACCAAAAATTCGCGTCAATGCCATCGGGCCGGGGCCGGCACTGCCTAGTAGCCGACAAACACAGGAAGATTTCGACGCGCAGTGCGAAAAAACACCCCTGAAAATAGGGACAAACCCGCAAGAGATTTGCGACGCGGTTCGATTTTTCCTTGCCGCGCCGGCCATCACCGGGCAAATGTTAGCGCTTGACGGCGGGCAGCACCTCGATTGGGCGCCCAGTGGCGAAGAAGATGCGCCCAACGAATGATGCCCGGCAGTGATCGTTAAATCGCTGCCAGACATCGGGCCGGAATTGCGTGGTGATTTTTAAGGCACCCGCAACAAAGCAGCACAAGGAAGACCGGAATATGACCGCAGGCCTGAAACAGGATGCCAAAATTACGACATTGCCATTTGCCGATGTGCCCCATGCAGATCGTGCAGGCAACCTGCGCCGTGTCTTCGTGCGTGACATGATCATTCACACCTCCATCGGTGTTTACGAACACGAAAAAGAAGCCCCGCAACGTGTGCGCATCAATCTCGACCTTGCCGTACTCGAAGGCGACGGTGTTCAGAATGATGATATCACCACCGTGCTAAGCTACGAGGATCTGGTCGTCGGCACGCGCCGCATCTGCCAGGATGGTCATACCAACCTTGTGGAAACCCTTGGGGAAAAACTCGCTGACATGTGTCTTGCCGACCCGCGAGTCCGCAAGGTGATCGTCAGGGTTGAAAAGCTCGACGTTTTTGAAGACGCAGCTGCGGTTGGTGTGGAAATCGAACGCCACAATATCGCGCGCTGATCGATACGCAATTTCCCGAAAAAATTTACTTTTCCAGACGGCCAATCCAAGGGACTCTTTGATTCCTCTGGTGCGAATCGCATCCGTGCTTATTCACAAGCATCTGGCGAATATGATTCAAAGGAAAATATTCATTTTTTACGACTCTATTACCGAATGATTTCACGTTGACAGTATTTTTATTGTTTAAAATCAATAACTTAACTGTTTTGCTCAATAATTGTGCACTTCATAGAACGTTAAGACTCTCAAGGGGTGCAGGAAGTCACCCCCCGATTACCCACATAGTTATCCACAGTCTTGGTGGACATCTTTTTTGGCATGGCGATTCCCCTCGGCGCGGTTGCGATGTTAATCTTTTCAGCTATGTTTCAAATCGCGTTTGCCTGTGACGGCTGTCACAACTTTGAATGTATTTTAGACTCTGTTGCTCTGCACTTTAACCTCAACAGATTCTCCTGATCTCGGAGTGCCTTGATGAAGCCACCTGTTTCCCCCGAAAACCCGACCGGGGATGATGCCCCGAAACGGGAAATCGGTTTGTCGCTTGATGGTGATAAAATCGACGGCGGGGCAGCACGCGGGGTGGAGGCGATCAAAAATGCGCTGAAAACCATGCCGGGCTCGGCGGGTGTCTATCGCATGATCGATGACAAGGAACGCGTGCTTTACGTTGGCAAGGCCAAGAACCTCAAGAAACGCGTGGTCGCCTATACCCGCATCATGCAATTGCCGATCCGCATTGCTCGCATGGTGGCCCAGACGGTGCGGATGGAAATCATCACCACCCATACCGAGGCCGAGGCGCTCCTTCTTGAATCCAACCTGATCAAAAAGCTCAAACCGCGCTACAACATCCTGCTGCGCGATGACAAAAGTTTCCCCTATATCCTGATCACCGAGGATCACGACTATCCGCGCATCGTCAAACATCGTGGCGCACGCGCCAAGGATGGCAGTTGCTTTGGCCCGTTCGCCTCGGCCTGGGCGGTCAACAACACCATCAATCATCTGCAACGCGCCTTTTTGCTGCGCTCCTGCACCGACGGGGTGTTTTCCAACCGCTCGCGCCCGTGTTTGCTTTATCAAATCAAACGCTGTGCCGCCCCCTGTGTCGATCGCATTTCCAAACCGGAATATGACCAGCTTGTGGATATTTGCCGCGACTTTTTGACCGGGCGCAGCCAGAAAATCCTCAAGCAGCTCGAAGCCGACATGATGGATGCGTCTGAAAAGATGGAGTTCGAACAGGCCGCGATGTATCGCGACCGCATCCGTGCGCTCAGCCAGATCCGATCCCATCAGGACATCAACCTTGAAGGTGTTGAAGAGGCCGACGTCATCGCCCTTCATCAGGAAGGCGGGCAAAGCTGTGTGCAGGTGTTCTTCTTCCGCTCGGGCTCGAACTATGGCAACCGGTCCTATTTTCCGCGCCATGAACAATCGGCCGAAATCCCCGAAATCCTGTCGGCCTTTGTCGGGCAGTTCTATGCCGATAAACCGGCCCCCAAACAGATCTTCCTGTCGCACGAAATCGAAGGCCAGGAACTGGTCGAAAACGCGCTTGGCATCAATAACGACCGCAAGATCGAATTGCTCGTGCCCAAGCGCGGCGGCAAACGCAAACTGGTCGAACATGCGCTCACCAACGCCAAGGATGCCCTGGGCCGTCGTCTGGCCGAAAGTGCGACACAGCGCAAATTGCTTGAAGACCTTGCTGACAAGCTTGATCTCGAAAGCACGCCGGAACGGATCGAGGTTTACGATAACTCCCACACCCAGGGGACCAATATGGTCGGCGGCATGGTTGTCGCCGGACCCGAAGGCTTCATGAAAAACGCCTATCGCAAATTCAACATCAAGGGCGATATCGCGCCGGGTGATGACTTTGCCATGATGCGCGAAGTCCTAACGCGCCGTTTCGCCCGGGCCCAAAAAGAAGACCCGGACCGCGAAAACGGCACATGGCCGGACCTTTGCCTGATTGACGGTGGCTTGGGCCAACTTGGCGTGGCACGTGAAGTTCTCGAAGATCTCGGCATCGAGGACGTCATGCTGGTCGGTGTCGCCAAGGGGGTGGATCGTAATGCCGGCAAGGAAGTGCTGCACATCCCCGGCAAGGCCCCGGTGCGTCTCGATATGAAGGACCCGGTGCTCTATTTCATTCAGCGCCTGCGCGACGAGGCCCATCGCTGGGCGATTGGCACCCATCGCGCCAAACGCGGCAAACAGATGGGCAAAAGTGTGCTCGACTCAGTCCCCGGTGTCGGCGGTGCACGCAAAAAGGCACTGCTCCACCATTTCGGCTCCGCGCGCGGTGTGGCCGATGCCGGGCTCTCCGATCTTGAGGCCGTCGATGGCATCAGTGCCGCCTTGGCGCGCAAGATTTACGACCATTTCCACAGCAACGACTAAAAAAGCATCGGATGGCATCTTGCTTTTTGCTGCCCGTGGCGCGATACCCGGTACGCCCTGCCGCCCGGCGGGGCATTTTCGCGCGAAACGTCCATAAATAATCGGCTTGCCATAAATGCGATATTTTCCTTCCTGGTCTGTGACCCGGTCTTCCACAGTCATGCCTGATGAACGTCTGCCTTGGGGTGCTATGTTCCCGATGGGCTTGCAGCATCTTGTTGCCATGTCGGGGGCGACCATCCTTGGTCCGCTTCTGATGGGGTTTGATCCCAATCTGGCGATCCTGTTTTCCGGTATCGGCACCCTGATCTTCTTCATCTGCACGGCGGGCCGCGTGCCCAGCTATCTGGGCTCGTCCTTTGCCTTTATCGCGGTCGTCATTGCCGCCACCGGATATGCCGGATCGGGACCAAACCCCGATATTGGCGGGGCGCTTGGCGGGATCATTGCTGCTGGTGCGCTTTATGTCGTGATCGGTCTGATCGTCATGGCGACCGGCACCGGCTGGGTCGAAAAACTCATGCCGCCTGCGGTGACGGGGGCGGTTGGGGCGGCGATTGGCCTGAACCTCGCCCCGGTCGGGATCAATGGCATCACGGGCGATAACATGCATATGCTGGTCGCCCTTCTGACCCTGCTGTCGGTGGCCTTTGTCTCGGTCTATGCGCCGATTGCGTTGCGCCGGATTTCCATTCTGGTCGGCATCCTGGCGGGCTATGTGCTGGTGCTGGTTCTGGGCAATGGCTTTGGCCTGATGCCGGCGATTGATTTTACCGAACTCTCACAGGCCCCATGGTTTGGCATGCCATCCTTTGTCGCACCGCGCTTTGAAAGTTCGGCCATGTTCCTGATCGCGCCAGTGGCCTTCATTCTGGTGGCCGAAAACCTCGGTCATATCAAGGCGATTGGTGGCATGACCAAACAGAACATGGATCGTTATATCGGCCGTGGTTTTGTCGGTGATGGTCTGGCAACCATGCTGGCCGGATCGGGCGGCGGTACCGGTGTCACCACCTATGTCGAAAACATGGGTGTTATGGCCGTAACCCGGGTGTTTTCGACGCTGATCTTTGTCATTGCGGCGGTGATTGCCATTCTGCTGGGTTTCTCGCCGAAATTCGGCGCATTGCTGCACACCATTCCGGGCCCGGTTCTGGGCGGGCTTGGTGTCGCGGTCTTTGGCCTGATTGCTGCTGCCATGATCCGTTTGTGGGTCGATAACCGCGTTGATTTCTCTGATCCACGCACCCTGTTTACGGTTGGCATCACGCTGATCTTTGGCGCGGGCGACTTCACGGTCAATTTCGGTGGTTTCGCCATGGGCGGGATCGGCACGGCAACCCTTGCTGCCATCATCCTCTATCAGGCGCTCAGCA